>OZ253456.1:0-3651207 GCA_965261225.1 Dehalococcoidia bacterium | reverse complement strand
ACGCGCTTCCATCATCGGATTTCCCGCGGTCTGGGGATCAGTCCCGGCGCCATCATGCAACTCATGACGCACTGTCGTCCCGTCCGCGGCAAAATCGACGATCGTCGCCCCACCGGAGTGACGCGGCGCGCCCGGGTAGTAGGCAGGCACCGTGCCGTCGCCGACGCCCTCATGGACGTCGATGTGACCGAGCGCGACGTAGTCGGCGCCCATCGACGCAATCTCGGAAGCATGAATCTGGTACGAATAGCGCGACTCGCCGGTGCCCACGTAGTAGCCGTGAGCCATCGCCACGCGCCAGATGTACTGCTCCGAGCCGTTCGCCCAGGCCGGCATCGCCGACGCCGGCGAGAAGTCGTTGTAGCTCTCGTGAGCCTGACCCCAGAACTGAATGCCGATGTCCTCGAGCAAAATCAGCTCGCCTTCAGCCGAAGCAATGATATGGACGTTGGAGGGGAAGGCGTCTTCAAATTTCTCATAAATGCCGTCAGGCATGTGCGGGTCGTGGTTGCCGGGAAGCACAACCACCGGACGACCGGCGGCCGCCATCAGCTCGCCAGTGACCTCGACGTAGGGTCGCTTGACGCGTACGTGGTCAAAGAAATCGCCGGCGATGGCCACCACATCGACATCAGCCTCAATGCCAAGCTCAAGCACGTGCTTGAATGCCTTGAGCGCCGGTTCCAGCACATCCGACCCACCTGCGTCGGTTCTGTACGGCTGCGACGTGTACGCCCCCAGGTGAACATCCGAGGTGTGCAGCATCCGCAGCGGGCGGACCTCCGACATTGTTTCCGACAGCCCGGCTCGCGGCGAATAAACCTCAGTGCTCATGCAGGACACGTACCCCCGACGCCGCTCACGCGCGGCGAAATACTTGCCTCAGACTAACAGCAGCAGACAGGTAAACTGACCTCCATGACCACTCAAACCTCACCAGCTGCCGCCACCGAATTCGAGACCGTGATCGGACTCGAGGTGCATTGTCAGCTTCGCACCCAGAGCAAGATGTTCTGCCGCTGTCCGGCCGACTACGCCTCCTCCGAACCCAACACCTACGTCTGCCCGCTCTGCCTCGGCATGCCCGGCACGCTGCCGGTGATCAACAAGACCGCCGTTGAGTGGACGATCCGCACGGCGCTCGCGCTCAACATGACGATCCCCGAACTCTCCAAGTTCGACCGCAAGAACTATCCCTACCCCGACCTGATGAAGGGCTACCAGATCTCGCAGTACGACATGCCGCTCTCCGAGGGCGGCTGGATGGATGTCGAGACCGAGGACCTGGGTAAGCGCCAAATCGGGATCACCCGCGTCCACCTGGAGGAGGACACTGCCCGCTTGCTGCATCGCGAGAACGAGGCTGGCGAGCGCTTCTCGCTCATCGATGTCAACCGCTCCGGCGTCCCCCTGATGGAGATCGTCTCCGAGCCGGACATGCGCTCGCCCGATGAAGCGCGCACCTATCTCGTCCAACTCCGACGAATCCTCCGATACCTGGGCGTTTCCACTGCCGACATGGAGAAAGGCTCCTTCCGCTGCGACGCGAACGTCTCGCTGCGACCCATCGGTGCGACTGAGCTCGGCGCCAAGGTCGAGATCAAGAACATGAACTCCCTGCGCGGCGTCCACAGCGCGCTCGAGTACGAAGTCATTCGGCAGGCGGAGGTGCTTCGCAGCGGAGGACGAATCGATCAGGAGACCCGCGGCTGGGACGAAGTCAGGCTGATCACGCTCTCTCAGCGCTCCAAAGAGGACGCCCACGACTATCGCTACTTCCCCGAGCCGGACCTGCCGCCGCTCTCGATCACCCCTGAAGAGGTCGAATCGATCCGAGCGCAGCTTCCGGAACTGCCCGAACAGCGCCGCGCCCGATTCCAGTCCGACTACAGCCTGGGCGAGTTCGATGCCAATCTCCTCACCGAGGAGCCGGACCGGGCCGACTACTTCGAGCAAACCATCGCGGCACTCAACGACGCCACGAACGCCCGAGAGGCCGCCAACTGGATCACCGGCGACCTCTTCGCGCAGATCAACAAGGACCCGGCGCACCCCGACCTCGAAGATCAGCCGATCCGGCCAAGTCACATCGCCGAACTGGTCGGCCTGATCGTCTCCGGAGACATCTCCCGAAGCCAGGCTCGAACCGTCTTCGAGACCATGTACGAAAGCGGCGACAACCCGGCCGCCATCGTCAAGGCCAAGGGCCTCAGCCAAATCAGCGGAGCAGACGCCCTCAGCCCAATCATCAACCAGGTCATCACCGACAACCCCGACGCCGTCAGCGACTACAAGTCGGGCAAAGAAGCCGCCCTCAAATACCTCGTCGGCCAGGTCATGAGGCACAGCCGAGGTCAAGCGAATCCGCAGCAGGCGTCAGAGTTGTTGGTCGCGGCGTTGAGCGACTAAGGCCAGTTCAAGGTTCACTTCCTGTTCGTGTTCGGCCGAGGATCGGCTGGTTCTCGAGGGTTTCAGTTTTCAGGCGTACTTTTTTTCTGAGGGTGTCGGCGTGAGGAAACCCAGTGTTTTGCTGGAGATCACGCGCTTCGGCTTTCAGGTTTTTTCAGGTTTTTTCAGATTCTTTCAGGTTGCCGCACGTCTGAGTTTGTTCGGTTCTGTTCGATTTTGTTCGATTTTGTTCGGAAAACGTCGGGGATTGTGCCTGGTTTGTCGGGAGAGAACGGATTTTGACAAGTGCGAACCGAACATGCGGTGTGTCGGGAATGTGGAAGGGGGAGACGTTTGCGTGGGCATGCGGAACCTTGCCTTTCTGGCTTTCTTGCCATAGGACATATGTACTTGGTTGTTGGACCATTGTCAACGGACACCTGCTGGTTCTGAGGTAGGTTCGACGTAGACTGGCGGAACCGGACCAAGTGCTATCGGTGGGCTATCGACTCGGCCAGGCGTGCTTCGTCGCTCAGTTCATCGGACGGTCCAGGGATCAGACGAGTGCACAGCGGGTTTCGGAGTTGTTGGTGACTACGCGGTTGGAGCAAAGCGGATGCCTTCCGAAGCGACGATGACCGTTGACGAATTGGTTTCTAAGTGGTGCAAGGTCAGCGCTGGAGAAACGCAGGCGGCGCAATCTCACTTTATTGATCTCTGCGCGGTCCTCGGGGTCAAAAACCCAATCGAGGCAGATCCCGAAGGCGTCACGTACGCATTCGAGAAAGGCGTCAAACGACCCGACGGCACATTGGGACAAGCAGACGTCCGCAAGCAAAGCTGTTTCGGCTGGGAATACAAGGGCAAGAACAAGGACTTGACCGCTGCTTACGGTCAGCTTCTGGGATATCGCGATGGTCTGGGCAATCCGCCCCTGCTGGTCGTCTGCGACATGAATCACTTCGAGGTCCACACCAACTTCACCAACACCGACCCGCGAGTGATCCGCTTTGACCTCAAGGACCTGTCGAAGAACCCCTCCCACTACTCCAACATCTTGCGCGATGTCTTCCTCGATCCTGACGCGCTACACCCCAATAACGACCCGCGATATATCACTGAGACCGCTGCCGCCAAGTTCGGCGAGGTGGCGGACGCGCTGCGGGCCGAGGATCACGATCCGGCCGTAGTCGCCCGATTCCTCAACCGCATCATCTTTTGCATGTTCGCCGAGAGCATCGGGCTGTTCCGCAACCGTCGCGGCAACAGGCAGGAGCCGATCCACGACATCTTCGACAACCTCGCTTACTCGTCGGAGGACGCTGACGAGGTCTTTAGTCAGCTTTTCGAGGCGATGGCCAGCGAGAACAAACGCACGTTTGGCGCGTTCTATATTCGCTGGTTCAACGGCGGATTGTTCGACGAATCGACCGCCGCGATCGAGACGCTTCCGATCAGCGAAGACTTGGCGCAAATCCTCCTGGAAACATCCGAGTTGAACTGGTCGAGGATCAATCCGGCGATCTTCGGAACCCTGTTCGAGCGGGGACTTGACCCGGAGAGCCGCACCCCGCTTGGCGCGTACTACACCGATCCCGACAACATCATGCGAGTGATCGAGCCAGTGGTGCTCGACCCGTTGCGGGCTGAGTTCGCTGCTCTCAAGGCGGACCTGCCCAGCGAATCGGCAGTCGGAGAACCACCTGGAGACTACGGGTTCAACGGGCATCTCGATCTTGAGGACAATCCATCACCCGACTCAGCTAAGGGTCGAATCCGTGCATTCCATGAGCGGCTGAGCAGAGTCCGCGTACTTGATCCTGCCTGCGGCTCTGGCAACTTCCTCTACACCGCTCTACGTGCCCTCAAGGATCTCGAGCAGGATTTCATTGAGTGGGCCGTCACGGTTGATCCCAGTCCACGACAACGACGGATCGGTCCGCACAATCTGCTGGGCATAGACAAGAACGAGTTCGCAGTCGACCTGACACGAGTGTCTCTGTGGATTGGCCACCTCCAGTGGAACCACGAACGCGGATTGGATGCTACGCGCGAACCAATTCTGGGTCGGATTGAGCAGATCGAATGTCGCGACGCAATCCTCGGTAGGGACGAGAGAGGGGATCCTGTACCCGCAGAATGGCCGGAAGCGGATTTCATCGTTGGCAATCCTCCATTCCTCGGTATGAAGCGGATGCGCAAGGAACTCACGGACCGCTACGTCGACCGTCTCCGTGCGGCTTACGCCGACGATCTTGACGGCAGAATCGACTTTTGCGTGTACTGGCACGAGCTCGCCCGTCGTCAGATCGCCGTCGGAGAATCTCGTCGCGCTGGCCTGCTCGCCACTCAGAACATTCGCGGAGCGTTCAGCCGGCCAGTGCTGGAGCGTATCGCTGAATCCGGTGCGATCTTCTTCGCCTACTCGGACGAAGAATGGATCAACGACGGGGCCGCAGTGCGCATCTCGTTAGTTGGGCAAGATGATGGCAGCGAAACTCATCTGTTGCTTGACGGAGTGTCGGTTGCGCAAATCAACCCCAACTTGACGAGCGGTCCTCGATACATTGCGTCGGCGACGGAACTGGTCGAGAATGCTCACACAGCGTTTCAGGGAGACATCAGAAACGGCCCCTTTGATCTCACCCATGATCTGGGACAACAGATGCTCGCGCAGCCAACCAACGTCAACGGCCGTCCGAACTCTGATGTCGTCTTCCCGTTCGTCAACGCGCACGATCTGGCGCAACGCCCGCGTGGCGCCTACATCATCGATTTCGGACAACACATGGACCGCAAAGAAGCGGCAATGTACCAAGACCCGTGGGAGCATTTGCGTCTGCACGTAAAGCCGTATCGCGAAACACTGGACGTCGAGTCCTTAAGAACCACTTGGTGGATTCACGAAGCATGGCGACCAGGATTAAGGGCTCGCATCAAACCTCTCGGCCGCTACATCGCCACCCCCCTCACATCGAAGCACCGATTCTATGTATGGCTTGGGTCGAACGTCGTGCCTGACGCAACGGTCGTCGCCATTGCTCGCGACGACGACTACGCGTTCGGTATTCTCCATTCGCGTGTCCACGAAACCTGGGCGTTGGCGCAAGCGCCACGTCTCGGTGTTGGCAACGACCCTCGCTATACCCACACTCAGTGCTTCAACACTTTCCCATTCCCGTGGCCCATGGATACAGTGGAGTCCGAATTGACGAAAGCACAGAACGAACACCACACCACCATCGCGGCCGCTGCGCATAGTTTTGATCAGCTTCGTGCAGCCTGGCTCAATCCCTCTGGCGTCAATCCAGTTCTGCTCCAAGAACGCACGATGACCGACCTATACAACCGTCAACCAGACTGGCTATCCGATGCTCACGAAGAGTTAGACGACGCCGTCTTCGCCGCGTACGGCTGGCCCCTCAACCTCACCGATGATGAAATTCTGACGCGACTACTCGACCTGAATCGCGAGCGTGCAAGCGAATAGCACTAGCCGCTATCGCCGCATGGCCGCGACCCTTGCGTTTTGCACGATTTGCGGCGTGTTTTGGTATGTCGGCACTCCGACCTCGTCGAAGATCTGGTTGACGCCGCTACGGATTTCCTCGGTCAGCTTCCAGTCGGTTGCTGCGACGTTCTCTTCTAGCTCTCGCTCGTTCCTCATGCCGACCAGCGCGCAGGAGACGCCCGGATGGTCGAGCACCCAGGCGAGCGCTAGCTGTGCCACGGTCTTACCGTAGCCGTCGGCGAGCTCCGCCAGGCGGTTGCAGACTTCAACTTCCTGCTTGAAGTGTTCCGGCTCGAACAAGGGCAGGTTGAATGCGACGCCCCCGCGGCGCCAGTCGCCTTCCTCGAATGTGTGGTCAGGAGCGAAGGCGCCGGTCAGCAGACCAAACGCAAGTGACCCGTAGGACATGAAACCGACATCGTTGGCCATGCACCAGGGCAACACTCGCGATTCCATGCGTCGGTCGAACATGTGATAGCCAACCTGATTCGCCGCAATGTGCCCGTACTGCTCGCACTGCTGCATCAAGTCGATGTCGTAGTTCGAGACGCCGTAATGACGAATCTTGCCGCTCTGCTTCAGCTCCTCGAGGCCTTCGATCGTCTCCTCAATGGGAGTGTCGAAGTCGGGCCAGTGGATCAGCAACAGGTCGAGGAAGTCCGTGTTCAGGCGACGCAGACAGCCCTCTGTACTCTCGATCACGTTGCTCTTCGTCGAATTAAGACCGGTCATGGTCGGCGTATCGTCGTAGTTGAAACCGACCTTGGTCACCAGGACGATCTCGTTACGCCGATTGCCCAAGGCCTTGGCCAGCAGTTCCTCGGAGAGATAGGGGCCGTAACCCTCGGCCGTGTCGAACAGAGTGATCCCACGGTCGATCGCCATGTTGACGGCCTTGGCGGCCTCATCCACGTCGATGTGGCCGTACATGTTCGTGCTCATCTCCCAAGTGCCGAAGCCCACCGCCGAAGCCACCAGGTCCGTGTCGCCAAATCGTCGCTGTTCCATCTCTAGCCTCGTTGTTCCAACCTTGCTACCAGGAGCTGTGCATAGTAGCCACAATCGTCAGCCACAATCGTCAGCCACAATCGTCGAAGCCACTCATATCGCCTGCGGCGCGTTTTGGTACGTCGGCACTCCGACTTCTGCGAAGATCTCGTTGATCCCGGTGCGGATCTCCTCAGTCAGTTTCCAGTCGGTCGCTGCGACGTTCTCCTCTAGCTCCCGTTCGTTACGCATGCCGACGAGCGCGCATGAGACGGAGGGATGGTCCAGCACCCAGGCGAGGGCAAGCTGCGCCACCGTCTTGTCGTAGCCGGCGGCCAACTCCACCAGACGGTTGGTCACTTCGACTTCCTTGCGGAAGTGCTCGTCCTGGAACAGGGGCAGGTTGAAGGCCACGCCGCTGCGACGCCAGTCTCCTTCTTCAAACGTGTGATCGGGGGAAAACGCGCCGGTCAGCAGTCCAAAGCCGAGCGAGCCGTAGGCCATGTAGCCGACCCCGTTGGCCTGACACCAGGGCAGCACGCGAGACTCCATGCGCCGATCAAACATGTTGTAGCCGACCTGATTCGCGGCGATGTGCCCGTACTGCTCGCACTCTTCCATCATGTCGATGTTGAAGTTCGAGACGCCATAGTGGCGAATCTTACCGCTCTGCTTGAGCTCCTCCAGACCCTCCATCGTCTCTTCGATGGGCGTGTCGTGGTCGGGCCAGTGAATCAGCATCAGGTCGACGTAGTCGGTATTCAGACGCCGCAAGCAGTCATCCGTGTGCTCGATGATGTGGCCCTTCTTCGAGTTCCGACCGATCACCTTGGGCGTCTCGTCGTAGTCGAATCCAACCTTGGTCACGAGCACGATCTCGTTGCGGCGATTGCCCAGCGCTTTCGCGAGCAGTTCCTCGGAGTGGTACGGACCGTAGACCTCGGCGGTGTCGAAGAGGGTGATCCCACGGTCGATCGCCATGTTCACGGCCTTGGCCGCTTCATCGACGTCGATGTGGCCGTACATCGTGGTGCTCATCTCCCAGGTACCGAATCCCACCGCCGATGCGACCAGGTCTGTGTCGCCGAATCGTCGCTGTTCCATTGCTAGCCGTTTTTCCTTTGTCTTGTGGCAGCCGCGCTCTGCCTGCTTTCCGGCCCTCACCCTAGCCCTCTCCCAGAGGGAGAGGGGACCAGAGGGTGTTGGACCCGAGGGAGCGGACGCTAGTCGCGCAGGTTTCGGCGAGCTCCCGTGGCGCGGTTGACGTGTACGACCTGATCCAGGTTCTGGTATGTGGGAACGCCGACCTCGTCGAAGATCTGGTTGATGCCGCTGCGGATCTCCTCGGTCAGTTTCCAGTCCGTCGCCGCGACGTTCTCCTCGAGCTCTCGCTCGTTGCGCATCCCGACCAGGGCGCAGGTGACGCCGGGGTGGTCCAGCACCCAGGCGATGCCGAGCTGGGCGACCGTCTTGCCGTAGCCGTCGGCGAGCTCGTTCAGCCGGTTGGCGATTGCAACTTCCTGCTTGAAGCGCTCGCCTTCGAACAGCGGCAGATTGAACGCGACCCCGTTGCCGCGCCAGTCACCCTCTTCAAACTGGTGGTCAGGCTGGAACGCGCCGGTCAACAGACCGAATGCCAGCGAGCCGTAGGACATGAAGCCAACGTCATTGGCCATGCACCAGGGCAGCACACGTGATTCCATGCGCCGGTCGAACATGTGATAGCCGACCTGATTGGCGATGATGTTCCCGTACTGCTGGCACTCTTCCATCATGTCGATGTTGAAGTTCGAGACCCCGTAGTGGCGAATTTTGCCACTTTGCTTCAGCTCCTCAAGGCCCTCCATCGTCTCCTCGAACGGCGTGTCGTGGTCGGGCCAGTGGATCAGCATCAGGTCGACGTAATCGGTGTTCAGCCGGCGCAGACAGCCCTCGGTGTGCTCGATGATGTTGGCCTTGGTCGAGTCGAGGCCCCTCACGCTGGGTGTGTCGTCATAGTCGAAGCCAACCTTGGTCACCAGGACGACGTCTTTGCGCCGATTGCCCAGTGCTTTGGCCAGCAACTCTTCCGAGTGATACGGCCCATAGACCTCCGCCGTGTCGAACAGCGTGATGCCGCGGTCGATCGCCATATTCACGGCCTTCGCCGCCTCGTCCACGTCGATGTGGCCGTACATCGTCGTGCTCATCTCCCAGGTGCCGAAGCCCACCGCCGAGGTCACCAGATCGCTGTCGCCAAATCGTCGCTGTTCCATGAGGGTTCCTACACTTCCAGAGCCATTAAGCCAGTGCTATGCAGGGCCTACGCTACCGCCTGAGCATTGACCCGCCTATAGTGGCGTTATGTTCTGGCGCACCCGAGCGAACTCCCCCGGCGCGCGGGCGTCAGACGGAACTTCGGCCCGACCAGAGTGGCAGCTGCGCAAATGGCTCGCCCCTGGGATCGGAATCAAGCGATGGTTCGTCCTCCTGCTGTTTGGCATGGGACTGCTCGGACTGGGCTTTTCGTTCCTTGCCCGTGAGCTTTACCTGACGGTTACGCTGCCCGGCGCCTTCTACTACATCACGCTCCAGTTTGTGCCCTACGCCGTCCGCGGCGCGATCCTGATTAGTCTCGCAATCCTCTGCGTTGGCTTCGGGATCGGCAAGTTCACCTCCGGCCTCGTGATAGCGGCGCGCTCCTCTGATCGGCGCAACGGGGGCGACGAGCCGCTCGTCGACCTGTTGCATCGCCAACGATTCGCCGGTCGCGGAATCCGCATCGTCTGCATTGGCGGCGGTACCGGACTCTCCGTCCTCCTACGAGGCCTCAAGGCCTACACCGACAATCTGTCGGCTGTCGTCAGCGTCGCCGACGACGGCGGCTCCTCCGGTCGGCTCAGGCGCGACCTCGGCATCATCCCGCCCGGCGATCTGCGCAACTGCATCGCCGCCCTCGCAGATGCCGAGCCGCTGATGACTCGCCTCTTCCAATACCGCTTCCCCGAAGGCTCGGGCAACGGTCTGGAGGGCCACTCGTTCGGCAACCTCTTCATCGTCGCGATGTCCGATGTCGCCGGCTCGATGGAAGAAGCGATTCACGAGACCGGCCGTGTCCTCGCCGTGCGCGGCAAAATCCTGCCATCAACCCTGGAAAACATCCGCCTCGCCGCCGTGACCTCCGAGGGTGACACCATTCGCGGCGAGTCCTCGATTACCGAAGCCGGACAGCGCATCGCCCAGCTCAACCTCGAGCCGCTCCATCCGGCTGCCTATCCCGAGACGCTCAACGCGATCCGCAACGCCGACCTGATCGTGGTCGGACCCGGCTCGCTCTTCACATCCGTCCTGCCCAACCTGCTCGTGCCCGACCTGCGCATCGCCTTCCAGGAATCCGCCGCGATGAAACTGTATGTCTCGAACGTCGCCACGCAGCACGGCGAGACCGACCACTTCACCGTCCAGGACCACGTCCGAGTGATCGGCGAACACATCGGAGGCCTGCCCTTCGACGCAGTGGTCGCAAACAACAACAGCAAGGCGAGGCTGCCGCGCGGTTGGAAGTCGGAGCCCGTCCGCGTCGAGCCCAGTCGTGACAAATCCGACATCGCTGACGACATCGCTGACGCAGTGCGAATTATCGAGTCGGACATCATCGACACCGGCAACCGTTACCGACACGACAGCGCCAAACTCGCCGATGCCATCATGACCGCTTACCATGAAGGCCGCGAAGCCGGCGTGCGACCGCGCCGGCCACAGCGCGTCACGATTCCTGAATGACCGCAACAGGGACGATTGAGGTACCAGCCCAACGTGAGCACCTCCGACATCCTCAACATCTTCCAGATTCTGGTCGCACTGACCGTGATCGGCGCAGTCATCCTGCAAGCCAAGGGCGCCGGTCTCGGCAACATCTTCGGCGGCGCGGGCGCCGACTCCTATCGCACCCGGCGCGGCATCGAACGGTCCCTGTTCCGAGGCACGATTGTCCTGATGCTGGTCTTCGTCGGCCTCAGCATCGCCGCCGTCCGAATTTGACCACCTCGACGCCCACCCATCCGTCAGCAGCGCCATGTCCGATCCACCGCGAGTCCTCTTCTACGGATCGCCGGACTTCGCCCTACCGACCCTCCAGGCGCTGATCGACAGTCCATTTCGTCCAATCGCCGTCGTCACGCAGCCCGACGCCCGCGCCGGGCGCGGCCGGTCAATGAGGCCGCCGCCGATCAAGGAGCTCGCTGCAGCACACGGCATTCCGGCGCTGCAGCCCGCGAAACTCCGCGACCGCGCAGCAATCGCACAGATCACCAGCCTCCGTCCCGACATGCAGATCGTCGCTGCCTACGGACAACTCATTCCGACCGAGATCCTCGACCTGCCTGCGCACGGGACACTCAACGTCCACGCCTCGCTTTTGCCGCGTTGGCGGGGAGCGGCGCCGATTTCCGCCGCCATCTTCCACGGTGACACCGAGACCGGCGTCAGCATCATGCTGGTCGATGAAACCGAGGACACGGGGGACATCCTGCGCCAGCAATCGACACCCATTCAAGCATCCGAACACGCAGGCGAACTCAGCGATCGCCTCGCAACGATGGGCGCGCAACTCTTGCTGGAGACGATCCCGGACTGGCTGAGCGGAGACATCGATCCGGTCGCCCAGGACCCGGACCAGGCCACGCGAGCGCGCCGAGTCAAGAAGCAACAGGGCAGGATCAACTGGAATCAATCCGCCGACCAGATCGCCCGGCACATCCGCGCTTACACGCCTTGGCCGGCCGCCGCGACCACCCTCGACCAGACGCCTATCCGAATCAAACAGGCAACCTGCTCCGGTTCGAACATGAATAGTCCGCCAGGAACGATTTTGGACGCCGGAGCCACGATTAACGTGGCAACCGCCGACGGCATCCTCGAAATCCATCGGCTGCAACGAGCCGGCAAACGAGAACTAAGCGCCGAGGAATTCGCGCGCGGAACCAGAGACCTGATCGGCCAACGATTCGGCTCAGCCAATGACTGAGCTGCTCGACCTCGACCAATCAGGCCTCAGCGAACTCGTCGAATCACTTGCTCAACCGGCATACCGGGCCAAACAGATTTGGCGCCAGATCTATCAGCGCGGCGTGACCGATCCCGCAGCAATGTCCGATCTTCCGACCTACTTGCGCAACAGGCTCGCCGAGTTCAGCACAACTACATCCGAACCGGTCGAGTTTCAGACATCGGCCGACGGCTCGACCAGCAAAGCGCTGCTCAAACTTCAGGACGACGAGTTGATCGAGACCGTCTTGATTCGCTCCAAACCTCGCGACACCGTCTGCCTGTCATCGCAGGGCGGCTGCGCGATGGGCTGCATCTTCTGCGCCACGGGACTACAGGGTTTACGCCGTCAACTCACGGCCGGCGAGATCATGCGACAGGCCATCCTGGCGCGCTCCTGGGCGCGGGACGAAGGCCGCGAGCTCACCCACGTTGTGTTCATGGGCATGGGCGAGCCACTCGCCAACTACGTCCACGTCAGCGAGGCTATTCAACGCCTCACCGATCCCGACGGCTTTGCTCTCTCCCCGCGCCGCATCACGGTCTCGACCGTCGGAATTCCTCAGAACATCCGGCGGCTTGCTACCGACCATCCCCACGTCAACCTCGCCGTGTCACTGCACGCGCCGGACCCCGAGCTGCGCAACGAACTGGTTCCAGTACCAGGAGCGTCAATCGATGACATACTCGACGCCGTCCGAGACCACAACGACCGCACCAGCGGCCGGGTCACGTTTGAATACGTCCTGCTTCGAGACGTCAACGACAGTCGAGACCACGCACGACGACTCGCAGACCGCATTCGCGGTCTGCGCGCGCACGTCAACCTGATCCCGTTGAATCCCTCGCCCGGCGTGGTCGGCGAACGGCCGACTCGCAGGGCGACACTCGGATTTCAGCACGCGCTTCAGGAACGCGGCGTTCCCGCAACCGTGCGCGTCGAACAGGGACGGGATATCGCAGCAGCCTGCGGACAACTCCGCGGCGACCGAGTCCGCAAACAGGCGTAATCGGGCGTAGCCGATTACTCCTCGTCGACGGCCTCTTCCTCCGGCTCGAGACCCTCTTCGTCCAGCGCCAACTCGTCGACCTCTATTTCATCCTCTTCAAGGACACGCGGCGCCAACGCGGTCGCGACCGCGACTGCGCCGTCGGTCAGGGCGATCACACCCTCCGGCAGCTCCAGGTCCCGGACCAGGACAGACTGGCCGAACTCGTCGAGCACCGAGATGTCGACTTCCAACACCGAAGGCATCGCCTCAGGCAGGGACTCAAGCATGATCAGGTCAAGCGATTGCACCACGGTGCCGCCCTTGGTTTCCGCTTCGGAATCGCCGATCAGCAGCAATCGCGCGTCGGAGTGAATCCGGCGAAGCAGGTCAACCTGATAGAAATCAAGGTGGAGCAGCTGACGGGTCACCGGATGCCGCTGCACCTCACGGAGCACCACCGGAATCGTGTCGTCGGAACCATCGATCGACATCGTCACCACGGAGTTGCGGTCAATTGCGCCGAACACTCGCCGAATCTCTGCGAGCGTCGACTGAATCGCACGTGATTCTTCGCCGCGCGCATAGACATTGCCGGGCACAACGCCGTCGCGTCGCAACCGCTTGACCTTCTTGCCCAGGACGGACCGACTCTTCGCTTGTAGAACTATTTCAGCAGCGTCAGGCATCGGTTTCCATCCATCTCAAACGTGACTCAATGGTGACTCTAAGGCGAGCCGTCGATAACGACAGAGCTTACCAACTGACGCTATGAGCGCATCCCAAGGCAGTCAAGCAATCCAAACACTCGACCCGGGGATGGCCCGAACAGCACGAACCCCGCTTCCCCCCTTGCCGGGGAAGCTGCCGCAGGCTGAAGGGGGGGTTCCCCGCCCGGAGAGTGCAAGCAGTGGTACAGAGGACTCCTAGACTGGCACGACCATGGCTGAACCAGACGCAATACCAGCTGATACCGACCACGGTCTGTTGCTCGGCGTCGATGTTGGAGGGACATTCACCGACTTCGTCTTTCTCCACGACGGCGAAATCAGCATCGCCAAGCGGCCCTCGACCCCCGACGATCCCGGCCGAGCCATCATCGATGGCCTCGCCGAATTCGGTTGGTCTCCGGAAGAAGTCGTTCACGGCTCCACGGTTGCCACCAATACGCTCCTCACGCGCAGCGGCGCGCCGACGGCGCTAATCACGACCAAGGGCTTCCGCGACACCCTGGTCATCGGCCGTCAAGCCCGACCCGACTTGTACGCGCTCCATCCGCAGCGCAAGGAGCCGCTGGTTGCGCAGCGACTGCGCTTTGAGGTTGACGAGCGAATTGCCGCCGACGGCACAGTGGTCACGCCGCTCAACGTCGACGAGCTGGACGCGGTCCTCGATCGGATCGAGCGAGCGAACGTGCAAAGCGTCGCGATCTGTTTCTTGTTCAGCTTCATCAACACCCAACACGAGGCAGTGGCCGCAACGCGAGCCCGCGAGCGGGGATTCAACGTCTCGGCTTCCTACGAAATCCTGCCCCAGCATCGCGAGTTCGAGCGGATGAGCACCACCACAGCCAACGCCTACCTCTCGCCGGTGATGTCGCGTTATCTGGACACCCTCGAATCCAGGCTTAACGCACAAAGCGAAGGCAGCGTCCGACTACGGATCATGCAGTCGAACGGCGGCTCGCTCTCCGGCGATTCCGCCGGTCGTAACGCCGTCCGCACGGTCTTGTCAGGTCCGGCCGGAGGCGTCGCCGGAGCATTCGCCGCAGCCGACACCGACGGTTACGGCTACGCCATCACGTTCGACATGGGCGGCACATCAGCCGATGTCGCCCTGTGCCCCGGCCGACTACTCGAACGAACCGACCTCGTCGTCGATGACATGCCAATCCGCACGCCGGCCGTCGACCTGCACACCGTGGGCGCGGGCGGTGGCTCGATCGCCTGGTTCGACCCGGGCGGCGCGCTCAGAGTCGGTCCACAATCCGCCGGCGCCGATCCCGGACCAGCCGCCTACGGACGAGGAACCCTGCCTACCGTGACCGACGCGCACACCGTCCTGGGACGCCTCCGTCCCGAGCAGCAGCTCGGAGGCACAGTCGCGCTGGACATCGAGCGCGCTCGCCGGGCAATTACCACGATCGCCGAACCATTCAGCTCTATCGAGGCCGCCGCGCAGGCCGTGATCGATGTCGTCAACGCCAACATGGCTCGAGCCCTCCGCGTCATCTCCGTCGAGCGCGGCTACGACCCCGCTCGATTCACCCTCGTCGCGTTTGGAGGCGCAGGCCCGCTCCACGCCTGCGATCTCGCCGACGCCGTCGGCATACCCCAGGTGCTCATTCCACCTTCGCCCGGAGTGCTCTCCGCCGCCGGCATGCTGATTGCCGACATCACCCGCGACGCCGAGCAGGGACTCCATCTCAGCGTCAATCCTGAAGACGTGGGATCCATCGAAATACTGAATGAGGCATTCGCAGCCATCGCAGCGCAAGCGAGGACGGCAATCGCAGAGGACGGCTACACCGAAGGCGTCATCGTCGAGTACGCGGCAGACCTGCGCTACCGAGGACAGTCCCATGAACTCACCGTGTCACTCAATGACGGCCACCAAGCCCAGGCGGTGAGGGATGCCTTCCACGAGGCTCATAGTGAGCGCTTCGGTTTTTCCTCGCCCGACACGCCGGTTGAGGTCGTGACCGCACGCGCAAAGGCCCGCCACAGCGGATATCGCGGTGATGTCGGAGGCGCACAAGATTCGGCAACCGATCAATCCCGGACCGACGTTGTGACATGGGAGCGAGCCCAGGACACTCAAATCCTCTCGAGAGGTTCGATCGCCGAGTCTGTCTCAGGACCCGCGATTATCACACAGCTCGACACCACGGTGACCGTTCCGCCCGGCTGGACGGCCGCCCTGCTCCCGTCCGGCAGCCTCGTCTTGAGCCGCGAATCCTGAGCGAGCGCATTATGTCAACCACCAACATCGATCCCGCCCGACTCGCCATCTTCGATTCCCTGGTCAGCTCGATCGCCGAGGAGATGGGCGCAACCCTCAGACACACCGCCCTCTCGCCCAATATCAAGGAGCGAGCCGACTTCTCTTGCGCCGTCTTCGACCAGGACGGTCAGCTGCTCGCCCAGGCCGCTCACATTCCCGTCCACCTGGGCGCGATGCCCGAGTCAGTGCGCGCGGTCGAGCGGCTCGCGCCGTGGAAGCCGGGCGATCTCGCGATCCTCAACGACCCGTTCCTCGGCGGCACGCATTTGCCGGACGTGACCATGGTCTCGCCGGTCTTCGCTCACGGCGCCACAGAGGGCGACGAACCGATCGGATACGTCGCCAGTCGCGCGCACCAGGCCGATATCGGCGGCATGGCTCCCGGCTCGATGCCCGTCGCGCGCGAGTTGATCCAGGAAGGACTCATCATCCCGCCGATTCGCCTCTATCGGGCGGGCGACCTTGTCGAAGAGGTACTGGAGTTGATCCTGCGCAACGTTCGCACCCCGGACGAACGGCGCGGCGACTTCAATGCTCAAATTGCAGCTCAGCGACTCGGCGAACGACGAACCGCCGATCTACAAGCGGACTACGGAGACGACGCCTACCGCGAGACGACGAAGGCGCTGCTCGACTACGGAGAGCGGCTCACCAGAGCGGCACTCGCCGATCTGCCGCATGGAACCTGGCGCTTCGAGGACTCGCTCGACAACGACGGTCACACACCCGATCCGGTGCCGATCAAGCTGGAGCTGACGCTCGATCAAGATCGTGCCCACTTCGATTTTTCCGGCACCGCCCCCCAACGCGCGGCGTCGATCAACGCCGTCGCGCCCGTGACCCGCTCCGCCTGCTACTACGTCATTCGCTGTTTGTTGCCTCCCGGCACGCCGATGAATTCGGGACTCTTCCGACCGATCACGTTCACCCTGCCCGAACGCTCGGTGGTGGCGGCGCAGGCGCCCGTGGCGGTCGCCGCCGGCAATGTCGAGACATCACAGCGCATCGTCGACACCGTCTGGGGCGCGTTCAATCAGCTATTGCCCGAGCGCATGCCCGCAGCGTCGTCGGGCACGATGAACAACCTCACCGCCGGTGGCATCGATCCACGAAACGGCCAACCGTGGGCCTACTACGAAACTTCCGGCGGCGGTCTCGGCGGCGGACCGCAAGGCCCCGGTCTCGACGCGGCCCATTCGCACATGACCAACACGCTCAACACGCCCGCCGAGGCGCTGGAACTGGCTTACCCGCTGAGAGTGATCGAGAACAACATCCGCCCGCGTTCCGGCGGACGCGGCGCCCATCGCGGCGGACACGGATTGATCCGTCGCACACAGTTCCTGGGACCCGCGCAGTTGACGTTGATCTCCGAGCGGCGCATTCAACAACCATGGGGCTCGCAAGGCGGGGCACCGGGCAGGACCGGTCGAAACAGCCTCGAAACGACCTCTGCGAGCGGCAAACCGACCCGCCGCAAGCTGCCGGGCAAAGTCACCATCAACGTCGAACCCGGCGACATCATTCGGATCGAAACTCCGGGTGGCGGCGGATGGGGCACGCTCTCCTTTCGCTAAGAGTGGGCGCTAAACTGATAGCAACGGGCAGCGGAGGAGCGACCATGTCGGACGGTTCTGACCGACTCGAACGCGACGTAGAAGAAGTCCTGGCCAACATCGAGGATTTCGATTGGCGCAAGCGGCAGTCACGCCGTCCCGGCCCACTTCGAATTGCCGCACAACGAATCGGCGCGGTGCTGATCAACCGCGCGACATCACTAACCCCCAACCACCTTTTGATTGTCGGTGCGTTGATGCTGATCGTCGGACTGGTCTTCCGAGGCGGAGGATTGTGGATCGCAGTCGCGGGCATCGTCATCTTCGTGATCGGGTTGTTCTGGACCACACGCGGCGGCAACCCCCAGGCCAACCAACCAAAGGGCGGCTACTGGCGAGACCGTTACATCACCTACGAGCAGACCAGCTCGAATCCCCTGCGACGCTTCTTCCGCCGCGATCGTTGACCACAGCGCCGTTCCCGTGACCTTTCGACTCCTCCTGACAGTCGCCGCCACGGCGCTACTGTTCACCGCTTGCAACAACGACAACACGCCTCGACCGCAATCCGAACAGTCGCAGGTCGCTGCCCAGTCACAGCAAGAACAACCTCAATCCCAAACCCAATCGCCGGCCGCAGCCACAGCGCAGCCAGTCGAGGCTCAGCAAGAGCAACCATCCACTGAGTCGCAACCGCATCAGTCCGAGCCCGAATCTACCGAACAAGGCCGGCAAGACCAGCCTGCGCCGTCCACAGGTCCGCCGCCACCCGACTTCGACCTCGACACCGCGCTCGGATATCTCAACCACCTCGCCGGCGAACTCGGCCCACGAGCCTCAGGCACCGCTCAGGAACGAGCCGCAGCCGACTACCTCGCCGACTCCTTCGAACAACTCGGCTACGAGACCCAGCTTGAGACGTTCGCCTACACCGGCGCGCCAAGCATCAGTCGCATCGACATCGACAGCAGGGCCCCGACCTTCGGATTCCGGTTCCCCGGTTCTGCCCCAATCGGACTCAGCGCCATCCTGGTCAGGGTCCCAGGCTACGGAGAGCCAACCGATTTTGCCCAAGTCAATGTGGTAGGCAAGATCGCCCTCGTCAATCGTGGAGTCGTCGAATTCCGCCATAAGGCAGCGAACGCCAAATCCGCAGGAGCCGCAGCGCTGATCATCTCCAACACCCGAACCTCCGATTCAATCGGCGGAACGTTCGGCGCATACAGCGTCGACATCCCCGTGCTCCACGTCAGCCTGGCCACCGCCGATCAACTGCACGCGCGCATCGGCGAGCGCATCACGATCCCCGATGCGACGCCGACCAACGGTGAGTCCCAGAATGTCGTCGCACGCAAACCGGGCGGAACCTGCCGGGTGATTGTCGGTGGACACTACGACACCGTGCCCGAAGTCGACGGGGCAAACGACAACGCCTCCGGCACGGCGCTGATGCTGGCGTTCGCGGAGACCTGGGCGAATCATCCAGCAGCCGACGATATCTGTTTCGTGGGATTCGGAGCGGAAGAACTGGGTCTGTTCGGATCGCAAGAGTTCGTTCAGAAACTGGGTGAGAGCGGACAGTTGAACGAAGTTACCGCGATGCTCAACCTCGATGCAATCGGCGACGGCCGCGCGCCCTATCGGATCGTCGCCTCGGACGAATTGCGAGCACTGGGCAATGCAGTGGCCGAAGCACTACAGATCAATGCGTCCACAGGCACGTTGCCCATGCAAGTGGGCTCCGACCACGCCAGTTTCATCGCCGAAGGCATTCCCGCGATCTTCCTCTTCCCGCCCGGCGCTGTGATTCACACACCGGCCGACAACCTCGACAACATCAACCGCGAGGTCTTCGGCGATATCGCAACGCTGAACCACGCGATACTTGCCTGCCTGCTGCAGCGAGCCGGCAGCCCCGTTGCTCCTGCGACATCCTGCGAGACCGAGGAAACGCGCAGTCCATGACATGCGACACTAACGGAGTGAACCGTTCGCCCTTCTGCGCTAACCGCCGCGCTACTTGCCGCGCTGCATGGCTCGTGGCATTGCTTACAACGCTGCTCCTCGCGACTGCCTGCGACAACTCCGGCACGCCCGCGACGACCGATACATCGGCAAGCCAAACAGAAGCTCTTCCGATCAACGAGGACATCCCCGTCGAGGCGCTGCCCGACCCGTTGCCTGCTCCGTATCTGTTCACCGACGAGATCACGATCGAAGATGCGCCCGTCACCGAGATCGTCTACGTCGTACAGCCCGGAGACCGTCTGGTGGACATCGCCGGACGCTTCTGCATCACAGTCGAGGAGATTCAGCGGCTTAACACGATTGTTGATATCTCGCATATCGATATCGGTGACGAGCTTCGTATCCCGATTCGCGAAGGCGCCTGCGGAGCGGCGGCGCCAGTTTCTTCGACACCCAGTCAGCCGAGCGAACCGCAACGTGCACCGGGCGAGATCTACATCGTGCAACCCGGCGACACGCTGTCCGGCATCGGGGCCGCCTTCGGTTTCACTTGGGTTGAGCTTATGAACTACAACGGTCTCACCGAGGCGCAGGCGAACACGTTGCCCATCGGAGCCGCCTTGATCATCCCGCCGGCGGCCGACCCTGACACCCAATCAGAGCAATCCGATGAACCTGAGTCGGGCGAACCGCCAGGCTAACCATGCGTACGCTGACACGTAGGCGTTCTCGCAGGTGTTCGCCGTTGATTGTCCCTGCGATCCCCCTGTAGTAGCCTCATTTCCTGCGAAGCCGCCACTCGACGGGTCCCGCTACACCGAGCGTCAGGTGACACATGGTCTCAGAACCTGCCCAGCCCTCTTCGCAGAACAGTTCGCAGAACAGTTCGCAGAACAGTCCCCACCGCGGCATAGATTTTCTGCTCGAAGAAGTCGCTCAGCGTCGGCTCAACGGCAACGCCGATGAGGCTCGAGCCGCCGCCATGGAGCGGCAGCGCAGTCGCGGAAAGCTCAGCGCCCGAGAACGACTCGACATCCTCTTCGACGCTGGCTCGTTCACTGAAATGGATCCATTCGTCAAGCACCGGGGCACGGGGTTCGGTCTGGAAAACAATCGGCCCGAGGGTGATTCCGTCGTCGTCGGACACGGAACGGTCGACGGCCGGACCGTATTCGCCTACGCCCAGGACTTCACCCTCTACGGCGGCTCGGTCTCCGAAGCAGCCGCAGAGAAGATCGTCAAGATCCAGGACCTGTCGATGAAGGTCGGCGCGCCGATCGTCGCCATCAACGACGGCGGCGGCGCCCGTATCCAGGAGGGCGTGACCTCGCTGCGGGGTTACGGCGAGATCTTCCTGCGCAACACACTCTCATCCGGGCTCGTCCCGCAGATCGCTGTCTGCGCCGGACCTGCCGCCGGCGGCGGCGTCTACTCACCGGCAATCATGGACTTCATCTTCATGGTCCAGGGCAGCGGTCAGATGTACATCACCGGCCCCGACGTCATCCGCGCCGTCTCCGGCGAGGTAGTCACCCACGAGGAACTCGGTGGCGCCATGACCCACGCCACCAAGACCGGTGTGGCTCACTTCTGCATCCCGGGCGAAGAGGCGACGCTCAACAGCGTCCGTCAGCTCCTCACGTTCCTACCGCAAAACAACATGGAAGATCCGCGCTGGATCGACACCGGCGACTCACCCGATCGCAAGCTCGACAACCTCGTCGATATCGTTCCCGCCGACTCCACTCGCCCGTACGACATGCGCCGAGTCATCCGCGAGATCGTCGACAACGGCGAGTTCATGGAGATCCAGGCGCAATGGGCGCGCAACGTCGCCATCGGCTTCGCCCACATGGGCGGCTACGGCGTCGGTATCGTCGCCAACGACCCCGACAGCCTCGCCGGCGTGCTCGACATCGACGCCTCGCGCAAAGCAGCGAGATTCGTCCGCTTCTGCGACTGCTTCAACATCCCCATCGTCACCCTCGTCGACGTACCCGGCTTCCTGCCCGGCACGCAGCAGGAGTACGGCGGGATCATCGTCCACGGCGCAAAGCTCCTCTACGCCTACGCCGAAGCGACCGTACCTAAGGTCGCCGTGACGCTGCGTAAGTCGATCGGCGGCGCTTATGTCGTCATGAGCAGCAAGCACCTCCGCTCTGACGTCAACCTCGCCTGGCCCACGGCCCAGATCGCGGTCACCGGCTCCGATGGCGCTGTCAACATCATCCACCGACGCCGAATCGCCGCAGCCGAAGATCCGGCTGCCGAGCGCGCCAAGCTGATCGCCGAGTACGAAGCCGAGTTCTATCGGCCCTATCAGGCGGCGGAGCTCGGGTTCGTTGACGATGTCATTCACCCGCGCGAAACCCGCACCGCGATCTTCCGCGCGCTCGACATGCTCGCCGACAAGGTCGACACCTCACCGCCAAAGAAGCACGGGAATATCCCCCTCTGACCTCTTCAACACCGGTCCCGAACCGCGCGCACGACAGCACCGAACTGGAACCCGACATGGCTCACGAACCCGACATGGCTCACGAATCCGACATCCTGCAGCGCATCGACGCTGCCTACGCCAAGCTGCGTGACGGTGTGGCCGTCGCCCGCGAACGCATCGACCGTCCTCTGACGCTGTCCGAGAAGATCCTGTTCGGACATTTCACCGACCCATCCAATCAGCCCATCGAGCGAGGCGTCGATCACGCGGTGCTCCAGCCCGATCGCGTCGCCCTTCAGGATGCGACCGCGCAGATGGCCCTGCTGCAGTTCGAGCTCGCCGGCCTGCGGCGAGTCGTCGTTCCGACGACCGTGCACTGCGACCATCTGATCCAGGCCCACGTGGGCGCGGACCCCGACCTGGCGGTCGCCATTTCCGAGAACGAGGAGGTCTTCACCTTCCTGCGCAGCGCCGCCGCGCGTTATGGCGCTGGATTCTGGAAGCCCGGCTCCGGCATCATTCATCAAGTCGTCTTCGAGAGCTACGCCTTCCCCGGCGGCATGATGATCGGCACCGACTCGCACACGCCCAACGCCGGCGGCATGGGCATGATCGCCATCGGCGTCGGCGGCGCTGACGCCGTGGATGTGATGGCTGGACTCGACTGGGGCGTCACGATGCCCACGCTGATCGGCGTCTACCTGACCGGAAAGCTCGATGGCTGGACCGCGCCCAAGGATGTCATCCTGCGCGTCGCCGACGTACTCACCGTCAAAGGCGGCACCGGTGCAATCGTCGAGTACTTCGGCCCCGGCCTCGCCTCAATGAGCGCCACCGGTCGAGGCACCGTGACCAACATGGGCGCCGAGATCGGCGCCACCACCTCGCTCTTCCAGTTCGACGGTCGCACGGCCGCCTACCTCCGCAGCACGGGTCGCGGAGACATCGCCGACCTCGCCGAGGCCAACGCCGAATACCTCCGAGCCGACGACGGCGTCGAGGCAGCGCGCCACGAGATTTTCGACCGCGTCATCGAGATCAATCTCAGCGAACTGGAACCGGCCTGGGTCGGCCCGCATACGCCCGACCTGCGCAACACCGTCGCCGAGGTCCGCTCCTTCATGGAGTCGCAGGACTACCCCGTCAACGTCGAGAGCGCGCTGATCGGCTCCTGCACCAACTCCTCCTACGAGGACATGAGCCGCGCGGCCCACATCGCTCGACAGGCTGCCGAAGCAGGCCTCGAGCTGCGCACGCCGCTCCTGGTCAGCCCAGGCTCCGAGCAGATCCGCGCCACGATCCAGCGCGACGGCCAGATCGACGCATTCGAGTCTGCCGGCGCGACGGTGCTCGCCAACGCCTGCGGTCCCTGCATCGGTCAATGGAAACGCGAGGACGTCGAAGGCGGCCAGCAGAACACGATCGTCACCTCCTTCAACCGCAACTTCCCCGGACGCAACGACGCCAACCGCAACACGCTCGCCTTCATCGGCTCACCCGAGCTGGTCGTCGCGACTGCCTTTGCCGGTGAAATGGGATTCGATCCTCGCAGCGACGCCCTCGCCACCGCCGACGGCGAGTTCCGTTTCACGCCGCCGACAGGCGACGAGTTGCCGCCCAACGGGTTCGACCCCGGCGAGGAAGGCTTCATCGCACCGCCCGACGATGGCAGCGACATCGATATCGTCATCAGCCCCGAGAGCAACCGCCTCCAGCGCCTGACGCCATTCAACCGCTGGGATGGCGGCGACTACACGTTCCTCTCTCTGTTGCTCAAAACACAGGGCAAGACCACAACCGACCACATTTCGCCGGCCGGGTCCTGGCTCCGATTCCGCGGACACCTTGAGAACATCTCAGGCAATCTCTTCAGCGGCGGCGTCAACGCCTTCACCGGAGGTACCGGAACCACGCTGAACCAGTTCAGCGGCCAGGCCGACCAGCCTGTGAACGAAGTCGCCCGCGCCTACAAGGACGCCGGCATCCGCTGGGTCGCCGTCGGCGACGAGAACTATGGAGAGGGCTCCAGCCGCGAACACGCCTCGATGGAAATCCGCTTCAGCGGTGGTTACGTCGTTATCGCCCGGTCATTCGCTCGCATCGCCGAAACCAACCTGAAGAAGCAGGGCGTGCTCGCCGTCACATTCAGCGATCCGTCCCACTACGACCTCGTCGGCGAACGAGATCGGCTGAGCGTACTGGGCCTCGCGAACTTCGCTCCGGGCAACCCGCTGACCCTGCGCATCGACCATGAGGACGGTTCAAGTGACGAAGTGTCGGTCAATCACACCTACACCGACGAACAAGTCACCTGGTTCCAGGCCGGAAGCGCCTTGAACAACATCGCTGCCACACAGTAAACCGCAACATCCACTGCTCCCCGCTCCCCCGTGCGGAGCCTGTCCCCGGCTTGAACGGGGGGCTGAGGGGGTCCTGCACCATGTTCCGGCTTGGAGACGATTACTTGCTCCTTCGTTCCCCAAGTGAGAGCTCTACTTTGAAACTCAGCCGTTTCAGCCGCGCACGTGGCAGACTCAAACGCGCAAATCCGATAACAAAGACATACAACCTCCCGTTACTTACCGTCACGGGACCATCCGCCCGTGCCCAGAGAGGATGCTGAACATGCGAACGAAGGTCACCATCATTGGAGCCGGCAACGTCGGCGCGACTACCGCTCAACGACTCGCCGAGCGTGGCTACGCTGACATCGTATTGGTCGACATTGTCGACGGCCTGCCTCAGGGCAAGGCGCTCGACATGTATGAAGCGTCGCCAGTCGTCGGCGTCGACGCCGCCATCACCGGCGCGACCGATTACGGTCCCACTGCCAACTCCGACATCGTGGTGATCACCTCAGGCGTCGCCCGCAGGCCCGGCATGTCGCGCGACGACCTGCTCCAGATCAACATGGGCATCGTCGACTCCGTCGCGAGAGCCGCCATTGCCGAGTCACCCGACGCCACCATCGTCGTCGTCTCTAACCCGCTCGACGCCATGTGCCACGTCGCCTACGACGCCGCCGGCATCCCCAGTTCGCGCGTCGTCGGCATGGCCGGCATCCTCGACACCGCGCGCTACCGCTCCTTCCTGGCCGAAGCAATTAACGTCTCCGTCGAGGACATCAACGCGTTGGTTCTGGGTGGACACGGCGACACCATGGTCCCGCTCGCCTCGTACACGACCGCCGCCGGCATCCCGATCACCAAGCTGCTGCCCGAGGATCAACTCGACCAGATCATCCAGCGCACCCGCAACGGCGGCGCCGAGATTATCAATTTGCTCAAGACCGGCTCGGCCTTCTACGCTCCCTCGGCCGCGGTCGCCCAGATGGTCGACGCAATCGCCCTCGACAAGCGCCGCATCCTTCCCTGCGCCGCCCTGCTCAACGGTCAGTACGGCGTCGACGGCCTCTTCATCGGCGTGCCCGTCATCCTCGGCGCAAACGGCATCGAGCAAATCCTCGAGATCAACCTGTCCGACAAAGAGCAGGCTCAGCTCAAGCATTCCGCCGACGCCGTCCAGGGCCTCGTCGACGACATGGCCCGACTAGCCGCGAACTAGCCCGCACATCAGGGAACAAACACCGACCGTTCCCGAACAGACCCGAACAAAACCGAACACAGCCGAACAAGCCGAACAAGAAAACCCTGCTGAGGACTGAATAATGGCCGAAATCCGCGTCGAATCCGACACGATGGGAACAATCGAAGTCCCCGCCGACCGATATTGGGGAGCGCAGACGCAGCGCTCACTGGAGAACTTCAAAATCGGCGGCGAGCGGATGCCGCGCTCGATCCTCCGCGCAATGGGCATCATCAAGCACGCCTCCGCATCGGCGAACCAGAAGCTGGGCAAGCTTGACGGCGGGGTTGCCGACGCGATTCGCTCCGCCGGACAGCAGGTGATCGATGGCGAGCTCGACGATCACTTCCCGCTCGTCGTCTGGCAGACCGGCTCAGGCACGCAGTCGAACATGAACGCCAACGAAGTCATCTCGAACCGCGCGATCGAGCTGCTCGGCGGTGAAATCGGCTCAAAGTCGCCGGTCCACCCCAACGACCACGTCAACATGTCGCAGTCGTCCAATGATGTCTTCCCCGGCGCCATGGCAATCTCCACCGCCGAGCAGACCGTGCATCACCTGATTCCCAGCCTGCGGCACTTGCACGACGCGTTGCAGGCCAAGGCTGAAGCCTGGTCTGACATCGTCAAGATCGGCCGCACACACTTCATGGACGCCGTTCCTTTGACGCTCGGCCAGGAGTTCAGCGGATACGTCCAGCAGGTCGCCTACGGAATCCAGCGCGCCGAACAGACGCTGCCTCGTCTGTACGAGCTCGCCCTGGGCGGCACGGCAGTCGGCACCGGCATCAACTCGCACCCTGACTACGCGGTCAAGGTGGCTGAGGAAATCGCCGAGTTGACCGGCCTGCCATTCGTCACGGCTCCCAACAAATTCGAGGCGCTGGCCGCCCACGACGCCCAGGTCGAGCTCGCCGGCATCCTCAACACCATCGCCGTTTCGCTGATGAAGATCGGCAACGACTTCAGGATGCTCGGCTCGGGACCGCGTGCCGGCCTGGGTGAACTGAGTCTGCCGGCAAACGAGCCCGGCTCGTCGATCATGCCGGGCAAGGTCAACCCGACTCAGTCGGAAGCGCTGACGATGGTCTGCGCCCAGGTGATGGGCAACTCGGTTTCCGTCTCCATCGGCGGTTCCAACGGCCACTTCGAGCTCAACGTGTTCAAGCCGGTGATGGCCTTCAACAACCTGCAGAGCATCAGGCTGTTGGGCGACGCGTCGGTCTCCTTCACCGACAATTGCATCGTCGGCGCCGAACCGAACTCACAGCGAATCGACGAGCTGATGCGCTCCTCGCTGATGCTCGTCACCGCGCTCAACCCACACATCGGCTACGACGCTGCCGCGGCCATCGCCAAGAAGGCGCACGCCGACAACGGCACCTTGCTCTCGGCCGGCCTCGAGCTCGGCCTGCTCACTGAACAGCAGTTCGCCGACTGGGTCAAGCCCGAAGAAATGACCCGTCCTTGAGTCCCATCTCCTCTCTCCGGGGGGAGATGCCGAAGGCAGAGGGGGCCACGCCCAAAGTTAGACTGCCTCCAAGCACCGCTACGACCTGAAGTAAGAGGAGAACCTATGCCCAGCCGACGCAACATGATCGCCATGACCGACGAAGAAACCAAGGAGTTCATCGAGACCGGCTGGACGCTGCAAGTCGCCTCGAACGGCAATAACGGCTTCCCGCACCTCGTCGCCATGTGGTACGGCGTGATCGACGGCAAGATTCACTTCACCACCTACGCCAAGGCGCAGAAGGTGCTCAACCTCCAGCGCGACCCGCGGATCACCGTGATGCTTGAGTCGGGCACGGAATACTCAAAGATCAAGGGCCTCGTGATCGAAGGCGAAGCCGACGTAATCCAGAACGACCCTGACCTCGTCATGGCGGTTCAGGACGCGACGGGCACAAAGCGCAACCCAAACGCCGCCGGCCCCTCAACCACCCCGATGGACAACGAGCAACGCCGTCGCCAGGCCTCCAAGCGAGCCGTCGTCAGAATCAACCCAACCGGCATCTACAGCTGGGACCACGCAAAGCTCGGCGGCGTCTACTGAGAAAATGCCTGCCACACTGGATATGATGAAGTCAAGAACATCTTGATCTGGACGCACCGTGGCAGACTCTTCGACTGAGCTGGCTTCAAGCGAGATTGTTGGTGAGGAAGATCGCAAGCTTCGTCCCGGCAAGCTCGACATCATTTACACCAGCGGGTTCCCACCGTTCTGGCGTCACGATCCGGCCGATTGGGTTATTGAACCGCAAGAATGGCAGACGAGGCGACGGCCACTGCAGTGGCTGCGGTCGTGGCTACAGCAGCGCTAACCAGCCAACCCTTTAGTTGCAACTGAAGCGCGTTCCCCTCTGTCGCATGGACAAGAGCCTCAGCGGCCCACCTCGTAACTTCCTCATAATCCCCAGACTCGATATTCTCCAATAGCTCTGCGAGATTTGGCGCAACCGCCATCCGGCCAATCAACAGCGCCACAGTTGAGATCACGATATTCGCAACAAAGAGTCCGGCGGCTGCCGTCACTGCTATTTCGATTTCCGCGGTTCGGGTCTCATCAGCGAAGAGCACTGCCGAACCCAATATCGCGATCATTGCCGCGCTCAATCCGAAAGCGTTCCCCAGACGACTATCCAGGCTCCGCGACCGCTCCAACTGCTCTTGGAGCCGCCACAGGGCGATGTCAAACGCCAAGCGAACGCTCAAGGACAGTTCGTCAGCCATCCGAAAGCCTAGCCGGCGTTGTGGGCATGCTCGCCTCCGGGTGGGCCATAGAACAAAACCCAGACTGCCAGGTCGTCGCTGAACTCCACGAATCGATGCCGTGCACCCGCGCCAACGAAGAACGTGTCTCCAGGACCGCACTCGATCCGCTCGCTGCCCAGCGAGAAGACACCCGTGCCCGAGGCGATGATGTACACCTCGTCCTGGCTGTGAGGTTTCTGGTTGTCCACTTCTCGTGGGGTATAGATCCCCACTGACATCGTCCCGTGACGCAACATCTCCTGGTATTCGCCGACCGCCGCCTGATTTGCCATGACCGTCTCCTCGCTCAAGCCTCTCCTCAGCATATGATCAGCCGGAAGTCGCGCCACAATCAGGACGGACAGCATGCCGCTATCTCAGATTGAAGTGATCCAGGAAGGTCTCGACGGCATGCACGCCATGCTCGACCGAGCCGTCCCCGACATGACCACCGAACAATGGAACGCCCGACCCGCCGATGACGGTGTCAGTGCGTTCTTTTCCCTCTGGCACTACGTGCGTACCGAGGACAACATCGTCAATTGGGTCGCGCAACGACAACCCACCGTCTGGCTCAACGGCGAATGGGACCAACACTTCGGCCTGCATCGCACATCGCAGGGCACCGGCATGACCAAGGAGCAGGCCGACGCCGTCCTGCTCAACGATGTCGACGCCTGGCTGACCTACCAGCAAGGCGTTTGGGTCGCGACGCGCGAGTGGGTCTCAACCCTGACCACGGACGATCTCTCCAACGAGATCGTAATCAAGCCAACCCCGCCGATGAGCATCTGGCAAGCATTGACAGGCATGCTCCTCTACCACGGCTACCGACACGTCGGCGAAGTCGAACACGCTCGCGGCCTGCTCGGACTCGGTGGGCTGACAATCTAACCGCCTAGGAATCCCTTGAACCATGCTCATCCCCGCTTCCCCCTTTGTGGGTGAAGCTGCCGAAGGCCGAAGGAGGGTCCCGTTTCGCCAGCGAAACAAGAGGTTCAGGGGTTTCCTAGAAGATCGCGATCGGATTGACCGGCGAGCCGGTTCCCCCCTGGATGTTTAGCGGAAGCACGCAGAGCAACATCTCGTAGCGACCCTCCTGTGCGCACGCCTCGGCCAACGGCTGCAGCAACGCGTTGTCCAGCAGGACGACGCCGAAGCTGAAGATCACGCCATGGACCGGCCAAGCCAGCTCATACTCGCTGGGACGCTGATCCATCATGTCCCAGCCCAGCATCGAGACATCCTTGTCGCGGATGAAGATGCTCGTTGACGCGTGAAGCCCAGGCGAGGGCGGCTGGCCGAAGAAGTCCGTCGGATTATCGGCCTGGTATGCCTCGCGCCCGGAATACACCAAGAGCGCGTCGCCCGGTTCGACCGTGACACCCTGGGCGTCGGCGATGTCCTGGAGCTCGTCGCCCATTACCGGCTTGTCGAACGTCACGTACGGCTCGCCGCGGAACTTCGGCACATCGAGCAGCACGCCTCGAGTGAAGATGCCCTGATTCCATGCCGTGACGTCAGCGAACGTCGCCCCCGTCGCGGAGTCGATCGCCTCATCGGGATCTCGCCCTTGCCAGATGCCATCCGAGTCCCAGATGTGGCAGAGCGCATCAACGTGCGTAAACGTGTGTCCGTGATAGATGAACCCGTAGTAGTCGACGACAGCACCGTCCCCGTCGTCGCCGCGCGAGAACGTCCGCATGAAATGCTGAGCCGGAGTGGGATTGATCGCTGACGGATCCTTGGGATACGGGCGCGACAGTGAAACGGTTCGCCCGTTCTGGACCGACGCCAGAGCAGCCAGGCGTTTCTCGACGGTGATCAGATTGATCGCCCCGACTGAATCATCATCGCCCCAGCGACCCCAGTTGCGCCGCTCCTTGTAATTCCGCATGATTTCGTCGCGGCTGGGTGGTGGGTACGTTTCCTGATGGCTGACCATGGTGCTGCCTTTCTTCGTTCGTCCTCGATCTCAGCGAAGATAACCGCAGGCGATATCCTCAATCGCGAGACACGCAACGCAGACAGACAGGACAGCACATGACCGATTTCGGCGTATCGATGTTCCCAACGGACTATGCCATTCAGCCGATGGAACTCGCCCGAGAGGCCGAGGCTCGCGGCTTCGAGTCGCTCTGGTTCCCCGAGCACACGCACATTCCCACATCTCGCATCTCTCCCTGGCCCGGCGGCGGCGACCTGCCACAGGAGTACTGGCACACGCACGACCCGTTCGTCTCGTTGATGGCGGCGGCGGCGGCGACCGAGAACATCAAGGTTGGCACCGGCATCCTGCTCGTTCCCGAGCACGACGTGATCGTGGCGGCCAAGTCGGCAGCCTCGCTCGACATGATCTCCAGCGGCCGCTTGATCCTCGGCATCGGCGCCGGCTGGAATGCGGAAGAGCTGGAGAATCACGGCTGGGACTTCAAGGACCGCTGGAAGGTCACGCGCGAGATCGTCCTCGCCTGGCGCGAGCTGTGGACACAGGACGAGCCCGAGTTCCACGGCGAGTTCGTTGACTTTGACCCCGTCTGGAGTTACCCCAAGCCGGTTCAGGAGAACGGACCGCAGATCTTGCTGGGCGCTCAATCCAAGTGGGCGTTCGACCGCGTCGTCGATTACTGCGACGGCTGGTTGCCGATCGTCGGTCGCGGCGATATGCGCGCCGACATGGAGCAGCTCAAAGCCTCCGCCGATCGTGCCGATCGAGACTTCGACACGATCCAGCGAAGCGTGTTCGGCGTTGCACCGAACCCGCAGTTGGTGCAGGACCTGATCGACATGGGATTCCAACGGATCATCTTTGGATTGCCGCCGGCCGAGGCCGGCACCGTCATCCCGATGCTCGATCGGTATGCGGAGGTCAAGGCCGAGTTCAACGGCGGCTGAGACCAACATGAGTAAGCAGCGGGCGCCGTGAGCAGCGAGGATCTCAGCCTCCGGCTCACGCGCGCCCAACTGCGCCAACTTCAGCGACTCAGCACGACCAGGGGTCGGCGAGAGTTGGGCGTGTTTCTGCTCGACGGCGAGAAGCTGGTCCGCGACGCCATCGCAGCGAATGCGCCGGTGGTTGAGGTACTAAGCGTCTCACCTGAGCAATGGCACGGGCCCGGCCTGCGAGTGATCAAACTGAGCCAGGCCGACTCAGAGCGGCTCTCGGACACGAGATCGCCACAGGGCCACTTCGCAGTCGTGCGAGACGAGTTGCCGGGGCCCACGACGTCGCCTCCTGCGCCACATGGCGACCGCTGGCAAGTTGTGGCCCTTGACGCCATTCAAGACGCCGGCAACGTTGGCGGCATCATTCGCTCCGCCGCTGCGATGGGGGTCGACTCGGTGATCGTGGGGCCGGGCAGTGCCGACCCGACTCATGCACGAGTGACCAGAGCCGCGACCGGAGCCTGGTTTCACGTGAGCGTTGCACGCTCGGGGAACCTTGCCGACGATCTGGTTCGACTCAAGGCTGAAGGAGCTCGGGTGATTGGCGCAGACACCAGAGGCCCACCGCTCGATGAAGTCGAAATCCCGCCCAAGGTTGTCTGGCTCTTCGGCAACGAAGGCGCCGGCATTAGCCCAACGCTCGCCGCCCAGATAGACGACCGGGTGGCTGTTCCAATCGCCGACGGAGTTGAGTCGCTGAACGTCAACGTCGCCGCTGGAATCATCCTGCACCACGCCCGCCAGGAGGCGCGTCGGAGAAACGTGATATGAACATCACCACCTGGAACGTCAACTCGATCCGTGCGCGTGAAGACCGTGTGCTCAACTGGCTCGACCAGCATCAGCCCGACGTGCTCTGCCTGCAGGAGCTCAAATGCACCGAGGAGCAGTTCCCTTTCGATGGCTTCGATGCGCTCGGCTACAACGTGGTGATTCACGGCCAGAAGTCCTACAACGGCGTGGCCATCGCCTCCTTGGACTATCCCGACAGCGTTGAAGAGGCAGTTCCCTGGCCTGCGGATGATCAATCACGCGGAATCGCCGCGGAGATCAACGGCGTGCGTGTGGTCAGCCTGTACTGTCCCAACGGGCGCGACATCGACAATCCCGCGTACCAGTACAAACTCGAATGGTTCGACCGGCTGCGAGGCTGGCTTGACAGCCAGAACAGCGGCGATGCTCTGGTCCTGACCGGCGACTACAACGTCACCTTCGATGACAGAGACGTGAACGACCCGAAGGCCTGGCATGAGAAGATTCTCTGCTCCATTCCCGAGCGGGAGCGCCTCAACGCCCTCATCGATTGGGGATTGACCGACGCCTTACGGCTCTTTGACGAATCGGCAGGCGTGTACACGTGGTGGGACTACCGCGGCGGAGGTGTCCAGCAGAACAAGGGACTACGGATCGACCATCACCTGATCAGCGGGCCGTTAGTTGCCCGCGCCAGCGCTGTTGAAATTGACATCGAGGAACGACGATCAGATCGTGATGGTGACAAACCATCGGATCACGCTCCGGTCACATTGGTGCTAGACGACTAGCCCCACCAAGCCCGGCTTCTTCCAACACGGCGGCACAACGGATCGCTGTTGCGTCGTTGCCTTCCCGTGACATGACCTGGACCGATATCGGCAGGCCGTCGCTATCCAGTCCGGCGGGCGTTGCGATGGCCGGCGCCTGGATCAGATTGGCGAGCGGTGTGTAAAGAATCGAAATCATCCATGGGTTGACCGGTTGGCCCGCGATCTCGTCTATGCGAGCGCCATGTTCGTGCGCGGCGATCGCAGAAGTCGGGGTGAGAAGCACGTCGTAGCGATCGAACCACGAGTCCATCTGTCGCCGCAACTTGTCGAGCTTGGCGTACACCTCGGCGACCTGTGTCCCGGACAATGCCGACCCGCGCTTAAGGCTGCCCCGCGTGTAGTTAGAGAGTTCGTCTTCCCGGCCGTCACAGATCAGTCCATAGTTCGATGCTGCGCCAACAGCGGACAGCGTCGGGAAGATGTCCTGCGGATCAGGAATGTCCGGGCTCGCTTGCATAACCACTGCCCCGGCATCGGCCAGGATCTGCGCTGCCGCTGCGACTTGAGACTCGATCAATGGTTCGCATGGCGTTGGGCCGGCCAGATCGGTTGTCCAAGCGACTCGGACTCCGTCGAGCGAACCAGGCCGCGCGAACGATGTGAAGTCCATTGCCGCTGATCGATAGGGAGCAGGATCTCGTTGGTCCAAACCCGCGATCACACTGAACATCAACGTGGCATCAGCAAGTGTTCGAGCCAACACGCCGTCGGTGGAAATCTGCGACATCCCGGCGCCGCGCACGCGCCGGGGAATACGCCGCCCTGTCGGCTTGAGACCGACTGCGCCGCAGTACGCAGCCGGAACCCGGACAGAGCCGCCGCCGTCGGTGCCGTGGTGCAGCGGCCCATAGCCTGCCGCGCATGCCGCCGCCGCTCCCCCGCTCGAACCTCCTGCAGTCCGGTCAAGGTTCCAGGGATTGGCAGTCGACGGTGCGACGCGGTTCATCGTCTGAGCGGCGAGGCCGAACTCGGAAGTGTTCGTCTTGCCCAGGAAGACCGCTCCTGAGTCACGAAGCCGCTCGATGAATAGCTCATCGCGCGTTGCGGGTTCGTGGGACGTAACCATCGATCCCATGGTCGTTGGCACACCCTCGACATCGACGAGGTCTTTGATCGTCACCGGAATGCCCAACATCGGCGGATGCTCGTCCGCGTCCGGCCTCAGCCACGCCTGCTCTGCCGCACGAGCCTGAGACAACGCCAAATCGCGGGTCTGCGTGATGAACGCATGGATCGATGGTTCCAGACGGTCTATTCGACGAAACAACGCTTCCAGCGCCTCGACCGGCGATAGTTCGCGCGATTGATAGGCGGCCCGCAGATCGAGCGCCGACAGCTCGTGAGTCTCGGCCATCTACAGGTTCTCGATCTTGACGGGTTCGATGTCGCCTGCCGGGGTGAAGCCGAAGATGCGGCCGTAGAAGTCCAGCTCCGCCTCGGTCGCCCGTTGGATATTGGCGGCCTGGCGGAATCCGTGCTGCTCGCCCTCGAAGGCGATGTATGCGACTGGCAGACCCTTCTTGCGCAGGGCGTCGACCATCCGCTCGGCCTGGTTGGGTGGCACGATCTTGTCCTCCAGGCCTTGCAGGAAGATGACTGGACACGAGAGTCTGTCGACCGCGTGAATCGGTGAGCGTTGCTCGTAGAGTTCCGCGCGCTCCGGATACGGACCAATCAGCGAGTCGAGATAACGCGACTCGAACTTGTGCGTATCCTCGGCCAGTGCGGCAGCGTCGGAGACGCCGTAGTACGACGCACCGGCCGTGAAGACATCGCCAAAGGTCAGGGCGCAGAGAGTCGTGTAACCGCCCGCTGACCCACCGCGGATGGCGAGCCGTGAGCCGTCAACCTCGCCTCGCTCGACCAGGTACCTGGCTGCAGCTTCGCAGTCTTCGCGGTCGACGATGCCCCAGTTGCCGTTCAGGTCACGCCGATACCGAGTGCCATACCCAGTGGAGCCGCCATAGTTGACGTCGACAACGGCGAAACCGCGTGTCGTCCAAAACTGGATCGCGAGATTGAATCCCGGATTGGTCGCACTGGTCGGGCCACCGTGGATGAACGTCACCAACGGAGGTTTCTCGCCCTCCGGCGCTTCCCAGTCCGGATTTCGCGGGGCGTAGTAGTACGCGTAGGAGGTGCGTCCGCCGGTTGTGGGGTATGAAACTGCCTCGGCCTCGGAGAAATAGGAGCCATCCAGTTGCGGACCGGTCGAAGCGCGAAGCGTCTCGACCTCGCCAGTTTCGGCGTCGATCGCGACGATTGCCGCTCCGACATGAGGTCCGGCAGCAGCGCAGATAATGCGTCCGGCGCACGCCGCGGTGAAAAAACCAAAGGTGTTGAACGACGTCTCGATTTCTCTCAGCTGTCCTGTCTCGACATCGATCACGCCGAGCCTGCGACCGTCGGCGTTCCCGTACTGTGCCGCCAGGTGGCGCTCATCCAGCACCGCGTACGTGGACATCGAGAATTCCCACTGTGGCTGGCCGAACTCGGCCTCCATCGACACGACCGGCACGAGTTCGTCGCCGTCCCAACGCTGGATGTTCCACCAACCCGACTCGTCGGAAACGCAGTACAGGGTCCCGTCGGGACCCCATTGCGGCTCCACGATTGAGACATCGCCTTTGGCGTCGCCGGCTATTCGCCTGGGCGAGAGCAGCGAGCCATTCGCCGCAACCTCGGCCAGCCAGAGCTCGGTCGCATCCCAGGGCATGTTGGGATGGTTCCAGCAGATCCAGGCGAGGCGGCGACCGTCGGGGCTTAGGCGCGGCGAAGAACAGAAGTCGAACCCTTCGTGAAGACGATTGAGATCCTCAACGTCGGCGGCGCTGCCGTCCGTGGGAATCGACGCCAGGTAGTTCTCGGCTTCCAGACCCTCGCGTCGATGATCCTCGGCCACACAGATCAATCGTCCGCGGGCATCATCGACGGTGGCGTCGGCGTACCGCACTGGTATCTCGGGAGTGAGCGGAATCGGCTCCTCGGAGCCATCCACCGGACGCCGATAGAGGCGCTGGTCGCTGAAGTTCGAGAAAAAACCAATGCCATCAGATACCGCGAATGAGCCGCCGCCGTACTCGTGGACCAGCGTTCGCGCGCTGTAGTCCGCTGTCGTGACCTCGCTGATCTCACCGCTCGAGGAGTACCGCATCGCTGCGTAGCGGCCCTGGTCGTCCGGTCGCGACTCGACCCAATAGAGGTTGTCGCCGTCGACATCCAGCTCGTCGAATCGCAGTGCGCCGGCCGTCAGCATCTCGGTGGTGACCGGCGATTCCCAGGAACCATATGGCGCGATCTGTCGCTTGCCAAACTGTTCACTCATCGTTGCCCCTCGCTCACTGCAAACCTGCAATCATCGTATGCGACGCGTTGAAGTGCCACTGGCGCCGCGTGGTGCGATGAGGGGTGACGCATGGCTCGTTGGTCTCAGACAGACACACAGCCCACGGGTCGAACCGAGGACTTCCCGAATCACGACCGCAAGCGAGTCGACGAGCCGCTCGCAGCCGACGTGCGGCTGCTCAGCAGTCTGCTGGGCAACACCATTCGCAAGGTGGACGGCGAAGAGGTCTTCAATGCCGTTGAGCAATTGCGCGGCCTCGCCCAGCGTCGCCGTGGGATTCGGCAAGAGCCCGAGCCACAGTTGACCGCCGAGATTGTCAAACTGGTCCAGAGTTGGCCGCTTTGGCTCGCGGCCGAAGTCGGCAACGCATTTCTGACCTACTTCCTGCTCACCAACACGGCCGAGGAGACGCACCGCGTCCGCCGCCGACGCCTCCGCTCATCGGACTCACCGACCGCGCCGAGATCGATACCTGCCGTCGTTGAACAGCTGCTGTCGCGAGGCATCGACGAAGGGACGATCCGCTCTCAGGCCGCCGGCATTCATCTGCAACCGGTGTTCACCGCGCACCCGACGGAATCGCAACGTCTGACGATGCTGGGCACGCTGCAGGACGTCCATCGCCTGCTGCTGGAGCGAGAGCACGCAATTCCCGATGAGCTGGACCAAGTCGATTCTGCATTGAGAATGCACATCGAAGGCGTCTGGCAAGCCGATCACCTCCGCCATCGCCGACCGACGGTGCTGGAAGAATCGCGCTTGCTGCTTCGCACGTTCGAGACCACGCTGTGGGATGCGGTGCCTGACGTGACTCGTCGGTTTCGCCAGGCGACGGGCATCAGTCCCAAAGATGCTCCGACGCCGATCGTGTTGGGTTCCTGGATGGGCGGCGACGCCGACGGCAATCCAAACGTCACTCCCGACCTGACCTGGCAAACGGCTCTGACGATGCGCGCCACGGTGCTACGACAACATCTCAATGCCGTCCGAGCGATGGATCCGATGCTGCCCCACTCGGTGCGCCGGGTCGCAGCCTCAGCGAACCTGGAGGCATCGTTGCAGCGCGACGCGCGACGGATGCCGAGAATTCAGGAACGCCTGGAGCGTCGCAATGCCGCGGAGCGCTACCGGCACAAAGTCCGCTACATGTCCGCGCGGCTACAGGCCACGCTGGAGGCGGACTATGCGTTGTTGGATACGCGAGCGGCAAGCATCCACGAGGCACGGCTGACAGCGACCGAACCCGATGGCGTGCCCTACGACTCGGCTCAGGACTATGTCGAAGACCTGGAGACGATCGCGGAGAGCCTGCGCTTCCACGGCGCCAACGCGGGTTCGGAGACCGTGGTTCAACCACTGATCGATCGTGCGCGCGCCTTCGGTTTTCACCTCGCCACCCTGGACATCCGCGATCACGCAGATCGCTTCCACACGGCCGCCGACGCCGTGCTCAAAGGGCTTGACATCCAGCCCCCCGGCGGCAGCTATCTCGAGCTCAATCGTGACCAGCAGGAGGCCTTCCTGGCCAGCGAGCTCGACCGCGACTACTTCCCGGTCGGTCACGCGATGTCCACGCATGACGACGACACCCTGCGCCGATTCCGCGCGGCTCGCCGGATTCAGCGGATTTGCGGCGAGGCGGCGGTCCAGACCTGCATCGTGTCGATGACCGAGACCGCGGCCGACGTGCTCGCGCCGGTGCTGGTCGCGCGTCAGGCCGGATTGAACGACATCAACTTGCGCGCGCCCGGCGGACAGATCCGCATCGCTCCCTTGTTTGAGCGTGTGCCCGATCTGAATCGCGCGCCGTCGGTGCTGCGCTCGCTGTTCAGTCATGGCGCCTATCGACGCCATCTCAAGGCTCACGACAACCTCCAGGAGGTGATGGTCGGTTACTCCGACTCCGCGAAGGACGCGGGTGTCTTGCCATCCCTGTGGGGCTTGTATCGCGCTCAAAACCTGATGCACGAGGTCGCCCGTGAGGCCGGCATCAAGCTGATGTTCTTTCATGGACGCGGCGGCACAGTCAGTCGCGGCGGAGGACCGTCCCACGATGCGATCCTGGCGTTGCCGCCGCACACGACCGAGGGCGGGATCAAGCTCACCGAACAGGGTGAGATGATTCAGTTCACGTACGGGATGCCGGCGCTGGCCAAGTGGAATCTCGAGCAGACGCTGGCTGCATCGTTGGTCAAGCGATTCGACCAGGATCACGGCGACACGCCCGACGCTGAGCGGGATCGCTACCACGCGGCGATGGACGAGTTGGCCGAAATCGCGGAACAGGCCTACCGGGCGCAGGTTGTCGATGATCCAGATCTTCACGCATATTTCCAGCGGGTCACGCCGATCGGCATGTTAGGCAACCTGGCGATCGGCTCACGGCCAACATTCCGGCCGGGCTCCGATGCGTCATTGTCCTCGTTGCGGGCGATTCCCTGGGTCTTCGCCTGGATGCAGACCCGGCATGTGATCACCGGCTGGATGGGTGTTGGGACGGCGCTGGAACAGTTCATCGAGCGTCACGGCGACGCCGGGGAAGAGCTACTGCGTGACATGCGAGCGCGCTGGCCGTTCTTCGCCACGCTGCTCTCGAACGTTGAGATGGTGCTGGCGAAAGCCGACTTCGATGTCGCCGAGCACTATGCCCGCACCCTGGGCGACGGCGACAGCGATCTACGCACCTTCGACCGGTTGCGCGGCGAGTACTACCGAACGGTCAGCATGGTCAATCGGCTGTCGGACCAGGACCGATTGCTCGACCGTACACCGGTCCTGCAACGCTCCATCGCCCTGCGCAATCCGTACGTCGACGCGTTGAGCTTCCTCCAGGTAGAGCTGCTCAATCGCATCCGTGACTTGGCGGAGGACGACCCCGAATACGCCGACACGCTGGAAGCGATCCTGCGCAGCGTCAACGGCGTCGCCGCTGGGCTGCGCAATACGGGGTAGTGTCGGTTCACAATTGCGAACAGAAGCCGACAACGGATAGTCGCCAGCGCCTATACACGTCATTCTCGCGCTTGCCACGAGAATCTTGCAGAGCCCAGTACCTCAGCTCTACCGGAAGTCACCCTGCGGCCACTTACGGTGTGGTTACGCGCGACCGCAATGTTGCTCGCGTCGAGATACCCGCGACAAGCGCGGGTATGACGGAATAGGAATGTCTACTCCACAACTTCCCAATGGACGAGGGTGAACGGGTCGTCGCCGTCGTGGTCCTCGAACACCGGCTGGACTTCTGCGCCGATTTCGACGGTCTGCATTGGGTCGCCGACGAGGTTGCCGACCATGCGGACATTCTCGTGATTGGGCAACTCGACCAGCACGACGATGTAGGGACAACTGTCCTGCAGCGCCGGGTGGACCGGGTGCCAGACACGCTCCCACGAGTAGATGCGGCCGTTGCCCTCGACCGGCTTCCAGCCCATGTCGAATGAGTGACAGCGGTGGCAGACCCACTCAGGGCCGAACTGTTGGCGCTCGCAGCTATTGCAATTCTGGACGAGCAGCTCGTGGCGCTTGACGCCGTCCCAGTACTCGGTGTCGAGGCCGTCAATCGCTGGGGCGGGGGCAGGCATGCCCTCGCCCAGGTAGTAGGCTCCGGGATTTGCCATTAGAGCACCGCCTCTGAGCCGACGATCATGTCGGAAACCGGGGTGACCATCGGGCCCGACGCGACCAGTGAAACGTTGACATCGTCGACCTGGTTGCAGGACTGGCCGCGAACCTGGCGCACGGCCTCGATGTTCAGTTCCAGTCCGTGCATGTAGCACTCGGCGAGGTTGCCGCCGCTGGTATTGATCGGCATCTTGCCGCTCGGGGCGGTCATGTTTTCAAACGTGATGAAGTCGTTGGCCCCTTCGTAGGTCGTCAGACCGTGCTCGATGATGCTCATCACGACGCCGCCGGTGAAGTTCTCGTAGACCTGCGCGACGTCAACTTCTTCCGGCTTCACTTCCGCCATGTCGTACATGCGCGGGGCGACCGTCTTGAAGTTCGAGGTGGCGTAGTCGGTCGCGTTGTGCGAGCCGGAGCCGGCACGGTTGCCGGAACCAACGGCGCCGCCGAGGAAGTAGACCGGCTTCTGGGCATAGTCCTTCGCCCGGTCGGCCGAGACGAAGATCATCGCCGCCGCGCCATCGTTCTCCTGGCAGCAGTCGAACAGGTGGAACGGTTCGACGATCCAGCGCGACTGGTCGTAGTCCTCCGGCGTCAACGGGCGGCCGTACATGACGGCGCGCGGATTGTTCTGTGCGTGGTGATACGACGCCAACGAACAGGCCTTGAGCGTGTCCTGCGTGATCCCGTGGTCATCGAACAAGCGATGCACGCGCATCGCGAACGATTGCGCCGGTGACATCAGTCCGTAGGGCGCGGTGTAGGCAGGGTCGCCGCGCACATGCGCCACCTGTGCGCCCTGACCGAAGCGTCCGAACTGACCCTGCGCGAGGCCTCGGAAGACGACAACCGTGTCTGCCAGTCCGGTCGCGACAGCCGCTGCTGCGTGGGCGCAGGCGGCCGAGCCGCCGCCGCCCCCGCCGCCCCACTCCATGTTGGAGAAGCGCAGGTCCTTGATGTCGAGCGCCGCGGCGATCCGCGAGGGATCGTTGCGGTCGTTGGAGTATGAGGCGAAGCCGTCGATCTCGCGTGGGTCGATGCCGGCATCGGCTGAGGCCTTGAGGATCGATTCGACGACCAGCTTGAATTCCGCGTCCGGCGAGCGTCCGCGCTTGTAGTAGGTCGTCTCGCCCACGCCGATAATCGCCGACTCGCCGCGCATGGTGCGCTTACCCATCTGTCAGTGTCCTTCCTGGCGGCGCGAGCTTGCCTCGCACACACCTGTTGCCTAGCCCAGTCCGCATTGCTACGGGGTCATGCCACGCAGTTTACTTGATGATCGGCGCACGCTCGGGGGCTCTATTCCAGAGCCCCTGCTGCGAGCGCCTCAAATATCTCTTCGTCCGAAACCGACAAGATTTCCGAGAGCACCTGATGCGTGTGCTCGCCGATCGCCGGCGCGGCCCTGCGCAGACGTGCGGTGCCGCCTGAGAACTTAGTCACCAGACCGTCGTACGGCGTCGGTCCCATGACCGAGTGATCGAGCGTGACGAAAAATCCGCGATGCGCCAGCTGTGCGTCTTCGTATAGATCGGACGGCCATTCCACCAATGCCGCTGGCACGCCGTCTGCCGTGAGGCAGTTGATGACGGCTTCCGGAGTCTGAGGCAGGCACCAGGCAGCGATCTCAGTTTCGATCTCTGCCTTTGCCGCGATGCGAGCAGCAAGCTCGTCGAACTCGCCGCCTGACCATGCGCTCAGACCAACGGCCTCGCGCAGCGCATGCCATTGCTCGGTCGTCTCAGTGGCGATCGCGACGTAGCGCTCGCCGCTCTGGACTCTAAACACGCCGTTGGGGGCTGCGTACATCGAGCCGTGACCCGGCGCCTCAGCGATGCGGCCGTTCTCGAAGTAGTCGAGCAAGAGCGGCGCGGCGAAGTGGATGCCGGCTTCGGTTTGGGCAAGGTCGATGTACTGCCCCTGGCCGCTGAGATCTCGATGGCGGATCGCTGCCGCCAGGACGCCGGAACCGAACCGAGGATTGATGAAGTCGGTGTAAGCGCCCCAGGTGCCCGCCGGCTGACGGTCGGGCCAACCGGTGATCCGATGCAGACCCGAGAGGCACGCGCCCTGCAGACCGAATCCGGCGTAGCTCGACTCCGGGCCCCACTGTCCGCGCAGGCAGGTGCTGAGCATGATGATCTCCGGCCGCTCCTGGCTCAGCGTCGCGTAGTCCAGGCCGAATCGCTTCAACGTCCCCGGTGTGAAGGACTCAACCACCACATCGGCCCAGTCGACGAGTTGACGGGCGTAAGAGAGTCCCTGCTCGGTGTCGAGCCGAAGCGCGACACCGAGTTTCGAGGAATTGAAGTTGGCCATGAACTGCCCGCGGTCGATACCGGGCTGGTTGTCCTTGAACGGAGGCCCCAATCGCAACACGTCGGGCCGAGTCGCCGACTCGATATGAACGACGGTTGCGCCGTGGTCTGCCATCGACTTGGAGATCAGCGGTCCGACGCCGACCCAGGCAAAGTCGGCAATCTTGACGCCCGAAAGCGCGCCGCCCTCTTCGCCGCGAACACCATTGGCTGACCGCAGCGCAGGGCCACTGCGCTTCGGCGCGCGGCCGACCTCGGAGAGCAGATGCTGGTCTTGACCAAGCGTCGGAGCGGGCCGAGTGAGTTGCAGAGGAGTCTCCGACAACTTGGCGAATGCCCCGGGATAGCGCTTGCCGTCGATATCCACCCAGTAGCCACGCTCGGCGAGATGCTTGTCGTTGGCGATGTCTTCGAAGGTGTAGAGCGGCGCCATCATGAAGCCGTCGTCGACGGCTCGCTGATAGCACTCAGCCATTGTGTGGTTGGCGACAAAGTTGTGCAGCTGAACGTTCGCCACGGCCAGCATGCGTTGCATCTCAGGCAGATCTTCCGTGACGACCCGGCCCAGTTCAGCAGCCCATTCGTCGATGTCGGCGCCTTCGAGTTCACCGGTCAACTCGCCGCACTCGGCGATCCAGCGCATGACTTTGGTCGAATGGCGCAAGCCGAGTCCGCCGGGCACGATGTTGAAGACGATATAGCCGTCGGCGCAGGGATGAATCGCCATGACGGCGGGCCCGCCAGGACCGCCGTTGGCGCGGTCACCGCAAGTGCCGGGTGGGTCATCGCCGGTGTTGGGGGGAAAGCCGGTGGCGTGCATCAGCGTCCAGACAACCGCGGCTTGCATCGAGACATCGAGATGCTGTCCCAGACCGGACAGTTCACGCTCGCGCAACGCGATCGACGTATCCGCCGCGGCCTGTACGCCGGCATGGATGCCGGCCTGAGGGAAGCCCACCGGCACCGGAGGTCGGTCACCGCTTCCCTGGAGGCCCACGAGTCCTCCGGCCGACTCGATCGTCAAGTCGGTCGCCGGTCGGTGCGCGTGAGGACCATCCTGTCCGTATGGCGTGACTGAGACGTAGATCAGCTCGGGATGTTCACTCTTGACGTCGTCGTAGCTCAGGCCCCATTCGGCCATCACGCCTGGATCGAACGACTCGATCAGCGCGTCGGCGGTGGCTAGCAGCGCTCGAAAGTCGGCGCGGCCTGCCTCATCGTCCAGATCGATCACGACGCTGCGCTTGCCGAATCCCATTGCAGCCCAATAGAGCGAGCGTGCGGGCTCCTTGTCGCTGAATGGCGGCAGGCGACGCGAAGGCGATCCCCCCGGCGGCTCGACCTTGATCACTTCGGCGCCCATGTCGGCGAGCACACGACCGGCCATTTCCGCCCGTGATGTTGCCAGATCCAGCACTCGAATCCCATCCAGCAATGTGCCGGACGCCTCGGTCGTCATAGCCATGCTCCGATCTGCCGTTTGACTCACACACGTTGAACTGTGTCGCGCGTGTTGGGCGGATTGCCAGTCAAGATACCGAAGCCGATGCCTTTGTTGACCTAGATGACGAGGAACATCCGAATTAGCACCGAGAACACACCAAATAACAGCAGGCCGCCCAGGATCCACCAGAGCAAACGCGGTGTGTCTTCGCGTGGTTCCTCAGCGCGGTTCTCGGGATCGATCCAGCGGGCATGACGCTCGGGCGGCGGTCTGCGCCGCCTGGCTCCCGGAGAATCGGGCGGGGGCGGCGGCCATATGCCCTGCTCGCTTCCACGGTCCTCGGCCATCCCACAGTCCTCCACTTGCCATCGGGCGAATCGATGCGCTCAGTCTAGCCAACAGATGACGGATGTCGCGCCTGTTTCAACTGGGCCAACCAGGGCCAACTGGGCCAACCAGGCCCAACTGCGCCAAACGGTGCCCAACTGCGCCTAGCTTTGCCTGCCTCTACCCTTTGCCATAGCCATTCCTCAAGAACCGGAGCGTCGCGTGACCCGCATCCTCGTCACTTCCACCTTGGCCCGAGACGGCAAGTCAGTGGTGGCCGTCGGTATCGCATCCGCGCTTCGAGCAACCGCCGCGACCGTTCGCCTGGTTCGGATTGACGACAGTGAATCGGCAGCGAGCGACGCTCAACAACTCGCGCGTGTTAACGGCGTCCGAGGCGGTTCGGATCCTATTGCGGCGAATGATGTTCCCGCCGACACAGAACACACGGTGATCGAGGCATCCTCAGCCCAGGGAATCGACGCCGACCGGACAGTGCTGGTGGTACGCCAGGGTGAAGCCGACGACGACACCGTGTCTCGAGCGCTGGCCGAGCTCAAGCCGGACGCAGTGATCGTCAACGGCGTTTCGGAATTCGGTGGGCCGGCAGCCGTCAAGCGAATCACCGATCTGGGTGGCAACGCTATTGGCGCCATCCCGCAGGATCGTCACCTGGCTGCGCCGCTCGTGCGCGAGATCGCACCGGCGGTTGAGGGTGAACTCTCGGGCGACGAGGAGCTGTTCGACGAGTCCTCGCGAGACCTGGTGATCGGTCCGGTCAGCGCCCATGAAGGCATGGACTACTTCCGCAAGTACCCGGACAAGACACTGATTACCCGTCACGACCGGATCGACATCGCGCTGGGCGCCTTGGACTATGAACCGCTCTGCCTGATCTTGGCCGGCGGCGAGCCGACGTTGCCGTACGTCGCCCAGCGGGCGGAACGTGAGTCGTTCGCTCTGATCACGACGTCGCTGACCACGCTTGAGACGGTCGCGGCGATCGGTCCGCTGTACGGCAATGCGCCGTTCGTTGGTGAGCGAAAACTGGCGACGGCGATTGAGTTGGTATCGGCCAACGTCGACACCGGCGCTCTCGCCTGAGTCGCCGCTTAGAGCTTCCTCAGCAGCGTTAGACCGTCTCCGACCGTGAGTTGGACCGAGTCGACCCGCGGATCGTCCGTGATTCGGCGGTTGAATGAATCGATCGCCTTCGTATCGGGATCATTGGCCGTCGGATCGGCGACATCTCCGCCCCAGAGCGTGTTGTCGACGGCGATCAATCCACCTACGCGCATCAGCGACAGCGCTCCCTCCATGTAGCTCCAGACCGGCTCCTTGTCGGCGTCGATGAAGGCGAAATCGAACAGGGCGCCAGCTTCGCGTTGGAGCGTCGCCAGCGTGTCGCGCGCCGGTCCCAGACGCAGGTCGATCTTGTGACGCACGCCGGCTTCGACCCAGTAGCGACGAGCGATTGAGGTCCACTCATCGCTCACGTCGCAGGCGACAACTCGGCCCTCCTCGGGCAGCGCTTGAGCAACCGCGAGGGCCGATGCACCGGTGAACGTGCCGATTTCGAGCGTCCGGCGCGCGCCGATCAGCCGCACCAACCAGCCCAGCAAGCGGGCCTGATCGGCGCCGATCTGCATACCTCCGGCTGGTAGGGACGACGTTTCCTCGCGCAATCGTCGCCACACATCGTCTTCCCGAGTCGCGGTCTGCTCAATGTATGAAGCCAGTTCTTCAGTCACCGTCACAGTTCGGATAGAGTTCATGCCTGAACGTTAGCTGGGGAATCGAAAGACGACATGGGCTATTGCCCCATGGAGATTCGCCGATAACACTATGCAAACAGTGGAAGACGGACGGGGTTGCATTCCACAACGGAAAGAGGGTGATGATGACGGACGCGAAGCCGAAGACCAAGGCGCAGATGGCGAAGGCGATCGAGGCCAAGACAGATATCAGAAGCCAGGACGTCAATGAAGTCCTCGATGCGCTCGCCGATATTGTGATCGAGGATCTTTCTGCGGGCGGCGCCGGTTCGGTCACGCTGGCTGGGTTGATCAAGGTGGACATTGTGCCGCAGACGGCGCGTCCGGAACGACAGGGCCGAAACCCAGCGACGGGCGAGAGCATCACGATCGCGGCGCGGCCGGCACTGGATCGCGGCAAGGTGCGCGTGCGCGCCCTCAAGCGCCTTCGCGACATCCTTTAAATCAAACATTTCGAGCCGCCCATGTCGCCCGTTCCGCCAACCAATGACGCCGGGCGAGATCTAATTGAGCGGCTCGAACCACATGTGCCGGCGTTAGCGGCACACGCAGAGATTCACGACCGCGACGCGAGTTTTCCCTTCGCCTCGTTCGATCTCCTGCGCGAGATCGGATGGCTCTCTGCACCCATTCCACAGGAATATGGCGGCGCTGAATGCTCGCTCGCCGACCTGGTCGCCGCGCAAATCGCGTTGGCCAAGATCGACATGGCGTTGGCATTCTCTTGCGGCATGCACTTGATGTCGGTCGGGGCGGAGCGGGCCAACAGGACCTGGCCGGATCAGCTTCGCGAACGAATCTTCCGTTCAGTGGTGGAGGATGGCGCTCTCTGCAATCAGGTCGCCACCGAACCGGAGATGGGATCGCCGCAGGGCGGAGGACGACCACAGACGACGCTCACGCCTAACGGACCGGGATGCTGGAGCATCAATGGTCGCAAGTCGTTCACCACGCTCGCTCCGGGCTTGACCTGGTTCCTGACGTACTGCGCGATCGAAGACGGCTCGGGGATGCTCGCCCGAGTCGCCGTTCATCGCGATGCTCCGGGCCTGCGGATCGAAGAGACCTGGGATGTGGTCGGCCTGCGATCGACCGGATCACACGATGTCTGGTACGAAGACGTGGCGATCACCGACGACGAGTTCCTCGTTCGGCAGGATCCAAGGAGAGCCGGTCAACGTCACGGCGATTTCGCCTGGTTCTCGCTGCTCGTCTCGGCCGCCTCGTTGGGTGTCGCTGAGGCGGCGCGCGACTACACGGTCGAGTTCGCGCGTCATCGACGACCCGGCGGAGCGCCTGGAGTGATTGGCAGCTTGCCGACCGTTCGCGCTCAGATTGGCGAGATCGACCTGCGGATTATGACGGTACGAGCACTGCTCCACGAAACGGCGTCGGCCTGGGACGGTTTGGATGCCGAGACTCGACCAACGCTCGGACCGCGAGTCGCAGCGACCAAGTTGCACGCCGGAGATACGGCCGTCGACATTGTTGATCGCTGCATGCGACTCGTCGGCGGCATCTCGCTGCATCGATCCCAGCCACTCGAGCGCTTCTATCGCGACGTCCGAGGTCCGCTGCACAATCCACCAATTACGCCGCGCGGCCTGGAACTGATCGCCTCCGTCGCGCTCGACCCTCTGCCGGACGTCACTTCTTGAAGGTCGTGATCAGACGCTGAGCCACCGCCAGCTTCTGCTGGTGCGTACCGCCCGCGCTGAGACGCAACCAGCGCAACTCACGAGACCAGCGCTCCAGGGGCAGATCGGCCGATCCTCCGGCTGGGCCATGAAGATCCAGCGCTCGATCAACGACCGCCACTGCGATCTCGTTCGCGAACGCAATCGCTTGCAGCGCTAACTCGTCCATTCGATCGGCAGCGGAGCCATACAGCGCTCTTGAGGCTGACAGCGTGATCTCATTGTCCGCCAGAGCCAATCTGGCGCGCTCGCCCTGTGCCAACGGCGTTCCGTGTTCGCGTCGCGACCAGACCGCACCTCGGCACATGTCCTGGGCCGCCGACGCAGTGCCGGTCAAATGCGCGGCGGTGAACAGGCGTCGCCGGAGTACGAGGTCATTGGCGAAGCGCGGTCCCTCGCCCGGTTCTCCCAACAGATTGGTTTCTGGAACCTTCACCGCCGAGAGGTTGAGTTCCATCGTGTCGCGACCGACAGCGATCGTCGGCCACGGCCGCCAGCGCTGAAAACCGGCGCGGTCCGTTTCCACCACGATGGCGGACACACCTGAGCGCTCGCCTGGGACGAGCTCCGTATTGGCATAGACGATTCCGAACGACGCTTCAGAGGCATCGGCGACGAAGAGCTTAGTCCCATCGAGCATCCAACCCTCTGGATGCCGCTGGGCGCGGATGCGCACGGAATCGACCGGGAGCATCGCGAGATCAGGGTCTTCAAGCCCGCGGAAGCACGTGGCGTCGCGGCTCAGCAGCGGCCTCAGAAAGCGCTCTTGTTGCTCGCTCGTCGCTGCATAGAGCTGCGGCGGAGGATCCGGATCGAAGAGGCCATAGGACGGATTGAACACGCCGGCGCGGTGCTGCGACAGCTCCTCGGCGATGCGCAGGCGGTCTGAGTCAGGCAGGTCAACTTCGGGACCCACGTCTGCATCGCGCGGGGCCATGAAGTGATCGAGGCCTAGCTCCGACGCACGCTGAAACAGCGCTTCGAAGGCCTCTCGGGGTAGTCGTGGCGCGTTCGGATCGACTCGCTTTTCTTGCAGCCAGATTTCGCGACGAATGAAGCGCCGGACCGACTGAACGATGAGATCGAGCTCTTCACTCACGACTCAATATCCACTTTCGTGTCGAACGGGTCGAACGGGTCGAACGTGTCGAACGTGTCGAACCATCTCGCTAGCCCAGGGCGCCGCTTGCCGCAAGCTGGGCGATCTCATCGTCCGAGAAACCCAACTCGCTCAGCACTTCGTGAGTGTGTTCGCCCGTCTTCGGCGCCGGTCCGCGAGGTCCAACATCCGCGCCCTCGATGGCGAACGGCGTGTTCAGCGTTCGGAAGGTTCCCTGCGGACCTTCGATCACGCTCCAGGCGTCCATCTCTTCCATCTGCGGATCATGGATGACCTCAGGCAACTCGGCGACGGGCGCCCAGGTCAGCGCTTGCGCATCCAGCAGCGGCGTCCATTCCAATAGGGTTTTCGAGGCAAGGACCGACGCGATCTCCGGCGTCAATTCAGCCGTGTGTTCCATGCGGCCCATCAACGTCGCAAAGCGCTCGTCCGCGAGCCAGTCGTCGCGTCCAAGCGCGCGGCAAGTGGGCTGCCAGTAGCGGTCGCCGGTCGGCATCACCAGCATGAGCCAGCGACCATCGCCAGTCTCGTAGGAGTTGAACAGCGGATTGCCGGGACGCACACGGTCGATACGGCCCGGCTGGTCTTCCATGATCAGGCTGGCCGAGACGTCCGCGCCGATCGTCCATGCGCCTGTGCGCTGGAGCGTCACCTCGACGAACTGACCTTCGCCGGTCATATCCCGCAGACGAAGCGCCGCGAGCGCGCCGGAGAGCAGATTGAGCGCCGTCGCATGATCACCTTGCCCCGGTCGACAGGGCATTGGCGGACCATCCGGCTCGCCGATCAAACTCATAATGCCTGACCTCGACCAGAAGGCCGAGTAGTCGAATGCGGTCTTGGCGTTGTCGGGCCCACGAGTGCCGTAGCCGGTCAGCACGACGTAGATCAGGCCAGGATTCAGCGCCTGCAGCGTCTCGCGTCCCAGGTCGTAGCGAGCAATGCGCGGCGCAGTCAGATTCGTAATGAATATGTCGGCTTCCGAGACCATCCTCTTGACTACGTCGCTACCGCCCGGCTGTTCCAGCGACAGCGCGATTCCGCGCTTGCCCCGATTGTCCAGCTCATAGGGAGCGTCCACATCGGTGTCGGGATCGAAATCGGGTTTGCGACCGCGCATGAGTGTGTTGCGCCAGGCGTCGCCGATGGGGTTCTCGACCTTGACGACATCTGCCCCGAGATCGGCCATCAGCGCCGCCGCCGATGGCGCGGCCAGCCAATTGGCGACTTCGACGACACGAATTCCCTCAAGCGGCGCAACCATATTGGGCTCCTTCGTTAGCTTGCAGTCCGATCCTACTTGTCCGACGAGATCACGACGCATGGACCGTGAAGGAGAGCGAGATGCAGAATCGACCAACCGCTGCCCGTGTACCCGATCCGGGTATTCGGGCGCTGTTCACGAGGGAAGCGCGCTGGCAGGCCTGGCTCGACGTTGAGGCGGCCCTCGCTCGCGCTGAAGCCGAGCTTGGCATGATCCCAGCGGATGCAGCCGTCGAGATCGCGCAGCATTGCCAACTGGACCTGCTCAGCATCGAGAACATCGAAGCAGGGCTGGCGGTCACCGCTCATCCGCTGGTGCCGCTGATCTGGGAACTGGACCGCATTCTGGGCGGCGAAGTGGGCGGTTATGTCCATTGGGGCGCGACGACCCAGAACATCACCCAGACCGGCGACATTCTGCAGTTGCGCAAGGCTCACGAGATCATCCTTGGTCAGATCGGTCAAGTGCTGAGCTTGCTTGCGGCGTTGGCCATCAAACACGCCGACGATCCTTGCGCCGGCCGCACACACGGCCAACACGCCGTGCCGGCGACCTTCGGCTACAAGATCGGCGCGTGGATCGACGAATTATGCCGGCACGTCGAGCGGCTGGAGGACGCCGAGCCTCGAGTATTCGTCGCGATGTTGGGCGGCGCCGCGGGCACGCTGGCCTCGTTCGGCACGCCGGGACTGGCGGTCCAGGACGGCATGGCTGCGCATCTCGACCTGCTGCCCATGCCCGTCCCCGGTCGCACCAGCCACGACCACCACGCCGAGTACGCCGCGATCCTCGCGATGCTGGCAGCGACCTGCCGCAAGATCGCCGACGAAACGTACACACTGATGAAACCCGAGTTCGGCGAGATTGAGGAACCGGTGCCGCCCGGCACCGTCGGCAGCAGCACGATGCCGCAGAAGCGCAATCCGAAGCTGTCACAGGACATCCGCGCTGCGGCTGCCCAGGTCACTGCGCTCTTTCCCCTGGCGCTCGACGCCATGCGCACCGAGCACGAAGCAGACGGCTCGACCAGTGTCATGGTGGAACGAGTCGTGCATGGCTCAATCGAACTGGTCGGCGACATCCTCTCGCGCCTGGCGCTGTTGTTCGAGGGCATCGATGTGAAACCTGAGCGGATGCGTCAGAATCTCGATCTGTCCGGCGGACTGATCATGAGCGAGAACATCATGCTCGCTCTGGGCGAGCGCGTCGGACGCCAGCGTGCGCATGACATTGTCTACGAGCACGCACAGGACGCCGCGGTGCAGAATGTCGCGTTCCGCGACCTCCTCATCTCCGATGAAGAAGTCCGGCGCCACTTGTCGGAGGATGAGCTGGACGCGCTCCTGGACCCTGCGAGCTATACCGGGGCTTGCGGTGAGATCGCGCGAGCCCAGGCTCAGCGCGCGATCGAGGTCGCGGAGCGCCTAGACTCCGCCCAGAACTAAGTACCTCGTCCAGAGTGGAAATGAGCGAATCATGTTGAAATGGATTGTCCCAGTCACGAGGAAAGAGGGCGTCGAACGAGAATCGTTCTTCGAGTTCTGGCAGTGCATCCACGCGCCGCACGTGGCCAACCTGGCGAAGCCCGAGCGCTACTGCGTCACCTTCTTCGAGAGCGTCGGATCGCTTGGTGGCCCGCCGGCGTCAGAGGACATGCCCTACGACGGTCTGGCTGAACTCTGGTTCCGAGACTTCGACCACTTCGGCGACGCGTTCGGCGAACATCACGGTGGATTGCGCACCGTCGACGGGTTCAGCGCTCTGATTGAGCCCACTTCGGATGCCCTGTTTACGACGGAGAATGTTATTGTTGACACCCCTACTTCCGAGGATGCATTGAAGTGGGTCGCATTCGTCAAGAAGGGCGATGAGGTCACCCGCGAACAACTCTTTGCGGCCTGGACCGATGGTCACTCGCCGCGCGTGGCGAATACCATCGCCCGAGCCAACGGCGCCTGTCTCAAGTACACAACGTCGCACGCCAACCAGGGCGCTGAGGGCGGACCGTGGGATGGCATCGCGTCACTCTGGTACGCCGATGCTGAAGCGGCAGCAAATGGATTGCCGCAGTCCGATGAGCCCGGCGATCCGTTCCCGCCCCTCATCGACGGACCAGCCACCGTCATCCTCCAGGGCCGCGAAATCACAGTCGTCTCCTAGACTTTCAGCAACAGACACGAACGGAGTCGCATATGCGTTTCGGCATCTTCTATGAGCACCAGTTGCCCAAGCCGTGGAGCGAAGGCAAGGAACAGCAACTCTTCCAGGATGCGCTGGATCAGGTTGAACTCGCCGACAAACTCGGCATCGACCACGCCTGGGAAGTGGAGCACCACTTCCTCGAGGAATATTCCCATTCCTCCGCGCCTGAGGTCTTCCTGGCCGCCGCCTCGCAGCGGACGAAGAATATCCGCCTCGGTCATGGCATTGTGCTGATGCCTCCGGGCTACAACCACCCGGCGCGCATCGCCGAGCGGATCGCCACGCTCGACCTCGTTTCCAACGGCCGGGTTGAGTTCGGTACCGGTGAATCCGCATCGCGCGCCGAGCTCGAGGGCTACATGGTCAATCCCGAAGAGCGCCGCTCGATGTGGTTGGAGACCGTCGAGCAAGTCGCCAACATGCTCGCGATGAACCCGTATCCGGGCTACGAAGGCAAGTACTTCTCGATGCCGACCCGCAACGTCGTGCCCAAGCCGGTGCAGAAACCGCACCCGCCGCTGTGGGTCGCCTGCTCCAACCGCGAGACCATTCACCTTGCCGCCAAGCTGGGCATCGGCGCACTGACATTCGCCTTCATCGACCCCGCCGAAGCGCAGCACTGGGTCAACGACTACTACGAGACCCTGAAGACCGAGTGTGTGCCGATTGGCCACACCGTCAACGCGAACATCGCGATGGTCTCGTCGTTCTCGGTGCACCCCGATGCGGCCGAGGCCGAGGCTCGCGGCGGTGACGGATTCCGCTTCTTCCAATATGCGCTGGGTCATCACTACGCCGCTGGGATGCACAAGCCGGGCCGCACCAACGTCTGGAAGGCCTGGGAGCAGGTGCGCGACACCTGGCCGCCTCAGGGCGGCGAGGGCGGCATCGGCACCCCGGACGAGCTGCGCGAGCACCTGCGCATCTTCGCTGAGTGCGGTGTCGACCAGTCGGTCTTCATTCAGCAGGCCGGCAACAACAAGCACGAGCACATCTGCGAATCACTGGAAATCTTCGCCCGCGACGTGATGCCCGAGTTCAAGGAATTCGAGGCCGAACGTGTGGCGCGCAAGGACGAAGAGCTCGCGCCCTACATCGAGGAAGCATTCAAGCGCAAGGCGGAACGCAACGAGATGATGGCCGAGCTCCCCGACGACGAGATTCCGACCTACGGCCCCTACGGGTTCGACGTCGTCGCCAGCGCGGAGCAGGACGAAACGCAGTACCAAAACGAAGCCGCCGAGGCGCGCGCCCGCGAGCAGATGAAGCGCTTCGAAGAAATGAAGAAGACAGCCAACCTCGCGGTCGAATTGGGGGCGTCGGACTAGACGCGTTGACAATCACGGTCGACGGAATACACTGAGGTCAGTCGGCAAGGCTACGTGAACTTGGCCTGTTGGCCCCCTCCGGGGGGCCAGTCGACTGCGATCCAAGACTCCCACGCCATTTCAGTTACCACAGCTTCTCGTGTATATCCTGTATCTCGACGAATCCGGAATCGAAAGCGAACACCGCTATTTCGTCCTGGCCGGTCTGGCGATCCACGAATCCGATACGCACTCGCTCAGCAAAACACTTGACAATCTGCAACTTCAGTACTTTCCTGACTCGACTATCCCAATCGATTTTCACGCCTCGAAGCTACACTCGAGAAAGCCGCCGTATGACGACTGGTCGTACAAGCGCCGCAGGATGCTTCTTGACGCTGTCTATCAGGTAATCGCACAATCGCGAGCCACGCTGTTCGCTATTGCTCTCGAAAAGGAAAGCACCAGCCCGACCTTCTATGAGGACGCGTTTGAACAAATCGTCAGCAAGTTCGACCGAATGCTACAGCGGCGAAACCAGGAGTCGAAGGAGCATCAACGAGGACTCGTGGTCATCGCGAACTCAAAGTATCAAACCAACATCACAGATCGGGCAAGGCGCGTATGGAGCGACGGTCATCGCTGGGGCAAGTTACAGGCTATCGCCGACATTCCCTACTTCGCGCCAGCAGCCAACACGCGATTGCTTCAACTGGCCGATTTTGCCGCAAACGCAGTCTTCCGGCGATACGAGCGTGGAGTAATCCAACACTTCGATCCGATTGCGCAACGGTTCGACGGCGGCGACGGAGACATGTACGGCTTGGTACACAAGGCCAGAGAGCGCTGGAACTGCTTCTGCCCTGCGTGCTATCTGTGGCGCTTGAAGAACCCGCATGGAAGCTCGGACGAGTCCAATCCGCTGACGGTCGAAGAAGAGCTTCTCTACACGTACAAGCCTGACTCAGCGGCTGACTTGGCATCTCAGGAACTCTGACACCGCTTCGGCCGCCCGCTCCGGATGCTGGACGTGCGGCCAGTGACCGCTATCGTTCCAGACCTGTACCTCGGCGTTTGGAAACGTCTCTCGTTGACGTTCGGCGTAACGCCATGAGATGTATGGGTCCCGACGACCCCAGATCACCAACGCCGGCTTCCCTTGCGGAGCAATCGCCTGACCCAACATGGGACTGCCAGGTTCGTCGGTGTTTCGGTACAGCGTGAGAGTTGCGCGTCGGGTTTGCTCTTCGTCCTCATCGATCAACTCGTTCAGCCATTGCTGATCGAGTCCACGAATGTTCCCGCGCCGGATCCACAACTTGAACAATGGACGACTCGTGCCGGCCTGTATGTACTCACCAACTCGTTGCGTCCGCCAGAGGCGGCCGAGCAAGTGCCAGCGATAGTCCGCTAGGACGCCGGTATCGAGCAACACGGCCGAGGCGAACTTGTGCGGGTTCATCGCCGCCCACATCAGGCCGATCGGTCCGCCAAAGTCGTGCATCACGAGATGCGCCCGCTGGACGCCCAACTGTTCCAGGGCCGGCGACAACCAGGTCTGGTAGCCCTCCACCGAGTAGGGAAAGTCGCGCGGTTTGTCGGCGCGACCGAATCCGGGTAGGTCCAATGCGATGGACCGCATGAGCTTCCCCGTCTCGGGCAGCAGCCACTGGAAGTCTCGGCCCGAACCGGGAACGCCGTGCAAGCAGACGATGGCTTCCGTGCTCTCGGCGTCACCCGCCTCAGTCACGACGCCGGCGACGCCATTGACGGACAGTCGTGACTCTCGAAGATTAGACATTGGAAGCACGGCGCGGAACTGACGGCGAGCGTTGGTCGCTCGGCGCGGTCAGAATATTCCGCGGAGGGGTTACGGTCGGCGGCTCATCCGAGGGAGGCGGCGGCGCTTCGCTCTGGACCGCGGTCACGCACCATGGACACACTCGCCAACTGGGGTCGAGCACTCGCTCACATGTCACGCAGGTCATCCTGAGCGGGAGCGCACAGCGCGGGCAGGCCAGGTAGTCCGGCGCGATTTCGCAGCCGCAGCGTGGACACGGCGGAGTCTGCTCCAGCTCGCGTAGGAGCGCGCTTGACTCGAGCCGGTGCTCCTCGGCTTCCTGCAGAGTCAGCGGCGGCCGCAGGACTCGGTAGACCACGAGACCGGGGAAGTTGAACACGAGCACGATCAATGTGTAGACCAGCTGTGCCATCGGCTCGGCCGTGCGCTGATGAATATCGCGCGCGGTCCAGACGACCGCTGAGAGCCAGAGCACCACGAAATACGCGCCAACGATCAGCGCCAGGATCAGTCCGGTGTTTTCGGGAGAGCCTCCCGGCCAGGAGATGCCCACTCCGTCGAGCATAATTCGCCTCGTCTGCACCCCGCTGCCGCCACTATAGGCCGAAGCCGACGTTATGCTCGCTGCGATGACTGAAATTTCTCCGACCGGTCTCAGTTCGCTTCAATCGCCGCTGGACCTCGAGCATCTCAACGACGCGCAGCGTGCGGCTGTGACACACCCGCACGGCGCTCTACTGGTGATCGCCGGGCCGGGATCCGGCAAGACCCGAGTGATTACTCACCGGATCGCCTGGTTGATCGAGCAGGGCACACCGCCCTGGCGGATTCTTGCGGTGACATTCACCAATCGCGCGGCACGTGAGATGCGCTCACGTCTGGAAGCGCTGCTCGGCGATGAAGACAGTGACAAAGTCTGGCTCGGCACGTTTCACCGCCTCTGTGTACGAATGCTGAGATCGCACGGGACGGAAGTCGGGGTTCCCCGCAACTTCGTCATCTTCGATAGCGACGACCAGATGCAGGTGGTGCGCAGTGCGATCAAGGAATTGCAGCTTGATCCCAAGCAGTATTCCCCTCGTGGACTGCTCAGCAGAATCTCGAGAGCGAAGTCCGAGGGCGACTCGCTGGACGATTTCGCTGCTTCAACCAACTCGTACTTCGACGAAGTCGCGGCGCGGGTCTGGGAACGTTACGCAGCGGAACTCAAGCAGGCAGCCGCGCTTGATTTCGACGACCTCTTGCTCAAAACGCTCGACATGTTCGAACACGAGCAGGTGCGCCGGATCTATGAGGACCGATTCGACCATGTCCTGGTCGATGAGTTCCAGGACACATCGACGATCCAGTACCAATTGGCCCGCGCCTGGTCAGGCGGCAGTGGCAATCTGACCGTCGTCGGCGATCCGGACCAGTCGATTTACTCGTGGCGATCTGCAGATATCCGCAACCTCACCTATTTCGTCCGCGACCACGCCGGCGCCGCTGAAGTCCAGCTCAACAACAACTATCGCTCGACCCAGCAGATTCTCGACGCAGCCAATGCAGTCATCGGTCGCGCAACCAATCGGATTAAACGGCAGTTGGTCACTGACAACAGCGATGGCTCACTACCTCGATTGCATGAGGCGTACAGCGAACAAGACGAGGCCGAGTACGTCGCCAGCTACGTGGAGGGCGGGCTGCGCGACGGCTCCTTGAGACCCGGCGATGCCGCAGTCTTGTACCGGACGAATGCGCAATCGAGGCCGATTGAGGAATCGTTGGTCCAGCATGGGATTCCCTACCGCCTCGTCGGTGCGACGCGATTCTATGACCGGCGGGAAGTGCGCGACCTGCTGGCCTACTTGCGACTGGTCCGCAATCCGGACGACGCCGTGGCCTTCGGTCGTGTCGTGAATGTGCCGACGCGGGGAGTTGGAGCGAAGACGGTTCAGACCTTGACCGATTGGGCAAACACCCATGCGCGGTCACCGTTTCAGGCCGCGTCAGCCGCAGCCGGTCTCGACGCGGACGCGCTGGGCGGCTACCTGACGCCACCTGCCATCACAAATCGAGCCGCCAACTCCTTGCGCGATTTCGTCAACCTGTTTGAGGACGCACGGATTCAGGCCGCAACGCAGCCGTTATCGGACGCGTTGCGTTCCATCCTGGTCAAGACCAGATACCGCGAATGGCTGGTCCGACAATCCGACTCGGAGCCGGAGGCTGAGACCCGTTGGGAGAACGTCCAGGAGCTGGTCACAGTCACTGAGAATTACTCCGAAATCGCCCCCGGCGCGGCGCTGGACGCATTCCTCGAGGATGTCGCGCTCGTCGCCGATGTCGACGACTTGCCCGAGGGTCCTCCCGATGCTGTCACGTTGATCACACTGCACCAGGCAAAGGGCCTGGAGTTCCCCGTCGTCTTCATGGTCGGCATGGAGGAGTACCTGCTGCCGCATCAACTCTCGATCGACGATCCAGCGCAACTGCAAGAAGAACGTCGACTCTGTTACGTCGGCATGACCCGAGCAATGCGAGAGTTGCACTTGCTGCACGCATTTCGACGGTCATATCAAGGGCGATCAGGTCACAATCCACCATCGCGATTCCTGGCAGACATCCCCGAGGAGCTATTGCAACGGCATCAGCGCCAGCAGTCGCAAGTCGGAGCGGACGTGCGACCGGCGCGCAACCGAACGGTGCGCTGGGATGACTTCGACAGTTTCGATCCTGAGCCGGCCGCTCCCTCCAATGTCGGGCTGGATCCGGGCGACGAGGTCTCACACGAGGTCTTCGGACACGGCGTCGTGATCTCGCTACGCACCATCGGTCGTGACGCCGAGGTCACGGTGCGGTTCGCCGATATCGGCGTGAAGCGACTACTCGCCTCGATGGCGAATCTGACCCGCCTCTAAGGAAGCGCTCATCAACTCTGAACCCCGCTTTCCCCCTCGCGGAGACCTTTGCAAAAGTGCCAGATTGGGACGAACAGAACCGTCATACCCGCGCTTGCCGCGGGTATCTCGCTGATTCGAGCACAGACGTCTGTGCTGAACGCGGCGAGATTGCCGCGACGGAGCGCGGCAATGACGGAATCGAGGCTTATGTAAAGGTCTCCTCGCGGGGAAAGCTGCCGAAGGCTGGGGGGTCCCCGGTCCGCCACTGTCCATAGTTATGCAGAAAGATTCCTAGCTCGACTTGTCGCGCGCCGCTTCTTCCGACCTGACACCGCGCTCAAATGCCCCCAACGCATCGCGCAGGAGGTCTTCCGCCGACAACTCCCGTTCCCTCGCCTCTTGAACCAGATCGAGCAGGCGTTCTCCGAGGTCATCGGTGTCGGCCGCTTCACGAGCAAAGCCGTTACGCTCCGCCCGGCCCAGGATCGACTGCGCTCGGGCCAGCGCCGGCAGGGTCTTGGGGACACCGTCCAGCACCGATTCCCGATTCGGCCGTTCCCGCGCCTTGAGTTGCTCCCAGGCGCCCTCGACCAGCTTGGGCGTGTCGGCGGTGCCATCGCCGAAGACATGCGGATGGCGTCGTACGAGCTTGGCGCGGATCCCTTCCGACACATCGTCGAGCGTGAATTCGCCCGCCTGCTCGGCCAGCTTCGCGTGAAGCACAACCTGCATCATCACATCGCCAAGCTCTTCGCAAAGCTCCGCCGGATCGCCCGACGCGATGGCGTCCAGGACCTCATAGGTCTCTTCCAACAGGTGCGGACGCAGGCTGTCGTGAGTCTGGGCGTTGTCCCAGGGACAACCATCGTCCGGGTCGCGCAACCGATCCATCACACCCCGGACACCATCGGGAGCATCTCGAACTTCGAACAGTTCAATGGGATTGACGATCAGCGCAGCCACGCTCGACAAGTCCGTTTGCGCCACATCAGCAACGGTTGTGGACTGAACCTCCTCTTGTCGATCAATCAACCGCACGGTATGTCCGGTCGGGTAATGCCGAAGTGCGTTGGCGAGACGTTTGGGTTCGTCCACCAGGATGACCAGCACGCCGGTCGTCACCGGTGACTCATCGGCCGATGACCGCACAATCGTCAGTGATTGTGCGTCCTCCAGGCCGGCGATCTCGATGATCGTTGACAGGTTCATTTGCATCCCCGACTTCGAGGCCCGATACGCTCAATCCGACCTATGAATCCTATCGCCCAACTCGCGTTGCTTGGATTCGCCCGCACGATAGCTGCGGTTGCGCTGGCGCTGGCGCTGTTTGTTCTTCCGGTCGCCCTATCAGTGCGCTACACAGCGACGTCGGCGTCATGGTGGGAACGAGGATTCGAGCGCTACGACGCGACCCGCCGAACAGGTCTACCGCAAGACGAAGTCCTCCGCGTCGCCGCCGAAACGCGCGAGTACCTCGCCAACGATGAGGAACGGCTCGATGTCGCCGTCAACGGCGCGCCGTTCTACTCAGAGCGCGAAATCCTCCACATGATCGATGTCAAGCGGCTGATGTCGCGGGTCTACGACGCTGGCTGGGCCGCGCTGGGCTTCATCATCTCCTTTGTCGCTGCGGTGACCTGGAGACGTCGCGGACAGGCCGCGAGAATTCTGGCCCAATCGACCCTGAGCGCTTGCGGCATCGTCACAACGTTGGTGATGATCCTGGGAGTCCTCGGTCTAACCGGGTTCGACTCGGCATTCCGCCGATTCCACCTGATCTTCTTCACCAACGACCTCTGGCAGCTCGACTCCAGCGACGGCCTGATTCAGCTCTTCCCCCAGCGCTTCTTCTTCGACACCACCATGCTCATCGGCGGCGTCACGCTGGGGTTCATCGTGGTCGTGGGCGCGTTATCGGTCGTGATGCTCAGGCGCTCAACCGGCGAACGGATCACTCCGCCGATTAGTTGAGCGCGCTCATTCCACCGCCACCGCCACCGCAGCCGCATGAGCCGCGTCCACAGGCGCAACCGCCACCGGTCGGCATCGCCTCGGCGGCGTCAACGTCGGAGAACTGACCGGCGACGGTCACAACGGCCGCTGTCAGCACTTTCTGAGCGGTGTGACCGCAGTCGTGCTCGAACGGTTTCGTGGAGGCGGTCATCGGTCGGCGCTTGGTGAACTTCTCGTTGCAGGGTCGGCAGTAGTACTCGTACATCGGCATCGGTTGTGCTCCGGGTCTGTGATCAGCTTCTGCATGCAGAATACGAAACAGGAAGCCAAGGTCAACGTAGCAGTACGGGCATACAATCACCGATACCCCCCGTAGCTCAGGGGATAGAGCATCGGTTTCCTAAACCGTGCGCGGAGGTTCGATTCCTCCCGGGGGGACCAACTAATGCCTTCTAGGAATCTTCTGAACAACTCTGATCCCCGCTGCCCCCCTCGCGGGGGAAGCTGCCGAAGGCTGAAGGGGGGGTCCCCGTTCGCCCACAGATCGGAGTTGTTCAGAAGATTCCTAGCCGTCGCCAGCTAACGCAGCCTCCACCACGGCCGCCTGACCGAGCAACGTCTCGTCGTGGCCGAAGCGTCCGACCAACGACAGACCCAACGGCAGTCCATCGACATCGCCGAACGGCAACGAAATCACCGGCATACCGGCATGCGTCCAGGGCAGATTCATCCTGGGATCGCCGGTTGAACCAAGACCCTTGGGCGCCGGACCAACGGCAGACGGCGCAATCCAGAGATCGACTCCGGCGCGGTCCATGCGCTCGTGCAGGCGCTGACGCAACGCAATCCGGCTCGCGCGACCTGCCTCGGCGTCGGCAGTCGAGATGTTCAGGCCCGATTCGTACAGCTGTGCACTCTCAGGCCGGAACATGGCCCCGTACTTGGCGTAGCGCTCGCTGTGGGTCTCGGAGAACTCGAACGCTGTCATTTTGCTGTGGCGAGCATTGATGTCGGCGATGTCGTGCAGGGTCATCGCTGACTCGACACCCAGGCCGGCTGCACGCAGGCGTTCGGCTGCTGTGTCGAGCGCAGCACGCATTTCAGGCCCGGCCTGATCGAGGAACGGGCCGGTTGGGATCCCGATTCGCGGCGCCTGCGCCTCGGCATCCTCGCCCTCGCGCCAACCGAGCAGTGCCGAGGAGGCAACCAGCACGGCATCAGCGACCGAGCTAACGAAGTAGCCAATTGTGTCGACTGAGGGTGAGAAATAGAGCGTCCCGCCCGTCGGAATGCGGTCGTATGACGGCTTGAATCCAACCACGCCGCAGAATGACGCCGGACGGATGACTGACCCGACCGTCTGAGAGCCCAGCGCCAGAGGCGCGATGCCCGCGGCGACAGCAGCGGCGGAGCCACTACTGGAGCCACCGGGAGTGTGCGCGCGATTGTGCGGATTGGCTGTCGCTCCCGGAGCAAAATAGGCGAACTCGGTGGTGACGGCCTTGCCGAGGACGAGGGCGCCCGCCTCTCGAAGGCGCGCCACCACGTCAGCCTCGCGGCCGCTGAACGACTCCGGCGGAACGGCCGAGCCGGCCCGTGTCGGCATCCGACCGACGTTGAAGATGTCCTTGACCGCCACCATCGTCCCGAACAGCGGCGGACGTAGCGACGGCGTCGGCCATCGATCCATGATGTCGGCAGCTTCCGATGACAACCGTTCACGCAGGCGCGGATCCGGCAGGATCGCACGGACCAGCGGATTGACTGCCTCGAGCCGATCAATGGTCTGGGCGATCAGGTCTTGCAGCGGAAGCTCGCCCGATCTTACGGCGTTAACCTGAGCGGCCAGGGATAGCGGTGCAACCAGGTTTACCTCGCCGGAATCGGTCATTGGAAGCTCCTCAACTCAGCGCCACGCATGTACTGAACAACTCTGATCACCGCTTTCCCCTCTGGAGACCGTTGTAAAAGTGTCAGATTCGCGCCAACAGCTCCGTCATACCCGCGCTTGCCGCGGGTATCTCGCTGATTTGAGCACAGACCTCTGTGCTGAATACGGCGAGATTGCCGCGACGGAGCGCGGCAATGACGGAATGGTGGCTCTTGCAACGGCCCCCTCTGGAAGAAGCTAAAGGGGTGGTCCCCGCTCTGTAGAAGAGAGCAGGCGTTCAAAGCATCCCTAGAAGCCCAAACCCTCTTTGCCCTGCATCGACCGACCGACGTTGATCTGCCCGAGGTGATTGTTCGAGTGGTTGATGATCACCTGTCCGATGATCTCCCACTTCGGCAGCTCGCCTTGCGGGACGATCCGCGTAATCGAGTTGAGGTATTCCAGCGGCATGTCGGCAATGCGCGGGACGATCACGTCGGCGACATCGCTCAGGTAGCTGGCGATCGTCGCGCCCTCTGGGAAGACCCAGCTGGCGACTTCGTCGTAGCTCGTCCCGGTACCCTGGTCGACCTTGGGCAATCCCCACTCCTCGTGCAGATTGTTGGCCAGCCAGAGCGGCTTCTCGCGCTCGAAGGCGAAGTGAATCAGGTTGTCGGCGGTGCGTGCGATGTGCCAGGCCTCGAAACCGATGCAGTTCTGGCCTTCGTGGGTGCGGAAATGGACCTCGTCCTGAGACAGGTCCTCCATCGACTGCACCGTCCAGCGCAGGACACGATCGGTGAATTTGGCGAGCGACTCAGCGAGCGGGTTGTCTGCCATTGGTGTTCCCTTCCAAATCCCTCAGGTGAAGTTCCTCAGGGCATGTTGCGTGTTCTTAGTTGAACGTTACTAAACGAGTTGCGATAGCACGTCAGCCCAGGCGTCATCATCGTCAGTGTCGACCGAGACCTGGTGCAGATCAACGCCAAAAGCTGTTTGTTCATCGAGGTATGCCGCGCAGCCTTCCAACGAGCCTCGATACGAGAACTTCGGAGCGATCTCCATGGCGATCTCGGTCGCCGCTCCGGCCCCGCCGGACGGCCAGACCTCGCGCATCGCGGCGACCTCATCAGCGAATCCCTGGCGCTCGAACTGGTGGAAATAACCCGGTCCGTTGCGGACGGCGAAAAACGCGAGTCCCTGGGCGAATCCACGATCAATCTCGGCCTGCCGCTCAGAGTCGATCAGCACCGTCGCCGAGCCCGCAGAGCGCACCTCGACCGCATCCTCCGCCCGGCCGAACTCGCGACTCCACTGTTTCACTTGCTGAACCGATTCGGCGACTCGATCATTGGGTATCCAGGTCGGCATCCAGCCGTCGGCCAGCTCGGCCGTCATCTTGACCGATGTCGGATGCAGCGTCGCGAGATGAATCTGCGCCGTTTGTTGTCCTGGGATCATGCCGCTGACCAGCGCGCGCTCAACATGAATCGTTGGTCCGTCGTAGTCGAACCGTTGGCGCGACCAATACAGCCGAATCAATTCGACCGCTTCGCGGATCCGGGCGAATGGACGCTCAAACTTGACGCCGTGAAAGCGTTCAATCGCGCCGGGCGCGCTCGCGCCGAGTCCAACCACGACACGTCCGCCTGACAACTGGTCAACCGTCCCGAAGCTCTGCGCGAGGGTCGCCGGTGTTCGCGAGAACACGTTGACGATCGAGGATGCAATCCGCACATTCGACGTCTCGTGCGCGAGCAATGCCATGCCGGTGAAGGCGTCATGCCCGTAGCCCTCAAGCACTGAGATGGTATCAACGCCAATTTCATCTGCCAGACGCGCCCGGGCGAGGAACGTGTCGACGAAGTCGGGATTCCAGGGCAAGTTGACAGAGATTCGTCGCCCGGTTGACGTGGTTGATGTCATAGCCAGGGGTCTCCTTCACTCACGGTCGCCGACAGCAACCAGATCTTGATGGTGCAGCGAACCTTGCCGTCGGCGTCCACGACGCGATCATCCTCGCGCATATCGCGAGCGATCGCATCGAGTATTTGTTCGCGGCCCAACGGCAAAAAACCGAACGCCGAGAGCATGCGCCACCAGTCATCGAAGCTGTCCCACCAGAGTTCCCGCTGGAGCTCCTCAATGGTGACATCATCCAGCCTGCGTCCGTCCACCTCGCAAAGCAGAGCCAATTGGACGGCGTGTCGGGGATCGAACTGCAACTCAACTTCCGGCCACGCGACCCCGCGCCGCTCAAGCAGACCGAGCAGCCGCATTCCCGGTGAGCCGAAGAACGGGCCACCGAGGATGGTCGCCGCCACTCGGCCGCCGAGCCGGGTTAGTCGCGTGGCTTCCTTAAGCAATTGCCGCGGACGCTCTGAGTAGGGAAGCACCAGGCCCAGCCCGACCGCGCTGGCCGAGCGGTCTCGCATACTGGTCGCCACCGCGTCTTCCTGGATGAATCGAGGTTGAATCGGCGACAGCCGAAACCGCTCCCTGGCCAGCTCAAGCTGCACTCGCGACAGGTCAACACCGAGTACCGTGCCCTGCGTCAGCAACGGCTCCGCATGTGCGGCCACAGCGCCGGAGCCACAGCCCAGGTCAATGAAGTCATCGCTCTCGGAAAGATTGAGACGTTGCACCAACTCGGAAGCGGCCAGGTTAATCAGTTCGCCGGCTGACTCTTCGTAACTTGCTCCGCTGACGTTGAACGCCTCGGCGATATCCTCGTTGCGCACGTGCCTCGCCCCTTCAGATCAACCGCAAACGAGTCCGCCGATGTCTCACGATACCCCGCTCGTGATTGCGCACCGAACCACGATGGGACACGCGCCTGAGAACACTGTGCTCGGCATCCGTCGAGCGATGGAGATGGGTTGCGATGGCGTCGAGATCGATGTCCAGTTGAGCGCCGACGGCATTCCCGTGCTGATTCATGACGATCTGCTCGACCGGACAACTAGTGGCTCGGGGCCCGTCGCTGAAGCATCGCTGGCCGACCTGCAAGCTCTTGACGCCGGCGAAGGAGAACCCGTTCCGACCTTACGCGAGGCGCTTGAACTCATCAACGGTCGGATGCTGTTGGTGATCGAACTCAAGATCTCTCCTGAAGCCGACGTGCCGGCGTTGTCTACCGCCGTGCTGGAGGAAATCGAGCGCGTCGACGCATTGCCCTGGTCCTGGCTGTGGAGCTTCGATTCCCAGACCGTGATCGAACTCGCGAATCGAGCGTCACACGGTCTACGGATCGCCCACCTCTGCCTGACCCCGACGGCGGAGATCTGGCAGATCGCCGCGCAACACCGGCTCGACGGCATTTCTATGCACTCGATCGGTCTGACCGAGGCCAACGTATCCGCCTGCCGGGCCCACGAGATGGCCGCGTTCGTCTGGACCGTCAACGAACCGGCCGACATCGAGCGCTGTGTCAACCTGGGCGCAACAGGAATTGTTGGCGACTATCCAGAGCGAATTCAGGCCGCCTTGAGCAATGCTTAGCCGCCCGATTACCTGCTATGCTCGGAGCTTACGGAGGGGTGTAGCTCAGTTTGGCAGAGCAACGGTCTCCAAAACCGTAGGTCGCGGGTTCGAGTCCTGCCACCCCTGCCAGAGCAACCAACCTTCGCTATGCCGAGGTGGTGGAACTGGTAGACACGCAGCGTTGAGGGCGCTGTGCTCATTGCGAGCGTAAGAGTTCGAGTCTCTTCCTCGGCACCACCCAACGGACAACCGCCGCGACGCCAGTTGGCCAAGCGACGGTTACCATGTCCTTATCGAGCGGAAGTGGCGCAGCGGTAGCGCGTCTCCTTGCCAAGGAGAAGGTCGAGGGTTCAAATCCCTTCTTCCGCTCCAGACAAATGCCCTCACCAGCCAGTGCGCTGAATCCCGATCTAGGCGACGTGGCCAAGTGGTAAGGCAGGGGTCTGCAAAACCCTGATCACCGGTTCGAATCCGGTCGTCGCCTCCAACTTCCCCCTTCATCCTTCCCTGACAACTACTCGTGCCAACCTTCGATCCCCGGACCGCGCTGATCGTCGTTGATATCCAAAACGACTTCGCGCACCCGGACGGTTCGCTCTATGTCAGCGGCGCGAGCGAAGTCATCAAGTATGCAAATGCCGCCATCACACAGGCATCCGAAGTCGGAGCGCTGGTCGTCTACACCCAGGATTGGCATCCCGAGCACACGCCCCACTTCAAGACCGACGGAGGCATCTGGCCGGTCCATTGCGTCGCCGACACCTGGGGCGCGCAGTTTCACGACGATCTCATAATCGATGCTGAAGAAATCGTGCGCAAAGGCGTCGACGGCGCCGACGGCTATTCTGGTTTCACCACAAGGGACCCACAGAGCGGCGATCAAACGCCGACAATCCTCGAATCCCTACTCCGCTCCGCTGGGATCGAGCGCTGTGTCGTGCTCGGTCTCGCAACCGACTACTGCGTCAAGGAAACCGCCGCGGATGCTCGCCGCCTCGGGTTCTCCGTCATCGTCCCAACCGCCGGCATCGCAGCAGTGAATGTTCAGCCTGACGACGGCAAATCGGCTCTAGCTCAGCTCGCTGAACTCGGCGTCAAGATCGACTAGTGTCCTACTGTTCTAACAGTGAACACGCCGCCGCCGCTCTTCATCGATCTCTACGAGCTGACCATGTCGCAGGTCTACTACGACCGCGACATGACCCGTGAAGCAGTCTTCGAGCTCACCGTGCGCAGCTTGCCTGAGGGCTGGGACTATCTAATCGCTGCCGGACTCGACCGAGCGCTCAACTTCCTCGAATCGCTGAGCTTCGGCGACGAAGAGCTTGACTATCTGGCCACGCTGCCTCAACTCGACGCCGCTTTCCTGAAGCAGCTTCGTGAGTTCCGCTTCACCGGTGAGGTCTGGGCGCCGCCCGAGGGCACGGTCGTCTACGAGCACGAGCCGCTGATTCAGGTCATTGCGCCCCTGCCCCAGGCGCAGATCGTCGAGACCGCGATGATCAACCAGATCGCCTACCCGACCCTGGTCGCGAGCAAGGCAGCCAGAACCATCGACGCCGCCGCCGGCCGACCAGTCATCGAGTTCGGAGGCCGACGAGCCCACGGCTCCGAAGCCGCAATCGAGGCCTCACGAGCCGCCTACATCGCCGGCTTCGACGCCACTTCCTCGGTAGAAGCTGGTCGTCGCTACGGAGTGCCCGTCACCGGAACGATGGCCCATAGCTTCGTGCTCGCCAGCGACAGCGAAGCCGACGCCTTCGACGCGTTTGTATCCCGTTACCCCGGAACAACGCTGTTGGTCGATACCTATGGCTCCGAGTCAGGTGTAACCAACGCCATCAAGATCGCGAAGCGCTTCGGCGCGGGTTCCGTCGGAGCAATCCGCATCGACTCCGGCAACTTCCGCAACGAGTCGTGGCAGGCGCGCATCAAGCTCGACACCGTCGGTCTGCAAGATGTGCGAATTGTCGCCAGCGGCGGCCTTGACGAGTATCAGATTGCCGAGCTGGTCGCCTCGAACGCACCAATCGACATATTCGCCTGCGGAACCGCAATCGTCGCTCCGCCCGACGCCTCGACCCTGGACGCCGCCTACAAGCTTGTCGAGTACGACGGCCGGCCAGTCCGAAAACTGTCTGTTGGCAAGCCGAGCATCGGCGCTCGCAAGCAAGTCTGGCGACAGGCAGACCACGACCACATCGGCCGTTGGGATCAACAACCCGCTTCAGCAGACGAGCCATTGTTGAGCCGGATGATCGCCAACGGTGAACGCACGCCGGCATCGCAGGATTCGCTGGAGACGATTCGACAGCGAGCCGCTGTCGGACGCATTCCGCGCCGTGTGAACATCGAACCGTCGTTGTTAGACTGAAACCGACCTATATCCCGTAGGGAGTTACCTGATGTCCGAAACCCGAACCGACACTCCGGGAGTTGTCATCCCGATCTGGGATGACGAACTCGCCGACTTTGAAACCGAAGCGACCGCCTTCCGCGCCCAGGAGCGCCAGGAGGTCGAGTTCATGCTCTACCGCCTGCGACAGGGCGTCTACGGCCAGCGCCAGGCCGACGTGCACATGAACCGGATCAAGCTGCCGATGGGCGGTGTGACATCGGATCAACTCGACGGCCTCGCGGAAGTCTGCGAGACCTTCGCCCCCCTGCGCAAGGGTCACATCACCACCCGTCAGAACATCCAGGTCCACTTCGTCCCGCTCGACCAGATGCCCGACATGCTGCGCGTCCTGGGCACAGTCGGACTCTCCTCGCGCGAGGCTTGCGGCAACACCGTCCGCAACGTCACCGCCGACCCCTGGGCCGGGATTATGCCCGACGAGGTCTTCGACCCCACGCCGTACGCCGGCGCATTCGTCCGCTACTGGGTGCGCAACTCGATCACCCAGCTCTTGCCCCGCAAATTCAAGGTCTACTTCACGGGACGCGAAGCCGACTCGGCGATCGCCGCAATCCACGACCTCGCGTTCTTCTCGCAGGTCCGGATCATCGACGGCGAAGAGGTGCGCGGCTTCCGCGTGATGGTCGGCGGCGGCCTCTCGACGATGCCCAAGCCGGCGCTGCTGCTGGCAGACTTCGTACCGGTATCGGAATTCCTCACCCTCTCCGAGGCGGTCATCCGCATCTTCAACGCGGCCGACGAGCTGCGCAAGAACATTCTCAAGGCGCGGATCAAGTTCCTTGTTCATCGCGTAGGCGAGGAAACGTTCCGCGAAATGGTCGACGAGGAACTCAAGAAGAGCTGGTCCGCCGAGTCCCCGCCGCTCGAGGAATTGCTCTACCTCGACGACGAGGCAGCCGATGTCCGCGCGCCGGCGGTCTCTCCGCCCCAGCCGAATGGCGACGCTGCGCAATTCGAGCGCTTCGTCTTCAGCAACGTGCGACCACAGGTTCAAGAGGGTTACTCGGCCGTCGAGGCCTCAATCGACCAGGGCGATCTCTCGCCGGAACAATTCCGCGGAATCGCCGAGATCCTGCGCAAGTACGGTCGCGAGCGCGCTCGCTCGACGCCGCAGCAGAATTTCGTCCTGCGCTGGATTCCCAACGAGTGCGTCTACGCCGTCTGGCGAGAACTCGACGCGCTGGGCATGGGCGCGCCCGATGCGCAGGAAATCGAAGACGTCGTCTCCTGCCCCGGTACCGACAGTTGCAAGTTGGGCATTACCTCTTCGATGGGCCTCAACCGCGCCGTCCAGGAGCGGGTGCGTGCGCTCAACATTGACGACCCGGTGACCCGCAAGATGCGCATCCACATGAGCGGCTGCCCGAATAGCTGCGGTCAGCACCACATCGCCGACATCGGCTTCCACGGCGCCGCGATCAAGGTCGGCAACCGCCAGATTCCCGCCTACCACCTGTTCGTCGCCGGTACCTATCGGACCGAGGAAATGCGGCTGGGCACGCTCGTGCCGAAAATCCGCCTGCCAGCCAAGCGCGTCCCCGACGCGGTCGAGCGGGTCATCAACCTGTACCAGTCCGACCGCGAGAACGACGAAGAGCTGTTCAGCACCTGGTTCGACCGAGCCGGCCTCAGTCCAATCCAGGAAACGCTCAAGGATCTCACGCTGCCGCCCGAGTTCTCGGCCGACACGCTGCCGATGTTCATCGATTGGGACCGCGAAGACATCTACGTTCTCGAGCGCGGCGAAGGCGAGTGCGCCGTGTAGCAGGCACAAGCGAAACCTCCAATTCCCCTCTCCCCCCCTTCCAGGAGGGAGATGCCGAATCCCCTTCCCCGCTCCCCCTTGCAGGGGGAGCTGCCGAAGGCTGAGGGGGTCCCTCTCCCCACCATGATCACCGAGCGCCGCCGTCAACGCCTCCACTCCGTCCTCGAACGTCGCCACGACGATCTCGTCGTCGTGCTCGAAAACGTCCACGACCCACACAACGCCTCCGCCATCCTGCGCAGTTGCGACGCCTTCGGCGTCGGCCGCGTCGCCCTCGTCTACACCAACCAGGTCTTCCCCGAGATCTCAAGCGGCGTAGCGGCACAGGTCGACAAGTGGCTCCAGATCGACCGCTTCGAAACCACCGAGTCGTGCGTCTCGGCGCTCCACGATCAGGGCTTACAGGTATATGCGACGCAAATGACCGAAAACGCGCAAGACTATCTGAGCGTCGACTTCACCACGCCCGCCGCCATCGTGCTCGGCAACGAGCACGCCGGCTGTTCCCCCGAAATGGTCGCTCTCGCCGACGCCGCGATCATCATTCCTATGGTGGGATTCGTGCAATCGCTAAACGTCTCCGTCGCCGCCGCCGTCCTCCTCGCCGAAATCGCCCGCCAGCGCCGCGCGATCACTCCGCCCTGGACCCCACGCAAAACCGCCCTCCACCAGGCCTGGATCGAACGCGAAACCACTCCCCACTAACCCTCCCTTGCAAGAGAAGTCGCCCGACCTCCGATTCCGTCATACCCGCGCTCCGCCGCGGGTATCTCGCGGTGCTCGGCACGAAAGCCACGAGCAGGCTGTGCGAACGAATCGGGCGCAGTTCCTCGGCTGCGAGCCTCGGCGCCCCACTCGGTGAGATTCCCGCGACGGAACGCGGGAATGATGAATCTTGTACATCTGAGACACACTCCTCCTCCCTCTCCCTCGCAAGGAACCACCCCCAACCACACTTGACAATCCCAACCCAATCCAACATATTTAGAACACACTATCTAACAACCGCCCGGAGTTCATCAACCATGTCCAACACCCCCGCCAACCCCCCGGCCAACCCGCCCTCTCCCCGACGCTGCCATCGCATACTCCAGGCCCACCACCTCCGCTGCCAGGGACGCTCCCTCCGACAGATCGCCGCCGAACTCGGCTGCGCCCACCCCACCGTCTCCGCCTACCTCCGCGACCTCCAGCTTCACCGCTCCCACATCCTTCACACTGTCGCTGCCGACCGCCTGCTCGACCAGGTCCACCTGCTCACCCAACCCGAATCCGACCCCGCCCAACACCGCCAACACGTCGCCGCCGCGCGCGAGCTGCGCCTCTTGCTCCGCGACTTGCCCCAACTCCATGAACTTGACGAACAGCAGCGCGAGCAACTAGTGGCTGCTCGCAACGCCCCCGCCATCGCCATCGCCAGAACTCGCCACTACGCCGCCGCCAGCGACGGACACGCCCGCTATATCGGCGGGCCGATGCTCGGTCGATGCCTGTCCGATTGCCCCATGTGCCGCCCCGAACTCTTCGAAGGCGAATCCGCCCTGCCCCCCGTCACGCTCTCCCTGACCCACAACGAACCTACCGAACCTGAACCCACTGAACCTGACGACGATCTACCCCCGCAAATCACATCGGAACCTGACCCAATCCGACAAAACCTGACCAAATCTGACCACCCCTCCGACCAATTCCCCGCGCCTGACACGGAATTCGACGAACTCCCCGAAAATTCACCCCCTCAAGTCAATTTCGGCCCGCAACACCCTGCAAGTTGGGACAACCCCTTCGGCTACATCCCAAGACAGGGCGCCGAGATCCCCCTCGTCCGCCAGCTCTTCGGCCAGAATCCCTTCGGCCGACCACAATGAGCCAACTGGAATGAGCCAACTGGCAGCTCACCTCAGTCCGCCAGCCGGTGCCGCGCGACCGTCGTGTAGCATCGCCTTGGACACCAAATCTTCAAACGCGAAGGAGCTCCGCATGGCCGAATACAGCGGCAGGTTGCCGGTGGCGACCCCCGAATCGAAGCCCTACTGGGACGGACTCAAAGAGCACAAACTGATGCTGCCAACCTGCGAAGAGTGCGGCAGCCCTCACTTCTACCCACGACCGTTCTGCCCCAAGCCCGAGTGCTTTAGTTGGAACATTGGCTGGAAAGAAGCGTCCGGCAAGGGCAAGGTGCATACCTACGTCATCTCCCATCAGCCGATTCCGCCCTATGGCGCCGACAACCCGCCGCCGTATGTGATCGCCGTGATCGAGCTCGAAGAGGGCCCGCGCCTGATGTCGAACCTGATCATCGACGACCCCTACACGACCACGGTCGACATGGATGTCGAGATCGTGTTCGACGACGTGACCGACGAGGTCACGCTGCCCAAATTCAAGCCCATTCAAGCATCGAGCTAACCGCCGATACCCAGTACGTACCTGGAACGGAGACCACTTATGGATCAGATTCGACACAAAGTTGCCATCGTCGGCGCTGCCGAGACCGATGATCTGGGACGACTGCCTCACATGTCTCGGCTCACGCTGCATGCGCAGGCCGCGAAGAATGCGCTCGACGACGCCGGCATGTCGCTAGCCGATGTCGATGGCCTGCTCTGCGCCGGCGCAATTCCCAACGAGGTTGCCGAGTACCTCGGCATCCAGCCCCGCTACATTGACGGCACGTCGGTTGGTGGTTGCTCGTTCATGATTCACGTGCGCCACGCCGTGGCGGCGATCATGGCCGGCTACTGCGACGTGGCGCTCGTCACGCACGGCGAGAGCGGACGCTCCGGCGTCGACGCTCCGCGCGGCGGCTCTGCCTCTTCGCCGGGTGGTCAGTTCGAGTCGCCATTCGCCATCGGCGGCGCGCCGACGACGTTCTCGATCCCCGTTCTGCGTCACTTCCACGAGTACGGAACGACCAAGGAACACCTCGCGCACATCGCCGCAGCGACTCGTTCTTGGGCCAACCTCAACCCGATGGCCATGATGGGTAGCCACCGTCGATCAGCGGAACGCGGCGGTGGACCAATCACACCGCAGGACGTGCTCAACTCGCGGATGATCTGCTACCCGTTCAACCTGCTCGACTGCTGCGTCGTCGCCGACGGTGGTGGCGCGCTCGTGTTGGTCTCGGAAGAGCGGGCCAAAGACTTCGCCAAGGACCCGGTCTACGTGATGGGCGCGGGCGAGGCGGCCGCACACTGGATGGTCTCGCAGATGCGCGACCACACCACGGCCGACGCCTACCGCATCTCCGGCGACGCGGCGTACAAGAGCGCTGGCCTGGGCCCGCAGGACATCGACCACTGCATGTTCTACGACGCCTTCACCTTCACCCCGCTGATGGCGGCCGAGGACCTGGGCTTCGTGCCCAAGGGCGAGGGCGGCCCCTTCTTCGCCGAGACCAAGACCGGCCCCGACGGCGAGGTCATCTATAAGTCCGGCCCCGGCGGCGACTTCCCGATGAACACCAACGGCGGCGGCCTCTCCTACTGTCACACCGGCATGTACGGGATGTTCGCGATCATCGAATCGGTCCGCCAGCTACGAGGCGAATGCGGCGACCGCCAGGTGCCCAACGTCAACGTCAGCATGGCCCACGGCCCAGGCGGCATGTTCGCCTCAGCCGGCACCCTCATCCTCGCAAACGCATAGCATGGACCCATGGTCACCAAAGCGCCTCCAGAGCTAATCACCGCCGATGACCTGCTGAAACTGTCCGCTGACGGCTTCTACGGCGAGTTGGTGAGAGGGGAGCTTTGCGAGGACATGCCTCCCGGTGTCCAACATGCCGAGATAGTCGCCAGGCTCATCGCGCTCCTGTTTCCTTTCGTAGATGCAAGGAAACTGGGCAGGGTTATGGGCGACGGAGGTGTCCGAATCGAACGCGCGCCCGACACGGTTCGTGCGCCCGACTTGGCATTCTTCGCGTTGGAACGACTGCCAGCCGAAGTCGCAATTCCCGGTTACGCCGATGTCGTTCCCAATCTCGTGGTAGAAGTACAGTCGCCGAATGACGGACGATGGAAGCTCCACGACAAGGCTCACATGTGGCTGTATTACGGTGCGGAAGCTGTCTGGGTAGTCCAGCCAGAGAGTCGCAGCGTGGATGTCTACCGATCAGGACGGAACACCATCAGGTTGAGCGGTACAGACTCGCTTGAAGGCCTTGATGTCCTCCCAGGCTTCAGCTGCGAGCTCGAGGCGATCTTTGGCTCCCAGCCAGAGCCGACGCTGCAAGAAGCTGGAGATCAGTCAACTGCTGGCGCGTCATGACCTCACCGGCGGATCCGGGCGACGCGCCAGCAGGACGCTCAGCGCCGCCGTCAGCAGCAGCCCGATGAAGACAAAGTAGATCAGGTCGTAAGACCCTCGGCTATCGATCACCAATCCCGACACAAACGGGCCGAAGGCGTTGAGCAACAGTTGCGGCGGAGCAGTGACCGAGCGAATCCGGCCGACCGAGTAGCGGCCGAAGTAGTCGGGGAACGAAATCCGGTTCAGCGGCAACTGCGCGCCAAACGCCAGGCCGTGCCAGATCGCGAAGACGAACGCCATCCAGACCGAGTCGGTCAGAACGAACCAGACGAGCGCGCTGGTCGTGACCAGGATCACGAGCGGCAGTGCGTAGCGCACCGCAAGACGCTGCCGCAGTTCTCCGCCCAGCACACCGCCGATGATTCCCATTCCGGCCCACACCGCCAACGCGGTCCGTGCGGTGTCGGCGCCGATGCCATTCTGCGTCATGTGTGAGACAAAGGTGAAGTTCACCGACCCGCTGACGGCCATCAGGATCGTCGTTCCGAAGAGCAGCAACCAGAACGCACGCGTGCGCACCGCCTCGCGAACCGTCCAATCCGGGTCCGACGCAAGTAATGACCGGCCCTCGCCGCCTGCTACCGAGGCTCGAGCAGAACGGCCATCGGGTCGTAGACCCACATCCTCTGGGCGGCGGCGGATGATCAGTGCAGGCAGCCAGCCAATCACGATCACCAGCAGCGCCATCAGGAAGAAGGCCTCTCGCAATCCTCCGAGCCAGATGCCGGCAGAGATCACCAGCGGGAAGATCATCATCCCGCCGCGGGTCCCGACCATCGTCATACCCATCGCCGACCCGCGACGCCGAATGAACCAGTTCGAGATGACGACGACCACCGCAATGTCAACAACCGCGACGGTCAGTCCACGTCCTACGCCCCAGATCAGCAGGAACTGCCACAAGGTGGATATGAATCCCAGGCTGACCAACAGCCCAGCCACAACGCCGACCGAGCCAAAGAGCAACCAACGCGCACCGTGCCGGTCGGCGATCGGTCCGACGAAGGAGGCAATCACCCCGCCACCGATGCCGCCGATCACCATGGACAGGGCGATCGATGCCGTGCTCCAGCCATACTCTGTTTGCAGTTCCGGGGTGATTGCGCCCAGGACGGGATTGAAGAATGTCACGGCGGCGAACGACGACATCGACGCTGCGGCGACAATCCACCAGCCCGCGAACACCCGGCGAAACGGCCGGCGATAGAGCAATCGCGGCAGACGTTCCCGGCGTCGGAGCAGCAGGCGGCTTTGAGGGTCGGCAGACTTGCTCATCGACGCCACTACCCTAGCGCTAGACATCGCGGCACACGAGAAGCGGAGGGGCCATGCCTGAGTCGCCGCCTCAATCAACCTTCAAGTCGAACCTGCGCATCGGGGTGACCACCGAGCTGAACGACCGAGCCGGTGACCGCCTCCGCGCAGTGGCGCCTGACGCCGAAATCGTGCTGCTCGACACTAACGGTTGCTGGTCGGAGGATCCTGGCCGCCTCGACGCGTTCTTCTTCTCCGAGGACCTGTACTATCTGCCTGAGGCGGCAGGCGCATTCATCAACCTGCTGGAGACAGCGCCGCCGAAGTGGATGCAGACCGCCAGCACCGGCGTCGACCATGCACTCTTTGCCTACCTGCTGGATTCCGGCGCCGTCGTGACCAACTCACCCGGAGTCCACGGCGGTCCGATTGCCGAGTACGTGTTCGCCTACATCCTCAGTCACGCGAAACGACTCCCGCAGCACGCCGCCAACCAAACCGACCAGCAATGGACGCCGCTCGATTCTGTGGAACTGTCCGGCCAGACACTCGGCATCGTCGGCTACGGCGGAATCGGGGAGGCCTGCGCCAAGCTCGCCCAGGCATTCGGCATGCGAACGATTGCGACCAAGCGCCGCCCTCCGAGCGACGCCTTCCTCGACCAGCACCTCTCTCCCGACCGACTGCTTGAGCTGCTCAGCGCCAGCGATTATGTCGTGCTCTGCTGTCCGCTCACCGATGAGACGCTCAACCTGATCGATGCCGACGCGCTCGCGACGATGCAGCCTCACGCACTCCTGATCAACGTCGCGCGCGGTCGTGTGGTCGACCACGACGCATTGGGCGAAGCGCTCCGCACCGGAGGCATTGCCGGCGCTGTACTGGATGTCGCGCCACTCGAGCCGCTGCAGGCCGACTCGCCGCTCTGGGAGCTTCCCAACTGCCAGATCACGCCTCACGATTCTTGTCACGTCGACGCCTCATACTTGCGCACGGCAGAGTTCTTCTTTACTAATCTCGTCCACCTCGCCAACGGTGAGCCCCTGGAGTGGGTCGTCACCGACATCGAGCTCAGCAAACCCAGCGAGGGAGACGTCTAGGAGCGCACATGACCACTTCCAACAGCACGCATCCACCCGGACCACTCGCAGGCGTTCGCGTCCTCGATCTCACCTGGGTCCTGGCTGGACCCTACGCCGCGATGATCCTCTGCGATCTCGGCGCAGAAGTCGTCAAGGTCGAGCGCCCGCCGCATGGAGACGTTGCTCGCACGACCGGTCCGTTCGTCAACAACGAGTCGATGTACTTCCAATCGGTCAATCGCGGCAAGCGCAGCATCTCCATCGATTTGCGATCAGACGAAGGACGCGACATCTTTCTTCGCCTCGTCGATCAGGCCGACGTCGTGATGGAGAACTTCACGCCCGGCGTGATGGACAAGCTCGGCATCGGCCCGGATGCGCTGCTAGAACGCAATCCGCGATTGATCTTTGCGTCCACCTCAGGATTCGGACAAACGGGTCCCTGGAGCAATCGGCCAGCCCTCGACATCATCGTCCAGGGCATGGGCGGCGTGATGAGCATCACCGGATATCCCGATGAACCGCCCGCCAGACCCGGAACCTCAATCGGCGACATCTGCGGCGGCCTCTACACCGCTATTGGCATCCTTGCCGCGCTGCGCGAGCGGGACTACAGCGGGCAGGGACAGTCGGTCGACATCTCGATGCTCGATTGCCAGATCGCCATCCTCGAAAACGCGGTCGCGCGCTACTTCACGACCGGCAAAGAGCCGGGACCGCTGGGTACTCGGCATCCATCGGCGACGCCGTTCCAGGCCTTCCCAACCGCTGACGGTTGGATGGTCGTCGCCCTGTCCTGGGGTGTCGCCACGCAATGGGAGTTGTTCTGCGCCGAACTCGGTCTGCCTGAGCTGGTCGGCGACGAGCGCTTCGAGACCTCATTCAAGCGCACCGAGAACCATGCTGAGTTGGAGCCGACCCTGTTTGAAGCGACCCGCAAGCAGAGCACCGACTACTGGGTGACCGTGCTCTCGCAGTACGGCATTCCGATCGGACCGCTCAACACGATCGGCCAAGCCGTCAACCAGGAGCAGATTGCGGCTCGCGAGATGATTACGACCGTTCAGCATCCAATCGCAGGCGCCGTCAAGATGGCGGCGTCTCCGCTCAAACTCTCGCGTACTCCAGGTCGCGTCTATGGATACGGACCAGTCTTTGGCCAAGACACCGCAGCAGTCCTCGACGAATGGCTTGATATCCCGGCGGAGGAGACCGCGAGCTTGGAAGAGGCTGGTGTCGTGCTGACCAAGGGCGGTCCCGATATCGCCGCGTATCTCAAGGCATAGGACTCAATGTGTCGTTCAAGTCACGACTGGACAGAATCCGTGGAACGCTGAAACACCGTCTGCGGCCGGACCCGATTGAGATTGAGCTGGATGTCGTCGAACAATTAGTCGTTCAACATCTGCTGCTCGTCGAGCAGGCCTCGTTTGCTGAGCTGGTCGATGCAGTCTTGGCGGCGCGACCAACGGCAGACCAACAACAGGTTCGTCTGTCGTTGATTCGCTTCGAGTCGTTCCGATTAGTCCAACGCATCCTTCACCCGGAGCTGGAGCCTGGCAAGCAAATGTCGTTTACGCTCACTGCTGACGGAAAACGGCTGAAGGCAGTGATTCCGGACCAGCCGCGTTCCAGGATTCAAACCTGGCTCTAGACGCTGGCAAGCGAAGCACGAGCAGCAGGAACAGTAGGAGTAGGTGGCAATGGCGAAGTTCAAGGTCTACCACGTCGATTCAAGGCCCGAGCGGCAGCCGCATGTGGCCGAAGCAGAGCAACTGGCCAATGCCGATGCCGAGCTGGTTGCATTGACGCTCGAGCAGCAGCAAGACATTCCCGCCCATGTGACCGACGCCGACGGCATCATTTGTGGCTATCGACAGGTGGGCAAAGACGTCTTCGACGCTGCGCCGAACCTCAAGGTTGTCGTTCGCTACGGCATTGGCTTCGACAACATCGACTGGCAGACCGCGATTGACTACAACATCGTCGTCTGCAATATCACTGACTACTGCATCAACGAAGTCGCGACGCACGCGATGTCGCTGTTGCTGGCGCTCAACCGGAAGCTGGTTGCGCACAACAACGCGGCTCGCTCAGGCGAGCGAGTGCCGCTGGGACCGTCGGGGCCGCTCTATGGCGAGACGTTGGGTCTCGTCGCGTTCGGACACATTGCCCATCAGGCTGCGATTCGGGCTCAGGGCTTCGGTCTCAACGTGATTGCATATGACCCGTTTCAGGATCCTGCGGTCGCCGAAGCCGTTGGGGTCCGCTTGACGTCATTGGAAGAGGTGATGCAGGCCGACTACGTCTCCGTGCACCCGCCGCTGAGTCCGGAGACACGGGGAATCGTCGGGGCGGCAGAGTTGGCGATGATGAAGCCGACCGCATACCTGATCACCACCTGTCGAGGCGGAGTCGTCAGCGAGTCAGCGCTATACGACGCGCTCAAGAACGGACAGATCGCCGGCGCCGGCGTCGACGTGTGGGATCCGGAACCAGTGCACAAGGATCACGCGCTGCTGGAATTCGACAACGTGATCGCGACACCGCACTCGGCTTACTACTCCGACGCTTCGGCGCCGCTATTGCTGCAGCGTGTCGGAGAGGCGGCTGCCGACGTACTGCAGGGCTACATGCCCCGCTCCGTAGTCAACAAGGCGGTGTTGGACAAGGTGTCACTCTCGCCGCACCCCGACCGCTAGGAATGCCCTGATCCCCGCTTCCCGCCTCCGGGGGGGAAGCTGCCGAAAGCCTGCCCCCGGCCCGAACGAGGGGCTGGAGGGGTCCCTGATCGGCCACCTACAGGAGCTATTCAAAAGGTTCCTGGAAACCGCTCACGTGGGCCCCACATCTCTGCTGGCGCCTTCGGAGGCTGTATCAGAATTCAACAACACAAAATCTCCGTGTCTCAGTCGGAGCCCTGAAACTCGTCGCCAACGGAGTACGTGCCGCACCGAGGCGCGGGGTCGTACGCATGTCATGAATTTTCAACTCATCGTGTACGCTTTTCGCAACGTAAATGACAGATCGACTTTTCGCGAGTGGAGGTTCCTGAATGCGACCAAACACGGTGAAACAGCTATGGGCCGAGGGCAAGCCCGCCTTTGGCGCCTGGCTCTCCACCTGCTCCACGCTCGCGGCCGAGTCCATGGCACACCAGGGCTGGGATTGGCTCGTCGTTGACGGAGAGCACTCCCCTGTCGACCTGCTGACCATGGTCCAGATGTTCCAGGCGATCTCCACGACCGACACCATCCCGATGGCACGCGCACACTGGAATGACCCGGTCGAAATCAAGCGAATCCTTGACGGTGGCGCCTACGGCGTCGTGATCCCCTGGGTCAACAACCGCGCCGAGGCCGAGCAAGCAGTCAGTGCGGTTCGTTATCCGCCCGACGGCCTGCGCGGGTTCGGCGCATACCGTGGCTTCCTGTACGGCGGCGCCGACTACGGCACCGAGGCCAACAACGAAATCGCCTGCATCATTCAGATTGAGACGGTCGACGCCGTCAACAACATTGACGAGATCCTCAGCGTCCCGGGCATCGACGCGACCTGCATCGGCCCGGCCGACCTGGCAATGTCGATGGGCATTCCGGTCCGACCCGACAACCCGCACCCCGACCACGTCGCGCTCTGCGCAGAGGTGTTGGCCGGCTCGCAGCGTATCGACAACCGCGTGGCCCCGGGCATCTTCACCTCGGGTCCGGTCGAGGCCAAGCGCCGCGCCGAAGAGGGCTGGCTCTACATCCCGTCCGGCAGCGACTCTCAGTTCATGTCGCAGGCTTCGTCGCAGGGACTGCGGACCGTCCGTAGCTACGGCCAGGACTAGACGTGGCCTGGACCGGGCGGGAAGCGCCCGAGACTCGTCATCGCTTTGCCGCATCCGACCTGCGCGGTTTCACTTCAGCGGTGCTGGAATCCTACGGCGTGCCAGGCGACGACGCGGAGATCGGCGCCGAGATCCTGGTCGACGCCGACCTGGTCGGCATTGAGTCTCACGGGATCGCACACCTGCCCTGGCACATCGGCTATGCGCCGGGCTTTGAATCGGGCGTCGTCAACCCGACCCCCGAGATCAATGTGCTGCGCGAGACTCCGGTATCGGCGGCCTGGGACGGCGACGGCGGGTTCGGCACAATCGTCTGTCAGAAGGCGATGTCGACTTGCATCGAGAAGGCCAAGACCAGCGGCATGGGCATGGTCACTGTGCGCAACGGCCGACACTTCGGCGCGGCCGGCTATTACGCGCACATGGCGGTCGAGCACGACCTGATCGGCATGGCGATGTGCAATGTGCCGCCAATCGCCGTCGCTTCGGGCGGCAAGGGACGCGTCTTCGGCACCAACCCGATCGCGATGGCCGCTCCGATTGCAGACGGCACGCCGTTCCGGCTCGACATCGCCACGACCGCGGTCGCAGGCGGGAAGCTGGAAATCGCCGGACGGCAGAACAAGCCGCTGCCTGAGGGTTGGGCCGTCGACAAGGACGGCAACCACAGCGACGACCCGTTCATTCTGCGCAAGAACGGCGGACTGCTGCCACTCGGTTCGACGATTACGACAAGTTCGCACAAGGGCTACGGCCTCGGGCTGATGGTCGACATTATGTCCGGCGTGCTGTCCGGTGACGGTTCCGGACTGTTCTCACCGCGAGGGCAGAACCTGGTCCAGGGACAGTGGTTCGCCGCATGGCGAATTGACCTGTTCTGCGATCCCGACGAGTTCAAGTCCAACATGAAGGAAATGGCCGACGCGATCCGTGAGGTGGCGCCGGTTGACGGCGTCGAACGAGTCGTGATTCCGGGTGATCCGGAAGAGATGGCCCGCGCCGACCGCTCCGAGAACGGCGTCCCCTTGGACGAAGAGTCAATCGAACAGCTGATCGCGCTCGGAGAACAGCGCGGTGTTTCATTCCCGGCTCCAGTAGGCAAAGGCGGATAAAGATGACCACGGTCAACGCCAAGATCGACGCCTTGATTGAGACCATCCTCGATAACTACGGCCGTGCGGCCGGAGTGTTCGACCCCAACCGACTCGAGGTATGGGAGGAGCTGGGTCTGACCATGTCCCAGCTTCGTGTCCTGTACATGCTGCAAGCCGGGCCCGGCACCCCGGCCGGGTCGGTTGCGGCGCAGCTCAAGGTCCGCCCCTCGACTGCGACCGGCATTATCGACCGCCTGGTCCGCGATGGCCTGGTGCGCCGCCAACGCGACGACCTGGACCGCCGACGGGTCCGGATCTGGCTGACGGAACGCGGGATGCGAGTCATCAATGAACTGCGCGCTCGCAACCGTGCGCAAATCTGGAAGATCTTTCGTAACTTCAGCGAGCAGCAGTTGTACGATATCGACCGCACGTTCACATTGCTAACCTCTGAAGCGGAGCGCCAGGGCGTGCTCGCGCCGTGGCCCCCCGATCCAGAGGTGATGTAATGTCGACGGGGCCGCCACGTTCGCCGAACGGGCAAGCTGGCGCCACGTCGGGACCACCCTCCACGCCTTCCGGCGGTTCTCCGCCTGGAATGCCCGGCATGGGCCAAGTTCCCCCTGGATGGTTGCTGCCGCAGCGCCGCAAGGTGCTGATCATGGTCACGGTCATGCTGGCGCTGTTCCTGGCGGCGATCGACCAGACCATCTGGAGCGTCGCCGCGCCCAAAGCGGTCGGCGATCTCGGAGGCCTCGACCTCTTCGCCTGGCCGGCCACTTCCTACTTGCTCGGCTCAACTGTCATCGTTCCGATCATCGGCAAGCTTTCCGATGTCTACGGGCGCAAACCGTTCCTGCTCGCCGGCATCGTGATCTTCCTCATCGCCTCTGCGTTGTGTGGCGCGGCCGGGAGCATGTGGGAACTAATTGGGTTCCGGCTGCTGCAGGGGTTCGGCGCCGCCTTCATCATGGCCAACGCGTTTACCATGATGGGCGACTATTTCGCGCCTGCCGAGCGCGGCCGCTGGGCCGGAATCATCGGCGGGACGTTCGCCCTGGCCAGCATCATCGGACCGCTCGCCGGCGGCGTGCTGACTGACGAACTCTCCTGGCGCTGGGTCTTCTACATCAACATTCCCGTCGGTGGGGTGGGGCTGCTCGCCATCGCCATGATCATGCCGCGGCAAAAGCCGCAGCATCCCAACCGGCCACCGACTGACTGGCTCGGGGCCGGCTTGCTGATCGTCGCCGTGACGCCGCTGCTGCTGGCGTTCTCGATGGGCGGCAACCAGTTCGGATGGCTCGATTCACCGATCATCGCCTGTCTGATCGTGGCAGTGATCGCCGCCCTGGCCTGGTGGAGAACCGCGCGACGCAAGGGCGAGCACGGCATCATGCCGCTGCCGATGTTCAAGAACCGCGTCTACCTCCTCTGCACCATCGTGATGTTCGCGATTGGCATCGCGATGATGGGCGCGTTGTTCAATCTGCCGTTCTTCCTCCAGGGCGCGCAGGGCATCTCGGCCACAAACTCCGGGTTGGTGACGCTGCCGATGAGCCTCGGCGTCGTTCCGATGTCGGTGATCACGGGGCAGATTCTCGCCCGGAACGGACACTACAAGATCCTCGCGATCGTCGGCTCCGCCGGCGCGGTAGTCGCGCTCTTCCTGCTCTCGACACTCGAGGTCGATTCCAACCTCAACTATGCCCGGCTCTATATGTTCCTCATGGGCGCCTCATTGGGCACATTGATGCCGCTCTATTCGCTGCTGATGCAGAACGCTCTGCCATTCAGTTTGCTCGGCGTGGGCACGGCCACGAATCAATTCTTCCGACAAATCGGCGCTGCAATCGGCGTCTCCTTCTTTGGCGCGATGATCGTCAGCGGGTTCTCCAGTCAGCTCACGAAGGCATTCCCGACCGGCTTCGACGCGCTCAAGGAGCGCCCGGAGACCTTGCTCAATCCCGACAGGTTGGAGGGATTCCGGCAGAGTCTTGAACAGCAGGCGCCGGGCAGCTCGGAGGCCGTGATCATGACTGCCAGGGAGGCGTTGGCCGTCCCTGTGACCGATGCCTTCCTGTATTCGTCGATCGTGATGCTCGTCGTGCTTATCGTGGCCATCATCCTGCCCCGAGTTGAATTCCAGACTCAAGCGGAAATGGTGGCCAATGCCCGCGCGATGGCCGCAGCTAACAGACCACCCGGAGCGCCCGGAGCGCCCGCGGGACCTCCCGGCATGCCTGTGCCCCCTTCGCGTAGACCGACGCCCGGTTTGACGACGCAGTCCGCTCCAAGCCCTACAGTTAGTCCCATACCGCAACCATCAACGGTCGCAGCCGTCTCCGAGAATGGCGGCTGGCGCACAAGACGGCTGCATGAGTCGGTGTCGTTGATTGCTTCCTGGGCGAGGCAGCGACCGAATCGACGCGATCCAGCCGGTTAGTCGGAGTTCCGATGTCCACCCCCAACGGCCAACACCCTCTCGATCCCAATGGCGCATCCAGTCAGGCGACGAGCACGGTGCTCGCATTGGATGGCTGGGGACCTGTCATCGCTGAGCCGCCCTCCAATGGGTCGAATGGCAGCGAGCCTGAGGCCATCGTCGAAGAAGCTTCCGCGGTCGCGCCGCAACCGCTTGGCCGCGACTGGCGTCAGTCCTTCCGGGCAAGTCTGAAGTATCAAGTTGCGAAGCCGACAATCGATCCGCGGCTCGTCAAGGTGCTTGCTCCCGCACTAACGATGACCATTGCAATCGTCGTGGCGCTGAGGATGGGTAGCTCCTGGCGTCAAGCGAAGATCCCCGCACCGACGGTGGAGCCTCCGAGCAGAGTCACATTGTCACGGCGACGGCTTGCGCTGATGATCGATCCGTCGCTGATGCCCGTCGAGCCTCAGCGCTCCGAGTTGCTCCGCTGGTTGAGGTTGCCGACGTTCTCGCTCGACTGACCTGGCCTGATAGCCGGACTATTCCTGTGTCGCCAACGCCATAGCCTGCTCTTCGGCTCGTTCGCGCAGGACTCGCTTGTACGCGCGCGGCATGATCTTCACGATCTGACGCAACACCACATCCCAGTTGTCCAACACTTCCCGGGCGAACGGGCTGCCGGTGCGTTCGGCATGCGTTTCGATCATCTCCTCGAGCATGGTCGCCTCGTTGGAATCGTTGACGGTTTCGAGATCGACCATGGCCGGGTTGATCCGGCTTTCAAGGTCGCCGTCCGCATCCCAGACGTAGGCAATGCCGCCGCTCATCCCGGCGGCGAAGTTTCTGCCGACGGGGCCAAGCACCACGACCGTACCGCCGGTCATGTACTCACAGCCATGGTCACCGACGCCCTCGACAACGGCTCGAGCTCCCGAGTTGCGGACCGCGAATCGCTCGCCGGCGCGGCCAGCGACCCAAAGGGTTCCACCCGTCGCTCCGTAAAGAACGGTGTTGCCAACCAGAACGGCGTCTCGGCCGCGGAATCCGGCGCCATCCTTCGGCGCGACGGAGATCATGCCCCCAGCCATGCCCTTACCGACGTAGTCGTTTGCTTCTCCACGCAGGAACAATCGCAGGCCGCGCACAAGAAATGCGCCGAACGACTGACCGGCCGATCCGGTGAAATGCAGCTCGATCGTCCCGCGCTGCATCCCCAGATCGCCGTATTGCTCGGCGATCCGGCCAGAAACCCGGGCGCCGACCGTGCGGTGCTTGTTGGTGATCTCAAACTTGGCCGAGATGTGTTCCTCGCGCTGGATATGCGGCTCGACCATCTCCAGCAGTTCGTCGTCAAGTCGCAGATCGTCTCGACGATCGTTGCGCTCCTGAGTTCGCATTCTCGGAAGATCGGGGTCGGCTTCGATTGGCGCCAGCAGCTTCGACAGGTCAACCAGCTTGGCGCGCTCTCCGGAACGCGGCGGGATCTGTTCAAGTAAATCGCTGCGACCGATGACTTCCTCAATCGAGCGATAACCAAGCTCGGCGAGGATGATTCGGACTTCCTCTGCGACGTGCAGCAGGAAATCGATCAGCATCTGCGGCTTGCCAAAGTATTTTGCGCGCAGGTCTTCACGCTGAGTCGCGACGCCCACAGGGCAAGTGTTGAGATGGCACTGGCGAGCCATCTTGCAGCCCAACGCGACCAGCGCCGTCGTGCCGAAGCCGTAGGCCTCGGCTCCAAGCATCGCCGCGACAACGACATCACGACCAGTATGGAATCCGCCGTCCGTGCGCAGCCGAATCCGTCCGCGCAAGCCATTGACTACCAGGGCCTCATGCGCTTCCTTGACGCCCAGTTCCCACGGCGCTCCGGCGTACTTGACCGACGACAGCGGCGAGGCTCCTGTCCCACCATCTGCACCCGAAATGTGCACGACGTCCGCATAGGCTTTCGCCACGCCGGTGGCGATGGTGCCGACGCCCTCGCAGGCGACGAGCTTGACGCACACCCTCGCACGAGGATTGGTGATCTTGAGGTCGTAGATCAGTTGCGACAGGTCTTCGATTGAGTAGATGTCATGGTGTGGGGGCGGTGAGATCAGTTCGACGCCCGGTGTCGAATGCCGCAGCATCGCGATGTATGGCGTCACCTTATGACCGGGGAGCTGGCCACCTTCGCCCGGCTTCGAGCCCTGGGCAATCTTGATTTCGATTTCGCCGGCGCTGCCCAAGTAGGCGGGCGTTACGCCGAAGCGACCGGACGCGATCTGCTTGATGTTGGAGTTCGCGTCGGACTTGTCGCCGGATTGGAGGAATCGCCGGGGGTCTTCGCCGCCTTCGCCGGTATTGGACGAGGCGCCGAGTTTGTTCATCGCCCTCGCGATGTCCTCGTGAGTCTCAGGGCTGAGCGCACCCAACGACATCGCGCCGGTGCTGAATCTTGGCGTGATGTCCTCGTGCGGTTGAACCTCGTCCACCGAAATCGGCTTGCGGTCTGACTTGAAGCCGATCATGTCGCGCAACGCGGTCGGCTGCCGGTTGTTGGCACGCTCGGCGTACTTCGCGTATTCCTCTGCGCCGCCACCTTGCACGACCTTGTGCAACGAGCGCCAAACGGGCGGCTCGTTGGCGTGATAGTCCGCGTTGCGGCGATATCGATACCATCCGCCGGCATCGAGCCCATCGGCCGGATAAGCCAACGTATGGCGCGAGAGCGCGTCAGCGCCGATTTCCTCGAATCCGATACCGCCGATTCTCGAGACCGTGCCCGGGAACGAACGCTCGACGACTTCATGGCCAATGCCGAGAGCCTCAAAGATCTGCGCGCCGTGATAGGAGGCTCGCGCCGCGATCCCCATCTTCGACATGATCTTGAGAATCCCCGAGTCGACGGCCTGAACGTAGCGCTCAATCACCTCGCTGGCGTCCATGTCATCGAAGTCGCCCTCGGCGTGCAGCGAGTTCAGGGTCTGCAGCGCCAGATACGGATGGATCGCGTCTGCGCCGAACCCGATCAGACAGGAAATTTGATGCACATCGCGGGCGTCGCCGCAGTTCGCGACAATCGATGCAGACAATCGCTGGCCGCTATCGATCAGGTGATGATGAACGGTCGAAACCGCCAACAACATGGGAATCGGGACGCGGTCCGGTCCGACTTCTTCGTCGCTCAGGACGATCAGCGAGTGTCCGTCCTCGATGGCGTTGTCGACGTGATCGCAGAGGGCGTTGAGCGCCGCTTCAAGCCCTGACGGGCCATCTTCCACCGGGAATGCCGCGTCGATCACTGCTGCCGAGAACCCCGGTTGCCGGAAACTGATCAGCGCCTCAAACTCATCGCTCAGCAATAGCGGTGAGCTCAGGTGCACCAGTCTCGCGGCCTCAGGCGCTTCTTCCAACAGCGACTGGCGTCGTCCCAGCCACGTGTCCAGCGACATTACGTTGCGCTCACGGATCGAGTCGATCGGAGGGTTCGTGACCTGGGCGAACTTCTGCTTGAAGTAGGTGTACAGCGGTCGGGCCGGATCATGCAGCACCGACAGCGGCGTATCGTCGCCCATCGAACCAACCGGCTCCTTGGCCTGGCGAGCCATCGGCTTGAGGACGTATTCGATCTCTTCCTTCGAGTAGCCGTGCAGTATCTGCCTGGACAGCAACTCGCCTTCATCCGGTTGAGGTATCAGCGACGCGTTGATGCTCGCTGCCCGCTTGAGGCGCCCCATGTACTGCCGCACCCAGCGTCCGTAAGGCATTCGCGATGAGACTCGGCGCTTGATGTCATCGTTGCGCAGGATCTCATGACGCACGGTGTCGACGGCGACCATCTGGCCGGGGCCAAGTCGGCCTGACTCGATGATCTCCGACTGGTCCAGCTCAATCAGGCCGACCTCGGAAGCCATCACGACCAGTCCGCCTCGGGTCACCTGATAGCGAGCGGGACGCAGACCGTTACGGTCCATGGACGCCGCGACGATCTTGCCGTCGGTGAAGGCCATCGCCGCTGGGCCGTCCCACGGTTCGGTCAAGCAGGCGTGGTATTCGTAGAACCCGCGAAGTTCCGGGTCCATATCGTCGTACTGTTCCCAAGCCTCGGGAATCATCATCATCATCGCGTGGAGCACGCCCCGACCCGAGGCCACGAGCAACTCGAACGCCTCGTCGAACGCCTGAGAGTCGGAACTCACCGACCCCAACACCGGATGCAACTCGGAAACGGCAGCGCCCCACACGTCCGACTGCAATGCCGGACCACGCGCCCGCATCCAATGCTTGTTGCCGAGGAGCGTGTTGATCTCGCCGTTATGTGCGATATAGCGGAACGGCTGGGCAATCTTCCAGTCGGGTAGCGTGTTGGTCGCGTAGCGCTGATGGAACAACGCCAGCGCCGAGACGGTCTCGGGGTTGGTCAGATCGGGATAGAAGCGGCTCAGCTGCGGAGCCACCATCAGGCCTTTGTAGACGACAGTCGAGTTGGACATCGAAACGATGTACGTCTCGCCGGCCGGATCGTCTGAACTTGCCTCACGCAGCGCACGATACTCCGTGTCGGCACGGCGACGCGACAGATATACGCGGCGCCCGTACTCGTCGTCCGAGACTCCCGCTGGCCGTGCAAACAGCATCTGTTCAATGCAAGGCAACTCACCGAGCGCCCAGCGACCGAGCACGGTCGGATCGGTCGGTACGACACGCCATCCGATGACATCCAACCCGGTTCGCTTCGCAGCGGATTCGAGCATGAATCTGCCACGCTCGGCCGCGTTCTTGTCCATCGGCAAGAAGACCATGGCCAAGCCGAGATCGTCATCGCTGACATTCGCGCGTCCCAGGCGCGCGAGGTCGTCTCGCAGGATCGCGTAGGGAATGCTGATCGTGACTCCGGCTCCGTCACCGGTGTCCGGATCGGCGTTGACGGCGCCACGATGCGTCAGGCTGACGACGCCTGCAACGGCCTGCTGGACGAGTTCGTGTGTCGCGACCCCGTCAAGACGAGCGATGAATCCTGTACCGCAACCATCACGGAAACTCTGCGGATCGTAGAGTCCGGCGTAGTCGGTCGGCGTTGCTCGGTTGGCGTACTGGGTGCGTGTCATATCGTCTACGTCTATCGATTCGTGGACATTGACTGTCGGAGTCAATGCGAATGAGGGCATCAGCGCGGATATTACGTGAATAATCCCACAATCGACCCCACCAAGCTAGCGATTCCGTTACAGGATCTCGTCCCGTCTCAAGTCGGAGAACGCGGCGCCGAAACTCTCGATCGTGGCATCGATATCAGCCTCGGTATGAACGCAGGACACCAGCGCGCCCATGCCCATCAGGTCGACGCCGTGGTTGATCAACGCGCGACGGAAGGGCCAGGCAACCTCCGGGGCGGTCATCGGCAGCGACGAGCGGGCGCCTCCGTGCTGGCTCCAGTCCCATGTCATGCCGTCGTCCGGCCGCGCGACATCCTGGCCGAGGATGATGTGAACCATCGATGCGTCGACCCAGACGCAGCCGGGCAGTTCCGCTTCAATCAACGCCCGATTCAGCCCTCGCGACAACTGAGCAGCGCGCTCATTTGCCGCCGAGATTGGATCCTCTTCGGCGACGGCCCGCAGCGCTCGTTCGCCGGCGACGGCCGAGAGCGGATTGGCGTTGAACGTTCCCGGATGCGCCACACGTCCGCCACCGGCGTCGAAGCTGATTTGGTCCAACAGATCTGCACGTCCGACGACAGCGCCGCCCGGCAGACCGCCTGCAGCGATTTTGGCCAGGGTGGTCAGGTCCGGTCTCACTCCGATGCGCTCCTGGGCGCCGCCCGCGCTCGCGCGGAAGCCGGTGACTACCTCGTCGAAGATCAGGAGTGTGCCGTGACGCTTTGTCAGGTCGCGCAACTCCTGTGGCGCCGATGGATCGAGTGGACAGGTGCCCCACGAATATCCGGTCGGTTCCATGATCAGCGCCGCATATTGCCTCGAGGCGAGCGCGGCAGCGATGCCGGTCACGTCCGTTTGGTCAAAGACCGAGAGCAGACCCTGCATCGCCTCCGGCTGGCCATTGGCCGCCACAGCGCCCGCGGATGTTCGGCCGGCAGCGAACACGCTATCGTTCCAGCCGTGGAAATGGTTGGTTAAACGTAGTAGACGATCACGTCCGGTTGCGGCTCTCGCGAGCCTGACGGCCATCATCGTCGCTTCGGTGCCCGACGATGTGAAGCGCACCTTCTCGGCGCTCGGCAGCAGACGCTGAATCGCCTGTGCCCATCGAAGCTCAAGGTCGCTCGAACCACCCATATGCGTGCCGCGGGCTACCTGTTGCGTCACTGCCTCGACCAGGTAGGGATGGCTGTGGCCGAACAGTAAGGCTCCATGACCCATCACGTAGTCGATGTACTCATTGCCATCGACATCCCACTTGCGGGGCCCGACGGCGCGATCAACGACGATGCCAAAGGGCTCGAAGTGGCGGGCGTCATGCGTGACTCCGCCGGGGAAGATGCTGCGTGCATCCTCAGCTCGTCGCGCCGATTCGGCGTGCTTGGCAAAGAAATCGCGATCAATCGCCGTCGTCCCACTCATAACTGTCCTCCTGCGTTGCCCTGTATTCGACACTACCGCAACACAGGGCCTGCATCCGCCGATCACAGGTCCCTCAGGGGGTCAAACTAGAGTGACAACATGCAGAACTGGCATATCAATCGACGCCGTGCCGCGCTCCTCCTCCTGCTGGGCGTCGCCGTTATTGCCATTCTGATCGGGGCCTATCTCGCCTACGAGCGCTGGTTCCCCTGGGAGCAGGCTGAAATCGAGGAATGGATCGACGGATACGGCGTCTGGGGGCCGATTGTCTACATCGTGGTATTCGCGCTCTCGATGCTGTTCGCTCCGCTGCCGACTGCACCAATGCCATTGATTGCCGCCGCAGTCTTCGGGCCGGCCTTGGGCTTCCTCTACACAATCAGCGCAACCGCGATTGGTTCGACGATCTGCTTCTGGGTCGCCCGACGGCTGGGCCGACCAACGCTGAGGCGTCTCACGTCGCAGGCGGCGCTGGACAAGATTGATCAATTGGGTGAACGGCTCGGAATCCGGCTGTTGATTGTGTTGCGGCTGTTCCCCATCGCCGGTGTCGACTACGTGTCTTACGCCGCCGGACTGACGCAGATGCGCTTTGCGTCCTACATCGTGATCTCGGTGCTTGCCTCGGCGCCGATTCTGATTTTTGCTGCGGTGCTTGGCGACGCCGTATTGGAACGCAATCGGGAGATCCTGATCGGCGCATTCGCCGCCATCGTGCTGTTCTTTGCGGCGCCGATCGTCTGGGTCTGGTGGCGTAGGCGGCGCATCAGGCGGTTCGAAGAGCACTAGTAATGGAACCAGCCCGCGTTTGCGGTCGCTTCGACTTACGGCTCATCCAGGACGTGAACGAGAATGTCCTCCGTGTCTGCGTCGTAACGCTCGGCCAATTCCTGGATGGACATCTCCAGATCGTCGGCCAAGATACCGTTTCTGCCCAGCTCCTCAACCAGTTGCTCCACCTCAATGTCAAGCAGCATCGCTACCACAGGGAGCGGCGCGTCCTCAACGCGTTCAAGGATCATGTTCCGAGTCTCCTCCGAGCGCTCATTCATAGTCAGTAGGAGAAGACCGATAGCAGCGCCGAGAACCAAAGCGAGCACCAACGCACCCAGCGGCTGAGTGAAGTAGTTCCGGAATGGCCGAAAGTTGCTCACAATGTGGAGCAAGATGGCGGCTGAGAATGCTAGGCCGACAAGCTCATGCGCGAACTTAAAGGGGCTCACGGTGACAAAGAACATCAACAGGCCGGTGGTTGCGGAGAACAGTCCGGCGGACATGATCATCGGAGTGGACCAGCGCCTAGTGTTGAGCCTTCGCCGCTTTATCAATCTGGTCGCCATAGAGCTTCCCGTCACGAATGCAGTTGCGCTACGGCAGCGTATTGCCACGTGGAGGTGAGCGACTAGACACGATTCCATCTCGCCACCGCAACAAGTAATCTATCCAACAAGATGCCTCTTACCGACGCACCATCGCTACTGACCTTGATGTGGTCGCCGCTCACGGTGGTCACCGCCGCGCACGACGGACAACGCGGAGGGCAGATTGCGGTCGGCGCGTTTGCCGCATCAATCGTCCCGGCGCAGCCGCGCGTCCTGGTTCAGATTCAGAAGCGCAATCACACCAACTCGCTGATTGAAGCCTCTGGGCAGTTGGCCGTACACGTCATCGCTCGGGAGCAATGGCAATGGGTCAAGCACTGGGGCTTCCGCTCGCAGACCGAGGTCGACAAGTTCGATGGTCTGGATTGGCACGAACACGACGATGGATTGCCGATTCTCGACGGCGTCCTTGGCTGGATGACGTGCCGTGTCGTCAACTACATGGACGGCGGCGACATGGCAATCTGGCTCGCAGATGTGACCGACGCCTCGCGCAACGCCCGCAGTCAACCCATCAGATGGCACGAGGTACAGCAGGTCCTCCCGCCTGAGTGGGCAGAAGAGTACGGACGGAAGCTCAGCCACGACGTACCGGACTCCGGCCGTCGGATGTCGGAGCTTTCCGCCAACCCGCCCTGGAAGCTCGACCGCTAGGAACGCCTAGGACAATTCCGATTCCCCGCTTCCTCCCCTTGCGGAGACCTTTGCAAAAGCCACCAATCCGTCATTGCCGCGCTCCGTCGCGGCAATCTCGCCGCATTCAGCACAGACGTCAGTGCTCGAATCAGCGAGATACCCGCGGCAAGCGCGGGTATGACGGAGGTGTTCGTGCGAATCTGACCCTTTTGCAAAGGTCTCCTTGCGGGGGAAGCTGCCGAAGGCTGAAGGGGGTCCTCCGCGACAGAGGAACCGTGGTTGCCCAGGGGAGCTTCTAGCGGCCCTTCCAATTCGGGGTGCGCTTCTCGGCGAAGGCTCGCGGGCCTTCGATCAGGTCTTCCGACTGACCCATGATCCGCTGCTGGTGGAACGAGTGCGTCAGCGCGGCCGGCAGCGGCAGGTCGAGACCCTTGTAGGCCGCTTCCTTCGAGGCGCGTACGGAGATCGGCGCGCAAAGCAGAATCTCACCGGCCCAGCGGCGAGCGGTCGCCATCAAGTCCTCTGCCGGAACGACTTCATTGACGAGTCCCCAGCGATGAGCCTCGGGCGCGGGCACGTGACGTGCCGTGAGCATGTAGCCCATCGCGATCTTGAGCGGGATGTGACGCGGCAGACGGTGCACGCCTCCGGCGCCCGCCATCAGGCCGACCTTTGGCTCGGGCAGTCCCAACACTGCATGTTCGGCGGCGACGACAATGTCGCAGGCCATCGCCATCTCGCATCCGCCTCCGAGTGCGAAGCCGTTGACTGCGGCGATCATCGGCTTGGGACAATCGAAGTCCGCAGTGATGCCGCCGAAGCCGCCGGGCACGGGCTCAAACGTCGGGCGCTCCGACGACGGGACTCGCGACATCTCGGCCGTGTACTTCAGGTCGTTACCGGCCGAGAAGGCGCGCGTGCCGGCGCCGGTCAGAATGCCGATCCAGGCCGAATCGTCATTCGCGAACGTGTTCCACGCGTCAGCCAGTTCTGCCGTGGTCGGCGGGTGAATCGAGTTCATCCGCTCGGGCCGGTTGATGGTGATGGTGACGATGTTGTCGTCTTGCTCGTACCTGATGAATTCGTAGTCGGCCATGTTCAACCCCTGTCAGTTGTCTCGGAATGAGATGCGCAAGCGCTTCCGCACGTGCGTCGCTGTCGGTTAGTGCTGGACGCAGGTCCCGCCGTCCACATTGTAGGACTGGCCCGTGATCCACTCTCCTTGTTGCGAGCAGAGGAACGCAGAGATGTTGGCGATGTCCTCGCCCTCTCCGGCGCGGCCCAACGGAATCCGCGTATCGATCGCACGCTGCCAGAATTCTCCACGACCCATGTCGTCCATTCGTGCCGTGTCGATGATGCCCGGACAGATCGCGTTGACGCGCACGCCATACTTCCCGACCTCCTGGGCCATCGAGGCCGTCAGCGCCTGCAATCCAGCCTTCGACGCTGCATATGCGGCTGTGTTCGGCCCCAGCATCTTGCCGGCAATTGAAGAGATATTGATGATCGCCCCACCCTCGCCTTGTTCGATCAGTTTGCGACCGAATACCTGGCTCATGTAGAAGGCGCCGTTGAGGTTGACGTCCAACACCACGCGCCACAGATCGGGGTCAAGATCCACGACGGGAACACGGTCGGAGCCTCGCGCCGCGCCGGCGTTGTTGACGACGTAGTCGACACGACCGAACTCCGAAAGGGTCGTTGCCAAGAGATCCTCTACTGAGCTGTAGTTGGAAACATCGGAGACCAGCGCCAACGCTTTCTGACCCTCCGCACGAACTTCGTCAGCGACCGATTCGATGTCCCGCCAGCCGACGGCCTTCTCATCGTCCGGATAGTTCTCGGGCGCACGTCCGGTGCCGGTTAGCACGACATCGCAGCCCTGCCTCGCCAGCTCCACGGCGATCGGCCGTCCGATGCTGCGCATTCGTCCTGCGCCTGTGACTACGGCGACCTTGCCGTCGATTCCGCTCAGTTGCATTGCTGTTCCTCTTCGATCAGGTGAGAATGAGTACGCAGCGAGGCTAGGGCATGTTCAGGTTGACGGTGAGTTGTACGAAGATCGGGGGGTGTTTCAGGTTTTTGAGGGAAAGTTTTTTTCGTGCTTCAGCAGCACGATCGCCAGTGTTTTACGGGAGATCGGGCGTTCAGGTCTTTCAGGTTTTTTCAGGTTTTTTCAGCCCTGTTCGGTCAAACTGAACGCCGGCTTTGTTCGATTCTGTTCGATTCTGTTCGATTTTGGTCGGTGGTGGTCGTCTGCCGACGGGTCGTTTCGGCGGCGGTCGGGGCAATTCGGCCGGTGTGCGGATGGTTGCCTGGGACGCCTGGATGAATGAGCGACGGCATGGCGGGTCCTGTTGATTCAGCGACGGTAGCTTGGCCAACCCACGATATCAGAATATCAGTTCTATGGAAAACGGCCGGAGTTCCGCTGTCATCTGCTCAGTCGGGGCGTGAATAGGACGGGCACCCATCGGGAGCGCCACCACAGGGGGAGCACAGCGAGAGAATTCAGGTGGGGTCGGTGGTTTCGTCTGCGTCTTCGAGGTCGTCTTCTTCCTCGAGATCGCCCTCGGAGTCCTCATAGAACTCCTCCGACTCCGCCAGATCCTTGATGTCGCCCAAGATCTGCTCGAGGTGCGATCCGTTTCCTGCGCCACGAAAGAGCGTCAGCAGCGGCCCCATGAAGCCTGAGAACTCGAGGATCGCCTCCGCTTGCGTGGTGCCGCCGATGCCCCGTTCAAAGCGGAAATCGTACCGAGCGCCGCTCAGTACTGTCTTCCAGCCAATGGCATAGCGCCGAGGCGATTCATTCAGCACCTCCTTGAACGCCCCCTCCGTCACTGCCCGCTCCAGCACCTCCACCGTCGCCTCAAAGGCATCAACCGGCTCAGCGTCGATCCCAATGTCACGCGTCGTCATTCATCGTCTCCACTCCGTCCTGATGTGCGCTCAAACGCGACGAGACACTCGTATCCGCAGCTATTGGGCGCTCGCATACCCAGGGATCGGCTTTCGCAATACGATGATCCACTGTGACGCAGATTAGTCCCCACATGAATAATCCCGATTCCGTCCCGGACCTCAACGCCGATGAGCAGGCAGCATACGAGGCCGGCCTGGCCGTCCGCGCCGACGCCGAGTCGCGTTCAACTGGCTGGATTGCGCGCACCGTCGAGGTCGCGCTGAATACAAACCACGGCTTTCCTCGCGGGGAGGCACGCATCGCGCTGCAACTCGGACCTGCGCAGGAAGTCGTCGCTGCGCTTCTGCCCGCTTTGCTCTCGCCCAACAAGCGGATGCGGCGACGAACCATGACCTTGCTGCCTCGACTTGACCCGGACGAGGTCTGTCGACAGCTTGATCCCGTGTTGGAATCCGGTGAGCGGAAGTCGAGACGCGCTGCGTGCGTCGCACTGGCTGCGATTGGATCGCCGGCAGCTCCTCTCCTTCAGCGATTGCTGCTTGACCCAGATCAGGCGATTCGCAACCGCGCACAACGGGCGCTCGACGCCATCGACGCTCGCCCTGCCGAAGACGCCAACCGCAACCTCTCCTACGTGCGTCCGTTCGGTCTGCCCTTTCGTGAGGCGCCGCCTTCCAGGCCGCAGTCCTTTGCCGTCGCCGCGTTCAACTTTTCTTACGGCGTCAACCTGGGCACCCTCGTGCGCAGCGCTGAAGCGGCAGGCGCTGAGGCCGTGTGGATCATCGGCCGCGACTTCTACTACCGGCCGTCGACCAAGGGCAGCGACTGGTGGTTGCCGGTCGAGACGATTGAGACGCCTGCCGACTGCCTCATTCGCGCGGAACAGGAAGGATTCGAGATTGTGGCGCTTCAGCAGGGGCCGACGGCTCAACCAATCTGGGATGCCGACTGGCCGGAACGCCCGCTGATCGTCGCGGGCAACGAGGGCGATGGATTGCCCCAGACCTTCATCGACGCTGCCGCGCTCCAGCTTGAACTGCCGCTCTCCGGGAACATCGACAGCCTCAACGTTGCGGTCGCGACATCTGTCGCCATGTTCGCGTTTCGTGGTTGGCAAGCTCGTCAATGACTAATCAATGACACGCCGATTCAGCCGTCGAAGCCTGCTCCGCGCCGGCGCGGTGTGCGCGGTCTCTGCGGCGCTCGGTCCTCAGTTGTCCGTCCTCGCCCGTGAGACGGACGGCATCCCACTGGTCGCTGGATGGAACAGTCATACCTGGTGCGGTCCGGATCGGCCGATCGCGGATGCTGTCGCGTCGCTGCCCCTGCGCATCGCCTATGGCTGGGACATCGTCGAACGCCGATGGATGGCGTACGCGCCGAATACTCCGATCAACACCATTGGAATGCTGCGACACGGTCAGCCGCTGTTGCTCAACATGAACCAGGACGCCACCTGGTCGCAGCCAACCTACCGAGGCGCGCTGCCCGAGGCTCCGGAGTTGCCGGTGGGCTGGTCCTATGTCGGCTGGTCGGGTTTGCATGAACCAGTCTGGAATGCACTCGGCGTTGAGCCGTACGGCTCCGTCGCCGAGGCGCGGCGCTGGAACAGCGACCTTCAGGAGTGGATCTCGTACTCGCCAGGGCAACCTGCCGAGCAATTGTTTGCCATTCTGCATCCCGGAGACGCCGTCTGGCTCAGGATGCGGGTTGCTGGGGGGCGATGGAATCCGGCCAACGGCATCATCGAAGCCGACCGCGCCGCCCGGCTCGTACCGGGCGAAATCACGTACTACCATCCCTCTTTGGCCGGAGGGCCGATGTACTGCACCGGCAAGGCCTACGATCCGCAGGACGCGACCGTTGGCGCGGCAGTCACGTGGCCCTGCGGCACGCGCCTGCGCATCTGGCGAGATGAACGGTTTGTCGATGTCATCGTCCAGGACACCGGACTGTTGGGTCATAATCACGTTGACCTCTCCGAAGCTGCGTTCCAGCAACTTGCCATTCTTCCTGAAGGCCGTGTAAGCGTTCTGATCGAAGTTCTCGCAGGTCCTGAATAGCGACAGTCCGGCCAGATTCGACCAACATACGTTGAGTCCGTGGAGAATCAGACATGAGCCGACGCGCCGCATTCACCTCAGCACTGGCATCTGCCGCGATTGCGGCTTTGATTACGGTGATGGCGTTTGTCCTGACCACTGATCAGGAATCGCCAACCGATTCACCGAGCGCCGCCTCGATTCTGACCGAGCGTTCAGCACTGCCGCCAACATCATCCAGTCCATCTGCGCCGGCCGATCCTCCGATCACGTTCGCGGAGCTGACACGTTCTTCGGTCGATTGGGCCGCGATCTACGCGCAGGTCGTGCCATCACTGGTATCGGTAGTGACCGAGGGGGGCGCTGGTTCAGGATTCTTCGTCTCCGAAGATGGACACGTCATCACGAATCTGCACGTCGTCTCCCGCGCCGAGCAACTGTACGTGTACATGCAAAACGGCGACTGGCGTGAGGCTGAGTTCATTGCCAAAGATGTCGGCAACGACCTCGCCCTACTGAAAGTCGACCCGGAAGACTTGGAAATCGTATTGCCGACCTACACAGGAGTCGACGAGCTTCGGGTTGGAGATCCCGTCGGCGCATTGGGAGCGCCATTCCACCTGCCCAACTCTCTGACCGTTGGGATCGTTTCGGCGCTTGGTCGGACTCGTCCAAACGGGCCCGGAACGCTGGAGCCGCTCAGGGACATGATCCAAACCGATGCGGCGCTCAATCCTGGCAACTCGGGCGGCATGTTGATCGACGAACGCGGCCGCGTCATCGGTATACCTACGCAGATTGAAAGCCCCGAGCGAGTTTCGAGCGGAATCGGATTCGCGGTCAGCGCCGACGCGATGCTGCGGGCGCTGCCGACCCTGATCAGCGGCGAGGACTATGAGCGCAGCTACCTCGGCGTTTCACTTCAAGAGAGTGACGGCGAACTTGAGATTGTCGTCGTCGTCTGCGGGTCGGCAGCCGACGACGCCGACCTGCGAGCCGCAGACCACGTCCTGGAGGTCAACGGCGAACCGGCCAATTCGTTAGAGCTTCTGATCGAGGCGCTCGCGTCGATCAAGCCCGGCGAAGAATTCTCAATCACCATCCAACGGGGCCTTCGGGAGATAACGCTCGAAGCAACCGCGGGCGCCTGGCCGACGGAGCCTCCGACGACGGATTGCGGCTAACTGTCATCATCGCTGTTGCGCAGCCACTCTTCCTTCGACACACCTGCGTACATCTGCCGTCGCCACAGCCACCAACGCACTCGAGTCGTCGACAGCGCCAGCAAGGCGCAAGCGAGCAGACAGGCGCTCATCGTCAAGAGGCCGAATCGCACCCCGATGGTATCGGCGAGCGCCCCGGCGAGTAATGCTCCGATCAGGGACGTTCCTACAACTAAGGTCATTAGCGAGAGCGCCTGGCCTCGAAGCCGCTCGGGGGCGTGCGCCACCAGGGCCAGGTTGGCAACTGTCATCATGTTGCTGACGCAGGCGCTGCCAAAGAACACACAGACCGCCACGACTCCGATATGCGGCGCATATGCGAGCCCAGACAATGCGATTCCGCCGACGATGATGATGCCAACCATCAGTACGCTCGGCGATCGAATCTCAGCCATCGACGCCAACGCGATAGCCCCCAATGTCGCACCAACGCCCCCGATCGCGATCAGATAGCCGACCCAGGATCGATGCTGGCCGAGTTGGTCGATCACGATCAGCGGGATCATCACGCCTTGAAACGGATGCAAGAAGATGAAGAGCGCAGCCGAAATCGCGAGCACAACCAGGGGCCAACGTGTGTCTACTGCCCAATGTGCTCCCGCAGTGATTTTACGAATGATCGACTGTCCCTCGTGATGCGATGAGTCGTGAGGCTCTTGCCTGGCTCGGATCACCAACACGAAGGCTGCCGCGAAGACACTCAGTACCGTTGCCAAGCCGAATATCCAGGTGAAATCGGCGAACTGAAGCAAGAGACCAGCGAGCAACGCTCCACCTATTCTCATCGAGGTCCGGCCAGTCTGTGAATGGGCCATGGCCGAGCGCAAATGGGACTTGTCGACCAGGATCGGCACGATGGCGCGCTGTGCGGGATTAAAGAACCCCTGGCTGATCCCCGACACAGCGGCCAGGGCAATGACCTGCCATCCCTCCACCTGATCAAAGAGCAAGAGGACGAAGAGCATGCCTGACGATGCAACTCTGGCGACGAATGAGCCGGCCAACGCCAATCGGTACGGATAACGGTCGACGATGACACCGGCGAAGGGAGACAGGATCAGGTTGGGCAACATCCACGCAGCGAGCACGGCGCCGAGCAGGAATGCTGAACCTGTCAACTCGATGATCAACACCGGCCGCGCGACCATTTCCAGCCAAAGAGCGGCCGATCGGACAAAGATCGCAAGCCATAGGACCCGATAGTCGCGATAAGCGAATGGCGCGAATGTCTCTGGGCGGAACAAACCCAGGACACGCCGTTGAGACGCAGACTCGCCGCCGTCCGTTGAATCGGAACTCACCGCGTTCTCTTAATGTGCAAGCAGCGCAACCCGCGGGGCCGGGGCGCGTGCTCGATAGCAAACACAGTCTATTTGCTATAGAGAACACAATGGACGTTTCGTGCCGCTCAATCACTGGCGCCGAGGCCGTTCGCCAATCTTCCCGTCATCGGAAACGCGGCGAGCCAGCGGAGTCGCCAGCATGAGCGCGGCACAGATGGCGAGGCTCACGCCCATCGTCAACAAGCCCGTGCGGGCGCCCAGCAGATCGGCGAGTCCACCGGTCAGCAGGGCGCCGACCAAGATCATCCCACGACCGATATTCATCAGGCTCAGCGCTCGACCGGCCATGCCCTCCCGAGCCTGAGACAGGAGCGTGAGGTTCGCCAGCGACATCACGTTCGTCGAGCAGGCCGCCGTGACGAACACGCAGACGCCCACGACCAACAGATGCGGCGCCCCCGACATCGCGGCCAGTCCGATTCCAGCAACGATCAGGAGTCCCGCCATCAGCCTTCCAGGGGCAGGAATCGAGCGCAGTCCGGCCAAGGCCAACGATCCGGCCGCCGCCCCAGCACCACCGGCCGCTATGAGATATCCGACCCACGATTGCTTCTCACCAAGAACGTCAATCACCATCAAGGGAATGAATACACCCTGATACGGAACCAGAAAGATGAACATGACGGCCGAGATCGCCAGTACCGCCAGTGGCCATCGCGTCTCAAATGCCCAGCGAACACCAGCCACCGTTTGGCGGAGCAACGAGCCGCCCGCCCGAGTCACTGTGACGCCGGATGTTCCTGTGCTCCGAATCAACGTCGTGCAGACCGCCGCGCACACGTAGATGCCGGTCATCGCGCCGTAGATCCAGACGAAGTCGGCGATATCCAGTAGCAATCCCGCCAGCAGCGCTCCGCCGATACGCATCACCGTGTTCGCCGTCTGCGATAGCGCAACGGCCGGACGAAGCGCCGACTGCGGCACCATCGATGGCAGAATCGCCTGTCGAGCGGGTTGGAAGAATGCAATGTTCACGCCCGACGCCGCAGCCAGGGCGATCACATGCCAGGCCTCGACCACGTCCAGCAGCAGCAGCGCAAACAGCGCTCCCGTGGCGGCCACGTTGCCAGCCTGGGACAGCACTAACAACACCCGGCGCGGGTAACGGTCCACAATGGCGCCCGCGAACAGGCCGAGCACCAAGTTTGGCGCCATTCTGGCAGCGAGCACCGCCCCGAGCAGAAAACCCGAGCCGGTGAGATCGACGATCAGGACCGGGCGCGCAACCTGGTCAAGCCACAGTGCGCCGGAGCGTAGAAAAATGGCCAACCAGAGCACGCGGAAGTCGCGTGACGCGAAGGGCGCGAACATGCCCGCTTCGCGCCGGCGCAGAAAGGCTTGCCGCCTGCCGTCAGTTGCAGCTCCGTCAGGAGCGCCGGAAGTCGAAACCTACTCCTCGTCGGCGTACGGCGCCCGACCCTGCATCACGTTCAACAGACCTTGACTCGAGAACTCGTCCGATTTGGCGAAGTTGATAATCACCCGCTCGCGATCTTCGACCGCTTGCGCCGCGGCTGCGACCTCGGGTGCGATGTCGTGCGGAATCTCGGTGACGCCGTGCTTGTCAGCGTGCAGTAGATCGCCGGGATGCACCGTCACGCCGCCAACTGTCACCGGTTGGCCGATTTCGACGATGTGCACGTAAGCGTGCGAGACCAGGATTTCCTTTGACAGAAACTGGAACCCGAACTCTTCCACCTCGTCGAGGTCGCGAACTCCGCCGTCGGTGATCAAGCCGATGGCGCCCAACGCTGCGTGGATGTTGCCGTTGACCTCGCCCCAGAACGATCCGATTGGCGGTTGGTCCAAATCCTGAATCACGATGATTCGCGGCTCGGGAATCGACTCAATGTGTGCCCACCAGTCAGGCGCCGACTTGGTTTGCGGGTCGTCGCCGGGTGGAATCGAGGCGCGAATCTTGCATGTCGCGGCATAGCCGACGATTGGATCCATATCCGGGAACCGGCACACAATGTCGGGGGTCATGAACCCCGTTGCCCGACTTCGGACGTTGAAGGTCTCAATCGCATTTGCGATGGCCGGAGAAGGCCAGGTGCGCAAGTCTGCCAGTTGTTCGTCATTCAGCGGTTCAGTCATTGAACACCCTTCACTCGTTGTTTCGTTGTCCTGGAGAACTTGCTTCGGACAGGAGAGGTGCTACGGCGTTAGCGAGAACTCGCGCTGCAGTGCCTTGGGTTTGAGAATCGTGACACGTTGGCGGTTGACATCGACAATTTCCAGCTTGCGCCATTGCTGCAACTGCTTATTCACGGCCACTCGCGAGGCGCCGATCATATTCGCCAGCTCCTGCTGCGAGACGCGTAGACCGATGTCAAGGCCTTCCTCGGTTTCCTCGCCGTGCTCTGCTGCAATCGTCAAGAGACGTCGCGCAAGCCGGCCGGGGACATCGAGCAGGTAGGCATCCTGTATCGATTGATTCGTCGCCCGCAGTCGCGCGACCAACACATCAATGATCGCTCGCTGAGCTTCGGGATGGCGCTCCAGCACCTGTAGGAAGTCGTGCCGGCTCAGGCTGACCGCTTCGGTGTCTTCGATCGTTGTGGCCGACGCCGAACGAGGCTGGCTGTCCAGCAATGACATCTCACCCAGCAGATCGTATTTGCGGTGAACGGCCAGTACGACCTCGCGCCCGTCAAGTGACGGAATGAAAATTTTCACTGCGCCCTTGAGGATGATATACAGGGTCGCGCCCTCGTCGCCTTCATGGAAAATGTCCGTATGGGCCCGATACCGCACTGGACGCAACTTCGATGCCAGATCCAGCAACATCGAACGCGGCATGCCTCGCAGCAACACCACGTTCAACAACAGGTCCAAGGCCTCACCACCACGATCGCTTGCCACTGCTCGTTTTGTAGTCATCACACGCTCCGTTGGCAGTCTAGGCGCTCATGCGTATACCGCAATTCCAGGCGCCGCCTGTCCCCGCTCACGAGTCAGCCTCTCGACTCTGTCCGAGCCACCACCGACGCGTCAACATTCAGCGCCGCCGAAGTGGGAAGGACGCGGGCGCGTCCAGCCGGGGTCGCGGCAACCCGTCTGCCCACCACATTCCCGGCAGGCGCCAGCGCCCCGGTTCGCCATTCCCACATCAGCCAGATCGACGCAGCCGATACCAGCAGTATCACGATCACCATGATGTCTTCCTTTCATCGCACTTGCGTTCTATGTGCACAATAGAACAGATGTCCGTTGGATTGCAACCGAATACGATGTCTGCGATCTGCAACGTCTACAGCCTCCGACGCGGTCCGGGGCTGCGAACGGAGGCTCGCCCATGCCTGAGACCATTGCCGTCGACATCGCCGGTCGTGTTGCGCGCATCACGCTCAATCGGCCCGAGAAACTCAATGCCATCTCGCGAGAGCTCCAGCGCGAGTTGGTCGAAGCGCTAGTCGAGGCCGAACGAGACGACGCCATCCACGTCGCGCTCGTCTCCGGCGCCGGACGGGCGTTCAGCGCCGGCTATGACCTGGTCGGCGGTTCCGGCGTCGCCGCAACTCAGTCTTCGGCCATCTCGCGCGACCGTGACGGACTGGAAGAGCTCAATCGGAACTGGCTGCGAATCTGGGACCTGCGACTGCCCGTCATCGCCAAGGTGCACGGCTACTGCCTGGCCGGCGGTACGCAACTCGCAACAATCTGCGACGTGACATTCGTCGCCGAAGACGCGCGTGTCGGCGCGCCGCAGCTCCCGCTTGGCGCCGGATTCGTCGCATCGTTCTGGGCCTGGCAGATCGGCGCCAAGCGCGCCAAGGAGTTTTTCTTCCCCGTCGGGAGCATGATCTCAGGCAAGGAAGCCGCCGAAATCGGGCTGTTCAACCGAGCCTTGCCGGCCGATCAGCTGGACAGCTTCGTCGATGATTATGTCGAGCTCGTCGCCAAGACGCCGAAGGAAATCCTGGTACTCCAGAAGAAAGCCATCAACCGCACTCAAGAGGTCCAGGGATTCCGCGAAGCGTTGATGGGCGGCGTCGAGATTGACGCCATCGCCCACTTCACCAAACCGGTGCTCGAGATGAACCGTTCACTGAAGGAGCGAGGGCTCCGCGCCACTCTCGATGACTTCCACAAGCAGGGATGAGCCGCCGACGTCACTGGAAGAGGCGAGACTGCCAGCGGATCACGCCGCACGGCTGCTCGCCATTGCCGACGGGCTCTGCGCGATCGGACAGTTGAGAACCGGAGAGCGAGCCGGGCAGTTCTCGGTCTTCAACTTCCTCATCCGCTGCGCCACCGACGAGGAATATCCCGCGCCGGACGACCGCACCACCCACGTGGTCCTGATGCAGGCGGGCGTCTTTCGCCGGCACGGTTGGTACGCCTACTTCTGGCTGCCCGACGACGAACGGCCCCTGCGCCTGGCGGTGCCTTCGCCGATCAGCAAGTCATGGCATTGGATCGAAGACATCGTTGAGATCAGCCGGCGGCTTGAGGGCACTGACACCTGGACGCAGGCAGTCGGCCAAGACGTCGATCAGCACATCGCGCAGTTCGTAGCCGCTCTTGAAACTGCCGAAATCGTCAGAGCATCGAAGGCGTAGGAGGCATCTCCGAGGCGACAGGAACCCCTTCCGGCCGCGACGCGATCACGCCGGCGGATTCCAACGCGGCCTGCTCGTCATCCGACAGGCCCAGCAGGCCGCCGAGCACCTCGGCATTGTGCTGACCGAACTCGGGAGCCGGGGCCAAAATACAGGGCCCAGCTCCGTCGGTACGCCACAGCCAACCATGCACCGACCAGATACCGACCTCAGGATGCCGCAGAGGCTCATAGAAACCGCGCGCCTTGATATGCGGCTCGCGGATCACCTCAAGCATCTTCCAGACTGGCGACGACGGAATCCGCTCGGCGTGCAGCGCAGCAAACACGTCGGTCTTCGACATCGTTGACGTCCAGCTGCGCACAAGTTCATCGAGCTCGGCCCGATGTTCCCAGCGCAGGATCTGATCCGAGAACTCGGCGCGCTCAGCCCACTGCGGCGAACCCATCGCCCGCTTCAGCCCGTCCCATTCGCCGTCCGTCCGCACACAAATGGCGATCCAGTCGTCGCTGCCGGCGCATGAATACACGTTGTGCGGCGACATCCAGTCGTGGCCCGTGCCCATGTGCTCGGGCAGTCGCCGGTTCATCGACCAGTCCATGTAGAACTCGCCCAGCAGGGTCGACATCACCTCACGTTGCGCCAGGTCGATGTACTGACCCTGTCCCGTCCGCTTGCGCTGCACCAGTGCTGTGGCGACGGCTGCCGCCGCGCAGATTCCGGCAATCGGATCGCCGTAGGAGATGCCGCTCTTGTAGGGGACGCCGTCGTCGCCGTAACCGGAGGTAGAGGTCATGCCGCTCATCATCTCGATGATCGGTCCGTAGCCGACGGCGTCTTTCTCAGGCCCGGTCTTGCCGAACCCCGCCATCCCGACAACGATGATGTCTTCCCTCTGCTCCTTCAGCCATTCGTAGGACAGGCCCAGATTGTCCATCACATCGGTGCGGTAGTTCTCAATCACGACATCGCAGTGAGTCAACAGCCTGGCAAAGATCGCCTTACCTTCGTCCGACGCCAGATCGAGGCTGAGTGACTTCTTGTTGCGGCTGTATTCGTGGAAGTAGAAGTTGGTGTTCCACCAGTGCTCGCCCGGTGCAACCGGAGGCGGAAGCAGGGTGCGGATGTTGTCCCAGGCTCGAGGCGATTCGATCTTGATCACCTCAGCGCCCTGGTCGGCGAGGATCTTCGCCCCGTACGGACCGGCCCAGATCATGGTCAAATCGGCGACGCGTACGCCAGTCAGCGGCCGGCCGGGGTCAAACATCAGATGGCATCCAATTCCCGTAGGCGGACCAGGTCTTCGCGCTCATAGCCCAGCTCGCCGTGGATGACCTCAACGTTGTGCTCGCCCAACAACGGCGCGCGACCCATCTTCCAGTCGTGACCGCTGCTCAGCCACAGGCGTCCGGGATACGTCAACGGTCCGGCCCGCTCGTCATCGATTTCCGCGAAGAAATCTCGACTGCGCAGGTGCTCCGAGTTCGTCAAGTCCTCGATGCTGGCGACAAATCCGAAGGGCACACGATTCTCGATTCCCAGCTCCAGCAGTCCCTCGCGAGTCTGACCGATGAACCAGCCGAGCATGATCGCCATCAGCTCGTCGTTATTGAGCAATCGCTGACCAGGGTCGGCGAACCGCTCTTCCTGCAGCTCCGGCAGTCCTACTGCCCGGGCAAACGCGGGATAGTTGCGCGGTAATGCGCAGATACCGCCGTAGCCATCCGAGACTTCGTACACACCCCAGAGCGCATTGAGATTGTTGCCGGAGCGCTGTGTCTCGATCCCCAACTGGGACGCTCGCGTATGAAACGCCTCGGCCATCGCCGCATAGGTCTCTCGCATCGAGAGATCGATATACGAACCCTGTTCGTGCATCAGCGCGCCGTAGTAGGCGGCCGAAATCGCAGCGAACGCATTTAGCCCGGCCTGGTACGACGGCTGAGAGCCACCGTTCTTCAGCGGCGGCCGGTCAGGATGACCCGTCAGCCACATCTGCCCGCAGGCTGCGTACAAGGTCAGTTCGGTCGCAGGCAGATTGGCATTTGGTCCGGTTTGTCCGAACGGCGTGATCGAGATCATCACGAGTGACGAATGGTCCTTCGACAGCTCGTCGTATCCCAGTCCGCGCTCTGCCAGGTATCCCGGTTCAAACGATTCAATCACGATCTCGGCTGAGGAAGCGAGCTCGCGCAGGATCTCGCGCCCGTCGGAGGTATCCAGATTCAGCGTGACCGAGCGCTTGTCGCCATTCAGGTAAAGGAAGAGTCCACTGGTTTCGTCGTCGGGCAGATCATCAGGCCACGGCCCGAATGCCCGCGACGGATCACCGGTCGTCCGCTCCACCTTGATGACATCAGCGCCGAGCGCGGCCAACCAGCGACCGGCGTAGGGTCCGGAAATCCCCTCTGCGAGTTCCAGCACACGAACGCCGTCATAGGGCCGGGAAGCGTCGGGCTGGGATTGATTGTGCTCGCTCATCGCAGGCAGTCTATGAGCACCTGCCACTGCGTTCTAGACTGTCCTTGAATGACCACGCCATCCAGTAACCCTGCGCAATCCTGCGACAAGCTTGGCCCGCCTCTCCTTGAGGGCGTTCGCGTCGTCGAGCTGGCCGAAGAGGTCGCCGCCCCCTTCGCCGCGAAACTGTTCGCGGACGCGGGCGCCGAAACGATCAAGATCGAGCCTCCATCTGGGGACCTCGCCCGGCGCATGGCGCCGTTTGCCGAGCCCGCGCCGCATCGCGAAACATCAACGACCTGGCTCGCTTACAACACCTCGAAACACAGCGTGGTGCTCGACCTGGAGACCAGTTCAGGTCGACGCGTGCTGCAACAGTTGGTCTCCGAAGCAGACGTCTTGATCACCGACCGCACTCCGAATCGGCTGTCGGAACTTGATCTCAGACCGGACGATCTGCGCGAACGTTACCCGCAGCTGATCATCGCCGCCGTGACACCGTTCGGTCTGATCGGCAGCGCGGCTGAGTGGCCCTCGACCGCCCTGACCCGAGCCCACGCCTCGGGATCCGCGGCCGGAGTCCGACGCAATCTCGGCGCCAACAGCGGCGCTCCGTTGATGGCCGGGGCGAAAATCCACGAGGCCGATGGCGGCACCGCGCTGGCATTGGCAGCCTGGGCTGCCTTGCTCGCTCGCGAGCGCTTTGGTCACGGACAGATCGTTGATGTCGCCTCCACCGACGCGATGATGAACATGGACCGGGTCGACATTTCCATCGCCCACAACGACGGCGGCCCGCCGTCGCGTCCACCGACCAAGGGCGGCAGCGCCTTCGGCGGTCGACTCGAATGCTCCGACGGACACATCATCGCGGTCACACCGCAGCGTCATCAGTGGGCCGGTCTGATCAAGGCCATGGGCGACCCCGAATGGGCGTTCGATGCAGATGGCAAACTGATTGATCGCTCGGACCTCGGAGAAGTCGCCGGCGAGGCGATTGAGCAATGGGCCCGTGCTCGCACCCGGGACGAAGTGTTTCGTGCACTGCAAACCAACAGCGCACCGGCAGGGCCCGTCCTGCGCCCCTCCGAGGTCATGAACTCCGAACAGGAACGCTTCCGCGGCTTCTTTGATCTGCTCAACCATCCGGTGGCGCCGAGCGGACGATATTCACAGTTCGCCGCCCAATGGACCGGCGCTGCTCGCAGCCCGAGATCATCAGCCCCTCTGTTCGGATCGTCGTCTGCCGACATCACGCGAGCCCACCTCGCTCCCTGGAGCCCCGCCCAAGCCAGAAGAGCTGGAGTCATCGGATGACCACAACGACCAATGGATCACAGGCCGTCAACGGACAGCACGAGTTGAACGGTCACCATGACCTGGTCACGGGCCTGGTCACGGGCCTAGTCACGCCCGCGCCGCGTCCCGGCCCTCTCTCCGGCAAGCGCATCATCGACTTCACCTGGGCCTGGGCCGGACCGTACGGCGCCATGCAACTCGCGCTGCTGGGCGCTGAGTTGATCAAGATTGAGTCCGCGACTCGCATCGATCACTCGCGTCAGCGGTCGTTGGCGATGGGCTCGTTCAAGGGCGGCGTCAACCAGGCGCCGATGTTCAACGAGGTCAATCTCAATAAATACTCCGTCCAACTCAACCTCAAGACGGAGGGCGCGAAACAGGTCATCCGCGACCTCGCCAAGACCGCCGACGGTGCGATCGACAACTTCCGCCCGGGCATCCTCGATAAACTCGGGCTGGGCTACGACGACCTGCGCCAGATCAAACCGGACATCGTCATGATCTCCGCCTCCGCGCTCGGCGCAACCGGTCCTGAACGCAACTACACGGGCTATGCGCCGACCTTCGCCGCCATGAGCGGACTCTCGTACCTGACCGGAGAGCCGGAGGAGCCTCCGGTGATGATGGGCGGCTCAATCGACCTTCGCGCTGGTACCGCCGCAGCGTTCGCCATGATCGCCGGACTTCACTATCGCGAGCGCACCGGCCGCGGACAGTTCATTGATGCGTCATCGTCGGAAGCGATCGGCATGCACATTGCCGAAGAATTCCTGCACGTGGACATGATCGGTCGCGATGGGGATCGACTCGGAAACGGTCACCGATCCTACGCTCCGCACGATGTCTTCCGTTGCGCCGCAATGCGCGCGCCCGAGGCCTACTCGGAGGAGCACAAAGGCGCGAAGTCGGGCTGGATCGCCATTGCCTGCCGTTCCGATCAGGAATGGAACGCGCTCTGCGAGTGCAGCGGCCTGGACCACCTCAAGCAGGACCCGCGTTTTCGTACAGGTCTCAAGCGCTGGAGGCACCGAACAGAGCTCAAGCCCATGATTGAAGCGTGGACATCCGAGCAGTCTGCTGTCGAAACCGCTGAGACGCTTCGCGCCGCCGGTGTGCCGGCTGCCGCCTCCGTCTGGGGCAGCGACATCCACCACTCCGAGAACTTCCAGGCTCGAGGCGGCGCTGTCAACGTCAGGCCACCGGAAACGCATCTTCGACAGGTCCTGCCGCCGCCCTGGAAGCTGTCTGAAACACCTGCCGAGATCGTCTCTCCGGCGCCGCGACTGGGCGAAGATACCGACTACGTACTTAGTCGAATGCTCGGCTACGGCCAGAACAAGATCGATGCTCTCGCGCGAGAGGGCGCGCTGGAATAACCTACGTGGCGACAGCCATGGACAGCCACGGACAGCGATTCAGCGGAGGGGAACACCATGCGAGATGTCCTGCGAACAATCATCAAACCGATGGCGCGACTCTCGCTGGTCGCTGCCCTTGCATTAGTCGCCATCTCCGCGATTCAACCAGTGTTTACGGGCAGCGGCGATCTCCTCGCTGCGGACGCGGCTCCTGCTGACACGACACTCTCGCTGCCACAACAAGCCGCACCTGACGAGGGCGGCACCGGCGTCAACAACTTTGGCCGCGAAGAGTGGTTCGAATTCTCGATTCTGCTCGCCCCGTTCATCGTGCTGGTCACCTTCATCCTGATCCTGGTATTCGCCTGGGACCGTTCGACCGGCAACGAGGAATAACTGCGACTCAGTCGCAGCGGAGAGCTGACCAACATGGCCGAGCCGATCGCGCAACAGCTCATCGACACGCTGTCGGAACGCGGACTCACCCTCGCAACGGCCGAGACTGACACAGGCGGCTTGATCGGTCACTGGATCACTGACATCGCCGGCTGTTCCAAGGTCTGGATCGGCGGCGCTGCCCCCTATCACAACTATCCCAAGATTGATTTGATCGGCGTTTCACGCGAGCTGTTGCGGGAGCACGGGTCGGTCTCCGAAGAGGCCGCCGTCGCCATGGCTCAAGGCGTGCGCGAGACGCTCAACGCCGATATCGGTGTTTCGGAGACAGGCATCACCGGACCAACCGGAGGCTCCGAAAGCCGACCCGTCGGCACGGTCTGGATCGCCTGCGTCGGACCGGGCGATCGCGTCTACGCCGAGCGACAGGTCTGGGACTCGGACCGCGAGGGAAACAAGCGGCTCACCGCACTTCGTTGTGTCGAGCTCGTCATTGAGGCTGCCCAAGCCTCGGCCGACGCCTGAGCCGCCAGAACACCCAATACACATAGTGCCCTTCCTTCATTGCAACGAGATCGACCTCTATTACGAGGCGCATGGAGATCCCGACGCGCCCGCACTGATCCTGGCGCACGGCGCCGGCGGCAATCACCTCGTTTGGTGGCGCAATGTCCCGGTGCTCAGCGAGCGCTACTACACGATCACGTTCGATCACCGCGCCTTCGGACTCAGCCGAGACGTCCCCGGAGGTCCCGGCCGTCGCGCCTTCCCGCACGACCTGCATGCCCTGTTGGAGCACCTCAACATCGACCGTTTCGCAATGGTCGCGCATTCCATGGGCGGCCGCACTGCGACGCCATTCGCCCTGATATTTCCCGGGCGAATCCAAGCGTTGATTCTGTCGGGCACACTTGCCGGCGCGGTCAATGACGAAGTACGCGAAATCCAGGCTGCGCACTACAAGACCGTCGAAGGCATGACGCTGCGTCAGCGCTCGCTCGCTCCATCTACCGAGCAGAACGATCCGGAACTCACCTGGCTCTACCGACGAATGAACGGTTGGAACCCGAAACGACCCTCAACGTTCCTGGCGCCGACGCCCGGTCTCGCGACCTGGCGCGGCTCCTCGATGCCACTCCTGCGCCAATTCGCAATGCCGATGCTGTACATCGTCGGCGAGCACGACCGCATCGTGCCACCTGAGGCAATGGAGGCGTCGCATCGGGCCATGGATGGCTCTGAGCTCGTCGTCGTTCCTGAGGCCGGTCACTCCGCCTATTTCGAGCGACCGGCACGCTTCAATGAAGCAGTCCTTGACTTCCTCGATCGTCGATGGAAGCCATAGACAGCGCCCTATCATCAATGCATGAAGACTCCTACCCCCATGGTCCGCGAGTTGATCGACGCTGTCGGCGAACAGGCCGTCGTTTGGCATGACGAGGACCTGCTCGTCTACGAGTACGACGGCACGATCGATCGCGGGAACCCCGACGTCATCGTGCTGCCGGTCGACACCGACGATGTCGTCAACCTGATCAAGATCGCCAACAAGTACGACGCCCCGGTCACCCCACGAGGCGCGGGCACCGGACTGAGCGGCGGCGCACTGGCGGCCAAAGGCGGCGTGATCATCGGCATGAATCGCATGCGCCACATTCTCAACGTCGACGTCGAGAACAAGACTGCCGTCGTCCAGCCGGGCGTCGTCAATCTCGACCTGGGGACTGAGGCGGGGCGGCACGGCTTGGCCTACGCGCCCGATCCCAGTTCCCAACGAGCCTGCACAATCGGTGGCAACATCGCCGAGAACGCGGGAGGGCCGCACACGCTCGCCTGGGGCACCACCACCAATCACGTCCTGGCGCTCGAACTCGTGACCGCCGACGGCGAGGTCCAATGGATCGGCCATGACACGCGCGACGAACCCGGCTACGACCTCGTCGGCTGCGTGGTCGGCTCGGAGGGCACGGTCGGCATCGTCACCCAGGCGCTGGTCCGCCTCGTCCCGAAACCAACTGCAGTGCGCACGATGCTCGCGATCTACGACAGCGTCCGTCAGGCATCCAACGCCGTCTCCGCTGTTGTCGCCTCCGGCATTGTCCCGGCCGCCCTCGAGATGATCGACAAGATGACCATCGCGGCCGTCGAGCCCGTCTTGAACACCGGATTCCCGCTCGACGCGGAGGCGGTGCTGCTCGTCGAGGTCGATGGTCCGCAATCGCAGGTCGATGCCGAAGGCGCGCGGGTCGAAGGCATCCTCAACCGTTTCGAGCCACGCGAAGTCCGTTCCGCCACCGACCCGGAAGAGCGCGAACATCTATGGGCAGGGCGCAAGGGGGCGATCGGCGCACTGGGCCAGATCATGCCGAACTACTACCTGCTCGACGGCGTTGTTCCGCGCACCAAGCTGCCCGACGTACTCGATGCCGTCTACGAGATCGCCGAGCGATATCGCCTGCCCGTCGCCAACATGTTCCACGCCGGCGACGGCAACCTACATCCGTGTCTGCTGTTCGACGAACGCGAGCCCGGCGCCACTGAGCGAGTGCTCGACGCCGGCGGAGAGATCATGCGCGTCTGCGTTGATGCGGGAGGCGCGATCACCGGCGAGCACGGAGTCGGTCTCGAGAAGCGCGACTACCTGCCCTGGATTTTCAGCGAAGCCGACATGGACGCAATGAAATCCCTGCGCGCCGCATTTGGTCCCACCGATAACTTCAACCCCTGCAAGATCTTCCCCAAAGGCCACGGCTGCGGAGAAGCAGGACACCAGCACGCCCAACAACAAATCGCCAAGTTCGGCCCCAAGGCGTTTGTGTAGCGTTGTTCATAGGAGTTGCCGAGGTGATGGAATCCCTTGAAGCCGTGCAGACAGCCAAAGACTACATTCGACTGGTCTTTGCCGATGAGAAGATCAGCAGACCTCGGCTCGAGGAACTCACCTTTGACCGGGAGCGTGAGGAATGGCGAGTCACCGTCGGGTTTGCATTCACATTCGACCGGGGCGAGCTTGCTGCACCGAGGGCGACGAGTCTGGCGAGAGAGGTCTATGGAAATCGGGCCTATAAGGTTGTGAAGATCGCTGATCGCGACGGCGAAGTCGTCGCGATGACCGATCGCCTGCTGGACCCGATCTAGTAACGAGATGGCAGAAAGTGGCTACTTCGTTGACGCCATGCTTTTGGTGCTGCTGGTCGTGGGGCGAACCGACACCCGCATCATCGACAAGCATCGAAATCTTGGGCATTTCTCGACAAACGACTTCGAAACTCTACTCAATCTCGTCGACGGACCAGATCGCGTCGTCTGGGTGACCCCTAATACCCTGACCGAGGCATCGAATCTCCTGGGGCAGCATGGATCCCCAGAGAGGGAGCAACTGTTCGATACCCTTTCGAGCCTCATCAACGAGAGTCAGGAAGTGTTGGTTCAGAGCACACGCGCAGCAGAAAGCAGTCGGTTCCGAGAGCTTGGTCTATCGGACTGCGCGCTGCTCAGCGTCGTATCGAAGGAACGACCTCTGCTCACTACCGACGGAACCCTGTACATTGCCGCCCTCACGATTGATTCAGAGGCTTCAGTGAATTTCAATCACCACCGGTTGGAAGAAGCGTTCACCTGATGCACTTTCCCTCATATGAGACCTTCAGGGCGAGCCGCGTCTCGCTCGATCCTTCAGGCGCTATTCAATGAGCAGAGAAGGAACAAGTCGAGACGGAACCGACGATTTCGAGCATGCTCTCGGAAACTACAAGGTCGACCACTTGCAGCCATCGGAGCTGGTCACGCCGACTTCTATTGCAGACACTGAGCATTCGTTGCGTGCCGCCTCCGAACACAATCTCGCCGTCATCCCGCACGGCGGACGCACGATGCTCGGGCTTGGCATGCCGCCGAGTCGATATGACATCGCCCTCGACCTCTCCGGCCTCACTCGAATCGTCAACTATGAGCCCAACGACTTCACGATTACGGTTGAAGCTGGCATGACGCTCTCCGATCTCCAGCGCCATCTGGCGGCGAATGGACAGTTTCTCCCGCTCGACCATCCGCAGTTTGAGCGCGCGACGCTCGGCGGGCTCTGTGCTGTGGGACGCGGCGGCCTTCGTCGCAACTCGTTTGGCGGTCCTCGCGACTGGCTGATCGGTATGCGAATGATCAGGGCCGACGGCACGGCAATCAAGGGCGGCGGACGGGTTGTCAAGAATGTCAGCGGCTATGACCTGCCCAAGCTCTTCGCCGGCTCGTTGGGCACGCTGGGCATCATCGTCGAGCTCACCTTCAAACTGCACCCGCTTCCGGCCAGCGACCAGATCGTCGCCATTGGCGCTCCAAGCTTCGAGTCTGCCCTGGCTGCAGGACGCGCCGCCTCACAGGCGGCCCCATTTCTCAACGGCTGCGTCGCGCTGTCTGGGGAGGCCGCCGCGAATGCACGATCGCTCGGTGCAGAGATCCTGGGCGACCAGCCGGCACTCCTGCTTCGTGCCAGCGGCTTGGAGTCGTCGGCCAACGAGATACTCGCGCAGGCGTTTCACGCGGCTCGAGCACACGGCGTCGACGGACCTGAGTTGACGACCACCGCGATCGTTGAGACCTGGCAGGCAGTGACGGATCTCGAGTTGCACACGCCTCCGAACCACGTTCGGCTCCGTCTCGGATTACCACCGGGGAACCTGATTCGCGCGCAAGAAATCCTGAGTCAACGACTGCCCGACACGACAAGCTGGATCGCCGCGGCCGATTCCGGACTATTGTTCCTGGACACTCCGGCCGCCAATGCCGAGACCATCAAGTCGCTGAGAAATGAACTTGGACCCCTGCAGGGTCGCCTGACCATTGAATCTGCGCCCATCGAGCTGAAGCAAGCCTGCAATGTCTGGGGACCGAGCGGTTCCGGGGTCCGACTGATGCATAGCATCAAGGAGACGTTCGACCCTCAAGCGATCCTCAATCCGGGCAGATTCGTAGACGGAATCTAAGCTGCATCCATGAGCATCTCGCCGCCGACCTCAAATGCCGAAACAATCTGGCTGACCGAAGATCGGCCCGACGTGGCCGAACTCGGCCTGTGCGTTCACTGTGGCTTCTGCCTCAACGCCTGTCCGACCTACCACGACCTCGGCGTCGAGACCGATTCGCCGCGCGGTCGCATCGCCCTGATGCGAGGCCTCGACAGCGGGCGGATCGAGTGGTCTTCGCGAGTTCAGCAGCACTTCGACCAGTGTCTCCAATGCCGGGCCTGCGAAACGGCGTGCCCATCGAAGGTCCCCTACGGACGGCTGATGGAGGCGACTCGCGCCGAAGCGTTCGCGCAGGACAAGTGGCCGCGACGCCAGCGCATTATCTGGCGACTGATCATGCGCGGCCTCTTTCCATACCCGCGAAGAATGCGATTGGCCGGCTACGGCCTCAAGCTGTATCAACGGACAGGCATCCAGACATTGGTTCGGAAGAGCGGCCTGCTACAACGGCTGGCGCCCAAGCTCGCAGGAATCGATGAACTCTCGCCGGTTGCCGACAAGCCGTTCTATTCGAACGGCGAAGCTGCACGCGTTCCGGCCGCCCAACCCGTTCGTGCGCGGGCTGCACTGATCACGGGTTGCATGATGCCGCTGGCCTATCCCGAAACCCACCGAGCGACCGTCCGCGTGTTCACGCGCAACGGCGTCGCTGTCGACGCTCCCGACGCTCAGGTCTGCTGTGGTGCGCTCCATGCCCATGGCGGTGACGTCGAAGCAGCGCGCGATCTCGCGATAAAGAACATCAAAGCGATCACACCCGAGTCATCCGACTTGCCCGACGCGATCTTGATCAACGCCGCCGGCTGCGGCTCACATCTCAAGGAATACGGGCACTTGCTCCGCAACGACTCCGAATACGCCGCCCGAGCCGCAGCATTCGCGGCGCGAGTCCGCGACGTGCACGAGTATCTCGTCGAGATTGGCTTCTCGCCTCCTGACGGCCGTATTGAACGAGCCGTCACCTACCAGGACTCCTGCCACCTCTCGCACGGGCAGAACGTGCGCAGCGCACCGAGAGACGTGTTGCGCAGCATTCCCGGACTCACCCTGAACGAGATGCGGACGCCTGACAAGTGCTGCGGCTCCGCGGGCATTTACTCAGTCGTCCAAAGTGAAATTTCACAGCGAATCCTGGCCGAGAAAATGGAAGACGTGCTACGCACAAACGCGGAGCAGGTCTGCACTGCCAATCCGGGTTGCATGCTGCAACTCGACGCCGGCATCGCCCGCTTCGACGATGAGCGCCGTATGATGCCGCGCTCCACTCACGCCATCGAGCTGCTGGACGAGTCATACCGATTGGGAGACGAGGATCGCGCCCGCTGATCCGCTAGCCTCCCTACGGCAAACAGAAAATCAAATGCACGAAAGAGGCGGCAATCATGGGACTGTTTCAACAGGTTGAGGTCGGCGGAGCAACGCTTATTGCAGTTCAGGACTCGTGGGCCGCGATGCCTCCGACGGCGTTCTTCAACAAGACCCAAGACTCCGACTGGGACAACTATCGCGACCTGCTCGACGACGACGGCAACATCACGTTGAACCTCGGCGCCTGGCTCGTGATCTCCCAGGGCACGACCATCCTGGTCGACTCCGGCATCGGCGGACGACCCACCCAGATGCCGCTCAAGCAGCCGGCCGCGCTGCCGACCGTGATGCAGGAAGCCGGCGTCTCGCCCAACGACATCGACATCGTCGCCTTCTCGCATCTGCACTTCGACCACACCGGCTGGAATACCTACGACAACGACGGCACGCCAGTCCCGCAGTTTCCCAACGCTCGGCACATCATCCAGCAAGCCGAGTGGGATTTCTGGACCAGCAGCGACGAACTCAAGCTGGGCGCGGGCTACGACAACGTGCTCGCTCCGATCGTCGAGGCCGGACTCGTCGACTTCGTTGAGGGCGAACACGTGCTCACGTCGGAGGTCGTCACCGTCCCGACGCCGGGGCACACGCCGGGCCACGTCTCCTTCGCAGTCTCTAGCGGCGGAGAGAAGGCCTACGTCCTCGGCGACGCCGCACACCACCTGGTCCAGTTGACCGAGACAGACTGGTGCCCGGGCGCCGACGTCAACACGGACGATTCCACTGCCAGCCGGCGAAAGCTCTTCGACCAGATCGAGGCGGAAAACGCCCTGATCGCCTCAGGCCACTTCAACTTCCCCGGCATCGGACGAGCCGCTCGCCGAGACGGAACCCGCTACTTTGCGGCTGAATAGGAGGTGGGCTAGCGAGGCCGTTCCTCTAAATCGGTAGCGTCGCCCAATCGCTCCGCCATCTCGATCAACTCTATTGCGACCTCGTCGCTAGGACTCTCATGGCTAAATCCATGGACGAAGGCGTTCCTGAACTTCTGAAGTTCAGCAAGCCGGTGATAGTCAACACGATCCAGCACGCCTAGGTAGGTTGCTCGCTCAAACAGGTAGTTTGCCGTCGTGATTCGCGAATCGACGATTCCAGCGTCGGCTACCAGCTTCCGGATCACGGCTTCGCAAGCGGACCAGGCAAGAATCATCGCCGCCTCTGAATGCCCCTGTTCAAGCATTCGCCTGGCTTCTTCCAGTCGATTGGAGATAGACGCTTCATCGATAGATCGGAACATCGGGGGACCTGTTAGCTGCTCAGGTTCCGGCACAAGCATGAGTTCAAACTGCCAGCCTGGGCGTGAGTCGATCATCTTGGCCGCTTCGACTATCTGCGGACTCGCCTCCAATGTGGACCGTGACTTCACTCCGATCACCTTGGTGCGATTGTCCTTTCGAGCAAGCAAGTCAGCTCGGAATCCAGGTACGAAATCCAAGGGCCAGTCCATCTGGACTTCGAATCCTTCTCTCCGGTATTTCTCGGCCGTTTGCTGTGCAAGAAGAAGCTCGGCGTTGGAGTGCTGGGTCACCACGTCTGCACCTCCTGACCGTCCAACTCACTCACCGAGATGTGGAGCACGGGTCTTGAGTCAACAATGTACCTGACCAAGTCAAGGGGCAGAGGGGACGCAAACTCCGGCGCGAGAAGATTTCGCTTTCTGCACAGCAAATCTGTGACCTGAATGTCATCCTCGAAAACGAGCTCGTTCATGGCGTCCACGATTGGCTTCGGAATATTGTCGACATCGATTACGTCGTCGATAAAGAAATAGGTAATCGCGACGACGACCGATCCCCGCTCCGGAGGATCGGCAACCCATTCGCGTTCCGCCGCACTTTTGACCGTCTCAATCCACCTGCGTCGTGACTTATTCTTCGCCTGCTGAGAGACAGGAGGTCCCTCGATGTAGAAGCCGAACGGCAATGCCACTCTCGAGTTCCCTCCTAATCCACTCCCGGCACGTTTGATAACGTGTCTGCGATTGGGGGCGCCACTTCATTCAGCCGCTCGCCGAGACGGAACGCGCTACTTCGCGGCCGAATAGGCGCTGAGCCCTGACCCGCTGCGGGATCGCTAATCCCGCAGCTTGTCGGCGTGGCTGGCGATGTCGATGTAGCGGTCTGCGACCTGTCGCAGGTCGGCCGACGTGCTCTTGCCAAACGCCATCACTTCGACCCGGACACCGCGCGCGCCAACGATCTCCACCAGGCGCCGGAAGTCACCGTCGCCTGAGACCAGCACGATCACATCGACGCGATCGGACATCGTCAGTACATCGATCGCCAACTCAACGTCAAAGTTTGCCTTCACCGAACCACCCGCGAAGCGCTTCAGCGGCTTCGTCGCGATCCGGTAGCCATGATCGAGGAACGGAACGACGAATCGCTCGTTATCGGTGCGCGCTGAGGGATCGTCGGAGATCGGCGCATACGCGATTGCCCGAACCAGCGTGCGGCCGTGCGACAGGAAGTCAGCGACCTTGCCCCAGTTGAGCCGAACGCCCGACGACTCCGCGCCGTACAGGATGTTCGGCACATCGACGAAGATCGCGAGCCTCGGTAGCACCTCGATACGCGCCGGCGCATCGGAGTCGCCGCGACGACCCAGGAGGGTCTCTGTCAGCAGCATCTGTGATTCGGCCAGATGTTCAATCGTGCTGCGCTGCTGCTCTAATAGCGCCGTTTGGCGCTCGAGCAATGCGAGCATCTGCTCGGTCGGATCGGTTGGTGTGTTGTCCTGCGAAGGACGTCGTCCGCCGCGTCGCTGGGCCGGTTGCGCCTGCGCCGTATTCGGCGAGGATGCAGTTGACGCCGGAGCGTTGGAGCCGTTGGAGGGGGAACGTCGCCGTCCGCCACGTCGTGTCGGCGCTCGCGACGGTGGATTAGCCAGCGCCTGAGTCTGTGTTCGTGTCTGAGCGGGAGCCTGCATTGGCGCCGCAGGCGGATTTGGTTGTTCTGTTGGCTTACTCGCGGGCGCTTCAGTCGAAGCGGGCCGCCTCAAAAACCTTGCCATTACCTAGCTTTCCGTTCATAGGACGGGAATCGTTACAGGTTGGAGCAGTGCCGACGCCGCGGCCTTAACCGCGACTCGGTTCGCAATAGAGACAAAGGCGGTAGCTGCCGGATTCTCGGGTTCGAACGCGACAATCGGTCGTCCGTCGTCGCTGCCCGCCCGGACTTCCGTCGCCAGGGGCACTTCGCCTAAAAAGTCGATCTCCAGATCATCGGCGGCATCCCGTGCGCCGCCATGTCCAAATATCTCCAGTCGCTGACCAGTGTCGGGCGTAATGAAGTAGGACATGTTCTCGACGATGCCGAACACCGGCACGTCGAGCTTCTCGAACATTGTCACCGCCTTGCTTGCATCTTCCAGCGCTATCTGCTGCGGCGTCGACACGACGACCGCTCCCGCGATCGGCGCTTCCTGGGCCATTGACATTGACGCATCACTCGTACCTGGCGGGAGGTCAATCAGCAGGTAGTCAACCTCACCCCAATCGACATCGTGCAACAACTGCTTGATCGCAGAACCAATCATCGGTCCACGCCAGACAACTGGAGCGCCCGGTGGCAGCAGAAATCCCAGCGAGATCAGTTTGACGCCGTATCGAGTCACAGGATGCAATCCCTGCTCGCTTTGCGCCTGGAACCCGTTAGGCAGACCGAACATGGTTGGGAGGTTGGGTCCGGTTGCGTCTGCGTCGACCAGTCCGACCGCTGCGCCCGACTCTGCGAGCGCGACGGCCAGGTTGGTCGCAATCGTCGATTTGCCGACGCCGCCCTTGTTCGAAGCGACGGCGATGATGTTCTTGACCCCGCCGATGGCGGCCTGCTGACCGCCGCCTTGCCAGGACGGCACATCGACGCGGAACTCAAACGACACTGACTCAGCGCCCGCAGCCGAAAGGGCCGCGGATACACGCTGCTCCAGCTCGTCCTGCGAGGGGTAGCCATGAATCGGCAGCGTGAGGTGAACGGTCACCGACCCGCCGTCAATCACAGCTCCGCCGAACATGCGCAGCGAGATCAGGTCGCGACCCAGTTGCGGATCGCGGACCGTGCGAAGTGTGTCGCGTACCGATTCGGCCGTGAGCGCCATGCCATTGCCCTTCTTGTCGAGCTCAGCCCGACCCCCGCCTCTGCCTGTCAGCCGTCGCCAGACCACCGCAGCCTCAGCTCCAGTCCCGCAGAGCCGCGGTACCGTGGGATAAGAACCAGTGTTGATTGAGTCGAATCCAGCGCGTGAATCGGCGGTGGCGTTGCATGCAAGGTCGGTCGTGAATGAATGTAGGAATCAAGGTTGATCAAATGACCCCGAGTCGTTGCCGCGGTTGCGGCAGGTGCGACTCTCGCTGACTGCATCGTACTCCAAAGAACCCACTCGCTCGTACGTGGCTCGGCCCCGCCCGATGCGAATCTCGGCAATCTCGCGAATCCTGCAATATCTATTGCAATCTGGGAACCAAAACGACTCCCAAATCGTCAATTAGTTACAGGCGGGTATACCACTTTACAGGCGCAATAGCAGTGTGTTGCCCGATGTATTGCTCACCAACTTTGCCATACGTAGCGTCCTGCTCACGTGGGACTGACAGAGCGCGGATTGCGTCCACAGCCCGGTTGCTCAGCCCCAGGAAGGTTCCCTGAATGCCTGCCAAGACTCGTGTGAAGAGCGAAGCCCCCAGCCACATTCACCGCTGGGTGATCGACGCCCCCAATGGCCCATTGTCCGAGGGTCTCTGCACCTGTGGCGAGACCAAAGAGTTCCGCAACTCCTCCGAGGACTCGATCTGGGATCGCAACGAGGGCCGCTCGCGCTGGAACGACATGGGCATCTCGAAGCGACGCCGCGCCGCCGGTGACGACAACTAGTCCTCCGTTCTTCGGCGCCATCGCCGCTACCCGGATACACACTCCGCCCGCGCCCGCGGATGCCCGGCAGGAGGTCTGATGTCCTCTCCCATTGCTGAGACAATTCAGCCGGCGTCCACGCGTGACCGCGTGGCGATGCCGGACCTGAGTGTTGATCTCGCGCCCGGCGCCAAACGTGAGTTAATTCTCCGCAATCCCGTGATGACGGCCTCCGGCACGTCCAGCAACGGGATCGAGTTCGCGCGTCTCTTCGACATCAACCGCCTCGGCGGCGTGTTGTCCAAGGGCGTCACACTCAAGCCCAGGCGCGGCAACCCGACGCCTCGCATCGTCGAGACGCCGGCTGGCATGCTCAACAGCATCGGCTTCCAGAACATCGGCGTGCGACGCCTGCTGAGCGATGTCGCCACGGTCTGGGAGACGTGGGATGTCCCCGTCGTGGTCAACATGCTCGGAGACACTGTTGATGAGTTTGCCCGGCTCGCGCAGGTCCTCGACGGCGCGCCCGGCGTCGCCGGTCTAGAGGTCAACATTTCGTGCCCCAACCTCGACGTTGGAGGCGTGGCATTCGGCCGCGATCCCGTTGCTGCCGCTCGCGTGGTCGAGGCAGTGGTGACATCCACCACACTGCCGGTGATCGCCAAGCTCACGCCCGACGTGACCGATATTTCGGTCGTCGCCAAAGCCTGCGAGGAGGCCGGCGCCGACGCGCTCTGCGTGGCCAACTCGTTCGTCGGCATGAGCATCGACGTCAACACGCGGCGGCCGCGCACAAATCGTCCCGTCGCCGGACTCACAGGTCCCGCGATCAAGCCGCTCGCTCTGCGTCTGGTCTGGGAAACCGCGAGAGCCGTTGACATTCCCGTTATCGGCTGCGGCGGCATCGTCGATGGACGTGACGCGGTCGAGTTCCTGCTCGCCGGCGCCAGCGCGGTGCAGGTCGGCACCGCCTCCTTTCGCGATCCCTACGCGGCGATTCGCATCCTGGAAGAAATCGTTGAGTATTGCCGAGATAACGGCGTGTCGGACACTTCCGAGCTGATCGGCGCGGTTCAGGTCGACTAAATCGCGACAGCCCATAGAGTGGGGAATAGCGGGGTGTAGCTCAGCTTGGCAGAGCGCACGGTTTGGGGCCGTGAGGCCGGCGGTTCAAATCCGCCCACCCCGACCAGCCCATCACTCAGAACGCTTACCAATTCTGTCATATCCGCGCTTGCCGCGGGAATCTCGCCGATTTCTGCTCAATCTCAGCATCCGCCCCTACGCTTTCAGTGACGCATGCGCCGTGCTGACTACTACGAGATACCCGCGGCAAGCGCGCGGGTATGACGAAGGAGTTGCTGCGGGACTGAACGATGTGTACAGGCCCTAAATCCGGGCTCTCCCTAGCTCCGCCATACTGGGCGGTCGGCTCGCGATGACTCGCTCCTCGGCCAGTTCCGCAATCTCTTTCTCGCTCATCCCCAAGATCTCAGACAGCACCTCAGCGTTATGTTCTCCCAGGCCGGGAGCGCCGCGTCGATAGGTCGCCGGTGTCGCGCTCAGGCGCACGGGACAACCCGGATAACGCAGCACGCCCATGTCGACGCCGCCAACTTCCGCCCAGAAGTCCCGCTCAGCCAAATGCTCCGACTCCAACAAATCGCGTCCATCAGCGACAACGGCAGCGAGCACGTCCGCCTTCTGCAACTTGATCACGGCCTCGGTGGGCGATATCGACCGGCTCCAGATACTTAACGCCACATCGATCTCGTCGTGCCGCGACTCTCGCTCCCACAGTTCCCAACCAGCCCACCCCTCAGGTAACGCGACCACTTCGCACAGCGACTCCCACTCCTCATCCAACGTTACCGAGATCGCGACCCAACGGTCGGCGCCCAGACAGCGATACACGCCCTGAGGAGCGACGCCGGATTCGCGGTTGCCTCGCCGAGGCGGCGGATGACCGACCACTTGGGCCGACAACAACTCGTCGCCGGCAAACGATCCCATCGATTCGATCATGGCCGTCTCGACGCGTTGGCCGTCGCCGCCCGACGACATCCGATGCCACAGCCCAACCAGCGTTCCGGCAACCGCGCTCATTCCGGACACTGGATCGGGCCAGGCCACGCCCGAGCGATAGGGAATGCTGTCTGTGTAGCCGGCCATCATCGTCATCCCGGTGGCCGCCTCAATCACCGGTCCCAATGCCACACGATTCGCGCCCGGACCCTTTGCGCCGTAACCCGGCATCGAGGTATGAATGACGTTCGGATTGATCTCGCGCAGCGTGTCCCAGTCCAAGCCCCACTGCGGGAACACCCTGGGCGAGTAGTTCTCGAGCACCACATCCGACGCTGCGATCAGCGCCCGGAACACGTCCCGACCCTTCTCGCCCGAGAGGTCGAGCGACAGGCCCCGCTTGTTTCGTGCGAGCTTGTTGAATCCACCGTTGCGATTCCAGGGCCGCTCGCCGAGCTCGTTGTCGGGGAATGTGTGAGTCAGTTCGGCCAGGTCGTCGGGGACTTCCAACGGCCCGCGATTCCACGGCGACTCGATGTGAATCAGATCAGCGCCTAGATCCCCCAGCAGTCTTCCGGCAATCGGTCCGGCCCAGACTCGAGTCAGATCCAATATGCGCAGACCGGTCAGTGGACCAGCCGACAACTCGTTGGCCGGGGCAGCAAACTCCGCCTCCGGATCCCACTCATCAATCTGCTCCAGCGATGTCGAGATTGGTGGACATGGTGTCGCGCCTTCGTAGTCCTTGCCAATTCTGAACGGTCCTCGTGGAATCAGCTCATCGCCGCGCTCGTCATCCAGCGGCACGAAGAACTCTCTCGCCGCCATGTGCGGGTCGCCCAGAAACTGATGCGTATCCCAGACCGGTCCCATTGGCGAGAACGTCGCTTCACCAAGCTCGCAGATCTCGGCGACGGTGTGAGACATCAACCAGGGGCGAATCGCCTCGTCAAAGGCTCTCTTGTTTCGCGCGCGGGTTTCGTTAGTGGCCAGTAAGGGATCGTCGAGCACATGCCCCAACCCTGCTGCCTGGAGAAATGGCTCCAACTTGGCCGCTCCCGCATGCCCCAGGAAGACGTAGCCGTCCTGGCACTCGTAGACGCCTGCCGGATGCCACATGCCTGGCTGTCCGTTGCCTTCACGCCTCAATATGTGTCCGGCGTGAGTCCACATCGTGGTGGTGTGCTGGTGCATCGCCACCATCGCTTCGATGTGCGCCACTTCCACCGTCTGACCAGCCCCCGTCGACTCCCGCGCGACGAGCGCCGACATCGCGCCAATGAACCCGTACATGCCTGCCGCGTACTCGGTATGCCGACCATGCCGACGGAACGGATGACGATCGTGCTCTCCATTGAGATTCATGTGCCCACTGGCCGCGTCGTCCGTGAACACATTCGAGCGACGCTCCGACCACGGGCCGCTCAAGCCGAAGGGAGATAGATACACCTTGATCAGCCGTTCGGCATCAAGTTCCAACGTCCGAGGAACGAGCGGGCCAGGCGCCGAACTCTCAATCACCACATCGGCGGCGGAAATCAACGCCGTTACGTCGGCCGACTTCGGGTCGGCTTCGACAATCTGCTTTGACGTATTGCAGTACGCCCAGATCGAACCGACCTCTCCATCGCCCAACACATGGGACGGCAGGATTTCGCCATGATGCAGCAGCGGATCGCCTCCCGGAGGCACGATCTTGACGACGCGAACGCTGTTGTCGGCGAACATCTTTGCCGCGAACGCTCCGGCATGAGAACCAGCCAGTTCGACCACCCGAAGCTGCTCAAAGGACTTCGTCATCGATCCCGCCCCACAATCCTGTTGTATTCCTGTGGCATTCGATGCTCACGACCGTATCCGTTAAGCTATCGCCCGTAGGCAGAGACACACCCAGGAAGGACCCGCCAGTGGCCACCGACCGATTCCCGATCGAGCAGGGACACATCATGTTGTTCGCCCGCTCGGTCGGCGACGACAACCCCATCTACCACGACCCCGACGCAGCAACCGACACCGAGCCCGGTCACGTCATCCCGCCGCCGACGTTCGTCCAGGCCTCGGCCCAGTTCACCGAGGGCTACAACCTGCGCCCGGTGGTTGGCCAGCCGTGGTTCGGCTCGGGCAAGGAACCGACCGGCGTCAAACGCGAGTCCTCAGGCGAAGGCGGCGGGACCGGCTTCCACGCCGAGCAGCACTACGAGTACCACGCGCCAATCCAGCCAGGCGATGTGCTCAAGGCCGTCGACAAGCCCGGCAAGAGCTGGACGCGAGAAGGCCGGCGCGGTGGCAGCCTGAGCTTCAATGAATCAGTTACCGAGTACTACAACCAGGACGGCGTCCTCGTCGTCACCGCCCGCTCGGTCGGCGTGCAGACCTCACGCGTCGTCGAGTAACCAGGCAAGCTGCAACACGGCAACACGGCAACACGGAAGGCGAACCGTCATGGCTCTTAGCAAGTCCAACATCAACGTCGGCGACCAGCACAGCGAGCAGGTCGTCGACGACCTCACCCGAACCCAGATCATCCAGTACGCCGGCGCCTCCGGCGACTACAACCCGCTCCACACCGACGAGATCTTCACTACGCAGATCGCCGGCTACCCAACCGTCTTCGCGCACGGCATGCTCAGCATGGGCCTGACCGGCAAGATGCTCACCAACTACGTCGGCGACGGCCGACTGACCAAGTACGGTGTCCGTTTCGTCGCGCAGGTCTGGCCCGGCGACTCGCTGACCGCCACCGCCACCGTCGAAGCGATCCGAGAAGAGGATGGCGTCAGCCTCGCCGATCTCGCAGTCTCGACCGTCAACCAGGACGGCGCCGAAGTCGTCAAGGGCTCAGCCACCGCTCGAATCGACGGCTAACAGCCCTCGATTGAGCCGACACACGCACGAATTCGCCCGCTGCAAGTCGATGTGCGGCGGGCGAATGTCGTTAATCCTGATCTCGAGGCGGGGTGTTCTCAGCTACCCATTCCGAGACGTCGGGAATCAGTCGATCGACGATGCTCATCATCAACATGAATGGCACGAACGCGGCGCCGGCGCCGATCGCCCACCACCACTCGGCAGCCACGAGCGCGAGCACGCAGCCGGAGATCGTCAATCCCATCCCCAGGATCGAGACCACCCGCAGAACAACTGCGACGGGCGGAATGGGCGGAATCTGCGGTGGCTGCCCTGACATGAAGTAGGAATCTCGCTGACTGTGTGACTAGGACTCGGTAATCGTGACCGACTTCATCGTCGGTCCCGGCTCGCGCGCCCGCTGCGGGTCGCGCACTGGGAACGCCTTGACGACTTCGATTCCCGAGGTGACCTTTCCGAACGCTGTGTACTGCTTGTCCAGGAAGGTGGCGTCCGCATTGCAAATGAAGAACTGGCTGCCCGCCGAGTTCGGTTCCTGTGCGCGCGCCATCGACAGCACACCCTCGACGTGCTTCGTGTCGTTGAACTCGGCCGGCACGTTGTAACCGGGTCCGCCGGTGCCCGTGCCGGTGGGGTCGCCACCCTGGGCCATGAATCCGTCGATGATGCGGTGGAACGTCACTCCGTCGTAGAATCCGTCGCGGGCCAGGAAGACAAACGAGTTGACATGCTCCGGCGCGAGGTCGGGCCACAGCTCCAGCTCGATCGTGCTGCCGTCTTCCATCCCGATCACGGCGCTATACGAAGCGCCTTCCGTTAGGGCCATCTCGGGCCGCTTGTTGTACTTCGCCATCATGACCTCCGCCGCAACGCGGCACTGTTGGGCCCGAGCGCTATTCCGCGCGGGCGACTTCGCTGATTGTGATCGTGGCAATCTGTGGACCAGGCGGCTCGCTCGGGTCCGCCGGATCGCGTTCCGAGAATGCAGCCACGACATCCATACCCGATGTCACCTCGCCAAATGCGGTGTACTGACCATCCAGGTGAGGCGCATCGTCAAACACAATGAAGAACTGGCTACCGGCAGAGTTCGGATCCGCAGACCGCGCCATGGAGACGATTCCACGCACGTGCCTGGTGTCGTTGAACTCGGCATCCAGCAGGTAGCCGGGACCGCCGGTCCCAGAACCGGTGGGATCTCCGCCCTGAGCCATGAATCCGTAGATGATCCGGTGGAACGTCACCGCGTCGTAGAAGCCTTCTCGCGCCAGGAAGACGAAGTTGTTCACGTGGCCGGGGGCGAGGTCTTCGTACAGGTCAATCTCAATCGTCCCGCCGCCGAACATTTCAATCGTGGCGTGATAGTCCACACCATCCTCCAGCGCAAACGCCGGCGGCGCGTCCCAGCTCAATGAAAGATCGGGGATCGGGGGCGGCGCATCCTCGGCCGCCGGTGAGTCAACCGATGCGCCGGCAGTCGTCGCAGCCGCGCCGTCTTCAGTGATCCGAATGGCAACAATCTTCGGGCCTGGTGGAGGAGTCGGAATTCTGGCGGGGTCTCGGGGATTGAAGCCGTGGAGAACCACAATCCCCGATGTCACCTGTCCGAACGCCATTGACGCTTCGTCCGCTTCCGATCCCTGATCCGACAACGTGATGAAAAACTGCGACGAAGACAGGCCATCCTCATTGCGCCTCATCGCGACCATGCCCTCGGAGTCCAAGGCAAGAGCATCTCCAGCCTCGCCGGACGCCGGCTCATCAGGCAGCAGGTATCCCGCATCGGCTGGGTAGTCTGCCTCGGGATCGCCAGCAGTGGGATCGCCTGCATGGGCTCTCAGTCCCGGCAGCACCTCATGGAATGACAACCCGTCATAGAATCCCTCGTTGACCAGGAAGACAAAGTTATTGACGTGCTCGGGAGCGAGCGTCTCCAACAGGTCGATCACGATGACTTCGTCGCTTTCGAGCTCAATCTCCGCGCCGTAATCCACACCCTCGACCAATGCGAACGCCGGCGGAGCATCCCAGGTGCGTTTGCCTTCAACCGCGCCGGTGATGACATCCGATCCGGTTCGCCGAACCGGCGGAGGATCTGTCGTCGGCGATGGTCCACTGCTATCAAATGCCACCAGGGCCAGGCTGGCAATCAATGTGGCAGCCAGGATGAGCCCGACCGTGGCAATCACCGGGCGGGAAAACAACCTTGAGCGCCGTACGCCGCCTCGATCAAACCCCTGCACCTCCGCGCGTCGGCGCGCCAATCGCTGCGGACGCCGCCGAGCGCTGCGACCTTGTTGCGACACCGGCGATCCCCTCCGAGCGCGCGGCACACGTGCGCACTCAAGGCCTTACGCTATCACCGCTCCACGTTATGACGATGCCACTGGAATGCCCAACGCAGGGCGATTCGCAAGGGACGAGGACCGCCAACCATGAACGCGGCAGAGCACTACAACGCAATGGTCATGGCTCGCCACGATCAGCAGACAAGACTGGCCACACCATTCGGCGAGTCCTATTGGCAACGATTCGCGCACACCTACCGATTCGACCCGTACCGCGAGCCGGAGCCACAGCTCGCCGCCACGCTGAAATACATCGAGCCCGGCGATGACATCATCGAGATTGGCGGCGGAGCCGGGCGAATCGGTTTGCCGTTGGCCCTGCAAGCCAACACACTGAGGAACGTCGAACCCTCGGCGGCCATGCGGGAGCAGTTCGGCATTTCCATCGCGGAACACAGCATTGCGAATGCAGAAACGATCGCGTCTGCCTGGCCAATGACCGATCAGGTCAGCGCGGACATCGTGCTCACCGTCGACGTGACGTATTTCATCACCGACATCGAGCCGTTCATTCGAGCAATGCATGAGTCGGCCAGTCGCCGAGTCATCATTCTCACCTGGACGGTTGCCCCGCCAAACGTGAATGCCGAGCTCTTCCGGATAGGGTTTAGGGAGCCGGAAGCGCCGTGTCCAGGGTTCCGTGAGCTACTCCCCGTCATCTGGGATCTCGGAATCGTGCCCGATGTCCAGGTGGTCGATCAGTCGTTCACCTGGCCCGAGCGTCTGCCAACGACGGAGGATGATGCGGTGAATTTCGCGCTGGAAGAACTCGCCTCATTTGATCAGCCCGACGCCGAAACAAACGTCCGCCAGCACATCGACGAGCTTTTCGAGCGCGGCGATGTCTACCAGCCAGCGTGGCGAATCCCTTCCCAAGGCATGCTGATCACATGGGAAACGAACTGAGCGAACGAGAAGCGGCTGGCACCCCCGGCAGGATTCGAACCTGCGCACCCGGCTCCGGAGGCCGGTGCTCTATCCCCTGAGCTACGGGGGCCGAATCGCCACGATATCACCGACGATAGCGATCAAGCCTTGACATCCAGCAACGCCGCCTTAACGGGAGCGGCGCTGGCATCAGTCGCGTTGGTCGCGAATCGGCTACGTACCGATAACTCCACCGCCGTCCTTATGCACGGCGACCACGCTCGGACGAGGGAAGTCGCCGTCAGGGAAGGCGCTCGACGGCTCGTCCAGGCCATCACCCTCGCCCGGGTGCTGAACGCTGACAAACAGCGTCTCGTAGTCGGGCGTGAACTCGGGACCGGCCAACTCACCACCTGGCACGCCGGTCATGAAGCGGCGAATGCGGCCGCGTTCCGGACCCGCAGTGGGAACCACGTAGATCGAGTCGGCCTGGTTTAGCTTGCTCGGCTGACCATCGGTCGCGATCCAGAGATTGCCGTTCTGGTCGAAGGCGAAATTGTCCGGGGCCGAAATCGAGTCGAGCTGGCTCTTGTCAAAGCCGGCGAAATACGTCTCCTGCTCCGGGTCGGCCGGGTCGCCGCAGAGGATGAAGATGTCCCACGTGAACCGCCGAGAGGCCGCGTCACCGCCGTTTTCGGTCAGCTCGAGGATGTGCCCGTGCGTGTTGGGACCGCGAGGGTTGGCGCCATCGACATCTTCGGCGGCGCGCCTGGTGTTGTTCGTCAGCGCGATGTAGACGCGATGATTGACCGGGTTGACCTCAATGTCCTCCGGGCGGTCCATCGGTGTGGCGCCGACGGCGTCGGCCGCGAGCCGGGTGAACGCCGCCACGCCGGCCGTCGTCCAGGTGGCCAGTTGCGGACTACCAGCGACCAGCGGCAACCACTCGCCCGAACCGTCGTCGTTGAACCTCGCCGCGAAGAGCCTGCCGGTCGAGAGCAGGTCGAGGTTGGCAGCGCGGCTGAACGCGTTGTAACGGTCGTTGCTGATGAACTTGTAGACGTAGTCAAAGCGCTGGTCGTCACCTGAGTAGACGACCACTCGTCCATCGTCCGAGAGCGTCACCGTCGCGGCCTCATGCTTGAAACGGCCCATCGCCGTGTGCTTGCGAGGCGTGAAGGTCGGGTCGTAGGGATCAATCTCCACGAGATAGCCATGACGGTTGACCTCGTTCGGTTCCTTGTCCAGGTCGAAACGGTCGTAGAAGTTTTCCCAGTGACGTTCAGATCCTGCCTCAGGGACGCCATATCGCGGAGCGCGTGGGTCGTTGGCCGCGTTGGCGAAGTACTGGTGAAAGTTCTCCTCCGCCGTCAGAATCGTGCCCCACGGCGTTCGCCCGCCTGAGCAGTTGTTGAGCATGCCCAACACATCTACGCCGGTCGGATCGGCGTTGGTGATGGTGTAGATGCTGCCGGCGCCGGGACCGGTGAGCAACATCGGCGTCTCGCCGGTAATGCGGAAGTTGTGCGATGACGTCGGGCTGTATGACCACGAGCCATCGTCGGCGCGCTCGACCTCGACGACCGACATGCCATGCGAAGCAATCTCAATCGCAACCTGCTCGGCCGTCACGTTCTCCGCGTCGTAGCCGGGGAACATGTCAACACTGCTGGTGTATTCGTGGTTGACCGCCAGCAGACCCCGCTTGCTTTGTCCGGGCAAGAGCGGGAAGAAGCCGTTGTAATCGCAGTTGAAGCCAAACTGCTTCGCCGCAGCTTCGGCAGTCTGACCACTCAGGCTGAACTCGGGAGCGCCGGGCAGGACCGGGTCGCCCCAGCGAATAATGACGTTCGAACTGTACCCAGGCGAGACGTTGATCTGGTCATCCAGGTCATGCGGAATGCTCTCCAGGCCCACCGTGCTTGAGGCTGCGCTCGCTGAACTGGTCAACGGGGCTGACCCGAAGATCTGCGAGCCCAGCGGCGACGTGCTCAAGGCCAGCAATGGCGCCCCAACCGTCGCGGCCTTGACCAGCGAACGCCGCGAGATGCGGCGGTTCAAGACTGCTGCAAACGGTTCGTTGCCGCTCTGGTTGGGCACTGGCTTGAAACAGGCGTCGTCACACGAGATCTGGCAGTGGTACACCGATCTCGCCTGCCTCGTGATCCAGTTCAGCGGTGCAAAGCCGCGTGACGCCCTATCTGAACTCATGTCTTCTTGTCCCCATTCCGCTCTGGTGTCTGGCCTCTTCGCCGGACGCTGGTTGGAGCCTATGAATGGGCCATAGTGTCGAGGATTAACGACCGGACGACACGCAGTAACGCTCTGTGGAACAACCGGTTAGCAACCCGCAAGCGATTGTCCACAGGACCGCGCTAACTGAGATTCGACCGTCGGCGATACTGCACCGCCTCAGCCACATGCTGAGCCGAGATCACTTCCGAACCCGCAAGGTCCGAGATCGTCCGCGCAACCTTGAGTACGCGATGGAATCCCCTCGCCGACAACGTGAGACGGTCAACGGCCTCTTGAATGAGCGTCCGCGCACGGTCGTCAAGCATGGCGTAGCAGTGCTGATTGACCTCGCGAGCCGACAGCGTCGCATTGGCGTTCGGCCCACAGGCGCCGAAGCGTTCGCGTTGCACGTTGCGCGCACGAATGACACGACGTCGCACCTCGGAAGACGGCTCAGCGTTTGGCGGCGCGGATGCGCCTGATACCTCCATCAGCTTCTGCACATCCACCCGAGGCACATCGACAAACAGGTCGATTCTGTCGAGCACCGGGCCCGAAATGCGCCGTTGATATCGGTAGACCGCCCCATCGGTGCAGGTGCAGTGCTGGCCGGAGCCGAAGTTGCCGCACGGGCACGGATTCATCGCCGCGATCAAACAGATGTCGGCCGGGTACGTCACCGACCCGTGGGCCCGAGAGATCGTGATATGGCGATCTTCTAGCGGCTGCCTCATCGTCTCAAGCGCGCGCACTGAGAACTCCGGCAACTCATCGAGAAACAGCACGCCGCGATGCGCCATCGTGACTTCGCCCGGCCGCAGACGCTGTCCGCCGCCGACAAGCCCCGCGTTCGAAATCGTATGGTGAGGCGCACGGAAGGGACGCTCGCGAATCAACGTGCCTCCGCCCGTCATGCCTGAGACGGAAGCGATCTTTGTCACCTCAAGCGCCTCCTGCGAGGTCAACGGAGGCAGAATCCCCGGCAGACAGGAAGCAAGCAGCGTCTTCCCCGCTCCAGGCGGACCACACATCAAGAGGTTATGTCCGCCCGCGGCGGCGACTTCCAGAGCGCGCTTCACATGTTCTTGACCACGAACGTCTGAGTAGTCCGGCCCGTCGTAGTCGGAACCAGGATCCTCATCGGTTAAACGAATCGTTGGCCAGATGGCGTCCGCTAGCGGACGCTCTTCCGTCGCGATCTCGATCCAGTCGCGCAAGGAATCCACCCCCACGACTTCGATTCCCTCGATCAGCGAGGCCTCTTCCGCATCAACGGTCGCCACCACGATGCGGCGCACGGAGGCGTCTCGCGCCGCCGCTGCGACAGACAGCACGCCGCGCACATGACGTAACTCGCCGTCCAACGCCAGTTCGCCAAGAAACAGGGTGTCCTGTACGGCAGATTCACAGACCTGTCCGGTCGCCACCAGCATGCCAACCGCGATCGGCAAGTCGTAGCCGGCGCCCTCTTTGCGAATGTGCGCCGGAGCGAGATTGACCGTCACTCGCTTCGTGGGAAACCCTGCCCCGGCGTTACGAATCGCCGAGCGAACACGTTCCCTCGCCTCGTCCACCGCTGCGTCCGGTAAGCCGACAATGGTCGTCTTGGGCATTCCCGACGAGATATCGACCTCAACGCAGATCGGCGCTCCATCCAGACCGATGACCGCTCCACCGTTGACTCGCGTATGCATTACCGTCCTCCATGGGTTTGCTATAGAACACATTTACGGAACTAGTGTTCTCTCACGTACAGAAACTATAGAACAAGTATTCTTCGCAACGCAACCTCTGCAACCCCTATCTCCCCAAACATGTCTACACTCGCTGCGGTGGAGGACCAACGATGACCAACAACATGTACCCCGTACTCGACAGCGGCCTCGCATTCTTCAATCACGCCGGCGTATCGCCGCTGCCGGCCGATGTCGCCCAGGCAGTCCACGACTACGCCACGCAAGCCGGGCGGTCTGGATACTTCGGCTCGACCTGGGCGGACGACATGGCCGACTTTCGCCAGGTCTCGGCCGAGCTGATTGGCGCGCGTAGCGCCAACGAGATCGCCTTCGTGCCCAATACCGCGACCGGAGTATCGGTCTCGGCGGGCGCGTTGAATCTGCAGGACGGCGACCGCATCCTCGTGACCGATGCCGAGTATCCATCGAATCGGCACTTCTACAACTCGCTGCAGCAGCGCGGGGTCGAGCTCGATGTCGTCGTGCAGCAGGATGACGGCCGCATCCCGACCGAGGACATCATCTCTGCCGTCTCGGCACGCACCAGGTTGGTGGGCATCTCACATGTGCAGTGGGGCAGCGGTTTCCGCTCCAATCTGCGACCCATCGCCGACGCCGTCCACGCCGTGGGTGGGTTGCTCTCAGTCGACGCCATTCAATCCGCCGGCGCGTTGCCGGTCAATGTGGCGAAAGACGAAGTGGACATTCTCGCCGCCGGAGGACACAAGTGGCTGCTCGGGCCGACCGGCTCGGGCATCCTCTATATCCGCGAGGAGCTAATCGACGGTCTCATCCCGCCCGTGCTCGGCGCGAACAGCATGGATGGAGGCCTGGGCGCAGGAAACGCGGAACTCATCCTCTCGCCGACCGCCTCGCGCTTCGAACCCGGCGCGACCCCGACCGCGACGATGCTTGGGCTACGGGCGTCAATTCGCCACCTGCTCAACATCGGCATCGACAACGTCTGGGATCAACTGGAAGCTGTGACCGCATACCTCTGCGACGCGCTCACCAACGCAGGCTGCCGTATCTTCTCGCCCCGAGGAGAATCGGAGCGAAGCGGCATCGTGATCTTCGACCCGCCCGAGGAACTCTTGGAACGCGAAACGGTCGATGAAACGTGGGAGCGGCTGCAGGGTTTAGAGATCATCACCGCCGTGCGATTCGGGCGATTGCGAGCCTCACCACACTTCTACACGCCGCAATCGGACATCGATCGGCTGGTCGCTGCGCTCAAGCCCTGAGCGCGCGCGTTCAGTAGTCCCGCTCGACGCTCATCACACCATGCACGCCGTCAAGCTTCGACATCACGCGCTGTAGTTGACGCAGCCCGTTCGCCTCAACGGTGAATTTCAGCGTGACGGCCCCTCGCTCCGGCTCTCCCGTGAGGAACGAGACCATGTTCACGTTCTCGTCGGCGCAGATCGCAGCAACGTCACGCGCCAATCCCACGCGATCCCAGCCCATGATCCTCAGCCGCGCTTCTGTCAGTTGGCGGAACGTATTCCATCGCACGGGGACCACTCGGTCGTCATCTCCAACGGACAGAATGTTGGGACATTCGCTGCGGTGAATCGTCACCCCGCGGCTACGCGTGATGAACCCGGTGATGTCCTCGCCAACCTGCGGCGAGCAGCAGGGCGCGAGCCGGGTCAACATGTTTGATCCGCCCAGGACGTGAACCGCGTCGGCGCTCGGCGTCGCCGGCGCCTTTGCGATTTGGATTTCTGGCTCAACTGCGGTCTCTTCGTCGTCCGCTGACGCCACCCTGAGCGCCACGGCGTGTGCCGTCACGTCGCCGGCGCCGATCATGGCTAAGGCGTCCTCCATGCTCCTGGTCCGAGTCGCCTCGATCACTTCCGCCTCAACCTTGGACATCTTCAAACTCAGTCGCCGCAGCTCTCGCTCCAGCTCGTCCCGACCCCGTGCGATGTTCTCGGTCCGCGCCTGTCGATTGAACCACTGTCGAATCTTCGTCCGCCCATGCTGAGTCGTCACGTAGCCCAGCGCAGGATTCAGCCAGTCTCGGCTTGGTCCACGAGCCGTACGGCTCGTCACAATCTCAACCACGTCCCCGTTCTCGAGCGGTGTGGACAAACGTGCCAGGCGGCCATTCACCTTCGCCCCGACGCACTGGTATCCGACATCGGTGTGAATGCGGAACGCGAAGTCGAGCGGCGTCGCGCCCGAACGGAGAGCGAGAATTTCGCCCTTCGGCGTGTGCACAAACACCTGGTCGTGGAAGACATCGGATCGCAACGTCTCGAGGAAATCGTCCGCGCCCGCCAACTCGCCCTGCCACTCCACCAACTGGCGCAGCCACGACATCCGCTCGCGATCGTTGATCGCGTTGTGGCGGTTCTCCTTGTACGCCCAGTGCACAGCGACGCCGTACTCGGCTTCCTGGTCCATTTCATGCGTGCGAATCTGGACCTCGACCGCGTGCGAAGGTGACCAGAATGCCGTTGTATGCAGCGACTGATACCCACTCGGACGAGGACTCGCGATGTAGTCGTCAAACTCGCCCGGCAACGGACGCCAGAGCCCATGTACGACGCCAAGAACCGCGTAGCAGTCGCTCGTATTGTCTGTCATGACGCGCAGCGCCAAGAGGTCGTAGATGTCGTCGAACGACTTGCCCTGAGCCGAGTACTTGCGGATCTTCTCGTGAATCGAGTACAGATGCTTGACCCGGCCTCTCACCTGAGCCGTCAGCCCCTCCGCCGCCAGCGCGTTCTCCAATTGCACCCGAATCTGACCGAGGTAGCGTTCGCGCGTCTGCCGACGCGACGCGACCAGGTCTGAGATTCGCCGGTACTCCTCGGGCTCCAGGTACTTGAACGACAGATCTTCAAGCTGCGCCCGAATCTGCCAGATGCCCAGACGCGCCGCCAGCGGCGCGTAGATCTCCATCGTCTCGCGCGAAATCTGGAGCTGTTTTTCCGGCCGCATAGCGTCGAGCGTGCGCATGTTGTGCAGTCGGTCGGCCAGCTTCACGATCACAACCCTGACATCGTCGGCCATCGCGACGAACATCTTGCGCAGATTCTCGGCCTGGACGTCACGATCGATCGTCCCCGTGACCCGCGGCAGCTGCAGCGCCGACAGCTTCGTCGCCCCGTCCACCAGCTTCGCAACATCAACGCCGAACTCGGTCACCAGCTGCGAGCGTGTGACTCCGCAGTCTTCCATGACATCGTGCAGCAGTGCTGCCTGCAGCGCCGGCACATCGAGTTGAAGCTCCGCGCAGGTGACCGCCGCCGCTAGCGGATGCTCGATGTAGGGATGCCCCGAGCGCCGCTGGTGACCATCGTGCTTTTCCCGCGCATACTCATACGCCGCCAACACCCGCTCGCGGTCGGCAGGGGGCAGGTACTGTTCCAATACGTCGACCAGCACGTCAAGCGTCGGATGTTTCGTCAGGTCAACGACTTCGGTGGGAACGGTCTGTGTCGCCATAGATCGATCATACAAAGCCAACACCGTTACCTGCGCGATCAAGATGACCAACACGTGAAACGACGACCCATCTGTACGATGAGCCGTGAGGATCAACGATGGCCGCTTCAACCACTCGACAGTTCCAGACGCCCAGGGGCACCCGCGACCTGTTGCCGGATGACTATGTCGTCCATGATCAAATCCTCACTCACGCCCGAGAGCAGGCGCGTCTGGCCGGTTTTGGCTTCATCGAGCCACCGACATTCGAATATGCGGACCTGTTCGCGCGCGGAGTCGGCGAAGGCACCGACATCGTCGAAAAAGAGATGTACATCTTCGAGGATCGCGGCGGCGATCGGCTCGCCCTGCGGCCCGAAGGCACTGCGTCGGTCTGCCGCGCATACCTCCAACATGGCATGGCAAACCTCAGCCAGCCGGTCAAGCTCGCTTATCACCTGCCGATCTTCCGCTACGAGCGACCGCAGGCCGGACGTTTCCGCCAGCACACGCAGTTCGGCGTCGAAGCGATCGGCGTCCGCGACGCGGCCCTCGACGCCGAAGTCATCGACCTCGGCTGGCGCATCGCCGAATCGCTCGGGCTCTCCGATCTCAAGATCCTGATCAACAGCATCGGCGACGTAGAGGATCGCCAGGCGTACGTGCCGCTGCTCAAGGCCCACTTCGAGCCGCATCTCGACCAGATCGCGCCGGACGACCGCGCCCGCTGGGATCGCGCTCCCATGCGTCTGCTGGACAGCAAGGACAAGCGCACCAAACCCTTCCAGACGGGCGCGCCGATCATTACCAACCACCTGCGACCCGAGTCGGCGGCCTACTACGACGCCGTCAAATCGCACCTCGAAGCGCTCGAGATTCCCTATGAGGAACGCCCCACCCTCGTTCGAGGTCTCGACTACTACACGCACACCGTGTTCGAGATCGTGCCAACTCATGCCGACGGTTCGCAGGTCACCGTCCTCGCCGGAGGACGATACGACGGCCTGATCGAACAGATCGGCGGCCCGCCAACCCCCGGCATCGGCTTCGGCATGGGCCTCGAACGGATGGCGCATCACCTTCGGGAACAAGGACTCGCGCCTGAGCAGTCCGGCGCAGTCGATGTCTTCATTGCTGCTCTTGGCGAGGGCGCCGAAATCGAGGCATCTCGAATTGCCGGTCAACTTCGTCGAGCGGACGTTGGCGCCACGCTTGCGTTTGGCGGACGATCACTCAAGGCCCAGCTACGACAGGCGAACCGCTCGGGAGCCCGATTCGCCGTAATCGCGGGCGCGCGCGACCTCGCCGAGCAACGTGTCACTGTTCGTGACCTGCACACTTCAGAACAGCGGCAGATCAATCTTGATGTACTCGTTGAGACCATTGCCGACGAACTGATGGAACAAATGCTTGACGAAGTTGCAGTTGATCTGTTCGGTGACCTGACCGATGAGTTGACCGACGAGTTGACCGACCTTCCATATACTCGGTCACAGGACTGAGGTTCACCATGGCAGCAATCGCCACCTCCGACACCGCGCCCATGTGGGCTCGACTGGAAGACGTCGCCAAACGGTTCGACGAAATTGAACAGGAAATGGCCGATCCAGCCACCTCCAGCAATCCGTCACGCCTGCAGGCGTTGGCCAGAGAGCATTCGTCGCTGCAAGAGAAGATCAACCTGCTCATTGAGTACCGCTCCGCCTCGGACCAACTGCAACAGGCCAGCGAAGTCTTCGACGACGCCGATGACGACGAAATGCGCGAACTCGCGCAGATGGAAGTCGCCGAGCTTCGCGAACAGATTGAGCAGATCGAGGCCAATGCCAAGCGCGCCCTACTCCCGCGAGACCCCAACGACGAGCGCAATGTGATCATCGAAATCCGCGCCGGCGCCGGTGGCGATGAAGCGGGCCTCTGGGCTGCCAATCTCTACCGCGCCTACGTCCGCTACGCCGAAGGACGTCGTTGGCACACCGATCTGCTGAGCATGTCCGAGAACGCGAAGGGCGGCTTCAAGGAAGTCATCTGCCAGATCGCCGGCGACGGCGCGTTCTCCCGCCTCAAGTACGAATCGGGTGTCCATCGGGTCCAGCGCGTCCCGGAGACCGAAGCGCAGGGGCGCATCCACACGTCAACAGCAACCGTCGCTGTGATGCCCGAAGCTCAAGCTGTCGATGTCGACATCGACGATTCGGAAATCCGCCTCGACCTGTTCCATTCCGGCGGCGCAGGCGGCCAGAACGTGAACAAGGTCCAGACCGGCGTCAGGCTGATCCACGAGCCGACCGGCATCGTCGTCACCTGCACAGACGAGCGCTCGCAGCTGAAGAACAAGCTCAAGGCGATGTCCGTCCTGCGCGCCCGTCTGTACGAACGACAACGGATGGCCGCCGACCAGGAACGCGCCGACTTCCGCCGATCGCAGGTCGGTTCCGGCGACCGCTCGGAAAAGATCCGCACCTACAACTTCCCCGAGAACCGTGTCACCGATCACCGAATCGGCCTGACTCGTCATGATCTCGATGGAATGCTCGAGGGAAACCTCGACCCAATGATCGACGCCGCAGCCACCGCCGAGGAAGCGCGCCTGCTCGCGGAACCGTCGTGATGACTACTCCCTCCGTACTCCGAGACATCTGGCTGTCCGGCGCCGCCGCCCTGGAGATGGCGAAGATCGATGATTCCCGCTTCGAGGCCGAAGTGCTACTCCGGCACGCCACCGGCCTCTCGCGCGCGCAGCTCTACGCATCGCTCACCGATGTCATCGACTCCACCGCAAGGCAGCGGTTTGAATCCGCCATCGCCGAACGCACGACGCGAACGCCTCTCGCGTACATCACGGGAACTCGCGAGTTCTACCGGCTCGAATTTCGAGTCACCCCTGACGTGCTCATTCCTCGACCGGAATCAGAACTGCTCGTCGATGCAGCACTCGACCATATGCGTCAGGCGCGAATCCGCACGGCGCAGGTCGCAGATGTCGGCGCTGGATCCGGCGCGGTCGGGATTGCGCTCGCCAAGCATCGGCGAGGCATCAATCTGATCTGTAGCGACGTTTCCCGCGACGCGCTGCTCGTCGCCCGAGACAATGCCCGGCGGCTGCTCCGACGACCCAATGCGTCGTTTGTCCAGGGCGATCTACTCACGCCCCTGCCCGGGCCCTTCCACTGTGTCGTCGCCAACCTGCCGTACATCCCGGAAGAACGCCTCAGCGAACTCGAACCAGAGGTTGCCGAACATGAGCCGCGTATCGCGCTCACTCCAGGCACTCGCGGTACGGAGTTGATCCTCCGTCTGATCACGCAGCTGCCGTCGAGACTCCACCCCAACGGCGTCGCCGTGCTTGAGGTCGATCCCGGACAGGAATCGGCCATCGCCGACGCCGCCCGCCAGATGCTGCCCAATGCCAACATCACCATCCTCGACGATGTCTCACAGCGACCGCGAGCGGTCCGTATCATCGCCGGATGAGCACGCCAAACAACGAACTACCGTCGCCCGCCGACGCCCCGGTTCAGGGCTACTGCGATCCGCGATTCAGCGCTGTCAAGGATCAGTTTCAGCAGAACTTCGTCGACCATTCCGAAAACGGGGCGGCGCTCGCGGTATCGCTCAACGGAGAGCTGGTCATCGACATCTACGGCGGCTGGACCGACGCCAGGCACACCAGGCCCTGGTCCGAGGACACCATCGTCTGCTGTTACTCGGTCGGCAAGGCCATCTGCGCCATCCTGGCCTGGCGCCTGGCCGAGCGCGGCGAACTAGACATCGACCGGCGGGTCGCCGACTACTGGCCCGAGTTCGCTCAGAACGGCAAGGCCGATATCCGCTTCCGCTGGATCCTCACGCACCAGAGCGGCTTGGCCGCAATTCGCCGTCCGCTGAAACCCGGCGCATTCCTCGACTGGGAGCTGATGACCACCGCCCTCGCCGAGCAGGAGCCGTGGTGGACTCCGGGCGAGGCCCACGGCTACCACTCCAACACCCAGGGCTTCCTGATCGGCGAGGTGATTCGACGCATCACCGGCCGCTCAATCGGACAGCACCTGCAATCCGATCTCAGCCAACCGATCAACCTCGATTTCTACTTCGGCACCAAGCCGGAGCATGATCCCCGCACCGCAGACATGTTGCCGATCCAGCAGCCGCCCGACTTCCGCCGCGCCCCACTCAATGCCCTGCAAACGCTGGGTGGCCGCAATCCACCTCAAATCCCGAGCGGCCCCGGCTCCCAGAACACTCGCGAATACCGCGCCGCAGAGTTCCCATCCACAACCGGTCACGGATCCGCCAGAGGCCTGGCGCGACTTTTCGGAGCGCTGGCAACCGGCGGCCAGCTCGACGGCAATCACATTCTGCGTCCTGAGACCATCGACCGCATGTCAGCCGAACAGGTCTACGGCGTCGACCGCATCCTCGGCCGTCCAACCCGATTCGGCTCAGGATTCCAGCTCACCATGACCGAGCGTCCTCTAGGGCCCAATCCACGCACCTTCGGCCATTTCGGAGGAGGAGGCTCACTCGCCTTCGCCGACCCCGACGCCGAAGTCGGCTGGGGTTACGTCATGAACCAGGGACGTGGAGGCTGGCAGCACCGGCACACACGCCGTCTGCTCGACCTGTTCTACGAAGCGCTTTAGACCATGTCTCGTCATACCCGCGCTTGCCGCGGGTATCTCGTCGTGCTCGGCACGGAAGTACGGAGCAGGCCGAGTACTTGAACTGCGCGAGGCTTCGCGGTTCCGAGCGTCGGTGCAGCACTCAGCGAGATTCCCGCGACGGAGCGCGGGAATGACGAAGCAAGTAATTCCGAGACACGCACTCCGAGGAGGGGACGAGAAGTGGCTACTCCGACAAGCGCTAGTCGCGCATCATCTGGTAGCGCTTGCCCTCGGTCTTGATTGCCGGCGCGATCACCATTTCGGTCTGCTGCAAATTGCGAATCGTCTCGGCGCCGACGCTGCCCATGCAGGTCCGCAGCGCGCCGATCAGGTTCTCCGTACCGTCGGTCCTCGATGTCGGACCGAACAACAGCCGATCCAGCGTCGTGTGCTGACCCACGTGTACGCGAACGCCTCGCGGCAGTTCGGCGTGTGGCGTCGCCATGCCCCAGTGGAAGCCCCGGCCCGGCGCTTCGAGGGCTCCGGCGAATGGCGACCCGATCATGACCGCGTCCGCGCCCGAGACCAGCGCCTTGCAGAAGTCGCCACCCGTGCGAATCCCGCCGTCGGTGATGATCGGCACATAGCGACCGGTCCGCTCGAAGTAGATATCGCGTGCGTAGGCGCACTCAATCGTCGCCGACACCTGCGGAACGCCAATCCCGAGCACCTCGCGCGAGGTACAGGCGGCGCCCGGTCCAACGCCCACCAACAATCCCGCGATTCCCTCTTCCATCAGCTCCAGCGAGGCCTCGAATCCCACCGTGTTCCCGACCAGAGTCGGGATACCCATGTCCTTGATCAGTTCGCGCAGGATCAGTCCTCGCTCAGAGCGCGAATAGTGCCGCGCAGTCGTCACCGTGGACTGCACCACGAACACGTCGGGCGCTGCATCCTTGATCGCCGAAGCCAGTCGCTTGGCGTTCGGCGGAGTAACCGAAACCGCCGCAGCCACGCCGCCATCCTTGATCTCCTGGACTCGGAGGCCGACCAGTTCATCGCGAATCGGCGTCATGTAGGCGCGCTGCAAAATCGCAGTCGCAGTCTCAGTGTCGCTTCCGGCGACCTCCTGCAGCACCTCCGCCGGGTCGTCGAAGCGGCACTGCAATCCTTCCAGGTTGAGTACAGCCATGCCGCCACGTCGGCCAACCTCGACAGCGAAGTGCGGATCCACGACTGCGTCCATCGCTGACGCGAGAATGGGGATCTCCAGGCGCTGACCGGCCAATTCCGTCGAAACATCCGTCAGCTCGGGATTGATCGTCAGTACGCCCGGCACGATCGCCACATCGTCGAACCCGTAGGCCTCCTGCAGCGACTTGCGTCGAGGCTGCCGCATCGGCTGAATCCCCGAGTCGTAGGCGCCCTGCACCAGCTCTTGCCCGGGAGTCAGCGGTTCGTGATGCGTCAACGTGGTCATCTGTCTCCCCTGTTCGCTGTTGCTCCGACGGCCGATCCGGCGTTAAACGCTTGAGCGCGGCACATGGCCGCGCTCATTCGCTAATACGCCAGTGTCCCGTGCAAACAAGCACGTTACCGACCGCCTGTCCTGCATTCAACGGTCACCATAAGATACCCGACCCTCACCCAAGAATTCGTAAACGACCCAACAACCGCGCCCAGAAATCCTCTGAACAACTCCTGATTCCCCTCTCTCTCCCCCACTTGCGGAGAGCCTTGCAAAACTCACAAATCCCCTCTCCCCCCCCCCCCCCCCTTGCGGGGGGAGATGCCGAAGGCAGAGGGGGGTCCCGGTTGGCCAAAGAATACAGCCGTTCAGAGGACTCCTAGAGTGTGCCGCATGAACAATGAACCGAGCGTGGACCCCAGCGTGGAATCCGGCCTCCTCTACGTCGTCGCCACACCGATCGGCAACCTCGAGGACATCACGCTACGCGCTCTCAGAATCCTTGGCGAAGTCGACCTGATCGCGGCCGAACACGTCCCGGTCGCACGCGCACTCCTGCGCCACTTCGAGATCGACACCCAGGTGATCCCGTACCACGACAGAGGTCCCGACCCCCAGCGCTTGGTCGAACGCATTCACAGCGGACAAACCGTGGCGCTGGTCTCCGACGCCGGCACACCGGGAGTCTCCGACCCTGGAAGGAACTTGATCGCGGCTGCAGTTGAAGCCGACCTGCAGGTCGTACCGATTCCCGGACCGGCAGCATCGGTCGCCCTGTGGTCGGTCAGCGGCGCGGATTCACCCAATGTCTACCTGCACGGATTTCTTCCTCGCAAGTCTGGGGAACGACGTGCGGTGCTCCAACAATTCACCGAACGAGCGACCGGGACCATCATCTTTGAATCGCCGCGCCGAATCCCGGACACCTTGCGCGACATCGCAGATGTGATCCCCGACGCACACCTGGTCATCGGACGCGAACTGACCAAGCTGCACGAACAAATCTGGCGCGGCTCTCCAATCGAGGCCTTGACCGAATTCGCCGAGCCGAGGGGAGAGTTCTCCGTACTCATCATTCCGCCACCCGGCGAACCACGGCGCTGGACCGACGTGGAGATTGCCGACGCCCTCGCCGACGCCTCCGTACAGGGCGCGTCGAGGTCACAGGCCGCACGCTTCGTCGCCCAGCAGTCCGGTCGTCCGCGACGCGACGTTTACGCCCTCTGGCCGTTCGGTCAGGACCGTTGACATTCCAAAGCCGATCAGCGCCTACCCTACAAATTGACAAGCAATCCGACATCCGACCGGCCTGAAACCGACTCTCAGCAACCAACCATGAGCGACAACATTCTCGTCTGCGTGGCCTGGCCTTACGCCAACGGCCCGATTCACCATGGACAACTCGGCGGCGCATACCTGCCCGCCGACATCTTCGCCCGCTACCACCGCATCCGCGGCAACCGCGTCGTCATGGTTTCCGGCTCCGACGCCCACGGCACGCCGATCACCGTTCGCGCCGACGACGAAGGCCGCACACCCGTCGAGGTCGTTGAGGAGTATCACAACTCCATCCTCGATACCTGGCAGGGCATGGGCATCGCCTTCGACACCTTCACGACGACCATGACCGACAACCACCGCGAGGTCACGCACGGTCTCTTCAACGCCCTGCTCGAGAATGACTACCTGTTCAAGCAGACCCAGGACCTCTTCTACGACCCGCAAGCGAAGCGCTTCCTGCCCGACCGCTACATCGAGGGCGAATGCCCACACTGTCACGAGCCAAGAGCACGCGGCGACCAGTGCGATACCTGCGGCCGTCAGCTCGACGCAATCGACCTAATCAATCCCCGCTCGCGCAACACCGGCGCGACGCCCGAACTGCGCAGCTCAGAGCACTACTTCCTCCGCCTCACCGCCTTTGAGGACCAGCTGCGGGAGTGGCTCGACGACGACAAGGACTTCTGGCGCACCCACGTCATCAACTTCTCGCGCGGCATGCTGCGCGAGGGACTCAAGGACCGCGCCATCACCCGAGACATCGACTGGGGCGTCTCCGTCCCCCTCGACGGCTGGGACAACAAGCGCATCTACGTTTGGTTCGAAGCGGTGATCGGCTACCTCTCCGCAACAGTCGAGTGGGCCCAGACCAACGGCGAGCCCGAGTCGTGGCGCGACTTCTGGCAGTCGGACGACGCGCGCATCTACAACTTCATCGGCAAGGACAACGTCCCCTTTCACACGATCATCTGGCCGGCCATCCTGCTCGGCGCCGGCGGCTACAACCTGCCCTATGACGTACCGGCCAACCAGTACATCACGATGAGCGGCTCCAAGGCCAGCACATCGCAGCGTTGGGCTGTCTGGGTCAACGACTACCTGACCCGCTACGACCCCGACGCGCTGCGCTACGCCCTCGCCGCGCAGATGCCCGAGACCGCCGACTCCGACTTCTCCTGGTCCGAATTCCTGCGCCGTAACAACGACGAACTCGTCGCCACCTGGGGCAACCTCGTCAACCGCGTGCTTGCGCTGATCAACCGACACTTCGACGCCCAGGTCCCCGACCCCGGCCCGCTCGACCGCGATGCCACACGCATGCTCGACCGCGCCCAATCCGGACTCGAGCAGGTTGGCCAGTCGATCGAAGGCGTCCACCTGCGACAGGGCATCCAGCAAGCCTTCGCGCTCGCACAGGAGACCAACCGCTACCTCGACCAGACCGCGCCCTGGAAAACCGTCAAGACCGACAAGCAAGCGGCCGCCCGCAGCCTCTACACCGCGCTCAGCGTCATCGCCGCGCTACGGACAGCGCTCGCGCCCTACCTGCCGTTCAGTTGCCAACGTCTGCACGAGATGCTGAACACGCCGGGCAGCATCAACGACCTCGGCTGGCAGATGCACGCGCTCCGTCCCGGCGACCAGCTACAGAAGCCAATGCCCCTCTTCAAGAAGCTCGACATCTCGATCGTCGAGGAAGAGGAAGCCCGACTTGGTACCTGAAGCCAGTACATGAGCCCGAAACCGGCCCTGTTCGACACCCACGCTCATCTCCATGATCCCTGGATCGGCGACGACCTACCGGACGTGCTTGACCGGGCCGCCGAGGCCGGCGTCGAGCGAATCGTGACCATCGGCACCGACCTGCCCACGACCCACGACGCCATCGCCCTGGCCAACAGTTATGACAACATCTGGGCCACGGTCGGCCTCCACCCGCACGACGCCAAGGACTGGACTAACGAACTCGAATCCGAGTTCCGCCAACTTGCCAGCAGCGACCGAGTCGTCGCCATCGGAGAGATCGGCCTCGACTTCTTCCGCAACCTCTCACCGCACGAGGCTCAATACGGAGCATTCGAGGCCCAGCTTGCCCTCGCCGACGACCTGGAACTGCCGGTCGTAATCCACTCCCGCGACGCCCACGAGGAGTCATTCACCATCCTCAAGTTGTGGGCCGACAAGCAGAGGCGTACCAGACCAATCGGAGTGATCCACTGTTTCTCGGGCGATGCAAACCTCGCCCAGCGCTATCACAACCTCGGCTTCCTCATCTCCTTCGCCGGCCCGGTCACCTACCCAAAGAACCAGGCCCTCCGACAAGCCGCCGCAACACTGCCAATCGAAGCCATCGTCGTCGAGACGGACTGCCCATACCTCAGTCCACAGCAACGTCGGGGCAAAAGAAACGAACCCGCCAACATCCAACACACCGCCAGGCAAATCGGCCAAGCCCGACGCGTGTCACTCAAATTCGTCGCCGAGCAGACCACCCTCAACGCCAACCGCCTCTTCCGCCTCTAAGGTGTCAATGATTTCGCGGAGTCGAGGCTCCAACACACGTTGGAACCCCTCAAGCACATCCAAGCACCACACAAGTGTCCCTTCAATCTGATCGGGCGGATCATCGATGGATGCTTCTCGGAACATCATGACGGCTCCCTTTATGCGGCCACGACGTCCATTAGGATCCGGGTGGAAGAATTCAGGCTGGAAGTTCAACTCTTGCTCAATCTCGGCTCTATCTTCGTCGAGCGCCTCAATGATGGATTCGTTTCGTTCAATATCCCCTGTCCTGATCTCCAGTTGTATTGCAGCGACACCAGTTGGGCGTAGGTCAACCCAGTATCTCAGTCCAGGTTCGTCAACTCGACAAGGAAACGACTTGGACTTGGCGACTGAGCCGTAACCGGTCGAGTCTGTGAGCTTTCGCTCGAGCGCACGTTTGGCGAGACTGTCGAAGAACTCAATCCGACGACTCCGCTCGTCGTTGCTCATCGAACTCTCAACGTTTCTGGACCTCGCCTGCCGCGACCAGTTGTTGGGAAATGCCACAGCGCGGAACTCAGGCGCCGGCAGGGAGTCACCAATACGTACTGCACGCACCTCAACGCCGTAGGCCTCGATCTCGTCTGCCGTCCAACGATTCAACCAGTCCAACGCAGCCCGGTGCTCGTCACGCAGTTCAGGCGTGATCCAGATCAGCGTCCAAGCGTCACGTCCCGCTGCATAGGTCAGCAGTTGTCCCAAGTGGCTGTGGTCAGTGCGTTCCAACTGGTTTTCGACCACCACTACTCCTTCATCAGCCTGAGCAAGAATGTCGACTGCAAACGGGCCGATTCCCGCTTCCTGTTCGATGAGCTCCAAATCCAGACCCAATGCTGCACCAAGTTCGTCCAAGTGCTCGGCCAGCCATGGCGTAAAATCTCTCGCCTCATCGCTCCAAATTGTCCGCAGTTCAACCTCTTCAAGCCGACCGAGTTCCTGCCTCACCATTTGCGGGTCCCTTTCCTCAACAATGCCCCACGAGCATACGCGCGATAACCTAACCCCCAATGACCTCACTCGCGAAACTCTATGAGCCCATTGCCGACGACCTGGCCATCGTTGAAGACACCCTCTCAATCGTCGCGCAGTCCGACTTCCTTCCCCTCGAGGCCATGCTTAACCAGGTCCTCTCGCGCGGCGGCAAGCGGCTCCGACCCGCGATTTCGCTGCTCTGCGGCGCCTTCGGCGACTACGACGCCGACACCCAAATCCCCCTCGCCGCCTCGATCGAACTGCTGCACACCGCCACCCTCGTCCACGACGACGTAATCGACTCCGCCGATACTCGACGCGGCAGCGTCACGGCCAATGCCACGTTTGGTAATCCCGCGTCGGTAATGCTCGGCGACTACATGTTCGCCCACGCCGCCGAACTCGTTGCCCGGACCGGCCACATCGGCGTCATCCGGCTCTTCGCCGACACCCTGATGGTCATGGCCAAGGGCGAGCTCGCGCAGGACGTCTCCGCCTTCGACGCTGACTCCGGCACCATGCGCGACTACTACCGTCGCATCCACGGCAAGACCGCATCGCTCTTCGCGACTGCCGGCGCGGGCGGCGCCATGATGTCGGACTGCGACGCCCAGACCATCGAGTCCCTGCGCGAATACGGCCGCTCGATTGGCATGGCCTTCCAGATCGTCGACGACATCCTCGACTTCTGCGGCACCGAGGAGCAACTGGGCAAACCCGTCGGCGGCGACCTCTCGGCGGGGACCCTCACCCTGCCGGCGATCGTCCTGATGGAGGACGATCCCGATGACAATCCCGTGACGCGCTTCCTCGACGCCAAAGATGAAGACGGGCGCGCCGAATTCCTCGACCGGGCGCTAGAAGCAGCCCGTCAGCAGTCGATTGTCGACCGCTGTATGGAAACCGTCGAAGAATGGCGTGACAAGGGTCTGTCCGCGCTGCACGCCACTCCCGCGATCGGTCCCCGAGAGCAACTCACCGCCATCGCCGAGTTCATCACCCAGCGGGATTTCTGACTTTCGGAGTCCGTTAGTCTCCTTGTCGGTGATGCCAACGCAGTGATGCCTACAAAGAGTCCGTTGACTGAATCATCTGGATCAGGTCCAGGGGTTGCGCAAGAACCTGTATCCCACTCGCTGTGTGACTGGTCTCAAACACCTGCTTCCAGAAGTCCAAATTCTGCTTGGGACCGAAGACGGTCGAACTCAGATTCAAATCCACCCAGCACGGAAGGTCCGCAAGAGAGCGAAGGAAGTTCTCAACTCGATGCCAAAGCTCGTCGGGAGCGCGCTCGTGCAATACGCGCTCTTCATCGATCACCTTTCCGGCATATGCGTAGTAGTTGGCCATTACCAGGCGAACCCAGCGCAGTACATTCGCAAGGATCTCCTCGCGGGCAACTCGCCAAGCACGAAGGTGATCGTGCGAGATGAGATCGCCCTGTTGAAGTCGATTCTCGAGTCGCCGACCGCCGACATCCGGATCCCATTTGTCGACAAAGAAAACGTCTGCATAGAGCGTCATCAACCTAACCAATTGCTTTCGCTCAAGCTGCCGCGCGTTCGCGCCTTGGTCCAGCCCTACGTCGATATTCGTCGTCAATGCCCGCTTGTAGAGAAACTCTTTGAAGAAGGACCGGTCAACGGCGCTGTACGCAACTGGCAGGTCCGCTCCCTTACCTGCCCAATTGACGAATTCCGTTAGCCGATTTTCCTCGTCTCGGATCACCGAGTCCCTCTGTGCGTCAATGATGTATTTCAACATCTCTCGCTTCTCACCCCTGAAGAAATTCACCAGGTCGTGCTCTGAAAACGCAAAGTCGCTTTCTTCAAGACCCCGCATCTGCCGGTATTGGTCAACACGCTCCAGGTAGAGCGAGCTGCCAAGATGGTGCATCACAGCCGCGTCGAATGCGACCTGCTTTAGCTTCCCGCCTGCGTTCGTATTCGCCTGAAGCAAGACATCTGTGTTCGGCTCGATAAACACGCGGACGGGAATAGACCGAACGCCCAGGAGAATCTGCGCTGCCGCTTTGTGCTGCCCGTCGAAGATTTTGACCTCGCCCTGTGCGCCGTTCGCACCTGACTCGTTCTTGCGCGGCTGCCACCAAGCCAACGCGATCTGAAGTTGCGGGCGGCCCTTCTTGAATTCCTCGATCAGTCCGCGGATGTTTCCTCCAATGCTCCGCGGATTGATGCGATCATCGTGGTGGAGATACTCAAGCGGAAGTACAGCGAAGAACGAACCCATCTGACTAAGTGTGTCCCGGAAGATGGGGAGGCGGTGAATCTGGTGATCGCCGCACCCGGGAAGGCTGTATTCGACGGAGGATGCATCGCGACGCAGGGCCAGCATGTGAGAGCTGCCACCGTGTTGCTTCAGCACATGCCCGAGATTTGCACCTCGCTCGCCCGCTGCTTGTGCGGCCGCCTGCAACCGTCCAAACTCCGAAAGTCGCCGCGCGACCTCCAGATTGGTAGCTCCCTTGCTCCGATTGCAAGGCGCATGCGTCAACGCAAAATTGTTCTCAGCGTCTAGACCCTGTTCGACCAATGGGTCGATATGGTCAATATCAAGCTCTCCGCCGTGCAGTGTCAAGTCAATTGGGTCATCGCAAATGAAGCAGCGCTGACTCTGGCGCACGAGGAGCCGTTTCTCCAGTTCACCGCGCGCACCAGAGTCCATCGAGGCAAGATACTTCGATCGGGGCATTGACGGACGACCCTTAGCCCCGCTTGACCGGTTGCGGTTGGGGCTTCAGCTCTCGGCCCTTCTTCGACATCCGGTCCAGCTTCAGCTCACGTTCCTTGCGCCGATCCTCCCGCGCCAACCGGCGGTCGCGGATCTTGCTATCCACCATGTCGGTGTAGTCCTGAGCCCCCAGCGGCTCCTGCTCCCGCCTCTTCGTCACCTGCGGGTGCTCGTAAGGTCGCGCCTTCTTGGGCAAGTAGGTGACTTCCTGACCGAGGTGCCAGTAGGTGCCCTTGTCGGGAATCCGGCGCGGATAGCCCTGACGCATCACGTACGCCGAGAACGATGTCGGCATCACGCGTTCGCACTCTTCGTCACACTCGGGACAGGGCTGCGGCTCGGGCGCTTCCCGGATCGGCCGCACCACCTCGAAAATGCCCGAACACTCTTCGCATAGGTACTCATACAGCGGCATGTTCCTGCTCCTCTTGCACTCTCTTAGCAGCGCTTGACGCCGCGCTGCGACCAATCGTTTCCGCCCTGGCGAGCGCCTCAGCGAACCCGCTCGAACGCAGCCGACCATCCAACGCCTGCTCGAGCGACAATCGCAGATGACGCTCAAGCTCGACCGACGCCTCAGCGCCGACCTGCACCTGCGCTGTCGACTCGCACGACGAACGTCTCATATATCGTAACAATCGAAATACCGCTGAGGACAGTCGCTGCCCGACACCGGCGCCATGGCACGTTGGACACACGACTCCGCCGTCTGTCGCCGAGAATCCATTGCCCTCAGGCCCAACCTCGCTCCGGCAGCGGACGCAAGCATCGAGCTCCGGCCGATAGCCCTGCTGATCGAGAAATCGCAGGATGAACCACCAGCGCACGGCGCGCGGGGACGAAGTCGCAGCCAACGCGTCCAGCGAGTGCCGCAGCAACTGGTAGAGCGCACCGGACGACACATCCATGTCAGTCGATCTGTCCACCAGCTCCACCATCGTCAACGCTTCGGTCATCCGATCCATGTCCTCATGCAACGGCGGCCAGGAGTCGAGCGTCTGCGCATCGGTGACGACCTCAAGCGAACGCCCGTGGGCCAGGCCGAACACGCCTCGGCTCAACGGCTCAACGTGCCCCGTCAGCTTGCTCAGCGGCTTGCGCACGCCCTTGGCCACTGCTTCGATTCTTCCTCGTGTCGGCGAGAACAGCACGCAGATCCGATCCGCGTCGCCCAGCGGACGCTGTCGCAGCACGATCGCTTCGGTACGAATCGGTCGAATCCGCGGCATCAGTCGTCGCTTCCCCGACCGTCGAACTCAACGCGGTGCGTCATCGCGGCACGGATCGTCCGCTCATCGGCGTACTCAACATCGGCGCCGACCGGCAGGCCATGCGCAATTCTCGTGATCCGAACACCCATTGCGGCAATCACGCGGGACAGATAGCCCGCCGTCGCTTCGCCTTCGAGGTTCGGATTCGTCGCCAGGATGACTTCCTCAACCGTGGCATCCCCCAGGCGCACCAGCAACTCGCGGACCTTCAAGTCCTCCGGCCCCACACCGTCCATCGGTGAAATCGCTCCGTGCAGGACGTGATACCGACCTCGATGAACGCCGGCCCGCTCAATCGCCGCCACGTCGAGCGGCTCCTCGACCACGCAAATCGTCGAATCCGAACGCTGCGGGTCAAGGCAGAGCGCACAGGGATCAGCGTCGGTGATGTTCTGGCAGACGCCGCAAAGCCGCGTCGAATCCTTGACCTCGATCAACGCGTCAGCGAGCGCTTGCGCCTCAGCGCGTGGCGCACGCAATACGTGGTAGGCAAGCCGCTGGGCGGTCTTCTGACCGATCCCGGGCAGTCGATGAAACGCCTCGATCAAGCGGGCAATCGTCGGCGCGGTCGCCGGCGAGCGCTGCATTACTGCAAGCCCGGCAGCGACAACCCGTCCGTCAGACCCGACATCCGCTCCTGCTGCATCGCTTCCAACCGGTCCTGCGCCTCATTTACCGCAGCCAACAACAGGTCCTGCAACATCTCCGTATCGTCCGGGTCAACGACATCGGGATCAATCACCACCTCCCGCAGCTTGTGATCCCCGCCCATCGTGACCGACACGACACCGCCTCCGACCGACGCCTCAACCGTCGCATCCTTCAGTTCGTCCTGCGCCTCAGCCAACTGCGTTTGCAGTTCCTGCGCCCGCCGCATCATCTCGGACGAGAACCCTCCGGCTCCCGCGGCGCCTTGTCCGCGCTGCTTGCTCGAGCGTGCCGGACGAAACATCCCACCCTTCCGCTTCGCCATCGTCAGCCCTTTCGCCCCATGAGACTCACACTCTGGTCTTCAGTCTACGCGCTCAATCGCCGTCTCAGTTGGCCTGATACGGCCGCGCGCCAAACCGCGATCGTGCTTCCCGACCAATCACGCTCTCGCGACGCTTCGGTTCCTGCTGCGATGGCTTCGGCTGCTGCGGTCGCTGCGCACTCTGCTCTGTGCGCTGTCCTCCATCGCCGTTGGAAGAAGCTGGAGCCGAGTTGTCGACAGGTACACAGCGGACGGTCACTCGCCTCTTCAACACCTCAGACGCTGCGGCCGACACATCAGTCAACGCCTCGGAGACTTTCTGCATATGCACTTGCTGATAACGCGGCAGGAATCCCAGCGTGAGTGAGTCATCAGTCTGCTCAGTGACCCTGCACGAACCATTCAGCATCGTCGCGATCATTCCCTGGTTGCGACGGCGCAAGGCAGTGCGAATCTGATCGAGCAAATCGGCCGAACCCGACGAGCCGCCAGCGGACGCAGACGCCGGTTGAGCCTCCGGCGCCGGGCGCTCAGGTCGTTGACTTGGTGGAGGCGCTGGCGCCTGGTCCGATTGCGAAGACGCCGCTCGTTCGCCCTGGCTTTGCGCGCGAGGTAAATTCCGCGTCGCCTGTTGCTCACGTCGCTGTCCTTGACGACGCTGGCCGTCGGGCTGACCCTGACGGCGCTGCCCGTCGGACTGTCCTTGACGGCGCTGGCCATCCTGTCGCTGCTGCCTCTGCGGTCGCTGCTGTTGCGCCGGCACGGCAGCGACCTCGACCGTCGGCGGTCCATAGACAATCGATGCCAGTGCAAGCTCCAGAGGCAGCGGCTGGTACGGATCGCGACGCACGTCCGCCTCCGAAAACGCCTTGAGCGCCGTCACCGCTGCCGACGCCTCAACACCCTTGCAAACCTCCTCCAGGCGCTCCAGTTCCGGCGCAGAGAGGGACAACGTCCCGGTCGCGCCGGTCAGAGTCAGCAGCACGTGTCGCAAGTGGGTCACGACCTGCCGTTTGAATCGTCCGAAATCGATCGCGTCTTCCTGGACCGCCGCCAACACGCCTAACCCCTCCGCGAGCTCGGCTCGCAACGCCGCAGACGCCAGCTCCATCGCCCGAGCGTCGGGACTCAATCCCAACGCTTCCTGCGCCGCCTCCAGCGTCACCGACGACCCGCACATCACCCACACCTGGTCGAGCAGATTGACGCCGTCTCGCAGCGACCCAGTCGCTTCCCGCGAAATCAATCGCAGCGCCTCGTCGGGAATCTCGATGCCCTCCGCCTCGGCAATCGTATGCAACCTCGACACCATGTCGTCGACCCCGACGCGGCGGAAATCGAAGCGCTGGCAGCGACTGAGAACGGTCGGTTTGAGCGCTTCCGGGTCGGTGGTCGCCAGAATGAAGACGACATGCGGAGGCGGCTCCTCCAGCGTCTTCAACAGCGCGTCGGCGGCAGCGCCGGTGAGCTGATGCACTTCATCGACCAGGTACACCTTGAATCGCGCCGAGCCGGGACGATAGTTCGCGCGTTCACGAAGCTCACGAATATCGTCGATCCCCCGGTTCGAGGCGGCGTCGATCTCCACCAGATCGAAGCCCAAATCATCCGACGCACCCAACGCCGTCGCTCCACTCGAAGCGGTCCGGCCGTTGATCGCCCGCGCCAGGATGCGCGCCGTCGTCGTCTTCCCGGTCCCGCGAGGCCCACAGAACAGGTACGCGTGGGAAATCTTGTCCTGCGCAACGGCATTCTTCAGCGTCCGCACGACCGGCTCCTGGCCCACGACCTCATCGAAGTCGGCCGGTCGCCACTTGCGGTACAACACCGTTCCGCTCACGTCAGCCCTCCCTGCGATGTGCTCCAATTGCGTTGATGATAGAACATATTATCTATCATCGTCAAGCTCGCGCAGCCGACTCCAGCCCAGCTCGCTTCAGCGCAATTCGTTCCAAATGCTTCATCCGCACTTCCTCTTCCGGCTCCTCATGATCGAAACCAAGCAAATGCAACGTTCCGTGGACCGTTAAGAGCGCCAGCTCTTCACCGAGGCTGATAGCTCGCTCCCGAGCGCCTCGTGCCGCGACCGGCAACGCGATCACGATCTCGCCCAACTCCGACGAACCATCAGGCCGACGGAGCCCATCAAAGTCGGTGTTGAACGACAGCACGTCAGTCGCAGAATCCTCACCCCGAAATCGCCGATTCAGCGTCCGCACGGAGCGAGAATCCGTCACTCGGACCGCCACGACACGAGGTATTCGTAGTTTGCGCGATGCCAACGTCTCCCGCACGCAACGCTCAAGAGCTTCCACATCAACTCGGTGGACAAATGCTGCGTCAACCAGGACATCAACGAGATGGCGCTCAATAGTCACATGCGGTCACATCAGGAGAAGATGGAGGCGACCGCGGCCTCAGCCGCATTGATCAACAGGCCGGGATGGAGCCCAATCACCAGCACGCCGGCCGTCACCAGCCCCATCGTGGCGAGCACGCTGTTGGATGGCCTCGGCGCCGGCATCTCGTCGTCCACATCGGGCGCCGGGTCGATAAACATCGCTTTCACCGGCCGCAAGTAGTAAGCCGCCGAAATCACAGTATTAACCGTGCCCACGATCGCCAGCCAGGCGAGCCCACTCTGCACTGCCGTCTCAAAGAGATAAATCTTGCCAAAGAACACGGCTGTCGGAGGCAGACCAATCAGCGAGATCAACGCAAACGACAACACCAGAGCCAACCAGGGCGACTTCTTGCCCAATCCCGCATACTTGCGAATGTCGTAGCTGCCGCCGTTCTGGTTGGCGATCAGGATGATCACCGTGAACGCCGCAAGGTTGGTCACCGTGTAGCCGGCCAGGTAAAACAGAATCCCGCTGGCGCCTAACAATTCGCCGCGGTCCGCCGTGATCGCGGCCAGACCAATCATCAACGTGCCCGCCTGCGCAATCGACGAATACGCCAGCATTCGTTTGATGTTGTTCTGTCGGAGCGCAAAGAAGTTGCCGGCAAACATCGACAGCGTCGCCAGCGCGGCAAAGATCGTCTTCCAGTGTTCCGCCAACAAGTCATCGCCCAGCGCCTCAAAGAAAATCCGAATCAGGATGGCGAACGCCGCCGCCTTGGAAGCCACCGACAGATACGCCGCAATCGGCGTCGGAGCGCCGGTGTACGCGTCAGGCGCCCACATATGGAACGGCGCCACCGCCGCCTTGAAGCCGAACCCCGCGATCAGGAAGACCGCGGCCAGCATCAGAGCCTCTTCCTTGCCGTCGCCCTGCCAGGCGATGTACGACGCAATCTCCGACAGATTCGTGGATCCGGTCAGACCGATCAGGATCGCCATGCCGTAGAGCAACACCGCCGACGCCACGGCGCCAGTCAACAGATACTTCAGCCCACCCTCGGAGCCCCACCGATCCTTATGGAATCCAACCAGGACGTACTGCGAGATCGAGGTCAGCTCCAGCGCAATAAACACCATGATCAGGTCGCGCGCACCGGCCAGCAACTGTAGTCCGGCCGTCGAGAACAGGATCAGCGCCAGGTACTCGCCCTGACGCGAAGGCGTGCGTTGCAATGTCTCGGTCGACACGAGCACAGCGACCATCGCGGCCGAGGCCAGCAGAATCTGGAAGAAGATCGCGAACTTGTCAACGACGAGCACCCCATTGAATCCCTGCTCACCGACGTGTCCTTCCGTCAGCAGGACGGCCGAGTACAGGATTGAGCCCATCAGCGCAGCGACCGAGACGCCCATCAGCAGGCGCCGGTCCTTGAAGAACAGGTCCGCGATTAGCAGAAAGGCGCCCAAAACCAGCAGTACAAGTTCGGGTCCCAGCAGGTTGACGTCGCTCAGCATCAGCCGCCTCCCGCACTGGCGGACACGACCGCCTCGAGCTCACTCACAATTGGCGCCACGCCCATTTCGAGCAGGTCCATCACAATCGACGGATACACGCCCAGCAGCACGATCAGCGCCATCAGCGCGCCAATGATCGTGAACTCGCTCCAGTGATTCGCGTCGGTCAAGTGAGCCCATTTCTCGTCCCTGGGACCGAAGAATGTCCGCTGCAACGCCCAGAGAATGTACGCCGCAGCAAGTAAGACGCCCAGCAACGCAACGGAAACGGGCGCAGTCTGCGACGCAAACGCGCCCAGGAAAATCGTGATCTCAGCCACGAATCCGGCCAGCGCCGGCAAACCGAGCCCGGCCAGACCGGCAAACACCATGCCAATCCCCAGCAAGGGAATGTGGTGCATCAGACCCGTCATCTCGCCGATTTCCCGCGTATGGGTCCGTTCGTAGAGCAGTCCAACCATGACAAACAACATGCCGGTAATCAGACCGTGCGTGACCAGCTGCATCGCCGCCCCGCTCATCCCGGTCGTACCGAGCGCCGCCACTCCCAAGAGGACAAATCCCATATGCGACACCGACGAGTACGCGATCAGACGCTTCAAGTCCGTCTGCCGGATCGTCACGATCGCGCCATAGACGATGGAAACCACTCCAATGATCGCCAGCGCCAGATCGGCGTCCGCGCCCACCTCCGGCATCATCGTGAACAGCAGGCGCAGGATCCCGTAACCGCCCATCTTCAGCAGCACGCCCGCCAGCATCACCGACACAGCCGTCGGCGCATCTGTATGCGCGTCCGGCAACCAGGTATGCAGCGGCACGACCGGCAACTTGATCGCGAACGCGATCAGGATGAAGGCGAAGATCGCCGGCGCGGGTAAGAAGGCTGCCGCCAGCACGTCCTGTCGGATTTCGCGGATGTCGAACGTGTCCGCCGCGACGCCCAGCGCCAGGAATCCGACCAACATGAAGGCCGAACCGAACACCGTGTAGAGCACGAACTTGAGCGCCGAATAGTTGCGGTTGCCGCTGCCCCAGATCGAGATCAGCAGGAACATCGGCACCAGCTCGAGCTCCCAGAAGAGGAAGAAGAAGATCAGGTCGAGCGAGGTGAAGACGCCCAACACCGACGTCTCCAGCACGAGCAACCAGGCGAAGTATTCCTTGGTCCGCAGCTCGATGCGCCACGACACCAATACCGCCACAACCGTCAGCAGCGCGGTCAGGAAGACGAGTGGCATCGACAGGCCGTCGACGCCGAAGGCGTACTTCACATTGAATCCGACTGCTTCGGCCGAGATCCAGTCGAACTCGTCGACGAACTGGAATCCCGATGCGGAGCGGTCGAAGATGATGAACAGCACCAGCGCGATAATCAGCGTCCCCGCCGAGATGCCCAGCGCGATCCACTTGGGATAGTCGACCGCATTGCCCGGCGTGTTCTGCACCAGCCACTCGGTCGGCGTGTGTTTGCCCGGGAGCACGGCGATCAGCAGCGCCCCCAACAAGGGCAAGAAGATCAGCAGCGAAAGGACGGGGAAGCCCGGATCCATTAACCGCTCCTAGAACAACACGACGGCGACCCAGATGATCACCCCGCCGAGACCGATTGACAATGTGCCCGTCTGAACCCAACCGTTCTGCACGAATCGGGCCGTATTCGAGATGCTCACGCCACGTCGCCAGGCTTGATTAACCACGCCGTCAACGACGGTGGAGTCAAACCAGGACGATGCCTGGGCAATCCAGTTGTAGAACACGCGCCGCGCCAGGACGTTCTCGGCGAGCGCATCGAGGTAAAACAGTTCAGTCGCAAACTTCTGCATCTCCGGAATCGGCCAGATGCCACCGATGCCCCACGACCGGATGCGTTCTCGGTCGCGCATGAAGCGGTACGCGATTCCAGCTGCAATGAGGGCAAACACGGTTGAACTGATCGCGATCCCCCAATGCCAATGGAGGAATGGCAGATGGTCGGTGTGATGCTCTGGGTTCGGAAGCGCGCCGTAGAGCCAGGTCTGTATCTCCGAGCCCAGCGTGATCAGCCCACTAAACAGCGCAAACACCGCCAGGATGATCAGTGGAGTCGTCATGCTGCGCGGGGATTCATGCGGATGCGATGGGTCCTCGTTGCCATGCTCGCCAGGCGCGACGTGCTCGCCGCCTTTGTACTCGCCGAAGAATGTCATGTACACCGCACGCACCATGTAGGCCGCTGTCAGGCCGGCGGCGATGAAGCCAAGTACGAACACGCCCTTGTTGTTCTGCCACGCTTCGACCAAAATCTCGTCCTTCGACCAGAATCCCGACAGCGGGAAGACGCCGGCCAACGCGAGTGTGCCGATGACGAACGTTGCGAACGTGATCGGCATCGAGAGCCGCAGTCCACCCATCTTGCGCATGTCGAAGGTGTTGGTCGAGTGATTCACCGAGCCGGAGCCGAGGAACAACATCGCCTTGAAGAAGGCGTGCGTCATCAAGTGGAAGACAGCCGCCGCATACCCACCCACACCAATTGCAAACATCATGAACGCAAGCTGCGAGATCGTTGAGTACGCGAGGACACGTTTGATATCAACCTGGACCAATGCCAGGATCGCGGCGCCGAGCGCCGTCCCCGCGCCAATCCAGGCGATGAGGTCGGACGCCGTCGACGAGGCGTGAATCACTGGGAAGAAGCGAGCCAGCAGGTAAACGCCGGCGGCGACCATCGTCGCCGAATGCACCAGCGCGGAGACCGGAGTCGGGCCTTCCATCGCGTCGGGCAGCCACATGTGCAGCGGGAACTGAGCCGACTTGCCAACCGCGCCGGCAATCAGGCCCAGACCAAACAGCGTCATCGCCGTCTGACCGATCATCAAGCCATTGAGCGCGAACATGCCCGCTTCGGCGCCGTGATCAGCCAGAGCGTTAATCGAGGCGATGTCGAGGGTCCCGGTGCGGCTGTAGATCAGGATCAACGCGGCCAGCATTCCGAGGTCGCCCAGACGTGTGACCAGGAACGCTTTCTTCGCCGCAGCGGCCGCGGCCGGTCGGTGGAACCAGAATCCGATCAGGAGATAGGACGTCAGGCCAACCAGCTCCCAGAAGGCGAACAGCATCAGCAGGTTGTCGGCCAGGACCAGTCCCAGCATCGACGTGGTGAACAGCGCCATGAAGGCGAAATAGCGTCGATAGCCGTGGTCGCCGTCCATGTAGCCAGTCGAATAGACCTGCACCAACAGCGATACGCCGGTCACGACAACCAGCATCACTGATGTCAGCCCGTCGATGCGAACGCCGAGGTTGACCTTGAGATCACCCGCGCTAAAGAGCACATGCGGAGCGATGTCAAGCGGCAAGCCGCGAAGTCCGATCGAATCAATCAGGTTGATCACCGCAAGCAGGAAGGCAACCGCCAACGCAATGATCAACGGCGTCGAGGCGATCCGCGGTCCGCAGAACAGGTCGGCGATCGGCCTCCACGAGCGCGGGTACTTCGGGTCCCATTCGGGAATCTGCCGTTGCAGGTTCTGGTTGACCGCAGAGATCCCGGCCAACACAAACGCGGTCAGCGGCAGAAAGAGGATGACCCAGAAGATCGTCTCGGGCACGCCGCTACACCTTCCCCAGAATTTCCCGCGCCACGTGCGTCTTCGAGTCCGGCACGTAGATCATCACCGGCGCGAAGTCGCCCTCATCCTTACGGTCGGGCTCAACCACAAACCGCACCGACACGCCCTCCGCGAACAACAGCTCGCGCAACGTCTCGGCGACGTAGCGATTCTGCGCGGTCATTAGCGGAGCCCACATCCCGGTGTCAGCCCTTCAACAAGGTCGTGCGGTCGACCGAGATTGTCTGTCGGTTGCGATAGACGACCAGCGTCAGCGCCAGTCCCACCGCTACCTCTGCCGCCGCCACGGCGATGATGAACAACACGAAGACCTGCGTCGACAACGCCACTTCAGCCGAGCTAAAGCGCGAGAACGCCACCAACGTCAGGTTGACCGCGTTCAGCATTAGCTCAACGCCAATCAGCACCCCGACAGCATTCTTCTTCGACAGCGCAATGAAGAAGCCGATGCAGAACAGCAACGCCCCCAGCGCCAGGTAGTGCTCGAGTCCAATAATCATGAACTGGCCCCACCGTCCGAAGCATCGGAAACGAGTGGCGGATCGACCACGTCAGCCGGGTCAATCTCAATCTCTCCATCAAGCTCGGCCTGCAGCGACGCGGTGTGAACCGGCCCGTCCTCATCATCCTGTCGAGCCAGGGCGATCGCCCCAACCAACGCCGCCGTCAGCAGCACCGCGCCAATCTCAAACGGCAGGATGTAGTGATTGATCAGACTCTCCCCGATCAGTCGAGCCTGCTCCGGCAACGCGCCCTCGCGGACGGGACCCCAGTCGGTATCAACGGCGACCCACATCGTCGCGATCATCACCAGCAGCACCACCACGCCTGCCGGCGCGCTCACCTTCGTCTGGGAATTATCGCGCTCCGCCCGTGGAGTCAGCATGATCGCGAACAACATCAGCACCGAGATCGCACCGACGTAAATCAACACCTGCACGACCGCAATGAAGTCGGCCGACAGCGTCAGATACAAGCCCGCAATCCCCAGCATCGACATCACCAGCCAGATCACCGCGTGAATCAGATTGCGGCTGATCAGGATCATCGACGCGCCACCCAACGTCATCAACGCCAGCGACCAGAACGCCAGGTGGAAACCAAAGTCACTCATGGCTAGTCACCACCCACTTGGAACTGCGGCTCCTCTGATCGGGAAGCGATGTTCCGCGCTGCCCGCAATCCACCAATCTGCGCGCCGGCCATGCGGATCCGCGCCGGTCGGCGCAACTCCGCCGGACGTGACACGCGGGCAAACAGCATCACCGCCCCCAGCGTCAGCGCGATGTTGAACACCGCCATGATCGGCAGGGCAATCGTCGTGTCCCAGCCCTCCGACAGGATCAACGTCCGCTCGACAAACGCCACCACGACAAACAGCAGCGTCGCCGGCACGAGCGCCTTCCAGCAGAATCCCATCAACTGGTCAATCCGTAGTCGAGGCAACGTGCCGCGAGTCCAAATCAACAGGAAGTAAACCGCGCCGGTCTTGGCCAGCAAAATAATCCAGCTCGGAACCCATTGGTCGAGGCCCCACAACCACCAGCCGCCGAGGAAGAACGTCGCAATGAAGCCCGACACGACCAGCGTGTTGCCCAGCTCCACCGCATAGAAGAGCCCAAAGCGCATCCCCGAGTACTCAGTGTGATACCCCGCCACAATCTCCGATTCCGCCTCGGAAATATCGGCCGGCGTCCGATTCAACTCAGCCGACGCCGCAAAGAAGAACGCAACAGCCGACAACGGGAACAGCAGGATGAAAATCACATCCTCCTGTTGCTGCCACTCCACGATCCCATTGACCGACATCGTGCCCGAGAACACCACCAGTGTCAGCAGCGCCAGCACCATCGGCACCTCATACGAGATCGACATCGCCACAGCGCGCATCGCGCCGAACAGCGCATACTTGTTGTTCGACGACCAGCCGGCCATAAACAGCACCAACACCGCCGTGCCCGACACCGCTAGCAAGTACAGCACACCCACATTGAGGTCGGCCACCGACATCCGAGGCCCAAACGGCAGAACGCCCCAGACCAGGATGCCCGGCACAAAGATCAGCACCGGCGGCAGGAAGAACAGCAACTTGTCAGCCGAGCGCGGCGCAAGCTGCTCCTTGAGAATCAGCTTGACCGCATCCGCGACCGGTTGCAGTAATCCCTTCGGACCAACGCGGTTCGGACCATAGCGCTGCTGGAACCGAGCAATCACCTTGCGCTCGACCCAGATCAAGATCAACAGCGTCGGACCAATCACAGCCAGAATCCCCAGCGCCCCAAGCACGCCCGCCACGATCGAGGCGATCCAGTCCGGACCCCACTCCGCAATCCACTCAGTGATCAACCGCTGAAGGTTGTTCAGGTCGCGCAAGTCGTACCACGCGCCCAGCACACTGGAGAGGCCGGCGAGAGTGCTCATCGATCGATCTCCCCCACCACAATGTCAATCGAACCCAACGTCACGATCGCGTCCGCAAGGGTACCGCCAATCGACATTTCCTTCAGCGCCGTGAGATTAATCAACGACGGCGGACGGCAATGGAAGCGATAAGGAGCCGGCCCACCGTCAGAAACCAGGTAAAAGCCAAGCTCCCCACGAGGAGACTCCACCCGCTGATACGCCTCACCCGGATCGGGACGAGCGTGCAGCGGCACATCGGCCAGCCACGGACCATCGGGAAGCGTGTCAATGACCTGGCGAATAATCCGCAAGCTCTGCTTCACCTCCGCCATCCGCACGAGGAAGCGGTCGAAGCAGTCGCCCTTCTCGCCGACAGGCACATCGAACTCGTAGTTCTCATACCCGCAGTAAGGATTCGCCTTGCGCAGGTCCCAGGGCACGCCGGTCGCGCGCAACACCGGACCAGACAACGACGAGTTAATCGCCAACTCCGGCGAAATCACGCCCACGCCGCGAGCCCGCGCATGCAGAATCTCGTTCTCCATCAGCAGAGCCTCGTAATCGGCGATCCGATCTGGCATATCCGTCAGGAACGATTCCAGCGTCGGCAGCAATTCGTCCGGCAAGTCAAACGCGACCCCACCGATCCGCATGTAATTCGTCGTCAACCGAGCGCCGCAGGTCATCTCGAACATGTCGAGCACCCGCTCACGGTCACGGAACATGTGGAACAGCGGAGTATGCCAGGCGCCGCAGTCGTTGATAAACGTCCCGTTCGCCATCGCATGAGACGCGACCCGCTGCAGCTCGGCAAACATCACCCGGATCGCACTCGCCCGAGGCGGAACCTCGACGCCTAGCAACTCCTCAGCCGCAAGGCAGTAAGCAAGGTTGTTCGACATCGCCGCCAGATAGTCAATCCGGTCGGTAAAGGGAATGTTCTGCGTGTAGGTGCGCTCTTCGGCCAGCTTCTCCATCGACCGATGCAAATAACCAATCCGCATCTCCGCGTCACGCACGATCTCGCCGTCGAGCGTCACCTTGAGCCGGAACACCCCATGCGTCGACGGATGCTGCGGACCCAGATTCACGACGACCGGCTCCGAGCCCACACCGCTCGCAATCGCCTCGATCGTGCCCTGCATCGCCAGACGCGAGTCGTCCATCATCATGCTGGTGTCGTCGGCAGTCGTCATGACGACCCCTCGCTCTCGTCTTCCGACACGGCCACGTCACTGGGCGGCTGCGGGTCGTTGGGATGCATCGGACGCTGCGGCATGCTGCCCGGCACCGGCCAGGCGTTCTCCTGGCTCTCAAACGGGAAGCCCGGCAGTCCGGCCCGAATCTGACCCGGCATCTGCAGGAAGTCCTTGCGCAGCGGCCAGCCCGGGAAGCCCTCCCAGAGGAACATCCGGCGCAGGTCGGGATGACCCTCAAACTTAATCCCAAACAGGTCATAGACCTCGCGCTCCTGCAGATGAGCGCCGTAGAACACGCCGGTCAGCGTTGGCAGCGACGGATCCTCGCGGTCGGTCAGACGCGCCTTGATCGCCAGGATGTGATTCAAATCCAACGACTGCAGGTGATAAACAATCTCAAAGTGACGTTCCTGATCGACCGCGGTCAGATTGCACAGGAAAATCAGGTCGCTCTCTTCAGCGTCCCGCAGCAGCTCGATCGCCTCGGCCACCTTCGCCGGTTCCAGGTACAGCACGCCATCCTCAACACACGCCGCCCCCGGCGCGCTCGCGTTGACGATCTCCATCGCCGCCGTGGCGTCGTACTTGGCCGTCATATCAGCGCCACTCCAGAGCTTGACGTCGCCACTCGTAGACCAGTCCCAGGAACAGGATGCCAATGAAAATCAACGCGGCAACCATGCCGGTCACCACGAGCGAGTCCAGCGCCACCGCCAGCGGGAACAGGAAGATTACCTCAACGTCAAACAGCACAAAGATCAGCGCGACCAGGTAGTAGCGGAAGTTGAACTGCACCCAGGTCGGACCTTCAGTCTCAACGCCGCACTCGTAGGTGTCTTGCTTGACCGCGTTGGGCAGATGCGGCCGCAGACCAAACTTGAACATCGCCCAGGAGGCCACCAGCGGGATCGACGGAAACGCCGCCGCAAAGATCAGCAGGATGCCGAGGTGCCCGTACTGCTCCAGGACATTGTCCATCTCGAACAACCCCGCTCCGAATCAAGACCCCCAACTGTGGCGGGGGACTCTGAGGGAGTATATGCACCAGCCCCAACTCACTCAATCTCCACCCCCTCCTCCTTCCTCTCTCCCCCGCACTGCGAGAGCTCCCACTCCCCTCCCTCGGCTCCCCCTTGCAGTGGGAGCTATTACGAAGTGACTGAGGGGGGCCCTCCCTCTCTCCCCACGACCCCCCATCCGCAAACCCCGACACAACCAGCGACTCACAACAGAACACACGTTCACATACAATCAACCACCAACAGGAGGCCATCCATGCACGCCCAAGCACAAACCCACAACGCCCCACTTCCCTACACCCGTGACGCCATCATCGGACACCTCCAACACCGCGCCGCCAACGGACCCGCCTACGTCCAGATCCAGGCCACCACCGCCCTCGCAAGAATCATGGGTCTCTTCAGCGAAGCCAAGGCTGCCGTCCAGGACACCATCCATCACATCAGCGACGAAGCCCGCGCCCTCTCCGCCCGCGTCACCGCAATCCAGAACGGCGAGAGCGTCGCCACGGCCGAAGAAATCGCCGAGTACGGCAATTTCTCCAACGACGAGACCGAATCCCAGGAGGAAGACGATGAACCCCCATAATCCCCACGCCGAAGCGCAGCGCCAACTCTTTGGCATGCTGCATCGCCTTCGCGGTTTTTTTCCAACCGCGAGACAGCGACAACTACTCAGCGACCTCACCAGCGCGCCCAACCCCGGCCTGGCCCTGCTCGGCTACGCCTGCCCCCGGCTCGAACGGGGGGCGGCGCCATGGGCGGCGGTAAGACACGCGCCATCGTCGAACTCGCCATCGACGCCGCCCTCGCCTACCCCAACGACCCCAAACAACGATGTCCTCGTCGCCCCGTCCCGGTCCCAGTCCCGGCCCCCGAGCCGGGACCCGCTCGGTCCCGACCGTCGCACGCGCCTCATCGGTCACATTCACTCCAGCCGCAGCCGCCTGTCTCCCTGCGCTCAACCTCAGACCACGCCAGTCGGGGTGATAACATGACACTCGCCGTTCGCCATTGATATCCCTCACCAGTTAGATGCCTGCATGCTGATAGATCTTCACAACCACACTTGGCCGCGCTCGCACGATTCCGTGCTCGATCCCAAGGACCTGGCCATCCGCGCCAAGGAAGCCGGCCTCGACGGCATCTCCTTCACCGAGCACGACGCGCTCTGGCCGCACGACGAGGTGCAGAAGATCGCCGAGGAAGTCGGCATCGTCATCATTCCCGGTTGCGAAGTCTCCACCGACCCCGGCCACATGCTCGCCTGGGGCATGGAGAAGTACGTCTTCGGCATGCACCGCGTCGAGAAACTCGCGGCATATGTCCACGAGCGCGGTGGCGTACTCGTCTTTGCTCACCCCTACCGACGCCAGATCGCCTGGAAAGACATCCGCGAAGACTGGGAAATCGCCGTCCAGCGGGCCGCCGACAACGGCGCCATGGACCATGTGATCGCCCTGGAAATCCTCAATGGACGCGGCAAAGAGCGCGAAAACCGCTTCTCCGCCGACCTCGCCGCCGCCTCCGGCATGAACGGAACCGCCGGTACCGACTCGCACGCCGTCCACGACATCGGCAAAGTCGCTACCTGGTTCGAAACCGACAGCATCGAAACCTGGCAGGACCTCGTCCGCGAACTCAAGGCCGGCAACTTCTGCGCAGTCGATATGGAAACCGGCGAGGAATTCGCCGTACCTTCGCGACCGCCCAAGTTCAGAATCGTCACCTCCTCCACTCTCACCCCTTCCAGGGGGGAAATGCCGAAGGCAGAGGGGGGTATCCCCGCTACCAGCAGCTAGACTTCGATTCGTCCAGCAATGACAACCCGAAACCACACCACAACCAAGGGAGGAGCTTATGGCAGACCAAGAGTTTGAGTCGGTCATCACCGACGAGATGCGCGCCATGATCGGCGTCAAGGGCGAGGAAACGGTCAGCGAACTGACCACGACCAGCGTGCGCATGTTCGCCCGCTCAGTCGGTTATGTCGACCCGGCCTTCTTCGACGAAGCCGTGGCCAACGAGCGCGGCTACCGCAGCCTGCCGGCGCCTCCGGGATACCTCGGCACCCCGATCTACAACCCTGCGGAATCCGACCCGACCTTCGGCGGACGCCGCGGCCAGGGCTTCCGCTCGCCCTACCCGCTGGTCCTCAACGGTGGTACCGACATCGAATACACCGGCGACCAGATCTGTGCCGGCGACACACTCACCTCCGCCACCGCCCTCGCCGCATTGAACGAGCGCTGGAGCGGCGCGTTGGGCGTGCCGATGCTGATCCAGGTGTCCGAAACCACCTACACCAACCAGGACGGTCGGGTCGTCGCGATCTCCCGCGGCACCGGCATTTCCTACCCGCGACCCGGCGACTAAATCTCGCTGTTCGCTTAGACTGTCAGCGACGCCTGCCCCAGGCTTGAACCGGGGCCTGAAGGAGACCAATATGTCAGACGCAGTGCCCGACCAGATCTATTTCGAGGACATCGAAGTTGGCGACAGCATCCCCGAACTCGAGAAGAACCCGACCAGCCAGCAGCTCGTCTACTGGGCCGCCGGCTCCGGCGACTTCTACCAGATCCACTACGACACAAAGTACGCGCAGGACACCGGCCTCGACAACATCATCGTCCATGGCGCACTCAAGCACGCCTTCCTCGGCGAGCTGCTCTGGCGTTTCGCCGGTCCCGATGGTCAGGTCAAGCGTGTCCAGTGCTCATACCGTGGCATGGACCCGGCCGCCCAGGGCCGTGAGTCTGCGCAGGAGAAGAAGTTCACCCTGCGCGGCTCCGTCACCCGCAAGTACACCGAGGGCGAGCGCAACTTCGTTGAGCTCTCCGTTGAGGGCGTCCGCGCCGACGGTTCCGTCAGCACCCCGGGCCAGGGCGTCGTCATTCTCCCCAGCCGCAGCTAACCGCCTCGGCGACATGGCAAAGAGAAACACCGCGTCCCCGGACGCGGTGTTCGCCATGTCCGGTTCCGGAACCTCTCGGAACGACGGTGATCCCCGCTTCCCCTTCTGCGAGGGAAGCTGCTGCACAGCCCAGATCCCCGCTTCCCCCCTCTGCGGGGGAAGCTGCCGCAGGCTGAAGGGGGGTCTCCACCCGGCCTACGACACCAGTCGTTCGGGGATTGCCTGGAGGTCAGCGTCCCGTCGGCACACCCCGCCGCTGATAATCACGATCCCAGAACCACTCACGCAGCACATGCATCTGATGGAACCGGTGCTGACCCCGTCGCACCCGTCCGCAATCCCGAAATCCAGCAGCCGCAAACGCTTTCTGAGCCCTAACGTTCCAGTCCAGCGTGTGCAGATAGACTCGCGTCAGCGCCGTATTGGTGAACACATAGTCAAGCAGCAGCCCCACCGCCTCACGACCGTAGCCACCGTTCCAGCAGGTACGATCACCTAACAAGATGCCCAGCTCCGTCTCGCGGCGCTGGAAGTCCGTGTTGTAATACATCACATTGCCAACGTGGCGCGAATCCGCGAGCGCCTCAACCGCAAAGGTCGCTCGATAAACCGGCGTCGAGCGCAGTTGCCAGGCGTATTGATTCCGGTACTGCTCGAAAGTCAACGGACTAACGGTCGCGGCGTCCAGCTCCGCCAGCTCGATATCCGTGCGCCAGATCCAGTCCAGCCGCGCGTCATCCAGCCGCTTCCGACGCAGCAGCACCAACTTCCCCTCCGCCACAACATCGGCCGGACTGGTGACCACAACGAGACTCCAAGTTCCCTCGGCCCGGTTCGCAACTGCCGTAGGGTAGGACGCCCGTCAGACCTGCGCGGGCCCTACCCGACGATCCAGCAGCGCCGCCGCATCTTCAAGCAGAGACGCCGTGTTGCGATAACTCACCATCCGCATCGCATCGCCCAGCCCCACCCAGCGCACATCAATGTGCTCATCATCGTGATACTCAAACGAACCACCCGTCGCCTGCATCAGCCAAAAGTGAACGGCCTTGTCAATCCGAGCTTCCTCACCACCGAACGAGTAGCGCATGACGCCAATCTTCTCGTTGAGTTCCACCTGCAACCCAGTCTCCTCCGAGACCTCCCGCAACGCCGTCTCGTCCAACTTCTCACCATTCTCAGGCGTACCCTTAGGCAAGGACCAGCGACGTGCCGGCGTCTGCACCAGGACAATCTCCACCTCGCCGGCCCTGCCGTCACGGTCTCGCTCGCGCCACACGACCCCACCAGCGCTGACGGCGATTCCCTTCCGAATCGATTTGGGCGATTTGGTCGTTCTTCGCGTCCCAGGTCTCCTTTGACGCTCGCTAGTGCTCTGCACGCCACTTCTCCTCGTCCAGTTCACTTAACGATTTTCAATCTATCAGAGGCCCATGAAACACTTCTGACACATCAGCACACACCGACCGCCCTCGCGGACGAACTATTCGTTCGCCCACTCGAACGGGTCGCGCGCCGCACTCAAGTCATCAATATCGTCAAGCCAGGTCGCCTCTTGCAGCGCGGATTGCGCCGTGGTGCGAACAGTCGGATCGGGATGCGTCCGCAGCCGTTGCAACTCCTCAACCGCTTCTTCGCTGCCAATTTCGCCCAGTGCCGCGACCGCCGCCTGGATCAGTTCCTCGGGAGCCGAGGGATCCTCAAACAACTCGAGCAGCATTGGCGCGCCATCCTCGGAGCCAATCTCGCCGATCGCCTGCACTGCGGCCAAGCGCTCATCCTCATCCTCGGCGTCCAACGACCCTTCAAGCACGGGCAACCACGACACATCCGCATTTCGACCCATCGCTTGCACCGCTCCCAGATGCAACGCAGCCGCATCGCTTGCGTATGCCGTCTCAATCAGTTCGGCAACCCAGGACGCCGAGACCACGCCAACGCCGGACACGGCCGTAGCGCGAATCTGTTCGTCTTCCCTGACATCTTCGGCGAGCGCACGAAGCGCATCGACGACCTGTTCAGCATCCTCGCTGGCCGCCCAGCCCAACTCCAGTCGCATGGCCACCTCTCCCAGGGCTGTCACAGCTTCCCGTCGAACTTCTACCTCTTCCTCATCCGACCTGGCCACCGCCAACAGGGACGCCGTCGCTCGAGCAGTTTCACACGACGCCAGCCCATTCACCGCCAGCGCTCGTACGGAGGCGTCATCATCGGAGATCATGGCGCTGAAGAGCACCGTAAAGTCGTATCCGCCGAACTCGGACCCTACCTGCCGCAAGTGGTCCAGGAGCGCGAATCGGCCGGCAGCATCCATGGCGCCAAGCTGTTCACGGACGACTCCGGCAGAATCACTCCTCAGCCGCGACACGGCATGAAGGTCTTCCGGCTCCAGCTCAACCTGACCCGAAGAGATCGCCTCCATCACCCGGCGCAAGCCGTCAACCGGATCAGCGGCGTCCTGGTAACCGGTCGGTTCGGCCATTAGCCTTCCACCGTCGGTGCGCGTTCCATCAGCACGCGAATCGCCCGACGTGGCTCCAATCCCTCAAATAGCACTTGCGAGACCACATCCGCGATAGGCATATCCACGCCCAGCCCTTCAGCCACTTCCAGCACCACACGAGTCGTCTCAACGCCTTCGACGACGTGAGGATTGTCAGCCATCGCCTCCGTCAAGGTCATGCCGCTGCCAATCTTCTCGCCCAGGGTCCGATTCCGCGATCGAGGACTGCTCGCCGTCGCCAGCAGATCGCCCAGTCCCGCCAACCCGGCAAACGTGGACGGCGACGCGCCCAGCGCCACGCCCAACCGCGACATCTCCGACAGTCCGCGCGTCATCAGGGCGGCTCGCGCATTGTCGCCGACATCGAGTCCCACCGCAGTTCCGACCGCAATCGCAATCACGTTCTTGAGCGCTCCACCCAATTCCACGCCGATCACATCCTCGTTGGTGTAGACCCGGAACGAGGACGAGTTCAACGCCGTCTGTAGTCGTTCGCCAACGTCGGCAGATGCAGAACCGGACACCGTGGTCGCGGGCAAACCACGCGCAACCTCCCGTGCAATGTTCGGGCCCGACACAGCGCCAACCCGATCTTCGCGGCCGGCGAGCTCCAACTCCTGGCTCATCACTTCTGTCATCCGTAAATGCGAGCCTTTCTCCAAACCTTTGGCCGCCGATACATGCACTGTGTTGCCCGGCGTCAGATTGGGAAGCACAATTCGCATGTTCTCGCGCAAGCGCTGCGACGGCGTCGCCCAGATCACTACCTGGGGCGGCACGCCCGAAGGATCAGTCGTGAACTGCAGTCCTTCCGGTAAGGGCACGCCCGGCAACAACCGCCGATGTTCACGAGCCGCCGACAGCTCAGCCGCTTCAGCGTCTGTCCGGCATAGCACGACCGCGTCGTTACCGGCCCGATCAACGCACGACGCCAGCGTGCAGCCCCAGGACGTCGCTCCAACAACCATCACGTTCATGCTGCGGTCCTACCCATCGAGAGCACCCGTTCAGTCCCCGCGGCGATGCGCTCAACATTGTCCTTATGTCCCGCTAAGACCAGCACCCACGTACCCACGGCATAGGCAATGTACGCGTCGGGCGCCTCGCCGAATGCGGCCAACAGCGAGATGCCAATCGCCGCCGACGTGGCGCCGGTCAGCGTCGCCAGCGACATCACGCGAATCTTCAGAAGAATTGGTATCGTCGTCGCCAATGCGAACAACGCGCCCATCGGCATGATCGCAATCGTCCCGCCCAACGCGGTCGCCGCCCCCCGACCTCCCCGAAACCCTGCATACAACGGAAACTGATGCCCAATCACGGCTGTCAACCCGCCAATCACCTCACCGGTCGGACTGTCCCAGACCAGCATCACGATCAGAATCGGCAGCGCGCCCTTCAGCGCATCCAGGACCAGGACGGTGACCGACCAGCGAAGCCCCAGGGCCCGAAACGTATTCGTCGCGCCGGTGCGACCGCTGCCGGAGGCTCGGATATCTCCACCCCCGCGCCATTTGCCAATCCACAGACCCGTCGGGATCGAACCCAACAGATAGCCAATCGCCGCACCGGCGATCCAGGCCTCAATCACGACGCCTACCTCCGTTGTCCGAGTCGGACGGCTCCCGGCTGCGCAAGACGCAGCGTAGCGGCGTGCCCTCGAATCCGAACGCCCGCCGGATGCGACCCATCAGGAATCGCTCATAGGAGAAGTGGACCGCATCGGGGTAGTTGCAGAAGAAGGTGAACGTGGGCGGCGCCTGCTCCGTCTGAACGCCGTAGTAAAAGCGAATCCGCTTGCCGCGATAGGACGCGGCAGGACGCTCCACCTGCGCCTGTCGCAGCATCGCATTGAGACGAGGAGTCGGGATCCGCTGCCGGCGAGCCTCGGCGACATGCAGCGCAGCAGCAACCACGCTGTCCACGGCATCACCCGTCAGAGCCGACACCCAGACGATCGGCGCCCAGTTGACGAACCGCGCCCGACCGGCAAGTTGACGCTCGCGGCTATGGCGCAGACCGTCCTCGGCATCGACCAGGTCGGACTTGTTCATCACGATCACGATTCCGGCGCCATCATCCATGGCCATGCCCAGAACGTGCAAATCTTGCGACGTCACCCCTTCATGCGCGTCAATCACTACCGCCGAAACGTCCGCGCGTCGCACCGCTGCGTTGGCGCGTCGCACCGACGCGCGCTCAATCCCCGGCTCCACCCGGCCGCGACGCCGTATCCCGGCGGTATCAACCAGTGACACCCGTTGTCCATCGAAGCTGAGTTGCGTATCGATAGCGTCCCGCGTGGTTCCCGGCACCTCGGAGACAATCATCCGTTCGTTGCGCAGGAGTGCGTTGACCAAGGACGACTTGCCCACGTTTGGTCGCCCGATGATCGCCAGTCGGCACTCCACCTCTTCCGTTTCCAGTTGCTCAGCGACGGCCAAGTCTGCCGTCACCCGGTCCAGCAGGTCGTCGATCCATCGCCCGTGATGGGCAGAGATTGCTACCGGCTCCCCGAGACCCAAGCCGTAGAACTGTGTTGCCTCCGCTGCCAACGCGTCGTTATCAGCCTTGTTGGCGCAGACCGTGATGGGCTGTCGAGCTTCCCTCAATAACGCCGCGACATCCTCGTCGGCCGGCAGCGGACCCACCTGCACATCAACGACCATGACAATCGCATCGGCCTCCGACAACGCCTGCTCCACCTGCTCGGCCACCGAGTCGGCGAAGGGGCCTGTCAGCTGCTCGCCCAGCAACCCGCCTGTATCGATAACGGAGAAGTGCTGACCTCGCCATTCGGTTGTCGCGTAGTTGCGATCTCGCGTCGTCCCCGGCTCACCTCTGACGATCGCCTGTTGGCGTTTCACCAGCCGATTGAACAACGTCGATTTGCCAACGTTGGGCCGACCCACGATGGCCACGGTCGGCAGCACATTGCCGGGCACGGCATGCACCTCAGCGATGGGAAGATTGCCTGTTGCTTCGTCACTCACCGTTGTCATCTTGTGATTCTCCCTCGTCCGCATCTGTCGCTGTGTCGTCAACGTCCTCGGGTTCGTCTGGTTCCGGGTCGGGCGGCGCTGGCTGCGGTATGGGCGCCAGAATGACGATCACCTGCTGCGGGGACAACTCGACCAGTTCGATCCCGGATGGGGGATTCCATCTGAGATCAATGCGGTGTCGTCCAGCAGCGAATCCACCGAGGTTGACGCGGATTGGTCCTAACGGACCCTCCAACTCCGAGATTAGGGCTACCGGCCCACGCAACGTCACTCGAGCTGTCTGCGGAGTTGCAAAGGCGAGCTCTAAACCGTCCCGTAGACCGGAAATTTCCAGGGAAATGGGCAGCAGAACGGACGTGATGACCGGTTCGATGACCACGAGCACTCGCACTGAGGTCGCGGAATCGCCGGCCGGCGCAGCGCCGTCGGCGAATATTAGCTCAGCCTGTGTCATCACATCGTTCTCTCGTCCCGTCACATCGACCGTCTCCGTCCGGACCTCGACTTCATCGTCGAGGACATCCACCGAGACCAGCACATCCACCGTCGACGGCGTCGCGCGCACGGTCCGCACCCGATATCCCTCGGCAGGTGTGCCGATCACATCCGGCAGAATCGAAGCCGTCCGTCTGAACACTTCCTGATCAATCGGCACACGCACCTGCGCGAAACGAGGGTTGACTAGCACCTGCGATACGGCGCCACCGGCCGCCGTCCTCGCCTCCAACGCCACATCGCGCTCCACCGAGACGGTCGCACCACCAAGATCAAGTCGCGCCACTACCGAGTCCACCGCCTCCACCTCCGACGCGATCCCAGAAACCACGGCCGTATCGGGCGTGACCTCCGGAGTACCCACGCTGAATCCCAGCGGAGGTGGATTGGACGGCTCGACGACCACCGGGACCTCGCGTTCCACGGTCTCCTGCAAGATCACGACCGCGGTCTCAGGCTGAACCGCCCTGACCCGCACGTCGCCTTCCAGCGCCTCCACCCGAACCGGCAAGCTGTGACGGCCTGCCACCCGATTGCGCAACGAAACCGTCGCGTGGAAATGCTCAGGGCGCGCCGACTCGACGTCCGCCTCGCGCCCCACGACGGTGACCGTCACCGGCAGCGGTTCCCCGGCGACCACAAGGTCCGTGCCCAGCTCGCGTACCTCAACCTGCAAACTGAATCCCAGCCGCTCCTCGATCTCCCGATTTTCGGCGTCCGCGATTACGAACCACACGACGAGTGACAACACCACGACCGTGATCAGCAGCGTCGCCTCTTGCGCCACACGTCGCACTTATGACCCCGTCGCGTCACCGCCGGCTGTCGTCGGCGTGCGTCGATGCCGCCCCGACATTCCGCCCAACAACCGAAGACCCAACCGATCTCCCCATCGCCGCGAGTGCAGGTAATTCGACAGTGAGACCTCCAGCTCCGATGCGGTCATCGGAGAAGATAGCAATCCGCCGACTGCTAACGACACAGAGCCGGTTTCTTCCGAGATCACGACCGCAATCGCGTCGGTTTCTTCCGAGATCGTGAGCGCGGCACGGTGCCGCGTCCCCAGGTGCGCGCCATGTTGTCCATTGATCGGACCACGGGATGCAAAGTCGCCGGCCTGCGTCGGTAAGATCACTGCGGCCGCCACGACCTCCGACGGACGCAGAAGCACCGCTCCGTCGTGCAGCGGTGAGCCGGGCCAGAAGATGCTCTCCAACAAATCAGCGGTCGGTTCGGCGCCCAGACGCACACCCGCTTCAGCCAACTCGTCCAGGCCGGTGTCGCGCTCAAAGACAAACAGCCCGCCAACACCCTGCTGAGACAGGCGATGCGCCACCGTCGCGGTGATCGGAATCAGGGTGCGATACGGCTGACGAATGATGCCCCAACGCTTCAGTCCACCTGCACGTCCCACATGCTCGAACGCACGACGGAACTCAGCCTGGAAGACCACCAGCACCACGATCAACAGAACGGCGAGCGCGTTGTCAACGATCCAGTTCAGCACCACGGAGTCGAGCAAGCGCCCCAGCACCAGGATCACCATCACAACCAGCACCATGCCGCGAATGACCGACATCGCCGTCGTCCCACGCAGCAGCCGCAACCCGGCATAGAACGCCACTGCGATCGCGGTGACCTCCAGGGCATTCGACCAGCTGAAGTCGCCGAACGCGACCTGAATGTCGTTGATCAGACTACCCACGACATCCGCCTCAGTTCTCTCTTCGGTCGCTGATCAGTGGTTCGACGCTCGCAATGTTAGGCGAACAGCCAACCTGGTCGGCGACTAGCCAAACATCCAGGCCAATAGAGCCTGCTGCGCGTGCAATCGATTTTCTGCCTGATCCAGTACGACAGATTGCGGGCCGTCCAGCACCTCGTCGGTGATTTCTTCCCCGCGATGCGCCGGCAAACAGTGCATCACACTCGCGCCAGGCGACGCGTTCGCAACGAGAGCCACATCGACCTGGTAGCCGGTGAAATCCTCCAGCCGCGTCTTCGCCTCAAGTTCCTGGCCCATCGAGGTCCAGGTATCCGTGTAGACCACGTCCGCACCGTCAACCGCGACATTCGGGTCGGAAACCAGAGTTACCGAACCGCCCGACGCAGCCGCCCGATTCGACGCCTCGACAACGCTCGCGGGATCCAACTCGTAGCCGGACGGCGAAGAGATCCGCACATCCATGCCTTCACCTGCCGCCGCGATGGCCAGCGATCGGGCCACATTGTTGCCATCGCCGACATAGGTCACCGTCCGGCCCGCTGTTCCGCCGTGCTCGCGAATGGTCAATACATCAGCAAGCGCCTGGCAGGGGTGCTCCCAGTCGCTCAGGGCATTGACCACTGGCACACCAGATGAAGCAGCCAGACGTTCGAGATTGCTCTGGTCAAAGGTCCGGCAGATGATCAAGTCGCAGTAGCGTCCCGCCACACCGCCGACGTCTTCCGGCGATTCGCGCTCGCCCAATCCAACCTCAGGTGGAGACAGGTACAGCGGCCGGCCGCCGAGATTGCTCACGGCCAGTTCAAACGACACGCGGGTCCTCAACGACGGCTTCTGAAAGATCAGCAGCGCCGTCTTGCCCGCCAACTCTGTGCCGCGACGACGTGTGTCCAGCTTCGCCTCGTGCGCCAGATCCAGCACTTCACCGATCTCCGACGACGACAGGTCACACACCGTCAACACTGAGCGCGTCATGACTCCCCCACTTCTCGAATTCAACTGTATTCCCGGCGAAAATCACTTTGTGATCCCTATTCGTTTAATGTCTTACGGACCTCACTTCCCAATCAGCACCGCGAGGAACGCGATGTCATTCTGGACTGAGATTCGGCCTCCCAGAAATGTCGATGATTCCAGGCGCTCGAACGAGCGACGAATCTCAAGAGCGTTGCGCAGGCTCGTTGTCCATGTGCCCACGACAGTCGCGGCGTTCTGCGCGGTGTCCGGCTTGCTCGTCGTCGCCGACCGGCAGACCACGATTCCGGCTCAACCCATCCTCAGCGAGATGCCCGCGCCGACCTCGACCCGTGTCACTCTGATCGATTTCAACACGGCAACCGCAGCCGAACTTGCGACGCTGCCGGGGATCGGAGCCTCGCGCGCTCAAGCCATCGTCGAGCTCCGTCAGCGGGCGCTATTCAGTTCCCTCGCTGACCTCGTTGAGCGCGGCATTCTTCGACCATCCGAACTACTCGCCATCGCCGATCTGGCTGCGGTCTATGTTCCTGCCGACTAGGCCCGATCTGGGCATCGTCAATCGACTCAGGCTCCCCTACCAGCCCCCGCTCCTGTTGTGGACCTTGGCGTTCACTGTCGGAGCTGCCCTGTCGCTGACCGATGCCGCGTCGTGGATGCTCGCACTTGCCACGCTGTTGGTGACATTGTTGGCCCTGTCGTCGGCCGCGCGTATCAATGCAATTCCGAAGTACCGCCGGGCCAACCTGCTGCTGTTGCTCTTCACTCCGATTCTCATTGGCCTGGGACTCTGGCGCGCCGAGGCCACGAAGTTGCAGGCAGACAGCATCAGCGTGGTGGACCTCGCCGGCCAAACCGTGCAGCTTGAAGGCGTCCTGGTCAACGAACCACAGTTTCGTGGCGCTGGCGTGCGCGTCCTCCTTCAGGCGGACTCCATCGCCCTCGGTCCCGAACAACAGCGGGTGGACGACCGCGTCCAACTGGATATTCCCGACGCGTTCAACCTCGCCTACGGAGATCGAATCGCCGTCGACGCCGTCCTGACAACAACGGCGAATGGCTCGACCGAGTACTTCGAGTGGCTTGCCAACCAGCGCATCGCCGCAACCGCAGCGGTCCAACCCGGAAGCTTGCGCCGATTAGGTCGATCCGAACTCCCCTGGTGGCAGGCGTTCGCCGCCGACACTCGCGACGCATTGAATCGCAGCCTCCGTTCTGCCTTCCCCCCACCGCTCTCCGGCATCGCGCAGGGCATGATCACCGGTCGCCGCGGCGCCATCGACCCGGAGCTCCGCTCCGACCTCAACGACACATCGCTGTCCCACCTCATTGTCATTTCCGGAAGCAACCTCACCCTGCTCACCGCGCTCGTCATGGCTGGATCCGCATGGCTGCTCGGTCGCCGAGCAGCCGCGCTCCTCGCAATCCTGGCCGCTCTCGCCTACGGAACGCTGATCGGCCCAGACCCACCTGTTCAGCGCGCGATGTGGATGGCCATCATCTTTGCGTCGGCCCACATGTTGGGACGCGGCACGTCCGCGTTCTACGCCGTGGCCATGACGGCCGGCCTCATGGTGGCGCTCGAGCCACACATTCTGCTCGACCTCTCGTTCCAACTCACGTTGGCCGGGACGCTGGGCATCATCATCCTGATGCCGGCGCTCTCGCAGGACTTCCTTAGTGGAGAACAGGGAATCGTCGGCTCAGTCCGCGACGCCGCGCTGGTCACCTTCGTGGCAACCCTGGCAACGATGCCACTGATCGTTCTGCATTTCGAACGGGCAGCGCTGATCGGACTCCCGGCGAATCTGCTCGTCACTCCATTCTTTGCCTGGATGCTGCTTGGCTCGGCCGCGACGGCCATGATCGGTCTCGTTTCAGAGCCACTGGCAGCCGTGCTCAGTTGGCCACTCGCCTGGTTGCCGTTGCGCTGGCTGGCTCTCGTCGCTCAGCACAGTTCACAGCTACCGGGCGCAGGTGTCGCAATTCACGGATTCGGACACATGCACCTGTTAGTCGTGTACAGCGCCGCGTTAATCGTTGCGTTCCGCCCCCATCGAGAGCGTGTCGAACGTTGGAATCGTTCGCATAGCGCAGCCAACCGAGTTTCGTCAACCAATCCGTTACGCCGTTTCGGAATCGACTTCATTCCAGACGTGCGCAGTCACCTGACCCCGATGTTCGTCACCGGCGCCGTCTCGGCTCTCGCAGCAGCGCTTTGGCTATCCGCCTGCAACACAGCCGACGAACATCTCCAGGTCCACTTCATCGAAGTGGGACAAGGTGACTCCGCGCTAATCGTCACACCGCAGCGGCAATCCATCCTGATCGACACCGGCGAACAACCGGAGGCCATCCTCGCGTCGTTGCGAAATCACCTGCCTCAAGGAGCCCGGAGGATCGATCTCGTAGTAATCACGCATCCCCAGTCGGACCACGGAGAAGCGCTATGGGCCATCCTCGATCACTACGACGTCGGCAATGTTCTCGTCAGCCACTACGCCGACGCAACCTATTTCGGTCGGCGCCTCCTTAATCTCGTGGCGGAACACGGAATCCCGACAATCACAGCCAGACCCGGAACACAACTCGTGCTTGAAGGGCGAACCGACCTGCTGCTCGATGTCCTCTGGCCGCCGCCCAGCGGTTTGCCGGAACACTACCTATCGGACCCCAATTCGACGTCAATTGTGATTCGTGCCCGTTTTGCTGAAGCCTCGTTCCTGTTCACCGGCGACATCAACGCCAGGCAGGAACTCGACCTGGTCCGTAGGGCGTGCCCCGGTTCTCAAAGCCCGTGCGCCCTCAGCGCCGACGTGCTCAAAGTTGCTCATCAGGGCAGCCGGTTCTCTTCGACCACGTTGTTCCTGGAGACCGTCCGACCGACCTTCGCGATTCTCAGCGCGGGGATCAACAATCCCCACGGTCACCCGCACGATGAAGTCGTCGACTCTCTCCACCGGATCGGCGCGACCCCGCTCGCGACGCATGAGCGCGGCGACATCACCTTTGCCACCGACGGACGAACCATCAGTCTCACGACGGAAAGATAAATCTTCGATATCGTCACAGGACGCAGCAGCGTGCCGGGCAGGTTTGGCACGCCGTCGCGTGCTAGGCGGGTTTGGCACGCCACCGCGTGCCGGGATGGCGGAAATGGCAGACGCGGCGGACTTAAAATCCGCTGGCCTCACGGCCGTGTGGGTTCGAGCCCCTCTCCCGGTACCACTTCCCACGAAATCCGAACCACACTCTAGAATGCGAAGCGAAGCGGCGCCTGGTAGCGCCGTGCCCAGAAAGGATGTCCCATGAAAGCCGCTGTGTTTCACGGCCCAAACCAGGATCTAACGATCGAAGACGTTGATATCGACAAGCCCGGCCCGCGCGAGGTATTGGTCAAGACCGCCGCCTCAGGCGTCTGCCACTCCGACCTCCACTTCGTCGAGGGTCTCTACCCATTCCAGTCGCCCGGCATCCTCGGACATGAAGCCGCCGGCATCGTCGAGGAAGTCGGCGAGCTGGTTGTGCAATTCAAGGCCGGCGACCACGTCATCATGTGTCTCTCGGTCTTCTGTGGCAACTGCTCCTACTGCCTCAGCGGTCGACCCAACCTGTGCCGCAGCCCCGAGACGCAGCGCCGACCCGACCAGAACCCGCGGCTTTCCTGGAACGGCTCGCCCGTCGCGCAGTTCGCCAACCTCTCCACTTACGCGGAATTCACCCTGGTGCACGAGAATGCGCTCGTCTACGTAGACGACGAAATGCCGCTCGACAAGGCAGCCTTGATCGGCTGCGGCGTCATGACCGGCGCCGGCGCAGCGCTCAATACCGCCAAGGTGCATCACGGCAGCACGGTCGCCGTCTTCGGCGTCGGCGGCGTCGGCCTCTCGGCCATCCAGGGCGCGCGCATCGCCGGAGCGAAGCAGATCATCGCGGTCGACCTGCACGAGCACAAGCTCGCATTGGCTCGAGAGCTCGGCGCGACCCACTCGGTTGACGCGTCCAGCGGCGATCCTGTTGCCGCAATCCGTGACATGACCGACGGCGAGGGTGTGGACTTCTCATTCGAAGCAATCGGCCTCAAGACGGTCGCCGAGCAGTGCTTCGCAGCGATCAAGCGCGGCGGCGTCGCCACCATCATCGGCATGGTGCCACTCGGCCAGACGCTCGAAATCCCCGCTCACGAGTTGCTCTCCGAGAAGGTCCTGCAAGGCTCCAGCATGGGCAGCAACCGCTTCCGCACCGACATGCCCAACCTGGTCGAGTACTACCGGCAGGGCCGGCTGATGCTCGACGAGATGGTCACCATCACCGCGCCGCTGGAGGACATCAACGAAGCCTTCCGAGCGATGAAGGCCGGCGAGGTCGCCCGAACCGTCCTCACCAGCTTCTAGCTCACAAGTCCTCATCGGCAAGCAAAGCTCCCCTCGTTCTGCGAGGGGAGCTTTCGTTAGAAGTACAAGATTCGTCATTCCCGCGCTCCGCCGCGGGAATCTCGATGAGTGCTGCACCGACGCTCGAACCCGAGGTACCGCGCCCGTTTCAATCGCTCAGCCAGCTCCCGGCCTTCTTGCCGACCACAGCGAGATACCCGCGCCGGAGCGCGGGTATGACGGAGGTCAAGGTCAGGCGACTTCCGAGACGGGCTCCTTGGGGGGACCTGCCGAAGGCTGAGGGCGCTCCCCTTCAAACACCCCAACAATTCCAACGCTCCGTTGTACGCTGACCCAGACGGAGGGGTGGCCGAGCGGACGAAGGCGGCGGTCTTGAAAACCGTTAGGCGTGCAAGCGTCTCGGGGGTTCGAATCCCTCCCCCTCCGCCAGTAATCACCTGAATCTCTAACTTCTCTACTCGTCGGCAATCGCTCGAGCGACCGTCAGCACCGCTTCCACAGTCGTGGGATGAGGCAGTCCGCCTCCGCTCTGATGCGCCGCCACTCGCACCCTCGATGCCGATGGCACGACTTCAACCTGCATCGTTGACGCCTCATGCAGCACCACGCTGACCCATCGCGTCACACGCTCATTCTCGGTCAGCAACGCCACTACTTCGGTCACGTTCGCGCCAGTCGCATCCACCGGTCGCCAGACAAACTCGCGCGTCGTCCCGAGTCCACTCCGCGATTCTCCCGGCTGGGCCTGGATGGCCGTCGCCCAGCGCGACGGCCATTGCTCGGATAGCGCCTTCCGCTCCAGCGTCACGTGAAATCCAGTCACCACAATGCGTCCCATGTGGCCGGCGGCGTCACCGCCAATCCGTGACGCGACCACATGACGAAGCGGCGCTTCATTGTCGTCGAGTTCAATTACTGCCAGCGTCCGAGAGCCGGTGGCGAGCGACAGTTCCTGCATCACGCCCTTCGGGTCCGACGCGGCGCGACCGCTCACGCTGCGTTTGGCCAGCATGTCGATCACTGCCTTGGTCGACTCTTCGTCCGGACCGCGCCGACCTAATCGCCGGAGTGTCCGTCCCAGGATGCTCACAGGCGCTCCTCATCGTTTGCGCCATAATGCTACGCGCTATATCCGAGCCACCGGGAGGAAACATCATGCTTGTCGTCATGCGCCGATTCTGGATCGAGAAAGACTCGTTCGACGAGTTCGAGCGTCTCAGCCGAGAGGAAATCTGGCCGGCCATCGAAGCTGCAGGAGCTCGGATCCTGGGCATGTTCCGCGCCGAGGAACCACATCCCAACGACGCGGTAACAGAGCCCTGCGACATGGTCATCTTGCTCACCCAGTACACCGACAGAGACCATTGGCTAGCAACTCGAGCTCGGCAAGACAGCTGGAAAGGTCCGGAAGACGTGCGCACCAAGCTCGCCAACGGAGGCCGTGCCCGGCATCAACTCACACTCGCCACGCACCCCACCTTCACCGAGCCGGTACACGTCAAGATCGGCGGCCCCTTCTTCACCTGGAAGGAAGAGCCGATGGGGAGTGTCGAGTAGCGCGCTTCGTCGCAGAGAGGGAGAACATCAGCGGCAGCCGACGATCAGGCTCGCCATCGCGCTCGGGCAGACGCCAGACCCTCGGCTCAACCTCGACCAACCAAGGCAACGCTCGATACACCGTCCAGTCCTGTTCGTGCAGGAACTCGACCTGTAATCCGGCATCGATCACCGCCGTCACGATCTCTCCGATGCTGTGATTCCACTCGTAGGAATCCTGGTGCTCAAGCGACGCGGAATCGTCGGCGTAGTCTTCGCCCCCAATCCAGTGTTGCGGCTGGATTGCCTCGAAGTAGGGATAGATCAGTCTCAACTCCCCCAAGGCGGATTCGTCGTCCAGTGTCTGCGTCAGGGGATGCACATCACGGACGTAGAGCGTGCCGCTTTCTCGAAGGAATCCGGCGCAGACCTGCGCCCAGCCGTCGATATCCGGCAACCAGCACAGCGCGCCCAGATTCACGTAGACGATGTCGAAGTTCCCCAACCGATCTGCCAAAACTTCAGGCGAGACATACAACTCCGACTCGACAAACTCCGCCTTGAGACCAGCACGCACCGCAATCTCGCGAGCCGTGTCAACTGCCGACGGCGCAAAGTCAACACCGACCACATCAGCGCCCATCCGAGCCCAGGACAACGTGTCGAGGCCGAAGTGACACTGCAAATGCAGCAGCGACTTCCCCGTTACGTCGCCGACCTCTTCGATGTCGAGCGGCAGCAGCTTCGACTCACCGGCCAGGAATCGGTCGAGCCCGTAGAACTCAGACTTGGCGTGAATCGCGACCGTCTCGTCCCAGCGAGCGCGATTGGCCACTCGGTACGGGTCAAGCGATGACACGCGAACCCATCCGCGATGCCAGCACCTCGGGCAGAATCACAGAACCGTCTTCCTGTTGACCGTTCTCCAACAGCGCCGCGATCGTCCGAGGCAGAGCCAATCCCGAGCCGTTGAGCGTATGGACGAACCGCGTCCCCTTCTTCTCGGTTGGCCGGTAACGGATGTTGGCCCGCCGAGCCTGGAAATCGGTGCAGTTCGAGACGCTCGACACCTCAAGCCATTCCTGCGCGCCCGGCGCCCAGATCTCGAGGTCGTAGCTGACCGACGCGTTGAATCCGATGTCGCCGCTGCAAATCTGCAGCACTCGGTATTCCAACTCCAGTCCTTGCAACAACGACTCGGCCTGAGCCAGCATCTGATCCAGCGCATCCGCCGACGCCTCCGGCGTGGTGAACTGGTACATCTCCACTTTCTCGAACTGATGCACCCGCTTGATCCCGCGCACGTCGCGACCGGCGCTGGTCTTCTCGCGACGAAAACAGGGCGTGTGGGCCGCATAGCGAATTGGCAGTTGATCTTCGCTCACGATCTCGCCCGCGTGCATGTTGGTCAGCGGGACCTCTGCCGTGGGGACGAAGTAGTAGTCCTCTTCCTCGTCGCGGTACAAGTTGTCGCGAAACTTCGGCAACTGACCTGAGGCGCGCATCGCCTCTTCACGGACCATCGCTGGGACGTAGCACTCCTCATAGCCCGACGCGCCGTGGCTGTCGAGGAACCAGCCAATCAGCGCACGCTGCAGCCGAGCTCCGGCGCCGCGCAACGCATACATCCGAGAGCCGGACATCGCCGCTGCCCGCTCAATGTCGATGATCCCTAGCTGCTCGCCGATCTCCCAGTGCGGCTTCGGCTCAAACTCGAATGCCCGACGCTTGCCCCACTCTCGTACTACGACATTCGACTCTTCGTCATCACCATCAGGCGTTACGTCGCCGACAACGTTGGGAATCTCTTGCAACAGGCTGTTCAGCGATGCTTCAAGTTCGCGCAACTGCTCCTCAAGCTCGTCGATTCGCGACGCCGACTCACGCTGTGCCGCGATGAGCCGCTGACGTTCCTCGTTGTCCTTCGCTTTGCCGATCGCGCGGCCAGCCGTGTTGCGCGCTGCCCGCAACTCTTCCAGTTCGATCAGCACCGAGCGCCGCTGCTCGTCGACCTCAATCGCCTCATCCACTGGAGCCTCGGCATGTCGACGTTCCAGAGAACGCCGAATCACTTCTGGATGCTCCCGAATCATCTGCGCTGAAATCACGCTGTGGTCTCCTCGAATGTCGCTACATGGTCAATCGCCGCCATCCCCAGCACGCGCACATCCTCCGAGATGCGCGCCGTGACGCCCGAGAGCGTCAACGGCGCATCATCCTCCAACTGCTTCCGGCTCACCCATTGCCAGGTATCGGCGGGCACGTCCGGCTGCGTTGCTGACGTTGGCCGCGAGAAGTAAATCATGTCGATGTGGCGGTGTGCATCCTCGCCATCGAACGAGCCGATCGGCTCCACCATGATCGTCACCGGCGGCGACAGCTGCGGCGGATCGTCGTAACTAAATGCAGACGTGGTCGGCAGGATTTCCACCACGATCCCGGTCTCCTCCAACGCTTCGCGCCGCGCCGCCTGCATCGGGTCCTCGTTCAGCTCGATATGACCACCCGGCGGCAGCCACAGGCCAACTTTACGGTGCCAGTGCAGCAGGGTCGCGCCACCCATCGATACGAACGTGGTCACTGTGAAGTGTCGGATAGCGCTCACGAGGCTTACCGTATCGCACATGGAACTGATCTCCACCCAAAACGGCATGTCCCCAAGCTGGTCGCCAGACGGCCAATCGATCGCCTTCCTCAGCAACCGAGCAGAAGGCTGGGATCTCTACACCATGCCCGCCGAGGGAGGCGAAGCGACCCGCCTCACGAAAGGCGCAACAGCGGACGACCCGGCCTGGTCGCCTGACGGACAGTGGATCGCGATCGAGCGAAACCACCGCATCGAAGCCGTCAGCCCCGACGGTGCACATCGGACAACCCTGTCGATCAACGCCCGCCATCCAACCTGGTCACCGAAGTTGCAACTGGCGTTCGTTCGTAGTCGAGACCTCTACGTTCGCGAAGCGGATGGCACTGAGCACCTCCTCGTCCGCGACGCCGAACAGCCGCATTGGTCACCCGAAGGCGAGAGAATTGCGTTCGTCCGCAATGGCATCTGCGTTCTGGACATCGCGTCAGGCAAGGTCACCCAGCGAACGCACAACCCTGCCGACGAGGCGCCGGCCCTGGCCGCCGATGGCGACATCATCTTCATTCGCAACGCCGAGATGATCATCATTCATCCCGACGACAGCGTTTCGGAGTTGCCCTACCTGCAATCGCCCGCCGGCGCGCCGGCGCCCCATCCGACCGACCTCGACCGCATCGCCTACCACCTGCATAATGGCGGAAACTGGGACATCGCCACCGCTTCCCTCGAACACGGCAACGTCAAAACGCTCACTCGAGCCACGTGGACATCCTGGAATGCGCGACGGTAGTCCTCGGTCAGTATCTTGATCACGTGTCACACTTCCTCATCCGACAAGCAGCCAGAGTCATCGCCGGTTCCGCTGCGCCGAAAGTCGCCTCGCAGATCGCGCAGCGACTGACCACGCCGACGACCCGAGACGAGGATCGGCGCCGCTTCTTGATCTGGCTGTCTGGACCGTTTAGGCAGTCGCAGCCCGGCGCATACGAGCAGCTCTGGACGCGACTAAAGGGCAACGACGCGGCTGTCAACGCCCTAACAGGGGTGTTCCTTGAACTTCAAAGTGCTGGTCCGAGCGCAGTGGCGCATTGGTTCACCCAACTCGCCGAGTCAGACGACCAGCACTTCGACGAACTATTGGCGGCGATGCAGCCAAAGCAACCTGACACCCAACAGCTCGTCAAGAAGGCCAAGCAGGAGGCCGAATCCAGCTTCCGCGGAGCGGCCAGATTCCTTGGGCGCAGCTACCGCCAGACCAGCCAGGAAGCCCGCAAACGAAAGCGCTAACCACGATGCCGATGATCGATCACATCACCGACGAGCAGGCCGACCTAATCCGTAACGCCAAGGTCTTCTTCATCGCCTCCGCCGACCCCACGCTCGGCGACGGACCGGACGGACAGGGCGCGGTCAATCTCTCACCCAAGGGCGCAGGCGACCTCCAGATCATCGACCGCAACACGCTCGCCTACTTCGACTACCGAGGCAGCGGCAACGAGACCGCGCGACACACCGCGGCGGGAGGTCCCATCACAGTGATGGTGACCTCATTCGACGAAGACGCCGCCATCGTCCGTCTCTACGGACACGCCGTCGCCAAGCCGCTGGAGGAATCGATCCTCGCCGAGCAGGCCGAGCAGCTCCGAGCCGTCGATATTCCCACCGCCGAACGGCAGGTAATCGAAATCAGCGTCGACCGCACCCAGACTTCATGCGGCTACGGAGTCCCGGTCTACGAATACCAGGGCGACCGCACTCGCGAGCAACGCGGTAAGCGCTTCAAGTAGCTACCTCTCTGTAGCGTCCGTCATACCCGCGCTCCGTCGCGGGTATCTCGCTGTGCTCGGCACGAAAGCCAAGAGCCGGCAGAGCGATTGAAACGGACGAGGTTCTTCAGGTTCGAGCGTCGGTGCAGTACTCGGCGAGATTCCCGCGACGGTGCGCGGGAATGACGAATTTCGTACTTCTGAGACACCCCTCAAAGGGAGAAGTTGCCGTCGCATGTCTTTGCTCCTCCCACAGGGGGGAGCTGCCGAAGGCTGCGGGGAGCGACCGCAATCGGCAGGCCGGCCCCTTCAGTCACTTCGTGACAGCTCCCCCAAGGGGGGGAGCAAAGATGTCGTCGGACCACTTTGGTGCTGGGCGCTTTGGCTCTTGCTCTTACGAAATCAGCTTCGCCAGACGATCCAGCTCCGGCACGACGACATCAGCCCCCTCGGCCGGCAAACGGAAGATGCAGCGGTCGGCGCCCATCCGCTCGTATTCGCCGAGCGCGTCTTCGACCGCGCCGAAGACGTTGATCGAAATCTCGTCGAAGTCGCGGCCTGCTTCCGCCGCGCGCGATTGAATGTCCTGAATTCCGCGCTCGACGAAGCGCGGCGCCGTGATGTTTGGTAGCCAGCCGTCGGCCCAATCGACGATTCGTTGTCGCGCCCACTTGCTGCCCGCGCCGATCAGGATCGGCGGGTGCGGATTCTGAGTCGGCTTGGGAAGCACGTAGGTCTTGGGAATGTCGACGAACTCGGAGTGATACTCCGCCTCGTCCTGCGTCCACATCTCCTTCATCGCCGCGATCCGCTGTTCGGTCACCTTCCAACGGTCGGCGAAGCGCACGCCCAGCGGTTCCATTTCCTCGGCCAACCAACCTGCGCCAATGCCGAACTCGAAGCGCCCGCCCGAAATCATGTCCAATGACGCGATCTGCTTCGCCAGCGCGATCGGCTCATGCTCGGTGACCAGGCAGATGCCTGTGCCCAGCCTGATTTCCGAAGTCGCGCCTGCGGCCGCGGCCAGCGCCACAAATGGATCGTGAATCCGGCGGTATTCGTCCGGCAGCGATCCGTCCTCGGAACGCGGGAACTTTGTCTCACGCTCGACCGGCATGTGAACATGCTCGGGCACAAAGAGCGACTCAAAGCCTCGCTCCTCGGCAGCGACCGCTAGCGAGACCGGGTCCATCGCCAGATCCGTTGCGAAAATGAACACGCCGTACTTCATCGACAATCCTCTCAATTCGTATAGTTCAGCCGACAACAGACTACGACCTCAACCCCCGCCTTTACCCTGAGCTCATGCAGCATCACGTTCTCAGCCCTCCACAGCCGCCGCACCGAGTGCCGATGGTGCTCGACACCGACACCGCAAACGAGATCGATGATCAGTTTGCCGTCGTCCATGCCCTGCTGTCGCAGGACCGGCTGCAACTGGAAGCTATGTATGCCACGCTCTTCATGCGTCAGGGTAGCTCGTCAGCCGAGGGCGTGGCGGAATCCGAAGCGGAAATCTATCGGCTGCTTGAGCGTCTCGATGTCGATCCCGGTCGCCGAGTGTTGCGCGGCGCCGACCGGTTTCTCGCTGAGGACCGACCCACTGTCCGGAATGCTGCATCGGATGACTTGATTCAGCGTGCCATGGAACCGAGGGACGGGCCGCTCTTCGTCGCCGCGATTGGCGCGTTGACCAATATCGCCTCGGCGCTCAACGACGCGCCGCAGATCGCCCGGCGAATCGTCATCGTCTGGCTGGGCGGCCAGCCTCAGCATCGACACGACGCCCGCGAATTCAACCTCTACCAGGATCCGATTGCCGCGCGAGCCGTGTTCGACAGCGGCGCTCCGCTCGTACATATTCCATGCTACGGCGCAGCCTCGCACCTGCTCACCACCACCGCCGAGCTCGACGCGTATGTCAGGCCCCAGGGCGCGGTCGGCGAGTACCTGTGCGACATTTTCCGCGACCACAACGAGCAGTATCCGGGCCGCTCGAAGGAAATTTGGGACCTGTCGGCGATCGGCTACCTGATCGCCGAGGCATGGGTCCAGACGCGAAGCGCCGGCCGTCCGATGCTCACCGAGGACATGACCTGGGCCGTTCCTCCCGATGATGCTCCCTACGCGCCATTCAGCGAAGCCCACTACGTCCGCCGTGACCCCATCTTCAACGATCTCTTCACCAAGCTTGCCGAGTTTCACGCCGGAACCCGAGGTGCGGGATTCGCAACGTGAGCAACTCGGTCGACCGGCAGCCGTCCGATCACGCTCTCGCTCTGCTCGAAGGCGCGATCGATGTGCACGTCCACGCCGGACCCGATCCGTACACAGAGCGCCGCATGGACGCCCGACAGCTCGCACAGGCTGCGCGAACGCGGCGGATGGCCGGCATCGTCCTCAAGAGCCACGAATATCCCACCCAGCCGATCGCCTGGGCGCTCAAGGACGAGTTCCCCAACCTCGATATCTACGGAGGGATCGCCCTCGACCACGGCGTCGGAGGCCTCAATCCCGAGGCGCTGCGTATCGCGCTGAAACTTGGGACCAAGGTCGTCTGGATGCCCACCTTCGACGCCGTCCACTGGCGCTCGTACCGTCCAGGTCGATTCTTCAGCCCGCAGGAGCCGATCAAACTGCTTGACGACAACGGCGCCTTGCTGCCCGTAGTCGAAGACATCCTCGACCTGATCGCCGAACACAACGCCGTCCTTGCGTCGGGACACGTCAGCGTTGAGGAGGGGATCTCGCTCGTCAGCTCGGCGCGAACACGCGGCATCCAATGCGTGATCACTCACGCCAGCTTCTGGTGGCCGATTGAGGCCCAAGTGACCATCGCCGAGCTCGGCGGCTACCTCGAGCAGTGCGCCATTGTGAGTTACCACGACGACGGCGACTCCGCGGTGGCGGAAGTCCTGGAACAGGTCCGAGCCGTCGGTCCCGAGCACACGATTCTGGCCACCGATCTCGGTCAAGCCGCCAACCCCGACCCGCCTATCGGCTTCGCCCTCTGGATCGACCGATTCCTCAACGACGGTTTCACAGCCTCCGAGATCCAGGCCATGTGTCGAGACAATCCCACAGCACTGTTGAGATAGGACACTCGTCAGAGTTGCACCGTCACTGGGTGAGTCATGCCGCCGAATGTCGGCATCCAACATGAGTGCTTGCCTGGGCCTCCCGCGACGATGATGTGAATGTCTTCCGGTCGATCCGTGATCGGCAGCCACTCTTCGGAACTGTGAGTCGGCAGGACGCCGCCGGCCATGCGGATGTTGACCGACTCGAGGAACTCCTCGCTTAGCTTGCTGGCCGGATAGCGGGCGTTCTCCCAGAGATATTCCTGCACGCCCTCACGCGTCCAACCCTCCGACGCCACGGTCTCCGCGTGTTCGGGTCCAAAGGCCAACACCGGCTCGCCCTTGCCGAGGATGTTGTTTGAGCCAGCCTGTCCCATTGCGCCGGCGACAGTTTGCAAGATTCCGGCGGCGGTGTTGCTGCCGTGGTCCTGGATGTTGTGCGGACCCTCACAGGCCCAGGTCGTGACGCAACTGTCCTCGGCATTGAGTCCGCGAGTCGTCTGGAATGGAGGCCAGGGCGAGGCATCCTCGCGCTCAGTCGCGCAGAACGCGAACTTGGCGGGAGTGCCCTGGGTGGCTCGATCACCGCGACCAGGCGTCGCGCCGGCGATATTCAGTTGCACCAGACGCACTGCACGGCCGATCGTCGCATTGGACGGGAACGTGGGGCCGAAGCATCCCGATCCTCCATGTATCCCTGCGGCGCGCGCTGCCGGGCCCGACGCCAGGATGAATACGGCACATGGGTGCGTCGTCGCATTGATCCCGTCGAGATTGAACGGTGGCTGCGAAATCGCCTCGACCGCCGCCAGCACGACGGGAAACTGCTGTAGTCGGCAACCGGCCATTACCGCATTGATCGCGATGCCCTGAACGGTCGCCTCGCCCTGTCTGGGCGAGAGCACGCCAAGCACTTCCAGCGGGTCACGGCCCGAACTTGCGACCATCGCATCGACCCGTTCGCTGGTCGGAGGAATCAGTGGCAGACCATCCGACCAGCCGCGACGGATGCACTCCTGGGAAAAGTCAAACGGCTCAGACGGCAACGTGAATCGTTCGGCCTCGCGGCCGCGAATCGCCGTCACGACCCATCTGCCTGACTGGCCCCTTTAGCCCCGTGACCGAGCAACGCGGCCGCCAATCGGTCAAGCACGGCATCGTCGATTCGCGCACGCACGCGCTCGGGCCTGAGGCCGCCCAGCGGATGCGCCACGATTAGCCGGTCTAACTCGGGCAAACCGCGCTGCTCGGCTTCAAGCTGCAGCAGGTCGGTGAACGCCGTCGTACCGACCGTGACCGTCGGGATTCCCAGGTCTTCGAACAACACTGCGGCGTGGACACTCCACGTCGTGCAGCTGCCTCAATCGCAGCTCCCAATTAGCAGGAAGTCGGCTCCATTCCGCAGCGCCTCAATCGTCGAATCGGAGGGCGGCGCGCCAACCGGCTTACTGCCGACGACCATCTCGCCCAGGTCAAAGCGCTCGCCGAGCCGTTCGACCATCGTCTCCATCAACAGCCGCGCATTGGCCTTGCGATTCTCGAGGATGCCGGGTCGCAATCCATCCAGCGACGACGGCCTCGGCGCAGGCGTCGCCTCGTGTACGGCCACATGGGCCAGCGGGCTCAGTACTTCGATTGTCTCTGCCATGTCATCGACTCCGCTTCGAGGTCGGTCTTGCTGTAGGGGTGTCAGGGTATCGGGTTGGGGGCTGTCTATCGCGGTCTGCCAGGGTTGGGTTTATGGCGGCTAGAGGAGGGTGGAGGAGAGAGGGGTCAGGGTCTCCAGCGGGCGTCTCGGCCTCGGCTGGGGGTGATGATTTGGAAGGTTGTTTTTAGGGGTCTGGGTCTTTGTTGGATGAGTTCGTGCATGTAGCGGTCGGCGTCGAGGAGGTCATCGTCGCGTTTGCGGGGTTTGGGTTCGGGATCGGCATCGTTGTGGTTCCAGAGGTATTCGAGGATGCGTTTGGGGAAGTGCTGCATTGAGGGGGTGTAGAAGGAGCGGGGTGGATCGTCGGCGAGGCGGTCCTGGACAAGGCTGATGCCGTAGAGCACGGAGCCGGGGCCGCCGTTGCTGGCCACGACGTGGATGCCCTGTCGGCGCTGGTGGTCGATCCAGGCGGATTGGGAGCGGTCGGCGCACCAGCGGACGCGGCCGAATTGGCGTTGGCAGTTTCGCTGCCATTGTTCGAGGCGGCGGGTGACGCCGGGGCCTCGGTCTTCGAATTCGGCGAGGCGGATGAGGATTGGTTGGGGGGAGGGGGAGACCGCCCCTCTGCCTGCGGCATCTCCCCCCGCAAGGAGGGGAGAGGGGAACGCGCGCGGCACTTGCCCTGGCCAGGTGGTGAGGCCGGCGATGATGCCGGCGGTGTGGTGGGCGGTTTCGGTTTGGCCTCCGAAGTCGAGGCCTCCGACGTAGTGGGTGAAGGGTGGGAGTGGGGCGTCCCAGAGGTGGCGCTGGGTGTCGAACTCGGGGTAGACGCGGCCGAGGAGGGCGTCGAAGCGGCCTTCGATGAAGCGGTCGCGCCAGTGGTTGGGCAGGAGGGCGTGATTGAGTTCGGCGTAGTTGGGCGGCAGGTGGGGATTGTCGGGGATGCTGGCGGGGATGAAGAGGACTTGGCCGGAGGCCTGTTCGAGGGCCTGCTCGGGCAGGTCGCGGCGCACGAACCAGCGCTCGAACCAGCCGGGCCAGGGGTTGGAGGCGGCGACGAACCAGCGTTGCGGTTGAGCTGGGTCGCGGAGCCGGGTGAGGAGCATGAGGGCGGCGTCTTCGTCGACCTGGCCGGCTTCGTCGATGAGCACGGCGCCGTACTGCTGAGAGCCGAGGCTGGGCCAGTCGGAGAGGTGGCGAAAGTTGACGGTGGAGGTTTGACCGGCGGGCCAATCGGGCAGGGCGAGTTCGACGAGGTGGGTGGGTGACTGCTGCCGGCGGCGGATGAGTTCGGGCGGGCAGGCGGCGAAGAACTCGCGCATGGTGGTGGCGGAGAGGTCGGAGTAGTGCTGCCGGGCGACGAGGACGTTGTTGTTGGGGTAGGCGAGGGCGGCGTCGATGGCGAGTTCGACGATGGCGCGTGTCTTGCCGCCACCCATGGCGCCGCCGTAGCCGAGCAGGGCCAGGCCTGGGTTAGGCGCGCTGGTGAGGTCGTTGAGCAGTTGTCGCTGTCTCGCGGTTGGAAAAAAACTGCGAGAGCGTTGTTGCAGCTCGAGGGCGTGGAGCTGCAGCGAGGATTGTGGATTAGGGAGGCTCATCGTCGTCGTCCTTTACGTGGGTCGGTTCGTCTTGTTCTTGTTCTTCCTGGCCGGGTTCGGGCAGCGGGACCGGGGGCGCGCCGCCGTGGAGGTCGTCGGGTCGCGGTTCGACTTCGCCGCGCATGAGTTGTCCGGCACGCTTGTAGAGGGCTCGAGATTCGTCGCTAAAGCGGTGGGCGGTGTTGGCGACCGCTTCTTTGGCTTCGCTGAAGAGGCCCATGATTCTGGCCAGGGCGGTGGTGGCCTGGATCTGGACGTAGGCGGGTCCGTTGCTGGCGTGGTGTCGGAGGTTTCCGATGATGGCGTCACGGGTGTATGGGAGTGGGGGGTTGTGGGCTTGCGTTTGGGCTTGCGTTTGGGCTTGCGTTTGGGCGTGCATGGATGGCCTCCTGTTGGTGGTTGATTGTATGTGAACGTGTGTTCTGTCGTGGGTTGATGGCTGTGTCGGGGTTTGCGGAGGGAGCGGGGAGGCGGCGGGGAGGGGAGCTTGCTAATTGGGTTGCTGGGACGGCGTGGGTCGTTGCTGGGATCGGTGTTGGGTGGTTCGTGGTTCCTGCCTGCGCAGGAATGACGTAGGGGGAGGGAGTGGGGGATGTGTCAAGGAGGGCGAGCGTGAGCAGGGGAGGAAGCATGTCCCCGCCCGGAGGCGGGGTGGTTTGCGGGTTACTCGAGGTGGCTGTAGACGATTTCCTTGAGCTCGTCCATGTCGGGGAAGCGGCCCATGGCGGCTTTGCTGAAGACTAGCTCGCCATTGACCTTCCACTCGAACAAGCCCTTGGTGTCGGGAATCAACTTGACGTCCGAGACCAGGTGCTGAATATCCGTCATCAGCTCGCCGAGCATCCACGCCGTCCGCGGCCAGTAGCCGCAGTCGGCGCAGTAGACGACCTCGATTGCGATTTGTTGCTCGGACATCGGCTCGTCTTTCAGCCTGTACTAGCCACCTAACCGCCTAGCCGCCCAGGTATTGCTCGAGCCGGCGGCCGACCTCGGCTGTCGTTCCCTGGGGCAGCGGGATCATCTGTAGCTCGGCGCCGGCGTCTGACCGTGCTTGCAAGATCTGCGGCACCTCTTCGATTGATCCGATTGTCTGGATCTCGCGGACCATGCTCTCCGAGAAGGCCATCAAGGCGCCCTCGGAGTCGCGGTCGGCCCAGGCAGCGCGTGAGTCCTTGATTTCCGACTCGAAACCGGACCGCGACAGCATCTGCCAGTAGAACGAACCCATCCGGTTCGTGTAGTGGAAGAGCGGCTGTCGCGCGTTGCGCCAGACCTGCTCGTCATCGCCTTCGCCGGTCAGGAACACATTGGTGAATGGAGCGATGGTGACGGAGTCTTCTGGGCGTCCGGCGTCTCTTGACGCGCCGGCGAGCTGTCGCTGCAGCGGTTCAAACGCACGCTTCGGCCAGTGAATCGGGTAGATGCCGTCGGCGATTTCGCCGGTCTGCTGGATCGAGCGCGGCGTGATCGCGGCGATCCAGACGGGCAATTCTTCGCGCAACGGCGCAAATCCTTGCAGCCGGAATCCGCGCTGCAACTTGTAGATGTCGCCCTCGTACTGAAGTCGCTGACCGCTGAGCAGCATCTTGATGATTTCGGTGTACTCACGGATGCGGCGCAGCGGTCGGTCGAACTGGACGCCGTGGAAGCCCTCGATCACGAGGCTTCCAGATGATCCGAGTCCGCAGACCATGCGTCCGCCGGAGATGGTCTCGAGCGTTGCAAACTCTTGCGCGATGGCGGCGGGCGATCGGGAGAAGGTGTTGAGGATTCCTGTGCCGATCTGCATCTTCTCGGTGTTCGCCGCGATCACCGTGAGCCAGGGCAATACCGAATGCCCCCAGGCCTCGCCGGTTGCGACCATCTCGTAGCCGAGGTCCTCGGCGATCTTGACCTTCTCGAGCGTGTCTTGCCAGTCGGCGCCGAATCCCGCCAGGATGCCCAGTCTCATGTTGGTTCTACTTTCTGGTTCGGAGGTTCTTTCTGCCCTCACCCTGACCCTCTCCCAGAGGGAGAGGGGATTGATAGCTTCTACTCAATCTCGACGATCATCTCGATCTCGACGGACATGCCCATCGGCAGCGATTGCATGCCGACCGCCGAGCGTGCGTGGCGTCCAGATTCGCCAAACAGCTCGACCAGCAGGTCGGAGGCGCCATTGGCAACTCCGGGATGATTGCCGAAATCCGGTGTGCAGTTGACCATGCAAAGCAGTTTCACGATGCGCGAGACGCGGTCGAGCGAGCCGATCTCGGCCCGCAGCGAACCCAGGAGCTGCACCATCACCGCACGAGCAGCCTGGTAGCCGGCGTCGACATCGAGGTCGGCACCCAGCTTGCCGCGAATCAGCTTGCCGTCCTGGAATGGTCCGTGTCCAGACAGGTACACGAGGTTGCCCGTCCGAACCGCCGGCACGTAGTTCGCCAGCGGCGGATTCGTGCTCAGATCGAGCTCCATCTCCAATGCCTTGGCATCAGCGTTATGTGCAGACATCTCAGGCTCCTTCGGCTTCTAATGATGGGCGTTGTCGCGAGTCAGGCTATCGCAGGCTGCCTATCCGAGGCAGTCGGCGCTGCTCAGCGGGATATGTCATCGGGGTATGCGCGCAGTTCGATTTCGTTGCCGTCGGGATCAGAAATGTAGAGTCCGTCCGCATAGCCGCGAGCGCCGTAGAGCTCGAAGTCGGGATCGCGGACGATTGTGAACGCTCCCGACTGCCGAACCTCCGCCAGATCCGCTGCTGAGACGACCATGCAGAAGTGATCGAGATTGCGCGCATCAAGATCAATCTCACCGGCAATCAGGTCGATGATCGTGTGCTCCGAGACGCGCACTGAGGGGAAGGGACAGTTACCGGCCTTCCATTCCTCGACACGCACGGGGCCGAGTCCAAGTTGCTCCGTGTACCAGCGCAGCGATTGCTCGACGTTCGAGACGCGCAGCACTATGTGATCCATCGCCTTGATCTGCACCATTGTTCACTTTCTCTCGTTACGTCACATCGCGAGAACTGTGTCCAAACGCTCCTGCCGCGAAGTATAAACCTCAAACACTCGTGCTATGATAACGCGGCTGTTGCGGGAGCGAATATGAGCGTCGAGATTCGGATGGCGAAAGGGCTGAGAGTTCATGTCGATGTGCCCGAGCGCGTCGATGTGATTGGATCGACGGCTCGCGAGGCAGTCGACGCTCTGATTGTCGCTCATCCATCGCTGCAACGGTTCGTGCTCGACGATGCCCGCCGACTGCGGCAGCACGTCAACATCTACATCAACAACGAGCTGATTCACGACCGTCGAGATCTGTCGGACCTGGTTGTCGACGGGGATCAGCTGCACATTCTTCCCGCTGTCTCCGGCGGCGCAGGGAGCATCCAGCAGAGGCCACTTAGCAGAGGCAGCAGGAGATGACATGACGGAAGCAGGACTGTTGGTCAGCACTCGCAAGGGACTGATCATCGGCCGGAGTTCGAATGAGCGAACCGATTGGGAATGGTCGGATTTGCAGCGGAGCGGTTGGATCGTTGATTACTCGATGTTTGACGCTCGCACGGGAAAGATCTGGTGCGCCGCCAATCATTGGCAGTGGGGTCCTCGGTTGCACTACTCGTCCGACTGGGGCGAGACCTGGAACGAGGCCGGGACGCCTGCGTATACCGACGGTGAGCGCTCGGTCGAGGGTATCTGGATCGTTGAACCCGGTGCGGTTGACGGATCGCTCTACGCCGGCATCATGCCCGCCGCGATCTTTCAGTCGGCTGACGACGGCGAGACCTGGGAGGAAGTGAGATCGCTGTCTGAGCATCCGTACAGCAAGTACTGGGTACCGGGGGCCGCCGGGATGATGTTTCACCACATCTCGGTCGATCTCGACGATCCGCAGCGGATCATCGTTGGCGGCTCCTCAACGGGGGTCTACGCCTCGTACGACGGCGGACAGACCTGGGCGGCCCGCAACAAGGGCATTCGGTCTGACCACCTCCCGCCCGAGATGCAGGAGTTCGCCCCCTGCGTCCACTCGCTGATCGCGCATCCAACGCAGCGTGGCCGACTCTGGCAGCAGACTCACTTTGGTCAGTATCGCTCCGACGACGACGGCCAATCCTGGATCAACGTTGGCAACGATCTGCCTGGCGCGTTTGGATTCCCAACCGCCATCGATCCTCGGAATCCAGACGCTTGCTATTTCGTCCCGCACGATTCCGACCAGGCGCGGATGCCGTACGGCGCATCGCTTGCGGTCTACCGGACACGCGACGCCGGCGCCACCTGGGAGCGCCTCTCTGAGGGACTGCCGCAGTCGGGTTTCTTCCAAACGGTCTACCGACACGCCCTGGGCCAGGACTGTTGCGATCCGCTTGGCCTGTACTTCGGCTCCAGCGGCGGCGAGCTATATGGCTCCACCGACGCCGGCGACTCGTGGACGTTGCTGCGCGAGCACCTCGCTCCGATTACCGCCGTGCGCGCCTGGCCGCTCGGCGACACGGAGTCGGCATGACCTAGCGGTATCGTCGGGACGTGGCCATCGAACGCAACGTCCCGCAGAGCCGAGAGATTGATCCACCCGCGGACGCGCCGGAGCTTCGTCGGCCGCTAAACCTGCGAGCCGGCGCGTTTGCCATGCTGCTTGTCCTGCTCTGGGGTGGGCAGCCGGTCGCGATCAAGGCTGCACTCGAAGAGGGCGTCGGACCACTACGGCTCAGCGCCCTCCGCATGATGCTGGGCGGAATCGTGGTCCTGGGCTACGCGCTCGTCACGCGCACATCCTTGCGACCCCCGCGGGAAGAGTTCCGCCCGTTAGTTGGCCTGGGCATTCTGTTCGTCGTGCAGACGACGTTGATGTACGTCGGCGGCGATCACACGAGTTCCGGCCACGCCTCCGTATTGATCTTCTCATTCCCGCTCTGGACGGCGCTGCTCGGGCACTTCCTGATTCCAGGCGATCGCATGTCGCTACGGCGAACCGGAGGATTGCTGATCGCCTACAGCGGGGTGGTCGTGGTCTTCGTCGGCGGATTCAGCGCGCCGGGCGCCAGCGTCTGGGGCGACCTGATGACCGTGACGTCGGCCATGCTGCTCGGCACGCGACAGATTTATCTCTCCCATTTTTCCCAAAGCATTCATCCGGCGCGTCTGCTGATGACGCAATCCGTAGCCGCCGTCATCCTCTTTGGTATCGGCGGCGTGCTGCTCGAGTCAGGACCTCTGGTCTGGAACTCGGATTTCCTCGTCGCCCTGCTCTATCAGGGCGTCGTGATTGGCGGATTCGGATTCATCGGTAACACCTGGCTGATCAAGCGCTACCTGCCGTCACAGGTCTCGGCGACGATGCTCTTCGCGCCGATCTTCGGCGTCATCTTTAGCTGGATCATCCTCAGCGAGTCACTCGGCTTTGAGGTCCTGGTCGGCCTCGCGCTGCTCGTCACCGGCAGCGCGATCGTCCAACTACGACGAGAGCCCGCGGACGAGCCGCCCGACTAGGGTCTGTTCACATGGGGAGGTGAAGAGCAAGCAGTGACGCTCCGCCTGGACCATGGGAGGCGGGACCCCTTCAGCCTTCGGCAGCTCCCTCCCCGTTCAGGCCGGGGACAGGCTCTGCGAGGGGGAGCGGGAGAGTTGATAGGCGCTTCGATTGAGATCGGGCCGTCAATGTGAACAGGCGCTAGTTCCAGTCGTCCAGACCCAGCAGCTTGCGACCGAGCGGCGTCAATTCTGCCGGCGGCGATTCTGCCTCTTTGCCTCGCGGATCGCCGGGAAATGCGCGCGGGTTCTGGAATGCTGGGTGCGTCGACTCTCGCCACGAGGCGATTCTCGCCTCCCGAAGTTCTTCTTCGGCCGGGACGGCAGGGAACAAACGCACGTATTGCGCCAGCCGAGGCTTGTCGGAGCAATTCCGGCTGTTGCCATGCGGCAGCGCGGAGTGCCAGATGATGAAGTCGCCGGCGTTGGCCTCGACCTCAATCGGTGGGCCGATCTGCTCGGGGAATCGCTCGTGCAGTTGTTGATGTCGCAGGTCTTCGTTTGATATTCCCGCCGAGACCTCGGCCGCTCGCCGGTGAACGCCCGGCACGCATTGGAAGCCGCCCTCACCCTGCTTCGTATCGACCAGGTAGAGCACGCCCTGCAGCTCGAACGGTGTCGGCGTCTGACGCACATCCATGTCCCAATGCACCATGCCGTGGTGGTCGTACTCGGGATGCTCCTCATTCGGCGGCGGCTTCAGGTTGGCTCGGTCGAGGAAGACCCAGAGATCGTCCCGACCGAACAGCTCGCGGAACAGCTCGTACATCTGCGGACTCTGGCGCACATCCCACAGCGCCTGATGGTGATACATCTCCACCATGCCGTTGACGCGGTGCGGCTCGCGATGCCAATCCGACGGATCATTCGGATCGAACTCGAGGAAGTCCCAGATCGCGTCCAGCACGGTCTGGACTTGTTCGCGAGGAATCAGTTGGCGAACAACCAGGTAGCCGTGTTGGTCGAAGAAGGCACGGTCAACTTCGCTGAGCATGGGCCTCTCTCGAATCAGTCAGCGAACGGCGCCTCGACACCGGGAGGCATCCCCACATTGAAGGTGTTCAGCCCGATCGATACGAGCCCGTAGTAGCCCATCACCGAGGCGACTTCGAAGACGCCGCTCTCGCCGATCATGCCTGTCAGCGCATCGAAGGTCTCGTCCGAGACGCGCTGATTCTCAATCAGCTCTCGCCCGAATTGGTAGACCGTTTGCAGCCGCTCGTCGCCGAAGTCCGGCGAGCCGCCGTCGCGAATGGCGTCGAGGGCGTCAGCCGAAACACCGGCGTTCGCAGCAAGCCGAGCGTGGGCCCAAAACTCGAAGTTGGCTCGCCAGTGACCGCCCATCGTGCAGATTGCGACCTCCAGCAGATCGGCCGGCAGCGAAGTGCTGTAGCGGATCGCTGCGCCCAGCTTCTGGATTGCGTCGCCGACGCCGGGCGAGAGGAACAACGCATTGAATGGTCCGACCAGCGCCCCATCGGCACCGGCCAGCCCGCCATGTTCTCGATCCGGATTGCCTCGCGGCCCAGTCGTGATGTTCTCCCACAGCACTCGCTGGTCGTCATTCAGGTCGTCGAAGGTTTGCGGTCCGAGTCGGGGCATGGGTTGGGCTCCAGTTCTGTCTAATCTGTCTATGTTGTCGATACTTCGCGGCGGAGATGTTTCGGCAGCAAGGAGTCGGGATAGGCCGTCCCGACCAACCCCCTGGCTTCCAACTCGGCCAGCTCATCCTCGGAGTAGCCGAGCAGATCACAGTAGATCTCTCGGTTGTGCTCGCCCAGTTTGGCTGGCGGCGTGCGCAGTTGATTCGGCGTGCGGGTCATCGTAAAGGTCAGTCCCGGATAGCGGTGCGTGCCCACGCCGTCGACCGTCATTTGCTCGAAGAAGCCAACCTCGCGCAAATGACGATCCGATAGCGCATCAAACGGATCGTTCAGAGGCGCGCAGCAGATGCCGGCCGCCTGCAACTTGTGGAAGAGGTCTTCCTTGTTCCAGATCTTGGTCTCTCTGCCAATCAGGGCGTCCAGCGCTTCGGAGTTCGCCTGCCGCCCCTTGGCATGAGTGAAGCGGGTGTCGAGCGGCGCGTGGGCCAGGTCGGACTGCACAGACGCTGTGCCGGGTCCGGCCGCCAATGAGTCGCAGAGCGTGACGAACTCGGCGTCGGAGGCGACATCGATCGCAATCCACTGGTCGTCACCGCGACATGGGTAGATGCCGTATGGCGCGTGAAACTCGTGCCGATTACCCTGCGACGGCGGGTTTTCGCCATTCATTGTGAACTGGAAGAGGTACTCGGCGAGGGTCGGGATGAACCCTTCCGTTAGCGGCATCTCGACCATTTGCCCCAGTCCGGTCCGCTCGCGATGTCGGAGGGCCATCAACACCGCAACCGCTCCCTGCACACCCGACAACCCGTCACTCGCTAGCGTTTCGCCGATCCCCGCAGGCCCGCGATCGGGATAGCCGCGCAGGTGCGTATGACCGACCATCGCTTCGACGTGTAGTCCGAATGCGCGGTACGAGGAGTACGGCCCTTCGAGCCCGAATGCCGGCATGCGCAGCATGATCAGGCGCGGATTGACCTCGCGTAGCTCTTCCCAACCGATGCCCGCTTTGTCGATCGTGGTCGGCACGTTGTTTTCGACCAACACGTCGCATTCGGCGATCAGCTTGAGAAACGCTTTGCGTCCTTCCGGCGACATGATGTCGCAGGTCATGGACCGCTTGTTACGAGCGTGGGAGTTGAACGACGCGAATCGATTCCAGGGATCGTCTCCGGGCTCGGCGTCCGGATATTGCGGTTGGACTCCCTGCTCGGCGCCGCGCAACATTGCATCCTTGGAGGGTGCGTTCTCGGCGCCGCGGGTGTACGGCTGAATCCGGTTGACCGGCTCGACGTTGATCACGTCGGCGCCCCACTCGCCGAGCAGTTGAGCCACGTGCGGGCCTGCCCAGACAACCGTGACTGCCGCGACGCGAATCCCCTCGAGTGGAAGATGCAATGCGCTCTTCGGTCCCTCGGGCAGCGGATGCCGCATGCCTTCGATCGGATCCGGAGGGGTCAGGTCAAGCACGACTCGCGAGTGCTCGCCCAACCTCGGTGACCGTTTGGGAGGCAAAGGCGGAGACTCGCTCATCCGGAAGGGGAATCCCGGATACGGCAGCGAGGTACCGTGCCAGTGGGTGATGTGATGCCACCAGTCACGCGCCTTCAATTGTGGATCATCCAGGACATCGGCGACGGTCATCACGGCGCCGGCGAGCAACCCTGCCGCCTGTGCTTCCCCGACCAGGTCGATTTTGCGTTTATCCGCGAGATACGTTTCCACTGCGTCGTCAACACGAGCGCCGAAACCGGAGCCGGAGCGCGGACCGGACAGGTAGTCCTCTGCCTCGAGCAGATCGGTTCGGCCAACCCACGTCAACAGCCGCGGCAGTCGCGTGCCTGCGCCCATGATGTTGACAAAGCCGTCGGCGCAGGGATAGATGCCGAATCCGACCCGCTTGCCCGCCGGCTGGGCCCGTCCCGGAACCACGCCGCTGTACTCCGCCGCCAGGAGTTGAATCGTCCGACGATCACGACAGCCTGCCTGGCAGCGATAGATCGAGATATCGATCCAGTCGCCGGCCAGAGGATCATCCGCTACGCGCTTCAGGGCCAGCATGATCGCGAGGGCGGCGGTCGCTCCGGCGTGATAGTTGGCGTAGTGACCAGCCATCTTGATCGGCTCGCGGTCGGCTGCGCCGGTCGCATGCAATGGACCGCCGATCGCCTGCATGGTGATCTCGGAACCGCGGTAGTCGCGATACGGACCGGTATGGCCGAATGGCGTGATTGAGCACATAATCAACTTGGGATTGATCGAGTGCAGCATTTCCCAACCCCAACCGGCCGCCTCAGCCTCGCCCGGCCTCAGGTCTTCCAGGACCACGTCAACCGCCATCGCCAGCCGGCGCACCGTCGCGGCGCCGTCGTCTGTGTGCGGATCAAGCACGATTGACTGCTTGTTCGTGTTGAGGTGCATGAACAGGCCTGAGGACTCGATGTTCGGCTTGTGGTTGGGGAACGGGCCGAACCGACGCGACGCGTCGCCGCCGCGCGGCTCCGCCTTGATCACTCGCGCTCCGTAGTCGGCCAAGAGTTTCGTCGCATATGGCCCCGCCACCACGCTGGTCAGATCCAGCACGACCAAGCCATCCAAGGGTCCGGCCATACGTCTCCCACACGAACAAGCCAGATCAGCGACGGGCGCATCGGCCCGCTCAGCCAGCCTGATTTCGCCATGCTAAGCCAACTCGTCAAATTCGTGACATGTGGGCCAAGAGAACGTCTGCTAACGGGCGCGACGCGTCGGCATATTGAGCAACGGCCGGACCCCGGCATCGAAGTTCCACTCCAATGCGGCCCCATGCTGACGCGCTGTCTGCAGGTCTCGCCAGCGCCGCTCCAGCGTCCACGTCCGACGCGCCGCCTTCGTCCCGCCGGCCCGGAACAATTGCTCGACGGCATTGACGCACGCATGAACCGCATGGACGTTGGCCAGACGGCAGCGTCCGAGCAACTTGGGATCGGGCGTCCCCTGCTCGATCGACGGCCACGCCGTCGACCAGGCCTCCTGGACGAGTGCGCGGGCGGCCGAGACCTCAGCCTGCGCTCGAGCGAACGCCAGGCGAAATGCCTCGCGCTCGCGCAAGGCCGCAGTGTCTCCGGTCGTCGACTCCGAAGCGACGACGGCCAGATCGTCCAGCGCCCCTTGCGCAGTACCAGTCGCGTGCCCGGCGTTGGCAATCCAGGCGACGAGCGAGCGGTCGGGCACACACCATTGCGGACCATCCGCATGCGGCGGATCCGCCGCCGCCCAGGTATGAGCGTTCTGCACAAACACGCGATCAAGTTCCCAATCGTGACTGCCGGTGCCGCGCAGACCCATGGCGTCCCAGGTCTCAACCACGTTCCCTGCTCGCTGCGGCAGCAAGGCAAAGCGGACGCGTTCCTCAAAGTCGATGAACGTCGCGACCACATAGGTCGCGTGCTCCACGCCGCTGACGAAGTTCAGACGCCCGCTCAATCGGTAGCCCGCCTGATCCGGCTCCGCCGTCGTCATCACTCGCGATGAGCCAACAATCCGGCATCGTGGACCGCCCGGCTCCTCGCCACCAATCATCTGACTCAGCACCGCATTGGGCAGGTAGGCCGCCAGCAGCGACACCTCGGTCGCGATCATCACGACCCACGCGGTCGAGGCGTCGGCATGAGCCAGCGCTTCGATTACGTGAAACACCACCAATGGATGCGCCTGCTCCCCATAGCTGCGTGCCGGGAGATTCAGTCGATAGAGGCCGCGATCCGTGATCGCGTCAATGATTTCCCGCGGGACCGAACCGGTCTCCTCAATCTCATCCGCCAATTGGCGGATCATCGGCTGCAACTCTCGTGCCGCCTTGACGAGCGGGTGTTCCTCATACTCAACAAACACGCTGGAGGAATTACTCATGCTGCGCAGGGTATCGGCGGGCGTTTAGACTCGGACGCACAACGATTCTGCGATGAACTCTGCGATGAACTCTGCGATGAAATTGAGGGACGGCATGACCACCGAGCGTCAGCGATCGAACGACATGGCACTGCGCGAGCGAGCGCGAGCGGTCATCCCCAACGGCATGTACGGACACCAAAACGTGGCCTACCTGCCTCAGAATTTCCCACAGTTCTTCTCTGCGGGCGACGGATCACACCTGTGGGACGTCGATGGCAATGAGTACATCGACTACATGTGCGCCTACGGACCGATTCTGCTCGGCTACAAGCATCCTGCAGTCGACAGAGCGGCCGCGGAGGTGCAGGACGCCGGCGACTGCATGAACGGTCCCTCCGAACAGATGGTGGAGTTGGCCGAGCTGCTCGTGGACATCACGCCGTGGGCAGACTGGGCCTGGTTCGCCAAGAATGGCACCGACGCGACCGTCTACGCCGCCTCGGTCGCTCGCACCGCGACAGGCAAGGACGCAATTCTCAGAGCGCGAGGCGCCTATCACGGCGCTTCCCCGACCTGGATGTCGGGCGGACCCGAAGGTTCCGCCGAAGGAACGATCGAGTATGAATTCAATGACCTGAGTTCGGTCCAGGATGCCCTCGATACCGCTGAGGGTGACGCCGCAGCCATCATCGTCTCGGCCTTCAGGCACGATGTCGGCTACGACCAGGAACTGCCGACGGTCGAATTCGCTCAAGGTCTGCGCGACCTCTGTGACGCCAACGGGATCGTTCTGATCCTCGACGACGTGCGAGGCGGGTTCCGCCTCGACCTCGCCGGCAGCTGGGCGCCGCTTGGCGTCGACCCCGACCTCAGCGTCTACTGCAAGGCAATCGGCAACGGCCATCCGATTTCGGCGTTGATGGGACGCGACAGCCTGGCGGAGTCGGTCGCGGCGACGTTCGCAACAGGCTCCTACTGGTTTACCGGTGCGCCAATGGCCGCGGCGTATGCCACAATCACCACAATGCAGGAGACGGGCGGCATCGCCCACATGGAACGAATCGGGAATGCCCTGCGTGATGGCTGGCAGCAGGCCGCCGACGCCCACGGGGTCGGCATCCGACAAACCGGACCGGTCCAGATTCCGCTGATGCTGTTCGATGGAGATGATTTCTCAAAGAGGGAGGCGCCTCGGGCCTACCGCTTCGCTGGCGAGCTCGCCGACCGAGGTATCTACCTGCATCCGTTCCACAACGGGTTCCTGTCGACAGCCTTGGACGACGCAGATGTCGCTCACACGCTGGAAGCCTCGGAAGAGGCGTTTGCAGTGGTCGCTGCGGAGTTCGAGGACTAGCGGGGTCGGCTTCGGAGAGGACGTTGGTCGGAGCCGCACCCTAACCCTCTCCCAGAGGGAGAGGGGGTCGGAGGGAAGAGGGACGAGAACGGGTCAGGTTTCAATTCCCTCTCCCTCTGGGAGAATTCCCTCTCCCTCTGGGAGAGGGTTAGGGTTCGGCCGTGAGACAACAACTATGAGCATCACCTCGCGCGCCCGACGACTACGCCGTGATTCGACGGACGCAGAACGCGCCCTTTGGAGTGTCTTGCGAAATCGGCAATTAGGCGGCTACAAATTCCGCCGACAGACCCCAATCAGCCGCTATGTTGTCGATTTCGTCTGCATCGATCAACGATTGGTGATCGAAGTCGATGGCGGCCAACATCAGCAGCGGTCGCGCGAAGACAGCAGGCGGACAGCGTTGCTGGAATCCCAGGGCTATCGCGTATTGAGATTCTGGAACAACGCGGTCTTGACGGGGTTGGAGGCAGTGGCGGATGCCATCTTGATGGAGTTGGAGCAAAGACCATCGGAGGGACCCTCACCCTGACCCTCTCCCAGTGGGAGAGGGGATCGGAGAGGGGAACAACAAGGGAGGGGTCTAGCCGCGTCGGTTTCGGGGATAGACCAAAGAGAGTACGAATCCGACTCCCGCGCCGAGCATCGCGGCGGCCATGACAGACCGTCGCAGACCCGGCGCCGGCGCAGCAGCGTCGACGGCCACAGCCACGCTGGGAGGGTCGACCTGTCCACGCAACTCCAGGTCGAAGACTTCCGACACACCATTCAAGCGAGTCTTGCGAGCTGGGCGGCTGGGCCGCAACGAAATCGGAATGTCCCTGGCTGAGGTGACAACCGGTCCCGATGGAATCGCGCGCGTCGGCCTGGGTCGCTGGACGTCGACCGCATTGCCTGGGACACCCTCACGACGCAGCCGAATTTCTTTCATCCGCAATATGGCGAGCACAGAAATGAACACGATCGCTGCGGCCAGGAGGAAATTGTCGGTGATCGCCGTCGCGACGGCGGCCTGCACTTGTGGCTCAGCGACGACCCAGACCTCGGGACCGAGTTCTGCCATCAGCGCGTCACGGAAGAGTGGGTCAACCAGTTTTTCCGGCTGCACTTTGTCGACAAGATCGGGCGCCAGTCGCTCGGCCAGTCCGCTTGCGAGTCGGGCGTTGAACAAGGCCCCGATCACGCCGATCCCAATCACCCCGCCAACCTGTTGGAAGAACTGCGTGAACGCGGAGACGATGCCCAGGTACTTCTGCGGCGACGCGTTCTGCGACGCGATCGACATCACCGGCATCATCAGTCCCATGCCGATGCCGAACAGGAACATGCGACCGAGCACACCGGCAATCGTGGTGTCCTTGGTCATCGTCGACAACAGCAGCATCGAAGCGAACATCATCAACGAGCCGGTCACGGCCAGGGCCTTGTAGCGTCCCGTCCGCGCCATCACCTGTCCCGAGATCACCGAGGCGGCGACAGAGACCAGGATCATCGGACCCATGACCAGGCCGGCGGTGGCTGCATCGGCGCCGAGCCCCACCTGCAAGTAGAACTGCAGGTAGACAAAGACGCCCATCATACCGACGCCGAGGAAGAAGTTCACCACCGCCGTCGTCGCGACGGTCGGAATCTTGAAGAGTTCCAGCGGCACGATTGGTTGTTCGGCGCTTCGCTCGACGCGGAAGAAGAGGTACATCGCCGCGATAGAGATCGCAAACAGCGCCAAGGTCTGCGGAGCAAACCAACCCCAGGTCGCAGCCAGGCTGAGCGAGATCATCGCCGGCACAAGCGCCATGGTCAGCAGCAGCACGCCTTTGATATCGAGCTTCAACGGCTTCGGTGGAGGCCGCAGCCACGGCATCTTGACCGCGATCACCAGCAGGACAAGCGGTCCGACCGCCAACATGACCCAGAACACCCAGCGCCAGGAGAGCGTCTCGGTCAATACGCCGCCGAGCGGTGCGCCGATCAGGGCGCTCAAGGCGAACACCCCGCCGAACAACCCAATGAGGCGTCCGCGGTCTGCGGGGAGATAGAGATCCCCGACGACCGAGAAGGTGGATGTCATCAGGATCGCCGCGCCCACGCCTTGCACGGCACGGAAGGCGATCAGTTCGTAGATACCTGGCGCAAACCCGCACAGGGCGGAGCCAAGCAAGAAGATGATCAGGCCGCCGATCAGCACCGGCTTGCGACCGTAAAAGTCGCTCAGGGTGCCGGCCACGGGAATCGTGACGACCTGCGCCATGATGAACGACTGCACCAGCCAGGGGTACAGCTCGAGCCCGCCCAGTTCGGAGACGATCTGCGGCATCGCCGGATTGACGACGCTCTGTTCGAGCGCGGCCATGAACATGCCCAACATCGCGCCGATCACGATCAGGCGCTTGGTCTGCTTGGGCAGATCGATGCCCAGGGGGCGCTGCTCATCGGGGGGCGATTGGGGGTTAGCGGAGTCAGTGCGGACGGACACGTGAAACTGTTTCGGCTGCGCGAACTAACGCTCAGGGTACGAACATGCCCGAATTGGGGCTAGCCGCGCCGTCATCCGAATGGGTCAGCCTGAGTGCTAACCTGATTACATCTCAAACTCTCTCGCTGACACGAAGGGATCCGCAATGGCTGAGATGATCTGTGATCGCATCAAGGTGATCGACTCCGACACCCACGTCTCCGAACCGGAAACGCTGTGGACCGACCGGATTTCCACGCAGAAGTGGGGCGACCTGGTTCCGCACGTGATCTTCGACCCGGAGATCAACGAGGACCGCTGGGTCATGGGCGGCAAGAAGTTCATGCCCACCGCCGGCGCCGCGATGGCCGGCTGGAAAACGCCGCCGCCGAATCACCCGCCGAGCCTCAAGGAAGCCGACCACGGCAGCTGGGAAATCCATGAGCGCCTGCGCCGCATGGACGAGTACGGCATGCACGCCCAGGTCGTCTACCCGAACGTCGGCGGCTTCGGTTCGGGCAACTTCCTGCAGATGACCGACGACGAGCTGCGCCTCGACTGCGTCCGCGCCTACAACGACTTCCTCGTTGACTGGACCTCGGTCGAGCCGTCGCGCTTCATCCCGATCATGGCAATGCCGTTCTGGGACGTGCAGGCCTGCGTTGACGAGATGCAGCGCGCCTACGACCGCGGACACCGCGGTGTGCTGATGACCAACCAGCCGCACAGCTTCGGACTGCCGCGGATTACCGAGCAGCACTGGGACCCGCTGTGGAACCAGGCGCAGGACATGGGCCTGTCGATCAACTTCCACATCGGCTCCGGCGACCTGACCGAGCTGCGCAACGTGACCGTCGACAACGGCCGCCAGGCCGCCTACGCCAAGTCGACTGTGAAGTTGTTCCTCGACAACTCAAACGCCATCCTCGACGTGATTCTCTCGGGCATGTGTCACCGCTTCCCCGAGCTCAAGGTCGTCTCGGTTGAGTCCGGCGTCGGCTGGATTCCGTACCTGCTCGAGGCGATGGACTGGCAGTGGCTGAACTCCGGCTGCCGCGAAGAGCACCCCGAGATGGACCTGCTGCCGTCCGAGTACTTCCGCCGCCAGTGCTACGGCTGCTTCTGGTTCGAGGAAGATTCGGTGCTCAATGCGATCAAGTCGTTCGGCTCCGAGAACTTCCTGTTCGAGACCGACTTCCCGCACCCGACGTCGATGTCGCCGGGACCGAACAGCATCGCCCGCAACCCGAAGGAGCACGTCGAGCAAGTGCTCAGCGTGCTACCCGAGGAAGACTTGCTGAACGTCCTCCAGCGCAACGCCGCCAAGGTCTACAACTTCGAGGTCTAACCCGCGAGGTCTAACCCACGAAGTCAACGGACACCAACAAACCGCGCCGGGCTCCTGAGGAGTCCGGCGCGGCGCATTTCTGGCGCCTGACACCGAATCCCAGGCCTCGACTTGATCGAGGGTTGAAACCTTCTGAGAGACGCTGTGGCTGCGGCGAAGCAACATGAATGGCGAAATGTTCGTGTAGTTCGGCGACGCCAGCGAGCGAGCCTCTTTCTCATCCTCGATTGCTCATGCAACGGCTGCAACGAATACGTCTATGACGCGCTCGCCCAGCGCCGTTCACAGATCGAACGAGCCCTGATTCGCGATTTCTCCACGGCGCCTCTCTGGCGTCGGCCCACTCGAATCGGACTGACAACCGGGATGCGCTCGGAAGAACGTCGCGAGGAGTGGATCGCCAAGCAGCTGCCTTTGCTGCGCGATCAAGTGGACCGCAGGCTGCCGACGATTCTGATCGGCCTGACATCAGACCGAGTCGTCTATCCCGAACGCCACACTTGCCCGCGCGGAACCGTTGATCAATCCAGATCTGGCATCCTGCCGACGCGCTAGCCTGATACGCATGAGAACCATCCGATGACCACAACCGACGCCGGCCTGTTGACCGCGGGCGACCTCCTTCGCCTCCATAGCAGCGGCGTTCGCGGTGAGCTTATTCAGGGAGTGCTTTGCGAAACCATGTCTAGCGGAGTCGAGCACGGTCAAGTGGTCATGGAGTTGGGTAGGCATCTTGGGAATTTCGTAGTCCCGCAGCGCCTCGGTCGACTGATTGGCTCGGATTCCGGGGTGTGGCTGCAACGAGATCCAGACACAGTTCGTGAGCCTGACATCGCGTTCATTTCCGCAGCCCAGCTGCCTTTGGACAAGCGGGAGAGCGGCTATCTGGAAGCTGTTCCCGAACTTGTAGTCGAGATTGTTTCGCCGAGCGACAATCCGGACGACGTCCTTCAAAAGGCTCTGATGTGGCTCAGCTATGGCGTCCGGCTCGTCTGGGTCATCCACCCCGATACCCGCAGCGTGGACGTGCATCGAACTGGGACTCCGGTCGTCGCCATTAAAGAAGATGGTTATCTAGATGGATCGGACGTGCTGCCCGGCTTTCTATGTCTGGTCAAGTCCATCTTCGGCTCCTAAGCGGGCCGCTCTAGTCGCAGCATTCGCTACACTTCACGACTGAACCCGTGAAACCAGGCGCGCCTGCGCCTCAGAGAGGAAATGACCGATGGAAATGCAGAATGTCGTCATTGTTGACGGCGCTCGTTCCGCTTTTGCCCGTGGCGGGCGCGGCGCGTTTACGGCGACCCGACTTGACACGATTGGCGTGCAGGTTCTTCAGGAACTGCTGGGCCGTTACCCGCAGCTCTCCCCACACGACATTGAAGACGTTGGCATGGGCTGCGTCGGCGGCGTGACTGAGCTGGCCGGCATCGGCGCCAACCACATCGTGCGACTGGCCGGCCTGCCCGAGTCCGTCTGCACCTTCGACTCCAACCGCCAGTGCGGCTCCTCGATGGAGACCATGCACCGCGTCGCGCAGGAGATCATGGTCGGCGCGATTGATGTCGGCGTGGCCCTGGGCGTCGAGCGCATGGGCCGCCAGCTCGGCGGCGGCGGTGGCGCGGAACCGACCCGGATTACCGAGTTCAACTCGGACCGCCACAACATGTCGGAGAACCAGCGCAACCTGCTGCCGTCACACGGCCTCGACTTTTCGGTTCCGATTCCGGACGAGATTCTCGACTCTTCGCCCGTCACCTCGATGCTGCAGACCGCCCAGAACGTCGCCGAGATGTACAACCTCTCGCGCGAGGAGCTGGACGAGTTCGCGGTCAACTCGCACCGCAAGTACGGCGAGGCGCTGGCCTCCGGCTTCTATCAGGGCGAAATCGTCCCGATCGAGGTCGAAATGCCGGTCTTCGACGAAGAGGGCAACCTGTTGCTCGACGAGCGCGGCGACAAGCGCGTGATTGAAGTCGACGAGGGCTTCCGCCCGGGCACGAACTTCGAGGGCCTCAGCGGCCTGCGCACCGTGCGCGGCACCGTCTCCCACACGCAGGGCGAAATCCGCATCACGGCGGGCAACAGCTGCCCGACCAACGATGGATTCACCGCGGCGCTGCTGATGAGCGAGCGCAAGGCGGACGAGCTCGGCCTCGAGCCGTTGGCCCGGATCGTCGGCTTCGGCGTCGGCGGGGTCAAGCCCCAGGTCATGGGTCTGGGCCCGATCCCGGCGACCCGCAAGGCGATGGCCCACGCGGGCGTTGACGCCTCGGAAATCGACCGCGTCGAGTTCAACGAAGCCTTCGCCGCACAGGTCATCCCGTCGGTCAAGGAACTGGGCATCCCGCTGGACCGTGTAAACGTCAACGGCGGCTCACTGGCCATCGGCCACCCGCTGGGCGCCACCGGCACCCGCCTGGTCACCACGGTCGCCCGAGAGCTCAAGCGCTCCGGCGGCAAGTACGGTCTGGCCACCCAGTGCATCGGCGCCGGCATGGGAATCAGCACAATCATCGAAGCTGTCTAGTCCCAAGCCACCAAGGCAAAGCCAAGAGGGCGGGCCAATCGGCCCGCCCTCTCTTTTTCTCTTGCATCTGCCACACGGCGCTGCACCCAGTTACACTCCAGGCAAACCGCGCCTCCCGCGAGAGAGACACTGATGGCAAAACTCAGCGATGCATTATCTGGAGAAGCAGTCTCAGTACGCGAGCTCTTCACAACCGCCGATAGACGTCTCAAAGCTCCTGAATTTCAACGGACATATGTTTGGCGCTCCTCAGGCAACAACGCTCAAATCCCTAGATTCTGGGATGATCTGGAAACACTACGGGACGAAGGCGGTACAGACGACGACTCACGAGACTCTCTTTTTCTTGGTGCGCTAGTACTGCAGATTGTCGAACCGGCCAAAGGCGCTCAGGTCCCCCTAAACTCAATCATCGACGGTCAGCAACGAATCCTCACCGTGTATTTGATCCTGACCGCGATTGCCGAAGCCTTTCAAGATGTCGGCAATGACGATGCTGCTGCTGCTCTCGAAAGCGAATATCTGCTCGTAAGAACCGGCACACACAAGGACCGGCCACGGGTTGAACCAACACTCACCGACTCCAAGCAGTTCCGCGCTATCATGTCGTGCCTGGAGAACCCCACTCCAAAATTCACCAAACCAGGCTATGGTTACGAAACTCACCATTTGTCTCGGGCATGGCAGGAGGTTCGTGGAAGAGTACGGAAGCTATGCTCTCAAAACTCCGAACTGTCCAATCAGTTGCTCGAAGAACTCAGAGACGACGTTGTCGAAAGATTGGAGTTCGTGGAAATCACGCTGGGAATCCATCACGACCCACACGAAGTATACGAACGCCTCAACACTGCAGGCGAGCCCCTAAAGGTAATCGACCTCGTAAGGAACGGAGTTTTCTTGGCCGTAGGGGGAGACTCGGACGCCGCAGAAGATATCTACGCACAGCACTGGGAACCCTTCGAATCGGAACTCGGCCTGGAGCACAGGGACAAATTCTTCTTCCCTTACGCATTAATTCGCAACTCATCTTCAACAAAGGCGTCCGCATACCGACGCCTAAAGGACTACTGGGAATCGGACGCAGTGACCAGTGGGGCGCGCGGTGAAGTTGCCGCAAAAGCTATTGTTAACGATCTTAGGGAATACTTGCCGGCATTTCATGCTGTTGTTGGAGATAGACGTCCACCCGGTATCTTGGAAGAGACCTGGCAGAAGATCACTGTCTTGCATCGAATAGAATTGCCCCAGCCTACTTATCCGTACTTCATGGAACTCATCAACAGTTATCTCTCAGGTGAGACTAGTGACGAACAACTCGCCACAGCTATCGATATAATCGATTCGTTTGTCGTGCGGCGCACTCTAGTTGGCCTAAGTACAACTGGTATACATACCGAGTTCAAGGATTTGTGGCGTAGAGCCAAAGCAGACAAAGAACTGTTGATGGATAGACTCGAGGCTAGGACTATTCAATTTCCTAGCGACTCCGACTTTAAGTCTGCCATCGCGGATCAACCGATATACGCGTCCGCGCGATGCAAGTATCTACTAACCGAGTACGAGCGAGGCATTGTGGGAGGAGACACCTCAGAATGGAACCCTAAAGATATTACTGTTGACCACCTAATGCCCCAAAGCGCGAAGAAGAGCGGATGGGGAGGCGTCAGCAAGTCTGATGCGGAACGTCTAGCAGATACTTGGGCCAATCTGGTGCCGCTCACCCAGAAGGCAAACTCTGAGAAGAGCAACCGCTCGTGGGACGAAACCCGACGAATGATGATTGACGAACCAGGATTTGGTTCTATCTTCAAATCGACCAATGAGGTCTTTAATGGATTTGAGGAGTGGAACACTGGAACTATTGCCAAAAGGGCGGCGTCCCTTGGAGAATGGGCATTGCAACGATGGCCTAAGCCGCTGCCTTGAGCTGTTCTTAGTGGCCCCACTGGCTTTCATTCAGCTAGCCTCGAATCTGAACCAGACAGGAGACACCACCAAGGTCACCGAATCCCGACCCACCGCGCCATTCGGCCTCACCCACCCGACCTCGATCCCTTGATCAGCACGACCGTTCCCGAAGCCTCGGCCACACACCCACTGGTCGCCACACAACACATTCCCACCACCGACCTCACAGAACATCAGTCCGTATACAATTGGCGATCACCCCCAAGCCAACCAATGAAACGCAGGTGACCCCTCCCAACAACCCAGACAATTCCCAGAATTTCCTGCCCGTTCCTGGCGCCACCCTCACGGATCAGCGCACATTCGAGCAAAATCTGGACAAATCTGGACTAATCTGACCACCTGCCAGCACAATTCCCAGTCCAGAGCGGCATTTTCGCTCGTTTCGCCCGAAAATTCCATCCGCCAGCAGTCCAAAGCCGGGTTCCGGTACCCTCCGCTCAAGACCGTAAGACAGGAGCACCACCCATGGTCACCGAAACCCGACCCGCGACGCCCGTTAGCGTTACCCACCCACTCGACCCTCTGAGCGCCGACGAAATCTCGGCGGCATCGCAAATTGCCGCCTCGCACGACCCTCGCGATGGCTGGCGCTTTCCTCTGGTGGCTCTTGACGAGCCTTCCAAGGATGTCGTCCGCTCCTTCTCCGACGGCGACCTGATTTCCCGGCGTGCGTTCTTGATGATGCTTGACGTGTCGTCCGGCGACGCGGCGGAGTGTGTGGTTGACCTGGACTCTGCGTCCGTGGTTCGCTGGACTCCTCTCGAGGGGCATCAGCCATTCCCTCTGGCGGAGGAGTTTGGCCGGGCGATTGAGGCGGTTCGCAGCGACGACCGCTGGCGTGCGGCGATGAAGTCTCGCGGGATCACCGAAGAGCAGATCAAGCTGATCCAGATTGATCCCTGGCCGGGCGGCAACTTTGGCGCCTCGTGGGAGCGCGAGCACCGCACGCTGAAGGCGATCTCGTACCTGCGCGACTCCGAGGACTCGCTTGGCTACGGCCGTCCGATTGAGCATGTGATGGCCGTGGTTGACCTGGTCGAGAACCGGGTGCTTGACGTGATCGACGAACCCGGACCGGCGGCGCCCGAGTCGTCCCTGCACTATCGGGACAACGGCATTGCGCCGCGCGAAGACCTGAAGCCGCTCGACATCGTGCAGCCCGAGGGCGTCTCATTCACGCTCGACGGTCACCTGCTGTCCTGGCAGAAGTGGCAGATGCGGGTCTCGCTGCATCCGCGCGAGGGCCTGGTTCTGCACCAGATTGCCTACAACGACGACGGTCGCCTGCGACCAATCTGCTATCGCGCCTCGATGTCGGAGATGGTTGTGCCCTACGGCGACACCTCACCGACGCAGTATTTCAAGAACGCGTTCGACTCCGGCGAGGTCGGCGGGCTCGGCCGGATGACCAACTCGCTTGAGCTCGGCTGCGACTGCTTGGGCGAGATCGTCTACCTCGACGGCCACGTGAGCAACGAGTTCGGCGGCTCCCGCACGATCAACAATGCGGTCTGCATCCATGAGGAAGACTTCGGGCTCAACTGGAAGCACACCGAGCTGACCGATGAGGGCGCGATTTCCGACGTGCGCCGTACGCGGCGGCTGGTGGTCTCGGCGATTGCCACGGTCGGCAACTACGACTACGGCTTCTACTGGTACTTCTACCCGGACGGCTCGTGGGAGCAGGAGATCAAGGCGACCGGCATCGTGCAGACGATCGCCGCCGACCCGGACGACCCGCAGATCACGCGGCACATGATTGCGCCGCAACTGGCGGCGCCGATTCACCAGCACTTCTACTGCTTCCGCCTGGACATGGAGGTCGACGGCGGGACCAACACCGTCTACGAAGTCGACACCGTGCCGCTGCCTGCGGGTCCCGACAACCCGTATCACAACGCCTTCACCGCCGTCGCCAAGCCGTTGCTCAGCGAATCTGACGGCGAGCGCGTGGTCAACTCGGCCTCTGCGCGTCACTGGCGGATTGCCAACACGAACACGCAGAACCAGGTCGGACACTCACCGGCGTTCTTGCTGGTTCCGGGCGAGACAGTATCGATGATGGCCGGCCCCGAGTCGGCGGTCGCGCAGCGCGCTCAGTTCACGCAGAAGCAACTCTGGGTGACGCCCTACGACGCGTCGGAGATGTACCCGGCCGGAGACTACCCGAACCAGAGCGAACCGGGTCAGGGCATCCCTGAGTGGGTGGCCGCCGATCGAGAAATTGCCGACGCCGACCTTGTGCTCTGGTACACCGTCGGGATGAACCACATCGTGGTGCCCGAGGACTGGCCGGTCGCGCCGGTGCATCGCAGCGGATTCAAGATGCGACCGGCGGGCTTCTTCGACCACAACCCGGCGCTCGACCTGCCCGCGCCCGACCATTGCGCCCACGACATGGACCACGACGACCACGACCACAGCAACCACACGAATCACTCCGGCCACAACGGACACAGCTAAGGAATCTCTGAACAATCGGTCCCTCTGGCCGAGAGGGACCCCTTTCAGCCCCCCGTTCGGGCCGGGGGCAGGCTTTCGGCAGCTTCCCCTGCAAGGAGACCTTTGCAAAAGTCCCCTTCGCCCCCCTTGCGGGGGAGATGCCGTAGGCAGAGGGGGCTTCCCATCTCAAGGCCTATCTGGTCGCTGGCGGCGGACCCCCCCCTCTGTCACTCCGTGACATCTCCCCCCGCAAGGGGGGGAGAGGGGAGCGGAGCTCATCAGCGGATTCCCAGGGGCCACAGCTAGGAGCGACGGTGGTCACCGAAACGTCGATCCAGGTTCATCCGCTCGACCCGCTGTCGGCGGATGAACTCGTCCGCGCGTCATTAGTCGCGAGCGAGCACCTGGGCTCGCCGGAGTCGCTGCGCTTTCTCATGGTGGCGGCGTTGGAGCCGCCCAAGGGGACTGTCGATCGGCCGCGCTCGGCCGAGTTGGTCTGCATCGACACGTCGTCTGGGTTGACAATCGAGGTCACGGTCGATCTCGATGCCGGCGCGGTGTCGTCGGTGGCTGAGCGTCCAGACGCACAGCCGCCGGCGCTGTTTGACGAATACGAGCGCGCCGAATCGGCGATCCGCGCCGACGCCGGCTGGCGCTCGGCGATGGTTGGACGCGGCCTGAGCGAAGAACAGATTGATCTGTCGTTCATCCACCTGTGGCCGTCCGGCAACTTTGGCTCGGAGTGGGAGACTCAGCACCGCATCCTCAAAGGCATCGTCTACTTGCGCGACGAACCGGATGACAACGCCTATGGCCGGCCGGTCGAGGGACTGATTGCGATCGTTGATCTCGTCGAACACCGAGTCTTGGAAGTCGTGGACGAGCCTTCGCCGCCGACACCGACCTCGTCGCTGCGCTTCGACCATGAACACGGCGGCCCGGCGCGGGACGATCTGAAGCCCCTCGACATCGTGCAATCTGAAGGTCCTTCTTTCAGTTTGCACGGACATCTGTTGAACTGGCAGAAGTGGCAGATGCGGGTGTCCTTGCATCCGCGTGAGGGTCTGGTGTTGCACCAGATTGGATATAAGGACGGCGGCCGTCTGCGACCGATTTGCTATCGGGCGTCGCTGGCCGAAATGGTAGTGCCTTATGGCGACGCTTCGGTTGGTCACTACTTCAAGAACGCCTTCGACTCCGGCGAGTGCGGCATCGGCCGGTTGGTCAACTCGCTGGAGCTTGGCTGTGATTGCCTTGGCGAGATCGTCTACATGGACGGTGTGGTCACCGACGAACGCGGCGGGGCTCGCACGATCGAGAATGCGATTTGCATTCACGAAGAAGACGCGGGGCTGCTCTGGAAGCACACGTATCGGCATCCGGACGAGCGCGGAACGCAGTCCTGGTCACGCCGCTCTCGGCGATTGGTCGTCTCCACGATCACCACGGTCGACAACTACGACTACGGGCTCTACTGGTACTTCTACCAGGACGGCTCCTGGGAGCATGAGGTCAAGGCGACCGGCATCATCCAGACGATGGCGATTGATGACGACGATCCGCAGATCACGCGTCACAAGATCGCACCGCAGCTCGCAGGCGTGCATCACCAGCATTTCCTCAGCTTCCGGCTCGACATGGATGTCGACGGTGGACCGAACACGGTCTATGAGGTCGATACGGTTCCGCTGCCTCAGGGTCCGGAGAATCCGTACCACAACACCTTCACGGCGCAGGCGACTGCGATCACGGAGGAATTGCAGAGCGGACGAACGGTTGACTCAGCTTCGGCGCGACACTGGCGGATTGCGAACGATGATGTCAGCAATCCGATCGGTGAGTCGCCCGCGTATGTGCTGACACCGGGGCCGACAGTGTCGATGATGGCTGATGAGCGGTCGCTGATTGCGCAGCGGGCGGCGTTTGCTCGGAAGCAGCTCTGGGTGACGGCATATGAGCCGACGGAGCGCTATCCGGCCGGCGATTTCCCGGCGCAGAGTGAGCCGGGTCAGGGGATGCCGAGTTGGATTGCCGCGAATCGTCCGCTGAAACAAGCGGATGTGGTGCTCTGGTACACAGTTGGGATGAATCACATCGTGCGGCCCGAGGACTGGCCGGTGATGCCGGTACAGCGGGCGGGATTCAGCCTGAAGCCGTGGGGATTCTTCGACCACAATCCCGGGCTGGACGTGCCGGCCCCAGATCAATGCGAGCACTGCGAACGTGACATGGAACACGGATCGCAAGATCATGCGCATCATTCCGCAAACGGTCACCGATAGGAGACGCCCCCCTCTGCCTTCAGCATCTCCCCCCAGAGGAGACCTTTTCAAAAGTGTCATATTCGCACGAACAGCTCTGTCATACCCGCGCTTGCCGCGGCAATGACGGAATGGAGCCTGTTGCAACGGTCCCCCAGAGGGGGGAGAGTTTGATGGAAGCGACATTGACCACGAGATCGGGCATAGTGGAGGTAGAGGCTCTGGGCGGAGCGTCTGATTGTGAGGGTCGCGGATGGTTACGGTTATACCTGCCATGAGTGGACTCGAAGTCTTTGAGGAGTTGGAATCTGAAGTCCGATCCTACGTACGGGGCTGGCCTGCTGTCTGGGCACGAGCGCATGGGTCGTCGATCTGGGATGAGAACGGTCGCGAGTACGTCGACTTCTTTAGCGGCGCCGGCGGTCTCAACTACGGACACAACAACGACGCGATGATGCAGGCCCTGGTGCGCTACTTGCAGTCGCAGGGCATTCTCCATTCGCTGGACATGGCGACCACGGCAAAGCGCGACTTCCTGAAGCGCTTTGACGAAGTGATTCTTCAGCCGCGGAGAATGTCGTACAAGGTGATGTTCCCGGGGCCGACTGGTACCAATGCCGTCGAGGCGTCGCTCAAACTGGCGCGGAAGGTGACCGGACGACGGACGGTTATCTCGTTCACCAATGCGTTCCACGGCATGACGCTGGGCGCACTGGCCCTGAGTGGCAACGTCGTCAAGCGAGAATCTGCGGGCATTCCACTGGAATATCAGCTCACGGCGCCATTCGATGGGGAGCACGGCCCCGACGTAGACACGATCTCGATTCTGGACACCATGCTGACCAGGGATGACGTGTCGGTCGCTGCAGTGATTGTCGAGACGGTACAGGGCGAGGGCGGACTGCATACCGCCGACTTCGGCTGGCTACAGCGACTCTCGGAATGTTGCAAGCGACATGACGTGCTGCTGATCGTCGACGACATCCAGGCCGGTTGCGGCCGCACCGGCACGTTTTTTTCGTTCGAGGCTGCGGGGATTCAGCCGGACCTGATCTGTCTGTCCAAGTCGATCTCGGGCAGCGGCCTGCCGATGTCGCTGACGCTGATCCGCCCCGACATCGACATCTGGTCGCCGGGTGAGCACAACGGCACCTTCCGAGGCAACAACGCCGCCTTTGTGACTGCGACAGAAGCGCTGACCTGGTGGCAAGACGACTCGTTGGCTGACGACGTACGCCGCAAAGCTGACATCGTTCGCGCCGAACTGGAGTCGATTGCCTCGGAGCATGAAGGTCTGCGTGCCACGGTTCGCGGGCGGGGACTGCTGGTGGGTCTGCATACACCGATCGATGGGTTGGCGTCGCGGGTCACCAAGGCCGCGTTCGAGCGAGGCCTGCTGTTGGAGACCTCGGGAGCCGCGGCGTCCGACGTGGTCAAGTTGATGCCAGCACTGACGATCGATGACGCGGACCTTGAGCGCGGTCTGGCAATCCTGAGAGCGAGCGTCGCAGCGACGGCGCCCTAAGCAGGATTGAGACTCAAGGAGGCCTCGCTGTTGGCCTCGATGTCGTCCCACTCGATGTAGAGCGGGAAGTACTCCATGTTCAGCCACTTGTCCATGTGGTCGCCGTAGTGCGGGCTGTCCGGCCGGCCTGAGTTGCCGGGCGGCAGGACGATTCGCGCTCCGTTGAGCGCTGAGAGGTCGAAGATCTGCCGGTAGCTGACTCCGTGATCGGCTGGTTGGTTGATCAGGCCGCTGGCGCTGTTGGGAGTATTGCCGTCGCCTCCCTTGGGGAAGTCGCCGACGTTGAAGCGAGCGGCGCGCTCGGGGTCGCGTCCCAGGTTGTGTCGCCACGTGACTGGATGAACGTCGCCGTACTTCCACTGGGTCTTGTCCGAGCCGTGCCGCTCAGTGAGAACGGCCGAGGTTGTCTCAAGCGCCTCGCCGATGGCGTCGTCCCAGGACTTGCCTTCCGGCAGCGTGAGTGAGTTGTCGCTCTTCAACTGCTCGTGCAGGATTCGCATCTCTTCATAGGAGCTTTGCGCGATCCGGGCGGGAGCGTTGAAGTACGGGCGAACGGTCGCGGCGATTATCTGCTCGCAGAACTCGTAGTAGACGAGGGCCGGAGCAGAGTCGATCGCCATCTGGCCGTCCCAGCCGGAGAGAAGCGATTGCAGCTCCGTCGCCGCGCTGCCGCCGACGCTCGCCTGGCCGACTCGTTCTGCGACGAAACGCGCGTGCAGGCTGGTCTGGTCCGACTGCACTTCGGGCATGTCCTCGGGCGCCCAATCATCGCGGCCTTGCAGGAGCTCGCGCAGACGGTCGGCCCGATACGGGGTCTGGCTGAAGCTGAGGTAGTAGGGATAGTCGTCGGTCGTGGTGCGGTTGTTGGCGGTGATGATCACGCCGTTGTCAGGGTTCAAATCCTGCGGCAGTTCATCGACCGGGACATCTCCGTCCCACTCGTGCGCGCCGTCCCAACCGTTGACGGGCGTCAATTTCGCCTCGCGAATGGGCACGCGTCCTGTGTATTGGTAGCCGATGTCGCCCTGCTGATCGGCGAAACAGAAGTTGCCCGAGATCGAGTCATAGCAACGGAATCCCTGGCGAGCGTCGTGGATGTTGTCCGCGGTGAATATGGTCAACATGCCGTCGAAGTCGTGGCAGGGATCAGACAGTCCAAAGCGAGCCGTCAAGACCTCGTCGTCCGACTCGGGGTCGCCGTGAAGCACCGGTCCGTGCCGCGTCGACCAGATGGTCTGCGTGACGGATTCCTCGCCACGGATTTCGATCACTTCCTCGCGTCGCTCGAGCGCCTCGGAACCGTCGAGCCACGCGGCCTTAGGCCCCGAACCGTTGCGGGAGATGCGCTCGCGATAGACATCCCAGCGGTCGCCCTGGCCATGCGTCATCGTCCAGGCAATCTCGGTGTTATGTCCGTAGTAGACCGGGCCCGGATAGCCGGGGCTGCATGGTCCCGCGACCGTGAACTCGGGACATTGCATGTGCATCACGTACCACTGCGGCGGCACGCTGAAGGCGAGGTGCGGGTCGCCGACGACCAGCGGCTTGCCGCTGGCGGTGTGCGCGCCGTCGATCACCCAGCAGTTGGAGCCGTCGAGTCCTCCGCGGCGCGTGCCCGGCTCGGCTTCAAGATCGGCCAAGGCGCCGGCGAATGCGTGAGCGCCGTTGGTCCATGAGGCTCCTGCCGGGGCAATCAGCGCGGCATCGGCCGGCACGTCGGGGATCAGCGCTTGCAAGGCAGCGATGCCCAGTCGCGATGCGACTTCGCCGTTGCCGATCTTGGTCGCCCAATGCACATTGGCCGAGACCATCTTGAGGATCGCCAGCGAGTCGACCGGCGTCCACGGCTGCATCTCGTGATCCAACAGCCCGAATTCGACGGGCGCGGGACCTGCGGCGATGGCCGCGTTGACTCCGTCGGCGTAGGCCTGCAGGATCATGTGCGCGTCGTCGGACTGTTCCTCCCACTCGCGGGCGGCGTCACGACCGAAGCCGAGCGTGCGGTTCATCTTGTCGATGCGTAACAGCCCCTTGTTGAGTAGCGATGCTGCTCGCCCGTGGGCCATGTGCCGGTAGAGCTCCAACTGCCAGCCACGATCCTGGCCGACGCAGAATCCCTGGGCAAAGAAGGCATCGTGAACTGATTGCGCCTCGGCGTGAGGAACGCCCCAGCGGTCGCGGACGATACGAACGGGCGCTTCAAGCCCTTCTGCTTCGAGTTCGCCGTCTATCTGTGGAAGGGTTGCCTGATCGGTCATCGCACGCGCTCCGATTGTGTGTTTGGTCGTCGCTAGGCATGGTAATCGCGGGCCTCCGGCGAGGCTGAACGGACGCGTAGTGACTGTCTGACTGGATGTCTGACTGGATGTCTTGCCGGCATCATGTCAAAGATTGAATCAACGTTATGATCGGCTGAAGTCGAAACAGGCGGAGTTGGATCTAGGAGTCGACATGAAGATTGTGGGCAAGTCACATTTGGTGACCTTGGTCATTGGCTTGGTCATCGGCGCGATCGCGCTCGGCGCGGTGCAAGCCGCGATCAGCGTGACCAGCGAAGTTCGGATCGGTGTGCGGCGGCTGGACGATGGACGCATAGAAGTCGGACTCCAGCAGATGACGGAGGAGGCTGGCTGGCAGGACCTCGAGACTGCGCCAGCTCGCTTCCTGCCCGAAGACGCCGACATCGATCAGTGGCGCTACAGCACTGCGATTGAAGTGACTGCGACCGTCGAAGAGGAAGTCGTCGTAGCAGAAGTCGTAGCAGAAGAAGTCGTAGCAGAAGAAGAGTCCGTAGTCGTGGTCCAGCCACGACGACCGGTGATGTGTGTGCTTGGCCACGCGTACCCCGAAGAGGACCGGTTCTGGCAGTGGACCCTGGCAGCAGCGAAGGTGACCGCTTACCAGTACGGGGTCGACATGGTCTTGTACGGCGCACGTGACAGCGCTGAGCACGCCAACAACATCCGCGACTGCATTTCGCACGAGCCGATTACCATCGCGACCTCTCTGCCCTACGCCGAGGATCTCGAAGACGTGCTCGCCGAGGCGCAGGCCGCAGGCATCCAGGTTGTCAGCTTCAATTCCGGCGCGGAAGACGCAGCCAGCGTCGGGTCGCTGATTCACATCGGACTCGACGACTTCGGCGGCGGTGTCCGGGCCGGCGATGAGTTCGACGAAGCCGGAGTTTCGGGCACGCTTGTTTGCGTGATCCACGAAGACGACAACATCGGCCTGCGCGAACGTTGTGACGGCATCGCTCAGAGCTACGACGGCGGCGAAGTCGAGACCATGTCCGTCGACCAGATAGGCGTTACCGACCCGGAAGCCACACAGGCGCTGATTGCGGGGAGAATCGCCGCTGGTGATCTCGGCGGCATCGTGACGCTCAACCACGACAGCGGCATCGCGGCGATTGACGCTATTGAGGCGGCAGGGCTGGAGATCGCTCTGGCCAGCTTCGGATTCAGCGATGAGCTTGCCGATGCGGTGCGCGACGGCAAGATGATGTTCATCGTCTGGGACCACCCGGTCGTGCAGGGTTATCTGGCCGTCTCCGCGATGGCGATGGCTTACACGCTTGAGCTGAGTCAGCTCAATGCGGAGGTCTTCCTGAACGGCGCCAAAGTCCTGATCGAGCCTACGTTGGCCGACAAGGATCGCGCGGCCGAGCTGAAGTCGATGTTCGCTGGTCCGCCGCCCAGCCTACAGAGTCAAACCGAGGACTCGGCAGACACCGACACGACCCAGCAGACAAGCGACTCGGAGGAGCCACAGCCGTAGTCCGGCATCAACGGCAACGAGCGAGCGCGGCTGATCTGGTTGATCAGCCGCGCTTTGCTATTCAGACTGAGGACGATTCGCGGACAACCAGCGCACGACCGAGGACGTCAATATGCGATACATCATCTACGGCGCGGGCGGCATCGGCGGAGGAATCGGCGCGTTACTGACGCGCAGCGGCTGCGACGTCGTGCTGATTGCTCGCGGCGATCATCTGACTGCCATGCGTGAGCAGGGCCTGCTGGTCCGCCAACCCGAACGGACCGAACGGGTTCAGGTCGCGACCGCTGCGCACCCGAGCGAAGTCGACTTCGGAGATGATGATGTCGTGCTGCTGACCATGAAAGGGCAAGACACCTCGAACGCGCTTGACGATCTGGAGCGCTACGCCGGCCCGGAGATTCCAATCGTCTGTGGGCAGAACGGCGTCGGCAACGAGCGCAGTGTCGCGCGGCGCTTTCTTAACGTGTACGGAATGGTGGTGGTGATGCCGGCGACGTTTCTGGTGGCAGGTGAGGTCGCGCTGTTCGGCGCGCCCAAGCCGGGACTATTGGACAGCGGCCGGTTCCCACATGGAGTGGACGCGACCATCACACAGGTCTGCGCCGACCTTTCGGCGGCGGGCTTCAACGCGCGGCCCGAGCAGAACGTGATGAGACTGAAGTACGGCAAACTGCTCGACAATTTGGGAAACGCGGTCGGGGCGCTGTGCGGCGAGACGGCGTTGCGCTCAGCCGGCGACGACGTGCGAGCGTTCATGGGTCGGATGCGGGCTGAGGCGGTCGTTTGTTACGAGGCAGCGAAGATTGACTATGCCTCGCGGACAGAAGTCGGAGAGCGACGGGCAGCGACCTTCAGCTCGGGCGAAATTCCCGGCGTCGAACGCGGCGGCAGCTCGACCTGGCAGTCGTTCCGTCGTGGGTTGTCGGGGATCGAGACCGATTGGCTGAACGGCGAGATCGTTCTAATGGGTCTGGAGCAGGACGTGCCCACACCGGCAAATCGGGCGTTGCAGCTCATGGCGAAGCGCACACTCCACGCGGGTCTACGGGATGGGGCTGTGCCGATCGGGGAGATTGTGGCGCTGGAGGAAGAACTCAAGGCCTCGTAGTCGACGGCTAGCTGGTCAAGCCGTCCACTGACGGCGAGATAGCAAAGCCGGCCACTGACGGCTAGCCGGCCAAGCCGTCCACGACCCGCGCATTCGGAAGTCGAGCCAGGTCGTCGGCCTTGACTCCGACCTTGAGTGAACGACTACCGCCTCCCAACCACATCACCTCGTCACCGGTGATGCGGGCGTCGATCAGAATCGGGATCTCGGCGGGAAGGTCGAACGGCGTCACGCCGCCGGACATCATGCCGGTGACGGCTTCGGTCTCTTCGAAGGATGCGAATGAGCATTTGCGCACGCCCATTTCCTTGCGCACGGTTCGGTTGACATCCAGTCTGGTGTTGGCCAGGACGAGGCAGGCCGCGTAGCTCTTCGGTTCCTTCTTTGAGGACACGAGGATGGTGTTGACCGACGCTTCCGGAGCGATTCCGAAGACTTCACAGAAGATCGTCGTGTCTGCCTGATCCGGCCGGCACGTGATGGATTGAAACGGAATTTCGGCGTCCGCGAGAAATCGTCGGACCCTCTTCTCGATCTGCTCGGATTCGGTCATTCGACAACTCCGGAACGCATTAGCCGACAAAGCGCTATATTACGTGGAATCGAATGACCGGCGTTGCGGGTTGGAGCCCGTGTGAGTGTCGGGCATCAACGCATTGAGGAGCGAACAATGGCAGAACGCAACTATTGGAAGCGCATGCAGCGCAAGCGACTGAGCCGCCGATCGCTGATGTCGGCTTCCGCGCGAGCCGGTGTCGGCGCAGCCGGATTGGCCCTGGTCGGTTGTGGCGACGACGATGACGGCCAGCAGCAGGCCGCCGCGCAGGCCCAGCCGCAGCAGACTGCTGCTCAGCAGCAGGCCCAGCAGACTGCCGCTCAACAGGCCAGCACGCAGCAAGAGGCCGCCGACGAGCAGGCCGTGGCGCTGCTCCCCGGTCAGCTGACCGCCGAAGAAGAGGCGATGTCGCTGACTCCTGAAGAAGAGTGGCGACTCCGCTATCACTGGTCAAAGCTGCAGAACCTCCCTGGCCAGTCAGATGGCCCGAAGTACGGCGGCACCTGGACACTGGCGCATTTGCCGGCTGCGAACTGGAACGTGCTGGGACCGAACGCCAACCTGATGGCCGCGTTCGCGCCGATGTTCTACAGCCAGTTGGTCGTCTTCCCGATGGACGACTGGGCCAACGCGCACTACTACGAGAACGAAGGCGACCTGGCTGCGGGCTGGGAAATCCCGGATGTAACCACGCTGGTCTTCCAGCTTCAGGATGGCATCAAGTGGCAGGACAAGGCCCCGCTCAACGGCCGTGACATGACGGCCGAGGACGTGAAGATTGCGTACGACGCGCTTCGCGACGGCTCCTTCCTGGCTCCCGGCTCTGACGAGCCTCCGACTCCCGTTCAAGCCTCGTCATACACGGCCGTCAAGGACATCGAGTTCGACAACTCCAGCAATACGGTCAGGTTCAACCTCACCGAACCTGCAGCGTATCTGTTGAACAACATGATGAACCCGTTCCACGTCGTCGCGGCGCCCGAATACATCACCGACGACTACACGCAGCTGGACGACTGGCGCAACACGGTCGGGACCGGGCCCTACGTGCTTGACTTCGTCGAGCAAGGCTCGGAGTGGAAGGCCAGCAAGAACCCGACCTACTTCAAGAAGGATCCTCGTTCGGGCATGCAGCTGCCGTACATGGACGCACTGCACGGTCCGGACTTCGTGTCCCAGCGAGAGTCGGAATGGGCGGCCTGGGAAACCGGCATCATTGACCGGATCACGCTGCAAGACACGTTCGACTACGAACAGGCCGTCGAGCAGCAGCCGGACACTGTTGTCCAGGTCACGGCGCCACCTCCGGGCTGGCAGCCATACATGACGTTCAAGGACCTCAATGAGGCTCCCTTCAACGACGTTCGGGTTCGACAGGCGCTCTCGCTTGGTATGGACCGCGAGGAGCAGAAGGAAGGCATCTATAACGGCCTCGCCGCTGCCGGCTATGGCCAGAACTGGACGTTCTTCCGGGACGACAGTTCCCCGTGGGGCTTCCGCGAGTGGCCGTGGACCGCGGCTGAGCTGGGCGAGTTTGTCAGCTTCGATCCTGCCAAGGGTCGCCAGCTGCTTGATGCGGCCGGATACAACGAGGACAATCCGCTCGAGTTCGACGCTGCGATGTACACGGTGCCGGGTTCCTACCTCAACCTGTTCCTGCTCATCGTTGACCAGTGGAAGCGAAACCTGGGCGTCAACGCGACGCACGAGCAGGTTGACCTGGAGACCTGGATTGCTCGGCTCGTGACACGAGACTTCTCGCAGGCTCTGTTTACGTGGCTGATTGGCGCCGAAATGGACGCCGACGGTCTCTCCTACGGGAAACTCCACACTGACAGCCCGGGCAACTTCTATGGCATCTCCGAGCCCGACATCGACCAATGGTGCCTCGACCAGCGCCAGGAACTCGATGTTGACAAGCGTTCGGACATCCTGGAGAAAATCCGGGTTCGCGAGCTTGAAAACATGTGGCGTATCTTCGCGGTCAACCCGTACCGCATCGCGGGGCGACGTGGCTACCTGTACAACGAGATCGACACGTACAACGCGTGGAACCCCGGCTGGGGCGCGACCAACACCGAAAAAATCTGGAAGAACCTCTAGGCGCCACACGCCGCGCCCCAAACTGGGGCGCGGCGACTGTTTCCAGGAATTACGGGGTACGGGGGGGACGCGATGGGCGGCTATTTGTTACGACGCCTGCTTGGTGTCGTGGTTGTCATTTTCCTCCTCTCGTTCATCGCCTTCATGCTGGTCAACGCCTTTCCCGGCAGCACCGCAGAGCGATTGCTGGCGGAAGGACCGCAGGGTTCCGGCATTACGCAGGAAATAATCGAACGCTTTAACAAGGAGTTGGGGCTCGACCGTCCTCCCCTGGAGCGTTACGGAGACTGGCTCTGGAACGCCGTGCGGGGTGACCTCGGCAATTCGTTCGCCAGCAGCGAAAGCGTGCTCAACGACATCAAGGTTCGATTGCCACGCAGTCTTGAACTTGTCATTCTCGCGAGCGTGATGGCGTTCTTCATTGCCATACCAGTTGGCGTACTTTCTGCCGTGAGATCAGGCACATTCCCTGACTATGCCGGACGGGTCTTCACCATTTTGGGCCTCGCTATTCCCAACTTCTTCCTGGGGGTGCTGGTTGTCTCGTTTGTAGCGGAGTGGTTGAATGTGTCGCTGGCGACGCTGCCTTCTCCCTACATCTGGGATAGCTTCGTTCAAAACTTGGAAGGCATGATCGCTCCGGCGCTGGTGTTATCTGCTTCATTGATGGCAACGTTGATGAGGATGCAGCGTTCTCAAGTGCTAGAAATTATCCACGAGGACTACGTGCGAACTGCGCGCGCCAAAGGCCTCTCCGAGCGTTCCGTGATTCTGAAGCATGTCTTCCGCAACTCGTTCATCCCTGTCCTCACAATCTTCGGCAATCAGTTCGCGTTCCTGATCAGTGGCGCAGTGATTGTCGAGTACATCTTCAGGATCAATGGCATCGGCGCCTTGCTGGTCACGTCAATCAGACGCGCCGACTTCAACGAGGTAGTAGGAATCACAGTGGTGATTGGACTGGGCGTGGTGTTGATCAACTTGTTGGTCGACCTGAGCTACGCCTGGATCGACCCACGGATTCGGTACGGGTAGGACGAGGGACGCTGATATGACCACTTCAGATCCAATCGCCGTACCGCTTGACGTTCTGCTTCCGGCCGGCCCGAGCCGATTGCGAAGCCTGAGGAAAATGGCGAGAGAGCGCCCCTTGGGCGCCTTCGGCGCTGTCGTCATTGTCATCCTGTTGGCTACGGCCATCTTCGGACAAGACATCTCCATTGGTGGAGAAACGATCGTCCCTGGCTTCTCTCCGTATCCGGCCGACGAAACCGACGTCGTCAACAAACTCGCTCCGCCTTCTTGGCCCGACCACCTCGCCGGGACCGATTCGCTGGGCCGGGATATGTTCAGCCGGATCATCTATGGCGCTCGCACTGCCATGATCATCGGGCTCGCAGCAACCGGCATCGGGATTGCCATCGGCACACTGTTCGGCACGATTTCGGCCTACTTGGGCGGTGTTGGTGACATGGTCGTGCAGCGAATCTCCGATGCGTTCCAGGCGCTGCCGCCACTTGTCCTGATGATGGTGTTGGTCACGATGATGTCACCAGGCATTGGGACGGTGGTGTTCGTCATTGTGATCTTCCTTGTGCCCGGGACTCAGCGTGTCATTCGCGGTACTGTTCTGTCACTCAAGCAGAACACATACATCGAAGCGGCGCGCACAATCGGCGCCAGTTCTCCGCGGATTGTGATGCAACACATCCTGCCGAATATCGTCGCCCCGATCATGGTCCTCTCAACGGTGACCATTGGCGGGACGATCCTGGCGGAAGCAGCCCTCTCATTCCTCGCGCTTGGTGCAAACTCGGCTGCGAATCCAACCTGGGGATTCATCCTGTTTGAGGCGACCCAGCGCGGTCAACTCACTCGTTGGCCGTGGCTGGCTTTGACGCCGGGCGTCGCGATTACGCTGATCGTGCTGGCCTTCAACCTCTTCGGAGACGCGATCCGAGACATACTCGACCCGCGACTTCGGGGAACTGGGGCTGGGGGCTGATTTCTGGGAACCTTTCGGACTTCTCCGTCGTCTTGTATGACGGAGGGTCAGTGAGGTCAGACGGTAGAAACTGTCACCCCGCCCGCCCACCGATGTCCGCATGTGAGACATCGGATGTCTCTCCGGCTGGCCGCCCTCCAACTGCCTGTGTCGCGCCCCCGCCAAACCCGGCGGGGGCGCTTCCGTTTAGAGACAAGCGCTCCCCCCTTGGGCGCCTTTGCAAAACTCACATCTTCCCTCTCCCCCCGCAAGAGGGGAGACCTTTGAAAAAGTCGCGCTTGGAGATCTTCACCGTCCCCGCCACCGAGCGGGGACCCGTTCCGGTTCGCGAGGCTACGACCTCTCAAACGCTCTCCACCAGATATGCGCACCGCCATGTTCGTTCAGCCTGGGGAGATCGGGGCAGGTCCCCGCTCGGGGGCGGGGACGGAACACCGGGAGTGCTGGAGTTTTTCAAAGGTCTCCCAAGGGGGGAGAAGAGGACTTATGCCAAGGGTCTCCAGGAAGGAGAGACGGATGAAGCCAAAGAAGTAGAGGCGGAGAGTTAGACGCCGAGTTTGTTGAGCAGGTTTCGCGTGTCGACGACGTGCCTGGTGAGACCCAGCTTCTCCGGGTCGAGGCCCATTGCCAGGCCGAGTAGCTGCGGGACGTGCAGGATGGGCAGGTTGAGGCTGCGGTCGATCACCTTGGCTGCGTCCGGTTGTTGCGCGTCGAGATTGAGGTGACAGAGCGGGCAGGGCGTGACGAGCGCGTCGGCGCCCTTGGACTGCGCCTCGGCGAGGTGCGTGCCGGCCATCGTCAGTGAGTTCTTCTTGTTGGTCGTCAGGATCGGGAAGCCGCAGCACTTGGTCATGCCGTCATAGGTGACGGTCGTGGCGCCGAGGATCTCGATCAGCTTTTCCAGGCTGTTGCGCCGCGTCGGGTGCTTGTCGAACTCAAGCGTGCGTTCGGGCCGAACGAGGTAGCAGCCGTAGAAGGGGCCGAGGTTCAGCTCCTCGAGCGGTCGCTTGATCATCGAGTTGATCTTGTCGATACCGACATCCTCGAGCAGGATCCAGAGCAGGTGCCGCGGGTCGGCTGAGCCGTGGTACTCGAGGCCTTCGGGCGCGAGATGATGATTGATTCGGATGCGGTAGTCGACCTCGCGCAGTTTCTCGGCGGCGAGTCGGTGGACGCCGACGCAGGTCGAGCAGATATCCATCAGCGGGAGATCCATCTGCTCGGCCATGGCCATCGTGCGAGCATTGAGCACGTCCTGGAGGTATGGCTGGCCGTCGGAGATGATGCCGGCGCCGGTGCAGGCGGCAGCTTCCAGCTCGACCAGGTCCATGCCCAGATGCTCGGCGACCGCGAGCGTCGAGGTGTACAGCTCAGGGGTCGCTCCGCGCGCTACACAGCCGGGCCAGAATGCGTACTTGCTCATGATGTTCGGTTCTCCCCGCTCGTCGGTCCCGTGCCGTGATTCGTGCTGGTCTGAGGCCTAGTGTCCGCCGATGGCGGTCTCGAACTCGGCGCCGAAGGCATCCGCGTCGACATCGTGATGATGCTTCTCAGCCTCGACCTCATCGAAGATGCGCTGGATTTGCACTCGACCCTCGGTGTTTGCGCCGTGTCGCTGGGCGATGGTTAGCAGCTTGCGTGACTTAAGCAGGCGGATGGCGCCCGGCGTGTAATCCATCATCTCCTTGTGTGCGGAGATCTTGCCGGTCAGCAATCGGCCGACGCCGACGGACTGGATGGGGAGCATCATTTCGTCGAGACGCCCGCGCTTGCGCACTCCACTGGCGAATCCCTTGTGGTGTCGGGCGCCGTGGTTGTTGGTGTGTCCAGCCTCGATCGCGAGGCTGCGCAGCTCCATGATGGCGTCCATGGGCAGCACGTCCTTGGGGCAAGCCTCGACGCACATGTAGCAGCGGGTGCAGTCCCAGATGCCGCCCTGCGTCTCGGAGAGGAACTCCAGTCGCTCTTCGCGCTTCGAGTCGCGGCTGTCCATCACGAATCGGTAGGCCTTGGCCAATGCGGCCGGTCCGAGGAAGTTCTCATCGACGCCGGCGACCGTGCAGTCGGAGTAGCAAGCGCCGCAGTGGATGCAGGTGGAGGCGTGTGACCAGTGGTCAAACTCTTCGACCTTCTGGCGGTATTCTCTTTCGGGAGGCTCCTGGTCCTCGTAGGGCTCAAGCCAGGTCTCGGCGCGCTCAAACTGAAGCAGGAACTTGTTCACGTCGACGACCAGGTCTTTGATCACCGTCTGGTTGCCCTGCGGTCCGATCTTGATTGGGTCGCCGCGTTCGGCTGCGGCGTCGACCTGGGTCTGACAGCTAAGCATCGACTGTCCGTTGACCTTCATCGCGCATGAGCCGCAAATCGCGTGTCGGCAGGACATGCGGAAGGAGAGCGTGCCGTCTTGCTCCCACTTGATTGCGTTGAGCGAGTCGAGCACCGTCTGGCCAGGCTGAACATCGACGTTGAAGGACTCTTCGTACGACTCCTCGGTGTCGGGGTTGTAGCGCTGGATAACGAATTCTTGCTGAGCCATGATCACGCCTGTTCGTTCGTGTTCGGCGGTGTTCGGTTTTGTTCGGCTTTGTTCGGTTCTGTTCGCGGCTGTTCGGCGTTCGAGCGCTCGTTTCGACCGCTAGTAGGTGCGCTCCTGGAGCGGGAACGGTTCGCGGAGCTTCGGTTCCATGTTGACATCACAGTACGTGAGCGAGGGGCCGTCCTCGCCGTCCTTCGGGCGGTAGGCGAGCGTGTGCTTGAACCAGTCGGCGTCGTTGCGTGTGTCAAAGTCGCGACGAGCGTGACCGCCGCGTGATTCCTCGCGGGCGAGCGCGCCGGTCACGATGACCTCGGAGTACTCCAGCATGTGGCCCAGCTCGATTGCGTCGAGCAGATCGGTGTTGAAGGTCGAGCCGTGGTCGTCGATGGCGATGTGTTTGAAGCGCTCCTGGTAGTCCTTGACCTCGGCCAGGCACTCTCGCAGCTCGGCGTCGTCGCGGAAGACGCCGCACTTGTCCATCATCGTGTCGCGCAGGTCGGCGCGGATCTTGCCGACTTTTTCGGAGCCCTCGGCGCGGAGGAACTTGTCAACTTCGCCAACGGCGTTGGCCATGTCGCCTTCGTCGATGTTGGTCGGCGGGAGGTCGTGAACGACATCGAGGATGCCGCGTCCGGAGCGCCGGCCAAAGACGACGGCTTCGAGCAATGAGTTGGTGCCGAGCCGGTTTGCGCCGTGGACCGAGACGCAGGACGCCTCGCCGGCAGCGAAGAATCCGGTGATCTGCGGCGCACCGGGCAGGTCCTTGATCCGCACCTGTCCATTGATGTCGCAGGGGATGCCGCCCATTGAGTAATGCGCGGTGGGCTGAATCGGGACCGGCGCAACGAGTGGGTCGATGCCGGCGAAGTCGCGGGCGAGGTGCAGCACCGACGGCAGGGCGTAACGGATGCGCTCCTCGCCGATCGGTCGCAGATCCATGAAGACGGAGTCGCGCAACTCGGTGACGCCGCGGCCGGCCTCGATTTCGGATTGCGCGGCGCGAGCGACGATGTCGCGCGGCGCGAGTTCCATCCGGCTGGGCGCGTAGTTCTCCATGAAACGGAAGCCCTCGGAATTGACGATGTGGGCGCCTTCGCCGCGTGCCGCCTCGGAGAGCAGGATGCCCGAGCCCTGCAGGCCGGTCGGGTGGAACTGGACGAACTCCATGTCCTCCAGGGGGATGCCGGCTCGGTAGGCCATGACGACGCCGTCGCCGGTTGACGCGAACGCGTTGGTCGTGACGCGGAAGGCGCGGCCGTAGCCGCCGGTGCCGAACATGACGGCCTTGGCGGAAATGGCCTCGATCTGACCGGAGAGAATGTCATAGGCGACGAGGCCCTGGCAGACGTTGTCCTTGATGACGAGGTCGAGCGCGTACCACTCGGAGTAGACCTTGACGCCTCGTCGCAGGAGTTGCTCGAAGAGGACAGTCAGGACGGCATGGCCGGTGCGGTCGGCGGCGTAGCAGGCGCGGGGCGCCGTGTGTCCGCCGAAGCGGCGTTGGGCGACGCGGCCCTCGTCGTCGCGGGAGAAGGCGCAGCCCATGTGCTCGAGCTCAAAGATGTTCTCGGGGCCCTCACGGGTCAGCACTTCGGCAGCGTTCTGGTCGACGAGGTAGTCGCCGCCCTTGACGGTGTCGAACATGTGCAGCTCCCACGAGTCCTCGGCGGAGTTGCCCAGCGAGGCGGCAATGCCACCCTGCGCTGCGCCCGAGTGCGAGCGCAACGGATGCACCTTGGAGAGAATCGCCACGTCCAGGGTTGGATCGTTCGATACCTCCAGGGCGGCGCGCATTCCCGCCAGTCCTGAGCCGACAATCAGTACGTCATGCTGCAACATCGTGCTGTCCCCCTGAATTGCGATCTTGTCGCATTCACGCCTCAGTTTCGCACCAATCGGCATTGGGCGGTAGTCACTGGCGTAGCAACTACCGACCGCCCAAACTCACTCCTGACCTCGATAGTGACGCATGATCTTGCGTCCCAGCGGACCCACAGCCTCGAGCGCCAGGTACTGAATCAAGATGACCGATTTGGCATCGATGATCTCGCCGGATTCGACGCGTTCGATTGCGTCGCCGAGGTGCATCCACTCGACGATCAGTTCCTCATCCTCGTCGGCTTCAAGCGGCGCTTCCGTACAGTCGCGGGCAATGAATCCGTGCAGGAACTCGTTTGCGAATCCCGGCGCGACATAGAATCCTCGAGCGAAGTCGAGGCGGGCCGGATCGAGGCCGACTTCCTCGCGCAGCTCGCGACGCGCGGTCTCGGCCGGCGACTCTCCCGGATCGACGCGGCCGGCCGGGAGCTCAAGCAAGGGCCGGCCGGTGGCGTGTCTCCATTGGCGCACGAATGCGATGGCGCCATCTTCGCGGAGCGCGAGGATCACGACGGCGTCGGGGTGCTCAACGACTTCACGTCGCGCCTTGCGACCGTCGGCCATTTCGACGTCATCGACGCGGACCTTGATTCGCGAGCCGTCGTACACCTGCTTCGATTCGAGCACTGTTTCGGTGAGCGCGTCGACTGCCTCGGTCATGCGTTGAGCCGGTCACGCAGATCGATGGTCACAGCGATCTCGTCGCAGGCGTTGTACTTGGGACAGCGGAAGCACTCGTTCCAGACTTTTCGCGGAAATGCGGAGACGCCGGAAATGCGGAATCCGAGCCGTTCGAAGAATGCCGGTGTCGTGGTCAGGGCGAAGACGGTCTTGAGTCCCATATCGACCGCTTCACTGAGACATGCATCGACGACGATCCGACCAAGCCCTCGGCCCTGGGTACCCGGATCGACGACCAGCGACTTGATCTCCGCCAGGTCTTTCCATTCCACATGAAGCGCGCCGGCAGCCAGCAGGCGGCGCTTGCCCGGATCGCGAACGACGACGAAGTCGCGAATGGTTTCGTAGATTTCACCCTCGGTGCGCGGCAGTACGTCTCCGGTGGCCTCGAACCAGTACTGGATAAGCCGGTGGATTTCGGGCGCGTCGCCGACGTTCGCCTTCTCGGCGAAGAGCGGCGCTTCGACCGGCACGCTGCGATCGACCGTGATGTCCTGGAGCGCATGGATCTCTGAGGCTCGCTGGCGAACGGTGGCAACCGGGCTCGGGCCGATGGTTTCGGAGGTCATGAGGCGACCGCCGGGTGCAGGAGGTCTGAAGCGCTGGCGCGGTTGGCGTCGGTCAGGCCGCCGAGCATCTCAGCAAGTTCCACGACGCGTTGGTCGCTCGACAACTTGCGGACGTCGACGCTGGTGCGTCCGTCGCCGGAGGATTTGCTAACCGTGATGTGGTCGGCAGCGTGAGCCGCGACCTGGGGCAGATGTGTGATGCAGATCACCTGTCGATGCTCTCCCAGGCGAGCCAATCGCTCGCCGATCATGCCGCCGCTGCGACCGCCGAGTCCGACGTCCACTTCGTCGAAGACCATCAGCGGTACCACATCACTTTCGCCCAACACGGCCTTAATTGCCAATGTCAGCCGCGCGGTTTCTCCTCCTGAGGCTACGCGCTGCAACGGTCTCGGCGGGGCCTCAGGATTGAAGGCGACCAGAAGCTGGACCTGTTCGATGCCGGTCTGGTCGAATGCGACCGCTTTCTGGCCAATCTGCAGCAGTCGGCCGTTTGTGGAGGCCGGAATCGGCTCGAACTGGAACTCGATGCGGGCGTCCGGCAGCCTCAGGTCTTCGCATTCCGACAGCACCGAAGCGGTTAGTCGTTTCGCCGCCGTTTGACGCTGCTCGCTGAGTTCCGATGCCGCTTCGGCGATGGCGGCGGCCAGCTGTTCCGCCTCCTGGGCGAGTGATTCGCTGTCGGCCGATTCCTGATCGAGCCGGTTCGCCTCGGCCTGCGCCTGCTCGCCGTAGGCGATGATCTCGTCGATCGTGTCGCCCCAGCGTCGTTTCATGTCGGCGATTAGGGCGATGCGCGATTCCACTTCGTCCAATCGTGCGGGGTCGAGTTCGACCTGCTCGACGTAGGCGCGCAGCGACCGCACGGCTTCAGCGGCCTGTTCGGCCGCGGCCTCGATCAACGCGGCGATTGGTTCGGCTGATTCGTCAATCTCCGCGATGCGCCGAATGGCGCTCAGGGCGTCGCCGAGCGAGTCCGACTCAAGGGCCGCTCGCGCGGACGCGGCGTCGGCGGCCAACGTCTGTGCGTTGACCAGTCGCCGATGTTGGCTCTGGAGTTCGTCATCCTCGCCCGACTGTAGTGATGCCGATGCGATTTCGCTCGCTTCATGGCGCAGTAGCGCGATTCGCCGCACTCGCTCGCGCTGGTTATCGGTCAGGTCGTTCATCTGGCGGTCGAGCGTGTTGAGCCGCCTGACCATGGCAGAAATCGCATCTCGCTGATGTTCAACGCCGGCGAAGCGGTCGAGCAAGAAGAGTTGTTCGCGGGGCCTGAGGAGCGACAGGTGTTCACGCTGACCATGGATGTCCGCCAGGATCGGCGCCAGTTCTCGGAGGACGCCGACGGTCGCGGCGCGGTCGTTCATTCGCAGTCGGCCGCCGAGCCGGTTGGAACCGCTAAGAGGCTGGCTGACGTTGCGCCGGACGATCAGTTCGCCATCGAACGGGACATCGGCGTCGGAGAGAATTCTCGCAACAGGTCCGTAGGCGTCGCTGTCGGTGAGATCGAAGATCGCTTCGACTTCCGCGGCGTTTGCGCCGGGCCGGATCATCTCGCTGTCCGCTGGAGCGCCGAGCGCGAAGGCCAGGGCCTGGATCAGGACGCTCTTGCCTGCCCCGGTCTCACCGGTGATGACTGTGAACCCATGGCTGAGATCAAGGTCGACGCGGTCGGCCAGCGCGAAGTCACGCAGTTGCAGGCCGATCAACACCGTCGGTCTCCTTATGTCCCCTCGGACGCGAGCATGTCTTGGAGCACATGTTCAGCTTAACGGAAACGGTCGTGTCGTCAGTAGAGAGCTATGACGGGTCGGTGGTCTTTGAGTCAAACGCTTCGACGCCGGTTCGGGAGACGGCCTCGAGCCGACGCTCATCCAGCCAGCCCAAGCGCCTTCCCAGCTGAGCGAAGAACGAGCGCTCACCGAAGCGAACCAATTGCGCCAGCGACTCGCTGCGCTGCACTTGCACCCCGCCGCCGGGCTTGAGCGGATACGGTCGTTGACCGTCTACTGAGAGCGAGCCCGGGTGTTCGCGTCCAAGGCGCAGTTCGATTTCTGCGTCAGCAGGCAGCACGACCGGCGCGGCCTGAGCCAGGTGCGGCGCGACGGGCGTTAGCACGACGCTGCGCGCCTGCGGATGGAGGATTGGGCCTCCGGCTGAGAGCGAGTAGCCGGTGCTGCCCGTCGCCGAGGCGACTACGACCGCGTCGGCGCGGACGACACCGATCAGGTTCTCGCCCACCCAGACCGCTATATACGCCGGCTGGCCCAGGCTGCCGCGCCCGATCATGACATCGTTGAGCGCAGGCAGGACACGCGGGGCGCCTTCGTCAGTCCCGAGCGGACGAGCCTCGAGCATGGTGCGGCCTTCAATGACGAATTGGCCGCTGAGTAAGTCTGGGATGCGTTCATCGATCTGTTCAGGCAGCAGCTCGGTCAGGAACGCTTGACGGCCAAGGTCGACGCCAAGGATCAGGCAATTGTGGCCCACCGCCGCGCGGGCGGCGCGCAGGATCGTCCCGTCACCGCCGAGACAGATCAGCAGGTCGGTTTCGTGGAGACGTTCGGTAGATCGTTCGGGTTCCCAGGGGGCCGAGACCCAGACCTCGCGGCCGAGGTTGCGCAGCTTCTCGGCAACGACATTCGCCAATTCGTGCGCCTCGCTGAGGCGTGGGTGATAGTAAATGCCGACGCACTGAATCTCAGTCACGGTGTACGCAGCCATACGAACCACTCATGATTGCCGGCAGGACCGGTCAGCGGCGACTTGAGCACACCGCCGACGCGCCATTCGTGCTGGAATGCCCAGCCGAGCACGCTGCTCACGGACTTGCCTTGAGCAAGACGATTTCGAACGACGCCACGATCATCAACATCCTCGGGCGGAGCTTCGAACTGTGGCTTGACCAGGGCGATCACGTCGGACTTCGAGGCAACAACGTTGGCGACGCAGGGCAGCACTTGCTGCAGGCCGATGAAGGACACGTCGATTGTGGTCAAGGTTGGCAGCTGAGGGAGTTCTGGCATGTCGCAAATGTGGGTGCGCTCCATCGAAGTCACCCGATCGTCTCGGCGCAAGCGCTCGGCGAGCTGTCCGTAGCCGACGTCGACCGCGTAGACGTGTCGCGCCTCGCGGTGGAGCAAGACATCGGTGAAACCACCGGTTGACGCACCGACATCGAGGCAAATTTGGTCGCGAGCGGATAACTGCCATACATCGAGTGGGGCGACCAGTTTCTCTCCGCCGCGCGAGGCGAAGGGCCTGACTCCACGGATACTGAGTTCGCTGTCAGCGGCGACTTGTTGTCCGCCCTGGAGGTATCGCTTGCCCTCGCCGTGGACACGGCCGGCCATGATCAATGCTCTTGCAGATGTGAGGTCGGGAGCGGCGCCTCGTTGTACCAACAGGTCGTCGACCCGCATTCGGCGGGGTTTCTTCACCGCTGAGGCAGCCGACATCAGGCACTTTCCTGGCGCGGCGCCAATCGTCCGTCTCCGCGTCGGCGGATGGCTTCATATTCCACCGCGAGGCCCTGATCGTTGAGCAGCAGCGGACGTTCTTGACGCCTCACGGTGTCGGCGTTGACGACGCACTTCTTGACCTCGGGACGGCCCGGGACTTCGAACATGACATCGAGCAGGAGATCTTCGACTACGGTTCGCAGGCCGCGAGCGCCGGTCGCCTCGGCGATGGCATGCTCGGCGATTGATTCCAGGGCTTCCGGAGTGAAGCTGAGCTCGACGCCGTCCATGTCGAAGAATCGTTGGTACTGGCGGATGAGCGCGTTCTTCGGCTCAGTCAGGATTCGGACGAGCGATGCTTGGTCAAGCTGGTCCAACGTGACTACGACCGGCAAGCGTCCGACGAACTCGGGGATCAAGCCGTACTTCTGCAAGTCGTCGTGGCTGAGGTGATGCAACAGATGGTCGCGATCCGAGTCAGTGCGAGCGGCCGAGCCGAATCCGATGTTGCGGATGCCGGTCGTGACCCGGCGGTCGATGACTTGGTCGAGTCCTTCAAATGCGCCGCCGCAGACGAAGAGAATCTTGCTGGTGTCGATCTGCAGGAATTCCTGATGCGGGTGCTTGCGACCACCCTGTGGCGGAACGGAAGCAACAGTGCCTTCAATGATCTTCAGCAGCGCCTGCTGGACGCCTTCGCCGGAGACGTCTCTCGTGATTGACGGGTTGTCGGACTTGCGGGCGATCTTGTCGATTTCATCGATGTAGATGATGCCGCGCTCGGCGCGGGCGATATCGAAGTCGGCCGCCTGGATCAGGTGGAGCAGGATGTTCTCGACATCCTCGCCGACGTAGCCCGCCTCGGTCAGGGCGGTGGCGTCCGCGATCGAGAAGGGGACATCAAGGATGCGTGCGAGGGTCGAGGCGAGCAGCGTCTTGCCGGAACCGGTCGGTCCGACGAGCAGGATGTTGCTCTTCTCCAACTCAACTTCGTCATCCGGGTCGACGACGGAATTGATTCGCTTGTAGTGGTTATAGACGGCCACGGCGAGCACCCGCTTGGCCTCGTCCTGGCCGACGACGTGTTCGCAGAGACGGTTGTAAATTGCCAACGGCGGCATGGTCTGCGGCGGGCTCGATGTTTTTTCTTGCTCGGGCGGGGCGCTGTTGAGCTGCTCGTCCTGGATGACGGCGCGGCAGGCCTCGACGCACTCGTTGCAGATATAAACGCCGCCTGGTCCAGCGACGAGGCGGCGCACCTGGGCTTGATCCTTCATGCAGAAGGAACAGTGATACTGGCTGCGACCACCACCATGTGCACTACTCATGCGCTCATGCCTCCCTGCTGCGCCCCAACGCCCCGGTTATGGAGAGCTGTGAACTTGTCGGGTCGAGCGGTGACCGCCCGTACCGATGCTACGCGCCTGCGGCTGCGGCTGCATCCCCACCGGCGTCCGTGGCGAGGACGGAATCGACCAGGCCATACTCCATCGCCTGCTCGGCGTCAAGGTAGAAGTCACGGTCGGTGTCGGCGGCGATGCGATCCAGCGGTTGGCCAGTGTGCCTGGCCAGAATCGTCCGGATCGTCTCGTTGTTGCGCAGGATCTCGCGAGCGGCGATTTCGATATCGGAGGCCTGTCCACGCGCGCCGCCGAGGGCCTGGTGCATGTGGATCGTGGCGTGCGGCAGGGCGAAACGCTTGCCGGGTGCGCCTGCGGCGAGCAGGACGGTGCCCATTGAGGCCGACATGCCGACGCAGATTGTGGACACGTCCGCCTTGATCAGCTGCATCGTGTCGTAAATCGCCAGACCGGCGGTAATCACACCGCCCGGCGAGTTGACGTAGAGCTGAATGTCGCGGTCCGGGTCCTCGCGGTCGAGGTAGAGCAGCTGAGCGACGATCACGTTGGCGATCTGGTCGTCGATTGGCGTGCCGAGGAAGATGATGCGCTCGCGCAGGAGCAGCGAGTAGATGTCGTAGGCGCGTTCACCGCGGTTGGTCGTTTCGACCACCATCGGGATGATGTCGCTGGGGCGGGTCAGAGAATTGCTCAGGGCCATGAAACCCTCCTTCGCGGGTTAAGTGTAGTCACGATTCGTAAACGCGCGGTTGCGCAGCCAACATCTTTGCCCACCTCTGCGGACAGAACTCGCTGGCATATCGGTGGGTTATTCGTCCGAGTCCGCTGAATCTTCAGTGTTCTCAGTACTTTCATCCTGGTCGTTATCGATCGGGTCCTCTTCATCGTCCGTTACGTCGTCCGAGACGCCGGCGGCATGGTTGGTCAATGCGATCTGCTGCAGGCGCTCGATCGTGCGCTCGCGCACGAGGCGAGTCTGGACGTTGGCTCGGATGCCTTCGTCTTCCAGCATCTGCGCGGTTTGCTCCGGGTCCTGGGTCGGCATGTTGGCGAGCATTTGCTGGAGGTCGGCGGTGATCTCCTCGTCAAGCACCTGAATGTCCTCGGCCTCGCCGACATGCTGGAGGACGAGCGTGTTGATTACGCGCTCGTTGGCTTGCGAACGGAAATTGGCCAGCAATTGGTCGACCTGCTCGCTCGTGTCGCGGAGGAATGTCGCCGGATCCTGGCCCATCTGGCGGGCGAAGTCCTGGCGCATGTGCTCGATCTCATGCTCGACCAACGCGGGTGGATATTCGAGCGTGGCCCGTTCGACGACCGCCTGCATCACCGCCTGGCTGAACAGCTCGTCGACCTGCCGGTCGGTCTGCTCGCGCAGGCCCGATTCGATCCGCGCTTGGAGGTCAGCGAAGGTCTCAAACTCTTCCGAGACTTCCATGGCGAAGTCGTCGTCGGGCTCGGGCAGCTCTTCCGACTTCACGTCGTGAATGGTGACGGTGAAGGTGACGGTCTTGCCCGCGACCTGTTCATCATCCCAATCCTCGTCCACATCGACCTGGATCACCTGCTCTTCGCCGACGGGGACGCCGACCAGTTGTTCGCAGAGACCGGGAACGCCGATGACCGCGCCTTCGCGAATGTGGAATTCGGCGCCGGGCTGGTCGAGGATCTGCTCGCCGTCGACTTCCGCTCGGACATCGGCCGTGACACGGTCATCGAGATCAGGCGCACGATCGCCCGGCTCGAGGACGGCGTGCTGGCGGCGCAGCTCGAGCAGTCGCTGCTCCAGCATGTCGTCGGAGTATTCGCTCTCGGTCTTGGCGACGGCGATCTCGCGGTAATCGCCCAGCTCGACGACCGGCGCCAGCGGCACGGTGGCCGTGAAGGTGACCGGCTCGCGCTCGGTGATCTCGACGCTGGGCTGAGCAACGGGCTCGAGGCCCTCTTGTTCCAGCGCCTCGGTCAACGCCTGCGGGATCAGACGCTCGGCGGCCTCTTCGAAGACAGCGTCCGCGCCGAGAGCGCTCTCGACAACGCGTCGGGGCGCTTTGCCCTGGCGGAAGCCGGGGATGCGGAATCGTTGAGAGAGGCGTCGGGCGGCCTGGTCAAGGGATTTCTTGACGCGGTCGTCGTCGAGCTCGATTTCGAGCAGCATCTGCGCCTCGGGGATGCGTTCAGCAGTTACTTTCATGGATCAACCTTCTAGGCATAGCTGCGCTTGAGGATATCAGTGGATCGGGCTAGCGCCCGCGCGGATTTAGCACGTCGTTGATTGCATCACCGAGCAGGTTGAACGAGAGCATCAAGATCAGCAGGAACAACCAGGGCACCATCATCAGCCAGGGATAGGCAAGGAAGGACGTCCGGCCGCCGGCATTGGCGACCATGATCCCGAATGACGGCGTGGGCGGGGTGATACCGATGCCGAGCCAGGTGAGAACAACCTCCGCGCCCGCAATCTCTCCGAGCGAGGCGCTGAATCCGACGACAAACCAGGGCAGGATGCCGGGGAACAGGTGGCGGATCAGGACGCGCGGCGTTCGAGCGCCGATCGTCTCCGCGGCCAGGATGTAGTCGGATTCACGGAGCGCCAACACCTGCGCCCGATAGAACCTCGCCGAACCTGCCCATCCGACAAAGGATGTCGCAAAGACGATCAGTACGTAGTCGTCGACCCCTTGGGCAATCAGCCAGCCTTGCCCCGTGGCGTCCTCGATCGCGCGAAACCAGTCTTCCCACTGAACTCGGAAGACCGCGACGATCACGATCAGGAACAGCAGACCGGGCATGGCCAGCATCACGTCGCCGACGCGCATGATGACCTGGTCGATCAGGCCTCCGCGATAGCCGGCGAGCAGGCCGAGTCCGAGGCCAAGAAACAGATTGCCAAACAGCACCGAGATGAGGCTGATGATCAACGTGGTCCGGAGCGCAAACATCGCTCTCGCGAAGGCATCGCGCCCGTTTCGATCGGTGCCGAACCAGTGGCGGGAGGAAGGTCCTTCAAGCGTTTCGTCGCCGCTCAATACCAGTTCTGTACGTGCGGGAAGTGCCGTATCGGCGCTCAGGGGCCCGAACGCTTCGACGATCTCAGGGTTGTGCGTCTCGATCACAGCAATATTGACATTCAGTCGTTCAGTGAACGCTCCCAAGGTTTCAGGGGCGCCGTCGACATCTCGAATCGAGCGTCGCTGGCTCAAATTGGAAGCGGTCGGATCCTGCAGGCCGATGTCGATGCCGAACGCATCGAGCATGGTGTAGGCGCCGGAGCCGTAGAGCACGACGATGACGGCAATGCAGACGACTGCGATCTTCTTGCGCAGAATCGCCCGCAGCCCTCGCATCCAGGGCGCTTCAGACGTCTCGGGCATCGCCCATTGCGGCTGAACTTCCACACGGGATGTCATACGGACCGCGCTGTGAATCTGATGCGTGGGTCGATGAAGATGTACAGCACGTCAATCAGGGCGTTGACGAGGATGAACAGCGTGGCAGTCAACAGCGTGAAGCCGAGAATCACGTTGAAATCGCGTTGGGTGATGGACTGGAACATGAACGCGCCGACGCCGGGGACGCCATAGATAGTTTCAATGATGATTGATCCACCGATGATTCCGACAATCGACAGACCGAAGACCGTCGACAGGGGAAGCAACGCGTTGCGCAGGACATGGGCGTAGAGGATTCGCCGCTCGGTCAGACCCTTGGCCCTGGCGGTTCGGACGTAGTCGTCGTCGATGGTCGATAGCGCGCTGATGCGAACGAAGCGCGCCATGCCCCCGAGGGATGGCAGCGTCAGGGCGAGCACGGGCAGGATGTACGAGGCTGGGTCCCCCGGAGTCCAGACGTTGGGCACGTTGAAACCGAAAAAGGCAAACAGAGAGGCAAGGGTGGTCACAAGCAGTACCGCCAGCAGAACCGCGAAGATCGGCGATGGAATGGAATCAAAGACCTTGAGCCCACCGATGACCGCGGGATCCTGCCAGCGTCCTCGGTGCACGGCGGCGTACACACCTATCGGGATGCCCAGCCCGAAGACCAACGCCATGACGATCAGATTGATCTGCGCCGAGACCCAGATCCGTTCGCCGAGCAGCTCTTGCACCGAGCGCACCGGCGAGCGGTAGTAGTACGACGGTCCAAGGTCGCCGCGGGAGACCACGCCCCAGACGTAGCGGCTGAACCGCTGGACGTAGTTGCCTTCGAGTCCGAATTCCTCGCGAATCTCCTGCGCGCGTTGCGGCTCGATGTCCCTGGCGCCGGCGATAATCTTGACCGGATCGCCGGGGGCGGCGTGGGTGAGGGCATAGGTCAGCGCCATAACGGCAAGGACCAGAATGGGCACCAGCAACAATCGCCGAGCCAGGATCGGGATTACAGCAGTGTTCATGCTTCGTCCCTCTGGGCGCTGACTGCCTGGACGGCGCCTATTCCTCGATGCTGACGAAGCGGAGGTGAGGGATCACCATTCGCGTCGGCTCGTAGTTTTTGACGTAGGGCTTGACCAGCTCGTGGGCAACTGAGTAGTAGAGCGGAATCCAGACGGCCTCTTCGACCAGACGGCGGTCTATCTGCCGATAGAGGCCGGTGCGCAGCTCGTTGTCGAAGGAGTATCGCGCTTCTTCCAGCAGGGCGTCGATCTCTTCGTCGTCGAGCTGGGTATCGTTGCCCAGCGAGGCGCTGTAGAACTTGTAGTCGAGCACGTTGTGCGGGTCGGGGTAGTCGAGACTCCAGCCCAGTGAGAAGAATCCGTAGAGGCCGCGGTCGATATCGGAGATGAAGCTGGCGAACTCGACCTGCTGAATCTCGACTTCCAGTCCCAGGTGCTGGCGCCACATGTCCTGGATTGCCTCGATGCTGGGGCCGGGTGTCGCGCCGGCGCCGGAGATCGTGAGGCGGATGTCGTCGAGCAATGGCGTACCGGCGTATCGTGACGCGGCGAGGAATTCCTGCGCCAACTCCGGGTCGAAGACGAGGCCCGGGTAGTCGGGATCGTGCGCGGCGAGTCCGGGTGGAATGATCTGACGCGCCTGGATCAGCAGGTCAGCCTGGACTTCCTGCGTGATCGTGGTCTTGTCGATCGAGTGGGCGAGGGCGAGGCGAACATTGACGTCGTCGAAGGGCGCCGTCGCCACGTTGAAGGCGAGGTAGAAGATTGAGAGCTCGGAGCGGGTGACGTACTGCTCGTTCAGGTCGGAGGCCGGGTCGCGGACGCGCTCGATGTCGTTGATGCCGACGAAGGCCTGGTCGAGTTCGTCATTCTCGAACTGCTCGACCGAACCACCGGCGAAGCGGACCGACACCTTCTCGACCTGGGCCGGTTCGAGGTGATAGTCCTCGAAGCGCTCGAGCGTGAGGCCCCGGCCGAGCTGCCACTCGGTCAGCCGGAAGGGTCCGCTGCCGTTCGGGTTGAGCGCCCAGCGCTCCGGATCGGCCTCGACCTGTTCTCGATCGAGAACGTATGCAGTGGGGTAGGTCATCTTGTAGAGGAAGACCGGCGTCGACTGGAGGATGGTGATGTCGAGGGTCACGTCGTCGATCACCTGGATGCCAATCACTTCATCCACGCGACCGCGCACGTATGCTGCTGCGCCGACGATGTCGCCGAGGAAGTCCGGCGCGGTCGGCGAGAGTGTCTCGGGGTGCAGGTTGCGTTCGAGGCTCCATTTGAAGTCCCCAGCGGTGATCCGTTTGCCGTCGTGGAAGGTCGCGTTATCGCGGATGGTGAAGCGATAGGTGACTGTGCCGTCGTCGTTAATCGTCGGACCCGGGACAGACTCGGCGAGGTCGGCGGCGATGCGTAGATCTCGGTCGAGAACCAGCAGGCCTCCGAAGATCTCAACGGCGATCACCGCGGAACTGACATCGGTGATCTGTGCGGGGTCGAGGTTGATCGGTTCCGCGCGCGCGATTCGGAATTCGCCGCGTTCTCGCGGGACGACGGGCGCGGCGTCCTGGTCGTCGGCCTGAGCTTCGGCTGCGGCTCGTTGTTGCTGTTGTTGGTCCTGCTGTTGAATCGTGGCCTGACGCTCTTGCCGAGCGCCTTCTTGCTGCTGATCCTGCTCGGGCTGCGTGCGTTCGGTTCGGGTGGCGGCTTGCGGTTGATCCTGCTGCTGAGACGACTCGTCATCGCCGCTGCAGGCAGCCAGCAGGATGGCGACTCCCAAGACTGTCGCGGCAAGCAACGACTTCCATCGCGCTCCCGAGGTCAAGGCCGACTTCACGCTCCCCAGCGCTCGCTCAAGTTGATCAACTGACACGTCAGCGACCCTCTACTTCCGTTTGTCACCCGGAACGCCCAAGCCCCATGCATCTATCGAAGATGTATCTATCGAAGATTATCACTGAACCGACGGGCTGACGGCCTCGTTGATACGCAAATGGAGCTCGTCCAATTGCTCGTCGGAAATGGACATCGGCGCGCCGGTCATGGGGTCGGATGCGGACATCGTCTTGGGGAAGGCGATTACCTCGCGGATGTTCTCGGCGCCGGCGAGCAGCATGGCGACTCGGTCGATGCCGAAGGCGAAGCCGCCGTGCGGCGGCGCGCCGTATTCGAAGGCGTTGAGCATGTGCCCGAAGCGCTGTTGCGCCTCCTCGGCGCCGACGCCGAGCAGCTCGAAGACCTGCATCTGCAAGTCGCGCTGGTGAACTCTGATCGAGCCCGAGCCGAGCTCGAAGCCGTTGCAGATGGTGTCGTAGGCGCGAGCGCGCACCTGTCCGGGCTCACTGTCGAGCAGATGAGCGTCCTGATCTTGCGGAGCGGTGAATGGATGGTGCAGCGCGTCCCAGCGCTGGCCGTCCTCGTCCCACTCGACCAGCGGGAAGTCGGTGACGAAACCGAAATTGAGGATCGAGTTGTCAACCAGGTCGAGGCGTCGGGCCAGCTCGCGGCGTATGCCATCGAGAACGGTCGAGACCATTCCGGCCTCGCCCGCGGCCAACAGGACGAGGTCGCCGGATGACGCGCCGCAGCGCTTGCCGATCTTACGGGCGTCGTCGATGCCCAGGTGTCGCAAGACGGGTGAACGGATGTCGTCCTCGGTTGCGTTAGCCGGATCGGCGTTGAACTGCAGTGAGACCAGACCGGGCGCGCCCATCGTCTTGGCGAGATTCGTGAACGCGTCTACCTCGCGTCGGGAGAGCGACGCGCCACCGGGCATCACGATGCCGCGGACTCGACCGCCATTCTTGATCGTGGAGGAGAAGACGCCGAATCCAGAGGTTTCAGCGATGTCGGAGCAGTCGGACAGTTCCAGGCCGTAGCGCAGGTCGGGCTTGTCCGAGCCGTAGCGCTCCATCGCTTCGTGCCAGGTGAGACGCGGGAACGGTCGCGGCACGGTCAGGTCGGGGCGGAGGGCGGCGGCGACTCCGGCGAAGAGCTCCTCCAACAGGCCGAGAATGTCCTCTTCCTCGCAGAACGACCACTCGAGGTCGAGCTGCACGAACTCGGGTTGACGGTCGGCGCGCAGGTCCTCGTCGCGGAAGCAGCGGGCGATCTGGAAGTAACGCTCGACGCCGGCGACCATCAGCAGCTGCTTGAACTGCTGCGGCGCCTGCGGCAACGCATAGAACGCGCCCGGCGTCAGACGGCTAGGCACGACGTAGTCGCGCGCGCCTTCCGGCGTCGCAGCGACGAGGATCGGCGTCTCGACCTCGAGGAATCCTTGCTCGGTCATGAAGTCGCGGATGAACTGGTTAAGTCGGTGACGCAGCTCGAGCGCCGCGATCATTGAGGGACGGCGCAGATCGATGTAGCGGTACTGCATCCGCACCAGCTCGTTGACATCTTCGTCATCGCTAATGGCGAACGGCGGCGTCTTGGCTGCGTTCAGCACCTCAACCGACGAGGCGACGACTTCGATGTCGCCGGTCGGGATGGTTGGGTTGCGCGTGGCCTCTGATCGCTCGATGACCTCGCCCTCGATGCGGAGGACGTATTCACCACGCACAGCGTTGGCGATTTCGTAGGCGTCGGGATTGTCGTCGGGGCGAATCACGACCTGGACGATGCCCTCGCGGTCTCGCAGATCGATGAAGATCAACTGACCGTGATCGCGCCGCCGGTGGACCCAGCCGGCCAGAGTGACCGACTCGCCCGCATGCGTCGCCCGCAATGTCCCGCAACCATGTGTCTTGAGCACCGAAACCTCCAACTACTCCGGCAAACGAGCCGGCGATCGAGCCGCCAATCGAGCCGCCAATCGAGTCCGCCGATCAAGTCCACCGATCAAGTCCGCTGATCGAGTGTGTCAGCACCTGTCTACGCAGGCAATCAGTTCCGACACTTGCCCAGCGCCCACGACCAGACCCATACACTCGAAACGTGACTGACGCTCCAATTGGCCTATACGTTCACGTTCCGTTCTGCACGGTGAAGTGTTCGTACTGCGACTTCAACTCCTACGCCGGCATCGACGACCTGCAAGGCGAGTGGTTGACCGCGGCGCTGGTGGAGTTGTCGTTGTGGTCGCCGCGACTTCTCGGCCGCACAATCTCCACCGTATTCATCGGAGGCGGGACGCCGAGTCTGTTGCCCGGCCCGTCCGTGCGGCAACTGCTCGATGCGACTCGAAATCAACTCACGCTCGCGCCCGATGCTGAGATCACGCTAGAGGCGAATCCGGAGAGCGTTGAGCCGCAGAGACTGGCGATCTACCGCGACGCGGGTGTCAACCGGATCTCGATGGGCGTGCAGTCGCTGGACTCGTCCGAGTTGGTATTCCTCGACCGCATCCATAGCGCTGCGCGCGCCGAGCAGGCCTTTGCCGAAATCCGCGAAGCCGGCTTCGACAACGTCAATCTCGACCTGATCTACGGTCTGCCGGGACAGTCGCTGGAGACCTGGCAGACGACAATTGAACGAGTGCTGACGTGGAGCGGCGACGGTCCCGACCACATCTCCTGCTACGCCCTGACCGTGGAAGAAGGGACGCCGCTCGCCGCCAGAGTTGCATCGGGACGTGTAATCGAAGCGGACTCAGATCACGTGGCAGAGATCGCCGACTGGACGGCAGAGCATCTGGTCGCTGCCGGATATGAGCAGTACGAAACCAGCAACTACGCGCGCAACGGCCTGAGGTGTCGGCACAACCTGATCTACTGGCGCAATCAGGAATACGCGGCGATCGGTCCCGGAGCGCACGGATTCGTGCAAGGTGTGCGGTACCACGTCGTGCGAAGTCCGAGGGTCTATATCGACCGCTTGCGCGGCGTAACCCAAGCCTCTGCATTGTTGGAAGGGCTGCCATCGCCAGCCATCGCAGGGACAGAGCGGGTCAGTGTTCGTGAAGACATCATCGACACGCTGACATCGGGTCTGCGGTTAGTGGAAGGTGTCGATGAATCGTCATTGCCGGACGCCTACGGCGAATTCCGCCCGACGCTCGATTGGGCAGTGGAACTTGGGCTGGCGCGTCGTCGTGAGGGGCGGCTGATGTTGACGAAGCGGGGACACGCGGTCGCGAATGAGATCTTTGTTCGGCTGCTTGATCCGGTATTGGGATAGGAGTGGTCCCTATGAGCCTGTCTCACATTTCGATCTCCGTCATACCCGCGCTCCGCCGCGGGAATCTCACCGAGTGTTTCACCGACGCACCAGCCTGAGGGATCCCTCCCAGTCGCCCCAATCGCCAGGCCGGGTCCTAGCCTTCGTGCCGCGCACTGCGAGATACCCGCGGCGGAGCGCGGGTACGACGGATGATGGAGATTGGGTGACTGTTGGGACGCCCTCACGAGGGTCCGCCCATGCAGAATGTCAACGACTTCGTGAGCACGTCGCGCTAGACCTCAAGCAGCTCCTCGACGTCGATGCAATCGAGCAGGACTTTGCCGAAGTTTTTGTTATCGGCCATGTATTGATGCGCTTCCGCCGCTTTGCTCAGCGGGAAGACGGAGTCAATCACGGGCTTCATGTCTCCGTTGATGATGGCTGGTTCGAGGTGCTGCTGGTAGTCGCGCGTGATCTCGGCACGGTCGATGAGCGGTCGTGAGCGCATCACGGTTCCATGGACCCGGAGTCGTTTCTGCATGAGCATTCCCAGGTTGGTCTCGGCCGTTGCGCCGCCCATCAGTCCGACCAGGACCAGCCGGCCGGCCATGGCCAGGGACTGCAGATTCGCGTTCCAGTAGTCGCGACCGATCACGTCGAGAATGACGTTGACGCCTTGTCCGTTCGTCTCTTCCCGGATCACTTCGGCGAAGTCTTGCTCTCGGTAGTTGATCGTCCGATCCGCGCCCAGTTCTCTCGCCCGCTCACATTTCTCGTCGGAGCCGGCGGTGATCCAAACTTCGGCGCCGATCAGTCGGGCGATCTGGATCGCAGCGATGCCGACACCGCTGCCTCCCGCGTGGATCAAGACACGCTCGCCCGGCAGCGTTTGGCCGAGGGTGCGCACTGCGGTGTTGGCGGTGAAAAAGACCTCGGGAATCGAGGCTGCTTCGTGAAAGGTGAGTTCGTCGGGAATCTTCATGGTCAACGACTCGTGCATGGTCGCCAGTTCGGCGTAGCCGCCGCCACCGGACAGCCCATAGACGCGGTCACCCACAGAAAGCCCGCGCACCTTGGCGCCGGTCTCAACTACCTCACCCGCTATTTCGAGACCCATGATCTCCGAGGCGCCGTGCTGCGCGGGATAGTTGCCCATCCGCTGCATCATGTCGGCCCGATTCAGGGCCGTCGCATGGACGCGGATCAAGACTTCTTCGTCGCTGGGCTGCGGGTCGGGGACTTCATCGAGTCGCAGAGAATCGGCCGTCTTGCCCGGTGGATCGACAACAATCGCCTTCATCGCACATATCCTCCAACACAAATGGATTCTGATCGGTTTGAGTTAAGCGTCAGGGTAGTCGCGTGTATGTGATCGGCACGGCGGGACACGTTGACCACGGCAAGAGCGCGCTTGTGCAGGCCCTGTCGGGCATTGATCCCGATCGCTGGGCCGAGGAAAAGGCGCGCGGTCTGACGATTGACCTCGGCTTCGCCTGGTGCGAGCTGCCCTCGGGGCGCGCGGTCAGCATCGTCGATGTGCCCGGACACGAGCGGTTCATCAAGAACATGCTGGCCGGAGTCGGCGGGATCAACATGGCGCTGCTGGTCATCGCCGCCGATGAAGGCGTCATGCCTCAAACCCGCGAGCATCTGGACATCCTCGACTTGCTCGATATCGATCGTGGACTCATCGCGCTGACCAAGACCGACCTGGTCGACGAAGAGTGGATTGTGCTGGTCGAGGAAGAGATTGCCGAGCTGCTGGCAGACACCGCCTTGCGCGGATCGCAGATCGCTCCGGTGTCGGCGCTCACCGGAGACGGCGTCGACGAGTTGCGCGCGCTGATCGATTCGATGCTCGCTGATCTACCGCCGGTCCCCAATCAGGGACGACCGCGTCTGCCGATCGATCGGTCGTTTACGATTTCAGGCTTCGGGACCGTGGTCACCGGCACGCTGCTCGATGGCGAACTCTCGGTGGGCGATGCGGTCGTGGTCGAGCCGGGACGCAAGGGATGTCGAGTTCGCGGGCTGCAGTCTCACGAGGAGTCTCTTACCACGGCGCCGCCGGGCGCGCGCACGGCGGTCAATCTGAGTGGCTTGTCGGCGGGCGAGGTTGAGCGCGGGATGGTGCTGTCGATGCCCGGTTGGCTGGAACCAACGGGGGCGGTAGACGTCCGCCTGCGATCGGTCGCGCGAGCCGCCAAAGCGCTGCCCCACAACGCGACCCGGACGCTGCACGTCGGCGCGGATGAAGTGCAGGCTCGCGTGCGTCTGCTTGAGGGGGATGCGCTTGCGCCGGGGGCATCGACCTGGGCGCAGCTTCGGCTCGAACGTCCCATTGCCGCCGCTCGCGGCGACCACTTCGTTTTGCGCTCGGCCGACTCGACCATTGCCGGCGGACGCATCGTCGACACGCGGCCGCGGCGGCATCATCGCAACGATGCCTCGACGCTTGAGGCCCTGCAACGGTTGCTCGACGGCTCGCCCGACGACACGCTGCTGACGGTGCTCCAGCGAATGGAGCCTGTGCGTTGGGACGACCTGGTGGCTCGCAGTGAGCTTGCGCCGGAGGAGGCGCTTGCAGCGATCAAGCGTCAGATAGGCGACGAAGCGGTGGTGGTCCTCGATGAGGGTGGCCTGTCGGATTCGGCCGTGCTGATCTCGGAAGCTGGCTTGGGCGCGCTGTTGGCGCGAGCCGAAGGCGCGGTCGCTGATTATGTCAATCAGTTTCCGCTTCGGGCCGGATTGCCCAGGGAAGAGCTGCGCACACGAGTCAAATTGCCGCAGCGCGCATTCGCGTTCCTGCAGCAAGCACTGATTGAGTCCGGGCGGCTATTCCTCAACGACGCGTCGTTTGATCTTCCGAATCGATCGGTGGCTCTCTCGGAGTCGCAGCAGTCGCAGGTCGACGCCTTGCTGCGCCGGCTAGAGGAGCAGGGCGTGCGTCCGGAAACCGACCCGAAGCTCGACGCGGACCTGCTTGAGTATCTGGAAGCGCAGCATTTGATCGTGCGGCTCAAGGGTGGCGTCAACCTCGACCGCACCGTATACGACACGATGGTCGCCGAGACCCGATCGCTGCTTGAGGCGCAGGAGCGAGCGACGCTGGCTGATGTCCGTGATCGTCTCGGGACCAGCCGCAAGATTGCGCAGGCATTCCTGGAGCACCTGGACACGAACCGGATCACGCGGCGTGTCGGCGATGCTCGAGTCCTGCGCAAGGGTTAGGCGCCCACTGAACAACTGGGGTCGCGGGCTGAGCGGGGACCCCCTTCAGCCTGCGGCAGCTTCCCCCGCAGAGGGGGGAAGCGGGAATCAGAATTGGTCAGAGGATTCTTCGGCGTCTTTAGACGCCGCGTTCGACTCGGCGGACTACGCGGCGCTCTCCGCGCATTCGCAGGAGGCGCGGCAGTGTGCCGTCCTGCCAGAGGTAGACGATTTGGCTGGCGACCGCGATCGACGAGTACGTCCCAGCGAGCGTCCCGATGAATAGCACGATCACGAATGGCCGGATTGTGACACCGCCGATGAGCAGCAGCGCCAGCAGCGCCAGCACCACGGTGATTGACGTGTTGAGCGACCGGCCCATGGACTGTGTGATTGCGGCGTTGACGACACGGCGGAAATCCTCGCGCGGGTCGAGCAGCAGGTTCTCGCGGATTCGGTCGAAGACAACAATGGTGTCGTTGACGCTGTAACCAATGATCGCCAGCAACGCCGTGATGAACATGGCGTTGACCTCGAGGTCGGCGAACCGGCCGCCGATCGCGAATACGCCGGCGACGATCGTGACATCGTGCATCAGCGCGATGATCGCCGCTGCCCCGTAGAGCATCGGATTGGGCAGACGCCGGAAGGCGAGTGAGATGTAAATCAAGATGGCGACCGCCGCCACGGCGAGGGCGACACCGGCGTCGCGGGCGATCTCGACGGAAAGCGTGCCCGAGACCGAAGAGCTCTGCAGGATGACGATTGGTCCGATTTCACCTCGCAGCGCTTCATTGATCCGCTGGCGCAGACCCTCGAGATCGCCGTCGGAGGGCTGCTCAACGCGTAGGCGGAATGCGGAATCGGCGGTGGCCTGGATTCTGGCGCCGCCCAGACCGACGGTCTCCAATGCGGAGCGGACCTCGTCTTGTGAGACGCTGCCGGGGAACCAGAACTCGCTGCGCACCGCGGACTCTTCAATATCCAGGTCCAGACTGACGCTTGCCGGTAGTTCTGCGCCTATTGTGTTTCCCACCGCCTCGGCGACGGCGAAGCCATCATCGAGCGATGGCGGATTGATCGCTGCATTGACAACGTAGGAGCCGTCCTCACCCTCGCTGACGTTGATGGTCGCGCTCTCCGGCGCTCCGTCGATGCTGTTGACGGCATCGGTCACGTCGTCAAGGTCGGTGTTGCCGAGGAAGCGCACTTCGGTTTCCAGGCCGCCGGCGAAGTCGAGTCCGGCCTCGAATTGCCAGAGCGCCAGTCCGATCAGCGAAGGCACGATCATGATGAGGGAGAGCGCCGCATAGAAGCGCCGGCGTCCGACGAAGTCAATCATGTGGCCGCGCCTCCGCCTCTGCTGGCTCGCGGTTGGACGGTCATTTGACGCACGCCGAATGGCCGCAGGCCGCGCACCCATCCCGTGCTGGCGGCGATCGTCATGAAGTTGCGAGTCACAAAGATTACCGTGACGAAGCTGAATCCGGTGCCAACGAACAGCGCCAGGGCGAATGACTTGATCAGGTTCTGGTTCAGCGCGTCGGCGAATAGCCAGAGGATGGCGACCGTGATGATCGTCGAGAAGTTGCCGTCGCGGATTGCCGGCCAGGCTCGGGACCACGCGGTTTCGATGGCGCCGTTCAGGCTTCGGCCGAGACGGAGCTCTTCTTTGAGTCGCTCAAAGATCAGGACGTTGCCGTCGACGGCGAAGCCAATCGATAGCACCAGCCCAGCCACGCCGGCGAGAGTCAGCGTGATTGGCACGAGCTTGAATGTCGCCAGGACGCCGGCTGCGTACACGATCAGCGCCAGCGCGGCGACGACTCCCGCGACGCGGTAGTAGATCATCATGAAGACCACGATGGCGATGAAGGCGACCACGCCGGCTTGCACCGTGTCGATCACCGAGTCTTCACCAAGCGTTGCGGCGACTTCGGTGCTCTGCAGCACTCGCAGATTGATCGGCAGGGCGCCGGCACGGAGCTGGCGCCGCAGTGTCAGGGCGTCTTCTTCGTCCAGACCATTGATGATGCCGCTGTCAGAAATGACCGCGTTGACCGACGGACTGGAGATCAAACGACCATCGACGAAGATGCCCAACAGACCGCGGCTCTCGAAAAGCCGACGCGTGATCTGTGCCATCAGCCGCGCGCCCTCGTCGTCAAATTCGAAGTTCAATGCCGGCGATCCACTCTGGTCGATGGTGCGCGAGATCGAGTTGGCGATCAGGTGCCGTCCGGTGAGCTGCACGGTTGCGCCCTCGGCATTGATGCCTGTCGCCGGTAGCCAACGCAGTCCGTTGCCGAGCACTACGTCCTCGTCGGGAGGTGCGATGAAGTACGGGGCTGCGCGCCGGACAAACCGGTCGTCGTTGAACGGGAGCGTGGTGTCCCAGACATCGTCGATCGCGGCGCCGATTTGGAGCCGATCCAACTCGCGCGGCGGCTGCGGCTGTGCCAGGTCAATCACACGGAACTCCAATAGCGCCGTCGAACCGACGAGGTCTGACGCTTCGTCCGCGTCGACGCCGGGAATCTGCGCGTTGATGCGGTCCGTGCCCACCACGGTGACTTCCGCCTCCGAGATGCCGAAGCCGTTGACCCGTTCCTCGATGACACGCTGAGATTCGGACACCGCCTCCTCGAGCGACGCGTCGTCGACATCGAGTGGCAAGACGATTTCAGAGATGTTGTCGGGCAGCGGCAGTTCGTAGGAATCCGCATCGAAATCGGCAAGCTGTGGATTCAGATCGAGGATGTCTTCCAGGTTGACGCCCTCGCGGTCGAGAAACTGAGTGAGCGACTCGCCGCGCCGGACGGGCGCCGCCTCGCCGGCCACTTCAAGCGTGATCGATACGCCGCCGGCCAGGTCGAGGCCGAGATGGAACTCGTCTCGCGTCCAGTCGCCGACGCTGACGCCGCCGCCCGTGGGCCAGGGGATGAAGTTGGGCAGGTAGCGGTCGGGATTGCCGGGCCAAGAGGCCGCTATGGCAAAGGCGGCCAGGATGATGATCAGCGCGAAGATGTAACCATCGCGGAACTTGAAGCGTTTGATGAAGTCCATCGCCTGAAGGGCCGCCCATCAACCGCTGCCGCGCGACGCCACCAGAGCGCCGAGCATTTTGATCGCTTAGCGAACTGTATCCTGCTTATGTCGGTTCAGCATAGGTATCAGGGTCGTTGTAATCAGCCAAGTTGTGTTCAACCAACGAGTGTCCCCTGCTGTGATCCAGGCGAGTGGAGACCCTCGAAGTCGGCCGGCTTCGAATTCCGTCATACCCGCGCTCCGCCGCGGGTATCTCGCTGCGCTCGGCACGACTGTCGGAAGCCGCCTGTCGGATCGAACCGGGCGAGGTTCCTCAGGTTCGAGCGCCCGTGCAACACGCGGCGAGATTCCCGCGACGGAGCGCGGCAATGACGAATGGGTCTGTGAGCGTGGCTTGCGTGACGTTTACTCGTCGAGGATCTCCAGATCAACATCTTCATCGTCAGGCTCCGGCCGATCGATCCGCTCGGCGACCGCGCCGGTTCGGGCACGGACGACGACATTCTCAGATAGCCGCAAGAGGACGACCATTGGACCGTCTTCCGGCGTCTCCACGCCTTCCACCTCCGCGATCAGGCCGCCCCGAGTGAGAACGGTGTCTCCGACACGGAGTTCGTTGAGGTCTCGTTGCCGCTTGTGCTCCTCCGAGCGGGTTGGGCGGATGAAGAAGATGTAAAACAGCGCCACCACGAGCAGCGTGATCAGAATGACTTCGGTCATTTCGGCGTTCTCCTAGTGGCCTGCCGTCAGGCTGAGTTCACCGGCAAGTCGGCGAGCCAGCTCACGAGCCTCTTCAGCGTCGGTAATCTCTCCGACCGCGGCGGCCTCGTCAATCTTCGCACGGATCTGTCCGACCAGCGGGCCGGGCTCGAGACCGGTGGCGTGCATGATCTCGTTGCCGTCCAGGATTCGACCTGTCTCTTGCGGCCGTCGAGGCTGCCAGGCGATGATTCGCGCGACATGAGCCGCGTACCCACGCCAACGCGGCAACAACACTTCCGCGCCGGCGGTGGCCAGGGAATCGGCGAGGAAGAGCCAGCACAGCGGCGTCGCCGCGTCCCCGAGAGCCAAATGGAAGCGGTGCAGCGCACGGTCGGATGGCGGCTTGCCCGGCGAGTTCACCTGACCTGGTCGGAGGTGTTGTTCGATCAGCAGCTCGATTTGTTCGACCGTCCTTGCCGGAGCACGCAGGGCTCTCAGCCGATGCTGCGCCATCTCCGCGCCCAGCTCCGAGTGTCCGAAGAAATGCGTGGAACCGTCGGCGTCCACGGTGCGCGTCTGCGGCTTGCCGATGTCGTGCAGCAGCGTCGCCAGACGCAGAGGCAGTCGCCAGTCGTCGAGTCGCGCAGCGACGCTGGGTACGTCCAGCAGAGGTTGTAGTTCATTCCGGATCGCGGATGCCCGCCTGCTGCGCGGAACTGAGCGGCCAGTCACCCCGCTCAGTCTTGTCAACCATCGCACGGCGTCGAGCTGATGCCAGAACACGTCACGACGGTGGACGGGCCGCTGGTCAACAGCGCGACAAAGCGTCAGTTCGGGGAAGATGGCGTCGAGCAGCCCGCTCTGCTCCATGCGTCGCAGGGCCCAGGGCAAGCGATCGCTGAGCAGGATTCGCTGCAGCTCGTCCCACTGTCGTTCCGCCGCGGACCTGGAGATCAGGGCAGCGTCGCGCCGCATTGCCGAGCGAAGCTCAGCATCGGGCGTCCAGCCATGCTCCGATTCCAACCGCACCGCGCGCAGCAGTCGCAGGGGATCGTCGCGTAGCGCGCCATCTGTGACGAGGCGCAGCCGGCGCTCGGCAATGTCTCCGCGTCCCCCAAAGGGGTCGATCAGCGACGTTGAAGTCTCTCCCCGCCGAAACCGATCCAATGGAACGGCCATCGCGTTGACCGTGAAATCACGGCGTCGCAAATCGCGATCGAGATCATCATCCGGCAGATCCCAGATGTCGATGTGACCGTCGCCCAGCGGGATTCGCCAGATGTCGAAGTGAGCGCTGATCTTGACCGCCGGTGCGCCGAGCGTCTCCGCGGAGCGCCGAGCCCAGCGCTGAGCATTCGCAACTGCGATGTCGATGTCGAATCGATCACTCTGGTCTCCGGCGAGTGCATCGCGAACTGCGCCTCCGACCACCCACACGCCATCCGTATCCAACGCGGACAGCAGCGACGACGTGTCATTCGTCTTCATCAAATTCCTCGTCGTCGTCTTCATCCTCGTCGTCGTCTTCATCCTCGGTCATCTCTTCGAGCGTCCAGAGCTCGTCGATCGACTGCACGTGATCGATGTAAACGCGCCCGTTGATGTGGTCGATCTCATGCTCCAGGCACTGCGCCAGCAGATCGTCCTCGGTGCGGATGCGGATCTCACGTCCGGAGATGTCCTGTGCCTTGACCAGCACTCGCGTCGAGCGGGTGACACGGCCCCGAAAGCCGGGAACGCTGAGACAACCTTCAGTCAGCTCGCGCTCACCGCTGCGCTTGACCACCTCGGGATTAACCATCACGAACGGTCGCTCGCCGGGCATGCCGATCACCACCACTCGCAAGCCGAAGCCTATCTGCGGGGCGGCAATGCCGACACCGTGCGCCGCGTTCATCGAGTCGATCATGTCGGCCACTAGCGCCCGCAGCGATGCGTCGAAGTTGCGCACTCGCTTGGCGGGGGTGCGCAGAACGGCGGCGTCTCGCGGGAGTGTCATGATCTGATGAACGGACATCGCGACTGGTCGGATTCTGTCGGATTCAGTCGAGGGTTGGATGCGGTTGGCTGAGTTGCTCGTCGGCGCGACGTTGCCGATCCTGGTCGACCGCTGCGGCGATCTCAGGGTCGGAAAGGGCGAGAATACGTCCCGCCAGCAGCGCCGCGTTGACTGCTCCTGTGCGGCCAATGGCGACGGTTGCGACAGGCACGCCGCGCGGCATCTGGGCCATCGAAAGGAGGGAATCGAGACCGTCGGTCGCCCAACCCTTGACCGGCACGCCGATCACCGGGATCGGCGTCTTGGCCGCGACCGCGCCGGGCAGTGCCGCCGCGCCGCCGGCCGCGGCGATGATCACCTTGATCCCGCGACCCTGCGCCTCGGCCGCGTATGCGGCGGTTTCGTCGGGTGTGCGGTGCGCCGAGAGCACGCGCGCTTCCCAGGAAATGCCTAGCGACTCGAGCGTCGAGGCGGTGTTCTTGATCGTGTCCCAATCCGAATGCGAACCCATCATCACGCCGACCAACGGTCCGTCCGTCATAGGGCCGTATTGCCTTTCTCAGCTTCGAATTCGTCGAGCTATTTCTGGTCAGATCACAAGATACTCCCGTGTAATCTGCGCCTATGACTACCGCTATGCCTTCGACTGGGCAGCCACCCGCCTACGACCCCTCCGAGATCGAGCCGCGCTGGCGCGAACGTTGGGAGATCGACGGACTCTACCGCGTCGACAACGACGATCCGCGCCCGCCGTTCTACTTCCTCACGATGCTTCCGTACACCAGCGGCGACCTGCACATCGGTCACTGGTACGCGATGGCGCCCTCGGATGTGGCCGCTCGTTGGCATCGGATGCAGGGCAAGAATGTGCTGTTCCCGCTGGGCTTCGACGCCTTCGGTCTGCCGGCCGAAAACGCGGCGATCAACAACAACATCCATCCCAAACAGTGGACGTACGGCAACGTCGAGAACATGACGCGCCAACTCAAGACGATGGGCGGGTCGTTCGACTGGCGGCGTGAGTTCGCCACCTCGGATCCCGAGTACTACCGCTGGACACAGTGGTGGTTCCTCAAGCTCTACGAGCACGGGCTGGCCTATCGAGCCGGAGCGGACTGCAATTTCTGTCCGGGCTGCGGCACTGTCCTTGCCAATGAGCAGGTGCAGCGCAACGACGATGGACTGGGCGTCTGCGAGCGCTGCGAATCAATCGTCGAAGCGAAACAGATGGAACAGTGGCTATTCCGCACCACTGCCTACGCCGACGAGCTGCTCAACTTCGACGGAATCGACTACCCCGAGCCGATCAAGCTGATGCAGCGCAACTGGATCGGCCGTTCGGAGGGCGCGGAGATTTCGTTCCCCCTGGGCCGGGAAGTCGCCGGACAGGACCAGATCACCGTCTTCACGACGCGACCGGACACGCTCTTCGGCTGCACATTCATGGTGCTGGCGCCGGAGCATCCGCTGGTCGCCGAGCTGACTACAGAAGAACATCGCGCCGATGTCGACGCGTATATCGAGCAGACGCGCCGACAGAATGAGATTGAGCGTCAGTCGACGACGAAGCAGAAGACGGGCGTCTTCATCGGCGCGTACGCCAAGCATCCGTTCACGGGCGAAGACATCCAAATCTGGATCGCCGACTACGTGCTGCTCAGCTATGGCACCGGCGCGGTGATGGGCGTTCCCGCTCACGATGAGCGTGACTTCGCCTTCGCCGGCGCGCGCGGGATTCCGATTCCTGTTGTGATCGCGCCTCCCGATTGGGACGGCAGCGACCTGTCGGAGGCGTACACCGGTCCGGGTCCGATGGTGAACTCGGGCGAGTTCGACGGGACCAACTGGCAAGCAGGCAAACTGGCTGTGGCCGACGCGCTCGACGAGCTGGGACTCGGCGGACGCACGGTGTCGTATCGGCTGCGCGACTGGCTGATTTCACGGCAGCGCTACTGGGGCGCTCCGATTCCCATGATCTACTGCGACGCCTGCGGAATCGTCCCCGTGCCCGAGGACGAACTGCCCGTCCTGCTGCCCGACGACGCGGAGTTCCTGCCGACCGGCGCATCGCCGCTGGAGCGGCATGAGGGCTTTGTCAACGCCGACTGTCCGCAGTGCGGCGAGTCGGCCCGTCGCGAGACCGACACCATGGACACGTTCATGTGCTCCAACTGGTACATGTACCGCTACGTCGATCCGCACAATCACCACGCGGCGATCAGTCGCGAACTGGCACGTCAGTGGCTGCCGATTGATATCTACACCGGCGGCGCCGAACACGCCGTGATGCACCTCTTCTACGCACGCTTCTTCGCCAAGGCGGCGCGCGACATGGGCATCCTCGAGATCGACGAACCGTTCACGCGACTGTTCAACCAGGGCACGATCACCAAAGACGGCTTCAAGATGTCGAAGTCGCGCGGCAACGTCGTTAACCCCGATGTCTGGGTCGGTAAGTTCGGCGCCGACACGGTCCGGCTGTACTTGATGTTCCTCGGACCGTGGGAGGGCGGCGGCGACTGGGACGACAGCGGCATTTCGGGTCAGTGGCGATGGCTCAATCGCGTCTGGAATCTCGCTCTGGGCAACGTCGAGACGGGCGGCGATTCGGCCGATGCGATTCGTCGGGCGACGCACGCCATGATCGGCAAGGTCACGCAAGACATCGAGCGCTTCCGATTCAACACGATGATCGCCGCGATGATGGAGTTCACCAACGAACTGCAGAGCATTCGCGACAACGGTCCAGTGGATGGGGACGCCTGGCGGGAAGCGATCGAGTCGCTGCTGCTCTGCCTCGCGCCTTCGGCGCCGCACATTACCGAGGAGCTCTGGCAACAGCTTGGTCGAGAGGGATCGATACACGAACAGTCATGGCCCGAATACAACGAGGCGTTGGCTCAGGCCGAGACCGTGACCGTCGTCGTCCAGGTCAACGGCAAACTGCGCGAGAGGCTCGCACTGGCGCCCGGCGCATCGCAGGAGGACGCCGAGTCCGCCGCACGAGCTTCGGCCCGCGTCGCCGGCCATTTGGAAGACAAGACGCTGCGTCGAGTGATCTGGGTGCCGGACAAGTTGCTCAACTTCGTGGCGAACTAAGGAGTCAACAGCTCACCCTCTGGAGACCTGCGCGTAGTTCAATTGTCGCCTGCTTCTGGTCCCCTCTCCCTCTGGGAGAGGGTTAGGGTGAGGGCCAGGGCGCGAGGCAAACGTGGCCTCCACCAGACAGCTGGACGGGGCACCCTCACCCCGGCCCTCTCCCAGAGGGAGAGGGGGTAAGAGAGGGAACTTGCTCCTCATCGCGCGAATTGGGTTTACGCGCAGGTCTCCAGAGGGGAGGTCGAACCCGGCGAGACGACCATTCGCGTTTGGGAAGACCAATGGTCCAACTCCACCTACCGTCCTACGAGGGTCCGCTCGAACTCCTGCTGGAACTGATCGAGTCGCACAAACTCAACATCTCTGAGCTGTCGTTGGCGCAGGTCGCCGATCAATACCTCGCGCAGGTTGCGGCGATGTCTCCTCCGGAGGGGGAGTTGAGTGCTGAGCAGGCCGATGCGCTTGCCGCCTTCATCAGCATTGGCGGTCGGTTGGTGCTGCTTAAGGCTCGGCAGCTTCTACCAACGACTGACGAAACTTCGGAGGATGACGAGTCTGCGAACGACGCGCGTGAGCTCGTCGAGATGGCGCAGGCCTACAAGCGTTACCGCGACGGCATTGCGCAGCTTGGCGAGCGAGATCGTGAACGGCTGCGTTCTTACACACCGATCTCAGCTCCGCCTATCAATCAGCAGTTACCGGTTGGAATGTCGGAGAACCTCACCCTTGACACGCTGGCGCGAATCGCGCAGGAAGTGCTTGATCGGGCAGCGGAGCGACGGGCGCAAGAGGACGTCGCTCACGATGCCGCGATCGAGCGGCAGCGCATTACCGTGCGTGGGCGCGCCGCCGATCTACGCGCGAGGCTGATGAGCGGTCACGCGGTCTCGTTTCGCGCCTGGATCTCCACATCCCAATCGAGACTGGAACTGATCGTCTCCTTCATGGCCGTGCTTGAACTGCACAAATCGCTGGCGATCGAGTTTGAACAACAGGAGGACTTCTCGGACATCCTGATCACTGAGCTACCCGACGCTCCCGACTCCGCCTGGGCCGCGGCTAAAGCAACCTCCTTCGATGAATGAGCCTGCAAACAACGGACCGGCTGATACGCTGATTCTCCAGTCAAGGGTGCGCGAGAAGGGCTGAGCAAGGTGGTGTTCAGGTGGTGACAGAGCTCGCTCGCTGGGAACTGCGCCGAGCGGCGCTGGGCCGGCCGACGGCGGCGACGATCGGCGTCTTTGACGGTGTCCACCGCGGGCATCAGACCGTGCTCAAGCACGTGGTCGAGAGCGCCAGGAAGCACGACATGGCATCGGCCGCCATCACATTCCATCCGCATCCACGACAGGTGCTTCGGCCCGATCTGACGACCGAGTACGTCACTTCCCTGGAAGACCGGCTGTCGCTGATCATGCGCACCGGGCTGGACGGTGTCGCCACCGTCTCATTCACGTCGGAATTTGCCCAGACCGACGCGGGCGACTTCGTCCGCATGTTGGTCGAGGAGTTCAATCTGGCCCTGCTGGTGATCGGCGAGGACTTCGCCCTCGGTCGGCAGCGCGGCGGCGATCCCGAGACCCTGGCGGCGTTGGGCAAAGAACTCGGCTATGAAGTCGAAGTGATCGAGTTGCTGACCAACGACTCAACGACCAAAGTTTCTTCCACAGAAGTTCGCAACGCCCTGGTAGACGGCGATGTCAACCGCGTCAGCGAACTACTCGGACGACGTTTCTCCCTACACGGTCCGGTGGTCGTGGGATTCGAACGAGGCCGGTCGATTGGGTTTGCAACGGCCAATGTCGCCATCGGCAATGACCGAGCCATTCCTGCGCCCGGCGTCTACGCGACGATCGCACACCTCGCGTCGGGACCGACGCCGTCGGTCACGAACATTGGGATGCGACCGACGTTCGATGACGGCGGCGGATTGTCGATCGAGTGCCACATCATCGATTTCGACGATGACATCTATGGGACCAACCTGCGTGTCGAGTTTGTCGAGCGTCTGCGCGGCGAGCGCAAGTTCGACGGTATTGCTGCGCTGGTCGAACAGATCGGCAAGGACCGCGACGCGGCGCGCGAACTACTGGCCAGCATGTCTATCGGAACAAAGCAATGAGCGACCAAGTACCACCCGAGATTGCTGCGGAAGTCGAGCGTCAGCACACATTGATCATGCGCGGCACGGCCTATGGCGACGAGGGCACGCGGTCGGTCATGGACCGTGAGCTGCGCGTGAGGCTGACCGAGTCGTTGATCGAGAATCGTCCGCTGCGCGTCTACCTCGGCGTCGACCCGACTTCGCCTGACCTGCACATCGGGCACTGCGTCACATTGCGCAAGTTGGCCCTCTTTCAAGAGCTGGGACACCAGTCGATCCTGCTAATCGGCGACTTCACCGGCCTCGTCGGCGACCCGTCGGACAAGGACTCACTGCGCCCAATGCAGGCGGCGGAGATCCTCAAGCGAAACGCCGCCACCTATCGCGACCAGGCCTACAAACTGCTCGATCCCGAGCGCACCGAGATCAGGCGCAACAGCGAGTGGCTGGGCGAGATGTCCTTTGGCGATGTCGTACACTTGGCGTCGAACTTCACGGTCCAACAATTCACCAGCCGCGACACGTTCAAGAAGCGGATCGACGCCGAGCAGCCGGTCTACATCCACGAGTTCATGTACGGCTTGATGCAAGGCCACGACGCCGTCGCGCTCAAGGCCGACATCCAGCTCGGCGGCACCGACCAGACCTTCAACATCATGTGCGGTCGCACCTTGCAGGAGCGGCAAGGACAGAACGCGCAGGTTGCCGTGCTCACGCCGATCCTCGTCGGCACCGACGGCAAGCTGCGGATGTCCAAGAGCACCGGCAACTACATCGGCATCGACGAACCGGCCAACAGTCAATACGGCAAGGCGATGTCAATCCCCGACGACGCAATCGTGCGCTTCTTCGACTACGGCACCGATATCGCCGATGCCGAGGTCGACCAGATCGAGGCCGACCTCAAATCGGGGGCACTCAAGCCGATGGATGCCAAGCGTCAGCTGGCTCGAGCCATCGTCGGCGAATGGCACGGAGAAGCAGAGGCTCAGACCGCTGAAGAACGCTGGACGCGAACCTTCTCCCAGCGAAGCGTGCCCGACGACATTCCCGACGCCGCAATCGACTTCTCGGGAGCGGACCAGCTCGAGGTCTCGCTGCCAGTCTTCCTCCACGAAATCGGCGCAACGGGAAGTCGTGGGGATGCGAAGAGGCTCGTCACACAAGGCGCCGTGCGAATCGACGACGTGGTCGCCGAAGAGCTGAACGCGACCATTCACGCCGGCGCAGTGCTCCGCGTCGGGCGTCGCAAGTGGTTTCGGATTGTCGCGTCCTAACGCATCATCAGTGTCCCAGTCCCCGCCCCCGCGCGGGGACCTGCCCCCTCGCGGACGCCGCGACGACCTGAACAGTCTGTTCTTGCCGGGTCACAGCTGCCGTTGTCAATCTCGCTGCAACGAAAGCCGAGCGGGTCCCGGCGCAGGGGCCGGGACTGGGATGTCGATTGCGTCTGCTTGAAGACCGGAGCCGTTAGCCTCCGAGCACAACCATCGGAGGCTCACACATGACCGTCACCCTCGATTGGCTCGGCTGCGCGACCTTTCGGCTTCAAGTCGATGACACCGTGATCATGCTCGACGCCTACATTGACCGCGTTCCCTCCGCTCCCGACGTTGGCCTGACCGCTGCCGACATCTCCCGCGCTGACGCAATCCTGGTCGGACATTCGCATTTCGACCACATCGCGGGCGCAGAGGTGATTGCCGCCAACACCGGCGCGCCGGTCATCGGTTCCAACGAGTCGGCGCGTGTACTGATCGAAGCCGGCATCGCCCCCGACCTGCTGCTGCGCTCGCAGGGCGGCGAGCGCCACCGGATCACCAAAGACATCACAATTGAAGTCTTCCCCAGCCTGCACTCCTGCATCTGGACGCAAGGCTCGTGGGATCCCGGCAAAATAGTCCTGGGCCAGTACGGCCTGTCGGAAGAAGAACGCTGGGGAAGTCGCGGCTCACTCGATATCGGCGGCTCGCTAGGCGAGCGTTCGCAGGATCTGGGCCCGGAAACGCATGGTCAGATGATGGACCACGTCGCGACCTGCCTCGGCTCCAACGACACCGGCGGCGCGCTCGCGTATCTGATCGACACGCCGTACGGCTCGATCTTCTATCACGACACCTCAGGCTGCTGGACGGGCGTCGTACAAAACATGCGACCTGATGTCGCAATTGTCGCGATGGCCGGTCGGCCCAACATCGACGGCGAACCGATCCAGGGATCGCTGGCGCAGTTCGTCGGGCGGATGTCGGACATGTTGCGCGCGCCGCGGATTGTGCTGGGTCACCACGACGACTGGATGCCGCCGATGACGAACGACATGACCGGCCCCGACTCGCTCGCGCCGGTCAAGAACGAACTCAACCATGTCGCGCCGCGCTCTGAGCTGCTCGACATTCCGCTCGGCGGACGGATTGGGCTCTACTAATGCCCCCAGGCAAGCCGAAATTCGGCCTGATTTACGACTTCCGCAATCCGCCCCAGTGGCGCAAGCCGTGGGCCGAGTTCTACGACGAGCTACTGGAGGAGATCGTCTACGCCGAGCAACTCGGCTACGACCACGTCTGGATTACCGAGCATCACTTCATCGACGACGGCTACACGCCATCGGTGCTACCCATCGCCGCCGCGATTGCGCGGCTGACTTCGCGCATTCGAATCGGGACGTGGGTGCTGCTATTGCCGTTACACAACGCGATTCGCGTCGCCGAGGACGCGGCAACCGTCGACATCCTCTCGCATGGACGTTTCGACCTGGGCGTCGGGCTGGGATACCGAATCGAGGAGTTCGACGGATTTGGAATCAGCCGTCGGCACCGCGCGAGCATCATGGACGAGTCGCTGGAGATCATCACTCGCACGATGGCCGGTGAGTCGGTCACGCTGGATGGTCGGCACTACCAGGTCAAGGATGTACAGGTCACACCGCCGCCGATCCAGCAGCCGTTCCCGCTGTGGGTGGGCGCGAGGTCCGAGGCTGCCGCTCGGCGCGCCGCGCGCTTCAAGGCCAATCTGATGATCGTCGCCGACCGGCCCGTCTACGACGCCTGGGCCGATGCGCTGCGAGAGCAAGGCGATGACCCGTCCGATTTCGAAGTGCTGCTCTCAGCCGGCGGATACGTCTCGGACGATCCGGACGCGCTCTGGGAAGAGCTGAAGCCGCACCAGCGCTACCTGCGCGACACCTACGGCAAGTGGTACAACGACGCCTCCGACCTCGGCGAGCAGGACCCGCTCGGTCAATTGCTCAACCAGACCGACGAAGATCTGCGCGCCCGATTCGTCGCCGGAACGCCCGACGATGTCTCAGCGGCGATTGAGCGCACCCTGGAGTGGATTCCAGCCGACCACATCATCACGTCGCCGGTACCTCCGGGAGCATCGAGAGAACTGGCGCGGCGTAGCATCGAGCTGTTCGCGCAAGAGGTGATACCGCGCTTTCGGTAGAATGTGCCAAGCTGAATCGACGCGACCACTAATGGGGAGGCCGAGATGAAAGTCAAGATCGACACGAGCCTCTGTGAGGGGCACGCAAAGTGCATGGAAGCGACCGAGGTCGTGTTCGAAGTCCGCGACGACGACCTCTCCCACGTCCTGGTCGACGTGGTGCCCGAGGGCGAAGAGGCAAACGTAATGCGAGCGGTCAGGACATGTCCGAGGGCGGCAATCTCGGTGGAGGACTAAGCCGTCAGTGGCCACATGCGCTCCCTCTCGCAGAGACCCTTACAAAACTTCCAGATCCCCTCTCCCCCCCTTGCGGGGGGAGATGTCACGGAGTGACAGAGGGGGGGTCCGCCGCCAGCGACCAGATAGGCCTTGAGACGGGGGTCCCCCTCGGCCAGTGACTACGCCCGATCAGAGCCCTCCTGAGAGAAGAAGTGGCAGTACCCGGATCCCTCTCCGCTGCCGAGTTCGCCGCCAAGTGGCGCGACAACGCCCGACGTGAGCGTGCTTCCTCCCAGGAGCACTTCATCGACCTCTGCCGCATGCTCGGCGTGCAGACGCCGAACGAGGCCGATCCAAGCGGTGAGTGGTACACGTTCGAGGCCGGCGCCGAACGACTGAGCACCGGCAATCGGGGTTGGGCCGACGTCTGGAAGCGCGGACACTTTGGCTGGGAGTACAAGGGCGACCACGCCGACCTCGCCGCCGCCTATCGGCAACTGCTTGACTACCGCGAAGACCTGGAGAATCCGCCCGCGCTCGTGGTTAGCGACATGGACCGGATCGAGGTCCACACCAACTTCACCAACACCCGACCCACCGTCCACGCCTTGACGCTCGAGGATCTCGCCGCCGGCGGGGACAAGAGCGGCGAGGCGCTGCGCATCCTGGGCGCGGTGATGAGCGAGCCGGAAGCGTTGCGTCCGCGGCAGACCCCCGATGAGGTCACCCAGGCGGCGGCCTCGCGGTTCGCCGATCTCGCTCGCTCCATGCAGCAACGCGGACACGAACCTGAAGCCGTCGCGCACTTCCTCAATCGCGTGTTGTTCTGCCTGTTCGCCGAGGACGTGGGCCTGCTGCCCAAACAACTGGTGACCAGCATGATCACCTCTCGCGCCGATGATCCCCAAGCGTTTACCGACGGGCTCACCGACGTGTTCCGCCGGATGTCCGACCGCGAAGCCAGCCGCTTCTTTGGCAATGAGCGGATCGAGTGGTTCAACGGCGGGCTGTTCGACGACGATGCGGCGCTGGCCTTCACTCGCGAGGAACTGCGCACCGTCGCCGAGGCCTCGAAGCTGGACTGGTCGCAGGTTGAGCCGGCGATCCTGGGGACGCTGTTCGAGCGTGGGCTCGACCCCGACAAGCGCGGCCAACTCGGCGCCCACTACACCGACCGCGAGAAAATCCTGATGGTCGTCGAGCCGGTCGTGATGACCCCGCTGCAGCGCGAATTCATCGCCATGCAGGAGCGAGTCGACGGGCTGATGAAGAGTCGCGAACCGAGCCCACTCACCCGCGAAGGACAGCGCCGCACGCGGCTGCCCAAGTGGGAACAGCATGCGGAGGCGGAGTGGCGCGGATTCCTCAAGCGGCTGCGCGACGTGCGCGTGCTCGACCCGGCCTGCGGCTCCGGCAACTTCCTCTACGTCACCCTGCGCCTGCTCAAGGACATCGAGCAGGAAACAATCCGCTGGGGAGCCGAGCGGCTGCGGATCACCGGGGAGTTCCCGCACGTTGACCCGCACAACATGCTCGGCATCGAGATCAATCCCTACGCCAGGGAACTGGCCGGCGTCGCGATCTGGATCGGCCACATCCAGTGGATGCTCGATCACGGCTACGGCTTCCCCCGCGACCCGGTGCTGCAACCGCTGGACAACATCGAGCTACGCGACGCAATCCTCGCCTACGACGATGACGGGAATCCAGTCCCTGCGACGTGGCCGGTTGCGGAGTTCATCGTCGGTAACCCACCGTTCTTGGGCGCGAAATTGTTGCGGCGGAGCCTCGGCAATGAGTACGTCGAATCCATGTTTGAGGCTTGGATCAGCGATGTGGCAGGAATGGCTGACCTTTGCTGCTACTGGCATGAGATGGCGCGGAGACGCGTTGCCGATGGCGCAAGCAGGCGCGTGGGATTACTCGCAACAAACTCAATTCGTGGCGGTGGCAGTCGTCAGACATTGAAGCGGATCAAAGAGAGCGGCGAGATCTTCATGGCATGGTCGGACGAGCCATGGGTTGTCGAAGGTGCGGCAGTACGGGTTTCCATTGTGGCGCAAGATGATGGATCAGAGAACGATTTCAAACTAAATGGAGATCCTGTACCCAATATCAATAGAGATCTCACGACCGGGCCTGATTTATCACTGGCTGTGCGCTTGGATACCAATAGTGGCGCGTCCTACGTCGCCGACGTCAAGGCAGGCAAGTTCGACATTTCCGGTGGTATCGCGCGGACAATGCTTAGGGAGCCAAAGAACGTCAACGGTCGTTCCAACCTTGAGGTAGTACTCCCGTGGGTGAACGGTTGGGATATCACCAGACGGCCCCGCGACATGTTTATCGTCGACTTTGGCAAGCTGTCGTTCGAGGAAGCTGCTCAGTTTGAAGCACCTTTCGCTCACGTCAATCAGCACGTCCGTCCCGAGAGAGAAAAAGTTAGACGTAAGGCATATCGAGATCGCTGGTGGCAACACGCCGAGCCACAGATGAAGATGCGTAAACTTGTCGCACCTTTGACTCGTTATATCGCAACGCCGACCCTTGCCAAACATCGTCTGTTTGTCTGGCTCTTCTCTCCGACACTTGCAGATCATCAGCTAATCGTTGTTGGGCGCGACGATGACTACGCGTTCGGAGTCCTCCACTCGCGAGCACACGAACTCTGGTCGCTGCGCATGGGCACCAGCCTTGAAGATCGGCCGCGCTACACGCCGACCACGACGTTCGAGACCTTCCCCTTCCCCTGGCCGCTCAACACCCCCGACGAGGCACTGACCCCTGAGCAAGGCGAGCACCGCGACGCTATCGGCGAGGCGGCGCGCGAGCTGGACGCGAAGCGTCGCCTCTGGCTCAATCCGCCCGACTGGGTGCGCGAGGAGCCCGACGTGATTCCCTCGCTCCCGCCCCGCCTGCTGCCCGTCGACGAGCAGGCCGAGAAGCAACTGCGCAAGCGAACCCTGACCAATCTCTACAACGAACACCCAACCTGGCTAGCCAACCTCCACGCCACACTCGACGCCGCCGTCTTCGCCGCCTACGGCTGGCCGACCGACATCAGCGACGACAATATGCTCGAACGCCTCCTCGAACTCAATCTCAAGCGGGCGGCCACAGCGTCGACCGACTAGCGCCTTCCCACGAGAACCACGGTCCCCGTCACCCACGTCCTCATCCGACTGTCACGTTCGCAACTCCCCCACTCACCTCGTCCTCCAACCGAACTCAAGTTCGCATAAGATCGATCCCGCTGGGAACGCTCTGAACAACTCCGATCCCCGCTTCCCCCCTCTGCGGGGGAAGCTGCCGAAGGCTGAAGGGGGGTCCCCGCTCGGCCTGCGACACCAGTTGTTCAGGGGATTCCCAGGCGCCAGTCCACCCATCCGCAGTAAGCAGCCATGACCACTCACCTCCATCTGACCACCGCTGACCTGACCCCCAATCTCTCCCCGATTACGGCTCGGTTCACCACTAATTCCGACCAATCCCGAACAAAACCGAACAAAACCGAACAGAACCGAACAAGAAAACGCCCAATTCCCCGTCTACAGCAGCAAATTCACGCCGACCGCCCCAGAATCATCCAATCGAGCCGAACAGGCCGCCCCTCCAGGGCCCCTACCTCACCGTCACAATGACCTTGACCGGATTGCCTTCATCGACGTTGACTCGCCAGGCCCAGACGTCTGAGTCGGCGAATGTGTAGATGTCACGACGGGGCAGGAAGCGCTTGTCTTCCTCGTTGTAGACGCGGACGATGAAATCTTCGAAGTCGTGCTCTCCGGTGTTTCGCAGCTTGAAATAGTGCGTCGAGAACCACCTGGTCTCTTCGAGCGACGACAAACCGGGGCAGTCGTTGCGCGGGAACTCCCTGACCAGGTGCAGCTCGACACCGTCGGGGGCCTCGAGCTCCCATTCAACAGTTGAGACCGGGGAGAGCGGCCGGCGAGGCTCGATACAGATCGCCTCGGGCGTTTCGTCGGGCCGGTATTCCACGATGAAGATCTTGTCCCCAAAGTCGCAAGTATCGGGCCGATCACCGTCCTCTTCGTAGACGCGCCACACATCCGGGTTGTTGATATTGGACACGTAGACGGCGAAGTACAGATCATGCCGCTCCGACGGATGGACATCGCAGATCTTGCCGGAGAACTCCGGCTGCATCGGCCCCGCGTACAACGGCTGACCAGACGCCGCGGCAGAACCGTGCGCCGGTGGGCCGCCCTGAGAGAAGTCCGGCCGCGCGGCCCGACTCCTCATCGCAGCCAGCGATGTTGTGACGACCTCCACACGCAGCAAGTCGTCGCCGCCGATTGAGACGCCCAACAGATAATTGGTGCACAGATCAACCAGCGGCGCGCCGTGCCGACGAATACCAGTGGGCTCGGCGCGGAACACCCGTTCGGTGATCGCGGTAATGTTAAGCAGGCCGATGCCAAAGCGGTCGGCGCTTCCGCTCGGATACGAGAGCAGATGGACGTTCGCCCCGACCACGGTGTCGACCGTGCTTCCAAACGAAGCGGACACACCGAGCTGGATCTCCTCTTCCGGATCGAACACTTCGACCAGGGCGAGGTCATTGCGTGGATCGTCTGCCACGCGGATGACGGCAGTCGAAGTCTCGCCGCGGGAAATGACCGCCCACGGCGCAGTCTCGGGCAGCAGACCTCGGTTGACCAGGAATTGCCGGTCGCCCACATAGACCGCGGTCCCGGAGCCGGCCAGGGAGTTGAACTGCCAGGCGTACAGCTCGCCGGGGTCCTTATACGCGCAGGTCACCACCGGCGGGCTGAGATGGGCCGCAATCGGCGTTACGTCGAGCGGGATCGTCGCGGTCCACACAACCGGAGCGGTTTCACGCCACCGATTCTCGACGGCCGGATAGGCGACCGTGCCACCGTCTGCGGGACAGGTGACGTCCTGCCCAATCCTGAGACACGCGGAAACGGCGCCGGAACTGCCGTCAATGCGAGCCACGATGTGAGCACTCTGGTTGATCGTCAGGTCCTGCGTTGGCGTCGCAACCGATGACTCCTCCGTCAGCGGGATCAATAGACGCTCTTGTCCGATCGCAAGTCGAAGCGCGACCGGCTCGAATTCGGCAGGCGCCGTCCAATTCTGCCAGAAGCTCACGGCCAGCGAGTCAGGTGCTTCCGTCAATCCCTGGTAAGACCTGCCTTGCCAAGCTCCGACAAATAGCGATCCGTCGCCGCCGATCAGCGTCGCGCCCAGATTGGTTCCGGGAACTTGCGGGGACTCGAACGTCAGACTCAAAGTGAACTGCCTGAAATCGGGGCAATCGGGAGTGGATTCCGTGGCCAGCAATCGGACGCTGCCGATTTCCTGCGCTGATTCATGGATCACCGATTCCGTTTGGCTCCCAGAATCGTCAACGCAATCAGGGGACGCAGGTTGCTCTTCGACCGACGACTCCAGGGCGGCGATCCACGTCCGACCGTTGTCGAAATCTTCGGGGCCGTCCGCGCCGCAGACTCCAACTTGCCGCCATCCGGATCGCTCAAGGTCAGCTCGGACTCCGGCCTCGTCTGCGACGCCGGCGACGCCGATCCACCAGTCGCCGTCCAGCTCAGAGCAGTCGACGCCGGGCGGCGGTTCTGCGTCGTAGTGCCAGGTCAGACGGTTCGCTGCTTCCAACGATTGCGGCAGCGATTCAGGCATTCGAGGCCAGCTCGGCCAACGTTCGTTAATTCCCTTGAGAGAAGCCAGCAAGGCGCGACCGGAGTTGGTGTAGGTAAACGAACTGCTGCCTGCCCAGACCACGCCGACCACGTCGCCGCAGGCATCGAACATTGGACCGCCGCTGTTGCCGCCGCGAACCGCGCTCGAGGTCTGAATGTTGTCGTCCCAGACCTGCGTGACCACGCCGCCGCCGGACAGGGTCAGCGCCTCGCCGCCGGGATAGCCGACCAGGTAGACCGGCTGGCCAACGTCGTCCTGGGTCGGCGAGCGAAGCCGCACTGTTGGCACGTCATGCAACAACTCTGGGGTATCGACTTCAAGCAAGGCCAGGTCGAACTGAGCGTCGAATCCCAGCACGGCCGCACCGATGGTTCGCTCGCCGTGAATCAGCGAGACGAACGGCGGTCGCCGCTCAATCACGTGGTGCGCAGTAATGAATCGACCGCCGCCGATGTGAAACGCTGTGCCGAGGCTGCGGCTCGTTTCCACTTTCCACGTCGCGGCAAGCATTCGCTCAAAGTCCGGAGCGCAACCCGATTCCCCTGCCGGAATCGCGGCCGCGGGAGTCGCATAGACGATGCGCTCGAGGTCGATGGGCGCGTCCCAGGAGATCTCGCTGCTGCTGAGCCATCTGTCCCGGCTCACGGAGTCGGGTCGAATGAATCGTGCGTCCGGACAGATGACCTGACCGTCCTCGGCCCTGAGACAGAGCTCAAGCCGACCGCTGTCGTCAACGCGGGTCAGAATCTGACCGCTCAGCTCGTAGCCAGGCTCCGGCAGGGTCGGCTCCTGGGCGGTCGCTGGATTGACGATCAGATAAGCGAGCCCGAGGGCAACCGTTAGTAGTGCAAGCGCGAGGCTCGCAACACGCGCACCGTTTCGGGTGGAGAACGACATCCCCACCACTGTATGTGACTACTGCGCTCGGTACCGCACCATCTGTCGCTTGATCCCGCCGACATGAAGTGAACTGGGAACCATCTCGGGCTCGCCCGCCAACTCCAGGTCAGGCAGGATCGGCAGCAACGAGTGGAAGATCGAACGCATCTCCCAGCGCGCCAGATTCGCGCCCAGGCAGAAGTGCTCGCCGTAGCCGCCGAATGCGAAGTGATCATTCGGGTCGCGGCGGATGTCAAACTTGTAGGGGTCGGGGAAAACCTCTTCGTCGCGGTTGGCCGACGGATACCACATGACAACCGAATCGCCCTTGCGGATCGTCTTGCCCCGGAGTTCCATGTCCTCCGTTGCCGTGCGCTGGAACTGGATCACGATCGACGTCCAGCGCAGGATCTCCTCAACTGCCGACGGAATCAGCTCAGGATTGGCCACAAGGTCTTCGAGCTGGTCGGGATGGTCAACCAGCGCCTTGATCCCGCCGGTGATCGAGTTCCGTGTCGTCTCATTGCCGGCGCCGATCAGCAGGCGGAAGTAAGACGAAATCTCGCGCGGAGTCAGCTTCTGGCCGTCGATGTCGGCACGCAGCAGGTCGCTGAGCAAGTCATCGCCCAGGCCGTTGTTCTGGCGATCCCGGACCAGTCCCTCGTTGTAGAGGTTGAACTCGAGGTTGACGCGACGGATCGTCTGTTCGCGATCTTCTCCGGGCAGCCGGAACTCTGGGTCGGCTGCGCCGCCGCTGGTCTCGGTCCAGTGGAAGATCTGGTCCCAATCTTCCTCCGGTACGCCGCCCATGTCGCAGATTGCGGCGACGGGAAGCTTGGCGGTCAGCTCATGTACGACATCAACGGCCGATCTCGAGCCGCGGTCGGCGAAGTCGGAAACGATCGAGTCGGCGAAGCTGGAGACGTAGTTCTCGGCCATCTCGCCGAAGTGGTCCTCGAGCTTCTTCATCATCCGCGGCGTGAAGTGATGCGCCACGAGCTTACGATGCTGCCGATGCTCGGGCGGGTCCATGAAGATGAAGTCGGGCGGGTCGGACGCATGTCCGCCGTAGCGGTTGGCGTTGATCTCGCGCCCACGCTCGCCGATGCCGATTGACACGGTGTCGTTCATCCGCAAGATCTGGGTGTTGGAGAACAGTTCAGGGTGCGACGAGATGTAGCGGATGTCGGCGTGTTTGCTGATCGCCCAGAAGGGCTCGAAGTTGGGCCGCTGGTACCAATAGACCGGCGCTTCGCGGCGCAGGATGTCCCAAGCCTCCCAGGGGTAGCCGTAGTCGACATAGAGCGAAGTGTCGGTGATGTTCAGGGTGTCAAGCGTCAGTGCCGGTCGTTCAGCGGTAACCATCAAAAGCCTCCATGCCGATCCCAAGTAGGGGAATTAGCCTGAGGCTAGCGTGTTTCGGGACGGTTTCACATCATTGCGGTCGAAAGCGGATCATTTGACGCTTGATTCCGCCGACATGGAGCGAGTTCGGAACCATCGGCAGCGCGAGGTGTTGCTGATGTTCAGGTAGTCGAGGCGAGTTACGGTTGTTCAGCGGCAATCAACGGTCATCCCATTCATGCGCGTGGACGGAGCCTTCTGGAACTTGGCCAGGCGTTGTCATCAGAGAGACTCGGCGACGAATTCGTAAGTCACAATCCTCTGGGTCACATCTACCTCGTAGAACACCATGAGTTCTACCACTGGACTCAAATCGGTCATCCAGAAGGTGGACACAACCCTGGTCGCGAATGTTGCGCTCGTCGGCTCGCGTTGAAGCACCCAATCCAAACCTCCTCTGATCTCATCCCAGCGCTCAAGCCCTCCCAATACCGCGACGGCGCTTGTCTCAAACTCAGGGCCTTCGCGAATGTCATAGCCCAAGCCCTGATCGTCCAACGGCGTGGTCACTACGCCCCAAATCCACGTTCCTTGGCAATCCGAAGCGCTTGCTCTTCTGATTCACGGCCGATTGGCGCAGATCGAAGCCAGGCCGACTCATAGGGGATGACTTCTCGATCGCGGGCGACCGCGCAACCTGGCTCGCGATGTGCGAATTCCGCTACCTCGCGATCCAGTTTGCCGTGGAAGAACGCCACGACCTCATCCACGATGCGGCGTTCGGCAGGGCTGAACACTTCACGGTCCGCTCTTCGCCCGTCGCAGATCAACAAGCGCTTCTCTCCGCCGGTAAAGTGCGGACGCATTTCCATCCGCGCCTCACCCTGAGCGATCAGGTGATCACGCCATTCGAGCAATTCATCTGGCGCCGGCCCTTCGTCGAACTTGCGGTAGGTCGCACCAGTGATCGGCTGTCCCAGTTCGCGATACGCAGCGAAGTCGGCGTAGTAGAGAATCTTGTTGAGCTTGACAGGGCCGAATACCGGATCGTCAGTCGAACTTTCTGCGACGTAGACGAGCAACTCCTTGAACTTCTCGGCATCGAACTTGAATTGTCGAAGTCTCGGTTCTCTAGACATGAATGACCTCCCTTCTGGTAGCAAACCTCGCGGAGCACGTGTTCGACGAACGTATCCCGCTTCGCTCTAGGCAGGGCGATAGCGGACCATCTGACGCTTGATTCCGCCCACGTGGAGGAAGCCGATCACGTGCTCGGGGTTGGCTGTGAGCTCTAACTGCGGCAGGATTGGGCGCAGGGCGTGGAAGATGGCTCGCATTTCCCAGCGGGCGAGGTTGGCGCCGAGGCAGAAGTGCTCGCCGTAGCCGCCGAAGGCGAAGTGGTCGTTGGGGTCGCGGCGGATGTCGAACTTGTAGGGGTCCTCGAAGATATCCTCGTCACGGTTGGCCGATGGGTACCAGAGCACCACCGACTCGCCCTTGCGGATTTTCTGGCCGCGCAACTCCACATCCTCGACGGCGGTGCGCTGGAACTGGATCACGATCGATGTCCAGCGCAGGATTTCCTCGACCGCCGACGGCACCAGCGAAGCGTCGTCGACAAGCATCTGCATCTGCTCGGGATGATCGATCAGCGCCTTGACGCCTCCGGAGATCGAGTTTCGGGTCGTTTCATTGCCGGCAGCGAGCAGCAGAACGAAGTAGCCGTGAATCTCGGCCGGCGTGAGCTTGCGTCCGTCGACCTCGGCGCGGAGCAGGTCGCTGAGCAGGTCATCGCCCAGATTTCTCTTGCGCTCTTCGATCAGGTTGTTGTTGTAGTGGAACCACTCGACCGAGATACGGGTCGTCGCCTGGCCCGGCGTCTCCCCCGGCAGCCGATACTCCGGGTCATCCGCGCCGACGAGCACTTCCGTCCACGCGAAGATCTGGTCCCAGTCTTCCTCCGGCACGCCGCCCATCGAGCAGATGGCTGCGACGGGCAGCTTCGCCGAGAGCTCGTGCACGACATCGACGGCGGATTTCGATCCGCGCTCGGCGAAGTCGGCGACGACCTTGTCAGCAAAGTCGGAGACGTAGTTTTCCGCCATCTCGGCGAAGTGGTCCTCCAGCATCTTCATCATGCGCGGGGTGAAGTGCTTGGCGACCAGGCCGCGGTGCTGACGATGCTCGGGCGGGTCCATGTAGATAAAGTCGGGCGGGTCATCCGCGTTGCCGCCGGTGCGGTTGGCGGCCTGTTGACGCTGACGCTGCGCAGACCCCAGCTTCGATGCGCGATTCAGGCGCAGCATCTGCGTGTTGGAGAAGATCTCGGGGTGTGAGGAGATGTAGCGGATGTCTGCATGCTTCGTGATCGCCCAGAATGGCTCGAAGCCCGGCCGCTGGTACCAGTAGACGGGCGCTTCCTTGCGCAGCAGGTCCCATTCCGCCCACGGATAGCCGACATCTCGGTATCGGTCCGCTTCTGTGATGTCGAGGGTGTCAACGCTGAGTGCCGGGGCTTCCGCGATCACCATGTCTGCTCCTCCACGAGGTATTGCTCAGGAATTGTGACTTGAGACACAGAGTAGCGTCGTCGCTCTAGAATCTGAACGGTTTGACGCCGACTGGCGAACAAGCTCATTGCGGACCGATGCAGGAGGCGACCGATGGCCGATGTCATGCGACCCGACGGCACAATCATTCACTACGAAGTCTTCGGCGAGGGCAACAGCGAGATTCCGCTGTTGCTGTTCGCGCCCGGCGGCGTGAACTCGGAGATTGGATTCTGGCGGCGATCGATCATCAATCCGATTGAGTCATTCGCCGATGAGTTCACGGTGATCGGCATGGATCAGCGCCACTGCGGGCAGTCCAAGACCGGCCTCAGCGCGTTTAGTTACGACGACGCGATGAAGGACCAGATCGCCGTGCTCGACGATGCCGGCGTCCAGCGGGCTCATATGATGGGCGGCTGCATCGGCTGCGCCTACGCGCTGCGCATAGCCGACCAGGCGCCCGCGAGGGTAGCTGGACTGATCTTGCAGGATCCGGTCGGACTCGACGAGACGAACTCGCCCGAGACGTTCTACGACATGTTCAATCCGACCATCCGACTGTGTCGCGCCGAAGGTCTGGAGGCGGTGATCGAGGCTGCACAGCGCGACCCGATCTTCATGCAACACAACGAGGGCGGGCCGTTCGCGCAACGCATCCACGACGAACCGCTGTTCGTCAACGCGCTGCGCAGCATCCGTCGCGAGGGCTACATCGCCCTGGTAGTCGAATTCCGTGACGGCATGTGGCCCGACAATCCGCCCTACTTCGCCGTCAATGAGGTCGCGGTACAGCGGATCCATTCGCCGATGCTCGTGATCCCCGGCGCCGACCCATTCCACCCGACGGGCATCGGTCAGCGAATTTGCAACGAGGCGCCAAGCGCGCGCTGCCTCGATGTCGATGCGCGCTCGCCGGAGAAATTGCCGGCCACGCTGGACGCGATTCGACAGTTCATGCGCGACTCCAGCTGAACCAGTAGCTCGTCATTCCCGCGCTCCGCCGCGGGTATGACGGAGGAGGCGGTCGGCCATTGGGCACATTCTCCCGTCCCCGCCCCCGAGCGGGGACCCGTTCCGTTGCGGCCGTCGTGCAGGCCGACAGATGTCTTATCTGCTGGGGTCAGGTTGGCGAGGTCAATGGCACAGCAATGAGACCGATCGGGTCCCGGCGCGGGGGCCGGGACTGGGAGAAATGAGACACCCGTTTGCGTACTGACATAGAGTGAGATCACGACCGCCTAACGCTAAGGAATACGACACGTGCAGTACGAAATTCTCCATCGACCCTCCTACGCTCTCGGACGCATTGAACTGGCCTCGGGCGAGAAGCTGCAGGCGGAGGCTGGGGCGATGGTCTCGATGTCGGCCAGTATTTCGATTGAGACGGGAATGAAGGGCGGGCTGCTCGGCGGACTGAAACGCTCCGTGCTCGGCGGCGAGAGCTTTTTCATCAACACCTTCACCGCGGAACAGTCGGGCGAAGTCACGATTGCCCCTGGACTTCCCGGCGACATCCAGGCACTGGAGATGACTGGCAGCTCAGTTCTGGTCCAGTCCGGCTCATTCCTCGCCGCGACGCCGGATGTCGAAGTCGACACATCGTGGGGCGGCTCGAAGAGTTTTTTCTCCGGCGAGGGCCTGATCTTGCTTCGCTGTAGCGGACATGGATTGCTGTTCCTCTCCAGCTACGGCGCTATCCATCTCAAGGAACTGCGTGCCGGCGAGGAGTACACCGTCGACACGGGACACATGGTCGCCTTCGACGAGTCGGTGAAATACAGCGTCGGTCGCTCGGGTGGATGGAAGACCACGTTGCTTTCCGGCGAGGGGCTGGTCTGCAAGCTTGAAGGTCCGGGCCGCTTCTACATGCAGACGCGCAGCCAGGACGCCTTCCTCAGTTGGCTGTTGCCGAAGATTCCGAAGCAGTAAGCATCGCCAGTACTTCGCAGCGTTGCTCGGTGCCGGCCCGTCGTAGCCTGCGTGGATGGAGCCACTGACATTCGTCGCGCTGATCGGCGTCGGCATCGCGGTCGGCGTATACGCGACGGCCGTGGGCGCCGGCGGCGGGTTCCTGTTTGCTCCCGTCCTCCTGACGCGGCACGTTGAATCCAGCCCGGCCGAAGTCGCGCTTGCCTCGATGTGCCTGGTGCTCGCCTCATCGGGGTTGGCGACCGTGCGGCTGGCACGACAGAAACGAATCGACTACCGCGCCGTCGGCATGGCGGCGGCGATCGCCGTCCCGGCCGGACTGATTGGCGCAACGGGAACGGCGCAGTTGCCGCGTGAGATCTTCGCCCTTGGATTCACTGTCCTATTGGGCGGATTGGGCGGATATCTAATCTGGCGGCCAACCGGCAACGCGGGCGCCCTGGGACAACGCGGCTGGCGACGCATGATCCGAGACGGCCGCGGCGAGCGGTACCTCTACTGGATTCCGGTGCGTCGGTCGCTGGGCGTGATTGGCCTGACCTCCGTCCTGACATCGCTGGCCGGCATTGGCGGGGGACTGTTCTTTGCCACGATCACGATTCGCGTGATGCGCATGCCTGCCTGGCTTGGTGTGCCGGCCTCGCACGCGATCGTCAGCAGCATCGCTGTCGTCGTCGTGATCTTTCACGTCGCGACACAGCATTTCGGCGACCCGCTGAGCGATGTCCCGCCGCTCTTGATCGGCGCGATGATCGCGAACCCGATCGGTCTGAGAGTGGCGTCGCGGATCCGGGAGTCCGTGCTCTCACGGCTGCTCGCGATTGGCATGCTGCTCGTCGCCGTCAGAGTTGCATTCGAGGCGTTCTAGTCGACCGGGTCGATGTCGACCGACCAGCCGCGGCCGAGCTCCAGCCTCGACAGCAAGGCCGATGGATTCTCGCCTTTGAGCAACACCTGGCGTCGCCACAGATCGCGGCGGCGCGCTGGATTGGCAGGCGCAGGTCCGATGACATCGGCGACCGCGCCGGGTGTGCTGGCGCGTAGCGCGACCAGTTCGCGAACGACTCGGTCGGCTTCGCTGTCCGCTTCGTTCGCCGACGATCTCGACACGGTCAGACGTGCCAGGCGACCGTAGGGCGGATAGTCGAGCGCTGCGCGGAGGCGCATTTCCTGCTGGTAGAAGGCCTCGTAATCGTGCGCGGCCGCGGCGGTGACGGCGAAGTGATCCGGCGCGTATGTCTGCACAATCACTCGGCCGCCCAACGCGCCCCGACCGGCCCGTCCCGCCACCTGCGAAAGCACCTGGAATGTCCGCTCCGACGCCGTGTAGTCCGATTCCCGCAACGACAGGTCGGCGTTGACCACGCCGGCCACGGTCACCCGCGGCAGGTCCAGACCCTTGGCAATCATCTGCGTGCCGATCAGCACCTGCGAGCGGCCCTCGGCGAACTCTCTCAGCAATGTCTCGTGTGAGTCGCTGGAGGATGACGTGTCGCGATCCCAACGGGTAATCGGCACATCGCCCCAACGGCGACGGACCTCTGCTTCGAGTTGAGCCGTACCGAAACTCATCGCCCCGATTCGCGCGTCGTGGCAGGCAGGACACGAGTTTGGGACTGATTGTCGCTCGCCGCACTCGTGGCACTGCAAATACGGACCGGGGCGATGCAGCGTCATGGAGATATCGCAGCGCCAGCAGCCGACGGCCTCGCCGCAAGCTCGACAGACAAGCGCCGACATGCCGCGTCGATTGAGAAAGAGCAGCACCTGCTCGTCCCGCACGAGCGCATCTGAGATTGCCGCGTCGAGATCGCGGCTGAAGACCGAGCGGACTCCGGCAGCCAGTTCCACACGCATGTCGACGACATCAACGATGGGCTGGGGGATGACGATCGGTTCCTCTGAGCCGGACTGGATGCGGTCGGACAGGGTCAACAACCGACTGTCTCCTGATCTGGCAGCGGACATCGAGACCAGGTCTGGCGTCGCCGAGCCCAAGACAGTCACGACGCCCCAACGTCGCGCCATCTCCTGCGCCACGGCGCGGGCGTGGTAGCGCGGCTGGGGATCGGTTTGTTTGTAGGTCCATTCGTGCTCTTCATCGAGAATCACGAGCGCCAGGTCTTGCATGGGTCCGAATAGCGCCGAGCGCGCGCCGACCAACACGCGCTTGACGCCGGTCGCGACCTGTCTCCACTGCTCGCGAGCCTCGCGGCGCAACAATCCCGAGTGGCGCAGCGCGACCTGTCCGGGGAATCGCGCCTCGAACCGAGCGATGGTCTGCGGCGCCAGCGCAATCTCGGGCACCAGCACCACCACACCACCGCCGCCAGCGAGCGCATGCTCCGCCGCTGCGAGGTAGACCTCGGTCTTGCCGCTGCCCGTCACGCCGTGGAGCAGGAACGTTTCGCCCCGACCGGCGTCCATCGAGCGAAGAATCTCGCCGGTGGCATTGCGCTGCGCGTCGGTCAACCTGGGCGGCGCGATCGGTGTCGAAGATGGTTCTGCGACTATCTCTGCGTGACGCCGGAGCAGACCCATCTGCTCCAACGCGTCAAGATCGGCAGAGTTTGCGTCCGTCATTCGTTTCGCTTCGGTTTCATCGACTCCTCCCGATGCGAGCAATCTCAAGACGGCGAGTTGCCTGCGCTCGGCGGCTGTACGGCGAAGCGAGCTTGCGGCAGACCGGGCGTCCTCGGGATCAATGGCCAGACGGACGAACTCGCCATCGCGTATTGCCAACGACGTTGAGGCCAGCCAATTGTCCAGTGTTCGAGTTCCGCCCAGCGTCCGTGCGGCATCTGCGACGGCCACGTCTGCTTCGACTAGCAGGAGCAGGAGTTCTGCCGGTCGCGACGGCTTACTCATCCGCCACGAGTCGATCAGTTCCCGAAGCTGCTGATCCGTTATGGAAAGTTCTAGTCGCTTCGGGGTCAAGGGTGCGACAGGCATGATCGGCCGAAACGTCGACGCTGACTTACGTGCTCTGGATGGGGCGCCGGGCGGCAGGAAGAGCGACACACAGGCCGAAATCGGGGCCAGGTACTGCGCCGCGAGCCAGTTCGCCAGTTCAAGCTGCTGCTGGCTCAGCAGCGGCCTCGGATCGAGCACATGGCTAATCTCGCGCGGCTCAGCTACTTCCGATTCCGAAGCGACCTCCAGGACGATGCCTAATGCCCATTGCGTCCGCCAGGGCACGACGACCGACATGCCGCGTCGGATGTCCATGTCCGCAGGCACGGAGTAGGTGAACGCCCCGCGCTGTGGACTGCCGTTGAGGACCGCCACCTCGGCGTATCGGTCGGTCATCGTTCATCGGTCATGGTTCATATTGTCGCGCCGGTGCTAGCGTCACTCGCAGTGTGACTCTCAACAGTTGACGAAGGCGAGTACCGGATGTCCAGTGATGTCTCTGAGGAAGCTGTCAGCGACCAGCCGTTTGATGGTATTCGGGTCATCGAGTTTGGACAGTTCGTGGCCGTGCCGTTTGCCGCGCAATTGCTGTCCGAGGGCGGCGCCGAAGTGATCAAGATTGAATCACTGGAGGGCGACCCGACTCGCCGACTGGCACAGCTCGCGCCGATGGAGTCTCGGATCTTCCTGTCGCGCAACCGCGGTAAGCGGTCGTTGCCCTTGCATCTGCGTCACGACGACGCGCCGGCGATCATCGATGCGCTCTTGAGCCGAGCCGATGTCGCGATGATGAACTTCAGGCCGGGCCTGGCAGCACAAATCGGGCTCGACGCCGACACGCTACGAGAGAAGTATCCGCGCCTGGTTATCGCGACCGTGACGCCCTTCGGCCGCTACGGACCCGATGCCGGACTTGCGGGGATGGACATCGTCGTGCAGGCGCGCAGCGGCTTGATGGTCGCAAACGGCCGCCAACATGACGGACGCCCAATGAGCGGCGATCCTGTCAGCGCCGACTACATGGCCGCGATGTCGCTCTCCTTCGGGATCGCGTCGGCGCTGCTGCGGCGCACGAAGACGGGGAAAGGCGGCGAGGTCCATGCGTCGCTGATGCAGGCATCGATGACGCTGAACAACAACCAGATGATGCGCGTCGAGTCGGTCGACGGTCCGATTCACGCTGACTCGAGGGAACTATTGGCCGGACTGCGCGAGCGAGGCGCCAGCTATGACGAACAGCGGGCGGCGCAGCCGTCGGCGCGAGCTCGGACCATGGCCGACATTTACTTCCGTACCTATACGACGGCCGACGGTTGGATGGCCATCGCCTGCGGGAGTCGTCGCCTGCGGGCTTGGTTCATTGAGGCGATCGGTCTCACCGACCCGCACGCCGGTGATGAAGTCGCCAGCGAGGACTACTACGCCAATCTCCAAATCGCCGCCGAACAGCGAATATCGGAGCGGACGACCGCAGAGTGGGAAGCCACGCTCGCGGAGGCGGGCGTGCCGGCGTCGCGAGTGCTATTGCCCTTTGAAATCCTGGACGATCCACAGGCGGCCGCCAACGACATGCTCTACGACCTCGATCACCCAGAGATCGGCGACGTGCGCCTGCTCGCGCCTCCGGTCGCATTGGATAAAGCCGGCTTCCAGCAGCAGCCTCCGACCAGGCCATTCGCCAGCGAAACCCGGGAGATTCTCGGCGAGCATGGATTCGGGGACGCGGAGATTGACGCGCTCGTGGAATCGGGTGTTACGCGCGACGCAATCTAGCAACGCAGGCACGGCCTCAATCACGGCGAGATACCCGCGGCAAGCGCGGGTATGACGAGGTATTGGCAAGCGCGGGTATGACGAGGTGTTGGCAGGCGCGGATATGACCAGGTGTTGGCGCGCGTGGACATCAGTCCGACAGCTTGCGCATTTGCGGGAAGAGGATGACGTCCCGGATTGACTGGGAGTTTGTCAGTAGCATCGCCAGACGATCCATGCCCATGCCCAGACCTCCGGTCGGCGGCATGCCGTGCTCCAGCGCGACGATGAAGTCTTCGTCGAGCAACTCGGCCTCGTCGTCGCCGGCGTCTTTGAGCTTCAATTGTTCCTCGAAGCGCTGGCGTTGATCGACCGGGTCGTTGAGCTCGGTGTAGGCGTTTGCCAACTCCCAGCCACCGACGAACAGTTCGAACCGTTCTACCAGTGTCTGGTCGTACTCGGTCCGCTTGGCCAAGGGAGAGATGGCGACGGGGTAGTCGAGCAGGAAGGTCGGCTGCTGCAAATGGGGCTCGACTCGTTCTGAGACGAGTTCGTCGAAGAGCTTGCCCCAGCCGGCGTCGGGCGGAATCGCGACGCCGTTGTCTCGCAACAGACCCTCCATCGCCTCGACGGTTGGATAGTCGCGGAAGTCGACGCCGACGTGCTGCTTCACGGCGTCGACCATCGTGATTCGCGCGAATGGCGGCGTGAAATCGATCTCGCCATCACGCCAGGGCACGGTTGTAGAGCCGGTGACCTCGGTTGCGATGTTGGACAACGCGGCTTCGACCATCTCGGCGACTCCGTGGTAGTCGGTGTAAGCCTCATAGCTCTCGAGCATCGTGAACTCGGGATTCCAGCGGTTTCCGACTCCCTCGTTGCGGAATACGCGGCCAATCTCGTAGACCTTGTCGAATCCACCGACGATCAGGCGCTTCAGGTGCAGCTCGAGCGCGATGCGTAGCTGGCGCGGCTCGTCCAGCGCGTTGAGGTGAGTGAGGAAGGGACGCGCCGCAGCGCCGCCGGCCTCGGCCTGCAGGACCGGCGTCTCGACTTCGAGGAATCCGCGTCCGTCCATGAAACGGCGCATCGCTGACACGATCAGCGATCGAGTGCGAAGGATTTTCTTAGCCTTGTCGTTGGCGATCAGGTCGAGGTAGCGCTGGCGGTAACGGGTTTCGACATCCTGCAGTCCGTGGTATTTTTCCGGCGGCGGTCGCAACGTCTTACCCAGCATGGCGACCGAGTCGGCCTGAACGGAGATCTCGCCTCGGCGGGAGCGAATCAGTGGACCTGAGGCCTCGAGGAAATCTCCGAGGTCGAACGCGGACAGCAATGACCACGAATCGTCCAGGGCCTTCTTGCTGGCCAGAATCTGGATCTGTCCTGACTCGTCTTCGATGTCGACAAACGCGATCCGCCCCATGTTGCGCATCGCGGCGATCCGCCCGGCGAGGGTCACCCGTGGACCATCAGTGTCAGGCGCTTCGGCTTCGTGAGCCTCGAACGTTGCTACGGCGTCGCCGATGGAGTGCGACCTGGCGGTGCGGGGCGGATACGGATCCAATCCTTGATCACGCAGCGACTCGGCCTTCTGTCGGCGCTCGGCAATGATCTCGCGCAAACGGCGACTCTCGGCTGCCGGGGCTGCCGACGCATCGACCGTCTCGGGTATCGGTTCGGAATCTGTCGCATTCACTTCGGACGCTCCCTCGTTGCGGGCGCGGCATGCGCGCCCGACGCCTGTCGGCGGTCTCCTGACCGCCGCACTGAGGTTGAGCAGGGGCTGAGCGGGGAGACCGCGCGCGATTACGAAATTGCCTTGACCCTGAACTTGCGCACGCCGGTCGGCGTCTCGACTTCCACCGTGTCCCCGACTCTCGCGCCCAGCAACGCTTTGCCGACCGGCGACTCATCGGAGAGGAAGCCGTTCTTCGGATCGACCTCGGCCGGCCCGACGATCCGATAGTTGAGATCGGTTCGTTTCGGTAGCGGCCTGACGGTGACCCTCGAACCCAGGCGGACGGTGTCGGAGCCCTGAATCTCCTGCTCGTCGATCACCTCGGCGGCTGAGATGACCGCTTCGATTTCCCGGATTCTGCCTTCGATGAAGGCCTGTTCGTTCTTGGTCTCGCTGCCGTCGCCCTCGTCACGAGCGCCGGGCGAGTCTGCGCGAGTTTGCTGAATTAGCTCTGCCGCTTCTCGGCGGCGTTCCATCTGCTTGACCAGCTCATCTCGCAACCGCTGCAGACCTTCTGCTGTGATTGGCACCGACCGTCTGAGTACCACGAGTCCTGCCTGACCGCTCGATCCTACGTAAAGTCGAATTACTTTATGGCACGCTACGATAGCATCCAATGTTGAAAAATTTGCCTCCCACGCTGGGGCATGCATGTAACGTGCGTCACACTTTCACAATCATCGTCATTTCGGCATTAATCGGCGCAATATGCGGCGCCGTCGTAGTTGTGATCTTTGGTTCCAACGACCAGGCAACGCAGGATGAATTGGATGTCGCCGTTGAGGCCGCGGTGGAGTCTGCCGTGGCCGAAGCCGTAGACCGCGCGATGCAGCAGTCGGCGAGCGAACTCGCCGCCCAGTTGGACGACGGCTGGTCAAGGCAGCGGCGGCAGATCGCCGAGATTTTCGAGCGAATCTCGGAGTCTGTTGTGGTCATTGATGCAGAAGGGCCGGAACGCACGAACGACGAAGGCGTGATCGTCGTGCCGGCGGCGCTCGCGACAGGCTTCGTGCTCGACGAAGCCGGGCACATCGTGACGGCGGCCCACGTCCTGGAGGGCATGAACCGATTCACCGTGATCCTGGCCAACGACGACCGCCTGCCTGCCCAACGGGTCGGCGACGACCGCCCGTTCTCGGATGTGGCCGTGCTGCGCGTCGACCTCGATGAGGCGGATGCCGTGCTGGTTGTCCCCAGTTTCGGCAACTCCGATTCGGTTGACGCCGGTGAGACGGTGCTGGCGATTGGCAATACGCTTTTGGGACAAGAGATCTCCGTGACGGTCGGCGTCGTCAGCGATCCGGACACCACGTTCTTCCGAGAGCGTTATGAGCAGGACAATCTGATCCAGACCGATGCTGCACTCAATCACGGCAACTCCGGCGGGATTCTTGTCGATCTGGACGGCAACATCATCGGCATGACAGCAGTGATCGCTCGCGAAACCCATGACGGCGACTTCGTTGACGGAGTCGGCTTCGCCGTACAGATTGATCCGGTGCTCGAAGTGGCTCGTGCGATCGCCGAAGACGGCTTCTACCCCAGGCCGACATTCGGCGTCATCAACGAGCGGCTGCTGACGCCCACTGCTGCAGTCCAACTCGATCTGGAGGTCACCGAGGGATCGTTTCTGATTGAGTTGGAACGACTCGGCGCCTTCGCCCAAGCCGGGATCAGGCCTGGTGACGTGTTGCGCGAGCTCAACGGTATGCCGATCAACACCGACAACCCGTTTCTGAACGCCCTCAAGACATTGCGTCCGAACGTGCCGGTGATCGTCCATATCTACCGCGGCGGTGAAGAGTATCGACTCAGCATCGCGCCTGATTTGCGAGCGCCGTGACGACCCCGGGAGACGGCGACTGGCAGCCGCGACCTGTACGGCGGATCGGAGAGCCACCCGCGCAACCGGCGGGTCGTGCGCGACGCGCTCAGCGTCCACCACAAGCAGCGCCGTTCGAGCCGACACCAGCCGAGCCTCCGCCTCCGGTACCGGCGCCGGCCAGGCGATTGAGACAACCAGGCCCTCCGGGATCAGGGCCTGGCGGAACAGGCGCGGCAACGGGCGGCCGCGGTCTGGGCATCATGCTGGTGTTGATCATGGCGGCTCTCCTGGCTGCGGTCGTGATCGTTCTGTTCTTCGAGCCCGGGCTGATCGACACCAACTTCAACACCGAAGATGAATCGCAGTCACAGTCCCCGGACACCGGATCGGGATCACTCACGCCGGTTTCCTTCGAGGGACGCCTGATGGAGCCGGCGCCGCGAATCCCCGACGTGCTCGGCGCAGCCTCACCGATCTATGAATTCCGTTCGCCCGACAACCGGATCGGACCCTTCGAGTTCACCCTGCGCTTGACCAATCCCACCCAGGACGCGCGCAACCTGGGCGCATACACCTGGAATGACGAGGATTGGGTTCGGCTCGGCGACGCCGTGCTCAGCAGCGACGGCAGTTCGGCCCGGATCCTGCTCAGCCAAACGCCCGACAACCTGGCGATCCTGCGGCGTCTTCAGTTCCGCGACGTGATCGCCGGGCGGGTGCCTCGCGGAGAAGAGCCGCAATCCATCCTGGCTGGCTCGCTGACGATCGTGCACCCGGACGGATGGCAGCCGGGCGGCGATGGCTCGCTGCTGGGCCTGGTCGATCTTCCGGCGGCGGCGAATACGCAAAGCGTCTGGCCAACGGTCTTTGCCACGAACGATCAGACGGAACTCGTCAACGACATCCTTGCCTCCGACAACCTGCGGCGACAGCACATCGCCAACATTCAGCATGCCATCAAGAGCGGCCTTCACGACGGTGTCGACATTCACTATTTGAACGTCTCACCAGCGCTTCGATCCCAATTCACATCGTTTATCAGCGAACTGGCCGATCGACTGCACCGCGAGGATCGCGGGCTGTCAGTTCACATCCCGATCAACGCATCCGGCGGGATCGGCGAAGGCGCGTATGACTTGTCGCAGCTTGGCGCCTCGGCGGACTTCATCGTGATCGAACCGCCGCTTGATCCAACGGTGTTTCAGGCGTCAATCGATGCGTCTCTGCCCACGCTGTTGCAGCGGGTCCAATCGAACAAGCTGCTGCTGGTGCTTCGGTCCAATGGGGTTGTCCGCACATCAACAGGGTTCAGCGAAACATCACAGCACGAAGCCTTGGGCATCGCATCGCAGCTCAGCATCCGCGAGCCTGGACCCTATCGGCCCGGCTTGCGCGTCACCCTGCAAGGCAGCTCGATCATGCTGGACTCGCTCTCGGGAGGACTGCGCTGGGACAACGTCAATCGCGTCGTGACCTTCACCTACCCCGACCAGACGGGTTCGGCCGTAACCATTTGGATTCACAATCGCTTCAGCGCCGCCTTCCACTTGCAGGTGGTGTCGCAATGGGAGCTGGGCGGCGTCTACATCAGTAACGCTTCCGCCAAAGAGTCGAACGCGAATCTCTGGCCGGCGATCGCTGCATTCTTTGAATCGGGCATTCCCGACTTGCGCCTGCCCAACGCGATCCTGTTCGATCCCATCTTCAGCGTCGAGGCTGGAGAACTCTCCGGCAACAGCGGCAGTGGTTGGCAGTTCTGGGATCTTCCGTCCGAATCTGGAGACTACCGAGCGCAGCTCGTCGTCTCGGACGGTGATGTTCGCGTTGGGCACGTGATTACTGTGCCGGTGCGGGCCGAGGAGCAGGAATAGTGGCCCAGTCCCACGCTCGCATTGTCGGTGGCGCACTGGCCGGAAGACGCCTGCGCTCTCCAGCCACGGGAACGCGACCGGCCACGGCAATTGTCAGATCGGCGATTTTCGATCGGCCAGAGATTCGCGACCTCGTTGAGGGCGCGCGGGTGCTCGATCTGTATGCCGGCGCTGGATACCTGGGCATCGAGGCGCTCAGTCGCGGCGCTGCGTCGGTCGACTTTGTTGAGCGAAACGGTCCGGCCTGCGCGGTCATTCGGCGAAACCTCGATTCGCTCGGCCTGACCGACCTCGCGCGCGTCCACCGACTACCGGTCGAACGCTGCTTCTCGCGAATTCCGTTGGACCCCGACCTGATCTTCATCGACCCTCCCTACCGAGTCGACGCCCGGCCCGTGATTGAGACCTTCGCCGCGCGAGCCGCCCTTCCGCAGGGCGCATTGGCCGTCTGGCGGCGCTTGACCAGGGCGTCGGGAGGCGTGCCTCCTCCACCGGAACGCATCGGCGTACTAGTCCGAATTGATCAACGGCGCTATGGTGACGGCGCTATCGACACGTATCGCGCGGAGGCACAACCATGACGATCGCGCTCTACCCAGGCGGCTTCGACCCCCTCACCAACGGACATCTCGACATTGTGCAACGAGCAGCATCGATGTTCGACGAGGTCGTCATGGCCATCTATCCGCGCTCCAGCGAGACATTTGACGTTGACGAGCGCCTCGCCATGATCGAGGGCGCCACGAAGCATTGTCCCAACGTCCGCGCCGCCCAATTCACCGGCCTGGTCGTGAACTTCGCCGACGAGGTCGGCGCCAGTGTGCTGGTCCGTGGGATCCGCGCCGTCACCGGCTTCGAGGCTGAGTTCGACATGGCGTTGATGAACAAAAAGATTGCGCCGCATATCGAGTCGGTCTTCCTCATGTCCGGCCATCAGCACCTCTTCATCTCAGCCAGCCGAATCCGGGAGCTTGCCTCCTTGAGACATCCAGTAGAGGATCTGGTGCCGCCAAACGTGGCCAAGAAACTGGTCGCGCGGTACGGTCCGCCGATTCGCTAGGTTCTCGGTTGCGTTGAAACCAGGTTCCGAGTTTCCCCGCCCCCGGAGGTTTTCTCGAACGTGCAGCATTCCGTCATTCCCGCGCTCCGACGCGGGAATCTCGATGAGTTCTCCACCGACGCTTGTACCTGAGGAACCGTGCCCGTTTCAATCGCTCAGATGACTCCTGACTTTGGCGCCGAGCACAGCGAGGTACCCGCGGCGGAGCGCGGGTATGACGGAGATTCCTTGGGCTGGAATGACAGCTTGGCTGCGACCGCCGATATCGGCGATACGCCAGGAGTCTGCGCTACAGTCGAACGAGGCGAGGTATTGGGGAGGAGTTCACCATCGACCTCCTGGAACTGATCGACCAAATTGAAGCAGCGGTGATCGCCGGGCGGCGCAGCCGGTTCGGATCAGGTTGGACCGTTGATCGCGAGCAGTTGCTCGACCTCATCGACCGCCTGCGCATGGCATCGCCGGCATCGGCCGATCAGGCCCAACGACTGCTGCAAGAGCGCGAGCGGCTGCTCCGACAAACGCAGGAAGAGGCCGCAATCCTCGCGCAACAGGCGCGGCAGGATGCCGAGCACCAGATCTCCGTGCATGAGCTGGTGCAAGCCGCTGAGTCGCGCGCCCAGAGCATCGTTGACCAGGCGCATCACTCATCGACGGAGACGGTTACGCGCGCCAATCAGGAAGCCGCCGCCGTGCGCGGTCAGGCGACGACGGAAGCTGTTTCGCAGGCGCTCGAGGCCGACCGCTACTCGATGGAAATGCTGCGACGGCTGTATGACCAACTGCGTTCGATGCAGACGTCGGTTTCAGGCGCGCTTGATCAACTTGATCTCAAGGTCGAGCAGGGCGAGCACTCGCAGGCCATTGACCAACGCGACGAGGCCGCCCGCCGCGCACTCACGAGTGAGTTTTAGCGCGGCAACCGGCCTCGACCGTCGTTCGGATTGATCGTCCGCGTTAATCGCCGACGGCGGCGAGTTGCGGCTGCGGCGCCAATGGGCGCCCGACTGCCTCGCCGACCTTCTCCAGCGAACGCATCAGCGATTCGAAGTTCTCAAGCGTCAGGGACTGCGGTCCGTCCGACAGTGCGTGGTCGGGATTGGGATGCACTTCGATCATGAGGCCGTCCGCGCCCACGGCCATTGAGGCGCGCGCCATCGGCTCGACCAGGTACCAGTGACCGGTGCCGTGCGCCGGGTCGCTGATGATCGGCAGGTGGCTGAGTCGCTGGACGACGGGAATTGCCGAGAGATCGAGTGTGTTACGCGTCGCGGTTTCGAAGGTGCGGATGCCGCGCTCGCAGAGGATAACGTCTCGGTTGCCCTTGGCCATGATGTACTCGGCCGCGAGCAGCCACTCGTCGATCGTGGCGGAGAGGCCGCGCTTGAGCATCACCGGCTTGCGAGCCAAGCCGACCTCGTCAAGCAGCATGAAGTTCTGCATGTTGCGCGTGCCTACTTGCAGGATGTCGGCGTAGCGAGCCACGAGCTCCACATCCCGCGCTTCCATGACCTCGGTGATCACCGGCAGCCCGGTCTCTTCGCGAGCGGTCGCGAGGTGCTGGAGGCCCTCTTCGCCGAGTCCGCGGAAGGCGTATGGCGAGGTGCGCGGCTTGAATGCGCCGCCGCGCAGGATCTGCGCCCCGGACGCGGCCACGGACTTGGCGGTCGTGACCATGTGCTCTTCGCTCTCGATGGAGCAGGGACCGGCCATGACGACCATCTTGCCGCCGCCGATCTCGACGCCGCCGACGTTGATCACGGTGTCGTTCTTCTGGAACTCGCGGCCCGTCAGCTTGTAGGGACGGGAAATCGCGATGACCTCGTCAACGCCGCTCATCCGGCTCATCGAGGCGCGGATGTCCGGGTCGCCGATCACACCGACGGCGCCGATCACAACGCGTTCCTTGCCCGGTGAGAGGTGCCCCTCGAGGTTGACTTCCTTCAGTCGTGCGAGCACGCCGCGAATCTCTTCGTCGCTCGCGCCCATTCTCATCACAATCAGCATGTTGTTACCTTCTCGCTCGTCTGGTACTGAGTACTGGTCTCACGCTTGAATCTTCGCAGGAATCTGCCGCACGAACGTTAATCGTCCGTATTCGCTGTCAAATCCGGTCGCAACACCCGCGCCCCGCGCAGATACACGTGCTCCACTTCGTCCTGACGCAGCGGCGTGTTGACGTGCAACAGAATCCGCAAACAGGACGGAAGTGAACCCGGCACCTGCATTTCGTGACCGCACATCAGCGCAGCGTCAGTCCAATTGAACGTGCGTCTGGCGACCACCGCCGGGAACTCGGCGTTGAGATCCGGCGTGGTGGTGAACCAGACCGATGCGACCTCACCACCATCGATCTTGTTGCGGACGATCATCTCGCCCAGCAACTCCTCGGTGGCGTCGAGGATGTCGTCGCGTGAATTATTCGACACGGTCGTGGCGCCGCGAATGCCTCGCAGACGCCAGACAGCCTCGGATTCACGGTTGGACATCGTCAGGTGCTCAGTCGTTCAGTGCAGTCAGGAGTGAAACGGGTGGGTGATGCAGCAGTGCGATCAGCGCGACGACGGTGTCCGTCGGCGCGCGATCTAGCGACCGGCCTCAAAGATGCCGGCCGCGGAGATATAGACGCAGCTAACGAACAGCAGTTGTCCCAGAGGGCGCCTGGTACTCATTCGCTTGTCTCTTCGCTCCGGCGGCCGGTGACCACCTCAAGGTATCGTTCGACGGCGTCAGCACGGCCATCAACCGGCGCCGACGCAATCGTCGAGGTCAGCGCTGAGCCGATGATAGCAGCCGGAACCAATTTTCCGACTTCCTCAACGTGCGCTCGCCGGCTGATGCCAAAGCCAACTGCCAACGGCGTGTCAGTCAACGCCCGAACCCGGCCGACAAACGCCTCGAAGTCGGCGGCGACCTGATCGCGGGCTCCGGTCACACCGGTCAGTGATACGAGATAGATAAACCCCGACGCCCGCTCCGCGACGGCTGCGATGCGTTCCTCGGTGGACGTCGGAGCGAGCAGATAGATCATCGAGATGCCATGACGGGCGAACGCCTCGCGCGCCGCGTCCGATTCATCGACGGGCAGATCGACGATGATGACGCCGTCAGCGCCGGCCTCGGCGGCCCGCTGCGCCAAGGGCTCCATGGGCCGACCGACTGCGGCGCCGGGGTCGCCGGCTTCATTCCGTATTGACGATCCGAATGAGAGGAAGGGATTGAGATAGCCCATCAGCGTGATTGGAGCGTTGGGCGACGTCTGGCGGGCGATGCGGACCGCGTCGAGCGCAGTCTCCAGCGTTGCGCCGGCGGCCAGCGCGACTGTGTACGCCTGCTGATGCGCCGGCCCATCGGCGATGGGATCGGAGAAGGGAACACCAATCTCTAGTCCTCCGGCGCCACCTCGGAGTGCCGCCCGAATCAGTTCGGGCGTCTCTTCCGGCGATGGAAATCCGGCGGTCAGGAAGGGAAAGACCAGCGGCCCATCGCCGTTCGCCGCTGAGGCCGCGAAGGCGTCCCGATATCGCTTCCCAAGTTCAGTCATCCCGCCCCCCAACCGAGCTGTTGCCACAGCGTCGCCAAGAATCCGATTACGTTAAAGCCAAAATGCGCCATCGACGCCGCCGTCAGCGATCCGGTGCGCACATACACGACCCCTAGTATCACCCCCGCAATCGCAAACGGAATCAGACTGCCCAAATCGGCGTGCAACGCGGAGAACACAGCAGCCGAGACCAGGAAGGCCGGAATCATCCCCCAATAGGGCTTCAGTCCACCGAGCACAAAGCCTCGCGCAAACGCTTCCTCGTAGATCGGCGCGCAGACGATCACCAGGATCCCGAGCGCAATCATGACCGAGGTGTGGACGAAGAGCCGCTCGTCGTCAATTGTCGACTGCGGCTCCAGCGAATCGATCCCGGCAATGCTGACGATCGCCGTGTAGGCGAACAGGATGGCGTAGATCGCCAGTAGTCCACCGAACGACCACGCGACATCGGACGAAGTCGGCCGGCGCCACGCGACCACGTCCGTTCGCCGCATGCGGCGCATGATCAGGCGCGGCAACACGAGCCAGCCGATCAGACCCGCCGTGCCTTGTCCGACGACGAAGACTAGCAAACCGAGCTCGCTCGTCGCCTCGATGCTGTCATCAATCTCGCCGACGATCAACGTCGTCAGCAGCAGGACGACGAGCCAGGCCAGGGTGCAGAGCAATCCCCAACCGACGAGCTTGAATCCTTCCAAGCCGCGATCTTCAGGCTGTTCATCCAGCGACGTGCCATTGAGTTCTGGTAGCTGTGTCATCCCACTCCATACTCCATCAACAGGAGGACTGTGACACCCAGATTCCAACCAGCGTGCGCCATCGCGGGAGCGGTCAAGTGTTTGGTGCGAAGGTAGACAATGCCGAGAATCACGCCAAAGACGGCGAACGGGATGAGGACGCGCAGATTGAAATGGACTGCAGAGAAGAGCGCCGCGCTGAGCAAAATCGACGGCACGAGCCACCAGACTCGATTGAGTCCGCCGAGCATGAACCCGCGGAAGAAGGTCTCCTCGACGAAGGGCGCGACGATCACGGCGAGAACGGCGAACAGCGCCGCGTGCCACCAGGCGAAGAAGACAACTACGTTGGAGCCTTGAGGAGGCTGAACCGGTAGCGCCCATTCCCAGCCGGCCCAGGGAATGATCTCCCAATAGGCGAACCAGAGCCCGACCATCACCGCCAGTCCAACTCCGACCCAGGTGAAGTCCTGCCGGTTCGGGCGGCGCCAGGCAACCACCTCTGAAGCGTGGTGGCGTCTCAGAATCCAGCGAGGAGTCACGACCCAACAGATCAGGCCAATGATGTTACTTCCCGTCAAGCTGACAACGAAGTACCACTGCCAACCCCAGGCTTCGTAGGCATCCGTCCAGAGCAGCAAGACGGTCCATCCTGCGACACCGACGACAGTGAGCACCACGAGAAGCAAGACGCGGACCGGCATGCGTACGCGGCCCAGGCTCCGAGGCGCCTGTTCGACGGCAACTGGCGCCGGTAGATCAAGCCATGTTTCGGAGGCGTAGGAGGTCGGAGCAGGGCCTGCTTGGCCCGCCGGTTGCGCGACCAGCGTCATCGTCGACTGTTGGACCGCCGGCCGCGCTATGAGCTGAAGCGCGTCATCCGACATCAGTTTGTCCGCGATGCCAGCGCGTCCCGGACGATCTCCACATCCTTGTCACCACGACCCGACAGGCCGAGCAGAATCGTCTCATCGGAACTCATCGACGGCGCGATCTTTGCCGCATAGGCGATCGCGTGCGCCGTCTCGAGGGCCGGGATGATGCCCTCGGTTTCGGACAGCAGTTGCAGCCCGTCAAGCGCTTCATCGTCGGTCACCGAGACGTACTCGGCCCGCTCGGTCAGCATCAGCCAGGCGTGCTCAGGTCCGACGCCGGGATAGTCGAGGCCGGCGGAGATGGAGTGCGCCTCGGTGATCTGTCCGTGTTCGTCCTGCAAGACGTAGGTGCGGGTGCCATGCAGCACGCCGGGCGATCCTGCCGTGAGCGTCGCCGCGTGGCGTGCGTGCAAGCCCTCACCGGCCGCTTCGACACCGATCAGCCGCACTGGATCGTCGAGGAATGGATGGAACAGACCAATCGCATTGCTCCCGCCGCCAACGCAGGCAACCGCGACATCGGGTAGTTTGCCGATTTTCTCCTGCATCTGCTCTCGAGCCTCAAGCCCAATGCACGACTGAAGTTCCCGCACGATCATGGGATACGGATGCGGCCCGATGGCGCTGCCGATCAGGTAGTGGGTTGTACGGACGTTAGTGACCCAGTCTCGGATTGCTTCATTAATCGCGTCCTTGAGCGTGCGTGCGCCGGAATCGACCGACACAACCTCAGCCCCGAGCAGTCCCATGCGGAACACGTTGAGCGCCTGTCGGCGGACGTCCTCCGCGCCCATGTAGACGATGCATTCGAGGCCGAATCTCGCGCAGGCCGTCGCCGTGGCAACGCCGTGTTGACCGGCGCCGGTCTCGGCAATGATGCGCGGCTTGCCCATCCGCTTGGCCAGCAGCACCTGGCCGATCGCGTTGTTGATCTTGTGCGCGCCGGTGTGGGCGAGGTCCTCTCGCTTAAGCCAGATCTGCGCTCCACCTAACTGTTCCGACAATCGCTCAGCGTGGGTCAGCGGCGTCTCGCGTCCAACGTAGTCCTTGAGCAGGCCGTTCAGCTCTGCATGGAACTCGGGGTCGGCCTGGGCTTCCGCCCAGGCTTCCTCAAGCTCTGCGAGGGCAGGCATCAATGTTTCGGGCGCGAACTGTCCACCGAACGGGCCGAACGCTCCGGATTCCCGACCACTGACAATGCTCACTGCTCAGCCCCACCCTTCGCCGCTGCGATAAACGCGCGGATTTTCTCTTGATCCTTCACGCCGTCGGTTTCAACTCCGGACGAAACATCGACGGCCCAGGGCCGGACCGATCGCACCGCCTCGCCGACATTTTCTGGATTGAGACCACCGGCCAGCAACAATGGCCGCAACGCGGCGACCTCGGCCGCCAGTGACCAATCGATCCGCTGACCGGTTCCGCCGCCCTGCTTCGACATGGCGTCGAGCATGGTCATGGTGTTGGGCGCCCGATCGATCTCTCGAAGCACGGCGGCGGCGTCCATGCCCTCGGCGACGTGGACGGCGCGAACGACGGCTCGGCGAATGCGCCCCACGAGCGCCGGATGCTCACCGCCGCTGAGCTGCACCAGGTCAAGATCGACGCGATCCAGCACCCGTTCGATCTCATCCACCGACTGTCGCGCGAACACACCAACAAGCAGCGGTTGGCCTGCCGCACGGCGTTCGCGTTCGGCGGTTTCCGTGCTCGATTCCAGGATCTCGACTCGTGGACCGAGTTCGCGTCTCACCGCCCGAGCGACCCTGATGTCGATGCGCCGCGGCGCGTCGGCGAAGATCATGCCAATCGCGTCTGCGCCCGCCTCACGCGCCCAGACCGCATGCTCGACCGCGCGCACGGAACAGATTTTGACAAACGTCATCGTCCCAGCAACTCTCGCGCTTTGGCCTGTGGATCCGCTGCCGAGGCCAGCGCCTCACCGATCAGGACGGCATTGACGCCGCAGGCTTCCATCCGCCTCATGTCCTCTCGCGTGCGCACGCCGCTCGCGGCAACGACTGGGACAGAAACTGGAATCTTGTCCCTCAACCGTTCGGTCGTGCCCAGGTCCTCTTCAAATGTATGCAGATTCCGGTTGTTGATCCCGATGGCCGCAGCGCCGGCATCGAGCGCCATCGAAGTTTCCATCTCGTCCGTGACTTCAACGAACGCGGTCAATCCGAATTCCTCGCCGGCCCGCGACAGCTCCGCGAGTTCCTTCGCGTTCAGCGTCTTGGCGATCAGCAAGTAGGCATCTGCGCCGAGCGCCGCCGCTTCCGCGACCTGATACGCATCGACGTGGAACTCCTTGCGCAGCAGCGGAAGTCCGCTGCCCGCGAGCGCCTCTGACGCCGCGCATAGGTCATCGTCGGTGGCGAAAAAAGCCGGCGAGGTGAGCACAGAGACAGCGATCGCGCCGATGTCTCGATAAACTCGGGCCAGTTCAGCCGGCACAAGATCGGGAGCGAAGAGTCCTTTGGATGGAGATCCACGCTTGATCTCCGCCATGAGACCAACACCGGGCCTATTCAGCGCCTCAACGAAGTCGTTTCGCGATTGCCGCGCAGCGGCTAACTCGCGAAGCTTTTCGATCGGCCTCGCCATCTTTCTCTGCTCAACAGCGGCGCGGGTGTCGGCGACGATGCCCTCGAGAACGGACGCCATTATGTCGCGTCCTGTGCTTCGGTTGCGGCGCTGATCGCCTGGGAGCGCTCGACCCAGAGCTCCAGCTTGCGCAGGGCTCGTTGGTCGTCGATGCACTCCGCCGCCCGACTGACGCCCTCGGCGAAGGTCGGCACTTCCTCGGCCGCCAGGAGTGCGGCCGCTGCGTTGAGCGTGACGAACCCGGTCAAGGCCGATGTCTTGCCGCCCAGCACCTCCCGCATCATGTTGGCCGACTCACTAGCCGTCTCGCCGCCGCTGACGGCGGACAACGGAACAGGCCGAATCTGGAAGTCTTGCGGTGACACGGTGAACTCGGTCAGCTCTTCGCCGTCGACCTGCCAACATGTCGTTTCTCCCGATGGCGAGACCTCGTCCAGGCCCTCCTGTCCGTGGACGACCAGTCCGCGACGCACTCCGAGTCGTCCCAACGCTGCGGCCATCAACGGACCAAGCTCGGGCCTCGCGACACCGATCAGTTGGTGCGTTGCGCGTGCCGGATTGGTCAACGGGCCGAGGATGTTGAACACGGTTCGGATCCCGATCCCTCGCCGAATCGGAGCGACGAATCGCATTGCGGGATGAAACGACTGCGCGAAGAGGAATCCAAATCCGACTTTACGAATCAGGCTCGCTGCCTGGTCGGGCTGGAGTGCGATCTGTCCTCCCAGCGCTTCCAAGACGTCGGCGCTGCCAACACTGGAGGACATCGCTCGATTGCCGTGCTTGGCGACAGGCACGCCGCATCCCGCGAGCACGAAGGCGGCCGCGGTGGAAGAGTTGAACGTGTGCTTGCCCGACCCGCCGGTGCCGGCGGTGTCGGCCAGGCGCGGCAGGTCGGACAGGTCGACGCGCAGTGCGTGCTCGCGCATCGCTCGCGCAAGTCCCACGACCTCGTCGACCGATTCGCCCTTCATCCGCAGTCCGGTCAGGAGCGCGGCTGCCTGGATTGGCTCCGCCTCACCCGACATCAGCGCGTCCATCGCCGCTGACGCTTCGGCGTCGGACAGGCTGCGCCCTTCGTCGACCACCGCCGCCAGCGCCGGTCCGAGGTCGCCGCTAGGCACGGTGGTAGGCCTCGGATTGGTCGAGGAAGTTCTGCAGAATGGCGTGGCCCGTCTTGGTCCGGATTGACTCCGGGTGGAACTGCACGCCCTCGATCGGATACTCCGTGTGGCGCATGCCCATCAGGATCTTGCCCGAGCCGTCGATCCGCTCGCACCAGGCAGTGGGGACAATCTCGTCCGGCAGCGTGTCGGGCTCGACGATCAGCGAGTGGTAACGCGTCGCCTCGATTGGATTGGGCAAACCGGCGAAGACGCCTTCGCCATCGTGCTCGATTGAGGACACTTTGCCGTGCCGAATTTCCCCAGCAGGGCCAACGGTCGCGCCGAAGGCTGCGCCCATGGCCTGATGTCCGAGGCATACGCCAAGCGTGGGAATCGTCGGGCTGAAGCGTTGCAGCACCGGGACGCTGACGCCGGCTTCAACCGGCGTCTTCGGCCCCGGCGAGATGACGATCCGGCGCGGCTCCAGCGCTGCAATTTCATCAAGTGTGATCTTGTCGTTGCGGTACACCACGACATCAGCGCCCAGCTCGCACAGGTATTGGTACAAGTTGTAGGTAAACGAGTCGTAGTTGTCGATCAGTAACGTATCAACCGCCATCGTTGGCAGCCTCTCGTTCGCGGAGAATGCGGTGCAACGTGCGATAGCCCTCAACCGCACGCGGGAATCCGCAGTACGGCGCGGCCGTCGCCATTACGCCCTGGAGTTCGGTTTCGGTGACGCCGTGGTTGAGCGCACCCGGAATGTGGAATTGCAGCTCGTCGGGCTTGACCAATGCGACCAGGATCGAGACCACGACCAGCGAGCGGTCGCGCCGCGAGAGCTGCGTCCGCGACCAGAGGTCGCCGAAAGCGAACTCGAAGGCGAGCTTGCCGACCGGCCCGATCCTGTCCATCGCGGCCAACGCCTCAGCCGCATCCTGCGCTTCCTCGCGGCCGGCGAGCGTGCGTTGCACATCGACGGCGTCGCGGTGACGCTGTTCGTCGTCCTTGTACTCGGCCGGTGGAATCCGATACGGCTTGCCGTCGGCCTCACTCCACATCTCGACCAGGACATTAACCATCTCGTTGCCCGCAGGGAAGCCGGAGTAACCGGCGATCTGCAACGCGATCTCGACCATCTCCTCACGCGAGACGCCGTTGGCCGGACCGAAGCTGGCGTGGAATCGCACCGCCTGCAATCGCTCCATCGCACCGAGCATCGCCAGCGCGACGATCGTGCGGTCGCGCCGCGAGAGTTCCTCGCCCTGCCACATCTGGCCAAAGACGTAGTCAACCACGTAACTACCGAACGCGCCCGTGCGCTGTTCGGCGGCCGACGCGAAGCCTGCCGGCTGACCGGTCATCTCAGCCAACAAATCACTGCCTGCCTTGCGTCGTTCTGCGTGAGTCGCCATGTCAATCCCTCATTCCTGAAGTCGGTCTGAATGTCATCTGTTGGCGCGCATTCTAGGAAGCTCAGTGCGATTGACCGCGTAGCCGCTGGAGAACACGCGCTGCGTCGGAGGCGCGAGGCAGTCCGCAGAAGGCCGAGGCTATTGCGATCACGCCATCCAGCTCATCCCAGGTGCAGCCAAGCCGATGGGCAGTTTGGAGATCGCTCTCCAATTCGCGCTCCCGGCCAATCGCCATGTGCATCGTGAATACGACCAGGGCACGATCTCGGCGCGAGAGTTCTTCGCGACTCCAGACATCGCCCCAGGACCAATCGACGGTCAACCGCCCGAGCGATCCAAGCTGCCGCTGCGCGTCTTCGGCGATGCTGTCGGCATCGACGCTTCGACCCAACAACGCTTCGGAGATAGCGGCGGCATCGGTCCGCCTCTGCTCGTCATCCTTGCCGACGGCAGGTGTGGGCTGGTACGGCTCTCCTGACGCGGCCCAATCCGACAGCACGTTCGTCAGCGCGAGATTGCCGAACGGGAAGCCGCACTCCACAGTCAGTTGGACGCAGACCTCAACGATCTCGTCACGCTTGAGTCCATTGCGCTCGCCGATGCCGGCGTTGAACGCGAAGCCACCAATCTGCATCAATGCGCCGGCGGCCGACATGGCGGCCAGGCTGCGATCTCGACGAGTGAGCAGTCCGTCCTGCCAGATGTCGCCCCAGATGTGGTCAACGAGATAGGAACCAAAGGGTCCGGTCCGAGCTTCGATGGTGTCAGCGAACTGTTCAAGCCCGGACACTTCCGTCAAGATGGCGTCGCCGGCGGCGCGCCGCTCAGCGTGGCTGCGCGCAGGCAGTTTGCTGTTTTGCGACTCCTGTTCCGTAGCGTCAAAGAGCGCTTCGAGACTGGAATCCGCATCGAAATCCCAGCCAGATTCGCGACGCTCAACAATGGTCGTCAGCAGTTCCGACTGCTGCTCTGGCAGCTCGGCGATCGCGGCCGATACATCCCACCATTCCATCGCGTCAAAGGGATTCGTTTCGTCCGCGGGCGCGGAATCGAGCGCCTGCTCGACAGTGACCACGTAGCCGTTGTGAATCGTGTGACGACCACTTGAGGGCTCCGCGCCGTAGACGGTGTGCGCGTAGGCCACCCGAACTTGTTGGCGCAGGAGATGCTCGAAGAGCCGCGGCACCGTATCGTCGGGCTCTTCGTCGAGCGGCGTGACATCGCCCGGCAGCCACCATGCGCCGGGCCAGAGCGCCTCGCTCTGGCGACGCCGCAGCAACATGACCCGACCGTCGTCGTCGAAGAGGACGCCGTAGCCGATGATCAATGAATCGGGCATCAGTAGCCCCGCGATCCTTCGACGCCGGCTGCCGCCCGCGAGCGTTCCTCAGCGAGGTCGAGTGCGGTGAACATGCCCATCGCCTTGTTCACGGTTTCGTCGAATTCGTCATTCAGCTTGGAGTCGAAGACGATGCCGCCGCCGGCCTGCACCGAGGCGACGCCGTCCTGCATGATGATCGTGCGGATCGTGATCGCCGTCTCCATGTTGCCGCCGAAGCCGAAGTAGCCCAGCGCACCCGCGTAGGGTCCGCGCTGATCCTCCTCCAACTCTGAGATGATCTCCATCGCCCGAATCTTGGGCGCGCCCGAAACCGTGCCCGCCGGGAACGTCGCACGCACGGCGTCGAACGATGTCGCACCTTCGGCCAGCTCCGCCTCGACGTGCGAGACCAGGTGCATGACGTGGCTGTAGCGCTCGATGTCGAGCTCCTGCGTCACGCGCACCGTGCCGGGCTTCGCAACGCGGCCGATATCGTTGCGGCCCAGGTCGAGCAGCATCACGTGCTCGGCGACCTCTTTCTCGTCGGTCCGCAACTCGGCCTCGAGTGCGAGGTCCTCGTCATTGTCGAATCCGCGCCGACGCGTCCCGGCGATCGGATGCGTTGAGACTTTGCCGTCCTCGACAATCACCAGTAACTCCGGCGACGTGCCCACGATCTGGTGATCATCCATCTCCAGGTAGTACGTGTAGGGCGACGGATTCACGGTGCGCAGCGTCCGATAGACGTTGAAGGGATGCACGAACGTTTCGCGCGAGAAGCGCTGCGAGTAGACGCACTGAATGATGTCGCCGGCGATGACATAGTCGATGATCTGCTTGACGTCGGAGAAGTACGCCTCGCGCTCGATGTTGGAGCGAATCGCGCTGGAATGCCCAACCGGTTCGGGCGCGTCGGTAGGAGGTATCGGCGGACCGGACTCAAGCCGCTCGACCAGCTCGTTGATCCGGAACTCGGCGGCGCGATAGGCAGCGTCAACATCGCCATCGAGCCGCGCATGGGTCACGACCTTGATCACGTGCTTGAGATGGTCGAACAGGAGCACGGTGTCGACGAACTGGAACAGCGCCTCGGGCAGACCGTGATGGTCGCGTTTGGCGGGCTGTACCCGAGGCTCGAAGTGTCGAATCGACTCATATCCGAGATACCCGACCGCGCCGCCGTGGAATGGCGGCAAGTCCGGGTTAGGCACAAGATCGAATCGGCCCAGTTCTGCCTCAACTTCGTCGAGCGGATCAACCGCGCCTCCCGAGGGCGCGCGGAAGACTCGATACGGCTCGGTTCCGATGAAGGAAAAGCGACCGGGGCGCTCGCCGCCCTCGACCGATTCAAGCAGGAACGAATAGGCGCCGCGCTTCACCTTTAGGAAGGCGGAGACGGGTGTTTCGAGGTCGGCGAGGACTTCGCGATAGATCGCGGCATAGTTGCCGCTGCCGGATGCTTGGGCCTCGGCAGCAAGCTGTTTGAATTCGTCAAGGCTGGGAGTGGGTTGGCCGGCTGACGGCATGGGAACAGGCTCCAGGGATGAGGCGCAGTCCAGGATGAACGAACCATTGCGTGGGGACTGCGTCGGCGAAACGACTCAACTTAGAGTTGGCCGCGCCAAACCCCTTGCCCACCCGAGGTGTGGCAGTGCGCGGAGGGACGCATGTGCGTTCCCGAATCACCGCTGAACAGCATCGCCGACATCGCGCACTCTCACTTCTGAGCAAATGCTACGCCAGATGCGCCCGCTGTCAAACATCAAGCCCGACACAGACGCAGCCCCAACACCGTCATAGCCGCGCTCCGCCGCGGGTATCTCGCTGTGCGGACCACGATTGTGCTGTACTCGACGAGATACCCGCGGCGGAGCGCGGGTATGACGGAGATTTACTTCTGACACAATCCGCAAGGAAGGGGGACCCGAACACAGATCTTCAACCACTCGTTGGAAGATCGCGGTCAGCTCCGCCGTCGACGTTCCGCCTCGATCACCTCAACCAGCCTGCGAGCCGCCTCTCCCTGTCGACCCTTGGCGTTGACAATCACTTCGTCGAACCACACCGACTCCGCCATTTCGGCTTCCGCTTCAGCCAACCGCAACGCGATCTCGCTCTCGCTCTCCGCTCCTCTTTCCCGTATTCGTCGCTCCAACTCGGTGGTGTCGGGAACGGTGACAAACACCAGCAACGGGTCTTCAAGCTGGTCCTTGAGCGAGCTTGCACCCTCCACATCGGTCCGCAAGACGACCGTCCGCCCTTGAGCAAGCAGTTCCGACACCGCTGCACGCGGGACGCCGCTGCGATGGCCGTAGGACTCGACGTGTTCGAGGAAGGCATCCTCGGCCACCCAGCGTTCGAATTCCTCGTCGGTCAGGAATACATGGTGAATGCCGTCAACCTCTCCAGGCCGCGGCGATCTCGTCTTAGCCGTCGCGACCTTCGTCAGCGAAGCGTCCAACGCGAGCGCCTGATTGATCACCGTGTCCTTGCCGGCGCCCGACGGGCCGGAGATGACGACCACGAGAGGCGCAGGCTCAGACGGCGGCGACATGGCGCAATCGATCGAGGTCCTGCCAGAAGGTCGGGTACGAGCTATCAACTGCCGATGCGCGCGCAATCCTGGTTGGTCCCGACTCTGGACCTGCCGAACGTCCAGCGACCGCAGCAGCCATCGCCAGCCGGTGATCGCCGAACGAGTCGACGCTGCCGCCGCGCAGATTGCCACCGACGATGCGCATCCCGTCGCTCCAGTCTGCGACTTCGATTCCCATTGCCGTCAGCATCGCCGAGGTCGTCGCGATCCGGTCGGACTCCTTGACTCGCAGCTCAGCCGCATCTCGAATCTCGGTAGCGCCGTCGGCGACAGCGGCAGCCACTGCCAGTATCGGCAGCTCATCGAGCGCACGAACGATCATGTCGCCATCGATCAGCGTGCCGTGCAAGGTCGACCCTCGAACCACGATGTCCGCGACCGACTCACCCGACATCTCGCGCGGATTGGACAGCTCGATGCTGGCGCCCATAGAGCGCAGCACATCGATCACGCCTGTGCGGCGCGGATTGACGCCAACATTGGGCATGACGATCTCGGAGCCGGGCGTCATCGCCGCAGCGACCATCCAGAATGCGGCCGCGCTGACATCGCCGGGAACTGTTACATCCTGAGGCGTCAAGGTTGCCCCCGGACGGACCGAGATGATCGCGCCATCGACATCGATCTCCGCTCCCATGGCAGAGAGCATCCGCTCGGTGTGATCACGGGACGGACCGGGTTCTACGATTCGGCTTGGTTGGGCTGCTCTCAGGGCGGCGAAGATGATGCAACTCTTGACCTGCGCGCTGGCGACCGCCACCTCGCCGTCAAATCCTCTTGGCAAGCCGTCGGAACCGTCAACCCAGAACGGCGCGGTGTCGCTCGCGTCGACAATGGCGCCCATCGAAGCCAAGGGTTCGAGCACGCGACGCATCGGACGCTGACGCAACGACTCGTCGCCGTCGAACTCGCTGCGATACGGGAGTCCTGCCGCGACGCCGCTGAGCAACCTCATCGACGTCCCGCTATTGCCGCAATCGAACACGCCCGAGGCCTGACGGAACGCATCCTGGCCTGGACTCCTGACGACGACACGGTCGCCCGTCGCTTCGAACTCGACGCCCCACTGACGCAAGCACGCCACGGTCGAGCGACAGTCGGCGCTGTCGAGCAGTCCGGTGATTTGCGCCTCACCCTCGGCCAGCGCGTTGCAGATCAGGGCGCGATGCGAGATCGATTTGTCGCCGGGAACTCTCAGTTCACCACGCAGCGGCCCGCTCGGTTCGACGATGACGTCGCTAGACATTGATCAGCTTCGACCCCAGCGACGCCCCCGAGCCTGGCGCTGCTTTTCTTTCTCTTCGCTTCGCTTGGTCATGGTGCGCACCTTGTCATAGAGGCGGGGGCTGACGAGCAGCGCCGCCATCTGCGACGTCGCGTCGGGAATGTCGGGTTGTGCGCCCGCGTCAGGATCGAGGTCGTCGCCGCCCAGGAACTTGGCATGATTGATCTGGGCGCCCGAATACTCGCGGAAGACTTCCTCCTCAGGCTCGTCAAGCAGGTTGCGCACTCGATTCAGCTCCAACACGAAGCGATCGATCCAGTGCTGGACCTGCTCCTTGTTAGTCACGGCGATCTCAGTGGTCATGCTGGGATCGCCTGCGTTGAACGCGGTCATCGCGCGGAACGTGTCGCCGGCGGCGCGACCGAAGTCGGGCCAGCCGTCCGAGCTCCGCAGCATCGTGAACAACGCCGAGGAGACGACCAGCGGCAAGTGCGAGACGCCGGCCATCACGTAGTCATGTTCGCTGGCATCAAGGAAGTGCGGCGTCGCGCCGAGTTCCCGGACCATGCCCAATACCGACTTGACCGCGCTATCCGACGCCGTCGACGAGGGAGTCACGAACCAGGACTTGCCCCGAAACAGGTCGGCGCTGGCATTGTCGATGCCGAACGCCGAAGCGTCGCCGGCCATCGGGTGTCCACCGACGAATGACACACCGTTGGGCAGATGCTGCTGGGCCCAGGTCCCAATCTGCGTCTTCGACGCGGCGGTATCGGTCACCGCTGCGCCGCGTCCCAGGTAGGGTGCGATCTCTGCCAGCAATTCGGATGTTGCGGTCGGTGGCGTGGCAAGAATGACGAGACCTGCCCCATCGACCGCTTCGCGCGGGTTGCCAGCGACGTGGTCGACGGCGTCCTGCTTGTCGGCAGCTCTACGCGCCGCACGCCAATCGTCGAATCCGACGATTTCCGTCTTCCGCAGCTTCGCTGCCCGCAGGCCCATGCCGATTGAGCCTCCGATGTAGCCCAATCCAATAATCGCAATGCGCGCCATCGGCGCCTCCTGTCTTCGCCCTGAATCACTTGCCCTGAATCGTTTGCCCCGAGTCACTCGCGCGGCATTCGATGCGGGCACACGCTGGTTGTCGCTCACAGTATCGCAGCGCCGGTCCCGGCACGTTCGTCGGTGGGGCATCAACGCCTGGACATCGTGGTAAAGTCGGAACGCGTGTAAACGCACGAAATGGTGGCGCCTGGCGGGGCCGACAGGACGATGCTGAGAGTGGATGCGTCCAGGTTCAAACTACGTGGCCGGCGACGCCTGGTCATCTGGCTGTTGCTGATCGTGCTTCCCGTGGTCGGACTGCTGCTGGGACTGTTCGTGCCCCGCGGGGGGACCACGATTGAGTTCGGCAGTGGCTCACTATTCGAGAGCAGCAGCGGCGAGATCTCGCCGGTGTTTCTCGCCTCCGAGTATCACGACACCTACACGACACTCTGGCTCGCCAATGCACACGATCCGGACAAGCGCTCGCGCCTGGCCGACGTTCCTCATGCGCCCGGCTGGGACATCGAAGCAACCGTCAATCCGACTCGCCCAGCCGTCGCCGTTCTGGCCATTCCGCCGGGAGGCTGGGATCCTGCATCCCATGCCAGTCTCCTCGTGATCTCCGAGGACGGGGTCAGACACCTCGCCATCAATCTCGAACTCCGCGGCGGTCTTCTCTGGTCCGACGACGGGCGTCAGCTCGTGGCCCAGCGATCAGGAATGGTCCTGGTCATGGACGCGAGCAGCGGAGCGCTGGTCGCAGAATGGAAGCCGACGGGGACGCACAGCGCTCATCCCATAGCCATGACGCGTGACACGTTGTGGGTTGCAACGCTGCAATCCTCGGGCACGTCGCTCGCGGAAGTTCAGCTCACAGAATCTGGTCCTGTCACCGTCGAGCGGGTGAAGCTTTCAGACGGCGTCACGCGCGACTGGACGCTCTCGCCGGACGGCTCTCGGCTCGCATTCACCGAGCAACACGGACTGGACTTACGCGTCCGTGTCGTGCCATCGCACTATGACGACTCACACCTGGTGTCCAGCCGCTGGAGCGTGGCTGAGCGACCGAGTTCCGCCGAGTGGGAAGATGTCGGTCCGAGCGCGTCGCCCGTCTGGCGGCCCGATGGTCGGCTCGATTTCGGGTTATGGGACGAAGCTGTGTCGGAGACAGGATTCACGTTGCCGACTGCGTGGGACCACAGCGGCGAGTGGCTGGCGCTTCGCTCGTTGGACGGCAGCGGTCCGGGCAGAGTCGTTGGGGAACGCCTGGCCTTCCGAGGACCCGGTGACGAACTTCTCGAGGTCCCTGACGGTCTGTCGTTTGTCGGTTGGTGGGCTGTGTGAGGTTCGCGGTTCTGGAAGCGCTGTTGGTCGCCATCGTGCTGCTGGCCGGAGGGTTTGCCGCGGGTCAATGGCTGCGGGGCGAGCCGTCGCGGGCTGCGCCATCGAGCTGTCCGTACAGCGGCGGCGGCCCGCCGTTCTCGCTGCAATCGTTCGAGGCCGACCGGCCGCGACAGCTCTATCTCGACACGCAACTGCTGGCTGCCGCCAACCAGCTCTTCCCCGACGACGAGGAGTTTCAACTGTTCGCTTTGCAGGCGGGAGAGCAGCGCATTGAAGACCCGTCGGCGACCATCCCTCCCGAGATCCTCCACGCGATTAGCTGGATCGAGAGCAAGACCAATCAGACGTCGATTGAGGTGCCGTACGGCGATCTCGGTCCGGCGCTGGTCTCGTTCGACTGTGGCTACGGGATCATGCAGGTCACGAGTTCGATCATCAATGACGGCGGACTGCCGTCGCGGTATGGAGCGCTGACTGGGACTCACTTCGCTTACAACATTGCCGCCGGCGCGCGGATTCTGGCTGAGAAGTGGAATGAAGGCTTCTACCCGATCGTGGGCGCGAATGATCCCGGCTACTTCGAGTCCTGGTACTACGCGCTGTGGGCCTACAACGGTTGGGCCGGCGTTAACCACCCGATGCATCCGTCCAACGACCCGTTCCGGCCGACCTACCGCTGTGACGAAGTCGGCAGGAATGGTTATCCCTACCAGGAACTCGTGCTCGGCTGCATTGTCAATCCACCCGAGGTCGACGGACAACAACTGTGGGATCCGTTGCCCGTGGCCTTTCCTAACTTGTTGTCGCTGACCGCGCCGGGCGAGCCGCTTGATCTGGATGTCTTCTACGCCGGTCTCGACTCGATTTCGTTCTACCCCGGAGGCCCGGCCCAACCGCCGTTCGCCGACATGAACATGGCCTTGCCCAACGGCGCTGAACGACGCGCAGCCCCCGACCTTGAACAAGCCCAGGCGACTCGCGCGCGAGTCCTGGGCGAGCCGGAGGGCCGGTTGGAGACGGACGAGTTGGCGCTCACGTCGTCGCAGCTTGAGTCGGGCGCGGTGCCGCTGCTGATCCACAACGAGGGCACGGGCCTGCTCGCCTGGCGCATCGTCGATGCTCCGAGCTGGCTCAGTTTCGACGTGCAGGCCGGCGTAGCGCTGGGCAGCGGGTACCCATTCTCTAATGAGACGCAGAGCTCGCGGCTGAGCATCTCGGCAGCCGCGGGCGGCGTGCCCGAGGGTTCGCATCGAGGCCAAATCACGTTGGAGTTCCACTATCCAGACGGGAGCTCAAGCGTGGAGACGGTCGCCATATCATTGGACAAGCGTGGAGCGGCCTACTACGAGGCGGGCCGCCCGCAAAGCTAACCCCCCGTAGCTCAACCGGACAGAGCAACGGACTTCTAATCCGTAGGCTGGAGGTTCGAGTCCTCCCGGGGGGACCATGCGCCTGTTCAGGGGCCGACCAGGTCCACGAGCTGCTCCAGTGCGTTGACCTGGGCGAGGGGATCGTTGTTCTTTTCTGCGGCTTGATAGCGCTCGGTGAGGCGAAGCGCCTCGGCTTCGGTATCGGTTGATGGGGCAGAGGATTGAGCGTGTTGCGGATGGCAGTGTTTGCGTTTGTTGCCGCTCCCGCAGGGGCAGGGTCGGTTGCGGCCGGTGTTCCGGGGCAGGTTGGGATTCAGGTTTTCAGTCGAGTTTTTTTCTGGGACTGCCGAAGCGACGATCTCCTGTGTATTGCTGGGAATTGCTGGCTGAGGTGTTTCAGCTTTTTCAGGTTCTTTCAGCTTTTTTCGGTTGGTTTCAGGGTCTGCGAGTTCGTAGTCGGGGTAGTCGGCGCGTTCAAGTTCGATGATCTCGCCGCTGAGCGTGGACTCGGCAGGGAGCTCCCGGAGCAAGAGTCGGAGCTCTCGGGAGGCGGCATTGATTTCCTGGGCGTAGAGGGCCCTGGCGCGGAGAGCTTCGTCGATGGTGTTGCAGAGTTCTAGCCCGACGACGCCGGTGTTGATCAGATGGCCGAGGCGCCGGTTGACGCGATTGATCTGTTGGAGCAGGAGGTCGTTGCGGGTGGCTGCGGCGATGTCATGCCAGTCGGTTTCGAGGAGTCTGAGGTCGGCGTGGACGGTGGCGATGGAGACGTTGACTTTCTCGGCGATTTGTTCGAGGGTGTTTCCGTTCTGGCGGAGTTGGTGTTCTCGGAGGACTCGTCGGCGTCGACGTGGTGAGGTAGGCATGGCGTGGCTCCTGTTCCTTATAGAACATTAGAGCGTTGTTGGGGGCGGCTCATGGAGAACGTGTGTTGGAGTTGGCAGAGAAGGTCCGCAGCCGGACATCTCGGGATCAGATTGCCGGCGGCGGTAGTCGGCGAGTTGGCCGGCAGCTCGGATTGGTGGTCAGGCTGACCCGTTGCGCCGGGGAACACCGAGATGCCTGGCGATGTCCTCGATGCGCCCGTCCATCTTGTCTATGCGCCTGTCCATCTTGTCGATGCGCCCGTCCATCTTGTCGATGCGCCCGTCCATCTTGTCGAATCGCCGGTCCATCCCGTCAAAGCGCCCGTCCATCTTGTCGAAGCGCTGGTCGAGCTGGTTGAGAACGTTCAACATCTGGGCCTGGACCGTGGCGCTATCACCCAGCAATTCCTTGACGTCCGCGACCTCGGTTTCGAGGCGGGTCAAGCGTTCGTCAAATGAGTTTTGCTGGGTGGTCATTCGTCGTCCCTTGCGACCTAGTGTAGGACCGACTTGCGGCAGGGCGCCAGGCGCGACGACCGGATATCGGGGAATCGTCTGGGTATCGCCGTATAGGGCGGAGTACGGGGAGTGGAAGGCCGCCGTTCCTCGATCGGTCGGAGCGACGGACTTCTCATCCGTGGGCTGGAGGTTCGAGTCCTCCCGGGGGACCACGGTCCAATGCGTATGTTGTTCCACCGAACATGGACAAGCGAGAATCAACTGCCACCGTCAGTCTCCGCCGAGCTCCGAGTCAATGTGCTACGAAAGGGTTTTGAGGCGCACGCTCATAGCCTGTATCTCCCCAGCAAACCACAGCTCGTAACTCGGACAAGGCACACACACGATGCACGGAAACGCTGATTTCAGTAAACCGAATCCCGCTACTGGACTGTGTGGCTCCGATCTGAGTAAACGGCTCGGTCCCCATTTCACCCCAACAGCTAATCTCACCAGCTGCCGAGAGGGCGCATCCCCCGCTAGATCCCGAACTGATCGATGTGAATTCTCCTGAAGGCTGCTGCCAGTGGCGATTCCGTTCGAGGGCCCAACATGTCGCCTCGCCGGACATAGTCAACGCGCAGACCAACGAAGAATGATCAACACTAATGGCAGAGAATTGTCCAGGCTGGATCTCTGGTGGCATTTCAGGGAGAGACGGGTTCCAGCACATCGCTTCGCCCTTGTCAGTCAATGCGCATATCAGCTCGCGCGCGCCGAGGCTAACTGCAGTGAAACGTCCTGGCGGTGTCTGTTCCAATACGTTCGCATATATGAGATTCTTGCAGAACAGATTGTCGTCCGAGGTGATGGCACACAATCCGTTGAAGCCGAAACTGACGCTTTGATATTGCCTCGAGGGAAATCCTCCGGGGTGGCCATCAGGGTTGGTGGACAACCATCCCCAGCAGATGAGATCTCTTGACCTGGTAATTCCACAACTTGAGGCGTAGCCGGTGCTTACAGAAGCGAATCGGCCCTCAGGCGCCTCTGCCTGGCCGTAGTTGTTCCAGCCCCAGCAATCGATCCTCCCATCTGCCGCAAGCGCACAAGTATGTCCGTAGCCATCGCTGACATCCACATAGCCGTCCTTGGGAGGATCTGGACGTTCCAACTTGTTTTCTTCGTTGCGCCAACAATAGGTTCGAGCGGCGGCTGTCACCGCACATGCATATGCTCGATCTCCGTCCGACCCTTCGCCCACGCTGATAGATACAAAGCGGTCGGGCGACGAATCCGGTGGGATCATTCTCATCGTGTCCTCGGCAAACCAATTGTTTAGCGAGGAATCTGGCTCGCAATGAGCTCTACCAGTCTCAGAAATCGCACAGTCATGCATTCCGCTCGAGTTTATTGCTGCAAAGCGGTCAGGTTGGATCCGATAGCGCCAATCACATGTCCAGGTTCGGTCTTTCAAAAGACCGCAGAACCCGTTGATCCGGGTCTTGATTGCCACGTACTCCGCCTCACCCTCCCCCTCTTCGACGTACTCTCGCTCATTGTGTGCGCCCCAACAGACCACTGTTCCATTGGCTCGTAGTCCGCAAACATTTCTATAGATCGTTCCCAACGCCCCGAAAATCGACGGAGTCGTGATCGCCACAAAGGGTCCTTCTGGGGGTGGAGGCCAAGACTCTGATTGCTGACCCCAACAGATCGCGTCGCCTCTGGCGGTCAAGGCACACGCATAGCCGCTGCTGACGCCAATCGCACTCAGCCGACTGCCCCCGGCGTGCTCTTCGGCATCCTGCCGAAGTTTGGAATTATTGGCTCCACCTTCGAACCAGCAGTCCATTTGGCCGGATTCCGCGAAGGCGCAGAACCCGTGCCGGCCGGCGCTGAGCGAGACATATGTATCTCCTGGCGCCTCCCAATCCCACTTCAGGTTCGATTCAAGGTCCCAACACACCGCACGTCCTGACTCCGTGAGCGCGCAGGCGTGCTCGACTGCAACCTCTGCCGTGGTGAATCGACCTGGCCATCGGGCTGCGGAGCTTGTTTGGGCGGATCCCTGCCGGTCGATTGTGTCGACTTCGGATCCGGTGGGGATCGCCAACACAGCGCCGAGCCCTAGCCCTGTTAACAGGGTCAGATACGTCGCGTAGACGATTATTCCGAGCCACACAAGCGTCGTCGACCGTCAACCCCTCCGCCATAACCTAGTATACGCGGGCCAAGTTTGGGCTGAACGACCAGCAACGTATATGGCCTCTTCGAGCAGACATACGAAACGGCCCGTCGTCGCGACGACGGGCCGTTTGCGGGTCTCGTTGCTTTTGGAACCTATGGGGCGTAGACGCCGGCGCCCGGGCCTTCGGCCGTGGCCCAGAACTTTGCGCTGATCTGGTCGATCAGGTCGATCAGTTCCTGGCCCTTGGCGGTGTCGTTGGTCTTTTTGGCTTCTCCGGCGACCTTGGTTGCGTTCCACATTAGCTCGTGGATTGAGGCGTCGGCCTCGAGGTGATGGGGCTTGAAGAAGTCGGTCCAGAGGACCCAGAGGTGATGCTTGACTTCCTCGGCTCGCTGCTCTTTGACGAGCAGGCAGCGGGCCTTGAAGTCGTGGTCGTCGGAGTCGTTGTACTTCTCCATCGACTTGAGGACGGACATCGCTTCGATCTTGGCCTGCGCGGGGTCGTAGACGCCGCAGGGCAGGTCGCAGTGGGCGGAGGCGGTTTCAAACAGTCGGCTCATTCGTTGCTCCTTGTTGATGCTTGGCTGGCGCGGTCGACAATCTGGAAGTCGTCGCAACGCGCGCTGACTCACAGCCTACTAGAGGGTTACTAGAGCGTCAGTCAAGCGATCAGTTCAGCGAGACAATGCCGCAGGCGACGCGGCCACCGGCCATCGCGTCCTCGCCGTAGCTGTCGGGATTGACGTGGATCACAATGGCCGACCCGTTGGCATCGAAGAGCGAATGCGGGACGCCAGAGGCGAGCGTGACATCGGCTGTGTAGTAGTCGGCCAGGCCGGCGCCGTCGTCATGGGCGATCAGATTGGGTAGATCGCCGGCGTGATGGCCGCCGTCGTGCAACGGACCGTGTCCTGAACCGGCCGGATTGAAGTGTCCGCCCGCCGCGCCGAAGTCCGGCTCGCACGATCCGGTCTCATGGATATGAAATCCGTGCGCGCCGGCGTCCAGGCCGCTGACTCGCGCCTGGATCAACACGCCTCGCGGACCCTGGGTGAATGTCACCTCACCCATCGACTCGCCGTCGGGGCTGCTCAGCGTCGCCGTCGCGGTGAGGCCGACCGCAGCCGGGTCGACGGCGCTGGAATCCTCGATTGGGATGCCTGAGCTTGTCCGCCAGCGGCCTGCCTCTGAGTCGAAGGCGAGGAAACGCTGCCGGGGTAGGACCGTCTCGCCCCACGATTGGTCGGCGTCGCGCACTTGCAGCGCGACTTCGGCCCGACCGTCGCCGGTCTGACGTGCGAGGATGCGCACTTCGCTGTCGCCTCCGTCCGAGCCACCGGCAGCGATTACAGCGCCTGCCACGACCGCGATCAACGCCGTTGCGGCCGCAATGACCAACAATCTGATTCTCGTGGGAGAACTATGGAATTTGAGCAACATGATCTCCCTTCGTTCCTCAATGGGAGCGTTGGTCGAAGGGTACTCGAAACGAAGTCAGAATCAATCTGCGCGAGTGCGGGAGCGCAGCGCGAGGGCGGCGATCGTCATCGTGAAGATGCTGAAGCCGGCCAACGAAATAAATGCCCAGTGCAGTCCCGGAGGATCCTTGGTCAGCGGCCGGCCGTCGGCGCCGAACACCATTTGACCGTTCTCGGTCACTGGCCAGCCATAGTCCTCCATGACCAATCCGCGCATGCCTTCCATGATGTAGGTGACCGGATTGACCGTGGCGATCCACCTGAGCCAATCGTCGAACACGGCCAGCGGCGCGAAGGCGGGCGCCATGAAGAGCAAGGGGAAAAACAGGAGGAACCCGGCCTGGGCCGCCTGAGCATTGCCGGTCCGCATTGCGATAAAGATGCCGATGCCGCTGTAGGCGCCGCCGAAGAGTCCAGCCATGACCAGAATCAGCAGGGCGCCGGGAACGCCGGAGGCCATGCCCGAGCCGGCAACCAGCGCGGCGATCAGCATGAGCGAGGCAAAGAAGACCGCGCGCACCGCGTCGGCCCAGACGCGGCCGATGATGATTGACCAGCGCGAGGCCGGTGTCAGCAGCAGCTTGTCGAAGTAGCCACGCTCCATATCGAGCACGATCGCGATGCCCGACGCCGCCGACGATCCAGCCACTGCCTGCAGCACGGCCACCGGGAGCTGGAATGCGAGATAGTTTTGCACCCCGAAGCCGCGCTCCGAGAAGCCCGCGATGGCCCCCGTCGACACGGCGAGGAAGAAGAGCGGAATGAAGACGTTCGTGATCTCGACACCCGGCTGCCGCAACGATTCGCGCAGCGCGCGTCCGGCCAGATAGCGAGCATCGAGCAGCACCTGCAGCGGCCCGCTCTCGCGAGAAGCCGAAGTCACTGGTCTGCCGTCTGCCTGTGCGCTGCTCACGAAGCTGCGCCCTGTGGTTGCTGAGCCGTTTGATCGCCAGGATCAATCCGGTGTCCGGTCGCCTTGAAAAACACATCGTCGAGCGTGGCGCGAGACAGCCGGAGGTTACTGAACGGCAACTCCTCGTCATCCAGTTTGCGAACAACGAGCGGCAGGGTCTCGTGACCGCTCCTGGTATAGATCGCAATGCCTTCGTTGAAGTCCCAGCGCGCATCCTCGACGTTGGCCAACGGCAAGAGAGCAGCGACGGCCTTCTGCTGAGCTCGCTCATCGCCTTCGACCTGGACGTAGATGACATCGGCCGAAACGGTGGACTTGAGCCCGTCCGGCGTGCCCTGCTGGACGATCTTGCCGGCGTCGAGGATGGCGATCTCATCGCAGAGCTGATCCGCCTCTTCGAGGTACTGCGTGGTGAGGAAGAAGGTGACGCCGTCGTCGCGATTGAGTTGCTGGATGTATTCCCACAAATTCTGCCGGGAGATCGGGTCGAGGCCGGTCGTCGGCTCATCGAGAAAGATGATCGAGGGCGAGTGCACGAGGGCCGAGGCGAGGTCCAACCGACGCTGCATGCCGCCGGAATAGTCACCAATCCGACGGTCGGCGTCTTCCCTCAGGTCGACGACTTCAAGCAGATGGGCGATACGACCCTCGATGACTCCGCGAGGCACGTTGTACAGGCGAGATTGAAGCCGGAGCAATTCGCGTCCGGTCTGCAGAATGTCGAGACCAGCGTCCTGCAGCGCGACGCCAATCGAACGACGAATCTGCCGATCGTCGTCAATGATGTCGTAGCCGGCGACCCGCGCCGAGCCGGCGGTCGGACGTAGGAGCGTCGTCAGCATGCGGACGGTCGTGGTCTTGCCGCTGCCGTTCTGACCGAGGAAGCCGAAGACCTGTCCCGGTCGCACCCGCAGGTCGATGCCGTTGACGGCGTGGATGTCTCCGAAGTGCTTGACCAACCCGGTCGCCTGAATCGCCAGGACCACGTCGCGATCGTGTTGCGGCGCAGTGGCGAATAGCTCGTCGCGCAGACGATCGGCGATGGTCGGAGGCTGGCTGGGCATGAGAGAGAGCGTATCGATTCAACCGTCGCGGGTGGGAAACACGAAGCGGTTCAATAACAGAACGTGAGTCCTACGACACACTCGCTGGTCAGACCGGCCGGAACACGGGGATCGGGTATGCGCCCTCCGCCCCTTGCTCTTCGAACTCGACCTGGACTCGTTGCCCGATCTGGATGTCGGTTGTCGGGTTGGCGACGCCGACGATGGTGCTCATCATGCGGAAGCCTTCGTCGAGGTCGATGTACGCCACGGCATATGCGCCCAGCTCCTGGAAGCCGGGCATCCGGTTCTGCCGAACCACCGAGTAGGTGTACACCGTGCCCATGCCGGACGAGACGTTCCAGTTCAAATCGCGGTCGCCGCTGACGGTCGAGTGCCCGCGCGGATAGAAGACGACGTTGCCGTCGGAGTCGGTCTGGTAGCGCAGCTCGCCCTCGCGGCAGCCGTCCCAGAAGTGCTGCGTGTCGGGCTCGGGGAAGCTGGGTTGTGGTCGATTGGCCATGTTGGAGTGCCTTTCTGAGTGTTCTCCGTCATACCCGCGCTTGCCGCGGGTATCTCGCGGTGTTCGAGACGGCGGCGCCGTACGCGGCGAGATTGCCGAGGCAAGCTCGGCAATGACGGCATCTAGCTAGTCGGCAGCGAGAATCACGGTCCCGCCGGTGTGAGTACCGCCAAGCAGTCCGCCATTGCCGTGCGCTACAGCGAGCTTGGCGCCGTCGACCTGGCTGGTCGACTCGCCGCGCAACTGGCGGACGGATTCGAGCAGCAGGAAGAGTCCGCGCATTCCCGGGTGGTTGGACGAAAGTCCGCCGCCGTCGGTGTTGAGAGTCAGACCCGGTTGGTCGAAGGCAAGGTGGCCGTCGTCGATGAACTGGCCGACCTCGCCCTTGGCGCAGAAGCCCAGGTCTTCCAGCATGACCGCGACGGTGATGCTGAACGAGTCGTAGATCATCGCGATGTCGATCTCGTCCGGCGTGACGCCGGCCTGTCCGAATGCGGCGGGAGCGCTCTGTGCGCCGGCTGACGTGGTGATGTCGCCGCCGTTCTCGCGATACTTGGTCGCTTCGCCTGCGCCGATGATCCAGACGGGCTTCTTCTTGATGTCCCGCGCGATTTCTGGGGAGACGAAGACGGCCGCGCCGCCGCCGTCGGAGATCATGCAGCACTCAAGCAGGTGCAGCGGGTCGGCGATGATGCGCGACTCGAGCACGTCTTCGACAGTGATTTCGTCGACCTTGACGAACTGCAGGTCGGTCATTGCTTTGACCGCTTCGGGGTTGCGCATGGCGTGCTTGCGGGTCGCGACCGAGATTTGCGCCAGCTGCTCAGTGGTCGTGCCGTACTCGTGCATGTGCCGATGCGCGACCATCGCGTAGTTGCTGATCAGGGTGCCGCCGTAGGGCGTTTCCATGTTTTGCTGCCAGGACGCGCCGCCTCGACCCATTCCGCCGGTCCCGATCGGAACTCGCTGCGTCGCTGCGGTCGAGCCGTACGTGGTCACCGCGACGTTGCAGCGTCCAGCGGCGATGTCGCGCAGCGCGTGCGAGGCGTGGAACTCGTATGACGAGCCGCCAACCTGCGTCGTGTCGAGCAATCGCGGCTTGATCCCGAGGTACGCGGCCAGGCCGAGTCCGCCGCCGCCGTCGCCGTCGAGCGCGTCGTACAAACCGTCGACGTCGCCCCAGTCGAGGCCGGCGTCGTCGAGCGCCTTTTTCATCGAATCGGCCTTGATCTGCATCGAAGAGACGCCCGGCGCAACTCGTAGTGGATATTCGTGGATGCCGGCGATCGCCGCCAGACGTTCCTGTGCCATTTGGTTCCCTCTTCTGTTGAGTCTCGTCAAGTCAAGCGTGAGCGGTCACAGGCTAGCGCCGTTCGGCGTGCGGGCGTAGCCTGCGATTATGCGCATTGGCCTGATTTCCGACACACACTTACCCCAACTGCTTCATTCGCTCGACCAACTCGGCCCCGAACCGGCTGAGGCGCTGGCTGGTGTCGACCTGATCCTGCACGGTGGCGATGTCACCATTCCAGCCGTTCTGGACTGGTGCGAGCAGTTCGCGCCGGTGATCGCCGTGCGCGGCAACAACGACATCTTCGACGACCCGCGACTGGCTGAACACCAATTCATCGAGGTCGAGGGATTTCGCATCGGCATGTCGCATGAGCTGAGGCCGGAGTACCGACCGATTGCAGAGATTCTTGCGTCATCGCTCAACGGCGAGCGAGTCGATGTCCTGATCGGCGGCGATACCCACGTCGAGCGGCTGGAATTCCGCGACGACGTGCTTTTGATCAATCCGGGAAGCCCATCGCTTCCGCATCACCTCACGACCAGATTGGGCGCGATCGGATACCTCACCATCGAGCCGAATCGTCTTGAGGCCGAGATTGTCGCCTTGGGACCGTCGGAGGGCGCTCGTAACCCGACTCGCCCCCAGCGTGTAGTGATTGAGCACGGTCAAGTGGTTGAGGCGTCGCTCGACGGTCACGCAATTGAGCCTGATGAATTCCTCAAGGCGCCGCACGAGCGCGTCGTCTCGAACGGAGCCTGATATGGACCTGCAACTTCAGGGCAAGCGAGCACTGGTCACCGGCGGCAGCCGAGGCATCGGTAAAGCGATTGCGCGCGTACTGGTCGAAGAGGGCTGCGATGTCGTGATTTCGGCTCGCGACCCCGGGCGACTGGCGGCCGCAGCATCTGAAGTCGGCGCTTCGTCCTGGTTTACATGTGAGATGTCGGAAGACGAATCCGTTGAGGCAATGGTCATCGCTGCCGCTGAGGCAATGGGTGGTCTCGACATCCTGGTCAACAATGCGGCGTCGCCGGGCAGTGTGCACGGCCCGATGAAGCTCGCCGACCTGACCGCCGACCACGCGCTGGCCGACCTACAGGTCAAGGTGTTGGGCTATCTGCGCTGCTCGAAAGCGGCTGCGCCGTATATGCAGGAGAACGGTTGGGGACGGATCATCAACGTGTCCGGACTGGCGGCGCGAGGAAGCGGCAACACGGTCGGCTCGATTCGCAACGTGTCGGTCGCCGCGATGACCAAGAACCTGGCCGACGAACTGGGGCCAGACGGTATCAACGTGACGGTCGTGCATCCTGGCTTGACCCGGACGGAAGCAACGGCAGACCGTATCGCCAGCATCGCCGAGGCGAACGGAATCTCGCTGGAAGCAGCCGAAGCGCGGATGGCCTCAGGCAACTCAGTACGGACGATTATCGATTCCGACGACATCGCAAACATCGTGGCGTTCCTGGCGTCACCGAAATCGATTGCGATCACCGGCGACACGATCGCTGCCGGCGGCGGTGTCGGTCGGGGGATTTACTACTAGTTCCTCCGTCATTCCTGCGCAGGCAGGAATGACGATCCTCCCAACCCTGCCGAAACGCAACGCCTTTGACGAACCCCGGATCCTGGTAACGGGAACTGGGGGTACGGCTGTGGTCGGCGCTCCGCATGAGCCTGGGTGCTTCGTGGTTCCTGCCTTCGCAGGAATGACGGGGGAGAGGGAGGCGCCACGGTGCGGCTCGGGTGTGACGGAGTGACGGACTCAGGATCCTGGTGACGGGAACTGGGGGTACGGCTGTGGTCGGCGCTCCGCATGAGCCTGGGTGCTTCGTGGTTCCTGCCTGCGCAGGAATGACGGGGGAGAGGGAGGCGCCACGGTGCGGCTCGGGTGTGACGGAGTGACGGACTCAGGATCCTGGTGACGGGAACTGGGGGTACGGCTGTGGTCGGCGCTCCGCATGAGCTTGGCTGCTTCGTGGTTCCTGCCTTCGCAGGAATGACGGGGGAGAGGGAGGCGCCACGGTGCGGCTCGGGTGTGACGGAGTGGCGGACCCCGGATCCTGGTGACGGGAACTGGGGGTACGGCTGTGGTCGGCGCTCCGCATGAGCTTGGCTGCTTCGTGATTCCTGCCTGCGCATGAATGACGGGGGAGAGGGAGGCGCCACGGTGCGGCTCGGGTGTGACGGTGTGGCGGACCCCGGATCCTGGTGACGGGAACTGGGGGTACGGCTGTGGTCGGCGCTCCGCATGAGCTTGGGTGCTTCGCGATTCCTGCCTGCGCAGGAATGACGGGGGAGAGGGAGGCGCCACGGTGCGGCTCGGGTGTGACGGTGTGGCGGACCCCGGATCCTGGTGACGGGAACTGGGGGTACGGCTGTGGTCGGCGCTCCGCATGAGCTTGGCTGCTTCGTGGTTCCTGCCTGCGCAGGAATGACGGGGGAGAGGGAGGCGCCACGGTGAGGCTCGGGTGTGACGGTGTGACGGACTCAGGATCCTGGTGACGGGAACTGGGGGTACGGCTGTGGTCGGCGCTCCGATTGAGCTTGGCTGCTTCGTGGTTCCTGCCTGCGCAGGAATGACGGGGGAGAGGGAGGCGCCACGGTGCGGCTCGGGTGTGACGGAGTGACGGACTCAGGATCCTGGTGACGGGAACTGGGGGTACGGCTGTGGTCGGCGCTCCGCATGAGCTTGGGTGCTTCGCGGTTCCTGCCTGCGCAGGAATGACGGGGGAGAGGGAGGCGCCACGGTGCGGCTCGGGTGTGACGGTGTGACGGACTCAGGATCCTGGTGACGGGAACTGGGGGTACGGCTGTGGTCGGCGCTCCGCATGAGCCTGGGTGCTTCGTGGTTCCTGCCTTCGCAGGAATGACGGGGGAGAGGGAGGCGCCACGGTGCGGCTCGGGTGTGACGGTGTGGCGGACTCAGGATCCTGGTGACGGGAACTGGGGGTACGGCTGTGGTCGGCGCTCCGCATGAGCTTGGCTGCTTCGTGATTCCTGCCTTCGCAGGAATGACGGAGGCGATGCAGGAATCACGGAGGGGGCGCAGGAGTTACGAACACAGATCTACAGAACCCGATACTCATGCGGCCGCCAGTCAGCCTCGTAGTACGGCGTGACTGTCCGACCGGGTGCGATCACTGCGTCGATCCTCTCGCGGTCTTCTTCTGTGATGACCACTTCTGCTGCGCCGAGGTTGTCCTCGAGCTGCTCCATCGTGCGCGGGCCGATGATTGGGCTGGTTATGCCGGGCTGCTGCTCGCACCAGGCGAGCGCTAGCTGCGAGAGCGTGCATCCCTTCTCATTGGCAATCGGCGTCAGGCCCTCGACGATGTCGTAGACGCCATCGGTTAGTCGGCGTTGCTGCTGTGGATTCATTGCGTAGCGACCGTCTTCGGGCAGTGCTTGACCTCGCTGATAGCGTCCGGTCAGCAGACCGCCGCCCAACGGGCCCCAGGGGATCACGCCGATGCCGAAGGTTTGCGCCATCGGCAGCAGTTCACGCTCCGCACGTCGGTCGAGCAGGTTGTAGGGCGGTTGCTCGCAGACGATGCGGTTGAGGTTGAACTCTTTCGACACCCACAGCGACTCGACGATTTCCCAGGCGGCAAACGTGCTGGTGCCGATGTAGCGCACTTTGCCGTCGCGGACGAGGTCGTCGAGCGCTCGCAGCGTCTCATCGATTGGAATGTCGGCCTGTGGTCGGTGGAGTTGGTAGAGATCGATGTAGTCAGTCTGCAGCCGACGCAGGCTTGCTTCGCATTGCTCGATGATGTGACGCCGGCTGTTGCCACGCGCATTGGGGTCCTCGGCGTCCATCGCGCCGTGGACCTTGGTCGCCAGGACAACGTTATGACGCTGCCCGTTGCGCTTGAGCGCTTCGCCGGTGATCTCTTCGCTCTGGCCGAGTGCGTAGACGTTGGCCGTGTCGAGGAAGTTGATACCTGCGTCAAGCGCGTGGTCGATGATCGCGTACGACTCTTCCGGCTCGGTTCGACGGCCGAACATCATGCAGCCGAGACAGAGGCTGGATACCTGCACTCCGGTGCGTCCAAGCGGTCTGATTTCCATGCGAAACGTCCTATCTGTTTGTCGGTATGAATTGCGCAACCAATCGCTGCTAGCCCACCAACGCCGCAGCCTTGACCAGGTTGCGTATCAGGCGTATTGCTTCGTCATGCGGTACTCGTCCGACGCCGCAGCTGGTTGACACTAGCAGGCGCTCTGCCGGAATCACGTTGGCTAGCTGTTCGATTTTCTCTCGCAGTTCAGTCACCGGCGCGGGCTTCGATTTCACGTCGGCGATGCCGGCGATGATTTCCATGCTTTCAGGGAGTTCAGCCAGCAGCGCATGTTCTTTCCACTGACCGGAGTAGGAACACTCGACGTGGACTCGGTCGACGACGCCCTCAAGTTGCTGAATGAACGGGATGAGCGAGCGCAAGTTTTGCACCTCAATCGACGGCTTGCGAGCGATGTCGCCGAGGCAGAAGTGAATGGTCCGCGTGATCTCGGAGGCTGGCATCAGCGGTTCGGCGACCATCGGATACAGCGATTCCACCGATCGACTCTCGGAGACGAGGCCGATGGCCTCGCCGGGCGCGTCCAGTTGGATTTCCTTGAGGCCGTGTTCCACCATGTCGGCGATTTCGTCCTGCACGACCTTGATCAGGTCGTTCATGTGCGCCGACTCGTTGCTGCCCTCGGGCACGACGAATCCACCGCCGATTGTCAGCGGTGACGGTACGGAAGCTTTGTCCAATCGCGGCTCGATTGCTCGCTCACGACGCCAGGCTTTCGCATGTCCGGCGCCCCGTGGAGCGGTCACGGTGTCGACAACCTGGTAGCGGCCCACGCCCTGTTGTCCGCGACTTGTGACTCTTGCAGCGAGCGTCCCAAGACCGTCGAGTCGCGGCGGAATGTGGTGGAGGAAGTCGGGCGCGAAGACCTCGCCGCCCATGATCTGATCGAGTCCGCACGCGATCTGTTCGTCCATCGCGATGCGCGCGGCCGTTTGCAGCAGGCCATGGGCTTCCTCGTCCGAGAGCTCGCCCGCGTAGTAGCGCTTGAGCTCGAGACGCTGTCCAAAAGGAATCGGCCACGATCCCACGACGGTGGTGCGTATCGGCATGGCGAACTCTCTCAATCGTTCATTCAGCGTCGGCGTAGACGCGGAACCCGTAGTCGTTGTAGCGATAGTTGGGCGACAGGCTGGAGCGGGCGCTCACCCGAGTGAACTTGATCCGGTGCCGCCAGGACCCACCTCGGCTGGCTCGTCGGACGCCTTGGGCCGGACCGGTTGGCGCTTCACTCGGCGAGGCTGCATAGTAGCTGCGGTCGTACCAGTCCGAGCACCACTCATGCACGTTGTCGGCGGTGCAGTAGAGACCGAATGCGTTCCGGCAAGCTTCCAGCGGGACGTGCGGATGTTCCGTGTTGGCCACCAACGCTCTGGATAGATCGTCCGGCCAGGATTTCTGGGGCTCGGGCCAGTCGGCTTGCGCGATGCCGCCTCGGGCCGCGTATTCGCGTTCCGCCTCGGTTGGCAGCCGCAATGCCATCCCGGTTAACTCGCCAAGCCAGTTGCAGTAGGCGACGGCGTCGTGCCAGGAGATGCCCACGACCGGAGCGTCGGGGATGTAGAAGTTGCGCTGCTTCCAGAATGGCGGCGGCGAGGCCTCGGTCCGTTCAACGAACGCGGCATACTGCCTGTTGCTCACGGGGCGCGGCGCAGCGCGAAACGGGCCCAGTCGGACACGGTGAGCGGGTCGCTCGTCGCGTCGCTGGTCGTCGGCGCCCATGATGAACGGACCTCCCGCTAGTTCGATCAGTCCGCTGCTCGCTTCGTCCGCCGCGTCGATCATTCGCCCAGTTTACGCCCGCCCGGAGCCGGGATTAGCAGTCGCAACCTGTCCTTCATCCGTTCCGTGAATGAAATCTATTCACGACGTGAATGATTTTCATTCTTGCTGCACCGAGGCCCCCTGCTGAAGTGAATGTCGGCAAGCGTCCAGTCCGTCCATCAGCGGATGGCGCTCTGTCAGCATGGCGTTTTAAGGCTAAGAAATCTTGCGATGCTAGACTGCTCGCGCCTTGACCGACTCAGTGAGGCGGTGGGCTCATGCAGCGCAGAAGCACAGATACTGGGGGCTCGGCCATGGGATTGCTGGACGGACGCAAAGCGCTGGTTTCGGGTTCGAGTCGCGGCATTGGCGCCGACATCGCGCGTGGATTGGCGGCGCACGGCGCAGCGGTGGCCGTGGCGGCGAGGTCCGACGAAGTCTCACCGGACCCGCGACTGCCCGGCACGATTCGCACTGTCGCCGAAGAGATTCGACAAGCAGGTGGACACGCCGTCCCGGTCGCATTGGATGTGCGCGACCCCGAGTCAATCGTGCGCGCGATCGACACCACCGCCTCGGAACTCGGCGGACTCGACATCCTGATCAACAACGCCGCCGTGCTCGTGCCGGGCACGCTGGAATCGGTCCAGGACCGCCACATCGATCTGATCTGGCAGCTCGACTTGCGTGGGCCGGTCCTGCTGGCCAAGTACGCCGTCGAGCACATGAAACAGAGCGGCGGAGACATCATCAACATCTCGTCGGGCGCCGCCGACTTCCCGGGCCCCGGTCCGTATGACGAGGTGCGCGAAGGCGGACAGTTCTACGGCATGGTCAAGGCCGGCCTGGAGCGCATCACGCAGGGCTGGGCGATGGAACTGCAAAAATACCAGATCGCTTGCAACATCCTCACGCTCCGATACCTGATCAAGACGCCGGGTCACTGGTATGCGTTGACCACTCCCGATAAGCCTCAGACCGAGTTCGAGTCGGCCGACTGGATGGCGCGCGCCAGTGTCTGGATCGCCAGTCAGCCGTCGTCGTTCACCGGCAACATCGTCGACGACCGCGACATGCGAGACACGCTGGCGGCGCTCTAGCCGCAGACGACGCGCTCTGAGCAGCCGGAGGAAACCGATCGTGCCGGACCTGATCTACGAGAAGTTCGACCACTACGCGATCCTGACCATGAATCGCCCGCATCGCCTGAATGCGTTGGGCGGCGACCTGCGGCGTCTGATGAGTGAGGCGGTCGACGATCTGGAAGCCGACCCCAACATGCGGGCCGCGATCGTCACCGGTACTGGCAGAGCGTTCTCCGCCGGCGCCGACCTGAAGGAAATGAACGAGGGCAACCAACGCCGCGAGGGCCCCCGCAACACGATGGGCTACGACCTCGACGAGTCGATGCCATTCGCCCGCGCTCGCAAGCCGTTTATCGCCGCGATCAACGGCCTGTGCATCGCCGGCGGCCTCGAGCGCGCGCTGGACTGCGACATCCGCATCGCTTCGACCGAGGCCTACTTTGGCCTGTTCGAAGTCAAACGCGGGATCATGCCGGGCTACGCGATTCATCATCTGGCGCGCATGCTTCCGATCGGCGACGCGCTCTACATCATGCTGACCGCCGACCGGATTTCGCCGGAAGACGCGCTGCGCATGGGTCTGATTCGAGAAATCCTCGAACCCGACGCATTGCTACCCAGGGCGGTTGAAATCGCCGAGATGATCGCGGCCAACGCGCCGCTCGCGGTCGAGGGCACCAAGTTCATGGCCCAACAGTGGCGACAACTGCAAATCGACGAGTCCTACCGCGTCGGTCAGTGGGTCGGCCGCACGGTCCTCAACTCGGAGGACGCCAAGGAAGGCCCTCGGGCGTTTGTCGAGAAGCGGCCGCCGAACTGGTCTGGGCGCTAACCATCGGATGAACGTGTTGACCGCACCGTGCCAGCGCCGACTCAACATCGACGCAGGACGGTGTACTCAATTGCCCTACTCGTTGTCTTCTTCGCGGCGCCCCTCATTGCACAGCTCACAGGGCTCACGACTCCGACAGCGAACTCACAGTCGGCGCCAACGTTCAGCTCTGCCACAGTTGACGGCTCGCAGCTAACGATCTCATTTTCATCCGATCTCGACCCAGACAGCTACGCGGCCGCTGCCGATTTTGCCGTCCTGCTCGGCGAAACGATGCAGGCAGTCCAGTCGGTAACGGTCAGTACCGATCACGTGTTACTGATCCTCCAAGTGCCCATTCCAGACGTTGAATGCACGACAGAGGCCGTCACGATGAGCTACTCGGCCACGAGTTCGACGCTCGCAGGTAGCGATGGAGCAATGGTTGCAGCCTTCAGCGAAGCATATGTTACGAATGAAACCGACGCGCCGCCCGCGATTGTGAGCCTGGAAACGGACACCACCGATAGTTATATCTACGTCACCTTCTGTGAAGATATCGCTGCTCTGGGTAGTCAGTGGTCAGATTTTTCAGCGTTCAGCGTTGTCGCTGAGGGCGTCGCTGTAGACGTCAACGACTTGCGCAGGGAGTCCGACTCTGACTCGCGCTTCGCTATCGTACTGTCGGGAAGTCAGGCAATCAAGGAAGGAGACAAGATCACCGTCGCATATGACCAGGACAAAGGTAACGAGGACCAACCTCTGAAGGACGCCAATCAGGGCGAGCTATTGGTTCCAAGTTGGTTTGCCCGAGAGGTCACCAACCTGGTCGACAGTCCACCCACGCTGACGGCGGTCTCTTCGCTCTACGAGAACGTCACGATGACATTCAGTGAGGCTCTCGACGAGTCAAGTACTCCCGATCCTTCGGCGTTCGAGTTTGGCAGGATCCAATCGCCGCCGCAGGTTCAGCAAGTGGAAGTTTCAGCCAATCAAGTGTTGCTGACGATCGATGGCATCCTCGACAACCGGGACTCCGCCACGTACACACTCAGTTACCTGGTCCCCAACGACCGGCCGTTGAGAGAAGCTGACATGTCGCATGCCGTCGAAGACATCTTTGACTATCCGTTCAGTAGCAGCACTCCGACGGCCCTGCCGGCGCCAGTGAGCGCGGAGGTCGATGGAGCGACACTGACGATCGATTTCAATCTTCCCTTGAGGGCGGTTGCGGCGGGCAACGCCTTCGAGGTGGCGGGAGTAGCTGGCCTCACGGTTGCTTCAACATCATTCTCCGAGTCCAGCCTGACGCTGATCTTGTCCGAGCCTGTCGCCTCCGGCGATTCGATCACTGTTTCTTACGCTCAACCAGATTCCCCGCCCAAAATCGAGGGACTCAACAACCGGGACGCAGAGTCGTTCAACGCCTACGCGGTCGACAATGTCACGAGTGCGCCCGCGCCTGCGCCAGCAATGAGCATGGCAACAGTGGCGGCGGATGGCGCGTCCATGACCCTGACATTCTCGGTTCCACTCGATCAGAGCGACGAGGGATTGCCCGAACTCACAGCGTTCTCGCTGTCGGACACCGACGCGACGATCGAATCGCTATCAATCTTCGATTCCACGGTTACGTTGGTCTTGAACCCGGCTGCAGATGTCGGTGAGACCGTACTTCTGAGTTATGTCGCGCCGAGCGACGCGACCAAGCCTCGGCTCAGATCGGCGACACATGCTGTGCCTGTGGCCCAAATCTCGGGCGCGTCTGTGGCGAATCACGCGGACGGGAAACCGCGAGTCCTGACCGCGGCAGTCACCGGCGTCACGTTGAGCATTGGTTTTGATCGATTGCTTGACGCCGATTCCACTCCTGCCGCAGACGCGTTCACGTTGTCTGGCACGACTTCGACGCTGTCTGATGCGGCCATCGATGGTCGCGTGTTGACGCTGACGATCACTCCCGCCGTCACACACCAGACCGTGATCACAGTTGGCTACACGAAGCCTTCAACATCCCCCTTGAAGCGAGCGGGTAAAGCCATATTCGTCGATTCGTTCTCGGGCCAAGTTGTCTCAAACGGCACGGTGGATCCGACGCCGATCTTTCAATCTGCGTCTGTTGACGCCAGCGGTCGCAGCTTGACGATTGTGATGTCCAACCCTCTCCTGGGTACGGCGGCTGGCGTTCCTGCACTTGCCGCCTTCTCGGTGGGCGGCACGACCAGTGCGGCCGTTGAGTCGGTTGCTCTCACCGGCTCAAGCATCTTGTTGTCGCTCTCTCCTGCCACCGACCTCAACGAATCGATTGATGTCTCCTATCTCCCGCCGCTGAGCCAGTCGGCGCCGGGCCTGCGGAGCGCCGATGGACAATGGCGGACTCCTGCATGGACGAATGAGTCCGTCGCGAACCATGCGGACGGCGTCCCTCGGCTGGTAAGCGGCGATGCCTATGGTGATTCGATTGCCCTGGAGTTCGATCGGAATCTGGACGACTCGCTTACGCTCGAATCAAGCTCCTTCAGCGTCACGCCGAACAGTCTGACCGTCAGCGATGTGGAGGTGGATGGGCCAACCGTCACACTCACCCTCTCAGACGCGCTCGCGCACGACGATGAAGTCACGGTCTCCTACAGCGCGACCGGAATGACGTTGCTGACTCGCGAAGGCCACACACTCACAGTCGAGGCCTTCACTGCTGCATCCGTCACCAATGAGACCCCGCCGCCGCTGGTTCTCTCTGCGGTCGGCGACGGGCGAACGATTATTGTGTCGTTTTCGGTGTCTTTGGATGAAGCCGAAACTCCTGGAGTCGATGCGTTCTCGTTGGCTCCTGGCGAGTTGGAAATCGGCGGAGTATCAGTATTGGCAACCACAGTGACACTTACCCTTGATGATCCGTTAAGAGAAGGGGTCGAGTACATCCTTTCCTACGCAGCGACTGATTCCATGCCATTGACGAATGAAGATGGGGAAGAGCTGCCGGTTTTTTCGGAAGCCTTGATCAACAACACCGATACCGCGCCTGTGGCCACATCGGCCACGGGCGACGGCTCAACAGTGACAATCGTCTTCGATCAATCGCTGGGCACTCAGTCTGCGATCTCAAGCAGCTCGTTCAGTCTTTCCGCCGACGAGCAAGTGGCAGTCGCAGATGTCGCTCACGAGGATCGTGCCTTGTTGCTGACCCTGTCCCGGTCTTTGTTGCTGACCCTGTCCCGGTCTTTGTTGGAGGATGAGTCGGCGACCGTTACGTACACTGCGCCCGACGAGGACGGCATTGCGGACCCCACGAGACATCGTTCGGCATCGTTTTCGCTTACCGTCGTGAACCAGACCGACACGGCGCCGATGCCAGTTTCGGGGACAGTGGAAGACGACACGATCATCATCATCCTCGACCAATCGTTGGCGAAAGACGATCGTTTTGGAGCTAATGCGGTCTGTCCGTATGAAAGAGAAGCGGACGATGATGAAGACAAGCCGAGCTATCCAATCGAGCATTTCACATTGACCGGAACCGACGCATTGATCAGCTTCGTTTGCGTCTCTCACAATGGACCGGAAGGGGACGGTAGGATCGAAATCAGGCTCGCAAAGAAGGTCAAGGAGGGTGAGGGAATATCGATTAACTATTTCCCCATGTCGGGATCAATCAGAATCGAAGATAACGACGCCGGGGAGAACCGAGCGCAGATCAACAACTACTCGTTACAAAACCTGACCGACGAACCACCCGTGCCGGAGTCGGCGACCGTCAATGCGGAGACGGTCACCGTTACCTTCGATCAAGCTCTTGATCCTGACTCCGTACCCACAGCGTCGGCGTTCTCGCTCACTCCAGATGGTCCGTCAGTCATACTTGCTTCGATTCAGGGCGCGGTGCTTACCCTGACCCTCGCTGAGTCGGTGGTCGAAGATGTGACATACACGCTCAGCTACACACCAACTGAGGGGGGCAAGCTGCTGGACGAAACGGGGAATGCCGCTGAAGCGTTTGAACTCTTGGAGATCTTTGAAAACACTACCGACGATGCACCGCTTCCGATCAAGGTCAAGACAGATGATGTCGGTAGCAAGCTCACGATCGAATTCGACCAGAGGTTGGATCCCTCGAACACGATTGACCACTCGTGGTTTTCGTTGGAACCATCTCACCCCATCAGTTCTGTTGTATTCGATCCTGATTTTGGCGACGAACGACGGCTGATCGTAAAGCTCGAACCAGGGTCGAACATTCGAGAGGGCGTTTCGCTTTCCGTGACGTACTCGGCGCCGCCATCGGGCGGACTCCAGGATGACGATGCGCCCAATGCGGTGCTTGGCTTCACGATGATGGTAGTCAACGATGTCGACGTTGCTCCCGTCGTTGAACGGGCGACGGTGAATGGCCGTGTGCTCGAGATTGAGTTTGATCAGGCGCTGGACGAGAAATCAGTTCCACCCGCAAACTGTGGGCAGCTGGAGGATGAAGGCGTTGACGGCTTTTGCGATCTGAATCCAATGACCAGTTGGTTCGTGATCGAGTCGAATGACAATTCACTAGTTCCCATAGAGACAGTCGCAGTTTCCGGTCGCATCGTCACTCTGACGTTGAAGGATAGAGTCTCGACAAACGACAAAGTTAAGTTTGAGTACACTAATAACTCTGATCCACCCGATAGGATCCTTCGGGACACGTCTTCGCCGCCACACCCGGTCGAAACGATTGATCCAATGCCCGTCACAAACTTGACGGCGGCAGCGCCTCTCGCGGGCGCTCTTGATCGCACTCGACCGGAGGAACTCCTAGTCGCGTTCGATGCTGACCTGGGGACGACCTCGGACCTCGAAGTAGCTTCCCTGCGGGTTGTCGCGGACACCGTGCCGCATGAGATTGAGGAAGCGTCAACTTCGGAACTACAGATGATGCTTCGCCTGTCCACAGCCATCCCGGAATGTTCGGCGGTTTCGCTGTCTCACGACCCAGCCACGCTCGCCCTTCACGACGCTTCAGGGAAGGAGATTTCCGCATTCAGTCTGGATGTGCCCAACCTGATCGAACCGACGTGGGGCCTGAGGTGTGTCCGTTCGGATTTCGGTGGATTGGATTTGACGTTTGCCGACGGAATCGAGACCGTCACGTTGGCGGAGCGTCAGTGGACTCTGCTGGTCAACGGTGAGGAGCGGGAACTGGTCATATCGGCATCGGGCGATGTCGTCGAGCTACGGCCTTCTCCTGCAACTTGCACGGGAGATTCGGTGACTGTTCGACTTGCCGGTCCTGAGGAAGCTCAGTCGCAATTGCTGGAGCGCGTAGTGCATCTGGCGGCTCCCTGCGCCATGAGCGCCGAGGCGGACGGCGTGTCGCTGCTTGTGACGTTTGACGGACCTCTGGATGCTGACTTACCGGATCCATCGCAGTTCACGATCAGCGGCGACGCTTCCTTTGAGTCAGTGACGGGCATCGACGGCGCCACGCTCTCGTTGCGATTGGCTGCGCCGGGTCTTCGTGCTGAACAAGAGGCGAAGCTGACCTATGAGGGAACCTCACTGCGCGGTCGTGGCCTGACTGCCGCGCCCTTTGACATCGATGTGATCGACGTGACGGCGCCGCCGCAGCTCGTGTCTGCGTTCGCCGTGGGATCAGCGGTGTTCCTGAAGTTTGACCAGCGACTCCTGCAGCAGCAGATTCCCGGCTCGCGATTTACGCCGGTCGGTCCCGGCATCGACGTGACGGCGCTCTCGGTCGACGTGAACGGGGACTCGCTCTACCTGGAGTTATCCGACGATTTGCCGGACGATCTGGAGCTGCTTGGCCTGGTGTATTGGTCGGGGCAACGAGGCGGTCTGACGGGATTGACCGGCTCGCGTGCGCCCGACGCTGTCTTCGTGGTCCGCAACTATACCGAGACGGCCCCCGCCGTCACCGCACTCGTGGCCGATTCGTCCGAAATCGAGTTGACGTTCAATCAGCGGGTTGATGGGACCAAGTCACTGATGTCCGACTTCTCAGTGATCGCGGGTCGTCGAACGATCGCAGTGACATCGCTGGAATGGTCCCCGTCGGGCGTTGTTCTCGCCCTGGCAGAACGTTTGACATCACTTGACGCTGTCGCGCTCACGTATGCACCTGGCGAAGCAGGCTCGGTACAGGATTCATCTGGAATCGCGCTGTCTGACTTCCAGATTTGGGCGACCAATGTGACGGCGCTGCCGAAGTCGCTCGAACAGCGAGTCGCAGATGCCAGGCTGAGATCATCGAGCGGAGACACGGCGTTCGCACGAGAATTAGTGCGCGGATTTGCAGGACAGCAAGGAATTGGCATCGTTGTGGAGGGCGGCACGGGTTGGACGACGGTCGTGCTGGGCGGTCTGACACTCTCGATCGACTCCGAGCGGTTGGGCGACGAGCTGACGAGGATTCATGCGTTTCCAATCGAAGGCGTCAGAGACATGCTGGAACAGATTGAGATGGTTCCGGCATATTGCATGAGCGGAAATGACGCATCGGAGATCAGGGCCTGGCTGATCGGAGTGAGCGACCTGGACGGTGTCCCGAGCAACGTGGATGTGCGGGTCGTGGTCTCGGGCGAGGACTTCGGCGGGTTCTGGGCGACGTACTGCGTGCTTGATCTGATCTCTGGGGATTGGCGATTCGCGCGTCAGGACGCCCTATTCGTTGGGCCGGCGCTGATCCTGCGACGGGACATCCAACGATGGCCTACTGAGGATCTGTGGTCTCTCGTAGGGTGACCTCGCCGGCGATGAAGGATCGGCGCTGACGGTCTTCCGTTTCGAGGATGAGCGCTCCTGCCTCATCAACGCCAATGGCCGTTCCCTGGACGGCCTCTCCGGTCGTGAGGGTGACTGTGACCTCTTTGTGCAAGGTGTTCAGTCGAGCTATCCAGGTCTCGTGGAGCTGCTGGGATTCGGCCTGATTGAATCGGTGCTCGAAGGCGTTGAGCAGTGCGGCGAAGACCGGTTCCCGCTCCTGTCGCGCGTCAAGTTCGATCATGAGGCTGGTGGCGGGGCGGTCGATCAGGGATGCCCAGGGCGCGGGATCGAAGTTGACGTTCAGGCCGATGCCGACCAGCGCGTAATGCGGCTGTCCTGCGCCCCAATCCGCTTCGATCAGGATGCCGCCCATCTTCCGGTTCTTCATCTGGATGTCATTGGGCCATTTGATCGTGGGTTGCAGCGGCGTGGTTTCGCGGACCGCGTCAGTGGTGGCGACTGGGCTGACGATGCTGAGTCGTTTCAGTTGCTCGATGGTCGGGCGCACGATCAGCGTGGTGTGAATGCTCTGGCCGGGCGGCGAGACCCAGATGCGTCCCTTGGTGCCTCGGCCGGCGGTCTGTTCGTCGGCGACGACGACTGTGCCGTGCGGCGCGCCGTCCTCGGCGAGGCGGCGCGCGTCGTCCATGGTGGAGGTTGTTTGAACCAGGTAATGGAGGTTCTGGCCGACTTCCTTGGTAGTCAGAAGTGAGCGGACCTGGTCGATGTCGAGGCGTTGGTCGGGTGGGAGGAGGTCGTGGCTGGTCATGGCATCAGGGTAGGTGTTGGGAGCGGAACCGAAGGTCGAATGTTCTAGTCCCCGCCTCCGCGCGGGGACCCGTTCCCTGTGTCGTCCAAGGGCCCGAGCGGGTCCCCGCGTGAAGCGGGGACTGGGGATCAGAGAATGCGGCAGACACGAAACAGCCCCGAGCTGAGCGGCTCGGGGCTGAGGGTCGATCGCCCAATGGACGGTCGGAATACTTGCGCACTAGGAGGCGCTCACCTCCGTCGCGCTTCGGGCCGATCCATTGGGCGAACGTTGACTATGTCCCAAGTTGCATCACCTCCTTTCCTGCCACAGAGAGTAGCACGGATGTGAAGTGGGCAACAATGCGGATCGGCAACACTCCGACTCAACTGGTTCCGGTCGTGGCCGTCCAACAGCGATCCGAGGCGCGCTCGGAAAGTTGGTGTAGAACAATGCAAGATACCCGCGGCAAGCGCGGGTATGACGGAGTGTTAGATCGCCGAGGTCACTTCGCGGACGGAGTCCTCGACGATGTTGAGGATTTCGTCTACTTGTTCCTTTGTCGCGATCAGCGGTGGGGCGAGGAGGTAGCCGTCGTTGCGGACTCGACTGATCAGGCCTCGGCGTTGGCAGGCTTTGAGTAGTTTGGCTCCCATGCCGTCGGCGGCGGGGAAGGCTTCGTCGGTTTCGGGGTCCTTGAGAATGTCGAAGCCGCACATGAAGCCGAGGCCTCGGACGTTGCCGATGTGCGGGTTCTCGGTCAGGCGCTGGAGGCCCGAGAGCAGTTGATCGCCGCGCGCTGCGGCGTTCTCGACCAGTCCCTCGTCCTCGAAGATTTGCAGGTTGCGCAGGCCGACGGCGGCGGCGGTCGGGTGACCGGCGTTGGTGTAGGCGTGCATGAACTTGCCGGGACCCTGGGTGATGGTCTCGTGGACCTCTTTCGACCAGACGGCGGCGCCCATGGGCACGTAGCCCGAGGTGATCGCCTTGGCGATCGACATCATGTCGGGCTGGACATCGAAGTGTTCGAGCGCGAACCACTTGCCGGTGCGCCCGAAGCCGGTGATTACCTCGTCGGCGACGAGCAGGACCTCGTAGCGGTCGCAAACTTCGCGCAGCCGAGGGAAGTAGTCGTCGGGCGGCGGGTAGACGCCGCCGGCGCCCTGCACCGGCTCGGCGATGACGGCTGCGACGGTGTCGGGGCCTTCCACTTCGATCGTGGCAACAATGTTGTCGATCAGCAGGTTGCCGCTGTCGATTCGGCCGCCTCCGGTGGGAACAGCATCTGGCGTGGTGGCGTTGATGATGTCGGGCACGGATCGGCCGAACTGTGGCTTGAAGATCTGCATGCCGGTCGCGGCGGTCATGGCGACCGTGTTGCCGTGGTAGGCCTCGACGCGGGTGATGATCTTCTGCTTGTCGGGACGGCCCTTTTGCTGCCAATAGAAGCGGGCGGCCTTGACGTTGGTCTCGTTGGACTCGGAGCCGGAGTTGGTGAAGTAGACCGCCTGCATGTTGTCGTAGGCGAGCTCGATCACCTTCTTGGCGAGGCGGATGGCGGGCTCGTTGGTGTAGCCCTCGTAAGAGTTGGAGAAGCTGAGCTTGGACATCTGCTCTTTGGCGGCTTCGCCGAGTTCCGAGCGTCCGTGGCCGACGGCGACGTTCCAGAGGGCGGCGAGTCCGTCGATGTATTTGCGGCCGTCAGCGCCGTAGATGTAGATGCCCTCACCGCGTTCGAAGAGCACCGGTTCCTGATGGAAGTCAGGGTGGAAGAGCGGGTGAACCCAATGGTTCAGGTCGTCCTCGACAAGTGCGCGGTACTGGGCGTTGTCCATTGGTGGGCTCCGGGAGATTGGGCAGGGCTATAGGCGAAGCGTATGCGCAAGTTCGTTAGTGCGGTAGGCGCTCGGTCGTCAGTGCCGCGAGAGCCTCTCGGGCCACGACGCGGTCGTCCCAGGGCTCGACGCGGTCGGCGTAGATCATGGATGGTTCAGCGCCCTTGCCCGCGATCAGGACCAGGTCATCCGGCTGGGCCAGAGATATCGCGCGTTGGATTGCTTGTCGTCGGTCAGGTTCCTTGTCGAAGGATTGTCCGCCTGAAGCGGCAAGATGCTGCGCGATCTCTTCGACCATCTCCGCAGGATCTTCCGAACGTGGATTTTCGTTTGTGATCACGGTGTGGTCGGCGTAGGCGGCGGCTGCAGCGGCCATGCTGGACTTGCGGATTGGGTCGCGCTCTCCGGCAACGCCGAAGACCAGGATGAGTCTTCCCTTGACGTGCGGCTCGAGCGTTTGCAGCGCGAGGTCGAGAGCCGGGCCGGTGGCGGCGGCGTCGACGATGACCGTGAAGGGTTGTCCGGCGTCGATGGATTCCATCCGTCCGGGGACCGCTCGGAGGTTGTTGAGTGCCGCCTGCATGGCGATTGGGCCGACGCCGAGTGTCCAGGCGGCCCCGGCGGCGAGGGCGGCGTTACCGAGGTTGTATTGGCCGGGCAATGGGAGTCGGGCTGCTAGCGCGCCTGCGGGTGTGATGACTCGGACGTCTGAACCGGTGGCGTCCTGAGAGCTCGGGAGGATGCTGAGATCTGACGGCGTGTTGGGCACCGCGGTGACAATCGTTGTGGGGCGATTGTGCGCATTGACGATTGCTTCGCGGTGATCATCTTCGGCTCGTACGACGGCCTGGCCGTTCGGATGGGCATCGAGCGACTGGAAGAGCTTCAGTTTGGCTGCGAGATATTGCTCGCGGGTCTCGTGGAAGTCGAGGTGGTCGTCGGAGAGGCCGGTAAAGACGGCGACTTTTGTGTTGATCTGGTCGGCTCGGTGGAGTTCGAGGGCGTGGGAGCTGACTTCGAGGACGGCGTGGGTGTCGCCGGCGGCGACCATCTCGGCGAGCCTGGCCTGGATGATGTCGGCTTCGGGCGTGGTCTCGCCGGTTTCGTTGCGGCTCCACTCGCCGCCGATGTGGAATTCGACGCCGTTGAGCAGGCCGGTTTGGTGTCCGGCGGCGGTGAGCATCGCGTGGGTCAGGTAAGTCGTGGTGGACTTTCCGTCGGTGCCGGTGACGCCGATGACTGTCAGTTTTTGTGCCGGGTGGTCGTGGAAGGCGGCGGCGATCTGGGGCAGCGCGACTCGGGTGTCGTCGACCGCCACGATGGTGAGGTTGGGATTGGAGTCGGCGATTGGTCGCCAGAGTTCCCGTCGATCGGACTGGACGACGAGGGCGGACGCTCCGCTGGCGATGGCTGCGCTCAGGAATTGGTGACCATCGACAGAGAATCCTGGAACGGCGACGAAGACGTTGTCAGGCTTGAGATGTCGCGAGTCTTGTCGCACGGCGGTGATCGCGGTATCGGGATCGCCCTGCTCGACGCGATGGTCGAGATTGCGGCAGATTTCTTGAATTGTTCTCGAATTGCGATGGTTTGCTGTCATGCGCTGGTGATCGACTCTACTTCTGTTCGGTTTTGTTCGGTTTTGTTCGGTTTTGGTTGCGCCAGGCCGCCTGTAAGCCGGGTTCTGTTCGCGGCGCTCCAAATTAATCAGAGCGCCGTTCGGCGACCATCCATCTGGGACGACGGTTACCCGGCGCCTCGAGCGACCTACCCGGAGACGGCCCGGGACGAGCCAATGTCTCCCTATTTGGTCTTGCTCCGGGCGGGGCTTGCTCAGCCGGCCGGTCACCCGACCGCTGGTGCGCTCTTACCGCACCATCTCACCCTTGCCGCCGTCCGCCACAGAAAAAACGTGGTCGAACGGGTTGGCGGTGTGTTTCTGTGCGCTATCCGTCAGGTCACCCTGCCTGGGAGTTACCCAGCGCCCTGTCCCGCGGAGCCCGGACTTTCCTCGACGCCCGTACAAGACGAGAGCCGCGGTCGCCCGGCGGCCTGGCGACACTCACTGTAGCGGGCACCGTAGCGGGCACCGTAGCGGGCACTGTAGCGCGGTCAGTCTCCACCGCCGAGGCGAGCGATTTCGTTGAGGATGTCGTAGAGCGTGTCGGTTCGTTGGACTCCCGCGCTCAGACCGAATCGGATTCTTCGAACGAGTGAGTCTGGCGCGATGAGCAGTTGTATGTCGTCAAGGTGGAGAATCAAGGTTTCAATCTGCTCTTCGACGCGATTCTGACCGATTGGCAGCCGAAGCTCCGCTACCCGAGCGCCGGCGCTCATTGCGTAGAGCGCCGCATCTCTATCGTCCGGTTTCTCTTTGCCGTGCTTGTCGAGGGTCACAAGAGCGTCAAAGCCGCCTTCCTCAAGCACGGCAAACACCAAGTCGTCTTTGGCGCCCGGCTGTAGCAAGTCGGCAACGCGTTCAACGTCATGGCCCGACCGTTTGAGGGTCGACGCCACGACTGGAGCAAACATGGCGTCAAGCAACAGCCGCATATGACGTAGCGGGAGATCTCATGGCGTTGTTGAAGTCCACAATTGATTGAGCGGCATCGATTGGCATGTCGGGCCAGCCTTCAAGCAGATGGTCGACGGTCCATCCAGCGAAGAACTCTGTGCCCATACGAGTGCCGGCCAAACAGGGCATGGCTCCCAGACGACCACGCAGCATTTCGATACGACCATTGAACTCGTGTAGCGTGCCGAGCGGTGTCTCCCTGATCAGGTCTGCCACAATGCACTCGATATCGGCGGTTGCGGGCGACTGACTGCGCCATGCTTCCGAGACGGATTGCGTTCCGGGCGCATCGGCGCCCAGGAATGTCATCGCGTCGGGCGGCGGCATGTTGGTGGTGTCCCAGGTCAGCACGCGTCCGTCATGTTCGAAGCGATGCCTCTTGACTTCAATCCAGCTACATGACTCGTCGACCCATGCTCGATACGGCTGGTCCAATGCATCGAGGCAGTAGCGAACCTTCTTCGGGGATAGGCCGTGCTCGATGAGTTTTGCAGCGATTCGAGCTCGCTCGAACTGATACCAGGAATAGAAGCGTTCTCTCGGGTCTTCCTTGCCGACTCCGGCGATAATCAGGCCGCTTCGCGCCCACGCCGCGAGCCGGCGCTTCGAGAGTCCGGACATTCTGGCGACCATCCAAGATGGGATCGAACCCCAATCGTCAGGATTCGAGCCGATGATCCGACCGTTACGAGACATTGTGCCGCTCCTACCAGCGATTGTATGAGGTTAGGCGCGGCGATCGAGGGCTTCGTTGGCCATGGCGTCGGCTCGTTGGTTGAGGTGTCGCCGGACGTGGGTGGGCTTGAATTCGTCGAGTTGGTCGATCAGAGCGTTGAGTTGGTCGAAGAGCGGCTTGAGCTGCTTGTTGCGGACTCGGTAGCGGCCTTCGAGCTGGCGGACGATGAGCTCGGAGTCGAGGCGGAGTTCGAGTTTGGTGGCGCCCATTTCCAAGGCAGCTTCAACGGCGGCGATGGCGCCCTGGTATTCGGCGACGTTGTTGGTGGCTCGACCGATGGGATTGCCCCAGGCGTCGAGTTCCTCGCCGTCGGGGGAGCAGAGGACGGCTCCGTAGGAGGCGGGTCCGGGGTTGCCTCGGGACGCGCCGTCGGCGTAGGCGATGAGGTGCATATCGGTGAGCTTAGCGTGGCCCCACTTCCGTCATTGCCGCGCTCCGTCGCGGCAATCTCGCCGCGTCCTACGCCCACGTCAGTGCTCGAAGCAGCGAGATACCCGCGGCAAGGGCGGGTATGACGATGTCGTGCAGTTACGCCTTGAGTTGGGTGGTGACGGAGTGGTCGAAGACGATGACTCGATCGACGAGGTGTTCGATCAGGTCTCGTTGCTGGGGGAAGGTGAGGTCTGGCCAGCCTTCTCGGACTCGTTGCAGACGCTGGTCTCGTCGGCGGCGGCGGTCGGCTTCTCGTTCCTGGGCGACGGCTCGGCCTTTGATCTGGGCGAGGTCGGCGCTGGCCGATTCCCATTCGGCGATGATGTCTGCTCCGGCCTCGTGCAGGCTGGCGGGCGGTGGGTCACCGGCGGAGGCGTCCTCGAGCAGTTGGCCGAGCTTGCGGTCGATGGCTCGGAGCCGGGCCTCGGCCGTGGATACGGCGACGGCGGTTTCGGCGGCGAGCGCGGTGTCATTGCTGCCCATGTTGAGCACGGCGATTTGACCGCCTTGCCGTTCACCGCGGATGTGGGAGAGCACTTCGGCCTCGAGATCGTCGGCGCGGCGGGTGTGATAGGCGCCGACGGACTGGTTGGTACGGGCCTCGGACTGGTAGTAGCGGTAGGTCGCGTTGGCGGTGTCGCCGCTGGCTTTACGCCATTGTTGGCGTCGGGTGACGCCGATCATGCGGGTCTGGTCCTCGCCGCACCAGACGAGCCCGGCGAGCAGGAAGTCGGAGGGATGGCTGACGCCGGTCGCAGTGCGACGCTGGGCCATCTGCTGAGCGACCGCTTCGAAGTCCGGCTCGGAGACGATGGCGTGGTGGTTGCCGGGCACGCTGACGCCGAGCTTCTCGTAGCGGCCGATGTAGACGGGATTGCGCAGCAGATCGCGGATGCTGATCATGCTCCAGTTGCGGCCGCGCCGGGTCTGGACGCCTTCCTCGTTGAGGCGTTGGGCGATTCGGCGGATGCCGAGTCCGTCGTGCAGGCAGAGATTGAAGATGCGTCGGACGACGGCTGATTCCTCTTCCTCGATCTCGTAACGACCGTCGTCACCGACGTGATATCCGTATGGAGGCCGGCCGATGGCCTGGCCGAGCCGGGCTCGCTCTTGCAAGCGCTCTCGTCGCCGATTCGCGTCGGGGTCGGGATCGCTGTGGAGGCGCCAGAGATCGATCAATGAGGATTCGTTGATCGGGCCGTCTTCGAGCGAGACGAGATTGACGCCGCGGGCTCGAAGTTGGAGCACGGTTCTGACGGCGTGGGTCGCGTCGTGGCCCAGGTTTGTGAAGCTTTGGGTGATGACGAAGGTGAAGCCGCGCGCCTCTTCATTGAGGTGGCGCAGCAGTTGGCTGAGGCCGGAGCGTTCTCTCTCGTGCGACGTGTCGGTATCGAGGAAGGTCGCCGTCGGTTCGAACCCGTGCTGATGGCAGTATTCGAGAAAGTTTGCGTTCTGGACAACCAGCGACAGACCATCGACCGCGTGATCCGTCCGCTGGGAATGTTCACTGCGCTGACTGAGATAACCGATGGCACGCACAAATTGATGCTATGCCGTTGGCTACGGGAGGACTAGGTCACCCGCAGCAAGCATCCACAAGATGGACATTCGACGGCGCGCGTTCCGCGACGGGCCCGTGTGACGACGATGGTAGGCAGGGTCAGTCGGCACTCGGCGCAGACGCCGCCGGCCACTGTGGCGACCACGCGAGGTCGGCGACGGCGGTACTGGTCGTAGGTGGACAGGTCGTCCTGCGAGAGCTGGTCGCGCAGCATCTCGATCTGACGAGAGAGCTCATCAAGGTGTTCCTGGGCTTCACTGCGCTCGACCCGAAACTGGGACTGGCGCGCGTTCCAGACATCGAGTGCTCCGGTGCGCAGGTTTTGCAGCCAGGCGCTGGCGTCGTGTGCGAGCTGGGCCTCGTACTCGGCTCGGGTTTCGGCCTCGGCGAGGGGCGGGAGATTTTGCCGCTGTCCGTATAGATCGCGCTGGAGCTCTTCCAATGTGCGGTGATCGGTGATCGTGCCGGAGTAGAGACGTCGGTCAGTGACTTCGATGCGCCGCTCTGCGGTCTGGACGATGGCGTGCGATTCTCGCACGGACTGGTCGGCCCGGCGCGCTTCGCTCTCCTGGGCGGCGATTTCCGCCTCGAGCTGGCTGATGAATGGAGGTTCGGAGATTTGCTCGACAACGGCCTGCAAGTCCCGCCTGGCCTGATCTCGTTCGATGTCGATTTCCTGGAGCTGCTGCAACCCTTCAAGATCCATGGGGGCGGCTCGTTTTCGTGATTGGAGGTCGGGTGAGAGTGGCGCGTTTAGGATGTCTGATTGATTGAGTGTATGCCTGACGACTGGGATAACCAATACGGAAGAATCCTGTTGGATTGCGGAATGGGTCTCGCTGATAGGCTGGCTTGACCATGACTGATGAGGGTGGGACGGCGCAAGTTGGGCACGTTGGACATGTTGGGCATGTTGAGCATGCGCTGGTCCGACGAACCACTTCCTTGATCATCAATGTCTCGACGCTGCTGCAGGAGCCGATCGGGGCGCTGCGTCATTATGAGATTGCTGATGCTCGCGGGGCGGGCTTGGACTCAGCAGTGAACGGCTCGTTGCGTTTGCTGCACACTGATCAGTCGGTGTTGGCGACTGGGACACTTTCGACCGCATTCAGCGATGTCTGCGGCAACTGCCTGGAGGAAGTGGAACTGCCGCTGGAGGTGTCGTTTGACGAGGAGTTTTGGCCCTCGTCGGACATCGACTCGGGCATGCCGATTGAGCCGCCGCCGGAACGAGTGGGATTTGCAGTGGTTGACGGTCAGATCGACTTGTCGGAGGCCGTGCGACAATATGTGGATATGGGACGACCGATGAGTCCGCGCTGCGGGCCGGATTGTCCGGGACTGGAATCAAGCACGTCGACAGAAGCGCCGGTGGATGCCCGCTGGTCGGCGCTGTCGGCGTTGAAGATTGAGACTGAGGGAGACTGAGCTTATGCCCCCGCTTCCGAAGCGAAAGTACGCGAAGACTCGTCAGCGGCTGCGACGCCAGCATCACAAGGTGGATCGGCCGAAGCTGGTGACGTGCCCGGAGTGCAATGAGTCGCATCAGGCACACCACATCTGCTGGACCTGCGGCACGTATCGCGGTCGCAGCGTGATTGAGCTGGAGGACTAGCGGTGTCCGAGGCGGACTTGAGCGCTGCTCCGCCGACCGCGTGGTTGTTCCCGGGCCAGGGCGCGCAAGAGGTCGGCATGGGACGCGACCTCTACGACGCGTTTGCTGAGGCGCGGGAGATTTTCGAGGAGGCCGACGAGGCGCTCGGGCGTTCGCTGTCGAGTGTCATCTTTGAGGGGCCCGACGAGGTCCTGCGCGAGACGGTCAACACGCAGCCGGCGATCCTGGTGACCTCGCTCGCGGCCTGGCGCGCCGCGACGGTGGCTGGTCATGAGGCGCTGAGTTCGACGCCGGTCTGCACCGCAGGACACAGCATGGGCGAGTATTCGGCGCTGGTCGCTGCGGGATCGCTGTCGGTCTCGGAAGCGGTGCGCCTGGTCGCCAAGCGCGGCGAGCTGATGCAGGCTGCGGGCGAACAGAACCCGGGCACGCTGGCCGCGGTGTTGGGTATGGACGAGGCGGATGTCGAGGCGGTCTGCGCCGAGGCCGGCGCTGAGGTCTGCAATTTGAACGCGACCGGTCAGATCGTGATCGGCGGGAAGGTGCCAGCGGTCGAACGGGCAGCGAAGCTGGCCGAGCAGGCCGGGGCGCGGCGCGTGGTGATGCTGAATGTCGGCGGCGCGTTTCACACGTCCTTGATGTTGCCCGCTGCCGAGGCGATGGCGCCGATCATTGCGGCGGCTGATGTCGCCGATCCGTCGACGCCGGTGATTGGCAATGTCGCCGCCGAAGCGTTGACGACGGCGGATGAGGTGCGAGCGGACCTGACGGCTCAGATCCGGCGTCCGGTGCGCTGGCGCGACACGGTGCTGAAGATGCAGGAGATGGGTGTCGAGCGCTATGTCGAAATGGGACCGGGCAAGGTGCTGACGGGGCTGGTGCGGACGACGCTGCGACCGCTCAAACTGCCGACTTCACCGACATTGGTCAATATCAGTGATCGGGAGAGCGTTGGCGGATAGCGGTAGCCAGAAATCAAGGCGGCGAGTTCGTCCCGACGCCGAGGACAACGCGCGGGTGCGGGCATTTTGCGCCTTATTTGAAGCAGAATTCGGCGTGAGACCGGCCACGACGGCGCTGCTGCGATCGCACGAGGTTGTACCGATGTCCGTCGAGAAAGCGCAACGGGCATCGAGCCTCGTGGCAGGCGTGATCCAACGACGCGACGAAATTGATGCGCTGATTGCAGAGCTGGCCGATCGATTGCCCATGGATCAGATGGCGCTGGTCGACCTGACGGTGCTGCGCATTGCGCTGTATGAGATGCTCTTCGATAATGGCTCGGTACGTCCGAACACCGCGGTTCGGCATGCGGTGTCGTTGGCAAAGCGATTTGGCGACGATGGCAGCCGCCGATTCGTGAGCGGCGTCCTGGGCGCGGTCACACGGAACCGTCTGCAGGCTGGGACTGCGGAGTAGCTGGAGGTAGGCAGTATGGCCCTGTTTGATCGAATCAAGGAAATCATCGTCGACCAGTTGTCGGCGGACCCGGACGACGTGGCGCCTGAGGCGTCATTCGTCGACGACCTGGGCGCGGACTCGCTCGACCTGGTCGAGTTGATCATGTCGTTCGAGGACGAGTTCCGCGACGAGGTGCCGGACCTGGAGATTTCGGACGAGGATGCCGAAGGCATTGGGACCGTGCAGAGTGCGATCGACTTCCTCATTTCGAAGGGCGTATCCGACGAATAGCGTCGCACCCGCGTTATCGGAGCGGATCGCGTCCGGGTTGTTTGACCGACAACATGGGCGGCGGATGTTGGGCAATCGGGTACGCTGACTGCCGATGAACATTTTCGGCGTTGGCATTCCTGAAATCCTGGTGGTGCTGCTGCTTGCGGCCGTGATCTTCGGTCCCGGCAAGTTGCCGGAGATCGCGGGTCAGTTTGGTCGTGCGATTCGCGAGCTGCGAGAGTATGCGCGTGACTTCCGCGACGAGTATCTGACCGACTTTGAAGAGGTCCGCGAGGAGCTGATCGAGCAACGATTCGAGTTTCAGCAGCTCGACGCGGACATCCGCGCTGATCTGGAGCAGGCGCAAGCCGATGTGCGGGGCGCCGTTCGGGATGCCGAGACGATGACTGAAGAGGCGATCGAAGCGGCGAAGGACGGCAGCGTGTCGGGGGAATCTACCGGCGCTGCCGCGACGCAGACGGCAGAGCGCGATGGATCGCAGGCCGAGGAGCGCCAGGTGCGACGCGTACGTCGGCGGCCGGTGGTGCGTCCGCGCAAGGTCGCGGCCGCAGCGGGTGGAGGCGACGCGAATGTGGCAGACGCAGCTGAGCCGGCGCGACCGTCTAACGTGATTTCGCTGAATCGTCGACGCCGCGAACTTGATCGCGATGCGCAGTAGCAACGTCGCCATGTCTGTGCACACAACGCAGCCGGTTAGTCACTGATGGCCTCACGACCCGTCCCCACGCCTTCTGATTTGCCGGAGTCGGCCGAGCTATCGGAGCTGGACGTCGTCGCGGACGACATCGATGACGGTATGGATGGCGGCATGGATGGCGGCATGCCTCCGGGGATGCCGCCAGGCGCGCCACCCGAGGAGCCTGAAGGCTCTGAACTCACGCTGGGTGAGCACCTCAACGAGATCCGTCAGCGACTGACGGTCGCCGTACTGACGATGGTCCTGACGACGGTGTTGGCGCTGATCTTCGCTTCGACAATCCTGGACTACTTGCTGGAACCGGGCCGCCAGGCGCTGCCCGAGTTTCGGCCGATTTATACGGAGCTGCTGGGCTTCATCGGCGCGTACATCAAGATTGCGTTGATGCTGGGGCTGGCCGGGGCGATGCCGGTGATCGTCTACCAGATATACGCCTTTATCCATCCCGGTCTGACGCAGGCAGAGCAGAAGTGGGTAATCCCGATTGTGGCGATGGCCACGGCCGCATTTGCCTGTGGCGGCGCCTTTGCGTTCTACATCGGCTGGCCGCCGGCGCTGTCGTTCCTACTGAACTTTGGCCAGGAAATCGCTGATCCCCAGGTGCGGATCAACAACTACGTCGACATGTTGACGCGGTTTGTGATCTGGACGGGGATCGTGTTTGAGCTGCCGCTGTTCCTGATGGGACTGGGCGCGCTCGGGATCGTGAATTCGAAGAAACTATTGGGGATGTGGCGCTGGGCGATCATCGGATCATTCTTGCTGGCGGCGCTGATTACACCGTCAATCGACCCGGTGACGCAGACATTCGTCGCCGTGCCGACGCTGGGTTTGTACATCCTGGGCGTCATCTTGGTGCGGCTGGTGGAGAATCGGACGGTGATTCCGGTGATCGAGTCAGATCTGGATGACGATGGGCCAGACGGTCAGCCGGCGTAGGGGCGGATCGGTAGTCCAGTTCAGCCGCTAATGTTCCAGTCCCCGCTTTACGCGGGGACCCGTTCCCTCCCCGCCGAGACATCACCACCCAATCGGGCGTTACCGGCCGAGCGGGTCCCCGCGTAAAGCGGGGACTGGAAATCTGCGAACGGCGGCAAGCACTGCGAGATACCCGCGGCGGAGCGCGGGTATGACGGAGAGAGAAGCAGATGACGGAGCGGGAGAAGTTCACTGCAAAGGTATGACATGGTCGTAGACTGATTTTGTGGATGCTCAGACGCTTACGTCATTGAATGCTCGGATTGCAGGATGCACGGCTTGCCGGTTGCATGAGACTCGGACGTTGACGGTTCCGGGGGATGGTGATCCTGACGCGGAGTTGATGTTTATTGGGGAGGGTCCGGGCGCGAATGAGGATTTGCAGGGGCGGCCGTTTGTGGGGCGCGCGGGGAAGTTGTTGGACGAGTTGTTGGCCGAGATTGGACTCAGCCGGCCTGAGGTGTTTGTGACTAACGTCGTGAAATGCCGGCCGCCTGGCAATCGCGATCCCCAGCCGGACGAGATTGGCTGCTGTGAGGTGTATCTGCGTGAGCAGATTGAGGGGATCCGTCCGAAATTGATCGTGCTGCTGGGTCGTTTTGCGACTCAGTATTTTCTGCCCGACGCGAAGATGGGTGAGGCTCGTGGTCAGCCGTACCAGGCGGGCCCGTGGCTGATTTTGCCGGTCTACCACCCGGCGGCGGCGCTTCGGAACTCGAACCTGATGCGAACGATGCGGCAAGACTTTGCAATCATTCCGCCTTTGCTGGCGACTGCTGAACGGCCGGAGATTGTTCCGCTGCAGGTTGGGCACACGCACGGCGAAACGATGCAGGGCGAAGCGGTGCAAGGCGATGATTCACAGCGGTCGCTGCTCTAGCGACCGAAACACAGAATGAGGTAATTGTGGCTGACCTGTCCGTTGTGGCGGAGGGCGTCTTACGAGTGGTGCCGCTGGGAGGCTTGGGGGAAATCGGCCGGAACATGATGGTCTACGAGACGGCCGAGGACTTGATCATCGTCGACGCCGGCTTGCTGTTTCCTTCCGAAGATATGCACGGCGTTGATTACATCATTCCCGACGCCTCTTATGTACTGGAGCGTCGCGACAAGCTGCGCGGCTATTTGATCACGCACGGCCATGAAGATCACATTGGCGCGCTGCGCTTTCTGCTTCCGCAGTTGAAAGCGCCGATCTACGCCTCGCCGTTGGCGCTGGGATTGATCCGCTGGCGGCTGGAAGAGTCGGGAATCCTCGACGCCAAGATGATCGAGGTGAAAGCGGGATCGTCCTTTGATTTCGGCACGATCACGGCGGAGTTCTTTCCCGTCGCGCATTCGATTCCCGACGCGTTCGGGATCGGCCTGCGGACTCCGGCGGGGCTGGTGGTACACACCGGCGACTTCAAGATTGACCACACGCCGGTGATGTCGGAACCGACCGACCTGCAGCAGCTGGCGGCATATGGGCAGGAAGGAGTGCGGCTGTTGTGCTCGGACTCCACCTATGCCGATAAATCCGGTGTGACACCATCGGAGACAGTGGTTGGCGACGCGCTGGAACAGATCCTGCTGACAGCGCCGGGCCGGGTGATCATCGCGACGTTCGCGTCGCAGATTGCGCGGATCCAGCAGATCATTGATGCAGCGGAGGAATCGGGTCGGGTGTTGTATGTGACCGGGCGATCGATGGAGAAGAACATCGATATGTCGCGGGATCTCGGATACGTGAAGACGGATGATCGGCGTTTGCGTCCGATCACCGATCTCGGATCGGCGCACGACGAGAACACGGTGATCATTTGCACCGGCGCACAGGGCGAGCCGATGGCTGCGTTGTCGCGGATGGCGACCGGGTCACATCGGGAGGTAAACCTAAAGCCGGGTGACACGGTGGTGCTGTCTTCGTCGCCGATTCCGGGCAATGAGTCGGCGGTCAACAACACGATCAACAACTTGTACAAGCGCGGGGTCGACGTTGTGTCGGTGGGATCGGGGCATGAGCACGTCCACGTTCGCGGCCACGCAGCCCAGGAGGAGCTGAAAACGGTCATTGCATTGACCGATCCGCAGGCGTTCTTGCCGATCCACGGCGAGTTTCGACATCTGGTTCTGCACGCCAGGTTGGCGGAGTCGATGGGCATTGGCGATGACGATCGGCACGTCCTACTCGATGGCGACGTGCTGGAGCTGACGGCGGAACGATCAGCGGTGGTGGACCAGGTTGCGGCGGAGTATGTGTACGTCGACGGGATGAATGTTGGCGGGGTAGATCGGTCGATCATCAGGGATCGGCAGAAGCTGGCCGGGGATGGCTTCCTGCTGGTCGCGGTTCCCGTTGATGGCGAGAGCGGGCGACTCGCGGGCGAGATCGAAGTGGCGGCCCGTGGATTTGCGGAGATGCGCGCGACTGCCACGTTGAAGGCCGGCGCGGCGAAGGTCGCTCGCGACGTGTTGAAGTCGCGGGCGAACTCGAACAAGCCGGCCACCTGGGACAAGCGGGAGCGCCAGGTGCAGCAGGAAGTCTCGGCCTACCTTCGACGCGAGACACGTCAACGTCCTATGGTGGTTGTGGTGGCGGTGCAGGTCTGATTGGCAGCGTCGGATCTGTCCCTGGGCGGCTGAACTGATGTATGGCGAGTCGTAAAGCCTCGAACCGGTCTCAGCGGGCGTTGCCTGACCGCATTTCTCTCTGGCTGTCAGAAAACGGCCACGTAGTCGTGGGCGGCTTGCTTGTCGCTGTTGCGGCGGCGTTTTCCGTCTGGGTGACGATGGCGTCGCTGCCCTTGGAAGACCAACGGACCACGGTGGTCCAGTTGATCGGTGGCGGGGCGTATCTGCTGGCAGCGTTCGTCGCGGTGTTTGGCATCTTGACCGGCGTTCAGCGTGTGCGCTCAACGGTTCGTCAGGATCGGCGAGTGATGCGGGTGGGCGTCGGCGTGGGTCTGGCGCTGCTGGCCGTGTGGGGCATCGCCGGCGCGATCACGCCTGATGCGTCGCTGGGCGGCGTGTCGTTGGCGCGATACGGCGCGGGCGGCGAGGTCGGTGGATGGTTGGACTCGCCGGTTGGCTGGGGCGTCATCCTGCTTGGGCTGGTCGCGTCGTTTGTACTGATTGCTCCCTCTGCTGCGAAATCGTTAGTGAAGGCCGCTGGTCGCGGCGTACAGGATGGCCTGCGCTACCTGGGACGAGAGATGAAGCAGCGTGGCCCCGGCGTCCTGGCGGCATTGGCTCGCGCAATGGGACGCGGATTTGTGGCGCTGGTGTTGGGCTTCTGGGCGATGCTGGAATGGTCGGGTCGGGAGTTGTGGTTGGCCTTTGGCGTGGTCGGAACGCAGATCCGGGAGTCGCGGCGCGGCCAACCTGAAGTGTCGCGACCGATTCCGGCTCCCATCGCGTCTCACCCGACAGCTTCGATTCCATTGGCTCCAACACCGATCCAACCAACACCTGCCTGGCCGCCGATGGTTGAGGCGCTTGATGACGAGCCCGAGGCCCATGATCCAGAGCCGGCGAGCAAACCCAAGCCCAAATCGACGCGCGCCGAGCAACCGCCGTCGACGCTGCGCACACTCGACCGGACTGCGGCCGATGGCTGGCGACTGCCTCCGATTGAGTTGCTGGACGAAGACCCGATCACCAAGCTGCGTACCGGCGCCCAGGATCAGGCTCGCGTGATCGAGGAGACGTTGGCCTCGTTCGGCGTTGATGCAGAGGTGACGCAGATCAACGAGGGTCCGGCGATCACGCAATTTGGCGTCGCGCCGGGCTGGGAGGTCAAGACCCGCCAATTGCCGGTGAAAGACGCCTCGGGCGCTGCGGTGCTTGATGAACGTGGTCGTCCGTTGACGCAGACGGAGGAAGTCTCTCGGACGCGAGTTCGCGTCAACCGGATTACCCGACTGGCGGACGACCTGGCGTTGGCGTTGGCTGCGCCGTCAATCCGGATCGAGGCGCCGGTGCCTGGGCAGCCGATTGTCGGGGTCGAGGTACCCAATGCGGATACCCGGATCGTCGCATTGCGTGGTTTGATTGAGTCTCCGGCGTTTGTGCAGATGGCTGCGACGGGCGGCCTGCCGATTGCGTTGGGTCGCGACGTGACCGGCAATCCGGTGATCGCCGACCTGACCCGCATGCCACACGTATTGATCGCGGGAGCGACGGGTTCGGGCAAGTCGGTCTGTATCAACACGGTCATTTCCTCGTTGCTGATGCAGAAATCGCCGGAGGAAGTGCGGCTGATCCTGGTCGACCCGAAGCGGGTGGAGTTGACAAACTATGGCTCTGCGCCGCACCTGGCGTTCTCGCACGTGGTGACCGAACCAGATGAAGTGGTGTCGGTGCTTGGGGTTGTGGTGGCGGAGATGGATCGTCGGTATCGGCGGCTGGAGGAGTACAAGGCGCGCAACATCGTGGCCTACAACGGCTTGCCGACGGTCGACAAGCCGTTGCCGTACTGGGTGGTTGTGCTTGACGAGTTGGCCGACATGATGATGGCGGCAGCATCAGAGGTCGAGGGTCAGTTGGTCCGGCTGGCGCAATTGGCTCGCGCGGTTGGGATTCACCTCGTGGTTGCGACACAGCGGCCGTCGGTCGATGTGGTCACCGGCTTGATCAAGGCGAACTTCCCGACACGGATCGCGTTTGCGACCACGTCACAAACGGATTCTCGCGTGATCATGGATCGCGCCGGGGCGGAAAAGCTGATGGGTCGCGGCGACATGCTGTACATGTCGTCGGATTCGATCAAGCCGCGACGGGTGCAGGGGGCGTATGTCTCGGACACCGAAATTGATCGTCTGATTGAATCGTGGAGCGCGCCAACCCAAGCTCAGACGGAGCGTGGATCGCTGGATGAGGTCCTGGAGCAGTTGTCGGAGGAATCGGCCGCCGCTGTGACGGAGGTTAAGGCTCGAGCGGCGCAAGCAGATCTGCGGACGCTGACGTCGACGCTGGAAACGGCCTTGGATGCGTCTGGCGACGAAGAGGAACCGGACATCGTCGTGGAAGCAGCACCGACGCCCTCAGCCGACCTGGACACCAGGCTGGGCGAGGCGACGGAGTTGGCGCGCGAGTATGAGCGCGTGTCGGCGTCACTACTGCAGCGCCGGATGAGAATCGGTCGTCCCAGAGCGGAGCGGTTGATCGATCAGTTGGCCGAGGCTGGGGTGATCGAGCAATCGGACGTTGGCCGGTCGCGGCGGGTGCTCGCGCGATCGAAGTAGCGGTCTTGGGCTGTCAGCATTGGGGTCGAGTTCAGCGGTCAGAGGCTGTCTCAGAATTGAGGGATTCGTCATTCCCGCGCTCCGTCGCGGGAATCTCGCCGAGCGCTGCACCGACGCTAGAACCTGCGGAACCGCGGCCGTCTCAATCGCACAGATGGCTCCTGGCCTTCGTGCCGAGCGCAGCGAGATACCCGCGGCGCAGCGCGAGTATGACGGAAGGGGGAGGTCGTGCGACTTTTCAGACAGGTGCCAGGGGCCGGGACTCAACTAAACACGGCCTAGCTCTGGACGGTGGCGGCGCCGGCTTCGGTCAGGATGGGATCGAATGGATCGACGGCGTCGTCGGGGGGGAAGACCATGTGGTCGGGACCGGGATGTTGCAGGCTGCCCTCGTGGCGGAGGTATTCGGGCCAGTCGAACAGGAACATCCGCTCTCGGCGGTTGAGCCCTCTGATCCGACGAGCTCCCATGTCGACCCAGAATGTGGGCGCGATCTGACGTCCGACGTGGTCATGCAAGGCCTGTGAAACGACAATCGTTTCTCCGCGCCCTTTGGCCATCACTCGAGCGGCCATGTTGACGGTTCGGCCGAGAATGTCTCCGCCCGGCCGATAGATGACATCGCCGCGATGAATGCCCATGCGGACGCGAACCGGCCACTCTGCGCCCAGGCGATTGGCCTCCGAGGTAACCCGAGCCTGAATTCTGGCGGCGCAGCGCAGCGCCTGTATGCCCTTTGAGAACAGGATCAGGAAGCCATCGCCCGTCAGTTTCACCTCGAATCCGGCGTAGCGGTCCAGTTCCTCCCGCACGATCTTGTTGTGGTCGTCGATGATCAACTCCCATTGTGCGTCGCCCAGTCGCTCCGTGAGGTGGGTCGAATCTTCGATGTCCGTAAAGAGCACCGTGGCGCTCTCTCCCTGCTGGGTGAGAATGGACGCCGTGACCGCGCGTCCGCAGTTTGGACAGAATGACGACGCCGGGGGAGGAACCTCGCCGCAAAACGCGCACGCGCGGCGCGCGGTCTCTTCTCCGCCGATCCACGAGGGCGGCGCGTCGGCAGAGCGCCGCCAGCGTTCTACTTGGGGTCCGTCAGCCACCGGTTCACACTCTCTGAACGCCTGGCACGGGAGGCGCGAGGATCATAACAGCGCGGGCGCGGCAGCGTCAGTTTGACGGTAGCAAGCTGTGACTGACGCGGGGCAAAGGATGGCGGCGTCTGTTCCGCCGGTTAACGCTGGCGTGACACAGGCTCTTTCCGCTTCAGTGGTCGGCGGCGGCGACCGTAGGCCTGATCGCTCCATTCCTGGAGATCTTCGCCGAGCGCCAGCTGGTCGCGGCGCAGCTCGACAATCTGGTCGCGGAGCGCGGCGGCCTTCTCGAATTCGAGGTTACGGGCTGCCTGTTTCATGCGGACTTCGAGCTCGCTGATCATCCTGGCGATCTGGTCGGGCGTCAGATCGGCAGGGATGGTCGCGCCAAGCACCGGGTCGTAGCCGGGCGCATCTTCGGCGACGGCTCGCAGCTCGAACTCGTCGCGGGCCTGGTTAGCGACATCGGCGGCGATGTCGCGGATTTCCTTGGTAATGCCGACCGGCGTGATGCCGTGTTTGAGGTTGTATTCGTGCTGAGCGGTGCGCCGGCGGCGGGTCTCGTCCATCGCCCGGCGCATGGAGTCGGTGATGCGGTCGGCGTACAGAATGGCATGAGAGTTGACGTGACGGGCGGCGCGACCGATGGTCTGCACCATTGACCCTTCGTTGCGCAGGAAGCCCTCTTTGTCGGCATCGAGGATCGCGACGAGGGACACCTCGGGCAGGTCCAGTCCCTCGCGCAGCAGATTGATCCCGACCAGGCAGTCGAACACGCCGAGCCTGAGGTCGCGCAGGACTTCTACACGTTGGAACGTGTCCTGCTCCGAGTGCAGGTAGTAGGTGCGAATGCCGACTTCTCGCAGGTAGTCGGCGAGGTCTTCCGACATCTTCTTGGTCAGCGTGGTGACGAGTGTGCGTTCGCCTCGCTCAGCGCGAGCCTTGATTTCGCTGACGAGGTCGTCGATCTGGCCGTCGGTAGAGCGGACCTCGACTTCCGGGTCGAGCAGTCCGGTGGGCCGGATCAGCTGTTCGACGACCTGTTGGGAGTGGTTCTTCTCGTAGACCGCCGGCGTCGCCGAGACGAAGACAACCTGGTTGATGTGGCGCTCAAACTCGTCGATGTTGAGTGGGCGATTGTCGATCGCGGAAGGCAGGCGGAAGCCGAAATCGACCAGGGTCTGCTTGCGCGAGGTGTCGCCGCCGTACATGCCTCTGACCTGAGGGATGGTCATGTGGGACTCGTCGAGGAAGAGCAGCCAGTCGTCGGGGAAGTAGTCGAGCAAGGTCCAAGGCGTGGAGCCGGCGGCGCGGCGGGCGAGGTGTCGTGAGTAATTCTCGATACCGGGGCAGTATCCGGTCTCGCGCATCGTCTCGAGGTCGTAACGGGTTCGCTCTTCCAGTCGCGCCGCTTCGAGGATCTGGCCCTCGCGGCGGAACTCTTCCAATCGTTGCTGTAGCTCCGCCTCGATGTCTTCCACGGCCGCCGCCATGCGCTCGTCGGTCGTGACGAAGTGCTTGGCCGGGTAGATGTCGACGCGGTCGCGCTCGGCCAGGATCTCACCGGTCAGCGGGTCGAGTTCGACAATCCGCTCAACCTCGTCGTCCCAGAACTGCACACGGATTGCCAGGTCTTCGTACGAGGGATGGATCGTGAGCGTGTCACCGCGGATCCGGAACTTACCTCGGGAGAGGGTCATTTCGTCGCGCTCGTACTGCTGATCGACCAGGCGGCGGAGGATGAGGTTGCGCGAATAGGACTTGCCCTGCTCCATGCTCAGCACCATGCCCTGGTAATCCTCGGGCTCGCCGAGACCGTAGATGCAGGAGACCGAGGCGACGATCAGCACATCGCGCCGCTCGAACAGCGCGCGGGTAGCGGCATGGCGGAGCTTGTCGATCTCCTGGTTGATATCCGACTCTTTGGCGATGTAGGTATCGGAGCGAGGGATGTAGGCCTCGGGCTGGTAGTAGTCGTAGTAGGAAACGAAGTACTCGACGGAGTTGTTGGGGAAGAAGTCGCGGAACTCGGTGCAGAGCTGTGCGGCCAGGGTCTTGTTGTGGGCCAGGACCAGGGTCGGTCGGTTGAGCTGGGCGACCACGTTGGCCATCGTGAACGTTTTCCCCGACCCGGTCACGCCGAGCAGCGTCTGCGCTCGGTGCCCGGCCTCGATGCCGTCAACGAGCTGCTTGATGGCGTACGGTTGGTCGCCGGTCGGCTGGTAGTCGGCACAGAGTTCGAATGGCCTGGCGTTACGTATCGGGGCTGAGACGGTAGTCATGGCAAAAAGCTTAGCGGGGTTTCAGCACTAATGGGCTTGTTCTAGGGACCGGATCCGATGTGTTCGAGCACTGCTCGCAGGAGGTCCTCCGTGGTCTGAGGCGCCGGCACATCCGGGGCGCTGAGGACCGCGGCGATCCAGCGGTCCGCGTCGCGACGGGTGTAGCCGAGACTGATCAGGGCCTCAAGCGCGTCGGCTGCGACCCGGTCGGTCGGTCGGATGGGACGTTGAGCGTTGGCGTCGAAGCCTTCGTCGACCAGCAGCGCTTCCTCGACGACCTTGCCCTTGAGGTCGGCGATGATACGGTCGGCCTGTCGTGGTCCAATGCCCGGGAGCTGGGTCAGGGTGCGCCGATCCTCGGCCTCGATGGCCTGCGCGATCGTGGAGACGGAAGCGGCCAGCGCTTGCTGGGCCTTGCCGACGCCCATCTGCGGCACCCCGATCAGTTTGCGGAAGAAGTCGCGTTCAATCGGTCGGAGAAAGCCAATCAGCACGGGAACCGGGGCTCGATCGGGCACGTGATAGTGGGTGTAGAGATCGAGCACTTCGGGCCGCTGGTTCTCAAGCGCGAGCCACACGGCGGTCGGCAGCCGTACTTCATAGACGAGCCCACCAGCCTCGGTACCGGTGTCGATTTCGACACTCTGCGAATCGTCGTGCCAGTCGAGTGCTCGTCCTCGGATTCGGCAGATCATGTGAGCTCCATTACGGCGTTCTGCGGCGTCATCAGGAAGTGACAATATGCGACGGCCAGCGCATCCGCAGCATCGGCCGACGCATCGATATCGTCGAGTCCGAGTCGCATCAGCAACGCCTGCCTAACCGCCAATTTCTCGGCAGAGCCCAGGCCGGCGACCGCCTCCTTGACCTGTCGAGGCGGATATTCATGCACCGAAAGTCCAGCCGAGGCGGCTGCAATCATCGCCGCAGCCTGGGCCTGACCGAGGATGACTGCGGTCTTGACGTTCTTGTTGATAAACGGCCGCTCAATGGCGAGCGCATCAGGTCGATGTTGGCCGATCAACTCTCTCAGCCGAACGTTGATAAAGTTCAGCCGCTCCGAGAGCTCTGCAGCTGGAGGACGGATGGTACCCCAGCGGAGATGGGCAGTCCCACCGGCATCGATCTCCAAGAGACCCCAGCCGGTGGCTGTGAGCCCAGGGTCGACACCGAGGATGCGAGCCATGTGTCGAGTCTACGCCTCAACGAGAGCGGCGTCGGGGAAGTCGGCATTGGTGAAGACGCGCTGCACGTCGTCGAGGTCCTCCAGCGAGTCAATCAGGCGCAGCAGCTTGGCCGCCTGATCGGTGTCGACCGGAACCATGTTGGTCGCGCGCATCACCACCTCAGCCGATGCGATTGGGGCGCCGGCCTGCTCGACGGCGCTGCGCGCGGACTCGAGGTCGGACGGGGCGGTGATGACTTCGACCAACCCCTCGTCGATCTCCACATCTTCCGCGCCGCCGTCAATGGCTGCGAGCATGATGTCGTCGGCGTCAGCCGCCTGGTCGACATCAATGGCGATGACGCCCTTCTGCTCGAAGAGCCAGGCGACAGCTCCGGCCTCGGCCATGCTGGCGCCGGCGCGGGTCAGCGCGGCTCGGACATCGGAGACGGTGCGGTTGCGGTTGTCGGTCAAGGAGTCGATCAGCAGCGCGGCGCCGCCGGGACCGTATGCCTCGTATCGGATCTCGTCAAGCTGGGCGCCGTCGGCGCCGCCGGTCGCACGGTCGATCGCGCGCTGGATGTTGACATTAGGCATGTTCGACCCGCGTGCGCGCTCGACAGCGAGCCGCAGCGCCGAGTTTTCCTCGATCTTCGGACCACCGGCGCGCGCGGCGACGGAGATATCGCGTCCGAGCTTGGTGAAGAGCTGGCCGCGCTTGGCGTCGGTGACGCCCTTCTTGCGCTTGATCTGCGACCATTTGGAATGGCCAGCCATACTCGAACTCCTGTGCGGTCAGGTGACTGAGGTGGGAGTCCTCAGTTTACATTGCTGTCGATGGGGCTGTCGATGGGGCTGTCGATGGGGCTGTCGGTGAGGGCTGTGGGATCGCCGATCAGCGTGGTCGTGTCGAGCAGGGCGCTATGCAGGGTGAGGTCGTTATGTAACGGCGTGACGGCCACGGCGCCGGCCATGATCGCAGCCACATCGGTATTAGGGACCACATCAAAGTCGGAGCGGAACTCGAGCTTGCGACGCGTCGCGCCTTGTCCGTCGGTGAGGTCGACGACTCGGGATACCGCAAGGTCTGCCATCGCCGCGACACGGACGCCTTGATACTCCGCGATGGAACGGTCGGGCGCATTGACGTTGAGGAACTGAACTCGTCCGCTGGCGAGCAGACGCTCTGCGATGCGTCCGGCGATGATGGCGGCGTCGCGCAGATGGTCCTCGTCGAACGACGACAGCGATGCGGCGACGCTGGGCAACCCGCGCAGATAGCCCTGCATCGCCGCCATGACGGTGCCGGAGTGCAGAATCTCGCGGCCGACATTGGGACCGGGATTAACGCCGGACACGACCATGTCGACGTGTCGGGGGGCGAAGTGGCGGAGTCCGTGGACGACGGCGTCGGTCGGCGTGCCATTGACCTGCCAGGCGTCGACGCCCGGCAGTGGCGAGTGAGCGCGTTCGGCCTCGAGGTCCTGTCGCAGCGTGACGGCGGCCGACATGCCGGACTGGTTGAACGCCGGCGCAACGACGATGACATCGGCGAAGTGGCTGACAGCCTCGGCGAGATGCCAGAGTCCAGGCGCTTCCACACCGTCGTCGTTGGTCGCAAGTACGAGAGGTCGTTGTGTCATGGCGAAAGCGTATCAGTGGCGCGGGATTTCCGCCGCTCGCAGCTACTCGCAAGCGCACTCGAAACTCGAACGACGTTGCGATCTTTAGTCCAGAACTGGGGATCGTGGCGAAATCGTGGGTACTCTCAAGGCCACTCTCAACTACTCGAACGCCTAACTTGAGAGTGGTTTCCAGTGCGCACGGCCACTGGTTCTGGCCGAACTGCGAACTGCGAACTGCTCTCACGCTCACTCTCAACTACTCGAAACTCTGATTTGAGAGTGGTTTCCAGTATGCACGGCCACTGGTTCTGGCCGAACGGCGAACTGCTCTCACGCTCACTCTCAACTACTCGAAACCTGGACTTGAGAGTGGTTTCCAGTACGCACGCCACTGGTTCAGGCCGAACTGTGAACTACTCTCACGCTCACTCTCAACTACTCGAAACCTGGGCTTGAGAGTGGTTTCCAGTACGCACGGCCACTGATTCAGGCCGAACGGCGAACTGCTCTCACGCTCATGCTCAACTACTCGAAACCTGGGCTTGTGAGTCGAGCGCTATTGTCCCGTGACGGTCCAGTAGGCGGTCGGGTCCTTGGGACTGGAGCCGACACGAACGATGAGCTTGAGCGACGCCAATTCGCCGAGATGACGGAGCGCCGTGGGTCGGGAGACGCCGGCGAGGTTCGCGATCTCCCCCGTGCGCATCTGACCCGACCGCTCGATCCAGCCGTAGATCGAGCGTGCGATCTGAGGCAGCGCGGATAGCTCGTCGGGAATGTTGAGCGCGCCGTAGAGCGTCAGGCTGACTCCTCCAGGGGTCTCTTTGAGTTGCGGACGGGCCTGACCACGGGCCTCCATGGCGTCGACCATGCGGCGCAGACCCTCGCCCAGCTCCTGGCCGTAGTCGAGTTCGGCCATGACCCGCGCAATTCGTGGATTGCGGGCGTAGCGGCGCACCTTGGTCAGGTCCTTCGGGGAGCTGAGACCGGGAAAGCGTCCGGGACTCTCAATCTCGATGCGATCATCGAACACGACTAGACGAATGTGATCGCCGAAGTTGCTATAGGCGCGATGAATCACGGCGTTGACGAGCGCTTCCAGCCACGCCTCGTCGGGCACCAGACCGAACCAGGCGAATCGACCGTCCTGGCCGAGCGCGCGATATTGCGGCACGATCTCCCGCATGGCGTCCCGCGCGGCGTCGATCTGTCCGGGCAATGGACCCTCGAACGTACGGTCGTAGACCAGATTCTGACTGGAACCGGTCCGCCACTCTGTACCGGCGCAGCGCAGTACTCTCACTCGCGCCTGGGGAAATGCCTGTTGTGGGTACTTTCCGAACAACAGCACTCCGGACGTCGAGGGGACACCTTGAGCGGTGACGAGGTCTCTGGCGTGTAGCAGTCGCTCGGGGTCATGGCCCAACCGATCCGCATACGCCGACACCGCCTCCCAATCAAGGTCTGCGAGGCCCAGTTGGCGGACCGGGTTTACTTCGAATGTGGTATCGCCTCGGTCGTAGCGCAGCTCGATGCGCTGGTCGAACGACAACTTTCGGTTCTCGTCGCCGCTACGAATGTAGGCCTCGTCGGCCGTGGTGGTGTAGACCTCCTGTCCCGGAGGTACATCGATTACCAGCGTCTGATCGAGTCGATCTCCGGTTGCGACGCAATCGAGTAAATGCACGTCGTAGCGGACGGGCGGCTCGGTGAAATCGAGCCCGGCTTGTCGCCATTCGTTCTGCTTCTTGACCAGCTTGCCGACGCCTTCGCACTCACCGGCACGGAATCCGATGGCGATGAGGCCGCCTTCGGCGTTGGCCATCGCGACCAGGGATTTGCCCAGATCGCGAGCCGAGATTCGCGCACTCTTGCGATCAAACCATTGGCCCTCCGGCTCGGTCAGCAGCGCGGCGGTCACCTTCGCCGGCTTCAACGATTGGAGGCGTTCAACTGTCAGCGCCATGGGGCCACTCTACATTACTCTAAGAATTTAGAGTATTTGAGAGCCATTCGGAAACGGCGGGGATTTCGGCTAGAGAACGGGCCTCGCGCACGCTGCGCAGGGTTGCGCGCGCGACTGCCTCGGCGGCCATGGTTCCGCTGAGGGTGAGCAGGGCGGGAATGCTGGTGATGTCAATCTCGCCGGTGGCGAGTGTGAAGACGGTATCGCCGTCGCCGGGGGTGAAAACTGGATTGATCGTTCTCGCGAGGCCGGCCGATCCCATGATTGAGATCCGCTTGGCGGTACCTTTGTGCAACTTGGCGTTTGTGGCGATCACACAGAGCGTAGTGTTTGCGCCCGCGTCGTCCTTGGGCGCGGGAGCGCGGGCTTGCAGGAGCGCTTCGAACTCGGCCACCGACCTGTTCAGGAGCATTTCCGACGAGCGTTGCATGTCGCCTGGCTGTTCGCCCCTGGGCCCGGCAACGAGTTCTCCGCTGGCGGGATCGACGATGTCGCCGACTGCATTGGTCGCGACCAACGCTCCGACGATCAGGCCCGATTCGTGAACCAGCGATGCCGTTCCGACGCCGCCCTTGAGCGACGTGTTTGGCTGGCCGGTTTTGGCGACAGTGCAGCCGGTTCCGACGCCAACTGAGCCTTGGGCGACGGGGCCTGCGGAAGCGGCAGCGGCGGCTTGACATCCGTGGTCTGCGGTCGGGTGAGCGAACGCGCCGATCGGGAGATCGAAGACGACGGCCCCCATGACGATCGGCAGCGGTGGCTTATCGGGCATGAGCGGCAGGCCAACGCCTTGTTCTTGCAGGTAGCGACGGACGCCGGCAGCCGACTCCAGACCCAACACACTGCCGCCCGTTAGCAGCACGGCGTGGATGTCCTGGACGGCGTTTTCGGCAACTGCAAGATCCGTATCGAGCGTGCCGGGCGCGCCGCCGGGCTGAAAGACGCCGGGACGTGCTCCGGCGCGAGCGATGACGACGGTGCAACCGGTGGCGTTGTCAAGATCGGTGTAGTGGCCGACCTCAATGCCTGGAACATCGGTGATGGCGTCGTTCGGACCCGCGGTCGTCATCGGACCTTACTCATCGTCGATGACGAGCGGAGTCTTGGGCCGGCGATTCCAGTGCAGTTGGAAGACATCAGGTCGGGCGTAGTGGCCTGCCGAGTCGACCCAGCGCTTGGACTCGATCGTGCTCTCCAGATCGATCTCGGCGTAGATGATCGTTTCGGTGTCAATCACGGGTTCAACGAGATACTTGCCGCCGGGCGCGATGATTGCCGAGCCGCCCGATGCTTGCCAGAACGGTTCCTCACCGAACGGCGTGCCGGCCTGGAGCAGATCGGGCGACATTGTCTCGCGGGCGACGACGACGTAGCAGGCGTTCTCGTAGGCGAGATGGCGCGTTGCCGCGTCGACCACCGGGTGCAGCTGATCCCAGCCTGGCCAGACGGAGGCGTGGATCTGAATCCCGAGCGTCGAGAGCGCATAGCGAGCCGGCGCCATCTGGTGCTCGTAGCAGATCAGACCGCCGAGGCGTCCGACCGACGTGTCGTAGACATCCAGATCGGAGCCGTCGCCGTAGCCCCAGATCAGGCGCTCGGTCAGGGTCGGCACGAGCTTGCGGTGCTTGCCCAACAATGCTCCGTCGGAGCCGATGTAAGCGAGCGTGTTGTAGATCGTGCCGGCATGCGGTTCGCGCTCATTGACGCCGATCACGACATGCGCGCCGGCGTCGGCCGCGGCCTGGGCGATCCGATCCCATTCCGGTCCAGGGATCGCGATGCTGTTCTGGAATGTGTGCTGATAGCTGGCGGCGAATGCCTGGCGATCGGCGGCGCGTGAGTGGTAGTAGGGGTAGGAGGGGATCCAGGTTTCGGGAAAGACGATCAGGCTTGCGCCCTCACGGGCGGCTTCCTCAATTGCTGCGATCGCTTTCTCCACGCCATGTTCCAGTGTCAGTCCGGGCGCGCGTTGGACGGCGGCGGCGAGGTATGACATGTATGCGGCCTTTCAGTCGGGTTGTCTCAGCGGGGATCGAGCGACCAGAGTCCGTAACCACCCGTGACCGGCACGACGGTGCCTGTGATGTAGCTGGCTGCGTCGGAGAGCAGGAAAGCGACCGCGCCGGCAACCTCGTCGTCTGCGCCGAGGCGCCTCATCGCGGTATGCGACTCGACGCGCTGCCGGTACCAGCTGGGCATCGGCTCCGTCAGCGGGGTGTCGATGAACGCAGGCGCGACACAGTTGGCGCGAATCGGCGCCGCCAGCGAGTAAGCCCACTCAGCCGCGAACGTGCGAGTCATGGCTTCAACTGCGGCGCGGGTCATCGCGTAGGCGGACTGTCGCGGCAGCCCATATTCCGCGCCGACACTGGAGATCGTGACCACCGAGCCGCCGCGCTCGGCGTCGATCAGGCGAGCGGCGAAGTTGCGCGTGAGAAAAAACGTGCCTCGCTGGTTGATGTTCTGGATGAGGTCGTAGTCCTCGGGCGTGATCCGTTCGCCGCGCTGCAGGATCGGCGAGATACCGGCGACGTTGACCAATCCGGTCAGCGGACCGATGGTGTCCTCCACGTCGTCCAGCAGGGATTCGTGGTCCTCGATCACGGCGACATCGGCTCTGAATGCCCAGGCTTGTCCGCCATCGTTGCGAATGCTCTCGGCGACATCTTCCACCTGCGCCACGGTTCGCGACGTGACGGCGACCTTTGCCCCCATCTGCGCGATCAGTTCAGCCGCGGCGCGGCCGATGCCTCGCCCGGCGCCCGAAACCAACACGACCTGACCTTCAAGAGAAAACGGAGATTTGCTCATGCTCGCAGCCTCTGTTCCGGCTTAACAGTTGGCCTCATGATTGGCCTCATGATTGGCCCCATTTCGGGCTCGAAATGGGATCGGTTTGTTGTTCTTCCAGCGCGAGAGTGTCGCGGACGTGAAGATACAACCAGATCAGATCGCGTGCCGCGGCGGTGATCTTGTCGATGGCGTCGATGAAGACCTCAAGCTGTGGCTCGTGGATCGCAAGCGCATGGGTCAGGAGCACGCGGCGGCGCTGATTGAGCACGACCAGCGCCACCTGATCGGGGTTCATGGCACGATCGGGCAGCCACTCAAGTTTGTGCGTGATTGCCGACGATTGACGCAGCCCGTCGGCGAGCTCGAGCAGAACACCCTGGTCGACCTTCTGCACGCGTCCGATGCCGTTGGCCACAGCGGTCACGGCTCCTGCGAACTGTCGCCAGTCTTTGCGCGGGATTTCGCCGCGCGCGGCCTCGACGTCGGACAGGGTCGGAAGCTGGAGGTCGCGCAGCAACTCGTCGGCCGAGCGACCGGTGGTGAGAATCCGGAAGGCAGCTACGGACGGCGCATTGAGCTCGAAATTGGTGAAGGTCGTGAGCAGCGGTTGTTCGTGTCGTCGCCGCAGTGCGACGTACAGCGCCATCAGTTCCTGCGCGGCATTGAGGTACTCCTCGACGATGCGCATCCCGATCACCTTGCGGTCGTCGGGATCGGCCAACGCCTGCGAGCGGAACAACGCCTCGGCGACCGTGCGGTGGGCCTTGGCGCCGAACTTGGCGTAGTTGTCGAGGAACGCGGTCTCGACCGCTTCCAGCGAGCGATCCCAGCAGGTAGCACAGATCCGAGTGCGCGGGTCGGAGTTGGCGAGGTCGAATTCGTCGCCGCAGTCCTCGCAGGTGGCGATGGCGATGTCACGCCGAGCGTCGGTGTCGGGGCGATACGGCTGGCGCGGATAGGGTTCAGACGGTTGTTGCCTACTCATGTCGGCTTGAGGGTACTGCGAAGGTGGGACGGTAGGACGGACGTGGTTCCGCAGACCCTCTACCGGGCCAGGACTGGGCCAGGGATACCTTCTCAGAGACGGGTCAACAGGACGACGAGCACGGCGGTTATCAGACCAATGACTGCTGATCCACCAAGTGCGAACATCCACATGAGCAGGCGCATCTCCGCCTTCAACACTGCCACGTCTGTCTGTAATTCAGAAATCTGTCCCTGCAAACTCCTTGCATCGGCCTTGGTCGCCAATGCCAGCATGAGACGGTCCACCAGTCGCTCAAGGGCACGGCGCGTGGCACGAGCCTGAGCGGGAGGAACGTCATCGTTTAGCAGGTCCTGCTCGTAGTCCGCATAGACGGATTCAGGGACGGGAGATTCCGGTTTTGCCTCAGTCGCCATGCCACTCTTCCGTCCTCGTGCTCATTCTAGAGGCGAGAGCTAGGACGAGTGGACTTCACCATCCTTGTGCGGTGCCGCACCGGCTGACACTTTGGACAGAAGTGCGTCGCCCGTCCGCCCACGACGATTCGGCGAATCGTCGTGCCACAGTCGTCGCAGGGCTCGTCGGTGCGTCGAAAGACTCGGACGAAGTACTGCTGCTCGCCCTGGGCGCCGTCGACATCGGTGTAGTCGCGGAACGAAGCTCCGCCGTGGCGGACGCCATCCTCAAGGACCTGCCTGATGGTGGAGTGCAGCAGCCTTCGCTCGGCGGGACGCAATGAGCCTGCGGGCGCCTCGGGATTGAGCCGAGCGAGAAACAACGCCTCATCGGCATAGATGTTGCCGATTCCGGCGATGTTGCGTTGGTCGAGGAGGGCCGCCTTGAGCGGTTGATGCCTGCCTCGCAACGCGTGCCAGAGCGCGTCGGGCGTGAAGTCATCCGAGAGTGGTTCCGGACCGAGCTCGGGCAGCGCCTCGGCGAGCTGGTCGACGAGGTCAATGGTTCCAAACTTGCGAACATCGACGAAACGAAGCTGGTCTCCACCGTCGAGATCGAAGACGGCGCGGGTGAATGAATCCTGCTCGTAGCCGGAGGTTCGGAAGCGGAGCGATCCGGTCATGCGCAGATGCACAACAATGACCTGATCGTTGTTCAGGTTGAGGGCGAGATATTTGCCTCGGCGGCCGGCGGTCGTGAACGTGCAACCGTCGAGCTGTGCGCTGATCTCGAAGGCTGAGCGTCCGCGAAGTACTCGTTCGGCGCCGGGCATGACCCTGAAGTCGGAGATACGCCGTCCGGAGATCAGCGGTTGTAGCTGTCGCCGGACGGTTTCGACCTCTGGCAGCTCAGGCATGGCTCAAGACGAGTTCCGGTTGCTTTCGGCTAGTTGCGATTCATGTACGCATCGGTCAGGAGCTGTCGGTCGAACCACTCGCTGCCCTTGCCCTCGGCGACCCATTCGTACAGGGCCGCCTTGAAGATGCCCTCCATCGCAGCAACCGAAGCCAGCGCGATTCCGCCGAGGATGATGCCCACGATGATGGCGGCGACCGGGGCGATGAAGACGAGGATTACGACGGGGATGGCGACGATGAGCACAGCGACCAGGTAGAGGATGAAGAAGGAGAAGCTGGCGGTCAGTTGTTCGCCCCAGGTGCGTTTCAACAGGCTGCCGGAGTGCCGGATGGCGGTGATCGGGCCGACTCGCTCGACGACCAGAATGGGAATCACGAAGAACGTGATGTAGGCCCACGCGGTCTGGAGCAATGAAACGAGGATGATCGCGACGATGCGCATGACGCCATGGCTGTTCTCGCGAGCCGCGCTCTGCAGGGCCTGGAGCAGGAGTCCGACGGTGCCGGTAATGATCGTCCAGCCAAGGATGGCCAACCACATCCCGCGCACGGCTCGGATGCCGGACATGACGTTGGGGTCGCCGCCTTCGAGCCGCTCTCGCGCCGCCGCGATCAGTGCAGCGTTACAGAAGATGACCATGTACAGGCCGCCGAAATAGGCCGCGAGGGTGATGATCAGATCGACGATGTTGAACTCGGCTTCTCCACCGCCGAGCCGGTCGAAGGTGCCGGTGCCGGCAAACACTCCGGCGGCGATCACTCCCACGATGAGCGCGCCGATCGTGCCCATGATCGGGAAAAAGATCAGCTCACGGTCGAGTTGCAGGACCTTCCAGGAGAGCTTGGTGATCTGCCAGGTGTTACCGAGCGTACGAAACATGGGCCCGTCCTTTCCGTAGTCATCCGTCCCCGCCCCCGAGCGGGGACCAGCTTGGCCATCGTGGCGCTGAATCGCCGTCAACACCGCCAACGGTTTCTGAGAGGGAGCGGGTCCCCGCTGGGGGCGGGGACGGGAACATGGCGGTGGTTCACACTCCTCAATTCACCTCATACGGTTCAAGGTCTCGCCAATTCAGCGCGGTCTTGACTTCAATCTGCATCGGCACAACGAGATCGAGTGCTGCCGGCATGATTTCGTGGAGCAATGCTGCGAGTGCGTCGACCTCTTCGGTGGGGACCTCGAAGATGAGTTCGTCGTGGACCTGAAGCAGCATGCGCGAACGCAGCTCGCGGTCCATCATCGCTTGGTCGACCTCGATCATTGTTCGCTTCATCACGTCGGCGGCGGTGCCCTGGACGGGCATGTTGACGGCCATGCGCTCGGCGGCGTTTCGCTTCTGGAAGACGCTGGAGCGGATATCGGGCAGGTATCGGCGCCGTCCCAATAGCGTCTCGGCGTAGCCGCGATCCTTGGTCGACTCCTTAGTTTCCTCGATCCAAGCCTGGACCCGTCCGAAGCGGCCGAAGTAGGAGTCGATGAAGGCCTGGGCGTCCTTGCGCTCCATACCGCTGCGCTGCGACAGGCCGTGCGCCGACAATCCGTAGATCACGCCGAAGTTCATCATTTTGGCGACGCGGCGCATCTCGGGCTGTACGTCGTCAAGGCCGACGCCATATGCGCCGGACGCGGTGGCGGCGTGGATGTCCTCGCCGTTGCGGAATGCCGTGATCAGTCCTTCGTCCTCGGAGAGGTGGGCGAGCACACGCAGCTCGATCTGCGAGTAGTCGGCAGAGACGAAACAGACATCGTCATCTTCCGACATATCAGCCCAGGGTCGCGCGACGAATGCGGCTCGAATCTGGCGTCCCTGTTCTGTGCGAACGGGGATGTTCTGCAGGTTGGGCGACTCGGAGGAGAGACGGCCGGTAGCGGCGACGGTCTGGTTGTAGTCGGTGTGGATGCGTCCGGTGGACTGATGCACTTCGTCGGGCAGGGATTCGACGTAGGTACTGCGCAGCTTGGTCAACTCTCGCCACTGGAGGACGTGATTGACGATGGGATGCGCGTCGACAAGCCGTTCCAACTGCTGGGCGTCTGTGGAGTAGCCCTGCGAGGTCTTGCGTGTCTTGGGCAGCCCGAGCTGGTCGAACAATACGCCGCTGAGCTGCTTGGGCGACCCGATGTTGAATTGGCGACCGGCGTCTTCGCGAATCTGAGCCGTCACCGTCTCGATTTCGATGTTCAGTTGCTGGTCGAGATCGTGCAGGATCCCGGTATCCAACGTGACGCCGGCAAGTTCCATGTCGACGAGGATGGGGATCAGCGGCAGCTCAAGCTCGCGGTAGAGCTTCTCCAGGGTCTCGTTCTCTGCGAGCTGCGGCAGTAGCAGGTTCGCGAGCCTCAATGTGATGTCGGCGTCGGCGGCTGCGTACTTGCCTGCTTCTGACGCAGAGACATCAACCATCGAGACCTGTTTACGTCCTTTGCCAATCAGCTCCACGATCGGCGTCATCTCGATGCCGAGTTCGTTGAGCGCCATCGCCTTCAGGCCAATCGGCGACTTGTTGAGGATGAAGGCTGCGACCATCGTGTCGTCGTGCAGGCCGCGCAACGTGATTCCATGTCGGCGCAGGACTTTGATGTCGAACTTGGCGTTGTGCAAGAGCTTCGGCACCGCGGAGTTTTCGAGCACGGGTCTCAGCGCGGCCTTGACCACTTCGTGATCTAGCTGTGCCTCGTCGGTCCGATGCCCGACCGGGATGTAGCAGCCGGCTCCCGCTTCGTCGGACAGGGCGTAGCCCGCGATCTCGCAGTCGATCGTGTCGAGTGAGGAGGTCTCAAGGTCGACGGCGAGCAGCGGCGCCTTTGCGGCGCGCTCAGCCCATTCGAGCAGCGCAGCTTCATCGGTGACCAGATCATAATCGTCAATCGGCGGACGCTGCACGCTCGGAGCTGGGCCGCCTTCGTCGCTGGGAATCTGATCCAGGAGCGTGCGGAACTCGAGTTCTTCGAACTTGGCCAGGACGGTGTCGTGACTAAAGGCGGTCACGTCGGCTGCGGCGACATCCAATGCAACAGGAACGTCGTGGCGAATCGTTGCGAGGTCTTTGCTCATGAACGCGTTGTCGCGGTCGGCGAGTAGTTTCTTCTGCGTACCTACTGGCTTGACTTCGTCGATGTGTTCGTAGATCTGCTCCACTGTGCCGAACTGGTTGAGCAACTTGACTGCGCCCACCTTGCCGACGCCTTTGACACCGGGGATGTTGTCGGACTTGTCTCCGACCAAGGCCTTGAAATCGATGATCTGAATCGGGTCAACTTTGTAGCGGGCGCGCACAGTCTCGGGGCCGTCGTAGGCGGTGTATTCGCTCTTATAGGGGTTGTAAAGGTAGACCGAGATGTCCTTGTTGACCAACTGCAGGAGGTCGCTGTCCAAGGTGCATATCCATGTATCAAATCCGGCGGCGACCGCCTGATCGGCAAGCGTGCCGATCACATCGTCGGCTTCAAATCCGGGCTGCTCGTAGACCGGGACGGAGAATGCTTCGGCGATTTCTCGGCAGCGCTGGATCTGCGACGGCAGGTCTTCCGGCATCGGGTCGCGGTGCGCCTTGTAGTTGGGATCGATCTCGCGCCGAAAGACGGTGGTGTCATCGACATCGAAGGCGAACGCGGCGTGGGTCGGCTCGAGGGTGTTGAAGATGTAGAGCATCGTGGCGGTGAAACCGCGCACGGCGCCCGTCGGTTCACCCGCCCTGGTCTGCAGATTGGCCCGCTGCATAGCGAAGTAGGCACGGAAGATCAGCGCATAGGCGTCGAAGATGACGATGCGCTTCGGCGTCGGCGAATCGTCTCCATCGTCCTGGGAGATCGCCGTCATTTGTGATTGTTGTTCGGATTCGGCAGTGTTGGTCGGCATGATTCGAGTATAGGAAGGAACAGGGACCGACAGCGTTTGGTGGCTGAGTGCTCCCGCTCCGGCGCAAGCTTGACACCCCTCGCATGAAGGTCCACGATGACGACATGGCATGGCAGGTCGAATTCCACCCGGCTTTCGACCGCGAGTTTGAGGGGCTTCCAAAAGCAGTCAGGAAGTCACTGTTGTCGCAGATCTCGATATTGGCAGCAGGAGGGCCAAGTCTGGGTCGCCCGTTAGTCGACACGCTCAACGGCTCGCGACATGCGAACATGAAAGAGTTGCGATTCAAGGCGGAGCGAGGCGAATGGAGAGCAGCATTCGCGTTCGACCCCCAGCGAATCGCTGTTGTGTTGGTGATGGGAAACAAGCGAGGCCAAAGCGAGCGGCGATTCTACGACAGTCTCATCCGAGTAGCGGACTTGCGTTTCAAGGCTCACCTCGATGGCATTCGAACTAGCAGGAGACAATCATGACCACTCTAGAAGAGCGATTGAATGAACTTTCTCCGGCCGACCGCATGGAGGTTGAGGCCCGAACGCGGGAATTGATGTCCGAGGAGCTGACTCGCCGAGAACTGTGCCATGCTCTCGAGCAGACACAGGTCAGTGTTGCGAAACAGAACAGCCTCAACATACAGACCCCATCTTCTCATGCAGATCGCGAGGATCTGGTGCTCGCCGCACTGAACGAACACATCTCGGCAATGGGAGGCACATTGTCACTGATCGTGGAGTTTGAAGGCCGCGCCCCAGTCATGTTTACGGGAATCGGCGTTTCCGAAGACGACTATGACGATGGAGTCTGGGGTAGCTTCAGGTTCGACACGTTGAGCGCTCACTGGCGAGAACTGGCTCAAGGGCACACCGCTGAGAACGATCGGAAGTCGAGTCCAGACGTCGAAGTTGAGGATGGAATAGTCTTCGCGCCGAATATGCTGAGCGCCGGCCGGCATGACTTCACTCAACAAGTCGCGGTCGAGAAGGCGCCTGCCGCAAGTCCTGACCAGTCCAGCTAACGCCAGGTAACGCCACGTCATCGGCTTCAGCCGTCCTCCTGCGGTCGTGACAGAAGCCGCCATCGCACGTCCTCGGTGAGATACGCTAGATCGGCTGACAGTGTTCGGAATTAGGAGCGGGACCCTTGCCGGCAGATCGAATCTTGGTCCGCGGCGCGCGCGAGCACAACCTCAAGGACATTGATGTTGAGCTGCCCCGCGACCAACTGGTCGTGATTACGGGGGTGTCGGGGTCGGGCAAGTCGTCGCTCGCCTTCGACACCATCTATGCGGAGGGTCAACGTCGTTATGTCGAGTCGCTCTCGGCCTATGCGAGACAGTTCCTGGGCCGGATGGAGAAGCCCGACGTCGACTACATCGAGGGGCTCTCGCCGGCGATCTCGATTGACCAGAAGACCGGCTCACGCAACCCGCGATCGACCGTCGGCACGGTCACCGAAATCTACGACTACCTGCGTCTCCTGTTCGCGCGCGCCGGCCGTCCGCACTGTCCGATCTGCGGCGATCCGATTGCCCAGCAGACGGTGCAGCAGATGGTCGATGCGGTGATGTCGCTGGGCGAGAAGCGACGGTTGATGATCATGGCGCCCGTCGTCCGTGACCGAAAAGGCGAGCACAAGGGCGTCTTCGAGGATGCCCGCAGTCGTGGATTCGTGCGTGTCCGGGTCGACGGTGACGTGCGTTCCCTGGACGATGAGATCGAGCTGGAGAAGAACAAGAACCACCAGGTTGATGTGATCATCGACCGCGTGGCGCTGCCCGCCGACGATGTCGACGAGGACGATCGCAACACACTGGCGAATCGTCTGGCCGACTCGATTGAGCAGGCGCTGGGGCTGGGCGACGGCATGGTGCGGGTTCGTCCGCTGGACTCTGAAGACGACCTGATCTTTTCCGAGCAGCTTGCCTGCCCTCGCGACATGTTTGCGCTCGGCGAGATTGAACCGCGCTCGTTCTCGTTCAACTCGCCACATGGCGCGTGTTCCGCCTGCACCGGACTCGGCGTGACCATGGAGGTCGATCCCACGCTGGTACTGCCCGACCGCTCAAAGTCGTTGGATGATGGTGCGATCGTGCCCTGGTCGCGATCGACAACGCAGACCGGCTGGCATCGGCGGATGCTGGAGGCGATCTTCGACCAGTTCAAAGCCGACACCACGGCCCCGTTTGACGACCATCCTGATGAGCTGGTCGATGCCGTGCTGTACGGATTGCCGGAGCCGATTGCGGTGGACTTCGTCAATCATCGCGGCCGTCAGCGTCGTTATGAGACGCAGTTCGAGGGCGTCATCAACAACCTCGACCGGCGCTACAAGGAAACCGACTCCGATTGGTCCCGCACCGAGATTGAGCGATACATGACCGCCGTGCCCTGCTCATCGTGCGGCGGCGCGCGGCTCAAGGCAGAGTCACTGGCTGTCCGGGTTGACGAACGCTCGATCGTCGATGTGACGCGGATGTCGGTGGCGATGGCATCGCTGTGGGCAAACCAGCTGAGCAGTGATGAGACTCCGCTGACCGCTCGCGAGATGGCGATTGCGACCCAAATTCTGAAGGAGATTCGCGAGCGCCTGACCTTCCTCGTGGATGTGGGATTGGACTATCTGACGCTCGACCGCGGCGCATCGACAATGTCCGGAGGCGAGGCTCAGAGGATTCGTCTGGCCACACAGATTGGCTCTTCGTTGATGGGCGTGCTCTATGTCTGCGACGAGCCGTCGATTGGATTGCATCCTCTCGATGACGAACGGCTGATCCTGACCCTGAAGCGTCTGCGCGACCTGGGTAACACCGTGCTGATCGTTGAGCACGACGCGGCGACGATGCGCGCGGCGGACTACATCGTCGACATGGGTCCCGGGGCCGGTGAAGCGGGCGGGCGCGTGGTGGCGGCCGGTCCGCCTTCGGCGATCATGGAGCACCCGGATTCAATGACCGGCGCGTATCTCAGCGGTCGGCGCAGCATTCCGATGCCGCCCGTGCGTCGTCCCGGCAACGGCGATGTGCTGAAAGTTCTCGGCGCGACGGAACACAATCTGCGCGACATTGATGCTGAGTTCCCGCTGGGCACGTTCATCTGCGTGACGGGCGTGTCCGGGTCGGGCAAAAGCACGCTGGTCAACGATCTGCTGCACAAGTCGGCCGCGCAGCAGTTGCATGCTGCGCGGCGACGACCCGGCGCGATGCGCGGGCTTCAGGGGTTGGAGGCGATTGACAAGGTGATCGATATCGATCAATCGGCGATTGGCCGCACCCCGCGCTCGAATCCCGCGACCTACACCGGGCTATTCACACCGGTGCGAACTCTGTTCGCGTCGGTGCCCGAGTCGCGGATGCGTGGTTATAAGCCGGGACGATTCTCGTTCAATGTCAAGGGCGGTCGCTGCGAGGCCTGCAAGGGTGACGGCTACAACACAATCGAGATGCAATTCCTGCCGGACGTGACGGTTCCTTGCGAGATCTGTCACGGCGACCGATACAACCGCGAAGCGCTGGAGATCCACTACAAGAACTGCACCATCGCAGACGTGTTGAGCATGACCGTCGACGAGGCGGCCGTGTTGTTCGATGCCAATCCCACGGTCTCGCGCAAGCTGCGGACGCTGCAGGCGGTTGGCCTGGGCTACATCAAGCTGGGACAGCCGGCGACCACCTTGTCGGGCGGTGAGGCGCAACGGATCAAGCTCTCGACCGAGCTCTCGAAACGCTCGACCGGGCGCACGCTGTATCTGCTCGACGAGCCGACGACCGGCCTGTCGTTCTTCGATATCGAGGCGTTGCTGCAGGTGCTGCAGAAACTGGTCGACGGTGGAAACACGGTCGTCGTGATCGAGCATCACCTCGACGTGATCAAGAACGCGGACTGGATTATCGACCTCGGACCGCTGGGCGGAGACCGTGGCGGACGCGTCGTGGCAGAGGGCACGCCGGAGGATGTCGCGATGGTTGAAGCGTCGCACACAGGGCGATTCTTGCGCGATGTGCTGTCTATGCATGGCTGGCGAGCGCCCGTCGACTCGGTCGCTGCGTCATAGATTTCCGCGCACGTTTGCCGACTTGCCGAATGGATAAACATCATTGTTTGCAGCAAACTCATCTGGCTATTGCGAAGACGGGGATGCCGTCTTATAAGTGGGGTAGTTGCGGTTGCGTCGGAGTCGGCGTGACGCTGGACGAGCGGATGAGAGGATGTATCGATGACCTACGTAATCGCTGAGCCATGCATCGACGTGAAGGACCAGTCCTGTGTCGAAGTCTGTCCGGTGGACTGCATCCACGCTGACGACGACGACCGCATGCTCTACATCTCGCCGGACGAGTGCATCGACTGCGGCGCCTGCGAGCCGGCCTGCCCGGTGACCGCGATCTTCTCCGAGGACGACGTCCCGGACGAGTGGCAAGCCTTCACCGAGATCAATGCTGAGTGGTACGACGATCCCGACGCCGCGCGCTCAAAGGTCGCCGAACTCGCCCCATAGTTCGGGCGACGCTGCCGACTTAACTCCACAACGCTGCCGCTCGGTCGGAACGCCATTCAATTGAAGGCTGCCCCGCTCGCGGCAGCCTTCTTGTGTCAGTTTGTGCGGACGACCATTTACGATTCCGGCTCGACAGGTGCAGTCGCATCCATACTCTTTGCTCCCCCTCGCAGGGGGAGCTGCCGAAGGCTGAGGGGGTCCCCCTCTCGGCTACAGGGAAAGGACCCCCTCAGTCGCTCCGCGACAGCTCCCCCTGCGAGGGGGAGCAAAGAAAAGAGGGAACAACAGGAACAGGGCGGCAGCTGGATCCCCGGTCAAGTCGGAGGCAGGTTCAGCACAAGTCGCGGGTAGGACGATGGTCAGTCAGCAAACGCCGGTTAGAATCCCAACCGATCTCGCAGCGTGTCGGTCAGTTCGTCGATCCGGACTCGAACCTGCTCTTGCGTGTCGCGGTCTCGAATCGTGACCGAATCGTCCTCGAGAGACTCGAAGTCGACGGTGACGCAGAGTGGGGTGCCGATTTCGTCCTGGCGGCGGTAGCGACGGCCGATTGACTGGGTGTCGTCGTATTGCGTGGTCCAGTGCGGGCGCAGCTTGGTCCAGACTTCCTGGGCGAGGTTGGCGACGGGCTCCTTGCGCGAGAGTGGGAGCACCGCGACCGTGACCGGCGCGACGCGCGGGTGGAAGGCGAGGACGATGCGGTCGTTGCCTTTCTCGTCGGGCATGACCTTGTAGGCGTCGCAGAGCAGCGCGAGCATGATCCGGTCGACGCCGGCCGCCGGTTCGATCACGTGCGGCACGATGTGTTCGTTCGTCTGTGGGTCGAAGTACTCGAGGCGCTTGCCCGACGACTGACTGTGCTGCGTGAGGTCGAAGTCGGTGCGGTTGGCAATGCCCTCAAGCTCGTCCCAGCCCCACGGATAGCGGTACTGCAGGTCGGTCGTGCCGGTCGCGTAATGGGAGAGCTTCTCGGCCGGATGGACGTCGCGGCGGATGTGTTCGGGGTTGATTCCGAGGTCGGTATACCACTGCTCGCGCAGGTCGATCCAACGTTGGTACCACTCGTTCGACTCGTCGGGCGCGACGAAGAACTCCATCTCCATCTGCTCGAACTCGCGAGTGCGGAAGATGAAGTTGCCGAGCGTGATCTCGTTGCGGAACGACTTGCCCTGCTGGGCGATGCCGAACGGCAATCGACGGCGCGTCGAGGTGAGGACGTTCTCGAAGTTGATAAAGATGCCCTGTGCCGTTTCGGGTCGCAGATAGGCCAGGGAACCTTCCTCGGCGACCGGGCCGACCTGGGTCTGGAACATCAGGTTGAACTCGCGCGCCTCGGTGAACGACTCCTTGGCCCCGCAGGTGGGACAGGTGGGACCCTCGAGATGGTCCGCGCGGAAGCGACCTTTGCACTCGAGACAATCGACCATCGGGTCGTGGAAGTTCTGGACGTGGCCCGACGCCTCCCAGACACGCGGCGACTGGATGATGGCCGAGTCGAGACCGACCACATCCGAGCGTTCCCGCACCGTCGAACGCCACCAGAGGTCCTTGACATTGCGCTTCAGTTCGACGCCGAGCGGTCCGTAGTCGTAGGTCGAGCCGAAGCCGCCGTAGATCTCGGAGGCGGGGAAGACAAAGCCGCGCTGCTTACAGAGCGAGACCAGGGTGTCGAGCGAGACATCGGTCGAAGTGGACATCGAGGAGGACATGGGGCGCGTACTTTCCAATGTGGTTGGAGGGGCGATCGGCAGCATGTGCAGCGCAGGCCGTGCAGGCGGCGAGCGTATGGTTGAAGTGATGTCAGCGTATGTGGGAGGTGTCTTATGCGGTTTCTGATCGGACTGTTGCTGGGACTACTGCTCGGTGGCGTCTTGACCATCCTGGCCACAGGCAACGCGGGCCAAGCGCTGCAAGAGCAGATTCGAGAGCAGACCGAGCGGGAACGGGCCCGCCGCTCGACGGATGCAGCGGCGACCAACTAGTGATAGGTTTCCGTACGATTCCCCCGCTTAGGGAGACCTTTGGGTAAGTCCTCTTCTCCCCCCTTGCGGAGACCTTTGAACAAGTCGCGCTTGGATATCTTCTCCGTCCCCGCCCCCGAGCGGGGACCCGTTCCGCTTCGCGGGGCTGTCGCTTTTCATTGCTCCTCACCAGATATGTACCGTATCCCTCGTCGCTCAGCCGGTGAGGAACGGGGGCAGGTCCCCGCGCGGAGGCGGGGACTGAGAACCGGAAGCGCCGGATTAATTCAAAGGTCTCCTTGCCGGGGAGATGCCGTAGGCAGAGGGGGGGACTCCGCTTGCGGAGAAGGGACCCCCTCAGCCTTCGGCAGCTCCCCCTGCAAGGGGGAGCGAGGAAGTGGGGTCGGCCGCTCCCCCTTTGCAGGGGGAGCAGGAACATTTGATCTTCTACTAGAGGAAGAGCGGTCCGAAGACCACGGCGACGATCGACATCAGCTTGAGCAGGATGTTGAGCGACGGACCGGAGGTGTCCTTGAACGGGTCGCCGACGGTGTCGCCGACCACAGCGGCGGAGTGAGCGTCGGAGCCCTTGCCGCCGAAGTGTCCCTCTTCGATGTACTTCTTAGCGTTGTCCCAGGCGCCGCCGGCGTTGGCCATCATCAGCGCCAGCATCGCGCCGGCTGCGATCGAGCCAATCAGTAGACCACCCAACGCTTCCGCAGAGATCACCGCGCCGACGAAGATCGGCACGATTACGGCGAGCAGACCGGGCAGGATCATCTCGCGCAACGCGCCATCGGTGGAGATCGAGATCGCGCGCTCGTAGTCGGGGTCCTGCGTGCCGTCCATGATCCCGGGCATCTCGCGGAACTGGCGGCGGACTTCCTGCACCATCGCCTCAGCCGCGCGTGCGACCGCGCCCATTGACAGCGCGGAGAACACGAACGGCATCAGCGCCCCGAGCAAGATGCCGACTAGGACCTTGTAGTTGAGCAGTGAGAACAGCGCGATGCTGCCGTCGCCGGCTCCGCTGAATGCACCTAGAAATTCGTCCGGGAACACAGTGAAGGCGTAGGTGGCAAGTAGGGCCAGTGATGTCAATGTGGCCGATCCGATCGCGAAGCCCTTTCCGGTCGCTGCCGTGGTGTTGCCGAGCTGGTCGAGCGCATCAGTGCGTTCGCGTACCTCAGGATCGAGTCCAGCTTGCTCGGCAATGCCGCCCGCGTTGTCGGCGACCGGGCCGTAGGCATCGGTTGCGAGTGTCACGCCAAGCGGAGCAAGCATGCCAACCGCCGCCAGCGCGACAGCATAGAAGCCGCCGAGCTCAAAGGCGATAACGATCGCGACGACAATCGTGATTAACGGCACAAGTGTCGACATCATCCCGAGGCTGAGACCGCCGATGATGAGCGGTCCGGTACCAGATAGCGATTGTTCGCTGAGGTTGATCGTGGGCGAGTAACGCCGCCCTGCGAACGTAAAGCCCTCCGAAGAAGTGAACCCTTCGGTAACGGTGCCGATGATCTGTCCCGCAATCAATCCGACGAGGATTGCGAAGAAGATGTTTACGTCCAGTCCCAACACAGCGACCGCTATGCCACTGCCGAGCAGCACCAATCCTGAGGCGCCAAATACTCCGGCACGGAGCGCCCACAGCAGGCGACCTTGATCGGCTTGCTCACCAGTGCGGACGAAAAATGATCCGATCACCGCGGCAAGGATGCCGATTGCGGCAATCAGAATCGGGGTCACGAAGATGTTGTGCGTGTATGCCAAGTCGGCGAATGGACCCGCGCCGGCGAAGAGCGCGAGAGCAGTACCCGCCAGGGCCATGGTGGCGACCATCGAGCCGACGTAGGACTCGAACAGGTCCGCGCCCATTCCGGCGACATCGCCGACGTTGTCGCCGACGTTGTCGGCGATCGTGGCGGGGTTGCGCGGGTCGTCCTCGGGGATTCCGGCTTCAATTTTGCCAACCAGGTCTGCGCCCACGTCTGCGGCCTTGGTAAAGATGCCGCCTCCGACGCGAGCGAAGAGGGCGATCGACGACGCGCCAAACGCGAAGCCGGCGAGTGGCGTGACGCTCTGCCAGATCAGGTACATGATGACGAGGCCGAGTAGTCCAAGGCCGACGACCGTCATCCCCATCACCGTGCCGCTGCCGAAGGCCACACGCAGAGCGGGATTGAGGCCCTCACGCGCCTTCGCCGCTGTACGCACGTTGGCGCGCACGGCAATCAGCATGCCGGCGTAGCCGGCGCTGGCCGAGAGAATCGCGCCGATGATGTAGGAGATCGCGGTCGACGAGAAGCGCTCACCGTCGCCGCCGAAACTGCCGCCGAACTTGTCGAGCACGTCGAGATCAATAAAGATCAGCAAGACGACGAAGACAACCGCGACAAAGACCGCGAGGAACGTGTACTCGCGTTTGAGGAACGTCGCCGCGCCGGCCTGGATGGCCCGCGCAATGGTCTTCATCACGTCGGTGCCCTCATCGACGGCCATGACGTCGCGCACACGCACGAGCGCGAAGCCCAGCGCCACGACGGCGGCGATGATGGCGAAGATCAGGATTTCCATGCAGGTCCTCTCAGGTGCGATTCTCCACGTGGGGATTCCGGAACAAACGGGCAGCAGGCCCGGATAATGACAGACGGACAGACAGCCCGCCAAACGGCAGGCTATCGCGCCCGTTATGGCACGGCAATCCAAGTGATTTACACCTGCATGCCTTGACTTCCGCCGAATCGGACAGGGGGCTTGTCGGGGCGGTCCTCATGGTCGTCCGCTGCGGCCAGTCCCGTCGGTCGTTACGTCGGACGCAGGTGGACAGCCACCGATGGGTGTCTCTGGACCCGCTTGGCTTCCATTTCCGTCATACCCGCGACGGAGCGCGGGTATGACGGAGAAGTTCATTCGAGCCACGTCACAAGGACAGGGTCTTACAAATCCTTGACCGGCGCCGGGAGGTCGCCATCGCGCGCCGCGTCGATCATCTGCTTGGCTTCGGCCGGCATATCGACGCCCATCTGCTCGAATCGTTGCTCGGCCCAACGGCCGATCTGGCGCGGGTCTCGATAGGCGTCGGGACCGGCGCCCGGTCCCGGCGAGCCGTACTGCTCCAGGACCTGCGCCTCGGTCTTTGGCGTGGCGAAGCGGGAAATCACGCGTTCCATCCCGTTCGAGGAGCATGACTCACAGGCCGGCACGACGGCACGCTCCAACGAGCGGTGGAATTGTTCCTGCACGTTGCCGCACTGCTGACAGCGGTATTCATAGATCGGCACGAGGGGCCTCCTCAATTTGGAGAGTTGGATTACGCGAGGTCGGCTGGCAGCTCCGGCGCGGCGCCGGCGGACGCTCGCCAGGCGGCGACGGATTCAGGATCATCGGCATCGACGTCGTCGAGCGTGTCGAATCCGGCAAAGGACAGCTCCGTCTTCGAACGGAACTTCGAGAATCGAGTCTGTAGCTTCTCGCCTCTGCACACTGGACAGCCGGGCAGCGGATCGGCGTCCGACCGCACACGGCGTTGGAAGACCTCTACGGTCCTGGAGCAGTCGGGGCAGTAGTACTCGTAGATCGGCATGATCCGTCAGCGCGCTTCGCTTTTGCCCTCAGCTTAGTCGTCAACCGGACCATCTTCGACGGCATCCTGGATGTGCGCCGCCACAGCGAGCCTGCCCTGACGATCCGGTGCGACGACCATGACATCCACACGAATGTCGATCTCGGTTTCCTGTTCGGAGATCAGTCCGTGGGCCAGTCGCCGCAGCTGTTGCTGTTTGCGCGGGCCTACCGATTGCGCTGCTTCGACCACATAGCGGCGGTCACTTCGGCTGCGCACTTCGACAATCACATGGGAGCCGTCGGAATCGAGCGCGATGATGTCGGCTTCGCCCCAGCGGCGACGGTAGTTGCGCTCGACGATTTGATAGCCGCGCGCCTCCAGGTACGCCGCCGCCAGCTCCTCGCCGGCGGCGCCGAGGTCGCGCCGGCGGTCAGCAGGCTGCGGCATCGAATCTGAGTCGCGGCTGAAACAGCGCCGCGACCGGGGCGAACGAACGTCGGTGCTCGGGACAGGGTCCACGCTCTTGCAAGGCCCGCAAATGCTCCGGCGAGCCATAGCCCTTGTGGCGTGCGAATCCATACCCGGGCCATCTGTCGTCCAGTTCGATCATCCAGGCGTCGCGCGCGGTCTTGGCGATGATCGATGCTGCGGCAATGGAAGCGACAGTCGCGTCTCCCTTGACGATCATTTCCGTCGGATACGGAAGCCGGAGATCGTCGCGACCGTCGGCGAGGACGACATCGGGCGGCTCGGAGAGCTGATCGAGCGTGCGCCGATAGGCCAGGCGGAGCGCGGCGCTGAGCCCGATGTCATCCAGTTCACGCGCGTGGACCCAGCCGATCGCCCATTGTGATGAGCCGTCGCATATCAGCGGAGTCAGTCGTTGACGCTGCTTGGCAGTGAGTTGCTTGCTGTCGCGGAGGTCACTCAGCCAACGCGGCCGCCGGTCCGAGGGGAGTGCAACGGCGGCGGTCACCAGCGGACCGGCCAATGGTCCACGTCCGACCTCGTCGACACCGACAACGTGACGCGCGCCGTTTCGCCAATATTGCAGTTCGCGTCGCCGTGACGGTCTCTGGCCCGGCCGTTGGCTGAGCTGTTGTTTGGGCTGCTGACAGAGCTGTTGAGTGGGCTGATCTCTAGACACGGGATGAGGCTACGGGATCATGAACTTGTTGGAACGCTGACGAACGCGTATCAGGCATTGCGATATGCTCGAAACTGTTTCACCATGTAGATGGCGCTGCTTGCCGTGCTCAGTACGCGCCGCTTTTTGAGGGATGGCGACGATGGGTGGTTCCCGGTTCAAACGCAGTTTTCTGATCTACCTGCTGATCTTCGTCGTGTTGATCGTGGTCGTCTTCTCGGTCTTCCCGAGAGGCGGCGGTTCCAACAAGATCCCGTTGGCCGGCGGCACGGAATCGTTGCTCGAGCGGATCGAGAATGACGGAGGCCTGATTGAAAGCATTCGGGTCTCGTCCTCGAAGGTCGTGCTTGAGTATCGCGACGGCACGGAATCGTACGTAACGAACGTACCCGAGACCGGGTTTGACTTCTTCGAGTTCATCTCGCGCGAGGGCATTGATGTCGGCGGTCAGGGCTTTCCGGACATTGAGGTTGGCTCCGGAGGCGGCTTCGGTTCGACCATTGGCGGCCTGTTCATCAATCTCCTGCCCTTCCTGCTGATCATCGGCCTGATCTTCTTCTTCCTGCGACAGGCGCAGGGCCAGGGCTCGCAGGCGATGTCGTTCGGTAAGAGCAAGGCTCGCCTGGTCACGGCGAACCGGCCCTCGGTCACGTTCAACGACGTGGCCGGCTGCGACGAGGCCAAAGAAGAGCTGCAAGAGGTCGTTGAATTCCTCCAGTTCCCCGAGCGCTTCGCCTCGCTCGGCGCGCGGATTCCCCGCGGCGTGCTACTGGTTGGTCCTCCGGGCACCGGCAAGACACTGCTCGCACGAGCGGTCGCCGGTGAAGCCGCCGTGCCCTTCTTCTCAATCTCCGGTTCCGAGTTCGTCGAGATGTTCGTCGGCGTCGGCGCGAGCCGGGTCCGCGACCTCTTCGAACAAGCCAAGCGCAACGCGCCTTGTATCGTCTTCGTCGACGAGATCGACGCCGTCGGCCGACAACGCGGCGCCGGCGTCGGCGGCTCGCATGACGAGCGCGAGCAGACGCTGAACCAGATCCTGGTCGAAATGGACGGCTTCGACACCAACGCCAACGTGATCGTTATCGCTGCGACCAACCGACCCGACATCCTCGACCCGGCGCTGCTGCGTCCGGGACGATTCGACCGCCGCGTCGTCCTGGATGCGCCCGACGTCAAGGGCCGACAGGCAATCCTCGATGTCCACGTGCGCGGCAAGCCGTTGGCGGAAGAGGTGGACCTGCGCACGATCGCCAAGGAAACGCCGGGCTTCTCCGGGGCCGAACTGGCGAACCTGCTCAACGAGGCGGCGATTCTCGCCGCCCGGCGCCAGAAGAAGCACATCACGCAAGCTGAGGTTGAAGAAGCGGTCGACCGTGTCATGGCCGGACCGGAACGGAAGTCTCGGTTGCTGGTCGGACGCGAGAAGGAAGTCGTGGCATTCCACGAGGCTGGACATGCGCTCGTGGCCTCGCACATTCCCGGACACGACCCAGTGCACAAGGTGACGATCATGCCGCGCGGTATGGCGGGTGGATTCACCCGTTATCTGCCTGAGTCGGAGCACCGGCTCGCCGGCAAGTCGTACTACGAGGGTTTCATGTCCTCCGCCCTGGGTGGTCATGCCGCCGAGGAGCTGGTCTTCGGCGAAATTACGACCGGCGCCCACGACGATCTGAACAAGGTCACGCAGGTCGCCCGAGCGATGATCACGCAGTGGGGCATGTCCGAGCGGCTGGGCACGCGAACCTTCGGCAAGAAGGAAACGATGGTCTTTCTTGGTCGCGACATCTCCGAGCAGCGCGATTACTCGGAGAAGATAGCCGAGCAGATCGATGAGGAACTGCGCGAGATCATCGACCGCGCACGCGACCGCTCACGGACGATCCTGCGGCGCAACCGCGAGCAGCTCGACCTGCTGGCAACGAGATTAATGGAAGTCGAAACGCTTGACGGCGACGATCTGCGCGCCATCCTGGCCTGGCAACCAGGACAGGACGTGCCCATTCCGACGCCTCCGCCGCCAGAGCCGACGCCTCCGCCGGCCTCGTCCAGCGGTGAAGCCAGCGAGGAACGGGAGCCGCTGATGCCGCCGAAACCGGGTCTCGCCTGGGGCGGCAATCAGAATCGGAGTTCGCTCGATTAAGCGCCAGCCCCATCCCTGCGCCGAGCAAGCTCAGCGCGATTTGTTCGTTAGTCGCTTGACGCCTGTCAGTGGCTAGCTAGGCTAGATACCTCAGGAATAACAATCCGATCATGTTGAGATCGATGCGAGACAGCTATGCCCACTGATGTGACCGACGTGTACGCCGTGATTCGCAGCGGCGGAAAACAGTATCGAGTGTCACCCGGCCAGCGAATCAAGCTGGAGCGTCTTGACGGCGACGCAGGTGATCAGGTGACATTCGACGTGCTGCTGGTCAACGGCGGCGGCGAGGTCACCATCGGTGCGCCGATCGTCGAAGCGGCCAGCGTCATCGGCGAAATCATCGAGCAGGGACGCGCTCGCAAGATTATGGTCTTCAAGTACAAGAACAAGACTCGGTACCGTCGTCTGCGCGGACACCGACAGTTGCAGACTTCCGTGCTGGTCAACGCCGTCACCCTGGGCGACCAACGCTGGACCGCGCCGCTTGCCACACAGCCAGCAGCGCCGGTCGAGACCGAAGTGGCCGAAGCGGCTGCCGACGTACCGGCGGAATCCGCACAGACCGAAGACTCAGAAGAGTAGGGAGAGCGCCATGGCTCACAAGAAAGGCGTTGGCTCGTCGCGTAACGGTCGCGACAGCAACTCAAAGCGACTCGGTGTGAAACTGTTTGACGGTCAGGTCGTGCGCACCGGCGGGATTATCGTGCGGCAGCGCGGCACTCGTATTCACGCGGGCGACCATGTCGGCGTCGGACGCGATCACACGCTATTCGCGCTCGCCGACGGCACCGTGAAGTTCGCTCCGTACGCCCGCGGGCGACGCAAGAAGGTCTCGGTGATCACAGCCGAGCTCGAGGAGGTGGGCGCGTGAAAGCAGAAATTCATCCCGATTACGTTGACGCCACCATCACTTGCGGCTGCGGCAACTCTTGGCAGACGCGCGCGACCAAGGCCGAAATCCGGATCGAGATCTGTTCGATCTGTCATCCGTTCTTCACGGGCGAGCAGCGCATCGTCGACACGGCCGGCCGCGTCGAGCGGTTCCGCCGCCGCTACGGCATGCTCGACGAAGAGAACTAGCGGGCCCTGACCGTTTCGGCAGTTCTTCCAGGCTGGGGCTCCGGCTAGGGGTAATGCGGCGCATCTTCGGCGACCGCCTGCGCCGCCGCGAGCGATGATTCGTGAGTGCTCACATCGAGGCGAAGGCCAATCGCGGCGAGCGCCGAGTCCATCTGCTCGAGCCGCGAGCTGTGTTGCACGTTGAGTACCCGATCGACCTGAGGCAGGTGCCAGCCCAGTCGCCTGGCTAACTCGGCCTTACCGATGCCCCGATCGCGCATGCCCTGGTACAGCATCACCTTGACCGCGGTCAGCGTCGGCAAGGTGGCGTGGACGCTGCCACTGCGAGAGCGGGGTGAAGGCAGTGGGATATCCAAGCGGCTGTACATTCGCGCGGCGATCGCTTCCTCAAGCGCGTCCACGGCCCGGGCGAGCGCTTCCTCACGGTCTTCGCCGAAGGTGGCCAACTCGGGAATGTCCGGCGAGGTCACCAGCAGGGTTCCATCGTCGTCCTGGATGTTGAGTGGATAGGCGAGCATCACTGCAACTCCAAATCCTTCTTGATCTTGGCGACGAGTCCTCGTCCCAGTTCCTTGCGGCCGCCATGCATCGGCAACTGAGAGGTCAGTTCGCCGCGCCGGACGGTGAGATGTCCGCTGCCGCCTTTGTGGTTCTGAAACGTGCAACCACGCCTCTTCAACCAACGGCGGAGTTCACCGGCATTCACACCTGAACCTTACGCAACACATCCGTTGATGTCAACACATCTGTTGTCCCCTGCACACACATCCTCCCGATCCAGGCGAAGCACGTCTCTTGCTGAGGATCAGTCCTCGGCGAGGTCTCGGTAGAAGCACGAACGATTGCCCGTGTGACACGTGGGGCCGTGCGGATTGGCGCGAACCAGCAGCGCGTCGACGTCGCAGTCCTTGCGAATGTTGACCAACTCCAACACATTGCCGCTGGTCTCGCCCTTGGTCCAGTACTCCTGCCGGCTGCGACTCCAGAAGGTCACGAGCTGCTTGTCCAGCGTCATCTGCAGCGACTCGGCGTTCATGTAGCCCAGCATCAGGATGTCGTTGGTCGCGTCGTCCTGCACGATGGCCGGGATCAGGCCGTCGGCGTCGTACTTGAGCTCGGGAACATCGCGGATCGGAGATTCAGAGGACATCGTCATAGTCGGCATGTTCCATTCGGATGGGGATGCCGGCGGCCTGCATTTGCCGTTTGACATCCATGATCGGGTGGGTGCCAAAGTGAAAGATCGAAGCGGCGAGCACGGCGTCGGCCTTGCCTTCGGTGATGGCGTCGATCATATGCTGCGCGTTCCCGGCGCCGCCCGAGGCGATCACCGGCACGCTGACCGCATCCGACACGGCGCGAGTCAGCGGAATGTCGTAGCCGTCCCGGTGACCGTCGGTGTTCATCGAGGTCAGCATGATCTCGCCCGCGCCGCGTTCCACGACTTCCCGCGCCCAGGCGATGGCGTCCATCCCGGTCGGGCGACGCCCGCCATGCGTGTAGACCTGCATCGATCCGTCGGACTCGGTGCGGGCGTCAATCGCGACCACGATGCACTGAGAACCGAATCGAAGCGCGCCTTCGGAGATCAGTTCCGGTCGCTGGACGGCGGCGGTATTGATCGAGACCTTGTCCGCGCCCGACTCGAGCATCAGTCGCATGTCGTGGTCTGAGCGGATGCCGCCACCGACCGTGAAGGGAATGAACACCCGGTCGGCAGTGCGCCGGACCATATCGACGACCGTGTTGCGGTCCTCATGGGACGCGGTGATGTCGAGGAAGATCAATTCGTCGACGCCTTCGTGGTCGTACAGCGCCGCCAGCTCGACCGGGTCGCCGGCGTCGCGCAGTTCGACGAAGGAAATGCCCTTGACGACTCGTCCATTGTCAACGTCGAAGCAGGCGATGATTCGTTTGGTCAGCATCTGGATCTCAACTCGGGTTCAGCAAGTTCGTTCATTGACGCCGGCTTGAGCCGCCTCGATCGCGTCCGACAGCTTGAGTCGACCGTCATACAGGGCCCGGCCAAGCACGACTCCGGCCGCGCCATTCGCCGCCAGGCGGCGAATCTGCATCGGGTGGGCGATACCGCCGGCAGCGATCACCGGCGAACGGGCGACGCCCGCCACACTGCCAAACTCGGCTTCGTTATGCCCGCCGAGCATGCCGTCGGAAGCGATGTCGGTATAGATGAATCGACGCACCCCCAGATCTTCCAACTGAGGAATCAATGCCACCGCAGGCAACGCTGTGGCCTCGGTCCAACCGTTCAGCGCCACTCGGCCGTCGCGCGCGTCCAGCGAGACGGTCAACGCGTCTCCGCAGAGCTTCACGGCGTCTGCCAGGAAGTCTCGGTCAGTGACCGCGGCCGTGCCCACAATGATGCGAACCAGTCCCGCGTCGAGGTAGCGCCGGATAGCCTCCAGGTCGCGAATCCCCCCGCCAATCTGGACCGGGCGCCCGAGTCCGGCGATTGCTTGCACCGCCTCGGCATTGACGGCTCGGCCTTCGCGCGCGCCGTCGAGATCGACCACGTGCAGCATCTCCGCACCCTCGTCGATCCAGCGCTGCGCAGCGACGGTGGGATCGTTGTCGAACACCGTCTCGCGCTCGTAGTCGCCCTGGACCAGACGGACGCAACGTCCGCCGCGGATGTCGATCGCCGGCAGGACATCGATCATGTTGGCGTTCATGCCGTCGCGCCATTTCCGCAGTGCTTCAGCAGGAAGTTGCGATAAATCCGCAGACCGTATGCCCCGCTCTTCTCGGGGTGGAATTGAGTCGCGGCCAGCCGGCCACGCTCGACCGCCGCCGTGACGTCTGTCCCGTAGGCGGCGACCGCGACGACATCCTTAGGCTCCGCCATGTCGCAGTGGTAGGAGTGAACGAAGTAGAAATGCGCGCCGTCGGGAATGCCGTCGAACAGTGTGGTCGGACGCCGTCGCTCAACCCGGTTCCAGCCCATGTGCGGTATCTTGCGACCCGCAGGCAGGCGCACGACGCGGCCTTCGAGTACGTCGAGACATTGATGCTCGCCGCCCTCTTCCGAGACGGTCATCAGCGCCTGTAGACCCATGCAGACGCCAAGGAATGGTCGGTCGGCTGCGATGTACTCGCGGATTGGTTCGACCAGGCGCAGCTCGCGCAGGTTGTGCATTGTGTCGGCTGCCGCGCCGACGCCCGGCAGAATCACCACATCCGCCGCATCCATTGCGGCAGGAACGGATGCGACCTCGGGTCTGGCGCCGACACGCTCGACGGCGCGCACGACGGAGCGCAGGTTGCCTGCGCCATAGTCGAGGATGATTACGTCAAGATCGGCGAGGGCGTGATCGGTCACGGGCTGAGCGTATCAGCAGGATCGCAGCGCTCCGCCTTTCTTGCCTTTCTATAGTGAACTCGATGTCAACTCAAAGAGTTTCCGGCGACGCCGAACAGATCGCGGCCCGCAACTCGGTCGAGCAACTGCGTGAGGCGATCCGGCGACACAACAATCTCTACTACGTTCAGGATTCGCCGGAGATCAGCGACGCTGACTTCGACGCGCTCTTCGCCGAGCTGCGAAGCCTGGAATCGTACTACCCCGAACTCGCCTCGGCCGACAGCCCGACCCAGACCACCGGGGCGGTGCCGGGACGCACCTTCGCCGTCGTCGAGCACCGCCTGCGGATGCTCTCGTTGGCCAACGCGTTCAACGCCGATGAGTTGCGCAGCTGGCGGCAGCGAGCGGCCGACCTGCTGGACCGCGAGGAATGGACGTTCGTCACCGAGCCGAAGATCGACGGTCTGGCGATCGCGCTGGTCTACGAACGCGGCCGTTTGGTCCAGGCCGCCACGCGAGGCGATGGTCGCGCCGGAGAAGATGTGACCGCCAACCTCCGAGCCATCGATGCGGTACCGAATGAACTACAAGGCGATCCGCCGCCGCTGTTCGAAGTGCGTGGCGAGATCTTCATGCCCAAGGCCGGCTTCGACGCGATGAATGCTGAGATTGCGGCTCAGAATGACGAGCGTCAACAGGCGGGTCGCGCCGCGTTGACGCTTTACGCGAACCCACGAAACGCGGCCGCCGGCTCGGTCAGACAGAAGGACGCATCCGTCACCGCGACGCGCCCGCTCAGCATCGGCATCTATCAGCTCGGCTGGTGCGACGACGCCGTCACACCCGATACGCACTGGGAGACGCTCGGTTGGCTGTCCGAGTTCGGCTTTCCGACCACGCCACAGGCCGCGCGCCACGACGGAATCGAGGACGCGCTGGCAGCCTGCGAGGCATGGACGCAGCGGCGCGACGCGCAGCCGTTCGAGATGGACGGCGTGGTCGTCAAGGTCGACGACCTCGGCCTGCAGGCCGACCTCGGCATCGTCGGACGTGAGCCTCGCTGGGCGATCGCCTGGAAGTTCCCACCGCAGGAAGCATCGACTGTGGTTGAGCAGATCCTCGTCAACGTCGGACGCACCGGCAGCATCAACCCGTATGCCCGGCTGCGTCCCGTTCGCGTCGGCGGCGTCGAGGTCAAGAATGCGACCCTCCACAATCTCGACGACATCCGGCGCAAGGACATCCGCGAGGGTGACACGGTCGTGATCCGACGCGCCGGTGAGGTGATCCCGCAAGTCGTGAGGCCCGTGTTGGAGCGCCGCGCGGACGACTCTGTTCCGTGGACGATGCCAGAGACCTGCCCGATCTGCGGTTTCGACACAATGCACGATGCCGACGACGCGATGCATTACTGCTCGAATCGGTCCTGTCCGGCGATCCTGCAACGCAGTCTCGAACATTTCGCCAGCCGTGGTGCGATGGACATTCGCGGTCTCGGTGAACGACAGATTGCGTTGCTCTTGCAACATAAGCTCATTCAGGACGCAGCCAACATATACGCCTTGCTACAGAAGCGAGAGGAACTAGGGCAGATTCCCAGGCTGGGGCAGAAGGTCAAGAGCGGCGGGGAGGAGCGATACGAGGCCGGCAAGCGAATCGAGAATCTCCTAGCTGCGATAGAAGCAAGCAAGTCGCGTGGACTGTCGTACCTCCTTGTGGGGCTCGGAATGCGCCACGTGGGTGGCGAGAACGCCGCGCTCCTCGCGGATCACTTTCTGTCTTTGGACTCGATATTGGACGCAGAACAAGAGGCACTTGCGGCGGTAGAGGGCGTTGGTCCCATCATTGCCGCAAGCATCAAGGAATGGGCATCGTTGGAAGAGAACAAAAGCCTCGTCAAGCGTCTCGAGGAAGCTGGAGTCGAAGTAGAAATCCAGCGCAGCATCGACGAACCAGCCGAAACGCCGCTCGATGGACTGCGCTTCGTCATCACGGGACGATTCGCGGCGGTGACCCGGCCACAGGCGGAAGCTCAGCTCAAGGCGTTTGGCGCCGGAGTCGGCTCGTCGGTTAGCAAGAATACGACTGCGCTCTTCGCCGGCGAAGCGGCTGGATCGAAACGCACAAAGGCCGAGTCGTTGGGTCTGCCGATCTGGGACGAAGCCCAACTCGTGCAGATTTTGGACACGCCGACTGTGGCGCTGCGATGGCTTGAGAAATCGTCTGAGACGGAACCAATTGACGATTAGCAGGAACGGAATTCGGCCCGTTTACGAGTACGCTGAGATATGTCGATCGGGAATCGGAACCTATGCAACACTCTGATACGCGCAGCGTAACCTTCCCTACATACGTAGCCGGATCCTGAGGAGTCCAGATGGGTCTGTCGCCCTTCGGCTGGTTGGCCCGACGGTTCTCACCCGATTTGGGAATCGATCTGGGTACCGCCAACACACTGGTATCCGTACGCGGTCGCGGGATCGTGGTCAACGAGCCATCGGTGGTCGCGATCAACCGGATCGACAACTCCGTGCTCGCCATCGGCAAACAGGCCAAGACGATGGTCGGGCGCACGCCCGCTCACATCGTCGCGACGAGGCCCTTGCGCGACGGTGTGATCTCCGACTTTGACGTGACCTCGAGGATGCTGAATCACTTCATCCACGAGGCGCTGCAACGCAGTGGCATCGGGATCGGACGGCCCCGCGTGATGGTCGGCATCCCCGGCGGTGCGACCGAAGTCGAAAAGCGCGCGATCTTTGAGGCCACCCGCTCGGCGGGCGCGCGCGAGGTTCACCTGATCGAAGAGCCGATGGCGGCCGCGATCGGCGCCGGTCTGCCCATCTTTGAGTCCACCGGAAGCATCGTCGTCGACATTGGTGGTGGGACCACCGAGGTTGCCGTCTGCTCGATGGGCGGCATGGTCGTCAGCACGTCGACTCGAGTGGCGGGCGACGAAATCGACCAAGCAATCATCAATTATGCGCGACATGTCCACAACATCCAGATCGGCGAGGCCTCGGCGGAGAAAATCAAGATCGCGGGCGCGTCGGCATTTCCGCTAGAACAAGAGCGCGAGGTCACGCTGAGCGGTCGCGACCTGTCGACCTCCATGCCGAAGACTGTCGCGATCACGACGGTGGAGTTGCGCGACGCGATCTCCTCAGCGGTTTCATCGATCATGGATGCGGTGCTGAAAACGATGGAAATTACCCCCGCTGAGCTGATTCCCGACATCATGCAACAAGGGATCGCCCTGGCCGGCGGCGGCGCATACCTGCCCGGCCTCGATCGGCGGATGTCGCAGGAGACCAAATTCCCCGTCTACAAGGCCGACTCGCCGCTCACGTGCGTGGTGCGCGGGTGTGCCGAGGCGTTGACCGAGACGCGCGCGCTCGCCGCGACCGACGGTCAGGTAATGGCCAGACGCCGCTGAGCCGAGTTCAGACGATTGGCAGGGTGGCGTGCCTCTGATCGGCGCAGTCATTCGACTGTTGGGCATCAGGACACGTTGGGTCCTGGGGATCGCGCTGGTCGTCGGGCTGCTGGTGCTCCTGGGGATGATCGGTTGGGCCGCGACGGTCGAAGACACGGCCGCGACGGCGCTCAACCCGGTGCAGCGCGCATTTCGCCAGGCCGGAGAGCCGATCTCCAACCTGCTCAACGACCTCGACGACTTTGGACGCCTCAACACAGAGAATCGTGCGCTTCGGTCTCGGATCGAACAACTCGAGGCTGAGAACGCGCGCCTGCGCGAGGAGCAGATCCAGGTCAGCGCTCGTCAGGCCCTGCTCGAAGTGCAGGCCGAGACCGACGCGGTCACAATCACGGCATATGTCACCACACGCGACCTGACCGGCCTACGCACAATCATCGGAATCGACCGCGGCTCCAACGACGGCCTGCGAGTCGGGCTGCCGGTCCTGGCTGCCGGCGGCACGCTGATCGGTCAGATCATCGACGTCCGCCCACATACCTCGTTTGTCCGCTTGATTACCGATCCCGACAGCGCCGTCCGCGTCCTACACCAGCAGTCGCGCAGCGAAGTGGTTGCGACCGGCGACACGCTGGGCAATCTCGAAGTCCGGATTCCGTGGACATCGGAAGTGGAGCTCGGGCACATCTTTGTCACGTCGGGGCTGGACGGCGAGCTACCTCAAGGGTTGCCCGTGGGACGCGTGTCGGCGGCCGAGGGAACTGTCCAGGACGCCTTCCGCCACATCGTGCTCGAGCCGATTGCGCCGCTGAACCAGCTTGAGCAGGTGCTCGTCCAGCTCACCATTCCGCCACCCGACCTGCGCATCCTCGATCCCGAAGGGTCAGACGGTGGTGACGGAGGATAGGCGATGAGCGTCCTACGATGGCTGCTGCTGCTTGGAGGCCTGTTCGTCCTGGTGATCTTCCAGACGGCCGCGAGCCCGTCCTTTCCGATCTTCGGCGTTGGACCCCAGGTCGTCCTGATCGTGCTCTGCTGCTGGGCCATGGTCCGGCCACCGGTTGAGACGCTGGTGATGATTCCGCTGGCTGGGATCGGACTCGGCCTGCTGGCGTTCCAGGGCATGCCCGAGTCTGTCGCCGCTCTGGCGCCGATCGGATTCGCGGCGCTGACCTGGCGCGCATGGTCGGACTCGAGAAGATTCACCCCGCTCGCGCTTGAGTGGGCCATGACGATCTTGCTGATCGGCGTCGCCACCATTCTGCACTTCACGTCGCATGCCATCGCAGTCGAGTTGACAACCAGCGGGGTCAACTGGCTGGCTGCGCTGCGTACAGTGATGCTGGGCGGCGTGCTCGGGAACATGTTGGTCGGCGCCGTCGTCTATTGGTTTGTACGGATCCCCACATCCGGCGCCGCAGCCGCATCGGCGCCTTCGAGATCGGCCGGCTTCTAGTGCAACGGAGACCGAGGAAGGGAAAATCAGAGGGCGTCGCCCGCGAGTACTCGCAGCACATCGAGCACGGCGAGGGCTTTCCGGTCCGGGCCAAGGTCTGGGTGTTGGGTGGGTTCATCCTCCTGCTGTTCGGCATCCTCACCGTGCAGTTGGTGCGGCTGCAAATCTTGCGACACGACGAGTTCGTTGCACGAGCCGCGAGCAACCGCGTCCGCACGATCGAGATTGCGCCTTCTCGAGGGTTGATCTACGACTCAAACGGCAACCTGCTGGTCGAGAACGCTCCCGCCTATCGAATCATGCTGATCTCGGCCGACGTGCCCGACCTCGAAGTACGGACGGTGTCGGAGGAACTGGCGGAGCTGTTTGATGACCGCGCCTGGGACATCGAGCAGCAAATCTGGGACCGCAAGTACTCAAACGACCCATTCCTGCCGCTGCTCATCTCCGACGATCCCACGTCGGCGCAGGTCATCGAAGTCACGTCTCGTCGTTCATTGTTGCCGGGGGTCCGGGTCGAAACGGTCTCGATTCGGCGCTACGAGCATGGTCGGCTGCTGGGCCACATTCTTGGTTATGTCGGCAAGATCTCCGAGGAAGAGTACAAGGATCTGGCAGATTCTCGCTATCTGTACAGCGACCAAATCGGCCGAGCCGGGATCGAGGCAGCATACGAACGCCAACTACGTGGGACGGCCGGACGACAGCTGGTTGAGGTCGACGCAGTCGGCAACGTCCTGCGCACCCTGGATGATCGCCCACCGAAGCCAGGTCTGAGCGCCGTGCTGACGATCGACATTGAACTCCAACGGCGGGTCGAGGAGATCCTGCTCAACCACCAGGCAGCATCGCTGTTCGCATCGGCCGTAGTGCTTAATGTTCGCACGGGCGAAATTCTCGCCATGGTCTCGATACCCAACTATGACGTCAACATCTACGAAGAGGTGACAACCGAGGACTATCAGGCCTTACTCGAGGATCCCGGACAGCCACTGATCAACCATGCGATCCAGGATCAGTTCCCGCCCGGATCGATCTTCAAGATTGTGACCGCGGTCGCGGGTCTGGCCGAAGGAGCGATCACACCCGAGACGAAGATCTATTCGCCCGGCGTGTTGGAAGTTCACAACGAACTCTCACCCGGCATCATCTACCGGTTCGGCGACACCACGCAGGGCGTCTTCAACATTCGCACGGCCTTGGCCGAGTCCTCGAACGTGTACTTCTACTACGTTGCCGGTGGTGAACCGTATCGCAATCCGGAGAACCCTCCCCGCCATCCCAGCGAGCAAGAGCGACTGGATGATCTGGCCAAGCAAGGAGTCGTCGCTGGAGACGTTGAGTTTTTTGGGGCGGGCAATGAGGCCCTGGCCAAGTGGTCGCGTGAAATGGGATTCGACGCCCCAACCGGCGTCGATCTGGTTGGCGAGGCCTCCGGATTGATCACCTCCGCACGACAAAAGCTGGAGGCCTTCGGCGAGGCCTGGCGAGACGGTGATACCTACAACATGGCCATCGGACAAGGCTTTACCACGGTCACTCCATTACAGATGGCCGTGGCCACGGCGGCGATCGCAAACGGAGGCACGGTCTACGAACCGCGGGTCGTCCGAGAGTTGATGGACAGCAACGGCAAGGTCGTGCAGCCCTGGCAGCCAGTCGTCCGAAACCAGGTTGACGTCGATCCCGAGATCCTCAGAATCGTCCGCGAAGGGATGGCGCTCTGCACCCTGGCAGGAACATGTCACGACGCACTGCTCGAACTGCCCGAGATGTTGATCGCCGGAAAGACCGGCACGGCCGAGTTCAACCAGACCGGCACAGCGGTGTCGGGCGAGGAAGAAGGTCCCACCCACGGGTGGTTCATCGCCTTCGCCCCGTTCGACAACCCACAGATCGCGATTGCCGTGTTTTTCGAGTTCTCAGCGGGATACCTGGCCGCCGGCGCCGGCGGCGAAGTTTTGAGAGCGTGGGCGGAAACCGCCGGAGCGCTTTCTACAGCGATTCCGCCTCCGTACGCAAGGATCGCGTTGACCGATGAAGAGGACCAACGACTCTACGAAGCGATTCGCGAGCGGTCACGATGAGGTCAACGTGAGGTTCTGCTGATGGTTGGACACTCGTGGCGACACTTTGATCCGCTGATCCTGATCACGGCCCTTGCCCTGGCCGGCTATGGAGCACTGGTGATCTATTCGGCCTCTCTGCCGCGTGGGTCCGAGGGGATCGTGTTGTCCTCAGCCGTCCAACGACACATCATCTTCGCGCTGGTTGGGTCCTTGCTGATGATCGCCATGACCCGCATCGACTACCGATTGATCGATGCGCTGGGCTGGCTCGCCTATGGATTTGGCATTGTCGTCCTGATCGCCGTGCTGTTCCTCGGCACGTCGGAATTCGGCTCGCGACGCTGGTTCGATCTTGGCTTCACCGTGGTGCAAGCCTCGGAGATCGGCAAGCTGATGACGATCATTGGTCTGGCGAAATTCCTGACCGACTATCGCGATCGGTTGCAGGACTTCAGAATCTTCCTGCTCTCACTCGGCATCGCCGCGCTGCCGGCGGCGCTGGTGTTCATCGAGCCCGACGCAGGTTCGGCCGTCGTGTTCATGGCGCTCTGGCTGGTGATGACCATGTTCGCGGGCGCGCGGTTGCGTCATTATGGAGCGCTCGCCGCCATCGCCATGTGCCTGATTCCGGTGGGGCTCGCCACCGGTGTGCAGGACTACCAGCGCGACCGTATCCGTGCGTTCATCGATCCAGAATCGGACCCGCAGGGCGCGGGCTTCAACGTGATCCAGGCCGAGACCTCGGTCGGCTCCGGCGGACTCTGGGGACAGGGATTGACCGAGGGCACGCAGACGCAGCTTGACTTTGTTCGCATTCAGACCACCGACTTCATCTTCAGCGTGCTCAGCGAGGAGCTTGGATTCGTCGGCGCGATGGCGCTGTTTGCGTTGTTCCTGCTGCTCCTCTTCCGCATGCTGCGAGTTGCCAACAAAGCCGGTGAGCCCTTAGGCCAGCTGCTCGCCGTCGGCATGCTGACCATCATCGCGATCCAGGTCTTCATCAACGTCGCAATTAATGTGCGGTTGTTACCGGTGACCGGTATTCCGTTGCCGTTCATCAGTACGGGGAACTCATCGCTGTTGGTGTTCTTTGCCGGCCTGGGACTCTTGCAGAGCGTGCTCGCCTGGCAGGACGACGCCCGCCGCGGTCCGGTGCATTGACCGCACACCAGCTCGAGAACGGTTGTATCCATGTCTGTCCGACTGTCCGACTGTCCGACTGTCCATTGTCCCAATCCAGGTGTCCGACCAGCAGGCAGCCCTCCAGTGGGACACCGAGAAGCTGGGCATAGGAAAAATCTTGGACGATCCGATGAGGCCCGACCTCCGCTCGAACACCGAGTCGCCGGAACGCTAGCGGGCTGCTGGAAAAGTCATCGGTTCTCAAATCCGTCATTCCTGGCTTGACCAGGAATGACGAACAGGGACGATCAGCGCTTAGAGATCTTCTCCGTCCCCGCCCCCGAGCGGGGACCCGTTCTACTTCGCGAGGCTCCGACCGCTCAATCGCTCTCCACCAGACATGCACCAAACCTTTGTCGTTCGGCCTGCGGGGAACGGGGGCAGGTCCCCGCTCGGGGGCGGGGACGGAGAACCGGAAGTGCTGGAGTTCTTCAAGGGTCCCGCGAGGGGGGATATGAAGAATTACGCAACGGTCCCCGTTCGCGGGCATGACGAAAGGAGCGAGGCCTACGACAAGCGCCCCTCATTGCTGAGGGGCGTTTGTGTTGATGCACTGCAAGATCGGGTCAGGAAGTGACGACTGGTTCGCCTTCTTCCTCACCGGTTTCGTCTTTGGATGCGGCCTCAGCGGCGGCTTCGACCTCGGCGGCGATTAGTTCGGCGCGTGAGCGGCCTTCGATCCGCTCGTAGTGGAGCATCTCTTCCTCGGCGCCGTTCTCGTTGAGTTCCTTGACCAGGTCAACCCGGATCGTGTCACCGGCCTTGAAGGCGCCACGCAGCAGCGCCTCGGAGAGCGAATCTTCGAGCCGCTCCTGGATCACGCGGCGCAGCGGGCGAGCACCGAAGATCGGGTCGTAGCCCTTCTCGCCAATCCAGTCGCGTGCCGCTTCGGTGACATCGAGTTCAACCTCCTTCTCCTTGAGCCGGGAGTCGACTTCCGTCAGCATCATGTCGACGATGCTGCGGATGTGCGCCCGGCTCAGCGGGTGGAAGACGAGCGTCGTATCGACGCGGTTGAGGAACTCGGGGCGGAAGACGCGCTTCATCTCCTGGAGGACTTTGTCCTTCATCTTCTCGTAGCGCTGCTTCTCGGAAGCATCCTCGTCGTTGATCGTCGAGAACCCAATCGCCGATTCGCGGCGAATCAGGTCGGAGCCAACGTTCGAGGTCATGATGATGATCGTGTTGCGGAAGTCCACGCGGCGGCCCTTGGCGTCGGTCAGGTGACCGTCGTCGAAGACCTGGAGCAGCATGTTGAAGACTTCGGGGTGCGCCTTCTCGATCTCGTCCAAGAGGATGAGGCAGTACGACTTGCGACGCACCGTGTCGGTCAGCTGACCGCCGTCGTCGTAGCCGACGTATCCAGGAGGCGCACCGACCAGTCGGGCAACGGTGTGGCGCTCCATGAACTCCGACATGTCTAGCCGGATCATGTTGTCGTCCGAGCCGAACATGAAGTCGGCCAGCGCGCGCGCCAGCTCCGTCTTACCGACGCCGGTCGGTCCGAGGAACATGAACACGCCGATCGGCCGGCGCGGGTCTTTGAGGCCCGCGCGGGCGCGCCGCACGGCCTTGGCCAGTGCGACGATCGGCTCTTCCTGGCCGACGATGCGCTCGTGGAGGTCCTCCTCCATGTGCAGCAATCGTTCCGATTCTTCGGTCGCGATCTGCACCAGCGGGATGCCGGTCCACATCGAGACGACCTCGGCGATGTCCTCAGCGAGCACATCTGATGAGACGCGGTCGCGTTGCTGGTCGAGGTCCTCCTCAAGCTCGGCGATACGCTGCGTCAGCTTGAGTTCGCGGTCGCGTAAGTCGGCGGCGTACTCGTACTGCTGCTGGTTGATCGCCTGCTCTTTTTCTTTGCGAATGCCCTCAAGACCTACGGTCGCTTCCTTGAGCGATGGCGGAGTGTAAGAGCGGCGGATGCGCACTCGCGACGCCGACTCGTCGATCAGGTCGATCGCCTTGTCGGGCAACGCGCGGTCGGAGATATAGCGCGACGACATCTCAGCCGCAGCGATGAGCGCTTCGTCCGTGATCACAAGCTTGTGATGCTCTTCGTAGCGTTCTTTGATCCCGCGAAGAATCTCGACGGTCTCCTCGACCGACGGCTCTTCAACCACAATCGGTTGGAAGCGGCGCTCCAGCGCAGCATCGCGCTCGATGTGCTTGCGGTAGTCGTCGAGCGTCGTCGCGCCGATCGTTTGCAGCTCGCCACGAGCCAGCGACGGCTTGAGAATATTGGCCGCGTCAACCGCGCCCTCAGCTGCGCCCGCGCCGACCAGCATGTGCAGCTCGTCAATGAAGAGGACGCAGTTGCCGGCGCCCTTGACTTCCTCAACGACCTTCTTCAGTCGCTCTTCGAACTCGCCGCGGTACTTCGTGCCCGCAACCAGAGAGCCGATGTCGAGCGTCAGCAGGCGCTTGCCCAGCAACGTCTCGGGCACGTCGCCCGAGGCAATTTGTTGAGCGAGGCCCTCAACAACCGCCGTCTTGCCCACGCCGGGCTCGCCGATCAGGACGGGATTGTTCTTCGTGCGCCGCGAGAGAATCTGGACGACGCGCTGAATTTCCTTGGAGCGGCCAATCACAGGGTCGAGCGTGCCCGCGCGAGCAGCGGCCGTCAGGTCGAAGCCAAGCTGGTCAATCGTCGGAGTGCGGGTCGCGGAACGCGAGCCGGAGCTGCCGCCCGTGCCCGCCCCGGCGCCGGCGGTCGCGGGACCGCTCTGCGACAGGATCCGCGTCGTTTCGGCGCGGACCCGCTCAAGGTTCACGCCCAACGATTCGAGGACGCCGGCCGCGATGCCTTCACCCTCGCGCACTAGTCCCAGAAGCAAATGCTCGGTTCCGATGTAGTGATGATTGAGCCGGCGGGCTTCGTCGACGGCCAGTTCAATCACCTTCTTGGCGCGCGGCGTCAGGCCGATCTCGCCGAGCACGGCGCGGTCGCCGCGGCCGATGATGAACTCGACCGCGGAACGGACCTTGCCCAGCTCCACGCCGAGGTTAGAGAGCACCTTCGCGGCAACTCCATCGCCCTCGCGCACCAGGCCGAGCAACAGGTGCTCGGTGCCGATGTAATTGTGGTTGAAACGCTGGGCTTCTTCCTGTGCGAGGGTCAAGACGCGGCGTGCGCGCTCAGTGAACTTGTCAAATCGGTCTGCCATGGCAGTCTCCAGTGCACGATGCGGCTATCGATAGCCGCCCGCGGGATACGCTTAGCCTATCAGAGCAAGCACTACTCAACGCCGGCTGCACGCGTGTTTATCGCCCGTATTGGCATCGCATAGATAGCCGGAGCGGCGAGGGTGTGGACTCCCGAACAGAGCGTTCAAGAACCCCGCGAGCTGCCGCCAAAGTCCTGCTCGGTGAGGCCGGCGCGCTCCAGCGCCTCCTGCATCGCCGAGATGGCGCGGACTGGCTCGGTCGATGCTTCGGGCTGGCCTTCCTCAACGGCGCGAGGCTGCGGCGGCGTCGGCTCCGGCTCGGGCGGCGCCATTGGCGCGGCCTCTTGCTGGACACCGAAGCGTTCGGCGACCTCGTCGGGTATGCGGACGATGCCGCCGTCCTGGTTGAACACCCAGCCCAAACGCTCGGCGTCGGTGCGAGCCTGGCGCAGAGAAAGTCCCAGGCGGTGACGGTCGCGCTCGATGCGGACAATCTTGGCCGGAATGATGTCGTTCTCCAGCACGACCTCGCGCGGATGCGTGATCCGCCGGTCGGCCAGCTCGGAGACGTGGACCAGACCTTCGACCGGGCCTTCGAGTCGCGCGAATGCGCCAAACGTGACCAGCTTGGTCACGACCGACGGCACAATCTCGCCGACCACGAACTTGGCCACGACTTCGTCCCATTGCTCGGGCGACGCGCGGCGGACCGAGAGGCCAATCTTCTTGGACTCTTTGTCAATCTTGGTGATGTAGACATCGATCGTCTGGCCGATGCTGAACATCGCCTCGGGGTCGACATCGCGTTCCCAGCTCAGCTCGGAGAGATGCGCCAGGCCATCAGCGCCGCCCAGGTCGACGAACACACCGAATGAACGGATGCTCGTAACCCGGCCGGAGCGGATCTCGCCTTCCTGGAGCTCTTCCAGCAGGCGGTCCTTCTGCTCGGCGCGCCATTCCTGGACGGCGGCGCGCTCGGAGAGGATGACGCGGTTGCGGCGGCGGTTGATCTCGATGACCTTGAACCGCAGCGTGCGCCCCTCGTACTCGGCCAATTGTGCGATCGCCTGATCGCGGTCGCCGGTGATCTCGACAATCTGCGAAAGCGGGACAAAGGCGTTGACGCCCTCAACGTTGACCAGCAGACCACCCTTGTTCGAGCCGGTCACGCGGGCGTCGAAGACATCGCTCTCGTCGAAGCGGCGCTGCAGCTCATGCCAACCCTGCTCACCGCGCGCACGGTCGATAGACAGCTCAAGCGAGCCGCCTTCCGACTCGGAGTCCGTGACGAAGACATGGACGGGGTCGCCGGTCTTGAGCGCCTCGCGCTCCTGGTCGGTCAGTGAGCGCATCTCCTCGAAATGGACAATGCCCTCGGACTTGGCGCCGACATCAACGATCAGGGACGGACCGGTCCAGTGCACGACAATGCCTTCAACGATGTCGCCACGTCTGGGATTCAGCGGTTCCCGGCCAGGTTCGGCCAGGAGCTCGTCCATAGTGGTGGGTTCTTTGGCCGCCACGGGCGCTAGCGGTTCCTGGGGAACTTCGGCCGTGGCGGTGGTGGACTCAATGTCAGTGCTAAGTGTCGTCAACGGTTTGGTGGGTAGGGCAGGATTCAGTGGTGCGCCTCACGCCCAGATTCAGTGAGCGTCGCGGGCGCTGAAATCCTGCCCGTCTCCTTTCTGGGGTTTGCCAAATCGTACCACAGGGGCAGTGTCTCCTCCCTCCCAGTCCCGGCCTCCGAGCCGGGACCCGCTCGGGGCACAGCTTGGAAACCCGGCAGCGACAGGGGACTTGCGAGACATCCTCCAGAGGCAGTGGACGAACCGGCGTCGCTGGGTGAAACGAAAACCGCCCGACACGAGGTCGGGCGGGAGCAGGAAGAGAGCGAGCTGGCGATGGCCTATTTTCCGCAGGGGGTTGCCCCCCCAGTATCGTCAGCGCTGCGGCGTTTCACTTCCGTGTTCGGGATGGGAACGGGTGGGGCCACCGCGCTCCAATCACCAGCTCACGGTAACGCTAACACAGGCACCAAGGGCACACAAATCCTCTGCACGACCACACCATCACAGTTGACACTTCCTTTCCTACACATCGTGCTCCACTGGTCCACCTCCCGCCGGCTGCATCGCCCACACCATTGCCAGCTCCTTGTGCCGAGTGGACACCGCGCTCCCTGGCGGAGCAGGAACAGAAACTTGCAGACCCGCGCGCTAGACCCCTCACAACACCGCTCAAACCCATCGCACGAAGGGCAGGAACACTAAGAGCCTCCCTGATGCGCAACTCCCTTGGCAAGTCCTAGTCTCACCGGTAACTTACACCGAATCGTTTCCTTCCCTGCCTCACGAAGTAGTCTTTGTAGCACGCCACAACGACTAGACAATCTTCCTGAATTACATGAAGGTGATTGTCGTAGTTCTTCGCTCTAGGGTACACTCTCCACCGAGTCACGGGACCGGGGATCCCGAACTGGGATTCATCGCTTTGAATGACTCGCAAACCTCCCTCAAACTCTATGGCAGTACCAAATACAGCTGCCCGCCCCGCTATTGCTTGTCCGGGGAGTCCTGCAAGTTCAATTGTCCCCAGCCCCTTTGAAGCCGCCTCTATGCTTTCCGCAATCTTTCCTTGTGTATACCTACTGCTGCTCACAGAGTCATTGTTAGCCGTGTAGATTCTCTCTGCGAAAGCCCAACTCACCGTTGGCTTTGAGAGGGTTCCCTCGATTTCGGCCACATCATAAGTACCGCCATCAACGAGTAACTTATTGCCCCACCTAGGATTCTCTGAACGCTCTTGCCACTCCTCCGATATTTCATCCCAATACCGAGACACTAGAAAACCTCCACCGATTAGGGAATCTGCGAAGATGCTCGAAAATGACCAATCGGCCCTGTCACAAGGCCGCTCAGAGACTTGCACCAATCCATCAGACGAAGGCCCACCGCTAAGATCCACGCGATACAGTCCTTCATCAGAGGCAGCTAGGGCAAGCTGATTGCTCTTGGCGCGAACGGTCACAGCGACTAGGTCGTCCATCTTAACTGGGTCAGGGTCGATCAGAGAATCAGATGACTGCTCCACTCCTGCATTCCAGATTCCTCTCTCGGTAGTCGCGTAAAGGAATCGGTTGTAAACTTCAGTATCTATAGGCAGATCAGCCAGCGGATTGTCTTGAATGTCAATGATTGATCTGCGGACGATCCATTCGTCCACATCGAGCTCTTGTGCAGCTTGCTCATCAAATTGTGGCCGTAACCAGCCGCGAAATTCGTCTTCCTTAAACAGAGCATTCCGTTGTAGTTGATAGAGCGCGTCACCTTGCGCAAAGCACATGCGCACTGCAAGAGGCCGAATGGCCGATTCTGCAATCGAGTCCACCAACTTGCCCCAGTCTAAAGTGACCACGGACCCCTCCATAGTCCAAAGGTAGAGTTTTCCTCGATAAAGCTGGACGTCCCAGTAATCTCCAGGAATCGTCATCCTCAAAAACGACATGGCTGCCCCTTTTTGATTTTCGCAATATGGTGCTTTTCTAGAATGCCCATTTCACGCCATTCCGTGAGCACGTCAAAGGGAGGCCGATCTTGTGTCCTGCGGCGATAGTCAGCAGGATAACCATGCCATGGCGAGCCTGTTGGATGTCGCAAGAACTTTCCGAACCAAAGAGGCTCGTCATGTGCGTTTGAACCCAGCGGTTCCAATTTTCCGCCAGCTTGACGATGTCCCCAGAGCTTCGCGAGTCTCGCCCCCCACTCACAACTCCAAGCTTCAACAAAGTACCCCACTTCTTCTGCGATTGAATGACTCCATACCGAGCTGTCCGAGCTCGGGCTGCCGCGATGCTTAGGGTGTGGAAAGTAGCGCTCGCCAACTTCGGTCTCAACCTCAACACCTAGATTGAAAGTCACTGAATGACCTCCTTGAGATTACTATCTTGTACCAGAGCCATAGAAGGTGCCCGGTCCTGCGCAGTGAGTCTAATGGCTGAGCGCGCCGAACCGCGAAAGAGAAATCGCTCCTCACATCCGCAGCAACGGCCGATCTGGCGACTCCGGCCTTGGTCCCAGCGTCTGGTTCATGGGGTTGGGGATCAGGTCCAGCACCTCCATCACCACCTGGCCCACCAGCGCCTCGGCTCCCTCGGGCACGACGATGCACTCCGTCAGCATCTGTCGGTCGCCGATCTGGATCGTCAACGGCCCGGCGACCGGCAACTGACCGCGTCGACCGTCGGCGAATGTGCTCGTCAGCCTCCGGACCGTTGGCAGTCCGAGTCCCACCACCACATCCTCGGGCAACGCCAGCATCACCGCGCCAGTGTCCGCGACTGCCTGCACCTTTTCCCGCCGCACCGACGCCTCGTCGATCCGTCCGCGGCGCACATCCGATCGGTCCTCGGCGTTCTCTAGCTCGATCTCGACGATGATCTCACCCACTTCGACCTCCATGAACCGGTATCGCGAGGTCAATATAGCCCGCTCCGACCGCAGGCCGCCATCGTCCCGCGCCTGTGAACATGGAGAACCTAAGCCGCCTGAGCTACTGCTCAATCAATCCACAGACCGCGCCTGCCGGATCTCGAATCACGCAAAACCGACCCTCTCCCGTCTCCCGCGGCCCATCCACGATCTCACCGCCCAGAGCCGTCACACTGGCCACACTGGCATCGAGGTCTTTGACGTTGACGTAGATCAGCCATTGTGGGGGCAGATTGGCGTTGATTCCTCGGGCGTGGCAGACTCCCGCGATTCCGGCCTGGCCGTCGGGGGTCAGCATCACGTAGTCGTCATAGCCGCCCATGTCGAGCGGCATCGTCTTCCAGCCGACGACCTCGCTGTAGAAGTTGCGCACGACCTCCGCGTTGTCGACGGTCAGGTCCTGCCAGCCGATCCGGCCGGGTCGCTGGTCTGCCTGATCAGCGGGCGCGTCGTCACCCATCGTGCCGCTTCCAACTCGTGGAATCTGGGAGTGGTGGAGCCGAAGTGAATCGAACCCCGGACTTCCGTCGTGCAAGGGCGGCGCTCTCCCGGCTGAGCTACTGCCTCGTGATCTCCAGCGAAACACCTGATCCGACGCGACCCGACTGCTATCTAAATCGCAAAGCCACTCGACTCTGTTGCGCAAGCGCTCCAGGCAATGATGCAGTCCCAAACCCCTACACCCGCAGCAGCGGACGATCTGGCGACTCCGGCCTTGGGCCTAGCGTCTGGTTCATGGGGTCGGGGATCAGGTCCAGCACCTCCATCACCACCTGCCCGATCAGGGCGTCGGCGCCCTCGGGGACGACGATGCAGTTGGTCGGCATCGAACGGTCACCGATTTCGATGGTCAGCGGGCCGGCAACAGGCAAGTTGCCTCGCCGGCCGTCGGCATACATTGTGGCGATCGTGCTGACGAAGGACAGACCCAGCCGTCGCACGACATCCTGCGGCAAGGCCAGCATCACCGCCCCCGTATCCGCCACAGCCTTGATTGTCTCCCGCCTCACCTCGGACTCCGGCCGCGAGCCGCCCTCCGCCTGCCCCCGATCATGCACGTTCTCCAGCCCGATCTCCACAACAATCTCACCCACGGGGCCCTCCAAACTGCCGCTATCTCCAATATACCCTCGCTTGCCGAATCACATCCGTGTCACTCCCGCCACCATCCCCGATCACAAACCAACGAACGGAGTGCCACAAACCCGAACTACCGCCGTCCCACACAGAACGAAACCAAAGAGAACCGAACACGGGAACACGAAGCGCTCAGCTCAGCGTAGGCAAGGTCAACAGGTATCGTCGGAGTGGTGGAGCCGAGGGGAATCGAACCCCTGACCTCCGCCGTGCAAGGGCGGCGCTCTCCCGGCTGAGCTACGGCCCCGGGATGGTCACTTTAGCGCCTGGCGATCCTTTGCATCGCCGAGCTCGAACTGCGACCCTCCAGGCCGCCGGACGCGAAAAACTCCCGCCATGTCGTTGGACGGGAGTCTTCTGGTTGGTGGGCCATCCTGGACTCGAACCAGGGACCTCAGTCTTATCAGGACTGCGCTCTAACCTGCTGAGCTAATGGCCCGGGATGGCCTCGGGTCCGCGATTCAGTCAGAATCGCGACCCGGGAGTCGGCCTTAACCGTTGGAGAGCGAAAGTCAGTGCGCTTGTGAAACCATAATCACGCCGTTGACTCGTTGGCTTCGGCCCGTGTTAGGGGCGTCGGCCTCAGGGCGCCTCTCCCAGCAATGACGAGCACTGCTGATTGGGGCTGGCGGATCGACCTGGGAGCTCGACCAATTCCCACCGAGGCGGGGTTCGATCGGCATTCTCCCTAGAAAGGAGGTGATCCAGCCGCAGCTTCCGCTACGGCTACCTTGTTACGACTTCGTCCCAGTCGCGAGTCCCACCTTCGGCGGCTGCGTCCCGAAGGTTCGCGCACCGACTTCAAGTGTTACTCACTCCCATGACGTGACGGGCGGTGTGTACAAGGCCCGAGAACGTATTCACCGCAGTATGGCTGACCTGCGGTTACTAGCAACTCCGGCTTCAAGCAGGCGAGTTTCAGCCTGCTATCCGAACTGGGGCCGGTTTTAAGGGATTCGCTCCTGCTCGCGCAGTGGCTGCCCGTTGTACCGGCCATTGTAGCGTGTGTGTCGCCCTGGGCGTAAGGGCCACGCTGACTTGACATCGTCCCCACCTTCCTCTGCGTTGTACGCAGCGGTCTCGCTAGAAAAATACAACTAACGACGAGGGTTGCGCTCGTTGCGGGACTTAACCCAACACCTCACGGCACGAGCTGACGACAGCCGTGCAGCACCTGTGATCCGGCCCCGAAGGGAAACAGGCTTTCACCTGCGATCCGGACCATGTCAAGCCCAGGTAAGGTTCTTCGCGTTGCATCGAATTGAACCACACGCTCCGCTGCTTGTGCGGGCCCCCGTCAATTCCTTTGAGTTTTAGCCTTGCGGCCGTACTCCCCAGGCGGGATGCTTATTGCGTTAGCTGCGTCACAGAGGGGGTCGATACCTCCCACGACTAGCATCCATCGTTTACGGCGTGGACTACCCGGGTATCTAATCCGGTTCGCTACCCACGCTTTCGTACCTCAGCGTCAGGATGCGCCTGGCAAGCCGCTTACGCCACTGGTGTTCCTCCCGGTATCTACGCATTCCACCACTACTCCGGGAATTCCGCTTGCCTCTACGCCCCTCAAGCACCACAGTTTCCATCGGCCGCTCCCGGTTGAGCCGGGAGATTTCACGACAGACTTATAACGCCGCCTACGTACTCTTTACGCCCAGTAAATCCGGATAACGCTCGCCACCTACGTCTTACCGCGGCTGCTGGCACGTAGTTAGCCGTGGCTTATTCGCCGGGTACCGTCAAAATTCTTCCCCGACAAAAGGGTTTTACAACCCGAAGGCCTTCATCACCCACGCGGCGTTGCTGCATCAGGCTTTCGCCCATTGTGCAAGATTCCTCGCTGCTGCCTCCCGTAGGAGTCTGGGCCGTATCTCAGTCCCAGTCTGGCTGATCATCCTCTCAGACCAGCTACCGATCGACGCCTTGGTAGGCCATTACCCCACCAACTAGCTAATCGGACGCAGGCTCCTCCCAAGGCGCCGGAGCATTTCCCCACCGGTCCGATCCGGTGGGCGTATGGAGCATTAGCTCGCGTTTCCACGAGTTGTTCTCCTCCTTGGGACAGATCACCTACGCGTTACTCAGCCGTTTGCCACTCAGTCACCACCCCGAAAGGTGGGCTTCGTTCGACTTGCATGCGTAAGGCACGCCGCCAGCGTTTATCCTGAGCCAGGATCAAACTCTCCATTGGTTCAGCCGGTCATGCCGGCTGCAAAAGTAGAGATTGTACGGACATCACGACCGTCGCCACTCCCGAAGGAATCGCAACGATTTTTGTGTCCGGACTTGGGGGGGCTCCCCAAGCACACTGGACTTCCGCTCTCCAATTGTTAAGGCTGGCATCTGCGGAACGCTCATCAGGCTTCTTGCCGAGCGGTGCGTTCTTCATTTGCGCAGAAGACAATCTTAGCCCGGCGCGATCCAAGAAGTCAACCGCCTGCAATGTCCGGTGGACTACTTCCCTCGATCGTCACCGCGCCGTCCGCCACGCGCAGACAGACGCCCTCCGGCAGCTCGACCAGGCCATGCCCGTTGTGAATCACCTGCAGCGCCGACGCCGTGCGCTCGGACGACAGCGTCACGCCGTGCGCCTGGGTGAACGACCGGATCACTCTGACCTGTAGCTGACCGGGCAGCGAGAGCAACACCCGTCGAGGCAGCCCGCCGTCCTCGTCCAGAATTTGCTCGAGCGCCTGCCGCCCAACCAGATCAAGCAGCTCGCGATCGGAACCGACCGACCGGGCCAGGTCCGCCAATCGCTCGGAGACATTCGGATTGATTGCCTGCATCAACGGCAAGAGCGACCGTCGCACACGGTTTCGCGTGTGAATGAGGTCGTCGTTGGATGGATCGTGCGCGGGTGTCCAGCCGTACGCCAGACAGACGGACTCGGTCTCGGCCCGGGTCACATCGAGCATCGGTCGCACCAACGCCACTTCGTCGCTCAACGGACGCACCGGAGGCATCCCACTCAGACCGTCGAGTCCCGAGCCACGCAGGATGTGCAACAAGACTGTCTCGGCCTGATCGTTCTGCGTGTGAGCAGTGGCGACCGCTGGCGCCCCGAACGCGAGCGCCAGGTCGTTCAACGCTCGATATCGGACGCGCCGCGCGGCAGCTTCCAGGCCATCTGAGGACGAGGCGGCTTCCGACGTGGCGTTGGCCTCGACGATCTCGAGCGGCACGCCGGCTATGGCGGTCAGCTCAGTAGCGGACGCGCGGAACTCACCCCGGACTGATGCTGCCTGGATTAGATGGTCAACGTGCGCAGCATGAACTCGCCATCCATGTCGCGACTGCGTGTCGGTCAGCAGGAGGAGCAACGCTGATGAGTCGGCCCCACCAGATACGGCAACAATCAGTTGGCGTCCGGCGCCCGTTCCGATGCTCTCGACCAGTTGCCGAGCCACCCTCCGGCCGATTTCGCGGATGCGACGGTCGGTCGGCAAGTTCACAACAGGCTCCGGGCGCTGCGGGCACTGCGGGCACTGCGGACACTCTGGACTAAGGCGCTATTCAGCGCCTTCCGGGAGCAGGTTCGCCCACCACGGCGAGCGGGTGATCTCGAGCTGTCCCCGTCTCGGCGCGTGGACGCCGAACGCCTCTTCACCGGGCCGGACCATACCCAGGTCCTCGCGCGCGATGCGTTCGATGTAGGCATCAGAGTCCAGCCAGGCGACCAGTGCCGCGAGTTGATCGGAGTCTCGTTGGAGCTCCGCGATCTCGGTTCGCGTTTCGATGATTCGACTATCAAGGCTATTGGCTTGCAACAGCCCTTCGACGCCGCTGAAGACGACAAATCCTACCAATAGCAGTGAAGAGATGAATGCGACGCGACGAATCAGCCACGGCAACGGAGCCGGCGTTGGGGACCGCCTGGGCATCGGCGGCGGAGCCTCAGCCGGCTCTGTCACCAGTTCGACCGATCGGTCGACCATTGTCTCAGCCATGATTTGCGATCAACGCCGCCGCCGATGGCACTCTACACCCGCCGACGAGGCGTCAGAGACCGTTGAGGTGATGTCGATCGTTTAATCGTTCCACCGCCGGCACGCCGTCAGCGATGCGAAATGTCGTGACGCCGGCCAGACCGGTGTCGATCCGTCGCCAGGCATGATTCGGCATCGCCAGCGCGTGCACAACTAGCATCTTGACGACAAAGTTATGCGTGACGACCAGTCCGGTTCCCTCCGATGGGTCGGCAACTAATTCATCGAACACCGGACGAGCCCGCTCCAACACGTCCAACAACGACTCGCCACCAGGCATCGGTTCACTGACAGAGTCGTTGCCTCGCCAGTTGTTGAGAAACTCGCCGAACCGTTCCTGCACGATCGACCACTCGACGCCCTCAAGTTCACCCACATCCAGTTCAAGCAATCCGTCTGACGGCGTTGCTTCGACTCCATGAGCATCGGCGATCGCCTCGGCCAGTCTCCGCGCCCGAGAGAGCGGGCTGGTGACCACGCGCGTAATCGGCTCGGTCCGCAACGCCTCGACGGTCGCTTGCAACTGCTGAAGCCCAAGTTCGGTCGGGGGGGAATCAGTCCGACCGAGACCGACGCCCGATTTGTTGGCTTCCGATTCGACATGTCGCAGAACGATGATGCGATTCATGCGGTCACGGCTTTCGCACTCGGCTCAGCATCCAGTTCAATCGAGGTGCGGTGAATTTTCGTTGGCCCCTCCGACGCGCCGAGGGCGATGGCGACCTGCTCGGGCCGTCCGGCTCCGCGCTCGTCGTTGCGCAGCCGCATCCACAGCGCTGCCACGCCGTCCAAGACGCCGCGAACCTCAATCTCGAGAATGAGCGGTCTCAGGTCGTAAGACTTCGTCTCCTTGCCGCGCTGTTGACTCCAGGGAATCTCGTCTCGCGCGAGAAGTTCGTCCACCGCGCGTTGCCAATCCTGCGCGGAGCGAGGATCGGAAATCTCCACCTCGTAACAGGCGGCCCGCAGCATTGATTGCAGCGACGACTGCTTCAGCAGGCCTTCGCGAATCTCAAGGATGCTCAGTCCGGGCGTCAGCTGGGCTGAGAGGTTCCGCATCGTCGATTCCAGTTCCACACGTTCGGTCAGGAGGACATCCAGGATCTCAGCCTCGGATGTCGCGCCGACGGCCAGCGGGGCGGCCAGCGCAATCTTGGGTCGCGGCGAGAATCCGTGCGATGTTGCAAGGGGCAGGCCGGCGCGCTTGCAAACCCGCTCCCAGACACGCATGAGATCCAGGTGCGACACGTATTTGAGTGGACCTTCGGCGGCGAACCGAATCTGCAGCCGCTGAACCGCGTCAGACTGACTCATAATCCGGCGAGCCATTCCGCTGCCGCAGTATGCGGATCCGAGATACGCGAGGCCACATCAGTGGCCAACTTGACGAGGCGTTCCTCGCCGGCCTCGGCGTGCAGCCGTCGCAGGATGCGGGCGCGGGCGAGCGATGTGATTTGTTGTCGCGCGCGATCAAGTTCGGCCGTCTGCATCTTGCCCGAGGACTCCAACTCCTCGAAGTGTGCGTCGCAGGCTTCGGCGAGCTTCTCGATCCCCTCGCCCTGGGTTGCAATAATCGGTACGATCGGCGGATCCCAGCCGTGATCGGGATTGAGCGAGAGCAGGGCCTTCAGCGCCGAGACCATGCGGTTCGCGCCGGGCAGATCGGATTTGTTGACCGCCAGGACATCAGCAATCTCCATGATGCCGGCCTTGAGCGTCTGCACCTCGTCGCCCATGTTGGGCGTGCTTACCAGGATGGTGGTTTGCGCCGCGCCGGCGATATCGACCTCGTCCTGTCCTGCGCCGACGGTCTCGATCAGGATCACATCCTTGCCGTACGCGTCGAGCACGTGAACGACGTCCTGCGTCGCGACCGACAGTCCGCCCAGCGCGCCACGCGAGGCCAGCGAGCGGATGAAGACATCGGGATCGGAATACAGCTCTGACATCCGCACACGGTCGCCGAGGATGGCGCCCATCGTGTACGGCGAGGAAGGATCGATCGCGACGATGCCGACCGTTTGCCCGCGGGCGCGGAAGACCTTGGCGAGTTCGTTCGTCACCGTGCTCTTGCCTGCGCCCGGCGATCCGGTCAAACCGATGGTGCGCGCACGACCGCTTCGGGGATACAGCGCCCGCAGTATGTCGCGACCGCGCTGGTCACCGCTCTCGACCCAACTGAGGACTCGAGCGAGCGCACGCCGATCGCCGGAGAGCAATCGCTGCTCAAGCTCGGCAAGCCGGCCGCTGAGCTGTGACGGGGCTGACGTCTCGGTCGTCACGACCGGTCAAGCCCAGGCACGTGGGCGCGGACGTACTCGGCGATGTCGCCGGTGTGCGCGCCTGGTCCAAAGACCGCGGAAAAGCCTGCGTTCTGCAATACTTCGGCGTCCTCGTCGGGAATAATGCCTCCGCCGAGGAACAGCGTGTTCTCAGGTGTAATACCCCGCTGCCGACAGGCGTCAAGGATGCGCGGGAACAACTCAAGGTGCGCACCGGAGAGCACCGACAGCGCCACCACATGCACATCTTCCTGCAACGCGGCCTCGGCGATCATGTCGGGGGTCTGCCGGATTCCGGTGTAGATCACTTCCATGCCCGAGTCGCGCAGGGCCCGGGCGACGATTTTCGCGCCGCGGTCGTGGCCGTCGAGGCCCGGCTTCGCGACCAACACGCGAATCTGGTCTGTCATGGTGGTGGTGTCGCTCATGGTCTCAACTTCCGATCTGCGCCATCTCTACTTCGTCCACTTGGACGGAGCGAGTCAGCAACCATCAGCTTAAGCCTCGGACAGCCGCAGCCTGGCTCCATACGTGTGCTTGGGCGAAATAAACGCGCCCGCGTTGGCGTCGGTCACGGTCCAGCCTTCGCCGCGCAGATGGTCGACCGATGCTGCAGCGTCACGCACGGTCAGCGCGAGCATGAACATGCCCTCGCCCGATTGATCGAGCTTGCGCGGCAATGGGCCGCCGCTGCCCGGCAATGGACGCACCAGCTCGATGTCTGTCGGTCCAATGCCCAGGAACTGCGCCTCGAGTCCCAGGGCCTCTGATTCCAGGTGTCGTCCCGGAACCAACCCATAGCGTTCGGTCCACTTGTCCTGCACCGGCGCCACCGCGCTGACTGCCACCGTCATATGGTGCAGCGCGTGTGGACCCGGTCCCGATGCTGGGCCCGAATGCTGCGCAGCGTCATCGGGAGGCTGCGCGTACTCGATCAATACGCCGTGGTTCGACTTCGGATGGATGAACCCAATCATCCCGGTCAATCCCTGCCGCGGCTCCTCGTCGATCATCTCCATGCCGCTCGCCTTGGCGGCGATCAGGTCCGAGCCAACATCCGTCGACTCGAAGCAGATGTGGTGAAAGCCCTCGCCGTTGGCCTCCAGGTATTTGGAGATGCCGGTGTCTTCACGCGTTGGCTGGAGCAGTTCGATTTCGCAGTTGTCGAGCGGGAAAATCACCCCGCGGACGCCTTGCGATTCCAGCTCGGTGTCGAGCGCGGTCTCAAGACCGAACGTATCGCGCCAGACCTCAGCCGTCTTGTCCGCGTCGTGTACGGCGATACCGATGTGGTGAATCCGTGTTAGTGCCATGTCGCTCCTGTGGGTTCAATCCTCAGCCGGTGCGCCGAATCGGGATTCGAGCTGCCGGCGATGTTCACGGTCATGTTCTAGCGCGACTCCGAGCAGAATCCGCGCCGGGTTGCCCTGGGTGTTGAGATCCGCGTCGGGAACACGCTCGACGAGGGCCGCTGTTCGCTCGCGAAGGTCATGCAACGCTCGAATCAGAGCGCTCAAGTGCCTGTCGCCCAGCGACGCCACCGCTGCCGCGTTGGTCGAATCGATGCGGCCCGTGGGAAAGTCGAGCAGCGATGGGAACGCGTCACCGAGGTGCTCCTCAATCGCGGCGCGTTCCTCCGCCTCCCAGAACAACCGATGGGCTGCGATACCTTTGGGCGACCAGCCGTCTTCCTCGATCTCGAGGTCGACGGCGTCATCGGGAATGGCTCCGAGCGCCTTCAGCAGCAAGTCGCGCTCGGCCTGCCACCAATAGCGCAGACGCCGCGCGTCCGACCACGCCCGCTCGGAGCGGCCTCCCGAGCCGCCATCTGGGTTGCGCCCAACTGCTTTTCTACCGAATGGCACGTCGCCTGATCTTTCGTGGTCTACACGACGATCCGTTCGCGGTACTCGCCCCAGACCTTTCGTAGAGCATCGGAGATTTCGCCCAGCGTCGCCGACTGTTTGACCGCGTCCATCATCAGCGGCACCAGGTTCTCGTCTGTGTCCGCAGCCTGCTGAATCGCGTCGAGGACGGCCGACACTGCAGACGCATCACGACCGTCACGCAGACGCTCGAGCTTCTCAATCTGCCGATCGCGGACCGTCGGGTCGACGCGGACGATCTCGACGTCCGAATCCTCATCCGTCTCGAACCGGTTGACGCCGACAATCACGCGTCCACGCTTGCCGGCCGTCTTGTCGCCCGCGCGGCCTGAATCGGTCTCGGTTTCGACTTCGCGCTGGAAGCTGGACGCAGCCTCGAGTATTTCAGCCTGCTGATAGCCCTGCTCAATCGCCGAGACGGCGCCGCCGAGGGCGTCGATCTGGTCGATGTAGTTGCGTGCCTCAGCCTCGAGCTCGTCGGTGATCTGTTCGATGTAGTACGAGCCGCCGAGCGGATCGATCACATCGGCGACACCCGCCTCGTAGCCAATCACCTGCTGCGTGCGCAACGCAATCTCGACCGCGTGCTCCGACGGCAAGCCCAGCGCCTCATCAAGCGAATTGGTGTGCAGCGATTGCGTCCCGCCAAGCACCGCAGCCAACGCCTGGAGCGTGGTGCGGACGACATTGTTGTCTGGCTGCTGCGCGGTCAGCGTGACGCCGCCCGTCTGCGTGTGGAAGCGCAGCATCTGCGCGCGCTCGTTCTGCGAACCGAATCGTTCGCGAGCGATACTCGCCCACAGGCGCCGCGCCGCGCGGAACTTGCCGATCTCCTCAAGGAAGTTGCTGTGACAGGCAAAAAAGAAGGAGAGTCGCGGGCCGAAGCTGTCGAAGGCCATGCCCTGTTCCAGCGCCGCTTCGACGTAGGCGATCGCATTGGCCAGCGTGAAGCCGATCTCCTGAGCCGCGGTGCAGCCGGCCTCACGCATGTGATAGCCCGAGATCGAGATCGTGTTCCAGCGCGGCACCTCACGGGTGCAGTACTCAAAGCTGTCCGTGATCAGCCGCATCGACGGCTTGGGCGGATAGATGTATGTTCCGCGCGCGATGTACTCCTTGAGGATGTCGTTCTGAACCGTGCCGCCGATCTTGTCGCGGCCCACTCCCTGTTCCTCGGCCACCGCTGCGTAGAGCGAGAGCAGGATGTTGGCAGTCGAGTTAATCGTCATCGACGTCGTCACGCGGTCAAGCGGAATCTGGTCAAACAGCGTGCGCATATCGTCGATCGAGTCGATCGCCACGCCCACCTTGCCCACTTCGCCCTCCGCCATCGACGCATCGGAATCGTAGCCGATCTGCGTTGGCAGGTCGAATGCGACCGACAGTCCGGTCTGGCCCTGATCAAGCAGGAATCGATAGCGGCGGTTCGACGACTCAGCGTCCTCTTGCCCCGCATATTGCCGCATCGTCCAGAGGCGACCGCGATACATCGTCGGCTGGATGCCTCGCGTGTACGGGTACTCGCCCGGCAGAGGGTCGGAGTCGCCATCGACGTAGATCGGGTCCAGCGGGTCGCCCGATGAGCGATGAAACGCGTCCCGGCGCTCGGGAAAGCGACCGGTCGCCTTGGCGTACGGCCCATCCAGCCATTCCTGTAATTGTGAGGTCATCGCCTTCTCCAATAGATGTCCTCGGACGAGGCGCCACAACACGGCGCATCGCCGCTGCGGGCAGCTCTACAGACGCACTTGCCTAGAGGCTACTAGAGGTCAATCAGCGATGCAGCGCTCAAGATCAGGCCGTAGCAATCTCACGCAGGCGCTCAACTCGATGATCGATGATCGACGCCCACTCGCCGTCGGCCATTTCCACTTCCGCGACATCGCCGACGAACGCGCTCGGAACCACGACATCCGGGTCGAGGTCACGCATCTTGAGCAGGCTCTGTTGCATCGACTCGAACGTACCGCCGTACTGTTCGACGACAAACGTCACCCACTTGCCGTGACTGGGAAGGATGGTGTCGCCGGTGAAGAGATAGCTCTTGCCGTGCGGCGACTGGTAGCGGAAGCTGACGCTGCCGTCGGTGTGCCCGGGCGTCTCAAGAATTTCAAGACCATCGAGCGCCGGATCGTCACAATTCGGTCCGACAATCAGGTCTGGTACAGCGTCAGTGCTGATCGCCGATATCTCGAGCTCACTGCAAGCCAACCGCGAGCCAAACCGCTCACGGACGTCGTTCAACGCGGGGCTGGATTCATCTCGGTGGCTGAGCACCTGGACCGAGACGCCGCCCAGCGCCTCCATGGCGTCGAGGTCTTCGTCCTGCCCCTCGCCAATGCCATAGAGCAGCAGGTTCCCGGTCGGACGGATCAGCAGGTACGCGTGGGTTCCTACGGTGTCGTCAATCACCCGTCGAGATGTCTGCCACAGGTCAGGTTCGAGTTGTTTCATGATCGTGGTCCTCCGTGACGCTCAGAGTAGTGGGAGGCGGAGGCCTGCATCGAGAAGTGGTGGGCGATGGAGGACTCGAACCTCCGACCTCCCGGGTGTAAACCGGACGCTCTAGCCACCTGAGCTAATCGCCCCTGATCCCAATCATCCCAATCATCACTGCTGCGTTTCGATCACGCCCGACAGGTTACCGGCGGCGGCATCGAACTGCGTGCGGAAGCTGTCGTAGAGGGTGATGGCCGTATTCATGCCGTCGGCACTTTCTAATTCAATCGCGTCGCGCACCAACGGACCGGCCGCATTCGCGATCTGGGCCAGCGAATCCGACACCTTCTGGTGCAGATCCGACCACTGCTCAGGAGGTGTGAGGCCCGAGAACTGTTCGGTCAAATCCGACCAGACTCGCGTCTGCGCCTCCATGTTGCGTTGCCAGCCGGGGTCGCTCAGCACGTCCGGATTGTCGCGCCAGCGCTGGATCAGTTCCCCGGCCGTCGCGAAGTTCGCTCGGGCGGAGTCGATGATGTTGAGCGCCGCTTCGCCGTATTCCTCGGGCATGGCCTGCTCTGAACCAGCGCCGACTTCCTCGCCCACCAAATCGCCGACCAGACCCCGCAGCGTGTCGACATCGACGATGCCAACCCGCAGATCCTTGATCAGTCCGTCGGCGCCAATGAAGAACGTCGTCGGCCTACCTACCAGCGGATACGGTCCGTCGGTCATCGATTTGGTCGGGTCGAGCAGGACGACGTAGCTGACGCCGGTCACGTTGTAGGCGAACTCTCGGGCGGTTTCGAGACTTTCACCGTCGTTGACGCCGATGAAGGTCACCCGGCCCGCCAGCTCCTGGTTGATGATCTCAAAATCGGGCATCTCCTCGACGCAGGGTTCACACCAACTGGCCCAGAAGTTGAGCACGATTGGGCCGTCAATGTCCGACAACCGATGCGGTTCACCCTCAAGGTCCAGCAACCGGAAGTCCGGAGCCAGCGCGCCCCGGTCCGAAGCGTCGCCGTCTCGTTCCAGGTAGCCAAGCCGGGTCTGTTCCTCCAGCCGCTCGATCCGGGCGTCGAGCTCGTCCGAGCCGCCCGATTCGTCACGCTCCGCACGCGCCTCTTCGAGCTCGGACAACTGAGCAGTGAACCCCGCACCGGCGCCTTCCGTGGCGTCCCCGCTGCCTCTCCCCAGGAAAATGGGCAGCACGATTGCGGCAATGATCGCCGCAGCGACCATTACGCGATTGACGGCGTCTCGGATCGAGTACGGCTTTCTGAAGAAAGTGAACAGGATGTAGGACTGCTGCTTCTCGCGCAGCTTGCTCAGGATGCCATCGGCCATCGCGCGTCCCTCCCCACATCCCTCGCTCCCCGTGAGACGGGGAGCGGAAACCAGCTAGTTGTTTTGCACCGACGGCCCGTCGATGGCCCTGACTCCCCGTCCGCTGGCGGCCGCATTCGCAGCCTGGTTCCAAAGCGTGGCCGGATCACTGGTCAGCGGATCGAACGCCTCATGATCGAGAACTAACCAGCCGCCAGCCTGAATCTCGCTTTCAAGTTGCCCCGGACTCCATCCAGCGTATCCCGAGTAAATCCGCAGATCACGAACCACGCCGACCAGCGCACCCGGCTCTGCGCTGAGGTTGACGATTCCCACCTCGCGCCCCGGATCGGCGATGGTCAACGCGAATGCGGATTGCTCCGGATCGACCGGCCCATCGGGACGCGCAAGACCGATCGCGGCGGTGCGCTCGACCGGTCCGCCGTGAAATACAACTGGCGGTTGGGCAATCAAGTCCTGCCAGGCGGGCACAACATCGGCAATCGTGATCACCGTGGGCCGATTCAGCACGACCCCCAACACGCCCTCGCGGTGTTCCAGAATCAGGACGACGGTGCGGAAAAAATTGGGGTCGGCGAGGTGTCGCGAGGCGACCAGGATCTGCCCCGCCAGCGAGGAATATGGGTCGTTAGGGCGCCACTCAAGAGCCATTGCCGCCGCCGTCCGCATCAAGTGTGAAGCTGTGCATCTCGCTCTGAGTCAGAGTATGCGATTGAGCACAGAGGCCGCGTCCGAGCGCTTTGACGACATCGCCCAGCCGCGATAGCGTGCGTTAGCCTTATTGGAAGTGGCAGCGTAGCTCAGTAGGCAGAGCAGGGGACTCATAAGCCCCGTGTCGCAGGTTCGAGTCCTGCCGCTGCTACCAGCACCTTGGGGTGCGTCTGCTACCAGCACCTTGGGGTGCGTCTGCTGACAACACCTGTGGGTGCGTCTGCTGGCAGCACGTTGGGGTGGGTCCTTCAGATACGGGCGATTAGCTCAGCTGGCTAGAGCGTTCGGTTCACATCCGAGAGGCCGCAGGTTCAAGTCCTGCATCGCCCACCAGCATTCGCCGTTATCAGATTTCGCGATACGCTTGAAAGGGTTGGCAACAACAAGGAGACTTGAGGGAGTCAAAGCAGACTCCGCATCGCTGCCGACGTGGCGAAATTGGTAGACGCGCTACGTTCAGGGCGTAGTGGGCTTAAGCCCGTGGGGGTTCGAATCCCTTCGTCGGCACCATCACTCAATATCTCCACCCACTTCCAACCCGCCGTTGCATTGCGCCCGTAGCTCAGCGGATTAGAGCGCTGCCCTGCGGAGGCAGAGGTCGCAGGTTCGAGTCCTGCCGGGCGCGCCACCTCCATTTCACCTCTAGCCGACTACCCATCCATTCACTTCCGTCATTCCCGCGGCGGAGCGCGGGTATGACGGGAATAGAGGTCAGGCGACTTCTGGGACACTCTCCGAGCCGGGACCGGTTGAAGTAGGGACCGGATCTCCTGCCGCTGCGACATCTGCGCTTCGATACCCTTGTTTCCGTGACCACCAACGCACCTGACCAGACCACGCCCACCTCGCCCGAAGAAGCGCGCGCCCAACTCCAGGCGCAGGTCTCCGCGCTACCGGCGAAACCCGGCGTCTACACCTTCCGCGACGCCAACGACCGCGTCATTTACATCGGCAAAGCGGCCAACCTCAAGTCCCGCGTGCGCAACTACTTCGGCTCGCCGCGCTCGCTCGAGGGCAAAACTCGGGTGCTCGCCTCGAAGATCGCACAGCTCGATTATGTCACCACCCACACCGAGCAGGACGCACTGCACCTCGAAGCGACGCTCGTCAAGCGGCATCAGCCCTTTTTCAACGTCCGGCTCAAGGACGACAAACACTATCCCTACCTGAAGATCGATGTCGACGCGCCCTGGCCTCGGGTGACGATCACGCGCCGCGTCGCCAAGGACGGCGGGCGCTACTTCGGTCCCTACGCCTCGGCCAAGTCGGTGCGGACGACACTCGATCTGGTCAAGAAGCTCTTTCCCTGGCGCTCCTGCGACAAGGAGATCACCGGCTCCGATCCCCGACCCTGCCTCGAGTACTACATCCGCCGCTGCATCGCGCCATGCACGTCCTTCTGCACCCCCGACGAGTACAAGGAAGTGATCGACCAGACCATGCTCTTCCTCGACGGCAAGAGCGAGACGGTCGTCAAGCAGCTCAAGACATCAATGACCGACGCGGCCGAGGAGTTGAACTTCGAACGTGCCGCGCAGCTTCGCGACCAGATCACCGCGGTCGAGCGAGTCACCGAGACGCAGCTCACCGCCGACACGTCGGCCGCCGAAATCGACGTCTTCGGCCTCGCGGTCGACGGCGACGAGGCGGTCGTCCAGGTGCTGTTCATTCGCGGTCAGAAGATGGCCGGCTCCGACCACTTCAATGTGGCCGGCGTCAAGGATGAATCGACCGCTGCGGTCGTCTCATCATTCCTGCGCCAACACTATGAAGGTGCGTTGCAACCTCCGAAACTGGTGCTGATTCCCGACGAAATCGAAGACCTGGATCTGCTGCAATCGTGGTTGACAGAGAAGCGCGGAACGAAGGTTGAGGTCCGGCATCCACAGCGAGGCGACAAGCGACGCCTGGTCGCGATGGCCACCGAGAACGCGTCGGAAACGCTGGCCATGTCCCGCGTCCGCTGGATGGCCGATCGCGGCCGCACCGACGCGGCGCTGACGGAGTTGGAAGAAGCGCTCAGCCTGCCTGCGCCGCCACGCCGCATCGAGTGTTATGACATCTCCAACACGCAGGGCTCCAACGTCGTCGCCTCCATGGTTGTCTTCCTCTACGGTCGGCCGGCGACGAGCGAGTATCGGCGCTTCAGGATCAAAACCGTCGACACGACCGACGGTCCCAACGACTTCGCATCCATGGCCGAAGTGATCCAACGACGCTTCAAGCGGCTGGGCGAGGGGCGCCGAGCCGAGCGGGCCAAAGGATTCGATGTCCCCGATCAGCCTGACTCGTCCGCGACCGAGGATGAAGAGCGGGACGCGCAACCGGAATCGGAAGGCTGGGGTGCAATCCCCGACCTCGTGATCGTCGACGGCGGACGCGGCCAGGTCTCAGCGGCACACGACGTGATGCGCAATCTCGCCGTCGACGACATCCCGCTCGCTGGCCTGGCCAAGCGCGAGGAGCTGCTATTCCAGGTCGATTCAGCCGATCCGGTCAGGCTCGACCGACGCTCGCAAGGCCTCTACCTCGTGCAGCGAATCCGCGACGAAGCTCACCGCTTCGCCATCTCCTATCACCGCCGCCTGAGAGCCCGCCAGACATCGCAAAGCACCCTTGACCGAATCAAAGGAATCGGCCCCAGGAGAAAGAAAGCCTTGCTGCGAAAGTTCGGCTCCTTGCAAGCATTGCGCGATGCAGACGTCACCGACATCGCGTCAACTCCTGGCATGACTCAACGGCTAGCAGAACAGCTCAAGCTAGAGCTCTGAACACTCAATCCCAGCCCGTTGCGTAGCTCTCGTCATACCCGCGCTTGCCGCGGGTATCTCGTTATGAACAGCTCACAGGCAGTGCCTGAGAAGGCGTTTGTAGGACGCGAGGGGTGCCAGAATCGGTCGCCGGTATTGAATGCAGCGAGATTCCCGCGACGGAGCGCGGGAATGACGAACTGTTAGGAAAGGAATTCGTCACACCAATCGCGACGCCTGAGGAATAGCGTCCATCCCCGCATACACCGCCCGATCGCCCAACTCCTCGGCGATTCTCAGCAAGCGGTTGTACTTCGCCGTTCGCTCACCACGAGCCGGCGCGCCCGTCTTGATCAGGCCGGCATTTGTCGCCACAGCGAGGTCTGCAATCGTCGTGTCCTCAGTCTCGCCCGAGCGATGGCTGATAATCACCGTCCATCCCGCCTCCTGAGCAATCCGGACCGCCTCCAGCGTCTCCGACAGTGTGCCGATCTGGTTGACTTTGATCAGAATGCTGTTCGCTGCGCCCAGCTCGATGCCTCGACGCAATCGCTCGGGATTGGTGACCAACAGGTCGTCGCCGACGATCTGCGCAAGCGAACCAATCTCAGAGGTCAGGGCTCGCCAGCCGTCCCAATCGTCCTCGTGCATACCATCCTCAATCGAGACGATCGGATAGCGTCGGCGCCAGTCGCTCCAGAGCGACACCATCTCGGCGCTCGTGAGCGATCGCCCCTCGGTGTGCAATTCATATCGTCCATCAGACCACAGCTCGCTGGCTGCGGGATCGAGCGCAATCGCGATGTCGCGACCCGGCTCATAACCCGTTGTGCGAATCGCGTTGACAATCAGGTCCAGCGCCGACTCGTTCGTCGCCAAGGACGGAGCGAACCCGCCCTCGTCACCGAGGCCGGTTGCCAGTCCCTGTGAACGCAGCTCTGCCGCCAACGAGTGATAGACCTCAACCACCATCCGTAGACCGTGTGCGAAGCGGTCTGCGCCAATCGGCGCGACCATGAACTCTTGGAAGTCGGCGCCGTCATCCGCGTGAACACCGCCGTTGAGAATGTTGGCCAGCGGCACCGGCAGCACGACCGCGTCGTCTCCGCCGATCGATTGATAGAGAGGCATCTGTGATGCCTCGGCAGCTGCGTCCGCAGAGGCCATCGAGACCGCGAGCAGCGCGTTCGCGCCGAGTCGCGATTTCTGCTCCGTGCCATCGAGCGCGATCAGCGCTTCATCGATGGCCAACTGATCGAGGGCGTCGTGACCATGCAGCGCTTCATTGATCTCTCCGTTAACCGACGCCACCGCGTCCAGCACACCACGACCGCGATAGCGACCGGCGTCGCCGTCGCGACGCTCGACCGCCTCGTGCGAACCGGTGCTTGCGCCCGACGGCACGGCCGCGCGACCCATCGCACCGCCCTCGAGGACGACATCCGCCTCCACGGTCGGGTTGCCGCGCGAATCGAGAATTTCCCGTGCGCGGATCAATGCAATCTTGGTTAATGCCACTCTCGCCTCCGATCAAGCCCGGGCGCGTCGGCTCGTTCAGCGAGCCCAACTAGCTGGCGCGGGGATGAGCCCGATCGTAGACGTCCCGCAGGTGTTCGTCGGTCAACTGGGTGTACAGCTGGGTCGTCGAGATATTGGCGTGACCCATCAGCTCCTGCACATTGCGCAGCGGCGCTGAGCCGCGCAGCAGGTGTGTGGCGAAGCTATGGCGCAGCGTGTGCGGCGTCACACCGGCGATACCAGCTTCCTGTGCGTAGTTCTTGATGATCAGCCAGACACCCTGGCGGGTCAGGCGCTCGCCGCGACGATTGATGAACAGCGCCACATCGCGACGACCACGAGCCAGCTTGGGCCGTGCTTCCTGCAGGTAGTGATGCAACGCCGCCACTGCGGCCGAATGGATCGGGATCAATCGCTCGCGCCGACCTTTGCCGACACAACGCACCGAGGCACGTTGTCCCTGCAACTCAATCGAGGACAGGTCAAGAGAAACGAACTCCGACACGCGCATGCCGGTCGCATAGAGCATTTCCAGCATCGCCTGGTCGCGAGCCGCCTCCGGCGTGTCCCAGCGGCCTGGCTGCTCGAGCAGCACATCGACCTCCTGGATCGTCAGCGTCCGCGGCAAGCTGCGACCCACACGGGGCGAGGACAGCTGCTCGGCCGGATTGACAACAATCAGGCCCTCGCCGCGCAGATAGCTGAACAGGCTCTTGACTGCGGCAACCTTCCGCGCCACCGTCGCGGGAGCATACTGCTGCTCGCGCAGGTGGACGATGTACTCCTGGAGCTGCTCCGCGTCGATCTCCTCGATCGGCGTGACCGTCCCGGCGCCGTCGCCTTGCCTCGGTTGTTGCTCGATGAAGTAGGCGCGCAGCTGCGCGAGGTCGTTGCGGTAGGCGGAAATCGTGTTCGCCGATGCTCCCCGCTCCGCCGCCATGTAGGTCAGAAACTGTTGGATTTCGTGTTCCATATTGCCGCGTCGCCTCCTTCATGCTCGCCATCGTGGTAGTTGTAGCGGCGCCGATAACAGGCATCGGCGCTTGATCCGCTTTACCAAGCAACTCGGAAACTCCGCGTGGGTGATCGGTAATAGCAGTTATCAGTTATTCCACGTAACGTTCAGGCAACAGAATCCGCCGTTATCAGCCGACAGAACTCGCTGCGATAACCCCTGAGATAACCTAGGTCCGTGCCCACCTCCACTCCTCCCGATTCCGAAACCACCGAACTCGTCCAACCTCAGACACAGCCGCGACATGAGCGGCTTCGTGCCTGGTGGGACGCCGGCTCCGGCGGCGCCATGGTCTACAACGAGCTACGCCGAATCCCGGCGAACCACTGGACCGATGCCCTCGAACAATTCCCCGCAGACGACGGACCCGAGCCGATTCCGCCTCCCGACCGTCCCCCGGCACGCATCGTTGATCTACCTGAAGTGCTCGCCCTGCGCGCGATGCTCATGGACCGCCGCGTCGCCTTCGACACCGTTGAGCGATGGATCAGAGCGCTGACCCAGACCACCAGAATGCTCGACTACGAACGACCCCTGATCTGGAATGCAAACCACGTCGCCACGCGGATCGTGCAAATCGTCAATGGCGGCGACGGCAGCACCTGGTCAACGCTCGAAGTCGTGCGCGAGCTGTGGAACTGGCATCCGGACCGCCCCTTCATCGAAGCCCAGAGTGAACGTCTCCTGCTCTGGTTGGAAGCGCTGCTCGCTTCCAGAGACACACGAACCTCGACGCCATGACCGCCGACGCCTCCGACCCGCCGGGTCCGCCCAGGCAGCGGATATCGCCGATCACGTTCCCATCCGCGACACCCGCACTGGCCAAGCCGCGTGACGAAGAACCACAGGTGCGACGCGACGCATTTCGCGAGACATCCTTCGCGCTCCCGCTCGATCTGCGCTGGCTCAGCGACGCATTCAGCTTGCAGCACAAGATCGTCGAACAGTCTTATGGTTCCTCATTCCGCAACCGACGTTATGCCTCGGCGCTCATCTTCTGGTCGCGCGTCTACAGCGGCGGGATCGAGGCTCGAGCGCTGACGGCGCGCGCATCCTATTCAGCTGCCTTGGCGCTGATGCGGGCCATGATGGAGTGGCTGGGCGCAGAACAGGCCGTGGTCGGCGATGAACAAATCGAGTTCGAAGACTGGTTGCGCGACGCCTGGTCGAACAACCAGGAGCACCATGCCACTGAAATCGGCATGGGCCAGTACATGGCCGGCCAACAGATCGCGATGGCGCCTGATACGGCGGACGCCTATCGCGCCGTCTCCGAGTTGTCGCGACCGCACTTCGGCGCGTCGGCGCTACTCAGCGCGGATGGCTCACACGACAAGCGGTTCCTCGTCAACTGGTCCGACGAAGCGTTCCACCTCGGCTGGGCCCAGCTGTTGATCGGCTGGCAGATCGTGATCCAGGATCGCCAGTGCCGCTTCGCCGTCGGCAGCGGCCTCTTCGGAGTCGAGCCCGAAGATCGGCAGGAATACCAGCGCCTACACCGTCAAACGCAGACGCTGCTAGAAGACGTCAGGCGCTGCAAAGCATCATGGATCATCGACGCCGGACGGCAGAGACTCCTGATCGACAACTACCGTCGCCAACCATCGGGGGCGCCCAAGCGTCTGCTGCTGTAAACGAGTGCTCGAAAAGCGGAAATACCAAATTATCGGGACAAGGAATGAGGCCCCGTGCGGTCCGGGGCCTCTACACCAGCGGTCTGCGGTCATATTCGGCCGGGGCCTACTAACCGAACCTCCCTGGCTGAGCCAAGCGTATCTCATCCAAATTCGTTTGGCAACCGGACTTCAGAACAGGCTGATTCGGTTCTCGTATGGCCTACCCGATTGGGTTATGCCGGTAGTAGTGGCGCTGCTGGAGCGGATGGCGGCTAGGCGACTATCCAAGCGCTGCATGTCCGTGTCTCCCTCAACCGCCCGTCGGCGGACACCTGCAATCAGATCGGCTACTTGAATCGCATGTGAAGCCGCGGAGTCGGTGTAGTACACACCTGGGTGGTGATTGAGGCGGCGCGTGATCACAAAACTAGCCACACATTTGTTCGCATGCGAATCTAGACCTTGTTCGGACCAATCTGACACAATCATGCCCGTACTACCCTCAGCCTCGCACTCGTGTGTGAAGTGCCCGATAAGCACCTGGAGTTGCAGGGGCATAGTGGCGGACAGTTCCATCTCGTGCGCCATGTTTCGCTTGTCGATGCTGACCGAGTAGACGGTGCAGTCGAGCGCACCGAGGATCCGGAGAACTTCATCCACAAAGCTCCGGAATCTGACCGACTTTCGACGCCTACGTCCGCTCATTTGGCTTGCTTTGATTTCCCACCGAGATGGGTCTCCGCGTTGCGGAAAAAATCTGGACTTTGCCCCAGCGATTCTTCTGTGAAGCATCCGAACATGCTCTGAGGGGATGGAAAAGCCAGCAATCACCACTGCTCGCGAAGTATCACGGGGATGCGGTTTGCCCGAGTCGTCAAGAAAGAGCACCCGTGTTCTTGAGATTGTGGACATGGACCTCTCCATCTGGGCGTTTGCAGACCGGAGGTGCAAGAGGAATATAACCGCAACACTGTATGTCCGTTCTGATTAGAGAATCTCCACCGTTCTGCATCCACTGAGGTTGAGTGCACCGCATACCTCTGCGATCCTGCAATTGAACGAGTCGCATCCACACAATCACTCAGGAGACATTCGTGACGACGAAAATTGGCATCAACGGCTTCGGCCGGATCGGTCGACAGGTGCTCAAGGGCATGCTCGACTTTCACGGCGATGAACTCGAAGTCGTCGCGATCAACGACCTGACCGACTCCGAAACCAACGCGCACCTGTTCAAGTACGACACCAACTACGGCCGCTACCCGGGCAACGTCGATGTCATCGACGGCGACCTGGTGATCGACGGCCATCGCATCGCCGTCATCTCCGAGCGCGACCCCGGCCAGATTCCCTGGGGCGACCACGGCGTCGAGATCGTCGTCGAGAGCACCGGCATCTTCACCGACGCGACCAGAGCGCGCGGCCACCTCAACCACGGACCCTCCAAGGTCGTCATCTCGGCGCCGGCCAAGAACGAAGACCTCACCATCGTGCTCGGCGTCAACGACGACGCGTATGACCCGGCCTTGCACCACGTGGTCTCCAACGCTTCCTGCACCACCAACTGCCTCGCGCCGATGGCCAAGGTGCTCGATGACACGGTCGGCATCAAGAGCGGGATCATGTCGACGATCCACGCCTACACCAACGACCAGGCGATCCTCGACACCGTCCACAGCGACCTGCGCCGCGCCCGCGCCGCCGGGATGAACATCATTCCGACTACGACCGGCGCTGCCAAGGCCGTCGGCCTCGTCCTGCCGCACCTCAACGGCAAACTCAACGGCATGGCTTACCGCGTCCCGACCAGCACCGTCTCCGTCGTCGACCTCGTCATCGACGCCCAGCGCGCCACCGACGCCGAAGAGATCAACGCCGCCTTCGAGAAGGCCGCGAACGACCTCGAGTCGCCGCTGCACGGCATCCTCGAGTACGAGACCGCCCCGCTGGTCAGCAGCGACTTCAAGGGCTCCCCGTCGTCCTCGATCATCGACGCGCTTTCGACCATGGTGCTTGAGGGCACGCAGGTCAAGGTCGTCAGTTGGTACGACAACGAGTGGGGCTACAGCGTCCGCGTCGGCGACCTCTGTGTGCGCATGGCAGAGGCCGGTCTGTCCTAGCTAGGCTTAACGCCAATAGATTGCCCCCTCCCCCCGCTTCGCGGGGGGAGGTGTCACGAAGTGACGGAGGGGGGAACCAAAACCGATGGCGATGTTCGATGCACTAAGCGGCAAGCTGCAAGGCGTCTTTGCGACGCTCGGCAGGCGCGGCGCGATCTCTGAGAAAGACCTTGAGTCGGCCCTCCGCGAAGTCCGCCTCGCCTTACTCGAGGCCGATGTCAACTACAAGGTCGCCCGCGACTACATCAAAGCGGTCCGCTCCCGAGCCAACACTGAAGAGGTGATGCGCTCGCCGACTCCGCTCAATCGCGTCGTCGAAATCATCAACGACGAACTGATCTCATTGCTCGGCACGGAGTCGCCCAGCCTCCAGAGAGCCTCACAAGGCCCGACCATCATTCTCATGGTCGGACTGCAAGGCTCCGGCAAAACGACGACATCGGCGAAGCTCGCCCTCCGAGCCAAGAAGGCCGGCGATCGTCCACTGCTGATCGCCGCCGATGTCTATCGTCCAGCAGCGATCGATCAGCTCCAGGCGCTGGGCCGACAGTTGGACATCGAAGTGTTCGAGCTTGGCGCAGATGAGAAGCCGGTCAAGATTGTCAAGCAGGGGCTTGAACGCGCAGCCCAGATCGGCGCAGGAACAGTCGTCGTCGATACCGCCGGCCGCCTGCACATCGACAAAGACATGATGTCCGAGATCACCGACCTGCGTGACAAGTTCAAGCCAACCGAAGTGCTGCTCGTCGCCGATGCGATGTCCGGTCAGGACGCCGTCAATGCGGCTGCCGCCTTCGACGAAGCTGTTGGCATCACCGGCGTCGTCCTGTCCAAAATGGATGGCGACGCCCGCGGCGGCGCCGCGCTTTCGATTCGCGCCGTCACCGGCGCGCCAATCAAGTTCCTCGGCATCGGCGAGCGGCCCGATGCACTCGAGCAGTTCCACCCCGACCGTCTCGCCGGTCGCATCCTCGGTCGCGGCGACATGTCCACCCTGGTCGAGCGCGCCGAGCAAGAGTTCGGCGATCAAGATGCTAAGGTCTGGCGTCGGCGGCTGCAGGACGGTGAATTCGATCTGAACGACTTCATCGAGCAGATCAGTAAAGTCCGTCAGATGGGGCCAATCTCGCAGATCGTGAACATGATCCCCGGTCTCAGCTCGATCAAGGACAAGATCCAGGTGGACGAGATCGACGACGATTTCTTCAAGCAGTTTGAGGCGATCGTGTTGTCGATGACGCCCGAAGAACGGCACAAACCCGACATGATCAACGGTTCCCGCCGACGCCGAATCGCCAAGGGCAGCGGAACATCTCCCCAGGAAGTGAATCAACTCCTGAATCAGTTCAAAACGGCCAAAGGCATCATGAAGGACCTCGCGTTGGGCAAGATGCCGGGAATGGCCGGCGTCCGCGCCCCGGCCGGCCGTCGCTAGCGTGACTGCGCGAATCGACAGTCCCCGCTACGCTGGATCGATACGGACCCAGGAAGATCAGACAGAGCTGAACACATGCTGAAAATTCGACTGGCCCGGCACGGGCGTAAGGGACGGGCCTTCTACCGAGTGGTCGTCCAGGATTCGCGCAAGCCGCGCGACGGACGATTCGTCGAGAATCTTGGCTTCTACGACCCGCTGACCGATCCGGCGACCTTCGAAATCGACGGCGAACGCGCCAAGTATTGGCTTTCCCACGGCGCCCAGCCGACCCAGACCGTGCATCACTTCCTGGCCAAAGAAGGTCTGATCGAACCGTGGAAAGCCAAGCCGCGGAGCAAGCGAGCAGACGCGAAGAAAGCGGCCGCCGCGGCGGCGGCAGAGTAGTCTCGCAGCCGACTCACATGGATCTCACATCGATCTCGCATTGATGGAATACTGATGGAACACTTCATCGAATACGTCGCCAAATGGATGGTCGACGACCCGGACGCCGTCCGCGTTGAGCGCGTAGACAACGGCGACCACGTCGCCATCCAGCTAAACGTCCACGAGGATGACATGGGCCGCATCATCGGCCGCGAAGGACGTCTCGCCATGGCGATGCGCACGCTGCTCTCCGTCGCTGGACACGCTCGCGCCGTGGACACGTCGCTCGACATTCGCTAACCGGACCAATGGCGCTTCGCCTCGGACGCAACGCTCCACAGGACCGCATGCCGCGCGACGGCTTCCGCGCCATCGGCGTGGTTGAGCGTCCGCGCGGGCTCAAGGGCGAAGTCAAGGCGCGGCCGCTGACTGACTTCCCGGAACGCTTCGATCCCGGCGCCCGCGTCTTCATCGCCGAGCAAGTGCGTCGCATCATGAGTAGTAACTGGCAGAGCGGTCGGGTCTATCTCTACATCGAAGGCGTCGGCGATCAAGAGTCGGCGGAAGCGTTGCGAGGCGAACTGATCGAGATTCCCGAGGACGAACGACCGCAGACCAGCGAACCGTTCTGGTACATCGACGAAATCGAAGGTCTGACCGTCGTCACCTCGACCGATGAGCAGTTGGGAACGATTCGCGAGGTGCTTCAGACCGGCGCAAACGACGTCTACATCGTGGAGCGCGGTGAACGTCGTGACATCCTCATCCCCGCTCTGCGTGATGTGGTGACTGCGATCGATATCGCCGCTGGAACCATGACCGTCGACCTGCCCGACGGCCTGATTCCCGATGATGAACTCGTTGATTGAATCGCAAGCCGTCGCGGTTGTACGCTAAACCCGTTCGGCTTCAGCGTGGGGATATAGCTCAGCTGGGAGAGCGCGTCGTTCGCAACGACGAGGCCGGGGGTTCGAGTCCCCCTATCTCCACCAACCTTCCCCCAACCTGCAATGAACTACGAATCAGATTCGTAACTGGTTGAGGCGAGCTAGGGCCTGTTCACATTGACGCGACGATCCCATTCGAAGCACTTATCAACTCTCCCGCTCCCCCTTGCAGGGGGAGCTGCCGAAGGCTGAGGCGGTCCCGCCTCCCATCGGCCTGCAAGCGGAATGCGTCATTCGTCGCTTGCGCACCTCCGACGTTGACCCCGGCAGTAGCGCAGGTCTCGGCTACGCGAACTGGTCCTGGCCGACGGCCATCATTTCACCGACGTACTTGGCGTTGCGGATCGACTCGCGGGATGGGTACGGGTGGTCGTAGCCGAGGATCTTGTGCAGCTCAGGGTATCGCTCGAGCCGCTCCGGCGAGACCGCGCAGTCGTCCCACTGGTTGATCATCTTCATGTACGGCCGCATCCAGACCAGGACCAGGGTGACCCGGAGACCAGTGCTCATGCGGTTCATGGCGCCGTGCCAGGTGTTGCCGCCCCAGACGGCGAGTGAGCCCGCCTTGGCCTGGATCGAGACCGGGTCGAGCAATGCGCCCTCTTCCCAGAAGTTCGTCTCATGCGGCGCAGGTGCGCGGCCCCAGCGATGCGAGCCCGGAACAAACACGGTCGGACCGTCCTCGCGCGAGTCGTAGTCGGTGAGGATCCAGCTCGTGTTGACCAGATGGGTGTAAGCAGCCTGGGGCGGCGGCACGCCGTGGGTGTCGTTGTGGATGCCGAGGTAGCTCTTCTCGTGCGGCGGCTTGATGATCGAGGAAGTCCCGCCCAGCACAGCGCTCTGTCCACAGTGCCAACGGGCCATCGTCAGCGCGACCGGATTGAGCACGGCCTCGGTGATCGCGTCGTCCTCATCGATCAGTTGCCATGCGCGCTCGTTGGGAGCGGGCAGCTCGGCCGTGCGCCAATCGTCGATCTCGACATCGTGACGGCGCTGGTAGGTGTTCAGGATCGCGTCGCGCAAACGGTCGGCGAAACCAGGCGACGTGCCCATCTTTTCGGGTGGGATGACTGTAAAGCCATAGGCGTCGAGCTCAACAATGTGGCGAGCCAGATCATGCTCCATAATCGTCTGCACCAACGGGTCGGCGTTGGGAGACTTGCCTAATGCGGCGATATCCATCTCAATTCCTGTCGTGATGAGTGCGAGCGGGCCCAGGCAGGCCGCCTGCAAACGACGACAGTCTAGAGGGATGTCCAGGAGGCGATGTGATCAGGATGGAGAGACCATTGTTGCCCCTTCTGACGCTGTCTCGGAAGTCAGCAGACCTCCCCACCTCCGTCATACCCGCGGCGACGCGCGGGAATAACGATCGTTGTACTCCCGAGACACCCTCAGCGAGCCAGAACCGGCTCAAATGTCTGCCATGGGATTAGGCAACTGACCGCAAGTCCGGTCAGACATGAAGACACGGCCCTCAGTCAGCCAGATGCTTCTGCAAGAAGTCGATTTCCGCCTGGAGGTATGCGTTGTCACCGTCGCTGAGGCCGAGCAGATGCCAGCCCTTCTCGACCTTGAACAGTTCCGCGTTCGGAATCCCTCGGGCCGAATTCTCGGCGTGGGCGAAGGGCACATCACCGTCATGCGTGCCGTGGGTGACCAGCGTCGGGCAACGAACTTGATCGAGTGGCAGCTGTTCGATGGAACCGAACTGTTTCATATCGTTGTGAAATCCGGCGCGCAATAGGTTCATCGGCGGCGAGTCGACGATCAGCTTGTCCAGGAGCGCCAGCTTCTCCGGGACTGACATGATGTCGTCGATCACCCTCGCCCGATCCGCCGCCTCCAGAGTGCTCTCCAACTTGAGGAACTGACCCAGACCGACGCGAGGGAACCGCTGCAGGATGAGACCCGAGATCCATTGAACGAATGGGTTCATGGACAGCGCAACGGTCAGATCTGAAACCTCAGGAACGAACGCTTGTGAAATGGCGACCTCGAGGATCAACGCGCGTGCGCGGTCGGGATGACGTGCAGCGAACTGGATGCCGCTCGGACCGCCGCCCGAGATTGCATATGCCGCGACCTGATCGATCGACAGCACATCGAGCAGCGCAGCGACCGCGTCGGCTTGCTCCTCGAACGAGGGCCCCGTTTCAAGCGGCGTTCTGAGGTAGCCCGGTCGCGATGGCGTAATCGTCCCGAACCCAGCTTGCTCCATCGGCTCGCCGATGAAACTCGCGTTGTGTCCTTGCGGCGTGCCGTGAAAGATCACGACGTACGGAGCATCGCCGTGGATCGCGAACTCGACCGGCCCCATCGCAGTCTCGACGACTTCCGAGGCCGCATTCAGCTTGGCAACCCTGCGGCTGCTACCTATCCCGATATCGAATGCCATAATCGCGTTCCTTCATGCGAGCGGAATCCCACCTGTTCTGAAGCGGACTCCTGCCTGTTTCGCAAGGTAACCAAACGCAGTTGTGCCTGACCGGATCGGTGTTTGCGGCGCGAACCGGTCATTAGCTGTCGGCAGAAACGATGAATCGTTCGTTTATGCCGGGCGTTTATTGAAGAGTCCGATACAAACCGCTCGACAACGTGTGCCAGCCACAGATTTCGTGTTTATTGATTCATTCGTTGCCTCCTCGCGATTGTGATAGGCGCATTCTCGCTTCGCTTGTTAAGCAATGCCGGACATACGTTGAAATCAGAGTCTGGTCGACCAACAACTCCAACCCAAAGACGGCATCAGGAAATCGGAAAGGATTTGCGATGACTCGCCAAAAGAGTCCATTCGCGGGCTGGCAAGGCAAAAGACCCTCAGGAAACGGAGTGAGGCGATCCAATCTGCCGCTTGTGGCGCTGTTCCTCGCGATCACAGCGCTGATGCTGGCTCTGACAACGCCCGCGTTTGCGCAAGGTCCCCGGACGGAAGTCGACGAACCAACGGACGATCAGCAAGATATTGGATCGAACCCACTGTTCCCCCTCCGGATGGCGACCCCTGGCGGCGACTCCGCTGGCTCGACATTGCAGCCAAGGACGGACCACGCATCGCAAGCCTCCGAGGACCTTGCGCCGCAAGTCACCAACGTGGCATTGGTCTCCCGACCGGCGGTCGGCGACACCTACGGCGTCAACGAGATGATCAAAGTCGGCCTGACTTTCGACACTGAGGTCGAAGTCCAGGGCAAGGTGTATCTCGGCATGTTCATCGGCAGTCGCTGGTACACCACGAAGTTCCTCGGTGGATCCGGCACCGACTGCCTGATCTTCGGCCGGCAAGTCCAGTGGGACGACGCCGACGAAGACGGAGTAACAGTGCCCGGCGGGTACGTCGACGACGATGGCATCTATCACGGATTCCACGGCCGCGGCTCGATCGTGGACGCTGTCACGGGCGTCAAGACGAACGGGTTGTTCGACCGCGTCGGGAGCGCCGAGGACCACAAGGTGGACTGGAAGCATTCCGTCAAGATCACCGACGTCTCCATCATCTCAAAGCCGAACGAAGGCGACACCTACCAGGCCGGCGAATCCCTCGAGATTCAACTCACCTACGAAGAAGACATGGTCGTCGAAGGTGAAGTGGGAGTCAGCATCTATGTCGGCGATCTCGAAGGCAGTTGGCGCGGCGCCCGCTACGACCACGGCGCTGGCGCCGACAAGCTCGTCTTCAGCTACACCGTCAAGCGCACCGATGTCGACGAGAGCGGGTTCACCGTCTCGGCCGGTGGCAGAAATTCGGGCTACTTCGGATCCGGCTTCATCCGTTCTCAGGCAACCGGCCTGTACAGCAGCTTCGGCTATCGTGCGCTGCACGATCAATCCGAGCACAAAGTGCTGGGTTCCGATGACCTGGTCTCACCAACCGTCTCCAGTCTCGCGGTGACCACCACACCGGCAGCGAGAGATTACGTCACCGGCGAAGAAATCAGAGTTGACGTGGTCTTTGACGAGGATGTCACGGTGGCCGGCTCGGCCACGCTTGAGCTCGACTTCGACGGCGTCGCGAAGGTCGCCACTCTCGAGCAGACGGCTCAGGCTCGCAGCGAGGACGGTAACCACGCGTCGGGCACGAACACGTTGACTTTCGTCTACGAAGTGGCTGAAGGCGACCACGACCCAGACGGCTTCGCCATCGGACAGAACAAACTCAGCCTCTCGGACGGCACGATCGAGGATGCCGCCGGCAACGACGCCATCCTCGACCACGACGCCGTAGCGGCAGTTGCCGTTCAATGCGTGGACGCCCGCAACCACCCGCCGACGTTCAACGAAGGCGACAGCGCGGCACGCACCTTGGATGAGAGTCCGTCCGCAGGCGCCTTGGTCGGTGACCCCGTCGTCGCCACCGATCTTGAAGGCCAGGAGCTGACCTACTCGCTGAACGGCGAGGACGCCTCAACCTTCGCCATTGACTCAGCGAGCGGCCAGCTTCGAACCACTCGGCATCTCAGCTTCGAATACCGGAACACATACTCCGTGCGGCTGACGGCCAACGACGGAGAATCCGATGCGCACTTGGATCTCACGATCCATGTCACCGACATCGACGAACCAGGACGGGTCAACGTCTGGAGACCAACACCGCTCTGCACGCCCGTGCTCCATGCGCTGTTGAGCGATCCGGATGGCCGCAAAACAGACCTCACCTGGCTCTGGGAGATTTCGGACGACGGCGAGGACAACTGGAGCACGATCGGCGAGATCGAGTCTTACGAATCCAGCTATTCACCGCTCGCCGCCGATGCGAACAAGTTCTTGCGCATCACCGTCACCTACGCCGACAAGTTCGGTAGTGGCAAAAGCGTGCAGCGAATCGAATCGATCGGACCGGTCGTTCCGCTGCAGGAAGGATGCCTCGCAGACGCCTCTGCGACCGTGATCCGGTAACCGGCCGCGGCTTCACAGGGCTTCCAACTGCCGGCCTCGTTGTTCGTCAATCGATTGACGAACAGCGAGGCCGGCCTCTTGCTTCCTACCGCCGCCCGCTGCGTCCGGCTGAAACAGAGGCGGGCGCTCATGTCACACTTGGCCGGTAATGGTTTCGTTTCATTAACCTGAACTGAATTGTCTACGCTTATCGTGCAAATTTGCGAACCGATCGCATATCCGAGCGCCGCGAAGGGAAACGCCGGTGGCCACCTCTGCACACTTCTCCGATTTGCCCGGCCGACTGATCGTCGTTGAAGGCATCGACGGCTCCGGCAAGAGCACACAGCTTGACCTACTCCACAAATGGCTGCGCAGCGAGGGCTTCGTCACCGTCTTCACCGAGTGGAACTCGTCGCCGATCGTCCGCACTACGACCAAACGAGGCAAGCGGCGACAGCTCCTGACTCCGATGTCGTTCAGCCTGATTCACGCGGCCGACTTTGCCAGCCGTACGCACGAACAGATTCTGCCGGCGCTACAGGCCGGCGTGATCGTGCTCGCCGACCGATACGTCTACACGGCATTCGCTCGAGACGCCGCCCGCGGTGTCAATCGACACTGGGTGCGGAACCTCTACTCCTTCGCGCCGCCGCCGAATCTCGCCCTGTACTTCCATGTGTCATTGGACGAATCGATCCGCCGCATTGCCGCTGCGAGAGCAGAGATCAAGTTCTACGAAGCCGGAATGGACCTGGGACTGTCCGATGACGTGCAAGAGTCCTTCCGTCTCTTCCAGGGACGAATCCTGAATGAGTACGAGGACCTCTGCGACGAATTCGACATCACACCGATCGATGCCTCACAGTCGCTCGTCAGCCAGCAGGTCCTGGTCCGTGAACTCGTTGAACCGCTGCTCGAAGGCATGCCGCGACGCGAGATCTCTGACGTGCCGACTCACATCCAGACCGGCTTCGCGGCCATCGCCGCCGGAGGTGGCCTGTGACCGCCGTCAAGTTCTACGGCGAGACTCCTCCCGGCATCGATCAAGACTGGTTGCCGGGACGCTTGATTGTGATCGAGGGCACCGACGGCGTCGGACGCACGACGATCATCTCGATCCTGAAAGACTATCTCGAAGCTCAGGGCTGGGGGGTGGTCGATAGCGGCCTGCGCCGCTCGCCGCTGGTTGGACCCGGTATCGACGAGGCGAAACAAGGGCACACGCTCGACCCCATCACCCTCAACCTGTTCTACGCGACCGACTTCTGGGACCGCTTCGAACGGATTATGTTGCCCGCGCTACAGGCCGGCATGGTCGTCCTCGCCGACCGCTACATCTTCTCGCTCATCGCGAGGGCAATCGTGCGCGGGACATCGCGTGAATGGCTTGAGCAGATCTACGGCTTCGCGCTGATACCGGACCAGGTCATCTACCTCGATATCGATGCCGAAGACCTGGTCCTGCGAGTGCTCGAGCGCGGCTTCGACTTCTGGGAATCCGGCGGCGACTATTTGCACGACCGCAGCATCTACGACGGATTCATGCAACACCAGCGCAAGCAATTGCAGGAGATGTCGGTCATGGCCGAGCGCTACGCCTGGGATGTGGTTGACGCGCGTGGCACGATCGAAGAGGTCTTCGATCAGGTACGCCTTGCCGTCATGCCGACCGTCGAAGTGATGTCGAAGGACTAGCCCAAGCGTCCGAAATTGGCCCTGCGGAGTGTATGATGATCCAGCTATCGCGCCGAGGTAGCTCAGTTGGTAGAGCACACGACTGAAAATCGTGGTGTCGGCAGTTCGACTCTGCCCCTCGGCACCAAGCCCCTCTCGCCCGCTTCTCTTACTTCAGTGCGTCGGCCAAATACTCGACCACGTGTCGCGGTTCGCGGTCGGTGAAATGACCGATCTGCTGCCGACACGAGACACCCGTGATCGCCACCGGCATTCCCGCTGCCGCCTCCAGCGCCGGGAACAGCCGCAACGCTCCCATGCTGCGCGACATGTCGTAGTGCTCCGATTCAAATCCAAACGACCCGGCCATCCCGCAACATCCACTATCAATCGCCCGCGGTTCGTAGCCGGCGCGACCGAGGACATCGAGTGTTTGTGTAAATCCGGCCAGTGCCTTCTGGTGGCAATGCGTATGCAGCATGAGCGGCCCGTGGTCGCCGGAGAAGATGTCCGGCGCCCCGTCCGCTGCCAATTCTCGAGTCAGCCATTCGTCAAAGAGCAGCGCCTGCGACGCCACGGTCGAGGCCGACTCGCTGCGAAGCAGTAACGGATACTCGTCCCGCAGCGTGAGCAGACACGACGGCTCCGTGCCCACAATCGGCGTCCCTGAGGCTGCATAGGACGACAAGGCCGCGACATTGCGTTCGGCCAGGCTGCGAGCCTCGTCGAGCAGACCCTTGGAGATTGACGGTCGACCGCAACACGCGCGATTCTCGACCCTGATCACCCGATAGCCCAGCGCCTCGATGATTCGCGTCGCCGCAATCCCGACCTCCGGATGGACGAAGTTGGTGAACGTGTCGTCATAGAGGACGACATCGCCACGCGTCGCGGCAGGCGACGTTCGTCGCCCAAACCAGCGAGCAAACGTCTGCTGCGCCAGCCTCGGAACCGGACGCTCTGGATGCACGCCGAGTCGTCCCAGGAGCTTCCCGGCAATCGGAGTCGAACCGATGAAGTTGGCAATCCCCGGCGCCAGCGAACCTAGCCGAAGCAACGTGGCGATGTTGGCAAACGCTCGATCTCGCAGCGGCACACCGTGTGTCTGATGACGATGCGCCAGCACTTCGTATTTGATCTTGGCCAGGTCGACTCCAGACGGACACTCGGCCTTGCACGCCTTGCACTCGACGCACAGGTCGAGTGCATCGTGCAGGCGGTCGCCCGACAGCTCCTCCAGCGGCATCGCACCGTTCAGGATCTGACGCAGCAGGTTGGCGCGACCGCGTGTCGAGTGCTCTTCGTCCTGCGTGACCTGGAACGAGGGACACATCCCGCCGTCGAACTTGCGGCACGCGCCCTGTCCGTTGCACATCTCCACAGCACGCGCGAGACCGCCCTCGGACGAAAAATCAAGCCAGCCCGAGGGCTCAGCATTGACCGTCTCCGGGCTCAGGCGCAGATTGTCGCGGAACGGCGGAGTGTCGATAATCTTGCCCGGATTGAACAGACCGTCAGGGTCGAAGATTTGCTTGGCTTCGCAGAAGGCGTCAACCAGTTGTGGGCCGAACATCTTCTCCATGAACGCGCCGCGCACGATGCCGTCGCCGTGCTCGCCCGAGAGTGAACCGCCGAACTCGACCACGAGGTCGGCAATCTCCGCGGCCAACGCCTCGGTCTGCTCCAGGCCGTGCTGATCTTTGACATTCACCACCGGCCGGATGTGCAGGCAGCCGGCGGCCGCATGTCCGTAGTAGCCGGCTCTCAGACCGCGCGCTCGAACCGCTGCGTCGAATCGTGCGACAAATTGCGGCAGTCGCTCGGGCGGCACTGCGGTGTCTTCGACAAACGCGCCCGGTTTGGGATCGCCGTGCATCGACATCAGCAGTCCCAGCCCAGCCTGTCGCATCTGCCACATCTTCGCCTGCGCCGAGGGATCGGTCTCAATCACCGAGGCATAGCCCATGCCTCGCGATTCGAGGTCGGCTTCAATGGTTCGTAGCTGATCGCGCAGGTCGTCGTCGGTGTCCGCAAAGCATTCGATCAGCAGGATCGCGCCCGGCTCGCCGACCACAAACTCAACCAGCGACGCATAGCCGACACTGGATCGGCAGCGTTCGATGATGATCTCATCAACGAGTTCGATCGCCGCCGGTTTGTGAACGTTCGCCGTCACCGTCGCTTCCGCCGCTTCGATCAACGTGCGGAAGTGCGCGACGAGAATCCCGCGCCGCTTCGGTAGCAAAGCAAGCTGGACGGTCGCCTCCGTGACGACGGCAAGCGTGCCCTCCGATCCAACCACCATCTTGGACAGATTGACCTCGCCGGGATTGAGCAAGGTGTCGAGGTTGTAGCCCGAAACTCGCCGCGGAATATCCGGGAATCGCTCGCCGATTTCCGTTCGTTCGCGCTCGGCGAGGTTGCGCAGATCTCGATACAAGCGCCCCTCGCGTCCGCCGGAATCGATCAAGGCTCGCAATCGCCGCTCATCGACCTGGTCGAAGCGCAGCTCTGCGCCGTCGGAGAGCAAGACGTCGACCGAATCCACCACATCAATCGTCTTGCCATACAAGCCGCTATGTGTGCCGCAGGAGTTGTTGCCAATCCCGCCGCCAATCGTGGCGCGATTCGCTGTTGATGGATCAATTGGGTAGTGCAGCCCGTAGCGTCGCGCGGCCTTGTTCAGCTCCGACAAGACCAGACCCGGCTGCACCCGAGCCACTCGTCGGTCAGCATCAATTTCCAGAACCGAGTTCATGTATCGCGTGAAGTCCAGCACGACGGCGTGATTGACGCCCTGTCCCGCCAGGCTCGTCCCACCGCCACGAGGCAACACGGGCACCCCGTGGGAGCGTGCAACACCAACCGCCGCTGCGGCATCGGCCGGCGTGCGCGGGAACACGACCGCGACCGGCTCCATCTCGTAGAGCGATGCATCCGTGGCATAGAGCAGACGGGAGGGACGGTCGATCAGGACATCAGAGGCATCCGAGACCGCTCCCGACAGATCGTCGGCAAGCGCAGTGAGGGCATTGGGGCCGTTGTTGAGCATCGCCCGAGCCCGACGCACCGACGAGAAACTCGACGGGCTGTGGCCTTCAATCACATTCCTGAGCGGGCTGTTCGTGGTCATTTCGGCAGGCTACTGTGCAGCCGATGTGCGGCCTCGGACGGATCATCGGCTGAGAGGATGGCGCTGCGCACCGCGACACCCCAGGCGCCCGCCTCGATCGCGGATCGGGCATTCTCGGTTGTGATGCCGCCGATCGCGTAGCAAGCGATGTTGCCCATCAGCGCCCGTAGGTCCGAGAGCTGGGCAAGTCCTGCGCCGGCTCGACCGGGATGCGACGTCGTCTCGAAGATGGTGCCCACGATGGCGTAGTCGACTTCGTCGCCCAACGCGACGTCCGCCTCGTGCTCATCATGCACTGAGCGGCCCAGCAGTTGGTACTGACCACGCGGCGTCTCGGCTGCGGCGGGCAGGTGCAGGCCAATCTCGATCGCCCGCGCGATGTCAGGACGATTGTTGACCATCAGCACCGTCTGAGGCGGCACCCGCCGCTGGACGGCGCGAATGAGTGACATCAATTCCAAGTCCTGCAGCTCCCGGTCACGAATCTGCACCATCAATCGCCCACCGACGCCATTGGCTGCGCGGACGATCACATCCGCCAACGGCCGGCCGTTCGTCCCTTGTCGATCCGCAATCAGCATCAACCGGTGCAGAATCATGATTCACGCCTTTGGAAATGCCAGGGGATCGCCCGGCGTTCAATCAAGACCACAGCGAGGAAGAGTAAGTAGCTGAGTATTGCGACGACAAAGATCGCGCCAAACACGAGGTCAGTCCGAAACGAGAGGCGCGATTGCTCGAGGAAGATACCGAGACCGTCAGTCGCGCCGGCGAGTTCACCAAAGATTGCGCCCAGGACCGCATAGATGGCGGCGATCCGCAGGCCGGTGAAGAGGTCGGGCAACGCTGCCGGAATCTTGACGTAGCGATACATCTGCCAGCGCGAACTACCGAAGGTGCGCATCAGATCTATCGTCGGTCGCTCGGTCGAGGCAAGTCCGGCGGCGAAGCCCAACACGATGGGCACAAACGTGAACAGGCCAATCACAATGATCTTGGGCAGCACACCGAAGCCAAACCAGACGATCATCAGCGGCGCCACGACCGGAATCGGCACCGTCTGTGAAGCGACGATCAGCGGATAGACCGCACGGCGAAGCGGCGTCGATATGTCCAGCAACAGACCCAACGTCAAGGCGCAAACGATGCTGATCGCAAACCCCGCGCCGACCTCCGACATCGTGACCAGCGCATGCTCGCTAATCGAAGCAGCGGACTCGACACTCTCACGTACGATTCGAATCGGACCGGGCAAGATCTGCGGTCGGATATCGGTGAGCCAGACGTACGACTGCCATCCCGCCAGGACGAACAGCATGAGGCCGAGTGGCGCGCCGACGCTGACCGCCAGCTCTCGACCGAGCGGTCTACTGCTCACGTGAGCGCCTCTTCCGGCTCAGTTTCGTGACGCAACACATCGATCAACCGGTGCGCAGCCTCAGTCTCGGCAGCGTGCGTCGTCCGCGGTCGGGGCAGATCGACCTCCAGCACATTGGTAATCCGGCCCGGCCGCGACGACATCACGAACACGCGATCTGACAACGCGACCGCCTCATGCGGATCATGCGTCACCAGCAGAGCCGAGCCGCCGATTCGATTCCAGGTCTCGGCCAACCACGCCTGAAGCTGTCCACGGGTGATCGCATCGAGCGCTCCGAATGGTTCGTCCAGCAGCAGAAACGGCCGTCCGAGCAGGTACGTGCGCAGGAAGCTCGCCCGCTGCCTCATCCCGCCCGACAGCTCATGCGGTCGCCGATGCTCGAAGCCTCCTAGTCCGAACTGGGGAAACATCTCGGCAGCGCGAGCTCTGGCCTCGGAGCGTCCGACGCCTTGCACCTCCAGGCCAAGCGACACGTTCTCGAGCACCGTGCGCCAGGGGAAGAGCATATCCTGCTGCGGCATGTACCCGAAGTGATGCAGTCGCTCCACCGGCGTCAGAGTTTCTCCGTCAACGAGGATGCGACCGCCATCGACATCGTCGAGCCCGGCAATCAGATTGAGCAGCGTCGTCTTGCCGCAGCCCGACGGACCAACCAATGCCGCAAACTCACCGTCGGCAACGGTCAACGAGACATCGCTGAGCGCAACAATCGCGTTGGCGCCTCGCCCGTATGCCTTGTCGACAGATTCAACGTTGAGCACGGCGCACGCTATCGCTAGAAGCTGTCGCTAGTTGATTGACGCGCGCGCCGCTTCATAGAGCTCATTCGTGAATTGCGCTGCATAGTCCGGTGCATCGACAAGTGGGTCGCCGTCAACATCGAGCAGCAACCCTTGCCCGAAGAGCCATGCGGCGTAGCCCTCCCATTGCTCGAGCGTCTGCGAGCCCCAGCGGCCCTCGGGGTCGACGTAGTACTGCGCGGCCAGCAGGCGGGCAGACTCGAAGACCAATTCCAGGTTGGGGAAGACATCCTCACCGGCGATGTCGATCATCATCTGCGCAGCCTCGTTCGGCTCCGAGACGGCGTATTCGTAGCCCTTAATCGTGGCGGCGAGGAATCGTGTGAGCAGATCGGGATCGCTGTCGACGAGCGCGCGCGCCGCGACGAGGACCACGCCGGGATAGTCGGGGATGCCAAAGTCGGAGTATTTCCAGGTGCGTAGCTCAATCCCGCGCTGTCTCGCCTCGATCCCCTCCCACGTGACAAACGGCTCCACCGCCTGCACGCGGCCCTGATACAGCGCCTCGTAGGCGGCGGTGTCGAGAATTACACCTGAGATATCTCCCTTCCCACCATCGGCGCGGACGACCCACTCCCACTGCGGCTGCTCGGCAGGTCCGCCGAATCCGCCGTAGGTCTGACCATCCAGGTCCCGGGGCCGCTCAATTGGCCCATCCGCCAGCACTGCAATTTCTGTGGGATTGGTCTGCAATACGGCGGCGATGGAGACAATGTCCAGCCCTTGCGAGCGAAACGCTGGCAGGTACGTTGGGAATGAGAATGCGACATCGGCGACGTTTTGGTCGAGCAGAATTTCGCCCTCGACACCGCTGTAGGGCAGGATCTCAATCTCGATCCCCTCCTCCTCATACCAACCCTGCGCCATGGCGACGTAGATGCCGGTGTGATTGGTGTTGGGCAGCCAGTCCAATTGCACTCGAATGACATCGGGCTCTAGCTCGGATTGAGCCTCCACGACTCTGATCGAACCAGCCTGCGGCACGTCCGTCGATGCAGCGCACGCGCCAAGGGCAACGGCCGCAATGCTGATCATCAGCAGCGAACCGAACAGTTTCCAGAGCTTCACTACTCGTCCCCATTCACCCATGCAGAGTCAAAGAAGTTGTACTCAAGCTCCATTGCGGTGCGGAACTTGATCGCTTCCGACCCGGTTTCATCGCCGTGTTCATCCAGCATGCGCTGGATGATCTCGACCTTCTCCTGGTAGTCGGAGCTGGAGTACATGTTGATCCAGAAGCCGTACTTGTCGACGTACGGTTGATCGGCGAGCCGCGATCCGATCCAGCCGTACAACTTGGCGCAGGGCGCCATGGCCGCCAGGTGCTCGCCGATGGTGCCCAGCGACGCCGTCGCCAGCAGAAAGTCGGTGTACTCGCGAGCCGCAGGCAGCGGCTGCACATCCTCCAGTGAGACGCCGAGTTCGGGCGCCGTCTGCTCGTGCAGCGTGCCCTCGGTCAGGATGCCCGAGAGCAACTGGCCAAACTGTCGCCGCGTCGCCCAATCCGAGGCGCGCACGGCGCCCCAGGCGTAGGAGCGGGCGTAGGCGTCGAGGTAGAAATGATCCTGCTGTGCAAACAGGCCATAGCGAGACTCTGAGAGCGTCCCGTCGGCGAGACCGACGATGAATGGGTGTTCGAGGCAGGCCTCGGCGAGGTCTCGATTCTCTTCCCAGAGACGCTGTGACAGTGGGGGATCAGACACGGTCCATCTCCTTCTCAATCGCGATCTGCAATTAGCTTGTTCGTCAGGATGTTTCGAGTGGCGAGATCATCCCCTCAGAGGGTGAAGATGCATCGGCATAGAACTTGCGCGGCATCCGGCCGGCCAGGAACGCGTCGCGCCCCGCTCGCGCGGCGGCATTCATCGCCCGGGCCATCAGCACCGGATTGCGGGAGCGGGCGACCGCCGTGTTCATCAGCACACCGTCGCAGCCGAGCTCAAACGCGATCGCCACGTCGGAAGCGGTGCCGACGCCGGCGTCGACGATCACGGGCACGTTGGCGCGTTCCTTGATCAACTGAATATTGTGCGGGTTGCGAATCCCCAGACCCGAGCCAATCGGCGCGCCCAACGGCATCACCGCCGAGCAACCGACATCCTCCAGCTTGCGAGCCGTGACCGGATCGTCGTTGGTGTAGGGCAAAACCTGGAACCCGCGACGCACGAGTTCTTGCGCGCCTTCGAGCAGGCCTTCGGTATCGGGCAGCAGCGTTTCTTCGTCGGCAATCACTTCCAGCTTGATCAGCGACACGCCTAGCGCCTCGCGGGCGAGCTCCGCGGTCAGGATGGCGTCGGCGGCGGTGAAGCAGCCGGCGGTGTTGGGCAGCAGGGCGTAGCCGCGTTCAGTCAGCAAGGTGTAGAGATTGGTCGGATCGGTGCCATCGGCTGAGCCGACGTTGACGCGGCGCAGCGCAACCGTCACGAGCTCGGTTCCGGAAGCCTTGAGTGACTCCAACAGCGTCTCCTGCGACGGATAGCGCGCCGTCCCGAGGATGATCCGCGAAGTCATCTCGCGTCCGGCCAGCATCCAGGTGTCTTGTTCGGTTGTGCCCATTGTTATTCGCTATCTCTATCCACCCTGTTTGCTCTATCCACCCTGTTTGGCGCCGACGATGTCAATCCGGTCGCCGTTGCAGATGTTGGTCTGCGCCCACTCGCTGCGCGGCACGACCGACATGTTGATCGCCACGGCGATTCCCTGTTGTTCGGGGTCGTAGCCGATCTCGCAGAGCGCCTCGCGCAGCGATTCGTTGGACAGCGTGATCGATTCGCCGTTCAGGCTGACTTCCAGGGTCGTTTGCTGCTGTGTCACGATGCCGCCTCCAAGTTCAACTGCGACATTCCCAGCCGCTCAAGACCGTATGCCGTGATTGCGTCCGGTATCTGTCCCGATTCGATCGCCTCAGCCAGCCAGAAGGCTGTTGCCGGAGCGAGCAGGATGCCGTGTCGGTAGTGTCCGGTCGCGACCCATAGTCCTGGGCGACCGCCCGGACCGATGATCGGCAGGTGGTCCTCAACGGCTGGCCGCAGACCCACGCTCTGCTCATCCATGTCGAGTTCTCGCAGCCGCGGAATCAGGCTCGATGCTCGGGTCAGGAGTTCTTCGCGGGCCGCCTCGGTCGGCGTCAGATCCCAGCCGGCATCCGGCTCCTTCGTCGATGCGACAATCAGCTCACCGTCGCGACGCTGGGCGAGGTCGATGTTGGTTGTGCGGATGACGCGGTCAATGATTCGCGGCCCTCGCAACCGCAGGAGCTGCCCTTTAACCGGTCCGACGCCCGTTGGCGACAGGGGCGAGCCCGCCTCGCCGGCGGTGTCGATGATCTGATCGCACCAGGGTCCGGCCGTGATTAGCACATTGCGGGCTTGGATCGCGTCACGTTCTTCGCCCCCTGCTTCGCTGAGTGGTGGGCTGAGTGGTGGGCTACGCAGTTGGATGCTCCACGCTTCCGCCGACTCGTCGTACTCGCCGCCAACCGCCTCGTGATGTGTGTAGAGCTTCGCTCCAACGTTGGTGACCGCGCGCTCCAACGCCGCGAGCAGTCGGCGCGGATCGACCTGGATGTCCTCGTCGACCAGCAGACCGCCGACCAGACCGGGCACCAACTCTGGCTCGAGCTGAAATATCTCGCTCGCCGTCACACGCTGCGACCTCAGGTGGCGTTGCGTCCGCTCGTTATGCAGCAGTTCAAGTTGCTCATCTTCGTCGGCGTCTCTCGCCACCCAGAGCGTGCCGTCCATCCGATATCCGGCGCTCATTCGGCCGATCGACTCGACCTTGGCGATGAACTGCGGATATCGACGCAGGCTGTCCAGCTTGAGCGGCAAGAGGTCGTCCTGTTCGCCCAGCGGAAGCGCGGCCGTCCCGAGCAGTCCAGCGGCGACGCGGCTGGCCTGTTGGCCGGGCTGGTCGCGTTCAATGACGACCACCTTTTGACCCTTGCGCGCCAGTTCGAAGGCGCAGGCGAGACCAATCACCCCGGCACCGAGTATGGCGACATCCCACACCTGACTCATCCGGCCACCTCCAGCATTCGTTGTTGTTGGAGCAATCGCTCAATTCCGAAGGCCTCAACCTCCGGCGGTACGCGGCCGTTGACCATGATTTCGCCCATCCAATGCGCCGTGCTCGCAGCGAGCAGAATGCCGCCGCGGTAGTGACCTCCGGCGATGAAGATGCCTTCAGTTTCGGTCGGAGCGATCACCGGCATGTGGTCCGAGAACGTGGGCCGCAGACCGACATCGAGTTCAGTCACGTTGAGGTCGTAGATGCCGGGCAGAATCTCAAAGGCGTAGCGCAGCAGATCGAGCACGCCGCCTGCGGTCGGATTCATATCGAATCCCTGCTCTTCTTCCGTCGCGCCGAGCAGCAATTCACCGCCGGCACGGGGAATGATGTAGATATCGCTGTTGCGCAAGACGTGGTCAATCAGCGGCTGGCCCTGGAGGTGAACGATCTCGCCCTTGATCGGTCGCATGCCCAGGCGAGGAAGCGGCGTGACGAGACCGTCTTCAAGCCAGACGCCGGCGGCCAGCAACACCTGATCGGCCTGCAGGATCGAGTCGGACCTCGCTGAGTGCAACGCAAGCTTGAGTCGTCCCTGGGTTCCCTCGACCGAGGTCACGCCGGTTTGGACCAGGATGTTGACTCCAACCGCCTCACAGGCGGCCCGCAGTGCGGGGACCAGTTTGCGGGTGTCGACCTGGTGGTCGGTCTCGACGAGCAGCCCACCCACGGCGCGGGGCGACAGATACGGCTCGATTCGCCGCAGCTCCCGACCCGTGAGCCTCCTCGCGGTCATGCCGCGGTCGTTCTGGATTGCGCAGAGGTGATCGAGCTCAAGCTCGTCGTCGCGGTGGCGTGAGACCCAGAGTGTGCCATTGTCTCGGTAGCCGCAGGACTGTTCGCTGGCGGCCTCAATATCGGCGATGAACTGCGGATAGCGCTTCAGGCTGTCGAGTTGCAGCTCAACCACCGGCGCCGGCGTCATCTCAATCTCTGAGGACGGGGCCAGCATCCCAGCGGCAACGGTGGACGCGCCGAATCCGGTCTCTTCGCGCTCGATCACGGTGACCGACTTGCCGCGACGCGCCAGTTCGAATGCGCAGGACAGACCGATCACACCGCCACCGACGACGGCGACTTCCGTGGTTTGTGGATAGTTGACGACAGAAGCAGTGGTCATGACAGCACCCGCCTGATCTCGGTTGCGAATGCCCGGCATGACGACTCGGGGTCATCCTGGCAGACCACCGCCGAGAGCACCGCCACTCCGTATGCGCCAGCAGACAGGACATCGGCGACACGATCGACGGTGATGCTGCCGATGCCGATCACGGGCTTCTCCACTGCGTCGCAGATTTCAGCGAATCGCTCAAGGCCAAGCATCGGGGCGGCGCGATCTCCTTTTGAAGTCGTGCCAAACACTGGGCCGACACCGATGTAATCGACTGGTTGAGCAGCCACCTTGATTGCGTCTTCAACCGAGTTCGCGGTGCCGCCGATGAGCGCGTCCTCGCCAAGAATCTGTCGCGCGATGTCGGGCGGCAGATCATCGCGGCCCAAATGCACGGCGGTCGCTCCGACTGCGATAGCGATATCGACACGGTCATCAACTAGAACTATTGTTTCGCGTGAAACAATTTGCTCGCCCATCTGCCGGGCGACATCGATCATGGCTCGCGTCGACAGCGGCCGCTTCTCGCGATATTGGATGACGTCCGCGCCGCCGACGGCTGCCATTGCCGCCAACTCGACGTGCGTGAATCGCGTCTGCAACACCTCATCGGTGATCACGTGGAGACGGCCGATTTCTTTCGCGCTCATTAGTCGTTCCACGGTCCCCATTCCTGGCCCCAGAACGGTTGGGTCGGCCCGACGCCGTGTCCGAGGTTCAGCCCATAGCGGATGGCCTCCGTCAGCCAGAGTTTTGCGTCCTCAATGCACTCGTGAAGACTCAGGTTCCAGTCGTAGGCGAGGCGGGCAGCGATGGCCGACGCATAGGTGCAACCGGTGCCGTGGGTGTGCTTGGTGTCGATCCATTCGCCGGCGATGACTTCTACGCCCTCCAGGGCGACCAATACGTCTGTGCCCGGCGCTTCCGCGAGATGACCACCTTTGACGAGCGCAGCATTCGCGCCCATGTCAAGCAGCGCCGCTCCCGCCTGCTTTGCCTCATCGATGGTGCGCACGGCGATCCCGGTCAGCCGTTCCGCCTCATGTGTGTTGGGTGTGATCAAGGTGGCCAGGGGAATAATCCGATCCTTGAATGCCTCAACGGCGTCCTCGGCCAGCAGCGGGAAGCCGGTCTTGGAAATCATGACCGGATCAACGACGATCTTGGGCGGCTTCCGCTCGCCCAGCTCGTCAGCCACCGCATCGATCATCTCCGAATCTCCCAACATGCCCGTCTTGACCGCGGCGACGTTGAGATCAGAAAACACCGACTCGATCTGCGCCCGAACGATCCAGGTCGGCAGCTGAAACGCGTCTTGAACCCCGAGTGTGTTCTGCGCGGTGACAGCGGTGATGACGGTCGCGGCGTAACAGCCGTAGAACTGCGAGGCAGCCTTGAGGTCGGCCTGGATGCCGGCGCCGGCGGAGGAATCGGATCCCGCAATCGAGAGGACGACGCGCACGGAATGCTCCCGCGTGTGGGCGGTCGACTGTTGTGCGGGTGGGCCTGAAGGCTGTTGCGCTTGCTCCCTGCGCCGGCATTACCCGGATCAGGTTCAGCGGGTGTGTTCTCAGGCCCAAACCCCATCAAGCGGACGGGAGGACCACCCCGGCTTCAATCTCCCATGAGGTTAACACATCGGCGGTCCAGCGCATGTCGGCTTATGGCGCAGACGGGGGCTCGCTATTCCGATTGGCGCTTGCGCCGAACGATGACCGGTGACCACTGGAAGATGCGTACTCCGACCAGCGTCCCGAAGCCATTGATGCCGCCGATCGAAATCAGACCGTAGCTTGCGACTCCGCCAAATGAAATCACGCCGATCGAGTTGAGTCCACCGACTGCCACGAGCCCGATGGAGTTGGCCCCGCCGATCGAAACGATCCCGATTGCGTTCCAGCCGCCGATCGCGATGATGCCGATCGCGTTGGCGGATCCGACGGCAAACAGTCCAACTTCTGAGACGGGGACATCGTCGAGTACGCCCCATTGGGTCAATCCGAAGAGAACGACAAACCCTGCCGCCATGATCATGCCCCAGAGGAACGTGATTCCCTGTCGCGACTGATCGTCGTGCTCATTCACCGCCGCGTCCCTGGCTTCCGACATTGCGACCTCCCTCACCGTGCCGTGTTCGCGGCAAGATAAACGAACGAGGCCGCCCTCCACTTGAATTGAGGGGGCGGCCTCGTGGGGTGCGAATCGGAGAGTTGGGCTAGTCGTCGGAGACGAGCACCAGAGTGCCGGTCGTGGACAGCGAACCGCCCGTGCCGTTGACGATGCAACTGCGCGCGCTGGTCTGCTTGCCCGGGTCGCCGGAGAATCCGCCGTCCTCGGCGGTGCCGGAGAGCTGTCGGTAGGCCTCGACCAGCAGCTGCATGCCGTACATGCCGGAGTGGTTGAAGCTCAGACCGCCGCCGTTGGTGTTGATCGGCAGGCGTCCGCCCGGAGCCGCGTGGCGGTCCTTCCAGAGTGTGAAGCCCTCGCCCGCAGGGGCGAGACCGAGCATCTCGGCGGTGATTCCAGCCGTGACCGTGAATGAGTCGTAGATCATGGCCATTTCCATGTCTTCGGGACCCATGCCCGCCATCTTGTAGGCCGTGGCCGCCGAGCGGCTGGCCGAGGTCTGCGTGAAGTCGCCCATCTCGAGCATGTTCCAGTGCGAGATCGACTCGCCCGCGCCGGCGATCCAGACCGGAGGGGTCTTGGACGTCTTGGCTAGCTCGGGGCCGGTGATCAGCACCGCGCCGCCGTGGTCGGTGACCAGGCAGACGTCGAGCAGCTTGATCGGCCAGGAGATCGGGCGCGAGTTCATCACGGTGTCGACGGTGATCGGACCACCGAAGGTGTGGCCGCGCGTGCCGCCACCCCACTCGCCCTTCTCCAGCGGCGCCAGGCCGCCCTCGCCCGCCTTGCGGTACATCACCGCGCGCGGGTTGAGCGTCGCCCACTCGCGGGTGACAACCGCGATCTCGGCGAAGTCTTCCTGCGTCGTGCCGTAGCGCGCCATGTGTCGGTTGAGCGCGTGCGAGTAGGAGGTCGGCGCGCCGCCCAGGCCGTAGGCCGAGGTGTGCTGTGTCCCCGGGTCCCAGGGGTCGCCGGCGCCGCCGGCTCGGCCCGTGCCCTTGCCGCCGGTGAACCGCTGGCTGAATCCCATCTCGCCGTGCGTGACAAGCGCCACGTCGATCACTCCAGCGTGAATCGCGGCCAGCGCGTGGTGGACGTGCATCTCGAATGAACAGCCGCCGACGGCGGTCGTATCGATGTACTTGGGGTGCAGACCGAGATACTCGGCAATTTGCGGTGACCAACCGGCAGAGAAGATGCCGTCGATAGCGGAGATCGGAATCCCCGTCATATCGGTCACGTTCTTGATCGCTTCGATGTGGAGGGTGAGCGACGACTTCGCCGTCTGCGGGTAGCCAATGTCGTTCGCTTCGGCGGCGCCGATGATTGCGGCGGACCTTGATGCTTCACCAGGCATATTGTGCTCCTGTGTTACCTATCTCGTTTGTGATGCGTCTGGTGGGCGCTTAGACAGGCCGCCAGAAGGGGATGTGGACGTCTTCGGAGGCTTCCTCGAACTCGATCTGGACCGCGCCACCGATCTCGATCGATTCGGGGTCGTTGGGGTCGACGCCCTTGAGCACGGTCAGCATCCGGTCGCCCTCGGCCAGGTCGATGTAGGCGGAGACGTATGGGACCTCATCGCTCCAGCCGCGCACAACCAGTCCTCGGTTGTGTTGAACGGCGAAGGTATGGATGGTGCCCTTGCCGGTCGCCTCGACCCACTCGATGTTCATCGAGTGGCAGAACGGGCAGATCACCCGCGGGTACCAGTGGACTCGGTTGCAGTCGGAACAACGGGGGAGCATCAGCTTCCCCGCTTTCGCCCCGTCCCAGAACGGCTGTGAGACCGGGTCGGGACTCGGAATGGGCTTGGTGTACTGATTGGTGTTCTCGGCCACCGCGCTCCCCTCTCAACGATCGATTATTTGGCCGCACCACAACGCGCGGCGCGTGCATGACTTGACAACGTGATTTCGTTCACGCAGCCCGCAGTGTATCAGCGACCGTTTCAGACCCGGAACCCCGTCGGGCACGGCGGAGCTGAGGGTTGGTTGACTCCTGGGAGAAAAAAAACGAGGTGGTTGCGGGGTTGAGTATTCTCTTGCGATTTACAAGGGATCGTCTTCCTCTTCGAGCGCTTCTTGCTCCTGGGCAATGGGTCCCTGCTCGGGGGCGGAAACGGGCGTCTCTTCGGCGGCAGGGACAGTTGGGTCGGTGCGGTCGTAGAGGTCGCGGAGCTTGTGGCGGGCGAGCTCGAAGGGGTCGGCTTCGCGAAGCAGGCGCTGGACCAGTTCGCGCCGTGGGTTGGCCGGGGAGAGTTCCCGGACCATGAGGCCGGCGGCGGTGACACAGATATGTGCTGGGTTGCGGGCGTCGGCGAGGTGGGCGAGACGGTTGACGAAGGCTCGGTAGTAGATGGCGGTGGGCATGGGTGGGTCTTCCTGGCTATTTGGCACTTGTGTTCTTATATTAGCGAGTTTGCGTGGTTGGGAACATTGCCGGAGCGCAGTACGTTTCTATCTGTATGCGAGTCCTATGTCTGTACTGTGCGTTGTTTCTGGCCGTGGTGGTGGCCGCGTGTGGAGGCGACGAGCCGGTTTCGGTGTCCGAGCCTCAGACGCAGACGCAGCGGGCGTCGGAACCGGTTGCGCAGCAGGAAGCTCCAGGGCAATCAGCCGCCCAGGCATCGAGGCGGCCTGGGGATGTCGACCGCGCAGCAGAGTCAGAAGCAGAGCCAGCGGCCGCTGATGAGCGTGAGGATGCGCCGCCAGCGGAGGCGTCGACTGCGGAGGAGACGGCGCAAGTCTCAGAACAGCCATCACCCGAGGCAGCGCCGGCACGGACTGACGATCAGGCTGAGGAGGCTAGGCCGGAACCCAGGCAACACCCCCTGGATCGGACCGATGTGCCCGCTGCTGTTGTGCAGGACGCCGATGTACGGATGCGGCCGGGGTTGGCCTGGCCGGTTATGGATCGGCTGGAGTCCGGGGCGTCAGTGGCGGTCCTACAACACGCCGACGGTTGGTACCGGATCAGATTCGGCGGAGATTTAGAGGGCTGGATCCGCACGACGATGCTGGACCTCGGGGAGGTCGAGGAATGGCAGGTGCTGGAAAAGCCAGCGCCTCCGCTGATCGCGGAGTGGCGGGGGGAGGAACACGGGGTGATGGGGTTGTCGGCCGACGGAGCGGAAGTCCGGCTGCTGAAGATAGAAGACGAAACGTCGATAATCATCGGCGCGCCGATCGACGAGGTGAACCTGCCGGCTGGCGACGTCACGCTGCAAGACCTGCCCATTCTGATTGGCGATGAGACGGTCATCTTCCCCGGAGATGACTTTCGCGTCGGGCAGGGGAAGATTCTACCGAGAGCGAACGAGTGGATGTGGCTGCCCTGGGGTTGGCTGCTGGCTCACAACGACACCCACATCTGGCAGTGGCGTCCGGAGACGGATGAGTTGGAATTCATCGCGCGTCCGCCGGGGATCGCCTGGTTGTCTCCCGACGGAGAACGACTGGGAATCATCAGGTGCCCGCCTGAACCAGATACGTGCGATGGGATCGACGATGTCTATTTCGTACACCTCAACGGCTCTGCGCCGACATCACTACGAGCGCTTCTGAGCGATGCAACCGTTGCTGAGCGAGCCACGTGGTTGTCACACTATGCCGCGAACCACCTGACATGGCTCGGCGACGGCCACATTGCCCTGCTCTCGTTAGTCACCAGGACGGACGCACTGGGACTCACTGCCATCCTCTTCGACGACGCTGGCGGCGCGAGGCTCATTCCATTTGGCGGCCAGGGAGCGGTCGATGGTCGCTCTTGTCGGGTGTATCCACCAGATATCGGTGGCTGGCCGACACCGCTCTTGGCCGCCGATCATGTACTTGTTGGTTGGGGTACTTGTTGGAGCGATGATCAGACAGTTGTGCAGGGGCATCTGTTGTTCGATCTGAATAGGGATGCGTTTCGTTTGGAGGAGGCCGCATATCGAGTCGAAGCGGAGACGAGTTATGAGTTCCTCAGCACCGCTTTGGGCGGCGATAAACTTGGCCCGGATCTTGAGACACACTGGTCAGCTACTCGTAGCCGCGCACTGATCTTTGACTTCGATTCCGAGGCAATGTGGATCTATGACGAAGAAATCGACGGCCTGATTCCGGTCCAGGATCACACAGGTGCCATGGCAGACGCGCTGTCGCAAGGGAACGTGTTCACTCGAGACGTCTTTTGGCATGAAGATGAGGCAGTCGCGGTCTTGGCGCGATGGGATTTCACTAGAACAGTAGGGGCCATACTTGTTGATGCCAACGCGGCCGTTGGGCGTCCGATGCGATATGACCAGATCAACCAATGGGCATGTTTCCCTGCCGGAGTTTGGAGCCCAAACGGAAGACTGTTCCAGACGACGTTCTCACGGTCCTCGTTCGATGGTGTCGGCCAATCGAATCGAGGCCACTGGTACTGGATCGACGGTGCCGCCGGAATGTTCAACACGGTTTGGCAACACGTCATCAGTTACGGTGATGGTTCCCTGGCGGGGGTCCAACGGGCGATAGGACCCATCTCGCAAGTCCCATCGCAGCACGTGGGCGGCTGGTCGCGGGACGGCCGATGGTTCGCTATGGGCGGTCATCAGCATCGCAATGGATGCATAAGGGGTGAGTGATCTGTGACCACGCCCTTCTGCTTCCCACAACACTAAATCCGAATGTCTGCCGCCTCAGACGGGCGGATCGAGGGCTAGGTCATTTGTCTACTCGATCGCACGAACGAGCGAACCGTAGGTTCGCCTGCGGGAGCAGTACATCCAGGTGAGTGTGTCGCTCCTTCATTTGTCGAGGCGTGAAAAGGGGCGACCACGTGGGTCGCCCCTGATTGATGGTGCGTTTGATGAGGTCTGGTCGAACCGTCGGCTTAGCAGCTGCGGAAGAAGGACTCGCTGAACATGCTGTAGACCGGCGACAGCGAGTGGGCCACGGCGTGACCTGGTCGCAGTCGCTGAACCTGCTTGACGCGGTCGGCGATCTTGCTGACGCGCTGGCGGCGCGCCTGCTTGCGCTCCTGCTCCTGCTGGCTCATCCATCGACGCCGGGCGATTTCGCGCATGTACGTCTCCTTGAGCTGCGGCTGAACCAGCGCGTACGGATTCGAGTCAGGCATCGCATTCATGACGTCACACTCCTCTGATCTGCTTGGAGTCCGGCGGGCTGCCCTGCGCCGCCCTGCCGTTGTCTCCATTCCCGACGTTATGCAGATCAGCGGTCCGTGACAGCAAGTGAATGTCAACAGACGATAAATCGCATACTTGCCACAGTTCGCCTGACAACCACGAATCAGTCTGGCGGTACCCTGCTCGACAGATCATCAGATTCGGCCCGCGACCAACCGTCATCACCCGCGGGAAGCAGCCCTGGAGCGCCTCATGTTGAAGCAGTTCGCCGTCCCCGAAGAGATCGCCATCCGCATCCCCGGTGACGCCATGCACGGCGCCGTACACGAGATCTTCACGCGGATGGGCATGCCCGAGGACGACGCCACGCGCAGCACCGACACGTTGCTCTACGCCGACCTGCGCGGGATCGACTCACACGGCGTCTCGAACATGTTGCGCGCCTACATCGCCGGCTTCAAATCGGGCGACATCAATCCCACGCCCGACTGGAAGCTGGAGCGCGACGCCCCGGCGGCCGCGACGATCGACTGCGACCGCGGCCTTGGACTCACGCTCGGGCCGCAAGCCATGGAGATCGCAATCGAGAAGGCGCGCAACTGCGGCGTCGCCACCGTCGTCTGCAACAACGGCCGACACTTCGGCGCGGCCGCCTATCACGCGCAGATGGCGATCGAGCATGACATGATCGGTCTCTCGATGACGGTCGGCGGTCTGCTCGTGGCGCCGACACACGGCGCGCAGGCGATGGTTGGACTCAACCCGCTCAGCGTCGCGGCGCCCGCCAATGAAGAGGCGCCGTTCATCTTCGACGCCTCGATGTCCTCGGTTGCCGGCAACAAGATCCGCCTCGCGCAGCGCCTCGGAGAGGACCTACTGCCCGGCTGGGTCGCCAGCGCCGACGGCACACCGATCATGGAGTCGGGCCCGACACCCGACGAGTTCCTGATGCTGCCGCTGGGCGGCACGCGGGAGATTGGTTCGCACAAGGGCTACTCGCTGGCCATGTCGATTGACATCCTCAGCGGGATCATGGCCGGCGCCGGATCGGCGCTGCATCGATTCAAGGGCGTCGGACACCACTTCACGGTGTTCAACATCTCGGCCTTCACCGATGTCGACGAGTTCAAGTCCAACATGGACCAATACCTGAAATCGCTGCGGGAAACGCCGACTGCGCCGGGCGAGGAGCGCGTGATTTACGCGGGACTCGAGGAGCATGAGGCGGAGATCGATCGCTCGGAGCGCGGCATCCCCTATCACCCCGAGGTGATCGAATGGTTCCGCTCAGCGTTCACTGATCTCGGACTCCGCGACCACTTCGCCGGCCTCGCCTGATTCGGCGCGAAGCTGCGAGACGGCGTATTCGCGAATGGCGCCGCCCACCACGTAGGCGCTCCAGGCAAACAGCGCCGCGTTCATCGCCCAACCGAGCGGCCATCTGAGGATGGCGTAGGTATTGGCGTCGACGCTGTCCAGCAGCCAGAGCCGTAGCACACCGGCCAGCAGGATCTTGACCGTCCAGACGGCGGTCACCTTCATCCAGATCTTGTGGTCGCCGGGCAACTTGTCGGCGACTTCCGGCATCAGTTCGCGGATCACGGGACTGATGATCGGCCGACGCATGAACAGGCTGATCGCAAAGATCGTGCCGACGATGAAGTCCTCGATCGGATCGGAAGCCCAGAAGATCTTGCCGTCGTCCCAGATCAGACCGGCGATGCCAAAGGCGACGATGACCGCCAGGCCCAACACGGCCAGACGAAACACGACCTTGTGTTGCGGTCGCAGCCGTCGCTGGACGAAGAACACGACGACCGCGGCGATCACCGCCGCCGCGATTGCCGGACGGACATCCCAGACGCGGTCGAAAAACAGGTAAAGCGCAACCGGAGCGAAGCCCAGCAGGACGACCGGATCAACCTGCGGGAAGCGCTCGATCTTCTGCAGCCACTCGGGAAGCTCCGGCTCGGCCGGCTCTTGCTTGCTCTCCGGTGATTGCTGCTCTGGGGCTGACGTCAACCGATTTAGTGCTTCCAGAGCGGTGAGGCGACGTTAATCGAGACACCAGCCGCCGTCTCGCAGATGGCGCGGATCGTAACCGTCTGCACAATATCGGCCTCGGGCGATGAGCGTGGGTGCTGGTCGGGGTACCAGTTGACCTCGGCGATTCCCCACTCGTCAGAGTCGACCGTGCGCTCACGGCCGCCGGTCGAGGCCAGCGTTCCGGGACCATCAACGATCGTGAAGGCGACCGACGCGCCGCCCAGCGATCCTTCGCGGCTGCTGATTGACGCCGACACCATCCGGTAGCCGACCTCGCCTCGGTCGGCCATGCGCACGCTTATTTCAATGCTGTCTTCGGGCATCAACGCACTCCTGAATTTGCTGAATGATCTCAGACTATCAGCGACTTGCCATCGACCTGTAGTGCTCCCGTCCCCGCCACCGAGCGGGGACCCGCTCGGCCCACGCCTGCATCCACCGCGAGAGGGAACAGGTCCCCGCTCGGTGGCGGGGACGGGGACGTACCGCATCGGCTGCCAAGCATCCGATATGGTCAGCAGGACAACTAATTCCAGATCACTTGCGGAGCCGCCCCATGGTCCGAACCGAAGACATGCACCCCGACATGGCGAAGAATCTGCTCAGTCTTCCGCTCCCAGAGATCCAGCCCCAGCCATGGATTACGCCCAAGCCCTTGGCGGAATCGACCATCGCGATCGTCACGACCGCCGGTTTGCACTCCCATGACGATCGGACGTTCAATCCGGGTTCGGTGGAGTACCGTCTGATTCCCGGCGACATCGACTTCAACGACCTGCGGATGTCGCACATGTCCGTGAACTTCGACCGTTCGGGATTCCAACAGGACATCAACACGGTCTTCCCGCTTGAGCGTCTGCGCGAGCTGGCCGAACAGGGTGTGATCGGCGGCGTCAGCCGCTATCACTACTCGTTCATGGGCGCGCAGCCGGAGCCGACTCGGCTTGAGAAGACCGGCGAGGAGATTGGCCGACTGCTGGCCGAGGACGGAGTTGATGCCGCGTTCCTGACACCCGTTTGACCGTTCTGCACGCGCTCCGTGTGTGCGCTCAGCCATTACATCGAACGCGGCAGCGATGGCCGCGTCGCGACGACCGGCGTCTCGCTGATTCGGGCCCACCCAGAGGGCATGAAGCCGCCGCGCTCGCTCTGGGTGCCGTTCCCGTTGGGACGGCCGCTCGGCTCGCCCGACCAGCCCGACTTCCAGCGTGATGTGCTGAAGTCTGCCCTGGACTTGCTGGAGACCGCGACCGAGACGACCATCGCCGGCTACCCGCACGACGCCCCAACTTCCGGCGACGACCCGTGGGCCTGCGCCGTCGCATTGGCGCCGCCGGAGCCCGCCAACGAGTCCGAGGCGCTGCGCGATCAGTTGGTCGAGGAGATTCGACAGCTTGCGCCGTGGCACGCGGAACAGGTCAAGCGTCGCGGTCGGACCACAATCGGGATCAGCGGCGCCTCCGTCGAACAGATCGAAGACCTGGCGAAACTGGTCGCCGATTTCGCCACCGGCGCGGAGCCGTCAGACGGCCCATCCGACAGTGAAGTCGACTGGAATCACCCAATGCCGCTGAGGCTGAAGTTCGCCTCCGACGACCTGCGTGCCTTCTACCACGAAGCCGCCACCGCCCAACCGGGCGCCAACTACCCGATCGACGCCGACCTCAACGACTGGCTCTTCAACCGAACCCTCCTGGGAACGGTGCTGCGGCAAATCGTCGGCAGAATGCGGCAGAGCGAGGATCGCCGGGTGTCGGGCCTGGTGATCGGCATGATCCCGGCCGGGTTTGCCCGAGCGCGCTGAGTAGTCAAACTCGTCATTGCCGCACTCCGTCGCGGCAATCTCGATGCGCTCAGGACCAATGTGCGGCACGCTGCGAGATACCCGCGGCAAGCGCGGGTATGACGAAGAGCTATTGCGCGCCTTGCTAGGCCTGCGGTCGCAGAGGGTCGTCCTCGTCGAACGGATCGGTGAACTTCGTCCCAACCGATGACAGGTCTCCCTGAAGATCCTCACCGGCTGGTGTAAAGCCGAGCGACAGCCAGGTGATGATTCTCGTGAACGCGGCCACCGCTTCCGACTGCGAGAACGTGCAGTGGCCGCCACGACGCACCGTCTGGATGACCAGGTTCTGCTCCCAGCCCGACTCGGTCACCAGCCGCTGGTAGTCGCGATCCAGGTGAATCGGCGTGAATAGGTCGCCGGTTGTTTTGATTGCCAGCATCGGGACTTGCAACTCACCGGTTGGTAGGCCAACGCCGGGATCCATCCGACGCTCCGGACTTGATGTCACCCTGATCACTTCGGCGTTCAACCGCTCAAGGTCGATCCCCGCCGATGGATCGGCGGCGTAGATGTGCTCACGTGTATCGGACGGTGGCATGTCGTCAGACACCGTGACTACGGCGCCGGCCGTGAACGGGCTGGCGCCGACGATGTTTGGCCAGAGCGTCACTCCGAGGCCAAAGGCGATATTCCACTGCTGTCGGAGTCCGTCTTCGAAGCCCCAGCGATCGCCGCCGGTGAAGTCCTTGATCAGCGCCGCAAACTGTTCGCCTGTCGGCGTCAGCCTCAGACCGGTGTCGTCGGCCTCTCCCAAGGCCCGAGCCCAGGCAATCATTCCGGTCGGATCCATTTGATCAGGCGCGTATCCGATCAGCCAGTGGGCCAGGGCGTGCCAGGCGACGGTGTAGTCAACGACCCAGACATTGCCCATCGCCGGACACATCGCCAGGGCGGCCGTTACTTCGTCGGGAAACTCCTGCGCCATCAACTGTGCCGTCGCGCCGCCCATTGATCCGCCGGCGATATAGGTCCGGCGGGCCGGACGAGCGATCTCCGCGACACGATCCTTAACACGCAATAGATCATCGACGCCGACGCCGGGCACATATCCATTCACTCGGTATGTGGATGTCGCCCAACCGTATCCCTGGCCGATGATCACGTCGCGGGCCGGTATCTCGTCGAACGTCAGGCGACGGCTGAAGCCGTCGCCTTCGTCGTTGAGACCGCGGAATCCATGCGCCCAGAGCACGAGCTCGCCGTTCCATTGTTGCGGCAGCTCGATGCGATAGCCCGCGCCTTCGATCACGCCGAAATCGCCGCGCGCGCCGTCGAGCGGGTCGAAGTCCGGATCTTCCAGCTCATACCCGTCGGCGACTACATCGGGGACCAGCACGCGGCGCTCAGCGGGAGGCTCCGGCTGTGCGACCTGTTCTTCTTGCCGTTCTTGCCGTTCCTGCCGTTCCTGCTGTTGAACAGGTTGGACTTGTTGCGCCTGCTGTTGCTGTTGGGCCTGTTGAGCGGGAGGCCGCGAGGGTTGATCGGATTGTTGTTCGACTGCCTCTACCGAGGTCTGCTGAATCTGCTGCTGAGGTTGCGACTGGACCTCCGTAGCCTCGACAACAGGCTGAGCCTGTTGAGGGGACTCCGAGGGCGCACGAGGCGTCGCCGCTGGTTGGCCGCTGTCGTCGTCGCCGCAGCCCACGAGCGCCAGAACACAGGCGCCACCGCTCGCCATGCCCAACCGCCGAACGAAGTCCCGTCGACTGAGTGTCATATGCAATTGCCCAAGTACCTATGCGCAGCTATGTTCGGTATCGACGGTACCGAACATTCCTCCCGACTGGGCACAACTGGCTGGCGACAATGAACATCCACGAGTATCAGGCCAAGCAATTGTTCAAAGCGCACGGCGTCCCTGTTCCCGGCGGCGGAGCAGCCACCACCGAGCGCGAAGCACGCGCACTGTTGCAAGAGCACGGCCCCGCTGTCGTAATCAAGGCGCAGGTCCACGCCGGCGGGCGGGGCAAGGGCCGCATTGTCAAGCGCGACCGCGCGAGCCGTATGTACAACGACTTGGCCCGTGAACCTGAGCGCAGCGAAGGCCAGATCGCGGGCCGCCGCCGTGGCGGGGTCCGACTCGCCAGCGGCGTCGAGGAAGCGCTTAAGGAGTTCCGTCCAATGATGGACCAGGACAGCCGCTTGGTCAGCGTCCAGACCGGCCCCGACGGCGCGCCGATCTCGGCAGTGTTGATTGAACAGCAGACCTCGATCGCCAAGGAGTTCTACTTCTCGATCCAGGTTGACGGCGCCAACGGGCAACCGCTGATCGTCGCGTCCGCCGAAGGCGGACAGTCGATCGAAGCGGTCAACAAGAAAAACCCACGAGCAGTCCTGCGGGTGCCGGTCGATCCGGTCGAGGGCTATCCCGCGTTCCGCGGACGCTCGCTCGCGAGCCAGCTTGGCCTGCCATCCCCGGCCATCCGCCCGGCCGGCGAGATGTTCGCCAATCTGTATCGCGTCTTCACCGAAATGGACGCAACGCTGGTAGAGGTCAATCCGTTCGTGCTGACCTCCGAGGGCACGGTCATGGCCATCGACGGCAAAGTTGGTCTTGACGACAACGCATCCTTCCGGCACGGCGGCTACGAGGAATGGCGCGACCGCTCTCAGGAGAATCCGACCGAGATCGAGGCCGAAGAGGCCAACATCGGTTCCTACATCAAGCTCGACGGCAACATCGGCTGCGTCGTCAACGGGGCCGGCCTGGCCATGGCCACAATGGACACACTCAAGCTGTACGGCGGCGAGCCCGCCAACTTCCTCGACATCGGCACGGTCAACCGCAAGGACCGCGTGATCGAAGCCTTGCGGATCATCGTCAACGACCCCGACGTGAAGGTGATCTTCATCAACATCTTCGGCGGACTCGCGCGCGTGGATATCGTTGCCGAGGGCGTCGTTGACGCGGTCACGGAGCTCGACATCCAGCAGCCGTTGGTCGTGCGGCTGAACGGCTCCAACGTCGAGGAAGGCCGCCGAGTGCTGCACGATTCCGGCATCGACATTCAGACTTCGGACGAACTCGGTGACGCTGCCGAGCTCGCGGTCGAGGCGGCCAAGTCGGGAAAGCGGCGAACACGGTCCAACAACTAGCGAACAGTTCGTAGCTGGGTTCGAACAGCATCGAAGAAAACTGAACAAAACCGAGCAAAACCGAACAAAACCGAACACTCCCGAACGAGGAACCGGCGCATGAGCATTCTTCTCAACAACCGCACCCGCCTGATGATCCAGGGCCTCGGCAACGAGGGTCAGAACCAGATCCGTCGCTCACTCGACTACGGCACGAAGGTGGTCGGGGGCGTGCATCCGGGATTCCGCGGTGGCGAAAACTTCGCCTACGCCAGTCACATCTTCCCGGTCTATGCCACGGTCACTGAAGCAGTTGAGAAGACGCAGGCCAACTGCTCGATCATATACGTGCCCGCCCCCGGCGCGGCCGACGCGATCCTCGAGAACATCGCTGCTGAGGTGCCGCTGATCGTTTGCATCACCGAGGGCGTGCCGGTCCACGACATGATCCGCGTGCGCACCGCGCTGGCCGGCTCCAAGAGCAAACTGATCGGCCCCAACTGTCCTGGGATCATTCAGCCGGCGTCGAAGTGCCGCGTGGGGATTCACCCACCCGATGTCTTCATGTCCGGCAACGTCGGCGTCGTCTCGCGCTCCGGCACGCTGGTCTACGAAGCGGTCGATCAGTTGACTCGCGCGGGGATCGGCCAGTCGACCTGCGTTGGGGTTGGCGGCGACCCGATCATCGGTGAACAACAGCAGGCCATCCTGCGCCGATTCCAGAACGACCCCGACACCGACGCCGTCGTGCTGATCGGTGAGATCGGCGGACTGGCCGAACAGGCCGCGGCCGCGTACATCAAGCGCAGTATGACCAAGCCGGTCGTCGCATTCATCGCCGGCGCGACTGCGCCTCCAGGACGGCGGATGGGACACGCCGGCGCCATCATCGAGGGCGAGGCCGGCACCGCCGAGGCTAAGCTCGCCGCGCTCGAAGCAGCCGGAGCGGTCATCTCACGCAGCCCCGCAGAGATCGGCTCGACGATGCGCCGCGTTCTCGAAGAGGCGGGCAAGTACCAATCTCCGGGCGCAGCGGGGTAGGCGATCTTCATGAGCGACGAGCCGCTCAGCCCGAAGCAACAGGGCCAGATCGCAACCCTCGCCGGACTCCTCGCGCCGCTCGTCGGCATCCTCCTGATGGTCATCCTGAGCTTGACGGTTGATGTCGTCGTCGGGATCATCGTCGGCGCGGTCACGATGATCGTGCTCGTGCCAATCACTCAACGGTTCCTCAGACGCCGCCGCGACCAGTCCTGATTGGGCGACGGCAGTTCGCTTCTCCGGTTGGTTGCCGGCGGCTCCGCCAGGCTTTTGCCTTCGTTTCGCCACAGCATGAGCCACGGTTCACGTAATGGACACGCTGACTCAGGACGGCTAGGGGAGCCCCGGATAGATGTTGCCATCGGTGACGAGAAACGCAAGCTCGGTCGCAATGGCGAGTTCGTTGACTTGTGGCAGGAACATACCGGAGTGAGCAGGGTCATTCTCGAGCGGCATGTGCTCGAATCTCAGGTCGGAGCCAAGGATGTCCTGAACGACGGCTTTCGCTTGAGCGACACGCAGCACAGCGAAACGCCCATTTCGGCGTAGCGTAAATCCCGTTTCAGTCATCCCCACCCGCGCCTGATCTACGGCAGCGGCCTGAGACGTCGCAGCAAAGAACTCTAGCCAATGAAGCGAAAGATGGTCCTCACCTGGTCGCAAGCGGAAGGCGTCGGGCTTCAGTCGTCCGTCCTCGACTACGCTGGGCCGACAATACCGGCTCACATGATCTTCATCGGGAAGCGGATCTCCTGTCACCCCGCATCTACCTGCGAGAGAAACGGCACAATTTTATCGAATGCGTCCGCTCGCTGTGATGCTCCGCTGAAGCGCCGATGCTCATCTCCGCCTGATGGAACCGGAACGATTGCGGCGTAGTTCACCAAGTCAGCGGAATCGAATGAAAGCGCGATAAGTCCTGTCGGTTGCAAGCGCCAATCAAATCCAACCATCCCATCCGGACCAACGCCGATGCCGGGCCGAGGCATTCGAGGGTCGCGTAGCAGGAACTTCATCGCCGAGCGCAGCGACCTGATATCCATCGGCTCCTCATCAGGCGCTTCCGCCTCAAGCTCGATCAAGTAGTCAAGGCGATCGGCGACACGTTCAAGCCCGAAGCGTCGGACGACGGCAACAATTTCTTCGCGTGTTTGGACGGCCTTGAGCGCAGCGCGGCAGTCCGCTGCCTGTTGTCGAGCTTCCGCTGTCGGCTGAGCTTCACTCATCCCTGCTCCATGCGCTCAAGATATCGCGTTAGTCGTCCTCCTCGTCCTCAGGCGGCCGGCACTCGTCGCTGGGATCGGCGTCCGGCGCTTCGTTTCGCTTTTCTTTGCCGATGATGCCGTGCGGATTGGCGAGGAACTTTACGACCTCTTGCACCGCATCTGGACCGATCTCTTCGTCGTCAAGGAGTTCCGTGCCATGTAAATCCGTCTCGAAGATCACTAGCCGCACGGGTTCACCTGCGCGTTTGAAATAGCGATTCGACTGCCAGTATGAGCACTGATTCCTGGCCCCGACCATATACAGCTTGGGTACCTGGATATCGGCGACGTTGGCGAGTCCGTCGAGTCGGTCAAAGTCGTCCCCGGCGCGATCTGAGTCCTTCGGCGCTTTGTTTGGGAAGATGTTGGGACTCGATATGGCGCTGACTGCGGTGAACTCTGTCCGATAGGCCGCCACCTGCATCAGGCTGGTGCCGCCCATGCTGACGCCAATGCCAAAGATCTGCTCGGCGCCCTCGCCCACCGCGTAGTCAATCGCCGCCTCCCACTCGAGGTAGATGTCCGGCACGTCTTCGATCTGGCGCTTGCTGTAGACGCATGGCGTGGCGCCGTGGCAACGGAAATCCCAGCGCAGCACTCGATAACCCTCAGCGACGAGGCGCTCGGCGAGCTTGTCCCAGATGCGCCGATTGGTCGGGTTCGTGTTCTTGGTCCGATACATGTGGCCCAGCAGTACCCAGTCATCGCCAGAACCGTTGACCTCGGCCACGAATCGCGCGCCGTCCTCCGACTTCAGCACGAACGGATCGTTCTCATCGCTTTTCGTCCCCAACGCCAGAGGCACCGCGACGGCCAGAGCGACCACAATCGCGAGGAACGCTCCGATCATCGGCATCCAGTGATTCGACAGCAGCGCCTGCACATGCCTCGGTTCGGGGACGCGGAGCAATCCGCCGGCGTTGCCTACGAGTCTGCTGAGACGTTCCCGCATCATCAAACCGCCAATCGCGCAGAGTGCTCCCTGAGCTGTTCAGTACAGTCTTCAGCGCAGCATATGGCTCGCCCGCTGCTAATCTCGTAGGTGGAGGGTTCGCATAGTGGCCTAGTGCGCCCGCCTGCTAAGCGGGTTCGGGGGAAACTCCGTCGAGGGTTCGAATCCCTCACCCTCCGCCAGACAAACCGTCACAACATAGCACCGAGAAATCATGCCTCAGTACCACATCTGGACCGTCGGTTGCCAGGTCAATACGGCCGATTCCGCCAAGCTGGCGGCCGGCCTGCGACGCCTGGGCATGGACCCCACCGATCAGCCCCGCGACGCCGATCTGATCGTGCTCAACACCTGCGCGATACGCCAGCACGCCGAGGACAAAGCGCAGGCCAAGCTCGGCTCGCTGAAGCACCTCAAGCGAGCCAACCCCGACCTGCGCATCGCCGTCATGGGCTGCATGGTCGGACCGCACACCGCTCGCGGCGACGACCCGATCACCAAACGTTTCCCCTTCGTCGACGCCTGGGCTCAACCGCAGCGGTTTGACCAGGTCGTCAATCTGCTCGACCTGCCGGGCCTGCCCGAGGTCGAGGATGACGGCGGCGAGTTCTGGCCGGCCGGTTGGGCCGACGTGTTTCCGGATGAGACCCGTCCGACTGCGTTCGTCCCCGTAGTCGAGGGCTGCGACAAGTTCTGCACCTACTGCATCGTCCCGCTGCGGCGTGGACGCGAGCGTTCCCGATCGATCGATGAGATCGCCCGCGAAATCGAAGCGCATACTCAGCGCGGCGTGCGCGAGGTGACGCTGCTCGGACAGACCGTCGAGGCGTACGGCAAGGACCAGCCGCCGGTTGATCCCGACACTGAACACGCCGACCTGTCGGACCTCATGCGCGCCATCCACGACCTTCCCGGCCTGCAGCGCATCCGACAGTTGACCAGCTATCCGCCCGACATGACCGATCGCATCCTCGAAGGCATGGCTGCACTGCCAAAGGTCTGCGAAGCGTTTTCGCTGCCGGTCCAGTCCGGATCGGACGATGTCCTGACCAACATGCGACGCGGCTACAGCGTCGTGCAGTTCCGCGAGCGCGTGGACAAAGTCCGCTCGCTCTGGCCGGATGTGAGCATCTCGACTGACGTCATCGTTGGCTTCCCAGGTGAGTCCGAGTCCGATTTCCAGGACACCTACGACCTGCTTGAGGAGCTGAGCTTCGACAAGGTGCATGTCGCCGCGTACAGCCCGCGCACCGGGACCTTCGCTCAGAAGAACCAGCCCGACGACGTACCGCACGAGATCAAGATGGAGCGCTTTCACCGGGTCGAGGAGTTGCAGCGCGAGATTTCGTTCCGGATCAACAATCGCTACCTGCTGAGCGATGTCGAAGTCCTGCTGGAATCGACCAAGCCATCCGACACCGACGGCATGGAGCGTCACACCGGTCGCACCCGAACAATGAAGCTGGTCCACTTCGACGCGCCGATTGGCGAGTATCGGGCCGGTGACATGCTCACCGTTGCCGTCACTCGCGTTGGAGCATGGAGTCTGCAGGGCCAACCGGCCCTGAGGAGTTTGCAGGGCCAACCGGCCCTGGGGAGTCTGCAGGGCCAGCCGGCCAAGACATAGTCCGATGACCACCGAGACCACGCGCGCGCACGACATCCTGCGGACAGAAGCGCGACGGCCCGCCGTCGCTGTTCTGGTTGTCATATTCACGGTCGTTGACGGCGCGCTGCAGGTGCTGCTGATCGAGCGATCCGCTCCGCCCGAGGAAGGCCAATGGGCGATCCCCGGGGGCGCGCTGCAACACGGCGAGTCGCTTGAACAGGCGGCCGTGCGCAAGCTGGCGGAGGAGACCGGCGTCACCGATCTGTTCCTCGAGCAGCTCTACACCTTTGGCGACCTCGACCTTGCATCCGCTGACGGCAGCGTCGGCGTGGCCTGGTTCGCGCTGGTCGATCCCTCCCGCGTGCGGCTCGCCCAGCGCACCGCCTGGCGCCCGGCCTGGTGGAACCTGGACAATGTCCCACCCCTGGCGTTCGACAATGAGCAGGTGCTTGATGTCGCCCGCACGCGGCTAATCAACAAGCTTCAATACACCGACGCCGCTTACTCGTTGCTGCCTCCCCAGTTCACGATGCGCGAATTGCAGGAGGTCTACGAGGCGATCCTCGGTCGCCCGCTCGACAAGCGAAACTTCCGCCGGCGCCTGCTGGCAACCGACTTCATTAGCGCCACGTCGGAGATGCGGACCGACGGACGACACCGTCCGGCGCGCCTCTACCAATTCAGCAACCGTTCCTGATTGGCATCTACATTCGGCCTTATGTCGAGAGCGAATCACTCCACGATCTCGCACGATTCGTTTGTCAACTCTTGACAAGTGCGGCCCAGATTTGCAACACTATTTGTCATTGATAGTGTCACTCTGACACTAAGTAACCGGTCTGAGAGCCAGCCATGACTGAAGCCGTCGTCGTCGAGACCAACTTCGTCCCGGAGATTCTGCCGCCGAACCTGCCCGACGAAGCCTGCGAAACCGACATTGCCACGATCCCGCTCGCCGCCGAGCCGCACCTGCCCGACTGGCAGCCGGAGATTCCCCAGCGCTATCTGAAGCTGTCCGGCGACGAGCTCCGAGAGCGGATCCGCACGGCGCGCGCCGAACTCGGCGACCGACTCATGATTCTCGGTCATCACTACCAGCGCGATGACATCATCGAGTTTGCCGATTTCCGCGGTGACTCGTTCAAACTGGCCCAGTTAGCAGCCGACAACTCCGAGGCCGACTACATCATCTTCTGCGGCGTCCACTTCATGGCCGAAAGCGCCGACATCCTGACGACCTCTAAACAGACCGTGATCCTGCCAAACCTCGCTGCTGGCTGCTCGATGGCCGACATGGCACGGCCCGAGGACGTTTACGACGCCTGGGACGACCTCAGCGAAGTTGTCGACACGGACAGAGTCATTCCGATCACGTACATGAACTCCGCCGCGTCGCTGAAGGCGTTCGTCGGCAAGAACGGTGGCGCGGTCTGCACGTCGTCGAACGCGACTGCCGTCCTTGAGTGGGCCTTCACGCAGGGCGACCAGGTACTCTTCTTCCCCGACCAGCACCTCGGACGCAACACCGGCAAGCGCCTGGGTATCGACCCGAGGACGCAGACTGCTGTCTGGAGTCCGCGCAAAGCACTGGGCGGCCTGACTGAGAAGCGAATCACCGATAGCAAGATCCTGCTCTGGCAGGGTCACTGCTCGGTCCACATCCGCTTCCGCGTCGACCAGATCGAGCGAGCGCGGCAAGAGCACCCCGGCGTCCGCGTCGTGGTGCACCCCGAATGCACCGAACCCGTCGTCGCCGCAGCCGACGCCGACGGTTCAACAGAGTTCATCATCAACTACGTCCGCAACGGGCCTCCGGGCGTCTACGCCGTCGGCACCGAGATCAACCTGGTCCACCGACTAAATGAAGAGGTCGCCCACGAGGGCAAGACCGTCTTCTGCCTCGACCCCGTCATTTGCCCCTGCGCGACGATGTACCGGATTCATCCTGCATACCTGGCCTGGGTGACCGAATCGCTGGTCGAGGGCCGCGTGGTTAATCCGATCACCGTGGACGATGACACCCGCGAGTGGGCCCGCGTCGCGCTCGATCGCATGTTGGCGATCACTTAATCGGCCGCGACCCAGCTACGACCCGATAAAGACGACGCGATGCGAATCCTGATCATCGGCAGCGGGCTGGCGGGCATCAATGCCGCGCTGTTGGCGTCGGATTTCGCCGATGTCACGCTGCTCAGCAAGTCTGCGCTGGAAGAGACCAACACCCAACGAGCGCAGGGCGGTATCGCGGCGGCCGTCACCGCTCTCGACGATCCGGCCATTCACGCCGCCGACACCATCCGCGCCGGCGCTGGACTCTGTGACCCGGTCGCTGTCCAGACACTGACCGCCGACGGCGCGGCGGCTATTGATCGTCTGTTGGACCTGGGCGTCGAGTTTGACCGAGACCAAGATGGCCGCTTGGCGCTCGCGAATGAAGGAGCGCACTCCACTCCCCGAGTCCTGCACGCGGGCGGCGACCAGACGGGTCTGCATATTCAGTCCGCACTGTCGAAGCGCCTGTCTGAGGCCAACGTCGATGTCCGAACCGATGTAGCCGTGACGGATCTGGCGATTGAGGCGGGGCGGTGCGTCGGCGCGATCACCGACCAGCACGAATCTGTCCTTGCCGACGCGGTCATCCTTGCGACCGGCGGCGCGGGTGCGCTCTATCAAACCACGACGAATCCAGCCAACGCAACCGGCGACGGCGTCGCGCTGGCCTTCCGCGCCGGCGCGGTGGTCCGCGATGTCGAGTTTGTGCAGTTTCACCCAACGACGCTGGTTAGCGAGGGCAGCGCATTTCTGATCTCGGAAGCGCTGCGCGGCGAAGGCGCCGTGCTGCTTGACGCCGACGGGAACCGATTTATGACTCGCGTCCATCCCGACGCTGAGCTGGCGCCACGTTCAGTGGTCGCGCAAGCCATCACCGAGACCATGCGCTGCGACGGCACAGACTATGTGATGCTCGACATCTCACACCGCGATCCCGACTACCTGCGACAACGCTTCCCCGGCGTCTATCGCGGTGCGCTCGAGCGAGGACACGATCTCACAGCCGGCCCGATACCGATCGCGCCGGCTGCGCACTACCACATGGGCGGCGTTTACACCGATGTCGATGGCCGAACGACTGTGCATGGACTCTATGCAGCCGGAGAGTGCGCCTCGACCGGCGCTCATGGAGCGAACCGCGTCGCCTCCAACTCCCTGTTGGAAGCCGCGGTCTTCTCGTCACGCGCCGTCGATGCGATTCGCCGCAACCCTGGACGGGCGCCAGCGCCCGCGGAGGATGTTCACTCAACTCGCTGGCATCGACAATCTGCCGCACCGTCGTGGGATGTCCTGCGCACCACGATGAACGAGTGTGTCGGCATCACGCGAACCGCTAGCAGTCTGCAAACTGCGGTTGATCGCTTCTACGAATGGGCCGACTCGAGCGATGAGTCCGCCGACCCATCGCTCCCGCTGGCCACACTCACGGCCCGTCTGATCGCCGAGGCTGCGTTGCGCCGAACCGAAACTCGTGGCGCTCACCAGCGTCTTGACCATCCTCAATCGGTCGAGGCTTGGCAACGACACAGCTATTGGCAGTTGGCCCACGAATGACCGCTTTAGATCTCGCCATCGTCCAACGTCTGGTCGACGCGACCCTCGCCGAGGATCGGGCTGATCTCGACGTCACGACCAGTTCGCTCAGCAGATGGATCGACTGGCGACAAGGCAATGCCCACCTCACGGCGCGCGCCGACGGCGTGGTCTGCGGACTCGATTTCGCTCTGGCAGCGTTTGCCGCGCTCGATCCAGACGTGCGCTTCCTGCCCGAAGTGAGCGATGGCGACCGCGTGTCGGCCGGTCAGCAGATCGCGGTGGTCGGCGGTCAACTCGATCCTCTGCTACGAGCCGAACGGACTGCGCTCAACTGGCTACAGCGACTGAGCGGGACAGCGACGCTTACTGCTCAGGCAGTCGCCGCTGCCGGTTCACGGACCAAGATTCTCGACACTCGCAAGACGACTCCAGGACTGCGTCCCGCCGAGCGTTACGCCGTCCGCTGCGGCGGCGGACTCAATCATCGCGACTCGCTGGCGTCCGGCGTGCTCATCAAGGACAACCACATCGCTGCGGTTCGACAGGCAGGCGGCACGCTCGCCGAAGCTGTCGCCGCTGCCATCGCCAACGTAGGTCCTGCCACCGGCGTTGAGGTCGAAGTCGTCAATCTCGACGAGGCGCGTGAGGCTCTCGACGCCGGAGCGACCTCGCTGCTGCTCGATAACTTCGCGATCGACGACCTGCCGCCGGCCGTCGAAGTCGCCCGCGTCTATAACGCCAAGACCGAGGCCAGTGGTGGCATCACGATCGAGCAGATTCCCGCCATCGCCCGCACCGGAGTGGACTACATCTCTCTGGGCGCGCTCACGCACTCAGCCCCGTCGCTCGATATCGCCTTGGACATCGCCCTCGAACTCGCGCCGGACTAGGGCCCGTTGACAAGGCTCCCTCATAGTCGTCTCCAATCCGTCATACCGCGCGCTTGCCGGAGACCTTCGCAACACTCACAAATCCCCTCTCCCCCCTTGCGGAGACTTGCGGGTAAATCCCCTTCTCCCCCCTCGCAAGGAGACCTGCGCCTAAATCGGATGGTCGGCGATGATCTAGGGGCGTACAGGCCGGCGTCGGGAGGCAGGGCATGCATCGTGGGCAGACTGGGGAGAGTGTGGAGACATTCGTCGAGGCGTTGCTGCCGCAGCGGGTGGGCCGCAATGAGTAGTTGGAATGGATCGACCCGCTGGTCGATTGGGAGCCGCTGGCGGCGATCGCGGCGGTGCTCTATGACGCGCCGCGTGCGCGCCCGGCCTATCGTCCGCTGGAGATGGTCAAGGCGCTGCTCTTGCAGCAGTGGTCCGAGGCCTCGGACGAGGAGTTGGAGCAGGCGCTGTGGGACCGGGTCTCGCTTCGCCGCTTCGTCGGTCTGGGTCTGGATGACGACGCGCCGGACCGCTCAACGATCAGCCGCGTTCGGCGCACACTGGCGCGGCGTGGGTTCCCGCTTTCGCGGGAATGACGAATCTTGTGCTTTCAAGACAATCACACGGCCGCGGCGATTCTTCCTGTGGTGAACCCGCGAGCCCAGGCGTCGGCGGCGTCGATGGCTTCGATGTCGGGGTTCTTGGTGCTGCGGTGTGCGTCCATGGTCTGATTTACATAGTCGGCGATCTCGGTGAACCCGATCCGACGTTCAAGGAATGCCTCGACCGCGACTTCGTCGGCTGCCGCCATCGCGGCTGGGTAGGTTCCACCGGCTCGGCCGGCCTGTTGCGCGAGCTTGAGGCATGGGTAGCGGTCAAGGTCCGGCCGCGAGAAGTTGAGCGTGCCCACAGAGGCGAGGTCAAGCGGCTCCACCGTCGGCTCGAGTCGTTGCGGATAGGACAGAGCCAACTGGATCGGGAGTTTCATGTCGGGATAGCCGAGCTGCGCCTTGACCGACCCGTCTCCAAATTCCACTAGCGAGTGAACGATCGATTCGGCGTGCTGAACAATCTCCACGCGCTCGTAGGGGACGTCAAAGAGCCACTTGGCCTCGATCGTCTCCATGCCTTTGTTCATCAGCGTGGCGCTGTCGATCGTGATCTTGTCGCCCATGTTCCAGGTGGGATGGTTGAGCGCCTGCTCGGGCGTGACATCGGCGAGTTGGTCGGCGGGCAAGTGCCGCAGTGCTCCGCCTGACGCGGTGAGCAGGATGCGGCGGATTTCGTGGCCGTCTTCGCCCCACAGACACTGCCAGATGGCGGAGTGCTCGGAATCGACCGGCCGCAGTTGGCCGCCGCCGCGATCAACGGCGTCGCGGACGAGCTGCCCGGCCATCACGACGACTTCCTTGTTGGCCAGTGCGACCGCGCCGCCTCGTTCCAGTGAGGTCAGCGTTGGTTCCAGGCCTGCGCGACCGGCAGTACCGACGACGAGGACATCTCCGTCTGGATCTTCTGCCATGTGGTCCATGGCTGTGACGGTCGCCCCGCTGTCGGTGGCGATCTGTGACAGTCGCTGTTCGTCCTCACTGGCCGCCCAGAGATATGTCGGGTGAAACTCGTGCGCCTGCGCTTCGAGCGCATCGAGGTTGCGTCCGGCGGCGAGTCCGAGGACGTTGAAGCGTCCAGGCATGGCGCGCACGACATCCAGCGTCTGCCGGCCGATGCTGCCGGTCGAACCGAGCAGGACGAGATTGATCGGAGCGTCGGTCATGGTGGTTACGCCGTCCATTGCAAGAAGAAGAATACGACGGGCAATCCGAAGAGGAGCGAGTCGAGTCGGTCGAGCACGCCGCCATGTCCGGGAATGAGATTGGAGGAGTCCTTGACGTCCATCGCTCGCTTGAACAGCGATTCCGCCAGGTCGCCAATCTGAGAGGCGATCGGCAGCACAATGGCGAGCAACACGAGCGGCCAGATTTCAGCATCGAGGTTGAGGATCTGGTCTAGCGCGATCGTCGCCCCGAACCCGCCCAGCCAACCAAAGATCGCGCCTTCGACGGTCTTGTTTGGAGAGACCGAGGGCGCAAGTTGGTGCCGACCAAGCAGGCGACCGCCGGCGTAGGCGGCAGCGTCGGTGGACATGACGGCCAGCACGGCCAGGAGCATCCAGTCGGTTCCCTGCTCTGAACCGCGAACCGCGATGAACGTCGCGCCGGGAATTGCGAGATACGCGGTCGCCGCGAGCATCGCGAGTCCACGATTGAGAATCGGTTGGAGCTCGTCAGGGCGCGGTTGTTCAACCGTGCGGACGGCAACGATGGTGGTGACCGCGGCGATGCCGAGGATCCCGGCGAGGATCGGCCAGAGCAGTGGGATGTTGGCGTCGGCCGTGGCGACCCCGATGATTGCGCCAGTCGCCGCGACGGCAACGAGGAACAGCGCGCTGCGAATCTTGAGTTTTACGATGACCGCGATCTCGCCCAGCGCAACGACCAGACTCAACGCCATCAACGCTGAGAACAGCGGTCCACCGATCAAGATGGCAGCAATGATGATCGGCATTCCGACAGCCGCGCTAGCGAGCCGGAGGCCCAGGCTGCTGCCGAACAGGCGGTCACGCATCGCGGTCGCCTTCGTTGTCAACCTCGTCATCAACCTCGTCATCAACCTCGTCGTCCGCCGAACCTGGCCGGCCAAAAGTGATCCTGATCAACGTAAAGAAGAGCGCATAACAACCGCCCGGGCCGGGCGCCATGATTCCTTGTCGTCTTGCGAGAGGTGGGTTAATCGCCATTGGCGGGTCGTCCGCCGAAGTTTCTGGTCCGATTGGCGTACTCGGCCAGGGCATGATCCACGTCTTGCTCGCGGAAGTCGGGCCAGAAGGTGTCGGAGAAGACGTACTCCGCGTAGGCGGCTTGCCAGAGCAGGAAGTTGGAGATGCGTTGATCCCCGCCGGTGCGGATGATCAAATCGGGGTCGGGCAGCTCGCAGGTGTAGAGGTAGTCGGAGAGAGTGCGTTCACTGATGTCGTCTGCCCGGACGCCATCAGCAACGATGCGGCGCACCGCATCAACGAGCTCCGCGCGAGCGCCGTAGTTGAAGGCGACGCAGACGGTCATCCGGTCGTTGTGTTGCGTCAGCTTGATCGCCGCGTCGATCTTGCGGCGGAGGCGAGTATCGAGTGCGTCGATTCGCCCGATGTACTGCAGCTTGACGCCGGCTTCGTGCAGTGGCTTGACCTCTCGGTCGATGGTCGAGGAGAGGATGCGCATCAGTCCGCGCACCTCGGGTCGCGGGCGCTTCCAGTTCTCGGTGGAGAAGGCGAACAGCGTGAGACAGCGGACGCCGCGTTCGGCGAAGGCCTCGATGGCGGCGCGAATGTTCTCGGTACCGGCGCGGTGCCCGTCGGTTGGGCGCAGCCCGCGCTGAGCTGCCCAGCGACCATTGCCGTCCATAATGACGGCGACGTGCTCGGGGATGTGAGCCTCAGCGAGGCTCTCCGCGGCGTGGACGCCATTGGTGGAGGGTGTGATGACGGCGTGACTGGTTGGCAGAGTGATGGTAGAACCGGATCGGTTTGACACGTACTAGACCTCGAGGAGCTCTTGCTCCTTCTGACTGCCCACAGCATCAACCTTAGCGATGAACTGGCCGGTCAGAGTGTCGAGTTGGGTTTCTGCTCGGTGTTCCTCGTCCTGGGACAGGTCGCCATCTCGCTGCATCTGGCGGAGGTCGTCGTGGATGTGGCGTCGCACATTGCGGATGGCGACGCGCGACGTCTCGGACTTTTGGTGCACGATCTTGACCAGGTCGCGGCGTCGCTCCTCGGTCAGCTCGGGCAGCGCGAGCCGAATCAGGATGCCGTCGGACTGTGGATTAATCCCGATGTCGGAGGTCTGGATGGCTTTGGTGATGGGCTCGAACGCGTTCTTATCCCACGGCTGAATCGCAATCAGGCGGGCCTCCGGAGTGGAAATCGTCGCCAGCTGATTCAGCGCCATGGTGGTTCCGTAATAGTTGACTCGCATCTGGTCGACGAGCGAGGTGTGGGCCCGACCGGTGCGCACAGCCATCAGGTCGTTCTCCAGTGCGCTCAGCGCGCCGGTCATGCGGGAGTTGGCGTCGTCGAATGCCAGGTCGAGGAGCTCGTTGTCGGACATGTCGCGCTCCTGTGAATGGTTCGGCGGGATGGTCAGCCGGCCAGAACGGTGGCCCCATGATCGACGCGCGTACCGGCCAGTTTAAGGTCGGGACCGTCGATCACCGTGCTCACGATAGCGTTAGGCGCTTCGATGTTGAACACGACGATGGGCAGCGAATGTTCCTCGCAGAGCGCGAGCGCCGAGGCGTCCATCAGCACGCCAAGATTCTGCTGCAACGCCTCCCGATAATTGAGTCGTGCGTAACGTTTGGCGTCGGGATACAGGGCCGGATCGGCGGTATAGACGCCGTCGGTGCCGTGCTTGCCCATCAGCAGTTGGTCGGCGTCGAGTTCAATGCCACGCAGCGCGGCAGCAGTGTCGGTGGTGACATATGGATTGCCGGTTCCACCGACGCAGAGCACGATGCGTCCCTTCTCCAGGTGACGAATAGCGCGGCGGCGAATGAAGATCTCCGCCACCTGGCGGACTTGTAGCGCCGACATTGTCCGCACTTCGCAACCGGTCGCTTCGATCGCGTCCTGGAGTGCGAGTCCATTGATCACGGTGGCCAGCATGCCGGCGTAGTGCGCGGTCGCCTCGGTCATGCCCAGCTCGCTGGCGAGCCGGCCGCGGAAGAGATTGCCGCCACCAACCACGACGCCGATTTCGACGCCGCGATTGCGGCATTCGACAATCTGCCGGGCGATCTCGTTGAGCGCAGCCGAATCGATCCCGGAGTCGCGCTGTCCCTGTAGTGATTGACCGGAGACCTTGAGGACGACTCTCGGCGTTTGCCGTTGGTCGGTCACTGCTCGCCCCGATTCGTTGAGCCCAACAGATGCGGGTCGAAGATGATCTGCTACTCGCCCATCTCGTATCGAGTAAAGCGGGCTACTTCGATTTTCTCGCCAATTGCGGCAATCACATCGTTGATTCGGTCGGCAATGGTCTGCGAGCCGTCGCGGATGAACTCCTGGTCGAGCAGCGCGACGGCGTCTTCGCCAGCGTCCTTGGGCATGTCATCGGTGCTGACGGCGGCTGGGTTCATCGAGGCGATCTGCATGGCAATGTCGTGAGCGAGATTCTTGAACGGCTCGGTCTTGGCGACGAAGTCGGTCTCACAGCGTAGGTCGACGAGGACGCCGATGCGTCCACCGTGGATGTAGCTGTGGATCAGCCCCTGGCCGGTGGCCCGGTCGGCTCGCTTGTTGGCGGTGGCGATGCCCTTTTCGCGCAGCACGAGACGGGCCCGTTCGATGTCGCCGTCCGTCTGGGTCAGGGCCTGGCGACAGTCCATGACGCCGGCGCCGGTCTCGGCGCGAAGCTCCTTGATTTGATCAATCGTTACGGGCACGTTGGTGGCTCCTCTGGTGGTCGGTTGGGCTTGGAGTTGGATTGCCACTGGACATGCAAGTGGGCATGCAAGTGGCGTGAAGTGTGTCTTGTAACTCAGTTCGCGGCGACAGGCTCCGCGGACGACATCTCTTCGTAGGCTTCTTCGCCCTCGACCGCGCTCTGTAGCATCATCCCGCCGGACTGCGCCGCTTCGGCAATTTGCGAAGTCAGCAGCCGGACAGCGCGAATCGCGTCGTCGTTGGACGGGATCGGGTAGTCGACGAGGTTGGGGTCCGAGTTGGTGTCGCAGACGGCGATGATTGGAATCTTCAACCGGCGCGCCTCGGCGATTGCGATGTGCTCGCGCGGGACATCCACGACGAAGAGTGCGCCCGGCAAGGTGGTCATATCGCGCAGACCGCGCAGGTAACGGTGGAGACGCGTGAGCTTGTCGCGCAGTTTCAGCGCTTCCTTCTTCGGCAGGAGGTCGAGTTGACCGGCCTCTTCGCGCCGTTCGAGCTCGATCATGTAGTCAACGCGCTTGCGAATTGTCTGGAAATTGGTCAGCGTGCCGCCAAGCCAACGCGTGACCACGTACGGCATGTTGGCGCGATCGGCCTCGTTGCGGATCACATCCTGGGCCTGTCGCTTGGTGCCGACGAACAGGACCTGCTGTCCCGACGCGGAGAGTTCGCGCGCGAACTCGGTGGCGTCATCGAGCCGGGTCACGGTCTGGGCGAGGTCGAGGATGTGTACGCCGTTGCGCGCGCCGTAGATGAACGGCGCCATTTTTGGATTCCAGCGTCCGGTCTGGTGACCGAAGTGGACTCCGGCTTCCAGCAGGTCGCGCATTGAGATCGATGTCGTCATCCGGCTCCTCAGATGGTTCAGTCGTAGGCTCACGTCAAACTGGTCCCGCAGGCGGGCATTCGGATCGAGTATAGGGGTGTGGTCGCAATACGCGCACCGAATCCGGCTTCGTGATAACTTGCAGGTGTTGTCTGATATCGCATGGTGTTTTTGCGCGGAGGAAGTACGTGCCCCGCTACGTCTACGAGTGTTTTGAGTGCGGTCATACGGTCGAAAAGTTGGAGGGATGGAGTGCGCCCGCGCAGCAACCCTGCACGGAGTGCGAGCACACCCTCCAGCGAATCCCGGTCGCCCCAGCGATCGTCTTCAAGGGTTCCGGCTGGTACTCGACCGATAGCAGGAAGAGCAACTGGAAGTCGCGACGCGACGAAGATCGCGGCGAGGACGGCAGGTCTGAGTCGGATGGCGGGTCTGATGCGGAGGGCAGGTCTGAGTCGGATGGCGATTCGTCCAGCGAGTCCGACTCCGGCGAGCGCGAAGCATCGGCCGCGGCGGCGGACTAGCCTCCGTCAATCTCAGCGGTTCTGCTCCAAGCAGCTGTTCAGGGTGCCTGCCATGAGGATCGTGTTACAACGCGTGACGCAGGCGTCAGTGTCCGTCGAAGGCAAGGTCGTCGGCGCCATTGATCGCGGTCTGTTAATTCTGGTCGGCGTCGCTGGGGGCGACGAAGAGGCGCAAGCCGACGCGCTGGCCCGGAAGGTGGCCGGCTTGAGGATCTTCGCGGATGCCGAGGGTCGCTTCAACGAAAGCCTCCTGGACATCGGAGGTTCGGCACTGGTCGTCAGCCAGTTCACGTTGCACGCGGACGTGCGCAAGGGTCGACGTCCCAGCTTCACCTCAGCCGCTCGACCAGACGTCGCGGAGCCGCTTGTTGACTACTTCGCGGAGTCGCTGCGAGGACAGGGAGTCCCGGTCGAAACCGGCATCTTCGGCGCGATGATGTCGGTGGCGCTTGTCAACGATGGGCCGTTTACCGTCGTGATAGATTCGGCGGACCTCGATCGACCGCGTCGCAGCTAACTCGACTCGCCCCACGTTCGTCATTCAGGCGCTACCCCGCCATTCCCGCGGTCAGGAGACCTCTGCGTAACTCCTCTTCTCCCCCCTTGGAGACCTTTGCGAAAGTCACGCATGAGGAAACTGCCCGCCGCCGAGCGGGGACCTGTTCGGCTTCGCGATCCTACGGCGTCATGATCGCTCTTCACCCGAAATGCACCGCCCCCTTTGTCGTTCGGCCTGCGGGAAAGGGGAGCGGGTCCCCGCTCGGGGGCGGGGACGGGAACATTGGCGCCTGAACTGGACTACTGAGACAGGGAAACACGAAGTTCTCCCTCTCCGTTCTCACTGCGATACAACCCTCGATTTCGCTAGCAATCGCTCTACGACATCCGCTAGTACGCTGAGCGTATGGTCCTGATCGATACGGTCCTCCCATTCATTGGCGTGCTGCTCGGACTCGTGGTCCTGCATGAGCTTGGTCACTTCGTCGCCGCCAAGCTGGCCGGCGTTCGCGTCGAGGAGTTTGGCGTCGGATTGCCGCCTCGGATTGGCAAGGGCTGGCAGTTTGGCGAGACGCTCTACTCCGTCAACTGGCTGCCGATCGGCGGATTCGTCCGGCTGACGGGCGAGGAAGCGTCCGGCTTGCTGATCACCAAGGTCGATCCCGACAGCCGACTGATCGAGCACTTCGCCCCGGGCGACCGCATCCACAAGATCAATGGCAAGCGTGTGGTCAGCCCCGATCAGTTCCTGGAACAGGTGCTCCGCAATTTCGGTGAGCCCAAGCTGGAGATCTCGTACGACCACACCGAGGATGACGGACGCAAAACTTCGTGGACCTTCAGCATGGCTCCGCGCGACGATGAAACGAATGGGCCGCCGCGACAAAACTACAAAACAACGGCTGAGCATCGGAAATCTCTGCTGGAAGACAACGGAGAAGCCTCGATCCTTGGACTGACCGTTGGCATCGATCCTCGATCGCTCGGAGGGAAGTCGCGTCTCACGCGGATCGGAATCCTCGCCGCCGGCGCGGTTGTCAATGCCGTCTTGCCGATCATCCTGTTCACGGTCGGCGCACTGATTCCCGACAACGTGTCGGCCGGACCGGCGCTGGTGACCAGCACCATCGAGCAAGCGCCCGCGCATCAGGCCGGCATTCGCGCCGGCGACCGGATTGTGGCGATCAACGGCGATCCGATTCAGAACGCCGGCGATCTCTCGCGAGCCATTCAGTTGAACCTGGGCGAAGAACTGGTGGTCTCGATCGAACGGCCGCCCGCCGCCTCCTTAACTGCGAGCCGCGCGTCGAGAGAGTCAGAACGCTTCGACGTCACGGTCCACGCCCGTCTCGCTCCCGAGCCGCTTACTCATGTCGTCCAACCGGGAGACTCCGTCCACGACATTTCCGACAACCTCGGTGTTCCGCCTGCCTCCGTGATCGCCGCCTGGGGCATCGAGACTGAGAAACTCAAGGAGGGCATCGAGCTCGCCCTTCCGGGTGGAGTCACGTACGTCACCGAGGAAGGCGACACGATGCTGAGCATCGCAATCGAAGAGTCGGTCCGCATGGCTGCCGTCTATGCGGCGCTCGACATCGACCCGGTCTTCCCGCCGCCGGGGCTCGAAGTCTCTGTCCCCCAGGGCGCCACGGGTATCAGCATCGCCAACGCCTCGCGAGTCACCGCCCGCGACAGTCCATCGTTCGGAGAATCGGTCAGCGCCGGATGGACGCAGACGCGCGACACGTTCATCCTCGTCCGCAACCGCATCCGCTCCTGGATCGCCGGTGGTGAGCCGATCGAACTCTCCGGTCCGGTCGGCATTGCCCGAGTCACGGGTGAAGTCGTCGACCGCGCGGGCTGGTCGCGACTGATCGAGCTGGCCGCCCTGATCTCGCTCAACCTCGCAATCATCAACATCTTGCCGCTACCAATGCTCGACGGCGGGCGGATTATGTTCGTCCTAATTGAAATCGCCCGGCGCGGCAAGCGCATCAGTCCCGAGCGCGAGGGCCTGGTCCACATGGCAGGCTTCGCCGCGCTGCTGATCTTCATCGTCATCATCAGCTACTTCGACATCATCAAGGCCGTCTCGGGAGAACCGGTGATCCCATAGTGCGCTCTCAAGGGATCCGTCATTGCCGCGCCCCGACGCGGCAATCTCGACGAGCGGCAAACGACCGTCCAGAACGCTGCGAGATTCCCGCGGCGGAGCGCGGGAATGACGGTGTCGTGTAAGGGCAGCTATGTCGAAAACGACGCCTCACTGTTCTCCTCGTTACACTGTTCACGATCCGAATCCGCGCCTTGATCCGAAGGAGTTCGCATGGCGTTCCAGACATTTATCGACGCCGACACCCACATCACCGAACCCGCTGACCTCTGGACGTCCCGAGTCTCCTCCAAGTGGGGCGACCGGGTGTTGCACGTCAAGCAGGACGACAAGGGGATCAACTCCTGGTTCGTCGCTGATGAGAAGGTGGCGGCTGCGCCCTCCGGCGTCTTCGCCGGTTGGAAAGGCAAGTTCCCCAGCTCGCCGCCGACCTACGAAGAAGCTCACCCTGCTTCGTTCGACATCCACGAGCGAATCAAGCTGATGGACGAGACCGGCGTCTATGCGCAGGTCCTCTACCCCAACGTTGCCGGCTTCGCCTCGCAGCGATTCCTCTCGCTCAAGGACCCCGAGCTGATGTTTGAGTGCGTCCGCGCCTGGAATGACTTCCAGATCGACTGGATCTCCGTCGCGCCAGAGCGCTTCGTTGCCAACGCCTCGATCCCCTTCTGGGACATTGAGGAGTCGGTCAAGGAGATTGAGCGCGTCGCTCAGAAGGGTATGCGCGGCATCCTCTTCACCGGCGACCCGCAGTCGCACGGTCAGCCGTTCCTCGGCGACCACCATTGGGACCCGCTGTGGAACATCGCAACCGACACCGGCTTGCCAATCTCGTTCCACATCGGCTCCGGCGACTTCACCGACGGCTTCACGCCCGACCGGCTCGCCGTTGACGGCCCGGAGGTCACCTACGCCCGCACCTCGACCGTCCTCTTCATGGCCAACGGCCTGCAGTTGACCGACCTGCTGCTCTCCGGTGTGCTGCCGCGATTCCCCGAGCTGAGGTTCATCTCGGTCGAGTCCGGCATCGGCTGGGTGCCGTTCGTCCTCGAAAGCTGCGACTACCACTTCCTCGCCGCCGACGTGCGCAAGGCCCGCCCCGAGTTCGAAATGATGCCGTCGGACTACTTCCGCCGACAGGTCTCCGCCTGCTACTGGTTCGAGAAGATTGCCCCGCGCAAGCTGATCGAAGACATCGGCGAAGACAACATCCTGTTCGAGACCGACTTCCCGCACCCGACCTGCCTCTACGGCAACGTGCAGGAGACGATCGAAGACGGCCTCGAAGGGCAGTCGGAAGAGGTTCGCCGTAAGATTCTCTGGGGGAACTCGGCCAAGCTCTACAACATCGACATCCCCGAGGCCATGCCCGCGGGTCTCGCGGCAGCCGCAGCAGCCGGCGGCGGCGACTAAGACCATCTCAGACCTCCCCCTCTGGGGGAGGTGCCACGAGGTGACGGAGGAGGCCCCGCAAATCACGAGAGGCCGCTTCTTCGGGAGCGGCCTCTCGCTTGTTCAATTGAAGGGTTGGTCATGGACATCAATGGCAAAGTCGGAGTCGTCACCGGATCATCCTCAGGCGTCGGAGCCGCAACCGCCAAACTGCTCGCCTCGCTGGGAGCGTCGGTCGTCGTCAACTACATGCACGGCGCCGACGCGGCGCAAGCTGTCGTCGATGAGATCCAGGCCAACGGCGGCTCAGCCGTTGCCGTGCAGGCCGATGTCCGCTCCGACGCCGACTGCCGCCGGCTGATCCAGTCCGCGGTGGATGAGTTCGGGCACCTCGAAATCCTCGTCAACAACGCTGGCATGACCCATTTCATCGCCCACAACGATCTCGAAGCCGTCACCGACGAAGTCTGGGACGACATCATCGGGGCCAATCTGCGAGGCGTCTTCAACTGCACCCGAGCAGCAACACCGCATATGCGAGCTGCCGGAGAAGGAGCAGTCGTCAACGTCAGCAGCGTCGCCGGCGCCGGCGGTGGAGGCTCGTGCATCCCCTACGCGGCGAGCAAGGCGGGCGTCAACGTGATCACCAAGTCCCTGGCTCGAGTCCTGGGCCCGGAAATCCGGATCAACACCATCGCGCCCGGTTTCATCGAGGGTCGCTGGCTACGTGGAGGCCTGGGCGAAGACACCTACGAGGCCGGCCGCAAAAGACTGGGAGAGACCGCGCCACTCAGAGGCGTCGCCACACCCGAAACCTGCGCCGACGCAATCGTCGCCCTCATCGAGCGAAACGTCTTCGTCACCGGCCAGACGATCACGGTCGACGGCGGCGCGACGCTATAGGCCTAGCGCCACCCTAAACAGATAGGAACGATCATGCAAACACTGACCGCACAGGAACGCACAATCCGCGATGTCCTAGCTAACAAGCGTTACCACATTGATTACTACCAACGAGAATACCGATGGGGTGCCAAACACGTCCAAGACATGTTGAATGATCTACTCGCCGAATTCGCCGACTTGCATAAGCCAGCCAATGACCGTGCAGAAGTCGAACACTATGGCAAATACTTCTTGGGCCACATCATTGTGTCTCAAGTATCCGAAGGAAGCTTCATCATTGACGGACAACAACGGTTGACGACTCTAACCCTCCTTCTTATTGCCTTGCACCGCAGACTAAAGACCACAGCTAATGTTGCTAGCTTGATCTACTCTGAGCGCTACGCCAAAGAAACCTTCAACCTCGACGTTCCGGAACGCACAGAAGCGTTGCAGGCCCTGCTGGACGATAGGGTGTACGAGCCCTCACAGGTTTCTGAATCAGTCCAGAACATACTAGACCGTTTTGAAGATGTTGAAGACTTTCTCAGCAACATGGCCGATGACTCGATACCGTTCTTCGCGGATTGGCTCATCGACAATGTTTATTTGGTCCAGATATCTGCATCCTCGGATGCCGATGCGTATACGATTTTTGAAACTGAGAATGATCGAGGACTATCTCTGTCTAACGCTGAGATGCTCAAAGGATACCTTTTGACCAACATTACGCCTGAACGTAGGGAGTCAGCAAACGAACTCTGGCGCTCCACGCTCCGTGATATCAATGAGCCTGACAAACAGGAGGGTTCGGCCGCCATCCAGGCATGGCTGCGAGGCTGCTATGCGGTCACAACATCAGAACACAGGGCTGGCGGGGAAAGAGGCGACTTTGAACGAATTGGAGGAGACTTTCATCGCTGGGTGCGTGAAAGTGCTGAAGCCTTGCATCTTAAGGGTTCTGACTCGTTTTCTAAATTCATTGAGCGAGACTTCGCCTTCTACATGACCAAGTTCCTTGAGTTAAGAGTCGCTTCATCACAATGGACACAGCAACTGACTTCTGTTCGTCACCTTGCGATACACGACTTCACCCTCATGTATCCGGTTATGCTTGCACCACTAAATCCAGACGACTCGGCCGATATCATCCTCCGCAAGTGGCGAGTCGTAGGAGCCTATCTTGATATCCTGCTGCATCGGCGGATCTGGAATCAGAGAGCCATCACCCAAGATACCATGCGGTCACCCATGTTCCTTCTTGTGCCTGAGATAAGGGGTAATAGCGTCGACGAATTGGCTCTTGCCCTTTTCGAACGCCTCGATGAAGACGATTTGTCTTTCTCACCATCAACCAAATTTGGCCTAAAGCAGCGGAATCGCAAGAAGGTGCACAGAATACTGGCGCGATTGACTGAATTCGTGGAGTTGGGCATTGGCGAGCCAAGCCGGTTCGATGAGTACCTTCAAACAGGCCGAAGAGGATATGACATCGAACATCATTGGTCGTCGAACTTTGGAGATCATCAAGAGGAGTATTCAGCCGAGCAGGATTTCCGGGAAGAGCGGGGATTAATCGGCGGTCTTTGCCTCCTACCGACATCCCTCAACCGAAGCCTTCAGGACAAGCCATATGAGGAAAAACTGCCCAAGTACTTGGAACAGAACATTCTGGCCAGGTCCTTACATGAGGTCGCCCACCAGAACAATCCTGGATTTCGGAGAATGAAGGAATCATCCGGACTGGATTTCAAACCTATGGCCGAGTTTAATCGCCAGGAATTGCTAACAAGACAAGATCTGTATGCAGGCATCGCTGGCATGGTCTGGAGTCCAGATCGCATTTGGCGGGAAGCAGAGAAATAGCTTCGCTATAGTGGATGCTTGCCAAAAGAGAGCTGACTCCGGCGCACGAGCTGAGCGTTGATTCCTTGGCATGGGAGGGCTCTAGTCAGTGCGCGCCGTCAATAGGAGATTTGCCTGCTTATTGGCGAGAATGGAAGCGCTCGACACCGTCTATGCGGTGGCGGGGAGCGAGGCATTCACCCTCAGCGAACCGTGTACGTGATCGGCAGACGCTTGATCCCGCCGATCAGACCCGAGGACAGCCGTTCAACCTCGCCATCGATCTCGAAGTCATCCATTCGTCGAATCAGGTGGCGGAAGACTGAGCGCATCTCCAGACGTGCCAGGTTGGCACCGAGGCAGAAGTGCTCGCCGAAGCCTCCGAAGGCCAGGTGCTCGTTTGGCGACCTGGCGATATCGAAGTCGTCTGGGCTCTCGAACACGTCCTCGTCGCGGTTGGCCGACGGATACCACATTGCGAGCGTCTCGCCGGCTTTCATCGGGACGCCGCTTACTTCGGTGTCCCTGGTCACGGTCCGGGCGAAGTGGACGACCGGCGATGTCCAGCGCAGCATTTCCTCGACCGCGCTGTCGAGCAACTCCGGTTGATCACGAAGTCGCTCATACTGCTCAGGATGCTCGATCAGCGCCTGCAGTCCGCCCGAGGTGGCGTTTCGCGTTGTCTCGTTGCCGGCGAGGATCAGCAGAACGGCATACGAGAGGATCTCGTGATCCGGAATCGGCTCGCCGTCAATCTCCGCCTGCACCAGCGTCGTCATCACGCTGTCATCCGGCTCTCGTCGTTTGCGCTCGATGTGAGCGGTGAAGTAGCCCTGCAAGCCACGCATCCCGGCCTGCCACGTCTCGCGACGCGTGCGGCCTTGCTGATACTCAGGATCCTCCGAACCCAGGAACTCGTTCGTGTAACGGAAGATGTCCTCCCACGAATCCCGCTCAACCGCGAGCAACTCACAGATGGCCGCCATCGGCATCTTGGCCGCGACATCTCGGACAAAGTCGGCCGAGCCTCGGTCGGTCAGTTGACTAACCAGGTGTGCCGCCGCCTCGTCAACTACGTGTTCGCCGATCTGATCAATTCGGTCCTCCAACAATCGCATTCCGCTAGGCGAGAATCGACGATTGGTGGCCGAACGGTACTTGCCGTGCTCGGGCGGGTCCATGTTGATCAGGTTGGGCACGGTCAGCGACGGATCATTCGCGCCACCGTCGCCTGAGCCGGCCGATCGGATCACCAGACGCTTGCTACTGATGAACGTCTCCGGATCGCGAGAGATATGTTGAATGTCGTCGTACTTGGTGATTGCCCAGAAGGGCGTCACATCCGGCCGGTCGTACCAATAGATCGGTGATTCGCGACGCAACAGCGCCCAATCTTCCCACGGATAGCCGCGCTCGCCATACAGTTCGGGCGTGACCAGATCGATCTGATCGAGCGCGCTCGTCATCGTCGTCGTTGTCATGGCTTGCTCCCTTCGCTGGGAACTCTGTGCCTGTTTGACTTCAGAGTATCGAAATCGACGGCATCAACGACGACCGGACGGATCAGCCGGCGGTGAAGCTGATCGGCAGATGCTTGATCCCGCCAACGAATCCCGACCGCAGGCGTTCCACATCACCGCTGAGTTCAATCTCGTCGAGCCGGTCGAGGATGTGAGTGAAGATCGAGCGCAACTCGAGCCGCGCCAGGTTGGCGCCCAGGCAGAAGTGTTCGCCGAACCCGCCAAATGCGATGTGTTCGTTCGGGTCACGGGCTACGTTGAACTGGTCAGGATCGTCAAAGACCTCTTCATCTCGATTACCCGATGGGTACCACATCACCACCTTCTCGCCGGCGGCGATGTGTTGCCCACCGATCTCGACGTCCTCGATAGCGAGGCGTCCGAAGTGGATGACCGGTGAGGTCCAGCGGAGGATTTCTTCGACGGCGCTGTCAAGCAAAGATGGATCGGCGCGCAACTTCTCCATCTGCTCCGGATTCTCGATCAGAGCCAGCAGACCGCCGCTGGTGGCGTTTCGCGTAGTCTCGTTGCCACCGAGGATGAGAATGAAGGCGTAGGAGAGCAGGTCAACGGCATTGAGCGGTTCACCGTGGAGTTCGGCCTGGACGAGGGTAGTCATCAGGTCGTCGGCGGGTTGCCGGCGCTTCTGCTCGGCGAGCTGCGTGAAGTATCCGAACAGTGCTTGCGCTCCGCCTCGCGCGGTCTCTCGCCGCGTGCGACCCTTCTGAAACTCCGGGTCCGATGCTCCGATCGTTTCGTCGGTCCAGACATGGATGTCGTCCCAGCGTTCGCGAGGAACGCCTAATAGCTTGCAGATCGCCGTCAACGGCAGTCGAGCGGAGACGTCGGATACGAATTCCGCTTGTCCGCGATGCGAGATCTCGTCAATCAGCTCAGCGGCGACTCGATCAACGATGCCGGACGAAATTTCGTCGATACGGTCTTCGAGGATGCTCAAACCGCGAGGCGTGAAGCGGCGGTTGACCAACGAGCGGTACTCGGCGTGTTCGGGTGGGTCCATTTGCAGCAGGTGATGCGTCTGCGTGGAACTCGTTTGGTCGATCTCCTCAGGATCGGTGCGAATCGTGATGTCCGTCTTGTTGGAGAACGTCTTGGGGTCACGCGAGATGCGCTGGATGTCGTGGTACTTGGTGATTGCCCAGAACGGTGCGATGCCCGGCCGCTCGTACCGGTAAACGGGCGCATGTTCTCGCAGGTAGGCCCAGTGCGGATAGGGATAGGCATTCTGCGCGAAGGCATCGGGCGACGTGATGTCTACTTCATCCAGCGATTGAGGGGCTGCCGGCATTGAACTTGCCATAGCGGCCCTCCCGTGAACACTGCGACGCCGGAGTACCTTGCAGCTTGAGATTACCAATCCGTTCGAACCCCCACAGCGAAGAATGCGAGGGGCCTGATGACTACAAAGCGTTCAATGCTCGGCGTTTATGACGGCTTCACGGAGCAGGTCGCGGACGGCTACGAACGAGAGTCCCTCTATCTCGCCATGAAGGACGTCTGTCGCATCGCAATTGACGTGCTGCACCCGACCATCGACGGACAAGTGCTGGAGGGTCGCACGCCAACCGTCCTGCACTCGACGCCCTACCGCCGCGCCTTCGAGGTTGCCGAAGGCGGCAAGGCGGTGGCCCGCTATGCCGAGGAGCTGCGCGGCAAGGAGCCCGGAGAGTTGATCACGCAATACGAGGAACGACCGATCGCCCGCGATCTGATCCATCACGGCTACCGCTTCGTCTCGGTCGACATTCGCGGCACCGGCGCGTCCTTCGGCGCCGAATACGGCGACTCCTGGTTAGCCGGGCAGGACATGGCGGCGGTGATCGACTGGATCTGCGAGCAAACCTGGTCGTCGGGCCGGGTCGGGATGGTTGGTATCTCCTACGAGGGGATGATGCAGTTCTTCACCGCTGCGAATCGGCCCAAGGGACTCAAATGCATCGCCCCGCAGTATCCCGGCTTGCCGCATTGTTATGTCGACGGCGGCCTGGCGATCAGCAGCTTCGCCCGCGTCTGGGAACGCTTGCACAAGGGCATTTCCGAGAATGAGCCGGCGGCGTCCGTGGATGGCTCGGACGGAGAGCGTCTACGGGCCGAGGCAGAGTCTGAGCGATCACCCGATCGCTACCGCTGGGTTGAGACCTTCTCAGAGATGGATCCGCGCGATGTCACGCGAATGTCGTCGTTCGATGGCCTGACCCGCCGTCGGCCCCGTCCCGATCTTGGTCTGGGAGCAGTCGCGAGCGGATGGTTCGACTCCTGCGACCTGATCAACGACAGCGGCGTGCCCACCTACATCGTCACCGGCTGGTGGGACCTCACGTTCCCGGGCTATTTGATCGACGCGTTCAACCGCCTCGACGTGCCCAAGAAGTTGATCGTCGGACCGTGGAATCACGGCCAGGGCGGCGATCCTGAGCTGCGCCGCTGGTTCGACTTCTGGCTCAAGGACATCGACAACGGGATCATGGACGAACCGCCGGTTCACTACGCCGCCAGCGAACCGTCTGGTGAGACGCTGTGGAAGTCGGCGCCTCGACTGCCGCTGCCTGAAGCCCGCTATCGCAGTCAGTGGCTAACGTCTGACGGACGGCTGTCGGAGTCATACCCAGCAGACGCCGACCTGATCGAGTATGAGGTCGATCACGACGTCAGCCTGGGGCCGATGACCCGCCACAGCTACTACGTCGACGACATGTACATCAACACCACCGACCTCAACGCCAGGGCGGAGCAGTGTCTCTCCTTCACTACCGAACCGCTGTCGGAGGACGTCGAAATCACCGGCTGGCCGGCGTTGGAGCTGGAGCTCGCCACAGATTCCGACCGTGGCGCGATTGTGGTCACCCTGGAACAGATCTCATCCGACGGCGGCGCGGCCTACCTCTCGGAAGGCTTCCTCAACTTTGAATACCGCCGCGTGGGCGACGATCCCGGAGGTCACGAAGGCCCGTTCTGGCATAGCTGGAGCAAAGCCGACCTGACGCCGGTCATCCCCGGCGACCCGATGCGGCTCGGTGTGGAGCTGTACCCGGTCTCAGCAATCGTGAGAGCCGGCGACCGACTACGACTTACAATCAGCGGCGCCGACGCCGAAAACCTCGTCGTGCCGACGCAGGGAGACGAAGCCACGCTCACGGTAATGGTCGGAGGGGAAGGCGCCGCGCGTCTGCTGTTGCCGGTGGTCAATCAATCAGTTGTGCCGACGGCGTCGGTGGTCGAGGGAGGCTTCGATGGCGGCCCAGGGGGATTCGCCTTCCGACGACCAGGCGATCCAGTTCTTGGTTCCTAGCTGAAATGAAGTTTGCTCGGCTCACGCCGTCGCTCTCGTGGGCCGTTACAGATGGGAACGATTGGAGCTAGCGGTTGCGGCTTCCCCTCGAGAGTGTGTAGTTCGTCGTGTCTCTCACGGATTCATAGTCACTGAACTCGAGTACATGGTTCCAGATGCGCCGCTGTCGCCGTAACTCCTGATCTACCAGTGAGAATGCACGCCCGGGAGAGCGATTCGACCACGTAACCGTTTCAATCGTTAAGTTTGGATTCCGCGCGCTTGCCTTCTCGACGGCAGGGGTTAGGTCGCGATCCATAGAGAACAAGATTCCTATGTCGAATGACTTGTCGATGGCGCCTGCGAAGAAATCCAATGCCAATTCCACATCTATTCCCTTCTCTCTCGGTTCGGTCCTTGAGCCGCCCACAGGTCGCGTGACCAATCTCACTCCGTCTCGTTTCCAGCTGTTTCTCTGACGCTCCCACGCTTCGAACGTCCTTCGATTATTCGGATTCGGCATGCCTCTGTACACCCGCACGTCGTTCAATATGACGTCAGTAGAGGGGCGAAATGGAGTTTGCCGCGTGCACAACAAATTGCCCAAACGCGTCGGTGAGATTTGACCAAGAGAACCCTTGCTGTTCTTTATGCGATTGCCGTGAAATGTACTTCTCGCCTGCTGATACACATTTTGATAGTCGATGAACACTGACACTCGAAGCAAAATCGCACGCTCGTGAAAAGGCCCCGCGTCCGGTGCGCTAAACCCGGAGAGCGGGGCGTGGCCAAAGTGTACGGCCTGTTGGGCATGTTGCCGGCTAGCCCTCAGCCGCAGCGCGCACGATGAATGTACGTGCGCCTCAATGAATTGTCAATCACTCCCCGACGAACGCCGGCGGCCGACGCTCGAACAGGGCCCGGATACCTTCCTTGGCGTCCGACGACACCCGGGTTGCCGCGACCAGCTCGTCGACATCCTCGTGTGGGATGTGATCGCGGAAGTCCATCTCTCTCACGATCAGCGCCTTCATTGCCCTGAGACTGAGCGGCGCGTTCTTACTCAAGCGGTCGATCACCGCGTCGGCGGACTCTTCCAGTTCCCCCTCCGACGCCACCCTTGCAATCACACCCCATTCGTACATTCGCAAGGCCGTGATGCGATCTCCAAGCAGCAGGATTTCTCGCGTGGCCACTGGTCCAGCGACTTCCAACAGCTTCTTGGCCAGGAACCACGAGGGCGCGAGACCGATCTGCGCGAGTGACATACCGAACTTCGCGTCGACATCGGCGACGACGAAGTCGCAGTGCAACGCGAGTTCGTTGCCGCCAGCGATGGCGTCACCCTGGACGACCGCGACGACCGGCAGTGGCCAGTGCTGGATCGCGTCGAGCATCTGCTCGATTGACACCTCGCCACCGGGCAGGCCTTCTTCCCGCTCTCGGAGGTCAAGACCGGCGCAGAAGACTGGTCCATTGGCGCGAATCACGGCGACGCGCTCCTCCGGCAATGGCTCGCCGGAGAATGCCGCGTGAAGCTCAACGAGCATCTCGCTGTTGAGTGCGTTGCGCTTCTCAGGCCGGTTCAGGGTCACGGTGCGCACTGCGCCGCCAACTGCAACTTCAATGATTTCGCTCATCACACACTCCAGACAGTTCCTCACTAATCGTTGCAGGCTATCCGCTGCTCCCGCGGCCTAAGAGGTCGCGCGCCATGATGATCCGCTGTACCTCGGACGGACCCTCGCCGATGCGACGGATGCGCATTTCGCGATACCAACGCTCGAGCGGCAGGTCTTTGGTCACGCCGATGCCGCCATGAATCTGGATCGCTCGGTCGACCACGCGGCTGGCGCCCTCGGTTGAGGTCAGCTTGGCCATCGCCGCCTCGAAGCGGAAGGGTTCGTCCTGCTCGGCCTTCTCGGCGGCGGCGAGATACATCATGCGGCCCGTGCGGATGTCGATCTCGTTGTCCACGATCATCCACTGGATCGCCTGCCGCGAGGCAAGGGCAGCGCCGAATGTCTCTCGTTGTTGCGAGTACGAAATCGCCATCGCCTGCGCCGCGACTGCGATGCCGATGCAGGTGGCCGAGTAGGGAATCCGTTGACGTGTCAGATTGGCGTTAGCCAACGAGAATCCGCCGCCCTCCTCGCCGAGGAGATTTGCCGCCGGAACCCGAATATCGTCGAACGACAACTCGGTCCCATAGTTCGCCGAGCGCAGCGTGTGCACGACACGGCGGACCTCGAAGCCGGGCGAGTCCGTGTCCACGAGGAACGCGGAGATGCCGCGCCGGCCTTTGGATGGGTCGGTGCGGGCGAAGACCAGACCGAAGTCGGCGCGGTCAGCGCCCGAGCTGAAGAGCTTCGACCCGTTCAGGATCCAGTCGTCGCCGTCTTTGACCGCCTTCGTCTGAATCGCGCGCGCCGGGTCCGATCCGCCAGCCGGCTCCGTCAGGCCAAAGAAGGCTCGCTTCTCGCCGTTGAGCATCGGATAGAGGTAGCGGTCCTTCTGGTCGTCGGTGGCGGCGTAGAGCTGTGCCAGTCCGGCAGAGCCGAATGCCCCGTAGCAGGGCAGATACAGGCCCGCCCGATGCTGAGACATCTCCTCGGCCACCAGACCGCGCGTGGTGAGCGGCATACCGGGCCCGCCGTAGTCCTCGGGCACGTCGATGTGGTACAGCCCCATCTGCTGGACGATGCCCTTGAGCCGATCCAGCTCCCCCGGCGGGAGTTCTACCGCGTCGGGATCGAGATCGCGCTCCAGCGGCTGCACCTCCTCGCGCACGAATCGCTTCACGGCCTGCGTGATCATCCGCTGTTCTTCCGACATCAAGACATCCATCGGAATCCTCCACTTCCCACTCAATTGCCCACTCAATGCCCGCTCGATTACTCGCTCGATTGCCGGAGGGGCTGCGAGCGACGCAGCCGGCCTAATTGCGGTGTATCGCGCCAGTCCCCCGCCGGATGCGCCGGCGGCCATTCAACGCCTTCGTCGCGCTGGAACTGCATCAGCATCTCGAGTCGCTTCGACGTGTATTGCTGGTTCGACTCCCAGCGAAATTGCGCCGCTCGCTCTCGCAGCACTAGATTCGGATCGTCGCCGCCGAAGTGCAGCGCCATCCTGGTGCGCAGACCGAACGGCTCTCGTCCTCCGGCCTGTCCGATGTAGAGCAAGTTGCCCTCGGCGTCGGCAATCTCGTAGACGCCGAGGACGGCGGGAATCGCACGAATCGACTCTTCGCTCGGCTGAATCCAAGGCTTTCGAATTGGCATCAACACCTTCCTCTCATGTCGTTTAGCGCGGGCGCAATCGGTCACTGGCTACTCCTGATTCAATCAGTTCAGCGATCCGCTCTTCGGAGTATCCCAAGATTCGCTGCAACACGGAGACCGTATCGACCGCAAACAGCGGCGCGGCGTTCTTGGGCGGCGCCGGAGTCTTGGACAACCGGTACGCCGCCTGCGGCGCCGGCGACAGCCCGACCTGCGGATGATCCAGCCGACCGACCGATTGTCGCGCCTGCACCTGCTCGTCACGCAACAGCGTCCTGGCGCCCATCACCGGCGACGCAGGAACACCGGCGTCCTGCAATAGATTGGCCAGCTCCATCGGATTGAACAACATCGTCCACTCGCGAAGCAGCCCGTCGAGCTCGTTTCGATGTCGCCAACGCCGAAGTCCGGTCGCGAACCGCCGGTCGCAAGACACCGCTTGATCCTGCCAAACGCTGAGCAACGCCGCCCATTCCTCGTCGTCCCGACAGGCAATCGCAATCCATGAGTCGGGATCATCGAGCACTGGCTTCGCTGGATAGACGCCATGCGGCGCTGCCGAGGTGTGTTCATTGCCAATCCGCGTCGGCTCGCGACCTGACAGTTGCTGGCCCACCATCGCCTCGCCGATGAGCTGCAGCTCACCTTCAAGCATCGCCAACTCGACGGTCTGTCCACCGACACGACAGCGTGCCAGAATCGCAGCGACCGTCGACAGCGCCGCATGCAGGCCGGCGTTCTGGTCGCAGTAGAAGTTGCCCGGCTTGAGCGGCGAGCCATCGGCATAGCCGGTCAGCCAGGACAGTCCACTCATCGCATCGATGCCCGGTCCATAGGAGATGCGGTCGCGCCACGGACCCGACTTGCCGAACGCAGGCATCGCAACGTAGATGATCTGGGGATTGCGAGCGCTCAGAGTGTCCCACTCGAGTCCGAAGTTGCCCATCACTCGCGGCGAGTAGTTTTCTAGCACAACGTCGGAGTGTTCGACCAGATCCAGGAAGACCTCGCGTCCGGCCTGAGTGGTCAAGTTGAGCGCCACCGACCGCTTACTGTTGGCCAATTCGTTGAGTCGGGCCTCACGGTTCCAGGGCTCATCGGGACCATCGCCGCGGTGCGGCAATGCCGAGGCGGGGAGCGGAGGTCGCGCCCAGGGAGTTTCAATCCTCAGCACTTCTGCTCCGAGCGCCCCCAACAACAAGGCGGCAACCGGTCCAGCCACGGCCGTCGTCAAGTCAAGCACGCGAATCCCGCTCAACGGACGACAGGGCGAGTCGGCGTAAGGCGCCAGCTGAGGTTCAGGCAACACCGGCGCGCCTCCAGCGAACACGTTCCTCCGGCGAACCGAGGCGCTCGTTGTCCTGGCCCAGGAGCGGCGCCGTGCTATCGACCCACTTCGACCTGCCAAACCTCACTGCCGGTCCCGACGCCTGATACTGGCCTCCCCGAGGATGCTCGATGGTCTGCCAGAAGTCTCTCGATGCATGGTGACCGTCGGCGTCGGCCATGACTTCCGATGGGGCCAACACTTCGGTGAAGGGAATGCGGAGCTCTTGCGCGCGCTTTACGACCTCACGCCGTGGCGTCTGCATCAGCACCGGGGCCATCAACGCATCGACTTCGTCCGCATGACCCATCAGAGTCGCCAACAGGTCTGGTTCGGCGAGTCGTGGCTGATCGAAAAGCAACGCCATGGCCTCGGGATAGCGATTGTTGCAATGCGCGTGCACCCAACCGTCGGCGCAGGGCCGGATTGTCGATGGATAGAGGTGACCGGGACCAAATCCGACCAGTCGCGCTCCGTTGCGCATCGGTTCTGAATCCGAGAACCACGCGTGTTGGTAACCCCCGCCTAGCAGAAAGGCCAGCGCCTCGTAGACCGCCGTGTCAATCTGCTGTCCTCGAGAATCGGCATACAGCGCAGAGACGATGCCCAACGCTGCATGCAATCCAGCCTGCAGATGACCCTGCTCGCCCCACGCCTTGACCGGCTCGCGATCGGGCTCTCCGCCGATTCGCAGGTAGCCTCCTGCTGCGTACAGCGTCAGCTCCGAACCGAGCCAGTTAGCCTTCGGTCCCTCGATGCCGTACGGCGTGATCAGACAGACATGGAGGTCTGGGTGCGTTGTGCGAATGGCGTCGAAATCCAGTCCGAACTCGCGCCAGCGACGCCGGTCCAGATCGACAATCAGCACTTGAACCTCTTCCAACCGAGAGTCGAGCAGCCGGCGACCTGCTGCGGTGCGCACGTCAACGCGCAGTGATCCCTTGCGTCGATTGAGATGCAGATGCGTCGCGCCGCCCTCAAGGTCCGGTACATCGTCTCGAAACGGACCCTTGCGTCTGAGCGGTGAGCCGGAATGCGGCTCCAGCATCGTCACCTCTGCGCCGAGACCTGCCAGCAGCCTCCCGCAATAGGCGCCCGCCGCGGTTTCCGACAGTTCCAGCACGCGGACGCCATCCAGCGTCCCTGCTGTCGCTGCTGCCGCTGCTGCTTCAGGCTCACGCTCGCTCACCGAGGCAGGATACCGCTGACATGCCTCAGCACCCCATATCTCGTATCGTGGTGACCAGTGAGAGCCGGAGCAAACGAATGACCACGACTGAACCGATTGAGAGCCACGCGGTTCACAGCCAGCGGATGCTGGTCCACGCGGCGGAAATGATCGCCCAGGGCGACCGGCTGCAAGCTTCGGAGAAGATCTGGGGCGCAGCCGCCCACCGAGTCAAACAAGTCGCAGCCGAGCGAAACTGGCCCAACAGCAGCCACACCGACGGCTTCTCCATTGTGCATTACATTGCTCGCCAGGTCGGCAACAGGCGATTGTCCGATCTATTCGGTCTCGCCAGCGATACGCATCAGAACTACTACGAAGACCGACTCCAGTTAGACATGATTGAAGAACGACTCGAAGCCATCACAGAGTTCCTCGCTCTCCTCGACGATGCCCACCAGACCCTCTCGCCCGACTTGCCCATGCCCAACGACCGCCACTATCGCAACCGGCACGGCTGAAAATTCTGCGAGTACCCTACAACTCCAATTCGAGCGCGGCGCAGAGAGGACACCAGTATGACGGACGTTGGCTTCATCGGTGTGGGCAATATCGGCAACCCTATGTGCGCGAACGTGATCAAGGGCGGACATCGGGTCGTCGTCAATGACCTGGTCGAGGAACACGCCGCCAACTTGATCGAGCTCGGCGCAACGTGGGCAGATTCACCCGCCGAGGTTGCGTCGCAGACTGAGGTCACGCTGTTGTCGCTGCCGGGTCCGGCTGAGGTCACGACCGTCCTGCGAGGCGTCGATGGCCTGCTGGAAGGCGCGCAGCCGGGGCTGGTGTGCTTCGACCTCTCCACCAACCTGCCATCGACCGTGAAGTTGCTCGCTGAGCGTGCCGCCGAGCGGGGCGTGACGTTCCTCGACTCGCCGGTCTCCAATGGCGTGCAGGGCGCGATCGACGCGACCCTCGCGGTGATGGTCGGTGGCGACAAGGCCGCCTTCGACAAGTACAGGCCCGTCCTCGAATGCATCGGCAACAACGTCTTCTACATGGGCGAACTCGGCATGGGCGCGCTGACCAAGATCGCTAACAACATGGTCAGCATCGCCACGTTGCAGGTGCTGATCGAGGCGACGGTGATCGCCGAAGCGGGCGGACTCGACGCGCACAAGGCGTACGAAGTGATGAGCGTCGCTTCGGCCCAACAGTACGTTCGCAACATGCCGACGCTGCTGGAGCGCAACTTCGACGACGCGTCATTCTTCCTCAAGTGGGCGGCCAAGGATGTCTCGCTTGCCGTGCAAGTGGCGCGCGAGGCTGGTATTCCCTCACCGATCGCGTCAGCCGCCAGCGACACGCTGAATCGCGCCAAGAATCGCGGGCTTGGCATGAAGTCGGTCATGGCGACGCTGATATCGGCCGAGGAGGACGCGGGCGTTTCGCACTAGACGCAGCCCGCCTCTGAGGCCTCGGAGTTGGCGTAGACTGACCGTATGGCTATCGCAACCGGGGCCGTAGGCGGACCGACCACAGCACGACGAGTCGTCTTTCTACACGCGGCCTCGTTCGTGCTCGGATTCAGCGTTGTCTTCGTCGCTCTCGGCGCTCTGCTTGGCGCTCTAGGCTCCGCCTTCCAGGAGGAACTGATCTGGTTCCAGCGCGTCGCGGGTGTCCTGCTGGTCATCCTCGGGCTGCACCTCGCCGAGGTGATCACCATCCCGCTGTTGTACCGCAGCTTCCAGGTTGGTGGACCGGGGGGGGCGTCAACCTCAGCGCCCGTCGGCGACGCCTCACGAACACGTGCCGCCGCTGACTATGGACGCTCAGTTGTCGTTGGTGTTGCCTTCTCCGTCGGCTGGACGCCATGCGTCGGACCGATTCTGGCCGGGATCCTCGTCCTCGCGCTCGATTCCGCCTCGCTCTTGCAGGCGATCATCCTGCTGATCTGCTACGCCGCCGGGCTCGGCATCCCGTTCATGATTGTCGGGGCCACCTTTGGTGCGTCAACTAAATTCTTGCGCAAGTTGAACCGCTGGATGCCGCTGATCGGCGTCGTCTCAGGCGTGCTGCTCGTCTTTGTCGGGATGCTGATTGCTCTTGACCGCGTCGTCGTGCTCAATGAAGCGCTGGGCAGTTTCGGCGTCGATGTGCTGGCCGGATCGGACGGATCGTCGACCAGTATGCTCGATCTCAATGCCGGTTCCGCCGCGATCGCATTCGCCGGCGGCTTTGTCAGCTTCATCAGTCCCTGCGTGCTGCCGCTCGTCCCGATCTATCTGGGACACCTCGCCGGCATCGGCTCCGAGCACACTATTCGCTCCTCCTGAATCCCTGGCAGGCTGCTGAAGAATCCGCTCCCGAGCGCTGATCGTCCCGTTTCGTCGTTCCTGCCAACGCAGGAATCCAGGGCTGAGCAGATATGCAGCATGGATTCCTGGTCAAGCCAGGAATGACGGATTTGAAAGCCGATGGCTCTTTCAGCAGCCTGCTAGAACTCTGTCGCTGATCTCCGCGTCGTCCGAAGGTCGACGAACCAGCGGTTGCGATTGCGCTGTTGGAACCGGCCGCTCATTTGCGCCACGGCCTCCGGTTCGCCGGCTAAGGTCAGCCGGTCGTGCAGAAAGATTGCCGTATCTCCCTTTGCGACCGTCGTCTCGCCCTCGCGCATCACGACGAGGATGCGGACATCGCCTTCGAAGTCGATCTCACTTAGCGTCTTTCCATCCATGTCGCGGTTCAGCATTGAGACTTCCACGATCCCGGACGTGGGCTGACTGCGCGCGGCGTACAGTGCGGGCCGGAGCACTGCTTCCTCCAATGCCAGGGCCGTGACATCTGACAGCGAATGAGCTTCCACTTCCATGTGATCGAACTGGGAGTCATGCTCCGAGACCCAGGTCACTACGCGAAGTGAGGGATGGAGCCGACGCATCGACCTGGTGTAGTCCATCACCTGTTCAGGGTGATCAAAGTCCACGATTACCGCTACATCGGTATGCAGCAGCCTGATTCTGATCAGGATCAGCGCATCGAGTGGGTCGCCGACAACGCTCTCAATGCCGAGCGCGGCCCAACGAGCTTCCGCATTGGGATCGCGATCGAGCACGATCACCCGGCGGCCTGCTGCCAGCAGACGCTCAGCCAGAGTGATCGCCAGCTCGCCGCCGCCAACGATCAGCGTGTGGCCATCTTCCTGCTCGGGTGCGCGACCGGCAATCGACGAGAACATCAGGGGAGCAAACACCGTCGTCAGCAGCGCCATCAAGAGCAGCGCGGCGTGTAGGCCCTCGTCGATCAGCTCCAGATCGGAGGCGATGGCCCCGGCTGCCAGCACCAGCGACAGGTTGGCGATCAGCAACGAGCCTCCGGCGAGGCCTCGACGAATTCCCCAGGCCGGCACGAGCCCGAGGATCGAGGGAAGCAGCTTCGATCCGAACGCGACGAGAAGCAAGGCGGGTACGAGGATCAGCGAGTTCCAGGAGTCGAAGACGGCCCCGAGGTTGAGGGTCGCTCCCGCATGAATGAAGAAAATCGGCACAAAGAAGCCGTAACCGAGCGCATCGAGCTTGCCTCGCAGTGAGGAGCCGTGTTTCGGCGACACGACTGTGACCGCGAGGCCTGCCATGAATGCGCCCAACACCAGCTCGGTGCCGACGACCTGAGAGAGCGCGACAAATACAACCAGCAACGCCAGCGAGGCTCGAATCTTGAGTTGCGACGATGTCGATGCCAACTCGTGCAGCGTCCGAGGAATGATCGGGAATCGTCCGATCCCCACCCTCGAGATCCAGACCAGCAGTGCCAGCGTTGCCGGAATCGCCAACAGCAGCACCATCCGCCAACCAAAGCCGTCGCGTTCAAGTGCGGAGACGATTCCGACGCCGACGATCGCGACGAACTCGAGCAAGAAGCCGCCGACCAGCAGCGACTGGGACATTCTGCCCAGGTCGGGTCGATCCTTGAGCACCGGTACCACAACCCCGACGGCGGTCGCAATCAGGATGAACAGGAGCATGGGTATCTGAACCGACTTGATCAGCCCGACGACATCCATGAGGTACAGCGCGATGAAGGTGAATACCACGACCAACGCCAGCATCGTGACACCGGAGACCAGCGGGTGACGAAGCCCCACGCGAGGGATGTACCAACGGCGTCCCGGTGACTGACCCAGCATGCTGAGATTGATCTCCAGGCCCGACAGGAACATCAGGTAGGCGAAGCCAAACAGCGCCAGGAATGTCAGCCAGACGTTGTCGTGCGTGATGAGGCCCAACAGTGGCTCGCCAAAAATGATCCCGACCATCACCTCGCCCACGACCGCCGGTACCAGTCCTCCGGTCAGCCGCCACGCGACAAATGGCACCACTACTGCCAACAAGCTGACCAACAGGAGAGGGGTGAAATCGACTGATTCCTCCACGCGTCAACCTCCCGGAGCCATCGGCAATTTACATGTGGTCACCCAGGAATTCTAAAGAAATTCGATTGAAATCGTCGGCGGCGCTGATGTTGACCGCATGGGTCGCCGACACGCGCTCGACGCGGAAGTTTGCGGCGTTTGCCTCAACCCACTCGCGCGCCGGTATGAATGCTTCTTCGCGATCGCCGGCGACCAGGAGCGTGTCTACGGGATTCGACGGTAGTCGATGTCGCAATGGTGTGTACGGCGATGTGTGCAGCATTGTCCGAGCGATGCCGATTGGTGTGCTGAGCAACATGGCGTCGTCGAACTGCAGCCGACGCTGGGCATCGAAGGCCCTGGCCCGACGCGGATTGAGTGGATGCTTCATGACGGCGTCAATGCCGCCATCGATCATCATTTGGGCGCGCTCCCGCGCTGCTTCCGGGTTTCCGATTCGGTTCGCTTCGCCGAATGCGGAGTGCGAATTGGTGACGACGTGCGCGATCACTTCATCGGGCCTGGACATTGCGTAGTTCAGCGTCAATGCAGCGCCGAGGGACTGTCCGACGACGAACCACCGCTGCGCGCCAACCAACTCTCGTAGCGCCCTGAAGCGATCGATGTAGCGGTCGGGGTGGTAGGCATCCTCATCTTCCGGCGCCGGCGAGGAACCGTGACCGAACAGATCAACGGTGACACTGCGGTATCCCGCATCGTGAAATGCGGGAAGGTTCAGCAGCCAATGCGCGCGGCAGGTCAGAATGCCGTGGACGAACAGCACCGGCATCCCGTCGGCCGGGCCGGCGATCTCGTAGTTCAGCTCAATATCGTGCGAACTCACGGCGCAATGATACGCGGGGGCCTGGCGCCCGGACCAGGCTAGTCGCGATCCGTGGCCGTGGTACCGGCGGCCGCGCCTTCGGTCAGCGCTTCTGGAGTGAGCGCCTTGAGCAGCGGGTCCTGGGTCGCCAGACCAAGAATGCCCGCGACCTCGCCGATCCGGTTGAAGCCGTGCTCGTGTAGGCGATGCAGGTAATCCTGGTACTGCTTCTCGCGCAGCTTGCGCAAGCTCTCGACGCCGGCGTCGAGCCGTTCCACACCGTCGGCGTAGAGCACGGCCAGCGCTTCGCGCTCGAGCGGCGACTGCGCCATTTCCGAAGCCAGCCCGCCCTCAGCCTTGATAAAGAAGATCGGCAGTTCCATCTCGGCGCGTTCGGCGTAGCGGTTGTACCACTGGAGGTGCTTGAGGCCGTAGTCGAGGTGACGCTTGCTGTCCTCGGCGAGCCGGGCGAAGAGGTCGCGGTCAAAGTCGGAGCGAGCCCAGTCGGTCGCGCATTCGAAGGCGGTCAACTCGTAGGACTTGTAGACCACGTCGAGCGCGATGATCATGTCGGTGAAGGTCAGGGCGTTGTACCAGGCCTCGGAGACATCGGAGAGGGGCGCCTTGCCGATGATCCCGGAGCCGTGCAGCGCGCGCTTGCGCAATGCCTCGACCTTGCGGCCGGCGTCGTAGACCTGCGTCGCCAGGAACAGCTTGACCTCGTGGAAGCCGTAGGAGATTTCCTCCAGCCACTTCGAGATCACCTTCTGCTCGGCGATGCCGTACGTGGAGTAGACCGCGCAGATCTGGCCGGTGGCGCGTTCGACCTCCGGCGCCAATTCTTCGCGGTTTTCCCAATCGAGGTCAGTCGCGGGAATCCAGCGGTCGCGGATCGCGTCTTCGTACAGGTCGGAGACGCCTTCGGCCCAGACTTCGGCTCGGTCGAAAATCGCGTATCCCGCGGGCATGTACATGCCGGGAACCGGACGAGTGCCACGTGGCAGATCGTTGCGGAACTTCCAGACATCCGGCACGTGGCCGTAGGAGCCGATGTCGACGTCGCTGAGGCGCATGCCGTCTTCGGACGCCGTTGGCTTGAGTCCTGTCTCGCCACCGTCCTCGAACATGATGAACTGCGCTCCCGCTAACGGGTGCTCAGGATTGTTCTCGATGAACTCAAGCCACTTGCTGACCCGATCCGGTTCGATCGAGATGTTGAGGATGTTGTCGATCTGGCGTCCCGAGGTGCTCGAGTTCTCGACCCGCTTGATCAGCTCGGCGGGCCAACCGCGGACTTGAGCGCGCATTTTCTGGGCAGGAGAGAGAGGCGGCATGGAATTTCCCGTCTTCTTCGGGGTGATCTGCTCTTGACGCGTTCAGATTCGTTCGATTCTGTTCGGTTTTGTTCGGTTTTGTTCGGTTTTCAGCAGAACATGTTCGGCAACGTTCCGACAAACCTGCGCTTGTTCGGGGTTATACGGTGATCAGCGCCCGCATGTCGGGCGACATCCGGTCGAGGCGGTCACCGAGGCCGACCACCTGTAGGCGGTGGTAGTACTCGTTGATCTGCTTCTTGCGCATCAGCATGACGAGGTTGTAACCCTCGTCCAGGTGCTCGATGCCGCCGCCGGCGAGCACTGCCAGGGCCTCGCCCGTGATCGGGTTGGTGGTCAGGCCGGCCTGCGTGTTCTGCACAACCTCGTTGATGTCGAGGTAGTGGTGCAGTTCTTCCTTGCGCCAGGGCTGCGTCTCGACGGTGTACTTGGTGTGCGTGACGCCAAAGGCGAGGTGCCGCGACTCGTCCTGCGCGGAGAGTCGGAACATGCGCTTCTCGGCTTCGTTCTGACCAATCAGCTCACCCATGCGGAAGAGCGACTGGACCAGGCCCTCCGCGAAGAGGTGGAGGATTGTGGTCATCTCGGTGAAGTCGTCGATCGCGAGCAGGCCGACTGCGCCGAGTCCGGCCGGCGACATGCCGCCGCCGTTGACCAGTACGCGCTTGCGGAAGACATCGAGGTGTCGGGCTTCGTCCATCAACTGCGTGCCGAGGAAGAGCTGCGACTCGAAGAAGTCGGGGTGCACAGACTCAAGGAACCGACCGGGGACGTCGCCGGCGATGAACTCGACCTGAGTCAGGAACGTACACAGGGTGCACATCGCTTTTTCGATGTCGTCGGGCTGGTCGCCGATTGTCTCCCAGGGAATGTCACGGGCCGAGGACCACTGGCGCTGCAGCGCCTCTTCGTAGAGCAGCATCGCCGACTCGGACCAGACATCGCCTTTGTCGCGGTACTGCCGCGCGTGCGCGTTGGAGCGCGGGTCGGCCTCGATGCCGCGAGGCGCGAATGAGCGCCAGTTGGCTTCGTCAACGCCTTCGACGCCAGCCATGCGCTGGTTGATCGACTGCAGCGTGACGCCCTTGCGTCCCACCTGGATATCGAAATCATCGTCGGTCTCGAGGTTCAGCCAGTCAAGGTTGAGGCCCGGGTTCTCAATCGCGGAGACCATGATCTGTTCCTGTCAGGGGACAGCGCTGCCCGGATTCGAGCAGCGCCCGTCTGGATCGGTTGGCTCCAGCGTACCAGCTAACCAGAGTTCACTGAGGGACGGGAACATCGAAGTTGGCCCGCAAGAAGTTGACCAGATTCCAGCGTTCCTGGTCCGAGAGTTGCGGTGACCAGGCGGGCATCCCGGTGCCGCGAATCCCGTCCGTGATCCAGGCAAAGAGCACCCCGTCCGGATGGAATGGGACGTGCACCGTGAAGTTGGCCGGAGGCGCAGGCAACGAATCGGCCAGCGGACCGTCGCCGGCGCCCGTTTCTCCGTGACAGGACACGCAATTGGCGGCGAACGATGCCGATCCCCGCTGCACGGAATCGGCCGTTTGCTGGACCGGATTGGCCAAGGTTCGACCGGGCTCGACATGCAAGCCGGTCAGCAGCACGACCGCCAGAATGAGGCCGAGCAAGCCGATCACGAACGCGCCGTCGGCGGCTCGCGGTCCGAACGCGGAGCGAAGGCGAGGGCGATTGATCCAGGCCAATCCGCCAATCACGAACGCCCACAACGCGCCGACGCCGTTCCAGTCCATTTGGGTCAGCGGCAGTCCCAACGCGCCACCGCTATCGACGGCGAACGGCGACGCCTGGAAGCCGGATTCCACGTCGCTCAGGACAGCGACGACGAGATCGTCACCCGACGTCCGACGCATCTCCATCTCGATGGTCCACTCGCCGGACAGACCGAAGTACGCGCCCTCAAGCCGGAAGTGTCCATCGCCAACAGATTCAGCCGCCACCGTGACCGCTCCGACGCTCGGGTCCTGGTAGCGGAAGCGAAGCAACAGATCTTCGACCGGGTTGTCCTGCGGACCATCGATCGTCGCGGTCCAGGTGTTGAATCCGACCAGATTGGGCGAGATCTCCAGCGACGCGACGATGTCGCCGCGAGCCACGGTTTCGACGACCGTGTTGTCCTTCTGCTCGACATCGGGCTGAGCGCTGGCCGGCGATGGCAGTTGGGTCAACGCGGCGGAGGCGGCGATCACCGCCAGACCCAACACGGCTTCAACGCGCATGAGCCGCGCGAAACGCTCTTTGAGCACGTTGTTACGGCCGTCCGACGCAGCGTCGCGGGGTCTCAACATGAACGCGTTTGCACCGGCGGCAGCGAAGAGCGCAACCAGGACACCGATCTTGACCAGGAACGCCAGGCCCCAATCGGTCTCGAAGATGCCATCGACCTGTGGAATCTGGATCAGTGCCGAGAGCAGGCCGGCCGCGGCGAGGATTGGCACAGTTGCGGCGGCCACAATGGAGAATCGCCGGACCATCTCAACCCGGTGATCCGGCTGTGCTCGGAGCGTCAGGATCAGGTTGACGAGACCGCCAATCCAGATCGCAGCGGCTGACAGATGCAATGCGTCAAACAACGTGCCCCAAATCCAACCCGAGCCGACTGCCGCGCCGTGCGAGATCGCAGACGTGGACGCCAGCCAGGCGATGGCCAGCACGAACAAGAGGGAGCGCAATCTGAGGTCGCTGAGCGCCGTCGGACGGATGAAGCGCAAGCTCAGCGCCAGCGCCGCGACAATAAGCGCGTACCAGCGCTGCTGGAGCCAGAGTCCATTGCGCGTGTCGAAGAGGACATCACCGAGAAAGCCCACGTCACCCAAACGCAGCGCGCCCGCGATTGCTTCGTAGCCCGTTGTTGCGACGCCGATCACGACGGTCGCGGCCATGAGCGGCAATAGCGTCGGTAGCGGCGAGGGTCGCAGGATGAACGACATTGCCACCGCGCCAACGAAGAGCACCAGGGCCGCTAGTCCAACTGCCTTCACGACGGCGTCGGCCGCGACCGGCGGGCCGGGACGATTGAGATCAACGGCCACGCCGCTGCCTGCGGGAGCCGATCCGTCGGGATTCAGCACCGAGAAGACGTACGAGCCGGTCCAGGTATGACCATCAACTTCGGATAGCGTCTCCCAGACCACCGTGTAGACGCCGGGATCAAGCCGCAACACGCGGACATTCATCTGTGTCGGCACGGCCTCGGAGAACTCGGTTTCGCCGATGTCGCGGCGCTGTCCGGAGCTATCGAGAATCCTCACCGAGCTGTGGCTGCGCTGTAGCCGCTCGGTCATGAACAGGGTGATCCGCGTCGGCGACTCGCGCAGCGAGGCGTTGATCGGCGGGTCGGCGCGCGAGAGGAGCGCGTGGGCCTCGGCATTGCTTGATACGAGAAGCAGCAAGGCAATGGAAGCCGTCGCTACCAGGGCGAGCAAGCCCGCTCGTTTCATTGCGAGGAGTCCTGAACCTCGAAGACAGACTCGCGAATCCTTGTCCACTCCTCTTCAGCGACGCTGCCGACCCAATCAATGCCGCCGTGAAACTCGCCCGGTGCAATGGCGTAGGGCGGATCGGCAGCGTCTGTAGCAACGAGATAGATGCCGAATGCTCCCATCACGAGCACATGGCGTCCGTCGTCGGATAGCGCGAATTCGGGCTGATCCTCGCCAATCGCGGCGATCTGAAGTAGCTGGAGAGTGTCGAGATCGACCAGCCAGATGTCCTCGGGTCCGTTGAAACCGAGAACCTTGGTGGACACCTGGGGCAGGAACTGTCCCGCCGTGAAGACGACGGCGTCTCCGTCCGGCATGAAACGAGGAATGCGGAATGGTCTCGGCTGCCATTCCCGGTCCGGATCAAGCACGGTCTCCGAGCCGTCCATCAGATCCCGCACAACGAGGTGTGGATCGCCGCCGTACGGCGCATTGACGAAGACGAGCATGGCGCCGTCCCGCGAGATATCAGCGTCTCGCGCGTCTTCGCGCACGATCTCCACCTCGCGACGCTGCAGATCGAGCCGTGCGATTCGGATCAGCAGTTCGCCCGGTTCGTGTGTGAAGATGAGCGATCCACCATCGGGCGTCCAACGCGGATTCCAGACAAACTCTGCTTGTCGCGTGTGTTGAACGACAATTTCCTGCTTCGGATCGTTCAGGCTGCTGACCGCGAGATCGGCGCCGATCGTCGCGCCTTCGGCCTGGGTGAGTTGGAAGACGATGTAGGCCACGCGCGTGCCGTCGGGCGAGATTGCAGGTTGCAAGAGCTGCTGATCCTGTCCGGCGGCGATCAGCAGGCGGGCGCCCTGTTCGTCCTGGAGCCAGAGGTCGACGCCTTGCGTGAAGACGAACGTCCCCGGAGCGGGGATTCGTCGATCGACGTCTGCGCTCCCATCGCCGCAGGCGGCGAGCATCAAGGCGAGCGCCGCGGCTGCCAGCATGACGGCTCGACGCATCATGTGTCCCGTCTGCGACCACCGAGATGGAAGCCAAGCGCGCCGACGAGGGTCAGCGCCGCGGCGATCCCCACCGCGAACCAGATGACTGGTCCGACGCCAAGGGAAGCGTCATCCCCGTCGTCGGCACGGACGACCGACGGTGCAGCGGGTATCGGCGCCGCGGCGGCCTCCGGCTCATCCTCGTCGTCCCCGGGATAGTCGATGAGCAGCTCCTGGGCGAGACGACGATCCGATTCGATTTGCCATGCCTCGGGATCGCTTCGCACATAGAAGGGGAGCCAGCCCGAGTCCTCGTCTCCGTCTTCAGCAGACAGATTGGTCCAGCGGACCGCATATCGGCCTGGCGGGAGCTCGGCAGGCACTTCTGCGGACATGATCCTCCGGTCCTCATTGCTGATCCGAACCAGTCCGATTTCGAAATCGTCAAGGACGTCTGAGCTAGTTGTTCGAACCAGTTCCATGGTGTTCGCGCCCTCGCGTCGAAAAAGCTCTTGAGTGAAACGTATGCGGATCTCAGTTGGCGATTCGGTCAGTGCTTCCGCGAACGCCGGCGTAGACGACTCATATGCAGCGTGCGCCGATGCACTGGGCATAGTTAACCAACTGGCCGCCGCGACCAAGACCAGCGATACCAGCAGGCGCCACTTACTCGTCGTGATCGTTGTGTTGGCCATTGTCACTATTGGTATCACCGTGCATTGGAGGTTCCAGGCCGGCCAACGCGGGCACGGCCGGCAGCGATTCGTTGCTGAGCCAGGCTTCGAGCGTCGCCTCGAAGGTATGTGCGAGAGCATGCGTGATCTTTGAGGGTTCTTCGGCGGCGAGAGCGTCGCCATCTCGGAACGTAGCGAGCAGTGCGTCGAGCCAATCGGCGTATTGCTCGACGTGGCCTTCGAGCTCGTGCGGCCAGTCGACCCATGCAAGCGCTTCCCGCGCCCTGGTCGCCCAGATCACCGCGTCGGCGGGGATGTGTTGATCTTCGCGGATCATTCTGTCGAGCTGGTGGTATCGCAATGGATTCAGCGGCTCTAGCGCTGCCAGTACCTGGGCTCGCTGGGCGGCCTCAGTGGCGCGCGCAGTGTCGGCTCGGAGTTGGTCGATGTCGGCTGAATTCGTCCCCGAGCAGGCGCTGAGCCCAATCGCGAGCGCCAACAATGCCATTACCGGGAAGAGCATCTTCACAGAGTCACACTTTCGCTGCACGGTTCGTTCGCGCAGGGTCGGGGAAAGCGGTTACGCAGAGGATGACGCGGGAGGGGGCCGAATCGTGATGCGGAGGGAGTGACGTTGTGGTCGCGGAACTGTCGCTTCGGGCGAGGGGGCGACCGTCTCGGAACGGGTATCCGCAGTGCGCGACACCGCCATGTCCGCGACCGCGGGCGGCGACATAGGGATCGGCTGCGCCGCGTCGGACGAGGCCAACTGCGGCGCTTGCTCCGGCGTGAGGGCGCAGTCGGTGATTTGTGCGACGGACGAATGCTTCTGGTCGCCCGAATCCACAACAGCGGCCGTCGTGATGTCCACGTGCGGCGATGCCGTGCGCAGCAGAACGGCCACGACCAGCGCAGCAGTCAAGCAGGCAAGCAGGACGAGCTGACGCTTCATTTAGACTCAGTCTATGCGCCGAACGGAACTCCAACACGGCGTGTATCCGTTGATCTAATGCAGAAATCGAGGCGAACCATGTATCTGGCCATGAACCGCTTCAGTGTCAATGTCGAGCGCGAGGCTGAGTGGGAGCAGATCTGGAAAGAACGCGAAAGCTATCTCCAGGAGGTCCCGGGATTCGTGCAGTTCATGCTCCTCCGCGGCGCGGAACCCGGCGACTACATCTCGTACTCGGCGTGGCAAGACGTGTCGGCCTTTCATGCCTGGACGCAATCGGATGCGTTCCGCAGGGGTCACGCTCAGGGCACGCTGGCCGGCGTGCTGACGGGTCCGCCCCAGCTGGGATTGTTCGAGCCTGTGATTGAAGAGACGCCCGGTTCACGCAAGCTGTCCGACTCGATGCCCGATCCGAATCGGCGCGGTCCTCGGCACTAGCCGATGCCCAAATCAACTCCGTCATTGCCGCGCTCCGTCGTGGCAATCACGCCGAGTGCTGCACCGACGCTCACTTCCGAGGAACTGCGCCCGATTCGATCGCACAGCCGGCTCCTGACTTTCGTGCCAAGCACAGCGAGATACCCGCGGCGGGGCGCGGGTATGACGGCATGTGAGGTCGGGCGACTTCCTGGACACCCCCAAGGGGGGGAAGTCGAACGCGCGCGCCCGACTGAGGGAAGCTAGCGGAGCGCGATGGTAACCTGCGCCTACCTGTGAATTTTTTCCGCGAGCTTCAATGAATAGCGCTGCGGGCTGAGAGGAACACCACATGGGGATGCTTGACGGCCGAGTGGCGATTGTCACCGGCGCCGGACGTGGAATTGGGGCCGAGACGGCCAAGCTGTTTGCTTCACAAGGCGCGAAGATCGTGGTCAACGACCTCGGTGGCGCCGTTGACGGCTCCGGCGGCGCTGCGGCGCCCGCCGATGAAGTGGTTGCGGCGATCCGCGACGCGGGCGGCGAAGCCGTCGCCAACTACGCCTCGGTCGCGGACTATAACGCCGCCGAGAGCATCGTCAAGGATGCGCTGGACAACTTCGGCGACCTCGACATCGTTGTCAACACGGCGGGTATCCTGCGCGACCGCATGGTCTTCAACATGACCGAGGCGGAATGGGACGCCGTTGTCGACGTGCACATGAAGGGTCACTTCAACCTGGCCAAGTACGCCTCGATCCACTGGCGCTCCGAGCGCAAGGGTCACTACCGATTGATTAACTTCTCGTCGGTCTCCGGTATCTTTGGCGCGCCCGGCCAGCCCAACTACGCGGCGGCCAAGATGGGCATCGTCGGCTTCACTTACAGCTGCGCCAACGCGCTGCCGCGCTACGGCGCGACCGCCAATGCGATCTCGCCCGGCGCCTCGACGCGCATGACCGACACCGTGCCCGAGGACCGACGCCGCGAAGGTTCGATCGAATCGACCGAGGAAGACCCGCAGCGCTCGCCGGCCAATGTCGCCGTGCCGCTGGCCTACATCGCTTCCGAGCAGTCGGACTGGCTCAACGGTCAGATCATCGGCGCTTCGGGGTACGAGCTGCAGCTCTTCAACAAGCCGGCCGTGATTCGCCAGGTGCGCGGCACCGAGCGCTGGAGCGTCGAAGGCGCGGCCGAGCAGATGGAAGAACTGTTCAAGCCGGCCGTCGCAGGCGGCGGCGGCTTCTTCGGTTAGTCGACTCTGTTCGGAGCAATGGGGGAGCAATGGGAAGGAATCAAGATCATGGCATTGCTTGACAATCGTGTCGCAATCGTGACCGGCGCCGGTCGCGGGATCGGTTCGGAAGTCGCCAAACTGCTTGCCGCCAACGGGGCCCAGGTCGTCGTCAACGACCTCGGCGGAGCGGTTGACGGCACCGGCGGCGAGGCCGGTCCGTCCGACGAAACCGTCGCAACGATCCGCGACGCCGGCGGTGACGCCGTCGCCAACTACAACTCGGTCGCCGATTATGACGCCGCCGAGGGCATCATCCAGCAGGCGCTGGACGAGTACGGTCGCCTCGACATCCTGGTCAACGTCGCCGGCAACCTGCGCGACCGCATGGTCTTCAACATGACCGAAGCCGAGTGGGACGCCGTCGTCGCGGTGCACATGAAGGGCACCTTCAACACGACGAAGTACGCCTCGATCTACTGGCGTGCGAACCGCGAAGGTCACTACCGGCTGATTAACTTCACGTCCGGCTCGGGCCTGCACGGCGCTCCTGGTCAGCCCAACTACGCTGCGGCCAAGCTCGGCATCGTCGGCTTCACCTATAGCTGCGCGAACGCGCTCGGACGCTACGGCGTCACCTCGAACGCGATCGGCCCGGGTGCGTCGACGCGGATGACCGACACCGTGCCGCAGGACCGCCGTAGCCGCGGCTTCGACGAAGATTCCGAGGCCATCGTCGATCCGCGACGCTCGCCGGCCAACGTCGCCGTGCCGATCGCCTACATGGCGTCCGATCAGTCGGACTGGCTTAACGGCCAGGTCATCTCGGCGATGGGCTTCGACATCGGCCTGTACAGCCAGTACGAAGTCATCCGCCAGCTCACCGGCAACGAGCGGTGGACGGTCGAGCGAGCCGGCGAAGAGATGGAGCGAGTCTTCCGACCCGCTCTCGAGGGTCGCGGCCTCTTCAGCTAACCCGTCACACCCAAGTTCACATACGCTGACGGCGGGCCTCACAGCCCGCCGTTTCGCGTTTCTATCCCCCGGACAAATCCATGACTGACGAACTGACGATCCGCTCCGCCGTCGACGCCGACGTGCAACAACTCGCAGACCTCTACAACCACTACATCCTCACTTCACCGGCCACCTTCGATACCGAGCCGCACACGGTCGCAACTAAGCGTCAGTGGTTCGCGAACTATTCCGATTCCGGCCCATATCGTGTCATGGTCGCTGTCGAGACGGACGGCCGCATTGTCGGCCACTCCTATTCCAGCCCGCTCTATCCCAAGGCCGCTTACAACAGCAGCGTCGCGACGAGTGTGTACGTGTTGCCGGGAGAGGTCGGTCGCGGCCTCGGCACCCGGCTCTGGAATGCGCTGTATGACGAGCTGGTCAAGGTCGATGAGCTGCATCAACTGTTTGCCCTGATCACTTTGCCCAACGAGGCGTCCATCGCACTGACCGAAAGTCGCGGCTACGAACTCACCGGTGTCTGGAAGGAAGCGGGCCGTAAGTTCGATCGCTACTGGGATGTCGGATTCTGGCAGCGTCCGATGCGACTGCCTGGTTAGCGTCTGTTCAGATTGGCCGCGGCCAGTCCGCCGCCGCGACAACATTCTCGCCGCATACCGTCATTCCCGCGCTCCGCCGCGGGAATCTCGGCGTGTACCAAACCGATGGTTCGACCCGAGGAAACCCGCCCTCCCGCTACCGCTCAACTCGCACATGGATTCCGTGCTGAACACAGCGAGATACCCGCGACAGGCGCGGGTATGACGGAGATGTGTTGGGCTGGCATAGCGAAGTGTCATGTGTGAGTCGGCAACAGGTCCAACCATCAAGAGTAGATCTGGCGGGCGCTTATGTCCCATGTGAACAGGCACTCGATCACTCAGGCGATCGCGTGCCTGCCCTGCTACCGTGACGCTCTGCTGCTCTGCTGAATGCAGACGGCGAGCGCCTGAAGTTCAGGAGGAACTGGTGGAGCATCCACCCGACCAATATCCCGCCCGACTCGACGTGGACTATCCCGAAAGCTTCGAACGTCTCAGCACGCTGCTGCGTATCCCGTTCAGCATTCCGATCTGGATTCTTGCGGCCCTGATGCCGGTCGCCCCTGCGATTTTCCTTTCTCTTGTCGCTGAGGGGACCATTAACGGAGACACAGCAACCATGGTCATTGGGGCTGCCTTCTTCCTTCCGTTGGTTCTGATGCTGGTGTTCCGGCGGAAGTATCCACGTTGGTGGTTTGACTTCCTGCTTGAGCTGACGCGGTTCCAGTTCCGAGTCGTTGCGTATATCGATCTACTCACTGACCGATATCCCTCAACCGATGAAGAGCAATCCGTACACCTCGATCTGGACTATCCAGATGCCGAGAGTCTCAATCAGTTCCTGCCGATCATCAAGTGGTTCCTACTCATACCGCATTACGTTGCCTTGGTCGTTCTGGGAATCGCTTCTGTGTTTGCACTGATCATCGCCTGGTTCGCGATCCTGTTCAGGTCTCAATATCCTCGCGAACTGTTCAATTTCATCGTCGGCGTCAATCGCTGGTATTTGCGGGTCAACGCGTACGGATTCCTCCTGATCACGGACCGCTACCCGCCGTTCCGGCTGGGCCCATAGCTCACTGGCCGACATCCTCACAACCGCCCATCCTGATAGCCTCAGAGTGTTGTGAACACTGCTATTTCGATGTCTGTGAGGAACCAACTATGAGCGACCGGATCGGAATGGGACTGGCCAACTTCCCCTTCTCCGACGTGGCCACCATGTGGCGCTGGATCGACCTCTGCGAAGAGCACAATGTCGATTCGATCTGGCAGACCGACCGCCTGATCTCGACTCAGCCGATGCTCGAGTCGATGACCTTCATGGCGGCGATGGCCGCACGAACCGAGAAGCTCAAGTTTGGCATGAACGTGGTCGTCGTCGGATTCCGCGACCCGCTGGTCCTGGCCAAGCAGTGCGCGACGATCGACTTCCTCTCCAACGGTCGCATGCTGCCGGCGTTCGGCGTCGGCGGCGCGTTTGCTCCGGAATGGAAAGTGACCAACCGACCGATGCGCGGTCGCGGACCGATCGCCGACGAGATGCTGGACGTCATCAACGGACTGTGGAACGAGGAATCGTTCACCTATCACGGCGAGCATTTCCAGTACGACAACGCCTCGATCTCGCCGCGACCGGTGCAGGATCCGCTGCCGCTCTGGATCGGCGGCGCGAGCAAGGCGGCGATCCGCCGAACCGCGCGGATCGGAACCGGCTGGGTCGCGGGGATTCAGTCAGCGCACGAAGTCAAGCCAGTGATCGACCAGATCAAGGCCGCGCTCGCTGAGGCCGGCCGCACCGACTACGAGCCCGACCACTTCGGCGCCGGCTTCGGCTACCACTTCGGCTCGTGGGACGACCACGATGTGCAGGCGCAGATCGCCGGAATCAAGGCTCGACTGCCGGAGATCAACCCGGACACATACCTGGCTGTCGGAGACGCCAAGGACATTCTGAGCAGAGTCAACGAATATCGCAAAGCCGGGGTCAGCAAGTTCATTATGCGGCCGCTGGCTCGCGGCGACGACGCGATCATGTATCAGTCCCAGCGGCTGTTCGACGAGGTCCTACCAGTCGTCCACGCCTGAAGAGACCTTTGCAAAACGCGCCTATCCCCTCTCCCCCCCTTGCGGGGGAAGCGGGAACCAGAGTTGTCGCGACTATTCCTAGGGGTACGACGGCAGCGGCAGATTCGGGAAGGCTCGCTTCACGCTCTTGACGGCGGCCCGCTTGGCTGTCGCCGCGACGCTTTGCTCCTTCTTCAGCGCCGTAGCAGAGTCCGGCAGCACCGACGGGTCGCCCGCAACCAGCGGATCGCTCCACTTACGTAGTTGCTCCATGTTGGGCGGACCGTCGATTCTGTCGCAGAACCGCGTGAACGGTCGCCAACGTTCTTCGCTGCGTCTCGTCTTGGTGTAGACGGCCCTTCCTGCGGCGACGCATAAGGAAACACCACCGGCGACATCCCAGATCCGCGCGCCATCGAACAACGCCATCTGCACTGAGCCCTCAGCCGCCAGGGCCAACTCGGTCGCTGTGCTGCCGAATGTTCGGGCGATGCCGAAGCGTCGCCCCGCAGGACCAGTCACGCCGCCGGTTCCGGCAGGCACAGTGCTCAATCGCGAGGCTGCCTGGAGCGCCGGCGCGCCGCAGTCCACCGGTTCGCCATTGAACATCAGACCGTGTCCTATTTTGGAGTGGTACACGCCGGGAGTCAGGAACCGATTGGTCGGTAGCCAGAGCGCTCCCGCGATCGGCGTCCCGTTGTGAAGAATCCCGATCGAACATGCAAACAGGCCGATGCCATTGATGAAGTTGGTTGTGCCGTCGAGCGGATCAACCACCCACACAATTTCGGCGTCCAATGGACCGCCGTTGTCTCGCTCTTCACCGAGCACTCCATGGTCAGGGAACGTGCGATGCACCTCGTCGCGGATCATGTCTTCGATCGCGTGGTCAACCTCAGTCACGGGGTCGTGAGCGTTCTGGCCCTTGAACGAGATCTCGATTGTGGCGTGGAAGCGGTCCATCAGGATGTCGCCGCCGCGCTGCGCGAGGGCTCGCGCGGCTTTGGCTATTTCATCAAGATCGTCGCTGGGGGGCAGCGGTTGATCAGGCAAGTCGGATAAATCTGATTTGTCGGTTGGTTCGGAAGTATCAGTCATGGTTGTCATACCCGCAGGTTACCCTTTGAATTGCTAGCTGCACCCTCAGCGAACGGAACGTTCCAATGTCTAACGAACCGACAACATCCGACGAAACGATCCGTCGCTCGAGCGGTCCTGGACAGGCCACAGTACAGACGCCGACCGCAGGAGCGTCGGCCGCGGTCGCTTTCGAAGCAGAGTGGGAAGCCGCCTGCGACTCCGCCTTGCGCGGCATGAATTTGACGACTGCTCCGGACCTGTTGTTGGTGTTCGTCGACTCTCGCCACACTGGCCATTACGCGGAAATTATCGCGCGACTGAAGCAAGAGACAGGCGCCCGTCACCTGATCGGCGCGTCGGGTCAGAGCGTGATCGGGTCGTCGCTGGAGGCGGAAGAGGGCTCGGCGATCGCCGTGTTGGGGCTGTCGCTGCCCGGAGCGGAACTGACGCCGATCGCCATTGATCCCGAGACCATGCCCGACGACCTCTTTGCTCCGATCGAGGACGGCCCCGAAGTCTGGTTGCTGTTCAGCAATCCGTTCACAATCATGACCGACCAGCTCGTCTCGCACCTGCAGAAGCTGCGACCGGAGATCGTGCTGCTCGGCGGGATGGCGTCGTCCCATCGACAACAGCAGGGGTGCGCCGTGTTCATCGACGACCAGGCGCTCATGGCCGGGGCGGCGATGATGGGACTCCGAGGCGTCTCAGTGCGTCCCGTGGTCGCGCAAGGAGCGGAGCCGTTGGGTCAGCCGTGGATCGTGACCGAATGCGAGGCGAACACCGTCAAATCGCTGGGCTCGCGCCCGGCGCTGGAGGTGCTGCAAGAAACCCTCTCTGCGCTGGACGAGCCCACTCGCGAGCGAGCTGCCCGCAACCTGCTCGTCGGTCTGGCCATGGACGAGTACAAGGAATCGCACGAACGCGGTGACTTCCTGATCCGAAACGTGATGGGCGCCGACCGTGAGGCAGGAACCGTCGCGATCAACGCGATCCCCAGAGTCGGCCAGACGTTCCAGTTCCAGTTCCGTGACGCCCAGGCCGCCGATGATGACTTGCGAACCCGCTTGTCAGACTTGCGCGACGCGCTCAATCCCGAGGAAGAGGTTCTCGGCGCCCTGCTCTGCTCATGCAATGGCCGCGGCCGCGGCCTCTTCGGTGAGCCCGATCACGACGCGACGGCGCTGTCCGATATCTTCGGTCCGGTGCCAACCGCCGGCTTCTTCTGCAACGGAGAAATCGGCCCAGTCGGAGGAGAAAACTACCTCCACGGTTTCACAGCCTCAATTGCGGTGCTGACCAGTAATTCGAAATGAAATTGGCAAAGCACGCAACAATAAGACCGCTTGTGCTAGTAGACTTGAGAGCACAAGTTGCCTGAGGCGGAGCACTCGATGACGGACAAAGTGGAGCTCGTAGAACGCGCCCAAGCTGTCTCGAGCCAGTTGAGAGCCAATCCTCGAACCCGACCTGTCTTTGTGGAGTTTGCAGGAACGCCGAAGAGCGGAAAGAGTTCATGCATTGAGATCGTTCGCCATTTCTTCCGCCGCTGCGACATCAAGGTGCTGGCTCCGGCAGAGGGCGCTTCCAGGAGAACTCCTTACTTCTTGAAGGACGATCTCATGGCCTTCAACACGTGGTCTGCTTCCTACGCGCTGATGCACGTTCTTGAGGGACTTCACGGCTCCGACCAGTACGCGCTAGCAATCTTGGACCGCGGATTGTTCGATGCGCTCGCATGGTTCGAACTGCTAGCGACCCGAAACACAATCACAGAGCAGGAACGCGACCAGGTGCAGAGCTTTCTGCAAATCGAGCATTGGCGCAAGAAAATCGATGCCGTGTTGCTGTTCACTACCGATCCCCAAACATCAATGATCCGAGAGAACAGCGACAAACTCATTGACGAACCTGGCCAAGCGATGAACGAGACGTTTCTGACGCAGCTGAATGAAGCGTATGCGGAGGTCGAACGCAGATTCTCTAGTTCTTTCAGTGGCTTCACGAGAATCGACACGAGCAGCACACAGGAGACAACGCCGTTGACGACCGCTACTGGCGTCGTAGACACCATCCTCAACATTTTCGAGACCAGCCCGATTGAGGAAGGCTAGGCGTTGCCATGGCTCAGCAGCAAGTTCTCTGTCTACCCCGTCTCTGGCTGACGGACCGGCCTGCCTTCACTCCTTGGGCATCCGCTGAATGGCTCATTGAGGCAGCTGACGCGGGCATGATCTGGCTGCCCAGACCCGAGGCCGAATCTTCTGACGAATTCGTTCAGCCGATCCCGTGTGCACTGGTGCGCGGCATGAACGGCGGGTACTACGTCTTCCGCCGAATCCGAGAGGGCCGCTCCGACTTGCAGTCGAGGATCAGCATGGTGGTTGGCGGACACATCGATTGGGAACCTGGAAATCCAGGATTCTCCTATCTCGTCCGTTCCACGCTTCTGCGCGAAATCTCTGAGGAGTTGGCGACCGAGCCGCCGAAATGCGTTGAACCGATCGGCGTGGTCGTCGATGGCGCCACCCCCCAATCGTCGCGACACATCGGTATCGTCCATGAAGTTGTAGTTGCAGGCGCAGTGCGTCCCACGGCAGCCGAAGAGTTCTCGGCGAATTCCAAGTATGCAGGACTGCTATGCCGCGAACCAGAACTCCATTCGTTGCGCAAACGCATGGACCCATGGTCGTCTCTGGTCTTTGGACTTCACATTGCCTCTTTGAGGGATCGTGGCTACCAGCCCCGCCTCCTCTAGCCGCCGCTGATTTGCGGGACGATTGCGATTTCGGCTCCCTCAGGGACCTTGGTGATTAGACCTGTTGAGACGACGTCTCCGTTGATGGCTAGCGAGATGCCTCGTCCGATTTTTCCCTCGTTGACGAGGCGTTCGGCGAGTTTGGGGTACTTTTGGGCGAGGTCTCGGATGACTGCGCGGATGTTGTGACCCTCAGCCGTCAGGACAGCCTCACCGTTGGTGAGGGTCCTGAGCGGCTGAGGGATGAGGACGGTGACCACGTGCCGCCTACGTCTGGTATTACTCCTCGAGCACGGTCGCTTCGAGGATCGCGCGCGGGGACATCGGCAGCGCTGACATGTGCACGCCGATTGCGTTGGCGATGGCAGCGCGCATGGCCGGGGCCGGCGGAATGATCGGGACTTCGCCAACGCCTCGCACACCGTAGGGATGACCGGGGTTCGGGACCTCGACGATGATCGGCTCGATCATCGGCAGGTCGAGCGCGGTCGGCATGCGGTAGTCGAGCAGGCTGGCGTTCTTGAGATCGCCGGACTCGTCGTAGTAGTACTCCTCGTTCAGCGCCATACCGATGCCCTGCGCGACGCCGCCCTGCATCTGTCCCTCGACGTATGCGGGGTGAATCGCGGTGCCGGCGTCCTGGACGGCGGTGTAGCGAAGCACATCCACCTTGCCTGTTTCGGGATCAACTTCGACATCGACAATGTGCGTCGCGAAGGCGGGACCGCTGGAGGTCTTGTTGACGTCGGCGCGGCCAACGATTCGGCCACCGGTCGAGGCGAGCTGACCAGCGAGGTCCTTGAACGTGAACTGGCGGTCGTTGCCATCCTCGTCAACCGGTCCGCGAACGATCGCGTCGTCGCCGTAGGTGATGTCCGCAGCGTCGCACTCCCAAATCACGGCGGCGCGCTCTTCCATCTGGCGGCGGATATCCATGGCGGTCTCGTAGGCGGCCCAGCCGCCGGCGAAGGTCGTGCGGCTGCCACCGGTGACCTGCGTGTAGCCGACGGAGTTGGTGTCGACCACGTGAGGTCGCACTTCCTCGGCAGAGATGCCGAGGGTTTCGGCCAGTTGCATCGCGAGCGAGGCTCGTGTGCCGCCGATGTCGGTCGAGCCGAGCACCAGAGGAACGGTGCCGTCGTCGTTGACCTGCGCGTAAGCGGAGGACTCGAAGCCGATGTTGAACCAGAAGCCGTGGGCCACGCCGCGTCCGCGGTTGGGGCCTTCGAGCTCCGACTGCCAGTGCGGCGACTCCTGCGCGGCGGTCATGCACTCGACATTGCCGATCACGCCGTAGGTGAAGCCGTCGGCACGCTGAGCGCCCTCTTCGCAGGCGTTCTGCAACCGAATCTCCAGCGGGTCGATGCCCAATTCTTCGGCGAGTTCGTTGAGCACCGATTCGGTGGCGAACTCGGATTGTGGCGCGCCGGGGGCTCGGTAGGCGGCCGTCTTCGGCTTGTTCACGACCACGTCGTAGCCGTCGATTCGCTGGTTGGGAATGTCGTATGGAGCGAGCGCGCACATCGCGCCGGCGCCGACCGGCGAGCCAGGGTAGGCGCCGGCCTCGAATGCCAGGTGAACGTCGGCGGCGGTCAGCGTGCCGTCGCGCTTCGCGCCCATGCGCACCCGCATGTAGGTGCCCGAGGTCGGGCCCGTAGCCAGCAACACTTCCTCGCGGTTCATCGTCAGCTTGACCGGCCGGCCGGTCTTCTGCGAGAGCAGCGCCGCCAGCGGTTCGAGGTAGACGGGAATCTTGCCGCCAAAGCCGCCGCCGATCTCCATCGGCGTCACCTTCACCCGCGACGGTGAAAGCTGGAGCAGCGGCGCAACGGAGTCGCGGACGACGAATGCGCCCTGGGTCGAGGTCCAGATATCGAGCGTGCCGTCGGCGCGGTAGTAGGCGGTACCGTTGTGCGGCTCGATGTAGCCCTGGTGCGCCATCGAGGTCTCGAACTCGCGCTCGATGACCACGTCGGCATCGGCGAAGCCTGTGTCCAGGTCACCCTTGGTGAACTGCAAGTGCGAAGCCGTGTTGCTGGCGTTGTCGCTCTTGGAGCCGTCCATTTCGCCCGTGTGCAGGCTGTCGTGGAGCAGCGGCGAGCCGTCGACCATGGCTTCGCGGACGTCGAGGACCGGCGTCAGCAACTCGTACTTGACGTCGATCAGTTGGAGGGCGTCCTCGGCGATGTGATGGTCGGTCGCGGCGACGGCGGCCACCGCGTGGCCCTTGTAGAGCACTTTGTCAGAGGCGATGACGTTGTCCAGCACCCAGTTGAGCCGAGCGGAGCCTTCGCCGGTGTCGATCACCTCGTCGGAGGCGCGGGGGAAGTCGGCGTTGGTGATGACTGCCAGCACGCCCTCCAGAGCCTCGGCCTTGGACGTGTCAATGCTGACGATTCGTGCGTGGGCATGCGGGCTGCGCAGGACGCGGCCGGCGAGCATGCCGGGCAGGTTCAGATCCGCGCCGTACTGCGCGGCGCCGGTGACCTTATCGACACCGTCGTGCCGGATCGGTCGGGTACCGATGACGTTGTACTTCTCGGTTTCCCTGGACTGTGGTTGCGACTGTGCGGTGACCATGCGAGGGGTCCTCTCTTGTGGTGCTCGACGTTGGACGGTTGTTAGCCGTCGATATCGGACGGCGTGTTGCCGTCGGTGTTAGACGACGCTCTGGCCAGCAGCCTGCTGGACGGCCTTGATGATCTTGTCGTAGCCGGTGCAGCGACAGAGGTTGCCGGCCAGCCAGTAGCGGATCTCGTGTTCCGTCGGGTCAGAGTTCTGTTCGAGCAGCGCTTCGGCGGCGACGAGGAATCCCGGCGTGCAGATGCCGCACTGCAGCGCGGCCTGCTCAAGGAAGGCGTTCTGCAACGGCGACAGTTGGTCGCCAGTGGCCAGTCCCTCGACGGTGCGAATCTCAGCGCCTTCGCATTCGGCTGCCATTACGAGGCAGCTGTTGACGATCCGGCCGTCCATGTTGACGCAGCAAGCGCCGCAGTTGCCGTTGTTGCAACCCTCTTTGGCGCCGGTCAGTCCAATCCGGTCACGCAGCGCCTCGAGTAGGGAGTCGCGCTCGTTGGCCAGAAAGACTTGCTGCTCGCCGTTGATGGTGCAGCTCACGACGATGTGTTCGGTGCTGGGCATGGAAGATGTTCCTCCGTTAATCGATCGAATCTGATGGCTCAGGCGGCGCGCTCGGCGGCCTGTCGGATGGTGCGCTCGGTGAGCACGCCGGCGAGGTGGACTCGCTGGCGAATGCTGCCGCGCATGTCGGTGATCGGTTTGGCCGCAGCGCTCGACGCCGCGGCAGCAGCCGCGATCGTCTCATCGCTGAGCGGCTGACCGACCAATGCGTCGGCGGCCTCGGAGACCAGCAATGGCGTGGGTGCAATCGCGCCGAGTGAGACGCGGGCCCAGGTCACAGTCCCGTCACCGTCGAAGCGGACCTGCGTCGCGGCGTTGGCGACGGCAATGTCCATCTCGTTGCGAGGAATGAAGCGCAAGAATCGCGCGCCCGAGCCCTCGGCCGGCGCCGGGAAGTGCAGCTTGACGACGATTTCGCCGGCCTCCAGCACATTGCGGCCGGGAGCGGTACAGAAGTCCTCAACCGCGACGGTCCGCCGACCGTTTGGCCCGGCGATTTCCACCTGAGCCTCGAGCACGATCAGCGACGGAATCCCGTCGGCTGCCGGTGAGGAGTTACACAGGTTGCCGCCCAGAGAAGCGCGGCCCTGAATTGCCGTGCCACCAATTAGCGAGGCCGAGTCGACCAGCGCCGGATAGAGATCCGAAATGTTGGAGTCGCCGTAGAGCTGGTAACACGGAGTCCCCGCGCCGATGGTGAGACCGGAATCGGCTGAGTACTCAATACTCATCAGCTCGGGTATGTGCTTGATGTCGACGAACAGGTTGATGTCCCGCGTGCGCTCGCGCGCCTGCACGATGACATCGGTTCCGCCTGCCAATGGACGCGCGGTTTCGCCTCCGTTTTGCAGGAGGCTAATTGCCTCTTCCACGCTGCCGGCGCGGGCATATTTCACCGCTTGCACGAATTCCGCCTCCTGGTTGGTTCAGCGCTCTTCGGCGCTCGTTCTTGTTGATATCGATCAGGGCCATATCGCGGTCGCGCACAGAGACGCGAACGGCGGTTAGCCGTCGGAAGTGTAGCGCAATACTACTCTGCGCCTGTGTTCTCGGCGCTGGGCGTCGTTTCTTGTTCCCTCATCAATGGACCTGTTTCAGATTGGCCAGGGCGCGAGTCAAAAACGTGGCTTGACTCCACGAAGGACTGAGAAGCCCAACACTGCCGCCACGATGGACGCTGCGAAGATACCGATCTTGGCCGCCTCGAGCAGCTCGGTCTGCTCTGCGTCGAAACTGAGATTGGCGATGAAGATCGCCACGGTGAATCCGATACCAGCCAGCAGCGCCGCGCCCGCCAGATGCGACCAGCGCAGTTGCTCCGGCTTGAACGCGATGCCCAGTCTGATCGCCAGCGCGGAGGCGCCCAGAATCCCGACAAACTTGCCAAGCAGGAGGCCGATGAATATGCCCCAGGCAATGTTGGAGCTGAGCGCCGCCTCAATACTGTCTCCGGTGATGTGGATTCCCGCATTGGCCAGGGCGAAGAGCGGCACCACGACGAACGCGGAGATCGGCGCCATTCCCTCCTCAAGACGCTCGAGCGGACTCGTCGCTTCATGCGCCACATGCCGGATATTACGCAGCGCGTCCTGCGCGTCCCGCTCACGCACCGCAGGGTCAGGGTCTTCCTCCACGTATCTCAGTCGCTGAAGCAGATAGTCGATGCGCCGACCCGTGCCTCTGGTGTTATAGAGGGCGTCGGCGGGGACGATCAGGCCCAGAATGACGCCGGCCAGCGTCGCGTGGACGCCGGCCTCCCAGAGCGTCAACCAGAGGAACACACCGCCGAGCGCATGAATGCCGAAGTGGCGGAATCCAAACTGCTTCAGCAGGAGCAGGAACGCCACCGCTCCAACCATGCCCAACAGCCACTCGAACTTGATCGACTCCGAGTAGAAGATCGCGATGATCAGAATGCCACCGACATCATCGGCGACGGCCAGCGTGAGCAGGAAAATCTTAAGTTGAACAGGCACGCCGCGTCCAACCAGCGCCAGGACGCCCAGCGCGAAGGCGATGTCTGTCGCCACTGGAATGCCCCAACCCGAGGAGCCGTCGCCGCCCGCGTTGAGGATCGCGTAGAGGCCGGCCGGTACCAACATGCCGCCCAAGGCGGCGATGATCGGCAACGCCGCCTGGCGAACACTGCGCAACTCGCCGTGGGTGACCTCGCGCTTGATCTCGGCGCCGACGACGAGGAAGAAGACGACCATCAGCACGTCGTTGACGACGTGCTGCAGCGACTGGTCGAATGACCAGATTGCGAGGTCGAGCTTAATGTGCGCGTGCCAGAATGCCTCGTAGGCGTGGAAGTCGACGTTGGCCCAGATCATCGCCGCCACGGCGGCAAACACCAGCACAATGCCGCCGGCGGCCTCGACCTCCATGAATCGCAACGTGGTCTGTACGACCAGCCGGCGGAATGGGTCGTTGCCCTCGCGCCAACGCGGTCGGAAGAGATCAGCCATGCGTCGCCTTCGTCTTCACCCGCAAGCCCCTTGCTGAACACCCTGTCGAATCGATTTCAACCCAACGCAGCCTATCGCGCCAAGCCGTATCGCTGAAGGTTGCCCGCAAGCGCATCGCCTGTCGCGCGGGATTCCGGTCCCGCTCTCCGAAAGGTGTCACAGAAGTCGCCTGACCCCAACCTCCGTCATACCCGCGGCGGAGCGCGGGAATGACGGATCTTTCACTTCTGAGACAAGCTCAGACCAGCGGCCTCGCTCAACCCGATCATGCCTCAGATGCTGAAGTAGCGAGCCTCGGGATGGTGAACAATCATCGCAGAGGTCGATTGCTCCGGGTGCATCTGGAACTCGTCGCTGAGCGAGACACCGATCCGTTCCGGGTCAAGCAATTGCCAGAGCAGGGCTTGGTCCTCGAGGTTGGGACAGGCGGGATAGCCGAATGAATAGCGTGCGCCCTGGTAGTTCGTCTTGATCATCTCCTCGGGCGTCGCGCCGTCGGAGCCATCGATCTTCAGCTCCTGCCGGATTCGCCGGTGCCAATACTCGGCCAGCGCCTCAGCGATCTCAACGCCGAATCCGTGCCAGTAGAGATAGTCCTGGTAGCGGTCGTCGGCGTAGAGCTGCTGGGCATACTCGCCGACTCGCCCGCCCATCGTCACGACGTGGAAGCCGATCACGTCCATCTCGCCCGAATCGACGGAGCGGAAATAGTCGGACAGGCAGCGTCCTTGCTTGCCTTGCTGACGCGGGAAGTTCAAGCGAATCGCCTCGGAGCCGGATCCGTCGGCTTCGTAAACGATCAGGTCATTACCGTCGGATTGTGCCGGGAAGTATCCGTACACAACCGCTGGTTCGAGAATGCCGTCACGCAGCGCCTGCTGTTGAATCTTCGAGAGCGCGAGTTCTGCCCGCGCTGCGGTCTCGGCGTCGCGCCCTTTGAATCCCCATTGACCGCGCAGCAGCGCTGTCCGGTTGAGGTACGGGAAGATGTCCGTCAACGGCAGCCCTCGAATGACTCGAGAGCCAAGGAAGGGCACGCTGGGAATGGCCGACGCCGGGGCCAAGGTCGAGCGCACGGCGATCGCCGTTGATGCCGTCTTCGCCGACGGCGGCGGCGCCGGCTCGACGGGCGACGCATCCAACTCGATCCCATCGCTCATCGCGTTCATGATTCTGAGACCCTCGAACGCGTCCTTCCCGTAGAAGACGTCGCCGTGGAACGTGTTGCGCAGGTCCCACTCGACGTATTTGCGGGTCAGCGCCGCGCCGCCGAGCAGGACCGGCCAGCGGTCGGAGAGCTCGCGACGGTTCAGCTCTTCCAGGTCTTCCTTCATCACCAGCGTCGACTTGACCAACAATCCCGAGAGGCCAATCGCATCGGCGTTATGTTCGATTGCTGCTTCGATGATGTTTGAGATCGGTTGCTTGATGCCCAGATTGATCGTCGTGAAGCCGTTGTTCGAGAGGATGATCTCGACCAGGTTCTTACCGATGTCGTGGACATCACCGCGCACCGTCGCTAGCACAATGGAGCCCTTGCTGGTTGATTCCAGCTTGTCCATGTGCGGCTCAAGATGGGCGACCGCCTTCTTCATCGTCTGTGCCGATTGCAAAACGAACGGCAGCTGCATGTCGCCGGCGCCGAACAGGTCGCCGACTTCCTGCATCGCCGGCAGCAGCAGATCGTTGATGATCGGAATCGCTTCGCGCTTCTGTAGCGCCTCGTCGAGATCGTCTTCCAGGCCCTCGCGTTGGCCATCGACGATGCGTCGGTGCAGCCGCTCGTCCAGCGGCAGGTCCTCAAGGCGGTCGCGCTCTTGCGTGGTCGCCTGCTGATCCTCGAACAGCGCCATGAACGCCTGAAGTGGATCGACGAGACGATCCGGGCCTTCGACCCATTCATCGAAGATTAAGCGGCGCGCGGCTTTGAGCTGTTCGTCTGGAATCCGATTGATCGGTAGAATCTGCGCCGCGTGGACGATGGCCGCCTTGAGCCCGCGCTCCACGGCATCGTGCAGGAAGACGGAGTTCAACACCTGTCGGGCGGCCGGATTCAGGCCGAAGGATATGTTTGAAATGCCGAGGATCGTCTGAGCCCGCGGAAACTCTCGCGAGATTGCCTCGACGGCGTTGAGGGTCTCAAGGCCGTCTTTGCGCAGGTCCTCCTGCCCAGTACTGACCGGTAGTGTCAGCGCGTCGAAGAACAGGTCCTCGGGCGCGAGTCCGTAGTCCTCGGTCGCGATTCGATACAGTCGTCGCGCGATCTCCAGCTTTCGGTCGCAGGTTCGAGCTTGTCCTTCTTCATCGATCACCAGCGCCACGACGCCGGCGCCGAACCGGATCGCGGTGGAGAGGGTTTGATCGAGCCGCTTGCCGCCGTCCTCGAGGTTGATCGAGTTGACGAGCGCCTTGCCGCCCAACTGCTTCAGTCCCGCCTCCAGCACCTGCGGCTCGGTCGAGTCGAGCATGAGTGGCAGCGTCGACAAACCCCGCGCCCGTGAAACCAGCTCGGCCATGTCCGGCGTGCCGTCGCGACCGACGAAGTCGACGCAGACGTCGGCGATGTGCGCGCCTTCGGCCGCCTGGTCGCGGATGACATTCGCCATCTGCTCCCATTCTTCGTTCTGCAGCAGTCGCTTGAATCGGCGAGAGCCATTGGCGTTGGCCCGCTCGCCGACAATCAGGAACGAAGCATCCTGTCGGTACGGAACCGAGACGAATAACGATGCCGCACCGGCCTCCGGCTGCGGATGTCGCTGGACAGGCTTAAGACCGTTCATCGCGTCGCGCATCGCGCGGACATGCTCCGGAGTGGTGCCACAGCATCCACCGACAATGCCGACGCCGTACTCGCTGACGAATGTCCGATGAGCTTCGGCCAATGCCGACGGGGTCAGGTCGTACACCATCTGCCCGTCCTCGGTGTGAGGCAGGCCGGCGTTGGGCGAGCAGAGCAGCGTCGTCTCCGCATTGGCCGAGAGGTGACGCAATGGCTCATGCATCAGATCGGGACCGGTCGCGCAGTTAAGCCCGATGCCGTCCAGGCCCAATGGCGCCAGCGCGGTCAATGCAGCGCCGATCTCGCTGCCAACAAGCATCTGGCCGGTGGTCTCAATCGTGACCGTTGCGAACAGAGGCGCGGAGCTGTTGAACTCGGTCAGGGCGTCTTTGCAGGCCAGAATCGCGGCCTTGCCTTGCAGCAGGTCGTAGACCGTCTCGACCAGCAGCGCATCGACGCCACCGTCGAGCAATCCTCGCGCCTGCTCGAGATATGCGGCGTGCAGTTCGTCGAAATCGACGTGCCCCAGCGTGGGCAGCTTGGTCCCGGGGCCAATCGAACCGAGCACGTATCTGGGACGCTCAATAGTCGAGAATCTGTCGGCGACACCGCGCGCGATGGTTGCCGACGTTCGATTGATCTCTCGCGTCCGCGTTGACAGGTCGTAATCCCCGAGCGTGATGGTCGACGCGCCGAAGGTGTTGGTCAGGACGGCGTCGGCGCCCGCTTCGAGGTAGGACTCATGCAGCGACGCCACGGCGTCGGGCCGCGAGATGTTGAGAATTTCATTGCAGCCTTCGAGGCCGTCGAAGTCGGAGAGTGACAGGTTCAGAAGTTGCAGACCCGTGCCTGTCGCGCCATCGAGCACGATGACACGCTCAGCAGCGGCAGTGCGTAAGTCGAGGCGTTGCATCAATTGATCGTAACTACCGAGCCGTCACGCGGCAGTATCGCGCTACCACAATGGGCTACGCAATGGGCTCAGGGCAGCGCTAACCGCCGAATCGACGACGCAATGCACCGCCAAGTCCGCCCTTCGACGCTTCGACTTCGGCCTCAAGCTGTTCTACCTGCTTTTGCAGGCGCTCATTCTCTCGGCTCAGGCGATTGCGTTCTTGTCGGAACTCTTCGTGCCGCTCGTCGAGCGTCGATTGCAATTCCTTCGCCTTGCTCTCCGCCTCAACCTGCGCCGCAGACGCCGCGGCCAACGAGGACGCCGACTCCTTGGCCGCCTGCTCGTAGAAGGTCGACTTCTCGGTCAGCGCCTGATGCTCGCCGCTCAGACGGTCTCGCTCCAGCTCTGCCGATTCAGCGCGCACGCTCAGTTCGGCCAGTTGCGCGTTGGCGGACTCCGCCGACGCGGTCGCCTCAGCAGCTTGCGTGCGCAGGGCCTCCAGCTCGGACTTTGCCTCGCGCAGCTCGTTGCGCAGCGGCTCGACTTCCTCGCCGGCTTTCGACAGGCGACCGGCAAGCATGTCGAGATGTCCACGCAGGTCTCGTGCCTGTTTCTCGGTCTTCTTCGCGCGGTCCTCAAGCGAGTCCGCCCGAATTACTGCCGCTTTGCGTCCAGCCTCGGCACGCTCCGCTCGGGCTCGCTCGACTCGCACTGAGTCAGCCATGAGTAGACCTGTGATCCTTACGCGCCGGCGCGGACGGCTTCAATCGCCGTCGTCCAACGATCGTCCAGGGTCGAGTCATTGACCATCGCCAGCACGTACTCGCCGAAGTCGGCGGTCGTCGCGCCGGTGTCGCGGCCGGTCATCACGAGTTCCTTCTCGTACAGTCCGCAGAGGTCCATGGCTTTGTCGAGCTTGCCGCCGAGTTCGGGGAAGCCGATGTGCGAGAGCAGCATCGCGCCTGCGCGCAGCATCGAGGACGGGTCGGCGTAGATGTCGCGGCCTTCCCGCATCATGCGCGGCGCGGAGCCGTGAATCGCCTCGAACATCGCCGTCTTGGTGCCAATGTTGGCCGCGCCCGCGGTGCCGACGCCGCCCTGGAACTCAGCCGCCTCGTCGGTCAGGATGTCGCCGTAGAGGTTGGGCAGCGCGAAGACCTGGAAGTTGGTGCGACGCTTGGGGTCAACCAGCTTCGCGGTCATGATGTCGATGTACCAGCCCTCCCACTCGACGCCCGGGAAGTCCTCACTGACTTTTCGGGCGGCGTCGAGGAAGGCGCCGTCGGTCGTCTTGATCACATTGGCCTTGGTCACGATGGTGACGGACTTCTTGCCATTGGCCTGTGCGTATTCGAAGGCCGCCCGGATGATCCGTTCGGAGCCGGGATTGGAGAGAATCTTGAAGTCGATGTTGAGATCACCGATGGAGAAACCCTCGGAGCCGACCGCGTACAGGTCTTCGGTATTCTCGCGGAAGAAGGTCCAGTCGATGCCCTGTGCAGGTACTCGCACCGGTCGCACGTTGGCGAAGAGATCCAGCACCTTGCGCATCGCCACATTGGCCGACTCAATGTTCGGCCAGCCGTCGCCTTGTTCCGGAGTCGTGGTTGGACCCTTGAAGGTGACGTCGCACTCGTTGATTTCCTTGAGCACGCCCTCGGGAATCGCCGCCAACTCCTCGGCGCGGCGCTCGATGGTGAGACCATCAATGGTGCGGAAGTTGACGCGACCGGATTTGACCTGGTCGGTCAACAAGGCTTCCAGCACCCGCTGCGACTCGTGCGCGATGGACGGACCAATACCGTCGCCACCCAGCACGCCGATCTCAATATGGTCGAGTTTGCTGAAGTCGGTTGGCTCGCCCTGCTCCTTGATCCCATCCACCCGGATCTGTTGGGCCTCAAGCAGCTCGCCGAAGCGCGTCTTCGCCTGCTCGATGGTGTCAATCGTGGGCATCGTCAATCTCCTCGTCAATCGACCGCGTCGCAGTACCGTCGGCAGTGTACCTGCTGTCGCCGTGACGGATGGGAATTGCCTGACTGACTAATCAACGTCAACGACGATGACACACGGAGGCAGACTAATCACGGCGAGGTACGGATGCCTCAAGCCTTGCGAGCAGACTAAGGGCAAGTTCTTCGAGCGCGATCCGACCATCGCCCAGGGCGTCCAGCAGCAACGATCGAATCTCGCCTTTCGAGTAGCTGCGAAACATGCTATTGCTAACAGCGTCCTGGACCAGCTCAGCCAACCCCTGCTGCCGCACGTCATTGATTTCCTCCAAAGTGACGTGAAGATGCCTCAGGTCCTGAACCGGCGTTCTGCCCGGGGTCGCCGCCTGAGGGATGCCAAGTGCCGCGACTTGCTCCTGTTCCACCAGGACGAGTTGGACCCTGGAGATGCGGTCACGTGCGGCGGCCAGAGCGAGGGCGACCGCGTCGACGTCGGCCTGATCGTCAGATGGACATCGCCAGAAGGAGAGCGTGCCGTCGCGCACAGACAGATCGGACTCCATTGCATGTTCAAACGCAATGTCGCCTGGTCGGTGCGACCTATCCTTCCAGTTGCCAACCGTGATGTTGCGCGCAAGGAACATCGCCTAGCGTGCGATGTCCGCCACTACTGCATCGAGGTATTCGCGAAGCCAAAGTTGCGATTCGTCATGCTCGCGGAGCACGGGGAGCAGGGACGGGTCTTCCCATTCTTCGGCCGCCTGAATTGCGGCATCGCGGAGCAGAACATCGCTCGAAGCGAGGCTCTGCCTCAGCAATTCCTGCCGCCAATCGGTTGATCGCCTTTCGGGAGAGGAGTCGGCGCCGACCGGCCAGCCCACTATCGGGCTAGACAACAGTCGGGGTTCGGGCCATGCAGCAATAGGGCAGCGTCCGAGGCAACGAACGATAGACGCACAGAACTCCGGATTCTCCTGAAACAGTCGACCGATGAGCTGTTTCGGATCGATTTGAACAACGAGATGGAGGTGTCCGCCTATGGTTTGCTCTGCACGATGAGTTATCCCGTCCTCTAGCGGTTCCTCGTCAAGAGCAACGACCAAATCAGCCAAGACCGTGTCCAAATCTCTCAACGATTGGGCATCTGCGCCAGCCAGCAGGTCATTTGCCAGAACCACTGAAGCACCTCATCCTTGTGAGTCATCAACAAAGGCGATTATATCCGCTTGAAGACCCGCTGCTGAGATTGGCTGCGCTAGTGGCTGAAGTGAGTTTTGTGACTAGCCCACTTCACTACAGCCCCAGCTCCCGCAGGAAGGCGTCGGCGTTGGGCTCCCGACCGAGGAACTGCTGGATTAGATGTTCCGCGTCTGCCGTTCCACCAGGTTCGAGGATGTTACGACGGTATTCGGCGCCTACGCTCGCGACCGACGCGCCCGGCGCTTCGAAGCGGGTGAACATGTCGTCGCCGAAGACCCGCGACCAGAGGTATCCGTAGTAGCCCGCGTCGTACCCGAAGAGGTGACCGAATCCGGCCTGGAAGTGCGTGTCCTCGGGGAACGGGAAGCCGGTGATCGGATGAAGCTCGCGCGCGATCTCGTCAGTGCTATTGCCCGAATCCGAGTGATACGCCATATCCAGCCGAGAGAAATAGACCTGCCGCAGCGTGGCAATCGCTGACGACGTGTGCTTCGCCTCAATCATCCGATTGATCAGCGAGGTCGGCAGTGGATCGCCGGTCTCGAAGTGCCGGCTGAAGCTGCTGAGCATCGCCGGTTGCCAGCACCAGTGCTCCAGCATCTGTGACGGCGCTTCGACAAAGTCACGCTCGACTCGGGTTCCGCTAAAGCGCGTAAACCGCGACGTAGTCAGTGTTTGATGCAGAATGTGTCCGAATTCGTGGAAGAGCGTGACGACCTCGGTATGCCTCAGCAACGACGGTGACGACTCGGTCGGCTTGGTGAAGTTGGCGACGATTGACGAAATCGGACGCTGATAGTCATCGCCCAGACGGCGGCCGCCGCGCAGCGTGAATGCGGCGGCGTGTCCGAACTTGCCCGGTCGCGGATACAAATCCATGTAGAAGCGGGCCAACGCCTCCCCGGACGACGGATCGATGATGTCGAACGGTTGCGCATCCTCGTGCCAGGCTGAATCGATTGCGTCCGGTCGGGCCACAAATCGAACGCCGACCAACTCTTCGTAGATCCTGAACATCCCGTCCAGCACGGCGTCGAGGGGGAAATAGGCGGCCACCTCAAACGAATCGACTTGATACTGCTCCTGCACGACCTGATTGGTGTAGTAACGCCAGTCGGCGATGTCGATGGCGCCCTGTTCGCCGGTTCGACGCTCCTGCTCTTGACGAAGTTTGTCCAGATCGGCTGCCAGCTTCGGCTGCAGTCGCTCTTCCAGGTCGGTGAGGAAGTCGAGGACCGCGTGGGTCTGCTTGGCCATTTTGACTTCGAGCGCATAGGCGGCCCAGGACTCGAATCCGAGGCGTCGCGCCATCTCTGCGCGAACTCCAAGCGCCTCCTCCAGGAGCTCGACGTTGGTGTCGGACGCTTTGTTGTGACTTTTGTGGAACAGCTCGCGCCGTCGCCCGGTGTCGTGAGCGCTGTCCAAGAATGGATGTAGTTCGGGATAGTCCAGTCCGACCTGGTAGCGGACGGCGCCATCCACCTCAACGGTCCGCAATCGCTCGATGTAGCCGTCGGGCAAGCCATCGAGCTCGTTGCGGCTCAGTTCAACGAAATCCTCGTAGTCATCGATGTTCTTACGAAACTGGATGCCCAATCCGACGAGCCGCTCCTGCAGCGCCTTCAGTTCATCGCGAGTTTCTTTCGCCAGATCGAGCCCGTTGCGTCGATAGTCACGCAGCTCGAACTCGAGCAACCGACGTGCGTCATCGGGCAGCGCCTCAAGCTCGGCGCGCGTGGCGTACGCCTTGAGCGCACGATCGATGTCCTCGCGAAATCCAATGCCCGCCGAGAAGACACTGAGACGTTCCTCTTGCTGATGTGCTGCAGTGCGCAACTCCGGATCAGCCGAAACCTGCGACAGGAATCCGAATCGTCCCGAGGCCTGGGTCAGAACATCGCCAATCTCGTCGAGGGGCAACACGGTGTTGTCAAAGTTGCGGCGGCCATCGGGAACCGAGACGAGTTCATCCGCGAGTCGCTCGACCGTGCGAATGGCGTCATCAACACCGCGCTCGATGTCCTGCGCGGTTGTGGTGGCCCAGTCCGGTGTCTCCATGGACATATCGCGTGTCTCCAGGTTCGCGAAGCATGTTGTCAAGGTAGCCTGCGCAGTCGGAATGGAGATGAAGATGGATTTCGGTGTGCGGGATTTCATATTCAGCTCCGCGACGACGGCGAAACTCTGGCGACGAGGCATCGAAGAAGCCGATGTGTTCGAACTGCGCGAACGTCGAGCAGTCTTTGTCCCTGAAGAGCCGCGGTTTGAGCTCGGTCTCGACGGCGCGCCCCGACAGCGGCCTCGTCGACTACTTATGATTGGACGTAACTGGTCGGGGCGGCTGCTGACCATCGTGTTGGAGCTACCCGACGAGCAGGGAGTGGCTACAGTTGTCACCGGGTTCAGCACAAAGGGCAACGAACTGACTTGGTACCGGCAGCGAGGAGGCAGATGACGATGCCAAAGCTGGATCCCGAAGTCGAACGCGAGATTGAAGCCGAGCGCAACGAGTACATCGCCGGGTTCGTGCCTGACGATGTCGAAGTCGCCTTGGCGGAGGACTGGGGCTTCGTCTTCGAGGTTCGATTTGACCACGATCAACTGGCGTCACTCTTTCCAGCACTCAAGGAAGGCGAAAACGCCATCCAGTTCATCCGCCAAGCCGCTTTAGACGCCGCCAGGCGTCGAACCGCGGCTGCCAACACGGAGGCAGCGTCATGACAGACATCACCCACTCCCAGATCGATCTCTCCACCGGCATCAACATGCACATTGCCGAAGCTGGCGAGGGTCCGGCGGTCGTCTTCTGCCACGGCTTTCCTGAGCTCTGGTACTCCTGGCGACATCAGCTGCCGGTCGTTGCTGAGGCCGGATTCCGCGCCATCGCGCCCGATATGCGTGGTTACGGCGGTACCGACTCGCCACCCAATGTTGAGGACTTCACACAGGAGCGGATTTGCGCCGATCTGGTCGCCCTGCTCGACGCGCTGAGTATCGATGACGCCGTCTTTGTTGGACATGACTGGGGCGGCGCGATCGTCTGGAACATGGCGAAACACCATCCGACTCGGGTGCGCGCCGTCGCGGGCGTCAATACGCCGGCTGGGCGCCGACCGCCGATCAACCCGCTCGAAGCGATGAAGATGAACCCGGGCCGATTCGACTACCAGCTCTATTTCCAGGACGAAGGCGTCGCGGAAGCCGAACTTGGTGGCAATGTGCAGCGCACCATGAACCTGATGCTGCGAACCTCGAAGCCCGAAGACAAGCTCGATGTGATCGGTATGACCTCGGGCGTCCGCGAGCGGGGTGGACTATTGGTCGGTCTGCCCGACGACGCCGAGCGCTCGATCATGTTGACCGAGGAAGACCTGCAAACGTTCGTTGACGCGTTCCAGCGGACCGGATTCCGCGGCGGTCTCAACTGGTACCGCAATCACGGCCGCAATTGGGAATGGGACGCGGAAGTCGACGGCAACAACATCGAGCAGCCGGCACTGATGGTCACCGCCGGCAAGGACGGCGTCCTGTTGCCGTCAATGTCGGAAGGCATGGAAGACTGGATCCCCAACCTCTCCAGAGGCCACATCGAAAACTGCGGCCACTGGACCCAGCAGGAAGAGCCGGAGGAACTGAACCGGATTCTCGTTGGCTGGTTGAAGACGCTCTAAGCCGATAGCCGGTTTCGTCGCCCTGGATTACGCGCAACCGCCGCCGCTTTCACGCAGTACCAATCTGTTCGAGTCGTCTCAGCCAGCGGTTGAATCGCGGGCATTGCTGGCGGATCGTTTCCAGGCCGATAGACTCGGCGACCAGCCAACCGTATTCGCCCTTGCTGTAGCCGGGAATGGCCTTCAGAAGTCGCTTGCTTGGAGCAGTTTCTCGACTGTCGTTGATATCTTCGGGGGTGTCGAAGTTTGCTCGCACGGATTGGAGAGTACGCGCCGCCCCCGTCGGCAGAGCTAACGACCGTTCGAACGCACCTGGCTCTGAGAACAGCAACGCCTCAAACTCGTGCCGCTGCACGTATGCGAACACACGATCATCGCGCAGCTGCTGGTTCACCGCGTTGCGGCAGGCTAGATCGATGTGCTGCTGCAGCTCGTCGACATCATCGGTCGGACGCCGGCGAAATCCATAGAAGTCCACGAAGGTCGTCACGGCGTCGGAATTGGCGGCGAGATTGCGCACGTCGTTGGCGATCCGTTCAACTGTAACGTTGCCGCCCTTGTGCCCAGGCTTGCCGAGCAAACGGGCGCTCGCCACCACCCCATAGCCACTCAGGTGAACGGCCAACAGGCGATCGACGAACTCCTTCTCTGTTTTCCCCTCCACAACGATTACCAGGCGGATCAAGGATTGCCCCCCAGCACGTTCTTCCACCAAAGATCGCTGGGAGCAAAATCGTCGTCCAGCCAATGTTGATAATCGACAGGATTGAGTTGACGACAAGTCGTGCGGCCATCATCCAGGTCCAGAACGATGACCTGGTCCAGGTCGAACACGTCGACCAAGAGCGGAGATTGAGTCGCGACGATGACCTGGCGCTCCAAGCCGACACGACGAATCATTTGTCCAATCAGTTCGACCGCCTGAGGATGCAAGCCCAACTCTGGCTCGTCCAGGAGCAGCACACTCGGCATCATCTCGGAGGGGAGGTTGAGTAAGGTAACGAGCGCAAAGAAGCGCAGTGAGCCATCGGAAGTAAGATGCGCGCCGATAACCTTGTCCGACCCTTTAGCTCGCCAGCGCAGGATGGTCTTCCCGTAGGGGTCATCCAGCTGGAAGCGGTCAAAGGTCGGCAGAATCCGCGCAATCTGCTTGCAAATGAGTTCGTAGCGGGCAACATCATCCCGCTCTAGGCGGAGCAGAATCGGGGCAAGATTGCCGCCGTCGGACCGCAGCTGAGCATTGTCCTGAACATCCCAGGATTGCTTGAATCGGGACTCCCTCGATGTGTCATGGAACTGAAACGTAGCGCTGCTGGTTAGAAGGAACCGAATGGTCCTAGCCGTCGTCACGTTGACTGGGAGGTCGCCTGACCCTTGTGCGGCTTCAACTAGGCGTGCCTCCGTGTGGCCACTTCCAAGGTGTTGCCAGTCGGCTTCCGAATCCTCTCCCGTCCTTGAGAAACGAAAGGATTCGTCGGTAAAGATGAATCGATCCTGGTAGGCGTGCGTGAGCGTGAACCGGTAGTCGTTGAGGCCAGCATCAGTGCGAACGGTCACCGTTGCATCTATCTGCGGAGTCACCCTGCGGCCCTGAAACAGTTGATCGTCCGCGTCCCCCTGTAGAGCCACAAAGTCCCCCAATTTGCGCGACCGCAACATCCAACTCAGCATCTCGAAGAACCGGACGAAATTGGACTTGCCCGAGCCGTTCGGCCCGATCATTACTGACACGTTTGGAAGGTCGTCGAGCACAATGTCGGCTAGGGAGCGAAAGCCGCGGACTCGTACCGACTCGATCTTGTTCATCACGGGACCCAGCCTATCGCCGCTTCGGATCGTGTGGCGAACCTCGCTACAGCGGCGCAATGTCACGGCTCTGGCCGGTGTTCCACGACTCCCAGACGGCGTCGGTGAAGCGCATGTAGCGGACTCCGTCGGCGAAGCTGGTCAGCGTGACTGGGGCGCCGTCCCGGACTGAGCTCATGAAGTCGTACTCCACCTGCCAATCGTGGGCCGTGCCAGGATCAGGGACGATCGGTGTGACTTCCTCGCCGTGCCGGCCCCACTCCCCGGTGTCTCCGAAGCGCCAGTGCAACCTTCCCTCGGAACCGTAGATGTCGATGCTTGGCGGCTGCGGCGCGCCCTGCGTCACAGCGCTGACGCGATAGGTGCAGCGCGCGCCATTGGCCATGTCGGCGAAGATGCCGAGGCTGTCGGGAATGACGATGTTATGTCGCTCGCCCGTTTCCTCATCGACGCGGCTGGGAACAAAGGTCCGGGCGTGGGCGGTCACGCGAGCGGTGTCGCCGAGCCAGCGCTGGATCGTTTCGTTGAAGATGCCCAGTTGCATCATGTTGTGACCCGAATAGTCGCTGCGATGTCGCCAGTGCAGCGGGCCGCTTTCGTCGAGCCCCGAGCCGTTGAGCAGGGTCAGATGCACCTCGATGATGCTGCCCAACAAGCCGTCCTCGCAGAGCCGCTTGATTGTCTTGCCCAGGCGGAAATCGAAGGGCGCCGGCACGAGCTGTGCGACGAGGTCCGGATGGGCGAGATCAAGCGCCAGCATCGCTTCGGCCTCGGTGGCATTGGAGGCCATCCGCGCCTCGCAGAGGACGTGCTTGCCTGCCTCGAGCGCGGCCCTGGTGTAGTCCAGGTGCATGTATGGCCAGGTGCCGATGCTGACGGCGTCGACGGCGGGGTCGGACAGCAGTTCCTCCACTGATTCCGACACCCTGGGAATGTCATACTCCGCCGCGACGCGCTCGCCTGATTCGCGCGAGCGATTGACCACGTTGACGATCTCGATGTCGTTGATTGCGCGGAAGCCGGGAATGTGCCGCAGCTTCTGGTTGCCGCCGGCGCCGATGAGTCCGATTCCGAATGCCATGGCTGAATCCTCCACCTGTCCAATAGACAACGTTCACGGTTGCGAACCTGCGGTCAGGGTAAACGGCGCCTGTCCTATGCTGCTTGAAGCAATTACACAACCACTGCTTGACCAAGGAGAACGACATGCCAACTGCTGACGAACTGCGAGCGGGAATCTCGGGCGGACGCGCTGCGCTGAAGGCGGCGATCGCCGCTTCGGCCGGCAACTGGGAGGTTGCCAAGGGCACCGCCGACGATGGCGAAGCCGGCTGGTCGCCTCGCGTGGTCGCCGAGCACGTGATCCCGGCCGAGATGATGTTCGCCAACGGCATCTGCGCCGCCTGTGGCTACGACGGCCCCGACAATCCTCTGTCCAGCACCGAGTTCGCCAGCGCCGGCGACGCGATTGCCGCGCTCGACGCCATGGAGGCGGCCTTCAACAGCAAGGTCAGCTACGTCCAGGACGAAGAGCTGGGCAAGTCGGCCGGCGGCGAAGGCATGGGCGCGGCTCCGGTCTCCGCCTTGATGACCATGGCCACCTGGCACCTGGCCGACCACGCCGCGCAGATGATCACGCCCGTCTAACCACGGCACTAATCACGGGACATCGAGTCGATGCTTCGATTCACAACCCTGGCACTGACGCTAATCGCCGCCGCCCTTGTGGGCGGCGTTGCGATGGCCGCCGAGGGTGGCGAAGGTGGCGGCGGACTGCACGCCGGACAGATCGTGGCCATCGTGATGGGTATCGCGATGGCGGCGCTGCTGCTCGGACTCTCTGCCGCATACATCCTGCCGAAGCCTCCCAAGTTCTAACATCTCATGACTGAACACACGCCGAGTGACCCACCTTTCGAGGAGGGTCACTTTCGGCGGGTCGACGAATCTGTCGACGCGAACTTCTACCAGGAGCCACGCCTCGTCACACATATTGACGATGGCGCCATCGGCGCTCTGCGGGACCACTATGCCAAGTTTCTGCCGAAGAACGGCCGCCTGCTCGACCTGATGTCGTCGTGGGTGTCGCACTATCCCGATGACCTCGAATCCGAGCGCGTCGCCGGCCTCGGCATGAATGCCGACGAGCTGCGAGAGAACCCTCAGCTCACCGAGTGGGTCGTTCACGACCTCAACGCCGACCCCCTTTTGCCCTACGGCGACGACGAGTTCGACGTGGTCACAATCGCGGTCTCGGTGCAATACATGACGCAGCCGATTGAGGTCTTCCGAGAGATTGGCCGAGTGCTGCGGCCGGGAGGCGGCTGCATCGTCTCATTCTCTAACCGCTGCTTCCCGACCAAGGCGGTCCAGCTCTGGCAGGGCATGGGTGACGAGGGGCACGTGCAGATGGTCGGGACGTACTTCCATTACTCGGGAGCGTTTGAGGCGCCGCAATGGCACGACATCTCGCCGGCCAAGGGTCACAGTGACCCGATGTACGTGGTGCAGTCGCGGACGCCGTCCGAGTGACGACCGGCCATCTCAGACTCGCTCGAAGTCGCGTCTATCGATTTCGAGGTCTCGCAGGATGGCTGAGATCGTGCCCGGCCGCAAGTCCTTGCTGCCCCAGTTGGGGATTGCGGTTCGCCTGCGAGTAGCGGGATTGCGCCAAATCTCATGCGAACCCTGAGCTTGCCGATCGAATTCACAGCCAAGGTCACGCAACTTGCGTGTCAGCTCTCGGTGCTTCAAACGGCAACTACCAGTTCGCCCGCCTGCGCGATGGCCGGAGGGAGTTTGTCGCCGTGTTCACGGTATGACTCAATAAACGCCGCGGCCACGCTCTCCAGGTTGAGCAGCGCTTCTTCAGCGGTCTCACCCCAAGCGCGACAGCCAGGAAGGATCGGGACCTCGGCGAGGTACATATCCTCTGTGTCCTCGCACGGCTCGAGAAGCGTGTACGGCAATCGGTACTGCTTCGGCATGTGTTTGCCTCCCTCAACCGCGAAGTCATCGCCAACAAGATATCGCGCTCAAGGCTGAGAGGTCACGCAGATCGCGGACGACGGCCTGGCGCAAGAGTCGCCTTCGACCCACCCCAGTGGCAGGACATCGAGCCAGCGAAGGGTCGCAGCGACCTGATTTACGTGGTGCAGTCTCGGACGCCTCAGGCCTGATCAAAGTCGCGCCTGTCGATCTGCAAATCGCGCAGGATTTTTCGCACAGTGCCAGGCTTGAGATCCTTGCTGCCCCAGTCGGGGACCGTCCCTTCCAACTCTGTACCGAGCTTGACCCATATCTCGTGAGATCTCCGTCCCTGCCGCTCGAACTCGCAGCCCAGTTTGCGCAGCTTGCGGATCAGATATCGGTGTCTCACACCGCCACAAGCAGCTCCCCGGCTTTAGCGATTTCCGCCGGGAGAGGTTTGCCGCGCTCCTGATACGACTCAATAAAGGCGGCGGCGACGCCTTCCAAGATCCAGAGCGCTTCCTCTGCCGACTCGGCCCAGGCGCAACATCCCGGAAGACTGGGCACTTCGGCGAGGAACATCTCGCCAGTGTCCTCGCATGGTCCCCGCATCGTGTAGGGCAATCGGTACTGCTTCGGCATGTGTTTGCTGCTCCTCACACCGCGCGGTTAATGGCCTCAAGATATCGCGCCGGCGGAGGGTCAGAGCGACCCGATGTACGTAGTGCAGTCGCGGACGCCGTCGGAGTGAAGACTGTCCTACTCAGGCTTGGTCGAAGTCGCGCCTGTCGATCTGCAAATCGCGCAGGATGGCGGTGATCGTTCCAGGTTTCAGATCCTTGTTCCCCAATTGGGGACGGTCGCGCGAGTTCGCCGCTCGCGATGCTGCCACACTTCGTGAGATCCCTTCGCTTGTCGGCGAAATTCGCAGCCGAGTACCCGGAGCTTTCGACTCACCTCGCGGTACTTCACACGGACAGCAAAAGTTCACCGATCGTTGACACTTCAGGCGGCAACGGATCGCCATCCTCAAGGTAGGAAGCGATGAACGCCTCGGCCACGCTCTCGAGGTATTCGAGGGCGAACTCAGGAGTCTCGCCCCAGGCACGGCAACCTGGTAGGGCCGGTACCTCTGCCAAGTACATATCCTCGGTTTCTTCCGAGGGTCCCCGCATCGTGTAGGCCAGTCGGTACTGCTTCGACATCTCTTCGCTGCTCCTCCCACCGCTGATTCAATGCCCTCAACATATCGCGGCGGCGGAGTGAGGTTCTGGCCGGGAAGGGCAAATTCGGGGCGGCTGGCGCGGATTTGCTGGTGTGGGCTGGGAGTTGGGCGATCTGTGGTCCGGAAAAGTCCAGATTCGTCCAGATTTGGCTGGATTCGGCCAGACTTGGTGGGTGTTTTCCCTGGTTTTTCCGGCTTGATCCAGTTGGGTCCAGATTGTTGCCGTGGGGGTTTGGATTGTCACAAGTGCTCCGTCGTGTGATGGCCGGTCGGCCTGGCGGTCTTGATTGTATTCGGACGGTTGTTCTGTCGAGTGAATAACTGAGTGTGAAAGTTGCGGAATAGTCGATCGGGCGAAGACGTGGTCAGTTGCAGAAGGATGACGGATTTTCGGTGAAGACGCGAATCGGTGCCGGAGCTATTGAATGGAAGACCCCCGTTCCGGTGCCAGCGACGGCTATTCTCTCGCTTGGGGGGCTGGTGAGTTTATGGAAATGGGTTTCAGACCAGCTCAGTTGTGGGTATGGCTCAGCAGATTCCGGTGGATCAAGTCCACACGCAGCGGCATTGAGGGTAGGTGGCGTGCTGTCAGGGAATGGGAGTCACGTTCCGAGACATGGCTCTATCCGCTCTTCGAGACTCCCATATGGCTAGTCGGCTTCTTCGGCTGGGGCTACGTGATTCTAAGACTCACGTGGAACCCGCTAGCAGATGCGGAGTCAACAAACCTGGGATCCGTCCTCGAAGCCCAGGCGGCGATGACCGCCATCTTCCTGGCGGCAATGATCTTCATCGTCGAGGCAGTGCACCGGCGAGAGGACTTGGACGACCCATTGTATGAAGAATTCTTGAGCCAGTCCAAGGCGCGTTGGATATTCTCTGTAGCGGTCTGGTTGACTGTCAGTACCTCCGTCTTGTATCTGCTTGGGCCCATCAGTGGATGGCTGGGAAGTGTGGATGGGCCCCGTGGTGACTTACTGGGTTTGTTGTCGCTGGTCATCGCTGCCTTGATTGTGCTTGCTTTTCTACTCCGGGCTCTTCACGTGCTTCGCCCAGAGGAATACCGCCGACTGAGACGAGAGGTAACACTGAAACAAGTACGTGCTGGCGCGAGAACTTTCGTTCAAGAATCAGAGACGACCATTGGCCAGGTAAGGGGAATCGCTGGGATAATGAGTGGGCCAGAGCGCCTGGCCAATCGCGCTATCGATCGACTAATCGAACGAACTAACCAGGCCATCGCCGCCGATCGCGTTATCGATATTCGCGAGGGAACTGCTCTGATTGATGAGATTTGTGCAGCAATTTTGGCGGAGCTAGATGACACCCGATATGTTCTTCCTGCGGTTGGAGATTGGCAGGATCGACGTTGGCCAAACCACAAGGCGATCCTGGCCGGGGTGAATCGCCTCATCCGTGCAGCGAAGGGGCGAGCAACCTCTGACGCGCTAGAGGAGATCTGGAACTCGGAGGCTACGTTCTCAAGCTCGCAGATATGGAAGACGTTTCGCATCAGTGAGAGTATTCGGAACCGGAATGAACTGCTCGTTCAAGTACTGTTGGAGTCGCTACTTGAGGAACTACATCAACGTAAAGCAGGGGAGCCGCTGCCACGCTCCGGTCCGCGAATCGATATCAACGACATTCTCCAACACGCGATATGGGCAGCATTTAACGTGAACGAGAAAGACCGTACGGATTGCCGTCGAATTCGTATGGCTACCCGGGTAATGTATACGATTCACGAATTCGCGTCATATTCCGCGTTCTTGGGTGATGATAGTGCTACCGAATACGCTTGGAACTTCTTCTGTGACTATATCTTGATCGACCGTATGTATGACCAGTCGGCCAATGGATATGGAATCGTAGCTCCGGTGCTTCCGGCAAGCATAAAGTCACGTGGTCGACAGGCGGCATTGGGTTTGATCGGGTACGCTGTCGCGCATCCGAATCATGATCTGTTGAGCAAGGTGAGCGAGCGAGTTGCCTCGCTTGATGATGCGCTCTTGTCCCTCAAAGCATTTGAGGCCGACGCCTCAGAGCGCTATGGTCTAGACTCACCCATCGGTCAGCCTAGAGTCTGGATGACTTTCGCCGCATTCGGACCCGATAAAGAGAATGTCATTGAGGCTCGGTCTTTGAAATTCGTTGTCCTAGGATACATGTGGGTTTTGGCGATGAGGTTGGGCATCGGCGGGAAAGAACTGGCTTGGGTCGATATGCCTGACGAGTATCGAGAGGCGTGGACAAATGACGGAACAAAACTTGTCGAAGCGATCGTTCGATGTGGTTGGGGAAACTGGCAAGAAGCTGAAGCGTGGTGCGAGAGAACTTTCGGTAGTTAGTTAGCTTGAAATGCAATTGGGCCGCCGATCAAAGTCCTCGGAACATTGTCTGTTTTCCTTGCGTTGGTGATGGCGCAGGAGGCAAGCGTTGTGGGTGGACTCGTGGGCGATTTCGGGTCACATCTTGTTTATCACGTAGCCGAACCCGAAGTTAGCGTCGAGCTCCGCGTAGCCGCAGGCCTACGGCTCTACGCCGATCAGAACCAGCGGGACCGCCGGGACACCTCTCCCTTGCCGGACCACGTTCATCAGATCACGCTCGTAGTAGGCGACACCTGAAGACATCTGTTCCTCCAGCGCCTTCATTGGCAATATCTCGATGCCGACGTCGATAATGTCCGAGACATAGAAACTCAAGTGTTTCACGAACATGTCATGGGCAACGAAGGCGTACTTGCCGAACTGGACCTCAACAGCGACCCTTTCTTTGACGAAGTCGGTCTGGTTGTATGACATGATGGCACGGCGCCCGCCTGCTTCGATGGCTTCCTTTTGTTCATCTGCCGATAGGCCGAAAATGCCCCGAAGCAGTTTCTCGTCGTCGGTCACCCAGAAGGTGTTCCTTCTCTCTTGCCATCCTCGGTGTTCCAGTCCACGCTTGAATGCGGCGTTCATATCTTTCGGCGCATAGAGTTTCTTGCCGACCATCCGCTTCTCCTTGGAAACCTTCGTTCGACAAGCTTCGGCGTCTACCTCCGCGATCACCTCAAGCACTTCCTCCCATAACGGACGAAGGTGGACCAGTAGGTACTCTTGACCATTCAGATGGGAATAGGTGCCACCGACCTTCACTAGTGTCCCCCTCGGGGCAGGCTCGGGTCGTAGATCGGTTTCCCCATTGGGCGGGTGCGGAGTGTGCCGGCTTCCAGTGCTGCGACGCGCTGCCTCGCGATTTCGACGTATTCCTCGACGTTGTCGCAGCCAACAGCGTCTCGCCCGTGTTTGAGCGCGGCGATCAGTGCAGAGCCGACACCCATGTACGGATCGAAGACCGCATCGCCTTCGTCCGTCATCGACAGGACTAGCCGTTCCACGAGTTCGACTGGAAACTGACAGGGATGGATCGTCTTCTCGGGGTGGTTGCTCTTCACGTTCGGGAATATCCACACGTCGCTCGGGTTCTTCCCTTTCGGGTTGCCCGATAGTTTGCCTATGTTGGGACCCTTGAAGTGACGCTTGTTCGGGTACTTCGACGGAACGCGGATCGGGTCCAGATTCCAGGTGTAGTCGTCGCCCGCGGTCCACCAGTTTATCGTCTCGTAGCGTCCCGACAGACGGTTAGTGCAATGCAGACCGTGGCCGAAGTGCCAAACGATTCGATTGCGCAACTTCAGGCCGCGCGCTCGGAACAATGGATAGAGGAGCGCGTCGAGCGGGACGATTTCGCCATTGTCGACGAAATTTCCGACCTGCCAACACAGAGATCCTTGCGGTTGCATTAGTCGGATGCACTCGTCGATCACCTGCTCCTGCTGGGCCAGATAGGCGTCGAGTTCAGCCTTCTGCTCATACACCTTGCCGAGGTTGTAAGGCGGCGAGGTGACGATGAGCTTGAAGCTCCCGTCGGGAAAGGTTCGCATGAACTCCAGGTTGTCCTGGCAGGCGAGGACGGCGCGCGCAGGCTCGCCGGAAGGTCCGTCTTGCCCGTCTGGGCACTGTGCGAGGTCAACAGAAGGGACCGATTCGTCCGCTACCGCCAACAGGGCCAGTTGCCGCTGCGAAGCCCCAGCAGTGTCTTGCGTCACCATGCTCACCCCTCAAGAGAGTCTGCGCCCTCCATTAGCGCATCTGTTCAGAGAATATGGGTACGCCATCGATATGTCGAGTCCCAGGAATCCTCTGAACAACTGTTGCTGCTGGCCGAGCGGCGACCCCTTCGGCTTGCGGTCGCTTCCCCCCAGCGGGGGGAAGCTGGGATCGGAGTTGTTCAGCGAACTCCTAGCGGAACTCGGGGATGACTGTTTCGGCGAACATCTGGGCTGGTTCGATGGTGTCTCGGCCGAAGAACTCGATCATGAACATGTCGCAGCCGAGTTCGACGTGGCGGTTGATTCTCTCTTTGATCATGGCTGGGGTTCCGGTTAGCGCCATGTCGCCGGCCGGGTTGCCCATGTGTCCGCCGAATATCTTCTGCGCTCGCTCGACCATTGGGCCGACCTTGTCGTCGTCCTCGACGATGGTGACCAGGCACTGCTGCGAGACGCGAATCTCGGACGGATCGCGGCCCAGCGTGTTGGCGTGGCCGTGGAGCACCGAGACCTTGTGCTCGAGATCGTCCTGCGAGCCGGCCGAGTTGTTCCAGATGTCGGCGTACTGCGCGGCGATGCGCATCGTCACCTTCTCGCCGCCGCCACCGACCAGGATGGGGACGTCGCGCGGAGGCTTGGGCTGCGTGACCAGGTTTTCGGTGTGGAAGAACTCGCCCTCGAAGGAGAACTCGTCCTGGTCGGGATCGAACATGCCCTTGAAGATCTGCAGACCCTCTTCGAGCTGGCGCAGGCGGTCGCGGGTGCCGACGAAGGGCATGCCGAAGTCGGTGAACTCACGCGGCATCCAACCGGAGCCGAAGCCGGGAATCACGCGACCGCCGGCGATGTTGTCAACTGTGGCGATCATCTTGCCGGTGTGGGCCGGATTGCGCATGCCGACGGGCGTGACCAACGTGCCGATTTCGGCCTTCTCAGTCGCCGCGGCGATGCCGGCGGCCAACGTCCAGGCTTCGAGCATCGGAATGGCGGGCGACTGCGGACCGTAGAGGTGGTCGTTAACCCAGAGCGAGTCGAAGCCCATCTCCTCGAAGGCCAGAGCCGCGCGGCGCGTCTCCTGCCAGGTGCGCTTGATCTGCGGGACCATGACGCCAAAATGCACGCCGTCACTCATGGGGAATGTCCTTTCACCGCATACGCGGTTGAATTCGTAACGAAAACTGTCTGGGGCAGAGTAGCAGCGGGGGCTTCAGACGAAGCGGGCTTGCTTTCAGTCGGCGGCCCGCAAGTCCGAGTTTTCGTTCTTCTCGATCTTACGTGCCGCGGTGTCGAGCGCTGCCGCCTTCACGAACCGCACCATGCCCGGACCGCGCCCGATGGCCTGGCGAAGGACCGCCAACTCTTCGCGTGAGAATTCGACCTGCATGATGAAATGACCCCGACCTGCCTCTGGGCGATCAAGCGAGATCTCCTCGGCATCCTCGATCGGCGTCTCGATATGTAGGGCACTTCGCTGTTTCGTCATCGAATCCGCAGCCTTCCTCCTGGCTGATGGTAGCGCGACTGCTCATGGTTGTCTGACACCCAACCGGTTACCACGTGTGAAATGCCGCGACTGTCAGGAAGCTCCAACACGAACGTCAGGAGACGACCGGTCAGATCAGGACCGATCATCAGCATGCGTTCCGGCTGTCGGCGAGGATTGTCGTGTTCGTCAATGCCCGGCCGTGCTGGTTGAGTGAAATACTTGGCAGGTCCAAGCCACACGTCGTACGCGTCATCGAACGTGAGGCGGTGTCCCCATAGCTCTTCGTCTGTTGCATCGTTGCCGGTGACGTTCTGAGGTGGGACTGCCATAGAACTGCAGTGTCTATATGCCAAAGCCCCGCCGGAGCGGGGCTTTGTGCTGATTCTGAGGTCGGTTGGCCTTAGTGCGCGGCGACGGCTTCGGGGCTGAACTGGGCGGACTCCGTGGAGCCGCTCAGTGCGGTGGTTGAGGCTTCTCCGCCGGTGACCGTGAGCAGCACCTCGTCGAAGTAGGAGGTGCCCGCTTCGCGCTGGTGCTTGGTCGCGGTGTAGCCGTGGGCCTCGGCCTCGAACTCACCCTCTTGCAGCTCGACGTAGGCGGCCATGCCGCGGTCGCGATAGCCACTGGCGAGATTGAAGGTGTGGTAGTTGATCCCGTGCCAGCCGGCCAGCGTGATGAACTGGAAGCGGTAGCCCATCTCCGCCAGCTGCTCCTGGAAGTTGGCGATCGTCGCGTCGTCGAGGTGACGCTTCCAGTTGAAGGAGGGCGAGCAGTTGTAGGCGAGCATCTTGTTCGGGTACTCGGCGTGAATCGCCTGCGCGAAGTCGCGGGCTTCGCCGATGTCCGGCACCGAGGTCTCGCACCAGATCAGGTCGGCATGCGGGGCGAAGGCGAGACCGCGAGCGATCGCGGAGTCGATGCCGCCGGTAACCGAGAAGTAACCCTCGGCGGTGCGCTCGCCGGTGGTGAATTGACGGTCGCGCTCGTCGATGTCGGTGGTCAGCAGCGTCGCCGAGAGGGAGTCGGTGCGCGCCATCAGGATCGAGGGGACGTTCATCACGTCGGCCGCGAGGCGTGCGGCCTGCATCGTACGGACGTGCTGCGCCGTCGGGACGAGCACCTTGCCGCCCATGTGGCCGCACTTCTTTTCCGCCGCGAGCTGGTCCTCGTAGTGGACACCGCCGGCGCCGGCCTCGATCATGTTGCGCATCAGCTCGAAGGCGTGGATCGGGCCACCGAAGCCGGCCTCGGCGTCGGCCACGATCGGCAGGTAGTAGTCAACGCTCGCGCGACCCTCAAGTCGGTCAATCTGGTCGGCGCGCATCAGCGCGTTGTTCAGGCGCTTGACCAGCGTGGGAACGCTGTTGACCGGGTAGAGCGACTGGTCGGGGTAGGTCTGACCAGCGGTATTCGCGTCGGCAGCGACCTGCCAGCCGGAGACGTAGATTGCCTGCAGACCAGCCTTGGCCATCTGCACCGCCTGCGCGCCGGTGACGGCGCCAAAGGTGCGGACGAAGGCGGTGTCCTGCATTGCGTTCCAGAGTCGGTCGGCGCCATTGCGTGCGAGCGCGGACTCAGGCAGCAGCGAGGGGCGCAGCTTGAGTACGTCGGCGGCCGTATAGTTCCGCTGTACTCCCGCCCAGCGCGGATTCGTCGCCCACTCGTGTTCGAGTGCGGCGGCGGCGCTGTCCGAGGTGCTGCCCGTCCCGTTCGTGCCGTTCGTCGTCATCAGGGATCCTCCGTGGCTGTCCGTGGCCGAACCTTGGCGTCGGTTCACGTCTCTGAGCGGCTTGGTCGTGCCGTTATGCCTGTGGTTGGGTGCTCGCCTACTCTGGCCTGTCGTGGACTGTTGGTCTAGTCGAGTGCTCTAGTCGAGGTACTCGTAGGCGGGCAGGGTGAGGAACTCCGGGAATTCCTCGGTGAGGATGAGTTGGTCGAGAATCTCAACCGCGTCACCGAATCGCGATTCCTCCGGGCCGCCGAGCGAGGCGAGTTCCTCGTCGCGCAGTGATTCGTACAGTTCTGCGGTAACTGAGCGCCCGTCGTCCAGATCGGCGTTGTGTTGAATCCACTGCCAGATCTGTCCGCGGGAGATTTCTGCCGTGGCGGCGTCTTCCATGAGGTTGTTGATCGCAGCTGCGCCGACGCCGTTGAGCCAGCTATTGATGTACTGCAGGGCGACCGAGATGTTGAGCCGCACTCCAGCCTCCGACACTGTCCCGCCAGACTGGTCGAGCGAGACGAGGTCGCCGGCGTCGACGCTGACGTCCTCGCGCATGCGCTCGCGCTGGTTGCGGGCGCCGTTGAGATTGGTCTCGAAGATTTCGCGGGCGACCGAGACGAGGTCGGGGTGCGCGACCCAGGTGCCATCGAATCCGTCGGTCGACTCGCGCTCTTTGTCGGCACGGACGCCGGTCAGCGCGATTTCGTTGATCTCCGGGTCGCGCCGCGAGGGGATGAAGGCGGCCATGCCGCCCATGGCGTGAGCGCCGCGCTTGTGGCAGGTGCGAACCAGGAGCTCGGTGTAGGCGCGCATGAACGGTGTCGTCATGGTCACCTGGACGCGGTCGGGCAGAGTGAAGGTCGGCTGCGACTTGAAGCGCTTGACCGCCGAGAAGATGTAGTCCCAACGACCGGCATTGAGGCCGGCTGAGTGGTTACGCAGCTCGTAGAGGATTTCTTCCATCTCGAACGCGGCTGGAAGCGTCTCGATCAGCACCGTCGCCCGGACGCTGCCCTGGGGCACGCCGAGGTCGTCCTGCGCCTTGACGAACACGTCGTTCCAGAGCCGCGCCTCGAGGTGCGACTCCAGCTTGGGCAGGTAGAAATACGGACCGGTGCCGCGAGCGACGCGCTCGGCAGCGTTGTGGAACATGTACATGCCGAAGTCGAAGATCGAGGCGGCAATCGGCTCGCCATCGACGGTCACATGCTTTTCACCGAGGTGCCAGCCGCGCGGACGAATCAGCAACGTGGCGATGTTCTCGTTGAGCGTGCGCACCGAGCCGTCGGGGTTCTCAAATGTGATCTCGCGACGGACCGCGTCGCGGGCGTTGATCTGACCATTGACGACGTTGTCCCAGGTGGGCGACAGCGAGTCTTCGAAGTCGGCCATGAAGGCGTCGGCGCCGCAGTTGAGCGCGCCGATCATCATCTTGCGGTCAACCGGGCCGGTGATTTCGGCCCAACGCTGCTGCAGGTCCTCAGGCGTCGGAGCGACCTGCCAAGAGCCGAATCGGACCTCTTCGGTATCGGAAAGGAAGTCGGGCAGCGCGCCCTGGTCGAACTCGGCCTGACGCGCGGTGCGGCGATCCAGCAGCTCCTGCCGGCGCGCGTTGAACTGCCGGTGCAGACCCGCGACGAATGCCAGCGCGTCCTCGGTCAGAATCGCCTCGTAGCCATCCTGCACGGCTCCGACGACTTCGACGCCGTCGGGGGTACTGATTTCAGTGGTCTGGGTCATCAAAGTGCTCGGTCCCTGCTGGCGGTCTCACTGCCGCCTGGTCGTTGTGTTCGACGGCCCACGACAGACGTGGACGCCGTTGCGAGTATCGTCTGTGAACGTTGGATTAATGTACGGATGATGTGGGTGTCGTCAATAGGTTGCGGTGTTCACGATAGAAACTTTTGATATCGCAAGTAATCCAGTCGATAGAAAATCCGGCCGCGACCGCACGCGGGCAATCCCTGCGTCGGACGAGTATCCTCGAGTTCCCCTGCATGGCTGCCTTCGGAGGCCAATCGCCCCCCCTTCAGCCTTCGGCAGCTTCCCCCACGAGGGGGGAAGCGGGGAATGAGGATTCGCAGCAATCCTACAGCGCCGAACCACCACGAGGAGCGCGACCGATGACCTCCAACCACGAGCAGTCAGCCAAGACATCCGTCGGCAATTTCAACGTCTCCGGCATCAACCATCTGGCGCTGGTCTGTCGCGACATGCAGCGCACCGTCGATTTCTACAGCGGTGTGCTGGGCTTCCCGCTGGTCAAGACGATCGAGCTGCCTGGGGACATGGGACAGCACTACTTCTTCGACATCGGCAACGGTGACTGTCTCGCCTTCTTCAACTTCCCCAACGCGCCGGAGCCGGCGCCGGGCATTGCCTCGCCTGATCCGAATACGTTCTTCGATCCGTCGGCGGAGCTGGTCACCGCTGTGGCCTCGATGAACCATGTCGCCTTCAATGTCGACGCGGACGAGATCGAGGCGCTGCGGGACAAGCTGATTGACGCCGGAGTTCGCTGCACGCCGATTATGAATCACGATGATTCAGCGCGCGGCATGGCTCGCGAGAACCACCCAGGCGTGTTCGTGCGCTCCGTGTACTTCTACGATCCCGACGGGATCATGTTGGAGTTCGCGGCCTGGACACGCGCGATGCGGCCCGACGATGTGCGTCACGCGCCGGCTACGGCGGCCGACCGGGTTGCCGCGGTCGCGGACTGACCGGGTCTCAGTCTTCCCCGCCACACCCGAACTGTCGCCCAGTGACGTTGGCGCAGCGTCGGTGACGGCGAGCGCACTTCAGTCGTACAGCGCGACGCAGTTGCTTGCAGGTTCGGGAACAAACTCGAGGCCTTTTTCGTACTGTTGATGAGCGCGTTGGTTCGCTGGTGCACGGAGCACCGAGCGAGCGCAATAGCACTGAGTGAACGGGGGATCGGATGACGTTCGAGCAACGACTCGACCACGACGGCGCTGAATTTGAAGTGCTGTTCGAGGACCAAAGCGAGGTGAGCGGCGATGAGCGGCACACCACGCCGGAGGTGACCAAAGACAGGCTCATCCCGCTCGTCGGATTCGACATCGCCGGTACCCGTGCCCCGAAGAAGGATGTCGCAGCCGCCTGGCGGCGGCGCATGAGCGACGCGCCCCGTCCGACCGTTCGCTTCGGCGACATGACTCCCAAGTGGAACTTCGCCAGCGAACTACAGGAGGCCGAACAGTCGACGCCGAAACGCAAGCCTCGACGACGCCGAGCTGCCAACCCGGACGCAGATCCGGACATCGACGCCACACGCGCCTACTTCAACGAGATCGGTCGCCGGCCGCTGCTCACTGCCGGGCAGGAGCAAGAGCTCGGCGGCGCGATTGAGCGAGCTCGCTGGATCGATGCGCTGGAGCTGGGACTCGCCGAAGAACTCGGATACGCGCCGAGGCCGCTGCAGGTCTGGGTCAAGCTGCTGCGACAGCTCGGTGAACTGAACTGCGTCATTGAGATCGCGGCTCGCACGCTGTATCTGCACACGTTGCCGTTTGACGAGTTGATCGGACACGAACGCTTTCGACAAGCTGTCGACGGCAAGCTGGAAGCTCAGTTTGCGTCGCGACTCAGCGCCGAATGCGGCCTGGAGCAGGAATACGTCGCCGACCTGGTGATCGCACTGTCGATCGTTTCCTCGATTGTCACGCCGCGCCTGTACCGGCGGTCGGCCGTGGCGTTCGGCTGGGACTCCGATCCGGAGGATCTGGCAGCCGATGCCGAGGCAATGCTATCGCTCGACGAGGGCCTGGTCCGGCGCGCCGAACGACGACTCACCGAGGTCAAGTGGGACGGCTACGACGCCGAACGGACGATGTACGTCTCCAACCTGCGTCTGGTCGTCTCGGTCTCGAAGAAGTACCAGAAGAAGGGGCTGCACCTGCTGGACCTAATCCAGGAGGGCAATGTCGGCCTCTTCCGCGCGGTCGAGAAGTTTGACTACCGCCGGGGCAATAAGTTCTCGACCTACGCGACCTGGTGGATTCGACAGTCAGTGACGCGGTCGCTGGCGGATACCGCCAACCTGATTCGCGTGCCGGTGCACACGTCGGAGCTGGTCAACAAGCTCAAGCGTGCCGAGCGCCAGCTGCGCCAAGAGTTTCAGGCAGAACCGACCGATGCCGAGATCGCCCTGGAACTGGACGAGACCGAGGATCGGATTCGGACGCTGCGCCGGATCTCGATGACGCCGGCCTCGCTCGACAAGAGCGTGTCCGATGAGGACGACGACTCTGATCTGGCACGCTTCCTCGCTGATGAGGACGCGCTCTCGCCGGAGGATGAAGTTCTGCACAAGGCGCTGACCGGGATCACGCACCATGCGCTGCGGCGGCTCGAGCCGCGTGAAGCTGCGGTGCTCGCGATGCGCTTCGGCCTCGATGACGGTCAAGAGCACACCCTGCAGCAGGTCGGCAAACACTTCGGCCTGACCCGGGAGCGAATCCGTCAAATCCAGAGCAAGGCCTACCGGGAGCTGCGCAAGGACCCTGAGCTGCGTCAGCTCCGGGAGCGTTAAGCCCTCAACGGAGGGCCGTGGCCAGCGGGTCGATCTCGACCGCTAAGCTGGTCACGGCCACTCCGGGCAAGTCCGCTTCGGGCAAGTCCTGGCCAGCGGGGGTAGCTCAGGGGTAGAGCTCCTGCCTTCCAAGCAGGTGGCCGCGGGTTCGAATCCCGTCCCCCGCTCCAACACGCTGGGTCATTCAACACATCTGGAGGGGCGCTCCTGCCGAGGGCGCCCCAAATGTCTGCCTCCAATTGCTATTACCTAGTCCCCGCTTCACGCGGGGACCCGTTCCCTGCACGCAAGTTGCATAGCCAACACCTGTCGAGTGCCGACCGAGCGGGTCCCGGCGTGAAGCGGGGACTGGGAAGTTCGACTTCCGAGCGTTTCCTCGGTAGGTAGCCCCTCTACTGCAGCGGCAGAAAAATCTCAGTGTGCCACTTCGACGGATCGGGTTCCGCCTGGGGATCGGTGATGTAGCGCTCGATTGGTCCGCTGATCGGCACTCGGCCAAGTTCCTGCACGAATGGCCAGATTGACTCATGGGTCTGGTAGAGCTGGTCATAGGGACCGAAGTGGTCCGCTTTGACCGCATCGCAGGCAGGCAATTCGAGCAGTTCCAGCGGCTCGGTTGGCTCGATGTCATCACCGACTTCGATGCCCGCCGACAACGACATCTGGTTCGCGTCCATCGTGTGATAGACGGCGATGACGTGGCCCATATCGGTGATGCCCTGCTCGATCAACGCGGCATAGACGGCCGGGAAGATGCGCTCAAATGTCGCGGGCAGTTCCTCCGTCGACGCATTGGCGTGCATCACTGCGGCTCGGCGGGCTGGTAGTTGAATGATCTCCGGCATCACGATCCTCCTGTTTTGGCGCTGAACTCAGCGAATGCTAGGGCAAGGACAGCCAGATTTCCGTGTGCCACTTTGATTGATCATGCCCGCGTCGCAGCCTCCCAACTCCAACAGCGCGAGCGGCTCGCGCGGCGAGAAGTCTTCTTGGACCTCGATCCCCGCTGAGAGCACCAACTCGTCCTCGCCGATCGAGTGATAGACCGCGACCACTTCTCCCAGCTCCGGACCGCCTTGCCCCTGGAGGGCATCCCAGACCGCCGGATACATCTCCGCGAATGCGGCGATCAGCTCTTCTCGCGTCGTGACCGCGTCGTGACCGCGTCGTGACCGCGTGAAACACGGTTGCGCGACGTGGCGTCATCCAATGAATCACCGGCATCTGATTACACGCAGTTCTGTCACAATCAGGTCGACGGGCTGGTCATGCTCCGCCTGCGTCATCGAATCGACTAACTGCATTTCGAATGCCAGGCCCACTCGAGGAATCCCGCTCTGGGCGAGGAATCGATCGTAGTAGCCGCCGCCCATTCCCAGCCGGGCGCCGGCGGCGCTGAAGGCCACCCCCGGGACGACCACGACTTCCGCCGAGGCTGGATCAGCCGGAGGACACAGCTCAGGATCCGGTTCCCGCAGGCTAAAGACCGAGCCGACCAACTGAGCCAGTTGAGTGACCTCTCGATGGTCCAACTGTCCATGCGGACGAACGCGGGGACAGATCACACGTTTGCGCTCGTTGAACGCACGCTGCATCAGGCGATCGGTTTCGACTTCGCCGGGCAACGCGCCTACGTAACAATGGACGACCCCGGCTTGCCGCCACTGCTCAAGGGCGTACAGGCGAGCGGAGATCGCCGTCGACCAGCCGTGGACAAGTTCTGGTGGCAATGAAGCACGGGACTGGCGGAACGTCCGTCGCAAATCGGCCTTGGACACCATGCTGACAACGTTCGTCGTTGCCCGCGGACCCTATGGCAATCCGGCGCCGCCGACTTCGACATCGAAGGCCCGAATCCGTCCGCGTCGTGGTTCGCCGGGCTGCGGGTTCGATGTCGGCGCTTCGAGCGAGAACAGCGTCTTGCGTCCCTCGCCGCCCAACATGCAGGCGTAGACGCCCATGTCGGGCACGTCAATCCGCTGCAGCACCTCGCCGCCCTCGGCGACGCGCGCCAGAGCGCCCGGATTGGTCGGTACTGCGACCCAGATGGCCCCGTCAGCGTCGAGACAGATACCGTCGGGCGGACCAACTGAGTTTCGGGCCAGATCGGCCCAGACGCGTTGGTTCGAGAGCGAACCGTCGGCCTCGACATCGAACGCAGTTAGTCGCTGTCCCCAGCTCTCTCCGACAATCAGCGTGCCGCCATCAGGGGTGATCACGGCGCCGTTGGGGAACTGGATGCCGTCGGCTACGACCGAAGACTCGCCGTCGGTGGTGACCCTGACGATCGTGGTCGCGCGAGGCGCGGAGCCGTCAGTGATGTCGAAACCAAAGTTGCCGATGTAGGCGTTGCCGGCTGCGTCGACGACCATGTCGTTGCAGTGATAGGGGGCTTTGTCGGAGATGTCGGCGACCTCGTACAGACCGTCGGGATCGAGGCGCAGGAGCTTGCGGTCGGTCATTGAGACGATCAGCAGGCGGCCATCGGGCAGGAAGCCCAGACCCGACGGCTGATTCGGGACCTCGACGATGGTCTCACGCTCGCCATCGGGGGTCACGGCCACTACTTCATGCGCGTGCATGTCGGAGAACCAGAGCCGGCCCTCGTGCCAGCGCGGTCCCTCGGGAAAGACCAACCCATCCAAGACCAACTGACCCACACGTGACATGGCGATCCTCCTTTGCCCTAGTCAGTTTCAAGCGGAACTCGGCGTCCCGACGCTGCTGCACGTCTATCAGCTTCCTCCAGCGCCGCGTTCTTGATGAATCGGGTGATTCTCGTGTCGCGCTCCAAACCTCGTTTCAGACGCCGCACATCCTCAGGAGAAAATTCCACTTCAATGATCATCCGACCGGGAGTCTGTCGCTCACCCACCAGTTCGGCAGTTTCTGCCGTGATCTCCTCGTCGCGGTGAACACTCATCGGCGGCGCGTCCTTCCACCCGGCTGGCGATACCTCGCCTCTTGTCCCTTGTCCGCAGGGTACCCAGTTACGACGTGGGACGTTCCAGTCTGAGTCGGTAGTTCAAGGATGATCACGAGAAGCTGGCCCAGCTCATTCGGACCGATCATCCTTTGCCGCCTTGGTTGGTTGTACCAAATGCCGTCCTCATCCAGGCCGGACTTCGCATCCTGGGGGAAGAACTTCGCTGGTCCGTCGTATACCTCCAGGGCGTCGACGAAGGCCAACCCGTGCCCAGCGAGCTCTTCGTCCGTTGCGTCATTGCCCGTGAGGCCGTACCTGGGAATCTCGAACACCAGACGCTACTCCTTGCCCAGCGCCCAATCCTATATAAAGGGTTTGCATCAGCCGTTCGGGTACACGTCCAGTAACTCGAATCGGGGGCCGTCTTTGCAGCAGAGTTTGACTCCTTGCTTGGTGAAGACGGCGCAGCCGTAGCAGATGCCGGTGCCGCAGGCCATTTCGGTTTCCATCAGGATTTGGACGGGGCGCTTCATCCCGTCTCGGCGGACGATTGGCGTCATCGCGCGGAACATCGGGACGGGGCCGCAGGCAAACGACTGGTCGGCCCAGGTCAGGTACTCGGCGAACAGGTCGGTGACGAATCCCTGCGTGCCCATTGAGCCGTCCTCGGTCGAGACCTGGTACTCCACCTGCGGCGGCAATAGTTCGGCCGGGTAGACGCCGTCGGCGCTACGCGCGCCGAAGCAAAGGACGATCGAGCGATCACGCGACGAATACTCCGACTCCGCGTCGGCCAGCGCGACCAGCGGCGCGATGCCGACGCCTCCACCGACCAGCAGCAGATTCGACGCCGTACGGCGCACGTCGAAGCCTCGTCCGAGCGGACCGGTCATCCAGACTCGCTCGCCCGGTTGCATTGTCGCCATCTGTTCGGTGACGCGGCCGACCACGGCGTAAAGCAGCGCGAACTGACGCTCCGAATCACGCGGCGAGGCGAAACGGAACCTGTAGTAGGAAAACGCTCGGGGTAGCAGCGGATCGAATGTGCCGTGTTCGGTCCCGGGATCGACCATTACGAACTGACCCGGCTGTGCGTGCTGCGAGAGCGACGGCGCGTCGTACCAGGTGACGAAGGCGCCAGGGTAAATTTCCTCGGTCTCGATCACACGGGCGGCAGCGCGGCGCAAGGCAGCGGCTCCCTAAACCCGGCCGGCCGTGTAATCGGACAGTGGCGCGATGTTGTAATCAGCGCCGCCCTCGGCCATCGCTCCGACTGCGTGGTGCGCGGTGTCGATTGAGGTGAAACAGGGAATCCGCTGTTCGACAGCGGCGCGGCGGATGTGGAAACCGTCGCGGATATTGCTGCTGATGTTCTCCGGCGTGTTGATCACCATGTCGATCTGTCCCGAGCGAATCAGATCGATCACGTCCGGATCGCCGCCGACTTCGCGCTTCGGCGCGTCGTGGACGTCAAAGCCGAGGCCGCGAATGAGATTCGCCGTGCCGATCGTGGCGTGGAACTCGTAGCCCGCTTTGCCCAGCTCGCGAATCAGCCAGAGCGCCCCTGGCTTGTCCTGGTCGGCGATGCTCAGCAGCGCCTTGCCCTTCGCCGGCAGCGCCATGCCGGCGGCGATTAACGCCTTGCTCAGCGCTTTGTCGTAGTCGACATCGACACCCATCACCTCGCCGGTGGACTTCATCTCAGGCCCAAGGTGGGTGTCGACGCCCGACAGCTTGGACATCGAGAAGACCGGCGCTTTGACTGCGACCAGTGGCGACGACGGCCAGAGCCCGCTGGGATATCCCTGTTCGGCCAGCGTTTCGCCCAGCATGGCGCGGACGGCGACTTCGACCATTGGCACGCCGGTGATCTTGCTCAGGAATGGCACCGTGCGGCTGGCGCGTGGATTGACCTCCAACACAAAGACATCGCCGTCTCGACGGTCGGACTCGCGCATGATCACGTACTGAATATTCATCAGTCCGGTGACGCCGAGTCCAATGCCGATTTCGCGGGTGTATTCGATGATCTTCGCCACTTCGCCGGCGCGGAGGTTCGGCGCGGGATAAATGGCCATCGAGTCGCCCGAGTGAACGCCAGCCCGTTCGATGTGCTCCATGATGCCGGGAATCAGTACGGCGTCGTCGCCGGGGCCGCCGCAGATCGCGTCCACCTCGACCTCGATACCGGCCAGGTACTTGTCAATCAGAATCGGTTTGCCGGGCGCAGCCGCCTGCGCCTGCACGACGTAGCGGGCAAGGTCGCCGACAGCTTGCACGATCTCCATGGCGCGGCCGCCGAGGACGTATGACGGCCGCACGAGCACCGGATAGCCGATTGCGTCCGCTGCGAGCACTGCCTCGTCGACAGTGTTGACGGCCGTGCCCGGAGGTTGGGGGATGCCCAGGTCAGCGAGGAATCGCTCGAATCGACTACGGTCCTCCGCCAGGTCGATGACATTGGCTGAGGAGCCGAGGATCGGTCGTGCCGCGGTCGTGAGCGGACCGGCGAGATTGATCGCCGTCTGGCCACCGAACTGCAGGATCGATGCGACTCCGCCGTTGCCATTCCTCGATCCGTCCTCGTTCTCGAGGATGTCGCGCACGGCCTCCTCATCGAGCGGCTCGAAGTAGAGGCGGTCGGAGGTGTCGAAGTCGGTCGACACGGTCTCGGGATTGCTATTCGCCATCACCGCGCCCCAGCCGGCGGCGCGAAGCGCTTGCGCAGCTTTGACCGAGGCGTAGTCGAACTCAATCCCCTGACCGATCCGGATCGGCCCTGAGCCGATTACCAGCGCGCGTTTTCCTGGTTGAGGCTCGGCTTCGTTCTCGTCTTCATAGGTCGAGTAGAAATATGGTGTGACCGCGTCGAACTCGGCCGCGCAGGTATCGACCATCTTGTAGACGGGCTTGATGCCCCAGGCCAGGCGCTGCTCGCGGATGCGTTCGTCGACGCTGCCGGCGAGGTTGGCGATCTGCTCGTCGGCGAAGCCCATCCGCTTCGCGCGACGCATCAGCGTTGGCGTCAGCGGTTCGGCCAACAGGCGACGTTCCATCTGGACGATCGCTTCGAGCCGCTCCAGGAACCATGGATCGACGCCGGAGCGTCGCGCGATCTCAGCGATCGACACGCCCGAGCGGACTGCCGCGAGCAGGTGCCAGAGCCGGATATCGGTCGGCGTTTCCGCGGCGAGTGTCGGCTCATCCTCAACCTTTGCATCCTCCCACAGCACCGAGCGTCCGCCAATTTCGAGCGAGCGCACCGCTTTCTGCAGCGCGGCCTCGAACGATCGGTCGATCGCCATCACTTCGCCGGTCGCCTTCATCTGCGTGCCGAGCACGCGGTCGCCGGCCTCGAACTTGTCGAAGGGCCAGCGCGGGATTTTGACCACGCAGTAGTCGAGCGCCGGCTCGAACGCGGCCTGCGTCCGACCCGTGACCTGGTTCGCGATCTCGTCCAGCCGCTTGCCGGCGGCAATCTTCGCAGCCACACGCGCAATCGGATAGCCGGTCGCCTTCGACGCCAGCGCCGAGGATCGGCTCACACGCGGATTCACTTCAATTACGTAGTAGGGCAGCGGCTCGTCGTGCGGTACGCCGACGCCGCCGCCGTCCCGCATCGACTCCGGCGGCCAGGGCACCACGTCCTGGCGCGGCGCAAGCGCCAGCTGGACGTTGCAGCCGCCCTCGATGCCCAGGGAGCGGATGATGTTGAGCGAGGCCGTGCGCAGCATCTGATAGTCCTTGTCGGACAGCGTCTGCGAGGGCGCGACCACGATGGAGTCGCCCGTGTGGACGCCCATCGGGTCGAGGTTCTCCATGTTGCAGATCGTGATGCAGGTGTCCGCGCTGTCGCGCATCACCTCGTACTCGATCTCTTTCCATCCCAGCAGTGAGCGCTCAACCAGAATCTGCGTGATCGGCGACGCGTCCAGCCCGGTCTTCACCACTCGCTCAAACTCGTCCATCGTGCGAACGAACCCGCCGCCGGTTCCGCCGAGCGTGTACGCAGGGCGAATCGCGACCGGTAAGCCAATCTCCTCAAGCGCCTCGCGAGCCTCTTCTACCGTGTTGACGACTGCCGATGGCGGCGTCGGCTCGCCAATGTCGCGCATGGCCTGGCGAAACAGTGCTCGGTCCTCTGCGCGACGAATCGCGTCGAGCGGCGTGCCCAGCAAGCGGACATTGAACTCGTCCAGAACACCGGCCTCATGCAGTTCAACCGCGAGATTCAGTCCGACCTGTCCACCGAGCGTCGGCAACAGGCCTTCGGGCCGTTCCTTCTCGATGATCCGGCGCAGTACCGGCACGGTCAGCGGTTCGATGTAGACGGCGTCGGCGACGCCTTCGTCGGTCATGATCGTGGCCGGATTGGAGTTGACCAGGATCGAACGCACGCCCTCTTCTGCCATCGCCTTGCAGGCCTGCGTGCCGGCGTAGTCGAACTCGGCCGCCTGGCCGATCACAATCGGCCCGCTGCCAATAATCAGGACGGATTCAGGCTTCTTCACGTTCACCGCATGCTCAGCCACAGCCCACCTCCGTCATTCCCGCGTCGGCGGGAATCTCGATTCCTTGCCGTCTGCAGGACGACCGGCCGCGCGGCCGATCAGACCGAAGCCAGCGCCCAGAGGCAGTGCGACAAACGGGCCCAACAGCCACAGCTCGCACTGTCCGCCGATGACATCGAAGATGCAACACAGCGCGAGCGTCAGTGTCGCTACGCCGGCAATGACGCACAGCGCGGAGCCGACGAACAACCAGCGACGCAGGTTCAATCGGCCTTCCCCTCACAGTGGCAGCTCGAATCGTGAGTCGGGATTGATCAGTGGCGCGAGCGCGCCGATTGCGCTGAGGAAGGAGAGCGCGGCTTCGTTGTTGTCGGGCACGGAGCCGACGACGCGCTCGAAGTTCTGCTCGCGCGCGTGCGCCAACAGGTACTCCGCCAGCACCGTGCCGATCCCGCGGCGACGCCACTCCGAGCGCAGCCAGACGCCGAGCGTCGCCGTCTCCGGCTGTCGCGTGTTGTAGTCAAGCGAGCCGAAGCCGATCAGCGAGTCGCCTTCGACAGCGACGTAGATCGCGCCGCTGTTGCCGAGCCGACGGCGCCACATCGAGACTTCCTCGATGCTCCAGGGACGGTCGAAGACGACCGGATTCGGTCCCTCGACGACATCGCGGATCACGTCCGAGATGGCCGCCGCATCATCGGCGGTCGCCAGTCGGTACTGAGGTTCGGACCCGTCGCCGGGGCCGGTTGAGTGTGTCATGTCAGTCTCCCTGCGCCTCGCCGATCAGGTCGAGGAACCGATCGAATAGATGCCCGTTGTCCAACGGACCGGGCGATGCTTCTGCGTGGTATTGAATCGAAAAGACTGGTTCAGTTCGATGCGCCAAACCTTCAACGGTCTGATCGTGCAAGTTGATGTGGCTCACTTCCACGTCGGCCGAGAGCCCGTCGGGGTCGACGGCGTAGCCGTGATTCTGCGCCGTGATCGCAATCCGGCCGGTGGACACCTCCTGCACCGGATGATTGCCGCCGCGGTGTCCGAACTTCAGTTTGAATGTATCTGCGCCAAAGGCGCGGCCCAGGACCTGGTGTCCCATGCAAATGCCCATGATCGGCAGCTTGCCGATCAGCGAAGTCGCGGTCTGCACCTGCAACTCGCGCAGTTGCGGGTCGCCGGGACCTGGTGACAGCAGTACGCCCTGTGGATTGACCGCGAGGATGTCTTCGACGCCGGAAGATGGCGGCATCGCCGTGACCTGGCAGCCGCGCCGTTTTAGATTGCGCAGGATGTTGTATTTGAGTCCCTCGTCGAGCACAACGATGTGTGGCCCGAGGTTGCCCGCTCCGTTGACTAATGAATGTGGCGCGCCGTCGCGCCAGCTGTAGGGCTGCTCGGTTCCGACGCCGATGAAGTCCTGGGTGTCGTAGTCAGGCAGGTCCGCGAGCTTGCGCTGCGCGGCTTCAACCTCACCGACCGGCACGATCATCCCCAACATCACGCCTTCGTGCCGAATCCTGCGTGTGATCGCTCGCGTATCGACGCCCGCTATTCCTGGAATCCCGGCCGACGCAAGGTAGTCATGCAGGCGCATTCCACCGCGCGGATGCGAGGGTGAATCGCACTCCGAGCGCACCACCAGTCCACGCACCTGGATCTGCCGCGACTCGTCAATCGGCGGATCGATCCCGTAATTGCCGATCATTGGGTAGGTGAGCACCAGGATCTGTCCGGCGTAGGACGGATCGGTGAGCATTTCCTGGTAGCCGGTCATCGAGGTATTGAAGACGACCTCGCCCCAGGTGTCGCTTGCGGCGCCGAGCGCTGTGCCACGGAATACGGCTCCGTCGGCCAGTACCAGCGCCGCCTCGATATGTTCTGACATCACTGCTCCCGACCGTCCCAAACGATGCGTCCCTGAGAAATCGTCGCAGCGACGACGCCGACCAGCGTGTGCCCCGCGAGCGGAGTGTTCTTACCCATTGAGGCCCATGAAGCCGGCTCGATACGCGATACCGCGTCGGTCGACAGCAGCGTCACGTCAGCGGGCGCGCCGACTTGCAGCGTGCCCAGGCCGCTCAAGTCGCCGCTATCAAGATTCCAGGCGCGGACCGGACCGATAGTCAGCCGCTCAATCGCCTTGGACAGCGTCAAGTGTCCCGAATCGACGAGGGAGTTGACCACACTCCAAGCAGACTCCAGGGCCGAAATGCCGAACGCAGCCGCATCGAATTCGCATTGCTTGTCGATCGCTGCGTGAGGCGCGTGATCAGTCGCAACCGCATTGACGATGCCGGCGGCCAACGCATCAATGCACGCCTGGACATCTGCTTCTGTTCGGAGCGGCGGGTTGACCTTGGCGTTGGTGTCGTAGAGCAGATCGTCGCCACTGCCGGCGACGGCGCCATGTGTCAGGCAGAGGTGATGCGGTGTTACTTCGGCTGTGACGTGGAGTCCGCGCGCTTTGGCGTCGGCGATGGCTTGCAGCGCCGGCTCGGTGGAGATGTGGCAGCAGTGCAGTTGCGCTCCCGCCGCTGCGGCGAGCGCGATGTCTCGTTGGACAATCGATAACTCGGCCGACGCCGGCTGTCCACGCAGGCCAAGCCTCGCGGAGACGGCGCCGTCGTGCATCACACCGCCCTGGGAGATTGCGGGGTCCTCGCAGTGCTCGGCCAGGGGAATGCCGAGGTCGGACAGGTACTCGAACGCTCGTCGCGCGAGAGCGGTATCGGCGACGGCATCGCCGTCGTCTGAGACCGCGACCGCTCCTGCGTCTCGTAGTGCGGCGAACTCGGTCAACTCGCGACCCTTGCGACCCTTACTGACCGCGCCGATCGGCAAGACTCGGCAATCCACATTCCGGGCTCGTTGCAAGACGCCATCGATGATCGCCGCCGAGTCCATCGCGGGATCGGTGTTCGGCATGGCGCAGATGGTGGTGAAGCCGCCGCGCGCTGCTGCTCGGGCTCCAGAGGCGATCGTTTCCTTATGTTCCTGACCGGGCTCGCGCAGGTGCGTGTGCAGGTCGACGAATCCAGGCGCGACCACCAGGCCGCTCGCCTCCACCACTTCCGCGCCATTCGTTTCCGATAGTTGCGCGCCGATTTGTGCGATTCGGCCATCGGCAATCAAGACATCCAAGTCGGCATCGACACCGGCTGCCGGATCAACCACTCTGCCGCCGCGGATGAGAATCTTCGTCATGCGCCGCCTCGAATCAGCAGGAAGAGCACGGCCATACGCACTGCCAGTCCGGCGGAGACCTGCGCTTCGATTCGGCTCTGCGAACCATGTGCCACATCGAACGCGATTTCCACGCCTTCATTCATCGGACCAGGGTGCATGACGATGGCGTCCGGCGACGCCTTCGCCACTCGCTCCGCGGTCAACTGGTAGCGACGTGCATATTCTGCCGACGAGGGAAGTAGTTGCCCTCTCAGCCGCTCGTTCTGGATGCGCAACGCCATCACTGCGTCGGCGCCGACGATCGCGTTGTCCAAATCGGATTCAATCTTCACGGACGGCAAGGACAGCGGATGCTCCTGCTCGGATGCGCCCGGAGCCATCGACGATGGCAACAGCGGACGTGGCGCGACGAGCGTGACTTCCGCGCCCAATGTCGTCAGCGACCACAGATTCGACCGCGCCACGCGCGAGTGGAGGATGTCGCCGACGATTACCACTTTGCGGCCCGAGAGGTCGCCGAACTCCTGCAGCAGGATGTAAGCGTCCAACAACGCCTGTGTTGGGTGCGCATGTTGGCCGTCGCCGGCGTTGATCACGTGGCCGGTAATCGTCCGTGACGCCAACCAGGGCGCGCCCGAGGCGTGATGTCGCATCACGACGGCGTCGGCGCCGACTGCGGACAGGGTGTTGAGCGTCTCGACCAGCGACTCGCCCTTTTCGATCGACGATCCGGAGCCCGAGACATTGATTACGTCCGCGCCGAGAATCTTGCCGGCCAGTTCAAAGGATGACCGCGTGCGGGTCGAGGCTTCATAGAACAGATTGAAGATGGTCACGCCGCGCAGCGCCGGCGTCCGAGCGACCGAACGGTCCAGGACCTCGGCCATTGCATTCGCCGTGGACAGCACGCGTAGAATTTCGTCTTTGGACAGGGTGTCGACGTCCAACAGATGCCGTCGCCGCCAGTCGGTGATCGGCTCGTCGAACGGCGGTCGCGACAGCGGAGCGGTCCGCTCGGCGTCGCTCAGCGCGGGCTGTGACATCATCGTTTCGGTGACCTGTTCAGCGACTTGCTGAGCGACCTGTTCAGCGACCACGCGACATCCTCTCCTCGTATACGCCGACGCAATCCTGCCCATCCGCCTCCAACAACGACACGCGCACATCGTCGCCGCGCTGTGTGGGAATGTTCTTGCCGACGTAGTCGGCCCTGATCGGCAACTCGCGGTGACCACGGTCGATCAAGACCGCGAGTTCAATCGCGGCCGGCCGTCCGTAGTGAATGAGCGCGTCCAGCGCCGCTCGAATGGAGCGGCCCGTGAACAGCACATCGTCGACCAGCACAATCACTGCGCCGTCAATGTCTTCAGGAATCCTCGATGGTTGCATTCGGGCATGAGGACGCTGCGCCAGGTCGTCTCGATAGAGCGAGATGTCGATCGCGCCAACCGGCGCCCGGCGTCCATCGATTCCCTCGATGCGCATGGCGAGTCGCTCAGCCAACGGAACACCGCGCGTTCGCATCCCGACCAGCATCAACGGATCCGGAGCGGGATGACGCTCCACGATCTCGTGCGCGATTCGTGTAATCGCCCGGTCCATCGCCGCCGCATCCATTGAGGTCATCATGGTGCGGTTCCAGCCAGTTGGATAAACGAAAAAACCAGCGGCAAGCGCTGGTTGTGCGGCTGATACGCATGTACGTGATGGGTGGGAAGATACTTCAGATACATCTCGTTGACCTTCCCGGCCTCACGGGACCGGATTTAAAGTCCAACTGCTGTTCCGAGGAGCTTACATCGCGCGCATCGAGTCATCTATCTATCGGGACACGCTCTCCCCATCCTCCACCGCGAACGGTGGAATGGCCTCGGCGTAATCACGTCGGAACTCGATTGCGTAGGAATTGGGGATGCGCGAGCTCATGCTCCCCTTTCCGTCATTGCCGCGCTCCGTCGCGGCAATCTCGATGAGCTGCCAACATTGGTGCGGCACGCGGCGAGATACCCGCGGCAAGCGCGGGTATGACGGGATTGAGGTTTCTGGAGCGCAACCGATGCCGACACTAGACCGACTCACCTGCCCGACGCTGCATGTCCGGAGGCAAGAGATTCGGGATCCCATCCTCGATCGGATAGCGGAAGTTGATCCGCTCCGAGACCAGTGCGCCCTCCAGCACGTCGCCGTTTTCGTCTTCGCGCACGACCTCCAGGATCAGCGGATCGCGCGTCACCGGACAGACCAGTTGCTCAACCAGTTCCCGTCTCATGGTTCTTCTCGCGTTCTCGTCGCTCTCGCGTAATGCGCATACCCAGCGCTGCGGGCATACTGCAATACTGTACGCCAGCACGAACTGATTTCGACAACACGAACTACTCAGTCCACAGACCAAGATCAGTCCACAGACCAAGAAAGCGGAGAAGGTAACCATGGCCGATGTGAAGTCGCCGATGGCCGGCACCATTTTTGAGTTGATTGCCGCTGTCGGCGATGCCGTTGAGGAGGGCGACGAACTCGTCATCCTGGAGTCGATGAAGATGGAAATCCCGGTCGAAGCGCCGAGCAACGGCACGGTCACCACGATCCACATTGGACAGGGCGATCAGGTCCAGGAAGGCGACGTGCTCGTCACGATCAGCGACTAGCTCGACAGACCGAACACAAACTGAATCATGTTCCAACGCGTCCTGATCGCCAACCGCGGCGAGATCGCCGCTCGTGTCTCTCGCACCTGCCGGCGGCTCGGCATTGAGTCGCATGCGGTCTACTCCGTTGCCGACGCCGATGCGCTGCATGTCCGCGAAGCGGACGGCGCCACGCACATCGGCGCAGCGCCTGTGGCCGAGTCATACATCAACGTCGACGCGGTACTCGACGCCGCGGTGCAAGCGGGCTGCGACGCCGTTCATCCCGGCTACGGTCTGCTCTCCGAGAACGGCCACTTCGCCCAGGCCTGTACTGAGCGCGGGATCACGTTCATCGGACCCGCCGCCGCGCACATGGAGTTGATGGGCAACAAGAACCAGGCCCGAGCCACGATGCGCGACCTGGGCATGGCGGTCATTCCTGGTTCCCCTGCAACGGTCGCAGACGAGGACGCTGAAGCGGTTGCCGAATCCGTCGGCTATCCGCTGCTGATCAAGGCCTCATACGGAGGCGGCGGGATCGGCATGGCGACCGTCCAGCGACCGAATCAGTTCTCTCGCTCGCTGCGGCGCGCACGCTCGTCTGCACAACGCGCCTTCGGCTCCGATGAGGTCTATCTCGAGCGGCTGCTGGTCGAACCGCACCACATCGAACTGCAGGTCTTCGGCGACGGCCAGGGCAACGCCGCCATCCTTGGCGACCGCGAATGCAGCGTCCAACGCCGGCACCAGAAGGTGATCGAGGAAGCCCCGGCGCCCGCGCCGCACTTTACCAGCGATTTGCGGGAGCGGCTCTACAGCCAGGTCCGCGATGCCGTCGCAGGTCTGAACTACCTGAATGCCGGCACCGTGGAGTGCCTACTCGACGCATCGGGCGAGATCTTCTTCCTCGAAATGAACACCCGACTCCAGGTCGAGCATCCCGTCACCGAGTTGGTGACGGGGCTCGATCTGGTTGAGTGGCAGCTACGTATCGCCGCAGGAGAGCCACTGACGGAGCTGCCCGGCTACGGCGACCCGCCGCCGATCTCCGGGCACGCAATCGAGACCCGCATCTACGCCGAGGACCCCGTCACGCTGCTGCCCAGCCCCGGCTCGATCGACATCCTGGAAGTCCCCGACGAACCGTGGCTCCGGCTCGACGCCGGCGTCGCCTCAGGCGACGAAGTCTCGCATTTCTACGACCCGCTGATGGCCAAGCTGATCGTCCACGGCGATGACCGCCCGCAAGCGATCGACCGGCTGCGAACGGCGCTCAACGGCACGCGGATCGAGGGTCTCAAGCACAACATCCCCTTCCTACAGCGAGTGCTCAACGCGCAACCGTTCATCGACGGCAACTACGACGTCACCCTGACCGACTCCTTGCTCAAGTCGTAAGCTGCCATTCGATTCGCCTTCAACTCCGTCATACCCGCGCTTGCCGCGGGTATCTCGCTGATTGCAGCAGGCACGTTGGTGCGGCGCGCTGCGAGATTGCCGCGGCAAGCGCGGCAATGACGGAGACAAGACTTCGGTAGGAGCTAGTACATGAAACTCGGCATCTTCAACATGGGCACCGGCTTCTCCGACCCGGCCGCGCTGCGGACCGTCGCAGAAGCCGCCGAATCCTACGGCCTCGAGTCACTCTGGTGCGGCGAGCACGTCGTGCTGCCTAAGCCGCGCGTCGCGCCATCACCGGCTGACCCCGAGCACCACTTCCTCCATCCCTCCGTCGTGCTCGCCTACCTCGCCGCTTGCACCGAGACGGTCAAGCTCGGCACCGGCATCGTGCTGATTGCGCAACGCAACCCGCTCGTCCTGGCCAAGGAGTTCGCCTCAGCCGACGTGCTCTCCAACGGACGCGTCATTCTTGGCATCGGCGCTGGTTATCTGCAGCCCGAATTCGACGCCATCGGCGCGCCCTTCCGCGAGCGCGGTCGTCGCACCGACGAGGCGATCGACGCGATGCGCGCGCTCTGGAATGAAGAAGACCCAGACTTCGACGGCGAGTTCTGGCAGTTCAGCGGGATCGACGCGCATCCCCGACCAACCAATGCCAGCGGTGTGCCGATCCACATCGGTGGTCACTCCGAAGCCGCGCTCAAGCGAGCCGCCGAGCGGGGACAAGGCTGGTACGGCTGGATGCAGGATCCCGAGCAGACCGCCGACTACGTCCGCCGCCTCAACGAGCTATCTGAGCAGCACAACCGGCCCGAGGGTCTGGGCGACCTGGAGATCACGATTACACCGCCGGCGCGTCTGACCGCCGAAGCCATCGAACAATACGCCGAAGCCGGCGCCCACCGCCTCGTCTCGTTGGCGACACCCACCGAACAAAGCATGCTGCACGCGGTCGAGCACCTGGCAAACCTGAGCAGCTAGCGCGCTCGATCGTTCTGGATCCAGTCCCCGCCTCCGCGCGGGGACCCGTTCCATTGCGGCCGCAGGAACTGCACTCACACTCTTCATCTGGTAGGCGGAGCTGGAAGGTACCGACTCGCTGCACCAGACCGAGCGGGTCCCGGCGCAGGGGCCGGGACTGGAAGACAGAGAAGGGAACCACGGGGGTCGCCCGTACCTGCTGGCGGCGAATGTCTCATACGCCCAGATACGACAGCGCGTTCTCCGACACCCGCTCGACATCCGACCACGTGTACCAGGGTGGGACGTCGCCGATCTCGGACCAGATTCGATGGATCACGGCCAGTTTGTACATCTGATGCAACATCCAGTAGCGCAGGTCGCGGGCGTCACGGCCTGAGCGCTGGAAGGCCGGCGCGGTCAGCGGGTGCGTTTCGGGCGGCGCGTCGAGACCCTTGAGCGAACCCAAGGCCGTGATCAACCCCCAGTCCGAGAGCGGGTCGCCGAGATGGGCCTGTTCCCAATCGACGACGCCGGCGATTGAGCTGTCTTCGCCGACGAGGTAGTTGAACACGTTGATGTCGCCGTGGCAGAGGCGGGGCTCGGGACTGTCGGGCAGATGCTCCCGCAGGACGGCTGCCAGGTTGGCGATCTGTGGGTCGGCGGCGCAGCTAAACGCGACGGCTCGCGCATGGACGGCGTCGAGATCGCGCAACGCCGTCTCAGGTCCGGCTGCCGGCGGATTGAGGAAATCCAGGTCCAACGCTCGCCAATCGAGCGCGTGAATCGTCTCGACCATCGAGCGGTAGTTGCCCACCACCTCGGCAGTCATTGGGACCATGCCCATGTGCGGATAGTCCAGCCACTCCAGCACGACGTATGGCGATTCCAGCGGCGATTCGGCGTCAGCGCTTCCGAGCACCTTCGGCACGGGAATGGCCGACGACTCCAGGCAACGGATCACGCGCGCCTCGCGCAGCACGTCGTAGGGCTGGAAGATGCCCCGCTCGCGCTGCAATCGCAGCGCGACCGGCGCACCATCCGCTCGATCAACCCGCCAGGTCAGACTTGAGACGCCTCCGTCGAGTCGAGCCGCAGATACTGCGCGTCCGCCGACGCCGCACGCCGACAGCGCCTCGCTGGCGAGTGCAGGAGTCAACTCCAGATCCATGGATTCAGCCTGTCTGCGTGATCGAGTAGGTCACCCGCGCCTTGGCGATCAGCTTGCCCTGGTCGCTGAGCAGATCGACATCGCCGACCGCCAGCGTTCGGCCCTTCTTGATCACATTCGATTCCACGCGCACCTTCGAGCCGACCGCCGGGCGCAGGTAGGAAATATTCAGCTCCGACGTGCCCTGCATCGCCTCGCCAACACGGCAGGTCGAGAGCACCGCCGCGACGACCCCGATGTCAGCCAGCGACGCCAGCACACCACCATGAACGCCGCCACGGGCGCCGCCTGCGGTGTGCCGAGTGATCGGCATCTCCAACACCGTGCGACCGCGAGAGATTTCCGTGAATTGCTCACCAAACAGGGAGTTGGTCCCATAGCGAGACTCGATCTCGGGCAGGGGGACCAGGTACTGGATGTCGTCAGGCATACCAGGAGTGTAAGGGCAGACTTCAAGAGAGTGTCTCATTGCTTCCCGTCCCCGCCTCCGAGCGGGTACCCGCTCGGTCTCCAAGTCGTGCGGTCAGAGCCGGAAGACTCTACTCACCGAGTGGGGATCGCATATGCGATCCCTGCAACCGTGGTGGAACGGGTCCCCGCTCGGAGGCGGGGACGGAGAATTGCTACTTCTGAGACACCTTCTGCAACACAGCCCCTACGCCGACAGCAGTCGCCCTGTCGGTCCCGCGTACATTTCTGCGATCGGTTCGATGTCCCAGCCGTGGATCACGCTGAGGGCTCCTGTTGCCGAGGCGTGCTTGTAGAGCTGATGCAGGGTCCAATAGCTCAGGTCGTCCTGGCTGCGACCGTAGCTTTGCAGCGCCTCTTGCATCACCTGTCGCGCGCCGTCCGCGAGATTGAGATTGCCGAGCAGGTCTTCTGCCGCGAGACGCCCCCAATCCGACAATGGGTCGCCCAGATGCGCCTGCTCCCAGTCGAGCACCGCGGCGATGCGCGGCGATGCGCTTGTGCCGTCATTGGCCTGCAGGATGAAGTTGCCGAAGTTCACGTCTCCGTGTACGAGCATCGGCGGCGGGCTGTCGGGGACTCGGCCGTTTAGCGCTTCGCGTAAGCGTTTGATGTGCGGCAGATCGTCGATGCCGAATGCTCGAAGCCGCTCAGCGATCTGCGTGCGCTCGCGGATTGCCGGTCCCGACGCCGGCGGCAGCGGCAACCAGTCGAGACGCGCATCGCGCCAGTTGAGCGTGTGTATGCGACGCAGGGTCTCGCAGTAGGCGCGGGCGACGTCTGCCTCCATGCGACGCTCGGACAGCACTTCGCCGTCGACCCACTTGACGACCATGCAACCAAGGCCAGCTTCGACGGAAGCGTCAAGGCCGTCACATGCCGACAGATCAGCCGCGACGCCCAGGACTTCGGGAACCGGAATGCCGGCGTCGGCCAGACTTCGCAGCAATCGCGCCTCGGAGGGTAGGTCGTAGGGCGGTAGGATGCCTCGCCGCGGTTCCATCCTGAGGACGAGGGGAGTGGCGTCGATCCGCGTGACTCGCCAGCTCAGGTGCGACTTGCCGCTCAGACGCTCGATATTCGCGACGACGCCGTCAACGCCGCATGCCGACAATGCCAGTTGAGCTCGTTGGACCTCGGACTGTAGGGATTCCGGATCGTCGCTCACGTCAGCGCCAGCCACCCAGACCGGCCGCTAGCCCTATTTCCAAGCTGAGCCGCTTAGCCCTGACGCTGTTTGTTGCGCGGGTTTTTCTTGTTGATGATGTACACGCGTCCCTTGCGGCGAACGATTTGGTCGTCGCGGGACCGCTTCTTGACCGAGGCTCTGACCTTCATAGGGTCTCCGATTGCTGAATCTTCCACGGAATCGTACCACGGCGCCGTGTCCCTCAGACACTATGGCTTTGTTGCAGAGTCGTCATCGAACGGTCGCTATCATAAGACCGATGGTCTGGGAAGAATTCATTCGCGTATGCCATTGAGCAACGCTTTCGATTCCAACTCAGCAGTCCAGCTGCTTGAGCGACACGAAGATGTCGCCGCGCTCGCCGATCGCATTCGCTCATTCGGCATGATGGGACTCGACACCGAGTTCGTCTCCGAACGCACCTATCAGCCCCAGCTCGCCCTGCTCCAGGTCGCCACGCCCGACGAGATCTGCCTGATCGATCCGCTGTCCGAACTCATCCAGGAAGCTCCCGACCAGCCGATCTGGGATCTGATGACCGACCCGGGTATCTGCACCATCGTCCATGCGCATGACCAGGAAGCGCAGTTCTGCCTCCACCGCACCGGCAAGCCGCCGGGCGACCTGTTCGACGTGCAACTCGCCGCCGCGTTCAGCGGTCACTACTTCCCCATTGCTTACGCCAAGCTGGTCGCACGCGAGCTGCGCCGCGATGTTGGACCGTCACAGTCGCGAACCAACTGGCTGCAGCGACCGCTAACAGACGCCCAGCGCCGCTACGCCGCCGACGATGTGCGCTGGCTCTTCCGCCTGCACGAGATCTTCGTCAATCGGATGTCGCAAGACCCGGCAGAGGAGCGTCTCGCGTGGCTGCGTGAAGAGACTGACCTGCGGCTGAGCAGACTCAGTCGTCGCGAGGTCGATCGCTGGCGACGCCTCTCGGGCGCGAGCAAACTGTCGCCGCGTTCGTTGGCCGCCCTGCAGGAACTGTCCGGCTGGCGCGAAGGCGTCGCGCGCGTTCGTAATGTGCCGTTCCGACGTATTGCCCCCGACGAACTGCTAATCGCCGTTGCCGCGACGCGGCCAGAATCGCGAAGCGAATTATCCAGCGTGCGCGGAATCGGCCAGCTCAAGCAGTCGTACTTCCAGGATGTCCTCGAAGCGGTCGAGACTGCGCTCGCGGTGCCCGAGGAGGCGCTCCCCGCACGGGCCAACCGCCATCACGGCGGCAAGCCGTCGCGGATGGTGATTCTCTTCCTCGAGTCAGTGCTCGCCGCCGCTTGCGCCAGCCATGAGATCGACGCCGAGCTCGTGGGCAGCAGCTCGCAACTACGCACGCTGGTCGCCTGGAACGAAAACGGCCGCCCGTCGGAGCAGTTGCCGCCGTTGCTCGAAGGCTGGCGAGGCGAAGTCTGCGGCCAGCCGCTGCTGGACGCGCTGGAGGGTCGGATCAGCCTGAGCATCAGCGATCCGCTCTCGGCCAACCCGCTCGCGGTCGCCGGCCTGCCGTCGGCGACGTAGGGTCTGCTCACACTGCGCGGAGGGTGTCGAACCTGTGCGAGACGAAGATCTCGGGCGGTTGCGTCGGATCTCCTGTCCTGCAGTGAGGATCGTGCGTTCAGGGGTCCAGAACAGTCCAGATTTGTCCAGATTTGGCTAAATGCGGCTCGATTTTGAGCGATTGCGGCTGGAAACGTCCGCGTGAGTCCAGGGATATTTCGCTTGGAGTCGGGATGTCGGCGGAGCATGTCGGGGACCTCCTGTCTTCTTGCGCTCATATGTTCTTATGGTATTCGATCCCGGTTTCGGGCGAATCGGGGCCGGGTGTGTGAATAGCGCCTCAGTGCGTCGATCGCATCAGAGGAGGGATGATCGACCCCCCGCATCCCGCTAAGATGACGAAGGCGATGCTCGGTAGCTCAATTGGTAGAGCGAGCGGCTGTTAACCGCTAGGTTGCGGGTTCAAGTCCTGCCCGGGCAGCCATCCTCTGTCATCCGAGTGGAGTTGAACCCTGAATCGGCATCAGCGCATTCTGAACCGCATTCTCGACGGATCGAATCTCTCCAACATTCGCTTCGCCGATGTCCGCGCTCTTCTTGCTAGACTCGATTTCGAAGAACGAACTCGAGGTAGTCATTACGTCTACGCGAAGGCGGGGATCGTGGACAAGGTCAACTTGCAACGGCGGGGGTCAGACGCGAAACCTTACCAACTGCGGCAGCTTCGAGCGGTGCTCGTGAAGCACAACCTGCGCGACGTCTCAGGAGGCAACTAATGCTTCGATACGAAATTATCATCTACTGGAGTGATGAGGACGATCTATACGTCGCTCACATCCCAGAACTGCCTGGATGTTCAGCGCACGGGGATTCCTATGAGGACGCGCTCCACGAAGCACAGGTCGCGATATCGCTCTGGATCGATACGGCAAAGGAGTTCGGGCATCCGATACCAGCGCCAGCATGTGAGTTGGTAGCTCCTTCGACCTAGCCTTCTACGGTCGACTCCTTATTCTCACGCACGTCGATCGTCCCATAGAGGCGCATATTCCGACCTTTACCCGTCGCCGCGCGGTAAGATAGAAAGGGCGATGCTCGGTAGATCACTTGGTAGATCGGGCGGCTGTTAACCGCTATGTTGCGGATTCAAGTCCTGCCCGGGCAGCCATCTTTGCAGCGCGGTGAGTCCGTCCCGGCAGGATTCTCTGAGACCCTGCACTCTGAGTCAGAGAGAGTGATTAATGTCGTTAGCGCCGTCCAGCACTCACTCGAGCCCAACATACATCTTCTTAGACGAGTCAGGGAACTTCGACTTCAGCTCAAAGGGAACACGCTTCTTTGTGCTAACGAGCGTTAGTATGGAACGACCTTTTCCTGCATATTCTGATTTGGACTCCCTGAAGTACGACTGCTTAGAGGATCCCAGCTTGCCTGACCTAGAGTACTTTCATTGTGCAAACGACAGTCGGGCCGTGCGGTCCGAAGCGTTCAGTCGACTATCAAGATCACTAGGCCAGATGCGCATCGACTGTCTGATTGTCGAGAAGGCCAAAACCGGCCCCGCTCTGCAGCCAGGGATGTTCTTCTATCCAAGAATGCTTGGGAATTTGCTCAAGTACGTAATGGATTGCGAACAAAGGACTGCTACAGGAGAGCTGATAGTCGTGACTGACACGCTTCCAATCCAGAAGCAACGGAAGGCGATCACCAAGGCGATTCGGATAGCCCTCAGCAGCTCACTTCCAAAAGGGCTGCCCTATCGAATCCTTCACCATGCATCTAGGGCACATTATGGATTACAGATTGCGGACTATTGTTGTTGGGCTGTGTATCGGAAATGGGAGCAGGGCGATACTAATCATTATGCTACAGTCCAACCAGCTATTCGCAGCGAATTCGACATATTCCAGACTGGAAGCAGATACTACTACTAAAGTACAAGACTTTGCTTAAAGAAATGACCTCCCCGACTACTCCGTTTCCGGAGAGAGCCCCATGGGCTCTTTCATCGGGGAGGAACCTTTGTCCACACGATACCCACCGTCCTCCAAAGCGTCAACGAAAAAGGGACTGAAACTGGCCAAAAGCGCCGCATTTATCCACTTCGATTCACTTCCGGGGACGAATTTCGGCACTCCGCAGCCTTTTGGATCGAAAGCGAGCGTAATGCCTCGCCCATATCCGAGAATTGAGTCTCGACATTGCCTAATCTAGATCTGTCCTACCACGTAAAGTCATTGGTTCGACTTACAGAATCAACTTTGGCTGCCGAGCCAGGATTCGAACCTGAACTGAGGGATCCAAAGTCCCTAGTGCTACCGTTACACCACTCGGCATTCCTTCTTGGTACCGAGGGCCGGACTCGAACCGGCACGGGCTTTTGGCCCAATGGTTTTTGAGACCATCGCGTCTACCATTCCGCCACCTCGGCACGCTCTGCCCAGCTTATCAGGACTCTCGGGGCACGTCGCCGACGTCCGGACGCTGCCTTCAGACAGCTAACTTGCGGAAGCGCACCAACCGGATTCGTCGGCTGTCCGACTCCACCACGGTCCAGCGGTATCCGTACAGGTCTAGCGATTCATCGGCGCTGGGGATTCGGTGGAACCGCTGCAGCAGCATGCCGGCCACCGTCTCCGCTTCCTCGTTCGAGAAATCCGCTTCCAACTCCGTGCCCAGATCGGTGAGGCCGCGGCGACCCTCGACGAACTGTTCGCCCGCAATCCTCACCGGCACCGGCTCCGAGCCGAACCGCGTCTCGCTGCGGATGTTGCCGACGACCAGCTCGAGGATGTCCTCCAACGTGACCAGGCCCGACGTCCCGCCGAACTCGTCGATCAGTAGCATCAGGTGATGCCCGGTTGTCTGCATCTGCGTGAGCACGCGTTGTACTGATGCCCGCTCCGACTCGAACGGCGCGTCGCGCATGACGTCGCGAACGTGCCGCTCGCGGTTGCCCTGGCCCAGCTCGGCCAACACGTCGGAGCCGTGCAGGTAGCCGATGAACTGGTCTTCCGTCCCCGAGCGCACCGGCAGGCGCAGGAACCCGGCGGCGCCGAACGCGCGCCCCGCTTCCTCCAGCGTCGCTCCCGAGTCGATTGACGTGATTTGCAGCCGACCGGTCATGATCCGGCGTACCTGGGTCTCGCCCAGGCGCAGCGCGCCGAGCAGGACTGACGTGTCCTGCACCTTCAGCTCGCCCTCTTCACGCGACTGCATAATCGCCGTGCGCAGTTCGCCCATCGAAAGCGCCGAGCTGGCCTCTTCCTGTCCGCCCACGACCCTCAGCCAGATCCGCGATGTCCAGTCCAGCGCCGCTACCGCCGGCGCAGTCAGGCGCGACCACCAGGTCAGTGGGATCGAGTAATAGCGGGCGACGGTCAGATTGTGATGCAGCGCCACTGATTTGGGACCGATTTCGCCGAAGACGACGAGCAAGATGGTCACAGCGACCGTTGCCACGACGATGCTGAGGCCGCCGGTGCCGCCGATTAGCTCCTGCGCAATCACGGCGCCGACAGTCGCAGCGCCGGTGTTGACCAGGTTGTTGCCGACCAGGATTGCGGCAAGCAGCCGGCGCGGCTCCTGGAGTAACGCGGCCGCGCGGTCTGCGCCCGGCAGTCGTCGCCGTCGCTCATGCTCAAGACGCACGCCGTCGATCGAGAGGAACGATGTCTCCGCGCTGGAAAAAAACGCCGACAACGCCAACAGCGCTGCCAGCAGCACCAAATACACAATCACCGAACGACTCCCTGCACTGTCCGTCACACAACGAACAGTGGCTGTCCCCGGTTCAGACCACGGGCAGACAGACCCTACGCTACTCTTCTGACATGGTTACACCGACAGAAACCCTCAGCATCGCCAACGCCGCCGACATCCTGAGTGTCGACCCTGACGCGCTGCTCGATGAAATCCGCAATGCCGCAGCCGCAGCCGAACGACCCACGGCACGTGATTGAACGTTGCCGGGACCGGCGCTCAGTGTGAGCGTCTTCATCGGCAGCAAACTCGCGGTCTGTGAACGGGACAAGCCCGGCTCGGACGATTGGCACGTCAGGCTAGTGTGACGGCTGCCATGAGTTCATGCACAGGCGCTGCGAAGGCGCGGTACCGTTCGGTGATCTTCGATCTCGACGGCACCCTCGCCGACACCGAGCCGCTGGTCATCGGCTGCATGCTCGAGACGATCAACGCCCACGGTCATCCCGTTGATGAGGCGTTGCTGCTCAAGTACATCGGTCCGCCGCTGCCCGTGATGCTCTACAACATGCTCGGCCTCAACGCCGAGCAGGCGCAGCCGATCTACCTCGATTACCTCGGTCGCTACGAAGAGACCTACATGCCGCGAACGCGTCCATTGCCCGGCGCCGAGACGCTGCTAGACGCGCTCTGCGAGGCGGACGTTCCGATGGCGGTCGTCACGAACAAGCGCGAGGACGCCGGCCGCAAGACCGTCGAACTGCTCGGCTGGACCGATCGCTTTGAGACGATCATCGGCGCCGACACCGCCAGCGACCCAAAACCACACGCCGCCCCTCTGCTGCACGCCCTCGACATCCTCAACGGAGAGCCGGAGTCGGCGGTCATCGTCGGAGACACGGAGTCGGATATGGGCGCGGGCAAGAACGCCAGGTTCGCCGGCGTGATCGGAATCGTTGGTCTGAGGGACGCGGACTTCCTCGTCAGTCAGGGAGCGACCGCGACGGCCGAAGACCTCAAGGCCGTTGAGAACCTGCTGTTCCGAGAGACTTAGTCAGCCGCAGCGGTGGATGATTCCGAATCCGACTTCCAAGTCTCCTCGGGTTGAAGTCGAGACAAATCGAGGATGATTCGCGCCATTCTCTCAACTGCCTTTGGAATTCCTGTGCAGTCGTCGACTGAAATCCGCGGCTGGAGCCCCTGTGCGTTGGCGCCGTGGCTGCGGATGACGTTAGCCGCTCGTTGAAGGAGTTGGTCGCTGATCGGAAGTCCTGACCAAGCGAATCGCCTTGACGTGTGCCAGCCGTCATCCGCGACGATCAGCCCATCGTCGGCCAATTCGATGATGACATTGATCCCATCACCATCGTCCGTCGACAGTCCTGAGAACACCTCGAACGTTCCGTCTGGATGGGCTTCGATTAGCTCAAATCGCTCGGAGCATATTGCGTGCAACTCCTTGGCAAGTTGCTCCGGAGTCATCTGCTCGCCTCTTCAGTAGCCGGGGAGATCAAGTCACCCAAATGCAGGATACCCAGTTCAGCACAGAATCGAACCCAGACTTGAACAGGCTCGTTCCACTCCGGCATCTCAGGCGGAAGTTCAATCGCTTCCGCCCGCCGGGCCTCAGCTACCCACAACTGCATGTGCGCCCCAACGATCCGCGTCCCATCGATGTTGCGATGACTGAGCCCTCTACCGAAGTCGATCCCAGCAACCCGCACACTGCCATACAGCAACGTGAAGGAAAGCTTTCGCTCACTTTGTCTAAACCATCCGTGCACTCGAAGTGGTCTGTTCAAGTAGTTGAGAACAGGAGCTCCAAACTCAACAGCACCTTGGTGGCCCCGAGATTCCGACCACGCAACATCGCCGACGATCTGTTTGGTTTCGTCGGCGATGATGGCGTCGAACTCCTCTTGCGACAGCGCCACTACGGCTGGCTAGCAGCTGGCTAGCCGCCGGCTGCGACGCCTACCTGCATTGCTGATTTCCTCTGGCGATTGCGCCCGACCGCATCCTCGATGCCCCAGACGGTCTCTGCCGTCTTTGAGACCACCCACTCTGCCTGCTCGTCACCAAGCTGGTCGTAGATGTCCTTGACGAGTCGACGGCTCTCACCCAGCGTCGACTCCGGGTGGGGGTAGTCGAAGCTCCACATCACGTGATCGTGTCCGATCATGTCCAACAGGCGGAGGCCGGGTGGGTCGCTCATGAAGGTCGCGTAGCACTGACGCCACCAGTAGTAGCTGGGCAGCTCGGCCAGTTGCGGGCGCATCTCCGAGGCGAACTCGCGGTAGGTGCGATCGGCGTCGTAGAGCGCCGAGGCAACCCAGGAGATTCCTCCCTCGGTGAAGATCAGCTTGAGTTCGGGGTGGCGCTCAAGCACTCCTGAGAACATCAGCAGCGCCCACAGCTTGCGGAACGGCTCAAAGTTGGACGTCAGGTAGGTTCCCAGGGCTCCGGCGCCGCGCCAATTTGGGAACTCACCGATGTGGAATGAGAGCGGAATCCCGCTCGCTTCAACGGCGTCCCACATCGGTTCCATCCGCGAGCGGTTGTACTCCACGTCTCGAGGCGAGGAGGGAATCTCCATCGCCTTGAATCCCCAGGCCTTGAACTTGTCGATGTAGTCGCCGGTTCGCTCAGGGTCGAAGATGGTTGGCAGGATTGCGATGCCGAATAGCCGGTCCGGGTCGTACTGACACCACTCGGCGAGGTACTCGTTGTACACGTCGATACAGGCGTACATGACCTCTTCGTCTTCCATCCCCATGATTCCGAGCGCCTTCTGGGGGAAGACGAAGCCAATATCGACGCCTTCGGCGTCCATGTCGACCATGCGCTGCGCCTGATCGGTCATCCCCGGCCGTCCCTCGACCATCAGCGAGTTCAGGCCCGGCGTGTCGAAGCTGCGACCCTCGACTTCAAGGTGGAATCCGGTGTCGTCGCGCCAGAGCTTGGGCGCCTGGTCGCGCATCGACGTGGGCAGACGATCTTCCCACAGGCCGGGCGGCTCCATCAGATGGTCATCGGACGAGATGATGACCGGATCGCCCGGCGGCGTCCAACCGATGTCCGGCGACGGACGGTCAACGGGCCAGGCGATGGGCCAGGCGATGGGCCAGGCGATGGGATCGCGGCGTGGGGTCGGCATCGGTTGTTCCTTCTTCGACGCCCTACTGGTTGAAGACCGCCTCGCGCTTCTCGAGGAAGGCGGTCACGGCCTCGTTGTGCGATGGCAGTCGACGCGACTCTCGGTCCCTTGCGCCCTCACGCTCCATCACTCGCATGAGGTTGGACTCGGTGACGTTGTCGTTGAGCAGCGTCTTGATCTTGCGCACGACGGCTGTCGGGTTGTTCGCCAGTTCCTGGGCTTTGGCCATGGCGGTGTCGAACAGGTCTTCCTTCGGCACGACGGCAGAGACCAGCCCGATGCGCGCGGCCTCATCGGCCGGGACCATCCGTCCTGAGAGGCAGATGTCGGTCGCGTGGCCGAGGCCGACGAGCTGCGCGAGCAGACGGGTGGAGCCCAACTCCGGGACCAGACCAACCTTGACGAAGCGAATCGACAGCCTCGTGTTTTCGGCCGCGTATCGGACATCCGCCGGCAATGCGAGCGTCAACCCGACACCGACGGCGTAACCATGGATCGCCACGATCACGGGCTTTGACTCCCGGATCATCTGGGTCCAATTGACCTCGCGTCCGGCGCCGGCTTGGGCCTCAGGATCATCGGCGAGGCGTTGGTTGAAGCCCTGCAGGTCGGCGCCCGCGCAGAACGCGCGGCCCTCGCCCGCGAGCACGATCGCGCCAATGCCGTCGTCGTTGTTCCAGGCCTCGATCTGGTCGGTCATCTCCTCGGCCATCTGATTGGTCCAGGCATTGAGCTTCTCCGGCCGGTTCAGCCGAATCACGCCGACGCGCCCAATCGTCTCGGTCAGGATTTGTTCGTACGTCATCAATCGCCACCGTTCGCAGTTGTGTATCGAGATGGCCCAAGTCTATATGTGGCTCCCCTCGGTGACCGAAGAAGCGAACGCCCTACCCTGCCTGAGTGAGTGCTGCGCCCGACCTCAACGGAGTCGACGAACGTCCAAAGTGGCGACGCAACCTGCGTCTCTATCCGCTCTTTTATTTCTTCCACGATCTGCAGTTCTGGCTGCCGGTTTGGATCATCTTCGCGACCGAAGACGTTGGCCTGACGTTCGCGCAGCTCGGCGCGATCGGACCCGCGTTCTACGTGATTACGTCGTTTGGTCAGCCGCCGGCCGGCGCGCTCGCCGACCGCTTCGGCCGCGTTCGAACGATTCGCATCTCTCTCGTCATCTACATCACATTCATGATCTGGTTTGCATTCTCGGGGTCGTTCTGGCAGGCCGCAGTGGCCTGGTCGCTCTGGGGATTGGCGATGGTCTTGATCACAGGCAGCGACAGCGCATTTCTCCACGATTCGCTACAAGCGATGGGTCGGGCACGCGATTTCGAACGACAGGCAGGTCGCGCATTCGCAGTCCGCTCGGTGGCCATGGTGTTGGCGACGTTTGCCGGTGGCGGAATCGCTCAAGTATTCGGCGCGCAGGCGGCACTGCTCGCAGGAGCGGTTGGCACCAGCCTGGCGCTGTTGATCACATTCGGTTTCCGCGAACCACCACGACACGAACCGGGGCACAGCGGCGAAACGCCGTCATATCTCCAGTTGATGAAGCAAACGCTCCGCCTCGCCGGCAAGACTCCGACGATCCGCTACTCCTTGATCTTCAGCGCGATCCTGATCGCCTCCATGGTCCCGGAGTTCTACCTTCTCCAACCCTTCCTCAAGGAGCAAGGAGTCGAGGTCGGCTGGCTCTTCACGGCGCTCCAGGCGCCGGCGAGGATTGCCACGGTATTCGCGGCGATGCTGGCGTTCTGGCTCGCCACTCGGTTCGGCATCGTCCGCACGCTCGCCTCGTTGCCCTTCTGGGTGGTGCTTGTCTACGTCGGCATTGGGCTGCTCGACCATCTGGGGGCGATTGGAATCTTCCTCATTCTCGGACTCGCTCGCGGAGCGCAGATGCCGCTGATGGAGGGCTACCTCAACCGTCGCATCCCGTCCCATCTGCGAGCCACAGCGCTATCGCTCAACCACATGGGCTGGGCCTTGATCATGCTGCCCTTCCTGCCGGTCTTCGGCAGCGTGGTCGATGCGAATCCACTGCCGATGGTCTTCCTTGGTCTGGCTGCCTTCTTTGGCCCGCTACTGCTGATCGTGATGATTCTCTGGGTCCGAGCGGACCGCCAAGAACGCGGCCGGTTCAGACTCCCGCCGGCGATTCCGCAACTCTTGCGTGAGGTGCTGTGGAAGCCGCAACGCCGAACGGAGCCTGTGCCAAGACCCGTTGACATCGACTAGCAATTGAAAGGAACGTGCACATGCCCGACCGACTCGCTGGCAAATCTGCCATCATTACCGGCGCCGGTTCTCGCGCGGAGGGGATTGGCAATGGCCGCGCCACTGCCATCCTCTTTGCGCGCGAGGGCGCCGACCTGTTGCTCGTCGACCGCGACGAAACGGCCGTCCAGGCGACCCTCGACATGATCCGCGCCGAGGGTAACGACGCCGCCATCACCGTCGCCGATGTCACCTCGACCGAAGACTGCTCCCGGATCGTCGCCGATGCGGTCAGCCGTTATGGCAAACTCGATGTTCTGCACAACAACGTTGGCATCGGTGGACGCGGCACCGTTGAGCAGATCTCCGAGGTTGAGTGGGACCACGTCCTGAGGGTCAACGTGACCTCGATGATGCTGACCTGCAAGCACGCCATTCCGGCGTTGCGGGAGAGCGGCGGCGGCGCGATCACCAACGTCTCATCAATCGCCGCACTGCGGCCTCGCGGTCTGACGGCATACAGCGTCAGCAAGGCGGCAGTGGCGACGCTGACCCAGGCGCTCGCGGTTGACCATGGCCGAGACCGCATCCGCGCCAACTGCATCATGCCGGGACCGGTGTACACGCCGATGGTCTACTCGGCCGGGATGTCGGACGAACTGCGCGAACGTCGCAAGAACGCCAGCCTGCTCAGGCAGGAAGGCGAGCCGTGGGATATCGGCTGGGCCGCGGTCTTCCTCGCCAGCGACGAGGCAAAGTACGTCACCGGCGTCATCCTGCCGGTGGACGGCGGGGTCACGGTGCGTGGTCCGGACCGTTAGGAACGCTCTGAACAACTGGTGTCGCAGGCTGAGCGGGGACCCCCCTTCAGCCTTCGGCAGCTTCCCCCGCAGAGGGGGGAAGCGGGGATCGGAGTTGTTCAAGGTATTCCTGGCTACTCAGACTCGCCGTCCGTGGGTAGCTCGTAGACGGCCGCAGCTCCGGCGTCTTCGCCCGCTGCCGTATCAGCGAGCCACGCGCCGACGACGGCTGTCGTTCCGTCGATCTCGGTGACCCAGCCGAACTCGGCTCGCTCGCGGGCAACAATCGCGTCCACCGGGCCGAGGACGCCTACCTCAACCCATTGGTCGTCGATCAGCTCGAAGGCGTACGCTGCGCCGCTTCGATAGGTGCCCGATTCTGGGTGAGCTCGATGCGGCGCGCCGATCACCATCCGCTCGTCCTTGATATCGACCGAATAGCCGAACCAGTCGCCCGGCTGCATGTCGGACGCCTGCAGCTTGGCGTGGAACTCCCAGAGGTTATTGAGTTTCCAGACGTAGGTCGCGCCGGCGCTCCAGATCGGGTCATCATGGTCGTACGCGCCCGAAGCCAGCCAGAGGCCGTGAAGCGCAACCTGGGAGCCGAGTGCGTCGCCCGGGATCGCGTCCGATGCCACGAGCCGCCCGGCGAAATTCCATTCGTCGTTGTAGTAGTGCCAGACAAAGACCGCTCCAGCATCCTCGGCAATCGTGTCGTCGCCGGGAGCTCCAACCACCAGCACGCCGCCCTGCAGGTCGATGTCGCGACCAAACAACTGACGATGGCTTGGCTCATTGGGTCTGAACACCGCTTCGGCCTGCCACAGACCCTTGTGTTGCCTGTACGTGGTGACCGAACCCGCTTCGATGCCCTCGACGGGATCTTCCCAGGCCGACACCGCAATCCGGTCGCCCGAGATCGCGACGCTCCAACCGAATGATGCGCCGGCGTGCGGCTCAACGGGCAGGAGCGTACCGGTCCGAATCCATGTCCCGGCCACCTTCTCGAAGACGTAGGCAACGCCGGAGTCATGGATCCGGCTGCCGTCGAGTCGTTGTCCATCCTCGTACGGCGCGCCAATCACGATGCGTCCGTCGTCGATCGCCAACCAGCGTCCGAACCAGCCCAGCGGATCGGGATAGGGCGGCAAAATGTATGCGGTTTCAACCCAGTCGCCATCGACTCGCTCAAAGACGAACACGGCGCCGGTATCTTCGCCCAGCACGTCGTGATACGGCGCGCTCACGGCGATCACGTCTCCCTCAATCACCGCCGACCAGCCGTACTCGTCTCGCACGGCGGCGACGCTGGGGGTCAGGGGCACGCCCTCCGCGAGCCACTGACGGATCGGGGCAACCGGAGCCGCGGGCTGCTCATCGTCAGCCTCATCCTGCTCGGAGGCGTACGGTTCGTCCGAACCGTAGGCGTCAGACTGCTGCTGTTGCTCCTGCTGTCCGCGATCCATCGCCTGCGCCACCGACGCTTCACCATCCTGCGATTGCTGCGCACTCTCCACGGAGGCTGACTGCTCTTCCGTCGCTTGCTCCGCTGCCGCCTCCGGCTGGGTAGCCGACTCCTGGTCCGCCTGCTCTGCGGGCTCCTGAGATTCCTGGGACTGTGCCGTACCTCCATCCAATTGCTGGATCGAGTCGCTGCAAGCGCTGAGCGCCGCTAGCGCCAAGAGCGCGAGCAGAACGATGGCAGTCGGCAACCACACGGTCGTCAACGCCCCGCGCGGGGACAGTATCAGACGCAGCAGCATATGAAGAAGCCTGCCAATCAGCGATGTCAATGCCCGGCCGCGTCAATGCCCAAACGACGCGACGCACCCCGCACTACGAGTCAGCCTATCGATGAATCGGGATTCAGGGTTAACGCCGATAGACCGGCTGCCGCTTCTCGCGGAACGCCGCCTGCGCTTCGGTCGCGTCAGAGCCCGACATGGTCGTTTCTTCCATCGACAACGACAGCGGCAGGACCATGTTCGAGACGTGCTTGATCCACTTGTTGATCGGCACTTTGGACGCGGAGATTGCGCCCAACGGTCCGTTGGACAGCCGCTCGGCCAGGGCGAGCGCTGTTGACATCAGGTCGTCGTCCTCAACGACATCCTGGACCAGTCCGAGCGCTTTGGCCTGTTCGGCGCGGATGTGCTCGCCGGTCATCAGGTAGTACTTGGCTCGAGACGGTCCAACCAGCATCGGCCAGATCACGCCTCCGCCGTCGCCGGCGCCGATGCCCATGTTGACGTGCGTGTCGCCGAGCACGCCGGAGCGACCGATGTAGACGACATCGGCCATCAACGCGACGGTCGCGCCCAGACCCAGCGCGTAGCCATTGACGGCGCAGATCACCGGCTTCTCGCAGTCGAGCCAGTTGTCGACGATCAGCCGCGCCTCGTTCATCCGATTCAGATAGCGGCCGCCCATCGGTTCGTCGCGGTTGGCGGAGAAGTCGCCGCCGGCGCAGAACGCGCGACCAGCGCCGGTCAGCACGAGGACACGCACCTCGGGATCGCGATTGGCGTCAACCGGCAGCGTGGACAGTTCGCGGTGCATCGCCGAGTTGACGGCGTTCAGCTTCTCGGGACGATTGAGCGTCGCGACGGTCACACCGTCGGAGCGCTTGTCGATATCGATCGTGGTGTAGGCGTCGGGGTTCAGGGTCATCGGGAACTCCAGTTATTGTTAGCAGCCCAGCTGCGCGGCCAAGTCGTGGAAATCGGTTGCGACGATGTCGAACGATGGATCGGGGGTCAAATCGACGGGGAAGTTTGGTCCCGCCTCATCCGGTCGGGGGACGAATGCCGTCCTCATGCCCGTCCTGGCGGCAGCGCGCAGGTCTCCCTGGTGGGCCGCGACCATCATCACCTGATCGGAGCTGCAACCCAGCAGCTCGGCCGCTCGCTGGTAGCACTGCGGCTCCGGTTTGAATGCGCCGGTGAGCTCTGCCGATAGCACGCAGTCCCAGGGCAGGCCGCCGAACTTGGCCATGTTGACGAGCAAATCCACGTTGCCATTCGACAGCGTGGAGACGACGAATCGCGAGCGCAGGCGCTGCAGTCCACCGGGCGAATCGACCCACGGATGCAATCGATGCCAGGCTCGGTTGAGCTCGGTGACTTCGGAGTCTTCCGCCTCTATGCCGAGTTCCGCGAGCAAGATGTCGAGCATCCGTCGATGTAGCTGGTCGGCCGTCTGGAACGGGAGCTCGCCGTCGCGGACCATGCGCATGCCGCCGGCGTAACCTTCTCGGCGCCAACGGTCGGTGAACGTGCCTGCGTCGGCATCGACGCCGTGCCGCTTCAGGAACGACGCGACCTCGGCCGAAACAGAGGAACGCCAGTCAACCACAGTGCCAAACACATCGAACGTGAGCGCCCGCACCTGACTCAGATCTGCGGTCATGCGGTGTTCCTAGAGGATCTGGCTGAGGAACAGCTTGGTGCGCTCCTCGCGCGGATTGGTGAAGAAGTGCTCGGGCGTCCCCTGCTCGACCAACGCGCCTTCATCGAAGAAGACCAACCGGTCGGCGACTTCGCGAGCGAAGCCCATTTCGTGGGTGACCACGATCATGGTCATGCCCGACTCGGCCAGCTCCTGCATGACATCGAGGACCTCTTTGATCATCTCGGGGTCAAGCGCCGAGGTCGGCTCATCGAACAACATGATCTTCGGCTGCATCGCCAGCGAGCGAGCAATCGCCACACGCTGCTGCTGTCCGCCTGAGAGCTGAGCCGGAAACTTGTCGGCCTGCTCGGGGATGCCGACTCGCTCCAACAGTTGCATCGCCAGCGCCTCGGCTTCGAGCTTCGGCATGTGCCGAACTTTCTGCGGACCGAGCGTGATGTTGCCCAAGACCGAGAGGTGAGGGAAGAGGTTGAATTGCTGGAAGACCATCCCGACTTCAGAGCGAATCGCCGCCATCGCCCGAACATCCTCGTTCAGCTCGATTCCGTCGATCACGATCCGCCCGGCGTCATGCTCTTCAAGTCGATTGAGACATCGAATATAGGTCGACTTTCCCGACCCGGAGGGTCCGAGGATTACCACGATTTCCTCTTCTTTGATCCGCAGCGACACATTGTCCAGGGCCTGGAAATCGCCGAACCACTTGTCCACGTTCTCAGTGATGATGATGTCCTTCGCCCCCGCCAGGCGGGGTGCGAACACCTCTGAGTCAGGAACGGGCGCAGCGACAGTCGCCATTGCGCTCTTCGGCCCAGCCGACTCGGCGATGATGTTGGCTGATATTTCGTCTGGCATCGCACTTACCTCATCCTTCAAACGCTTGCTGCGATGGTAGCGGTACGCAACACGGCACGCGAGAGAGTCCCGATGTGAAACGGCGCGCAGAGTGATAGCGTCTCGGATCGATGCCGAAAGTCAGGAAGGCAATCCAACTGGTCGAAGCAGACGGTTGGTATTTCGTTCGGCAACGGGGAAGTCACCGCGTGTTTCATCACCCGAGCAAAGAGGGAGTCGTCGTGATCGCTGTGCGGCCATCGAAAGGCCTCCCAACGCCACTGTGGAAAGCTATCTTGAAACAAGCTCAACTGAGAGACCCAGAACAGCGATGAGATACGCGGTCGTCACCAAGAATGCAGCCAATGGATATGAGGCATTCGTACCGGATCATCCGGACTGCGAGTCGCGTGGCGAATCGGCTGAAGATGCGATCAACGCACTGCGAAACACTCTCCAGAGTCACCTTGAGGCGATGCTTCAACAGGGCGAAGCGATTGAGGCTCCAACGGCCAAGACAGAGCTAATCGAGGCAGCTCTGCTGAATACCGCCGATTCCGAAACTACTACCTATCTGGTCGTAATCGACAAGGCTCCCAACAATTACGCAGCCTGGGTGCCAGATCTTCCGGTTTGCCTGTCAGTTGGAGACACGCTTGCCGAAATGCGGGCGATGATCAAGGAAGCAATCGAATTCCACATTGAAGCTCTGGAGGATTGTGGCGACCTCGTACCGGTACCCGAAAGTAGGGGATCGTTCATCGAGGTGGTTGTGGCACGCGCTGAGCCGGTCGCCGACTGAACTCATTCTCGTCGTCAGCGCTCACCGATTCCTTGCGCGCGTTCTACTCGCTGGGAAATCCTCGACATCATGAACGCGACCACCCAGAAGACCACGGCGACAAACACGTAGGCCTCGATCCGGTCGGGAATGAACTCTGATTGGGCGATCGCGGAATCCGCGTTTCCCTTGAGTTCGCGCAGCGTCAGGATGACCGTCACGAGCGTCGTGTCCTTCCAGATCGCAATGGCCTGACCGACGATCGGCGGGATTGAAATCCTCAGCGCCTGCGGCATGATGATCAATTGCATCGCCTGGAACTTGGTCAGTCCGACGGCCTGCGCCGCCTCGGATTGGCCTCTCGGCAAGGCCTGCAATCCGCCGCGGATGTATTCCGCCATGTAGGCGCCCGTGAACACAGCCAGCACGACCATCGTGCGGATAATCAGATCGCCGCCGATGACGTCATCGAGGATGAACAGCGCCACGAATAGCCAGCCCAAGAGCGGGGCGCCGCGTACGACCTCGATGTAGGCCGTGCAGGTCCATTTGAGGGTCTTCATGTTGGACGCGCGGCCCAGTGCGAGCGGGATTGCAACGACCAATCCGCCGACGATGCCCACCGGGGCCAGGATCAGGTTCAACACGAAGCCGTCGAACTCGCGCGTGTTTGCGCCGCCGGCCGCCATCAGGACCACAAGCACTAGCGGTAACGAGAGCCCCATCAATCCTCCCACGACCCGCTGTTGCAGCGTGCGCCGTGGAGACGTTTCGCGCGGCATCCAGACGGTCAGGTAGTAGCCGAGGTAGAGGAAGCCGATCGCGGCGAGGAACCAGATCGACGACCAGATCGTTGCGCCGCCGTGCGCCATCAAGAAGATCACAAATCCGCCGGTCAACGCGATGAACAGCGAGTCTCGTTGTCCAAGGCTCGACCAGGTGCCGTAGGCGAGACCGATCAGGAACATCACGAGGGCGATGCTGGTCCACAGCCGCCAGGCCTCCTCGCGCGGGAAGGATCCGGCGAACAGCAGCCAACGGTTCTCGGTGACTACGCTCCAGTTCGCGTCGATGAACACAAACCACAGAATTCCAATCAGCAACAGCCCGAGGAATCCGCCCGACACGAGGGTCAGCAGCGAGCCTCCAAACGAAGGGAAGAGATTGCGGAGAATCCACTCGCGGGCGCGGACCGACCACGGTCGACTGGCGCGTTGGCGGTGCGGCGGCAACACGATCTTGCGCTGGCCGGGCGGCGGCATCGCTAACTGTGCGGGCCGCGGGATCGGGGGAAGTTCAGACATTGACGCCCCCTACAACCGCTGCGCGGTGACCCGCGCGTTGACTATGTTCATGACCGCGGAGATCGCGAATGAGATGATCATGTAAGTCACGATGATCACGAAGAACATCTCGAGCGCGTGACCCGCCTTGTTCTGGATCACCGTTGCGATACGGAACAGGTCGTCGTACAGGACCGCGTAGGCCAGCGATGAGTTCTTGTTCACGTTGAGGTACTGGTTGGTCACCGACGGGACCATCTGGCGCAAGGCCTGCGGCAGGATGATCAGCGTCAGACGCTGATATCCCGAGAGACCGATGGCATTGGCCGCTTCGGTCTGCCCACGTGGCAGCGCCTGGATACTGCCGCGCACGATTTCAGCGATGAATGCGCCGGTGTACGCGGTCAGGCCAAGCACCAACGCGGCGAACTCAGGCTTGATCACCATGCCTTCGGCGTACTGCGTGCCAAAAAGAATCGGCCGGTCAATCGAGACGACGACGCCGAGCAGCAAGAAAGAGATCAGCGCGGCGCCTGCGAAGATCGCAAACGCCCAACGATTCGGGTAGTGCGGCTGCCCAGTCTCACGCTCGACTTCCTGTCGCGATGCGCGAACCCTCATCGCAACGAATGCGGCGAGAATCAGCAGCAACACCCAGACGCCAACGAACCAGTCAGGAAGCCCCCACAGGCCGCCCGAAGGCACGGGCCAGGGAATCGCGATGCCCCGATTGGAGAGGAAGAAGAAATCGCCGACGTTGACGACGTTCTGAATGATCGGCGCGCCGACGAGCAGCACGGCGTACCAGAGCACCACCTGGACGAGCAGTGGCGTGTTGCGGAAGATCTCGACAAACAACGTCGCCATCTTGGCGACCAGGAAATTGGACGACAGCCGCGCCACGCCGACCACGACGCCAACGATGGTGGAAAGCAACATTGCTACGAGGACGGCGCGAATTGACGCCCACACGCCGACGAGGTAAATCTCCAGCCGCGAACTGGAGACGCCGTCGACTTCGGTCAGCCATTGCGAACCGACCGCGAACCCTGCCGGCTCGCCCAGGAATCCGAAGCCAAATTCTCGCAAGCCAAGCGACGTGTACACGTACCAGGCAATGAGCGCCGTGATCGCAACGTAGATCGCCTGCTGGAGGACGTTGCGGAATCCGCGCCGGTAGAACAGCGGCACGTGACCGGAGGGCATCGGCGGCCCACTGGGAGGTGCAGGCGATGGAGGCGCTTGTGCGGACATACGATCCTGCTCGATGTTCAACTCAAGGCGCGTGCGTTGCGCTACAGGTTAACGGAGACCGCTCCGATGGGTTGGGATAGCAAATGGGACAGCAAAAGGGGCCGCCCGCATGGGCGGCCCCTCCATTGAACCGTTGAACGACGGTTTAGCGGTACGGCAGTGCGTACTGGATGCCGCCGGTACCTGGCGGACAGTTGCTCTTGTCCTCCGAGGCCAATGCGTTCAGCGTGCAGGCTCGCGGAACTGCGCTTCCGACGTTGTTCTCGTAGATCTCGCCGTAGTTGCCCACTGCGATGAGCGCGCGCTGGATGAACTGCGCGCCGACCGAGTCGAAGCCTAGCGTCGAGACCTCGCCACCCTCGAAGGGCACGCCGAGCAAACGCGCAATGGCGGTATTCGGCGGGTTCGCGGCCATGGTGGCCACGTTGGACTGGTTAACGCCCATTTCCTCAGCAGCGATCAGACCATGCACAATCCAGTTCACGACGTCCTTGAACTCGGAGTCGTAGTCGCGGACGCCGGGACCCAGCGGCTCCTTGGAGATCAGCTCACCGAGGATGACGAAGTCACTGGCGTTCGCGAGCACGCCGATGCGGGAGGCGAGGTTGGACTGGTCGGCGGTCCATACGTCACAGCGGCCGGCAAGGAACGCGTCCTGCGTTTCCTGGTCGGAACCACCAAGCGGCGTGTAGCTCAGCGCGATGTCCGTGAAGTGGTCGGCGAGGTTCTGCTCAGTCGTCGTACCGGACTGAACACAGATGGTCGCGCCGCCCATGTCGGCAGTCGAGTTGATGCCCTCGCCGGCGTGAACTGCGAAGCCCTGACCGGTGTAGAACGTGGTCTGTGCGAAGTCGACGCCGAGTTCGCGGTCTCGCGAGGCGGTGATGGTCGTTGTACGGATCAGCACATCGATTTGACCGTCGGCAAGGAGTTCGAATCGAGTCGAGGCGTCGGACGCGTCAACCAGTTCGAGGTCAACTTCCAGTGCCTCGGCGATGGCCGTACAGAAGTCGACGTCAAAGCCGACCACCGAACCATCGGGCTCGCGGAAACCAAACAAGGGTTGCGTCTGCTTGACGCCGCACTTGAGGACGCCGCGATCCTTGACCAGCTGCACCGTGTTGCCACGAGGCTCACCGGAGACCTGGGCCTGCGGTTGGTCCTGATCCTGCACTTGTTGCTGTTGGTCGCCCGCCTGCGCCTGCTGTTGGTCTTCGTCTGACGTACAGGCGCCGATCACAACTCCAGCGATTAATGCCGCTCCTGCGAATAGCAGAGCGCTTACTAGTCGCCGCCCCTTCAAGCTTGGCCATCTCATGGGTTCCAAGTCCTTTCAGCGTCTGCTCGTTAGGCGAGCTAGACCGTCTCGCTCCTCGCGAAGTATACACAGATTAGCGAGACTGCTTTTGTTCTCGATCGGGTATAAACAGCGTCTATTGCTTCGACTCCGGAAGATCAAAATTGAACAGCCTGGCGGCGTTCAGACCCAGAATCTTGGCCCGCTCCTCGTCGGTCAGATCGCCCATCGAACGCTCGATCGCCGACGCCGAGTGCGGCCAGGAACCCTCGTGGTGGGGGTAGTCGTTGGCCCAGAGCAGGTTGTCGATCAGGTCGTTCTTGCGAGCCAGGTCGATGCCGGGAGCGTCTTCCTGGAACGAACCGAAGCAGTGTGCTCGGTAGTAGTCCGAGGGCAGGCCCTCGAGCTTGGGGAAGGCCCACATGTGGTGCTTGTGATAGGCCTCGTCCATGGCGGTCAAGGCCCAGGGGATCCAGCCGATGCCCGCTTCAATCGTGCCGGCGCGCAGGCCGGGGAAGCGCTGGAAGACGCCCGAGGCGCACATGTTGATGATCGGTTCCATCGTCATCGCCAGCGAGTGGAAGACGTAGTTCGTGACCGCGCCGCCGTTGCCGCGCGCGCCACGCGGGTCGCGCCCAGTCGAGACGTGGAACGTGATCGGCAGGCCGGTCTCTTCGACGGCCGCCCAGAGCGGGTCGAACTCGGGCAGGTTGTAGTTGCGGGAGTCCTCACCGGTGGGTCCCCAGACCGGCTTGGCCGGGAAGGAGAAGCCGCGGAAGCCGCGCTCGGCCGAGCGCTGAACCTCGGCAATCGCGCCGGGGATGTCGCCAGAAGCAACACTGGCCAGCGGCGAGGAACGGTGATACGTCTCGCCGAAGGTATCCCAGGCCCAGTCGTTCCAGGCGCTGCACATGGCGTTGGAGAAGACCGGGTCGGAGGTCGCCCACATCGAGAGACCCTTGTTCGGGAAGATGATCTCGGCGTCGACGCCGTCACGGTCCATGTCGCGGAAGCGCTCTTCCGGGAAGGCGTTGCCGTGTTTGTCGCGGACGAGGTCTTCGCCGGCGAGCTTCAGATCGCGAATCTTGGTCGGGCGGTGACCCTCGGTCACCTGCCAGCGGACGCCGTCCTCGTCGACCTCAATGCGAGGCAGACGATGTCGATACTTCTCGTCGACACGGCGCTCCCAGAGGTCAACCGGCTCATGCACATGGCAGTCGGCGGAGACCATGAAGTACTTCTTGGGGTCCTCCGGCCGCGCCGTCCGGAGCCAACCCTCAATGCCCGGAGTAAGTGTGCGATGTTCTGGAATCTCGTATCCCACTGGATCGGCTGCGGGACGTTCAGCGGTAACCATGCAAATTCCTTCCAAAACCCGACGGAGCAGGCCATCACTCGATAGTTAGCCGGAGTCTAACGGAGCCGTAACAGAAGTGACATCTCAGCAAGCGGATTCCCGTCATACCCGCGCTTGCCGCGGGTATCTCGCTGAGCCGAGCACGGACCGCGTTGCAGAGCACAGCGAGATTGCCGCGGCAAGCGCGGCAATGACGGAGTTCTGGGTCGCGGTGACTACAGCTGCGACAGATCCAACCGTGAATGCGGACCCGGATGATCGAAGTCCAGTGAGATCGTCTCGATCACACTGCTCTCGGGCAGCAGCAAGTCGATGTACTCCGGATCCAGGCCCTCCGACGGCCAGAAGCGCAGCCGCACGCCGACCGCGTCATCCGGCGGCTCGTGCATCGTCTCCGCCGCTCCGCGACCGGAGTGGAACCAATTGCCCTCGATCCCGCCGTCGCCGACGAGCCAGGAACCGAACCAGGGCATTGGCTCACCGAAGTCGGAGGTCTGCTCGTGCCAGACGATGCGTAGTGAAGTTGACTCTGACATGGCTTTGGACTCTTCCGCGTCATTCCTGCTGGTGGCCGAACGGGGACCCCCCTTCAGCCTTCGGCAGCTTCCCCCGCAAGAGGGGAAGCGGGGATCCAGGTTGTTCAGGGCATTCTTAGGTGTCCGTGAACTTCGGGCGTCGCTTTTCTGAGAACGCCTTGGGGCCCTCGATCGAGTCGTTCATGCCTTGCAGGTTCTGCTCGATGGCTGCGCCATACTGCTGCCCCACCAGTGGTTCCATGTAGTAGCCCCGATAGAGCGCCTGCTTCATGTTCCGCACGGCGGCGGGCGCCAGGTAGAGCATCCGACGCGCGTAATCGAGCGCGGTCTCGAGCAACATCTCGCGCGGTACCACTCGCTGTACCCAGCCGAGTTGATAACAGCGCTCGGCGTCGTATTGCGTGTCGCCCCACAGTGTCAGTTCCATCGCCGAGCCCAGACCGATTTGCCTCGTCAGCGGCGCCATCCAGCCGGCGCCGCCCATGTTCCAGCGCGCCTCGGCGATGCCGACCCTGGCTTCCTCCGACATGATCCGGATGTCGCACTGCATCGCGTACATGAAACCACCGGCGACGGCCCAACCATTGATCGCCGCGATCGTCGGCTTCCACAGGTTGAGCGTCTCCGACAGCGGCACCGGATTCTTGCGCCGAGTGATGATCGGCGCGTTCCCGGTCCGACCGTCGCGCTCCGCCTCGCGAGTCTCGGCCGTGTTGATCAAGTCGGCGCCGGCGCAGAAGGCTCGTCCCGCCCCGGTCAACACGGCGCAGCGGGCGTTTGGGTCGTCTCGATATTCGACGAATGCGTCGTAGAGCGCGTCACTCAAACCGTCGCCGATCGAGTTCAACCGATGCGGGCGATTCAGCGTGATCAGATAGATCCCGCCGTCCTCCAGCTTGTCGACCTTGACGACCGGTCCGAAGATCTCCTGCGGCGTTGCGCGGTTATGTACCGCCGGGTCATAGGTCTCGTATTGCTGTTCAGTCATTGTTTCGTCCTCAAGACACTTTGCCGCTTATGTGTCGCCGTGAGCGGAATCAATCGACGGTCGCCAGTTAATCTACTGCTCGATGAAATCGGGACGTGATTGATATGGCAAGCTCAGGCGACATCGGTCGGGGACAATCGCCCATCGACATCTGCGGCTGGATTGCGAGCGCTGGTCCGTCGCCAAAGTTCGGATACGCCAGCAGCGCTGTCCGGGTTGAGCGGCGGCAGGGTCTGCCGATGATCCAGTTCGCTCGCGGCAGCGAGCTACGGCTCGGCGATGATCGTTTCCGGCTCCTGCAAATTCACTGGCACACGCCTGCCGAACACACGATTGAGGGCGAAGAGTTCGCTGCAGAACTGCACCTCGTGCACCGGAATGAGCAACGCGAGTTGCTCGTCGTCGGAACTGTCTACCGCCTGGGTGAGGCTGACGATGTCATCCAGCGGGTGATCGAAGAGATGCCGCAGACCGGCCAGGAGGAGGGCGCAGTTCTGTCTCTGTCCGCCGCCGACTACGCGCCCGATGCTGTTGGCTTCTATCACTACAGCGGATCGCTCACCGCGCCGCCATTCAGCGAACCGGTGCAGTGGTATGTGAGTCGGACGATCAGGACGGTATCGCGGCGCCAGGCAGAGCAGTTGCAAGCCCTGACCAACGGTCCGAATGCCCGTCCCATGCAGGATCGAAATGGGCGCTCAATCGTCTTCGTCGGCTGCGATCTCTAGCCATTCATCGCCAGCCCAACCTCTCGTCGCCCCGTGCTTGACACGGGGCCCAGACCGCGGACGCGGCGCCGGCAACACCGGAGGCATCACCTCGTCCACGCTGTGGGTCATGCGAATGGCGCTCGGAGGCAACATCGACGCCTTCCTGCGAGCAGTCTTGGGTGCTCTGGGCCCCGCGTCGGAGCGCGGGGCAACGGCATCGCCGTATCTCCAGGATGTGACGGCTCCCCGTTACCATCGATCCATCTCCGGCCATCAACAACAGGCGACACTCATGCCAGCACAAGTCAGCACATCTCTCGGCAAACTGCAGGGCGCGGAGGACGACGGTTGCGTCGTATTTCGCGGCGTTCCATTCGCTCAGCCGCCGGTCGGCGAGCTGCGCTGGCGACCCCCCGAGCCGTGTGAGCCGTGGGACGGCGTCCGCGATGCGACCGAGTTCTCCGCCTCGGCGATGCAGCGCCAGATTCCGGGCGATGTCGGCGACCTGATCGGCATTCCCTCCCAAACCCAGTCCGAAGACTGCCTCTACCTCAACGTCTGGACACCGGCCTGCGACGAGCGCCAACGACCGGTCATGGTCTGGATCCACGGCGGCGGCAACACCGTCGGTTCGGGCACCCAGCCTCGGATCGACGGCAAGCGACTGGCAATGACCGGCGATGTGGTCGTGGTCACGCTCAACTACCGGCTCGGCGTCTTTGGCTGGATGCACGCACCGACTCTCGGCGCGTATGGCAACGAAGGTCTGCTCGATCAGACTGCGGCGCTGTTCTGGGTCCGTCGCGAGATTGCAGCATTCGGTGGCGACCCCAACAATGTCACCGTCTTCGGACAGTCCGCCGGCGGTTTTGACATCGCACACCTGATGGCGATGCCTGCGGCGACTGGCGCGTTCGACAAGGCGATTCCGATGAGCGGCTCGCTGATCCCGACGATCACCAAGGTCGAGGCGCGCGCTATCGCCGAGAAGTTCCTGCTGCGCTTCGGCGGCTGGGACGATCCGGAGCGGATGCGCCGCGTCGACGCCGGCGACATTCTTGACTATCAGGTCACACTCACAGGTGGTGGATTCGGCGGCGCGCGATTCGGTCCGGTCGCCGACGGTTACTCGCTCGGCCTCGACGCTGAGGCGAGAATCGGCGCGGGGATCCAGACCAAGGGCATGCCAATCTTGATTGGTCACACCAGGGACGAGTTCAATCTCTTCAATCCTGCTAGCACCGGTTCCGTCGAGATGTCCGATAACGACCTGCTCGCCGCGGCCACCGCCCCGTTCGGCGGCATGCGAGCGGCGGAAGGCGTCGACCGTTACCAGAGAGCCCGCGAGGTTCGCGGCGAGGCGACCGACAACACGGCGGTCTGGAATGCGATCATGACCGACTCGATGTTCCGCATCCCGGCGGTCAAGACGGCGGAGGCGCAGCGACGACACACCGAGGGCGTCTGGAGCTACCGCTTCGACTACCCCTCGCCCGCCTATGAGGGTCGGCTCGGCAGCTGCCACTCGCTCGATATCCCATTCATCTGGGGTACCTACGAAGCCGAGAACATGAAGCGCTTCTGCGGTGACGCCTCGCCAGAGCTTGTGTCGCTGTCGGAAACGATGATGCAGACGTACCTCGCATTCGCCAAGACCGGCAATCCCAACCACGAGCGCCTGCCCGAATGGCCGACATACGACGCAGGCGAACGCGCCGTGATGACGCTGAATCACAACTGCGAAGTGGTCAACGCGCCGGGCGAGGAGGAACGCAACTTCTGGGCCTCGCTGGCGCCGCGAGAATTGTCGCGAACCGGCGGCTAGGCGGAGAAGACCTCCACGCCCGCGGAGCGAGAGGCTCTCTCCAGGTCAAAGTCGAGGGTTGCCAGCGGCAGCTCGCGCCGCAATGCGAGTTCCAGATAGAGCGCGTCATAGAAGGTCAATCCGTACTCGAACGCCAAGGTGAGGATCGCGACTAAATCGGGGGAATCGTCAATCTGGATGGATAAGTCGTCGAGTGACTTCAGGTGAAATATGGCTCGACCGGGCCGCAACCGGCTTCGACGTTCTGCGAACAAGAGCGAGTTGGCGACCTCAAAGCGCCAATGTTGCGGCACCGTCGCACCTTCACGCTTTGCTATCTCAAAGACAGCAAGCGAAAGCGGACCTTGCTCGTCCTACAGCAGCCAGCCGGTCGTGATTGACGCATCTAGAACGATCAGGGTCACCTCTTATGGCCCTCATGACGCCACTTGAGAATTTCTTCGCGCGTGATGCCTGTTGGCTCCGCTCTTCTCAACTCCCTGAGCTCGTCCCAGAAACGCTGGAATGCAGCATTTCGATCTTCCGCATCGATTTCCGGCTCTGACTCCGGGGACAACTCCGCGACGACCTTGCCCTCGCGCATTATGGCGAACAACTCCCCGTTCTCAACTCGCGCGAGCACCTCATCAAAGCGATCCCTCACTTCGTCGAGCGTGCAGAACACTCGCTTACCGATCTCTTCCGCAACCACGTGTTTCCTGCCTTGCTTCCTGCGTCAACAGTGGCTTGAGTCTATCCCGATTGCGAGTCACAAACCGCGGATTGGGCCCTGACCGATACCGCTCTAGACTGTGACTAACTTCACGAAATCAAGCACTACGGCTTTGCCGGAAAGGTCAGGAAACAGATGAAGATCGAAACCGGATTCGGCGGCGGCTGGCTTGGTGGTATCCCGGAGCAGGTGAAGGCGCTTGAGGCCCGCGGCTTCGACTCTATTGTTGTCCCTGAGACCAAGCACAACTCCCTCTTCCAGATGATGATCGCCGCGGAACACACCGAGCGCGTCGAGATCTCGTCGTCGGTGACCATCGCCTTCCCGCGCACGCCGATGATTATGGCGCAGGCTGCCTGGGACATGCAGGATCTGTCCAAGGGGCGGATCAACCTCGGTCTGGGCAGCCAGGTCAAGGGTCACAACGTGCGACGCTTCGGCGGCACCTGGTCGCCGCCGGCCAAGCGCATGGAGGACTACATCAACATGATGCGCGCCATCTGGCACTCCTGGCAGACCGGCGAGCGTCCCGAATTCATTTCTGACAACTACACCTACACGCTGATGACGCCAATGTTCGACCCGGGTCCGATTGAGTACGACCCGCCCAAGATCTCGTTGGCCAACGTCGGCCCGCTGATGGCCCGGGTCGCCGGGGCCTGCGCCGACGGTCTGCGACCGCACGGTTTCATGACCCACAAGGTGATGACGGAAACCGTCATTCCCAATGTGAAGAAGGGCGCCGAGCGCGCCGGCCGTAACTTCGAGGAGATCGACCTCGGCGTCGGCGGCTTCATGGCCTTCGGTGAGAACGAGTCCGAGGTTGAGCAGTCGATCGACGGCCTGCGTCGCGCGATCTCCTTCTATGGCTCGACGCGGTCTTACCACCACGTCTTCCGCGCCCACGGCATCGAGTCGCTGGGCATGCAGTTGCACGAGCTTTCGCTGCGAGGCGAGTGGGACAAGATGGCCGACGCCGTCAACTTCGAGGTCGCAGCGGAAATGGCGCACGCTACGACCTGGGACGACCTGCCCAAATACGTGCGCACCAACCTCAGCTACGCCAGCCGAATCTCGCTGGGCCAATACGTCCGCCAGCAGAATGAGGGTCGCAGCAGCTTCGGCTACCCGGGCTCTCGGGACGCCAGCAAGCCGGCCGGCCTCTCCGAGGAACGCCTCAGCTGGCTGATGGACGAATTGCGTCCGCTGGGTGCGACGCCGGTCGTTGACTAGCAGTCAAGAGTCCGCGCCGTACTACAACTCGACCCTCCGCGGCCTGCCGCGGAGGGTCGTGACATATGCAAATGGTCGCGGCTCAGAATCGATCTCCTCGAACCAGTTCATGCGCCTCAGCATGAAGGCCAAGACATCGCGACTCTTCAGCTTCGCCGCTTCGAGGAAGACGATTCCCACCTGATGCTCAAGCAACAGTGACCGCTCACTGGAGCTGTCCAAAATCGCCAAGTCCTCTGTCACGACCAACCAGCCTTGACGCCCTGCTCGGGCAATCCATTCGTCATCACTGATTACCCTTCCCTGTTCGATCTTCCAGCGATACACACTCTTGAGATACAGCACGTTCGTGAAGCGGACGAGCCTGAGCGCCTTTGGCACTCCGGTGCCAAGGCATTCATCGAAGAACAACTTTATGCAGCGCTTCTGAATGCGATGGCCGCGTCAACTGCGGTCAAGTCGATCTCCAGATCCTGTGCGATGAACCAACGCGGCTCTTCCGCTAGCCATCGACGCCACACGGACTCAGCTGGAATCCCTCGATTGACAATCGTGACCTGTCCTGACCGAAACGTCGGATCGACTGACAGAGGAACATCCCGGCCGCGTGGATAAAAGCACGTCGGCCAATCGACGCCGTCGGTCGCAAACTCGAATAACTCGACTACGTCGCGTATGTAGCCCGGCAGAACAGTCTGAGCCGCAGCGCTGCCGATGTCCACAAACATCGGACCGTCAGGCCGACCCTCTTCGTTTTCCTGGAACTCGTACAGCACTCGTGAGCCGTCAGTTGTGAATCGACGCGTCGCAAACGGGAACTCTGCGTCCAGATGAACTTGAGCAAACTCCCTGGCTCGGCGAATACGAACCGCGCTAATCCCGTGGGATCGGCAGGCCGCGACAATTTTGGCTTCAACAAGCTCGAGGTAACTGATCTTGGTTCGGCGTTGAACCATGCCCGCGGGCTGGCCGAAGAGTGACTCATATCGCTTGCCCCCCCTCCGGTACCCGCGAAACCAGTTGCCCACCGTCTGTGGCCGAACACCGAGAATCCGGCCTGCCTCGGAAAAGCCGTAGCGATCACTGGTGAACCGTGGGTCATCGGGTCGTCTCATGAACCGCCTCCGATTCTCAGTCTATCCAGAGTGGCAGCACGAATTATCCTTACTGATAAGCCGCGAAAGGTCTCTTCAATGTCCGATCCCTACCAAGAACTCCTCGACGACCTTGTCGCCGAACAGCAGTACCTCGACGCTCAACTGGCCGACCTGCCCGACGAGGTCTGGCAGCACGACACGCCGTGTCGCGGTTGGATGGTTCGCGATGTGATCTCGCACCTGGCCGAGGTTGACGAGATGGCGACGATGGTGGCGAGCGGAGCGGCGCGGTCGATGCCGGCGGGCGAGCGATCTGCGGATGGGACTCGCTCGGCAATGCAGGACAGTTCGCGACACATGACACGGATTCAACTCGTCGACTGGTGGCTAGCCGGCCGCGACCGGATGGAGGCGGCGCTGCGAGCGCACGACGGCCGAGATCGGATGCCCTGGGCCGGACCACCGATGAGCGCCCGCTCGTTCGCCACCGCGCGTCTGATGGAATGCTGGTCGCACGGACTGGACGCCCTGGACGGCGCGAGCATTGAGCCGATTCATTCGGATCGCCTACAGCACATCGCGCATCTCGGCTACATTACGCGCCAGTTCGCGTATCAGACGCGCGGCATGGAAGTGAACGTCGAGCCGCTCCGAGTCGAACTGACTCTGCCCTCCGGCGCCGAATGGTCACGTGGTGATGAAGGTGCGACAAACGTCGTTCGAGGCGCGGCGCCCGACTTCTGCCGAGTCGTTACGCAACGAATTCACTACGCCGACACCGGCCTCCACTACACACCCGGACCGGCCGAAGAGTTCCTCCAGGTGGCGCAGACGTTTGCCGGCCCTCCAGGTGAGGGCCGTGCCCCGCAGGGCCACTAGCCGGCGCGAATCAGACCTACCGCTAACCTGCGGCTCATGCTTTCTCCATACCGAGTCCTCGACCTCAGCGACGAGCGTGGCGTCCTGGCTGGACAGATGTTGGCCGATCTTGGCGCAGACGTCATCCAGCTGGAGCCGCCGACAGGCTCCTCGGGTCGCGGCGTCGCGCCATTCTTCGCCGACCATACCGATGAGTCGATTTACTGGGCGGCCTACACGCGAGGCAAGCGAGGCGTGTCCTGCGACCTCGAACAACCTCGTGGCCGCGAACTCTTGCTGCAGCTCGTGGACAGCACCGATTTCCTGATTGAATCGTCCGATGTCGGTCGGATGGCCGAGCTTGGTCTCGACTACGAGACCCTCCACGAGCGCAATCCTCGACTGATCTACGCCTCAATCTCCGCCTTCGGTCAGACCGGTCCGAAGGCACATTATGTCGGCTCCGACCTCGCCGTATGGGCGGCGGGAACGCCGCTGTTGATGACCGGCGACGACGACCGCGCGCCGATTCGCGTCTCGCAACCTCAAGCGTGGGGACACGCTGCCGCCGATGCGGCAGGCGGCTTGATGCTCGCGCTTCACGCGCGTCATCAGTCGGGAATGGGACAGCACGTCGATGTGTCTGCCCAGGTCTCTGCGGCGCAGGCGACGCTGGGACAAATCCTCGCCTACCAGTTGGGCGCGTCCGAGCCTGAGCGGTTCGCCGGCGGGGTCAAGTCGCGCGGCATTGGTTTTCGCGTCTCGGCCGCGGTCAAGAACGGGCACATCGTGCTCAACATGGCGCCCGGCCCTGCCGTCGGCCATTTCGCCAACCACGCGGTGCAGTGGCTGGTCGACATCGGCGCGCTCGAACCCAGCCTGCTCGATGAGAACTTCCGAACATACGCCGACCGCGTAGCAACCGGCGACGCCGACCCTGGGCTGTTTCCAACGATCCAGCAGGCCATGACAGAGCAGGTCGCGAAGCATACAAAGGAAGAGATGCTCGCGGTCTCGATCAAATACGACCTGCTGCTCGTCCCCGTTCTCACGGTCGTCGATTTGGCCGAAAGCACGCAGCTCGAGGCACGAGACTTCTGGCGCGAGATTGAACACGACGACGGGCGACAGGTGACCTATCCGGGGCCGCCGCTCAAGGTCTTCCTCGACGGAGAACCCCAGGCCGGTAACGAGGGCCCTCCGCCCTCGCTCGGAGAACACAATGAAGAGATTTACGGCGAGCTCGGGCTGACGCAGAGTGAGCTGGCGGCGCTGAGTTCGGACGGTGTCATATGACGATTGCCAATGGCCTGCCCGAAGACGCTGGTCCGCTGGCCGGGCTGAAGCTGCTCGATCTCAGCTGGATCGTCGCGGGACCAACGGTCGGCCGCGCCATGGCCGACTTTGGCGCGTCGGTGATTCGAGTCGAGTCACCGATTCGCATCGACACGGCCCGCGTCGTGGGTCCGTTCCACGGTGACCAGCCAAGCGTTGAACACTCAGGGCTCTACGGAAACGTCAATGCGGGCAAGTGGGGGCTCACCCTTAGCCTCAACATTCCTGAGGCGCAGGACATCTTCAGACGGTTGGTCCTGTGGGCCGACATCGTGAGCGAGTCGTTCACAGCCGGCATCCTGGCGCGCTGGCAGCTCGATTACCAACATCTTCGCGAGTTGAAGCCTGAACTGATCATGCTCAGCAGCACCCTGCTCGGACAGACCGGTCCGTACAACCAGGTCAGCGGCTTTGGCAGCCAGGGCGCAGGGATGTCGGGTGTGCAACACCTGACCGGTTGGCCCGACCGTGCGCCGGCAGGACCGTTCGGTCCGTACACCGACTATCCCGCGCCGCGCTTCGCCCTGACTGCGCTGCTGGCCGCCGTCGATCATCGAAACCGGACGGGACAGGGCGTGTTCATCGATCAGGCGCAGGCGGAGGGCACGTTGCAACTCCTCGCTCCGGCGTTGATCGACTACATGAACGGCGGCCCGGCGCTCAATCGTCGGGGCAACGACGATCCGCAGATGTCGCCACACGGGGCGTATCCATGCCGGCCGCCGGAAGGTCGGGCTGAGTCCTGGGTGGCCATAGCTGTTGCGACAGATGAACAGTGGCGCAACCTGGCCGGGATGATTGGCTCTGAACCTGAGCAGTCGCTTGCCGAGCGGCAGGCGCGTCAAACGGAGATCGAGGACACACTCAGCGATTGGACGGCTCAGCGATCGGCCGGGGAAGTAGAAGCGACGCTTCAAGCTGTGGGCATCTCGGCGCACGCGCTGTCAACGACCGAGGACGCCGCCAACGACCCACAGCTCGCGCATCGCAACCACTTCCGCAGACTGCCACACTCGCTGCACGGCGAGACTGTCCTCGAAGGCCCGCGCTACATCCTCTCGGACACACCCGCCGGCCCCGTGCGTCCCGCACCGCAATACGGCGAGCACAACGATCAAATTCTCCGAGGTGTCCTCGGGCTCGGAGACGCCGAGATCGAGAACCTCGCCGCCTCCGGCGCACTGAGCTAGCGACTATTCACCAGTTCGTGGGAATCCGCAAGATCCGGCCTCACCTCATCATACCCGCGCTTGTCGCGGGTATCTCGCAGTGCGCGGCACTCAGGGCGCGAGGCCGCTTAGCGGTTAGGGCGTGTGGCGTTCCTCAGGTTGGAGGATTGGTGCGAAACTCGGCGAGATTCCCGCGCCGGAGCGCGGGAATGACGGAGTTTGGCGGGCTGACAAACACGTCCGTTGAACTCTTGCCTAGCCCTCCGCCGACATCCACTCGGCGATTCGTTCTCCCATCATCATGCAGGTGAAGTTGGTGTTGGCTCGGATTAGGGTGGGCATGATTGAACCGTCGACGACCCGCAGGCCTTCGACTCCGTAAACGCGACCCTCGCTATCAACGACGGCGCCTTCGGATGGATCGGGACCCATCGGGCAGGTGCAGGTAGGGTGGGCCATGCTGGTTGCGGCGGAGTGGATCCATTCGTCGAGCTTGTCGTCGTCGTCGATGATGTCCTGGGTGATGTCGAGCGCGCCGGTGTGATACGGCGCCATCGCTTCGGATTGCGCCAGCTCCCAGGCGATCCTCGTGCCTTCTCGCAGCCGTACGCGATCGGCCTCGTCCTCATCGAACTTGAGGTCGATAGTTGGGTGATCCGTGTAGTCGGCGCTCGCGAGTGTGACTGAACCGTATGAGTTCGGCAGTTGTACTCCGGGAGCGATGCCGAAGACCCAGCCCGCCTCAAGATTCTCAGCACTCTCGCCGACCCATGCGCCGAAGCGCGCTTCAGGACCGACCAGAATGTGGCCGAGCAGGTAGACCTGCATGTCGTTGAACTCGCCGGTCTCAGATGTGTAACGGAGTAATGTCTGCGCCAGCGGGCGATCGGGATCGACCGTTCCGGGCGTAGGGTTCAGCAACATCGGCGTCATCGGATGATCCATCAGGTGCTTGCCGACACCCGGCAGATCAACCATCGAGGGAATGCCCAACTGTGCCAGATCGGACGCTGGACCGATTCCGCTGCGCAGCAGGATGGCGGGACTCATGATCGCGCCCGCCGAGAGGATGATCTCGTTGCCGCGCACTTCCTGCAACTCGCCGTCGCATTCGACCACGAGACCGACCGCGCGTCCGTCCTCGAAGAGGACGCGGTCGACCAGGCAATGGCCGCGCACGGTCAGGTTGAGCCGGTTGCGGGCCTGCGAGAGGAAGCCCATGCTTGCCGACCAACGGGTCATCAGCTCGGGCCCATCGCGGTTCATCGCCAACGGCGAGATGCCAGTCGACTCGGGGTCGTTCTGGTCGCTGATTTCATCGAAGCCGTAGGCGACGCAGGCGTCGTAGAAGCCGCGCTGCACCGGCTCCATCTCATCGCGCTTCCAGCGACGGACCGGAATCGGGCCGCCCTGTCCGTGGAAATCGCCGCCTTCGTCCTTGTCGTCCTCGATAGCGCGGAAATAGGGCAGACACTGCTCCCAACTCCAGCGCTCGTCGCCGGTCAGCTCGGCCCAGGTGTCGTAGTCGCCGGGCGCGCCGCGGATCGCGACGCCGGTATTGACCGCCGACGAGCCGCCGACCAGCTTGCCGCGCGGCAGCGGCGCTTTTCGCCCGGGGACGAAGGTGGCGCCAAAGCCCCAGTCATGACGCGTGACCGACGGCTCATGAATGCTGTTCACGTCGCTCGGCAGTTCGCCGAGCGTGCGATAGTCGGGCCCGGCATCAAGCAGCAACACCGACCGTGAGCGGTCCTCGCTCAGCCGCGTCGCCAGCACTGCGCCGGACGATCCGGCGCCCACGATGATTATGTCGTATTCCATCAGGCTCCTCCACACTCCGTCAATTGCTGTCATCTGCGAGTACGTTCATCTGCGAGTACAGTCATCTGCGAGCCTGAGGGTACGACATCGCCGCATTGGTTGGGTCATCGTCCGGTGGCGCGTCCGGCAGCGTGGGCCGGGTTGCAAGGGCGAGCCAGAACAGGCCGCTCGCCGCTCCAATGCCGACCACGATGAAGGGCAGCGTCCAGCCACCGCTGATGTCGCGCAGGGCGCCGGCCAACAGCGAGCCACCAGCCGAGTAGACCATCATCACGACCGATGCCCAACCCATGATCTTGCCGATATTTGCGGAACCGAAGTAGTCGGCGCGCAGCGAGTTGATGTTTGGACCGCGGCCGCCCCAGGCTGTGTAATGCAGGACGGCGGCGAGGAGAATCAACGGGAACGAATCGGCGATCGCAACCACGACCGCGCCCGCGGCGTGGCCGACGAGACACAGGCCGATGATCAGTCGTTTTGAGATGAAGTCACCCGCGTATCCGGCAATCAGCTGCGCTGCCACCTGGAAGACCGTGCCAACAACCATCGCCAGCGCTGCGTGACCGGCATTGAGGCCATCGATCTCGCTCACGCGCACGACGAAGAAGCCACTGAAGGCCGAGACCAGCAGCAACGGTGAACCATGGGCAAGCGACAGCGCCCAGAACGAGCGGGTGCGCATCGCTTCACGCGTCGTGAAGTCGCGGCTCTGCTCGATCGTCTCAGTGGGCGCATTCGGACGCGACACGGTGGCGGCCCGCGCCGGCTCAGGCAACTCCCCGCGATCGCTCGGCCGCACGATCAGCGTGGCGATGATTTGACCGGCGACGAATAGCAGAATCCCCGAACCGAGTGAGGTCGTGCGCCAGCCGACGTCGTCGATCAGAAATGAGATCAGCGGCGTCATCAGGCTGCCGAACGCCAACCCGGTCATCAGGTAGCCCATCGCCCGCGCGCGCGTTCGCTTGAACCAGTGCACGACCGCCACGGTGAGGGTCATGAATCCGCCAACGCCTGCGCCGATCGAGATGATGAAGTAGTAGATGAAGAACGTGGCTTCGTTCGTGATCTGACTGAAGAGCACCAGTCCAAGCGCGGTAGCCGCGATGCCGAAGCGCATCATCATTCGCGGCCCGAAGCGGTCGATCGCCCAGCCCTGTAGCGGTCCGAGCGCGCCGGACTCGATCCGCGTCATCGCCAGGGCGACGCCGAACAGCGTGGCCGACCAGGCGAACTCATCCTTGAGTGCGGCGACGTAGAAGCCGGTCGCGTGCATGACCAATCCGCCGAGCAGAAACTGCACGAGAATCCCGCCGGACACGATGTACCAGCCGAAGAAGACACGACCCGTGGCGTAGCGTCGTAGCACTCAGATCAACGTAACGTGCCCTCTCAAGGCAGCTTCAGTCGCCCGCAGGTCGGTTGGGACGCGACACTGCGATGAGCTGGGCGGAGGGCGGCGTCAATTGGCGCGCCGCCGCCATGACCTGTGCCAGCCGAGGGCGGCTGGCCATCGCCACCCAGAGGACCCCGGTGCCCGCGCCGATCCCGACGACAATGAAGCCAAGTGTGAAGTCGCCGGTCACGTCTCGGAGCCCGCCGACGACCAACGAACCGGCGATCATGAAGATCATCATCACCGTCGACGACCAACCCATGATTTGTCCGAAGCTTGAGGCTCCGAAGTAGTCCGCTCGCAATGCGGTGATCAGTGGGCCCCGCGCACCCCAGGCCAGACCATTCACGACTGAGCAGAGCAGAATCATCCAGAAGCTGTCGGCGAGGCCCAGGATGATCGCTGCCGCTCCGTGGCCGAGCATGCAGCCAAGCAGAATCAGGCGCTTGGATACGAGATCGCCCAGGTAGCCCATCGTCAGTTGGCCGACGAGCTGAGAGGCCGACATCACCATCCAGGCAACTCCGGCATCGCTGGCGGTCAGGCCATCAATCTCCTGCACCCTGGTCGCGAAGTAGACCATCATCCCCGAGACGACCATCAGCGGAGCGCCGTGGGCCAGCGCCAGGGCCCAGAATGAGCGGGTCCGCAACGCCTCGCGTGCAGTGAAATCTCTGTGTCGATGGGACTTGGTCAGAGTTGCAGCGCGTTGGGATGCGACAGCGGAACTGCTCGTGCTCGTTATGTGCGCAGGACCTCCGTCTACCAGCATCCCTTTGTCTTTCGGGTGGCGAACAAAGAGACCGGCCAGAAGCTGACCGACGACCATGATCACGATCGCTGAACCAATCGCCGTCCAGCGCCAGCCGACGCTATCTATCAATGCCCCAACGACCGGAGCGAGGAAGCCGCCCAGGCCAAAGCCCATGGCCATAAAGCCGAGCGCTCGTGATCGCAAGCGCTCGAACCAGGTGACGGTGACGACCGAGATGGTCATGAACCCGCCGACCGAGGCGCCCACGGAGACCAGGAAGTAGAAGCCGATGAAGCTGCCGGGATCCCACAGCCGGCTGAAGGCGAACATGCCCAGCGCCGTCGACGCGATGCCCAGCCGCATCATCAACTTTGGACCCAGGCGATCGATCATCCAGCCCTGGATCGGACCGAGCACGCCGCTTTCAATCCGCGTCAGAGTGAAGGCGAAGGCGAAGAGTGAGGCCGACCAGAGGAACTCCGACTTCAGCTCGGCCACGTAGAAGCTGAAGGAGTGCATCACCAACCCACCGATGAGCATGTTGATGATCATGCCGGCGCCGACGATGTACCAGCCGTAGAAGATGTTGCGAGGAATCAGGCGCGAGATCAATGGCGAGCGCATTGACCCAGTATCAGGTATGCAATCCAGCTCACCGGTCGAGACCGGAGCGCCGCGCCGCGGGCCGAGATGTGGGGCTGTTCGATTGTCGATTTGGCCGGAACATGGCGATCGGTTGGGCGGATCTGAGCGCTGCTCCGGCGCTCATGACTCGGATGCCGGGCAGTCGCGGCCGGCCATCAACACCCAGATCACACCGCTCAGCGCACCCAGGCCGAGCACAAGGAAGGGGATCTCGTAGCTGCCGGTGGCGTCGTAGAGCACCGCCGAGAGGAATCCGCCGAGCGTCATGAAGGTCGACATCACGACCGAAGACCAGCCCATGATCTGTCCGAAGTGGGAAGCGCCGAAGTAGTCGGCCCGCAGCGCAGTCAGCAGAGGCGCACGCGATCCCCAGGCCAATCCGTTGATGATCGCGGCTAACAGCACAATCTCATACGACCCCGCGAAGCCCAGCAAAATAGCAGCAGCGCAATGCCCAAACATCGCCGGAATCAGCAGCAGCCGCTTGGAAAATCTGTCACCGAGATAGCCCATGACCAGCTGGCCGACAAGTTGCGCCACATTCATCACCGTGTAAGCGATGCCGGCGTGGAACGCAGTGAGTCCGTCGATCTCGACGACCAGCAACGTGAAGTGGACGAACACGCCGGACACGACCAAGAGCGGCGCTCCGTGAGCGAGCGCCAGGCCCCAGAAGGCCTTCGTTCGGAGGGCTTCTCTCACGGTGAAATCTCGATGGCGGTGAACACTTGCGGCCGGCCGCGCCCTGGCTGCTGACTCGGTTGCACCGGCTTCGCTCGCAGCCGCCGGTCCGCCGTCCTTGACCAGTCCCCGATCCTCGGGACGCCGGACGAACAGGAAGGCCACTGCCTGGCCGACGATGAACAAGACCGCAGCCGAGACCAATGCCGACCCTCGCCAGCCGATCTCAGTAATCATCAGTCCGACCGGAAGCGCCAGGAATCCCCCGAAAGCGAATCCGGTGGACATGTAACCCAGAGCCCGCGATCGCAGCCTCTCGAACCAGGTCACGACCGCCACCGAGACGGTCATGAATCCGCCCACGGACGCGCCGATTGCGACGACGAAGTAGAAGCCGATGAATGTGGCCTGGCTATTCAACATGGAAAAAGCGACCAGGCCGATGGTCGTAGACAGGATGCCGAGCCGCATCATCGTCTGCGGTCCGAATCGGTCGATCAACCAACCCTGGATCGGTCCAAGGACGCCCGATTCGATCCGGGTGATCATGAAGGCGATGCCGAACAGCGTCGCGGGCCAGAGGAACTCGGCCTTGAGCTCGGCCACGTAGAAGTGGAAGGCGTGCATGATCAGCCCGCCCATGAGCATGTTGAGCAGGATGCCGGCGCCGACGATGTACCAGCCGTAGAAGATCTTGCCGTTCGAACCGGACCGGCCGAGCAGTGCGCGCAGCACTCGGGTACTTCCTCCTGGAGCCTCCTGATGCCACGCAGTGTCTGCTGGCAGCCGCCCGGTCTGAGAACTCGCTCGTGCAGATGGGATCGGTCGGGGGCAGGTGACCGCCATTCACCTTATCCGCAGTCGCCGCGATGGTCTGCGCTCTGGCATACTGCCACCCGACGGAGACCAACAGGAGGAAAGGCGGAACCAATGGCCGAACAGCAGGGAACCCGAGCCGATGTTGATGCGATGGCGCAGGAACTCTCCAACTGGGGTCGCTGGGGACCCGACGACGAGCGCGGCGCGCTGAACTTCATCACGCCCGAGGTCTCGGCCGCGGCGGCGGCGCTGGTTTCAGATGGAGTGACAGTCAGTTGCGCGCTCGAGCTGGCCAAGACGCCGGCCGCCGACAACCCGACTCCCGTATTGCACTTCATGACCGGCGCGGGGGATGTCAGCGATCAGGGACGCATTCGCGGCCTCGAGGCGACCGGTGACGGCTTCATGATCTCGCCGCACGGGATGGCCAACACACACATGGACGCGCTCTGCCACATCCTCGACCAGGGCAAGATGTACAACGGCTTCCCCTCGTCGGACGTGCTCTCGACCGGCGCGGAGAAGAATTCAATCCTCGCCGGTGAGCAGGGCATCGCGACTCGCGGCGTGCTGCTCGACATCGCGGCGCTCAAGGGTGTCGATTGGCTCGAGCCCGGAGACGCGATTTCGGTGGCCGATCTGGAAGCGGCGGAGGAACGGCAGGGCGTCAAGGTGCGTTCAGGAGACATCCTGCTGGTCCGCACGGGACGCGATACACGCCGCGAGTCGGAGGGGGCCTGGCCACCGTTTGACGGGCTGGCCGGTCTGTTGATGGAGACATTGCCCTGGATCCGCGAGCGTGAGGTCGCGATTCTCGGCTGTGACGGCGTCTCTGACATGATCCCGTCGAACGTCGTCGACTCGCCGTTGCCGATTCACCACATCATCATCACCTACATGGGCATCCACCTGGTCGACAACGCCCGCCTGGGACCGCTCGGCGAGGCATGCGCTGCTCGCAATCGCTGGGAGTTCCTGCTGACGATCGCGCCGTTGCGTCTGGTCGGCGGCACAGCGTCGCCGATCAATCCGATTGCGATGTTCTAGTTCGAACCTGATTGAGACCATTGATGCGCTTGCTAGCGGCTGCCGATCCTTCCAGTTCCCGTCATACCCGCGCTTGCCGCGGGTATGACGGAAAGAGGCGGCATGACGGCAAAGGGAGAAGGTCGACATGCCAGCATCTCAACCCCTTGACGGAACAGTCGTTCTCGACCTCTCGGACGAACCGCTGATCATCGCCGGACGCTACCTCGCCGACCTCGGCGCTCGGGTCGTGCGGGTTGAGTCGGCCAACGGTGACCGCATCCGTCGGGTCGGACCGTGGGTCGATGGCGAAGCGGGGAATGAACGGGCGCTGCGGCACCTGCTCTACAACCAGGGCAAGGAGTCATTGGCGCTCGATCTCGATGCCCCGGAGTCGTGGGAGATCGTCGAGCGATTGGCTTCGCAAACCGATGTCGTGATCGCGCCATTGGAGAAGTCGAACCGCGCCGCCCAGCTCATCGAGCGTCTGCACGACTCCGCCCACAACGGCGGCGGACCGTCTGTCATTGACGTGGTCTTCCGCCGAGACGACCCGTCGGAGCAGACGACTGACCTGATTGCGATGGCGGCGGGGAGTCAGTTGGTCTGCAATGGCTTTCCCGACGTCGCGCCCGACTATCCCGCAGGCAAGCTGGGTTACAAGCAGTCGTCGTCTCTGGCCGTTGCGGCGGCCGTGGCGACGATCTTCCAGCGAGCGCGCGGCGGTCCAGCGGTCTCCTCGACTATTTCGTTGCAAGAGGCGGTGATCTCCACGATCATCCAGGCCGCCAACCCGAATCTCTACGTCTGGCACGGGATGGTCGCCGAACGCACCGGCACCGGCGGCCTGAGGTACCCGGTCGTCGGCAGAGGACCCGGCTCCTTCGCGTCGGGCGAATTCGAGAGCGGTGAGATCGTCTTCATCGACACACCGGGCGTGACGTATCAGACATCGGACGGGCTCTGGGTGACTTACATGCAGTCGCCGACTAACCGGACCTGGAAGGACTTCCCCGAGTGGTATGCCGAAGTCACCGGCGACGACACGCTGCGCCACGAACCGTGGACCGATCCGTCGTACCGGGTCACCCATCAAGTGGAGATGCAGGAGTTCACCAGGCGCTTCTGCGCGGCCCAGGAGCGCGATGCCCTGATTTCGCGGGCGCAACGCAACGCCGACCTCGGCCTGCCCGTTCAGACTGGCCTGGACATTGCGCATGACGAGCATCTGCACGAGCGCGGCTTCTTCCCTGAGGTCGAGCACCCCGTCCTTGGAAAAACGTTGCCGCTGCCGCGCACTCCTTACCGCTCGACCGCACTGGAACACCATCCGCGTCCGGCTCCTGCTCTCGGCGAGCACTCCACCGATGTCTTGCGCGAGCTTGGAGGCTGTTCCGATCAGGAGATCGCAGCGCTGATCGACCTCGGCATCGTTCGCGGCGAGCGGCCAACTGCAAATGTTTCACGTGAAACATTTGTTCGCTCTCGGATCGAGGTTGCTCCACAGCGGGTGACGAGACTGCCACTCGAAGGCGTCCGAGTGCTCGACTTCTGTTGGATGGCGGCAGGACCGCTGATCACCGAGTTGCTGGCAAACCTTGGCGCCGACGTGATCAAGATTGAGTCGGTGACCGGCGTAGACACCGTTCGCGAGTTCTCGCATCCGCCCAAGGGATTTACGATCGACACCGGCGCGTTCTTCAACGACACCAACACCGACAAGCGCTCGCTGACGCTGAATCTGCACCATCCCAAGACGCGCGAGCTGATCATCGAGATGCTGCCGCACTTCGATCTGGTCACAAACAACTTCGCGCCCGGCGCAATGGAGAAGTTCCATCTCACCTACGACGAGCTGCGCGAACACAAGCCCGACCTCCTATACGCCTCGTTCCCGGTCATGGGCACGTCGGGTCCGAAGAAGTCGTATCGAGGAATCGGCAACGGAGTGACCGCGCTGTCCGGCATCGCAGGACACACGGGACAGCCGGACCGGCCACCAATCGGCATCGGGACGCTGCACACGGACTTCACGCTCGCGCCGATTGCGGCATCGTTGCTGATGGCGGCGTTGCTGCATCGTGACCGTACCGGCGAGGGTCAGGAGATTGAGATTGCGCAGTATGAAGCGGCCGTGCACCTGCTCGACCACGAGTTGATGGATGCGTTGATCAACGGCGTCGACGCGCCTCGGATCGGCAATCGTTCGGCCGAGTTCTGCCCGCACGGTCTGTTCCCAGCCGCCGGCGAAGATTCCTGGCTGGCCGTCGCCGTCCGCGATCGCCGAGAGTGGCGAGCACTTTGCGACCTGATCGAGCGGAGCGACCTGTCGAACAGGGACGACCTATCGACTCTCGAAGGTCGCAAGGCCGCAGAGGAAGAAATTGAGGCGGCTCTGTCTGAATGGTCGGCGAAGCACGAAGTCTGGGAGGCCTCGTCGATGCTGCAAGCTCGGGGCATCCCCGCCTCGCCGGCCGAGACGGCGGCAGATCTGGCCGAGCGGGATCAGGGCGCCGACAGCCTGTTCTTCCGCTACAACCGCGGCGACGTGCCGTTCATGACCCAGCACCAACCGTTCACCTGGAACGGCGCGCGGCTAGGCACTCGGCCATCCCCAGGCCTCGGTGAGCACTCGGAAGAGATCCTCAAGAGGGAGTTCGGGCTCGAAGATGAGCGCTATGTGGAGCTGCTGATCGAGCAGGTTGTTTACTAGCGCGAGTTCACGTTGGAGGTCGCCAGACCGAGACTTGCTCGTAGCTCCCGTAGATCCTCGTCATTCCCGCGCTCCGTCGCGGGAATCTCGCCGAGTTGTGGACTGACGCTCCATCGCGAAGAGACCCAGCCGCTCCCAATCGCTCAGCCCGCAATCGACCTACGTGCCAATCACAGCGAGATACCCGCGGCAAGCGCGGGTATGACGGGGTCGGCTGGGCGGGCCTGACCGAACGGTCTGAGCTCCGTTCGGTCAGAGGACGTCGTGGCCGCGTTCGCCGGTTCGGACTCGGACGGCTTCCTCTACGTTGGTGATGAAGATTTTGCCGTCTCCGGTGCTGTCCGTGCGAGCGCCGGCGATGATCGCCTCGATCGCCGGCTCGACGTTGAAGTCCGAGATGATCGTGATGATCTTGACTTTGGGGATCATGTCGACGACGTAGAACTGGCCGCCGCGGCCCGCCTGGACGACGCCGCCCTGGTAGCCGTGACCGGCGACTCGTTCTACGTGCAAGCCGGTGATGCCCGCCTCGATCAGCCTGCGTTTGACCGGCTCGAGCGCTTCCGGCCGGACGATTGCTTCGACCTTTTTCATGACACCAACCTCTTCAGCGCTTCAGTTCCTGAGGGGATTTCCTGGTCGATTGCCTCGCTGGCGTCCCAGCCAAATCCGATCTCATCGAACTCGTAGGCCGGCTCGTTGTGCGTGCTGCGGTCGAGTCCGATCATTTCGTCGGTCTCTTCGACCCGCAATGGCATGAACCGCTGAATCACCAGGAAGATGCCGACCGAGAGGACGAACGACCAGGCCAGCGCGGCAAAGATGCCAACAACCTGCCGCCAGAGCAGGTCGAAGCTGCCGGCAATCAAGCCATCCACCCCGCCAACCTCGGAGACGGCGAAGATGCCGGTCGCAAAGGCGCCCCACATGCCGCCGACGCCGTGGACGGCGAAGACGTCCAGCGTGTCGTCCATGTCGCGCCAGTTATGTAGCGCTCGGACTGCGTAGAAGCCAAGGACTGACGCCACGACTCCGATGCACAGCGCAGGGAAAAAGTTCAGGTAGCCGTCGCTCGCCGGCCAGAGACCGACGAATCCTGCCGCCGGTGTAATCGCGACCAATCCGGCAACCGCGCCGGTCGCCGCGCCGATGATCGATGGGTGTCCGGTGTACTTCCAGGAGAGCAGTGTCCAGGCGATAAGACCACCGGCCGCTGAAATCTGCGTCTGAACGAATGCGTTGACTGCGGAGTCGTTGGCGGCGAGAGCCGAGCCGGCGTTGAAGCCGAACCAGCCGAACCAGAGCAGCCCGGCGCCAAGGACGACCTTGGAGACATCGTGCGGACGGGTCTCGGCGACCGAGTCGCGCCGTCGTCCGACGAAGAGCGCGCCGGCCAGGGCCGCGGCGCCCGCGTTGATGTGGACCACGGTGCCGCCGGCGAAGTCGGCTGCGCCGAGGTCAAGCAGCCAGCCGCCCTCAGCCCAGACCCAGTGACAGAGCGGGGCGTAGACAAGCGTGATCCAGGCGACGGTGAAGACGAGCAGCGCCTTGAACGAGATGCGCTCGACGAACGCGCCGGTAATCAGGGCCGGCGTGATGATCGCGAACATCAGCTGGAAGACCATGAAGAGCAGGCTGTCGCCTTCGAGCCCGCGTAGGCCAAAATTAGTCAGGTTGCCGACGAAGCCGCCGATGTCGGTGCCGAATGCGAGTGAGTAGCCCCACAGCACCCAGACAATCGTCGCCACACCGATCATGATGAATGACTGCATGATCGTGGCGGCGGCTGACTTGGTGCGGACCAAGCCCGAATAGAAGAACGCCAGGCCCGGTGTCATCAGCAGCACCAACGCCGCTGAGGTCAACAGCCAGGCAGTATTTCCGGAATCCATACGCTATTTCCCCTCCGGGCACGGTTGACGCAAGAAGAGTAACGCAACCGAAACCCGATTGTTCCGCGGAACCAGTCTGCGCAGTGTCGCGGAGCGCTGCCGCACGCTTGTTACGGACGTATGAATTCGAATCCGGGATCGGTGATAACCTCGACCTAATGGTTGACTCCGAAGCACTCCCGTTATCTGGTGCGGTCGCCCTGGTGACCGGGGCGTCGCGTGGGATTGGTCGGGCGATTGCCCTGGAGTTGGCCGCGCACGGCGCCGATGTCGGCGTGAACTACACCGCGTCGTCCGATGCGGCGCAAGAGGTGGCGGAGCAGATTCGCAAACTGGGCCGACAGGCCCTGGTTGTGCAGGCTGATATCTCCGACGGAGACGCGGTCTCGGCGATGGCCAAAGCGGTCACGAGCGAGTTGGGCGCGCCGACCATTTTGATCAACAACGCCGGCATCACCCGTGACATGCTGGCGATGCGGATGAAGTCGGCCGATTGGGACGCGGTTGTTGGGACGAACCTGACCGGCTCGTTTCTGACCACGCAGTCCGTGCTGCGCGGGATGGTGCGTGCTCGCAAGGGCCGGATCATCACGATTGGCTCGGTGATCGGCACGGTCGGCAATGCCGGCCAGGCGAACTACGCCGCGGCCAAGGCCGGACTGGCCGGCATGACCCGTTCGTTGGCGCACGAACTCGGTTCGCGAGGGATCACGGCCAACCTCGTTGCGCCCGGGTTCATCCAGACCGACATCACCGCCGATCTCTCGGCAGACGTGATCGGCAGCGTGATGCAACGGATTCCGTTGGAACGCCTCGGCGAACCCTCGGACGTGGCGCCGCTGGTCGCGTTTCTGGCCGGACCGGGCGGCGCCTACATCACCGGGCAGATCATCCATGTCGACGGCGGCATGGTGATGGGCTGATCGCGACAGGCGGAGGAGTGTTTGGCCCGATCAACTGCTTCTGTTACCCGTACTGTTCGCTGATCCGCACAGCTTTGCCGTTGCAGCGCCATGAAAGACCTGAGAGTCAGTAGAATTAGACATCACACGTCCGAGGCCGCGTCACAGGCACGATGACGCCGGACGGCAGGAGCCGAGATGGAAACGCTCACCGAACCAGAAGAAGCCGCCGATGATCCGCCAAGCGGCGAATACCCGGCGCTCACGGACGACGAGTACGCCCTGCTCTTCCCCGGGCAGGGATCGCAGTCGGTCGGCATGGCCGGCAAAGTGCTGCGCGTCTACCCCAATGCCCAGCAGTGGTTCGAGCGCGCCAACGAAGTCCTGGACTACGACCTGCTCCACCTGATCGAACACGGTCCCACTGAGAAGCTGAACGAAACCACCCATTCACAACCGGCGATCTTTGTCGCCTCCGTCGCATGGCTTGAGGCCTTGCGCGACAAGTGGGAAGCGGCCGGCCGGACACTGTCACCGAAAGTCGTCTCCGGACACAGCATGGGACAGATCACGGCGATGTTGGCCGCACGAGCGGTCGACTTCGACGAGGCGCTGCAACTCGTTCGACGCCGTGCCGAAGTGATGCACGCCGCCGACAGCCTCCGCCCCGGCGGAATGGCGTCAATCATCGGCATGAAAGACCGCGTCCTGCGACGCCTGATTGGCGAAGCCGGCCAGGAAGGCACGCTGGTCGTGGCCAATGACAACTGCCCCGGACAAACGGTCGTCTCGGGCGATGAGGCTCCATTGCGTAGAATCATGCGTCTGGCCGATGAGCATGGCGCACGACGCGTCGTGCGCCTGCCGATTTCCATTGCCTCACATTCGCCATTGATGGCGGACGCGCAGGCACACTTCTCCGAGGCCGTCCACGCGATCCCATGGCGCGACCCGGTGGTGCCGGTCGTCAGCAACATCACCGGTGGGATCATGCACACGAAGGATCAGCTCGCGCAGGAGTTGTCGGGAGCGCTGACCGCGCCCGTGCAGTGGCAGCAGGCCGTGAAGACGATGGCGGCCCAGGGATCGACCCTGTTCGTTGAGACCGGCCCGGGCGATGTGCTCTCCAAGCTGGTTCGACGGATCTCACGCACATCCTGGACCTTCCCGCTGTCCGACGATGACAACGGTCTGTCGCAGCGTGATTACCCCGACAAGAGCGACGGGATCCCCAAGTAGTGGCTTCCAACTCGTCCACATCTCCACGCCGTGTCGTGATCACCGGCGTTGGAGCCGTCACACCTGTCGGCAACGACATGCCATCGACGTGGCGCAACCTGCTCGACGGTCAGAGCGGCGTCGGTCGCATCCAGCGATTCGACCCCGATGCGTGGGGCGTCAAGATGCCGATCGCGGCGGAAGTGCGGGACTTTGACCCGGAGTCCGTCCTGCCCGACGTCAAGGCCCTGCGTCACATGGACCTGAATACCCAATACGGCATGTCGGCCGGACTTGAGGCACTGGCCGACTCGGGGCTGCAGATCAACGAGGACAACCAACACCGTGTCGGGATCATCTTCGGTTCCGGCGGCGGTGGGATGGAGCTGGTGACGCGCTGGCAGGACACGTTGGTCAAGCGCGGCGCGCGGCGCGTGTCGCCGTTTGCGATGCCAAATTTGATTGCCGACGCCGCGTCCGGCCATCTCTCCATTGCCACTGGAGCGACCGGCCCGAATTATTCGCCAACCTCCGCTTGCGCGACCGGCGCCAATGCCGTCGCCGATGGCATGCTGCATATCAAGGCAGGACGCGCAGACGCCCTGATCGTTGGTGGCTCGGAAGCGATCATCCTGCCGTTATTCCACATCTGCTTTGAACGCATGGGGGTACTCGCGACACCAGCCGAGCCGCTCTCGGCCTCAAGCGCTCCATATGACCTGCACCGCAATGGGTTTGTCCCCGGCGAGGGCGCGGCAGCGATGATGATCGAGGATCTCGATCACGCACTGGAACGCGGCGCTACGATCTATGCAGAAGTGGTCGGCGGCGGATCGGCGAACGATTCCCATGACATTGCCCAACCGGAACCACACGGACGGGGGCTGATGGTCTGCGTTCAGCAAGCGATGAATGAAGCGCAGATCGATCCCGAGAGCGTCGGCTATGTTTCGACGCATGGGACAGCCACCAAGCTGGGAGATCTGGTCGAGGTGACGGCCATCAAGCGTATATTCGGGACGCATGCGGATCACCTGTCGCTTTCTTCAATCAAGCCGGCCACCGGCCACATGATGGGCGCTTCGGGCGCATTGGAAGTGATCGTCTCGGCGATGGTGATCAAAGAGGGTGTCGCGCCACCGACGCTGAACTACGAGACGCCCGATCCCGAACTCGACATTGATGTGATTCCTAACGAGGCGCGCGAGCTCAGTGTTGAAGCCGCGCTCTCGTTCTCCGTAGGCTTGGGCGGACACAACGCCGCCGTTCTGTTAAAGCGTTTCAACGAGTGAGTGGCCACATTCGATCTTCAGAACGTCCACCGGAGGAGCGGATCGTGATCACCGGGATCGGTCCGGTGACGCCGATTGGGGTGGGCGTTGACGCCTTCTGGGACTCGCTGACACATGGGCGTTCCGGAGTTCGTCGAGTGCCGGAGCTGGTTGATGCCGGCCTCAAGGTGCATATTGCAGCCGATATTCCCGAATTCGAGCCGACCGATTACATGCAGAGCAAGTCGGCCCGGCGCATGGCGCGATTCGCTCAGCTGGGCGTCGCTGCGGCTCGATTGGCTGTGATAGACGCCGGGCTCGACCTGGAGGCGCATGATCCTGAGCGCGTTGCTGCGGTGATCAACACCGGCGGCGGCGGCGTGACGACGATCGCACAACAGGCGGAAGTACTCAACAGCAAGGGACCCGGTCGGGTCTCGGCGATGTTCGTGCCGATGATGGCGGGCAACATGGCATCCTGCCAGGTCTCGATCGAACTCGGACTCCGCGGTCCGGCGCTGACCTCGCTCGCCGCCTGCGCTGCGAGCATCTACGCGTTCATCGACAGCCGACAACTGCTGCTGGGCGGCGAGGCCGATCTCGCGCTCTCCGGCGGGACGGAATCCAATGTCTCGGTGCTGGGAATTTCCGGCCTGGCCAACATGCAGGCGCTCTCGCGTCGCAATGATGACCCTGAGGCTGCCTCTCGTCCCTTCGACCGCGACCGTGACGGCTTTGTCTTTGGCGAGGGCGCCGTCGTCTGTGTCACGGAATCGCTGGCCAGCGCTCGGGCGCGCGATGCTCGCATCTACGCCGAAGTGCTCGGCGGCGGCCGCACTGCCGACGCCTATCACATCACCGCTCCCGATCCTGCCGGCGCCGGCGCGGCGCGCGCAATGGCGACGGCGCTGCGCAACTCGGGGCTGAATCCAGAGGAAATCGGCTACATCTGCGCTCACGGCACGTCGACCCCGCTCAATGACGCCGTCGAGACGCGGGCGATCCGGACCGTCTTCGGCGCCCACGCCGACCAACTGGCGGTGTCGTCGGTGAAGTCGATGACCGGGCACCTGATGGGTGCAGCCGGAGCGCTGTCCGGCGCCGCGACGGCGCTCGCGCTGTACTACGGCGTGCTGCCGCCGACGATCAATCATGAGACGCTCGATCCCGAGTGCGACCTCGATTATGTCCCCAATGAAGCGCGCGATTGTGAATTGTCAGCGGCGCTGGTCAATGGCTTTGGCTTTGGCGGACAGAACGGTGTCGTGGCACTCTCGCGAATCGTCAACTGACCGCTACCCTCTCCCCAACATCCGGCAGACATCTGACAGCCCACCGATTAGCTAGATGGGAGCCGCCACATGTCCGACGACAACAGCCTGCGATCCCGACTCCTCCAGCTCGTTGCCGATCAACTACGCCAGCCGCTCGACAAGGTCACGGCTGAAGCGCACCTGATCGACGACCTCGACGCAGACTCGCTCGACATTGTCGACCTCACCATTGCGGTGGAGGAAGAGTTCTCGACGGACGACAACCAGCTCGAGATTCCCGAGGAAGCCGCGGCTGAGATCCGGTCGGTGCAGGACCTGCTCAACTACCTCGCAAATGCCGGGATCGCATAACGATGACCATGCGTCGCATCTCCGCCAGCGTGGGCGGCGCACTCAGCCCAACGACTTCCGGCCTCGCCTCGGAGGCGATCCGCCTGCCCGCCGGTCAACGAGCGCTCAATCGCGAGACCTCCGGTCCCACGGCGCTGATCGTCGCGGAGGGTGAGGTGTCCATCGGCACGCTCGACGACAACGCCACGCTTAAAGCCGGTGAAGGCGTACTGCTCGAGGCGAACGCCCCATACTCGCTAATCGCGGAGACGGACTCGCTGGCGCTGGTATTTTCTCTGCCGACGGCCTCTTAGCTAGCCGGATTTCCAATCCCGCCAGACCTCGAACTCCGTCATACCCGCGCTCCGGCGCGGGTATCTCGCTGTGCTCGGCACGACGGACAAGAGCCCGGTGCGCGATTGAAACGGGCGCGGTTCCTCAGCTTCGAGCGTCGGTGCGGGGTTCGGCGAGATTCCCGCGGCAGAGCGCGGGAATGACGGAACTCAGTGTGTTCCGGTGACCTATCCCGCCGCGAGCACCTTCTCCGGCTGCCAGGTGGCTGAGCTGAACTCGTCCCGGCGAAGGACGGCGGTGACGTGATTTTCCGCGTTCAGTGCGAGCGCCTTGTCCCAACCGTCGACCGAAGCGTGCCTGATTGCCTGTCCTCGCTTGATTCGCTGGAGCTGTTCGCCGTGCAGGCGGAAGTGCGGCCAGTCGGGGAACAGGTCGGCGGGCGAAATGGACAATGACCAGACGTTGTCTTGATCTGCTGCGGCCTGCAGCGCTTCCGGAGTATGGCCGTCTGCTGCCGTCTGATTGCCGATGGCGGTGCGTCGCATCTCGGTGACGTGAGCGCCGCAGCCCAGCGCGTCCCCGAGATCTCGCGCAATCGCTCTCACATACGTGCCGGTGCTGACCGACATCGCCAAGCTGACAAACGGCAGCTCGACGGCAGTGGCGGAGAGCTCGTGCACGGTGACCGGTCGTGGATCGATGTCCACGTGCTCGCCGGCGCGGGCGGAACGATAGGCAGCAACGCCGGCGCGTTTGATCGCGCTGTATTGGGGCGGCACCTGCTCGATCTCGCCACGAAATTGAGCGAGCGCCTCATCGATCTGTTGTGGACTCAGCGCTGGGACTTCCGCCTCGGCGATGACCTTGCCCTCGCTGTCATCGGTATCGGTCGCCTGGCCGAGCAGAATCGTCGCCTCGTAGGACTTGCGGTAGGGCGACAGATACTCGTTCAGGCGTGTGGCCGCGCCGACGAAGATCGGCAGCAGTCCACTGGCCAATGGATCGAGCGTGCCTCCGTGGCCGACCCGGCGCAGGCCGGTCCAGCGCCGGACCTCGCGCACGATGTCGTGCGATGTCGGACCGGTTGGCTTGTCAACCAGAAAGACGGCGCCGGGGTGGTGGCGTTCTCGGCGACGGCGGGTCATGACACGCCCAGCGAACGGATGCGCTCCTGGACTTCGGCAGCTCCCGCGATGCGCAGGTCCAGCTCGAATGTGGGCCACGGCACCCGCTTCATGTGCAGCCGACGCCGAATCGTCCGGTGAATGAACGGCGCTGCCCGAGTCAATGCGTCGACCGCTGCTACCGCCTCCACCGACTGTTCCTGTTGGGTCGTGTTGAGAGACGACATCGCCGACACTCTCACCGTCGCGTGGCGCAGGTCACGCGAGGCCTGGACCTCGGTCACGCTGAGCAACGCGATGTCAAGTCGCGGATCTTTGAGTTCGCGTGAAACGACCTCTGCGATCGTGTCGCGGAGCAGGTCGTTGACGCGTTCCATGCGGTCAACGCCGCCGCCGTCTCGGGTTGCGGCATAGGGTCGATTGCTACGTGCCATGGTCGGAGTCAAGCCTACCGAGTTACGTTGCGGATTTCGCCGCCCTGGACGATCCGCGACTGCGTTTCGATGTGGAAGAACTCCAGCTGATCACCCGAATGGAACTTCTCATAGCGAGCCAACGCCACACCGAATTCCTGTCCGGCGTCGACTTCCTGAACGACCTCCTGGAAGCGTCGCAAGCCGGAGATTGTGGACTCGGCGATCTGCTCGCCGTTGCGGTAGACGTGCACCTGAGCGTCGTTGCGGATTGATCCGTCGAGCGAACGGCAACCGGCGATGTTGCCCAGTCCGCGAATGGGGAAGACCTGCAACACCTCGGCGTGGCCATCAACGACCTGCATCTGGATCGGCTCGAGCAGACCGCTGATCGCCGCTTCGACCTCTTCGATCACGTCGTAGATGATGGAGTAGCTGCGGACCTCGATGCCTTCCTGGTCGGCCAATCGCTCGGCGCCGGGCTCGACGGGAGTGCTGAAGGCGATCACCAGGCCCTCGGAGGCGAGCGCCAGGTTGACATCCGCCACAGAGACGGGGCCCGCGGCGGCGTGAATCACCTTCACGGTGACCTCTTCATTTGAGAGTTGCTCCAAGGAGCCGCGCAGCGCCTCGACCGAGCCCACGACATCAGTCTTGATGATCAGGTTGAGCGCGGACACATTGCCGCGCGAAATCTCGCCGAAGAGCGCGTCCAGGGTCGCCGAGTGCTGGATCTGCGCTTCGCGCGCTTCGCGTTCGCGTCGCGCCCGTACGTAGATGCGTTTCGCTTCACGGTCGTTGGCGGCGGCGCGGAAGTTGTCGCCGGCATCGGCGACATCCTGCATGCCGAGCACGACGACCGGCGTGGACGGACCGGCCTCGATGATCCGATTGCCGACAAAGTCCGTCATGGCCTTGATCCGGCCCCAGGTTTGACCAGCGAGCACGGGGTCGCCCTGCCGCAATGTGCCTTTCTGGACCAGCAGCGTGGTTTTCGGGCCCTGGCGACGATCGAGCTCCGCCTCGAGGACAACGCCGGAAGCTGCGCGATCCGGGTTGGCGGAGAACTCCGCGATGTCTGCCACGAGCAACAGGGTGTCAAGCAGGTCGTCCATGCCGTCGCCGCGAGTCGCGGAGACGGACACGAGCGGCACGTCTCCGCCGTACTCCTCGATTTGCACGCCGACATCGGCCAGCGCTGCCTTAACGCGGTCAGGATTGATGTTGTCGAGGTCCATTTTGTTCAGGGCGACGACGTAGGGAACGCCGGCCGCGTGAATGTGGCTGATCGCCTCGCGGGTCTGCGGCATCACACCGTCGTTGGCAGCGACAACCAGGATGGCGATGTCGGTGGCCTGCGCGCCGCGCGCGCGCATCTCCGTGAATGCGGCGTGGCCAGGGGTGTCGATGAATGTGATCAAGCGGTCATTGGCATTCGCCTGGTAGGCGCCAACTCGTTGCGTGATACCGCCGGCTTCGCCATCGGCGACTTTGGCATCGCGGATGTGATCGAGCAGCGAGGTCTTGCCATGGTCGACATGGCCGAGCACCGCCACGACGGGTGGTCGCAGGCGCAAGTTGACCGGATCCTCGTCCTCCTCTTCGGGCGCGCCGAGGATGTCGATGGTCGACGGCGCCTCTTGCTCCGGGACCACATCGCCGGCTTCCTCGGGATCGAAGCCGCGATCCATCGCGACGATGGCCGCGGTGCCGTAGTCGAGCGTCTTCGAAACATCCGCCATGATTCCGTTCGTCATCAGGGTCTTGATGATGGTGACGGGTGTTTCATTGAGCAGGTCGGCGAGTTCTCGCACCGTCAAGGTGCGGGGAATCAGGACAGGGCCCTCAGCCTGAGGCGCTGGGGTGGATTGCCGAAGCGTTTGTTGTGTCGTCATGGGGTCTCCGAGCCGTGAGTTTGAACGAGTGTTGCGATGGTTGACGAATTAGTTCGGTGGAGATAGGGCAATCTGATGCAAGATTTCGTCCGGCGGCGATTGGCGCAGCGCGCGTGCGAGGTACCTGGGAGTGGACGCGGCAGTGGCCAGGCAATCCGATTGGCGATGAATGTAGGCGCCCCTGCCCGGGTCGCGCGCAGCGAGTGTGACGACGCCGTCGGGGCGACGCACCACCCGAAGCAGTTCCCGCTGAGGCGCGGGCTCACGACAGACCACACAACGGCGGATCGGTCGATCAGAGGGGCTGACAGTGGAGCGAGCATTGGAGCAAGAAGGGGACATCGGCATCTTTCGTGCTGCGCGGGGCTGGAACCCGCGTTGTCGACAGACGGGTGAGGAAGCGGCGAACGAGTGGCCTAGCGGTCTTCCTCGAATTCGCTGTACGCGGCGTAGGGATCTTCTTCGAGGCCTTCGTCGCTCTCGTGGTAGCGAGGTCGACGCCGGCGTCGGTCACGTTGTTGCTGTTGTTCCTGCTCGCGGCGCAGAACATCCTCGGCAAATCGAATCTGCCCATCGTCGCGAGCGGCGGGAGCGAGTTCAACCGCCCGAAGCACGGGTTCGAGTTCCGGCACTTCTTCAACGGCTTCTGGTTCGACCACCGGCTGAGCCGTGGTCGCCGGAGCAACTTCCGACGTTGGCAGCGGCAGCGGCGCAGCAATCGGTCGCTCGACTTCTGGAACAGCGCGAACGGGCTCGGGAACCGGATCCGGCTCGATCTCAATATCGGCCTGCGGCGCGAATGGTCCGCGGCCTTCTAGTTGCATACGCTCGGCCACGGTCTGCGGCTTGATATCGATGCGGAAGCCGGTCAGTCGCGCCGCAAGCCGCGCGTTCTGGCCCTCGCGTCCAATCGCCAGGCTGAGCTGCATGTCGGGAACGGCGCACTCGGCCGTATTGGTCTCGGGGTCGATCCGAACGGCGAGAATCTGAGCCGGGCTGAGCGCATGCTCAACGAAGAGGCGGGGGTCGCGATCCCACTGGATGACGTCCACACGCTCGCCGTGCAGTTCATTGACGATGTTCTGGATACGCATCGCGCGCATACCGATGCAGCTGCCGACGGGATCGATGCCGGGTTGCCGCGAAAAGACGGCAATCTTCGTGCGGTGTCCCGCCTCACGAGAGACGCCGCGGATTTCGACCACGCCACGCGTGATTTCCGGGACTTCAAGCTCGAACAGGCGACGGACGAAATCGGGGCGCGACCGTGAAATGACAATCTGCGGTCCCTTGTTGGCGCGCAGAACCTCGACCATGATCGCCTTGACGCGCTGACCGGTGCGGTAGCGCTCCATGCGCACCTGCTCCTGGGCCGGCATGATGGTTTCGGTGTGGTCGCCCAATTCGACGATGACCTGGTGCGGCTCAACGCGTTGTACGTCACCGCTGATGATGCCGCCCTCTTCGCCGGAATACTTGGCGAAGACCGCCTCACGCTCGGCTTCGCGCAGAGCCTGCAGCACCACCTGCTTGGCGGTCTGGGCCTCAATGCGGCCGCCGACGTTCTCGATGTCGTGCTTCTCACGCAGGGTCGAGCCGATGTGGACCGAGGCGTCGGACAAGCGCGCGCGCTCCAGCTCAATCTGCAGATCGGGTTCGGAGATGTCTTCTTCGATCTCGACAACCTCGCGCTCGGACCAGACTGACATGCTGCCGTCGAAGCGGTCGATGTTCACGACCACGTTGCCGGGCAGTTCGTAGCGACGCTTGACGGCCGCGGCCATGCCACGCTCGACGGCGCTAAAGATGACCTCGTCGTCGAGGTTCTTGTCGGAATGAAGCTGCTTGATGGCCAGCAGGAAGTCGGTTTTCATGGGCAGTCGTCCTGAAGGGAGACCCGGCGAAACGTTATGCCAGTGGATCCGTGCGTGTCGCGCAGGATCAGACAAGGCGGCCCGACCCCCACCCGACATCCGCACTGTTGACTATACACGCCAACCTGAATTCGAAACTGCGAATGCGCGGGACTCGCGGGCCCCAGTATCAAGCGGGTATCAGGTTGAAAGCGACGCCAGGGCACTCTGCGCGGCCTCAACGCCATCCGCCAGGAGAACAGACGACGCTTCGCTGTCGCGTCGCAGTTTCAGCTCGATCTGTCCCTGCTTGAGTCCGCGAGCGCCAATCGTGATCCGCAGCGGCGCGCCCAACAAGTCGGCGTCGTTGAACTTCACCCCGGCCCGCTCATCGCGGTCGTCGGTCATCACATTGAGACCGGCGCCAGAGAGCTCAGTCTCCACATTCGCGACGGCTTCAGCGACGTCAGCGCCTCTGCCCAGGGGAACGATATGCACGTCGAACGGCGCCACGGAACGAGGCCAGATGATGCCGTGCTCGTCGTGGTTGGACTGCACGACGGCAGCCATCAAGCGTTCGACGCCAATCCCGTAGCAGCCCATGATCGGTGTGCGGCGTTCGCCGTCGGCGTCGAGGAATGTGGCCTGCATGGGCTCTGCGTAGCGGGTACCGAGCTTGAAGATATGCCCGAGCTCGATCCCGCGATGCATTTCGAGCGCGGAACCGCACTGCGCGCAGGGATCGCCGGACTGCGCCATGCCGATATCGGCGACGGTTGCAGCAGTCCAGTCGCGGCCGTAGGTAACGTTGCGCAGATGGGCATCTACGCGGTTCGCGCCGGCGACGAGGCCGCCCGCGTCAACGACACTTGGGTCGGCAATCACGCGGACCGGATCGACGCCGATCGGCGAGGCGTAACCCGCGACCCAGCCGGCCTGATCGACCTCTTCCGGTAGAAGCGGACGTGCTTCGGTCGCATCCAGGGCGTTCATTAGCTTGAGCTCGTTGACTTCGAGATCGCCGCGAATGACGGCGAAGATTGGCTCGCCGTCGACCATGAAAAACGCCGCCTTGGCCGTGGCTTGCGCGGGGACATTGAGGAACTCGGCGAGGCCTGCGATCGTCGTGACGCCGGGAGTTTCAACTTCTTCCAGCTCTCCCTCAGCGCCGCTGCCGTCTCCGCGCGCGAACTCAGCACGCTCCTGGTTGGCGGCGTAACCGCAGGATGGGCAGAGGACGATGTTGTCCTCGCCGATCTCGGTGAGGAAGATGAACTCCTCCGACTGCTTGCCGCCAATCGCGCCCGAGTCAGCCTGGACCGCCACTACAGGCACTCCGCAGCGCTCGAAGATGTTGTAGTACGCCTGCCGCATGGCGTTGTAGTTGAGCTGGAAGGCGTCGTCGTCGACATCGAAGGTGTAGGCGTCCTTCATGATGAACTCGCGCACCCGGACCAATCCGCCACGGGGACGCGGCTCGTCGCGGAACTTGGTCTGCATCTGAAACACGCTCTGGGGCAGTTCGCGATAGGACTGCACGACCTTGCGGAACAGGTCGGTGACCGATTCCTCGTGCGTAGGCGCCAGCACCATCGTCCGGTCGCGGCGATCCTTGAGGTTGAAGAGAACCGGGCCGTAGGAGTCGGCGCGTCCGGACTCTTCCCAGAGCTCGCGCGGCTGGATCGCCGGCATTCGCATCTCCTGCGATCCGGCAGCCTCCATCTCTTCGCGAATGATCTGCTCGATCTTGAGCAGGGTGCGCCAGGCCGGCGGCAGGAATGAGTAGATGCCGGCTGCAAGCTGGACGATCAGACCACTGCGCAGCAGCAACTGATGATTGGCCGAGTCGGCGTCGGCGGGCGCTTCACGCAGCGTGCGGCCAAAGAGGCCGGACATGCGGGTAACAGGCATAGTGCTATTTCCCAGGTCTCGGTGCTATTGCAGCGACGATATCAGCGGTTGCGTCGAGCGAACCTGCGGAAGCGTTGGCCCAGATCGAACTCGTCCCAGGCCCGGTAACTCAACCAACAGGCCAAGGCCGAACAGACGACTGCGGCAATCATTGAGACGCCGATTCCGACTTCGTCGTCCAATCCCGCGAGCGGGACAAGCGCTCCGCCTCCGATCCCGCCGAGGAACGCGAACGGCGCGGCCCACAGGGCTCCCCGCGCACGACGGGGAACGCTGAGGGCAATCCAACTCAACAGCGCCAGGAACGACCAGGCGGCGACGAAGAGGATCAGGAAGATCACGTTGAAGAGCACTCGTCAACGGTACGATGCGGGTGATTGGTCGCGGGAGAGGACGCAACGATGGCGGAGACGATTGAACTCACCGGCGAGCTACGCCGGAACCCGACGCGCCCCGTGCGAGTGGGCGATGTGACGATCGGTGGCGGACATCCGATCGTGGTGCAGTCGATGGCCGCGACCAGGACGCAGGACATTGAAGCCACGGTGCGTCAGGTCAAGTTGTTGGAGGCCGCTGGGGCAGACCTCGTGCGAGTGGCCGTTGACTCGCGCAAGGACGTCGAGGCGCTGGCGGTCGTGCGTGAACGGACGTCTGCGCCGCTCTCTGTTGATTTGCAGGAGAACTACCGACTCTGCGTCGAGGTCGCCCCGCACGTCGACAAGATTCGCTACAACCCGGGACACCTCCATCACCACGAGAAGTCGAAGTCCGTGCGCGACAAGGTCGCTTTCATCGCCGAAACGGCGGCGGCAAACGACTGCGCAATCCGAGTCGGCGTGAACTGCGGCTCGCTCGATCCGCGGATGCTGGAGCGCTACCCCGACGATCACGTTTCGGCAATCGTGGCCTCAGCATCTGAACACTGCGGGCTGCTGGACGAGTTCGGGTTCGACCGCTACGTCGTCTCGCTCAAGGATTCGGACTGGAAGCAGGTCGTCGAGGTCAACAAACAGTTCGCGTCCGAGCGCCCTGATGTGCCGCTGCATCTGGGGGTCACGGAAGCCGGCATGCCGCCCGAGGGCGTGATCAAGACCCGAGTCGCTTTCGAGCAGCTCGTCTCGCAAGGCATCGGCGACACCGTGCGCGTCTCGCTGACGGTGCCGTTCGACGACAAAGGCATGGAGATCGAAGTTGCCCGAGAGATTCTCAGCGACATCGCCGCCGGACGCTTTCGCTCGGTGCCGCCGCGCTTCGATGAGGGTCTGAACATCATCTCCTGCCCCTCCTGCTCACGCGTCGAGAACGAGAAGTTCGTCGACCTCGCGCAGGACGTGAAGAAAATGACCGCGTACGCCTTGGAGTACGACATCACCATCGCAGTGATGGGTTGTCGAGTGAACGGTCCCGGCGAAACCGACGACGCCGACCTCGGTCTGTGGTGCGGCCCGCTGGCAGTCAATCTCAAGCGCGGCGAAGAATCGCTGGGCCACTATCCCTACGACGAGATTCTGCCCCGGCTGAAGCAGGAGCTGGACGTGATCATCGAGGCGCAGACCTGAGTCTCGGTAGGACTGCTCCTATGCCCCGGCGTCAGATTCCCCAGCTCGATTGGGATGACTACACCGTTGACCATTTGGCCAAGCACGGTTTGACACTGGATCATGCCTTGGAGGTCGCGAGAGGATTGCCGGTGCTCATCGATCAGCGCGCCAAGTTAGTGGAGCGTGCGGACGGAACAATCAACTGGAGAAGAGCTCGACAAAGAATGATTGGACGCGACCGCTCCGGGCGATTATTGACCTTCGTGATTGAGTACCCTGACAGGGAAGGCAAATCCAAGATCGTCACCGGCTGGGATGCCGACGACGAGGAGCACGCGAAATACCGCCAGCGCGGAGGCGGACGCCGACCATGAGCACACCGTTAGGCCCAACCCCGGAAGACATCGAAGAATTCGGGCAACTCGACGAACTCGACCAAGTTGTTGACATGGAGTTCAACACCGAAATCACCTCGGCCAGCGTCGAACTCACCTTCGAGCAGACCCACCTACTCGTAGAGGCCGGTCGACTGGTTGGCGAATCTCCAATTGTGTTCATGCGCAACGCCGCAATGAGACGTGCTGCCGAGGTTATGGCCCCGCAGCCGGAGCAGACCGAGTCTCCGGCAGCCGGCGGTTCCTAGCCCCCGAACACCTCGCCGTCGAACCGATCAATCGTCGTAAACCCCTGGACCGGGCCTCGCTTGAGCTTGGTGAGCTGCTTGACCGGCTTGCCGATCGGCAGGAATGCGCAGACGGCGTAGTGGTCGGGCAGGTTGAGCAGTTCCTTGAGTTCCGGCTCGTTGGCAATTGGGATTGTGGTCAGTGTGCCGCCGAAGCCTTCGTTTCGGGCCATGAGCAGCAGGCTCCAGACGAACGGGTAGATCGATGCTCCCGAAATCACGCCGACGCGGTCCAATTCCTTATCGACCGACGCCACAACACTCAGGTCGACGCAGATGCCTAGCAGCACAGGCGCGTCGATGTACGGGTCCATCAGTCTTCTCGGCGTAGGCACGCCGGCCGCTGATTCGTCGGTCACGACCGACGGGAATGCCGCATTCCACGGACCTTCGCCGGCCTGTTGCATCGCCACGTAGCGCTTGGCCGGACGCTCCGCCGATTTCGCGATGCTGGCGCGAATCTCCGGGTCCCGCACGACGATCACGTGCCAGCCCTGACGATTGCCGCCTGACGGGGCGAAACGCGCATGCTCGAGCATCCGAGCGATGACCTCGTCCGGCACCGGATCGTCAGTGAACTGTCGCGCGGCGAAGGTGGTGCGGATGACCTCGGTGATGTCCATGTCGGCTCCTAAAGTGAAGTGACTCCACAGGTAAATCTTGGGTCAGTCTGTGCGGAGTCTACGTGAGCATCCTCGAAGTAATCGTCCTCGCCATCGTCCAGGGGCTAACCGAGTTCCTGCCAATCTCGTCGAGCGGGCACCTCGTTCTCTCGCGCTGGCTATTCGGCTGGGACGATCCGGGGCTCGACTTCGATGTCGCGGTGCACATCGGAACGCTGGCCGCGATTCTCTGGGCGTTCCGCCGCGAAGTGTGGGCGGTCCTGAACGGACTGCGCAGGGATGACGGCTCTGTCGAAGGCTTGAGCCCGAGGCGACTGGTCTGGCTCGGGCTGCTGGGTACGATTCCGATCGTCATCGTCGGCGGCTTGCTGTATCAGTCGCTCGAGTCTGAGTTGCGAGACGCCACCACGGCCGGCGCGTTCCTTCTCGTAACCGGACTCTTGATCGCGGGTACTGAATGGCGCATTCGACGCGCGACGACTGCGAAGGCAATCGGTGAGTTGAATCAGCGAAGCTCGCTGGCGATCGGGATCGCTCAATGCCTCGCGATCCTGCCGGGCATCTCTCGATCGGGGGTGTGCATCGTCGCCGGAATGGCGCTGGGCCAATCGCGCGAGGCGGCAACACGCTGGGCGTTCTGGCTGTCGATGCCGGCGCTCGCAGGCGCCGGAGTGCTGGCCGTCGCTGCGCTGGTTGATGAGCGTGACCCGGTCGATGCAACGGCCCTGATCGTCGGCGCCCTCGTTTCATTCGTCACAGCGCTGATCGCGATTCGCGCCTTGCTCTGGCTCGTCAGAGGACGCTCGCTGGTTCCGTTTGCCGCTTACTGCACGTTGGCTGGGATCGCGGTGCTGATTGCGCGGGCTAGCGGACTCTAGGAAGGTCCTGACCAATCCTTGTCAGTGGCCGACCCCCCCCTTCAGCCTTCGGCAGCTTCCCCCGCCGAGCGGGAAGCAGGGATCTGAGCTCTCCTGATCATTGCTAGGGTCGGACGCCGTAGAGCGGCTTCTGCTCCAGCTCGTAAGGCAGCACCTTGTAGGCGCGCTCGACGAACTGCTGTAGGTAGCTGCGCGTGGCTCTCGGATCGATGATCTCTTCGATCCCAAAGGTCTCAGCCGTTCGGAAGACGTTGCGCAGCTTGCGCAGGTCCGCTTCGATCTCCTCACGCTTGGCGGCGGGGTCAGGGGCGTTAGCGATTTCGCGTCGGTAGGCCGCGTCGACGCCGCCCTCAATCGGGATCGATCCCCACTCGCCCGAGGGCCAGCCGAGCCGGTAGTTGAGCCTCGTCGGATTTCCAGTCGCCATACCGGCCATGCCGTAGCACTTGCGGATCACGATGGTGAGCTGCGGCACCGTGGCCTGCAGCCCGACCCACATCGCGCGCATCCCCGCCCGCAGCGTGCCTTCGCGCTCTGCCTGTTCACCGATCATGAAGCCGGGCACGTCGACCAGGTAAACGATCGGAATATGGAAGTAGTTGCACAGCTCGAGGAAATGGGTTTGCTTGTCCGAACCGTCGCGGTCGAGCGCGCCGCCATTCTTGAGCGGATTGTTCGCGACGATGCCGATCGGCATTCCGTCGACGCGCGCAAATCCCGTAATGATCGACGTGCCCCAGTGTGGCTTGACCTCGAAGAAATCGCCGCCGTCAGTCACCGAGCAGATCAGCTTGTGCATCGAGTACGGCCGCCGCGTGTTGCGCGGAACGAGGTCGATCAGCGCTTCGCCTGCGCCCTCAGGCGCTTCGACAATCGGCGCAGCCGGCGGAAGCTCGTTCACGTTGTCGGGCAGATACGAGAGCATCGCGCGAATTTGGCGGAATGCGTCGTCTTCGTCCTCGGCCTCGTTGTCAATGCAGCCCGAAATGTGGACATGCACTCCCGACCCACCCAACGACTCGTTGGTCACATCGTGGCCGATGCCGCGCTTGACGACGGGCGGACCGGCCGCGAACATCGCCGAGCGCCCTTTGGTCATCACGCTCCAATGGACCATCATCGCCCGTCCCGACGGTCCGCCCGCGATCGCTCCCAGCACTGCACCCAGGACCGGTACATTTTGCATCGCCTCGATCGAGGTGACGAACGAGCGCCCCGTTCCCGAACCGTTGGGCAGATAGGTCGTGCCCATCTTCTTGGTCGCGCCGACATTCGCGCCCGCGCCGTCGATTAGCAGGATCAGCGGGATCCGATACTCCAGCGCCAATTCCTCGCAGAATCCGCCCAGCCCACCCTTGGAGCGCTGCATTGGGAAGAGCGCCGATCCGCCCTGGATCGTGAAGTCCTCGCCGCCGATTGCGACCGTGCGTCCGTCAATCTTGCCCAATCCCATCACGTAGGACGACGGCGTGAATTCGACCAGCTCGCCCTCCTCGTATTCGCCGAGACCAGCCAATGTGCCGACCTCGTGGAAGGAACTGGGATCGAGCAGTCCTTCGACCCGTTCGCGGACCGTGAGACGCCCAAGCCGATGCTGGCGCTCAATCCGGTCAGGCGTGCCTCCACGACCGGACAGCTCGGTGCGATGCCGTAGTTCCTCAACCTCGGGTTCCCAGACCATGACTAGCTCCAGACCTCCACTTACGATGGGCTGAGTCTACGTTGCGCTTGACTGCCACCTGAGGATCTCCCGCAATGACATCACGACGAGAATTCCGCAACCGCCTGCACGAGCAGCTCGCCCGTCGCACGGCGCGCGACGCCTTCCGCGCCGTGACAGCCAGCGAAGAGCCGGTCAGCGTGAGTTGCGAGCCATGTGAAGAGGAATTCTCGTCGACCAGCGAGGACGCACTGCGCGACGAACTCGAGGCGCACTACAAGACCGCATCACATCGTCGCGCGACTCAACTACCCGTGAACAAGCAGCGCCAGGGCAACTGACCTCCAATTCCGTCATGTCAGCGCTCCGCTGCTGGAAATTCTCTGTGCTCGGCATGAAGACCAGGGCCTGTTCAGAGACATTGACGCCACCCCGCTTTCCCCCGTTCGGCCCGGAGGCTGGCCTGGCGGATGTCTGAGCGGGATCGGGAGTGTTCAGCCGGTTGGCGAAACAGGCGCTTCTTGTGCGGGTGCTGCATGATTCCCTGTGTTTTACGGGCGATTGGGGGTTCGGGGCGTTCAGGTTTGTTCAGCCCTGTTCGGTGGGACTGAACAGCGGGGGTGTTCGGCTTGTTCGGCTGTGTTCGGATTTGGACGGTGGTGGTCGAAGCTGGAAGGGGTTGGCTGACAGACGGTCGGAGCTGTTCGGTGGACTTGCGGATGCCTGAGCAGAATCGGGAGTGTTCAGCCGGTTGGCGAACAAGCAGCTTCTTGTGCGGGCGCCGCATGATTCCCTGTGTTTTACGGGCGATTGGGGGTTTGGGGCGTTCAGGTTTGTTCAGCCCTGTTCGGTGGGACTGAACAGCGGGGGCGTTCGGCTTGTTCGGCTGTGTTCGGCTGTGTTCGGATTTGGACGGTGGTGGTCGAAGCTGGAAGGGGTTGGTTGACAGACGGTCGGCGCCGTTCGGTGGACTTGCCGATGCCTGAGCGGAATTGGGAGTGTTCAGCCGGTTGGCGAAACAGGCGCCTCTTGTGCGGGCGCCGCAGGATTCCCTGTGTTTTAGGGGCGATTCGGGGTTGGGGGCGTTCAGGTTTGTTCAGCCCTGTTCGGTGGGACTGAACAGCGGGGGCGTTCGACTTGTTCGGTTGTGTTCGGATTTGGACGGTGGTGGTCGAAGCTGGAAGGGGTTGGTTGACAGACGGTCGGCGCCGTTCGGTGGACTTGCCGATGGTCGTTGGGGACATGGCAGTTCCTGAAGCTGAGCCGGGCAAGGATGGCTGGGAGTTGTTCAGGCGAACGTATCAGAATATGAGTTCAGTATCAAGCGGACAGTCCTGAGGCGGCGGGCGCACAGCTCCTGGCCCGCGCAGGCTTTAGCGGCAGCCCAGACTCACGTCGTCCGCACGCTGGCAACGCCGCTCCAGCCGGGGTCGTAGATCCGGCGAGCGTCGTCCAGATTGAATGTTGCCATAGCCCGCGTCGAGATTCTCGCGGCGGAGCGCGGGTATGACGAATCTCGTGGCGTTGAGACACTCTCATCTACCCTGCACTGGATTCAACAATCGACGAATTGACGGCTGAGTCTGACGGCTGAGTCTGAGGTCGGAGCAGAACATATGACTACGGCGCTGGACGGATTGAGGGTCCTTGACATCTCGGAGGGACTGGCCGCTCCGTTTGCCGCGAAGCTGCTCGGCGACCTCGGCGCGGACGTGATCAAGCTTGAACCGCCGAGCGGTGATTCAGCCCGTCGACGCGGTCCGTTCGCCGGATCGGAAGACCCGGAGGCTTCGGCTCCGTTCCTCTATGCCAACACCTCCAAGCGCAGCGTCGTCATCGATACGTCCAACCCGGACGATCTCATCCTGCGGTCGCATCTAATCCAACGAGCTGATGTTGTGATCTCACACGAGACCGAACCGAGCCTGGCCGCACGTGGTCTCGGATATGAACAATTGTCTGCACGCAATCCGAAGGCAATCCTGACGACGGTGACCGGCTTCGGCTCGGACGGTCCCTACGCCGACTGGCAGTGGAACCATCTCACGGCCAGCGCACTAGGCGGCTTCGTTTACCTGTGCGGACGGGAGCATCGCGAGCCGCTGCAACTAGGAGCGGCTGTCCAGGAAACGCTGGCCGGCGCCTACGCCGCAGTCGCAACATTGATCGCGGTCCATGCAGCGCGGGAACATGGTCGCGGCGACCATGTCGATGTTTCTGTGATCGAGGCGGCAATCAACGCCTGTCTCCTGCTCGTCCAGCGATACGAATACTCCGGTGACAACGGTCTGCGACGCGCTGACATCGGCCCGGCGCCTTCATTCATTCTGCCCACATCTGACGGTTATGTCGGCGCAAACGTCCTAACCCAGGCTCAGTGGGAAATGATGTGCCAGTTCTTCGGCCGGCCGGAGTTGATCGCAGATCCACTGTTCGCCGACGGCTGGTCGCGGATGGCCAACTCCCGTGAACTGGCGACCGAGCTCGCCAATCTGACACGGCTGCGCACGGCCGAGGATGTCTTCCACGACGCACAGGCGTGGCGTATTCCGTTTGGGTTGATTCCGACGCTCCCTGACGTGCTCAATCTCCTCCCCCATCGTGAGCGCGACTTCTTCCTTGAATTCGAGCATCCCCACGCCGGTCGCGTGCGGATGCCGGGCATCCCCTGGATGTTCGGCGACGAGCGCCCGACCGGCTCACCAACGCCTCTGCTCGGTGAGAACTCGAATGAGGTCAAATCGGACGTGGAATCCGTCTGGCCTGCGGGCGTGGCGGACTCAACCGTCGCGAACGGCGCAACGGGTGATGCGCCCAAACGTCCGCTCGAAGGTCTGCGGGTCATCGACCTGTCGATGTTTATGTCCGGTCCAATGACTTCATTGGTCTTCGCCGACGCCGGCGCGGATGTGATCAAGGTTGAATCGGTGCAGCGTATCGATGGCTGGAGGGCCACCGGGTCGTCCGATGATTTCTGGTGGGAGTGGGCGCCATCGTTCAACTGGGTCAACCGAAACAAGCATGGGATCACACTGAACCTGACCGATGCTCGCGGCGCAGACGTCATCCGCCAGATGGTCCGTGACGCCGACATCCTGGTCGAGAACTACACGCCGCGCGTGATGGGCAACTTCGGCCTGAGCTACGAAGAGCTGCGCAAAATCAATCCCGAACTGATCATGATCTCGATGCCCGGCTTCGGTCTGACCGGCACCTGGTCGCACTACACCGCGTTCGCCAATACGACCGAGCAGATGTCGGGACTGCCGCATCTGACCGGCTACCCCGACGACCAACCGATCTTCAGCGGCACGACCGGCGGCGACCCTCTGGCCGGCGTGATGGGAGCGCTGGCGCTGCTGTCTGCGATGGAGCGGCGACGGCGGCTTCACGCTCAGGGCGAACCCGGTGGATGCCACATCGACCTCTCACAGACCGAGACCGCAACCTCGTTTACCGGCGCCGAAGTGACCGCCTATGCGATCTCGGGCGAGGATCCGGGACGAGTGGGCAACTATCACCCACGGGTCGCACCGCACAACACCTACCCCTGCCGGGACGACAGCTGGATCGCCATCGCGTGCGAGACCAACGAGCAATTCGCCGATCTCGCGCGCTTCATGGATCGCACAGATTGGATTCAGCGTTATCCGACCTTTGAGGACCGCGATTCCGCTCGCGAAGAGATCGACAGAGCGATCGCCGACTGGACGCGCGACCGCGAAGCGGATCTGCTCATGCGCGAGCTACAGGGTCTGCCAGTCACTGCTGGAGCTGTCTATCACGGTCTCGCGATGCTCGAAGATCAGCACCTGGCATCGCGCAACTTCTTCATCCAGCAGCATCACCGCTATGCGGGCGCGAAGAGGTATCCGTTGCAGCCGTACCAGTTCGCCAACTGGGACGGCCCCGAGGAGGATCGGCCTTCGCCCACGCTTGGCCGAGACACACGCGAGGTACTCGCCCGTTTAACGGCACTAACCAAAGAAGAGATCGACCAAATGGAAGCCGACGACGTGATCGGCACAATTCCACTGGCGGAACGCGGCGACTAGCCTGAAACCCGTTGGGACCAACCCTGCTATCTAAACCGGCCGTCATCTGCGGCTTCGGTGTTGAGAGGAGCGCGAGATGCGCTTGGCCAGTTTTTCGTTCGAAGACCGTGTGAGTGTCGGCGTGGTCGTCGGCGACGAAGTCGTTGACCTCTACCTGGCTGCTCCCGACGCGCCGCACGACATGTGCGACTTTCTCGCGATTGGCGAGGACGCGCGGATCATGGCGGAGATGGCCGTTGAGCGCGGCGGCAATCGGCGTCCGCTCTCCGACGTCCACCTGCTCTCGCCGGTGCCGAACCCTAAGAAATTCCTCGCCGTCGGACTGAACTACGCCGACCACATCGCCGAGACCGGCGCCGAGACGCCGCGCTACCCGACCATCTTCACGAAGCAGATCAGTTGCGTGAACCAGCCCGGCGGCGGCGTGCAGATTCCACTGGCCTCCAGGGCCGTCGATTACGAAGGCGAGCTGGGCATCGTCATCGGCGAGACCTGCCGCCACGTCTCGGCTGCCGACGCGGCCACTGTGATTGCCGGCTACACGATCGTCAACGACGTCTCCGTGCGCGACTTCCAGAATCGCACCCGACAGTTCACGATGGGCAAGTCATTCGACACCCACGGCCCGATCGGTCCCGTCATCGTCACCGGCGACGAACTCGGCGACCCGCACACGCTGGACATCCAGACCAGCGTCAACGGCGAGCTACGCCAGAACTCCAACACGAAGCACCTGATCTTCGACTGCTACGACATCATCGAGTACATCACCCAGGCGATGACACTGGAACCGGGAGATGTGATCGCGACCGGCACGCCGTCAGGAGTCGCCGCAGCGATGACGCCGCCACGCTGGCTGGTCGCGGGCGACACGGTCTCGATTACGATCTCAGGGATCGGGACGTTGGAGAATCCCTGCGTGGCGGAGACGATGCCATCGCACGACGAGGATCATCACTAGGCGTTTGCGGCCTCCATCCGGCGGAGTATCTCTTCTGCCATCTTGCGGAAATCACCTTGGGCCTCTGTTGCAGCCGCGGCGTGGCTCCCGATCGCACCGTCGGCCACGGTCAGGTCAAAGATCGGCTTTCGAGCATCCTGACCCAAGGGAATCAAGCTCCGGTAGTGCTTCACAGTGGCTACGCAATTCTCGTCTGCTTCCGGCTGCAGCGAATCTGAACCAGATGCCTCGCCCAGCACATTGCGCGCGTACTCGCTGGGCATTCGCCTGATCCACCGATCGTATGCCTCGACGGGATTGCTTAGACGTTCGATGTACTGCTGAATCACGTAGCCAATTGGCTGCATTCGCCCTGCCGGAAGATCAAACTCACTCGCTGGCCAGTTCTCGCGTCGCTTCTGCCACTCTGCGCGCCAACGGAACAGGGTTGGCCCTAAGTTCCTAAGCCCTTGGCGTGAGAACAGGTCAGCCGCGAGCGGCACGACCACGAAATCAGTCGCGATCAAAGCCGATCTATTGATCGCCCCAAGACTTGGACCGACGTCAACGAGGACGATGTCAGCACCGCAGTCCTGTGCACCCATCTGCATGACTTGCCAAAAGGCGGTAATCACTCGAAATGGACGGTAGAGATTGGCACTGCCGAGGCAATTGGACCATTCCGTGGAAAGCAACTCCTCGAATCCAGAGAGTGCTAGATCGCCAGGTAGCAAGTGCATTCGATCTGATACCCACAGAGACTGCGGGCTGCGGACATCGCCTACCCTCGTCAAGGGCTCGACGCACTGATACACCGTGCCGCCCCGGTCGGCTGGAGGCATGTCCCAGAGCTGCAGCATCGACTCTTCGCTGCGAAACGCTGCAGTCAGATTGGCCTGCGGATCTAAGTCGACGACAAATGACGAGTAGCCCAGCTTCGTAAGCATCCACGCAAGGTGATACACCAAGGAGGTCTTGCCTACGCCCCCTTTGTTATTAAAGAATGTCAACACTGGAACGCTCACGACAGCCTCCTAATGACGCAGCTGACCCAATTGGCGGCGACCTCAAACTCTGGTTCCGGCTGTCCAGATTCAAGCAAGGCCCGCCGCGCTTCGCTGATCCCAAAGCCGAATCTCTGAACGAATCCCAGCACCCTCATCGCATCGGCTAAATTTGGATTCCTGTAGTCGGCGAGACCTGGTCGGCCGAATGAGTCTGCGGTTACGACTCCATAAGCTCCCCCAGGACTAAGTATCTCGATGCGGTCGTTATACCAATACAAACGTACAGGTGCGCTTGTCCCTTCGTATGTTCGGTGCAACACGGCATTGCGCGTCAACTGTTGCAGCGCAATGATCGGATATGTGACTCTTCTGCGCTCCGTGAGCCCAGACCTGATATCGACATGTGTACGGTTATGGCTCGCAAGTTTCTCGTCCATCTGACGAATGACTTGCCCGATAGGTCCCGAGATCTGCGCCTCATCGATCACTTCGTCAGTTAGTGCTAGGCCGTCCACCCTGAGAAACTGCACGTAGGCTCCAGGAAGAAAGTCCTGAGGCCGGCGTGCCAGAGTTAATATACCGGTGACGGTTGGTTGGGGATCGTCAACCGACACGATCATTTTCGTGGCAGCGAGACGTTCCTCCGACTTTCGGTCGTTGGCGGTCAGGACGATGGGGTCGAAAGCTGCTCGGAGATACTCTTCGTCGAACAGCCGCAGATCTAAGTCTTCGATTCGCGCATGAGGCACTGCCCGTGCGTCAAAATACTGATCCAAGAACTTCCGTTTCTCGTTCAGAATCCGCTCGTCTTGCGCGGTCGCCAGGCCGCGGCGAGAACCGATTCTGATCCATATCCGGCCATCGCAACGTACAGGCGGTGAGTCGGAGGGTTGGACAACGACGATTGCTACGTCCTTTGCCAACAGTTCTCGCCTCTGCACCGACATGGTAGGTGGAGGTACGATGCGCCCATCCGTCTTCATACTACCGAGTTGAATCTGTAATTCGTCGCTAATGTTGAGTCCAGCGGGCTCACCGTCATCCTGCACTCCGACAAAGACCACGCCTGGGCGGCGAAAGTTGGGCAAGTCGTTAGCGAATGCGCAGATCGCCTCGCGGATACCATCCCGGGCGCGTCCCTTCAAGGACTGCTTGCGTTCGACAAGCTCCGACTCCGGATTACGGAGCATCTCCACAAGTTCATCATCGCTGTAGGCGCCGTTCATTTGGTCAGCTTACTCGCTTCAAGTCAGACCCAGAGTTTCCCTTGTCGCGGAGGGCATATCGCACCAAATGCGGTCCTGCGAACTGGATCCTGGCGATCTGACACCACTGAAAGTGTTGAGAATCCTGGTACTACTTCGCCAGCGCCTCGGCGACCGGCGGCCACATTCGAGCGAAGGCTGGGGTGCTTCCCGGTGGTGTTGGGCGGGCCGTGTAGAAGCGACCTCCAGGCCTCGTGTAGAGCTGGATCAGGATTGGACCCTCTGCGGCGAGCAGTTCGTCGATTGCCGCATCGAACTCTTCGGCGTCTCCGAATGAGGCGGTTTGAGCGTAGCCGGCGCCGTCGGCCATCCGCGCGAAATCGACCTGACTCTGCGACGGCAAGGGCTGTGAGCCGCTGGTCTCGTAGACGCCGTTGTGCACCACGATGTGCACGAAGTTCTTGGGCGCGGCGCCCGCGACTGTGCCCAACGACCCGAGCTGCATCATCAGCGATCCGTCGCCGTCGATCACCCAGACATCGCGGTCCGGCCGCGACAACGCGACGCCAAGTCCCAGCCCCGACGCGCCGCCCATGAATCCCAACACGGGCAGGTTGAGGTCGCTGGGCGATTTTTCTCGCCAGACGCCGTTGGCGGTCATCGTGCCGACGACGACCTGATCGTCGCGGCGGCGGGCGAGCACATCGAGCGCGGATTCCACAGACATCCGCTGCCTGGTGTTGTTGTCCTGGATGTCCTGCTTGTCCTGGTTGTCCTGCTTTTCGTGGTGGTCGGTCATGATGTTGGCGCTCCTACCAGCAAGGCGACCGGGCCGTTGCGCTCGGCGGCTTCGTCGAAGGCCTCGGCGATGTAATGCAGGTCGTCGGGTGCGTCGAGCAGATGCGAGGGAATGTCCAGTGTCTCGAGCAACGGTCGACATAGCCGGACCATCGAGGAACCGTCTTCTTCTGGCTCCAGCTCCGGGTCGCGTCCGAGCAAGCCAATCAGCAGAACGATCGGCAGTCGACCATCCAGCGCGACGCCGCGCAGGTTGTTCACGCAGGCGTACAGGCCGGCGTGCTGAATCTGCATCATCGGCCGACGGCCGCCGATGATCAGTCCGGCCGAGACGGCGACGGCCTCGTCCTCGGTTGAGCAGTGGACGGTGCGAATCTCGTCGTCGGCCATCAGCAAGTCGAGCACCGTACGCTGATGCGTGTCTGGGACCAGGACGACATCCTGCACGCCCGCCTCGCGAATGGCCGACAGGAACAGGTCTGCCGGAATCGACTGCGCCGTCATAGGCTGCCTCCAACTTCGCAACTACTGAAGCTGCTCAAACTGCTGCACGACTCCATCGCCGAACGCCATGAATGATACCGACGACCTGTCAGAAGACCGCGAGGACTCGACCGATGATGCGGCTGAAGGGCTGCCGCACGAGAATCCGAACCGCCCACGGGAATATCACGGAGCGAGAACTGTCATTGCCGGCGCGGGAGTGGTGATCGCGGTCGCGGCGGCGCTCTGGCTGTCGCTGTTGCAACCGTCGAGCGGCGGCGACGGCGGAGTCGTCGACCTGCCAGCCTGGCTGCCAACCAACGATCTCGTAGTTGGCTCAAGCGTTGGACAACTCGCGCCCGATTTCGATCTGGAAACCGTTGACGGCGAGAGATTCCGCCTCTCCGACTGGCGCGGCCAACCCGTATTAATCAACTTCTGGGCCTCATGGTGCGGTCCCTGCCGACGCGAAGTCCCAGCCCTGATCCGCGCGCAGGGAGCCCTTGCCGAAACAGGGTTTACCGTCGTCGGCGTCAACATCGAGGAATCGACGTCAGTGTCGCTCAGCTTCATCGACGAGTTCGGCGCTGACTACGCAATCCCCATGGACTACGACGGAGCAGTCTTCCGTGCCTACGGTGGCGGCGGACCAAGCGGCCCACCGCGATCGTTCTTCATCAATCCAGACGGCGTCATCGTTCGCATCTGGGCCGGTCAGGCGCCCGATGAGCTCGTCGAGCAGCACAGCACAGAATTCGCCGAAGTCTATGCAAGCCATCAAATCGGGCAGCTGCCAGGTCTCAAGTCCCCGCCTGCGGTCGAAGCGGACGAGGATTTGCAAGTCGGTGTAGACGTCGGCGCGATTGCTCCCGACATGCTGCTCTCGTCCAGCGCCGGTGGCGACTCCCTCTGGCGTTTGAGCGATCTTCGCGGCGCAGCCGTCACCATCGCCATCGTGCCGCCCGGCTGTATGCGTTGTGGTCGGGCCGTTGGCACGGAAGACGATGCAAGCCAGGGCTCGATCATCCTGCTGGGCGGTCCGGGCGCTGTTGGCGTCTCGGGCGATGACCAGGGCACAGAGCGACTTGAACTCGCATGGTCGCGCGAGGTCGGCCGACTCTATGCGCCGAGCGGCGATTTACAGTTGATAGAGATAGATGCCCGCGGGGTGATCGTCAGCATTTCAGGAATGCTCGATTAACAGATCAACCAGACTGCGAGGTGCGCGATGGCCGAGTTTCGCACGATCATTGACAGCCGATTTGAAGAGTTCGCTCACTGGAGCGATCCCGACGCGGGGCTGGAAGCATTCTGCGCGATCCATTCGACCGCGTTAGGTCCCGCCATCGGCGGCACACGCTGGCAGCCGTACGCAGACCACGACGCGGCCATGGTCGACGTGCGACGGCTGGCAGAAGCGATGACGCTGAAGTCGTCTGCGGCGAGATTGCCCTTCGGCGGCGGCAAGGCGGTCGTGATCGGCGACCCGTCGGCTAAGACCGAAACACAGCTGCGCAGCTACGCGGAGTTCATCAACCACTTCGAGGGTCGCTTTCTCACCACGACCGACGTCGGCACGACCACCGATGAGATCGATCAGGTCTCACAGTGGACGCCCTACGTCGTTGGGACATCGCCCGAACTGGGCGGTTCAGGCGACACGTCTGCGCTCACGGCAGTGACCGTGTTGAGCGGCATTTACGCGACGCTGGAGGCGCTCGACGGCGACCCGAGTCCGAGCGGTCGAAACATCGTGGTCGTCGGCGTGGGCAAGGTGGGATCGAAGGTTGCGCGTTCATTGGCCGAAGACGGCGCTCGCCTGATGGTCGCAGATATCCGCGCGATTGGCGCGGGCGTGTTGGCCGCCGAGATTGGGGCGCGAACGGTGTCGGTTGATGACGCCTACGTCAGACCCTGCGACCTGCTTTCGCCCAATGCCCTGGGAGGCGTGTTCACCGAGCAATCAATTCAGACGCTCCAATGCCGCGCGATCTGCGGCGGCGCAAACAACCAGCTAAGCCGCGACCCCGAAGACGCTGAGCTAATCGCAGAGCGAGGCATCCTCTACGCGCCCGACTACGTCGTCAACTCGGGAGGAGTGATCTCTGTCGCGCAAGAAGTCGCCGGCTGGAGCTACGAGGAGTCGGTCGCACACGCTGAAGGCGTTTTCGAGACCACGCGTGAGATCTTCGCGCGGGGGCAGGAACGGCGGATCACGCCGGCGGCAGCGGCCCGCGACTTCGCGTTGGCCCAGATTCCAGCGCCGACATCCTGACCTGCCTGCTCTGCCAGATCTGCCCGATCCGTCAAACGGTTAACATGCTGGGGAAAATCTCGCAGCAACCGCAGGAGTCCCCTCATGTCCCTCACCGTTCACGGTATTGCCGTCATCGACATTGACTCTCACTACACCGAGCCGCCCGACCTCTGGACCTCGCGCGCGCCAGCCAAGTACAAGGACGCTGTGCCCCACATCGTGGTCAACGAAGAGGGTCAGCAGCGCTGGCAGGTCCTGGATGACATCGACTTCGGCCCGCCGGGATTCACCGTCGTCCGCAAGGACGGCCAGAAGGAATACGGCACGATCTCGCTGAGCTCGTTCGACCAGATGAGCAAGGCGGCGACCGAACCGAAGGCGCGGCTCAAGCTGCTCGATCAGCTCGGCATCGCACAGCAGATCGTCTATCCCAACGTCGCCGGGTTTGGCTCTCAGAACTTCGTCAAAATCGAGGACTCCGAACTGCGCAACGTCTGCTGCACCGTCTACAACGATGCGGTCGCCGAGTTCCAGGACGAAGGCGCAGGCCGGCTCTTCCCGCAGGGCCTGGTGCCCTTCTGGGACATTCCCGCAGCGGTTGAGGAGTTGCAGCGGATCAAGGATCTCGGCATGACCGGGATCACCATGTGCGACACACCGGAAGCGTTCGGTCTGCCCTACCTCGGCGACCCGGCCTGGGACCCGTTCTGGGACACCTGCCAGGACATGGGCATGCCGGTCAATTTCCACATCGGCGCCGGCGCCGGCGTCGCCGACAAGCTGCTCTGGCCGGGCTACGGCCCACAGCGGCGCCTGGCGATGATCTCGATCGGCCTGTTCATCACCAACTTCAAGGTGGTCATGAATCTGATCTTCAGCGGGCTCTGCGAGCGCTACCCAAACCTGAACTTCGTCTCCGTCGAGTCCGGCATCGGTTGGATCCCCTTCCTGCTCGAGGCGATGGACTACCAGTTCGAAGAGACCGTCCCGACCGAGCGCGAAGGCCTGACGATGAAGCCGTCGGAGTACTTCCGCCGCCAGATCTTCGCCTCCTTCTGGTTCGAGGACTTCGGTCCGCGCGCGGCGATCGCCGAAATCGGCGAAGACAACGTGATGTTCGAGACGGACTTCCCGCACCCGACCTGCCTCTACCCGAAAGCGCAGGAACACATCACCGAAGTGCTAACCGACCTCGACGAAGGCATCCGCGAGAAGGTTCTGCGAACAACGGCCGAGCGCATCTACCATCTGCCCCCGCCGCCAGCCTCGATCTACGAAATCGCTGCGGCGGGCGGCTAAGCGAGGAAAGCAATTGATGCCGGAGTTCTACGTCACTGACCCGGTCAAGGTTGAGGCTCGTGAGGGTTTCTCGATCTGGATTGAATTCGCCGACGGGCAAAGCGGCGTTGTTGACCTCTCGTTCCTGGCTGACGGGCCTGCGTTTGCCGGGTGGAAGGATCGCGGTTACTTCGAATCTGTCCACATCAACAAGGCTCGAGATGTCGAATGGGGCGACGACCTCCAACGCTGCGGTTATGCGCTCTACATCGATCTGACAGGCCTGCCAGGGGACGAGGTTTGGGCGCGAATCAACGAAACCGTGGTCGTTGTATGAGCCTTGTCTGAACTATGTCGAATCGGCTCGATCAAGATTCTGATGCATCCTAGCGATCATCCGCCACCTCCCTTCACGCTGAAGTCGGCGAAAGAGGAATCATGGTCGGAGTCAATGATCTTTTGATCGTCCGTGGAGGGTTGTCGGCAAGGCAAGAACAAGACGTGCTCGCTTGGGCCCGGTCAAATCAAGACGAACTTCGCCACGCCTGGCGACAAGCGGCATCGGGCCGCCACCCCGATCCCATCACAACCACTGACCGATAGAGGGAGCATGACATGCCAGGACGACTTGAAGGCAAGGTCGCAATCGTTACAGGTGGCGGCGCCGGGATGGGCGCTGCGGAGTGCCGGCTGTTCGCTCGCGAGGGCGCGGCGGTCGTGATCGTCGACCTCTATGAAGAGGGCGGGCGCGAGGTCGAGGAGCAGATCCGGTCAGCAGGCGGGGTCGCCAACTTCGCCAGGATGGACGTCACCGCCGAAGAGGAGTGGAACGCGCTGCTCACGTCCACACTCGAGTCACACGCAGGCCGGCTCGACGTGCTGGTCAACAACGCAGGTCTGTCGTCAACCTCGGAGGACGACCCCAATTCGACCGAGGGATGGCACCGGATCATGAATGTCAACGCGACCGGCGTCTTCTTGGGTACCAAACTGGGCTCGGCGGCGATGCTGGCCGCGGGCAACGGCGGCTCGATCGTCAACATCTCCTCGATCTACGGATTCGTCGGCTCGGACACCGGTCACCCGGCCTACCACGCTTCCAAGGCAGCCGTACGCAACTTCTCCAAGGCGATGGCGGTGCGGCTGGGACCAGAAGGAATTCGCGTCAACACCGTTCACCCCGGCTTCATGCCACCGATGCGATCCAGCGTCGGCATGTCTGATGAGGCCCGAGAACGTCTCGTGCGAGCTATCCCATTGCGCCGCACCGGCGAGGTCGACGAGGTCGCCAATGGGGTCCTGTTCCTCGCTTCCGACGAATCGTCATATGTGACAGGTGCCGAGCTCAAGGTTGACGGCGGCTTCCTGGCACGATAGGAATGTATCGTTATCGTGCATGAGCACCCTGTCAGCGGGCATTCCTGCCAGTTGACAGACATCGAGCGCGTTGGCAGAGTGTCGAGGGCGTATTCGTTAGCCGAGCGCAAAATCGGTTAACGCGCGCAGAACCGATGCGGCGAACTCGTTAGGCCGCGATAAACTATTGTCAACTAACTCCCACCAAGGCGGGCGTGGGTTAAGGAGGAGCCGGGAATGCGAACCATCCTGTTTGAAGGTGCAACGAGGCGGTGGGTTCTGGGCGTGGCGCTGTTGGTCGGCCTGACAGCGTTGTTGGTCAACCTGGCGCCTTCTGCCGGCGCTCAAGACAATCCCCTACCTCCCCATTGGTTCTGGGGAACCGATCTGGATTCCTATGTCGGCGACGAGGTCGTAGCGGTCAATCAAGACGACAGACAAGTCGGTTCCTCCACCGTCGACAGCGAGGGCAGCTGGACGATCGCCATTAGCCCGGACGATGCGCGGACCGTCACCCTGCGCTTGATCACCGACTCGGGCATACGTCAAACAGACATGCTCGACGTGATCCAAGGCGGCTTCGACGCTCAAGGTCTTTCAATCACCGACTTCAAGCACAGAGTCGCTGACGAAATCGAAGAAGTCGGCGAGACTCTTGCTGTCAGGATCATCGCCCGGCTAGATCCAACCCGTGCTTCGAGAACGCTTGAGTTCAATCTTCGCGTTAATGGCGTCGATATTGACCCACCGCCGAGTGCAAGGTACCTGGGTCCCAACCTCGCCACCGATCGCTGGTTCGCCAGCTCCGGTATTGACGCCGGCGACGGGTACGTCGTTCGCATTATCGCCTGCAAGCAAGCCGACGACGATGTGATATTCGGACTCCGAGTTGAGGGTTACGACGACATCATCCCGCAGGGTCGCCGACTGCCCAGCACGACAACTCACAACCGATGGTTGCGGAGTACCGAAATCGCAATTCCTCTGGCCAATGACAACGACGACGTAGTTCGACTGGGCCGTGGGGACATCGGCTGCACCGCAGAGCCACTGGCTCCATAGCACTTCAGTCGTCCTGAGACGTTCCAAACAGCCCGCGCCTACCGGCGCGGGCTGTTTGGTCTTCGTCGCTAGCAGGCTGCTGAAAAAGTCATCGGCTCTCGAATCCGTCATTCCTGGCTTGACCAGGAATCCATGCTCCATATCTGGTCAGCCCTGGATTCCTGCGTTCGCAAGAGTGACGAACAGGGACGATCAGCGCTCGGAAGCGGATTCTTCAGCAGCCTGCTAGACCTGCTTCTGCTCCGAGGCTCGCACAGCCGGGTGTGTCCTGGGAACGATCATCGTCGCAATTTTACGCACGAGTCTCTCCAGCGGAGTCCGACGCTTGGGCGGCAACCGGAGCATCAAGCACAGGAAGGCAGAACCAGCCCAGAGGGCTGCACACGTGTAAAACGCGACCGAGTATGAACCCAATTGGTCGTACGAGAAGGCGACCAACACAGGCGTCACCGCATTGATTCCCATCGCCACCGGAAAGCCGATACTCCGCACCGCGCCGAGGTAGCGTCGGCCAAAGTACTCGGCCCAGAACATGTCCTGAATCGGAATATTTCCGCCGATCCCCAGACCCATCACGGCCAACGCGCCGGCAATGATCCACCAGTCACCCGTCGGCGCTGCATTGATCACCAGCACAAAGCCGGCCGCGCCGATTAAGAACGAAACAAATCCGACCACACGGGTATCGAAGCGGTCGAGCGCCCATCCCCACGGTGGCTTGGTCACCATTGAGAGCAGCGAGAACGCAGCGACAGCTCTGGCCGCTTCGCCGGAGGTGAAGCCATGTTCACGCAGGAACAGCACGCCATTCAGCAGGATCGCAAAGATGCCGACGACGGAGATGCCGAAGATCAGGACGATCAGATAGAAGCAACTGGTGTGAAGGGCTTCACGCCGGGTGAGCGAGGTCACCTCGTCGCGGTTGGCTGCCTCGATCTGTCCTCTGCTGAGCTGAGCTGCGCCGCCATCGGGGATCAGGCCATGGTCCTCAGGCCGGCGGCGCATGAGCAGGGCGGCGGGGATAAAGATGACCGCGAAACAGACCGCCAACACGATCCACGCGTTTCGCCATCCTAACGGCGCGATCAGGAAATCAGCAGCGAACGTCGGCCAGAAGAAGCCAGCCATTGAGACGCCCATCGAAGTCCAACCCAAAGCCTGTCCGCGCTTGACGACAAACCACTTCGACACGGCGATTGCCACCACCAGAAAGCCGGCCACGGACGCCGAGGTAACCAGGAACACTCCCCGCACGACCAGGTACTGCCAGTACTCGTCGATCTGGCTCATCAGAATCAGCGACGGAATCGCAATCACAGCAGCCGAAAGCATGATCGGGCGCGCGCCGAACCGTTCGATCCGCGACCCGATCAGGAAGCCGATGATCATCAGCAGCGCCTGGCCAATGGAGTCGGCGGCGAAGAACTGCGTCCGTGACCAGCCAAACTCTTCAATAAACTCGGGAGCGAATACGGCAATCACCGAGGTCTGCACACCAACCGTGACGAACTGCGCAACGAACGCAGCAACAACGACCACCCAGCCGTAGAAAATCGGCCGTCCAAAGATCGTCATGAGTGCTTTTGTGGCCCGGGCATCAGCTGAATATCTTCGAAGGAACTGAACCTTACCTTGTACGTTTGTCCTGACAACGTTGTCAGGCGTACTTCGGGGTCTTGTTTCAACCTCGATTCAATCTCTCGCCAGCGCCAGAGGAGTGCCCTGGCTTGTTCGAGGCCGTCGTCATGCTGACTGGAACTGAAGCGCAGACGAATGACCCGCACCGCCCCTAGCATCGCACGCTGCGAAGCCCACCACTCAGAGAACTGGCGATGCAAGTCGATCGTGATGAAGAGATCGTATTCCTGAGCGGCCGCAAGCAGGGCCTCGTCAGGCTTTCCGCTCAGGCCTACATCTCGAGCATGTTGGGAAGGATGTCCCAGTAGAGTGAGAATTTCCCCAAGACTCGGAGCGGTGTCTTCATCCAATAGGCAACGCACGCAATGTCTCCCAGCTCGAGAGCGCATTCTCGAACTTAACCGCGCTAATCACCTGGGGTTTAGAGAGATCGAATCGCTCTGCAATCATCGGAATCGTCTGAAATCCCTTTGAGTGAATCGCTGCGATCATGGCTGTTTCGAGTCGAGTTCCGATCACGACGGGATTACCTCCAACCACAGCCGGATCCATCGTCACGTGATCTCCAAAGTCGTGTAGTGCACCCAGAGGGCCCTCATCTTGAATTGCTCGAACCGCCTGTATCGCAAGATCGAAGTCGTCGTCAAGAAGGGTCACTCGTACCGGTTCGGCGCTTGCGATAAGGTCCACGTGCGCCAACTGCTTGTCGAGGACTGTGTACCCCATCCCATCTTCCGTCGGGACAATCACGTGCTTCTGGTACGCCAGTAGGGGCAGACGGTACCATTCTGGCACCTCTTGTTCCAAACGAATCAGGTTTGGTCGGAGGCGGCGTCGCGGCAGGTTCTGTTCGAGGAGCTTGACCGCGGCACGAACTTTCGAGTACTCGACCCATGAGTAGAGTCGGCGCAGTCCGCGGCCGCCGGGCAAGACCGTTGCGACTATCAGTTGCGACCTATGCCAGCGGCTGAGTTGCTGTTGTGTCGCGCCTGCCAAGTGCCCGACCAGCCGGCTACGAAGTGCGCCACGAGTGTAGATGCTCTCGGTCATGATGCGGCTCCGTTTGCTGTTCTTGCCTCACGATACGTAAATCGCAGTCATCCTTACTCCGGCGGCATCTCTATGCCGAGGGCGTCGAACGTGCGCTGCATGTTCTCACCGAACTCGTCCTGGCGCGGACGGCCGAGCGTCAAGCCGCCATCGACGATCAACGCGTGACCGGTCACAAACGTCGAATCGTCGCTGGACAGCCAGAGCGCGGCGTGAGCGATGTCCGACGGACGGCCAGATCGCTTGATCGGCTGAGCCTGTCCCATCACCTCGGCCATCGCCTCTACGGTCTTGTCGGCCTCTTCGGCCGAGAGGCCAAGCGACTTGCCAAAGATTGGCGTCGCGATGCCGCCCGGGCAGATGCAGTTGACCCGGATGTTGTGCTCGCCGAGCTCGTACGCGGCGATCTTCGTCAGGTGAATGACGGCGCCTTTGGCGACGCTGTATATGGCAGGTCCGTTCCCGGCGCTGACGCCAGCAATGCTGGCAGTGCTGACAATGGCGCCACCGTCGCCTTGCGAGATCATGGCGCGAGCCGTGTGCTTGATGCCGAAGAACACGCCCTTCAATAGTCCACCCATCGTCTGTTCGTACTCATCCTCTTCGACCTCGGTGATGCCGCCCAGGGCGCCCGCATAGCCGGCGTTGTTGAAGATCGCGTCGATCCGGCCGTAGCGGTCGATCGCATGCGCGACGGCGCCCTGGACGTCGGCTTCCACGGAGACGTTGGCGTGGACATATGTGGTGTCGCCGCCAAGCGACTCGACCAGCGCGTGTCCGCGCTCATCCTGGATGTCGGCCACGACGACGCGTCCGCCCTCTTCGGCGAACAATCGCACCGAGCCCTCGCCAATGCCGCTGGCTCCGCCAGTGATGACCGCCACTTTGCCGTCGATGCGTCCTGCCATGATCCAGCCTCCACTTAGTTGAAAATGCTTCGCGTCTGCGTAGGATACGCACCAACTCGCTTTGGGCGCGTTGTTGCCGAGTCTCTAGACTGCGCAAGCCACACGAGGACAACGGAGGAGAACGATCATGGTCGACCGACTCAAGGACAAAGTTGCGCTGATCACCGGCGGATCGCGCGGGCAGGGCGCAGCCGAGGCGGAGTTGTTCGCAGCCGAGGGAGCGGCGGTGGTGATCGCCGATGTCCTCGACAGCGAGGGAGCCAAGACCGCAGCCAGCATCGGCGACGCGGCGAGCTACCACCACCTCGACGTGACCAACGAGGAAGCCTGGCACGCACTGGTTTCCGAAATCGTCGAGCAGCATGGACGGCTCGACGTACTCGTCAACAACGCAGGCATCTACCGCAACGCGTCAATCGTCGAGATGACTGAAGACGTCTACCGCCAGGTGATCGACATCAACCAGATCGGCGTCTGGCTGGGCATGAAAGCCGTTGGACCGCAGATGATCGCGCAACAGTCGGGGTCGGTCGTGAACATTTCCTCGACGGCCGGCTTCCGAGGCGGAGCGGGCTCAATCGCTTACACAGCGAGCAAGTTCGCCGTGCGAGGCATGACCAAGGTCGCCGCTCGCGAATGGGGTCGCTACAACATCCGCGTCAACAGCATCCACCCAGGCCCAATCGACACCATGATGCTGCAGCAGGTGCCCGGCTTCGAAGCGGATAGCGCAAACTTCCTCAGAAACACTCCGCTTCGGCGAGCCGCCGACCCGTCAGAGGTGGCCTACCTCGCGCTCTATCTCGCCTCAGACGAATCCAGCTTCAGCACCGGCGCCGAGTTCGTCGTTGACGGTGGTGGATTGGCCTAGCGGTCAGAAATCAGCGCTCTAGTCGCTATCGAGGATTTCTAGGAACTCAGGCGCCCTGAGGATCGTTACGCCTTCGAATGCCTCAAGCGGTAATAGATGCTTCCGATCGCCGGTCACGAGATAATCGGCGGAGGCGAAGACTGCGCATTCCAAAATCCTATTGTCTGCGTGATCGCCTTCGATAACCGACAGAGATCGCGGTGGCTCCACGATTTCCCCTGTGATTCTCAGCTCGTTGATGGCCTCTGCAATCTCCGACCTGGACCAACCAAACTTGCGGGCGATGACGGCCTCAGTCTCTCGAAAAATGAACTCAGACACGATGAGATTGAAGGCTCCCAGTCCGGCGCGTTCCAGCACATCGTGCTCCGGACCATCAAAGAGCAGACCGGAGATGATGACGTTCGTGTCGAGGACTGCCCTCACTGCTGGGATGCACGGACTTCAGCGCGGTACTCCTCGACCAAGCGCTCAACGTCCTCTGGCCTGATGCCTAGTTCGCGAGCTCTTTGTTGGCCGTACGCGAAGATCTCAGACCAGCGTTTCTGTCTCTCTGATTCAATATGGTCGGAGAGCAGCTCAAGCGCCAGCTCGCTTGGCGTGACTTCCTGAAGACCGCATACGTAGTCCAAGGGAGCGCACATGTCATCCGGGATAGAAACGGTGATGGTCTTGGCTCGATCTGACACGATGTGCTTCCTGATTGTTGGCTTACGTGCCGTTCCTTACCACTACGTTAGCTTTTTCTGACGGCTTGAGTGGGTTGACCCCATGGAGTGATGGTCGATCTCCGAGTGCTCCGGCTCGCCGATTGGGAAAGTCCAGATACGAGGCGCAGTCTTCCCATCGCATAGGCTCCCGACCCACTTTCCTGCAGAGCTCCACGATCTCTTCTACCAACTCCAGGTTCGACGGCTGCCGATCTCCGGCGAACATTTCCAGATCGACGTGATCGTGTCCGCCTCGTTCGAGCGCAAGTTCGGCGATGCCGCATTCAGGGCACCCGCGGTCCGATTGGATTCTCGCGAACTGCATCTAATGCGTGACTGATATCCGTTGCCGTCATTATGCCGGAATTTTCCAGGACATACTCGCCCGTCTCTTCATAGTTCGCGAGCACGGGATTGCGACGAGTTCTGAATCCCTCAACGATTCCAAGCAGAGTGGTACGACGCCCGTTGTCCGATGTATAGACCGGCCCTCCAGAGAATCCAAGGCTGTTCATGACCCCTAGATATATCCTCGTCGGGCGATCTCCGAATCCGAAATACGAGACGCAGCCTCGTTGGACCGCTGGGATGAAACCTCCAGTGTGAAGTCTCATCGCATCTGGGTTCATCGGTATCACATCCGGAAATCCGAGTATGCCGACATCTCCGCCGAGGATGGCTTGAGCTGCCCCTTTTTCACCGGGCAAGTGCATCGCATGAAGCTGTTTGATCGAATCGCTCAATGCGAGCACTGCAACATCGCTGTCATCAGATCCAAACCCTACGAAGGAGTATCCCGACAACGACCGAACGTCCGTGCGCCTGTTATCCGGCGTTCCGAACATGTGCTGTAGCGATGCTGAGATTTCGAGCTTGACGCTAGCGCTCTCCACGTCCAGATCGCGAAAAATATGACGGCATGTCACCAGATATTGGCCACCGTCAATATCCACAGCAACAGAGGCTCCACTCCTCCACTCAGCATGCTCCGGATCGAACGCGGAGATGCGGAACGTCCGTGTCAGGATCTCAGACGTCGGCGCAAACATCCAGGGTTGCTCCCATCAAGCTAACAATTGGCGAGTCAGGTCCGGATAGTCGGTTGCGTTGACGGTGAAGGACGGGTCGGGCGACATGTCTGGATCCTTGCCCTGGCCGCGCTCACCGACGACTGGCACATAGGCGGTCGGCATCCCGGCTCGTGCTGCGGACATCAAGTCGCCCTTGTGCGCGGCGCACATCATTACCTCGGAGATGTCCAGACCCAGGTACTTCGCGCTGGCCTGATAGGCCTCGGGTTCCGGCTTATAGTGGCCCAGGAACTCGCAGCTCAAGATGCCGTCCCAGCTGATCCCGTTGTGCTTGCTGCAGTCGACCGCGATCGCCCACGACATCACGGTCAGCACCGTGACCTTGTAGCGCGAGCGCAGCGCCTCGATTGCATCCGCCGAGTCGGGCCAGGCATTCATCCGATGCCAGACCTGGTTGAGCTCGTCGCGCTCGTTCATGTCGAGCTGCAGTTGCGGGTGCGCCTCCATCACCTCGTCCAGCACGCGGCGATGCAACTGGTCGGCGTTGAGCCAGGGCAGGTCGCCGCGACGCACGAGCTGGAGGCGCTCGAACATGCGGAAGCGCCACATGTTGGTGAACTTCGGCGCGTCGAGCTCGACGCCCTGCGCCTCGGCGATGGCCGCGACTTCGTCACGAATCGTGTGATGCCAGTCGAAAACCGTGCCGCCAATATCCCAGGCGAGCGCTTTCACATTGCTCAGGTCGGTCATGTCGAACTCCTTGCGATTGAGAACTGTGAATGAGGGTTGCGAATGAGGGTTGCGAACTAAGAGAGCGCGGCAAGCTGCTCGCGCACTGCGGGCAGAATCTCACGTGCGACGCGAACGGTATAGCCATCCTCGGTGTCGTCTGGCGAGGGTGGGTTGGGAATCGGATGCAGCACGACGTGCTCGAACTCGATGCCCGCGCTGGCAGCCTCGCTCAGGACTCCAACGAGTTGCTCAACCACTTGTCCCGATGTGCCATGCAGACTGAATGCATCGGCGTGAGCCTCGCTGAGAAAATCGGCGGCGCGACCGGCCTTGAGCAGGTCGGGATCGTGATGGAAGTCGGGCCAGACGTTCCGCTCATGCTTCAAGATCTCAGGGTCAGGACCGTCCCAGGTCAGACCACACGGCTCGAACAGCATCGGCGAGTACTCGTAGTAGCCCGCCGCCATTGCTTTGCCCATGGTCAGAGCGTCGTCCGGATCCTCGACCAACACCGTATGAAAAATTATCCCCAGCGGCGCCGATAGCGGGTCGCGGCCGGCGTGCTCAGCCCCGCGTCGAATCTTCGCGACCGTGTCGGCAATCGTCGCGTGATTCGTGCCGACGCGCATGAAGACGCCGTCGGCGACGCGTCCGCCCATCTCCAATGTGCGAGGCCCACCGGCGGTCAACCAGACCGGCACCGGTCGATGGAACGGCAAGTATGCCGGTCGCTCCGCCCCAACCTCGATCTCTTCGCCGGCGAGCAGTTGCCGCATCAGGACAATCGCGTCCTCCATCTCGGCGACGCGCGCGGGCCGCAAGCCGCTCAGACGAACCGCAGTGTCGCCGGCGCCAAAGCCAAGCGAGACTCGGCCCGGCGCCAATTCATCGATGGTGGCGATCGAAGATGCAGTCACGGACGGATGACGTGTGATCGGATTGACCAGCAACGTCCCAAGATGGATGGATTCAGTCGCCTGCGCCGCCGCGGCGAGCAAGACGTAGGTGTCGCGACGGCGCAATTGAGAGTCGGGCAGCCAGGCGCAATCCCAGCCGAGCGACTCAATCCGCGCGATATCGTCAGCAAATGCCGACGGCGAGTCGGCGTTCTGTCGGTTGATGCCGAACTTCGGTATGAGCAAGCCGACCATGCCTTTCCAGCGAATATGTCATATCCGCGCGAGGATACGTATGTTGCTGCCGGGCTCGTCAAACGCTCCCCCTTTGGGGGAGCTGTCGCGGAGCGACTGAGGGGGCCCTGCGATGAAACACGCACCGAGCAGGGGACGGCCGCCTCCGTCACTTCGTGCCAGCTCCCCCAAAGGGGGAGGTCGAGATCGCAGGCGGCATAGCGAACCTCCGACTACATCGGGGACCCGATGCCTAGCCCCGCTAGGAGGAGGTCAGCACCTGACCCGAGGTCACACCGGTCGGCTCGCCGTCGCGCATCGTGATGCCGCCGCTGACGATTGACATGTGGTAGCCCTTGGCCTTCTGCACCAGACGGCGCTGGCCGGCGGGCAGGTCGTGCTCGACAGTGGGTCGCTCAGGTCCGACCGTGTCGAGATCGAACAGGATGATGTCGGCCTTGTAGCCGCGACGCAGCAGGCCGCGATCAGGCAGTTCCCAGGCGGTCGCCATGTCCCAGGTCAACAGCTTGACGCCCTGCTCGATCGTCAGCTCTCCGCTGTTGCGGACCCAGTGCGCGAGAACATGCGTCTGCAGCGACGAGTCCATGATCTGCGAGACGTGCGCGCCGCCGTCGGAGAAGGTGACCAACGAGCGTGGCTCGCGGATGATCTCGAGCACCGTCTCCTGGTGCTCATTGGCGAGCGGCACCATGTAGAGCGTGTCGAGATTCTGCTCGACGCCGATGTCGATCATCGTCTTGACCGGGTCTTCCTCGCGCTCGCGCGCAACTTCGCCCACACGCCGGTTCGGCGTGCCGTCGACGTGGTCAAGGATGAAGACCCAGTCCCAATCGGATGGCTTGCGTGCCTGCGCCGGCATGACCTTGGAGAAGTCTTCCTCCTCGTGGTTAGCGATATGGACGAGCTGAGACACGATCTCAGGGTCGCGCAAGAGTTTCATCTGCTCGTCAAGCGGCTGCTTGCGAATGTCGCGCCACATCGAGAGGCGGTCGAACGGCATCTCGGTGCGCCACGACCAGTTGGTCGCGAGTTCGCGCGAGTGCGCCTGGCCGTACATGCGGCCGCCCTGGTCGGCGGCCTGCTGCGCGTGGTCGAACAGTCGGCGCCAGCTGTCGGGCTCCGCGCGACGACTGTGCAGCGCCGGGAAGAACATCGGCCGTCCGGACTCGATCGCGAGGTCGCGGAAGCGACGCTCATAGTGATTCGGGTCGTTGGGGTCTTGACCCATCGTCGGCTCGCCGCTGATTTCGACGACGCCGCGGTTGATCTCGCCCATCGCCAATACCAGTTGCCGCACTTCATCCCAGGTCGCAAGCCGCGACGGGACCGGCAGTCCCTCGCGCGTCTTGTGAGCCGGCGAGCGCGTGGTCGAGAAGCCCATGCCGCCGGCCTGCACGCCCTCCTTGAGGATCTCCGCCATCTCCGCGATCTCGTCGTCCGAGGCCTGGTCGGTGAAGGCGCGCTCGCGCATCACGTAAGTGCGCAGAGCGGTGTGTCCGACGTAGCCGCCGTAGTTCAGCCCCTTGGGCTTGGCCTCCAGGAACTGCATGAACTCGGGGAAAGTCTGCCAGGTCCAGTCGACGCCGGCGCGCTGCGCCGCGGCGGGGATGTCCTCGACCGCCTCCAGCGTCCGCATCAGGATGTCCTGGTCGTCGGGATGACAGGGCGCGAGCGTGAAGCCGCAGTTGCCCATGATCACCGAGGTCACCCCGTGGTAGCAGCTCGACGTGCCATACGGGTCCCAGGAAATCTGAGCGTCGAAGTGAGTGTGGCCGTCAATGAACCCGGGAGACACGATCAGCCCGCGAGCGTCAACCTCCTCCGTACCCTTCTCGGCAATCCGCCCAATCGACGCAATGCGGTCACCCGCAATGCCAATATCCGCCTGGTACCGGGGGGCGCCGGAGCCATCCACAATAGTCCCGCCTCGGATCACGATGTCGTAGGTCATTCGATGCTCGATTCAGTCTCAATCGGTTCGTTGCCGACATGATAGGGAAGCGCAAACTGTGGAATGCTGAAGGGAACAGCGAACTTACCCGGAACAGCCGTTCCTATTTCAGTGAATTTCTGCTAGCCTCGACCGGAATCGGCAAGGAGGAAAAGGTGGCGAGTCCGTTCGGGCAACAGGCCGTCATGGCTTTGACACATCAAGAGACGGATGTGCCGGTCTCGACAATTCCTGCAGTCAACGTCGCGACTGTCCCCCAGAGAAGTCCATTGCGGTATCCGGGTGGCAAAACTTGGCTGGTTCCGCATATCCGAGTCTGGCTTGCGACTAGAACCACACCGAGTCCAATCCTGATAGAGCCGTTCGCCGGCGGGGGGATCGTCTCACTCACCGCCGTCATGGAAAACCTGACCGAACAGGCGCTCATGGTGGAATTGGATGCTGATGTGGCGGCCTTCTGGCAAGCAGCGCTCTCAAACGCGACGGAACTCATTGACCGTGTCAGGGCGTTCGACCCTACGCGGGATGGCATCCAGGCACTGACTCGTTCGGCGCCTACAGACACCGTCGAACGAGGATTCCGTACGCTCGTATTGAATAGAGTCAGGCGCGGCGGCATCCTCGCCCCTGGGGCGTCACTGAGCAGAGTTGGCGAAAACGGCAAGGGCCTTCGCTCTCGGTGGTACCCAGAGACACTTGCCAAGCGGCTCGAAGCAATCGGAACTCATGCATATCGCATCGAGTTCAAAACAGACGATGGCATGAGCGTTTTGCGGGAAATGGACTCGGACACATTGCGCGATGCTGCGCTATTCGTCGACCCTCCCTACACCGCAGCCGGGAAGAAAGCAGGCTCAAGACTATATGCACATCATTCTCTCGATCACGCGGCGTTGTTCGAGTTTCTGGCTGAGTGCGATGCTGACTTTCTGATGACGTACGACTACAACGACGAGACGCTCGATCTTGCGAGGAGACACGACTTCCATGTCGTACAGGTGTCGATGAAGAACACTCACCACGCCAGAATCTCGGAGCTAGTGATTACCAGACGACGTATCTTTGAGCGAGTTTGACGGTGCCCCAAGCGAGGTACGGAATCAGCGAGTGGTTCGGTCAGCCGTTCCGGCAGTTGACGCCATTAAGTCGATCCGCATTGGCTCTCAGCGCATTGCAAGAGCAGGAGCCGCCTCTGTGTCCCTTCCAGAATCCTGAAGCGCGTTGTTCCAAGAAGGGCGGCGTCTGTTCGATTCAGAGGTATGAATCGTCGCCCGATGGACGAGTCGCATCTTCCGTGGGCCATCCCGTGATCGTGTGCCCCCGACGATTTGAAGAATCGCGCACCCTGGTCAGATGGCTTGCAGACATCGTTGGACTCGACCCCACCGATACCTACTTCGCTCGCGAAGTACCGTTCATGAGGGGCGCCAGGACGCAGAAGCCGGCAGGCAAAATCGATCTAGTTGTTACAGGTCCAGAGGCTCCAACATTTCGTTGGTTTGGCTTGGAGATCCAAGCGGTCTATTTCTCAGGGGCAGGAATGTCAGAGGAGTTTGAGCGTTTGCGGGACGACCTCCACCCGGCGCCTCCGTTTCCCAATGCGATTCGCAGACCAGACTGGAGATCCTCCAGCGCTAAGCGGTTGATGCCTCAACTCGAAATTAAGGTCCCAACTCTGCGGCGTTGGGCATCCAAGTTGGCAGTTGCCGTCGATCGGCCATTCTTTGATTCGGTTGGCGGCCCCAGCGCGATCCCAACCCGCGATCTCGACGATGGCGACATCGTCTGGCTCGTCCCGGAGCTGCAATCAGGCCCGGACGGCCACATGCAGTTGAGCCCAGGACATTGGGAAGTCCTCACCCTGGAGCAATCGAGAAGCAAGCTCTTGGCCGCGGAGACCATCGCCCGCAGTGATTTCGAAGCGTCCCTGAAGCAGAAGTTGCGCCCTCTGGAATAGGCAGTCCGTGCTCTGTTGACCTGCGCACACATACGTCGCACGTCAGTGCTATCCTGAGGCAATGAACTGGTTTAACCGCAATCGCAGCCCCTACACGCCTGAGCAGCTCGTCCGTCTCGTCACCACCAATGACGAGCGCTCCATGCTGCTCACTACGTCACCCTTTCATATGTGGCCAAATTATGAACGCCGACCTGTAGTCCAATATCTCCCTATTCGAGAAAGAAGAATTGCCTCCATCGATCCCGAAGAGGAGCGGAACGGCTCTCGGAGCCTGATGGATGGACCTGGGGGAAGGGCATCAACGGCCAATAATCTGAGGTGGCCAAGACCAGTCTTCGTTCCTTTGTCCCTCGTTCCTCGCGATTTTGACGACGTTGGTGAACCTGAAGCATCTTCGCATTTCGCCAAACCTGCACAGCAAACCGCCGAGAGCTACTTCCCTGTGGATGTGACAGAAGAAGAATGCGAACGATTCAACTCGGAAATTTGGACTTCCCTCTCGTACCGTTTGCGCTGCTATGCCTGGTCCTTCTGGCAGAGACACCTCAAGAACTGGTGGCTCTTCATCCGCTATCCGCTCGCCTTCGGCGCAGCGCTCGCCTACGCGATCACAACCGTGGTCCACCTGGCACGGTCACACCCCTAGTCATGAATGATTGCCAGTCCAAACGCTCCACCCGAACAGGCCAATCCAAAGCCAACCAAGCCCGCAATTGTTCGAACCTGCTCCATCCAAATCCGAACACAATCGAACAAATCCGAACACAATCGAACAGCGAATCGAGAAATTTCCGCATTTCGCTGCAAATTCGCGCAGATCAACCCAATTTTCTCTCTTTCTCCCTAACACCGCTCACGAACGCAGCGAAACCTACAGCGAGTTGTCCACGTGCGGGGTGACCATGATCTTGCAGTGCTCCTCGGGATCTCCGAGGGTGGTGAAGGCCCCCTTGACTCCGTCGAGACTGACTCGGCCGGTGACGATTGGGGCGGGCTTGATGCTTCCCGAGGTGATCGCGCCGAGCGTTTCGGCAAACTCCTCCGGCGTGTAGCCGAGCACGAACTTGAGCTGAATTTCCTTTTCGATCCCGGCCATCGGGACGATCGTGTCCTCCTGCATACAGACGCCAACAATGACCAGACGCGCGCCTCGCGACGGCGCCTCGCGCATGAGCAGCGCAATGGCGCCCTTCACACCGATGGCATCGAACATCACGACTTCGCTGCCGGCTGTGTAACCGCGCTGCTCGAGCGCTGCAATCGGCGGCGTCTCGCGCGGGTCAACCACGACATCGGCGCCCATGATCCCGGCCAGTTCGCGTCGGCGCGGTGAGAAGTCGGAAGCGATGATCATCCCCGCGCCCTCGTTGCGCAAGCTGGCGATCGTGGCCAGACCGACCGGTCCGCAGCCGTAGACGACCGTCGGCTCGCCGCCGGTCAGCTTTGCGGCGCGGACCGCGTGCATGCCGACCGCCATCGGCTCGGTCGTGGCGGCGTGTTCGGTCTCGACGTTGTCCTCAACTGGAAGCAGCATCGATGCGTCGAGCACCATGTACTCGCTGTAGCCGCCGGGGAAATCGTTGCTGTAGGCACCTCGGCTGGGAACCGACGTGACCCGGTCGCCGATACCGACGGGGCCGCTGGTGTTGGGGCCGTAGCCGACCACTTCCACGCAGAACTCGTGGCCCATGATGATGTCGCGGCTCAGATCGGGCGCGAAGCGTCCGTTGCCGGAACCCATCGAGCCTTTGACGATGTCCTCGCCGAACCTGATGAAATGCAAGTCCGAGCCGCAGATGCCGCAGGCCAATACCTTGACCAGGGCTTCGCCCTCGGCGGGTTCAGGCTGGTCGACATCGACCATTCGCAGTTGACCGTTTCGTGCTGCCACAGCGCGCATGAGCAATTCCTCTCTGGTCTTCAACAACTCGGGCTCAGGCTAACCGCTAGCCTGAGATTGAGTTTGAAGGTCACGTTTGCAAACGAAGAGAGATCTGAGATGGCGGAGTTCGACGCACTGCAACGCGCCTACCGAGCTACCGACGGATGGGTGCACCTGACCGTCACGACCGACGAGGACTGGCTGCGTCTACGCGACACCCTGGGCGAGGCCGCCCTGGCCGACCACATGTGGGACCACCACGAGCGTCACCCCGCCGACGGGGAGGCCTACCTGCCGGAGTTTCAGCTGCAGATCGAGGACGATCCCCGCTTCGCCACCGCAGAGCAGCGACGCCAGAATGCGTCGGATCTGTCAACCGTGCTCACCGAAGCCATCCGCTTCCGGACGCAACAGGAATGGGTCGACCTCTTCGAAGCTCGAGGCGTCCCGCACGAAGTGCGGACGCCGGCGGGGGCTTGAGGCCTATGGGCCAGATGGAGGTTCATTGCGAACGAGTTCAAATGTCACCTTCCCTTCTTTCAGCCTTCCGCCCAGGTAAATCCTCCTCCTCACTCGATCACCGCCGCTGGCCACTGAAGTACGCTCGAACCACAAGCGACTCGCGTTGCCGGTGTGGGGAATTCTCGCGAGGACTTCGGGCAGGAGGGTCCTTTTCAGCAACTCAGGGTCTCCACCCCAACCATGCTGCATGATTTGGTCGCGGAATTCTGAAGTGAATTCGATTTCGAGGGACTGAGCAGACACCTAGTCAGGTTACACAATCGGAGGGTTGATCTAAGCCCTAGACTTGCGCAAGGAAGGAGCACGAGATGTCCATGACCACACCCCAATTGAACCAGCACAAACTCGATGGGCTCGTGCTCTACATCTCCGAACGGAATTTTGGAGATGAGCACTACGGCAAGACAAAACTGCACAAACAATTGTGGATGAGCGACTTTCGCCATTTTGAATTGACTGGCGAGTCAATAACTGGTGCCCAGTACATTCACAAGCAGTTTGGGCCTTTCTGCAGGCCGTTAGACGCCTCGCTGAGAAGACTTGAGGATACTGGAGGATTGGCAATCCGTTTGCGTGAGCGGTTCGCATACGTCCAGCAACGACCTGTTGCCCACCGAAGGCCGGACCTCTCGCGTTTTACGGCCGAGGAAATCGCCACGGTCGAAGATATTCTGTGGGAAACTCGCGACATGTCCGCACTGCAACTCACCCAGCGCTCTCATCTGCACCCCGGCTGGTTGCTAACCGATGAAGGCGACGAAATCGACTATGAGTATGCACGCATTCCGATCAACGAGCCGCTAGAGGAGCGGATGTTGTTCGCCGTTCCGGCGGGTCAGGCGACGGGTACTTAGTCGGCGTCTTCGTTGAGCCAGGACATCATGCCTCGGAGCTCGGCCCCGACTTCCTCTGACGGGTGACGGGCGGCTCGGGCTCGGAGCTTGTCGAAGCCGGGTCGGCCGGTCTGGTTTTCCATGATCCATTCGCGCGCGAAGCTGCCGTCCTGGATGTCGTCGAGAATCTGCTTCATCCTCGCCTTGACCGACGCATCGACGATGCGCGGGCCTCTGGTCAGGTCGCCGTACTCGGCCGTGTCCGAGATCGAGTAGCGCATGTTGGCGAAGCCGCCCTCGTAGATCAGGTCGACGATCAGCTTGACCTCGTGGATCGTCTCGAAGTATGCCGACTCGGGCTGGTAACCGGCCTCGACGAGCGTGTCGAATCCGGCCTGCATCAGCGCCGTGACGCCGCCGCAGAGGACGGACTGCTCACCGAAGAGGTCGGTCTCGGTCTCTTCGAGGAAGGTCGTCTCGAGCACGCCGGCTCGTGTACCGCCGATGCCTTTTGCGTAGGCCAGCGCGACATCTTTCGCCGTCTCGGACGCGTCCTGATAGATGGCCAGCAGCGCCGGGACGCCGCCGCCCTCTTCGAAGACACGGCGGACGAGGTGTCCGGGGCCCTTGGGCGCGATCATCGTCACGTCGACCTCGGGTGGAGGCGAGATCTGGTTGTAGTGAATCGCGAAGCCGTGAGCAAACATCAGCGTCTTGCCCTCGGTCATCGAAGGAGCGATGTGCTGGTCGTAGATCGCCTTCTGCACGTGGTCGGGCGCCAACACCATGACGATGTCCGCCGCGGCGGCAGCGTCGGCGACCGTATCGACCTGGAGGCCGGAGTCCTGCACCTTGGTCCAGCTGCGCGAGCCGGGGTACAGGCCGACGATCACGTCGCAGCCGGAGTCGCGCAGGTTCAGCGCGTGCGCGTGACCCTGGGAGCCGAATCCAACCACAGCGATCTTCTTGTCCTTGAGCAGGTCAAGGTCGGCGTCCTGGTCGTAGTACATCTTGGCGGGCATACAGGTCTCCTGCGGGTTGGGATTTCAGTGTCTGGTGTTCTCGCCTGAGTGTAGGCGTGGATCTCGTATGAGCCTCTTGCTTAGTCACTGGCGAAGGGCAGCACACCCTCCGGTCGGCGACCGAGCATCGCGCGGATGGCAGCCGCCGCTTGTTGCGAGTCTGAGATCGCGGGCGGCTTGGTCGTCGTCAAACCGCGCCGCATCGCGACGCGTCCGGTTCGGACCATCTCAAGGATGCCGAACTGCTCGAACATCTTGACGGCGGCATCGACTTTGCCCTCATCGCCGAGCACCTGCACGATCAACGCCTCGGCGTGGACATCAACCACATCGGCACGGAAGACCTCGACGACATCGAGGACCTCTCGCCGGTTGAAGTTGGTCGCCGAGACTTTGATCAGGGCGAGCTCACGGTCGACCATCGGCGTATAGGTAATGTCCTGCACCGAGATCACTTCGATCAGCTTGAACAACTGCCGGCAGACCTGGTCGACCTGGTGGTCATCGCCGTCGACGACGATCGTCATCCGGCTCAGACCCGGCTCTTCACAGTGGCCGACCGTCAAGGACTCGATGTTGAAGCCGCGGCGGCGAAACAGCGAGGCGACGCGGGCCAGAACACCCGGGCGATCCTCGACGTGGGCGACAATCGTGTTTCTGGAAGCCATTCGGCCCAACCCTTCTAGATCAGTTCCTCTGTCTCTCCAGTTGCCATTAGATTTCGTCGGCGGATTCGATGGTCTCCGACAAAGCGGCGCCCGCCGGGACCATCGGCCAGACATTCTCCTCGCGCTCGAGCCGGAAGTCGATCACGACAGGCCCCTCGTAACCCTCGAGGTCGCGGAAGACCTGCAACGCCTCAGCCCGCGTGGTGGCCCGGACGCCCTTGATCCCATAGGCCTCAGCCAGCTTGACAAAGTCCGGCTGTCCCAGGTCGACGGAGTGGTAATTGTTCGCGTAGAACAGCTCTTGCCACTGTCGGACCATGCCGAGAAAACCGTTGTTGAAGATTGCAAAGCGGACAGGCAGGTTGTTGTCGGCGACTGTCTGTAGCTCCTGAGAAGTCATCTGGAAGCCGCCGTCGCCGCAAAGAGACCAGATCGGCTCCTCTTGCGCAAACTGAGCGCCCATCGCCGCTGGGATCTCGTAGCCCATCGTGCCCAGGCCGCCTGAGGTGACCCACTGTCGGGCCCTCGTGTACGGGTAATACTGAGCAGCCCACATCTGGTGCTGACCGACGCCGGTGACAATCGTCGCCTGGCCATCAGTCGCCTCGGCCAGCGCCTTCACCAGCCAGGGACCACCAAGCCCCGTGCCCTCTTCGATGTAGTCGGTGGGGTGCTGGTCCATGATCTGGTTGATCTCGCCCAGCCACTCGGGGTGTGAGGTCGGCTCGATCTGGGGAATCAACCGGATCAGCGTCTCCTTGACATCGCCGTTGACCGGCGCGTGCGTCTTGAAATTCTTGCCGATCTCTGCCGGGTCGATGTCGATATGGACGATTTTCGCGGTCGGGTTGAAGTCGCTGAAGCGTCCCATGGCGCGGTCGTCGAAGCGCATGCCGATGCCAATCACGACATCGGCGCGGTCGGCCGCCATATTGGCGTAGAAGTGACCATGCATGCCGAGGAAGCCGTAGGACAGCTTGTGATCTTCGGGCATCCCCGAGATGCCGAGCAAGGTCGTCAGGACCGGTGTGTCTGATCGCTCAGCGAACTCAATCAACTCATCCTGCGCCTCCGACTGCACCACGCCGTGGCCGGCGATGATGATCGGCTTGCGCGCAGCATTGATAGTCTCCGCGGCCTTGTCGACTTCCTCTTCGCGCGGCACATCCATGATCGGGTAGCCGCGCAGCGAAACGCCCTGCGGATAGCCGTCCCATTCGGCCTCTTCGATAAAGACATCCTTGGGAATGTCGACCAGCACCGGACCCTTGCGTCCGGTCGAGGCGATATGGAAGGCCTCCTTGACCGCCGGGGCGATCTCGGACGCGCGCATCAGCAGATAGTTGTGCTTCGTGATTGGTAGGGTGATGCCGGTGATGTCAGCTTCCTGGAAGCCGTCGCGGCCGATCAGGTCGCGGGCGACGTTGCCGGTCAACACGACCATCGGGATGGAGTCCATGTAGGCGGTCGTAATGCCGGTGACGAGGTTGGTCGCACCGGGACCGGAGGTCGCCAGACAGACACCGGTGCGGCCGGCGACGCGTGCGTAGCCGTCGGCGGCGTGCGCAGCGGCCTGCTCGTGTCGGACCAGGACGTGCTTGATATCGGGGTATTCGCCCAGCGTGTTGTAGAGCGGCAGGACGACGCCGCCGGGGTAGCCGAAGAAGACCTCGACCCCTTCCGCGCGCAGACATTCCATCAGGATTCGGGCGCCGGTCAGACGCATGGCGGTCTCCTCAACCATGGCTCGGCGCTATCTCCGAGCGTTGTCGACTCATTCATGATGTCGTGTGGTCAGTGGTGATGGTTCGGCAGTTGAGATGGGGTCAGAGGCGGCGGCGCTGGTTCCGTGGCGGTGCTTCGTGCGCCGATCACTCAGGCGCGGAACGCGTGGCCGCCGGCTACAGCGACCGGAACCCAGCGAACACGTTGCGTGATCAGGTCAGCGGCCGTGGGGCGAACCGGTTCGTTCGTTGGCAAGGGCGCGCACTCTGTCATGATTGACCATGACGTTACTAGCTCGCTCACATTGCGTCTGTTACCGCAATGATCACAATCTGGCTTTGGCTGCCTCGATGACCTGTAGATCGTACGCCTGTTCGACCTCCGGGTAGTCGTAGTAGCGCTCGCGCAGCAGCTTGTTCATGTCTCTGGGAGCGAAGAAGCGGCGCGTCCACTCCGTGCCGTCCGCCAGATCGAGTGGCTCGCCGGCCTCACACATGACGACCATCTCGTAGCGACGCGAGCCGACTGCAAATTGGTCTTGCAATTCTATCGCAGTCATCTGCACCCGGGTGTGCTGCGACCAATCGACAATCGGGACTTGCCACGTGTCCTCAACGACCGTGCGAATCATCTGGGTCAACGCAGCGCAGCGAGCCTCCTGATCGAGCTCAGGGTCCAGCGGCTCCGGTCGCGGGTCGATATCGAACTCGAGAATCGGCAGCACCCACGGCTCATGCCGGTCGCCGTGCCGGACGGCGAGGCAGCGATCACCATGCCTGATGACCAGGAAGATGCGCTCGACCAGATCGGGCTCAGGCAGTTCCTCGGTCTGGTCGCGGTACTGCAGGAAGACGTCGTCAACCAGCTTCTCCTGCCGCCAGATTTTGCGTCGCGGCTTGGGAATGTTTTTCATCGCCTCGGCGGGATCCATCATCGGATCGCCGCCCATTGGGGATTCGCCAAATGCCATGTTCTCGCCCTCTTGCGCTTTCTCGGTCTAGCTGACTGACTTACTAATCGGTTTGGACGGCTTCCTGCCTGTCGGCGGTGGCGTGTGGCTCTTCCGCGGTCCACACGTTGCGGCCGCGCTCACCGGCGCTCATCCGTCCGACGCCCGGGAACGGGTTATGTACAGCCACCAGCAAGGAGCGGTTCTTGATCGCATCGGCGATCAACCGCTTCTTGGTCTCAAGATTGACCAGCGGCAGCACGTCGAACGCCGACAGCCAGGCCACCCGCTCCAACTGCACCTGGTGCTGGATCATGTCTCCGAGGTAGATCGCCGACTCGCCGCCATTGGCGATCACCACCGAGGCGTGCTCCGCCGTGTGTCCAGGCGTCTCGATCACGGTAATGTCCGATGTGACCTGTGTCTCGCCGTCGATGAACTCGATCTGTCCAGCCGCCTCAACGGGCAACAGGTTCTCGGGCAAGTAAGTAGCGCGGGTGCGCTCATTGGGATGCATCGCATCTTCCCACTCGCCGCGCTGGATGTAGTAGCGAGCGTTGGGAAAGGTGACCGTGAGCTCGCCACGGTCGTCCGCGACGGTGTTCCAGCCGGTGTGGTCGTTGTGCAGATGTGTGTTGATCACGATATCGACATCAGCCGGCTGCACGCCGTTGCGGGCCAGGTCGTCGATCAGCTTGCCGTGATCGGGCTCCCGGCCGCGACGCCGCGTCTGCTCGAAGTCCTTGTTGCCCTGACCCGTCTCAATCAGGATGGTCTTGCCGTCCGACTCGAGCAGCAGGCAGTTCAGCGCCAGTGGGATCTGGTTGAATTCGTTGGTTTCACCAGTCACACGCGACCACATGACCTTCGGCACGAGACCGAAGACGGCCCCGGCGTCGAGCCAGATCACGCCATCCGAGAGCACGCGCACTTCGCGTGAACCCACCCGATAGCTTGGCGTAGTACCCATGGCGTGACGTTATCACCACATGCCGCTTCTTTATGCCGCTTGTTTCAGTTGAAGCCGCGCGATCGGAAGGATCGGCCAATGACCGACCTGCCAACGCTGGATGCGGAGCCCTTCCATCGAGGCTTTCGCGGACTCTTGCCTGAGCATCTGGGGGTTCGGCTGGTCTCCGTCTCCCCTGATCTGATCGTCGCCGAGATCGAGGTCACCCGAAACCTCTGCACCGCGCCCGGCCTGATGCACGGCGGCGCAATCATGGCCTTCGCCGACACTCTCGGAGCCGTCGGAACGAGCGCCAATCTCCCACCAGGCGCAGGCACCACGACGATCGAGTCGAAGACGAACTTCTTCCGCGGCGGAATCGAAGGGACCACGCTCAGAGGCGAATGCCGTCCGATGCATCGAGGCCGTCGCACCCAAGTTTGGCAGACCAACATCCTCAATCCCGAGGGCAAACTGGTGGCACAGGTCACGCAGACCCAGATGGTGCTTTGAAGAATCTGCGTAGACTGAACTCATGGAACACAAGACCAAACGATGCAAGAAGCACGCCGAGACGACCGAGCACCCCAAGCGGTCGGTGAGCCTCGACGCCGCGTTGGTTGACTCTGTCGAAGAACACGCGCAAGCACTGGGGATCTCTCTCGAGGTTTACGTCACTAATGCTCTCGGAGCTCGTCTCCAGGAAGATCCACTCCCTGAGGAACAGCGACGGATTGACGAATTCTTGGCGGAACCGGGGCGCAGGGAGTGGCTCGATCACTGGAGGGTGAAGAACGCACTCAAGGATCCGCCCACAATGGCCGACATCGCCGCAGCCCATAAGGCCGAAGACCGCGAGGCGCGTTACGAGTACCTAAAGCAAAAGTACTCGTAGTGATCCTCATCGATTCGGACGTCCTGCTCGATGTGGCGTTGGTTCGCGAACCTCACTTTGCTGATTCGGAGCGGATCCTCCTGGCAATTGAGAGCGGCGCGGAGGCGGCGGCCATGGCCTGGCACACTGTCGCCAACATCAACTATTTCGTGGGCCGCTACAGAAGCGATGCGGCAGCCCGCGAATTCATCGAACGACTCCTGCGGTCGCTTGTTGTGCCGGCAACAGGCAGCGAGGATCTCGTCTTCGCTCTCTCGCTGCCGATGCGTGACTTCGAGGACGCGATGCAGGTCGCTGCCGCCAGTGCGTGCGACGCCTGATTCATCGTGTCGCGAAATGAGCGGGATTACGAGAATTCGCCCATCAAGTCTTACCTGCCAATCAGTGCGCTGGCAATGCTGCGCTGACCACGCCTCCATCCGGAACTCGCGTGTATTGTGACGGGTAATGCTGCTGACCTGACTTCATGTTCCCGAGGAGCGCGCGATGTCCGGCACTGAAATGGCCTACCTCAAAGGGGAAGTGATGCCCCTCGCCGACGCCAAGATCAGCGTCATGACCCATGCCTTGCATTACGGCACCGCCGTGTTCGAGGGCATTCGCGCCAACTGGAACGCCGAGCATGAACAGCTCTACCTCTTCCGCATGCGCGAGCACTACGAGCGCCTGCGCAAGTCCGCTCGCGCGCTGATGATGGACCTGCCACTGTCCGACGACGAGCTCTGCGACATCACGGTCGACCTCGTCCAGAGGAGTGACTTCCACCAGGACGTCTACATCCGGCCAATGGTCTACAAGTCGGCCGAAGCGCTCGGCGTCAGACTGCACGGCGTTCAGGACGATTTCCTCTGTTTTCTGATTCCCTGGGGCGCGTATCTCGACACCACCGGCGGCGTGCACGTCGTGACCTCGTCCTGGCGGCGCACCGAGGACCAGTCGATCCCCGTCCGCGCCAAAGTAACCGGCGCCTACATCAACTCGGCGCTGGCCAAGAGCGAGGCGGAGATGGCCGGCTTCGACGAAGCGATCCTGCTCAACGAGGATGGCCACGTTTCGGAGGGCTCGGGCGAAAACATTTTCATCATCAACGACGGCGTCATCTACACGCCGCCCAGCTCGGACAACATCCTCGTTGGCATTACGCGCAACACGGTGATGGAACTGGCCAAGACCGAACTCGGCATCCCAACGGTCGAGCGCACGTTGGACCGCTCCGAGCTCTGGCTCGCCGATGAAGTCTTCATGACCGGCACAGCGGCGCACGTGACGCCGATCTCCTCGGTCGACCGGCGAACGATCGGCAATGGTGAGACCGGGCCGATCACCGCACAACTGGAGCGGCTCTACTTCGACGCGATCATCGGCAACCGCGACGCCTATTCGCACTGGCTGACGCCCGTCTACACAAACAGCAACACAAGCGACTAATCGTAGGAGCCGCCGCCAAGGAACAACCATGCCCGAGGCGGTCACGCTCGTCCTTGCCTATCTACTGGGATCGATCCCTGTTTCCTGGCTGGTGTTTCGTTGGCGAACGGGTCAGGACCTGCGCCTCGTCGGCGATGGCAATGTCGGCGCGGCGAACGCCGCGCGCGAGGGCGCCGGACATTTCATGGGCGCGGTGATCATCGTCACCGACATCGGCAAAGGTCTGCTCGCCGTCTCGATTGCTCGATGGTGGGGGCTTGAACTCGGCTGGTGGATGGCGGCAGGTGGAATCGTGATGGTCGGCCATATGTGGCCGGTGTTTCTGCGATTCAACGGTGGTCGCGCTGCGGCGACGGGCCTCGGCGCCGCCGGCGCGTTTCTACCCTGGCAGTTTGGGATCACCTTCGTGGTCGGCGGACTGACCTACCTGGTCACCAGAATCGCGGAGTTGGGCATTCTCCTTGTGGCGGCGCCGCTACCGTTTCTCGCGATCGCCTTCGGCGAGCCCATCGAATCGATCATCTTCTGCTTCGCCGCTCCGATTGCGGCGGGGCTCAAAACTGTGTTGGACAAATGGCAAGAAGCTGGGACGTCATAGTCGTCGGCGCCGGCCCCGGCGGATCGACCGCAGCCTACGACCTCGCTCAGGCCGGGGCCGATGTGCTGCTCCTCGACCGCGCGCAGTTCCCCCGCGACAAGCCTTGCGGCGGCGGCGTCCTGGTCTCGGCGGTCAAACTACTGCCCTACTCCCTGGACCCCGTCACGGAACAAACCATCACCACCTTCCGCGTCCGCTACCGCCGGACGTGGCAGTTTGAGCATCACTACGACGCCCCGCTTGCAATCATGACCCAACGCGCTCGCCTCGACGCTTACATGGTGGAGCAGGCCGTCGGCGCTGGAGCCGAGTTCCGTGACTCGTCCGGCGTTCGTGGGATCGATCAAAGCACGGTGACCTTGGCCAATGGCGACAGCCACCGCGCAGGCGTGGTCATCGCCGCCGACGGAGCCAACGGCATCGTCCGGCGAGCGCTGGGACTGCGGCGCCTGCGTGGAGCAGTCGCGTTGGAAGGTAACGCAGCGCGACACTCGGATGCCGTCTCCTCAGACCCGGGAGCACGCTGGACCAACGCTGTTGGCCTGGAACTCGGCTCTGTTCCGGGCGGCTACGGCTGGGTCTTTCCAAAGGGCGACCACTGCAACGTCGGCGTGGGCGGCTACCCCTCGGCGGCATCGACGCTCAAGCAAGAGCTCGGCCTCTACGCCGCTTGCGAGTCATTCGACGGCTCAACCTTGACCAACCTCCGAGCCCATCATCTACCGCTCCGCGACCCCGACAGCGCCCTGATTCACGGTCCGGTCGCGTTCATCGGAGATGCGGCCGGTCTAGTCGATCCACTGTCGGGAGAGGGCATCGGCAATGCAATTCGCAGCGCTCAACTGGCTTCGCAGTCCACGCTCGAATTCCTGCGCGGCGACGCCTCTGACCTGTCGGGCTACCAACAGGCAGTCCTCGCCGAGATCGAACCTGAGCTGAGGGTCGCCCGCCAGCTTCAGGCCCTGTTCCAGCAGACGCCCTGGCCCTACGTGCAGCTGCTTCGACATTCAGGAAGATTCTGGGGAGCCTTCTGCCGAATCATCCGAGGCGAGTCGACCTACACCAGCTTCCAGAATCGTCTGGGTCCAGCGAAGATCCTGGTCGACGCCGCGGCATCTGTAGCTGAGCGACGCGCTCGGACGAAGGCTCTGTGGCAATAGACTTCGGCTCATGCTTAGCCAATCAGAATTTGAGGAGATTCTGTCCGACCCGAGCAAGCACATCCTTGGCGACATTACGTGGAATACCGATGACGACCACTCCCCCGCGCTTGAGTTTCGAGTTCAGGTGCGATCTAACCCTGCATGGCCGCTCACCGCACGCGGCACATGGAACCCGGCACGAGAATCGCTCTCTTACGTCTTGATACACGGCGGTACCGGGCGAGTCGTTGGACTCTGTTTGGGCTTTCCGCCCCATCGGAACCCTGATGGCCAATTGATGCGCGATCCGCACAAGCATCGCTGGACTGTCGAGGCGCGAGACCAAGAAGCATACGAACCAGATGACATCACGCTCGGTTGGCATGATCCCACGAATGTCTGGCAGCAATTCTGCCGAGAGATACATATCCTGCATGAAGGTGCGCTACTTCCACCTGAGCACCAAGGGGAGTTGACGCTGTGACTTCGAAGGAACTGTGCGCGACACTGCAGCGCAAATTGCCCTTGCTCTTCGAGTGCAACCCTCGCGCCAGGGGTGATGTCAGAATTCGGACGCCCTTTGTCCTTCCGGACCGAGACCTTGTTGACCTCTTCGCCTCCCACCACGACGACGAGTATCGCGTCTCTGATTATGGCCTCGCAGTCAGTTGGCTGAGAAGCCAGTCACCATCAGGAAAGATGACTCCACCCTTGCGGTCGTTGATCGACGATCTGCTGCAAAGCCTTGATGTGAGACTAAATCGAGGGCAATTGGAGGCGTCCTGTGTCAATGCTCGTGACCTCCCTACAGCCGTGCACTTGGTGGGCCAGGCAGTTGTGCGCGTTGCAGATTTGAGGCACGCGATGCAAGGGCGAGTCATTCGCTCGATTGCCGATGACGTTGACGATTGGCTGCGCCAAAAAGAGTTTCAAGTCCAACGACGGACAAAGCACCGCGGAATGAATGAACTGTGGCAAGTCGACTTTGAAATCAAGGCAGGCGCTCGGACATCGCTGGCATTCTTGCTAAGCAGCGGCTCGCGAGCTGGTGCCAGAGGCGTGCGCCACAGGGTCTACACCGGATTCTCAGATCTTCGGTTGAACCCCGCTGGTCCGCCGCATGACGCCCTGATCTCACTCATAGATGACACAGCAGACGTTTGGACCGAAGAGGATTTCGCACTCTTGAATCAAGTTTCGCGACTGGCAATGTGGTCGAGGCCCGACGAGGTCGAAAGAGTTTTAGCTACCGCCAGCGACCGCTTAGATTCGCCCTCCCCGCTGCCTGACCTGTTCCGTCCCTAAACATTTGCCGTCGCCAGCGCTTCCTCCCACGTCACCCGATCCCGAATCATCGCCTGATAGCGACGCAGCATTCTCGGCCAACCGACTGCCACCACGCCGCTCAAATATCCGCGCAGGCCGTAGATGGCGGCGAAGCGGTTGTCCTCCAGCGATCCATGAACGAGCTGGAACTCGTCCCTGGGCGCGGTGATGCCTGACGCCATGATGCTCAGACCGTGCTGGTCGGACCAAAAGTAGGGGACCGGCGAGAACGGTTCCAGCGGCTCGCCGCGTGCTTCAAGCAACAGGTTCCGAGCTGCGGCCATGCCCTGCTCGACCGCGTTCGTCCAGTGTTCGATGCGCATCGTCCGTTGCGGCTCGGAGTAGGCGAACGGACCGAACAGTCCGTTGGGCCAACGTGCGACGTCGCCGGCGGCGAAGATGCCTGGCGCGGTGCGACAGTATTGGTCGCAAATCACGCCGTCGCCGATCGACAGCCCTGAGTCAGCGAGCCACTCGACATTCGGTCGCACACCGATACCAACCACGACGGTGTCGACCCCGATCCTTGTCCCGTCATCCAACTCAATGGCCTCGACGCGCCCAACGCCGAGCAGGTCCGACACCATCGCATTCATTCGCAGATCGACGCCTGCCGCTGCGTGCAGGTCGGCTGCCCAGCCAGCGAGTTCGCTTCCCAACGGCCCGATCATCGGCGCCGACAATGCCTCGACCATCGTCACCTCGAGGCCTCGCGCTCGAGCAGAGGAGGCTACCTCGGCGCCGATGAAGCCGGCGCCAATCACGACCACTCTTCCTCCGCCTGCGATGTCTTCGCGAATCCGTAGGGCATCTGCCTGGCTTCTCAGGGTATGAACGCCTGCCAGATCCTGGCCGAACGGTAGCGCCAGCGCTCGCGCGCCCGTGGCGATAATCAGGCCGTCGAAGCTGACCCGTTCGCCCTCTTCGAGTACAACCGTCCTTGCTGAGACATCCAGACCTTTAGCCGAGCGACCGCTCAAGAAGTTGAGATTCAGCGCATCGAACTCCGCCGTTGTTCGAAGTGGTAGGCGATCAACCTCCCACTCCCCAGTCAGGAGTTGCTTCGACAAAGGTGGACGGTCGTAGGGCAGATTTGGCTCGTCGCCGATTAGTGTGATGTCACCGTCGAAACCCTCGTCCCTCAGGGATTCCGCCGCGTTCAGCCCGGCCAGGGATGCGCCAACGATCACTACGTGTTTCATGCCCAGAGGCTACCTCGGGAGTCGGAATGTCTTGATTGTGAAATCCTTCGCTATGCTGATTCAGACACCTCGCAGCACATTTCAACCACTGAACTGGAGAACAACATGGGCAAGTTGGACGGCAAAGTTGCCATCGTGACTGGCGCGAGCCGCGGCATCGGCGCGGCCATCGCCGAATGTTTCGCGGCCGAGGGCGCAAAGGTCATCGCGACCGCTCGCACGCTGCAAGAGGGCACGCACCCGCTGCCTGGTTCGCTGGAAATGACGATCAAGAACATCGACGCGGCCGGGGGCGAAGCCACGGCAGTTGCCGGCAACGTCTCCGAGTACGAAGAGTGCGCCGCCATTGTGCAGGCCTGCATCGACACCTACGGCCAGCCCGACGTGCTGATCAACAACGCAGCGCTGACCTATTTCATCCCGGTCAAGGACTTCCCGGTCCGTCGTTGGCTGCGCTCGACCGCGGTCAACTTCCACGGGCCGTTCTACATGAGCCAGCTCTGCCTCAACGAGGGCGGCATGGTCGAGCGCGGTTCGGGCGCGATCGTCAACGTCTCCTCAGCTGCGGCCATCGGCCCGGGCCGCGGACCGTACGAGGGCGGCGGCGGCGGCGGCACGCTCTACGGCGCCGAGAAGGCTGCCCTTGAGCGATTCACCCAGGGTCTGGCCTCCGAGGTCCATCAGCACGGCGTCTCGGTCAGCTGCTACAGCCCCTCGCAGATCGTCCCGACCCCCGGCGTCGTCCACCACCGCTTGATGGAAGGCCGTGACCCCAACGACGCCGAGAGCGTCGAAATCATGGCGCAGGCGGCGTTGCTGCTCGCCACCGAGCCGCTGGACAAGGTCTCCGGCCGCGTCACCTACTCCCAGGAAATCCTCAAGGAGTTCGGCTGGGACATGGGCGGCAAAGAGCCGTCCGGCACCGGCGTCACCTCGCCGGGTTCGGGCTACTCTCAGATCTAATCGCCGCAAGTATCTTCGCTCCCAGCTCGGAAGACCTGCGCGCAACTCCACTCTTCCCTCTCCCCCCGCTCCGCGGGGGGAGATGCCGAAGGCAGAGGGGGGCGTTGGGCCACGGTGATCGAATGAGAGGTTGCCGTGGCTTCGGCAGACGTTGAGCGCGTCGAACGCTGGTTTCGCGACGGCGATCTTTTGCACCCATTCGAGGGCGACGCTCCTCCCTCCACAGTCGACCTTGCCCGCGCAATCGCCAACGTCGGCGGTGTCTCATTGTCCGACAACGACCACCGAGCTGCGCAGCTCGCGGAGCAGATCGGGCGGGACCGCCCGCTGTTGTTCGTCCTGGTTGACGGCCTGGGCTGCATCTTCGAGGGTCGGACAAGTTCCCAGGGACTGCTCGCCAGGGCCGAACATGTGCAACTCCGTTCCGTCTTTCCTTCAACGACGGCAGCCGCGTTGACTACGATCGCCACAGCGGAGTGGCCGGGGCGGCACGGAGTCCCTGCCTGGTACACGCACCTGCATCGGAACAACATCACCGCCACGATCTTGCCATTCATTGAGCGGGACTCTGAACGCCGGCTGCAGGAGTTCGGCATCCAGCCGGAGGACGCATTTATGCATCCGTCGCGAATGGCGTCCATGAGCCGCCCGCTGCGCACCTATCACCCACGAAACATCTCGGACAGCGAGTTCACCAACTACCAACGAGGTTCAGCGGCAACAGACCCATACGATCACCTGCGCGACGCCGTGGAATCCGTGGTGTCCCGGATCGTCGACCAGGCAGAACGCGGGATCCACTACCTCTATCTGCCGATGGTCGATTCGGCCTCACATCGTGACGGTCCCGATGCCCCGGCGACGCTGAGGGCGCTAGAGGCCGTCGACAATGCCTTGACCGCCATCGCGGAAGCGGTAGACGGCCGAGCGCGAATCGCGATCAGCGCTGATCACGGAGAACTCAACGTCAGCGCCGCGGAAAAGGGACTCTTCCTACCCGACGACGAGATCATCGACGACCTGCACACGCCACCGCATGGAGAACCCAGGGTGCCAATGTTCTGCGTGCGCTCGGGACGCGAAGACTCGTTCGCCGGACAGTTCCGCCAGCGCTGGGGTCGCAATTGGGCCTTGCTCACCCAGGAAGAAGCCGAAGATCTGAAACTCTTCGGCCCAGAGCCGCTCAGCGAAATAGCCGCCGAGCGCATCGGCAGCCACATCGCCGTGTCAGCGACGAGAAACGTGCTGATCTACGGAGAGGCGGGAAACCGAGTGTCCGCCCTCCACGGCTACCACGCCGGCATGCGCTCGGAGGAGATGGAAATCCCGCTGCTTCTGGCTTGAGTCAATTCCTGTAGCGTTGACCGGTGAGAGAGCGTCATCCGAAGAAAGAGATCGAACTCGTACTTCGCGAAACTGAGTCTGTCGCCTGGAGAATTGTGAAAACGCCGAAGGCAAAGGAATGGGGCGTGATGTACTGCCCGGAGGAGAGCCGCGAGGGTTGTCGGAAGGTGATTTACACGACCCCACGCAGCGCGCAGAATCATGCAAAGCGACTCAGAGATTATTTCCGCAAGTGCCCACATACGGCATCTTCCAGCGGAACGGACGACCGATGACGTTATGGCGATTCACCCTGATCATCGAGGGCGGGGACGTGTTGGAAGGGGAAACGGTCGATCTACTCTTTGAGGCCGGCTGCGATGATGCAACGTTTGGATGGTCCTGCGGCGTTCAAGAAGCGGGATTCGACCGAGAAGCCGACAGTCTAGAAGAAGCGGTTTGCTCGGCTGTTTCGGCCGTCGAATCTGTCGAAGGGTTTGAAATAGTTCGCTTAGTAGATGACTCCACCGTGACCGTGAAGGAAATTGCCGAAGTCAGTGGCCGATCGATTGCTGATGTGCAAGCCCTTATTGGCGGACACGTGGGTCCTGGAGGATTTCCGGAGACGTACAGCTTCCCGGATGAACCTGAATCCAAATGGGTATGGCGCGACGTTGCCAGGTGGTTTGTCGAATCATTTGGAGAAACGATTGACCGCAGCAACGTGCAACCATACGCGCCGATCGCCAAGCTCATTGAGGCCCGACACCACTACCGGAAACGGGACCCGGCAACGCGTCGCGAAATCGCCGCACTATTGAGTGACTAATCGGCGTATCGGCCGCCACCGACTAGTCGTCGAACTCCATGATCGCCCGACCGAAGATCTCCCCCTGCTCAAGGGCCGCCGTCGCCTCGTTGATCTGACCGATCTTGAAGCGCTCTGTGACCATCGCGTCGAGGTCGAGCGCGCCGTCGTCGGCCCAGGCGATGAACATCGGGAAGTCGCGGTCGGGGCGGCAGCTGCCGCCGATTGAGCCGATGTACTTCTTCTCGTTGATCAGCAATCCGCGCATGTCGGTCTCGCTGAAGCTGACGCCCGACTGCGGCACTCCGACCAGAACGGCGGTGCCGCCGGTCTCGGCGCCGAGGATGCCAGGGCGAACGGCGCGCAGAATCTGACCCATCGTGACCTCACGGCCGATGCAGTCGAAGGCGAAGTCAACGCCGGAGACAGGCTCGCCGAAGCTGGTCTGTCCGCCGGTTTGAGTGAGAGCGTGAATTTGCTCGATTGCGTCGCCAGCCGAGGCGTTGACGCCAATCGTCGCTCCGAACTTCTTGGCAAACTCCAGCTTCTCTTCGTCCAGGTCGACCGCGATGATCGGGTCTGCTTTGACCACAGAAGCTGCAACTACCGCCGACAGGCCTACGCCGCCGACGCCAAAGATCGCCACGCTCTGACCCTCGCGAACTGCAGCGGTGTTGTAGACCGCGCCCGAGCCAGTCAAGACCGCGCAGCCGATGATCGAGGTCACATCACGGCGCGTGTCCTGCGGCACCTTGACGACGTATTTCTCGTCGGCGATCGTCGTGTCGGCCCAGGTGAAGACGTTGCGCGTCGTCGCGGTGCGACCGTTGGGACGCTCGAGCACAACCGGGTCAACCTCGCGCGTCGCCGTTTCCGCGTTGCGCGGGACCCAGGTGACGAACACGACATCGCCGGCCTGGACGTTGGTCACCTGTGAGCCAACCTTGATCACCTCGCCGGTCGCCTCGTGCCCCAAAATCTGGTCACCGTTGCGAGGGTTGTGCATCTGGTGCAGCTGCGAGTGGCAGATGCCGGACGCGTACTGGCGAACAACGACCTGGAAGTCGCTCGGGTCCGGCAGGTCAACGCGTTCGATGGCCAGCGGCTCATCGGCCTCGGGCAGAAAAATCACGCGCGCGGGAGTTGGCATTGGAGATGTTCCTTACTTGTGTCTGCAAATCTGCGAATCAGTTGTTGCATCCGTGATGCACACAGTGTCTAGGGGATTCTAGTCTGCCAGTCGAGGATGAAACATGGAGACCATCACGCGCCGCGGCCCGCAGAGCATGTCGCAAGCCGAATTCACCGAATTGCGCAGTCGATATTCATCGACGCTGGTCGACCTCGGCACCGGCGACGGCGCCTGGCCGCGCCGATTCGCGCGCCAATACGACAACTGCCTCGCAATCGGCATCGACTCCGATCGAGCCGCCCTCAAGGAAGCGGCCAAGATGTCCGAGCGCAAACCCGCCCGAGGCGGCGCGCCCAACACGCTCTACGTCGTCGCCCGGGTCGAATCACTTCCCACCGAGCTTCATCAATCAGCCGACTGGGCCACGATCTACTTCCCCTGGGCCGCCTTGTTGAGAATGATCCTCAGCGGCGAAAAAGAGTTGACAGGACTGCTCGACAACCTCTGCGCCAAACGATCGCGGCTCAGCATCGTGCTCAACGCCGAAGCCGCGCCCGACGGGTTGGACAAGCCCACCCCGAGCACGGTCCGCAAGGCGCTGCAAGCACCACTGTCGAATGCCGGCTTCCGAATCACCGACACCGGCTGGCAAGATGCCGCCGAAATTCCACCAACTACTTGGGGCGGCCGCCTGGTCAAAGGCAGTAAGCGGTCAATGGTCGCGTTGGATGCTCAACGTTGAGACGATGCTGAACGAATTGACGGTGGCGCACTGTTTCTGGTGTAAGTACACGACGGCAAGTCGTTGAAACGGGTACAGCCCCAAAAGATCCCGTTTTGACTCTTGATCGGTCTGGAAACGCCAACCTGGCAACGTGGACAGCGCCAGGGTGGGTACTCGAGGGGATCCAGATTCTGGGTATAACCGCAGGACAACATTACCCCGTATTCGCTACAACTCCAGAACACGCTGCCCTCCTGCTCGTTACGTCGTTCGAGCAGCACCCCAAGCTCGCATGACGGACATCGCACATACGAAGCACCGCACGCCTCTGCGGTGCACGACTGTTGCTGATCGTCGATCAGCACATATCCGCGGGAACATTGGCAGGCAATGGCGCGTCCGGGGCACTCGCGATTGACGCAACGGAGCGACTTACCGGAACGCGAAGGGGACAGGACCCCGCTCATGCAGACGGCGCAGCGAGGCCACCGATCAAACGCGAGTTCGCCGATGCGGTCTATTTCGGCGCCGTGCCGCGCAACCAGCTCGCGAACGAAACGAGAAGGCCGATTGGCATCTGCAATCAGATAAACGCCTCGCCTCGCCCGGGTCATGGCGACGTAGAACAAGCGGCGCTCCTCGGCAAACTCGAACTCGTCCCGCGACGGCGTAACCAACTCCAACAGAGGGTCGTCCAAGATCTGCGACGGAAATCCGTACTGGTTGTCATCCAGTCCCAAAACGATCACGAAGTCCGCCTCGCGACCCTTCGCCCGATGGACGGTATTGAAATCTATCCGCGAGTCGGACTTCAGCTGATCTGGTCGACTGAAGCTGTAGCGTCCCAGGAGGAGAATCGACGGCTTCGATTCTGCGGCTGGAAGCGAGTAGATGTCTGCGACGATGCGGCGAACCAACTCAGCCGTGGCTGCCTCGTTCTTCTGTCGCCACTGCTCACGATCGTTTGCCTGGATCGGCGCTCGAGCAACAACGCACACGCCCTCTTCGTTGGGAACTTCTTGTGGAACTTGCGCACGTTGGCTCTGTATCGGATTCTGTCTGATGAAGGTCGAAGAAACATGCAGCAGCTTTGGACCGAAGCGGAACGTTCGCTCCAGGTGTCGTTCCTGGACAAAACCGAGAAACTGCTCTGTATCAGCCATGAGAGTCATGTCGCTGCCAGCGAATCGGTTAATCGACTGCCAATCGTCTCCGACCAGGAAGTAGGCCGCCCCCTGTTGACGCAACGCGGCAATCAGTTTCATCCGATTGAGCGCGATATCCTGGTATTCGTCCACCAACACATACCGATACGGAGACGGCCAATGCCCATTGGCGATCAGGTCTTCGGCCGAGTTGATCATGTGATGGAAGTCAATCTCCGACCCGAGCGCACGCTCGTAGCGCTCAAACAGGACTCGGAATATCGGAAGGAACAGCCGTGCTCGCTCTCGTTGCCGCTGATCGAGACCTGAATTCACGGCCTGCTCAAGCTGTTCCAGGCGGATGCCGCTTGTTCTCACATGATTAAGAAACGAATCCACCAGATCCGCGAATCGTGAAATCAGATTCGCATTCCCAAGTCGCTTCAGCAGGTCTGCCTGTTCGATACGTTGAAAATCAACACGTCGTTGCTTGAGCAGCTCGCGCAGCGTATTCGTCAGATTGCCGTCCATGCGCTGCCAACTAAACGTTTCGATCAGCTCGGTCCCGTTCTCATGGTGCACGTTGCGTTTCCACTTCATCCCCTCCACGTAACGCTGACATGCCCGCTCTCCCCATTCCTTCGGTGGCTGACCATCGCGATCGACACCAAAGTGTTCGATGTACAGTTCGTACTCGGACAGATAAAAGTCTGGCCGGTATTGACGGTACGTCGACGACGCAGTCTCGTGTCGGTAGTCAGCTTCATACTGGTAGCTCACACCCTGGATGGCCAGGAAATTGGCAATCTCCAACTCCTCAAAGCTCTTCACAAGCTCGCCGTTCAACGTCCGAAGCCCACTGCGCCGAACGTAGTCGTGGTACTCGCCCATGGAATCAAAGTCGAATGGGGACGCATACTCGCCAAGGTGATACAGCAAGAACGACTGCAATTCAGACGGACACTCGGGGTCGACCAGCAGCTCCTGTAAGTAACGATTGATCTCCGCCCGCCGAAAGGTTTCGTTCTCGGCCAAGGCGGAAACTGAAGGTCTGGCTCCTTCGACCTCGCCCATCACCCGAGACCCGAATGAATGAAATGTCGCAACGTCGATGCCGTCCAATCGAACCGAGAGTCGCTCCTTGATCTCCTCCACCGCCTTGCGGTTGAAGGCCAACACCAGAATCTCGTGCGGCGGGACGCCGCTTTCTATCAGATGAGCGATCTTGCCCAGGATTGCTGTCGTCTTGCCGCTTCCCGCGCTCGCGAGGACCAGTGTCGCATCCTCGTCCGTTGCTATCGCGCGCGCTTGCTCGTCAGTCGGCGCCCGCTCGAGGTGTAGCGCTACCTGCTGCTTGACTTGCGCGACCGCATGTCGCACGTAAGTATCATTCGCTTCTGTTCTAGCCTCTTCCAAGCCTTCGATGGACTTGCACCGCGCCAGCCGTTCCCATGCCGATCGAACTCGCTCACTGAGGCACTCTTGGACCAAGCGACCTGTCGATTTGTCAATTGCGTCCGCGACGCCGTGATGCGCCGCCTCCAACGAGGAGTGTCGTCGAAACTGATCACCCGATAGATAATCAGCGACTCGCGTCAGTGTTTGTTCAACCTCCGTTGCTAATCGATCCCGCTCTTTGAGCAACGCCTCTTCGATATCGGCGGCGCCGCTCTGCCACAATCCAATCTCGATCGAATCAGGCGATCCATGGGCGCTCAGAATGAGACGGTGTCGGTACCACGGTCCCATTCGATCCACCTGGTCGATTAATCCGATCGATATTATCTCCGGCGGTCGTCCGCGCGCACGTTCTAACAACAACTGTTCGGAGTTGGCTATTGCTCTGACGTATCCGCCGCGAAGCCACGCTAAGAGACGCCGTGGCCCTGGGACGACCGCAATAGCCGATACAGAGGCAGTTCCCGAGTGAGAACGTTCTTCATAGCACACATGTAGAGTATCGCTTGGAGCCCACATGCAGAGCAACCACGCCCATCGACAACCGCCGATACGACACCTGCTCCACGCCCGCCTCCTCCAACATCCCCGACAGCGCATCCGCCGTCGGATATCCACTGAGCGAGTTGGGCAGATAGCGATACGCCGAACGATCGCCCGAGACCAGGCCGGCGACCCTGGTCACTCCTTGCTCGAAACCCAGGCGCAGCATTCGTCCCCAGAGGGTGTCAGGCGGATGCGTGATATCCAGCCCGACCAGGCGGCCTCCCGGCCTCAGCACACGCGCCATCTCCTTGAACGATCCTGCCAGGTCGGGCAAATTGCGCAGCACGAACGCCGATGCGACCGCGTCGAACGATTCTTCGGGAAACGGCAGGTGCAGCGCGTCCCCCTGCAGCCAGTCGATGTGCTCTCTCCCGTACTTCTGATTGGCCCGGATCAGCATGTCCGCAGAGACATCCAGCGCGACCACACGTCGAGCGCCCTGTCGTCGGAACTCCTCGCTGAGGTCGCCGGTGCCGGCGCCGAGGTCCAGCACGACGGCGTCACGCGGCTGGGACGCTTCGACCGCGAGCTTCCGCCAGCGACCGTCGCGGCCGGCGGTCATCAACCGATTCATCCCGTCGTAATGCGGCGCCAGTTGGCTGAACATCTGCCCGATGTTGCGGGTCCGTTCTTCGGTTGACGGCGAATCGGACATTGCGCTTGGTTCCCATCCAGCCAATCCAGTGTTTGCTGATACAGTACAGAAACCGACCCATGCGTCGGATTCTTTTGCGCGTGCGACCGGACACCGCGGAGCGCCGGATGACCACGACTCAGCCGCGCCAGGCCCGTGCCGTTGAGCGGCGTGAGTTGCTGCTCGACGCCGCCGCTCACGTCTTCGCCACACGCGGCTATGCCGATGCGCAGATGGACGAAATCGCCGCCGCGGCCGACACGTCCAAGGGCGGTCTCTACTTCCACTTCCCGACCAAGGAGGCGCTGGTCGTCGCCGTGATTGGTCGCGCCGGCGACATGCTTCGCCGGCGGGTTCGTCGGGCGATGAAGGCCGCCGGCGCCGATCCGGTGGCTCGGGCAGACGCGGCCCTGGCGACGTTGATTGAGACGCTATCGGCGCATCGATCACTCGCCCGCGTCCTGGCAAGCGAAACACTCGGAGGATCGGCAACGGCGCGCGAGCGCGTGGCAGAGATCGAAGACGAGTTCGTCGATCTCATCGCCCATGAACTGCGCAACGCCCTGGACAGCGGACGCCTGAACCTGCTCGACGCTCCCCTCGATCCCGAACTCACAGCAAGAGCCTGGGTTGGGATGGTCCAATCGACACTCTCAGCCTGGGCCGCCGGCCGTGTAACAACGCCGATCGACCGCATCTATCCCGAACTCCGCCGACTGCTGCTGCGCAGCGCCGGCGTCCCGCTCTCACCAGTCAATCGCACTCACGTAACAAAGGAGTAGCCACGCATGTCCCGACCCACCGTCACCATCGAGAACACCGGCCTGCCCGATTGGGAACGCTCGGGAGACTACGGCGATATCCATTACGACGTCGCCGAGGGCATCGCCAAAATCACTATCGCCCGACCCGAAGTGCGCAACGCCTTCAGACCCAAAACGCTGTACGAATTGCTCGACGCATTCAAGCAGGCGCACGAGGACATGTCGGTCGGCGCGATCATCCTCACCGGCGAAGGCAAGGAAGCCTTCTGCTCGGGCGGCGACCAGCGGATTCGCGGCGACGGTGGTTATGTCGGCGACGACGGCGTGCCTCGGCTCAACGTGCTTGATCTGCACCGCTACTTGCGCTCGATTCCCAAGCCCGTAATCGCGATGGTCGCGGGCTACGCGATCGGCGGCGGCAATGTGCTCGCCACCGTCTGCGATCTGACCTACGCCGCCGACAATGCCTGGTTCGGCCAGACCGGGCCGAAAGTCGGCTCGTTCGACGCCGGCTACGGCACGATGCTGCTGGCGCGTCTGGTGGGTCACAAGAAGGCCGCCGAGATCTGGATGCAGTGTCGCCAATACAGCGGCGCTGAGGCGGTCGAGATGGGGCTCGCCTGCGAGGTCTTCCCCGTCGACGACCTCGAGCTCGAAGTTGTCAATCGTTGCCGCGAGATGCTCTGCATGTCGCCAACCGCGCTGCGCTTCGTCAAACGCGCCCTGATCGCCGACACCGATGGTCTCTCCGGCATGCAGATGTTCGCCGGCGACTCGACGCTGCTCTATTACCTGTCCGAGGAAGCCAAGGAGGGCAAGAACGCCTTCCTTGAGAAGCGCAAGCCCGACTTCGCCAAATACCCCCGCTTCCCCTAATCGAAACAGCACAGCAACACGCTGTGCTCAACCGTCATTCCCGCGAAAGCGGGAACCCATACAGCCTTCGCGCGCCGCGTAGATTCCCGCTTTCGCGGGAATGACGGAAACAAGGGAAACGCTGACTTCCGAAGCACTAACACCACCCAGCAAACGCCGAGCCTGGCTGCTCGCCGTTCGTCCGCCAACCCTGCCGGCGGCGGTTTCGCCGGTCCTCGCCGGCACGGGTATCGCCGCAGTTGACGGCGACTTCGAGGTCGGCCGGTTCCTCCTCGCGATGATCGGCGCGATCCTGATTCAGATCGTGGTCAACTTCGCCAACGACCTGTCCGACTTCCGTCGCGGCGCCGACACGCCCGACCGCCTCGGTCCGCCGCGCACGGTTGCGCAAGGCTGGCTATCGCAGCGCGAGATGACGATCGGCATCGCCCTCGTGACCGCAGCGGCGATGGTCGTGGGCATCGTGCTGACGCTGATCGTTGGCTGGCCGATTCTGCTCATCGGCGCGGCATCGCTGGTCGCCGCCGTGACCTACACCGGCGGTCCCTTGCCATACGGATACCGAGGTCTCGGCGACGTCATCTGCTTCCTCTTCTTCGGCTTCGTCGCAGTGATGGGCGCAGGATACGTCCAGATCGAGGAGTTGACCTGGGAACTGGCCGCCGCCTCAGTGCCGGTCGGTTGTCTGGTGACCGCGATTCTCGTGGTCAACAACCTGCGCGATATCGATACTGATCGCGTCAGCAATAAACGAACGCTCGCAGTGATGCTGGGAGAACGGAACACGCGAATCGAATACGTGGCGCTCACAATCGGCGCATTCGTGGCAATCGCCGTCATCGCCTCAGTCGGGCTGATTCCGTACTACTGCTACATCGCCTGGATCGGCTTGCCTCCCGGCATGTGGCTGGCCCGCGAGATTGCCAATGGGCGCTCAGGCGCAGCACTGAATCCGATGCTGAAGCGAACGGCACAGTTGCACTTGCTAGTCGGCGCGTTGATCGGTCTGGGCGGCGTGCTGGCGACGTTTTAGTTGAGCACCGCGATCAGCACTCCGGTCGCGATTCCAATCGCGGTCAGCATCGTACCGATGATTAGCCCGGTGGCAATCGCGATAATCCGCCACAGTCGCGCCTCGATCTGATCCACCATCCCCGCGATCATCATCTGAATCTCCTCCTTCGTCATCAGAGGAGCTATTTCATCCTGAAGCGCTTTGGTAAAGTCACGGGAGATGTCATCTCCCGGGCGCTCACGCAGAGTGTCAACGAATCGAAGCCGGTTGATGATCGCCATACGCTCAACACACTTCCGAGTCCAACCCCTGGGTACGCTCAAAGTTAGGATATCCCGCGGGAGCCAGGAATGCCCATCTTTCGGCTCGATGCCACTCAAACCCTCTCCACCGACCTCACCACCGCCTGGGAGTTCTTCTCCGACCCCCACAACCTCGCAGTCATCACGCCGCCCGAGATGCGCTTCCGCCTCACCGGCGATCCGCCCGCCACGATCCATCCCGGCCTGATCATCACCTACCGGCTGACCCCGCTGCCGGCCATTCCGCTCAACGTCTCCTGGGCGACCGAAATCACCCACATCAACGCGCCGTACCACTTCGCCGACGAGCAGCTCGCCGGCCCGTACGCGCTCTGGCATCACGAGCACCACTTTCAGGAGACCGACGACGGCGTCCATGCCACCGATCGGGTTCACTGGTCGCTGCCGCTCGATCCGATCTCGTCGCCAGTCGCTGAGTTCGCCGTCGTTCCACAGCTACACCACATTTTCCGCTACCGAGCGCGGGTGCTGGAGGAGCAGTTCGGCAACTCAGGCCTCGAGGCGCCGACGATTCGCCTGCACTCGCTCTGACCGCTTCGCTACCTGTAATCGCGGTAGATTGCGAGCGTAGCCAGCGCGATTGGGCGCTTGAGCTACTCTCGATTGCCGGACCCGTCTCCGCCTTCACCTTCAGGAAAGTACGGTCGTGCGGGAGCGCCCGCTGGCACTGCATCTGCGGCGCTAGAGTTAGTCGCCAAGGGGCTTGGAACGACTATGCCCGTGTCGGCTGTTCGCGTTGCGGTTGGGACCGGCTTGTGATCTGTCAGTGGCCGCGGGGATGTCTCAACCTTGGGTGTAGGCTGAGCATCGCCCGTAGAGGTAGGATCTTGAGTTTGCCTTCTTCCACCGCCGTTGCCTCCGTGAGTTTCTGGAAAGTAGGGACGTGCCATACCGCCGGCGGGTACGGCATCCGCTGATGTTGACGTGGTAGCGAACGGGCTGAACTTAGTCCGCCCGTCTTCTTCTGGTGTGGAAGTGACAATGGGAACATCCCTGCGGAAAGCTTCCGCAGTAGTTTCCGCAGCTTCGATGACCTCATCGGTACGGCCTTCATCAACCAATCTCTGCAAGATGGTTGTCGAAAGACAGAACCAACTGCAGTTCCCGATGATACCAAGTGCGGGAACAGGTTGAGGAGTCATTTCTGCCTCTGGTGAGTCAAAGCTGCGTACTCCAATCAGGGCTGCAACGACGACGATTAGCAGAGTCAGGAAAATGCGCCACCGGTCAGTCCGCCCTCGCGGTTGTCTGTCGTAGAGATGTATGACCGTGGCCCCCGATCTTTCAATTTCCTTTTGTAGAGTGTAGCTACATACTTGCCGCATCGCAAATGTGCGGGAAAGTTGTGGCGAAAAATGTCCTTGCGGGCTGGCGACTCGACCTACCTCGGCGCGCTCCTCAGCCCGTTCTCCTGGATCACGTCGCCCGAGGCGATCTCCGAGTTTGGCAACCGCTGGCGCGACGAGCAAACCAACGTGGGATTGTCGTCGGGCACCGGCCCGTACATCCCGCAGGACTACGACCCCGACCTCGGCATCAACCTCGATGCCAACCCCAACTATTGGAAGACGGGCGCCGACGGCGGGCCGCTGCCATACCTCGATCGCGTGGAGTTCACCAACCTGCTCGATGCGACCGCGGTTGACGCCGCCTATCGCGGCAACGGCATCGACATCGGTGGATTCCCGCTCTCCAGCCTGCAGGTTGAGGGCATTCTGCAAGACTTCCCCGAGCACAACTCATTCGACGTGCCGTTCGGCTTCACCATCCAGATCCGCTATAACTTCAACCCGGACTGGCCCGGTGAGGACGGTCTCGGAAACCCGTGGAACGACCGACGCCTCGCCTACGCGTTCCACGTTGCCACCGACCGTTACCTCCTGGTCGACGCCGTCTACCTCGGCTCGGCCAAAGTCAGCGCGATCGCGCAGGCGCCGTGGTTCAATCAGGCCTGGACGGTACCGGCCGATGAGCTCGCCACCTGGCCCGGCTACCGACCCGACCGAGACGCAGACCTGCAAATGGCCAACGAACTGATGGACGCGACCGGCGTCGACCGCGATGAGCGGACCTTCTACTGGATCACGCCCGATGTCTGGGAACAGACCTACCCGGGCATCACCGAAACCGTCCGCTCGATGTACCAGCAGGCGCTCGGCGTCTCGCTGTCGATGGACATCCAGCCCTACACCGTCATCCTGCAGCGACTGCTCGAAGGCACGCACCCCGGTCAGACGCCTGCCTGGACCAACCCGCCGCAGGACCTCGACCCGACCGGTGAGTGGAACATCACCCACGTCGCGGGCGGCAGCACCAACTTCTCGCAGTACAACTACCCGCCGGCGGAAGAGATGATCAAGGGGATGCGCGGCGAACTCGACGTTGACAAGCGCAAGGAGACGGCAGCCGAACTGTTCCAGATCTTCCTCGGCGTGCACCCCGACCACGGTGTCGAGGGCTTCACCGGTCAGCCGGCCGTGATGAACGCCATCTCGCCGCAGGTCGAGTGGCCATACGTGCACAACTCCGAGGACATCTACCAGTTCGCCCACGCCTCGCACCGCTACGACGAAACCTGGCTGGACACCACGCATCCGGACTACCAGGCGTAGGCGCGACCTGATAGACGACCCGCCGACTCAGGCCTCCCCCTCTGGGGGAGGTGCGCCGCAGTCACTTCAAGACAACTCCCCGTTCCCCTCTACCGCCCTTGCGGAGACCTTTGAATAAGTCCCCTTCGCCCCCCTTGCGGGGGAGATGCCGTAGGCAGAGGGGGGGGGCTCCCCATCTCAAGGCCTATCTGGTCGCTGGCGGCGGACCCCCCTCTGTCACTCCGTGACATCTCCCCCCGCAAGGGGGGGGGGGGGGGGGAGAGCGGATTTGTGAGTTTGCAAGGGTCTCCACACCGGGGGAGCGCTACTTGCAGCAGGCCTCTATCCAGCTGCGAAACCTTGATCGGATTGACACTGACGCCCATCATTCAATATCTTGCCCCAGTGACCGCCTGCCGGACGGGCGCTGACGGTGCATTATCGACATCGCACCATCTTGACGACGGAACTGAACGGAGTTGGCCGTGAAATTTGAATTCTTCCATTTGATGCCCTACCGAGACCTGCCGCCCGACTTCGCCGAGCAGCACAACTCGGTCTGGGTCGACGTGCCATCAAGCCTGTTCGACCCGGCCAAGGCTCACCAGATGTACAACGATGGTCTGGACGAGCTTGAGGCCGCCGCAGCCGCCGGCTATGACGGCATTTGCGTCAACGAGCACCACCAGAACGCCTACGGCCTGATGCCGTCGCCGAACCTGATGGCCGCCAACCTCTGCCGCCGCACCAAGGATGTCGCCATCGTCGTGCTCGGCAACTCGATCGCGCTCTACAACCCGCCGACTCGCGTCGCGGAAGAGTTCGCGATGCTCGACTGCATCTCGGGTGGACGCCTGGTCGCCGGTTTCCCCGTCGGCACGCCGATGGACGACTGCTACTGCTACGGCTCCAACCCGTCGCACCTGCGCGACAAGTACTACGAAGCCGCCGACCTGATCACGCAGGCCTGGACGCGACCGGAGATGTTCTCCTACAACGGCCGCTACAACCAGCTGCGCTACGTCAACATCTGGCCGCGACCGATCCAGCAGCCCCACCCGCCCGTCTGGATTCCAGGCGGCGGCTCGGTCGAGACCTGGGAATGGTGCGCCGACCACAACTACGTCTACTGCTACCTCTCTTACGGCGGCTACAAGTCCGGGCAGAAGAATGTGGACGGCTTCTGGCGCACAATGCAGCAGCGCGAAAAGCCGATGAACCCGTATCAGGCCGGCTTCCTCCAGCTCGTCGCCGTCGGCGAGTCCGAGCAGGAAGTCGCCGACAAGTTCGGGCCGCACGCGGAGTACTTCTACAACAAGATGCTCCACATCGACCCGCGCTACGCCGACCCGCCCGGCTACCGCACCGTCCGCACCATCGAGCAGGGCTTCACCCGCAGCCAGGGCCTCAAGCCCGTCTTCGGCGACACGGACAAGTTCAAGGGCGAGAAGACCGCTGAGAAGATGATCGAGTCCAAGGCCAACTCCGAGATCACCTGGAACGACCTGATTCGCGAAGGCAACATCGTTGCCGGCACGCCCAGCCAGGTCACCGAGCAGCTCGAGGAAGTCATCAAGACCCTCCACGTCGGTCACCTGATGATCCTCAACCAGTTCGGCTCGATTCCCAAGGAACTGGCCATCCCGAACATCGAGATGACCGCCCAGCAGGTGCTCCCCAACCTCAAGCACATCTGGGACGACGAAGGCTGGGAAGACCACTGGTGGCCGCAGGGCCTCCCCGAGGGACAGGCCGTGCCGGCGGCGCTCAAGATTTAGCGACGCATCCGGTCAACCGACCCTCAGAACGGGGCGGGGCGCAAGCTCCGCCCCGTTTCGCGTCTTGTTTCGTATGCTGTCGGGAACATGAAACACAACGTCCGCTCCATCCGTCTCCTCATCATCCGTCTCCTCATGGCGTTCATGCTGACGGCAACCGTTGTGTTGTTCAGCGTCGCTCCGACGAGCGGCCAGACGAGCGATGCCGAATCCGGCGAGTCGGTCCGGGTGATGGCTCGATTGGCTGAAGACGGCAGAGTCGAGTTTGGTTTGCGCACCTCGACCGGCAATCAGTTCCCCAGTGGGCGTTACTTCCTAACAACCGTCACGCACGAGATCTGGCTGGTCAGCACACCGCTCACGCTCGCGGATGACACTCAGGTGAGGATCATCGCGCGAAGGGATGGCGAAACGCGACTCGAATTTGGCGTCCGGATTGATGACCCGCGGCAAGACTTCTTACCACGGGCCCGCTTCTTCCCGCGTTCTGTCGCCGTCGGTCGTTGGCTGGTCAGTACGCCGGTCGTGCTTCCCGCGCCGGGCGTCCCTGCCGGCGAGTCGCCCGCAGAAGCGGATCCGGATGAACCTCCCGAACCTCCCGAGCCGGAGGACGAACCTGGCGCTTCCGAACCCGAGGCCAGCGAACCAACTGCATCAGTCGAGACGATCAGCGGCGGCCATCGAGATGGTCTGATCGTCAATCGTGGCGTGCTCGGCAATCCCGATGCGGCGGTGCTGATCGTCGAGTACAGCGATCCGTTTTGACCGTCCTGCCGCCGATTTGCGACTCAGGTTGAGCCGCAACTGATTGCAGAACTGGTCCAGACCGGACAGGCACGCTTTGAGTACCAGAACTTCACCTACATCGGCGTCGCTTCCGAGCGCGTGACCCTGGCAATGGATTGCGCCGCCGACCAGAGCGGCGCCGCCTTCTGGGAGTTCCACGACCGGTTCCTGGTCGATCGCAGTTCCGCCGCGTCTCGCACGCAGCTCATTGCGTTTGCTGGGCAGCAGGGTCTGGACACCGGCACGTTCGCACAGTGCTACGACGATCCCGCCACGCAAGATGCAGTTGACGCCCGAACAAATGCGGCGAGGGCGCTGGGCGTGCGATTCGGCCCGGCCGTGTTTGTCAACGGAGAACGCTCAGGAATCACGCTCGCCGCAATCAAGCGAGACGTCGAAGCAGCGACCCCGTAACTCGGCGGTACTCTGAGCTCATGAAGCCGAAGATCAGCATCATCACGCTCGCCGTGTCAGATCTCGACGAGTCTGTCAGGTTCTATCGCGACGGACTCGGCTTTCCAGCTCCGAACTACAACGACGGCGACGACATCTGCTTCCTCGAGCTGGAAGGAACCTGGCTGTCGCTCTATCGGCGCGCCAAGTTTCCCGACGAAGCGAACGTCGAGTTCGCCTCACGAGAGGCAGGTACACCGACCATCACGCTGGCTCACAACTTGCCGTCGCCCGAGGCCGTCGACGCAGCCATGATCGAAGCCGTCGCCGCGGGAGCCACGCTGGTCAAGCAACCGGAAGAAGTCTTCTGGGGTGGCTACAGCGGCTACTTCAGCGACCCCGACGGTTACCTCTGGGAGCTGGCCTTCAACCCCTTCACGGATCTCAGCTGACGTAACAATGCTGACAAAGCCAAACGTCACTGCCCTCAGCGCCGTCACGATCGTGGTGACAAACATGGCCGAGTCCACGGCCTTCTACGAGTCGCTGGGTTTCGAAAAGATCTACGGCGGTGCCGACACAGGCTTCACGTCATATCGCGCAGGTGAGAGTTACCTCAACCTGATGCTGGGGACACTCCAGGACGAGGCGCTGCGCTTTCGCGCCATCTTCTACGTTGACGATGTCGACGCATTCCATGCCAACGCGGTCGCCGTCGGAATCAAGCCAATGTTCGAACCGCGCGACGCCCCCTGGCGCGAGCGCTACTTCCACGTCAAGGACCCCGACGGCAACGAAATCTCGTTCGCCAAGCCCCTCAGTCGGGACTAGTCACCAATCTGCAGCAACCTCCCCGACGTCAGACCGCCGTCGATCACGAACTCCGCTCCGGTGCTGTAGGTCGCGTCGGCGGCGATGAAGAGCATCATCTTTGCCACCTCGTCAGCCCGACCCAGCCGCGGGATCGCCGTATTCATGCCGACATCTCCGTCTGCTCGTCGCGGCGTGTCTTCTCTGATAATCATCGGCGTGTCAATCGGTCCCGGATGCACCGAGTTGACACGAATGTTGTAGCGGCCCAACTCCAACGCAGCGACCTTGGTCAGGCCACGTACCGCAAACTTTGACGCCACGTAAGCGCCCGCTCCGGCGTAACCCTCGAGCCCGGCAGTCGACGAGGTATTGATGATGCAGCCGCCGCCCGCTTCACGCATCGGCTTGATCGCAGCGCGGATGCCGAGCCAAACCCCAACCTGGTTGATCTTGATGGTCTCGAGATACTGCGGCAACGGCGTGGTTTCGATCGGTGTGCCACGCAAGATGCCTGCGTTATTGACCAGGATGCTGAGCTTGCCAAACTCCTCAGTCGTGCGCTCGACCATCTCTGCCCAACTGGATTGATCCGAGACGTCGAGCCGGCGGAACATCGCCTGGCCGCCCGTGTCGATAATGCTCTCCGCAACGCGTCGTCCGTCTTCCTCCAGCACATCGCCGATCACGACCGCCGCGCCCTCGCGCGCAAACAGTCTGGCCTCCGCCTCGCCCTGACCGCGCGCGCCACCCGAAATCAGTGCGACCTGTCCATCAAGCTTGCCCATGTCGTTCCTCCCCGAAAAACCCAGTTGTCCCGTTTGATGCTGTTAGTCGCGGTTCAGCGACGACCCAGCGGTGATCCCGCCGTCGATCACGAACTCCGAGCCGGTGCTGTAGGTCGCGTCGGCGGCGATGAAAAGCATCATCGCCGCAACCTCATCGACGTGACCGACGCGAGGAATCGGACCGTTCATCGACAAGTCGCCTGCTTCGCGTCTCGCGAGCTGAGGGTCGCGGATCATCGGAGTATCGATCGGGCCCGGATGCACCGAGTTCACCCGGATGTTGTACTTACCCAGCTCCTGGGCCGCCACCTTGGTCATCCCACGCACGGCAAACTTCGACGAGACATACGCGCCGAGTCCGGCGTAGCCCTCCAGCCCGGCAGTTGACGACGTATTGATAATGCAACCGCCCCCGGCCTCCTTGAGCGCCGGAATCGCAGTCTGCATCCCCAACCAAACACCGACCTGATTGATCTGGATCACTTCGAGGTACTCCTGCAACGTGGAGTCCTCGATCATCTTGAACCGGGCGATACCGGCGTTGTTGATCACGATGTCCAGCCGGCCAAACTGGGCCACGGTCTCATCCACCATGGACTGCCAGCTCGTGATCTCGGTCACATCGAGCTTCTGGAACATCGCCTGTCCGCCGGTGTCGTTGATGCTCTCGGCCACGCGCTGTCCGTCTTCTTCCAGCACGTCGCCCAGGGCCACCGCCGCGCCCTCGCGAGCGAATAACCGAGCCTGCGCTTCGCCCTGGCCGCGAGCGGCCCCGGAAATCAGTGCAACCTGTCCATCGAGCTTGCCCATCGCAAACCTCCCGACTTCGTCCTGCCTGGTTGGTCGTTACTTCGCGCCTTGAGTACGTTCGAGTTGGCGCCGAGTCCGCATCCCAAACGGCTCGACTTCGCCCGTCTCAAGATTGAATCGGTAGCGCCACTGCCTCAGCAGATCCAACCCGTATACGTGGATCGCGAGTGTCTTGCCCTGGTTGATCTCCACTGCATGGATATCCGCCGGTGGCTCTCGCAGGTAGGTCGTCGCGCCGGCTGGCACGAGCGACGGTTCCAGCTCTTCCAACTCCGCCCGCCAGGGCGTCAGTCCGTCGTCGACACGCTGGTAGTTGCGGTTCAGCTCCACGCCCGAGATCACGCCCTCCATCGCCCAGCCGTTGTGATTGTGCACGGGCGCGCCGGAGTCGGGCTGCCAGACGACGGCCGAGATCGTCAGATTGTCGGAGCGATGAATGATGAAGCCCTGCTCCGGATCGGCGTCATCGCATTCCGGCAGATCAAGCAGGCAATCCTTGCGCTGAATCAACTTCTCAAGCGGCCCGGCGATCTGAGCGATCTGCCGATCGCCGGAGTCGCCCCGATCAGTGACGCGCTGAGCCTCTCGCACAAAATCCTGAATCGTGTAAGTCGCGGTGGTCATCGCTCAACCCTCTCATCTCACGGGTGTTCTAGCGTCGAGTATAGGCACTCGGTCAGCTCGAACTGGCGCCATGTCATTCTCCCTTCGCCATATAATGGATCGTGGATTAAGGAGCGCACCCATGTCCTGCAACACCCGTGAAACGGCCGCAGGCGTCCAGAAACCAAACATTGAATTGCTCCCACCTCGCGAGTTCAGCGAGGAGGAGATGGCGATGATTCGACAGGGGAGGAAGAACCGCACGGAGTACGACGATAACCGTCAACAACTCTTCACCGAACATCGCGACAAGCACGTCGTGATCGTCAGTAACGGTGAAGTTCATGCGTTCGACAAACGCTCCGAGATGTACTCTTTCCTCTCTGCTCTTGATCCGACGACCAGATTATCCGCCTTTAAGGCTCCACGTTGGCGTGGCAATATCGGCAGCGGATACCTGCGCGTCGTTCGTTGATGCGCACGTTTCCTGGCTCTTTTCATTGCTTCGATCCGACGGGTGACCCTGTTCCCTCCGAGCGATTCGCACCGTCTACTCAGATCACCGTGGGGTACGCAGGTAGCCAGCTGTCGATAAATTTCATGATCGATACTGGCACTGAATCGACGGTCCTGTATCCGCGGGACGCTAAGGACTTGCTGGAGCAAGCACTCGATGAGGTCGACTTCGGGACTATCGGCGATCGAGTCTTGCTCGGTGGCGTTGAAGGTGAGTTCAGCGCCGCCGCCCAAATCCCCGTGAGCCTGACATTCTTCGACGATGTGGACGCTCCTGAGACGTTCAACACGACGATCCTTGTCGCCCAGCCCAGCCCACCGAACCTTGACGACCCCGAGGCAGGGAGAGGCAATTGGGATACACCGTCACTACTCGGACGCGACCTGCTGCTTCATTTCGACCTGCACGCTTCAGGAGCCCGGGGCGAGGTCTACCTCTCCCTGCCCGACTAGCCATCAACTCCTGCGCTAGCCTGCCCTGACGACCGAGCGAGCCTGAGCGGAGACTGTCCATGACGGGTGAACGCGCCGAGTTTGGCCTTTTCTTTCAGCTCCCCCAGGCCGACGGTCAGGATGTCCCGCAGCGATACCGTGACACCATCGCCCAGATTGTCCACGGCGACCGTATCGGCTGGGACGCCGCATGGGTCGCCGAAATGCACTTCGTGCGCGAGTTCTCCGTGTTGCCGTCGCCGATGGTCACGATGGCAGCGGCCGCATCGCAAACCGAACAGATCCGCCTGGGCACCGGAGTCGCCCTGCTCGCGCTGTCCGACCCGATTCGCGCCGCTGAAGATGCGGCCACGCTCGACATCATCTCCGGTGGACGGCTCGAATACGGCATTGGACGCGGCAGCATCGCCGAGCATTTTGCCGGCTTCAACGTGCGCATGGCCGACCGCGCCAGCCGCTTCAACGAGGCGCTGACCGTGATCCAACAGGCGTGGTCGGACGGACCGGTCAACTTTGAAGGAGATTACTTCTCTTATCGCAACGTGCAGGTCGTACCCAAACCCATTCAGCGTCCCGGCCCTCCGCTGCGCATGGCGGCGAACAGCGACGAGTCCTTTATCCGCGCCTGCGACGAGCAGTGGCGAGTCTTCGCAAGTCCGATCACGGCGTTCGAGGACGACCTCGACCGCCGCTTTGACATGTATCACCAGGCGCGACCCGATGCTCCGGCGTCCGACGCGGGACTACTGCTCCCCGTTCACGTACACGAGTCCTCGGAGACTGCCAAGGCCGAGATCAAGACAAGTTTGATGAGCTACATGAAGGTCGTGACCGACACCGGATTCCGAGGCTGGACCCGCCGTGGTGGCGATCCAAACGATCTGCCGCCACTGCTAGCCCGCAACCGCAATGCGAGCTTCGAAGAAGTGATCGACCAATTGTGCGCCGTCGGCAATCCGGACGAGGTCACTGCCAAACTGTCGGAACTCACCGATCGCTACGGTGCCGGACACTTCCTCACCTGGTGCAATGCCGGCGGCATGGTCCCCCACGATCAAGTGACGCGGTCGATGAGCCTGTTCATGAAGGAATGCGCTCCCGATATCACGGTCTAACGACTTCCGCGGCGGGCAGCCGATCGCTCATTACATCAACGGCGTCGGGATTGGCATCAATCAGTAGATAGCGTCGACCCAACGCTTCCGACGCCGCCCCGACGGTCCCGCTGCCGGCAAACGGATCAAGGACAAGCTCGCCAACATCGCTCGAGGCCCGAATGATGCGTTCTGCCAACGCGACCGGCTTCTGGGTCGGATATCCCGTCCGCTCCCTGGCGTTCGTGCCGACGATCGTGTGCCACCAGACATCGGTCGGCAGTTTGCCCCGCTCCGCCTTCTCCTTGCCCACCAGGCCCGGCGCCATGTACGGGATGCGGTCGATATCGTCGCGATTGAAAATGTATCGCTCTCGGTCTTTGACATACACGAGGATGTTGTCATGTTTCGCCGGCCACCGACGTTTGGGCCGACCACCGAAGTCGTAGGCCCAGATGATCTCGTTGAGAAAGCAGTCTCGACCAAAGATGCTATCCAGCAGCACCTTCACGTAGTGAACCTCACGCGCGTCCAGGTGCAGATACAACGTTCCATCTGCGCTCAGGACGCGCCAGATCTCGGCGAGACGTGGCGACAGGAAGTCGAGGTACTCCTCGAACGCATCAATATATGAGTGCGACGACGCTGCCTCAGTCCGATAGCGACGCCCGCCAAATCCGGTGCGGTCGCCGTCCTCATCCTGCGTCGTTCGCAGCCGTTGGTAGGTGCGCACATTGCCGGTGTTGAATGGCGGGTCGGTGTAGACGAGTTGAACGCTCTCGCTCGGCAGCGACTGCAAGACCGGGAGGTTGTCGCCTTCGACGATGCGGCCGGAAGGCTCCGCGCTCAAGGCCCTATTCGTTCTCGATTGCGACAGCGACAGCGCCTGGCTGCTGCAGAGACTCGGGGACATCGGTGTTGCCGTACTTGTTGATGCCCCAGCAAACGATTTCACCGGCTTCGTTCAGGGCGCAACTGTGCTCGCCGCCCAGCGACAGCGCCGTGAAGGAGCCTGACGGCGGCGCGGCCTGACCCCAGATGTTACTGCCCCAGCAGCTGATCTCACCACTCTCGCTTAACGCGCACGTGTGCTTGCCGCCGCCGGCGATCGCGGAGTATGTGGCTTCTGGAACCTCAGTCTTGCCGTTCTCTTCATCGCCCCAACAGAGCGCTTCACCTGTCGCAGTGATTGCGCAAGTATGCGCGAGACCAAGCGACACTGCGACAAACTCGCCATCGGGTGTGTCCGATTGTCCGAGGCCGTTTCTGCCCCAGCACGCCAACTCGCCCGACTCACTCAAGACGCAGGCGTGGTAGATCCCGACGCTCAGCGATTGCCACTGACCTGAAGGGGGGTCGAGCTGATCGCTTTGACCGGTACCCCAACAGTGAACTTCACCATCGAGTGTCAGGGCGCAGGAGAACGATCGACCGCTGCCGACCTCCCGATAACGGCTGACTGTCGGAGGTCTGAGCGTGGAATCAGAGTCGGAACTCCAACACGCATCTCGACCGAAGTTGCCGAATGTGTCGCGAGCACAGTCTGCCTCTCCCAGCCGGAAGGGAACCAGCCTCGATGGTCCCTCCTCCAGCTCGCTCGCGGGGGCCTGTGTCTGTCCGAAGCCATCCCAGCCCCAACAGACCAATTCACCCTCTTGATTCACTGCGCAAGTGTGAGAAGTTCCTGGCGCGATCGACACGAACGACCCGGCCGGCGCGTTCGCCTCACCGTCGCCGTTGGCGCCCCAGCACGACGCAGCGCCTGACTCATCCAGTGCGCAAGTGTGTGCGAATCCAGCGACCAACGTGCGATAGGTCCCCTCAGGAGACTCGGTTTGCCCATAGCCGTTGGCGCCCCAGCATCGAGCGCCGCCGTCGGTCGTGACGGCACAGGTATGCTGCTCGGTCGCAACGACAGATGCGTACGTACCAGGCGGTGGGCTGCTCTGCATATGTCCGTCCCAGCCCCAGCAAAACAGCTCGCCGCCAGTCGTGATCGCGCAAGTGTGCCAGCCGCCGGAGGTGAAGCCCGCATACGAACCGGTCGGAATCTCCAGCTGGCCATCACCGCCGTAGCCCCAGCAAAACAGCTCGCCTTCCGCATCCTGAGCACAGCTGTGGGCGCGGCCTGCCTGAACCGCGACGAACCGGCCGTCTGGCGCGTCGGTCTGACCCCAGAAGTCGTCGCCCCAGCACTGAATGCCGCCGGCCAGATCCAGGGCGCAGTTGTGGTACGCGCCGGCGCTGACCGAAAGGAAGCGGCCGTCCGGCGCTGTCGCCTGACCGTAGTAGTCGAGACCCCAGCAATCGATCTCTCCATCCTCGTCCATCGCGCAACCGTGCCCATAACCGACCGTCAGTGATTGGTACCGACCAACCGGCGAGTCGAGTTCGCCGCTAAAGTTCGAGCCCCAACAGACGATCCCGCCTCCGATGTTGAGCGCGCAGTTGTGGCCGGAGCCGCCGCCGATCGACAGGAACTTGCCTTCGGGAGCGTGGATCTGACCAAACTCATGCGAGCCCCAGCACTGGACCGTTCCATCGACAGTCAACGCGCAGCTATGGTTGCTGCCGAGCGCGAGCAGTTGCGCCGATTGCACTGTCACTGTTCGCAGCGTCTCCGAGTGAGGAATCGACGCCTCACTGCTGTTCAGCCAGCGATCGTGCCGAACCTGGGCCGGCATGAACCTCAACCGGGGCAGGATGTCGCCATCAACGCCGTCGACACGGAGACCCAGTTCCGTCCGGCCATTGGCCAGCTGACGTGCGATCACGAACAGTGTCCGACCGTCGGCGATGACGATTTCCGAACTGGTTCGCCAGTTTTCGCGCGTGTTGGTTCGTGAGAGGAACCGCAATCTCGGCAGCAGGGTCCGCTCACCGATTCGCAGGCCAAACTCGGTGCGACTGCCGTCAACGACGCGGGCTACGATCCGGGCGCTCAGCTCTTCGTCATTATCGGATTGCGCCGCGCTGGGCAAGGCGATTCCTGCGAACGCCGCTGCCAGGGCCAGTCCCAATGTCAACGCCGACAGTGTGACGATTCTGAACAGCATGTGCTGCATCCTATGCCTCAGGAAGCTCTCTGGGCAAGCTCGACGTGTCGGGCTCAGCCGCTCCACGGCGCTCCTCTTCCTCCCGCCGTTCGGCTTCCTCTTCCCGCTTGATTCGGCGTTCCGCCTCCGCCAGTTCCAGCTCCCGACCGATGCCTTCTTCCATCATCTGCTCAACCGGGCGCTCTTCGACGGTGGCGTCAAACCGATCATCGAGGATGCTGTAGCTACGACCTCCGAGGTACATCAGCGGTTTGTATTCATCGTCGTCGAGCGACCACATACCCGTATTGAAGTCGAATCCGTCGGTATCCGCAATCGCCGCGACGACCTTGCCGATGAACAACGTATGATCGCCCATCGTGTAGAAATCGTGCAGCGTACATTCGATCCAACCAACGCATCCTTCCAGCAAGGGCGAGTCGATCTCCTTGCCTCTAAAGGTTGGAATGCCGGATGCTTCCAACTTGTCACCGATGGAGTTCGATACCATCCCCAGCCACTGCGTATGATTGAGCAGCACTTTCGAGGGAATGTTGAGCGCGAATTGTTCGCCAAACTTGATCATGTCGTGCGTGCGTCGCGACGGATGCACGGCGACGGCAATGAGCGGCGGGTTGATCGAGACGGGCATCGCCCAGGCGATCGGCGCCGCGTTGCCAACCGCGCGCCAGCTCGCGCTGACCAACATCACCGGCGACCCGCCCAGCAGCCGCCGGGCCTCATCTTCGATCATTCGTTTGCGTACCATTGGCCAATTCTAACCGCATCACCAGAATCGCATCACCAGACAAGTGAGATACGATGCGGTGAACTGCCCCCAGGATGGAGACGAACGATGGTTGACTTCCACGACAACACCGAAGAATCCGCATTTCGCAGCGAAGTGCGCTCGTTCATCAATGACGAATTCCAGCCGCGACGCACGAAAATGCGCGAGGAAGCGCGTGCGGCGCAGATGTTCGACCGCCCGCCGACGCAGCGTGCCTGGGAGAAGCAGCTGGCCGACCGCGGCTGGATCGCTCCCGCCTGGCCCAAGCAGTATGGCGGCGCCGGTCTCCCGGTGATGCAGCAATTCATCTTCAACGAGGAAATGGCCGAAGCCCGCGCCCCGCGACCCGGCGGCATTGCAATCGGCATGGTCGGTCCCACGCTCATCACCATTGGCACCGACGAGCAGCAGGAAGAGCATCTGCCGCCGATCCTCAGCGGCGACGCGATTTGGTGCCAGGGTTACTCGGAGCCCGGCTCCGGTTCCGACCTGGCTTCTCTGCAGACTCGCGCAGTCAAGGACGGCGACGACTTCGTCGTCAACGGCCAGAAGATCTGGACCTCGGGCGCACACAAGTCGGACTGGATGATTCTGCTCGCCCGCACCGACCCCGACGCGCCCAAACACAAGGGCATTACCTACTTCGTGCTCGACATGCACGCTCCGGGAGTCTCGGTGCGGCCGCTGGTCAACATGGCGGGCACACACGAGTTCAACGAGGTCTTCTTCGAGGATGTCCGCATCCCTCAGCGCAACGTACTGGGCGAGGTAGACCGAGGCTGGTACGGAGCGGTGACGACCCTCGACTTCGAGCGCTCCAGCATCGGCTCAGCCGTTGGCATGCAGCAATCGGTCGAAGACATCATTCGCTACGCCAAGGACAACCGAGGCAGCGGCATCTCTACCGTCGACAAGCGCGAAACGCAGCTCGCCCTGACCGACCGCTACATCGAGACCCAGACCGCGCGAATGATCTCCTACCGCATCGTCTCGATGCAGAACCAGGGCCTGATCCCCAACCACGAGGCGTCGATGGCCAAGCTGTTCGCAATGGAGCTCAACCAGCGCATTCAAAGCACCGCAATCAAGGTGCTCGGCCTGCACGGCCAGCTCCAGGGCAAGGACGCGCCACGCCGAGGCCGACACGCCTACGCATTCATCCGCTCAATCGCCAACACGATCGAGGGCGGCACGTCGGAGATCCAGCGAAACATCATCGCGACACGCGGCCTCGGGCTGCCTCGCGGATAGCGCTGCCGGGTACCATTGAGTTTGGAGACTCAAATGTCCAGCAAGCCCCAGCACAACGGCACAGACCACCGCGACTCGAGCCAGCGCCCCGATTGGTATGTCCCAATCGCGCCGGTCGAAAATGACGAGCGAACGGTTCAACAGTCTCTGGTCGACATCTTCGGAACGGACCCACCAGAGTTGCCCGACGATCTGCGAGACGAACTGGTGGCAGATCTCGATCGATTCTTGGTACCCCGCGAATCCTAATGCCGGATCTGGTTCCGCTATTCATCGATAGCGCGTATCTGATCGCGCTCCGCTCGCCTGATGACAATTGGCGGCAGGCCGCCATCGCCGCCGCTAAGCAGATTCTAGATCACCAGCCAATGGTAACCAGCGACGGCATCATGCTCGAAACGCTGGCTCATTTCTCACGGGCGCCTCGCGCGTTTCGCGTCCAGCTTGTCGGAAACCTCCAGGTCTTGAGACACAATCCTTTGTACACTTTCGTACCGCATCACAAGAAACTAATGGACGATGCTCTGGCGCTATATGGGAACGAATTCGCCAATTCCTCACTCTCCCTGCAGGACTGCGTGTCGATTCTGATCATGCGTCAGTACCGCATCACCTCAATCCTCACAGCCGACCAGGAATTCACTCGTGCCGGATTCACCCCGTTGCTTCGCCGCTATGTCGTGTAAGGCGTCCACGCATACTGCGCTGTTCAACCGACAACCAGATCGGCCATCAGGTCTTTAGCTCCGACCAGTTCTGTCGCATTGAACCAGGCAGCGACGCCAACCACGACGGTGCCAGCGTCGCCGCAGGCGATGCGCACGCTGGCCGATTGCCAGGCAGCGTTGAGATAGATGCCGCCGCGAGGCTGTCCGGGAATCCGCCGTTGAAAAATCAGACCGTCCGGCTCGCGAGCATCGTGGACGATGACTCGCGCGCCCTCGGTGAAGTCCGAGATGGCCGCAATCGTCCGCGCCGCCGACTCGTCGTCTCCCGATGATGCGATGATCCACGTCCTCTGGTTGAGCGGTACCGCCGCATCCCTCAGTCGTTGCTCGATGGCCCTGGCGAGATTCGCCGCAACATCGGGCGACAGCTGAACTGAAACGGCGATCGCCACGTCATCACGATGAGTGACCTGCAACCTCGACACTGCATCGGACATCGAGGTCACGATTGCGGCCCCCGCTCCAGCATCCACCCGACGATGAGCGCGCCGACTACGTCCCGATCAAACGCCGGCTCATGTCCCCCGCCGACAATCTGCCAGTGCTCAATCGTTGCGCCGTCGGCGCAACCCTGACGATAGCGAAACGCCCTCGTCTCTTCTCCCGGCAGTCCTTGATCGATGTCAAGATCGGCGAGAACCTCAGCGGCATTGAAATCGCAACCAAGTCGTCTCGCCGAGCGAACGATGGTCTGCGCCGCGCCCGGGTACTCGTCGTCGCCGCCGTACAGGATCACATCGTCGGCGTCTCCGTGAATATGCAGGACCGAAACAGGTCTCGAATGTTCGCATTGTGATTCGTCAACAACCGTTGTACCCGCCAGTGCGACGATTCCCTTCAAGCCCGGCAAGCCATCACACGCGAGCCGGTAAGACATGAACCCACCGTTGGAATGTCCGACGGCATAGATGTTTCCAATCGACACCTGCAACGCGGCTTCGTCGAGCAGCGCTTGTATGTAGGCCACGTCATCGACATCGCTCCCGACGAAGTCGCAGCAGAAGTCCGTCGCATTCCAGAATCGATTGCCAGCTTCGTCGCGTGTGCCGTTGGGCATGAGCAGCATGAACCGATCCAGGTTGATCCGCCGAATCAGCCCCAGATACTGCGAAAACTCCCAGACGTTGGAGCTGTAACCATGTAACGCAATCACCAGGGGAAGCGGGTCGCTCGGATCGGAGCCGAGTGGCGCCACCAGCGCCGCGCGACGATTCTCGAGATCAAGTCCATAGACCGTGTAGTCGGAAGCCAACTGTTGCGTCGCATCCTCAAAGGTTGGCTCCGTTTCGCCAAAGAAAAACAGATAGATCAGCGCGACGATGATCGCAATCAGCGGTATCCCAAGAGCGAGAATGCCCAGCTTACGCAGCATCGGACGCTAATTCGTCCGAGATTCGTTGAACAGCCAGTTCAACAGGTGGTCGGGCCAGTCGTCCTGAAAGAGCGGGAAGTGATCGCCTCGGTAGATGGTCCACAATTCAATAGTGACGCCGTCGGCGCAGCCTTCGCGGATTCGCTGCACCGTGGTCTCGGCGCCGTCAATCGTGAGCTCCAGGTCAGTATTGGACAGCTCGTCAAGTGCCTCAACGTCGCACCTGGCGCGCTCAGCCCAGCGTTGCATCAGTGCTGCCGCTCCCGGATAGCCCCCAGCGTATTCGAGCGTTCCTGCATAAGGAATGTTGAGATCGTCGGCGCCGTGGATTTGTAACACCGAGACAGGAGTTGCGTCGGCGCAACGATCCGGGTCGCCAAACGACGAACCGGCCAGGCTGACGATGGCGACCAGACCATCCAGGCCGTCGCAGGCGAGTCGGTAAGACATGAACCCACCGTTGGAGTAGCCAACCAGGTAGACGCCTGACACGTCGACCGTTTCCTGCGCCTCTGCAACCAGGCCGCTGAGCCAGCCGTAGTCGTCAACGTCGCTGTCGTAGAAGTTGCAGCAAGCGTCAGTGGCATTCCAGAAGTTGTAACCGCGCGCGTCGGCAATACCCTGCGGCGTAATCAGAGCGAAGTTGTACTCCAAAATTCGCTCAGACAGTCCGAAGTACCAGTCGTGCGCAGCGGCCTCGCCCTGGTATCCGTGCAACGAGACGACCAGTGGAATTGGGCTGTCGCCGCGATCCGCAGGAAGCATCAGCTGTGCGGTCCGCTCTTCGCCGATGATTCGTTCTTCGATTCCAGTGCCGGAGACATCGCCTGCGGCAAGCACGCCGCTATAGACGCTGGCCAGCCAGTCCAGGATTCCGGTGGTGAATTGCGTGTCCCAAACCAGCGGCACATGACTGCCGCCCTCGATCGTCCAGAGCTCCACGACGACGCCTTCAACGCAGCCTTTGGACATGCGCCAGATCGTGGTCTCGTCGCCTTCGACCGTCGAATCGGTATTGATCGAGGCTAACTTCTGCACGGCTTCGATATCGCAGCCGGCTCGTTCTGCCCATCGCAGCACCGATTCCTTGGCGCCCGGGACGGGCTGACGGTCTGCGTCGGGATGTGTCGGCAGCCGACCTCCTTCATAGAGGACCAACGCGTCCTCGGTCCCATGGATCTGCAGCACCGAGAGCAGCGATGGTACGCGACAATCTGAGGCATCCGAGTGAGCCCCACCGGCGAGACTGACGATCGCGCGCAATCCCGGCACATCCTCACAGGCCAGGCGATACGCCATGAACCCGCCGTTCGAGTGGCCGACAGCGAAGACCTGGTCGAACTCGGCCTGTTCGCGAGCTTCTTCGATCAGCGACTTGAGATAGCCAACGTCATCGACTTCGGCATTGAAGAGATCGCAACATTCATCCGTCGCGTTCCAGTGTCGGACAGCGAACTGGTCGATCGTGCCATCGGGATACAACACGCCGAATCCGCGCTGATCGACCCATTGCGAGAACTGGAAATAGGCTTCTGCCTCAGACGAGCGGCTGCCGTAACCGTGGAGCAGCACGATCAACGGTCGAGGCTCCGACCTATCCGCGCCCGTGGGCATCAACAGCGTCGCGGGACGATCACCACCCAACACAACCTTGTCGTCGTCCCCGACCGCTTGCTCCTGTTGCATCTGCTGGGCCTGTACATCCGTCGTCTGTTCTTCCTCCGACTGAGCCTGTTGAACCTGCTCTGTTTTAGCCTGCTCGCTTTGTTGCTGAGCTGGTTGCGTTTGCGCTTCTTGTTCCGTTGCCGTTTCAACTGACTCTGATTGCTCAACTTGTTGCTGTCCCTGCGTTTCTTGAACTGGGTCTTGCTGAGCAAGGGAAACGGGCTGCGGCTGCTCTTGTGTTGGCTGGTCGGTCGACTCCTCCTCGCCGCACGCCACTGCGAGCAAGGCGACCACAGTGATCAAGCAAGTGATCAAGCAAGTGAAGAGCGTAGCGATGCGGCGCATGGCTCTCAGCGTATCTGCCGAGTCCTCCCGCGCCATCCTCGTCGGCTGTTAGCCTTGCGACGCACTCGACTGTGGCTCATGGGAGCCGATAGGAGCCGACAATGCGACGCGCCGCCTGGAATACCGACTCAACACTCAGCGTCCACGAAGATCCGACCCGTGCGCCCGCCGAAGGCGAGGTCCGCGTACAGGTCGTCAACGCCGGTATCTGCGGCTCCGACCTGCACTGGTACCGAGGCGACTTCGAACCCACCGCGTCGCGAACGCCGGGCCACGAGATCGGCGGTATCGTCGCCGCCGTCGGTGCCGGCGTGGACCACGTCAAAGAGGGCGACATCGTCGGCATCGAGCCATTGCTGCGCTGCGGCGCCTGCGGACACTGCATTTCAGGCCACTACAACCAGTGCCAGGTGGCGGGCGGACTGATCGGCATCGCCGTTGACGGAGGCATTGCGCAGGACGTGTTCGCACCGGCGCCGGCCGTCTTCAAAGCGCCACAGGGCATCGACGGCGAAGTCGCGGCAATGGCCGAGCCGCTCGCCTGCTCCGTCCACGGTTACAACATGATCTCGCTGGGTCAGGGCGAGACCGTCCTCGTCATCGGAGCAGGAAGCATCGGCCTGACGGCTCAGCTCGCGGCGCAGGCCACCGGAGCGAACGTGATCGTCCTCGCAAGGCATCCACATCAACAGGAAGCCGCCCGACAACTCGGGGCCACCGAGGTGATCGGCGAGGACGAGCCCGGCCAACAGCGGCTCAAGGAACTGACAGCGGACGACGCCATTGATGTCGTCGCGGAATGCGTCGGCGGCCACGCCGACACGATCCGGCAATCAGTCGATGTCGTCCGCCGACTCGGACGCGTGCTGGTCCTGGGAGTATTCGCCATCGACAACGCCGGCTTCAACCCACTGACGCTGTTAGGTCGGGAAATCACAATGATGGGCGCAGTGACATACGCCGCCCCAGGAGGCCGAGCGCCGGACTACCAGCAAGCGCTCGAACTCCTCACCGGCTGCGGAGAAGATGCACGCTCACTAATCACACACCGCTTCGGTCTGGAAGACGTCAACGACGCGTTCGAGACAGCCCTGAATAAGTCATCGAAATCGATCAAGGTCCACATCAGGCCAAACGCCTAGCTGGCGACTCTCCACACCTCATTCCGTACGGGGGGGGGATCCCTTGAGGGTGTCTCAAAAGCCCGCCTTAATGCGCAGACTCCCAGTCCCCGCTTCACGCGGGGACCTGCTCGGGGGCCACGGCCTGTCTGATTGTGATGTTTCGGACGCAGAGAGAGCGGGTCCCCGCGTAAAGCGGGGACTGGGAATTCCGACTTCTGAGACACCCTCATCCCTTTGCTCCCCCTCGCAGGGGGAGCTGTCACGAAGTGACTGAGGGGGTCCCGCCGGCGGAGCCCCCCTCAGCCTTCGGCAGCTCCCCCCGCTCTGCGGGGGGAGCAAAGGGAATGGCAACTCGCGGACGTTGACAAGGAAACAGACCCGATCGCGTACCAAGCTCTAGAAAATCGCCAGAGGATTCGCCGGACTACCCGTCCCACCGATAATCCGTAGCGGACTCAAGACAAACTGAAACTCGTGACGCTCAAAGCGATTGGCTGCGGCGGCAACATCCTCGAGCTGCATGTTGTCCATCAACCACAGACCCATGTGCACGATCCCGACCGCGTGGATCGGAATCCCAAGAGTCTCATAGCCAGACGGGTTGACGTCGGTCGCGGTATCAGCGCCGATCGCTGCGGCTCCGCGCTCGTGGAGCCAGGGCAGACAGGCGACGTGCCAGCCGGGGAAACCGGTCTCAAGCAGCGCCTCTCGGCCGACCTCGCGCTTGCGCTTGCCGTAGCCGGTTCGCAATAGGACAGCGTCGCCCTCGCGCACACGAACGCCCTGCCGCTCTTCGGCCGCTTCGAGATCCTCAGGGAAAACGCCCTCGCCCGGCTCCATCCAGTCGACGCCCTTGGCCGCCGCCACATCGAGCAACACGCCGCGCGTGACGATGCCGTCGCGCAGCTCAGTGATCGGCAGGTTCGTCGCGCCGCCCGTGGAGTTGACCAGGCGCGCCGGCTGGCCGTTGTACATCTTGCCATCCCAGAAGATGTGGCAGAGGCCGTCGAGGTGAGTGATCGAGTAACCGTGATAGACAAGCCCAAAGAACTCCATCGCGCCGCCCATGCGAGAGACGCCCGCCTCGGCGATGGCCGCCGCCGACTCGCCGGTCGCGACCATGAAGCGCTGCGGCGTGCCCATCGCATGGTCGGGCTGGGGTGTGTTCTCGATGTCCCACGCGCACGAGACCGACACGCCCTCCGAGACCAACGCCGCCGCCGCCTTACGCACCTCAGGAGTAACCAGATTCAGCGTCCCCAACTGGTCATCGTCGCCCCATCGCCCCCAGTTCGAGAGCGAGTCCATCATCGCCATCACTTCAGCTTCAGTCGGAATATTCGGCATCGGTGGTTCCTTCCTTTGCATTGCCTACGTTCGCAATCGTAGCCGAGTTTCCTTACGCCCTTGATGCGTCATCGGCGGTTGCGGTCACTGAAAACTCACGGTCGCAGAAAGCTACCACTGCATCCGGATCCAGGCCAGGCGACGCTTCAGCACTGGAGATAATAGCTTCCCTTGACCTCCTCCAAGCTCCGCTTAGATCTTGCCTAACGTTGGCAGCAATTTCCAGAGACCTCGTGCCATTCTGCAGTTCTCTGTTGATAAACCACCACAGGCAACCCATACGCACGAAGTCCCTCGGCCTATCAACGAGTTCCTCTTCCGACACGTCGGGGTCTGACAGGAAGACCCATCTTAGCCAGGCAACACTCACCCATGTGCCGCTGAACCAGTGGCGGGTACAATCCGCCTCGATAGTCGCCTCATCGGTCGTCCTTGGTTTGGATAACTCTTTGTCATCGGTTGGTACGCCTAGCAGTTCGCCTCGCCCTTGCTGAACAGCCAATCCGGCTAGGGAGAAGAAACCGGAGCGAAGAGCGCCAAGGACGTACTCCCACTGCCCATTCTCACCTATGTCCAATACATTCCGCTCCTCGTCGTTACCAGCCTCCAGCTGCGTACGCAGTGCATCCGCTATAACCAAAAAGGTCCTATCGTCATTTTGCAGCAATGCCGATCCTCCATATTCGACGAGAGTCGCGACGACGCGGTGAGCCATTCTCGCCCTACGGTTATATGGAACTGTTACTTGCTCGGAGGAAAGTGCCGACCGAAGGCTCCGGGACAACCCACTCTCTACCTGCCGCCGTCTATCCGGTCTGAGAGGCCGATAACCAGCCTCGAATGCGACACTCTGAGCTTCAAGCACTGCTGACAAGGTCGCCAACAAGAACACTTCGTTGCCGTCTCTTATGGACTCCGGAATCTCCTCCATCGTCCGGTCCAACACAACGGACTGAATATCTGAATCTCCCAGTTCGAAAGCAGTGCACAGAAGTCTCTTGAGGCCTGAAGTGACCGGCCGCTGAGTCGGCCAATCGGGACCAGTCGAGTGTGCCATCAGCATCGTGTCTTTCGACTTAGCATCGACTTCCTCTAACGCAGCGGCTGATGCAATGCGAACAGTGTCTATTTCCTCTGCCAGCTCGACCAAACTGCCTGCTTCAATTGCCCGACCGATGTCATCGAATCGCCTTTCCAATGCGCGACTAGCCTCTGCTTCTGGTTGATCTGGTCCTATGATGTCGCGCTTCCACGATTGCTCCTCGGTGTCCTTCGAAAGAAGATATTGATGCGCGGCTCTTCTTGCCTCATTTACAGTCGAATCGCGCTTGAACTCACGACGCTTGCCAGGACGAAGCAGCGAAAGGGCCCGGAAGACAAAGATTAGAGTCACGAGGATTGACAAGAACAACGAACCGCCCACGAAAAGGATTAGGTTTTGTATCTCACACGAATCTAAAATCCGCGAAGCGAAATATGCCGCAGCAGTTCCCAAGGTCAGCACAGTCGTCAAAGCGAATACTGGCCGCACACCCGCCTTCAAGAGAAACAACTCATACAGTGGATTGTCCGTGTCGTCCCGGCGATGCACCCCAGCAACAATGAAGGCGACGACTGCCAATGAGATTGCCATCGTTGGCGCTTGGACTCGAAGGACCGTCCCGAGGATCTCTGAGACAGTCTCTTTGTCACTTGGCAATATCATCATTGCTGGCAGCAGCAGGGCCAATGTAATCCCGAGGCCAGTTAAAGTGAACGCTATAGTGAGTGAAGGGAGAGTTCCTGTCCAGAAAGCCAGAAAATTCTCTGTTCGAAAGCTTCGGCCGGTCACTATCCTCTCCCTCCCCTCTTTCGTAGGCTCTCAGTGGGCAGGATAGTGCAGCCGTTAGCATGAGCCTTCCAGTAACCTGCAACAGCAGATTGACAAGGACAACAACAATGACCAACACCCCAATTTCCGGATGGAACGAACCACAATTCGACGCCGTACGCGAGGCGTTTGCGACCAACTTCGCCGAGCATGGCGAGGTCGGCGCCGCTGTCACGATCTACCTGCACGGCGAGCCCGTAGTCGACCTCTGGGGTGGTTGGTACGACACCGACCAGGCACGCGAGTGGGACCGCAACACCCTGGTCAACGTCTTCTCGACGACCAAGGGTCTGGCCGCGTTCTGCGCCCATCGGCTGGCTGAAGAGGGTCGGTTGGACTTCGACGCTCCCGTGGCGCGGTACTGGCCGGAGTTTGCAGCGGCGGGCAAGGAGGACATTCCGGTCCGCTGGCTGCTCTCCCACCGGGCCGGCATGGCGGCCGTGCGGCGACCGCTCGCGATGGAGGACATGTACGACTGGGACACCATGTGCGACGCCCTCGCCGAGCAGGAGCCGTGGTGGACACCGGGCGAGCAGCACGGCTATCACGCGTTGACCTACGGATGGCTCGTGGGTGAAGTCGTGCGGCGGATTGATGGACGCTCGGTCGGAAACTACTGGCGCGAAGAATTCGCAGCGCCGCTCGGACTCGACGCGCACATCGGCACGGGTCCGCAGTTCGACGGCCGCATCTCAACGCTGATTGACGCCCCGGTCGACCCCAACGCACCGAGTCTGATTGACCTGTTCGGTGGCGAAGACAGTGTGGGTGCAGCCGCATTCTCGAATCCGCCAATGGCTGGTCCCGACAACCAGAACATCACCGCCAGCCGTGGTTGGCGTGGCGCGGAAATTCCGGCGGCGAACGGTCACGCCACCGCGCGAGCGTTGGCTCGCGTCTACGGCGGCGCGGCCAACGGCGGCAGCATCGACGGCATTCACATCATCAATCCCGACACGCTGGACAACGCCCTGGTCGAGCAGTCCTTCGGTCCCGACACGTGCCTGCAGATCGATACGCGGTTCGGACTCGGCTGGATGCTGACCTCGGACTTCATGCCCCTGGGCCCAAATCCGCGCGCGTTCGGCCACCCCGGCGCCGGAGGCTCCCTCGGCTACGCCGACCTCGACGCCGGCATCGGCTTCGGCTACACGATGAACCAGATGCAGCAAAACCTCAGCGGCGACCCTCGCGTGAACGGTCTGATCGACGCGCTCTACTCCTCGCTCTAGTTCTCACTCCGGTAGGCAATGCCGCCAACGGATTCTCCTTGCTCCCCCGCTCCACGGGGGGAGATGCCGAAGGCAGAGGGGGCTCCCCAGACCCGGAGGCAAACCATGGCCACTCCAATCCACGGCTGGAACGACCCAAAGTTCGACGCTGTCCGCGAGGCATTCGAGAGCAACTTCAGCGAGCGTGACGAAGTCGGCGCGGCCGTCTCGGTCTACCTCAACGGCGAGCCGGTCGTCGACCTCTGGGGCGGATGGTACGCGCCAGATCGTGAACGCGAATGGGATCGCAACACGCTGGTCAACGTCTTCTCCGCGACCAAGGGTCTGGTCGCCTTCTGTGCGCATCGCCTGGTCGAGCAAGGCAAGCTCGACCTCGATGCGCCCGTGGCGCACTATTGGCCCGAGTTTGCGGCGGCGGGCAAGGAGGCAATCCCGGTCCGCTGGCTGCTCAGCCATCGCGCAGGGATGGCCGCCGTGCGCCGGCCGCTCGTGCTCGAGGACATGTTCAACTGGCAAACCATGACCGAGGCCCTCGCCGAACAGGAGCCATGGTGGACGCCGGGCGAGAAGCACGGCTATCACGCGCTGACCTACGGCTGGCTCGTGGGCGAGGTCGTGAGGCGAATCGACGGCCGCTCGATCGGCAAGTTCTGGCAAGAAGAGTTCGCAGCGCCGCTCGGACTCGATGCGCACATCGGAACCGGGCCGGAGTTCGACAACCGCATCTCGACCGTCATCGAACCGCCGCCCGATGCCGGCTTCCCCGACATGGAGGTGGCCTTCGGAGGCGCAGACAGCGTCGGGTTCGCCGCGTTCACAAACCCGCCGGTGCTCAATCCCGGAGGCGAACCATTCCCCGCACGCCGTGACTGGCGAGCCGCCGAAATTCCCGCTGCCAACGGACACACAACCGCACGCTCCCTGGCGCGAATCTACGGAGCCGCAGCCAGCGGAGGCGAGGTCGACGGGGTGCACGTGCTCAACCCGGAGACGATCGAACAGGGAATCGCCGAACAATCCAAAGGTCCCGACGCCTCAATGATGATCGAGACCCGGTTCGGGCTGGGCTGGGCGCTCACAGCGGATCACGCGCCATACGGTCCAAATCCCCACGCATTCGGCCACCCCGGAGCCGGAGGCTCCCTCGGCTTCGGAGACCTCGACGCCAACATCGGCTTCGGCTACACCATGAATCAGATGGGAAACGCCTTGTACGTAGACCCTCGGGTCAGCGCGTTGATCGACGCGCTCTACGCGTCGCTTTAGGAGTCAGTGATCCCTTGGGCCGCGCATCCTGGCGCCATAGACAAACGTAGCCGCCATCCCAACGATTGTGCCACCAATGACTCCAGCGCCTGCCTCCGCATGACCGAGGGAAGCCATGTATGCACCGCCTGCAACGATGACGACTGCCACTACGGCGCCAAGCACTAGACCAAGGAATGATTGCTGATAAGCGGAGTGAATTTCGAGTTCGGCCAAATCTAGCGTTCCTTGCTCCATTCGGCGTTGCTGCTCGGCCTTCTGTTCGGCCATCGTCAGAATCCGGTCGGCAGCGCCTGGCAGCGCATCTTCATAGGCGTTCATAGCCTGCGGTTGCGGGAGCGGACCGCTATAGGTCTCAGCCGTTGCCCGCACGACCGTGACATCCGAGGAAGCCGCGTCGTCTGAATCAGTCTGACCGACGACATCCCCAGGTACGTCCGCCATCAGGTCTATTCCCGATTGCTCTCGAGACTTGGATCAATGCCATCCATGGGCGGCATGACGCTAGCCAGATCCCTGCCAACAGCCTCCCACGCTTCCTGGAGTGCTTGCTCGCTGGTCTTTGCTTGGAAGTTGGGACGAACACGAACCCTCGGAGTCAACAAACCGGCGAAATCCCAAAGGCTAGCGACTCCACTGAGAAATGAGGTTCGAGGTCCGTCGAGTTCCACATATTGGTCGATCCAGCGGTAGATCTCATCAGCATGGCGAAACGGACGAACACCCTGTTCTCGACTCTCACCCCTCGTGCGAACGGACACAATTGGGGAACTACATCGATTGATAACCACACACCCAGAGTCTCTTGCACGCATATGTCATTTGACATGTCTAATCGTGGTTATTATCCTGTTTACAGGATAGTGACCAGCGTTGCAAGTCTTGATTATCCTCGGACAAGTGGCCAATTCCCGTGCGGCGCGTCGGGTGAAGACTGGTTAGCCACAATCCGACGGACTGCGGTGGCCAAACTGCGACGGCGACAAGATTTGGGTCAGCACTAAGCATCCGACGATGAGCCCTCGCAGCCGCCCCTGCGGCAAGTTCTTTTCCGTCAAGACCAAAACTCCGCTGCAGGCTTCCAATCCCAGTTGCCGGAAATGGGCGCTGGCAGCGTCTCTGCTCTCACCATCGAGGTCAGGGGCATCAGCAGCTTGAAGCCTCACCGCTTGTTCGGCGTCATACAGAAGACGGCCCGGCACATGGCCCGCCCAAATCTGCGAGTGCTGGTTCGACGACCCTGATCCGTTCGAAGGACCAGCCGAGGCCGACGAGGCCCACTTCGCCGGCTGCAACAACATTCGGTGCTGGACGCCGAGGAGCAGCTGCCGGAAGCAATGCGAGGGATGGAGGGCAAACGGCTGCGGTATGAGGACCTAATTGCATGAGGCCGCGTACCTCTTCAGCCGAACCACTGTACGACTAAGTTGCTATACATTGCACCGACCTGATACCGAGAGGAGCTACCAATGCCCGACGGACCGGCACTCAACACTGAGAACGCCCACGGGATGTCTATTCCCAGGCCAAAGGTCGGTGACGACTCCACGGTCAAGACCCACCATACCCACCGGACTTTGGCAACTCGGCCACTACACCGTGCGGCCCGACACAGAACCGGGGCTTCCATTTTCATCTCTGCACCTCAACAGGAATTTATGACCGGGTTGGCAACCCTTTGGGATTTCCACGCACTTTTGGCTCCGCGCGTTGTGAGGTATCGACTTGGACAAACCTCCGGTGACGAGCCAATGGCCCGCGCATGGATAGCAGTGGGCGACACGCTGCGGGACATTTTGCCGCCCGAGGACGTTAGCACTTCCTGATGTCGGAAGAAGATGTCAGGGAACTGGAGGTTCCAGATTCTCCGGAGGAGATGCACGGAATCCTTGCAGCAAGGTTCAGTTCCCTCAGCGGACCATTGCCGCCGCCAAACATCCTGGAGGGCTATAAGCAGGTTCAAGCCGACTTCCCGGAGCGGATCCTGTCTATGGCCGAGCGCCGAATGGCTCACGACCAACAAATCGAGAATCGGCAGTTAGATCTGGCCGAGGCGGACCTTCATGGGGGCATGAGGAGGTCAACCTTGGGACTCGCTTCAGCCACGGTCGTCTCATTCGCAGCGATCGCAGGCGGCGCTTACGCGACCTTCCTTGGCCATCCAACCAGCGGCGTGCCGCTGATGGGCGGAGTAATCGCTCTCTTGGCTGGTATGTCTGTCTATAGCACTCGGCAGTGGCTGAAGCGGATTGAAACAGAAGAAGACTTTGAGCGAGCAGCATCTGACCTAGAGGAACAAGGGCAAGACTAGTTGGATCTCAAAATTCCGGACACTCCTTGATGAACCGGTATCCCCGCCAAGCTTCTGTCCGAATGTCCTAGTTAGAATCGCGTCGCCAGCCAGCACAGAGTGTCAGCGCCGCAACTCCTGTCCCGATCCACGCCTACCATAGAACTCCTGTGCGTATATGATTGCTTGCATCCAACACGATCCAAACCACCCCGCGGAGCCCATCATGACCAACCTTCGCCACCTGAACACTCCCGAACCAACCCGACTTCACCCGCCCAATGCCCCGCAAACCACGCACAGAATCCGACCAAAATCGAACAAATCCGAACAAGACCGAGCACCGCACCGCACAACTTGCCGTCCGCAGCAGCAAATTCGCGTCAGGCGACCAGAAATTCATCTCGGCAGAGAAAATCAGCCGATTTCGACCACCCGAATCGGCCCCGGTAACCCCAGTCGCCGCAAGCTGGCACTACACCCGCACCAGATCCTCAGCGATCACGCCCTCATCAGCCAACCTACCAATCTCCGATGAACTCATCCCCAACAACTCCCCCAGCACATAGTGATTGTCCTCTCCGTATAGGGGCGCGCCTCGATCGATGGGGCCTCCCATGAACGGAGGCGTCTCGCTCCACTTGACGGGGACTTCTTTGGTGGGCCAGGCGCCCATTTCTGTGTGCTCGACCTCGGTCAGCCAGTTGAGGTGGGCGAGCTGCGGGTCGGCCTCGTAGCGATCCTGGGCGTCCTGGCAGACTCCGGCGGCGACTCCGGCTTGCTGCAGCTTGTCCATCAGGTCCCAGCGGTCGTGCTGGCGGGTCCACTCGGTGATCTGTTGGTCGAGGTCGTTCTGGTTGGCCAGGCGGTCGGCGAGGCTGGCGAATCGGTCGCCGGCGGCCCACTCTGGATCTCCCATAACTCGGCGCAGGGATTGCCAGTCGGACTCGTCGAAGCAGGCGAAGGCGATCCAGCGGTCGCTGGACTCGATGTCGTCGCGACACTTGTAGGCGCCGTGCGGGGCAGCGGGCTTGTAGGGCGAGCGGTTGCCGTAACGCTGCCAGATCGTGCTGTTGGCCGACCAGTCGAGCACGGCGGTGCCGTTGAGGTAGATGCCGGCGTCGACCTGCGAGGAGTCGATCCACTGGCCTTTGCCGGTGCGGTCGCGGTAGTAGAGCGCGGCCATCATCGCGTTGGCCAGGTTGTAGGCGCCGAACCAGTCCAGGTAGCTGTAGCCCCAGCCGGCGGGCGCGTAGGGCTCGGGCAGGCCCGACATCTCCGAGACCGCGCCAAACGACGCAGCGATCGGGCCGACAGTGCGATAGCGGCCGTAGACCCCGACCTGTCCCATGCCCGACTGCGAGAGGTAGATGATGTCGGGCTTAATCTCCTTCATCACCTCATAGCCCAGACCCCAGCGATCCATCACGCCGGGCGAGAAGCCCTCGGCCACGATGTCGCTGACGGCGACCAGTTGCTTGGCGATCTCCAGCCCGCGCGGGTCGCGCAGATTGAGCGACAGGCCGCGGTGTCCGGCGTGGAAGTCGTTGAACTGGCCGGAGCGGTTGATCGTGGAATTGTCGGGCGGCAGCGGCCCCTCGTTGATGCCGAGCGCCTGACGCGCCGCCTGCCCCCCCTGGGGAAACTGCGCCATGCCGACGCGCAGGTCCATGTTTGCGTGCCACTCAACCTTGATGTCCTCGGCGCCGAGCGCCGACAGGAATCGCGGCGCGCCGCCTGAGGCGAGCCACCAGGTGAAGTCGAGGATGCGAATGCCGTCGAGCGGGAAGGGCGTGCCCCAGCGGGAACGGGACCCCCCTTCAGCCTTCGGCAGCTCCCCCCCTCTGGGGGGGAGCGAAGAGTGGACGGGCGCGGAATCTGCCTTGAGTTCTGCAAGTATCTCCTCGGTGTGCTCTCCGAGCAGCGGCGCTCGCGGTCCAACCTTCCACGAAGTCTCCGACGAGACCCACTTGCTCGACGTATACACGAACTCTGCCGGCTCACCATCGATTTCGTGTTCGGGATGCTCAACTCTGGCGAAGCTGCCGCGCTCCCACCAATGTGGATCGAGTGCGTTCTCGTGTGGTTTGCGCAGTGGCGCCCAGAGGTGGCCGAGGTCCTGCGCCTCTCGCCAGGGGACATCCTCGAAGCGGAACTTGCGGATCAGACGTTGCGAGACCTCCTGCAAGTGCGCTGCGGTTTCGCCGCGGGACCGGGTGCTGGCTCCGCCGGACTCAGGCGGCGTCTCCTTGAGGTCGGCGGACATGTTGTACTCGTCAAGGAAATCGACCAGTGATTGAGAGCGGCCGCGAGGCAGCGCCATCACCCAGCGGCCGTCCTTGGTCGGGCCGATCATCGGCAGCGGCGAGACAACCTCGGCCGCATGGCGACAGGTCTGGCGGTAGTAGCGTGCGCGACGGTAGACCCAGCTCATCAGGTCGAGCTCGGTGTTCTTGGAGACGGCATCGTGGACGGCGGTGTGTAACGTCTGCGCACGACCGGAGCGGCCGCGGTCAATCAGCGCCGCAATGGCGTTCATGCAGGTCAGCTCACCGGCGATGTGGTACGCCTGCCACATCTGCGGCGCAATCGGAGGGGTGTCGTACGTGCCGTCGGGCTGCGGGTCGTAGCCGCAGTTCATCATCGGACCACCGAGCGCCAGGTGGACGAGGTCGGAGCTCCGATAGTCGGCCCACGGCCCGGAGTCGCCGAACGGCGACATCCGCGCGATCACGATGTCCGGGTTAGCGTCGCGCACGGCGTCCTCATCCGGGCCGAGCTCGTCAACCGTGGGCTTCGGGCGAGCGTCGAGGAAGAGATCAGCCGTCTTGAGCAGATTGAGTAGCGAGGAACGACCTTCCTCCGACTCGATCTCCAGCGTGATAGATCGCTTGCCCAGGCTGTAGTGCCACCAGTACAGCGACCGCTCCGGGCCCGGCTCGTCCTCGTAGAACGGCCCAATCTTGCGGGTTGGGCAGCCCTCGGGAGGCTCAACCTTGATCACGTCGGCGCCGAGCCCCGCGAGCAACTTGCCGGCATAGGCCGATACTTCGTCGCCAATCTCAATCACGCGGACGCCGTCAAGCAGGTGTTCATCGGAGGTGGTCATGCAGAGATCCTGATGTGAGTTGACTGTTTGGATGATATGGGCAGGCGCCGAACTAGCCCACCGCTTCGAGCATTGCTCTCACTTCTGGAATGATCTGGTACCGCGTCGCTTTGCCGCGTCCAAGGCGAAGAGCAACGCCGGCGTCGGTCAGTGCGTTGAGGTCTGAAAAGGCGGTTGGCTGGGCGCAGTTGGCAAGCTCGGCGTACTGGGAGCTGGAGAGCTGTCCGAGCTCAAGCAGTGAGTTGACGCCGACCACTCGTCGGTCGTTCATGACGGCCTCGAAGTCGGACAAGAGCGTGAGGCGTCGATGTTGAAATGCGGTCGCCCGCGCTTCGAGTTGCCGGATGGCATCGGCAATCACTCCGGTGTGAAAACGGACAAAATCGGTCACATCGACTCGCTCGTTAAAGGTCGATCCCTGCGAGGCTTGGAGCGCTTCGTAGTATTCACCGCGTCGATCTCGAATGACGCTGCTGAGCGAGAACATGCCGTCCACATCACACCTGCGCAGGGCCAGGACGAGATCCGCCAGAAGCCGCGCGGTCCGTCCGTTGCCGTCGACAAATGGGTGAATGCTGACGAATCCAAAGTGTGCCTTGGCAGCAACGAGCTCGGGATCGTCGTCATGTAGCCACTGCCTCATCTGCTCAACGAATCCGGACATCAATTCCGCTACCCACGCTGCCGGAGGACCGGTATAGACGAATTGCCGAGTGACCGTGTTGATAATCATGGAACCGCCTCGACGAAATCGGCCGGCTTGTTCGGCGCCGCGGCCCGGCAGTCCATCCAGCAAGATTGAGTTCAACAACCGCAATAGGCCGACATCGATTTCCATCGACTCATCCTCAGCCAGGTCTCGCACCAGACGATGGGCGCGATCGGCGTTGCGCGCCTCTCTGTGTTGGTGATCCGCTGAGGAGTCGTCCAGCGTTGCGAGTTGGACGGTCTCGAAGTCAAGGGGGTTGCCTTCAATCGACACGGAACCGTGAGCGCTGCGCGCCTGCGCGTGGCGACGAAAGTAGTCTTCAAAGCCCTCGGGCACCGCGCTGCGCGCCAACTCGCGGCGCTGCTGGATGAACGTCAAGTGCCGATTGGTGAGGTCATCGTCACGATGGACGAGAGTGAGATACATCGGCATATGCACATGCTACATGTTTATTTTCGATGTTACACATAGGACATGCGCAAATGAGCTTGATCCAAGTGATAATATGGCAGAAATCGTCGCAAACGGCGGTTACGCTCGCGGCAGACCCAGGCCTCGCGTGGCGATCACATTGCGCTGGACCTCGGAGGTTCCGCCTCTGATGGTGGCGGGGACCATGCCGATGTAGTTCCGAGTGAACGTGCTGGCGGGTGGCGCGTCGCTCCAGGTTTGGGCGTGCAGGCCGAAGACCTTGGTCGCGGTCTGGGCGAGCCGCTGGCTCAGCTCGGAAGCGAATAGCTTGGCGGTTGAAGCCTCGTAGTTCGGGACCATACCGTTCGACTGCATCGAGATGATGCGGAAGCTGAACTGGTAGAGCGTCTCGGTCTCGACCCAGCGATCAACGATCTCCTGTCGCAACTCCGGCGTGACCCGCTCTTTCGCGCCCTGGTCGTTTTGATGGATGTGGGTGATCAGCTGTCGAAGCTGCCGACGCGCTGCGACCGCGCCGCCGATGTTTGAACGCTCGAAGTCGAGCAGCGTCATACCGACGTACCAACCGCGATTGAGTTCGCCGACGAGATTGCTGGCGGGGATTCGCACGTCCTCGAAGAAGACCTCGTTGAAGTAATGGTCGCCGTTAATGTTGATCAGCGGCCGCACCGTGATGCCGGGCGTCTTGATGTCGTCGATCATGACGAACGAAATGCCGCGATGCTTCGGCGCATCGGGATCTGTGCGGACGAGCGCGAACATGGCGTCGGCAGTATGCGCGGCCGAGGTCCAGATCTTCTGCCCGTTGATAATGAAGTCGTCGCCGTCGCGCACGGCGCGCGTGGTCAACGAGGCAAGGTCGGAGCCGGAGCCCGGCTCGCTGTAGCCCTGCGCCCAGGTGACTTCACCGTTGAGGATCGGCGGCAGGTACTGTTCTTTCTGCTCGTCCGAGCCGTGCACAATCAGGGTCGGTCCGAGCATGTGAACGCCGGAGCCGCCGACCGCGGGCGCGCCCGACTCGGCGAGCTCCTGGTTGAAGATGAACTGCTCCATCGGCGAGAGGCCGCCGCCGCCGTACTCGGACGGCCAGTGCGGCGCGACCCAATGCCGTTCGGCGAGGGCGGCGTGCCAGTCGACAGCGGCCGCGAGCGCGGTCGGATCATCCGACTTGCGGTCGTTCTCCCAGGCCCGCTCGGGCATTGCGCCGCGGGCGGCGAAATCGCGATAGCGCTGCGGCAGGCGCTCATCGATCACTGCCGACACTTCGCCGCGGAAGGCCGCCTGTTCGGGTGTATCTCGCCAGTCCAAGGCAGCCTCCGTTTTGTGTTCCCGTTCGAGCGCCGTTGACCTACAGGCCCGGAATGGCCAAGGCGATCGCAGCCTGGATCTCGTCCAGCGTCCGGTTGACGCTCATGCCGATCAGGTCCATACGCGCGAGTTGTTCGACTCGGGACTCGACCCGTTCGAGGTACTCGCGCGGCAGCATGAGCTCGAGCAGGCGGCTCGCGCGGGCGAGGCCGATCAACGCGACGACGTCCGGCTCAGGAATTTCGTCGGACAGCAGCGTGTCGATCAGCTTGCGCTGCACGTCGCGGACGACTTGCGGGTCAGTCGGCGGGAACTTTTCGGACTTGAGCACGATCAGCCGACGGCCGGCCTCGCGATGGATGATGTTTCGATCGGTCAAGTCCTCGATGATCTGCTGTCGCAGAACGAGCGAGTAGCGCGCGATCTCCGAAATCCAGTACGAGATCGGTTGGTTGGGCGGACCCGAGTTGATCTGGTGCAGCACACTGTCGAGCAGCGGATTCCCGGTCGGGTCGGCCGAGATGATGAAGAGCCGATTGGGGTCGGTGTCGATTCGGTTCTGGAACGACAGATCCAGCAACGAGGCGCCGGCGATCGCGTAGTCCAGACGTCCGTCGTAGGGTCGGTCGAGCACGCCGTCTTCACCCAGGCCCAACAGGACGATCTGGTCGCTGATAGAGAGTTCGGGCATCACGGTCCCCTTCAAGTAGTGGCTCTATCCCTGCCACAACACCGCCTCGGACGGCATCGCACATAGAGCAATCCTAACCCACATGCGACAGCCGTTCGGAGCGGCAATGCGTCGCGCCTGACTCAGAGCCAGGGCTCGATCGTGACGTTGACGGCTGGTTCGCCCGTCTCTCCGGCCAGCGTGTCAATAGCCGTCGCGGCGTCCTCAAGTGGGAACGCGTGGGAATGCAATCGTTCCAGGGGGAAGCGTCCCGAACGGATGGTGTCGACCGCCTGGATGAAGGAGTCGTGGTCGACGCCGAAGACACCCTTGACGGTGAGATGGCGCGTGACGATGTCGTCGGAGTTGAATTCGGGCACTCGGCGTCCACCCTTGAGTCCGGCGAGCACCACGGTGCCGCCGCGACGCGCCATCTTCATGGCGTCCGACACGGGGTCGGTCGCATAGGGCGTGACGTCAATGACGACATCGGCGCCTCGGCCATCAGTCGCCTCAAGGACTCGTTCGACTACGGGATCGGTGTCGGCGACCAGGGTGATGTCTGCGCCGAACTCGCGGGCGAGCGAGAGCTTATGTTCGTCGCGGGCGAGGCCGGTAGCGATGATCGTGCCTGCGCCAGCCGCACGTGCGGCGATGATCGAGCAGATTCCTCGCTGACCGGAACCGAGCACGGCGACGGTCTGTCCAACCTGCAGATTGGTCGCGTTGACCGCCCAGGCGAAGCCCGCGCCCAGTGGGTTGTAGAGCGCCGCGAGTCGCGGCGGCATGTCGTTGGGCATCTTGTGCATCACGGTTGAGCGATGCAGGTAGAGGTACTCCGCGTAGCCGCCCCACAGACCCGGCGCTCGGTCGGTCAGGGTGTAGCCAATGCCGGCGCCATCGCTGCATTGGCGTCCGTCGAGACACTGTTTGCAGCGACCGCAACGGACGCCAGGCTCGACCGACACCAGGTCGCCAACGTCGACGCCCCAGCGATCCCGCGCGTGATCTCCCAATGCGGCAATGCGTCCCACCGGCTCATGGCCGGGAATGACGGGGAACCGAACTGAAAAGTCGCCGTTGAACTGCTCGTAGTCCGAGCCGCAGATGCCGCAGACCTCCATCCGCAGCAGACCGTCGTCGGGTCCGATCTCGGGAATCGGGAACTCTTGCATTTCCAGCTGGCGCACGCCGGTCAGGACCATGGCGCGCGCGGTGTCGGGGATGTCGGCCATCTGAGCCTCCCTAGCGCTGATCGATCAGTGGTTGCAGTCGGGCGTTGCGCTGCTCGGACGCCTGCGTGTGGCGGGCGCGCTCCTGGCCCAATGGCGTTTCCAGGTCTTCCAGCAGGTTGCCGCCTCGGGCGTCGCGCAGACCGCCGTCCATGACGAGATAGCTGCCGGTCATGAAGTTGGCATCGGGACCGACCAGGAAGGAGATCAGGCCTGCGATATCGGATGGGGCTCCCGAGCGACCCAACGGCGTCGCCGCCTCCAATGCCGTTCGAATCGGGCCGCCTTCGTCGCCGGCGAGACCATGCGCCAGCGGCGTGTCGATCACTCCCGGTCCGATGGCGTTGATGTTGATCCCGTGTGGGCCGAGGTCGGAGGCCCAGCCGCGGACCATCATGGCGACGCCGGCCTTGGTCGCCGAGTAACTCCACATCCACTGACTCGTGCTGAGCGCCGCCAGCGACGAGATGCAGACGATCCGACCACCATTGCCCGTTGCGACCATCCGCTGGGCTGCCGCCTGGACCGTGAGGAAGACGCCGGTCAGGTTGATATCGACCTGGTCCTGCCAGTCCTTGAGCGACATGTCGAGGACGGACCCACCGCGTCCGATGCCTGCGTTGGCGACAGCGATGTCAAGGCTGCCCAGCTCGCTGATGCAAGCGTCGGCCGCGGATTGCACCTGTTCCTGCGAAGCGACGTTACAGCGCACGACATGAGCTGCGCGGCCGAACTCGCGCACCATCGATGCCGTCTCTGCGGCTGCATCGAGGTCGATCTCGGCGATACAGATGTCGGCGCCGTCGCGGGCGAGCCGCACAGCGGTCCCCTGGCCGATGCCAGAGCCAGCGCCGGTAATGAATGCCGTCTTGCCTGAAAGATCAGCCATGCGAACCTCCTGGTATCCAACGATCTACGTCGAACTAGAAGGTAAAGCAAACACGGTCGTTTAACGTGGTTAGACGAGTAGGTAACGTCGGTCGACGCTGTCGCCGCTATCGCCGCTGCGAGTCAACTTGCCTTCTTCGACGAGCGCCTCGAGGTGGGCGACGGTCTCGGACATCGCCATTGTCAGTTGCATTCGGTCGTGGGCTCGCTTGGGGAAGGTCTGAATCGCGACGTCTTTGACCGAGTGATTGCCGTCGGAAACGGCGTTGAGCATGTCCTGCCGACGCTCCTGATGGTGCTCAAGGATTTCCGCGGCACGTTCGGCCGGGTGCTCGATAATCGCCTCGTGGGCGGGCAGCGCGATTGAGGATTTCAGCTCCTGTACCAGCGCAAGTGACTGCTCGAAGTCAGGCAGCGGTGACCGCTCCTGATCGGGCCACATGCCGATGTGCGGCGTGATCCGCCCCAGCAGATGGTCGCCGGTGAAGAGGGCGTCCTGGTCAAGATCTCGGACGCAGAGGTGTCCGTCCGTGTGTCCCGGCGTCCAGATCGCCTCCAGCTTGCGGCCGCCGACGTTGATGACCTCGCCGCCCTGCAGGACGGTCGGCTCCGGCATCGGCAGATCGATGTCCTTCATCGCCTCGCGCATTCGCGAGAACATACTGTCGCGGGCGTCCTGCGACTGCTCGCCATCGAACTGGTGGTCGTCGAGCGACTCAGCCCAACCGCTGGAGAACTTCTTGCGAAACGTCTCGCCACTGCCGTCGTCGGCCTGACGCATCGCGTTCATCATCTGCATGCGTTCCCAGTCGGCCTCGTGGACATACACGTCGCACTCGAAGGTGCGCTGCAGCCGGCCGGCGAAGGCCGTGTGGTCGGGGTGGTAGTGACTGATGAACACCGCTTCGAGCCGGCGTCCGTCGGTCAGTAGCGGCTGGATCTCCTGCTCAAGCTTGTCGACGCCCTCAGGCGACGGGAAGCCGGCGTCAAACATGGCCTAGCCATTGCCGGTCGGAATTAGCCAGACATGCACGTGTCCCAGAGGCGGCGGCATCGGCAGCGTGAAGCGGAGAATGCCACCCGGAAGCTCAGGAGCGTCCGTGATCTGGTCGGACAGGATCATCTAGCGACCGCCCCGTAAGCGAGGATCGAGAACATCTCGGAGCGCATCACCGAGCACGTTGAATCCGAATACCAGCGATGTCAAGGCCAGGCCTGCCCAGAGCGATGTCCAGGGCGAATAGACGATGAACTGTCGGCCATCGGCGATCATCTTGCCCCACGAAACATCGAGCGTGCCCAGACCAAGGAAGCTCAGGGCCGCTTCGGCGAGGATGAATGCGCCGATAGTGATGGTGAAAATCACGATCAGAGGGGCGAAAATGTTGGGCAAAATATGGAAGATCATGATTCGGACGGCGGATGCCCCGATCGTTTGCGCAGCCTCGACGTAGGGCATCTCACGGATCTGGATCACACTGCCCCGCACAATGCGGTTGGTCGGCGCGATTCCCAATACCGAGAGCGACAGCGTGACATAGAGGGCGGATGGTTCAGTGATTGAGGCAATCAGAAGCAGGAAAGCAATCGGTGGGAAGCTCTGCACCGCGTCGAGGATTCGGTTGATGATCAAATCGATGCTGCCCCCGAACGATCCGGAGACGAGACCGGTCACGGTACCCGCAACCACACCGATCATTGTCGCGAAGAAACCGATGTAGAGCGAGAGTCGAGCACCTTCGGTGACGCGGGCAAACAGATCGTGTCCGGCGCGGTCCGTACCGAACCAGTGCTTACCGGAGGGATCAAGCAACGATGCTGTGATCAGTGGATTGTCGGTGCCGGTTGCGAACACGGCATCGACATCCGCGATCTTGCCACCGTCGATCTCGATCTGTTCGGCCTCTACCAACGTGTCGAGCAGGACGCCGGCCTCAACTTGCTCGCGCCCGTACGCAAGCAACTCCTGCGTCACACCCTGTTGCTCGGCGGCTGCGCCGTATATGTCCGGATCACTGACTAGCGCTCGCAGGTCGGCATTTGAGATATCTGCGTCCTGTCCGTCCAGGGCGTTGGCGAGCTTGTCATCCGCGTAGGAGACGGAGGCAATCTCGAATACGTCACGCGAGTCGTAGCGTCCGATCCCCAGCCAGCCGCCACCATCGCCGACGGTGCCAACCGCGATCACGCTCCAGATCACAACGAGTACCAGCCCGCTGGCGCCGAGCCGCTTGCTTGACATGAAGTCGAGAAACGCTCCGAGTCCGCGACGTAACGAGGACCGGTCGTCCACGCGCAGCCCTTGGGCGGCGGCGAAGTCGTCTAGCTGTCCGCCGGCTGTGTCACGCTCACTCATTTGTCGCGCCCTAGTTGTAGCGAATCCGGGGGTCGATCAGCGCATAGCTGATGTCCACCAGGATGTTGACGATGATGACGAACAATGCCAGGAAGAACACGGCGGTCTGCACGACTGGAATGTCGGCCTGGTAGAGGCGCTGGAGCAGCATCAGGCCGATTCCGGGGATGTTGAACAGGACCTCAAGAATGATGTTGCCACCGACCAGTGCGGCGAGCTGCAATCCAAAGACGCTCAACACGGGCACCAGCGCATTGCGCAGCGCGTGCCGTCGAACCACGACCCGTTCCCGCAAGCCCTTCGACCAGGCGGTACGGACGTAGTCCTGGCGCAGCACTTCGAGCAATTCTGATCTTGTGATGCGCATCAGCCCTGCGCCTGCGGCCAGACCACCCGCCACGGCGGGAATCGTATACAGCGCAAAGAACCCGCTCACGGACGTGAAGATGCTACGAGCGCTTTCATCAGTGAGTGGTATCGCCCATAACCCGCCTTCGAATACTCCTCCCGGAGAGACGACGAAGATCATCATCGTGGCAATCCAGAACGAAGGCGCGGCGAGTGACAGAATGGCGAATCCACGCAAACCGTAATCGAGCATTTGGTCCTGCCGCATCGCCGACAGAATGCCCACGGGCAGGGCGACCGTGACAGCCACGATCAGCGCGTACGCATTGAGGTGCAGCGATCGCGGCAGCGAGCGCAGGAAGATGTCCATCGATGGTTCGTTGGTCTGGAACGACGGACGGAACTGGAACCGGATGGTATCCCAGAGGTACCCGACGTACTGCGTAACCAGGGGTTTATCGATCCCAAGTTGGTTCTTGACACTCGCCTCGGTGATTTCCCGGACCGGAGCGATGATGACATCGCCGGGCAGGAGCAGGGTGTCCTCCCTGAGCGAACCGTCGGAGTTCGACGGCGTCCCGACAATATTGACGTTGATATAGTCTTCTGGCTTGACGCGGTTCAGCGCTGCCAGCTCATTGATGGTTGTACTGGTGCGCAGCGTCAACACGGTGCCGGCAACTGCAAATGGTTCTCCCGCGAATGTCGGGAAGTCGATGTCAGGGTTGCGCTCGATCAGCAGCGCCACGCCCTTATCCACATCTTCGGGCAGCGCCAACCGTTGGCGCTTGGATATGTTCGACAGCAACTGGCCATCGATAATGATGATCGTCGAACCCGGCCGTAATTCGCCGCCGGCTTCCAGCGTCTCGTTGTTGGCAAGTATCTCTTGAGCGCCAACACCGTATTTCAACGCAATCGAGTCCAGCGAGTCACCGCCGATGACGCGGTGCAGCGTACGTTCGACTTCAACCTCGCCCAGGATGTCGGCCGGCTGGGTGGTCGCTCCCGACGCTTCCAGGTTGGCCAATTTGATCGTGACGTAGTCGCCCGGCAAGGCATTGAGCACGACAAACAGAATCGTGATCACTAGCCAGAGCGTGGGAATCACGAGCAGAAAGCGTCGGACCAGGTACTTCTGCATTGCGTGCTCCGGCGCCGCTTACCGGCAACGCCCTATACGAATGTGGACGAATACGGGGTTCCGCACTGAGTGAGCGGAACCCCGCGTTCGTATTCGCTCTGCTCCCGAGAGCACCTTGCCTAGGCGGGGAACTCCGAGTGGGAGGTGTCGAGCCACGAGTCGTCGTGGTTGTGCGAGTCGTGCGCGAACTGCCACGTGTTGTCGTCGCGGTGCACGTATGGCCACCAGATTTGCGGCGCAATGCCGTTCATCACGCCGAACCATCCGAAGATGCCTTCGAGACCGTGCTCTTCGTCGACACCCATGCCGATGCGCTGCACCTCGAGCGCCATGTCGCGACGCTGCTCGGTGTCGAGCGTAGTGGTCATCCGGTCGACGATATCTTCGACCGGCGAGTAGTCGTACTGCGTCAGGTTCGACGCGCCACCAACCTTGAGCGACAGGGAGAACTGCGCCGTCGGGTCGAGGTCGGCCGGCGGGTTCGTCCACGTCGGCGCGCGGCCGGGGAACGTCTTGTTGTCGTAGCGGTCCTGCATCACGGTGTAGGGCTGGATGTCCAGCTCGACGTTAATGCCGGTCGCATCGCGGTACATGTTGCGAGTGGTCTCGGAGATGCCCGGATAGGTCGTCTCCCACAGGTCAGGGATGTAGATCGTGACCGTGCGATCCGTGTCGAAGCCTGAGGCTGCGATCAGTTCGCGGCAGAGCGCGATGTCGGCATCGCGGTCGATGCGGAAGCCCGGAATCGTGCGCAGCTCCTCGGGCGGAATCGTCCAGTATTGGCTGAACCACGGACAGAAGTGGGTCGCCGACGGCTTGGCGGCGCCCAGGTAGACGGCGTCAATCAACAGGTCGCGGTCGACCGCCACCTGCATCGCATAGGCGAAGCGTCGGTCGAGGTAGGGGTTTCCGAGGCCATCGGAGCCTTCCCAACCGGGTTGGTACGTGCCCATGACCGTGACGATGGTAAAGCCGAATGCGCCTTCCGCGGTCTCATGGTCGGGGAAGTCCTTGGAAAGCTCTTCGACTTGCACAGACGACAGCGGGAAGCTGCCGATATCGATGCCCTTGCCTCGGTAAGCCGCGTCAACGGCAGTCGCGTCGGTCAGGTTGACGAACTCAACCGCGTCCGGGTACGGAAGCTGCTGGCCGTCGGGGCCGTTCTTCCAGTAGTTGGGGTTGCGCTCCATGTAGATGCCGATATCGGGGTCGAACGTCTGCGGGATGAACGCGCCGGTACCCGAGGACAACTCGACGTTGGCGGTCTCGTCACGCCAGCGAGTACCGAACTCCTGAATACCCTCGGGCGAGGTCATCCATGAGAAGGGTCGCAGGATGGTACCGCCGAGATACGTCGCGTCCGGGCCAGCGGTGCGGGCGATAAAGGTCGTGTCGTCGGGCACTTCGCGGGTCGCGGTCTTGCGGAAGGCATCCTGGCCGCGGAATCGGGCGTCGGGGTTGCCCTCGGCGTCCAGCGCGTCGATCTGGCGCTGGAAGTTGATGTCGATGTCCTGCGCGGTGACCGCGCGTCCACCCTCGGTCGGGTAGCGGTCCCAGAAGGTCGCGCCACGGTCGATGTTGAAGATGTAGGTCTCGCCGTCGGGCGTCTCCGGCAGCGACGCGATGTCCGACTCCATGATCCCGGCCTCTTTGTTAGCCCAGCGGATGAGGTAGTTCATGTAGAACCCCATCCAGTACTGGGTCGGACCAAAGACGCCGCGGTGCGGGTCGAAGAAGTCGTGCGTGGCGGCGGGAGTTGAGAACTTCAGCGTGCCGCCGTAGCCTCGCTGGTCGCCGGACACCTGGGTGGCCGTCTGCTGACCCTGGTCTTGCTGACCCTGGTCTTGCTGTTCGGCAGCGGCGGCCGTCTGTTCGGCCTGCTGTTCGTCCTGCTGCTGCATCGCCTGCTGCTGGTCTTGCGGCTGCGCCTGCTGCTGCATCGCCTGCTGCTGGTCTTGCGGCTGCGCCTGCTGACGAGAAGCGGCAGCGGGCTGCTGACCGTCATCGTCGTCACCGCCACAGCCGACCAGTGCCAGGCCGGCGGCGCCGACACCAGCCCGGCCCGAGGCTCGCAGGAGATCCCTGCGACTCAGCCGATTGCGCCTCATGCGCTGCCAATAGTTACGTTCGCTCATTGATACTCGCTCCTTCAGATGCGCGGTTCACGCGCCTCTATGGTCGCAAAAGTGTAGCGCACTTCTCCGATAGCGCGCCAATGGATGAGGCCACGCCAGCCGGTCGCATCCCGCCAAAGGAGGCGAAGTTGCGTGGCAAGTGCCGACTGACGCCGTCTAGCGACTGCCTCGCAATCTCGGGTCGAAGACATCACGCAAGGCATCGCCGAGGATGTTGAAGCCGAAGACGAGGCTGGTCAACGCCAGTCCGGCGAACAGCGAGGTCCACGGTGACTGAACGATGAACTGCCGGCCGTCGGCGATCATCTTGCCCCAGGAGACGTCGAGTGTGCCCAATCCGAGGAAGCTGAGTGCGGCCTCGGCGAGGATGAATGCGCCGATCGTGATCGAGAAGATCACGATCAACGGGGCGACGATATTGGGCAGGATGTGCATCAGCATGATCCGCGCGTTGGTCGCGCCCAGCGTGCGCGCCGCCTCGACGAACGGCATTTCGCGCAGCGCAAGGACGGCGCCACGAACGATCCGCTGGACAGGCGCCACAGCTAAGACAGAGAGCGCCAAGGTCACCCAGAGGGCAGACGGTTCGGTAACCGATCTCAGCAACAAGAGCAAGACGATCGGCGGGAATGAGAGCAACGCGTCCATCAGGCGGTTGATCGCCAGGTCGATGTTGCCGCCCAGGGCGCCGGATATCAGGCCGATGGTCGTGCCGGCGACCACCCCGATCAGCGTCGCGAAGAATCCAATGTAGAGCGACAGGCGAGCGCCTTCGGTCACGCGAGAGTAGAGATCGTGTCCCGCGCGGTCCGTGCCGAACCAATGCTTGCCTGACGGACCTTGTAGCGATGCGGTGGTCAGCGGCGTATTGGTACCGGTTGCGAGCAAATGGTCGACATCGTTGATCGTGCCATCAACAATCTCGATCTGCGCTGGCTCCAAGTCTGCCAGGTGGTCAACGACTGTTCCGCTGGCGATGAGCCCTTCGACGTACTCCAACATGGTGTCCAGCACGCCCGTTTGTTTTGCCAGATCGCCGAAGACGGCAGGCTTCAGCAGTAGCTCCCGCAGATCGGCGTTGGAGATGTCGGCCGGTTCGCCGTCGAGCACATTGGCGATCCTGTCGTCGGCGAAATTCGCGTTGGAGATCTTGAACACGTCTTGAGAGTCGTAGCGGCCCAGACCCAGCCAACCGCCACCCGAGCCAACCGTGCCCACGGCGATGGTCGACCAGACCACCACGAGGGTCAATCCAGTCGCGCCCAGCGGCTTGGTCCGGTAGAACGAAAGCAGCCCCCTGAGAAACGACAGAAGGGGGCCGCGCTGTTCGACGCGCAGACCCTGGGCCTGCGCAAACTCCTCAAGTTGCCTGGCAGTCTGCTGGTCATTACTCGCAGTTTGCTGGTCATTACTCATGGTGCGTCTCCCCTGTCACCCGGTTAGGCGAAGCGAATACGCGGATCAATGACCGCGTAGGAAATGTCGATGATGATGTTCACCAGGATGATGAACGCCGCAAAGAAGAAGACCATCGTCTGAACGACGGGCAAGTCCGCCTGGGTGATGCGCTGAATCAGCAGCAAACCGATGCCAGGGATGTTGAAGAGCAGCTCGAGGATGATGTTGCCACCAACCAGCGCGGCTACCTGCAAGCCCAGCACACTCATCACATTGACCAGTGCGTTGCGCATCGCGTGGCGACGAATCACTGTTCGCTCCCGCAGACCCTTCGACCATGCAGTGCGTACGTAGTCCTGACGCAACACCTCGAGCAGCTCGGACCGCGTGATCCGCATCAATCCGGCGCCGGCCGCGAGACCGCCCGCCAAGGCCGGAATCGTATACAGCGCGAGCGCGCCGGTGAATGATGTGAATACCGATCGCGCTTCTTCTGAGGTGAGCGGAATTGACCACAGGCCACTATCCGAGATTCCGCCCGGCGTGACCACGAAGATCATCATCGTTGCGATCCAGAAGGAGGGCGCGGCCAGCGCGAGGATGGCAAATCCGCGCAAAACATAGTCAAGTGGCCGGTCCTGGCGCATGGCCGACAAAATACCGACCGGCAGCGCGATGGTCAGAGCCACTGCCAAGGCATAGATGTTGAGGTGCAGCGTCCTCGGCAGCGCGCGCAGGAAGATGTCTAGCGAGCCCTCCTGGGTCTGGAATGACGGACGGAATTTCAACCGTATCGTCTCCCAAAGGAAGTCGACGTACTGGGTACCGATCGGTTTGTCGATGCCCAATCGGTGCCTGATGTTGGCCTCGGTGATTTTTGTCGTCGGCGTGATAATTCGGTCTGAAGGTATGTGAATCGCCAAGCCGGCAGCAAGCGGTTCGGACGGATCTATCCCTCGGTTCGCCGTGGTCACGTCCTCCAGCGCACGGCTGTAGGCCACGGCGATCCCTTCAAGGGTGTCGCCGTCCTCGGTGATCAACTGGGCGGTGGGGATCAGTGGCGTTTCGGCCGAGAGGTTGCCGTCAGGATTGCTGGCGCTGCCGGTTGGATTCACTGCGAGGATGTCACTGGCGTCAATCCGGTTGACATGCGCCAGCTCCTCAAGTGTGAGCGTGTCACGAATGATCAACACCGTCCCGACTTCGGCGTAGGGCTTGCCCTGGTAGAGCGGGAAGTTGATATCGGGATTGCGATCAATCAGCAATTGCACGCCCTGAGCGGCTTCGTCAGGCAACGACACCTTCTCCGCGACGGAGATCTTCTCCAATAGTCGTCCCGGAATGACAATGACTCGCGTGCCCGGCTTCATCTCTACGGTCGTATCCAGGTCGGGATTCTGCGCCAGCAACACCGACACCGTCGTGTCGTTCTTTAACGCAATCGATTCCAGCGTGTCGCCGCCAATCACGCGGTGGGTCGTATCGATGACCTCGATATAGCCAACGATCTCAGACTCACGCTGCTCTGCGCCTTGGTTCTCGAGGTTCGAGAGCTTCCGGGTGACGAAGTCACCCGGAAGCGCTCGAAGGGCCAGGAACAGCAGCGAGATCACCAACCAGAGCGTCGGAATCACGAGGATCACCCGTTGGATGAGATATCGCTGCATCGCTGCTCCCGATCAGTTCGGTTCTGCTCTCGCAGAGACTGGTGGGCTGCTGGTCACTAGGCCGGGTAGTCCGGGTGGTTGACGTCGATCCAGGCGTCGTCATAGCGATGGCTGGCGTGAGCAAACTGGAGCGAGTCCTCGCCCGGGTTGATGAATGGCCACCAGAGCACCGGCGAAATGCCGTTCATCACCGCAGGAGAGCCGGCGACACCGGCAATGCCGTGGTCGGGGTGGGTGCCGAGCAGGATGCGCTGCGCCTCGTGCGCCTTATCGCGCCGCTGCTCGCGGTCGAGCGTGACGCGCATCTCTTGGGCGATGTCCGTCATCGGCTGGTAGTCGTACTTGAGGTTGTTCGTGCTGCCGCCGGGCACGAAGTTGTTGTTGAAGGAGGTCGTCGGGTCGAGGTCGGATGGCGGGTTGGTCCACTGTGGACCACTTCCCGGATACGTGCCTTCGATCCAACGCTGGAGGATGACCGTGTACGGCTGAACATCGAACTCGACGTCAAGGTCAAGCGCCTGGCGGTACATGGCCACCTCGGTCTCGAGGATGCCGGGGTACGTACCCTCCCAGATATCGGGCGCCAACAAGAGCAGGCCGCGACTGCGGTCATAACCCGAGGCCTCAATCAACGCCCGCGCTTCGGCAATGTCCGCTTCGCGGTCGGGTCGATAGCCCGGCACTGTCAGAAGTTCCTCTTCGGGGATCGCCCAGTACGAGTTATACCAGGGTGTTTCGCCCATAGCGGACGGCTTTCCGGAGCCGAGATAGACCGTGTCGATCATCAGATAGCGGTCAACCGCGATGTGCATGGCCGCGGTGAATCGCCGGTCAAGCCAGGGATTGCCGAGTCCGTCCGATCCCGGCCAATCGACGTTGTAGTTCGCGAGCGTCGTAATGATCGTGAATCCGAACGCGATTTCCCCATGCCCATGGTCCGGGAAGTCATCGATGATGCTCGCCGCCTGTACCGTCGAGAGCGGGAACCTGCCGTTGAAGATCTCCTTGCTGCGGTACGCCGCCTCGACTGCCGTCGGGTCTGTCAGATTGGCCAGCGTGACCGTGTCGTAGTAGGGCAGCGGCTGCCCATCGGCGCCCATCTTCCAGTAGTTGTCGTTGCGGACCATGTCGATCCCGATGTCGGGGTCGAAGTTCTGCGGAATGAACATCCCGGTGCCCGACGACAGCTCCACGTTGCTCGCTTCGTCACGCCAGCGGTCGCCGAACTCGGAGATTGCCTCGGGGCTGGTGACCCAGCTGAAGGGTCGCAATGGGACTCCGAGCCAGGTCGCGTCGGGTCCGTCAGTCTTGGCGATGAACGTCGTCTCGTCTGGCACATCCATCGCAGCGGTCTGCTGGAACGACGATGCACCCAGGAAGGTCCCGTCCTCTGAGCCATTCGAGTCGACTGCGTCGATCTGGCGCTGGAAGTTCACGCGAATGTCGTCGGCGGTGACGAGCCGACCGCCCTCGGTTGGATACTGATCCCAGTACCTCGCCCCTTGATCGACGTGGAAGACGTAAGTCTCTGCGTCGGGAATCTCCGGCAACGAGGCGACATCCGCCTCCAGAATCCCCTGCTCCTTGTTGCGCCAGCGGATCAGGTAGTTCATGTAGAAGCCCATCCAGAACTGGGTGGGCCCGAAGACGGCGCGATGCGGGTCGAAGTAGTCGTGCGTCGCCGCCGGCGTCGAGAATCTCAGGTCGCCGCCGCGGACGATGCTGGACACGGCGGCTTGTTGTTGCTCAGCATCCTGAGCCGCGTCATCGGCATCTTCCTGCCGGGTCGCCTGTTGGGCCGCCTGGTCGGCGTCCTGCTGCTGCGCTGTCTGTTGCTGAGCGCCCTGCTGCTGCCCCGACTGCTGCTGCACGGCTTGCTGTTGCGCTTCCTGATCCTGCTGTTGCTGCTGCGATCGGGATTGCGTCACAGACTGCTGATCGTCGTCGTCATCGCCGCCACAGCCGACCAGCGCCAATCCGGCGGCGCCGACGCCCGCCCGTCCTGATGCCCTGAGCAGGTCTCGTCGACTGACGCGGTTGCGTCGCATTCGTTGCCAGTAATTGCGTTCGGTCATAGCTGCGCTCCTCGCTCCCGCACCGACGGTGCAGGTTGGCAGAGTGTAGGCGAAATAGCACTACAGGTGTCAAATTCGAGACAGTGCGTAGATGCCTGCGGTCCGGCCGATCGGCGCCCCTTTTGAACAGAAGGGCGCAAATGGCCGGACCGCTCGCCGGTTAGGACGGGTAGTCCGGGTCATCAAGGTCCAGCCAGGTGCTGAAATGATTGTGCCCAGCATGGGCGAACTGGTAGGCGTCCTCGTTCGGGTGGTAAAAGGGCCAACCCAGGTCGTTGTTGATTGGGTTCATCACGCCGATCGAGGGTGAAATGCCATCCCAACCGTGATCGGGATGGACGCCCATCATGATCTGCACGACTTCGTCGGCCATGATCTTCTTTTCTTCGAGATCGAGCGTGACTTTCATGGTCTCGGCAATCTCAGTCACGCGCGGATGCTCGTAGTTGTAGAGGTTGGAGGAACCGCCCGGCACGCGACCGTTGAGCCAGGAACTGGTCGGGTCGAGGTCGGAGGGCGGATTCGTCCAACTGGGACCATCGCCGGGATAGGTGCCTTCAACGAGCCGCTGCAAGATCACCGTGTAGGGCTGCAGATCGATGTTCACGGTCAGCCCCAGGGCGTTCTCGTACATGCCCTTGATCGTCTCGACGATGCCCGGGTAGCGCTGCTCCCAGACGTCCGGTTCGAGGATGTACAGCTCGCGACCGGTGTCGCGGAAACCGGTCGCGTCGACCAGGTCGTTGGCGAGCTTGATGTCCGCGTCGCGGTCCGGGCTGTAGCCCGGCCAGGTGATCAGGTCTTCTTCCTTTGGCGCCCAGAAGGCGGAGAACCACGGGGTCTCGGGCAGCGCCGAGGGCTTCGCCGAACCGAGATACACGGCGTCGATCATCAGGTAACGATCCGTCGCGGCGTGGAACGCGGCCCACATGCGGCGGTCGATCCATGGGTTGCCCTCGCCGTCCTCACCGGGCCAATCGGCATTGAAGTTGCTGCGGCACTGAATCGTGAAACCGCCCGCGGTGGTGCGTTTGACCAACTGCGGGAAGTCGTTTTCCAGCGCTTTAACAAGGGAGATGTCCAAATTGACAGCCTCGAGCTCCTTGGTGCGCATGGCCGTGTCCAGCGCGGTCTGCTCAAAGAGTTCGATGTAGTGGAAGCCGTCCAAGTAGGGCAGTTGTTGGCCCCAGGCGTCGTACTTCCAGTAATCGGGGTTGCGCCGGACGACCAGACGGTCAGTCGGCTCAAACGACTCGGCGATGAATGGGCCGGAGCCGGCTACCCGTAGGACGGTCTGTTCATCGCGCCAGAGGTCGGTCTGGTAGCCCCACTCGTCGATACCTTCGGGCGCCGCAATCCAGCCGAACGGGTTCAGCACCGAGGCCGAGAGGAAGGTCGAGTCGGTTCCATCCGACTTGAGAATGAGCGTGCGATCGTCGACCACGTCGGTCGAGGCGATCTTTCGCCAGCTCGACGACGAAAGGAAGGTCGAGTCTTCCGACCCGGTCGAGTCGAACGCGTTGGTCTGGCGCTCGATGTTGTAATCGATGTCGTTGGCGGTGACTTCGCGCCCGCCTTCGGTCGGGAACTTGTCGTGCCAGCGGGCGCCATCGACGACCGAGAAGATGTAGGTCTCGCCGTCCGGAATCTCCGGCAGCTCGGCGAGGTCCGACGCCATGACCGCATTTTCCTTGTTGGCCCAGCGAATCAGGTAGTTGTAAACCCAGCCGTGCATGAACTGGGTCGGCCCGAAGACGCCGCGGTGCGGGTCCCAGTAGTCATGCGTACTAATCGTCGAGCCCAGGCGGAGCGTGCCTCCGTACTTGGGTGGCTCGCCGGCGGCAGCGACAGCCTGCTGCTGCTGATCTTCCTGCCGCTCGGCTGTCGTGGCTTCCTGTTGTTCAGACTGCTGTGCTTGTTGGGCGGCGCTCTGTTGCTGCTGCTCCTGAGTCTGCTGCTGCATCGACTGCTGCTGTTGCTGCGCCTGCTGTTGACGCTGCCCCGAGCTCTGCTGTTGCTGCTGTTGCTGCGCGACCTGCGCCACGCCGACGAAGTCGTCGACGCCACAACCGACCAGCGCCAGACCCGCCGCGCCGACACCGGCGCGTCCCGAGGCCCGCAACAATGCACGCCTGCTCATCTGCTGTCGCCTCATGCGCTGCCAATAGTTTCGCTCTGTCATCGGGCTCCTCCTGTTGCCTGCATGTACTTGCTACAGATGCGGCCAGTGTAGCGGCGGATACACAACCATCGCCATACAGGAAACAGAGGGCGAGTTTCGTCGCCCTCTGTCCGCGTGTAGCACCGCCGCTTGAGATCTAGGCGGGGTAGTCCGGGTGGTTCACATCGATCCAGGTGTCGTCCATTCGGTGAGAGGCGTGAGCAAACTGCAGCGTGTCCTCGCCGCGATGGACGAACGGCCACCAGATTGCGGGCGAGATGCCGTTCATCACCGCCGGAGTTGTCGAGATGCCGTCCAGCCCATGGTCGGGATGCGTCCCGAAGGCGATGCGCTGCGCCTCGTGCGCCATCTGCCGGCGCTGCTCCTGATCAACGGTGACCCGCATGGTCCGCGCCAGTTCGGCCATCGGCTCATACTCGTAGAAGAGGTTGTTCCAACTGCCCCCGGGGATGAATCGGTTGTTGTACGCGGCTGTTGGATCGAGCTCGGACGGCGGCGTGGTCCACTGCGGTCCAGCTCCGGGAAACGTGCCGTCGATCCAGCGCTGCAGGACGACCAGGGTCGGCTGGATGTCGAACCGCACATCGATGCCCAACGCATCTCGATACATCCGCATCTCGGTCTCGAAGATGCCCTGGTAACTCTGCTCCCAGAGGTCGAACCCGATCAGTTGGATCGGCCGCTCCTGGTCGTAACCCGACGCGTCCAGCAATGCGCGAGCCTCCATGATGTCGGCCTCGCGGTCGGGTCGGTAACCGGGAACGGTGAGCAGTTCTTCCTCGGGGATCGACCAGTAGGTGTTGAACCAGGGTGTGTCCTCCTGGCCTGACACCTTGGCCGAGCCGAGATACACAGTGTCGATCATCTGGTTGCGGTCAACGGCGAGATGCATCGCCTGGCAGAAGCGCCGATCGAGGTAGGGGTTGCCCAGTCCGTCCCAGCCGTCCCAATCACGGTTGAAGTTGAATAGACCGGTGACGATGGTGAAGCCATACGGGACGTTGCCGGTCGCGTGGTCGGGGAAATCGCTCGACAGTGACTTGACCTGAAGCGAAGTCAGAGGAAACTCACCGATGTTGATCTCGCGGCTTCGGTACGCCGCCTCAATCGCGATGGGATCGAACAGACTGGCAAACGTGACGCTGTCGAAGTACGGCAGCGGTTGACCATCGGCGCCCAGCTTCCAGAAGTTGGGATTGCGCTCCAACTCAAGCCCGAGGTCGGGGTCATATGAGCGAGGGATGGTCATGCCCGTGCCGCTGGACAGCTCGACGTTCGTTGGCTCGTCCCGCCAGCGATCGCCAAACTCCGCGATCGCCTCGGGCGATGTGATCCAGCCGAACGGACCAAGCGGAATCCCCATCCAAGTCGCGTCGGGACCGTCGGTCCTGGCGATGAACGTGTTGTCGTCGGGCGTCTCCATCGTCGAGGTCTTGGCGTAGGAGCTTTGCTGAAGGAACGAGCCATCCTGCGCGCCGCTGGCGTCCTGACCATCGATCTGGCGCTGGAAGTTGACGCGAATGTCGTCGGAGGTGACCAGTCGTCCACCCTCCGTGGGGTACTGATCCCAGAACGCGGCGCCCTGGTCGACACGGAAGAGGTAGGTGTCTTCGTCGGGAATCTCGGGCAGACCGCAGATGTCCGCCTCCATGATCGCCTGCTCCTTGTTGCGCCAGCGAATCATGTTGTTGAGATAGAACCCCATCCAGTATTGAGTCGTGCCAAAGACGGCGCGATGCGGATCAAAGTAATCGTGCGAGTGCGCAGGAGTTGAGAAGCGCAGGTTTCCGCCGCGCGCGACCTCGCTCGTCACGTGTTGTTGCGCTTCCACCTGCGTCTGCGAATCGGTTCGCTCCTGTTGGTCGGATTGCTGCGCCTGCTGCTCGGCGGCGTCCTCCTGCTGACGTTGCTGCGGAGTGTCCTGCTGCGCCTCCTGTTGCCGCTGCAGCGCGCTTGGTTGTTGTTGCCGTTGCGCCGGTTGTTGGTCCTGTTGCAGCGCCGATTGGGTCACACTGCGCGGGCCGTCTTCCTCATTGTCACCACATCCGACCAACGCCAGGCCGGCCGCGCCCACGCCGGCGCGTCCCGACGCTCGCAGCAAGGCGCGCCGGCTGACGCGACCGCGCCTGATTCGTCGCCAGTAGGTGCGCTCCGCCATGGACAACTCCAATCCGAAGTTGTGCGATTGTAGGCATTGTGAAGGAATGCGGCGCCACCATGCTGTCACCGCGCTGTCATGCACCCGAGTTACCCTGAATCCATGACACAACCACCTGAAACGCCCGCCGACGCCGAAGCCATGATCGCCGAGCTACAACAGCAGGTGCTCGACGGTTGGGAGAAGGGCGCAGACTTTTTCGACACGCGCTGGGGTGACCAGGGCGACGAGTTCCATCACGGCGTCTTCGCGCCGGCGGCCGAGCGATTGCTGGGGCTCGAGCACGGCTCATCGGTGATCGAACTCGCCTGCGGCAATGGCGGCTTTGCCAGACGCTTAGGCCGGGCCGGCATGAACGTCATGGCCACCGACCTCTCGCCGGCCCTCATCGCCCATGCAGAGCGGCGGACAGAGACGATCTCGGATCAGCCGGTGGACGTTACGTATCAAACGGTCAACGCGACAAACGAGCGCGCCATCCTCAACTGCGGCGGTCCCTTCGACGCCGCCGTCTGCATCATGGGCGTGATGTCGATGCCGCTGCTCAAGCCGATGTTTGGCGGCGTCCGGCGCGTGCTCAAGCCGCGCGGCGCCTTTGTCGTGATCACGTTGCATCCCGCGTTCGCCACGTCCGGCTACAAGTTCGTCCGCTCCGAGAACGAGAACGAGCCGCATGGGCTTACGATCGAGCGCTACCTCTCTCGTTACGTTACCCACGGCGTAACCAATACCGCACAGACGGAACCACAGATCTATTTCCATCGCCCGCTGAGCGAGCTGCTCAGCGACGCGTTCGTGTCCGGGCTCGTGCTTGACGGCATCGAGGAACTGGCCGCGCCGCCACAGATGATGGAAGAGTCGCGCTTGATGTGGAATGTCCTGCCCGAGATACCCATGGCGATCGCCATGCGATTCCGACGACCCGGATAGGAGCCCCGTCATGATGGTCATTGCCCTCGGCGAAATTCTCGTCGTACTCTTCCTTCGGCCGATCCGCTTCATCGCCGGCGGTCAGAAGACGGTGATCGGTCGAGGCATCCTGCGCTTCGAGAACTGGATCCTGAACCACCTGCACATCATGGGCGCTGAGTCGAAGATGCGCTACGAGCTGGAGAAGTCGGGTCAAGCCTCCAGCTTCCTCGCTGAAGGACTGACCGACCAGACCAGTGTGATGCCAGGAATCGGCGACACCGTCGAACGAATGCGACGCGAAACCGGCGCCACGCACGCCGACGCACTGCGATCCAACCAGCTACAAGATGATCCCGAACTCCGTCGTGGGCAGCGGCAAGTCGAGCCGTCGGGCGGCGACCGGTCAGACGACATCCATGAGGCGATGCTGCAAGCCCAGCGTCGCAAGGATCAGCTGGAGGAGCGTGCGCGACGGCGGCGTCCGTAGATGTCCACCACGACGGCTAGGCCGAATCGCTCGTAGGATCCAATTCTGCGATGAGTGCATCTACCTCTCGGACGAGAAGGGGAACTTCCTTGGTCACAGTCCGCCAGATTTTGTCCCAATCGATCTTCGTGTATTGGTGAACCAGGATGTGGCGCAGGTTGACGTAGCCGCGGTAATCCGTGATTCGTTCGGCAGTAGCTTCGTCACGATCCGAAAGATGGTTGAGCGCCTCACCGATCCTGGTCAGGCTTTGCGGCACGCTGCGAATGAGGTGCTCGCTCGACATCATTTCGTCGAACGATAAATCTGACGAGAGCCTCGCCAGATAGTCAGCCTCCTGCTGAATATCCCAGAGATACTTGAGCGCCCGACTCTTGCTCATGTGGGCTCCGTTTCGGGACGTGGCTGGACGATAGTCACCCCAGAGGTGGGTTCGACTCTCCTCGACCGCCTGGCGGAAATACGGGTTCGGGAACTCGTGATCATTGACTAGGTCGACACTTCGGTCGAACAGCTGCCGAAGCGCATCCTCGAGATCAAACTGCGTCGTCCAAGGCGCCTCCGAATCGAACTTGACCAGGAAATCAAGGTCGCTTCGTTCTGGATCCCACTCGCCTGTGGCTGCCGAGCCGAACAGCTCCAGGCGCCGCACGTGGTGGGTGCGGCATAGTTGCTCAATCTCCTGTTGACGGTCAATGATGATGTCGGGAAGCATCGTGGTATGCCCTGCTCGAGTCTCTGTGTTGATCATATCGAGGTAGCACACCGACCGGGGTCAGGTTTCTCAGCCGGAGCGGTCCCACTTGAAGGTCAACACGGCCAAACCTAATCCGGCCACGATCCAGACCGCGAGCACAATCGCCGCGACATCAAGCTGCCAGTTCATCCCCGGTTCGGCGAGCTTGTAGGCATCGGGCAGGAAGACCGAGCGCAGGCCTTGCGCCACCCAGCGCAAGGGGAAGATCCCCGAGACCCATTGCAGCCACGTCGGCAGCGAGGCGAGTGTGAAGAACACGCCCGAAATGAACTGCAGGATGATGAACGGCGCCTGAATCACGGCGGGCGCCGCGTTGGCCGAGGGAATGATCTTTGTGATCGAGATCCCCAACACGCAGCCGGCCGGCACGCCGAGCAGGACAATCCAGATCAACGTGAGCCAGCCTTGCGCGTCGGGCAGCTCGACGCCGTAGGCCACGACCCCAAGGATGAGCATGACGACGAGCTGCAGGAACGTGTAGGCCAGCGCCGTCCCCACAAGTCCCATAAAGAACGAAGTTTTTGGAAGCGGCGTCGCGGCCAACTGCTTCAGGGTGCCGTCGAATTGTTGAATTGCCAGCGAAGTACCGAGCAGATTGAACGAGGTGCCAAAGATCGCCACGCCCATAATTCCGGCGACGAAATACTGACTGAATGTAATGACCGGTACATTGGCTCCCGCGCCTTCCGGAATACCGATCTCGAAGGTCAGCAGCGACGAAAAGATGACCAGGAACATGATCGGAAATGCGACCACGAAGAAGAGCGCTGCGGGCTGCCGGTAAATCGTCTTCAGGTTGAGCGCCATATAGGCGAAGCCGAGACGAACCGTGCGCACGGCGTTGGAGGCGCTCACGATGGTTCTGCCGATTCCAGGGCCTGGCTGTCGTCGACCAACTCGAGGTACATCTCCTCCAGATCCGGACGCTCGACCTGGAGCTCGGGAAGCTCGTCGATACCGCGATTGCGCGCCCAATCGATGAGACGCGCCAGATGACGGGTCGGCTCCTGGGTTGACAGAGATAGCCGTCCGTCCGCTCCCACTCGCACGAACTTCCATTCCTCCAGCAAATCCGACAGGTCGAGGCCGACCGGCGGCTGCCACGAAATTCGCGTGTCGGTTTCCATCTCGCGACGCAGCGCTGTCATATCGCCTTCGAAGACGATGGAGCCGTCTTTGATCATCCCGATTTGCTGGGACAGGTGCTCGGCTTCATCGAGGTAGTGGGTCGTGAGGATGACAGTGGCTCCACGCGCCGTCAGACCGCGCACGACTTCCCAGGCTTGTCGCCGGGCGGAAACATCGAACCCTGTGGTCGGCTCGTCGAGAAAGATCAGGTCTGGATTGCCAATCACGCTGGTCGCCAGATCGAGCCGTCGTTTCTGCCCACCAGAGAGCTTGGACCCGCGCCGATCGGCTTGTTCGGTGAGTCCAACCAGCTCCAGAACCTCGTCGGTGTTCATCGGATGGTCGTAGAGCTTGGCCGTGAAGTTGAGCATCTCGCGCGGGGTCAGACCTTCCATCGGCGTGCTGCGTTGAAGGACGATGCCGACGTGCCGGTTTAACTCTCCGCGTTGCCGCTGCGGGTCAAAGCCCAGCACCGAGACTTCTCCGGCGTCCCGCTCGCGATAGCCCTCAAGAATCTCGATCAACGTGGTCTTGCCCGCCCCGTTCGGTCCGAGCAGCGCGTAGACCTGTCCGGACTCGATCTCCAGATCTACGCCGTTCACGGCCGTCACCGCGCCATAGCGTTTGGTCACGCCCCGGATGCTGATTGCGGCGACCATGCGCGAAATGCTAGGGGAACACTTAGACTTGGCGCACCAACGAACGGGTGGAGCACGCAACATGACATCAATCAATCAGGACAAGCTCAACGAGCTCTTCAACTACGTCGAAGGCATCGTCGATGAGGGCAAGGTGCCCGCAGCGCAGATTGCCATCGGACACGACGGCGAACTGGCCGGCATGCGCACCTTCGGCGTCGCACAGCAGGGCGCCTCGGTCGAGCCGGCCTCAGACGACACGCTGTTCTGCATGTTCTCGTCGACCAAGGCGATCGTCGGAGTCGGCGTCTGGAAGCTACTCGATGAGGGTCTGCTCGACCTGGATGAGCGCATCGTCGATATCATTCCCGGCTGGTGCGCCGAGGGCAATGGCGAGGCGTCGTTCGTAGATGTCACCGTTCGCAACGTCATGCTGCACACGGGCGGATTCCCGCACGCGCCGATGAACCCGCGTCTGTGGGAAGACCGAGACGCGCGGCTGCGCCGAATGATGGGCTGGCGGCTCAACTGGACGCCCGACTCGCAGTGGGAGTACCACGCGACTTCGGCGCACTGGGTGCTGGCCGAGATCATCGAGCGGAAGACCGGCGAAGATTTCCGCGACTGGCTGCGCGCCAACCTGCTCGATCCGATGGGCATGGACAACCTGTTCGTCGGTCTCCCGAATGAGGAGCACGGCCGCGCCGCCTCGATCGTCTACACCGAGGAGCCGACGCCGGTCGACGGCGGCGAAGTCTTCCCACAGACGATCCTGCACTTCAACCTCGCTTCCCAGCGTCGAGCGGGATGCCCCGGCGGAGGCGCGTTCGCGAACGCCTCCGATGTCGCGATGTTCTATCAGAACCTGATTAAGCCATCCGACGACGGCCCGCTGACCAAGAGCGCGATTGAACTGGGAACGACCGTCGCCACGAACCCCGATCGCCACACCGACCCACTCTCCGGCATCCACGTCAATCGCGCGCTGACCGTGGTCCTCGCTGGAGACGACGGACTGACCGAGGAGCGAGGTTTCGGCTCAGGCGCATCACCCAGCGCCTTCGGTCACGCCGGTGCCGGCGGGCAGATCGCCTGGGGCGACCCCGAGACCGGACTCTCCGTGGGATTCGTGACCAACGGCTTCCAGCAGGACGAGAACATCCGCGAGCGCACCGCGACGATCGGAACAATGGCCGCCGCCTGCGTCGACTAAATTTCCGTCATACCCGCGCTCCGTCGCGGAGCCTGCCCCCGGCCTGAACGGGGGTATCTCGATGTGCTCGGCACGAAGGCCAGGAACTGGCTAAGCGATTGCACGCGAAGCCCTTCAGGCTCGAGCGCCGGTGCTGCATGCGGCGAGATTCCCGCGACGGAGCGCGGGAATGACGAATCCCGTGCTTCTGAGACATTCACCGTCGGCGGGCATTGCAATCAGTTGGCGCCTTTGCGGCGAGATCGTTCCGAAGCTGACTGAGTTCAGTTCGGACAGTCGGGAGGAATACCAGCTACTCCGACTCGGTGCCGGGCAGCAATGGGCCCTCCGAGATCGCAGGAAACGCCCGTGTGACCGCGAGCGCCGCGTCCGTGTCGAAGAACGTGAGCCGCTGAATCACCGTCCAGTCGTCCGACGCCCAGCGTTCGCGCAGTCTCGCGCCGTCCGTTGCGCGCTCGCAGACCACCTCGATCAGGTGATCGAGCAGCGCCTCGAGCCAGCGGAACATGTGCAGCAATGAGGCGTCAATCGCTTCAGCAGCGGCGATGGTCTGCCTGGCCGACGCCTTCAGCGCCTCCATTTTCTGCTCAGGATCAGCTTTCTCGAAGTTGGGATGATTCGTGATCACGTAGATGTTCGGGGCGTTCGCCAATGGCAGAGCCGAGAAATCAGATTCCAAGCCGATTGAGGCGCGAGCGAGCGTTTCCGCCCATTTCGGCAATGAGCCGCCGGGCGCGACGATCTCCGCCAGCGCCGGATCAACATCCGACAGCGGGGCATGGGCCAATCGCCTCAGGCTGCCGCGCCTGTCCAGTAGCACGGCGCCGCCGTCGCCGTAGCAGAGCGGAATCACCGTCGCGACGTGATCAAGCAGCTCAGCGATGTAGTGAGCGACCAGATCTACCTGCAGCGGCGTCTGTTCCACCAGCTCGATCGTCAGTTCTTCCTCGACAGCGCCGACAGTGCGATTCTTCAGGTCCTCCAACGGAATCTGCATCGCTCGCAACGCGCCGATCAGCTTTGGACCGAGTTGGCGCAACCGCACCGCTGCATCCCTGAACGCGTCATCGGGTTCGAGGTACGCCATCAACTCCGAAGGCCAACGTCCGATGCCGAAGCGGATGTCAGGATTGGGAATCTGCGAGATGTCGCGCTCGCGCCGGGCAACGACAAGTGTGCCTCGCAGAGGCATATAGATCCCGTGGCGCCGAAGCGTCGGCGCGGAAACCTCAGAACCCGGCATGTCAGTTGCCGGCATGTCAGTCCCCGGCGTGTCAGTACCCGGCATTGCGGTCCACGATGTCCAGCAAGTGCTCGTTGTTCAGGAATCGGCGCAGATTATCGGCGAAACGGTGAGCGGCCTTGCCGAAGTAGTCGGGCTGCAAGCCGCTGGTATGCGGAGTGATGAACAGGTTCGGCGCGGACCACAACGGATGGCCGTCAGGCAGCGGCTCCGGCGTGGTCACATCTGTATACGACGCCCGCAACCGACCGCTCTCGAGCGCCGAGACCTGCGCATCCCAATCGACCACCTCACCGCGAGCGATGTTGATCAACGCCGCGCCCGGCTTCATCGCGGCCAGCTCGTCGGCGCCGATCAAGCGGTGGGTCGCATCGGTCAATGGCACAGCGAGAATCACATAGTCGGATTCGGCCAGCACGTCGTAGAGACGCTCGGGCGGCCAGACCGAGGCGACCGAATCGGGCGCGTTTCGCGGAGGCGTGCCGTCGCCGGAGGCGCGTCGCCGAATACCGACGACTCGTGTCCCGAACGCGTCACAGAAGCGAGCAATCTCGGATCCGATCGCGCCATAGCCAATGATGCCGACGGTCTTGCCTTCGAGCGTGTCCGGATCAGAACGGTTCCAGGTGGCGTGTTGCTGCGATTCGATCAGTACGCGCATCCGCTTCACATCCATCAGCATGAAGGTCAGCACCCACTCGCCGATCACCCGAGCCGCGAGTCCCGGCATCTTCGTAATCACGACATCCTCGCCGATCGGACGATCGAGAATCTGATTCGCTCCAGCCGAGGCCAGCGCAATCCACTCCAGGGCCGAGGCCTGACCGGCCAGATCTCCACTGAAGAAGGTGAACCAGATGCGGTCGCGCTGCTGGATCTCCGCGCCTTCCTCAATGGCTGCCCCCACATCGATCTGTGGATGCCCCGGCTCGCGCATGTAGCGAGCCAGGTTCAAAGACACGTTGTGAATCTCGATCCGAGCATCAACAGCGCGAATAATGTCGAGCGCCGCCTCTGGCACCGGCAAGAAGTTGGCGATATGAATCTTGTCCATATGCTCAGAATACGTGCTCGGGGATAAACTTGGACTATGACTCGCTCCAAACCGTTATCTGGTTCGCAAATGCTGAGACTGACCTGCGACGACGCCGAGGCGACTCGCGAGGTTGGAGCTGCGGTTGGACGCCACGCGCCGGCGGGAACGGTGGTGCTGCTGCAGGGCGATCTCGGCGCGGGCAAGACCGTCTTCGCGCAGGGCGTCGGACGCGGCCTTGAGGCGCCGACGGTCGTGAACTCTCCCACCTTCGTGCTGGTCAATGAGCACCTCGGGGGACGCTTGCCGATGCGTCACGCCGATCTCTACCGCCTCGACACCGCTGACCTGATCGCCGAACTCGGACTCGATCAGGCCGCGGAAGGCGGCATCCTGCTGGTCGAATGGCCGGAGCGTGCTCAGGGCGGGCTGCCGATTGACCACCTGCATATCCAGATCACGCCGCTGGAAGAGGACATCTCCGAAGACGCGCTCGACGCTTCGCCGCGTGAACTGACGCTGAACGCATCCGGTGAACTCGCGGCCACAGTATTGGAACAGCTCTCGAAGCAGTTCGCTGCGGTTCCCGCCTGATGGAACTATCAATCGATACCGTCGGTGAGCAGTCCAGCGTCGCCGTCAGCGATCGGGGTCGCTTGCTGACCGAGATCAGCTGGCACTCGGGACGCCGACACACGCCCTCGCTGACGCCGATGATCGACTTCGTCTGCCGCCAAACGGGCAACACGGAGATCGTTAAGCAGGAACTCGAGGCGGTCTTCGTCAATGTCGGGCCCGGCGCGTATGGCGGCATCCGATCCGGCATGGCCACTGCTGAAGGTCTGGCTGTAGCCCTCGACCTGCAATGCGTGGGCATCGGCAGACTGGAGATCGAGGCATATCAACACACTTCGAGCGGTCTCGCCGCCGCCATCCATCGCGCCGCGCGATCGACCTGGGCCTGGCAGATCTTCTCCGGTCCGCTCGATCACTGGCACGAGCTTGGTCCGGCAAAGACCGGCGCGGGCTTTGAGCTGTTGCGAGCGCTGGGCGACGCCAGGCGACTTACCGGAACGGCCGGCGTCGTCTGCGGAGAGCCAGACCTGCTTGACGACGATGCCACCGCTTCGCTCATCGACGCCGGCTGGGTATTCTCACCCCCCGCACTCAACGTCCGACGCGCCGGAGTGCTCGCCGAACTCGGCTGGCGACGGCTGCAGGACGGCCACGGCGTTCCGCCCGCCGCTCTGGAGCCGCTCTACCTGCGCGAACCTGCAATCGGTCCACAGCCGCAGCAGTAGAGGTCCACTTCCCCGTCCCAGTCCCCGCTTCACGCGGGGACCCGCTCCCTCTGCGCCCGAAACAACACAACCAGATAGGCCGTGCCCCCCGAGCAGGTCCCCGCGTGAAGCGGGGACTGGGAGTCTGCGAATTGAGAGGCGGACTTCTGAGACACCCTCCGGAGGCGGGCACAGGAATCAACATGACGATATTGAGCCCGAGCGGTCGTGGTTCTGATCCATCCGACAACGACCGATACGCAAGCTCGTCATACGCTGATTTCGCTCACCAAACTCATTCAACTTCGCACTCTCTGGAGCGTCCCATGTCAACCGAACGCACACTCGTCCTGGTCAAGCCCGACGGCGTCCAGCGCGGTCTGATTGGCCAGGTCCTGTCGCGGCTCGAAGGCCGCGGACTCAAACTGATCGGCCTCAAGCTGTTGCAGATGGACGAATCGTTGGCCAACCAGCACTACGCCGAGCACGTTGAGAAGCCGTTTTTTCCGGGTCTACGCGACTTCATCACCTCGGGACCGTTGGTCGCGGCCGCCTTTGAGGGACAGAACGCCGTCCAGCTCGTCCGCAACACGATGGGCGCGACTAACCCGGTCGACGCCGTGCCCGGCAGCATTCGCGCCGACTTCGGCGTCGACCTCGGCCGCAATGTGATCCATGGCTCCGACTCGCCGGAGTCTGGCGACCGCGAGTTGGCGCTGTTCTTCGACCCCTCGGAGTTGGTCGCCTGGACCCGCAACACCGAGGAATGGATCTACGAATAGCCGGCGTAGGAAGTAGGAAACTGAATGTTCAGGTAGCGTTGACGGCAGCGGGTTACTCGACGCGCAGCAACGTATCCGCCTGCGACCAGAAACCGTCGAGGTCGTAGTAGTCGCGCATTTCGCGGTCAAAGATATGCACCACGACCGAGCCGTAGTCACACAACAGCCAGCCGCCCTCGGGGCCGCCCTCGCGACGCGGGTAGTCGGAGTCGGGAACGTGCCGCAGAGCGTCCTCAAGCGCGCCGAACTGCCGGCGCGAGGTCGCAGAGGCAATCACGAAATAGTCAGCGAGGTCGGTGTGCGGTTCCACATCAAGCAGCACAATGGCTTCGGCCTGTCGGTCGTCGAGTTGCTCGACGACGGCCCGGGCGAGTCGTTCTGCGTCCGCCTTGGTGGTACGGATTCTCCCCGAGGCGGATGGTTTGAGGTCCGTCGCTGGAGTAGTCACGTGCTCAATGGTAACGCTCGCATCGCCAATCTCGTCAGTCTGGAATACGCACATGGCTGAGCGCGTCGTCGTCGGCATGAGCGGCGGCGTGGATTCGTCCGTCGCGGCAGCACTCCTGGTCGAGCAGGGCTATGAGGTAATCGGGATCACCATGCGCCTCTGGACTGAGGCGAAGCCCGAGGACTACACCGGCCGCAGTCAGTGCTGCGCCATTGAGGACATCGGCGACGCCCGCCGCGTTGCCCAACGACTGGGCATTCCGCACTACACGATGAATCTGGAACGCCCATTCCGCAAGTTCGTCGTCGATCAGTTCATCGACGAGTATGCCAAAGGTCGCACGCCAAACCCCTGTCTCAACTGCAACACCTACATCAAGTTCGACGCGTTCCTCGAGCGAGCCCGAGCGCTCGGCGCCGACTGGATCGCAACCGGTCACTACGCGCGCACACAGACCGGCCCGACCGGTAGAGCGCAGCTGCTGCGGGGCGTCGACCAGGACAAAGACCAGACCTATTTCCTCTACACTTTGACGCCCGAAGCGATCGCGATGACCAAGTTCCCTGTTGGCGGACTGCAGAAGTCCGAGGTGCGAGCCGTCGCCGAGCGACACCAACTCGCCGTCGCCGACAAGCCCGAGAGCGCCGACATCTGCTTCGTCCCGGGCGGCGACTACCGCACCGTGGTCGCAACCAGGATTGCCGACCGACCCGGACTGATGTTGGACGTCGAGGGCGCCGAAATCGGCCGGCACCAGGGCGTCCAGCACTTCACGATCGGACAGCGCAAGGGTCTGCAAACCGGCGGTGGCGGAGAACGTCAATTTGTCACAGCGATCGACGCGGCCTCCAACATCGTCACCGTCGGCGGGGCCGACGATCTGTTGGTCGACCGGATTGAGCTGTCCGATATCCGCTGGTTGTCCGAGCCGAGAGAATGGTTCGACGTGCAGATTCGCTACCGCTCAAGTCCGCTCCCGGCTCGGCTGCACGGCTCCACGTTGAGCCTCGAACAGGCGGCCCGTGGCGTTGCTCGCGGACAGGCGGCGGTCTTCTACGACGGCGACCGCGTGCTCGGCGGCGGGACCGTGGAATCGACCGCTTCGGGTAGGCTCACGTCATGACGCTGGGCACCATCACCGATATCCGCGACATCGTGATCATCGTCACCGGCCTGCTCGGCGTGGTCGCCATGATCGTCATGATCGTCGCCACGATCGTCGTCGGATACCTCTCGTTCCGTCTGCTCCGAGCAGCCCGCAAGACCCTCCAGGAAGGCGTACCACCCTTGCTGGAGAACGCCCAGGAAACGATCAAGACCGTCCGAGGCACAGCCGAGTTCCTGGGAGAGTCCGCCGCCGAGCCGGTGATTCGCGCCTATGCCACCGCGTCAAGAATCCAGAGAATGTTCGACGTCCTCGGCGGCCGACGAGGGGACAACTGACATGGGCTTCTGGAGAGGCCTGCGCTGGGGCCTGGTCCTGGGAGTCATCGGAGCCGTCATCGGCCGAGTCGTCAGCTCAGACAAACAAAACCCCCAGTGGCAACAAGCCAAAATCGCCGGAGACATCGCCGCCGCCCAAACCGAAGCCGAACAACGCGAAAAGTTCGAGCGCACTCGTCGGGGCGACAAGAGCAGCGCTTCCTGATGACGACGCCGGACCTGGACTTCGACCCTGCTGCCCGCTCTGTTCAGGAGCAGGCGCTGCTTGATGGAATGCCGCCAGAATTCGCTGACACGCGTCCATCTCGTAATCGAATGTTCTCTGAGGACAGACCAATCCATGATTGGTACCGCTTTGTTCTCTCGTTTCCACCTCATCTGGTCAGGGAATACGTCGACCGATTCGAGCTCGAAACGGGCGATATCGTGCTCGACCCATTCTGCGGTACCGGCACGACCATGGTGGAAGCGAAGAAGCTGGGCATTGAGTCGGTCGGCATAGAGGCGGTGCCGATGTCGGCCTTCGCTGCGCGGACGAAGCTGCTCTGGAATCTCTCGCCGGCAGACCTTGCGACTGACGCTCACCTGATAGCAGCCGCGGCAAGCGCCGAGATTGAACAGTCCTTGGCTGGATTGCCACGCACCCTTCCGGAAACGCAAACCAAGCTCTTACTCAAGAATTCGATCAGCCCGAAACCCCTTCATCAAACACTAATTCTCCGCGACACCATTCGAGCGATCGGGGGCGCACGCACCGATCACCTTCTCCTTGCCCTGGCAAGACAGTTGCCAACGGAAATCGGCAACCTTCGCTTTGGACCTGAGATTGGTTTGGGCCAGATCAAGGAAGACGCGCCTGTCGTTGACCTGTGGATGAAGCAGGTAGAGCGGATGTCCTCCGATCTCAAGCAATGGACGCGTCGAGCCTATACACCTGCACGGGTTATCCAGGGCGACGCCCGTCTACCTGCCGACCTGTTGCCGCCATCCAGCGTGGATGCCGTGATCACGTCTCCCCCGTATCCGAATGAAAAGGACTACACACGGACGGTTCGTCTGGAATCCGTGATGTTGGGGCTCTTGGAGGATCGCGAATCGCTCCGGCGAGTGAAGCGCAGCCTCGTGCGATCAAACACCCGCAGCGTATACAAACAGGATGACGATGACGTGTGGCTGAAGGAATTTCCAAAGATCGGCGAGTTGGCCGACCAGATTGAGTCGCGCCGCCTGGAACTGGGCAAGACGTCCGGATTCGAGAAAATGTATCACCGGGTCACCCGACTCTACTTCGGAGGCATGGCGCGTCACTTGGAATCTCTCAAGGTTGTCCTAAAGCCAGGGGCGCAATTGGCCTACGTCGTTGGCGACCAAGCTTCTTACTTTCGGATCATGATTCGAACGGGCGAATTGTTAGCCTCTATCGCAAAGCACCTCGGCTACGAAGTCATGGATCGGCAGCTATTCCGGACCAGAACCGCCACTGCGACACGAGCCCAAATCAATGAAGAAGTACTCCTCCTTCGCTGGCCTGGATCCTGACGATGCCGACGAAGTACGAGCGAATTATCGCTCACATCTTTCATGAGCGCTTCGATGGCACGAGCGATGGATTCGAGTTTGCCAGAAGCGCACTACACGAGGCCGCCGATACCCTTCAAGTCAACCGAGTCAGCAACGTAGGCGACGTTCTATACACGTTTAGATCACGCAAACCACTTCCGGAATCGATTCGCGCGACGGCGACTGAAGGTCGCGAGTGGATCATTCGCACCACGGCCGCAGGGCAATATCGATTTGATTTGATCGAAAACGCGTCGTTTCCAGTCAACCCACGCCTGGCTGCGATTTCGATCCCCGACAGCACTCCTGCACTAATTCAGCTGTATCGGCAGTCGGACGAACAGGCGCTTCTGGCCATCATCCGTTACAACCGACTTGTCGACATATTCACTCGGCTGAGCTGCTTTTCAGTGCAGAGTCACCTCCGGACCAGCTTGAAAGGCTCCGGGCAAGTTGAAGTCGACGAACTGTATGTGGGAATCGACCGGCACGGCGCTCACTATGTGTTGCCCATCGAAGTCAAGTCGGCAAATGACATGATCGGCTACGTCCAAGTGGACAACATGTTCGAGCTCTGTTCACAGCGCTTTCCGCACTTGACTCCAAGACCGCTGGGCGCCCAATTCATCGACGAGGAACTAATCGCACTGTTCGAGTTCGAACGTCGGAGGAACAGCGCCGGAATCGATATCACCTCCGAGCGGCATTACCGCCTTGTGCCATCCGACGAACTACCGACCGAACTTGTCGTCGAATATGGTAAGCACGCTGCAGATTAAATTCCATTCATCGCATCCGAAAGGAGCGCCACCCATGATCCCACCCAATGAGACCTTCGACGGCACCTTTCCCTTCGAGCCGCACTTCACCGACGCTCCAGGCTTCCGGATGCACTACGTCGACGAGGGCGAGGGCGAACCAATCGTCATGCTCCACGGCGAGCCGACCTGGGGCTACCTCTATCGCAACTTCATCCCCGAGCTATCCAAGACGCATCGAGTGATCGTGCCCGACCACATGGGCTTCGGCAAGAGCCAAACACCGCAGGACCGCGTCTACACCTTGAAAACGCACGTCGAGAATCTGGCGGCGCTGATCGACGAGCTCGACCTGCAGGACATTACATTCGTGGGGCAGGACTGGGGTGGGCCAATCACCACGAACTACAGCGTGCGTCACCTGGACCGCGTCAAGCGCTTCTGCGTCTTGAACACAGTGATCGGGGCCGTTGCCGGACGACCAGGCAATCCGTCCACGACCCCGTGGTTCCAGTGGATCGGCAAGCACCACGAGGCCGGCACGCTACACGAGACGCTCGGACACCTCGGCAGCAATGTCCTGAGCGTAATGAAGATCATCGGCTTCGAGAATTCAGCCGCCGTCGACGACGCCTGGATTCGCGCCTACTCCGCGCCGTTCCCCGACAAAGCGTCATGCATCGGCGCGATCGAGTTCCCGCTCGACGCTTACCTGGGACGCACACGCGACTACGTCCTAGAGGAACGAGACCGGATCAGCGAGTTGTCGACAAAGTCGGCGATGATGGTCGAAGGCATGAAGGACCACGCGATCGACCCTGAACGCGCGATCGGTTTGTTCCGCGCGATGTTTCCAAACGGACCGCTGGTCACCTTGCCAAACGCCGGTCACTTCTGCCAGGAAGACGCGCCCGAGATCATCGTGCCGCTGATCCAGCAGTTCCTGCAGATGACCTAGCGACGCTGTGATCATCTCTAATCCCCGCTTCCCCCTCGCAGACACCCTTGAACTAGTCCGGCACTTCCGGTTCTCAGTCCCCGCCTCCGCGCGGGGACCTGCCCCCGTTCCTCGCCAGCTGAGCGACAAGAGGCGAGAGCAGCGCGAAGCGGAGCAGGTCCCCGCGCGGAGGCGGGGACTGGGAGATTCCCCTTGCGTGACCTCTCAAAAGTCTCCTCGTGGGAGAAGCTGCCGAAAGCCTGCCCCCAGCCTGAACAGGGGACTGAAGGGGGGTCCCCGCTCGGCTCGCGACATCTGTGACTAAGAATGCACCTGGCGGATTCCCGAACGGCGAGATACCCGCGTCAAGCGCGGGTATGACGGAGGGTTGTGCAGGGGTAAGACGAAGTGCTTTTAGGCGGGAATGAAGTCGCGGGGCTAAAGCTGGCGGAGAGGGTGGGATTCGAACCCACGAGGGGCTTGCACCCCTACACGCTTTCCAGGCGTGCCTAATCGTCCACTCTAGCACCTCTCCGTGCTGCAACGCCAGCATCCTACATGAGGGATGGCCGAATATTCTGGCTGGCGGAGAGGGTGGGATTCGAACCCACGAGGCACGTCGCCGCACCTACCGATTTTCGAGATCGGCTCCTTCGGCCACTCGGACACCTCTCCAAAATCAGTATACGCAGCCCCCTGTGCATTCCTGCCGCCCATTCCCGCAATAGGCTGTACCTCGTGTGGCGCATTTGACCGCCCCTGTTCTCCGCTTCTCGACCCACTGGAGCAACCGTGACCGACGCCCATCCCGACGACAATGCCGACGACCATGCCAACGCCAACTCCGACGCCAAAACGCTCTCCGAATTGCTCGCGCCGCTGGATGGCAGCGCGCCCGCACTCGGCGCGCCCGGACGCCCCGAGCTCAGCTTTGACGGCCTCCGCGCTCAGATCGCCAAGACCGGAGAGCAGCTCAACAGCTTCGGACTCGGACGCGAGGACGGCGTCGCGATCGTCCTGCCCAACGGCGCAGAAATGGCCGCCGCGTTCCTGGGCGTCGCCAATGCCGCCACCGCCGCGCCGCTCAATCCCGGATACCGCGCCGACGAGTTCGAGTTCTACCTGACCGACCTCGAAGCGCAGGCCGTGGTCGTACAAGAAGGCGTCGATTCGCCGGTGCGCGAGGTCGCGCAACGTCTGAACGTCCCGCTGGTCGAGCTGCAACCGGAGTCGGACGGGCCTGCCGGCGCATTCAATCTCGCCGCTTCGATGAGCGGGACCCCCGATCGTCCCGGTGAGGCGGACCCCGACGATGTCGGCCTCGTGCTGCACACGTCCGGCACGACATCGCGGCCCAAGATTGTTCCGCTCAGGCAACGCAATCTCATCGCGACAGCGCACAACATTCGCAACACGCTCAACCTGACCTCAAGCGACCGCTGCCTGAACATCATGCCGCTGTTCCACATTCATGGCGTAATGGCCGGCATCCTGGCCAGCGTCGGCGCCGGCGGCTGCACCTGGTGCTCGCCCGGCTTCAACGCGTTGCAGGTCTTCGGTTGGCTGCGCGAGGCCAAGCCGTCCTGGTACACCGCCGTCCCCACGATGCACCAGCTCATCCTGACCCGGGCCAGCCGCAACGCCGACATCCTGGCCGAGACCAATCTTCGCCTGATCCGCTCGTCGTCCTCGTCGCTGCCGCCGACGGTCATGGCCGAGCTGGAGGAGACGTTCGGCGCGCCGGTGATCGAGTCCTACGGGATGACCGAAGCCGCGCACCAGATGACCTCAAATCCACTGCCGCCGCTCGCCCGCAAACCGGGCAGCGTCGGCCTGCCCGCCGGTCCCGAGGTCGCAATCATGGACGAGGACGGCGCCCTGCTGGCCATGGGACAGCGCGGGGAAATCGTGATCCGAGGCGACAACGTCACCGACGGCTACCGCAGCAACCCCGAGGCCAACGCCACCGCCTACACCCGAGGCTGGTTCCGCACCGGAGACCAGGGCGTCCTCGACAACGACGGATATCTCACAATCACGGGCCGGCTCAAGGAGATCATCAATCGAGGCGGCGAGAAGATCTCCCCGCGAGAGGTCGATGAGGCGCTCCTGCTACACCCCGCCGTCGCGCAGGCCGTGACCTTCGCCATGCCGCACGATCGTTTAGGCGAAGAAGTCGCCGCCGCCGTCGTCCTCAGAGAGGGAGCCGAAGCCGACGAGCGAGCCATCCGTAAGTTCGTCGGAGAGCGCGTCGCCGACTTCAAGACGCCGCGACGCGTGGTCATCCTCGATGAAATCCCCAAGGGCGCGACAGGCAAGATCCAGCGAATCGGCCTGGCGAAGAAGTTGGGTTTGACGAAGTAACGAAGGTCCTGCGCTCCCAGTCCCCGCTTCACGCGGGGACCTGCTCCCTCTGCGCCCGAAACACCGCCACCAGATAGGCCGTGCCCCCGAGCGGGTCCCCGCGTAAAGCGGGGACTGGAAATCCACCAATGGAGGCGGACTTCTGAGACGCCCACTGCAGAGCGCTTTTCAGAAATACGAGGTTTGTCATACCCGCGCTCCGTCGCAGGAATCTTGCCGAGTGCTGCAACGACGCTCGAACCTGAGCACGCCCGCCCGCTTCACTCACTCAGCTCCAGCTTTCGTGCCGAGCACAGCGAGATACCCGCGGCAAGCGCGGGTATGACGAAGGCGATACTACGTCTTGGAGTCGATGCTCTTGAGCAGGTCCCTAATCTCAACCAGCAGATCGTTTTCACCGCTCTGTGGCGACGCCGCAGCGACGCTCGCCGTCGATCCGCTGTCCTGCAAAATCTCGCGCTGACGCAGCACGGCGTCCCGGAACGCAGCCGCATCCACCACCCCAACCAGGTTGCCCTCCGACGACGCGCCGCTGCCCGCAGCGCCGGCCGTCTCCACCTTCAGGCCCTGCAACCCGTACATCCGCATCAACGGATCGTCATGCAGCCGGACATCGGTGATCCGATCAAGCGGGATCGTGCTGTCGGACCGAAAGTAGACGCCTCGCGTCACTTCCAGCGAAGAAGCCGTCAGACGCGCGCTAAATCGGTCGTAGGCCCTGGGCAGATAGGACACGCTCCAGATCAGCCAAAACGGAATCAGCGGAATGCCTACCACCGTGACCACCAGAATCAGCGACACCGCCAGCCGTCCGTAGTTGATCACCCGCCGATCAAACTCTGCCTCCAAAAGCACCGCGTCTCTTGAGGAAGTCATCTGTTGCTCCCGATTAGTCCGATCACCGGTTCGCTGCAACCATAGGTGAGTTACCACAGATCAATGACGACGACCCAGAGCCCCTTCCCATTGCGGCTCGATCATCGTCGCTTGGTGACGAACGTATATTCTGGTACCATCGCCGGGGCAACCCATGCCTGCCCGTTGCATCGCTGAGTGACAGGAACCGCTGTGCCCTCACACTCGCTCCCAAGCGCCGCCCGCAACTCCACCGAACCGCCTCAACCAATGGCCGACTCGCCCCATCCATTGGCGACCACAATCGAACAAAATCGAACAAGGCCGAACAATCCGAACACCCCTGACATTCAGCCCGACCGAAAAAAGCTGAAAAAACCTGAACATCCTGAACACCCAATCCCCCGTAAAACACAGGGAATCATGCCCCGCGAGCCGCAGAAAAAAATACTCCCTGAAAACCTGAACATCGCCAATTCCCTTCAGCCGCACCGGACCAACCTCCGCACAGCACGCCGTGAGCTGGATCCCATCCAATGGCGACGGCGGCCAATCTGAACATGTCCCGGCAACACTCGGAGCACAACATGGAATTCGGTATCCACCTGATTCAACAGAACACCACAATGGCAGAGTGCCGCGAGCTCTGGCGCTGGGCCGACACAGCCGGATTTACCTGGGTCGACGTCTCCGATCACTTCTACGAGTCGCCGATGACCGAGAAGCAAGGACCGTATCTCGAGTGCCTGGCCAGTCTGGCGGCGCTCGCCGCCGACACCGAGCATGTACGCGTCGGCACCTGTGTGCTCGCGATGGACTACCGCCATCCCGCAGTCCTGGCCAACGCGCTGGCGACAATCGATCAGCTCTCCGGCGGACGCCTCGACGCCGGACTCGGCGCTGGCTGGAACGTGCAAGAATATACCGCCTACGGGATTCCGTTTGAGCGCATCGGCCGCAGGTTGGACCGTTTGGAGGAGGGCATTCGCGTGCTCCGCGCACTTTGGGAAGAACCCCGAGCGACCTTCGAAGGCGAGCACTATCAACTCAACGATGCCCTGTGCGAACCCAAGCCACTGCAGTCACGAGTCCCGATCTGGATCGGCGGCCTCGGCGAGCGCCGCACGCTGCAGCTCGTCGCCCGCTACGCCGATGGCTGGAATGCTCCCTACCTCAACGTCGACGATTGGCTCCGACTCTCGGGCGTGCTCGACGAGTGGTGTGAGCGAGTGGATCGCGACCCGTCGGAGATCCTGCGCGATGTCAACCTGTCTTTCCACCTGGCCGCCACCGAGGCTGACCGGCCAAAGGCGCAAGCGCATTTCGAAGAGGTCTTCGGTCCGGCCGGTGACACGTTCCGGCAACGAGGCGCAATCCTGGGCACGCCGTCGGAGGCGATCGAAATCCTCGCTCCCTACGCCGAGGCCGGCGTCAATCGGGTCAACATCACACTGCGACCACCATGGGATTGGGATGCGTTGCGAGCCTTCGCACGCGACGTGATCGGCCCATGTAGTAGTTCATGACTCGGTCTTTGCGACATTGGACGCTATCTGCGGTTCTCAGTGGCCTGATCTTGGTCGGGTGTCAAGATCCAATCCCGTCTGTGAACGACGTCCCGCCTGCTGAATTCGTTCAACCTGAGCAAGCTGCCACAGAGATCGAAGACGCTGAGTCGCCTGCCGTAGAGGCTGAAACTCTGGCAGAAGAGTCTGAGTCCACCGAATCCCCGACAGCATTGACGGAGGCAGAGCAGGCGGCTCAGACAGAACCGCCAGAGTCCCAAACTGAGAAAGTTGAGTCTCGATCTGTGCTGATTTGGAGCGATGCTCCGCTTGCGCCCTACCGGTCGCGTTACCGAGTGAATAGTTGGCGAGATCTGCAGGCCAAGGACATCCAGATCAACGCAGCGCTCAAGGCTGAGCTGGCCTGGTGCGATGCCGATCAGGGCGTCTCGGAGTTACGAGCCTCCCTCGATCCGAACCATCCAGCCGAGCTCTACCTGAAAGTTGCCCTACTACCGACGGCGGAAGAGATGGAGTGGCTGACCAAAGTCGCCAGGATCACAGCTGAGTTCCGCGACGAAGAACTTTCCGAACTGCCCAAGCTGCGCATCATCGATGGCTGGGATCTACGCCGGCTGGGCTGCATTACTGAGTTCATGGTCGGTTGGCAATCGAACCCCGTGTTGATGCAGCGCTCGAAGGCCTTGAAGACCTTTGACCGTTTGCTGACCCCGTTGAGCCGGGAATTCTCAGTCGCCGACGCGCTCGGAATATCGGCGCCACTGGTTGGCGGCGCATATCACCCGTCCATGCTGGGGGATCGCTGGATCACGATTGTCGGTGAACGACCACTGCCCGAACGTGCAGCCTTCACCGCAGCGCACGAATTTGCTCACGCGCTACAGGATCAGCGGACGGTCTGGAAACTGGAGCACTCGTTCGTAGGTGATTCAAGCGATGCCACGAGCGCGTTCCAATGGTTGGTCGAGGGTGAAGCCACAGTGCTGACTTCTGAAGTCGGCCAGAGCAATGCGATGGTCAGCTTGATGGACGAGTTGGAATGGGGCGGCGACGTAGAGCTCAGCCGGCGCAATTCGTACTTCGCAAACGCCCTGCGCTACAACAGACTCGTACGCAGCAGGTCCGGAGAGTCTCCCTACAGCGGCGGCTCTCGTTTCATAGAGGCAATCCGTCACGAAGCAGGCTGGGAGACGATTGACTCCCTGTTCGAGAATCCACCCCGGACTATGGAACAGATCATCCATCCAGACAAATTCAAACAACGCGAAGCTCAAATCAATCTGTCAGAGCTTTCGCGACTGAGCGGAGTGGTCGGAGGTGGGTGGTCCACCCCGAACGTCAACCGGATGGGCGAGTCGTTTCTGAGACAGTTTTTACAGGAGACCCTCAGTGAACGCAGCCCCCACGCCAACCTGGCGTCTAAAGGCTGGGGAAGCGACCAATTGACAGTCTGGACCAGTCGAACAGATCCCGAGCAGGCGCTCGCGGTCTGGCAGCTCGTCTTCGATGGGGAAGCCGACCACTCAGAGGCATGGGGCGCAATGGAACTTTGGCTGGCGACCCACTCAGAAGGCGAAGCGCGTGAGGCGCTGGGACTTCCGGTCGCTGGTTGGGACGGACCGGCCGGGTTTGTGCGATTGCTTCAACAGGGAGAGTCGATCTGGCTGCTCGCCGCAAGTGACAAATCATTGGCCGATGACCTGACTCTTGCGATCCTCGACTTTCCACAAACTCCCTACTGGTCACGCGGTTAGTCCAAATGCGACGACACCGCTACCGTGCTGACGCCATGTTCTCAACGCGACACGTACTGTTCGTCATCGCAATCGCCACCTTCTCCCTCGTCGCCTGCGCCGATCGGATACCAACGGCAGAACCGTTAGAACTCCCAGCCGAGGCACAAGAGGTACCCAGCTCGGTGGAGCCTGATGTTGCCGTAAGTCGTGATCCCGATCGACCCGTCACACTCGACTTCTACTCCTACCAACACGTACGGATCTTTGCGGATCTGATGCTTGAAACGCTTCAGCAAGAGCGAATCTGGTGTGACGAGCAACCCGAAGTCACCGAGTTTCGAGGCATGCTCAAGACTCTCGAAGCTGAAGACGTCTGGCGGAGCCTGCTGATTCCAGCCGGCGCACAGGACCTGTCCGCCGTCCGAATCATCGCCGAAGCCACCGCCGATGCTCGTGGCATACCAATGCAAGAGTTGCCTCCGGTCTTCCTGATCAGCCGGACCAGCCTGAGGCACTATGCCTGCCTGACTGATGCGGTCTGGGAAGACGAGAGCGACGAAGACGAAGACTGGACTATTGGCCGGCCGGCGAATCATCTGGCGCTGCTCATCGGCCAGGATGTCGAGGACTATGGCGAGAAGGAACAGAACTGGCTGAGCGCCACCCTCTACTGGGGCTGGTACGGCGAAATCGAAGACGCCGACGAGTTGGAACCGGGCGAGGATGGCGTCGGTCAAGTGGTGATCGTCTCAGCGGCGCCAATGCCGGCCGCGTACGTCAGCACGATCTCACACGAACTCGTCCATTTCCTACAAGACCAATGGACCGACTGGCGTTTGCACGATTGGTATCGCGACAGTCAAACAACAGACGAGTTGGAAGCGCTGCGTTGGGTCGTCGAGGGCGACGCCACGCTCAACGAGTTGTACGGCGACGCATCTCCCCTGCTGGAGCTTTTGGCCGACATCGAGTGGGGACCAGACGAGCACTCGGAGTATGACTTGTGGTACCGAGCCTATGGAGCTCTCTCGCCTGAGGACTCGGCCAACCTGTACGCCGCATATGAACAGGGAAGCGACGCTCTTGCTGCCCTACGCGCCGAACACGGCCAGTCGGCGATTGATCAACTCCTGCTCGACCCGCCAGAGTCCAGCGAACAGTTGATTCATGCAGAGAAGTTGGACTCGGACGAGCAACCGTTCGACCTCCGCGACCTCGCGCGGCTCAGAGCGGAAATCTTCACGGCCGTCGAGTGGGCCGAGCCGATCGTCGACCGGATGGGTGAGCAATGGTTGCGTTCATTGATTAGCGTTCCCAGCAAACGTCCCGATATCGCACGCAAAGCGTCGACCGGCTGGGGATCGGATCAGATGGCGTTGTGGCAATCGGAGGACGGCGAAACCGTAGTCGTCACCTGGCAGGTTGTCTTCGACAACGCGATAGAGCATCGGCAAGGCGTCGCAGGACTGCGTCGCTGGTTCTACAGCCACACCGCCAACGAAGCCAAGCCTGTCTACGCCAACATGCTCAGTTGGGACGGCCCAACGGGCGCCGCAAGACTGATCACCAGGCCCAACGCAGTCTGGCTGGTCGCATCAAACGACCCCGAAATCGCCGACGAAGTCGCCGCCGATATTCGCAGCACTACCTGGACCCACTACTGGTCAAGGCCTTAGTCAATCTGCCCGCGCTCAACCAGTAGAGCCTCGTAGTCATCTTGAGTCAGATCACAGTCAATCAGCGCCAGGAACTCCAGCCGAGACAAACCACATTGCCGCGCCATTGTCGCGAGAAGACGGTCGTCGATGTCGCGATTTCCACCATGGGACAGCAACGTGCGAAGTTGGGATTCGCTGCCACGAGTGGTGACATAGGCAAACTTGCGATGTTTCGCATCCGTCCGCTGAAAGCCTTTCGCAAGGAGCGCTGCTTCGATCCGTCGCGCCTTACGCGGCATCTGATTCCCTGGTGAACAATCGCCGCAGCTCTGCGCCGACTCGTTGCGCACCTGACGTGATTCTGGTTTGATCACCAACTGCAAAAGTGCGCCAAATGTACTGAAGATCATCCACGAGGACATCAAGCAGGAGCTCCCGCGTCTCCGCGAACAGCAGGATGTCGGGTGGACCCTCAATCTCATAGAAGGGCTCGGAGGTATCAGCGACGAACGTGACTTCGTATTGCAGCGGTTCCTTCGCCACGAGACGGACGCCATCCACCTCGATCTCCGACACGACGATCGGGCTCTCGTCAACTTTGGCCCTGGGGTCGGTGGTCACCTTGGTGCCGCTCCTGCCTGACTCAGATTACCGCAATCGCCCGACCCCCAACCGACCGGCGGTACACTGCCGACAGACCGAAAGCACCGACCGAAAGGCTACGAATGCCCGTAGACCAGACTCGCGAATCGTGGAAGCCGGGACAAGACTGGCTGGGCGCGATTGAGGAAATCAACTACATCAAGGAACTCGGCAAGGAGATGGGCGGGCCACATGGCGTGGAGCGCCAGCACCGCGGCGGGCGCTACACCATCCGCGAGCGGATCGACAAGTTCCTCGACGCCGACACATTTTTCGAGGCCGGTCCGCTGGTCGGCGCCTATGAGTACGACAGCGAGCAGAACCTGCGCGACTTCCTGCCGGGCGCATTCGTCATGGGCATGGGCCAGATTGATGGCCGCAACATCGTCATCGGCGGCGACGACTTCACGATCTCCGGCGGCAGCCCGCATAACGTGTCGAAGGGCGCGTCGCAATTCGCCACGCCGCTCGCCGCGCAATACGGCCTGCCCTACGTCCAGCTGATCGAGGGTGTCGGGCACAGCGCCAAGCGCGACGAGGCGGAGGGCCGCATGGCTCTGCCTCACGGCCAGACCTGGTGGCGACACGTCAACCTGCTCAACAAGGTGCCCGTCGCCTCGGGCATCATGGGCTCGGTCGCCGGCGCGCCCGCGGCGTTCGCCCTGCTGTCGCACTTCACCGTGATGATCAAGGGACAGTCACAGATCTTCCCCTCTGGACCGCCCGTCGTCCGACGAGCTATCGGTGAAACCTTCAACAAGGAAGAGCTCGGCGGCTCCGCCGTCCATGTCTACAAGAGCGGACAGGTCGACAACGAGGCGGAATCGGAAGAAGACGCCTTCGACCAAATCAAGAAGTTCCTCTCGTACCTGCCCGACACGACCAACGACGTCACCGAGCGGACCCACAACTTCGACGATCCCAACCGCAAGGTTGAGGAGCTGCTGCGGATCATCCCCGAAAACCGCAAGCGCGGATACAACCCGCGCAAGCTGGTCAAGCTGGTCGTCGACAACGGCGAGTTCTTCGAGATGCGGCCACACTGGGGCGGCGCGATCATCACCGGCTTTGCAAGGATCGGCGGCTACGCGGTCGGCGTCGTGGGCAGCGATCCGTACGTCATGGCCGGCGCGATGAACGGTGACGCCGCCGACAAGTTCACCCACTTCGTCGACCTCTGCGACGGTTTCAACCTGCCGATGGTGATCTTCCTCGACATGCCCGGCTTCATGCTCGGCTCACAGGCGGAACTGAACCAGACCATGCGACGCGGGACACGCGCGCTGATCGCGGCCTACGAAGCCGACGTGCCCAAGATCGAGTTCAACGTCCGCAAGAGCTACGGCGTCGCCGCCGACGCGCCGAACAGCATGGGCGAGCCGATGGGCATCAACTTGCGCTTCGGCTGGCCCGCCGGCGAGTGGGGCGGCATTCCAATCGAAGGTGGAGTCGCCGCGGCCTACAAGCGCGAGATCGAGAACGCGCCGGATCCCGAAGCGCACCGCGAGATGATCGAGAATCGTTTGCTCAAGCTGAGAAGCCCCTTGAAGGCTGCGCACAACTTCGACGTGATCGACCTGATCGATCCGAGGGACACGCGCCGAATCGCCTTCAAGTTCATCGACGCAGCGCAACCAATGCTCAAGCGTCTAGCCCAGCGTCCGAAGCGGATCATTCGACCGTAGCTCAAACGCGAGAAATCGCCCGGTTTCTACTTGCGGAGGGGTCTCAGAAGTACCACATTCGTCATACCCGCGCCCCGCCGCGGGTATCTCGTTGTGCTCGGCACGAAAGCCGGAGCCAGCTGAGAGTTTGAAGCGGGCGCGGTTTCTCAAGCTCGAGCGTCGGTGCAGCACTCGTCGAGATTCCCGCGACGGAGCGCGGGAATGACGAATCTTGTAACTCTGAGACATCCCCCAGGAGCGGGGAGCCGCTTGTCCTGGACGCAAATCGCCTATCTTGCTCATCGATTTGGGTGATAGCGATTGGCGATTTTCATGTCAGAACAGTTCGAAGAGTTTCACGGCAACGTCGGCCTGACCATCGACGATTCTGAGCCCTGGTGGCCGCTGCTGCCTGAGCATGAGCATGGGCCTCGACCCAATGTGCTGCTGATCCTGTTCGACGACATGGGCTTTGCCCACCTCGGCTGCTATGGATCGACGATTGACACGCCCAACATCGACAAGCTCGCCGATCAGGGACTGCGTTACTCCAACTTCCACGTGACTCCGCTTTGCTCTCCGTCGCGAGCTTCTCTGCTGACTGGTCGCAATCATCATGCGGTCGGGCTACGGACCATCGGCAACTTTCACGACACGGGGTTTACGAATCAGCGGGCGGCCGTCTCGCGGCATTCGGCGACGATTGCCGAGATGCTGCGGGCCAAGGGCTATGCGACATACGCAGTCGGGAAGTGGCATCTCAATCCGTCGGAGGAAAACGGCCCGGCCGGTCCCTATGACAACTGGCCACTCCAACGCGGCTTCGACCGGTATTACGGGTTCCTATCCGGCGCGACCGACCAGTTCTACCCGGAGTTGACTTACGACAACCATCACATTCTGCCCCCGGCGACTCCCGAGGAGGGCTACCACGTCACTGAGGACCTGGCCGACCACGCCATCTCATTCCTGCGTGACAAGCAGTCGCACCGTCCCGATCAGCCGTTCTTCGCCTATTTCGCATTGGGCGCCGTGCATGAACCTCACCAGGCGCCGCGTGATTATGTGGAGAAGTACCGCGGCCGATTCGATGCGGGTTGGGACGAGGTACGACAAGAGTGGTACGAGCGACAACTCGCGAGCGGGATCATCCCGCCCGACACCGAACTGGCCGAGCGCAATCCGGGAGTGGAGCGCTGGGACGACCTGACCGACAACGCCAAGCGATTCATGGCCCGTCTGTTTGAGGCGTTCGCCGGATTCCTCGATCACGCCGACGCACAGATCGGTCGCCTGATTCAACATCTCGAAGATTCCGGGCAGCTCGACAACACGATCGTGATTCTCACCTCGGACAACGGCGCGTCGGGCATGGGCGGCCCGATCGGAATGCTGAACCCAGCCGCCGGGGGCTCCGGCATCTCCAACAACGAGGGTGAGCTCAATCAGAGGCCGGTGGGGGACACACGCTCGCTACACGAAGAGATTCTCGATGAGGTGCAGGCTCGTCTCGACGACATCGGCGGCCCGCGCAGTTGGACCGATGTCCCCTGGGGCTGGGCGCAGGTCGCCAACACTCCACTGCGCTGGTACAAAGGCGACACTTACGGCGGCGGCATCCGCGTGCCGCTGATCGTTCGCTGGCCCGAGCGAGTTCCCAACGGACAGATTCGAGACCAATTCCACTACGCGACGGACATCACACCGACGATCCTGGAGCTATTGGACGAGACCGCGCCGGTCACGCATCAGGGACTCGCCCAGATGCCTGTCCACGGCAAGAGCATCGCTTACACCTTCGAAGACCCCGACGCGCCGTCGGCGAAAGATGTGCAGTACTTCGAGATGTGGGGTCACCGAGCCATTTGGATGGACAGCTGGAAGGCGGTCACCCGCCACTTCCGCGGGGCGCCCTTCGAGGCTGACGATTGGGCGCTCTTCAACCTCGAAGAAGATTTCTCGGAGATTCACAACCTGGCCGAACAGGAGCCGGAGCGTCTGCAACGGATGATCGACCGATGGTGGATCGAGGCGGGCCGCTACAACGTGCTGCCACTCGACGACCGCATGATCGGCATGGGTGGGCCGAGCGATCGGCCCGGCGGCCCGCACGACGGGTTCCACTACCGCTACTACCCACCGACCGCGCACGTCCACAATCGAGTCGCGCCGGTATTCCCTGCGGGCGACTGGGAGATCACAGCGGAAGTCGAGCGAAGCAACGCCAACGAAGAGGGAGTCCTGTTCGCTACCGGCAGCATGGCCGGAGGATTCTCAATCTACGTGCAGCAGAACCGGCTCTGCATCGACTACAACTCGAGGGAGAACCACACGATCGGCCAAAGCGAATCGTCGCTGCCTCTCGGGCGCTCGACATTGACGGCCACGTTGAGTTCTCAAACCGACGGTAGAGGGGTCGTCACGCTGTCGGTGGACGGCCGAGAAGCGGGTCAAGTGGACATTCCGAATCTCGGAGGCATCGCGGTTCGAGGCGGCGCCGACATCGGAGCCGACCGGCTCTCCCCGGTATCTCAGAGCTACGAAGCGCCATTCGAGTTCAGCGGGAAGCTTCACGTGGTCGATGTGAAGATCACGCCGAGGGGCGAGCAGCCTCGGGCTCCGACGCCGGTAGAGGAGAGCGAAGCGAACTAGGGTCCGAGGTTCGGAGCCATCTCGATCAAATGATGCGTGAGCTGCTCAGCTCCCTTGCGCAGAATCTCTGGATTCTCGCGCAATCGACGCGATACCTCAGGGTTGAAATACCGAGAATTCAACCGCATAAGGGATTCACGAGACTCGGCTCGAAACAGAACAACCTCGATGCCTGGCTGCCCCAGGTGATCTATTGTCTCAGCCGTCAGCATCGCAAACGCCGCCTCCTCATCGTCCTCGAAGGGATGCACGACCGGCTCCTCGTCGGCGTGGGGGTCGTAGACCAGCACATAGTTCTTCACCGCTCGAACCTCCCTTCCGGTGCAACAGTATCGCAGAGTGTCGTATATTCCTCAATCTCACTTCTTATGTCATCCCATCTCGACCTTAGACCGTCCCGGGCTTCCGAAACGCGACTTTGCTCGCCGAAAGAGGGAAGGTAGTTCTTCGTGTAGTTCCAAAATTTATCAGCGAGATCGATCTTGGCAGTTTGGCTGTGCAAGTCTAGGTCAAGGAGGTAGCCCTGAAACGAAAGTAGATCAAGGATTCGGCGTTCGTGCGCAGGGCCTCCCCCGTACTTCAAGTCCGGATGTACGATCGCTGCCATTCGCTCGGTCAATCGCGCCCATGTGTGCTGCAACTCGGTTCTGAGCTGTACTTCCACGAGTTGATCCGTTGTAGCTCTGATGGTGAAGTGCACCGCGCGATATCCATTCTGAGAGTCTCGGCGGTAGTCGCGCGGATTGCGGGTGACATTGAGCTGAGCGCAGCGAAGTGCAAGTCGCTCCTGCTCCAAGAGCGTCGGAACAATCACTCGGCATCCGACGATGTCCTCAATTCTGGCCAGGTTTGATCGGTTCATCCGCTTAAGCTTGGCGATGACAGAAGAAATCTGCTTTGTCCGAGAGGCGATCTCAAAGCGGCCAACTTGCGCGGCTTGGGCGACGACTTGAACCTCGACATCCTCAAGCGCGACGCTGAACTCCGAACTCCAACCGACGTACAAGGAGACATCTTCAGCGGAAGGCACATGTGGCTGTCGAAGCCTCGCTCCCAAGCGATTTACTTGGCCTTTAGACAGCGCGTCCATGCAGCCACTCTATGTGGTTGCATGGACGGCAATGTTAGCCAGTGTCGCGCCAATTACCCCCGACCGTGGCGCAGGAGTTTGCCCGGGGTTGCTCCCGTCTCCTCGCCGTTGTCCATCGTGACTTCGCCGTTGACCAGGATCCAGCGGTAGCCGTGTGGACGCTGGATTCGGCGCCATTCGCCTCCGGGGAAGTCGTAGACGATTTCGCCCTGGAACTCCGGTTCGAGCTTGAGCTCGTCGAGGTCGTAGACGACCACGTCGGCCGGCGCGCCTTCGACCAGCGAGCCGCGGTTGGTGAAGCCACCTGCGCGCGCCGGCAGGTACGACAGCCGGTAGTGCGCCTCTTCAAGCGAGACGCGGCCGGTGTCACGCACCATCCACATCAGGAAGTCGGTCGGGTACGAACCGGCCGTGAGGAACTTCGTGTGCGCGCCCCCGTCCGAAACGCCCGGGATCGTGTACGGCGATTCCATAATCTCCGCCATGTGATCCGGGTTGGCATTCGTCACTTCAGTTATGAACTCTGCCTTGAGGTCGGTGGCCAGGGCCAGGTCGAGCATCGCGTCGATCGGGTGCTTGCCCATCTTCTCGCCGACTTCGGCCAGCGTCAGACCGACATACTCATCGAGTTCGGACTTTGCCTCGAGGTGCTGGACCATGACCTTTTCAATCGAGCCGCCGATGGCCTGCGTCTGGCCCAGCTTCTCGATCGCGTCGTCCATCTCGGCCTTCAGCCGCATGCGCACCTCGGGATCCGCGAACTTGGCCATCTTCTCTTCGATCGTGCCGGTCGTGGCGTAGTTCCAGGCCGGGGACGAGTCGTAGAGGTTCCAGTCCTCCAGGGTGTAGACAAACGCCGAGCGAATCGTGAACGCTTGCCCGAAGATGCGCTCGCCCTGGTCATTGCGATCGGTCAGCCATTTGAGCGACTTCCTGTGCGAGTCCGGTCGCAGGGTGCTCGGCGCAATGACGTTGTGCAGGATCGGCCGGCCGGAGACACGCGCCAGCTCAGCCTCGAAGGCGAGGTCCGACTTGACGTCTCCGGTCGCCTGCGTGATCTGGATGAAGCCTTCGTCGCGCTCGCGCAGCACTTCGGCCAGCGCGAAACACTCGTTGTCCGACATGATGTCGGTCACCATCGGTGTGCCGTCGTAGTCGGCCTGAACCGAGTTTTCGCCCAGCCGCTGGGTCGACCAACCGCAGGCGCCGGCGTCCATCGCCTCGTGCAGCAGACGCTGCATCTCCTTGATTTCCTTATCGTTCGCGCGGCGGTTCTTGGCCGCCTCAAGGCCCATCACCCAGATCATCAGCGGGGCGAGGGGCATGTACGACAAACAATTGACGCCCTTGGGAATCCGGTCGAGCGTGTCGAGGAATTCAGGGAAGGTGACCCAGTCCCAGATCATGCCTTCCTTCATCGACTCAAACGGAATCGCCTCGGTGCGCGACATGGTCAGCATCGCGCGGTCGCGTTCCTCTGTCCTGACTGGAGCGAAGCCGAAGCCACAGTTGCCCAGCACAACCGATGTCACGCCGTGCCAACCGGAGATTGTGCAGTACGGATCCCACTGGATCTGCGCGTCGTAGTGCGTGTGCAGGTCGACGAATCCCGGCGCAACAATCTTGCCGTCGGCTTCGAGCACCTGGTCGGCGTCCATCGGGTCCATCCGCCCGCCGATCTGCGCGACCTTGCCATCCTTGATCCCTACGTCGGCGACAAATCGCGGGACGCGGGTCCCGTCCACGACTGTGCCGCCGCGAATCAGTACGTCAAACTTTGCCATCTCAGTCTCCTTAAACTGCGTGTTCCCTTGTTACTTGTTCCCAGTCCCCGCTTCGCGCGGGGACCTGTTCCCTCTCCCAGTCGGGCGGAATGCGATTCATGGCGCCCGCCCAAGCGGGTCCCCGCGTGAAGCGGGGACTGGACCATGACTCAGCCGCGACCGTGTCGCAGCAACTTGCCCGGCGTGCTGCCAGTTGCCTCACCGTCCTGGAACGTGACCGAGCCGTTGACGAGGATCCAGCGGTAGCCGTCGGGACGCTGGACGCGCCGCCACTCGCCGCCGGGGAAGTCGTGGACGATCTCGCCGGCCCACTCGGGCGTCAGCTTGAGCGCGTCAAGGTCGTAGACGACGACATCGGCGGGCGCGCCCTCAGTCAGCATGCCACGGTCGCGGAAGCCGGCCGCGCGGGCGGGCAGGTAGCTCAACCGATAGTGCGCTTCCTCCAGCGAAAGCTGTCCGGTGTCGCGGACCAGCCACATCAGGAAGTCGGTCGGGTAGGAGCCGGCCGTCAGGAACTTGGTGTGCGCGCCGCCGTCGGAGACGCCGGGGATGCAGTACGGCGATGTGATCATCTCCGCCATCCACTCGTCGTTCTGCTCGCGCATCGGAGTGAGGAACTCAGCCGCGAGGTCAGTCTCAACGGCGAGGTCAAGCATCGCCTCGACCGGGTGGCAGCCGCGAATCTCGGCGACCTGTCCCACGGTCATGCCGACGAACTGCTCCAGCTCGTCCATGTGGGCGAGGTCCTGGATCATCAGCTCCTCGATAGGACCGCCGAGCGCCTGGGTCTGTCCGAGCTTTTTGATTGCCTCATCGATCTCATCGATGATTCGCGCCCGAACCTCGGGGTCGGACATCTTGACCTTCTTCTCGTCGTGCGTGCCGATCGTGGCGTAGTTCCAGGCCGGCGACGAGTCGTAGAGGTTCCAGTCCTCGAGCGTGAAGGTGAACGATGCGCGAATCGTTGCAGCCTGGCCAAAGATGCGCTCACCGCGAGCGTTGCACTCCGCCAGCCACTTCATGCGGTCGCGGTGCAGGGACGGGTTCTTGGGGTTGACCGCAATCAGGTTGTGCAGGATCGGCCGCTTGGCCGTCGCCGCCAACTGAGACTGGAAGTCGAGGTCCTGTTGCAGATCACCCGTGAACTGCGTGATCTGGATGAAGCCCTCGTCGCGCTCGGCGAGCACTTCGGCCAGCGCCAGGCATTCGTTGTCCGACATGATGTCGGTCACCATCGGCGAGCCGTCGTAGTCGGCCTGGACCGAGTTCTCGCCCAGCCGCTGAGTCGACCAGCCGCAGGCCCCGGCATCCATCGCCTCGTGTAGCAGGCGCTGCATCTCGGCGATTTCGGCATCGTTGGCTCGGCGCGACTTGGCGGCCTCGAGCCCATCACCCAGGTCATCAACGGCGCCAACGGCATGTAGGAGAGGCAGTTCACACCCTTGGGGATGCGGTCGAGGGTGTCGAGGAACTCGGGGAATGTGATCCAGTCCCAGATCATGCCCGCTTTCATCGAGTCGAAGGGAATCGCCTCGGTGCGAGACATCGTCAGCATCGCGCGGTCGCGCTCTTCCTCGCGCACCGGCGCAAAGCCGAATCCACAATTGCCGAGCACCACGGAGGTGACGCCATGCCAACCCGAAATCGTGCAATACGGGTCCCACTGGATCTGAGCGTCGTAGTGGGTGTGCAGGTCGACGAAGCCCGGCGCGACAATCAACCCGTCGGCGTCGAGCAACTGGTCGGCGTCGGCAGGATCCATCTTGCCGCCAATCTGGGCGACCACGCCATCTTTGATCCCGACATCGGCAACAAATCGGGGGACACTGGTCCCATCGACCACAGTCCCCCCGCGAATCAGAACGTCAAATTTTGCCATCAGAGTCTCCAAGCGATCCAGGGCGTGCGCGTACGCGCAAGCGTCGGTTGCTCGGAGGATAAGGAAATCGGAACGAAACCGTGCGATTCAGGTGAGCTAATTCGCGTTCGAGACGAACTTGAGGCGCTGCTTCAGGTCATTTTTCTGGCTGTACAGCAGCTTGCCTTCGCGTTGCAGTCGACCTACGACGACTCCCGGATGTAGTGCTTGCTCGGAAGCGAAACTGAGAATCGCTGTTTTGGAGAAATCGCCGGTCTGGACGAACCGGGCCCAATCCTCGGTCGAGACAAGTGATTCTCTGGCAAAGGAGTCGGCCTCATCTTCTGCGGCGTCACGCCTGTCATCCTCTTGTAGATCCACGAATGTCCGCTTGGTCTCGTGCTGAAGTACGTGGCCCGCTTCGTGAAAGAAAGTGAACCAGAATATGTCCGCCGACCCATAGCGCAAATTGAGTTGAATCATGGCTACTCGAGGGCTGAGCCAGCGAGCAACACCGTTCGCCCCCGTTTTCGGCAAGTGCGGCACTCCAAGCAGCACAACCCCGGCGGCAGCGCACATCGTGCGCATCCGCGACCAATATTCGGAAGGCTCTTCTAGCGTGAGACTTCGAATCTCCCGAACTGCATCCCTGAATCGGACTTCGTCATAGCCTGCCACTTCGATCTGCCGAGCCTCAATCTCGCCCCGTCGCAGCCAAGCGCGCAATGCCCATTCGTTCACCTTTGCCTTTTCAGTCACTCGAAAGCCGACAGCCTCCGTGGTGGGCTCTAGAGCCTCAAACGAAGGAGTCCCGAAGAACTTGAGCAGTTCTCGAAGGCGGCTCGCGATGCGATCTTCTCTTGTGATCCAGCCGACCTTCGCCATTTCACGATCTGGAATCTTCTTGAGCCAGTCGCGTTGTTGCTCAAGTTGTTCGTCTTCAGCCATCCTGGCAACGACCAAGTCATGCACAGCTTGGAGATTGACCCAGAACTGCGCATCGACTCCGAGTACTTTCTCGATGCCAAGCGCAGTAGCTGGCGTTATCGACTTTTTCTCCTGAATGATCTGATTGATGACCTGCGACGGTCGCTGCATCAGCTCTGCAAATCGCTTCTGAGTGATGCCTCGCTCCGCGAGTTCTTCTTTCAACAACCTGCCCGGGTGCAGGGCGGAGTCTGGCCGGTAGTCGATTGGTATATCAATCATGGGTGGTAGTCCTTCACTTCGACGATGTAGGCCTCGTTGTCCTCCGGGTAGTACTGGAAGATCATTCGCCAAGCCGAGGTCAATTTGAGGGCGTATTGACCGTCTCTGTCACCATGGAGTGCGTGGAGGTCCAACTTGCGAATCTGATAGAGCTGCTCCAGTTGGCTGAACGCAAGAAGTTCCTGAACAGCGTCCATATAGGCCTGGGCGACTCCAGCGGCCCTCCACTCTCTCCTAGCTCGCTTGGCGTCACTGGCGCACCTTTCGAGCGTCCTGTTGGCGAATGTGACTTTCAAGCGCAGGCTCCATCGGCTTCGCCGAAACCCATGACCACTATCAAGACTTCTCTCAAGCTAACAATCCAGCTCCATCTCATGCAATGATTCAGTGAATCATTGCATGAGATGGAGGCAAAGTCGTCAACAGTGCCAGAGACGGTGCACCCGCCGTGGCTTAGGTGCATTCCCCTATACTGACTGCCATGATGCAGTGTGTGCTTGGGGGAGCTGAACCGCGGGCCGTCGCCCGCGGGGCGCTCGGGGCCTGATGAAGGGCCGCCGGTCGGTGGCCGCGTCTTTGTTTCTTTCCGACCACTGTTCCGACCACAGGAGTTCCCCCCATGGCTGACCGAGTCCGAATCTTTGATACCACCCTGCGCGACGGCGAACAGGCCGCCGGCGTCTCCTTCTCCGCCGAGGAGAAGCTGCAGATTGCCAAGTTGCTCGAGAGAATGGGCGTCGACTGCATCGAGGCCGGCTTCGCCGCCGCCTCGCCGGCCGACTTCGACGCCGTCAACCTCATCGCCCGCGAGGTTCGCGGGACCCAGATCGCCACGCTCTGCCGCGCCGTCCCCAACGACATCGACCAGGGCTGGGAGGCGATTCGCGACGCCGAGGATCCGCGCATTCACGTCTTCCTCTCGTCCTCCGACATTCACATTGCTCATCAGCTGCGCAAGGACCGTGAGTCGGTCTTGCAGCAGGCCCGGGAGATGGTCGCTCGCGCCAAGCAGTACGTGAGCGACGTCGAGTTTTCGCCGATGGACGCGACTCGTTCGGACGTCGACTTCGTCCGGCGCATGCTGCGCGAGGTGATCGAGGCCGGAGCCACCACAATCAACATCCCCGACACTGTCGGCTACGCGATTCCCGACGAGTTTGCCAACTTCATCCGCGGCATCCTTGAGGATGTGCCCGGCGCCGACAACGTGGTTGTCTCTGTGCACTGCCACAACGACCTGGGGCTCTCGACCGCGAACTCGCTGGCCGCGGTTCTCGCCGGAGCGCGACAGGTTGAGTGCACAATCAACGGCATCGGTGAACGCGCAGGCAATACCTCGCTCGAGGAAACCGTTATGGCGATCCGTACTCGCGCCGACCACCTCGGCGTCGAGATTGGCGTCGACCCGCAGTACTTGGTCCCTGCTTCTCGAATGGTCCAGGATTTCGCCGGCATGCATGTACAGCCAAACAAGGCGATTGTGGGTCTCAACGCATTCCGACATCAGTCCGGCATCCACCAGGACGGCGTCGTCAAGATGCGCGAGACCTATGAAATCATGGACCCGAAGGAAGTCGGCTGGGTCGAGGGCTCGCAGTTCGTGCTGTCCAAGCTGTCCGGACGCGCGGGATTCCGCTCGCGAGTGGAAGACCTCGGCTTCGAGCTTGAGGCCGAGGAGTTCAACCAGGCCTTCACCCGATTCCAGCAGCTCGCCGACCGCAAGACCGTGGTTGACGACCGCGACCTCGAAGCGATCGTGATGGACCGGCTCGGCCAGCCGACCGAGGGCTGGCAACTTGTTTCAATCGACATCTCTGCCGGCACGACCACGACGCCCTCCGCGACCATTTCGTTGCGCTCAGCCGAAGGCGATGAGCGCTCCGGCTCAAGGACCGGCACAGGTCCTGTGGATGCGATCTACCAGACGATCCGCGAGCTGACAGGAGTCAGCGATCAACTGGAGGAGTACAACGTCTCCAGCATCACCGAAGGTCTGGACGCGCAAGGCGAAGTCACGATTCGCATCCTCGTCGATGGCGCGACGCACACCGGCCGCGCCTCCGATCAGGACATCCTCGTCGCATCGGCGCGCGCCTACTTGAACGCGATCAACCGCCACGTCAGTGGTGTGACCGGAGCGACCGCCGCCGCGACACAGGAGCGCACCCCTTAGGAACGATGTACGCGCCGCGGCGAGATCAGCGAATGAATCCGTCGCGGCGCATCATCGCTTCATGATCCGCCTGTGAGAGGTCGCAATCGAGCAGTCGATCGAACTGGCTGCGGGTGAGATGAAGCTGCCGCGCCATCTTAGCCAAGAGCCGGTCGTCGACGTCTCGGCCTGAACCGTGTGACATGAGCGTGACCACATTCGTCCGGTCACCGTCCAGCTTGTGGTAGCGAAACCGGTGATGGCGAGACTCGGTGAGCAAGAAGCCTTTTCGCGACAGGCCGCGCCGCACGTTTCGCGCGCTACGCGGCATCCGTTACCAGCTTGAAGCGCTCCCTCAACTCCGCGCCGAACTCCACCGCGACTCCATCCATGCCCGTGGGGTCGCCTTCCGCGCACTCGCGCCACAGCCAGCTCAGCGAGTCGTCGATCATGTCCCAGCACTCTTCGCGCGTCTCTGCGCCGTGCATAATGCTGTATTCGCCCTCGAAGAGATACAGGCCAACGCCGTCTTCTTCCGAGTATTCGAATGTGAAAACCAACGGCTTGTCGGTGCGGTAGCGTCTCCCATCCGAGACGAACTCGGTGAAGATCATCGGACTGAGATCAATGGCTGATGCGGGCGTTGTCATGGCGGGTACTCTGCTGTCAGCCTCAGGATATCCCTGCGAAACTGGGCCCGGGCGGGCTGCGCGTAAGATTATTCGTGAGACTGTGATTCCGGAGCGAGGAGACCGACATGGCTGGACGTACTGTCGCGCAGAAGATCTGGGACGAGCATCTGATCCGCCGGGTCGAAGGTGAGCCCGATCTGCTTTATATCGACCTGCACCTGGTGCATGAGGTTACGTCTCCGCAGGCCTTTGAGGGCCTGCGCCTCACCGGCCGGCCTGTGCGTCGCCCTGACCTGACGCTGGCCACCCAGGACCACAACGTGCCCACCGACACGCGGGTTGAGCCATTCGCCGACCCGCTGTCGCAGCAGCAGGTCGAAGCGCTGCGTACAAACTGCGCAGAGTTCGGCGTACCGCTGTACGACACCCTTGACCCGCGACAGGGCATCGTTCACATCATCGGCCCTGAGCAGGGACTGACGCAGCCGGGACTGACCATCGTCTGCGGCGACAGCCACACCTCCACGCACGGCGCGCTGGGCGCGCTTGCCTTTGGCATCGGCACGTCGGAGGTCGAGCATGTGCTCGCAACCCAGACATTGCCGCAAGCGCCGCTCAAGCAGATGTCGATTGAGGTGACCGGGGAGCTACCGGAGCGCTGCGCAGCCAAAGATGTGATCCTGACGATCCTCAACACGATCGGCACCGGCGGCGGTGTGGGACACGTGATCGAGTACCGCGGCGACGTGATTCGCAACCTGTCCATGGACGGTCGGATGACGGTCTGCAACATGACGATCGAGGGTGGCGCCCGCGCCGGACTCGTCGCTCCCGACCAGACGACGATCGACTATGTCCAGGGCCGCCCCCACGCGCCGACCGGCGAGGACTGGGACGCCGCGGTCGCTCGATGGAACGAGCTGACGACCGACGACGACGCCGTGTTCGATACGGAAGTCGTGATCGACGGCGGCGACATCGCGCCGTTCGTCACCTGGGGCACCAACCCCGCCCAGAGCGCACCGATCACCGGTTCGATTCCCGACCCGGCCAGCTTGGCCACGGCGTCGGCGCAGGAGTCGGCCGAGCGTGCATTGGCCTATCAGGGACTGACCGCCGGCACGGCTATTGCTGACATCGCCATCGACCGCGTGTTCATCGGCAGTTGCACCAACGGCCGGATCGAGGACCTGCGAGCAGCAGCCGACGCAATCGGCGACGGTCGAGTGGCCGACGGCGTCAACGCGCTGGTCGTTCCGGGCTCTGGCCTGGTGAAGGTCATGGCCGAGCAGGAAGGTCTCGCCGACCGCTTCCGCGACGCCGGCTTCGAATGGCGCGACGCCGGCTGCTCGATGTGCCTGGGCATGAACCCGGACATCCTCAGCCCGCGAGAGCGCTGCGCCTCGACCAGCAATCGCAACTTCGAGGGTCGCCAGGGTCCCGAAGGCCGAACCCACCTGGTCAGCCCCGCCATGGCCGCCGCCGCGGCGATCGCCGGCCACTTCGTGGACGTGCGCGGGCTGTAAGTAATCGGTCGCTTGCCTAACTCCGACAGAGATCAGCATGAACGAAGTCTTCATCTACTGGGACCACTCCAACATTTTCCACGAGGCACAACGCCTCGCGGACGAGAGAAATGGGACGCCCGGCGCCAGGTATCTCATCCGCATCAATTTTGAGCGGATGATTAGTCTGGCCCATGCGGACCGCCCAGTTAAGCGAGCGGTCGCAGCAGGCTCCGTGCCTCCCGAGATGAGACAGCTTTGGAACCGCATCGAGAACGCGGGGGTGGAAGTTAAGCTCTTCGACCGTGGCGACCCAAGCCGAGGAGAGCAGCAAGTTCCAGACCAAGTCCTACAACTCCGCATGTTGGAGGATGCCCTGGACAATATCGGGGATCCTGGAATCGTCGTGCTGTTGACCGGCGATGGAGCGGGATACGAAGAGGGAGCTGGATTTCACGCAACGCTAGAGCGCATGCATCATCTGGGTTGGCGGATTGAGATTCTCTCGTGGACTCATTCTTGCAAGCGCGCGATGAAAGAATGGGCCGAGCAGAACGGGGTCTTTGTGGCGCTTGACGACTTCTATGACTCGATCACATTTCGGGAACCGTCCAGGCCCGGACACGAGTTGGCGCCGGGCAGAGAATCCGCGCCACTCGATCTGTCGATTCGGCCTATGACCTAAGTGAGGCTTATCGCCAAAGCGCGAGCTCTTCGTCGCGCTCCGAGGTGACCGTGCGGACGTCTGGGCCGAAGACCATTGTGTAGGGCTGATCGGCTCGGTACTGCGGCCAGCCCGGCAGGGCATTGGTGCTCGGGTTGCCTGAGCGGGCGAAGCTGACCCAGGCGTCCATCATGAAGCCGCTCAACTGGTCTACTTGCGGATCATCGCCGACGAAGTCGCGCATCAACCCTGTCGTTCCCCAGACCAGCGGTACGTCGAGCGCGTGCGGCGCGCCCAGCCGACCCTCGAACATCGGCGAACGCTGCTCGACCAGGTACGCGTAGGTGCCTCCTGCTGCGCCCTCCCGCGCGTCGAGCAGACGGCGGGTCGAACCACGATACTGACGGTCAGTCATGACCGCGTTGTAGATCGCCAATGGATCAGTCGCCTCGCCGCGTTGGGCGCGTAGCGTTCCGTAACGCTCGTAGCACTCACCGGCGCGTTCGCTGCCACCGACCAACGGCGCCAACAACTCCAACGCCCGCTCCTCGTTCAGCTTGGTCAGTCCAGTCATCGCCGAGAGCAGCGTGAACTCATTGCGCATCGTGCCCGAGAGCAGGTCGACGCCGCTGCCACGGCCATGCCCCACCGCCTCGAGCGGCATGGCGTCGAGGAAGTCGTCCTCGATGAACGCGTTGAAGATGCCGTGCAGACCCCCGGCGGGATTGATCGCAGGTTCAGCAGCCATCAGCGCGCTCTGCATACGCAGCACGTCCTCAACCGGCAGCGACCGCAACTCGTCGGCCGACGGCTGCTCGAGCCCCAGCTCCTTGTAGTAGAACGGCAACATCTCGCTGACAAACTCGCGCGGGTGGACGCGGTCGGCTGCGCCGCTCTGCATGATCGCGCGCTGAAAGAGGCCCTCCGCGAGCGGCGATCCGAGCAGAATCGCGACCGCGACGCCACCGGCCGACTCGCCGAAGAGCGTCACGTTGGACGGATCGCCGCCGAAGGCGGCAATTTCGTCCCGCACCCACTGCAGCGCAGCGACCATGTCGTGGAAGCCATAGTTGCCCTCCGCCTCGTCGGCGGCGGCAAGTACCGGGTCGGGCAGGTAGCCGAGCGCACCCAGGCGATAGTTGATCGTGACGATCACCACGTCGCCGCGGGACGCGAGCGGCGCGCCGTCATAGGCCGGTGACGATCCCGATCCGCTGGTCAGCCCCCCGCCGTGAATCCAGATCATGACCGGTCGTCGGCCGTCGTCGAGGCCGGACGTCCAGATGTTGAGATAGAGGCAGTCTTCCGACGTCCGCTCCTGGCTGTGGCCCATGATCCCGGCGAACGGCCCGGCCGCCGGCCGCGGCGCCTGGATTGAGATCGCGCCGAACTCCAAGGCATCGCGGACACCGTCCCATGGCTCGACCGGCTGCGGCCGACGCCAGCGAAGCTCGCCGACGGGCGGCGCCGCATACGGTACGCCGCGGAAGACGTGAACGCCGTCCTCGTCTTGTCCCTGCAGCGTTCCCCGTTGGGTCTGGACAGTCGTCGGATTCCAGGCCATATGGCGCTCCTATTCGAGCAGGTCGGACGACCAGATCGTACGCTCTTCTTCTCTGTCCTGACGAACCGTCTTCACGTCAGGACCGAGCACCATCGTGTAGCGCTGGTCGGCTCGGTACTGTGGCCAGCCGGGCAGTGCGTTGGTGCTGGGGTTGCCGTCGCGGGCGAAACCGATCCAGGCGTCCATCGCGAATCCGCTGAGCTGGTTGGTCTGGGGGTCGTCGCCGACGAACGGGCGCATCGCATCGCAGGTGCCCCAGATAAAGGGGATGTCAATCGCGTGCGGGGCTCGTAAGCGACCGTCCATCGCCGGCGACTGCTGGTTGAACAGATACGCGTAGGTCTTGCCCGTTCCGTCGAGCCCGCTGTGGGCATCCAGCAGACGGTCGGACGGAATGCGGAAGACGTAGTCGGTCATCACAGAGTCGTAGACCGTGAGCGGATCGGATCCCACGCCACGATTGGCTCTGGCGTTCCGATAGTGGTCGTATAGTCGATTGGCCGTGTCGGCATCTCCGGCAGTGACGGCGAGGGCCCCACGAGCCGCGGCCTCGTCTGTCGGATTGACGCCGCTTAACGAAGCCAACAGCGTCCACTCGTCTTCAATCGTGCCGCAGAGCAGATCGACATCCTTGCTGAGACCGTTGCGCACGGCGTCGATCGGCAGCGTCTCGAGGAATCCGCCCTCGACGACCGGAGAAAACGCCATCAGGAACCGGCCGGTTAGGGCGCTCGTCTCCGGGTCACCCATCAATGCGTTCTGCGCGTCGAGCATGTCCTGCGCGGGGATGCTGCGTAGCGCTCCCGCGTCCTCAGGGCTCACCTCGAGGACGGCGCAGTAGCGGCGGCATACTTCCTCGGCAACATCAGTCGGCAGGGAATGGTGTCCCGCGCCGGACTGCGGGATCGCGCGCTGGAACAAACCTTCGGCCTCGGGCGAGCCGAGCAGGACGCCGACGCTCATGCCGCCGGCCGACTCGCCGAAGATGGTGACGTTGTTGGGGTCGCCGCCGAACTCGCTGATGTGGTCGCGGACCCACTGCAGCGCCGCGACCTGGTCGCGCATGCCGTAGTTGCCGCTGTGCGGATCGTCACCGTCGGTCAGGGCCTGGTTGTAGAGGTAGCCCAAAGCGCCGAGGCGGTAGTTGATCGTGACCACGACCACGTCGCCGCGACGGGCCAGGTGCTGACCGTCGTAGATCGGCGTTGCGCCCGATCCTCCGGAGAATCCGCCGCCATGGATCCAGAACATGACCGGACGCTTGGCGTCGTCCAGACCCGGCGTCCAGATGTTGAGCGAGAGGCAGTCCTCGTCGACGGGCATCTCCCATGCGCCGAGCAGTTCGATCCCGGGCATGAACGTTTGCAACGAGCCAGGACCTGGCTGGTTGGCGACTTTGACGCCGTCCCAGGGCTCGGGCGGTCTCGGAGCGCGGAAGCGGAGCTCGCCGACGGGTGGAGCAGCGAACTGAACGCCGCGGAAGACGTGTAGGTCGTCTTCGGTCTGTCCCTGGAGTTGGCCGTATTTCGTAGTGACAATGGGTGGCATGGAATCGTCCTTTCCGCGCGAGGCGCGATCGGCGGTAGCCTGCGAATGCAATCTGGCACGCATGATATAGGCGGTTGGCGATGGCAATTGGACAGATCGGCCTGGGTTTGGACTTTTCGCTGGGCATGACGTTTGAGGACCAACGGACGTTGGCCCAGGAAGCGGCGGAGCTTGGCTACCAATCATTGTGGACACCCGAGGGCGCAGGGTTGGACTCGTTCCAGCTCTGTGCGATGCGGAACCAGGCGAGTGGACTGGCGACCGGAATCGGCGTCTGCCCGATCGCTTATCGTTCGCCGGTCGCATTTGCGATGTCGGCCGCGACGGTGTCGGCGCAGAGCGGCGGCAAGTTTTCGCTGGGCATCGGATCAGGCGGCATCTATCGGGCAGATACGCGACGCCAACTCGGTATCCCCCGGCGCTCCACATTGGGTGTGATGCGTGAATACACCGCAGCGGTCAAGGGGCTGCTCGCGGGAGAGTCGGTCACGATCGACGGGGAAGCCGTCCAGTATGACGGGGTGCAGCTCGGATTCCGGCCACCGCCGACACCGGTGCTGGTCGGCGCGCTGGGCCCGCAGATGATCCAGCTCGGCGCCGAGGTCGGCGATGGCGCGGTCCTCAACTGGTGCGATCCCGAGCGCGTGAGCTGGAGCCGCGACCGGCTCAACGAAGGCGCGGCCAAGGCGGGCAAGCGTCCCGAAGATGTGCAGTTGGTCGAATACATCCGCATCTGCGTTGACGAAGATGTCGAGACGGCGCGGATGTCTTATGCAAAGTCGATGCTGGGCTACGCCCTGGGTCAAGCGCCGCCGTCAGAGCGTCTACGCAAGTTCGCCTATCGAGCGCACTTCGAGCGGATGGGCTTCACCGACGAGCTGGCATCGCTGGACGATATGAGGCGGAGCGGAGCATCGGCAGATGATGTGGCGTCGGCCGCCTCGGAGGAGCTGCTGACGAGAGTCGGGTACTACGGCAATGCGTCAGGCGCCAAGTCGGCGTTTGAGGCGTTGGCAGACGGACTCGATACGGCGATTGTCCGTGTCGTGGCGGCGAAGCCGGGGCTGGAATCGGTCCGCGCCGTGATGCGCGCCTGCGCGCCGAACGGTTAGGTTCCTAGGCTCGGCGTGCAATGTCGAATACGCGCTCGCGTTGACGAACATTCAATCGACGCGTCGCCGCGTTCAGTTCAATACCCGCTGAGATAGCGGTTCGGATCGTGCTTTCGCCAGATTGACGCTCTCTGTCACCGACCCCCTGCTCAATCCATCTTTCGACCTCTGACCACCGCCACAGACGGTGAGGGCGTCGAGGGTCGCTAACGGGAGGAGGAAATCCGCCCCTTCCTCGCTTCCCTGTGACGAGCAGGCGAACGCTCTCACGAGTGCGGTTCGTACGTTCCGCAATCTCGGTCATGTTGACCAGATCGGAGTCCACAAATCGAACAACTTCCATTCCTTGCACTTCTTCGATATCTCTGACGGCGGACGCAACCGCGTCTTCCAGTGACTGTGCCTGTCTATCGAAATCGAGGTATTGCACTCCGCTCGCCTGGCCGATCAGCGCGTCATCGCATCCTGACTCGTACAGTGCATCGTGCACCTCTTGTTTGGCGACATCTTGCCCCTCGACTATGAGTGTGAACTCCCAGACTGCCATTATTCAATTCCTTTGTGAGAGCAATTCCTCAGTGCTCGTCTCAACTTGCGTACTTCACCGCCAATGTTGCTTGGGGTCGATTTGATCCAAATCATGCAACCGCCTGGCGACTCCGGGCAGAGCGCTCTGCCCCATGTGTAGCCACTCGTCCTCTCGACCTTCTAACCAGCCAACCAGCGGCCTCCAACTCTTGAACGACCTCCTCGATTTCTTTCTTAGGATGCCGTTCCGCCACATTTCAAGGCTACGAAGTCTGTTGTGCGATATCAACAGCCTCTTGCTGTTGGTGCGCGTATTGCTCGCGAAGCGGGTCAGACAACGCGCTCAACTACTTCTTTCATTGAACCACTAAGAATCTCGACCGCTCGGTCGATCTGAGCCTCGGTGGTGCTTGCTGGTGGGACGAAGCGGAGGACTGCGCCTTCTCGTCGGACGCTGAAGATGAGGCCGGCTTTGAGACATTGCTCGGTGATGGCTTTGCCTTCGGTTGTGGCCGGCTCTTTTGAGTGACGGTCTCGGACGAGTTCGATTCCTTGCAACAGCCCTCGGCCCCGCACATTGCCGATGATCTCGAAGCGTTCGGACAGCTCGTTGAGCTTGGACTTCAGGTAGCTGCCAAGTTGCCGGGCTTTCGTGGGGAGACCATCTCGCTCCAGCACGTCCAGCGTGGCGGTGCCGGCGGCGCAGGCGAGGGGGTCATTTGAGTGTGAGTGGGTGACGATGAACTCGTCGGCGACGACGCGCTCCTCGATCTCGGCGGAGGTCGTGACGGACGAGATGCAGATACCGCCACCGAAGTGCTTGGCCAGCGTGATGATGTCGGGGATCACACCCTCGTGCTCGAAAGCGAAGGTGTCGCCGGTCTTGCCCAGGCCGGTTTGCTCCTCGTCGAGGATGAGCAGCATGCCACGTTCTTCGCACTTCTCCTTGAGCCTGGGCAGCCATCCGATCGGAGGTTCGATGACTCCGCCGGCTGAGAAGATTGGTTCGGTCAGCACGGCAGCCGGACGCGATGTGGTTTGGGCGTCGATCAACTCGAACGACGCGTCGAGACAGGCGAGTTCGCAGGTCTCCGGTTCCAGGTTGATTGGGCAGCGATAACAATACGGGGCCAGCATTGCCATCATTCCAGCTTGTGGCGGACCATAGCCTCGATGCCAGCCGGCGTAGGTTAAGGCTCGCGTCGTGTCGGACATGCCGTGGAACGAAATATGTGGGCTGATGATTTCGAATCCGCCCGTGTACTTTCGGGCGATGTTGATGGCGGCTTCGTTGGCGTCGGCGCCGGATTGCAGGAACATACTCTTCTGCAGCGGAGCGGGTAGTAAGTTGGCGAGTCGCTCGGCCAGCTCGATCTCTTTGTCGTTGTAGTAGCTGCTGTGCGCGTGGATCAGTGTTTCGCAGGCTTCGGTTACGGCTTCGGTGATCGCCGGGTGATTGTGTCCCAACCAGGCGCACATCTGGCCTGAGTTGAAGTCGAGGTACGTCTTGCCGTTCACATCCTCGACTTCGGAGCCGGAACCACGCACAAAGATCGGCCCGCTACCGGATTTGTCCATTCGCCCGCCGAATGAGAATCGGCGAGCTGCCTTCAGAAGTTCCGCCTCTGATCTCATGCCCTTCGCTTGCCGTGCCCTTCTTTGCGTGCGTAGACCTCAATGATCACGACGATTTGTTCTTCGTCGTCAACCTCGTAATCGGCCCGATACCGATATGCAATCCGAATCTCCCAGCGGTTATGGTATCCCTGTTTCTGTTTGACTCCTCGGGGTCGCGGCGTCTCCCCCAGCGATTGGCAGTCTGCCTCCGCCGCTTCTCGAATCCCTCTCGGCAGCTTGCGGAACTGTCGCCGCGCCAGGGTCGTCCAAACGACCCGATGGCTCACACTCGTTCCACCTCATCGAGTTCGAAAACTCTGCTCTCCATGCGAACCAGTTCGTCGGGATCGACTAGTTCGACAAGGTATCGATACTCCTTCTCTGTGAGACGTTGGTCGACCAGTTCCCAATCAATCCTCGCGTCGAGCGTCCAACGCGCGAGATGTTCAATCGTCTTCAGAATCGGTTGTCCGTCTATCCACGCCGCCATTCGACGGGCGTCATCAGCCTTCTGGATCACAACCGGCGGCAATCCGCACTCATTCCGCAACCAAGCCCGCTCGCTGTCGGTCGAGATCCAACCGCCTTCCGCAGCTTCCTCGACTGCATAAGCGCGAGGAAGGACCGCGCCATCTTGCAGATGATTAAGCAGATCGCACAACGCGTCCAACTCGTCATCGGGTAATAGCAGTTCAGCCTCGTCGTAGCTGAGAGCTCCTTGCCACGACCACATGAAGATATGTCGCCGACGGTCTGGGATTGCCTCGCCGCGTCTCAGAGCAACCAAGCTTGGATGGACACGTCCATCTTCCATTGCTGCGGCGTGCGTAGTTCGGTGTTGCGTTGCCGACACGAGAGGCACTCCCGGGGACTACGAATCTTCGTTCCCGATCAGGCGCAGGCCTCGTCGTCGAGGGACCAGCGGTTGTACTCGGGGTTGGGCTGGTTGGCGAGGGCGGCTCGGGCGTCCAGCCACATTTGACGCCACATTGACGCGTCGGCGAGGACAGCGTCGGGGTCTTGTTGGCTTCTCGCGACGAAGCCCGGGAAGGCCTCGCGGCCGGTGGACTGTCCGGGCGGGTGGTAGCGCAGGTCGAAGCTCCAGCGGATGCGATCGCTGACGTTGGGCAGCGCCGCGTGAATCGTTTTGCGGTGGAGGAAGAGGCAGCCGCCGGCCGGCAAGGGGACGGCTCGGGCGCTGTCTTCGCCGGGCAGGATTGAGGATGGGATATTCAGGCCCTGAACACCGGAGCAGTGGGTGAGCACTTCGCCTCGATGCGAGCCGGGGATGACCTGTAGACAGCCGTTCTCAACATCGGTGTCCATGAGCGGGAACCAGACGGTGAGCATGTCGGTGTCGTCAGCTGAGGCGTTGATCACGCCTGAGTCCTGATGCCAGGGCGTCGCTCCGTAGATCACGTTGCCGTCGGGGTCGCGTGGGGCGATTGACTCGGGCACCTTGACCCGCACGTGCTGGACGGGGTTTGAGTAGATCTCCGGGCCGATGAAGCTCTCGACCGTTTCGAGCAGGCTGGGGTTGGTCAGCGCGTTGAAGACCGCCGGCCCTGCCCAGAAGGGCGTGTCGGCCTTGATCCCCCTCTGCGGCAGGGAGAAGTCGAAGTATTGCGCGTGAACCTTCTGCGACTCGGCGTAGACGGTGCAGACCCGTTCCGCGAAGGGCAGGTCAGCGTAGGTGTCGGTGATCACTCCCTGCGCACGCAGCTCATTCGCGAGCGTGTCGAGCACGCCGGCGTACTCGTCCATGACCGGATTGATCACTTCCTCGGGGTCGAAGACGCTGTCGACGGCGAGAAATCCGAATGTTTCGAAGTGATCGAGCTGTTCTGCAGTCAGGGTGGGCATTTGCGCTCTCTGGGCGTTCGCTGTTGTTCGGTTTTGTTCGGTTTTGTTCGGTCCTGTTTGAATCTTAACGGCTCCGAGCGGGGTATCGGACAGAATTGTCCAGCCCCGCTCGGAGTCGATCTCGTCCTGTGGACGGGTTAGACGTTCTTGAGCTTCTGGATCGCGGTCAGCGTGCCTTCGCCTCGCAGTTCGGCGCCGCCGACTGGCCAGTTGACGTTGGCAGCGAGCATGGCCGCGGATGATACCTCGGTGAGGAAGAGCCACGAGTAGTTGTTGTAGACCGTCACGTAGAGTTCCTCGAGCAGTGCCGCTCGTTCGGAGGGGTCGAGCGCCTGATTCTGCGCGAGGTAGAGCTCCTGAATATTGGTCTCGGGGTAGACCGAGGCCGCGTAGAAGCCCTGGTCGTTGATGCCTGAGCCGATCGAAGACTCGGGCTCGGCGTTGCTGTTACTGAAGAAGTAGAACATCCCCGGCTTCTCGAACGTGCGAACCGTCCTGAAGTACTCGGAGCTCAAGTACTCAACGATCGTGGCGCGGATGCCAACCGCCTCGAGGTCCGCTTGCACGACCAGCGACATGACCGGGACAATGGGCTGGAAGTCGGTCACGATGTGCAGGTCGACATCAATACCGTCGGGGTAGCCGGCCTCGGCAAGCAGTTGCCTGGCGCGCTCGGGGTCGTAACCGTGGTAGTGGGTATCGAGCGCGTCCTTCGGGAAGCCGATCGTACCTGCATACTGGCCCAAAGTCGGTCTCTCGGTGCCAGTGAGCAGACCTTCGATGATCGCTTCGCGATTGATCGCCAGATTGGCGGCCTCGCGCACGCGAATGTCGAGGAACGGATTGGGCTCGCCGTCTACCTCGGCCACCGTGTCATGCGTGTTGAACATGATGTAGTGGGTGGGGTTGCTGGCCGGACCGTAGAACACCTTGAAACGGTCGTCGTCGTTGAAGGGCTCAGTGACATCGGTGGGCAAGTTGAAGAGAGCGTCGACTTCGCCGGCTTCGATACCGGCGATCTGCGCGAGCGGCTCGGGGCGGATCTGAACATCGAGGTCCTTGTACCAGGCCAGCCGCGGTCCGGACACAGCGTCCCGATCCTTGTGGTAACCGTCGTAGCGAGTCCACTTGAACCCGACATCGGGGAGGTGCTCAACAAAGCGGAAGGGCCCGGTGCCGACCGCGTTGACGGCATCGACGTGCTCATCGCCATTGGCCTCGACGTACTCCTTGGACACGTGGCGCACGGCGCCGCCCATGATCGAGCCGGCGAGCGAGGCGTTGGGCAATGGCGTCTCAACGACGAAGGTGTAGTCGTCGGCGACGCTGTAGTTGGAAAAGTTGCCGACGCCGAACACCCCGCGGGCCGTGGCCCACACGCCGGGATGGTCGCTGGTTTCGCCGCCCTGATGGTACTCGGCCTCGCCCGCGACGCGCTCGAAGTTGAACTGCAGGTCGTGGGCGGTGTAGGGCGTGCCGCTGTGGAAGTTGATGCCTTGCGTAACGTGCATGATCAGGTTGGTCGAGTCGACCGCTTCGATTCCGGCAACGAGGTTGGGCTCGAGCGCCGCGGTCTCGGGGTGGTTGGACATCCCGGCGTCGAAGGTGCAGGCCCCGTTTATGTAGTTCGTCTGCGAACCGGAGCGCTGCGGGTCGAGTCCGGCGGTGTAGCGCCCAACGGCGACGCGGAGGGTCGCCTCGGTGTCGACTTCAGGCTCCGCGGCCTGCTCGTCTTCGTCGGACTCTTCGCGTTCGATTGCCTGAACCGTGCCCTGTTGGGCCTGCTCCTGTTGCTCGACTTGCTGCGCCTGCTGTTCCGCTTGCTGCTCGGCCTGCTCCTGCTGCATCGTCTGTTGTTGTTGCTGCTGAGGCTGCGCCTCTTGAGCGGGCTGCGCTTGCGTTTCTTGCTGCTGCGGCTGCGCTTGCACAACCGCCTGCTGATCGTCGTCGTCATCGTCGCCACAGCCGACCAACGCGAGGCCGGTCGCTCCGACGCCGGCGCGCGCTGAAGCGCGCAGCAAGGTGCGGCGGCTCAAGCTGCGATGCGACAAGCGCTTCCAATAGTTCCGTGTTGACATCTGATATCTCCTCGCTCGGTGCGCACAGTCCAGGGTAGATTGCTACGAATGTTAGGTAATTTCGTGTGACCGTATCAGGTGACGGCTGGGAATCACTCGTTACGTCAACTAAGGCTGGGCAAATGTTCCGTTCAATCCATCGCCAAGCCCCGGCTGGACATCTCGGATGTCACTCGCCCATGGATCGTGCGAGCATCGGCGACGGCCTGTGTTGCGTACTCGTGACTCGGCTCCTTAATCATCAAGTAACGCGGATATGAGGCCCAGGTGCTCAGTTCTTTGGGGTCATCAATGATCCCGTCGATGTCCCAGGCGATGGGAACCAGCGGCAGCAACTGCTCCAGGTCGTGCGTGAATGGGTAATCAATCCTGTCCACCATCAGGGCCGACTTGATCGCCTTTTCGACCGCTTGCTGCGCGTGGTAACAGACTGCCTGCAGTGGCGGGGGACTGAGCACCAGAATGGCTTCGGCCACTCTGATGTCGTCTGTTGCGCGATGCATGAGCTGGGCGAATTGCTCCATCACCGGATCTCCTCTGCCTCGGACGTAGAGGGTTCGACCGTCGATCATGGCAGCGCGCTCGACGGTACCGATCACCGTGGCCTGACGCACGATGTCGTCGGCCGTGCTGATGATGATGTCTCTGGCGATCCCGGTACAGGCCAGTTCGGCGCTGATCTGCCGGCCCAGTTCCCCACGGTCCGCCGCCTCATTCAGGACGACTAGCAGGTCCACATCGCTGCGCTCGTCATGGTCGCCACGAGCCCTGGAGCCAAAGAGGATGATTTGCTGGGGATTCCAACCCTCGACGATGATCTTGACCATCTCGTGGATCGCCGCATCGATGTCTGGCGGGGAGGACAGATCAGTGGTCATGAAATTGATGGTAACCATCCAGACGCTCTGATCGCGCGCAGATGCGGTGCTCTTCGCGTCAGACGTGCGTCGAGCGTTAGGAATCCTCTGAATAACTGCCATCGGCGGCCGCTCGGGGACCCCCCTTCAGCCCCGGCATCAAGTGCGGGGCAGGCTTTGGCAGCTTGCCCCGCGAGGAGACCGTTGCGAACGTGTCAGATTCGCACGAACAACTCCGTCATACCCGCGCTTGCCGCGGGTATCTCGCTGCTTCGAACACTGACGTCTGTGGCGAATGCGGCGAGATTGCCGCGACGGAGCGCGGCAATGACGGAATGGTGGCTTTTGCAAAGGTCTCCGCGAGGGGGGAAGCGGGGATCAGAGTTGTTCAGAGCATTCTTTGCTTGGCTGGCCCTCAGCCGAGGTTACGCAAACGCGGATCGAGCAGGTCACGTAGCCAGTCTCCGACCAGATTGCCGCAGAGCGCGACCAGCATCAGGGCGAGACCTGGCATCCAAATTACCCACCACGCCTGAGTGAGGTAATTGCGCGCTTCGGTGATCATCCGGCCCCAGGTGGCCTGTTCGACCGGCGCTCCGACTCCGAGGAAGCTGAGCGCTGCCTCGGCAACGATCACGATGGGGATTTCCAGCGTCATGATCACCACGACCGTGTTGAGCACGTTGGGCAGCAACTGCTTACGCATGATCCACCAGCTGCTACCGCCGGCGGCCAATGACGCAACAACAAACTCGCGCTCTTTGAGCGAGAGCACTTCGGCGCGCACCAGTCGGGCGTATGCCGTCCAGGTCCAGACCAACAGGATGATGATCACATTTCGTAGGGACGCGCCCAACACGGCGCCCAGCAACACGGCGAAGAGGATCGCGGGCATCGCGAGTTGCACATCGACGTAGCGCATGAGCAGCTGTCCGACCTTGCCGCTGCGCCAGCCGGCGACCATGCCAACCGTCGTGCCAAAGACCGCCGCACAGGGGACGACGATCGCGATCACGATCAACGAGACCCTTGCCCCGTGGACGATGCGCGTCCAGATATCGCGGCCAATGTGGTCGGTGCCAAGCAGATGTTCCCCGCTACCGCCGTCGAACGCGGGCCGGTCGAGCCGCTGCAAGACATTGGTCTCACCCGGATCTCCCGGTGCAATGACATCGGCGAAGATACCGAAGACGACGAAGATCAACATCACACTCAGCGGAGGTATGACCAGGATGTATCGGCGCCAGCGTCGCGCCGCTCGCCAGCGCCATCGGCTGAGAGCGGATACGCGCAGTTCGCCAGCCGCACTTGACATCAGAGTTCCGCCGTCCGGATGCGTGGATCGATGTAGCGATAGGAAATGTCTACGAACAGGTTGGCGAGAGCGATCGAGCCGGCGATCACGGCGATGCCGGCCTGAACGACTGGATAGTCGGACTGCAGGATCGAGTTAATCATCAGATAGCCGATTCCGGGCCAGGAAAAGACGACCTCGATGATGACCGAGCCGGCGATCAACCGTCCCAGCTCGATGCCCATGATGGTCATCACCGGCAAGAGCGCGTGACGCACCCCATGCCGCATAATCACGGTTCGCTCATTGAGACCCTTGGCCCGTGCGGTGCGGATGAAGTCGGTGCTCATCACGTCAATCATGGCCGAGCGGGTGAGTCGCATGAACCCGGCGGCCGAGGCGAGTCCCAGCGCGACCGCCGGCAACATGATTGAGCTGAAGCCCTCATAGCCTGCGGTCGGGAACCAGTCGACACGTACGGCGATGAAGAAGATCAACATCAAGCCCAACCAGAAGCTGGGGATTGCCTGTCCGAACACGGCGAGGAAGCGGGCGAGCCAGTCGAATGCCGAGCCTCGCCTGAGGGCGGCCAATAGTCCCATTGGCAGGCCTAATACCACGGCGACGACGAGTCCAGCGACTGTGAGACGGACCGTGTTCGGCACCTTGTCGACGACCTGGTCAATCGCTGCACCCGTGCGGTGATATGAGTATCCGAAGTCGAGCTGCGCGGCGGCGCCGATGAAGCGCCCGTATTGGACGATTATCGGATCATTCAAACCAAGCTTTTCTTCCAGCGCCGCGATCTCTTCATTGGTGGAGTCGAAGGGCAACAGCGTCTGGGTCGGATTGCCGATCAGTCGCGAGACGATGAAGACGATGCTGACCACGATCCAGATGACGAGGATCGTCTGAACCAGGCGAACCAGCAGGAGGTTGAGAAACTGCATCGCTCTCCCGCATCCACCGCCGAAGCGACCGCAACGTTGGCGGAAAGTCTAGCCCGATTGTATGGGTCTTTGTGGGATGACCAGTCAAGGGGCTGTCGCGCATGTCCAGGCCACGCGCCCGGAGGGTGTCGCATATCTCCCCATCCCCGCCCCGAGCGGGAACCTGCTCGGACTCCACGCCGAATCGCCAATCTCTCCGACCTCGCCTACCAGATGGGCAGGGTGTCAGTTATTGCGGTTGCGGCAAGAGGGCGGGTCCCCGCTCGGTGGCGGGGACGGGAGAACTGGAATCTGAAGCGGAAATGTGCAACAGGCTCCTCGGAGGGTGTCGCAAACGTACGAGGGCTGTCATTCCCGCGGCGGAGCGCGGGTATGACGAAGGTGGAGGTCAGGCGACTGCTGCGACACCCTCCCCGAGCGGGTCCCGGCGCGGGGGCCGGGACTGGGAAGTCTGCTGCGCAGTCAACGGGGGAGGTCGCGGATCGTTATGCGGCCTACCAGCTATCGATGTAGGGGCGGCGGCCTTCTCGGATTGGCTCGGAGTTTGGCGCGGCGTCGAGTAGACGGATGATCCACTGGCGGGTATCGGCTGGGTCGATCACGTCGTCCGATTCGAGCACGGTGGCGGCGTTGATGGCGTTGCCTCGCTCGTAGGCGTCGGCGACCATCTGCTCGTAGACGCGGGTTCGCTCTGCGAGGTCTTCGATCTTCTCGAGTTGGGCTCTGGCTCCCAGCTTGACGCCGGCTTCGAGGTTCATGCCGCCGTATTCGGCGGTTGGCCAGGCGAGATTGAAGAGGCCGGCCTCGGTAGAGCCGGCGAGCATTGCCAGACCTCCGAGGCCGTAGCACTTGCGCACTGTGAGGGTCAGTTTAGGGGTGGTCAGGTTGGCGAGCGAGACGAATACGCGATGGCAGTGTCGGACGAGGGCGGTTTTCTCGACCTCGGGGCCGACCATCATGCCTGGCGTGTCGACCAGGGTGAGGACGGGAATGTTCCAGGAGTCGCAGATCTGGGTGAAGCGGGCGAGCTTGTCGGAGCCGGGGCTGTCGACGGCGCCGCCGAGATGCTTGTTGTTGTTGGCGATGATGCCGAGCGAGCGTCCTTCGACCCGGATCAACGAGGTGATCACTCCGATGCCGAATTCCGGGCGCAGCTCAAGCACGGAGTCGTCGTCGGCCAGCAGTTCGATCACCTTGCGGATGTCGTAGGTGCGGAGCCGATTCTCGGGGATGACGTGTCGTAGCTCTCGCTGGTCGGCGCAGGTCCAATCCTTGAGCCTGCCCTGGAAGTAGGAGAGGTACTTCTTGGTGGCCGCCATTGCTTCATCTTCGTCCTTGACGAAGATGTCGACGACGCCGTTGGGCACCTGCTGCGACATCGGGCCGAGTTCCTCGGGCAGGAAGAGTCCGAGTCCGCCGCCTTCGATCACGGCCGGGCCGCCCATGGCGATGTTGGAGCCCTCGGTGGCGACGATGATGTCGCACATGCCGAGCATCGAGGCGTTGCCTGCGTAACAGCGTCCGGCGGTGATCGAGACCATCGGTACTCGGCCGGAGAGCTCGGCGAGGCGCTCGAAGGTGCGGACGGCGCGCGCCGCGACGCGGGTGAACGCCCAGTCGGAATCGCCTGAGCGGCCGCCTGCGCCCTCGGCGATGAAGACCAACGGCGTCAGCAGGCGATGCGCGGTCTCGACCATGCGGTCGGTCTTCTCGTGACCGCGACCGCCCTGGGTCCCGGCCCAGACGGTTTCGTCGTAGGAGATGATCGCGGTCGAGGCCGTGGAGTTGTCGAAGAGGTCGGCGTTGACGGTACCGATTCCGCAGATCAGGCCGTCGGCGGGAGAGACGACTCGCAGCTCTTCCCAGGAACGGGTTCGACGCTGCGCCGCCACGGCGAGCGGCATGTATTCGCTCCAGGTACCGCCTTCGACCAGTTGAGCGATATTCTCGCGGGCGGTTCGCTTGCCCTTGGCGTGACGCCTGGCGACCGGTGCGGGGCGATTGTGGTCCAAGATTGCTTCGTGCAGATCGATGTTGTTCTGGAGATCGGGCCGGATGTATTCGAGATCGATGTCGCTGGAACCGTCATCGATCGCCGGACCTACGTCGGCCGGCTCGATGAAGGCGAGCGGATGGCCTTCCCAGATGATGTCGCCGACGGCGACGGTGATCTCCTGGACGATGCCGCCGATCTCGGCTGTCAGGACATGCTCCATCTTCATCGCATTCATGATGATGATGTCCTGGCCGGCAACCACGCTGTCACCCTCGCCGACGAGGATTTCGATGATCGTGCCCTGAATCGGGGCGCGCAGCGGCTCGGTTCCCGGAGGTCCGATGATCTCGGGCGCTGGGAATCCGGCGCGATCCGCCTCGAGGCCGCGGTTGACATCGAGCGAAGCGGCGCTGGCGCCCTGGCGGAAGAAGGCGAGCGCGGCGAGCGGGTCGGTGATTTGATTCTCGACTTTGGCTCCGGCCCAGGCTGTCTGGCCGGAGGCGGCTGCGCCGTTGTCGGAAGATGCGGCGAGTTCGCCGATCCGCTCGTCGATCCAACGGGTGTGGACGTCGCCGGCGATGAACTCGGGATGACTCAGGATGTTGCGAAGGAAGGACAGATTGGAGTCGGGGCCTTCTAGCTGGAACTCGTCCAGTGCGCGTTGAGCGCGACGGACGGCGTCGTTGAAGTTGCTGCTGGGGTGTCGCGTGATGACCTTGGCGATCAGCGAGTCGAAGTTGGGATTTGCGACATAGCCGGCGTAGCCGTAGGTATCGACGCGTACACCGGGTCCGGCGGGCGGGCGGAAGGTTCGCAGCGTACCGGCGGATGGGCGGACATTGCCGTCTTCGCGCATGCGCTCGAGGTTGACCCGTGCCTGGATGGCGTAGCCGCGCGGTGTGGGCGGTGAATCGATGCCCAGTTCGTCCAGTGCTGCGCCTTCGGCGATCCGAATCTGGCACTGCACGAGATCGAGTCCGGTCACTTCTTCGGTGACCGTGTGCTCGACCTGGAGCCGGGCGTTGGCCTCGATGAAGGCGAAGTTGTCGTTCCCCTCTTCACTTGAAGCGGCGTCGACGAGGAACTCGAACGTGCCAAGGTTGGAGTAGCCACCGGCGGAGGCGAGCTCGACAGCGGCGACGGTGATGCGCTCGCGCAGGCTGTCGCTGAGCGTCGGCGACGGTGCGATTTCGATTAGCTTCTGGTAGCGACGCTGGATGGTGCATTCGCGCTCACCGATGTGTGAGACGTTGCCGTACTGGTCGCCGACGATCTGGACTTCGATGTGTCGGGCTCGGGAGATGAAGCGCTCGACGAAGAGCGCTCCGTTGCCGAACGCGGACTTTGCCTCGCGGGTGCAGCGCTCAAAGGCGTCCTCGATTTCGGAAGCCTCGTTGATCGCGCGCATTCCTCGTCCGCCGCCGCCGGCGATGGCTTTGATCACCATGGGGTGGCCGTCGAGTTGACCGAAGAAGGCTCGGGCGCCGTCGAGATTGACGGCATGGTCGGTGCCGGTCAGGACCGGGACGTTTCGCGCCCCTGCGAGCGTTCGGGCGCGCGCCTTGTCGCCGAATAGCGCGAGCGCAGCAGGTGAAGGTCCGACGAAGGTGATGCCGGCCTCCTCGCAGGCGCGCGCAAAGTCGGCGTTCTCGGCGAGGAATCCGTAGCCGGGATGGATCGCGTCGCAGTCATGCTCCTGCGCGCGCTCGACGATCTGCGCGATGTCAAGGTAGGCCGCAGGTCCGATGTCTTCCAGCGGAATCACCGTTTGGGCGTGCTGGATGTGGTCGGACGTGGCGTCGTCGGAGGAGTGGATGGCCGCGGTGGCGATTCCCAACTCGGTGGCAGTGCGAAGGACACGGACGGCGATTTCGCCACGGTTGGCGACGAGGAGGCGTTGGATGGGCATGGTGGGAGTCTAGAGCCGGCCTATGAGGTGTGCCTATTCAATAAGCTTCCCCTGTTGGGGTTCGGCCTCGGGCGCCACCGGTAGCTCGGCAGCAACTGCGGCGAGCGCGCTCGCATGTGCGATGAGGTCTGCGTCAAATGTGTGCAAGACGCTGGCGCCAACGGCCATTGCGGTCGCCAAGTGAATGGCATCCGCGGGTTTGATCCTCTTTGACTCACGCAGTGTCTGACGGATTAGGCTACGTGCGTTTGCTCCGATTTCCTGGTCATACTCTACGAGCGCCAGGAGAGTTTCGTCTCTAAACATCTTGTCAATGCCGTCTGCGATTGCTGAGTCAGGTCCCTCTCGTAGTTATTTGCCCACATACGCAACTTCGGCGAGCGAGATTGTAGATGTCACTATCTCAAAATCCCCAGATCGTGCCAAAGCGACCAGCGGTGAGACAATTTCGACACCATTGGGCGTTGCATTCAAGAAGTCGAGGAACAGGCAAGAGTCGCAATAGACAAGCACGATGTCAGGCCTCATCCCTGATCGCGCGAATCAACTGCACTGAAGAGGGATCGCCGACTTTCCACTCGCCGACTCCGAAAGCCTCCTCGAAACGCCCTGTCCTCTTGCCGGATACCACGCGATAGTTGATGATCTGTCGGATCTCCCGTTTCCTGCGGGAACTCTTTTCTCGAGTCAGGCGCCCCTGGACATACACGGTGGCTCCCCAGGCAGACAGCGCCCACCTGAGTTGCTCTTCATTGACGTAGCACCGCACGGCAGCGCCACCCTCGCGCTCGTAGATGCTTATGTAGGGTTGTCCACTGCCGTTGATGCCTTTGATAACGCCGGTGACTGAGCCAATCGCCCGAGAGCGCCCTGTCGCCAATTTTCTATTCCAAGCTCGAAGATCGACGCGGGATGTCTTTCCGTCTGCGGTGAACACCGCCTCTGATCCATCTTGCTGGGCTGCGGAAAGAAGTTCCTCTACAGCCTCAACCACTTCAGCAGCACAAGGCAACTCATCACCGTGCGCAACCGCCTCTCCAATAGCGGCATACTGTTTCGCAACCTTAGTGACATCTTCGGCACTGTTGTCAGCGACTGCGTCTCCACGAAACGTCGTGTGCAGACTTGCTCCCTGTAGTTCGTCAACAACCCATCTTATGTTGGATCCCGGTACGATTTCGGAGGTGAGTTGGCGTAGAAGCCTTTTCAGTGCTTCCATCGAATCACACAACGTGTCCAGCGCTATTTCACCTTCGATCGAGAAGGAAATGGATTGATCTGCCATCTCTCACCTCGAACTCTGGCCTGCCCACTTACCTTACTGTGTTGCCGTGTTCGGCCTCATGTCAGCCGCGAGCCACTGCGTCGGTGATGATGCTGCCGAGCGCTTCAGTTCCGAGGGGCACGTCGCCCTCGGCGGCGAGATCGGCGGAACGGTGACCGGCGGCCAGGGTGTCGGTGACGGCTTCCTCGATTGCGGTCGCTTCTGCTTCGAGATCAAATGAGTAGCGCAGCATCAGGGCGGCGCTGAGGATCATGGCCATGGGATTGGCGATGCCCTGTCCAGCTATGTCGGGCGCGGTGCCGTGAATCGGTTCGTAGAGACCGAGCGTGGAGCCGTCCTCGGCAGCGCCGAGCGACGCCGACGGCAGCATGCCCATTGAGCCGGCGAGCATTGACGCTTCGTCGGTGAGGATGTCGCCGAACAAGTTCTCGGTCACGATCACGTCGAAGTAGGACGGATGGCGGATCAGGTCCATCGCGCAGGCGTCAACGAGTCGGTGTTCGAGCTTAACATCGGGGTAGTCCTTCGCGACCTCTTCCGTGATCTCGCGCCACATGCGGGAGGTGTCGAGGATGTTGGCCTTGTCGACGGAGGTGAGCAGGGCGCGACGGCCTCTCGCTGTCTCGAAGCCGAGGCGAACGATGCGCTCGACCTCGTGCTCTGAGTAGGCGAGGGTGTCGACGGCTTTGCGCTGTCCGTTTTCTTCCCAGCGACGTTGGGGCTCGCCGAAGTAGATGCCGCCTGTCAGTTCTCGGAGCACGATCATGTCGACGTCTTCGACGGTCTCGCGCTTGAGCGGCGTCGAATCGGCGAGGATCGGCAGCATCTTGACCGGTCGGATGTTGGCGAACAGGCCGAGACCCTTGCGCAGACCGAGGATGGCTTGCTCGGGTCGCACGGACGCTTTGGGGTCGTCCCATTTGGGACCGCCGACGGCGCCGAAGAGGACGGCGTCCTGCGCCTTGCACATGTCGAGTGTTTCGTCGCGCAGGGCGACGCCGTGGACATCGATTGACGCGCCGCCGACGAGGTCTTCGGTGTACTCGAAGGAGTGGTCGAAGCGGCCGCCCACGGCGTCGAGCACGCGAACGGCCTGCCCGATGACCTCGCCGCCGATACCGTCGCCGGGCAGGAGAGCAATCCTGAAATGGGCCATATGTTGGTGTTCCTAGTCGTCTATTGGGCGCTCAGCCTGAGCGCGTTCCGGCGAGACTCAACAGCCCGGGTCGCCGTAGTTGCCGCAGCACGTTTGTCGCTTTCGCAGCCTATTCCAGGCAATGCCCAGTAAGCCGCGAGCCAGACCTTGCTGGTTTTCGTTCCTGCGCAGGTTGGCGATCGCGTCGCTGAAGGATGGTTTGGGTCGCTCGCACATCGTACGTCACCTGCCCCTTTGTATCGGCTCCGAAGCACCAACCACAAGCTTGGCATAGTTGAGGAGCCTTGCTGAACCAGGAGCAAGGGCGGGGTTTCTACTGGTCCTCACTCTTCATGCGCTCGGCCCGGGCGCGCTCACCAGTGACTCAACAACCTGGGGCGCCATAGTCGCCGCAGCAGTTCTCGACCCGTCGCACCTTAGTCAACGTGTTCTTGATCAGGCCGTAGATGGCGTGGCGTCTGCCAATGGATCGGCGCATGTTGATGATGCTGTCGCGAACCGATGGAGTCGGATGCTTAGACAAGGCGGCTCCTGGCTCCCTGCATGTGGCCCGAGGTTACCAACAAGATACGGACTCTGAGTCGAGGTCAACGCCAGACTCTGGCCAGATCGACCGTAAGACCCTCGGCGACTTCTTCGCCGCTGAGTGTGTCTGGGCGTTCCAAGCGCTCCGGCTCGGGATTTCCCTCGCGATAAATCCAGGCGACGCCTTGGTTGCTGAATGGATCGATCAGCCAGCCGAGGCGCGCTCCGGCGACCATTAGCTCTCGCATCTTCTCCTGCTGCCTCTGAGCATCTTGCCCAGCCGACACAACCTCAACGACGAAGTCAGGACAAATCTTCCAATAGCCCTCATCATCAGGCTGCATGTCCTCAATTGAGTCGCTGCTAGCCCAAGCTGCGTCGGGGGAACGGACCGAATCGCTAGGCAGGCGGAATCCCGTACTTGAGTCGAAGACCATGCCTTCTTCGTGCGCGGACCACCAGGCATACACCTGCCCCGCAACGTGCATTGACCGACTGCCACCGATCGAGCCAGTGGGTATTGAAATCTCTAGCGCTCCTTCCGCGCTGCGCTCGAAGCGCCAGGAATCGTTGAGGTTGCTGATCTCCAGCAATATTTCGTCGGTGAGGTATCCCAACGGGAACCGGACCACCATCGGCGCAGCAGGCGCTACGACCTTGGAAGGTCCTGTCGCATGCTTCGGTTTGGGAGGCGCCTGGACCATGCGTCGATCCTAGACAGTTACCGGCTTCGTCGACGGACGCTTGGTCTCGAACTCGGAGATCAGATCCTCGTGTCCGAGGGTGAGGGAGATGTCGTCGAGGCCGTTGAGCAGGCAATGCTTGACGAATGGGGCGATGTCGAAGGAGCGGGTCCATCCGCCCGGAGCCGTGACCGTCTGGTTTTCGAGGCTGACGGTGATCGGCGTGTTCGACTCGGACTCGACCATCCGCATCAGCTCTTCGACGTCGGGCTGCGAGAGCTGGATGGTGAGCAGGCCCATCTTGGCCGAGTTGTTGCGGAAGATGTCGGCGAAGCCGGGCGCGATCACTGCCTTCACACCCATCCCCTGGATCGCCCAGACGGCGTGTTCGCGGGACGAACCGCAGCCGAAGTTGGGTCCGGCGAGGAGGATGCTGGCGCCGTCGTATTGGGGCTGGTTGGTGACGAAGTCGGGGTCCTTGGCCCAGGCCTCGAAGGCGAACGGGCCGTAGCCGGTCCGCTCAATTCGCTTGAGGTACTTGGCCGGGATGATCTGATCGGTGTCGACATCGGAGCGGTCAAGCGGCAGACCGCTGCCGCTGAAGGTGGTGACGGGGTCCATGAGTTTCTCCTCAGAGAGTCAGGGTCAGGCTGACATGAGCGTACTAGGAATCTTCTGAACTACTCCCGTTCGCGTCCGATCGGGGCGCCCCTTCAGTCCCCTGTTCAGGCCAGGGGCAGGCTTTCGGCAGCTTCCCCCGTGAGGGGGGAAGTAGGGAATAGAAGTGTTCGGAGCGTCCCTGGCGATGGCTCAATCGCCGAAGAATTCCTTGAGGGCCGCTTCCGTTTCTCTGGGGAGTTCTTCGGGCAGGAAGTGTCCGCAGGGGAGACCCGTACCGGTGACGTTGGTTGCCCAGCGATGCCAGGTGGCGATGAAGCGGCCTCGGCGGTTTGTCTGACGACCGGCTCCCCAGATGACGAAGAGTGGGCAGGTGATCTTCTTGCCTTCGGATCGGTCGGCTCGATCGAGGCGCAGATCGTAGCGGGCGCCGGAGCGGTAGTCCTCGCACCAGCTGCGGACCGTCTCCGGGTCGTTGGCGGCGGCGAGGTACTCAGCCATCGCTGGCTCTGTGAAGACCGTGTTGTCGTCCTCGCCGGCCCAGCTACCGAGCATCCGCTTGAGAAAGAAATCGGGCGCGCCGTTGATCAGCGTCTCGGGCAGTGGCGCCGGTTGGGCGAGGAAGTACCAGTGGAAGCCGCCGAGTCCACCGGCGATACCCATCTGCTCGAACTGCTCTGCGGTGGGAATGATGTCGAGCAGGGCCAGGCGCTCGACTCGCTCGGGGTGATCGAGCGTGAGGCGGTAGGAAACGCGGCCGCCGCGGTCGTGGCCGGCGACCGAGAAGGTGTCGAAGCCGAGGTCGGCCATCAGGTCGACCATGTGCTGGGCCATGGTGCGCTTGGAGTAGGCCAGATCGCCGCCGTCGCCGGGCGGCGAGTCGCTGGCGCCGTAGCCGAGCAAGTCTGCGACGACGACCGTATGTTGTTGGGCCAGGCCGGGGGCGATCTTGTGCCACATGGCGCTGGTCTGCGGATAGCCGTGCAACAGCAATAGCGGCGGACCTGACCCGCCAACTCGAGCGAAGATCGGTCCGGTCTTGTGCTCGCGGAAGCCGGGGAACAGGGTCTCGGTGTCGGGCATCGGAGCCCCCTCCGTCACTTCGTGACACCTCCTCCAAGAGGGGGAGGTCTTGGTTTGACTTGTGACGACCTCCCTCTCTGGGGGAGGTCGTACTTCGACAGTCCCCCTACAGGGCGATGGTGCCGCTGATGGCGGGCTGCAAGGGGTCGCAGATGTAGCGAATCCTGGGCAGCGTGATGTTGGCTGTCGTGTAGCTGGCGACGATTGGGTACACAGGCCGAAGCTCGGGGGCTTCCCAGAAGTTGCTATCGAAGGCGTCGATCTGGGCGGCGCCGCGGTCGGCTCGGCTGACTTCGAACTCAGGGTCGACCTGGATCAGCCATGGCCTGGTCTCGCCGTCGCGCTCGATATTGGCTACGTGCATCCCCGCCGTGTAGAGCAGGTCGGCGTTGCCGATCGGGACCGGGTCGATGAGCTGCGCCGAGAGCACGGTCACATTGCCGTCGTTGACTTCGATTGATTGGCGGTCATAGCGCTGTCGCAGGACCGGCTCGCCGATGGTGATCGGGAATCCCCAGCGCTCGGTGAGAGCGGTTGCGGCTTCGCCTTCGGTGCAGACGGCGCGAGTCGGCAGTCCACGCGGCCGGACGGCGGCACGGCAGCCAACGCGGACGATGGCGATCGTGAACGCGCCCAAGGGTCCGTCTTCCGCCCGCATCCCGATGACGTGCATCGTGGGCGGGATGGTCGGGTGCAGCGCAGGCGGAATCAGGTCGGCCATGACCGAGTCATCGATTTCGTAGATGACCTGGAGCACTTTGACGTTGGGCAAGGTCAACGCTTCGGTGTCGAGCGAGGCCATGGTTGGCGCGTATTGGGTCAGTAGACCGGGGTCGGCATTGCCATTGATCGGCATCTGCGGCCTTTCGTTGTGGAGGTCGCGGTCTGGCGCTTAGTACCGCTTGGTGGCGCTGAGTGACCGTTCTGCTAGTCGCCGGCTGCAGGTGCGCCTGCGAGTTCGCGCGTTGGCACGGTGGTTGCCGGTTTGTCGTCGGTGAAGTGTGGCATGACCTCCTCAGCGAACAGGCGGAGGCTGTCGAGCACCTGCTCTTGGGGGATGGTCTCCAGCGCGTTGAGCAGGAAGTTGATCTGGTCGACGCCGCAGGCTTCCCACTTCTTGATCTCCTCGACCAAGCGGTCGGGATTGCCGATGCAGACGCCCTCGGGCGCGGATGCGCCCTCGCCGGGGGTTTGCTCGGCTTGCGCACGGGTGGCCGCGAGCAGACCTGGGTTGGGGTAGCTGCGAGTTGGATGGACTTCGCGGACGGGCAGCAACTGAGCGGCGAGATAGCCGAACGAGCCGGTCAGGCGGCTGCCGGTCTTGATGCCGGTCTCGTTGTCGGGGTGGCAGTAGAGGAAGTTGACCGTGGCGACCCGCTCGTTGACGAATGCGCCAACCGGTTCGCAGTCGGCGATGATTCGACGGTATCGCTGGACCTTCTGCTCCTGCTCGGCGAAACCGCCGAAGGTGAGGCCGAGCGAGCCCATGCCGCGCTCGGCGGCGTCGACCTCGGTGCCGGGCGAGGAGACGGCGACCCACATCGGCGGGTGCGGCTTCTGGTAGGGCTTGGGCAGGACGGCGCGGGTCGGCATCTTGAAGGCGCGGCCTTCGTAGCCGAAGCGCTCGTTGGTCCACATCTGGGGGATCGTACGGGTGTACTCGTCCCAGGTTTCCTTGGTCTCGTCGGGGTTGGCGTCCATGCCGCCCAACTCAGTCCAGGTGGCGGAGCGACCCGTGCCGAACTCGAGACGGCCGTCCGAGAGGATATCGAGCACTGCGGCGCGCTCGGCGGCGCGGATCGGGTGGTTGAACTGGGGCACGCAGACGACGATGCCGTGTCCGACGCGGATCTGCTTGGTCTGCATCGCGCAGGCGGTCAGGAAGAGTTCGGGCGCTGAGCAGTGCGAGTACTCCTCAAGGAAGTGGTGTTCCACCGCCCAGACGGAGTGGAAGCCAAGTTCGTCGGCGAGCCTGACCTGCTCGAGGCAGCGGTGATAGACCGTGTGCTCGATGTCGTTCTCCCAGGGTCGGGGAACGGAGATTTCGTAGAAGATGCCGAATTTCATGGAGTACGTCCTCGCTGAGGCTGGTTCATGGAGATGGTAACGGACGGCCCGGGGCTGTTTTGATAGCGGCTCCTTTCCCCGTGCCGTCTGCCTGCCGGGACGGGGTCAGGCAAACGGGGGAGTTTTCCGAGCGACGTGTGCACATGTGGCGCTGTGGGCTGGGAATTTGCGCTACAGGTGGTCAGGAAAGTCCAGATTTGTCCAGATACAGGCAGATACGGCCAGATGTTCCGAGTGTTTTTCGGGAAATCGCTGCGAAATTCTCGGTGATGTCGGATGGGTTGGGTGAGGGTCATGGCGTTGTCTTGGTTGGTCGGTGGGTGTTGATCATTGCTCATCATATACGAACTACCGTTCTGTCGCGGCGGTTCCGCTTGAGACGAGCGCAACCGCTCGCTGCGCGTCATGCGGATGGCAGTTCTGGAGATACCGACCTCAGCCGGGCACAAGCCTGATGTGACCAGACCCTACCCGGCGCCTCAGGTGTGTGAGGGAGGCACATTGCCAACATCTGAGAAGTTGGTGATGGCGACTTCGCCCTCAGGGAACTCGGCCACAACCTTCAGGCGACCGCCGACGGCTTCGATGTAGTGGCGCAGGCTGGAGACGTAGATATCGGCACGCTGCTCGAGCTTGGCCACGGCTGGCTGTTTGACGTTCAGCTTCTCTGCTAAGTCCTGTTGGGTCAGTTCTCGGGCTCGGCGCAGTTCATGCAGCCGCATCTCGCGCAGCAGTTGATCCGTGCCATCCTTGACCCGCTTCCGTCGCGCGGGGGACCAGTCACGGGTCAAGTCGCTGAAGGGGCGGTGTCCAGTCATGGGATCAGTCCTTCCTGACGCAACCAATCCGGTTACTTGCCGTGGAGGTCACCGTCAACGGGTACATACCCATCGTAGAATCGTTGGCCGCCAGTAATCTCGCCCCAAACCAGAAGGTTGCAAGCTCGCCAGCCTTTCTCCGACACTCGCCTATCATCGAACCATGGTCTTGGACGAACTGCACGAGCTGATTGAAACGCTGCAAACGCGCATTGGTGTTCACGCTTCAGCCTTACAACAGAATGAGGCGTTGACGCGATACGCGCTGATCGATCCTATGTTGCGAGGTCTGGGTTGGGACACGGGCGACCCGGGTCAGGTATTGGTGGAGTTTCGTTCTGCCGCCGGGCAGGCTGACTATGCGCTACTTGGTGGAGATGGGAAACCTCGGGTGATTGTCGAGGCTAAGAAGCTTGGAACTCACCTCGGCGGGGCCGTACAGCAAGTGATCAACTACTGCATTCAAGACGGGTTTGAGCACTTCGTCGTGACCGATGGTCGACATTGGGAGATGTACGAAACTCACCACAAAGGCCCGCTTGCCGAGAAACTTTTAATGCGGCTGGATCTGAAGAGTTCGGTAGCAGCGACATGCCTGCAAGCTCTGGCTCTATGGAGGCCGTCGACGGTTGGAGGCAGTCTCCAGGCTGGCGCCACGCCTGTCGTCGGCAGCCCGCCGGAGCATCAACCAGTACCGGCGCCGCCTCAAGAGCCCGGAGAACACTGGCATCGACTCTCCGCCTTCACCCCCAATAAGGGGTCAAAGCCAATGCGGATTCGCTTCCCGACTGGAGATATGAGCGCGACGCCCTACTGGGCTGACCTCACGGCAGCAGTCGTTGAATGGCTGATGGTTGAGGGCCACCTGACACCAAACGACCTCCCGATTCAAAGGGCCAACGCGACCCGCTACATAGTCTCGCATTCTCCTACGCACCCAACTGGAACGTCATTCAAGAACAGTAGGAGAGTCCAGTCTGTGTTCATCGAGATGAACTACAGCGCGAAGGACCAAGTCCACAACACGCGGGCGATCATTGAACGAGCCAACCTCCAAACGGACGACTTCGCTGTGCGGCTTCAATAGACCGATAGCCCTACGAGCAGCGGCGGGACCCCCTCAGCCTTCGGCAGCTCCCCCTGCAAGGGGGAGCGGGGAATGTGGATGCGCTTGCGTGGGTTCGCGGCATCCATGTGAATCGGCCCTACGTGCGCTGGCCGAACTCTCGGCTGGTGTCGACGATGGCGATGGCGGCGATTCCTCCTTCGGCGTCCATGACTTTTACTCCCTTGGTGGAGCGGCCGCACTGACGGAGTTGCTGGACCTCGGTGCGGAGGATTTTTCCTCCGGCGGAGATGACGACTAGTTCTTCGTCTCCGCGGACGACTCCCATGCCCACGACTGGGCCGGTTTCGTCGGAGACGCGGTGGCCGATGTTGCCCTTGAGGCCGCGACCCTTTGACTGGTACTCGGCCTCGGGCGTCCGTTTCCCGAAGCCGCCAGCTGTCACAGTCAGGACTTCCGTGCCGGGGTAGATCGATTGCAGACCGACTAGCTCGTCACCCTGAAGCACGATGATGCCACGAACCCCGCCAGAGATTCGAGAGGCTTCTCGCAACTTGTCCACTGAAAATCGCGCTACCTGGCCCGAACGTGTCGCGACGATCACGTCGTCTCCGGCGTGAGCGAATGCGGCTTCCACGAGCTCATCGTCGTCGTCCAAGTTGAATGCTTGCAGTCCGCTGCGCCGGACTCTCTTGAAGTTTGAGAGCCGCGTCTTCTTCACTTCTCCCTGGCGCGTACCGAGGATGATGTAATCGTCGTCGAAGGATTCGACCGGGATGATCGTGGTGACCTTTTCGTCGAGTTGGAGCTCCACCACGTTGCGGACGGGGAGACCGCGCCACTCTCGCGAACGGGATTCGACCTCGTGGGCTTGCAGACCGTAGACGCGGCCGCGCGAGGTGAAGAGGAGGAGATGGTCGTGGGTGTCGCAGGAGACCAGGCGGTGGGGGGCTTCGACGGTCGTCGTGCCGTTCTTGCGCTCGATGCCCTTGACGCCCTTGCCGCCGCGCCGCTGCGAGCGGAAGGCGTCGACCGGCTGACGCTTGATGTAGCCGTGGCGCGTCAGGGTGACGACGGATGACTGGTGCGGGACGAGGTCGGCAGCGGAGAAGTTGTCAACCGACTTCTCGATTACACGAGTCTTGCGAGCCTCGCCGTAGGTCTCGACGAGCTCGTCCATGTCCTCTTCGATCAAGCTGTCGATCTTCTTCTCGTCGTCGAGCAACCCCTGGAGGTACTCGATCGTCGCGGTGAGTTCGTCGTACTCCTCCTGGAGCTTGGTCCGCTCGAGTTGAGCGAGACGGCGGAGCTGCATCTCCAGCACTGCTTGCGCCTGCCGTTGCGACAGGTCGAACGGGTCTTCTTGCAATCGTTCTCGGGCCGCCTCAGCTGACTCTGCCGCGCGGATGGCTGCGATGATCGCGTCGATCTGGTCGATCGCCTTGAGCAGGCCCTCAACGATGTGGTGACGATCTTGCGCCTTTTCGAGGTCGTACTCGGTTCGACGAGTGATGATCGTTCGGCGATGGCGAATGAACTCACGCAGTAGTTGGAACAGTGTCAGGGTGCGCGGGCGGCTGTCGACGAGGGCAACGAAGTTGCCGCTGTACTGGACCTGTAGCGAAGTCGACTTGTAGAGCTGGGAGAGAATCGTTTGGACATGACCGTCGCGGGTCAGCTCGACGACCAGGCGCATGCCGTGGCGGTCGGACTCGTCGCGGAGGTCGCGGATGCCTTCGATCTTCTTGTCGCGGACCAATGCGGCGATCTGCTCAGTGATCCGTACCTTGTTTCCCTGGTAGGGAATCTCGGTGAAGACGATCTGGACTCGATTGCCAGCGGTGGTCTCTTCCAGGTGCTGTTGTGCGCGAACGGTGAATCCACCACGGCCGGTGCCATACATCCGGCGCAGGTCTTCACGATTATCGCCGGCGAAAATGTTGCCGGCGGTGGGGAAATCAGGGCCCTGGATGTGCTGCAGGATGTCGTCGAGCGTGGCGTTCTCGTTGTGCAGGATCGTCTTGACGGCGCCGGCCAGCTCGGTGAGGTTGTGGGGCGGGATATCGCATGCCATCGCGACGGCGATTCCGGCGGCGCCATTGAGTAGCAAGTTAGGCGCGCGACCGGGCAGTACGGTTGGTTCGTTCAGCGATTCATCAAAGTTTGGCGCGAAGTCGACCGTGTTCCGATCAAGGTCGGCAAGTAGCTCTTCCGCGATGCGCGAGAGCCGGGCTTCCGTATAACGCATCGCCGCGGGTGGATCGTTGTCGATTGATCCAAAGTTGCCCTGTCCATCAACGAGTGGATGGCGCAGGGAGAAGTCCTGCGCCATACGTACCATGGCGTCATATACGGGTTGATCGGAGTGCGGGTGATACTTACCAAGCACTTCGCCGACGATACGGGCGCACTTGCGGTGCGGCTGATTGGCCCGCATGCCGAGATCGTCCATTGCGTAGAGGATGCGCCGCTGGACCGGTTTGAGTCCGTCACGGGCGTCGGGCAGCGCACGAGAGACGATGACGCTCATCGCGTAATCGAGGTACGAGGAACTCATCTCCTCGACGAGGGTACGCACGTATTGACGTGGGGCAGTTTGTTCGGTAACCAAGCGGTGGCTCCAGCATTCGTCCGGTGACGTCTATGTTATCACAATCCGCTCATACTTTCTTGCTCAATCGCGAGGCTTCCGGGCTCGCGCACGACCTGTCGCCAAGCCGCTGGAATCGGGTTCTGCTGAACCTCGGAGCGGTCGATATCCGTCATCAATTGCCGACTGTACGCGTTATGCCAAACCGTCATCCCGCTGCGCTGCAGCAAGGAGTCGAACCACCAGGCGTAGACCGTCCTGGGACGGAGCAATGGGGGCTGAATTCGCAGGTTCTCGCCAAGTGCTTGCGAGCCGACGAGGGCGTAGCGGGAACCCTCGGTGGCGGAGATGATGTTGAGCTGCTCCGGGGTCAGCCACTGCAGCCAGGTGAGGCAGATTGCGCCTGGTCGAGCGGCGAGCGTGACCGGGATGTATCCCTTGCGCGACCGAATCGGACAATATGCGACGTCGAAGTCACGGAGGATGGTGGGAATCGTCGGGACGCCTTGCAGATCGGCCGGCGTGCCGGACAGTTTGTCTTGGAGCTGTCGGGGATAGCCGTTGCTGCCGACGGCGAGTAGGGGGATCCGGTCGGCTGTGTCGGGTTGGGTCCAGAGCGGCCAACTCTTGCCGGCGCGGTAGAGGAACGGTCCGCGATTCGGGCGATTGCGGGCGTCGGGATAGAGCGCGGGGAGATCGGCGAGGCTAGGCCAGGCACGAACCAGCGAGGGGTTGGTCATGCAAACACGGTACCGGGGCTGATGCTGCTACCGCGGCGCACAGGTAGGCTCACGGTCAGAGTTCGAGAGAGCGAGGGTTTGGCGATGATGCGATACCGGCGGCTGGGGCGGACAGGGTTGGTCGTCTCCGAGATCGGATTAGGCGGCGGCGGGATTGGCCATGTCTGGGGCGAGACCACGGATGAGGAGATCGGTGAGACGATCGCGCTGGCGATGCGCGAGGGGATCAACTTCTATGACGTCGCGCCGACCTACGGCAATGGCGCAGCGGAGCGAAACCTGGGTCGCGCGCTATTGGAAGCGAAAGAGCATCGCGGCGAGCAGATGCTGGTGGCGACCAAGGTGTCGCTGAGCGAGGAGGATCTGGCCGACATTCCCGCAGCGGTGGAGCGCGGCATTCATGAATCGTTGGAGCGGCTGCGGCGCGAGCGCATTGATGTCTTCCAGTTGCACAACACGATCACGCCGGAGCGCGGCCAGAACCGGCGCTCGCTGAGCGTGGCGGACGCCATGCTGGCGGTCGAGACGCTGCATCGGCTGCAACAGGACGGGTTGACGCGACTCGTCGGCGTCACGGGGATGGGCGACGCGGCGTCGGTGCGCCAGGTGGTGCGCGACGGCTCGCTGGACACGGTGCAGGTTTATTACAACCTGCTTAACGATTCTGCGGCTCGTCCGCTGCCAACGGGTTCATCGCTGCATGACCACGGGCAGCTGCTGGCGCTGGCTTCAGAGTTGGGGATCGGCGTGATCAGTATCCGCAACCTGTCCGGCGGGGCGATTTCAGGGGCGCTTGATCGTGAAGTTGACCCCAGTTCCCTGGTTGCGGTCGACCATCAGCGAGCAGCCACACTTCGATTCCTGGAAGCCGATGGCGTGCCGTTGTCGCAGTGGTCGGCGCGGTTTGCGCTTGAGCAGGCCGCTGTTTCGACTGTGGTACCGGGCGTGAAAAATGCGGCTGAGCTGGCCGATCAGATCGCCGCCATCGACTTGCCGCCGATTGCGGACGCCGATTTGGCGCGTATCGACGAGCTGCGAGCGAGGGATTTCGGCGTTCGCCAGTCGAGCGACCTTGTCTTGTAGACGTCAAGCGAACGAAACGGGATAGATTCGCTTGCGAGGTTGAGCTGCGAGATCGACTAGCGGCGGGTCAGTTGTAGTCTTAGGCCCAAGTAGTGAGCGCTGAGAGTGGATGAGTGAACGAGACTGAGATTCCGGACATCGTGATCCGACGCTTGCCCCTGTACGCGCGGGAGCTTGGGCTGTTGGCGGGCGAAGGGCGAGATTTCATCTCGTCGCAGGAGCTCGGGCAGCGGCTTGGCGTCACGCCGGCGCAGATTCGCAAGGACCTGTCCTACTTCGGCCGGTTCGGGAAGCGCGGTCGCGGCTATGAGGTGCTGAGCCTGAGAGAGCGGCTGCGCAGCATCCTGGGCCTCAATGGCCGGGTCAAGGAGATGGTCCTGGTGGGAGTTGGTCAGTTGGGACGCGCAGTGCTGGGATACGGCGGCTTCCGCCGTGGCGGCTTTGAAGTGGTGCGAGTGTTTGATTCCGATCCGCAACAGATTGGCCGGAAGATCGACAATCACCGTGTCGAAGATGTCGCCACACTCCCCGAATACCTGCTGCGGACCCGCGTATCGATGGGCATTGTCGCGGTGCCTGCCGATGCGGCGCCGTCGGTGATCGACACATTGGTCAGTGGCGGCGTGCGCGCGATTCTCAGCTACGCGCCGGTCACGATGAGCATGCCGCGAGGCGTGCGCCTGCGTCAGATTGACCCGGTGATGGAGCTGGAGAGCATGGCGTACTACCTCGATGAGCCGTTCGACGGTTACGTCGAGGATCATGAGGCCGATGTGATTGTGAACTGATCGCACAGTCGCACCGATCGCACAGATCGCAGAGTCGATCAGCGCTGATCGGATCCGCTCAGCGCGCTTTCCTGAGCCAGCAGGTTCGGACCGACGATGTCGAGGTTGTCGAGCGCTTCGGCCGCGCCGAGGGCGACGGCGTCTTCTGCGTTGTCTGCAATCGTGATCGGAATTCCGATCTGATCGGCGAGATAGGTATCGATCCCATGCAGGCGGGCCGCGGCGCCGGTGAGCAGCATGCCGCGGTCGATGATGTCGGCGGTGAGCTCCGGCGGGGTGCGCTCGAGGGTGCTGCGCGTGACCTCAACGAATGTCTGAAGGACTTGTTGAATCGATGGGACGAGCTCGTTGGCCGTGATCGTGACGCTACGCGGCATGCCGCTGGACTGATCGCGTCCTCGAACTTCTGCGCGAACCGGATCTTCGACTGGAACGGCTGAGGCAGATGCGAATTTGAGCTCCTCGGCGGTGGGTACGCCGATCAGAAGGTTGTGACGTCGCTTGACGTGCTGTGCGATTACTTCGGTCACGACCTGGCCGCCGGTTCGAGCGGACTCCCAGACGACAACGCCGTACATCGAGAGCACCGCGGCCTCGGAGCGCCCGGCGCCAAGGTTGCCGATCAGCGCGCCGCGCGCGTCGCCCATCGGTACACCTGCGCCGATCGCTGCTGCCAGTGGGTTGGCGATCAGATGTGCGGGGCGTCGGGCGCCGGCCTGTTCTGCGGCGTCGCGGACGGCTCGTTGCTCGACATTGGTGACGCCTGCCGGCGTGGCGATCATGACTTCGGGACGAACGAGATTGAAGCGTCCGGTGACAAGCGACATGTAGTAGCGCAGCAGCGCCTCGACGATGCGGTAGTCGTCGATCACGCCTTCGCGCATGGGATTGATCACGGTGACCGACTCAGGAGCGCGTCCGATCATGTTGGCGGCGTCGGTGCCTGCGGCGAGGACAAGGTTCTCGGCCGCCGAGAGCGTGACCACGGTCGGTTCGTCGATGACGATGCGACCGCCGCGTCCAGGGACGGCGATGCGAAGTCTGGAGGTTCCGAGATCGATGCCGAGTCGTTTGGTGAAGAACATGATCTCCGGTTGGCTCAAATCGGTTCGTTCAGCGTAATCAGTTGGTTAGTGTACCGGCGGTCTGGACCTGTTTAATTTCCGCTCCGACTGCCTGGAGCTGCCCGACCAGGTTGGCGTAGGCACGGGCGAGATGCTGGACACCGTAGACGCGGCTCTCGCCATCGGCGGCAAACGCCGCGACGACCAGGGCGGCGGTTGCGCGGATATCGCCACCGTGCACGACGGTTCCGGACAGCTTGGATGGGCCCTTGATCTTGATGGCCGACATTGCACCGCCGGCAATGATGTTGGCGCCGAACTTCCGTAGTTCGTCAAGATGCTGCATGCGATTTTCAAACACCCGCTCATGCACGATCGATGTTCCCTCGACCTGTGTCAGCAGCGCGGTGATTGGAGCCTGGAGGTCGGTGGCGAAACCGGGATAGGGAAGCGCCTGCACATTCGTCGCGCAGAGCTTGGCGCTTGGCTCTACGGCGAGATCGAGTTGGTCTTCGCTGCGCTGCACTCGAACACCGATCTCGGCCAGCTTGGACAGCAACGATTCGAGGTGCGCCGGTTGGACGCCTTGCAGACAGACCCGTCCCCGCGTGGCGGCGGCGGCGATGAGTAGCGTGCCGGTTTCAATGCGGTCGGGAATCAGTTCATGCGATGTGCCGGAGAGCTGGTCAACGCCGTCGATGGTGATGGTGTGTTGTCCAGCGCCTGACACCCTCGCGCCCATATCGTTGAGCATGTCGGCGAGACAGATGATCTCAGGCTCCATGGCCGCGTTGACGATGCGCGTACGTCCCGTCGCGAGGACGGCGGCGAGGAGCAGGTTTTCTGTGCCGAGGACGCTTGGATAGTCGAGCACGATGGTTGCGCCTCGCAACCCATTCGGCGCTGTTGCGGTGGTGCGTCCGCCGTTCGATTCGACATCTGCGCCGAGGGCGCGGAAGCCGGCCAGATGGACATCGAGCGGGCGCGCGCCGATCACGTCGCCGCCGGGCGCGCCGCAGCTTGCTTCTCCGGTGCGGGCGAGCAATGGTCCCATGACGAGAAAGGAAGCTCGCAGTGCGGCTGCCAGGTCGTCGGGCGGAACGCCGCCACAGGCCCCTGACGGCCGGACGATGACCTCGGTGTCGGCGAACTCAGTCTCAATACCGAGCGTCGCGAGGATGTCGCGAAAGCTATGCACGTCCTCAATGTCGGGAACGCGCCGGAGCCGTGACGGTTCGTCGGAAAGCAGCGCAGCCGCGAGACAGGGCAGGGCGGCATTCTTGGCGCCGTTGACGCGCACGACGCCGTCAAGCCGGCGCTGTCCGGTGATGCGCAGATGGGGATCGGCGGCGGCGCTCATAGGGAGACTGTAGCTGTTGACCTGACCCGTGCCGAACCTCGGAAGAGTCAGGTTGATCCCGACCCATTGTTCAGGACGCCTTCAACGCGTTCAACGAACCGAGTCACGTCTCGGAGGTGCAACTCGACATCGCCCTTATCCATGAACCCCTCGTAGTAGTTGGAGTGCAGTTCGCCGGCCATGGCGAACTGCTTGCGCAACTCCTCGTCGCCGACCTCGCCAGCCAGACGGCGGGCGGCGCGGTAGAGCAGGCCATGACGGTCGTGGTCCCAACCACGCTCAGAGGCGGCCGCTTTGATCATCTGCGCGGCAGCACCCCAACCCTTTTCAGAGGCTTGGCGCAAGTCATCGAGTTGTAGTTCGGTCTCGGCCTGGGTCAGGAAGACACGCCCCTGAGCCACGTATTCGGTCGCAGCCTGATTCACGGCAACCCCAATTCATACCGTCCAGAATACGTCGCTGACTTTCGAGATGGATCACCACGCTTGGCCTAGCGGGACAATTCCCGGCCACTGCGGCGTCGGCGATGTTCGATCACGCGGAGACGCTGGAGTGAACGTCCGAGGGCGACCTGGGCGCGGGCGCGATCAGCGTCGCTGGCCTGCTCGAGTCGCTCGACGGCTCGCTGTCGGGCGGCTTCAGCGCGCTCGACGTCGATCTCAGAGCCGTGTTCGGCAGCGTCGGCGAGGACGGTGACCTCGTCCGAGTGGACTTCGAGGAAGCCTCCGCCGACGAAGTATTCTTCAACATCGTTGCCGATCTTGACGCGAAGCTCGCCGGGCGCCAGTGAGGTGATCAGGGGCGCGTGGTTCGGCAAGATGCCGAGTTCGCCCAGCGAGCCGGGTGCGATGACCTCGTCGACATCTTCCTGGCGGAGCAGCCGGCGTTCGCCGGTGATGATCTCGAGCGTGAGCGGCATAGTGGCCTTCCCTCGGATTCTGCCTCGATGTTCAGCGACTGATGTGAACCGGTTAGGCCGCGTCCTCGGCGGCGATGCCGACGCCCTTCTCGACAGCCTGCTCGATCGTGCCGACGTTGAAGAAGGCCTGCTCGGGCAGTCCGTCGTGCACGCCGTCGAGGATCTCCTTGAAGCCGCGCACGGTGTCGCGGACCGGGACGTACTGGCCGGGCAATCCGGTGAACTGCTCGGCGACGAAGAACGGCTGGGTCAGGTAGCGCTGGATGCGTCGCGCACGGCCGACGGTCTGCTTGTCTTCCTCGGAGAGTTCGTCCACGCCGAGGATGGCGATGATGTCCTGGAGGTCCTTGAAGCGCTGGAGCACCTGCTGGACCTGGCGGGCGACGTCGTAGTGTTCCCGGCCGACGATCTTGGGGTCGAGCGCGCGGCTGAACGAGGTCAGCGGGTCGACGGCGGGGTAGAAGCCCTGCGAGGCGATGGCGCGTTCGAGCGCGACAACCGCGTCGAGGTGACCGAAGGTGGTCGCGACACCGGGGTCGGTATAGTCGTCGGCTGGCACGTAGATGGCCTGGAACGAGGTAATCGAGCCCTTGTTGGTCGAGGTGATTCGCTCTTCCAGTTCGCCCATCTCGGTGGAGAGGGTGGGCTGGTAGCCGACAGCCGAAGGCATACGGCCGAGCAGCGCGGAGACTTCCTGGCCGGCAAGGGTGTAGCGGTAGATGTTGTCGATGAAGAGGAGGACATCCTGGCCCTGCACGTCGCGGAAGTGCTCGGCGAAGGTGAGGCCGGAGAGCGCGACGCGAAGTCGCACGCCGGGCGGTTCGTTCATCTGGCCGAAGACGAGCACGGTCTTCTCGAGCACGCCGGACTCGCGCATCTCGTGCCAGAGGTCGTTGCCTTCGCGCGAGCGCTCGCCGACACCGGCGAAGACGGAGAAACCGCCGTGCTCGGTGGCGATGTTGCGGATCAGCTCCTGGATGACGACGGTCTTGCCGACGCCAGCGCCGCCGTAGGCGCCAATCTTGCCACCACGGGTGAAGGGACAGATCAGGTCAACGACCTTGATGCCGGTTTCGAGGATGGTCGTTTCCGAGGCCTGCTCCTCGTAGCTCGGCGGCAGGCGGTGGATCGGTGAGCGAATGCTGTCGGCCGGCATGTCGCCAAGGCCATCCAGCGGCTCTCCGAGGACGTTAAAGAGACGCCCCAGCGCGATTTCGCCGACGGGGACGGAGATCGCCTGGCCGAGGTCAGCAGCGATATCACCGCGCTTCATGCCATCAGTGGTGTCCATGGCGAGGCAGCGGGCGCGGTTGTTGCCGAGGTGCTGTTGGACCTCGGTGACCACGGAGGAGCCGCTGCCCATCGTGATGGTCACGCCATTAAACAGCGAGGGCAAGCTGTCGGGCGGAAATTCGACATCGACGACGGTGCCGATTACCTGGACTACTGAGCCATCAGCCATGTTGTTCTCCGATCTGCGGACTGGTTAGACCGCACCGACCAAATTGGCCGGCTGTTCGGTCGTCCGGTCGGACAACCAAGTGAGTTTGAATTGTGTCAAATCATCGACCTGCCAGTCGGAGGTCAGATTGAGATCCTTGGTCAGTTCGCTGCGCACGAGCACGACGCGCATCCCGGCGGCGGCGGCGGACTCAACGCCGGCAGGGGCATCCTCAACGGCGATGCATTCGGCCGGGTCGAAGCCGAGTTTCTCGGCGGCCTTGAGATAAATCTCAGGCGAAGGCTTGCCCTTCGAGACCTCGTCGCCGGCGGTGGTCTGCTCGAAGAACTCGCGCAGTCCAGCGCCGGTCAGTGCCGCCTCTACCCACTCTCGGTGTGATGAACTGGCGACTGCAATCGGAATGCCGGCTTCACTCAGTCTCCGGACCAGTTCACGGGCGCCTGGAATGAGCGGCGCTCCGGCCTGGTATTGGACGAGGACATCGGCGTTGTAGCGCGCCTCGAATGCTTCGAACAGCATCGTGATTGGGTAGCGTTCGCAGAGGTCGTCCCAGGTGCTGGTCAGTGTCGTGCCGAGGTAACGGAAGTAGTCCTCGAGCGGGAAATCGACGCCTTGCTCGGCCAGGATCTGGCGGACGGCTTCGTAATGCAGCGGCTCGGAATCAAGCAGCACACCGTCCATGTCGAAGATCACCGCTGACGACCCTGACAACTTAGCCGGCATGTGTTAGCCCTTGAGCGCCTCGACGCCGCCGGTGATGTCGAGCAGTTCAGAGGTGATCTGCTCTTGGCGGGCCTTGTTGTAGACGAGTGTGAGGTCGGAGACCATGTCGTTGGCCGCATCGGTGGCGTTGCGCATCGCGACCATACGCGCCGACTGTTCGGAGGCGGAGGCTTCGAGCACGGCCTGGTAGATGAGCAAGTCGACGTAGCGCGGGAGCAGATCGGCGAGCACTTCCTGCGGGGACGGCTCGAAGATGTACTGGCTCTCGCCGGAGCCATCGTTGTCCGAGCTTGCGGGCGGCTCGACCGGCAGGATCGGCACGGTGACCGGGACCTGCGTGACGGTATTGATGAATGATGCGTAGACGAGCAGGACCTGGTCGACGCGGCCTTCGGCGTAGTCGTCGATGGCGACGCGCGAGATCGGCTGCGTCTCGGCCAGCCCGGGGTAGTCGCCAAGCTCCTGGAATCTGGCGCGGAAGTTGATGCCGAAGCGCTGGAAGTAGTCGCCGCCCTTGCGACCGACCGGGATCATCGAGAGTTCGCCGGAGCCGCCGGCTTGCGGCCCCAATACGATCTCGCCGGTGTGGCGCTCGAGGTTGGCGATCAGGCCGCCGCAGAGTCCGCGGTCGGGCGTGATCAGGATGACAGTTGTCTCGTTGATCTCGCGCCGTTCGAGCAGCGGGTGTGCGGTGTCCGGGTCGCCGGCGACGGAGGAGAGGTGACCGAGCACGGATTGCATCTTCTCGGCGTACGGTCGGGCCTGGAGCGCGCGGTCCTGGGCGCGCCGCATCTTGGATGCGGCGACGAGCTGGATCGCGTTGGTAATTTTGGCCGTGTTTTCGACCGAGCGGATGCGTCGGCGGATTTCGCGGGTGTTGGCCATCGACCCTTACTGCTCTCTGTTGCTCTCTGTCGTGGGTTCAGATTCGAGCGCTGGACCTAGAAGGGAACGGTGTCTTTGAACGTCTGGAGGGCTGAGGTGAGCGCCGCCTCGTCGTCGTCGGACAGCAGACCCGAGTCGGCGATGCCGCCGAGCAGGTCACGGTGCGAGGTGTTGAGGAACTCGCGGGCGCCGTTGGCGAAGTCGCCGACCTTGTTAACCGGCACGTCGTCGAGGATGCCAGCGTTGGCGGCGTAGAGCAACGCGACCTGAGTCGACAAGGCGAGCGGCTGCTGCTCAGGTTGCACGAGCAGCGCGGAGAGTCGCTGGCCTCGCTCGAGCTGGCGGCGGGTGGCGGCGTCGAGGTCGGAGGTACCGAACTGGGCGAAGGCCTGCAGTTCGCGGAACTGCGCCATGTCAATCCGCAGCTGACCGGCGACCGAGCGCATCGCGCGCCTCTGAGCGGAACCACCCACGCGGGAGACCGAGATACCGGCGTTGACCGCTGGTCGCTGACCGGCGTTGAAGAGGTCGGACTCGAGGAAGATCTGGCCGTCGGTGATCGAGATGACGTTGGTCGGGATGTATGCGGAAACGTCGCCGGCCTGGGTCTCAATGATCGGCAGCGCGGTAATTGAGCCGCCGCCGTTCTCGTCGGAGAGCTTGGCGGCGCGTTCGAGCAGTCGCGAGTGGAGGTAGAAGACGTCGCCGGGGTAGGCCTCGCGGCCGGGAGGTCGGCGCAGGAGGAGGGAGATCTGGCGGTAGGCCCAGGCGTGCTTGGAGAGGTCGTCGTAGATAATCAGCGCGTCCTGGCCGCGCTCCATGAAATACTCGGCCATTGCGACGCCGGAGTAGGGGGCGAGGTATTGCAGCGCGGCAGATTCCGCGGCAGCGGCGTTGACCACGATGGTGTGGCCCATCGCGTCGTGCTCATCGAGCGTGGCGACGACGTTGCTCACTTTGGCCTGCTTCTGGCCGATGGCGACGTAGATGCAGATCAGGTCTTGACCCTTTTGGTTGATGATCGTGTCGATGGCGATCGAGGACTTGCCGGTCTGGCGGTCGCCGATGATCAGTTCACGTTGTCCGCGGCCGATGGGAATCTGAGAGTCGATCGCGAGAATGCCCGTCTGGACAGGGGTGTCAACCGAGGCGCGTGTGACCACGTTGGGGGCGATGCGCTCGACCGGTCGGGTCTGCGTTGCGCCGATCGGGCCCTTGCCGTCGATCGGCACGCCCAGGCCGTCTACGACGCGTCCGATGAGTTGTTCACCGACGGGCACTTCGGCGACCGTGCCGGTGGAACGGACTTCGTCGCCCTCTTCGATCACTCGGAAGTCGCCCATGATCACGGCGCCGACGATTTCCTCTTCGAGGTTCAGCGCCATGCCCATGACCGGGTCGGACCCGTCCTTGGGGCGGAATTCGAGCAGCTCGCCCGAAAGCGCGCCGGCGAGGCCGTAGATGCGGGCGATCCCATCGCCGCATTCGACGACAGTACCGACCTCGGCCGAGACGACCTGGCTCTCGAAGCCTTCGATCTGCTGCCGAATCAGTGCAGCGACTTCTTCTGGTCGGACAGCCATAATGCTGACTCCTTCGGTGTGCTTAGCCCTGCGCGAGTGATCGGCGCATGGTGGATAGCCGCGTACGGACGGATCCGTCAATGATGCGGTCGCCGATCTTGACGACCGCGCCGCCAATGATCGTGTTGTCGACTGTTTCGCTGAGCGAAACGGTCTCGGCGTTGGTGTAGCGGCGCACGGCGTCTTCAACGGCCGCACGCGCGTCATCGGACAACGGCACCGCTGTCGTGACCGTCGCTTCAGCGATGCCGCGAACGGAGTTGAGTTGCTCGCGGAAGGCTTCGATAATCTGCGGCGCAAGGTTGGCGCGTCGCTTGCGAACGAGCAGCTTGGCGAAGTTACCCGCCGCGTTCTGCACGTCGGGCAATGCGTTGTCCAGGACCTGCTCCTTTTGGACCTGCGGAACGCGGGTCGAGACGAGGAAGCCGTAGACGGTTGGCTCGTTGAACAGCTCGGCGATTTCGTCGAGATCGGACAGCCATCGGTCGTGAGACGCGGTGTCGTGGGCGATGCCGAAGACGGCATCGGCGTATCGTCGTGCGGCGGGGTCGCTCAGCGCCACGATTCGCTCCTCGTCCTGCTCGTGCTGGTCGTGTTCACTAGTGCTACCTAGTTCCGCTGTCCGGTCGACGACTCGGCCAGTACGTCCGAGATCAGTCGCTGGTGGTCGTCGGCGTCGAGCGATTGTCCAATGACACGCTCGGCGGCGGCGATCGCCATACCGGCAAATTCGTTGCGCAGTTGCTGCACTGCCCGATCACGCTCTTGCTCGATCTCCGAGCGGGCGCGTTCGATCAGTTGGTCGGCCTGGGCGACGGCGTTTTCACGCGCCTCCGCTTCGATCCGCTGCCCAAGTTCCTGCGCCTGCACCACGAGTCGCTGGGCTTCGTCGCGGCCCACCTGGATTTCGGCTCGAGCTTCCGCTCGGGCTTCTTCCGCAGCTTCCTGGGCTCGCTCGGAGGCGGTCAAGCCTTCTTCAATCCGCCTGCGTCGCTCATCGAGGACGCGGCCGAGCGGCTTGTAGAGCAGGACGAACAGCAACGCGAACAGGATGCCGAAACTGACGAAGTGTGTGATCAGTCCGGCCAGATTAAGGCCTAGTGCGTCCATACCATCCTGCCAATCAGTCTGTTCAGTCTGCCATCTCCGTCAGCGGGTCGTCCGTTTCGCCTGGTATATAAGGCGTTGCGAAGCGTCTCGCTGGTCAGTCTGGCGTCTTCCAGCAGCAGCTAGAAGACGAAGCCGATCATAACGGCGACGACCAGCGAGTAAATCGCGATGGCCTCGGTGAACGCGATACCGAGGATCATGTTGGTCTGAATCACGGGGGCTGCGTCTGGGTTGCGACCGAGAGCCTCGAGGGCGCGGCCGGCCAACATGCCGATACCGAGCGCCGGTCCGATGGCGCCAAGGCCCATGGCCAGTGCGGCGCCTACGTACTTCATCCCGTCGTCGCCGATCTGTGCAATCAGGTCGAGCATTCTGGTTCCTCTCCTTGCGGCCGTCCGGGGCCGCGCTGCGCACTAGGTTGTCTCAGGCGGTTGCCCGGCCGTTGAAATGGCCAGGACAAGCCACCGCTCCGCTTAGTGTTCTGCCGCCTCGTCGTGATGCTCGTCGTGGTCGCCCACAGCGGTGGAGGCGAACACGAGGGTGAGCATGGCGAAGACGAACGCCTGGATGAAGCCGACGAATACTTCGAGTCCGAAGAATACCGTCGGCACCACAAAGGCGACCAGGAACATCGAGATAAAGAGCACGACTTCGCCGGCGAAGATGTTGCCGAAGAGTCGGAAGGTGAACGAGATGATGCGGCCGACCTCGGAGACGATTTCGAGGACGCCGACAAAGACGCCCATCGGACCCTTGACGATCGCATGCGAGCCGACACCGATGTACTTGCCGAAGTTCGCGCCGATGCCGACGCCGCGGATACCGAAGTACTGCACGGCGAGGAATGACCAGAGCGCGAGCGCCAGCGGCAGATTCACGTCGGAGGCGAGTGAGCGGAAGATGGGGAAAATGTGGCCGACGGTGCCGGTGGTCTTACCAAAGTCGGGAGAGTCCCGATCCGTGACGACGAAGCCCTTCTCTTCCATGCGGACGATGAATCCGAGGTGAGCGGTGTTGACCGTCGTGGGCACTGCCGTCGGCTCGTTGTCGCCGATCGCGATTTCGCATTCGATCAGGCAGAGCTGCGCGACGCTGCCGTCGGCTCCGGCTTCGATGATCAGCGGTTCGCCGAAGGCGTCGTAGGAGAAGTCGCGCGGCTCGTCGAAGAGCGTGCGCGGGGGAATGATCTTGAAACCGTCGCCGGAGAGGATCGGCCCGGTCGCTTTGACGAGCTCCGCGTCGCCGGCGACGATGGGCATGTTGAAAATCATTGCGTATTCGAGCTCGTGGTGTCCTTCGTCTTCGATTCCGGCGTGCTCGAGTCGCTCCTCGATCGCGTGAACCAGGTCCTCCGCGTCGGTGCCGGAGGGAATCGGGTTGGTCGTGAACTCGCTGCGCACAGACCGTTCGATGTCGGTCAGGTGATGTTCACGGATCTTGTGGATCACTTCATCGGCGTGGTCTTGATCGTCAACCTCGAAGTGGATGGGCTCGAAGAAGGCGTCTCCGAAGGCCGTATTGATAGCGTCGATCTCGGCCTCGGAAAGCTTGCGCTCGCCTTGTTCGAGATCTTCCACGACCTCCATGACTGAGACTTCCATCTCGTGGAGGTAGTGCTCGCGGTAGTTCTCGACGGGGCCGATGACGTTGTTCCAGGGAAACAGACCGAACCAGTTTCCGGCCAGCAGGAAGATGAAGATGGTGAAGACGAAGGGGAAGAACTTCTTGCCGTTGCGCTCGCCGCCGACCTGCTGGGCGATGCCGAGGAAGGCCTCGTAGATGGCCTCAACGAGGCTCTGGAAACCGGACGGGACCATGGCCGCTTCGATGTCGCGCGTACGTCGGTAGATGACGAAGGCGGCGATGGCGAGCAGGACGATGACGACCCAGGCGGAGAGGATCGTGTTGGTGATTTCGTAGGAGCCGATCGAGATGATCGGTTCGGCGGCGAGAGCGATGACCGGCGCCGGGGCTCGCATCAGGAAGAACCCGAGAACGGTGAAGAGGAGGGTCGCGACAATGATCAGGCGTGTTCGACTCACGCGCGCTCCTCCTCGTCCTGTTCATCGTCCGCCGGCGCCTCGTCTTGAGATGCGCGCCGCTGCTCTTGTTGTTGCCGCGCCTGGGCGGCGTCCTGTTGTTGTTTCGCCTGAGCGGCGAACATATCTTGCAACATTCGGTACCCGCCCCAGCCGGCCGAAGCCAGTCCCAATGCGAGTCCGACCAGGGTGAGGGCAACGCCCGTACCCAGCTCACCGTCCAACAGGAATCCGCCGACTACGCCGAACACGATGCACGTCGCGACGTACCAGCCGATGCCCATGAGTTGCATGGCCGGTGACCACTGGCTCATGGGGACTTCCCCTGTTGGAGCAATGCGAAGATTATCACACAGTTCACTTGCGACAAGATGCCGTCTGAACGAGCTGAGGCCTTTTCCGGTCTGGCTCTCGGTCTGTAGCGCGGATTACTCGAAGTCGTCCATGTCGAGTGACTCGATGAAATCGCGGAACGCGGACATTTTCTCGAGCTCCTCCGGCTTCACCGGCTCGGGCCGGCCTTCTTCGTCGGAGGCGACGAGACCTTCGTCGTCGAGCAGGACGCCGGCCTGGTCGATGACCGCGTCCTCGACGAAGATTGGCGCTTCGGCGCGGACGGCGAGGGCGATGGCGTCGGATGGACGTGCGTCGATTTCGACCTGCTCGTTGTTCACGTCGAGGAAGACACGGGCGAAATAGGTGTCGTTGCGGACCTCGGTGACGACGATCCTGGTCACGCTGGCGCCGAGTTCCTTCATCACGTTGGTCATCAGGTCATGGGTCATCGGGCGCTGAACGGAGACGTTCTGCAAGCGGATCGCGATGGCGTCAGCCTCGGCGGCGCCGATGTAGATCGTGAGGTAGCGGTCGGCGTCCTTCTCCTTGAGCACCACAACACGGTTGTAGTTCATCAAGGAGACGCGAAGCGCTTCGATCGTGACTTCTTTCATGTCGCGTGCCCTCCCAGATGCGTCGTGCGGCGTCTGCCGTGTCAGATTAGCGTAGGCCGCGCGCTGAGGAACTGAGTCGCTGCTGCGCACGCTCTGTCATGCGTTCTGTCATGCGATCTGTCATGCGTTCATTGCTCGCTGTTCACTGAGGAGGCAACTTACTGGGGAGGCAATGGCGGCGGCGGATGCGATGGGCCATGTCGGCCCAGCCAGAGGGAACCAAGCGTGATGAGGAAGAGCCCGCCGGCCAGCACGAACAGTCCCTGGCGCACGCCGGCGGCGTCGGAGATGCCGCCGACCAACAACAGCGCCAACATCGAGACGGCATTGGCCACCATGATCTGGGCCGAGAAGAGGCGTCCGCGCATCTCTGGTGGAGAACGCTCTTGCAACAGCGTTTGCGCCGGGGCGTTGACCATCGCGTAGGCGACACCGAGCGGGAAGGCGAGGATCAGGGTCGCGAGCAGCAGCCAATCCTGGGACGTGTCGCCGCTGCGGAGGAAATCGAGCACGCCAAACATCGTCACGATCACGGTGATCATGGCCAGACCGATCGAGGCCATGACCGTGATCCCGACGCGATGTCCGTATTTGGGAACGAGGATGAGCGCTACCAGCGCACCTGCGCCCGTCGGCCAGAAGATGAAGACCGCGTCTTCTTCGGCCCGTCCGAGGACATCGTGGACGAACTGAGGCACGAGCACGGCGAACATGAACAGCAGCATCACGCCGGAGATCAGCTGAATCAGCGCGACTGCGGTGAGCCGATCCTGCCAGACCATGTTGGCGGCGGAGCGGATGTCATAGATCGTGGCGGCGAGGGCGGCGCGAATCTGTCCGACATCTTCTGCGACCCGATGGGAAACCTTGTATAACGGATTGAGCGGCGGCAGCAGCGCCAGTATGAAGGCGGACGAGAACAACGCAACGGCGCTGACGATGTAGGAGATGTCGAAGCCGAGCACTTTGAGCATGATCGGCGCGAGCATGACCAGCCCGATCAGCTGTGTCGATGTGGCGGTGAACTGAAACGCGGAATTGGCGGAAAGCAGCTGCTCGCGGGCGACGAAGCGCGGCAAGGCTGCTGCGCCCGCCGGGACAGCGAACTGTCCGGCGGTGGCCGTGGCAAAGGCGACCGCGTAGACGGTTCCGACCGAGACGTTGTCGGCCAACAGGAGCAGGGCTGTCAATCCGGATCGGACGATGACGGCGAGAATCAGGACTTTGCGCTTGTCCAGGCGGTCGAGGAGGACGCCCGCGACCGCGCCCATGAGCACCGGAGGGGCGGCCAGACAGATCACGAGGAGCGTCGCCGCGAAGGGCGACCCAGTCTGTTCGAGCACCCAGATCAGCAGGACGAACTGGAGCGCCGAGTTGATGATCAGTTGGATGCCGGTCGCGGACCAGAGCGCCAGGAACGGTCGGTTGCGGAAGAGATTACCGACGGGCGGATCGGGATGCGTTGCGGAATCAGTCTCGGCGTTCGTGGTCACAAGGGCTCGCGCGCGGTCCGTGCGGCGTTGGCTGCGGCCTGCAGCTCGGAGGCTGCTTCCCGGATGTCCTCCGCGCCGCCGGCGTAGATCACGGAGCGAGAGGCCGAGACCAGCAGTCCCCGACCATTGGCGTCGACACCAACGGCGACCGAGGCCTCGAGGTCGCCGCCCTGTGCGCCAATCCCCGGGAGCAGAATCGGCATATCGGGGCAACGCGTTCGCACCTGCGCCAGTTCGTCGGGCCAGGTCGCGCCGACCACGAGTCCGAGGTTCTGATGATGCTGCTCGCCCCAGACGCGGGCGCGCTCGGCGACGGTCATGTACAGCGGCTCGCCGTTCGCCATGTCGAGCGCTTGCAAGTCGGCAGCGCCGGGATTCGAGGTGCGGCAGAGAGCAAACGCGCCGCGGTCAGGACGATTGAGGAACGGCGCGACGGCGTCGCCGCCCAGGTAAGGGTTGATCGTCAGGGCGTCGGCGCCGAACCAGTCAAATGCGGCCGAGGCGTAGGCCTCGGCGGTGTTGCCGATGTCGTTGCGCTTGGCGTCGAGGATTACGAATGCGCTCGGCGCGATGTCGCGAACGAGCGCGATCGTGTCCTTCAATGCCTGCCAGCCGACGCTGCCTGCGGCCTCGTAGAAGGCTGACTGCGGCTTGTAGGCGCAGACGAGGTCGCACGTCGCCTCGATCACTTGAGCATTGAATTCCAGGATTTCCTCCGCCGGGGTCCGCGCCGGTTGGGGATCGAGCCCGACGCAGATCAGCGAGTCGGAGGCGTCCATCGCCGTCGCGAGACGTTCCGAAAACGATGCAGTTGACATGCCGCAATCGTATCTCGCAGTCGGCTCCGTCGTAGGCTGCGGAGGTGTCACATCGGGAATCCCCAGAGGTTCAGGTCTACTTCCAACCACCGCCCGCTTCTGCACTTCTGGGGATGTCGGTGATCGTCCTCGACATCTTCCGCGCCACCACGGTTCATGCCGCGTTGTTTGCCGGCGGCGCGGCTGCCGTGTATCCGGTTGCGGACTTTTCGGCCGGCGTCAACCTGCGCAACGCGCTGCCGGGCAGCCGATTGATCGGTGAGATCGGCGCGCTGCCGCCGCCCGAGGCCGACTACGGCAACTCTCCAACGGAGTTTGATTCGATGGACGTCAACGGCTGGACGGTCGTGCATGTGACCAGCAACGGCACGCGCACGCTCGTGGGGTCGATGGAGGCTGAGCTGGTGTTGTCGGGCTGCCTGCGCAACATGTCTGCATCGCTGGATTGTGTCCTCCAACAGCAGTCGTCGCGGATCGCCATTGTGTGCAGCGGCGACCATGGCGGGACGTCGCCGTCGGTTGAGGACTCGTTTGCCGCCGGCGCGTACGTCAACAGACTCCGGCGTGAGATGCCTGATGTTGTGCTTCGTGGCGGCGCGAGATTGGCGCTCAGGCTGTACCAGGCCTATGGACGCGCCCCAACTCGGGCGTTCGCCGATTCTCCGCATGGGGACCATTTGCAGCGGCTGGGCTTCAAGGCCGACTTTGCATTTGCCGGCCAGATTGACGCCGATTCGACGGTCATCGCGATGGCAACCGACGAGTCAGGACGGCCCGTCCTTGAGCGCATCCCAGCTTTGCTGCATTGAGTTCATCTCGGCCGTGCTGGGTTGATGATCGCCGTAGCGGAAGTTGCTAAAGGCGGACGAGATGCGCCTGGGCGTGGCGCTGTGGTACTGGCGCTCGAGTGCGTCGGCGAATTGCAGCGGTGTGCGGTGGATCGCGCGGATCTGACCCTTGGTCTCGGCGTGTTTGAGCACGTCGAAATAGAGTTCGGCGATGGGCGCGTCGGCCACGTGGGTCGCGCCGCCGCGCTGGAATCGGGAGCGCAGGCCGCGCAGGCCGGCGAGGAGGTCGCCCATGACGTCGGCCTCGGCCCAGAGTGATTCGCGGAGCTCTTCAACGCGAGCCTCTCGGTTGACGAAGCGGCGGAAGAGGTAGAACGCCAGCAGCGCGAAGACGAGGACGGCGCCGATGCCGCCAAAGACGCGAGCCAGCACGATGCCCGCCGTCGGGTCGGGCTCGGTCTGTTCTGTGCCCTCGGATTCCAACGGCCGGCCGATGCCTTCGCCGACCTGCTCGATTACCTCCTGATTCGGTTGACCGATCAGCTCCTTGAGTTGCTCGAAGATCCAGAACAGCGGCCAGAAGATGTAGGCGATCGCCGTGACGAAGGCCTTCAGCACGACGCCGAGCACATCCAACACGGGCTCAACCGCGCCCGATCCGGCGATCAGCGCGACGATTCCTGTGACAAGCAACAGGAAGATCGCGACGCCCAGGACCAGTGCGATCAGCATGGCGGCGATCGACGCGCCGGTCTGCGCGGCGCCGAGTCCCTGCACTTGATCGGAGTTGGCAGCGTTCTTGAGCGCAATCGTGAGCAGGCAGACGACCACCCAGACGATTGCCAGCCCGCGCACGTGCGACTCGACGCCGGCATTGTCTGCGAGCGGAAAGGCGATGGCGATGAGCACGAGTCCGAAGACGGCATAGTTGGCGAACGAACGCTCCGTCAGGTCGCTGCTGCCCAGCGAGACTCCGCGGAACCAGATCGGGATCAGCATCAACGCGGCGAAGAGTTGATCGATCTCGCCGGGAATGAATGTGCCGTCGTCGAGCATGACCTGTTCGCGCCAGACGAGGCTCGACGGCCGTCCCAATTCCAGCACCCAGGACATGTTCCAGATGCGGGCCGTTTCCGAGAGGTCGATGGAACCGATCACTTGTAAGGCGATCAGGGTGATTCCCAGGCCGAGCCAGAACCGCTTCTTCATCGAGAGCTCGGGATTGCCCAGCCAACGGGAGACCAGGAATCCCAGTACCACGGTTCCGCCAACCGCCCAGACAGACAGCGTTTCGCCGGCGTCATAGGCGATCAGACGCGGGATCATCTTGGCGAGCAGGATCAGCAGGATGATCTCGGACAGGAGCAACGCGATCGTGTAGGCGTGCTCGGTTCTTCGTCCTGCCGTGATGGCGTTGAAGGTCGTTGTCGCAGCGCTCACGAAGATCGATCCGGTCGAGACCAGGGATTGTTGGACCTCGAAGCGCTGGTCGCTGGCGCAGCAGGAACGATTGGACCGGCGGGAGCGGCAGCAGTGGCGGCAGCGACAGCCGACATCGCCACCGGCTGCGGCGCCTCGTCGGTTCCGTTGGCAGATTCGTCGACGCCGACGAAGGTGGGCAGTTCGACGCCCTCGATTGGCTCGGGTGGTCGCTGGCTAGCGTAGAGACGGTCGCTGCGCGCCCACGGTCCCGACTCGCCCACACGCTCGAAGTGCAGACCTTCCAGGGCTGTGCGAATGTCGTGGACCGGCGACTCGGCGAATGTCGACGGTGGGTCTTCAATGCCGACGTAGATCAAGGCGATCTGCGTGCCGTGGCGCTTGAGCCGGTGCAGCGATGACTCCAACGCAGGCGTCAGCACCGCCGTCACCAGCGCCAGCGTGGAGCCGTAACCGAGGCGCTCTTCGCTGAGCATGTGCTCGATGCGAACGAGCGTGAATACGTCGGCCATGGCCAGCGCCTCAAGGATGTGCGTCATCTGTCCCGGCGCGCGTGAGGCTGGGACGCGGATGGCGGTGTCGTGTCCGGGCCAGGTGCAGTTGGCGAGCAGACCGACCGGGACGCGCTCCTTTGACAGGTCGTTGGCCAAGGAGGCGGCAACCGACACGGCCCGCTCGAAGATGTCGCCGAAGAAGCCCTGCCAGGCGTGCGGCAAGGTGGATACGTTCAGTGCAACGATGGCGACCAAGTCGCTTGATGGGTCGTAGACACGCGATTGCAGCGACTGACGCCTCGCGGTGGCCTTCCAATCGACCTTCTTCATTGGGTCGCCGGGGCGGTAGTCGCGGATCGTTTGCAGTCGGGTGGGGTCCTCAAACAGTCGTTGGCCGCCGCGTCGTTCGCCTTGCGGTCGCAGTTGCGGGATACCCAGCCGATCGAGGGCGAGCACCTCGGGATAGACCCACAGCGTGTTCTCAGCTTCGTCGGTGCGGTCGCGTCGATAGACGCCGAAGAGGTCACCCGACTTGAGGTCGACGCGCGCCAGCTGGAAGTGCCCTCGCGTGAGCAACGGGATCTCGAACTTCCAGATCAGCCGTTCGTACCAGCGCATCGAGGTTGAGCGCACGACGACGCCTTCGTGGGGGTCGGACTCATGCAGCCGGCTAAACGATTGGTTGGACGGCTCGAGGATTTCCGGCAGGTTGATTCGGACCTGAAGCGCCGTCAAGGGCAGGAGCTTGAGATTTTCCAACTTCAAGGTGAGTCCCAGAGACTCACCGACAAACGCATGTGTTTGAGAGATCTCGACGCTGGATTCCAGCCGATGCAGGGCGTAGCGCGTCCAGGTCCAGGCGGCCCAGCCGGCGACCAGCACGGTCGCCGCCACGAGAGAAACAATAATCTCTCCGACGGACACGCCAATCGCCACGACCAACACCGCAGCCGCCGGCCAGATGGCGCGGAGCAATCGGTTGTCGTGGCGAAAGCCCCATTGGCCCGAGACGATCTTGCTCTCGCGCTCGTCGCGGCGAGCTGCAGCCTCGAGCTCGGCTAACATACCGCCGCCGAGCCCCATGCCGCCCATCATCGACATAGGCGAACCTCCTTGAAAACCTGTTTGGGGTTAGCTGCGGGCGGCCGCGGCTTCGATCGGCACCGGAACGCGATTGAGCATTTGCTCAAGCAGCGATTCCGGCGTCGACGAGCGCAGTCTGGCGTCTGCGGAGAGCATCAGTCGGTGGGGAAGGACCACGCGGGCCATCTCCTGCACGTCGTCGGGCAGGACGAAGTCACGGCCTCGAATTGCGGCCAGTGCTCGGGTCGTGCGCAGCAGCGCCAGTGATGCCCGCGGCGACGCGCCGAGTTGAAAGGCCTTCTCCCGTCGCGAGGCCTGCACAATCTCGACGATGTAGCCGCGCACGGTCTGGCTGACCCGAACCTCTTCGACGGTCTTGACCATCTGTCGGAGTTGCTCGGAATCGACGACCGGGCTGAGTTCTTCCAGCGGTTGCGAGCGTTCGAATCGGCGCAGAATGGCATCTTCCTCCGCCGCGTCGGGATAGCCCATGCGCAAACGCAGAATGAAGCGGTCGAGCTGCGCCTCGGGGAGTGGGAATGTGCCTTCAAGCTCGACCGGATTCTGGGTCGCAATGACGAGGAACGGACGCGGCATGGCCATCGTCACGCCCTCGACGGTGAGCTGTCGCTCTTCCATGGCCTCAAGCAGCGCCGCCTGGGTTCTGGGTGAGGCTCGGTTAATCTCGTCGGCGAGCACGAGCTGGGCCAGCAGTGGTCCGGGGCGAAACTCGAACTCGCCCGACTTCTGGTTGTAGATGTTGACCCCGGTCACGTCGGAGGGGAGCAGGTCAGGCGTGAACTGGATACGACGGAACGAGCAGCCGATCGAGCGGGCAACGGACTTGGCCAGCATCGTCTTGCCGAGTCCGGGCACGTCGTCAAGCAGGATGTGGCCTTCGGAAAGGATGGCGGCGAGTGTGTAGTCCAACACCTGCTCGCGCCCAACGATCACACGACCCACATTCTCGCGGACGCGGGCGGCCGTTGCCTCGACGTCGGAGAGGGTGGGCGGCAGCATGCTTGTAGTCATTGGGCAAGGCTATCAGCAGGTCCGGCGAGGACATCGCCTGGTCGTCGAGGACATCACTGGTCGGCGAGTACCATCTGACCGACGCAGGTATAGCGAGGAGATTGTGACATGCGAGCGGAAATCATCAGCATCGGCACGGAAATCCTGATGGGCGAAATTCTCGATACCAACGCCCGCTACATGGCGCAGCGCTTGCCCGCGATGGGCATCGACTTGTATTACATGCACCAGATCGGCGACAACAAGGAGCGGCTTGTCGATCTGATCAAAACGGCCAAAGATCGGTCCGACGTGGTCCTGCTGACGGGAGGCCTGGGCCCGACTGAGGACGATGTGACCCGAGACGCGATCGCGGAGTCGGTCGGCGAGGAAGCGTACGTCGTCCCCGAGCTGGAAGCGCACTTGCGCTACTTCTTCGAGCGTCGCGGCGGCCACATGCCGGAGCAGAACGTCAAGCAGGCCACGATCATCCCGTCGGGCGAGTCGGTGCCGAATCCGCGCGGCACGGCGCCGGGCTGGTGGGTCGACAAGGACGGCGCGATCATCGTCGCGATGCCGGGTCCCCCGGCCGAGATGACCGGCATGTGGGAGAACGACGTCGCGCCGCGACTCAAGGCGCGCTCCGACGGCGGCGTGCTGATTTCGCGAACGCTGAAGACGACCGGTCTGGGAGAGTCGATGCTTGACGAGCTGCTCGGAGACTTGCGGCATCAGCCCGACCCGACGGTAGGCGTCTATCACAAGGCCGACGGCGTGCACGTGCGTCTCGCCTCGAAGGCGCTGTACGAGGACATCGCCCGAGAGCGGATTGCGCCAGTTGAGCAGCAGATTCGGTCGATGCTCGGAGACGCCATCTGGGGCGCCGACGAGGACACGTTCCAGGAGGCGGTCGGCGGGCTACTCAAGGATCGCGGGATGACGATTGCGGTGATGGAGTCATGCACCGGTGGTCTGTTGGCCAGCACGATTACCGATGTGCCTGGCGCCAGCGGCTACTTCCGCGGCGGGCTCGTCTCGTACACGGCCGAGGCGAAAATCCAGTACGGCGTTGACGCAGCAGTGATCGACGAGCACGGCGTCGTTTCGAACGAGACTGCTGCCGCAATGGCCGGCGCGGTGCGACGACAGTTCGGCGCCGACATCGGCGTCGGGATCACCGGCGTCGCAGGTCCGGAGCCGCATGGTGGTCAGCCGGTCGGCTCGGTCTGCCTGGCGGTTGAGACGCCGGTCGAGAGCTACGCCACGGGTTACACATTTGCGCAGACCAGGGCGGCAATCAAGGCGCGAGCGGTGACGTCGGCGTTGACTTTGATCAGACGGGCCGCAATGGGTGAGCTGATGTCTGGATCGTCGGGTGTATATCGGCGGTTGTAGGCGGCCCTCAAGTGAGCCAGATTCACGACGAATCAAACGACTTTCCTTCCAAGGGAGGCGCCAGCTCTCTCGAAGTCGCCGCTTGGCATCTACAGGTGCTCTTGGTGTCGATCGCCGGATACGACGGCAAGATCATGTTCCTAACTGCACTGAACGTCGCTGGCATCAGTGCACTGATAGGCATCGAAATCACCGCGGAGCCCCCTGTATGGGCTATTGGAGTTGGTCTTGCCGGTACGGGATTGTGCGTGTTCGTTGGGCTGGGCAGTCTGTGGACTGCCGGTGTCAAGCAATTTCCGACTCCTGAAAACGCGCTCTCATTTGCGCGTGAGTCGGACGTCGGAGACAACACGATCGCTTGGAGGCATTTCTTCGCCGTTGAGGATGCGATCAGGCATGCAGATGTGGCGCTTAGCCGTCAAAAGACGATCATGCGCGCACTATTGCTGTTGACGCCAATTGCTCTAGCGGTCGTTGTCATCGCGGCGATGACTGCTTGAGATCCGACAGAATCTCAACACCCTACAGATAAGTCCTGCCGGGTTTAGGATGGGGCGGCCTCTTGGCGGACTCTTCCGCCCACCGGCGCTCCATCTTGTTGGTCGGTCGGCCGACCCACCACCACAGCACCACTTCCACGGCATTCTTCAGCCAGGCGATCATCACTGCCTCCGACGCTCAGATTAACCGATTCAGGTCAGTTGAATCGTCATCTGGCCGTTGACCTGCAACTCCTTCGCCTCACCTCGGACGACGAGGGCATCGATATGGCCCGTGACTTCGGCCATGGCCTGCCAGATTCGCTGGTCAGGGAGGCGCTTGAACATGGTCGAGAGAAGCTCATACGGGGTCAGTGGGCCTTCAGCGAGGATGTCCCTCAGTTGGCCCTGGCGCTTGCGATGATGCCGGCGAACGTTCTCGATCTCCGATGCGACCTCGTTCGACGGCTCACGGTGTCCGGGATAGAGATAGCTGACATCCAGTTGTTCGACGCGGTCGAGCGAGTCGGCAAAGGCAGGCAGGCTGCGGAAGCGCTCGGGTGGCTCGGCTGAGATGTCGAAGTGCCAACCGGGATTGGAGTTGAGACCGGGAATGACCTGGTCGCCGCTGAACAAGGCGCCGCTGTCGGGATCGAAGAACACGCTATTGCCCGGGGTGTGACCTGGGGCTGAGATCAGGATCACCCTCCGATCGCCGAGCCGGATTTCAGCGCCGTCGGACAACTCCTGATCGGCGCGAAACGGCGTGCCTCGAATCAGTCCCGGCCAGCGTTCGCGACGCACGCCGCCCCCGGTGTTGTCGCCCGAGCGATAGGCCTGGCGCATCTTCTCACGCGCCTCGATGAAGCCGGTGATCCGTTCCTCTGGAACGCCGACGCGGCGCATGTAGTCGAAGACGTACTGCGTTTGATAGCCGATGATGTTGCGTCCGTGCAGGAAGGACTGCGACTCCAGCTCTGAGGCGACGACAGGCACGCCTTCGGCCTGCCATCGATGCGCCAGACCGCAATGATCGATGTGGGCGTGCGTGATGGCGACGTACTTGACGTCGCCAACACTCATGCCTGCGGCGTCCAACTGAACGGCGAGCGTCTCCCAGGCGCCGTCGTAGTCGGGTCCGGCGTCGATCAGGATGACGCCGTCCGATGTCGGCAACGCATAGGCCCAGTTATCGCCCAGCGCGATCGGCAGGACGCCGTGTTCAGTGATCATCGAGCCGGACACGCAGCTAGGCCTGCGGCTGGTCAAGCTGCTGCGGTTCGTCGTCCTCTGGATCGCTGCGTCGGGTGGTTGACTCCAGGCCTGGGATGTTCTTGATACTGCCCACGATGTCGATACCAGTCAGCGATTCAATCACTTCCGGGACCTGCGCCACGGTGCGGGTAATGTCTTGAGTGAGCTTGCTAATGCCGCCACCGCCGTCGCCGCCGCCGCCGAACATGACGATCCGGTCGGTGCGGGCGAGCGGCTGAGCGACGGCCTGGGCGACTGCGGGTAGGGTTTCCAACACCTGTTGGATGACCGCTGCCTCGCCGTATTCCTTCCAGGCGGCCGCCTTGAGCTGCATCGCGGCTGCTTCGGCCGCGCCTGTCGCTTCGATCGCTGCCGCTTCCGCCTCACCGGTCAGCCGAATCACATCGGCCTGGGCCTCGCCTTGCCGACGTGTGGACTCCGCCTCACCGGTCGCCTGGGCAACGACAGAGTTGCGGTCACCCTCTGCGATTGTTTCCAGGCGGTAGCGTTCGGCTTCGGCAGGCTTGCGGATGGTCGCCTCGAGCTCGCGTTCCCGCCGTTGGATTTCCTGCTGCTGCAGCTCAATCTGCTTGGCGCGCTCGACGATCTCGATTTCGACCTCTTCGCGCCGGATCTCCTGCATCGTCTTGGCCCGCTGCAGTTCATCGGCGAGTTCCGCCTCTGCTTGTCGCGCGTTGACCTCCTGGTCGTAGGCGGCCTTTTGGACGTTGAAACCTCGTGCTGATTCGGCGATCCGAGTTTCTGCCTCGTAGGTTGCGGCCTGCTGCGCGCGTTTGGCCTCAGCGGAACGGATGCCGGCATCTCGTTCGGCTTCTGCCTGACCGATGGTCGCGTCGCGACGGACTTCAGCGGTTCGACGAATACCCAGCGCGTCGAGATAGCCACCGTGGTCCTTGATGTCGCGGATCGTGAACGAGACGATCTCCATGCCCATGCCGGCGAGGTCGGGCGACGCCACGGTTCTCACCTGGGAAGCAAACTTTTCGCGGTCGCTGTAGATCTCCTCAACGGTCAACGTGCCCAGGATGGCGCGCTGATGACCTTCGAGCGTCTGCAGCGGCACGTCCATCACTTCCAACTCCGTCTTGCCCAGGAACTGCTGTGCGGCGGTCCGGATCGCCTCTTCCGAGCGGGCGACCTTGACCTGCGCCACGCCGTCAACAGACACGGCCACACCTTCGCCGGTGTAGACGTTCTCGGTCTTGACGTGCAGTGTCATCACACTCAATGGCAGACGCTGAGCTCGATGAAATAGTGGAACAACGATCGTCCGTCCGCCGACAACCACCTTTGGTTCTTCGCCCCCACCTGAGCGGATCAGCGCTTCGTTGGGTCCGACAGTTTGAATGACTCCCATATCAGTGATTCCTTCGCTTTCCGATTATGTGTGCCAGAGAGACCTGCGCCAGGCGATCACGCCAGGCGCTACGGGCCAGCCGCTGCGTAGCATTGTCGGGCTCGACAACCTTCAGCACGCTGCCGGCGTAGACGCCGGTGACCAGCACCGATGATCCCTCAGGAAGGTCATCGCCTTCGGTCATCGCCGTCCATTGTTCACCATCGACGACAATCTCGCCGCTTGGGTTGAGGATATCCACGACTGTCCCCACTTGGGTGATCAGCCGCCGTTCTTGCTTGGGAATGAATGCCTCGGACTTTCCACCTCCGCGACCCAGGATCCAGAACATGGCGATCACTGACACCGTAACCGCCCCAAACACTGCCAGGACCCAACGCGAGATTTCGAGCGGATCATCGAGCGCCGATGGCTCAGGAAAAATCTCGCCGAAGAGCAAGAATCCGGCAAGGATCCAGCAGATCACCGCGCCCAGCCCAGCCCAGCCGAAGCCATCAAGCTGTGATTCCACCAGGAGGAGCAGAATCCCGGCGACGAGCAGGACGACGCCCGTGAAGTTGACCGGCAGCAATCCAATCCCAGAGAACCCGAGCACCAGTCCCAGCACGCCGAGCACGCCTGGTCCGAAGTTGCCGGGATCGCGGATCTCGAAGATCACGCCGTAGGTGCCAAGCAGAATCAGGGCGTAGGTCACATTCGGATTGGTGAGGATGTCGAGGAAGCGCTCAAGCAGCGAACGTCCGACTTCATCGACGTGGGCCCCGGCCGTGTTCAGCGTGCGTGGACCATCGGTCGTGTCGACCGTCACACCGTCAATCTTGTTGAGCAGCGAGTCGAGATCGGCGGCGATGTGGTCGATCACATTGAGGTCGAGCGCTTCATTGGCGGTATACGCCTTGGCTTCCAACACGGTTCGCTCGATGGCGTCGTAGTTGCGACCACGCAGGCCGGCAATGCTGCGGATCAGCGCGGTGATGTCCTCATCGACCTTCTTGCGCAACGTGGGCGGCAGGTCCTCACCAGTGCCCGTGACCGGCGCTGCAGCGCCGATGTTGGTCGCAGGCGCCATGGCAGCTATGTGCGCTGAGATGGTGACAATCGTTCCGGCCGAGGCGGCCTGAGCTCCCGACGGCCAGACGTACGCGATCGTGGGAACCGGAGTGTTCAGCAACTGCTCGGCGAGGTTACGCATCGACGAGATGTAGCCGCCGGGCGTGTCGATCCGTATGACGACCGCCTCAGCCCGGCGAGATTCCGCGTCGTTGAGCACCCGTTTCAGGTAGCGCTCGGTAATCGGCTCGATTGGTCCGTCGATGTCCATCACGAGGACCAGCGGCGGCTCGTCATCCTGAGCCAGCGCGCCGTTGCCCAGCGTCAACGCCAGCGCAGCGAGTAGAAAGATCGCCCAGAGCCAACGCACAGCGCACAATCCGTTCCGCTAGCCCGTTTCGCTAGCCCGTCTCTGCGCGGATGCTGTCGTACAGGACCTGCAATTGTTCAATCATGGCGTCGATCGAGCGAGCGCCGGCGACGAACACGCCAGTGACGTTGACGGCGGCCCAGCCGAAACCGGCCTCCTGCGCGGCGGCCGCGGTCGCGGCGACGTCCGCTGAGCGGGCCCAGTAGTCGCGGGTCGACGGATCGCCTGCTCGCGGCGGCGTGGCGAGCTGACACTGGAAGCCCAGCGACTCCGGGTTGCGGCCGGCAGCTTCCGCCTCCTGCTTCACGGTGTCGATCGCGCTGACTGCCGCCTCGCCGAGCAGTCCCGACGCCATCCAGCCGTCGCCGACTCGACCGGCGCGGCGCAGGGCGGCCTTCGATCCTCCACCAATCCAGATCGGGATATCGCCGCCATCCGTCGTCTGCAGCGGCTTGGGTTCCATCGCCATTGATTTGGAGACGAAATGCTGACCCTCGAAGTCGATCGAGGAATCGGTCCAGCAGGCCTTCATCAAGACGATCGCCTCATCCATCGCGGCGCCGCGGCTGCGGAAGTCCATGCCCAACGCTTCGTACTCCGACTCCTGCCAGCCGACGCCCACACCGACGCGGACGCGTCCACCTGAGAGGGTGTCGAGCGTGCTGAACTGCTTGGCGGTCAGCACCGGCTGTCGCTGCGGCAGGACCAGGACCTCGGTGCCGAGTCCGACGCGCTCGGTCACGGCGGCGATGAATCCGAGCGTGACCAACGCCTCGAGGATCGGCATGTTGGCCGGATATGGCCCGGACTCTCGATCCGGGTGCGGATGCCCCATCACGACGTGGTCGAAGATGTCGATTTCGTCGTAGCCGATCTCCTCGATCGCCTGGGCCAGGCGCGTGATCTCGGCCGGGCCATTGCGGTGAACGACGGAAGGAAACTCAACGGTCAGTCGCATATGAACAGCTCCTGCGGCTCTATTTCAAGTGTGCATCGGGCGGGCGTCGCTTGGGAACGCTACTCGGCGATTATGCTACCCCTGACGATTCTTCATCCAGAGCCATGATTCCGACAAATGGAGGCGCGCAATGCCCGAGATCACGATCAATGCCAACGGACCGATCCTCATTTCGGCTGAAGAACTGACGCTGAAGGCCAGCGACGGCTCCGACATCCCGCTGCCCAAGGGCCGCGCCGTGGCGCTCTGCCGCTGCGGGCAGTCGGGCATGAAGCCGTTCTGCGACGGCTCGCACAAGTCCTGCGGCTTCGAGCACGACCCTTCGACGGCATAGCGACCTGTTCATGGGGATTTCCCTCCAAGTACGCCATCAGCTTTAGCTGTCGGCGTGATTTCGTAGGGGCGACCCTCGTGGTCGCCCTTGTTCGCGTGCAATGGAGGCGTTCCAGCGGAAGGCGACCACAAGGGTCGCCCCTACGCTGTTAACTGCCCGTGTCAGGACGGGCAGTCGTGAATACAAACGACGGCGGATCTGCCATGTCTCCTCACCTCGTCTTCAACTGGCTGCACGAGGCGGTCATCGGGATCGAGGTCTGGCAGTTCATCGGACTCGGCGCGATGATGTTGATCATCGTCGTCGTCCACTTCCTGATCGTTTGGGCGCTGTCGACGGCGATCAAGCGCCGGACGCCGCCGGAGCGCCACGAATTCTGGCGGCACGAACTTTCGCGATTGCGGCGACCGCTGTTCTTGATGCTGGGCGCGATCACGCTCGCCATCGGCTTTCCCGTCCTTGACTTCGATTCCGACGTCGAACACATTGTCGAGATCTTTGCCAATTTCGCATCCACCTTTGCAGGCGTGCTAGTTGGATTTCGCCTGGTCGACGCTGCTGCCGATTATTGGACGCAGATCGCGGAAGAGACCGACTCCAAGCTCGACGATCAGCTGGTTCCGTTAGCGCGAACCGCGGGCAAGATCTTCGTCGGCGTCGTCGGCGCGATATTCATCCTGCAAAACCTCGACATCAACATCACCTCGCTGGTCGCGGGCCTCGGCATCGGCGGCGTCGCCGTCGCACTGGCTTCCCAGGACACGCTTAAGAATCTGCTCGGCGGCGCGACCATCCTGGCCGATAAGCCCTTCCAGGTTGGCGACTGGGTGATCGTCGGCGACATCGAGGGGACCGTGGAGCAGGTTGGATTTCGGTCCACGCGGATTCGCACATTCGCCGACTCGTTAATCACGGTGCCCAACGCGCGGATGACCGACACCGCAGTCAACAACATGGGCCAGCGCACCTGGCGTCGGTACTACACGACCGTGGGCCTCGCGTATCACACCGACCCGGACCGGATTCAGGCGTTCGTCGAAGGCGTTCGCGCGATCGTCCGATCCTCAGAAGACATGCGGCATGACTACTACATCGTGGAGCTGCACAGCTTCGGCGACTCGGCGCTGAACATCATGGTCTACACGTTCATCCGCGCCTCGACCTGGAACGAGGAGCTGCGCACGCGCCACGTCTTCAACCTCGACATGATTCGCCTGGCCAACGAGCTGCAGATCGAATTCGCCTTCCCCACACAGACGCTGCACGTCGCCAGCCGGGTCGAGGGCGCGCAGGAGATTCCGCCCGTTCGGTCGCGCAACGATCTCGCCGAGACGGTGGAAGACTTCGCGCCCGAGGGTCAGGCCGGCCAGCGCACCGACAATCCAATCACGGGCGGCTACGACAACGGTTAGTGTCGCAGTCAACCGCGAGATCGGAGGGAACCGATGGGCATCAAGATCTATGGACTGCAACTCGGCCTGTTTCCCTTGCCGATGGCGGCGCTGTTCGATCCGTCGACGGGTCGCGAGGCGGAACGCCTCGAGGGCGATGTGGTTGACGGGATGTATCAGTGCCCGGCGCTGTCCTATGTGATTGAGCATCCCGACGCGGGACTCATCCTGTTCGAGAGCGGCATTGCGGCCAACTGGTCGGAAGATTGGCTGCCGGAGTGGTTGCAGATGGTCAACCTTGACCGGGTGACGCCTGAGGTCTGCCTGGAGGCTGTGCTGAAGCAGCGAGAACTCGCGCCGGAGGATTTTTCGCACGTGATCCAGGGTCACCTGCACGCCGACCACGCGGGCGGCCTGCGGCTGTTCGAAGAGGCCGGCTCGACGATCGTGGTGCACGAGGATGAGTGGCGGCACGTCGTCTCGAACGTGGCCGACGCGAACGACTTCTTCGTGCGCGCCGACTGGAACTTCGTCTCCCGCGCGCCGCAGATGTTGATGTACGGCGACCAGGAAATCGCCAAGGACCTGTGGTGCATCTCGTTGCCCGGTCACACGCCCGGGTCGATGGGCGTGCTGACGCGGCTCGATCAGACCGGCTGGGTCTTCCTCACTTCCGATGCGATGTACTTCCACGACACGTTGGGACCACCGCCCGCATCGTCCGCGATCAACATGGACCACGAGTCGTGGGCCAAATCGATTGAGAAGATCGCCGGCATCGCAGCCGACCGCGACGCCTTCCTGATTCCCGGTCACGACACGACGGGAGCGCAGTTCGTAGACGGGGTGCGCGGGGCGAAGCGGATCGACTATTCGCCTGGCGCCGTGTACGAGTAGCTCTCGAACTCAACGATTCCAGTCCCCGGCCTCTGAGGGTGTCTCAGAAGTCGAACATCCCAGTCCCCGCTTCACGCGGGGACCCGCTCCCTCTGCGCCCGAACCATTAGCACCAGATATGCCGTGTCGTCCGAGCAGGCCCCCGCGTGAAGCGGGGACTGGGAGTCTCCGAAAGGCGGCGGACTTAGAACGCTGCGTCTGCGATTATCCTCGAAGTAGCCTCACTTACCATTGCAATCCCAACTCAGGAGCATCCACATGAAGAACATGCGCATCGGTGTCCACATTGCCCTTCAGAACATCCAGATGATGAGCGCGCCCTCGCTGATCGACGGCATCGTCGGCGCCGACCGCGATGGGCTGGACACGGCCTGGCTGACGGTTGGCGGACCGGCGCCGGATCCCTTTGTCGTGTTTGTCGGCGCGGCGCTGTCGGGAGCGGAGCGGATTACGTTTGGCACGTCGATTGTGCCGACCTACCCTCGTCACCCGATTTCGATGGTGCAGGGCGCGGCCTCGGTCGATCAGATTGCTCCTGGACGGATGATCCTTGGGCTCGGTCCGTCGCACAAGCCGGCGATTGAGGGCACCTGGGGGATTCCCTTCGAGAAGCCGCTTTCGCATCTGCGTGAGTACGTGACCATCTGCCGCGCGCTGCTAGAAACCGGCGAGGTCAACCATGAGGGCGACCTGATCACGGCGCGCGCCACGCTGCCCGGTGGACCGACGCAGGTGACGACGATGATCTCGGCGCTGCGAGAGAAGGCCTGGTCGCTGTCGGGTGAGATCACGGCTGGAGGCATCTCCTGGATGTCGCCGCTGCCCTACATCCGCGATGTCGCGCTGCCGGCGCAACAGGCCGGCGCCGACCTGGCCGGACGCGACCGGCCGCAGATGGTCGTGCACACGCCGATCATCCTGAGCGAGGACCAGGAAGCAATCCGCGCCGCCGCCAAGCGTCAGTTCGGCTTCTACCAGCGCCTGCCCTACTACTCGCAGATGCTCCAGGACGCGGGCTACGACGAGGCCGCCGGACGCGACTTCACCGATCGCATGGCCGACGCGCTGATTATTTCAGGGTCGGAGTCGGAGGTCGGCGACAAGGTCCGCTCGATGCACGCCGACCATGGCGTCGACGAGATGCTGGCCGCGATTGTCGTACTGGTCGATGACGCAGAGTCGCACATCGAGCGGACGCGCGCGTTCCTCGGGGAGTTGGCTCAGGCTGACTAGGCGTCCGCAACGCCTGCGTTCACTTGACTGATGCCTACGTTGTTTGCCGCAATTTAGACAAGGACCTCATGTGGTCAGTCGCGACTCCTGGGCAACCGATAACCCAAAGAGCGACCCGACCGACTGGACAACGGCGGGCTGGGAGATCCCGGGTTCAGAGCCAACCCCTGATTCAGGGAACTGGCTTGATCGGTTCTTTCTTCTCTTTGAGGCATGGCCTCAACTGGAATCGATGGCATTCGACTTGACCCTCGATACCGAGGATCTGCTACGCGAACAGGTCGTTGCAGCAGCTGACGGCCATATCGAGATCGATGCGAATGGGCCGTCAGACGATGCGTTGATACGTACCGAGATCACGCTCGGTCTGATCCAAGACGCGATCCTGCCACAGAAGGCGTTCGTCGTGGAGCTAGGACTCAAGGCACTGCTCGCTCTCTCCGATCAGCAGACAAAACGATGGGCGCGGTTGGGACAACTGCATGACTTGTTGGAACCGTTTGTTCGCGAGATGCTGTCTGCTCACTTTGATTTTGTGAAACAAGATTGGGAGTTTCCCGACAATGTGCCGGCTGCTGCATCGCTCAAATCTCTGCTCAACGGCGCTGACGACCTGCTTGCGCACATAAAGTATCACGCGGAACCCCCGGATCCGATCTTGATCACAACCATATTCTACAATCTCGATATCGCTCTGGATGCTCTCGCATTTGTAATCGTTAGCCACGAGTCAAATGCAGAAATGAATGATAGCATTGCGGCGATCGGCCAACTCTTGCTCAACCATGCTGAACCCTTAACACCCTAATGCTATAGTGACCACTTATGTTGCATTGTAGCTGGCCACGTTAACCTTCAACTCGTCGTCAGGGCGACGTACGCTAGTGCTTAGTCTCAGTGCGAGTCTAAACTCCAATGTAAAACGAGCGTTGTTCGCCATAGTGAACAGTCTGGCTCCTTCGAGCGAGCTCGATCAAGTACAGCACGTGTACATCTATGTGAAACGGCGCGATCTTCGCTAGCCTAATCGCAGGAGACGCTCGTGACCGGTGACACGCTGCGAGAATTCGACCGATTGGTCACCGCTGGTTTCAGCGAGGAACAGGCGCGTGCGTTGGTGGAGGTCGTTGGCGCTCCGGCTCGCACGGATCCAGAGGTCATGGAGACTCTCAACCTCGTGGTGCAGCGCCTTGATGGGATAGACCAGCGTCTCGTGGGGATCGACCGTCGGCTGGGTGAACATGGTCGCCTCCTTGAAAACATGCTGCCGTTGGTCCAGATGATTCCTGCGATGGCGTATGAGATCGGCGGGATCAAGCAGCGTGTTGACAGGCTTGACGAGCATTACGGCCCCATACAGGAGGACCAACACGAGATTCGGGCTGAACTCCATGTCGTGGGCGAGCGGGTGAAGATGGAGGGGCGGGTGGCTCGGATGATTAATCTGGCGCTGATTGCGATTGGCGCGACCGCGGCGAGCCTCTTGGCGGTGTTTGCCCGCTAGACGGGTTGTCGGGGCTTCTGGCCTTCCATCAGGACGACGGGGGCCAGACGGGCCGCGAAGAGGGGGCTGACTGCTGGGCTGGGGGCGGTTCTGGGTTGGGGCTGGTCGGGCTCTGGTTCGGGTGGTTGGTCGCCCGCGATGGCCGCCGCCGACGTACCCGGCTCCGGCGGAATGTGGCGTGTCCGCGCCCGCGACAGCGCCATTAGGACCGTTCCGACCACGACGACCAGGCCGACGATGTAGAGCGTCTGGCGGCCGCCGATGGCATCCGCGACGAGCCCCCAGACCGGCGCGAGGAGTCCCTGTATGCCGAAGGCCATGAAAATCCAGCTCATCACTCGCCCGAAGTATTCGGGACGGGTGTTGGTCATCATGATCGCCTGGTTGAGCAGCATCACGCCCGAGCGAGCACCGCCGGCGACACCGGAAACGATCAGCAGGATGGCGTAGGTCGGGGCGGCGGCAGTCATCCAGATGCCGCCCGCCAGAGCTGCGGCTGAGAGGAAGAGCAACGGCCAGGCGTAACGTCCACTGACCAGCCCGGCCAGCACGATGTTGATCGGCAACCCAGTGAGACCCCAGATCAGGGCGACGACCGTCGCTTCCTGCTCTGAGCGACCGAACTCTTGATTGAGCAGTCCGGGAATCAGTGTTTGCAGCGCGAAGCCGGTGACGACGATCAAGAGAAACAACAACCAGAGGCTGCGCAACTGAGGCCGGCTGGTGATGTAGCGCAGACCCGCGGCCATCTCGACGAATACGGCTTTGCGTTGGTCTTTCGGCGTAGCCGCGCCCGACCCGTGGATCATCAACGTCAGCGGCAGGACCACGACAAAGAGAGCAGCAACCAACAGATAGAGGATGCCGGAATTCAAGCCCATCGAGAGCACGAGGACTGAAGCCATCATCGGACCGAGGACCGCCGCGATATTGATCGACATGTTTTGCAACGCGACCGCGTTGGGCAGTAGGCGCGGTGGGACCAACTCAACGACCCAGGACTGACGCGCCGGACCCATCAGCGAGAAGGTTGCGCCCATCAAGAAGGTGGACGCGAACAACATCGGGATCGTGATCCGGTCGGTGACGATCATGATGCCGGTGACGACGATGATCGCGCAGGGGATGATCTGACTGCCCAACACCAGTGGTTTCTTGGCGTAGCGGTCGGCGATCACGCCACCAAACGGTCCGAACAGTAACTGCGAGACCATCCCTGACTGGGCAATGCCGGAGGCGGCGTATGAGCCGGTGATCTCGTAGGCGACGATCGGTACCAGAATGAACGTGGTCATGAACGCGGTCGTCGCGAACAACGACCCTGACCAGAGCAGTCGATACTCGCGAACGCTGAGGGCGGCGAAGGTGACGCTGAGTCGGCCCATTCGCTGAGCCTAATCTCCGCTCAGCACTGGCGCGCGAGGCTTTTGCCCTTCCATCAGCACGACGGGGGCCAATCGGGCTGCGAAGAGGGGGCTGAAGGCCGGGCTTGGCGCGGCGGCTGGAATCGGTATTGGCCGCTCCGGCTCGGGCGGAACTTCTCCGGCCATCGCCGCCGCGGCGGTTCCTGATTCGATGGGCAGCCGACGGGTTCTGAGCCACGAGAGCGCCATCATGCCCGTGCCGACGAGCACCACCAGGCCGACGATGTACATCGTCTGGCGACCACCGATCGCGTCTGCGAGGCCTCCCCAGACAGGAGCGAGCATCGCTTGCAGACCAAAGGCGATCATCACCCAGGACATCACGCGGCCGAAGTATTCGGGTCTGGTGTTGGACATCAAGATCGATTGATTGACCAGCATCACACCGGAGCGTCCAGCGCCGGCGACGGCGCCAAGTCCGATCAACAAGGCAAACGTCGGGGCCCAACCGACCAGCCAGAGGCCGATGGCGAGCAAGACTCCCGTCGCGAACAGGGCCGGCCAGGCGAAGCGGCCACTGACGAGTCCAGCGAGCGGGATATTGATCAGCAGCGCCGAGATTCCGAAGATCGAGAAGACGATGATGGCGTCATTGGGGTCGCGCCCGAATTCGCGGTCGAGCAGGCCGGGAATCAGGGTCTGCATCGCGAATCCGCAGACGACGATCAACTGCCAATACATCCAGAGCGAACGCAGACGCGGACGCCGGCGCAGATAGTCGAATCCGTCGGTCAGCTGCCGCATCGGCGACAACCGGCCGCCTTCCGGCGCGGGCGTCGCAGGTGTGTTCGGCAGCAGGGTCGTGAGCGGGATTACGACAACGAACAACGCAGCCACGAACAAGTAGAGATAGCCGGCGTCGAATCCGAACAGGAAGACGGCGATCGAGCCCATGGTCGGGCCCAAGACCTGCGCAATATTGATCGACATTTGCTGAAGCGCCACGCCGTTGGCCAGCAGACGCCGGGGCAGCAGATCCGTCATCCATGCCTGTCGGGCTGGGCCCATCAGCGAGAACGTGGCGCCCATCATGAAGGTCGATGCGAACAGGAACGGAATCGTGATCCGTCCGGTCACGATCAGAACCCCGGTCGCGACGATGATCACGCAGGGCACGATCTGTCCGGCGAGCACGAGCGGCTTCTTGCGGTAGCGGTCCGCGAAGACACCGCCCATCGGTCCCAGGATGAGCTGAGCGATCATGCCCATCTGGGCGATCCCGGAGGCCGCGTATGAGCCGGTGATCTGATAGGCGACGATCGGCACGAGCACGAACGTCGTCATAAAGGCGGTCGTGGCGAGCAGCGAGCCGAACCACAGGAGCCTGAATTGCGGGACGGCCAGAGCGGCGAAGGTGTGGCCCAGTCGATTCATTCAGCGAGGCTAGTCGCCACTGGTCAGATTCGGGACCGGCGTGCGCGGCTTCTGGCCTTCCATCAGCACGACCGGCGCGACGCGAGCGGCGAAGAGTGGACTGACGGCTGGGCTGGGCACGGGACTCCCGGTTGGTCTGCGGCCGGGAATCGATTCGGGTTCAGGCGACGCCTCGTCGGCGACCGTTGCAGCGGCGGTGCCCACCTCCAGCGGCAGGCCTCGAGTCCGAATCCAGCCGAACAACATGAGGGCCGTGCCGCCGACCACGATCAGGCCAACGAGCAACAGTGTCTCGCGTCCGCCGATGATATCGGCGATGATTCCCCAGCCGGGCGCGACGATCGATTGCAGTCCGAACGCCATCAACACAAACGACATCACCCGGCCGAAGTACTCCGGCCGCGTGTTGGACATCATGATCGACTGGTTGACGAGCATCACGCCGGAGCGTCCGGCGCCGGCGATCGCGCTGACGATCAGCATCAGCCCATACGTCGGCGCCCAGGCGACGACCCACAGCCCGACCGCCATCAGTACCGCCGTCGCCAGCAAGAGCGGCCAGGCGTGTCTTCCGCCCACGAGACCGGCGAGCGGCAGGTTGACGGCCAGGGCGGAGATACCAAAGATTGAATTGATGAGGACCGCCTCGTCGGGGGAACGGGAGAACTCCTGATCGAGGATGCCGGGCATCAGGGTCTGGATGGAGAAGCCGCAGATCACGATCAACAGCCAGAACAACCAGAGGATGCGCAGCCTCGGATTGCGTCGGAGATAGCTGAAGCCATCGGCGAGTTCTCGGCGTGGCGAGCGTCGAACGACCACTTTCGGCGCGGTCTTGGGCAGCATCAAGGTGATTGGCACGGCGATGATGAAAAGCAGCGAGACTCCGAGGTAGATAGAGCCCGAGTTGACTCCGAAAGCGAACACAGCGATCGAGGCCATGGTCGGTCCCAGAGTTTGTGCGACGTTGATTCCCATCTGCTGAAGGGCGACGGCGTTGGGTACGAGGCGCTCGGGGACCAGTTCCGCGATCCACGACTGTCGGGCCGGGCCGGTGAGCGCGAAGGCGGCTCCGCTGAGCAACGTGGATGCAAACAGCAGAGGGACCGTGATCAGGTCGGTGACGATCAGCGCGCCGGTCACGGCGATCACTGCGACCGTTGCGAATTGTCCCCACAGCACGACCGGTTTCTTCGGTAGGCGGTCGGCCAGGACTCCGCCGTAGGGCGTCAGGAACAGCATTCCGACGCCGTTGCCCATCGCCGCGATTCCCGAGGAAGCGTAGGAGCCGGTGAGCTGATAGGCGACGATCGGCACGAGCACGAACGTCGTCATGAAGGCGGTGGTCGCCAGCGTCGAGGCGATCCACTGGAGGCGGAAATCTCGGACGGCGAGCGCGGCGAATGTCGTGTTCATGCTGCTCATTGGTCGAGGCTAGTCGCCGCCAATGTGGGTCGTTGGGCGAGCCTTCTGTGCGCTCGACCGGACGATTGTGGAGAGTCTCGCCGCGAAAGCCGCACTCGGAATGAGTGTCCTGAGGGCAGCCAGGCGCTCGGCCGCCGCGACCGCCGCCGGTGTTCCGGGTCCCAGGGGCAGGTGACGGGTGCGGATCCAACCGATTGTCAGCAGCACCGTCGTGGCAGCAATAATCATTGCGACCCCGATCAATGTTTCGCGACCTCCAATTGCGTCAGCGCTCGCGCCCCAGATGGGAGCGAGCAGCGTCTGCGCGGCAAAGCCCAGGACCACGAACGACATGACTCGGCCGAAGTACTCGGGCCGCGTGTTGGTCATGATCAAGGCCTGATTGACCAGCATCACTCCGGTCGTGGAGACCCCAACGAGGATGGCGACCAACATCAAGGCAAAGAAGGTCGGCGTCAGGGCGCCCATCACGAACACCACGGCCATGAGGAAGCCAAACCCGATCAACAAGGGCCAGGCTCGCGGTCCTGTGACCTTTCCGGCGAGCGGGACATTGGTAATCAGGGCGACCACGCCGACGACCAGGTAGAGCAGGAAGGTGTCACTGGCGTCGACGCCGAACTCGCGCTCGATGAAGCCGGGCAACAATGTCTGCGAGGCGAACCGGCAGATGGCGATCACCATCCAATAGCCCCAGAGGATGCGCAGTCGCGGGTTGGTGCGTAGGTATCGGAAACCGGAACGCAACTCGCTGACCGCTGAGCGCCGCTGAGCGGCAATCGCAGCCCGGGCGCTGGGCAGTTTCGTCGTCAGGGGGATCGTGATCAGGAAGAAGCCGGCGAGCAGGAAGTAAATCTGACCCGTGCCGAACGCGAACAGTAACAACAGGATCGAGCCAAGCATTGGGCCGAGTACCTGGGAAATATTCTGTGCGACCTGGGTCAGCGCGATGCCGTTACTTAGCAGGTTCCTGGGGACCAGCTCGCCCAACCAGGCCTGCCTCGCCGGGCCCATGAGAGCGAAGCCGATGCCCATCAGCAGACTGGAGAGGAAGAGCATCCAGATCGTCATCAGATCGGTGATGACCAGGATGCCCGTGCCCAGAATGATCAAACCGGGAATGATCTGACTGACCAGCACCATCGGTTTCTTGGCATAGCGGTCGGCGATCACGCCGCCGATCGGTCCGAGCAGCAGCATCGAGAATCCGCTGCCCATCTGTGCGATGCCGGAGGCCGTGTAGGAGCCGGTGATCTCGTAGGCCACGATCGGCACGAGCAGGAAGCTGGTCATGAAGGCGGTGGTGGAGAGCAGCGTCCCGCCCCAGAGCAGGCGGAAGTTGACGGCTGCGAATGCGGCGAGGGTGGTGCGCATCAGTCACCGCCAATCGCTGGAGTCGGGCGAGGTTTCTGTCCGTTGACCAACACGACGGGCGCGACCTGTGCAGCGAAGGCTGGGACCGGCTGACGCCGCACGAGGGGACTCGAATCGCGCGCGCCCTCGGGATCGGCGTCTGCCGCAGCCGTGCCGAGATCGAGCGGCAGATGCCTCGTGCGCAGCCAGCCTGCGGCCATAAATCCCGTCGCGATCACCGCGACGACTCCGACAATGACCAGCGCCTGGCGACCACCAAGCCATTCCGCCAGTCCGCCCCAAATTGGCGCCATGATCGACTGCATGCCATAGCCGAGCATGATGAAAGACATGACGCGTCCGAAGTACTCGGAGCGCGAGTTGGTCATCATCAACGACATGTTGATCAACATCACGCCGGAGGTGGCCGCGCCGACCGGGATGGCGAGCAGGATCAGCGTAAACATGGTCGGCGCCGCGGCGAAGGCCCAGAGCGTCACGCCTGAGGCGAGGCCGAAGAACAACAGCAGCGGCCAGGCGAAGCGACCGTTCATCAATCCGGCGAGCGGAATACTGACCAGCACCGATGCGATCCCGAAGGGCAGGAAGACGATGAAGGCTTCCGAAGGAGCTCGCCCGAACTCGCGATCCAGGATCCCCGGCGTCAACGAGTTGATCGCGAATCCACAGACGACGATCACCATCCAGTAGAGCCAGAGCAGTCGCAGCCGACGGTTCGACCGGAGGTAGCTGAAGCCGTGCATGAGGTCGCCGAAGGCGGAGCGCCGCGGCGTGTCGGCGTTCTGGTTGGGCGCCACGGTCCAGGGCAGCCTCGTGGTCAGCGGAACGACGATCAGGAAGAATCCGGCCACGCCCAGGTAGAGCCAGCCCGACGGGATGTCGCCGGCGAAGACGAGGATCGCGCCGAGCATGGGTCCGAGCACACGCGCCATGTTTTGCGACATCTGCTGTAGCGCGACGCCGTTGGCGAGCAGCCGGCGGGGAATCAGCTCTCCCAGCCAGGCCTGTCTGGCTGGACCCATCAGCGCGAAGCCGAAGCCCATCAGCAGCGTGGAGACGAAGAGGATTGGGATCGTGATCCTGCCGCCCACAATCAGAATGCCGGTGGCGACGATCAGCAGGGCCGGGAAGATCTGTCCGGCCAGGACGAGTGGTTTCTTGGGGTAACGGTCGGCGATCACGCCGCCCAGCGGACCGAGGAAGAACATCGCCAGCCCGCTGCCCATCTGGGCGAGCGTGGAGAGCGCGTAGGAGCCGGTGATCTCGTAGCCGACGATCGGCACGAGCAGGAAGGTGGTCATGAAGGCGGTCGTCGAGAGCAGCGACCCGCCCCAGAGATAGCGATAGTTGCGGTGCGCGAAGGAGTCGAAGGCGCCGCCCCACTTGCCGGTCGGCCTAGCAACCGAGTTGCTGCTCGGCCTAGCAACCGAGTTGCTGTCTCTCGCACCGACCTGTCGGCTCATGAGCGTGCCTTCTGCGCCTCCATCAGCGCAACTGGAGCGAGCTGCTCGGCAAAGGCCGGTTGCGGGCGCCGACCGTTGGTCAGAGGCTCAAGACGCGCAGTCGGTCGCTCAACAGTCACCCCGTAGCGGCGGCCCATGCTGGCTGCAGCGGTGCCTGGTTCGAGCGGCAGGTGCCGCGTGCGCCGCCAACCGATCGCCATGAAGACCGTCGCGACAGCGGCGATCAAGCCAATCAAGGCAAAGGTCTGACGTCCGCCGATCGCATCAGCGGTGAGGCCCCAGACCGGGCCCAACAGCGATTGCAGACCGAATCCCATCATCACGAACGACATCACCCGGCCGAAATACTCGGGCTTGGTGTGCGACATCATGATCGACTGGTTGACCAGCATCACGCCGGACCGTCCCGCGCCGATGAACGAACCCAGCACCAGCAGCGCTCCGTAGTTGGGCGCGAGCGCGACCAGCCAGAATCCAACCGCGAGCATCATGCCCATCGCCAGCAGGGCCGGCCAGGCGCGCGGGCCGGAGACCATGCCGGCCAGGAGGATATTGATGGCCAGGGAAGCGACGCCGAAGATGATGTACGTCGGTCCGATATCGAACGGATTGCGGCCGAACTCGCGGTCCAGCATGCCCGGCAGCAGCGTCTGGAAGGCGAATCCACACATCACCATGACGAGGAAGAATGCCCAGCAGATGCGCAGTCGGGGATTGCCCTTGAGATAGTCGAATCCGGCGCGCAGCTCGACACCGAATGCGCGGCGCTCTTCCTTCGGCTTGGGCGCCGCGCCGCCTCTGATCGCGCCGGTCATCGGCAAGACGATGACGAAGAACGAGGCGACCAGGAAGAATAGGTAGCTGGCCTGCTTGAGGGTCAGTTCGCCGCTGTCGCCGAGGAAGATAATCGCAACCGCAACGATGGTCGGGCCGATCACCTGACCGGTGTTCATCGACATCTGCTGGAGGGCAACCGCGTTTGCCAGCATGCGCCGGGGAACGATCTCGCCGGTCCAGGCCTGGCGGGCTGGGCCCATGAGGGAGAAGCCGGCGCCCATCATCAGCGTCGTCAGGAGCAGCAGTGTGACGCTGATCGTCTCGGTGTAGATCAGGACGCCCATGCCGGCGATCAGGAAGCCGGGCATGAGCTGTCCGACCATGACCATGGGCTTCTTGCGATAGCGGTCGGCGATCACGCCGCCGAGCGGTCCGAGCAGGGTCTGCGAGATGCCGGAGCCCATTGCCGCGACGCCGGCGGCGGCGTAGCTACCGGTAATCTGGTAGGCGACGGACGGGACCAGCAGGAACGCCGTCATGAACGCCGTCACGGAGAGTAGGGAGCCGCCCCACATGAAGCGGAAATCGCGCACGACAAATGCCGCGAACGTCTGTCTGAGCTGTCTCATGCCCCAACATTCGTGTGGCGCTTCAGTCGCACCGCGTCCTCACTCCAACCAGGGCACAGGCTAGATCGCAGAAACAGTTAGCGCTACGCGAAACAACTGATTGAAGCCGACGTTCGTTCGTCGAGAGCTGTTCTCTGTCGCTTGGGAGACGCTGGACGAGTTCAGCCTCAACCCAACTCCTCCAGTCCCTCCAGCAGCTTGTTCACATATGCCTGCTCAGCGACCAACCCGTCTCCGCTTCCCTCCCCAAGGAGACCTTTGAAAAGTCGCGCTTGGAGATCTTCTCCGTCCCCGCCCCCGAGCGGGGACCCGTTCCGCTTCGCGAGGCTACGATCTCTCAATCGCACTCCACCAGATATGCGCTCTGCCATGTTCGTTCAGCCTGGAGGGAACCGGGGGCAGGTCCCCGCTCGGGGGCGGGGACGGAAAACCGGGAGTGCTCCGGCAGCGAGCAGATAGGGGATGAGATCGGGAGAGGGTGTTTCAGAAGCCGTCCGACCTCAAATTCCGTCATACCCGCGCTCCGCCGCGGGTATCTCGCTGTGCTTGGCACGACAAGCAGGAGCCGGCTATGCAATCGAATCGGGCGCGGTTCCTCGGCTACGAGCGTTGGTGCAGCGCTCGGCGAGATTCCCGAGACGGAGCGCGCGAATGACGAATCTTGTACTTCTGAAACACCTCATCGGGAGCCCCCCTCTGCCTTCGGCATCTCTCCCGCAAGGAGGGAGAAGAGGAGTTTTCCAATGGTCTCACCAAGGGGCGGGCTATGCTACCGTCAGAACATATAATCTCATGGAAGCAGAAGACAATGCCCGTCCAATCCCGTCCGACCTCTGCCGACAGAGCGCCGCAGCGCCGAACCGGATCGAACAGATCCGAACAAACTCGAACGACAATCGCTGAACCAGACCGGAAAAACCTGAAAGAACCTGAAAGAACCTGAAAGAACTGAAACGCGATCTCCAGTGCTCGACAGGAGATCGCGCCCGCAGCGCCCCCGAAAAAAATTCAACCTGAAATCCCCGCATAGCAAGACACACGCCTCAACCGACCACGGCGCCGGCGCGAGAACGTACGCATCGCACACTCGCAACCCCGCTCGAGCTGGTCCATGGCTAGCCATATGAGCAGACCCTGGCCTCTGATCGGCGAGCTCGTCAACCAGGAAGAGCTGCCTCTTCCATCGTGCGCGTAGCGCTCAGAGTGCGGAGTCGCTACTCTGTGAAAAGCTTTGCATCGAGTCGCCATGGCGTGCGCTGTCGGCGGCTGTCCGTGTTGCGAAGCTCTGTCTCATGGCAGAGACATCTAACGTATGCGCAACGAGCAGAACTGAAGAAGGAAGTGACCCATGGCCAATGTTCCGGGCGCGGAAAACGCTGAAGCCACCGAAGCGGCTGACCCGTTCGCCGATATGGAATTCAACCCAGACGAACTCGCCTACAACGGCAAGATCATCAACGTCCGCCTGAGCGACGGCAGCATCGAGCGGGAAGACATTCCCGAGCAGATGTACAAGGACTACCTCGGTGGCTACGGTATCGGCGCTCGCCTGCTGTTCGACCGCATCCCCGCCGGCGCCGACCCGCTGGGCCCGGCAAACGTCCTCGGCATGCTTCCTGGTCTGCTGACCGGTACGCCGATTTTCGGCAACCGCTTCCAGGTCGTCTGCAAGTCGCCGTCGACCGGCGGCTGGGGCGACGCCAACTGCGGCGGCGACTTCGGTCCCTATCTGAAGTTCGCCGGCTGGGACGGCATCCTCCTCTACGGCCAGGCGGACAGCCCCGTCTACATCCTGATCGACGGCGACGACGTCTCAATCGAGGACGCCTCGGAGTACTGGGGCATGGGCGCGATCGAGGTCGAGAACGCCTTCAAGGAGAAGTACGGCAAGAAGGCCTCCGTGGCCAGCATCGGCCCGTCCGGCGAGCAGCTCTCCTACCTCTCCGGCATCTGCAACGAGCACGGCCGCCTGGCCGCCCGCTCGGGCGTCGGCGCGGTGATGGGCTCGAAGAAGGTCAAGGCCGTCGTGGTCAAGGGCGTCCCGCGCGAGAACATGCTCTCGCAGGACACCACCATTCGCGCGCTGGCCAAGAAGTCACGTGACGAGTTCATCGCGCCGCTGCGCGACTTCTTCGCCACCTTTGGCACCACCGGCATCACCGCCGGTTCCGCCCACAATGGCGACTCGCCCGTCCGCAACTGGGGCGGCGTTGGCGTGGACGTGTTCCCGAACGTCGATCCGATCCAGGGACCGGTCGTCAACGCGACGCGGATGACCCACAACTACGACGAGCTCCAGATGACCGACCAGGGTCCGGTCGCGATGCGCAAGACCAGCAGCGGAGAGCTGCGCCCCAAGTCGGCCAAGAGCTACGGCTGCTGGCGCTGCCCGATGGCCTGTGGCGCCGAGTCGATCGAGTCTCCCTTCGGGGCCCCGGAGCTCGGCCTGGCCGAAACCGACCACGAGAACGGCGTCTTCAAGTATCCGATCAACACGCACCGCGCCGAGTACGAGACGATGGCCTCGTTCGGCACGATGAACCTGAGCGCGAACCTGGACATGCTGCAGGCCGCCAACCACTGGTGCAACGAGTACGGCCTCGACACAATCGGCGCCGGCACGACGATCTCGTTTGCGATTGAGTGCTTCGAGAACGGTCTGATCGACCTCGAGGACACCGGCGGCGTCGAGCTCACCTGGAGCAACGACGACGGCATCATCGAGATGCTGCACCTGATCGGCAAGCGCGACGGCTTCGGCGACCTGCTCGCCGACGGCATGAAGGTCGCGGCCGAGAAGATCGACGCCAAGAACGGCGACAGCCGCGCACAGGAGTTCCGCACCGATGTCGGTGGCCAGGAACTGCCGATGCACGACTCGAAGCTGCAGCCGGAGTACTGGACGACCTACAAGCTCGACCCGACCCCGGCCCGGCACACGCAGTACGAGGGCAACTCCCGCTACGGCGGCCCCGAGTACCCGGCAGCGCCGCGCGACTTCAAGGACTACGAGAACCGCGGCGAGCACCACAAGGGCGCCTCGGAGTACATGCACATCTCGAACGCGACCGGCATGTGTCAGTTCATCATGATGGCCGCTCCGACCGACCGCTTCCCGCAGTGGATCAACGCCGTCACGGGCTGGAACATGACCGGTGACGACCTGCAGCTGGCCGGCGAGCGGATCGCCAACCTGCGAATGGCCTTCACCGTTCGCGAGGGCGACAACCCGCGTCAGCGCTTCGCTCCGGCGCGCCTCTGGGGTGGCGAAGGCACCGTGCAGAAGACCGGCCCGCTGGCCGATGTCATTCTTGATGTCGAAACCCTCGAGACCGACTTCCTCAAGGCGTGCGGCTGGGACACCGAGTCCTGCCTGCCGAGCCGCGAGAAGCTCGAATCGATCGGCCTCGCCGACGTCGCCGACGCGCTCGCTGTCTAACGACGTAGATCGCGAAACAACCAGCAGAGGGGGCGGACTTCGGTCCGCCCTCTTTGTGCTACAAATGATGACGCACCCCATATCCTGGGGAAGCCGTCGTAAAGCGGTTCATAGATTCGGTCGTTTGTGACCGCAGGGGGACCCCCTCAGCCTTCGGCAGCTCCCTCTGCAAGGGGAGCGGGAAAACACGGGAATCGACTCGCACGTGCGCAACCGACTCAGTGGCTACGCCTCTCGCCTGTTGATCATCCCGCTCGCCGGGATCGTCTTTGGCGCCGCATTGGGGGCAGGGTTTCAGTGGGGCGCTCCCGAGAAGCAAGAAGTGGTGCGCGTCTACGAGAGTTCGCAGCAAGGCCGTGTCGGCAGCGACGGCGCGCCGGTCGGTGATTTGAGCGGGTTCGTGACTGAGCGTTCGGGCGACGCCTGGATTGTGCGAGTCGGCGACACGCTTCACACCATTCGATTCCGTGACGATTCCGTGATCGAAGCGATGCTCCCTATCTGGACGGACGGAGTGCAACCGGGCGACTACGTGGTCGTCGGTGCAACGGATGACAACGTCAATAGCTTCATCACCACAGGCATCGTGATTATTCCTGCCGCCGAGGCGCTCACCGGAGACGCCGCAGTGGAGGCCATCCTTGCGGACGCCAGCCCATGACACGCAGCATTCTTGGTTGGCTAATTGTCCTGGGCGCATTGGCCGGCGCTGGCCTGGGCGGCTGGTTCGTCGGCTCGGACGTGGTGGCGACGCAACCAACAGCGGAGGACGTGGTCGTCGCCGAGTCCGTCGTGGCCGGGCGGCTGCAAATCGATATCGACGAAACGGCCCATCCCAATAGCGGGCTGGTCCTGGGCGGCAGTGGTCTCAGTCCGTTCGGCAATGCCGAAGGCCTGCAGGGACGCCAGGTGCTCATAGGTCGGGTGCTTTCTATCTCGGATGGCAAGCTGATCATCGACTCGCCCACCGGCAGGTCGACCATTCAGCTGACCGATAAAACGACGTTCCTGCTGCGTCTGCAGCGGGTCGATCCCCTGACAATTGTCGCCGGCGCCGCAGTCACGATCATCCTGGCCGAAGACGGTGAAACGGCCATCACGGCGATCGCCTTGCCTGCCGACTCGCGGCCGACGTTGAACACTCCGGATGCTCCTTCGTTCGGCGGGGGCGGAGGCTAACCTCCGCGCCGCTCAAACTCCGAACGGGCTGCGTCCAGCAACTGCTCGCGATCGGCGATCTCACCCTCAATCACGATGTGCTCTTCGCCCGCGCCGTCGAGGTACCAGCGGACGTTGCCCATCGTCTCTACACGCCTGACGCTGCGCAGTTCGTCCCACTCAATGGTCTGTTGTTCAAGCCCGGCATGCAGCGCGGTGACGCCCTCTGCGTGGACGAGCACGGCGGTGGTCTGTCGCTGCCAGGTGATGAAGACGACCGGCAGCATGGCTCCGGTCACGACGAGAAAGAAGATGGCCGCACCGCCGGCCTCAGCGCTGCCGGTGACGAGCCAAATGACGCCTGCGATGATCACCGCGAACAGGGGAAAGACGAAGGTGGCGTTGTTGTACCACGAAGCCTGATAGCTATGAGCGCTGCGGACGCCGTGATAGCGCAGCAGCGCTTCGGCGTCCGAGCGTCTCAGACGCTCTACATCTATGTGGCGCAGGTCGTCAGCGCCCGAGGGGACGGCATTGGCCTCCGGCATTGCTCACCAGAAGACGTGCTTAGGCGTGCTCGAGGATCGCCGCAGCCGACGTCATCGCGCAGGTCCCGGGATTCTCTTCGGTCTGGAAGGCCTTAACCACGCCGCCCTCGACCAGCATCGCGAATCGAGTGCAGCGGAAGCCGAGGCCCAGACCACTGAGGTCGAGTCCGATATCCATCGCGCGGGTGATGTCGCCCGAGCCGTCGGCGAGCATCGTGATGTGACCTGCGCCGTGGGCGGCGTTCCAGGCCTGCAGGACGAAGATGTCATTGGTCGACATGCAAATCGTCTGCTCAATGCCCGCGGCCGAGAGCTGGTCGGCAGAGGTGGCGAAGGTCGGTAGGTGGTCGTTGGTGCAGGTCGGTGTGAAGGCGCCGGGCACGCCGAAGATCACGGTCTTCTTGTCGCCGACCAGCTCACGAATGCTGACTGGTCCCGGGCGGCCGCCGGTCATCGCGGTTCCCTTGGCGTCGGGCAGGGAATCTCCAACTGAAATAGGCATGTGGTAGCTCCTCAGGGCTGAATGTTCAAGGTCACAATGCGCAGCTTAACGGCAGGTCTCGAACCTACGGGTTAGGTTCCGATGAACGTCGCGGACGGCGCATGTATCCGACGATCTGGCCGTAACGATAGGAGGCGGACGGGCTGCGGCGTCGAACCAGATCCTCCAGATCGTGCTCGATGTCACAGTCGTTTCCAAGCTTGCTTGTCCATCGTCCTGAAGCAAGCTGCCTGGCAACGTGAATGAACCGCTCTTGGTCGCCGAACAAGGCAATCTTCTCGAAGCCAGCCTCCACCCGCGCATCACCAACCGACTCGAAACCCTGTTGCTGGAACATCAGAACGACGCTCGACAAACGAACATCTCTCGGCAGTCCTTCCGGCCAATAGTCCGGATACACGCCAATGGGATTCCAGAACCTGTCTGTTTCTCCCAATGCCCATGCGATGCAGTTGTAATCGTCCGTCGCTTCGCTTGTGATTTCGTAGTCGGAGCCTTCAAGCCCGGGAAGGTATATCTCCAGTAGAAGCCGACGGTTCATCGACTAATCGATCCAGCCGTGCTGGCGACCCCAATCGAACCACGCCGCCCGCATCTTGGGACGGCGTCCGCGATCTTCATCAGGAATTGGATTCGCGCCAGTGATGGCCTGGAGAGCGACAAACCACTGTCCTCCACGCTCGGCCATCTCATCGAGAATCCACGGAATAGCCTGCTCTCCCATACCGATGATTCGCAGATATGCGGGATGAGCTATCTCCTCGATCCCGACCGAGTATCCCCTCGTTTCTTCCGCCCATTGCTCCGCCAACCGAAAGAACTCCTGGCGCAGTTCATCGTTTTCTTCGAGCCCTGTGATCGTTGTCTGTCGCGTCGCCATCTCGCACCCCCGTCACTCCACACGATATCCCGCTCCGACCTAGACTGCGCGGACACGACAGTTGAAGCCGAGGAGTATTCGTTATGGCGATGGATCGACTTGAGGGACGTGTTGCATTGATCACGGGAGCAGGCTCAGGGATTGGGCAGGCTTCGGCGTTGCGGATGGCGTCGGAGGGGGCCGCGGTGATGTGCGCTGACATCAATGTCGACGGCGCGCAGACGACCGCCGCACAGATTGCCGAGCATGGCGGTCGCTCGGCGACGATGGAGCTTGACGTCACCTCCGAGGACGCGGTCAAGGATGCGCTGGCGCAGACCATTGCCGTGCTGGGCGGACTGGACGTGGTGTTCAACAACGCTGGCATCGGTGGTAGTCAATATGGATGGGACCGGACCATCTCGGTCAATCTGAGCGGCGTCTATTACGGCACGTTCCATGGCGCGGCGGTGTTGGCCGAGCGGGGCGGCGGATCGATTATCAACACGGCCTCGATCGCCGGCCTCAACGGACTGCTGAGCAGCCCGTCGACACGGGATATCGACCTGGAGGTCGAAGAGGGAGCCGGCGCATACGTGGCCGCGAAGCACGGCGTGGTCGGCATCACGCGACAGTTCGCTGTGACCTATGGTCCGCGCAACGTGCGCGTCAACGCTGTCTGCCCTGGCTATATCCACACTCCGATGACCGCGCCAATCAGAGAGATGGAAGGCGCGGAAGAGTTCCTCGCCAGCCTGCATCCGATGGGCCGACTGGGACAACCGGAGGAGATTGCGGCGGCGGCGGCGTTCCTCGCCTCCGACGACGCCAGCTTTGTCACCGGCGTCGCGCTGCCGGTCGACGGCGGCTATGACGCCCGATAAGTCGATAGGAGACTTCTATGGCAATCGCGAACATCAACGGCGTCAACCTCTACTACGAGGACATCGGCATCGGCGATCCGATCATCTTCCAGCACGGCTACACCGCGTCGCATGATGGCTGGTCGGGTGTCGTGGAGCGGATGAGCACGCAGTACCGCTGCGTCGCAATGGACTGTCGCGGCGCGGGCGATTCGGCGCATCCTGACAATGGCTACACGATTGAACAGCTCGCTGCCGATGTCGTGGGCATGGCCGACTATCTCGGATTCGACCGCTTCCACTACGCCGGACAGAGCATGGGTGGATTGATCGGTTTCGAGCTTGGATTGTCCTATCCCGATCGGCTGTTGAGCCTGTCACTGTCTGCCCCCGCTCCGGCAGATGGGATCGCGATGCCTCAATCAATTCATGACGCGATGCGTGAGCGTTGGGCAAACAAGGAGCGCGATCTGCTGATCCGTACGTCGCTCGCTGGGGTCCCACGCGAAAGCGCGCACGACGCCGTGCCGGCGCAAGTAGACCGCCAACTGTCCGTCTCGGAGGGTCACTACGACGGCTGCTGGGATGCGATGGTCGGCTATCACAAGGGCGATCGGCTGGGAGAGATCCAGACGCCGACGCTGTTGCTTGCGGGCGCAGCCGATGGCTTGTTGACATCCAACCTCAAGGACTTCGCCCGACTCGGCAATGGGACGCTGCATGTGTTCAGCCGAGTCGGACACGGCGTACCTCGTGAGGTGCCGTCCGCCTACGCTCGCGTGATGTCTGACTTCCTTGAGCATGGCGTGGTCAACGCGCAGACCCTGGCGAAGGCGGTCGCAGAAGCGGCGCGGCCATAGTGGGAGACTTGTGCAGGAACAGGTAGAGACCGGAGCGCTCGGGTAAGAATCTCGTGACGAGCAACCGGTGATGAATCTGCGGTTCTACGTCGACCCGGAGACCGGCGCCCCTCACATTCATGCGCATAGTGTGGACGAACATGAGGTGGAGGAAGTGTTACGCTCGCCGACAGAGGATCGGCCAGGGCGACAGGCTTCAAGAGTCGCAATCGGCCGTACCGATGGGGGGCGCTACCTCCGAGTGATTTACACGCCGGACCAAGCGCCAAGCAGCGTTTTCGTGATTACCGCTTACGAGCTGAAGGCCAACCACTCAGGGCCTTTCGGCGACGGAATAGAAGGAAGGGCAGATGAAGCGGACCGGCACTATCCTCCCCGCAGGTTGGGATGAAACAATGGTGCGCGACGTAATCGCTCACTACGATTCTCAGACCGAGGATGAGGCGGTTGTCGAAGACGAGGCGGCATTCGCCGACGACACCTACACGGTGATGTTGATTCCCTGCGACCTCGTGCCCGCCGTGCAGGCGCTGCTCTCGGAGTCCGCGCGCCCGATCCCGGACCCCTAGTGAACAGCCGCGTCGGACATGCCGAGGTCAACGCCAAGGCGGTCGCGGAAGCTGCTCAGGGATAATCGACATGCCCGAGCCGATTCGCAGCGCGGTCGTGGTCGGCGGCGGCAGCGCCGGGTTTCTCGCCGCGCTGACGTTTCGGCGGATGTTGCCGCAGATCAAGCTGACCGTCGTGCATTCGCCGGATATCCCGATCATCGGCGTCGGCGAATCGACAACACCCGCAGTTCCGGTGCATCTGCACGAGCACCTGGGCATCGACCGCAACGAGTTCCACAAAGAAGTGCGGCCGAGCTGGAAGCTGGGCCTGCGCTTCGAGTGGGGCGCGAAAGATGTGCCGCATTTCAACTACACCTTCGACAAGTATCTCGACAGTCGGATCGAGGGATTGTCTAAGTGGAACGCCTTCTACTGCCTGCACGACATGCGGGATGCGAGCGCGTTCAATGCGATCATGGACCGCGACCGCTCGCCCGCGACGATCCGCAATGGTCGGCTGTCGCTCGATCCGCGCGCGACGTATCACATACCGAATGCGTCGTTCATCGACTTCCTGGAGCGCAAATCGGTGGCCTCAGGAGCGGAGCTAATCGCCGATGAGGTGGTCGCCGTGGTGCGGAACGAGTCGGGCGGGGTCAAATCGCTGAAGCTGGCCGGCGGGCGTGAACTGGAGGCGGACCTGTTTATCGATTGCTCCGGCTTCGGCTCGATTTTGCTGGGCAACACGCTGGAGGAGCCGTACATCTCATACCGCGATGCCCTCTACTGCGACCGCGCCGTGGTTGGCTCGTGGTCGCGGGCCGACTTCCCCGAAGACGACACGATCCGGCCCTACACGACGATGACGACGATGAAGCATGGCTGGTGCTGGCGGATCGACTTTGAGGACGTGGTCACGCGGGGGTACGTGTACTCGTCGCAGTTCTGTCCGGAGGAAGAAGCGGAGTTCGAGTTGCGCGCGCTGCAGCCGCAGCTCGCCGGCGCGGACTTGCGCCTGCTCAAGTTCCCCAGCGGGAGGCGCGAGCGCTACATCGTCGAGAACGTCGTCGCCGTCGGCAACGCCTCGGGCTTCGTTGAGCCGCTGGAGGCGACCTCGCTGCACCTGATCATCGAGCAGCTCTACAACCTCACCTGGGCGCTGACCGACTCCGACCGCATCCTGACCGAATCGCTGCGCATGCTGCTTAACGAGCGCTTCGCCTCAACCTGGGACGACGTGCGCGACTTCCTCGCGCTGCACTACAAGTACAACGAGCACCAGGACACGCCGTTCTGGCGTCATTGCCGGGCGGAATCGCCGCTGGGTCAGATCCAGGACATCGTCGACCACTACGCCGAGGTCGGCCCCTCGCGACTGTTGGGTCGGCTAACGACGAACGCCACAATGTTCGGCTACGGCGGCTACACGTCAATGCTGCTCGGTCTGAGAGTGCCAACGACGGTTAAGCCTGCGATGACACGCCGCGAGCGAGAGCGCTGGGACGCCTACCGAAAGTCCAACGCCGTTGCGGCTTCACAGACACTGAATATGAGGCAGGCGCTGAATCGCGCGTATCGGGGCTGATGAAACTCAGGATGCAAGCGGACGCAGCAGTTCGACTAAGCGCTCAATGCGTTGGAGATTTGCACTGATGTCTTCTGCTTCAAGAAAGCCGTCGTAGAAGTTGGCGTGGAGTGTATTCGCCGCATTGAAGTGGTCGCGCATATCGCTCCGACCAGTCTCTTCAACCAGGCGGCGGATCGTCTGGTGCAACTGGCGATGACCATTGCGATTCCAACCCCGAGCTTCGGCGACTGCCTTGACCGCCTGCGCCGCCGCGCCCCATCCCTTCTCCGAAGCCTGCAATAGGTCGTCGTCGGCCAGGTAGGCATGTGCCCTGACCAGAAACTCGGCGGCGGTCTCGATGTGGTATTTGGTGCGCGTGGTCATTGCGTCCAATATACCCGCGCTTGCCCCGGGTATGACGGAGCTGCTGGAGGGTGTGACGATTCGTGCTTCGTCGCGCGCCGCTCGGCTTGACACAGGGGTGCGGGGGAGGGATAGCCACCCACAAGTCGTCTGTACAGAGTTGCAATCCTGTTTCTCGCTAGGCATACTTCTTCGTACGAAACGCCGAACATTTCCGGTCGGCGAAGAGAGAGAGCGTCCCCTGATGAGCGAGCGAAATTATTGGCAGCGGATGCGGCGTCGGTCGATGAGCCGGCGTTCTTTGTTGAAGGCCTCGGCGCGCGCTGGCGTCGGCGCGGCAGGTCTGGCGTTGGTCGGCTGCGGCGGCGACGATGACGACGACCAGCCGGCGGCGGCACAGGCTGATCAGCAGGACCAACAACAACAGCAGGCGATGCAGCAGGATCAGGCAGAGCAGCAGGCTGACCAACAGGCGATGCAGCAGGACGAGCAGGATCAGGCGGCCGTCGCCCAGGCGCAGGAGCAGCAACAGGCTCAACAGACGGCTGCGGCGACCGGCGGCCCACAGCGCGGTGGAATCCTTCAGCACAGCTGGTTCGAAGATCCCTCCGGTGGCTTTGACCCGCACATCGGTGTCAGCGGCGGCGACGCGCTCGGTTACTGGCAGCACATCTATGATCGCCTGATCGGCTTCGACAGCCAGGCGAGGGTCACGCCGATGCTGGCATCCAACATCGAGATCCCAGACGACCTGACGTACATCTTCACGATGCGTCCGGGCGCGATCTTCCATGACGACGTGCCGGTCGACGCCAACGCGGTGCAGCTCAACATGGAGCGCCTTCGCGACACAGAGGACCTGGCCGGTGGTTCCCGCAACCGTGGTGGTATCGCCAAGGCCGAACACTTTGAGGCGACCGACGAGTCCACATGGAGGATGGTCAACTCCGAGCCATTCGGCCCCACCCTGGTCTTCTTTCAGCAGTTCCCCGGCACCGGCCTGCTGATCTCGCCGGAACACTTCGACACAGCGATTACCAATCCTGTCGGCGCCGGACACCTGAAGCATGTCGTGCACGAGCCCGGCGAGCGCTGGGTGGGCGAACGCTGGGATGGCTACTGGGACAACGAAAACGTCCACCTGGACGGGTTCGTGCAGAACATCATTCCTGACCAGAACACCGCCCTGAACGCTTACCTCAACGGTGACATTGACATCTTCTTCCCAACCGGCGGGATCAACTCCGACTTCCGCGCAGACCTGGAAGCCGATGGCCGCCGAGTGATCCAGGGGACGGCGCAGACCTGGACAATGTCCTGGTTCAACCTCAACCCCAACGCCAACGAGGGGAGCAACATCTTCCGAGATCCGCGCCTGCGCCATGCATACAACAAGGCGCTTGACCGCAATGCGATCAACGACGTTGCCTGGGAAGGACTTGGGCAGCCAGCGCGAGCGAACGTGTCGGTAGAGAGCTGGGCGCTGCCCAAGGACAAGAACTATTACGGCGAGCAGGACCAGCAGATGGCGCATGAGTTGATGGATGCTGCCGGCTTCGGCGACGGGATCACGGGTGTCCAGCTCAGCTTCGCCGCTGAGTTCCAGACGGTCGTCACTGAACCCGTCAACGCACAGTTGCGTGAGGTCGGGATCGAGCTGGACTTCATCAAGGGCACAGAGGCCGTGATCATCGACCGCCTGTTGGCCTCGACCGACTGGACGATTTCGACGCTTTCCTGGGAATCACCGTTCGATCCTGACCCGGTGCTTCGTCCGAAGTTCGAGGGTCTGCAGAATTGGATGTACGGCTCACCGGCAGACGGTCCTCGTACCGGTCGCGCCGATCTCAGTCAGTACCCCAACGACTCGGTCCTTGCTGATCTTCGCGCAACCGAGGAGTTGGTCTGGGCTGCCGCCGTTCCAGCCAGCCAGGAGGATCGCATCCCCCTCTATGAGAAGGTCTTCGAGGCGGAAGCGGAGCACATGTGGTCTGCGTACATTGCGCAGTGGCCAGCCGGCTGGACTGCGCAGGCGCATGTCGAGGGCTTCGAATTGATCCCGTTCTTTGGGTTCCCCAAGGGCTTGGGCTTCAAATACCTGTGGTTCAATAACCTCTAAGCGGAGGCGTCCGCCTGACCACACCAAGACCTCCCCCAAGGAGGGTGTCTCAGAAGTCACCTCGATCGATAGAATCCCAGTCCCCGCTTTACGCGGGGACCCGCTCGGGCGGCACGGGCTATCTGGAGGTGAAGTAAGGAGCGGCGAAGGAGCAGGTCCCAGCGTGAAGCGGGGACTGGGGATGCTGACTTTTGAGACACCCGCCGAAGGGGAGGTCTGACTTGAGGGGCTGATCGAGGATGCTGAGCTACATCGCGACGCGGCTGCTCTCATCGCTGTTCATCCTCTGGGTGATCAGCGTGCTGGTGTTTGCGCTGATGAATGCCCTGCCCGGCGACCCCGCAGCTGGGATCGTCGGCGTGGAGGCAACTCCGGAACTGATCGAGGCGACCAAGCGCCGGTTGGGGCTGGACAAACCGCTCGTCGAGCGCTACGGCAACTGGATCTGGTCCGCGCTCCAAGGCGATCTCGGTACCTCACTGGTCAACGAGGTCTCAATCAACGAGCTCTTCGCCCGGCGTGTGCCGGCGACGATGCAGTTGGGCATCCTCAGCCTGATTGTCGTGATCACCGTCGCGATCCCGGTAGGGGTGTTGTCCGCATTGCGTCCGGGTTCGAAGACCGAGGTGGGCGCCAGCTCGCTGATGATCATCGGCAACTCGATTCCAGAGTTTCTGACCGGGATCGCGCTGATCGTCGTGCTGGGGCTTGAGTTTGGCTGGTTCCCGATCTTTGGCTACGTGCCCTTCTGGGAGGACCCGGTCGACAACATGCGTCATATGGCGCTTCCAGTGATTGCTGTTTCGCTGACCGCGACGACGTTGCTGATGCGCCAGACACGTTCGGCGATGATCAATGTGCTCAACGACGACTACATCCGCACCGCGCGGGCGAAGGGCTTGCGTGAGCGCGTGGTCATTGTCCGTCATGGATTGCGCAACGCCATGATTCCGATCGTCACCATCTTCGGCTTTCAGGCCGGTCTGATCTTTAGCGGCGCGGTGATAACCGAAACCGTGTTTGCCGTGCCTGGCATGGGTCGCCTGTTTGTCGATGCAGTCGTCACCCAACAGGATTTCCTGGTCGTGCAAAGTGTGACCATGTTCTTCGCCATCGCCGTCGTATTGGTCAACTTGACAGTGGATCTGACGTATCCGCTGCTCGACCCGCGTATCCGTATGGCGGCGGAAGGTGGTGCGGAATGAGCGTGGTCGTTGCGGAGCCAGGCGTTAGACCGGGTGCGCTGCAACGTATCCGCGACTCGGGCCTGGTTCAGTTGGCGCAACCGATCGTGCGCGTCTTTGTGCGCAACCGGCCCGCCGTTGTCGGCGCCGCGTTGTTGTTCGGCTTCGGGATTGTGGCGGCGTTTGCACCGCTGATCTCGCCGTTCGACCCGCTTGAGACCCACCTCAGCCGCGAAACCGTCTTCCAGGCGCCGAGCTGGGACCACGTCTTCGGGACCGACGCCCAGGGGCGTGACGTACTCAGCCGGACACTGTACGGGGCGCGCATCGCCTGGCAGATCGTTCTGGCCGCTATCGGCGTGGCGATCGTGCTCGGCGTCCCGCTGGGACTGCTCTCCGGGTACGTCGGGGGCAAACTTGACGAATTGGTGATCATGCGGATCGTCGATGCGGTGATGGCGTTACCCGGGCTGATTCTGATCCTCGCCGTGACCGGGGCAGTGGGGCCATCGATCACCAACACGATGATCGTGATTGGAATTGTGTGGTCGCCCGGCTACGCGCGGTTGACGCGCGGGATTGTGGTCTCGATCAAAGGCGACGTGTACGTCGAAGCCGCACGGGCGTTGGGCGCCTCTCCGGCTCGGATCATGTGGCGGCACCTGCTGCCCAACGCGATCGCGCCGATCCTGGTGCTGGCCTCGCTCTCGGCCGCGGGCATCATCCTGGTCGAAGCCGGTTTGAGCTTCATCGGCGCGGGCGTTCAGCCGCCCACGCCCGCCTGGGGCGGCATGGTCTCGGACGCGTACCGAACGCTGATCCGGAGGAACGGCTGGCCCATGATCGGGCCCGCCGGAGCAATCATCCTGATGGTGATCGCCTTCAACTTCGTCGGCGACGGCATCCGCGACGCCCTCGATCCGCGCCTGCGCAACGTCCGCTAGCGACGCTCGAAGCGGGCGGATAGGGTTTCAGGTTCTTTCAGGTTTTTTCAGGGTGTTTTGTCCATTTCGATTGCGGATTCCCTGTGTGTTGCAGGGTTTCGTGACGGGTTTCAGGTTTCAGGGCGAACTTTTTTCTGGGGCGCTGGGAGAAAAAAAACGGGGCCTCCGGGTTAGTTGCTCTCATGTTCTGGGTTCAGGATAGCGGGTTGTTGGATGACTCGGCGAAGGTCGGCGAGGGCAGATTCGAGGTCTCGGCCGTGGCCATCGATCTCTTCGAGCAGTTCAGACGGTGTGCGGGTGTCGGTGGTATCGGGACGGTTGGGATTTACGGCTTTGAGGTCGTAGTTGCGATCTTTGATCTCGTCAATTGAGACGGTCCAGGAGTGCTCGGAGTCGGCGCGGTCGGGCAAGGCTTCGAAGAAGTGGTCGAAGTGTTTGAGCGTGAGCGGTGCGGTCTTATTGAAGCGGTCGCGGTCGCGTGGCGCGAGCTCGTAGTACCAAATGTCTTCTGTGGGTTCGCCGCGATTGAAGAAGAGGACGTTGCTCTTGACACCGGAACCTGCCGTCGTGAAAACACCCGGGGCGAGACTGACGATGCAGTACAGGTTGCACTCGTCCAAGAGTTTCTGCTTGGTCTGGACGAACGCGTTCTCATTGGTGCGGAAGAGGAGGCCCTCATCGACCACGAACCCAGCGCGTCCGCCTTCGACAAGGCTGTCGATGACCTCCTGCAGGAATAGGACCTGCGTGGAGCCAGTCTTGTAGTCGTACTGGGTTTGAGCGTCGGGGCCTTCTTTGCCGCCGAAGGGCGGATTTGTCAGGACAACGTCATAGCGTTCGGGCGCCTCCGCGAACAGGCCTCCATACTCGGTTGCGCCTGTAAGCGTGTTGCCGTGCCAGATTCGGGGGTAGTCGATGCCATGCAGGACGAGGTTGGCCAGCGTAATCGGGTACGCGATGTTGTCCTTTTCTCGTCCGTAGAACGTGTCACGCGACAGTCGATCGAGCTGAGGGCCAGTGGATGACTCGGGGCCAAGCGCGGCGCGCATATGCTCATAGGCTTGGGCGAGGAAACCGCCCGTGCCGCAACAGGGGTCGTAGACGGTCTCGCCGATCTGGGGATCGACGACCTGGACGATGGCGCGGACGACTTCACGTGGGGTGTAGAACTGGCCGCCGTCGTTGTTCTTCTGGCCCATCAAGAGCAGCAAGCCCTCGTAAGCCTGAGAGAGAGCGAACAGGTGCTGATCGTCGATCGTGTTCAGCCGAATGTCCTGGACGTGATCGACGACCTCGAAGAAGTTGCGCTCGGTATCGACACGGGTCTGGCTGACGTTGGAGACGATCTGGCTTATCAGGCGTTGACGCGGCGGCGCATCGCGGCTATCCCCCAGCCCATGCAGGTAGGGGAATAGATCGGACTCAAGAAAGCGGAATGCGTCCCCCTGAACGCCGTCCTGCAATTCGCGGCGCTTGTCGCCTTCCGGGTCGGCCCAGTCATGCCACCGAAACGGTGCGGAGATGGACTCGCGGTAACGGCGGCCAATGGCCTCTGCCTCGTCGGCTTCCGAGGCCTCGCGCTCATCGAGGAAGCGGAGAAAGAGCAACCAGGAGATTTCGGGCACATACTGGAGCGCACCGGCGCAGTTGGATCGCCGGAGAATGTCGCAGATGTTCTTGATGCGTGCGTCGAAGTCGCTCATGAAGGGAAGGCTAGCCGCAGCAATGCTGCGGGCAAGGCGTTGGCGGCGTCGAATCGCTTCGTTGCAGCTTCTTGGATTTGCGCAGAAAGGGAGCGCTGCGAACGGAGCGTGGCCACTTGGGCCTTCTGTTCAGCCAATGGAGGCAAAGGAAGCTCGTAATCTTGGACAATTCCTTCCGTTACCGCCGGATAGGAGGCTCCTTTCATATTCCCGCTGAGATAGTCAACAAATCTCTCGGATTGCACCAGTAGGTACAAGTACTCCGAATCGATCGATGGGTTGGGTCGCAACACCGCAAAACCTGTGCTACATACTTCACCGTTCAATTTATCTTCAATCCTCGCGACAGCATTGAGGTTGGGGCGGGTCATCGACACAATGACGTCACCACTAAGGATCGACTTGCGAGCCCTACTTGGTGCCGCTCGACCCAGCAATCGCTTAGGGTTACGTACAGTCTTCGAATCCCGGTCAACCGAAGTTATGTCGACGTAGGTGAATTTATGACCGGGATCCCTTGTCGGATTGATTGTTTCAGTCTGCAACAGGGTCTCCCCCAACTTGACCCATCGCCAGAATCGCGGTTACCGCGATTCTGGCGATCGCGGGAAATTGTTTCTCAGAAGGGCGGCGGACATGGCGTCGAGGGCGTCGAGTTGCGTTTGGGCGGCATGGCGGGCGCGTTCGGCGGCGGCGAGTTGGGATTCCAGTTGGGCAACGATGCGGCGTTGTTCATCTAGCGAAGGCAACTCAACTTCTATGGATTGTAAGAAATTTCGCCGGATTCCTTGGATAGTGGAACCACTAGCAGCAGCTACTAGCTCAGATGCTCGCGCAGCCAGTAGCCGAGCCAAGTAGTAAGGGTTGACGAAGTCAGCGCAGGTGATCACCGTGATGTCCTGACTCGCAGCCATCTTTTCCAGTGCGACGCTAACCCGCCCCACGCCCGTACGTGTACCTAGCAGGACGCAGCCAATTTGTACAACTGCAGTCTTGCCTGATTCGAAGCCGTCAAGGGTCAAAAAGGAACGTGCGTTACTACTATCAACTGTGATGTAGCGTAGATCCGCCGCTGTTACGAAGGGTATGTCGCCTCCCCAATAGGAGGCATTCTTCTTGGCCGGGGTGCCACCCGATCGAAATGAACCGAAATCTCCGATACGCAGGATACGGCTAGCGGAGGTATTGAGAGTATTTGTCACAGTAGCCACTCGCGATCTGCAACCAGTAGCCGACGCTTCAACTCCATAATCAGTTCGGCGGGCTTGCGACCATCGGCACGGAGCGCGGCGACGCCACCGGATTTGCGCAGCTGATCGGTGCGGAAGAGGTTGTCGCTCTCCAGCGCCTCGGTGCCGCCACGACCGAACTGCCGCGCCAGCGCTTCAAGCACGCCCGCTGCTTTTGTCCCTTGCGCATCAAGCCACTACACCTCCACCTCCTCTAAACGGTCTGCGCGTTCGATCCTCGTTCGCGGCGTTTCGCTCCATGTTGCGCTGGCGAGCACATCATAGATATCGCAGTCCTGCAGGTCGGCTGCTGCGCGGTAGGCGTCGGGATTGAGGCCCGTGTTGGTGAGTTGCTCTATCAATGGTTCACGCTGGATGGGTGCAATCCAGCGTTCGCGGAAGTCGTCCAGGCTGGCAATGTCGTCCAGGAGGCGTTTGGCGATGCGCTCGCGGTATTGCTCGACGGGTACGGGTTCGAGCTGACCGGCGATGTTGGCGACCATGATCACCGCTCCGTCGTCTTCGATCCGAACCTCGACGCCCTCGGCTTCAAAGATGGTCTGCGGTTCGGTCGGTTCGGTTGCCTCGGGCGCAGCCGGCTCGTCCGGCCCGGTTCGCTGCTTGAGTGCCTGCTCAAGCAGACGGCTGGCGTTGGTGTAGTCGTAGACGGTGAAGTGCAACTTGCCGCTGACGGGATCAATGCGGGTGCCGCGTCCGAGCATCTGGTGAAAGAGGATGGGGGATTTGAGATAGCGGAAGAAGACGACGTTCTCCAGCCTGGGCACGTCGACGCCGGTGCTGATCAGGTCGACCGTGCAGGCGATGAATGCACGCGCAGAGGTGGCCTTAAAGTCCTGGAGCAGATCCGAGCCTTCTTCTCCGGTGCAGACGAAGGCATAAGGTTCGGCGCTGCGCTCGCCAGTCTGGGCGATCCAGTTGGCGTACAGGTTGCCCAGCGCGGCAGTCACACTGCGGGCGTGTTTGACGGTGTTGCAGAAGATCAGCGTCTTCTGATGCGGGCCGCCGGTGTTGAGCAAGTGCTGGAAGAGGTCGGCGGACATGCGATCTACGCGGTCGGGAAGGAGTAAGCGGTCTTCGAGCGTTCCCGCCTGATAGTGGTCGTGAAGTTCTTGCACGGCGACTGCCAGGCCTGTTTTGGCGTCACGATATGCGTCGGCATCGAGAAGATCTGTCTGAACGCCTGCTTCGCGTTCGATCTGGCCGGCAGTGACCATCGTGCGTTGCTCAAGGCGCATGGCGGCCAGATAGCCGTCGGCCATACCTTGCGCAATTCCGTATTCGTAGACAGGCTCACCAAAGTACTCGTGGTTGTCACGGTAGCGTCGTTCGTCGTCGGGATCGGATTCACCGAAGTCCAAGGTGCGTGGAGTGGCAGTTAAACCGATCTGGACGGCGTTGGGGTTACGGTCGAGGATGGCTCGCCACTTACCCCAACCGGACCGGTGGGCTTCGTCGATGATGATGTGGGAGAAGTAGTCGTCGGGGTAGTGGCGGCGGTGGAAGGCTTGTTCCGCCCTTGGGTCGTCCTCATTGTCGATGCCGAGGGTCTGGTAGGTGGCGACGACGATGCGGGCGTTCTTCTCCGGGTTTCGAGTGCTAACCCATGCTGCGTCGTCGCCAAACACCTGATGTAATGCGGCAGTCGCTTGATCGCGGAGTTCTTTGCGGTCGCAGACGAAGAGGGCGCGACGAAGGTGTCCGGCCTCACTGAGTGTTTTGAGGATCGTAACCGCGATCCGTGTCTTGCCAGTTCCGGTGGCGAGCGAGAGGAGAGCACGGTTGTGGCCGGTGGCGATGTGTTCCAAGACGGCTCGGACGGCGGCACGCTGGTAGTAGCGGTCGCCGTCGCGGGTCGGACGTAGGAGTGGCTTGGATGCGTCCAGTTTCAGATCAAGTTCGCGCGATGCGAGGAACTTGTCGCGAACGTCTTCCCAATTGGGAAACTTTGACATCACCAGAGGCTTTGTTGTTTGGCTGGTCTTGAGGTCGTGTTCGACGAACTGATAACCGTTCGATGAGTAGACCAGCGGGACGTGGTGCAGGCGTCCGTAGTTCTTAGCCTGTTCCAGACCTGCGTCCGGCATCTGATCCGAGGACTTGGCCTCAACCAACGCGACGGGGATCATTGCGCCCTGCATTCGCACACGCAGCACATAGTCGATTCGCTTGCGTCTGCGTCGTCCTCCGCCTCCAACGATGTGCACCTCGCCTGCCATCTCCTCGCGGGCGATCATGTCTTCTGTCCAACCGACTGCATGCAGAGCTGGCGTGATCAGCTTGGCGCGGGTGTCGGCTTCGCTCATCGGCATGCCGACAGTCTATGTGGGGGTGTAGGAATGGGAACAGGCACCGTTCGGAAGCGGGGACGGGTGCGCCCTCTGTTGCTTCGTGACACCTCCCCCGCGGGGGAAGTCTGAATCAGTCGAACGTGATCACGAAGCGGCCTCGGTGGCCTCCGGCGGCTTGTTCGGCTGGGTAGGTGGAGTTGACTCGCATCGTCACCTGGCCGTCTTCGACCTGCTGGCGAATCTCATCCAGGAGGTCGGCGCGGCGGTCGTAGCTGAACACCATCGTGACGTGGAAGTTGATTCCGCGCTCGCCATCGTCCGGTACGCGCCATCCGCGGACGCTGGCGCACGCGCCGCCGTCCTCGATTGCGCCCGGGCGTCGCAGTCGTACTGATGGTCGTCAGCTTCAACTTCGTCGGCGACGGCTTGAGGGATGCCCTTGATCCACGCCTGCGCAACGTCCGCTGACCAGAGTCGGCTGACCAGAGTTGCAAACCTGTGTCTCGCTAGGCATACTTCTTCGTACGAAATGCCGAATATTTCTGGTCGGCGAAGAGAGAGAGTCCCTTGATGAGCGAGCGAAACTATTGGCAACGGATGAAGAAACGACAGATTAGCCGGCGAACGATGCTGCAAGCCTCGGCCCGCGCCGGCATCGGTGCGGCTGGCCTTGCGTTGATCGGCTGCGGAGACGATGACGACGGCCAGCAACAGGCGGCCCCAGCCGCCGCGCAGGTTCAACAGCAGCAACAAGAGCAGCAGCAGCAAGCTGCCGTTGCGCAAGCTCAGCAGCAACAGGCTGGACCCAAGCGAGGCGGCACCATGCGTGTCGGCACGGGGCGTGCGCTCGCCGAGCACCAAGCGGCCTTCCCCTTCGGCGCATGGGGCGAAGCGTTTCCGCTGTACGCCCCGATGCTCGAAGGGTTGACCCGCTACGGAAAGACCCTGGAGCCGGAGCCCCGACTGGCGGAGAGCTGGGAGTTCAATGATGATCAGAGCGCCCTTCAAGTCAAGCTGCGGCCGGGGCTAGAGTTCCACGACGGCAAACCACTCACGGCCGAAGAAGTCAAACGCAGTTACGAAGCGAACATCGCCGAAGGTGCGCCGGCAAGCCAGGTGGCGGGTGTCATTCGGCAATACATCGACAACATCGAAGTTGTCGACAAGACCACGCTCACCTTCAACCTCGCATGGAAAGGCACGTACATCTTTGACGTGTTCGAGTACTCCAACGTTGCTGATGTCGACAACCTCCCGGAACTCGATGGCTACCAGCGAGTTAATGGAAGCGGCCCGTTCAAGTTCGACCAACCGTCCTATCGCGTTGATGAGTTCCACCGGATGGAACGATTTGAGAATTACTACGAACCGGCCAATCTCGACGCGATCGAGTGTTTCACGTTCCCCGACGAAAGCGCCATGGCGCTGGCGCTGGAAGCAGACGAGGTTGACTTCACGAATGTCTTACCGCACCCACAACATGACCAATTCCAGGAGAATCCTGACATCGAGCTGCAACTAGGCGGACCAGTTGACAGCATCTTTGTGATTGGCATGACCTCGAAGACGGAGGCTGGAGGCAGCGAACACTTTGACAATCCGATCCTGCGGCAGGCGATGCAGCGAGTGATCGATCGCGAACGAATCGTTGACGAACTGCTCGCCGGCCTGGCCACGACCAGAAATGTCCTCTGGGCCGACCACAACCCGGCATATGACTCGGCGCGCGACTATGAGTACTTCAACCTGGAAGAGGCGCGGGAGCTGGTGACAAAAGCGGGATACGGTCCCGAGGGCACGCCGATGCTCAAGATTGCAACGTTCGGAGGTCCCCAGCAGGAGATCCTGGAGTTGGTCCAGCAAGATGCCGCTCTGGCAGGGATCAACTTCGAGGTTGACCGGCAAGAGTTCAATATCTACCTCGAGCGCTTCCTCGGTGGTACCCACACAGACGGCTACGCCTCGCACTTCGGATTCTTCCAGTTGCACCCGCCGACGCTGCCGATCATCAACTATCAGATGCGTACGCCGGTCAACGCCTGCGCTTACGACTCACCGGAGTACCAGGCGATCATTGAAGCGTGGAAAAGTGCCGAGACGGACGCTGACCGAGCAGCGACGAATGAGCGCTTCAATACCCTCTGGGACAACGAGCAATGGGTGACGCCGATCGCCACTGCCAACTTCCTCTTTGCCTGGAACAAGCGGATCAACGGCTTCAGCGAAAACGCCACCGGTCAACAGCGCTGGCAGGACTTCTGGCTCGACGACACTGTTTAGCCTCGCTGAGACTGCGATTGCGTGCGTAGTCGGAATCCAGATCGACGCTGTGCACGCCGAGTGAGAGCGACTACTGAGCGTGGGACGCTACCTGTTTCGCCGTGCCGCTGAAGCGCTGGTTGTCGTCTTTCTTGCGAGCATCGCGATCTTCCTCATCATCCGCTTGATCCCCGGCGACCCGGCAGTCCAGGTCGCCGGGGTGGACGCGACACCGGAGCAGGTCGAAGAGATTCGCGAAAGCCTGGGCCTGAATCGTCCGCTGCTCACGCAGTACACCAGCTGGATGGGCGGCGTATTCCAACTTGATTTCGGCAAGTCCTTCACCAAGCGCGTGCCCGTTGCGGTCCTGATTCGTCAGTCCTTCCCACCGACCTTGGAACTGGCCGTTTCGGCGTACGTGTTCGCCCTGGTGGTCGGCATTCCGCTCGGTATCGCTGCGGCTATCTGGGCCGGAAAAGCACCTGACGTCCTGGCCAGCATCTACAACGTATTCACGCTGGGCATTCCTAATTTTGTGCTCGGGATCATCCTGCTCTGGGTGTTTGCGGTGGAGCTTGACTGGTTCCCTGTATCCGGGCGCGTTGCCATCACCGATGATCCGATAGCGGCGATCCATCGTCTAGCGCTGCCAGCAATGTCACTGGGGGCGATCATTGCTGCGATTCTGGCCCGCTTTATTCGCGCCTCTGTCGACCAGGTGCTGGCTCAGGACTACATTCGCACCGCGCGGGCGAAGGGGTTGGCAGAACAAGTGGTTGTCCTGCGCCACGCGCTCCGCAATGCACTGATTCCTGTCGTCACGATCATTGCCTTGCAGGTGGGAACCGTGATGGCCGGAGCGATCGTGGTCGAGATTGTGTTTACGCGGCCGGGATTCGGTTTGCTCATGGTGGACGCGATTACAGGACGGGACTACCTACTGGTCCAAGCGATGTTGGCGATCCTCGTGCTGATCTTTGTCGCTGCTAACGCTGCGGCGGACATTGCCTATGGCTTCCTCGATCCGCGGATCCGCGTCGGCGGAACGGAGTAGCGCGATGTCTGGTTACGCGGCTCCCTTCGAGCGAACTACTATTCGCCGGTGGCGAGAGGAATCGCTCGCAGTCGACACGGCGTATCGAACCATCGCCAATTGGCAAGGCGCGATCGGGATGGCCATATTGCTGGTCTTGCTCATCGTTGCGGTCTTCGCTGACGTGATCGCGGCGTACGGCGAGGCGGAGCAGGTTCGAGGGTCACACTTAGTGGGTCCGTCTTGGCAGCATTTGTTCGGAACGGACAACCTGAGCCGCGACATTTTCAGCCGAGTTCTGTTTGGACTGCGAATCTCGCTCTGGGTCTCGGCTGCTGCAGTGCTTGGTGGCGGGTCGCTCGGGACGCTGTTTGGATTCTTCGCCGGATATGCCGGCGGATGGACCGAGACCATCCTGATGCGATTCGTGGACACCTTGCTCGCATTCCCGATCCTGCTCCTGGGGATCGCGATTCTTGCGGTTCTTGGGACTGGGACCCAACAAGTCGCACTGGCACTGGGGATAGCCCAGGTGCCTTATTTCGCACGGCTGGCACGCGCGCAGATGTTGGCCGAAAAGGAGCGGGATTATGTCCTGGCAGCGCAATCCTTGGGCGCGCCGCCGCACCGGATCATCTTCCGACACATCGCGACGAATACGCTTCCACCGTTGCTGGTGCAAGGAGCCTTGGCGATGGCATTCGCGGTGATCATCGAAGCGACGCTCAGCTTTCTCGGACTCGGAGCGTCTCCACCCACCCCGACGCTGGGAATTGTGTTGTCGGAAGGCCGCCGCTGGCTGACGTCGGGTATCTGGTGGTGGGTCGTGTTCCCGACGGTCGCTCTGGCGCTATTGGTACTCTCGTTGAACTTCCTTGCCGACGCGGTGGTACGTGCAATCGACCCTCATCGACGGAATGGCTAGCCGACCACTGGCGCTAGTCAAACGTGATCACGAACCGGCCTCGGTGGCCTCCTTGTTTGAAGAGGCGGTGGGTTTCGGCGGCTTGCTCGGCGGGGTATGTGGAGTTGACGCGCATGGTGACCAGACCATCCTCGACCTGCTGGCGAAGCTCGTCCAACAGGTCGGCGCGCCGGTCATAGCTGACAACCAGCGTGACGTGGAAGGTGATGTCGCGCGCTCCGCCGTCGGGTCCGAGCCAGCCGCGGACGCTGGCATACGCGCCACCGTCCTCAATCGCGCCCACCGCGAGCTCGTTCTGGACCGCGCCGTCGGCCAGCGCGTCAACGCCGTCGGGTATCACCTGGCGGATCTGCTCAGAGATGTCGTCGCGCCGGTGATTGTGCTGGCCTTACTCTCGCCTGGGGCGGCATGGTCTTCGAGGGCTACTCGAATCTCTTCCGCTCAGCCTGGCCAGTCATGGCGCCCGGCGTCGCAGTCGTGCTGATGGTCGTCAGCTTCAACTTCGTCGGCGACGGCTTGAGGGATGCCTTCGATCCACGCCTACGCAACATCGGCTGACCAGAGTCGGCTGACCAGAGTTGCAAACCTGTGTCTCGCTAGGCATACTCCTTTGTACGAAACGCCGAACATTTCCGGTCGGCGAAGAGAAATTGTGTCCCTGATGAGCGAGCGAAACTATTGGCAACGGATGAAGAAACGACAGATCAGTCGGCGGTCGATGCTGCAAGCCTCGGCCCGCGCCGGCATCGGCGCGGCTGGGATCGCGTTGATCGGCTGTGGCGGCGATGACGATGACGGCCAGCAGCAGGCGGCGCCGGCCGCGGCCCAGGCGCAGCAGCAACAGCAACAAGAGCAGCAGGCCGCCGTCGCCCAGGCACAGCAGCAGCAAGCTGGTCCGAAGCGTGGCGGCAGGATCGTCGCCGCCGACGTTGAACCCCCTGAGGCATTCAACGGGACGACCGGGCCGTTCGCTGTCGGCAGGGGCGATGCGACCGAGCACTGGTCCATCGGGCTCTGGGACTCGCTGTTCCGGCGTCGGGACGCCACCGGTTCCAACGCGGAGCCGCGGCTCGCGGAGTCGTGGCAGCAGAATGCTGACGCCACCAGCACGGAGGTCAAGCTACGACAGGGCATCGAGTTTCACAGCGGCAAGCCAATCGATGCCGAGGCGATCAAGGCCACTTACGACGCGATCGCCAACGTTGACCTCACGAACTCCAGCCAGGTGAGGGGGTTGATCGCCAACTACCTGGAATCGATCGACGTGATTGACAACCGCACGCTGCAGTTCAACCACCCGAACTGGCCGGGCGACATCATCTTCGACATGTTCCACTTTGCCCAAATTCATGACGCAGACGACATCGAGGCCTACGAACGCGTCGAGTCCTTCGAGGGGGCGAGCGGCCCGTTCAAGTGGGACTTCGACCAATACGAGCCCAGCGAGCGATGCGCCGTGGTGCGAAACGACAATTTCTATAAGGACGTGCTGCTCGACGCGATCGAGATCCGCACCATCCCGGACGAGGACACCAGGGCGCTGGCGCTCGAGGCGGGGGAAGTCGACTTCGCGACTGTGAGCCCCGATCAATACCTCCGCCTGGGAGCCATGGACCATCTCACTCAGCTGCTGGGACCGGCAGCAGGGATGTGGGTCCTGGGGCCGGTGCAGACGCACCTCGGCGGCGGTCACCCGGCGAACGACGATGCACGCTTCCGGCTGGCGCTACACAAGGCGATCGACCGGGAGCGGCTGCACGAGGACGTCTACCAGGGGATCGGCGACATTACCCAACAGATGTGGCTGTCGAACTCGGCTGCGTATGACCCGGCGTTCGACAACGACCCCTTTGACCCCGAGGGGGCAATGGCGCTGCTGGAGGAGTCCGGTTGGGCTGGCGTGGAGATGGATATGTTTGTCTCCACCAACGTCCCAGACAACGCTGTCCCTGAGATCGTTCAGGCGAACCTGAAAGCTGTCGGGGTCAACGTGACGATCGTGCGGCAAGAGATCGCGGAGTGGGTCGATTTCTTCCTGACCGGCACCTTCCCTGGCTTGTACCTGGCAGGCACCGGTTTCTTCTGGATGGCGCCGGAGACCCTGCCCAACATGAACTTCCAGTTCCGGTTCCCAGAAAACGCCGTGGCCTCCGTCACCGGGGAGTACAAGCGCATCGTCGAAGGCTTTGGTTCGATACCGACGCCCGAAGAGCGTCTGACATTGTTCAACGACTGGAACGTGCTCTGGGCAGAAGGCCCGTGGTTGCTTCCGTTCCACACGATCAACAACACGACGATCGTGAACAGCCGCGTGCAAGGGGAGACGTGGCCCGGCCAGATCTTCACGTTCAATGAAGAGTGGTGGGTAGACGACGCGTAGCTGACTCATACACTCTCCGAAAGCACTCGGGGGGCGCTCGCACCGCTTCGGCTGATCTGGCACGAGCGGTTGTCGCGGTCGCCCCAGCGGGCATTCATCCCGCGTTCCGCAGAGCGCTGAATGGGTGATTCGCAAAGGAGCGCTGTTCGTGGCTTCGTTCCTGATCAGCCGGTTCGGCCAAGGCGTCGCAGTGGTGGTGCTGGCCAGCATCCTGGTCTTTCTGGCCATGCGCTTGATTCCGGGCGACCCCGCGGCGCTGCTGGCGGGACAGGATGCGACACCCGCAGACGTCGCGGCGGTTCGCGAACGGCTTGGGCTGAACGACCCGCTGGTCGAGCAGTACATCAACTGGCTGGGCGGCGCGCTGCAGGGCGATTTCGGAGCGTCATTCTCACGCGGCATCGACGTGAACCGCTTGATGAGCTCCGCTGCACTCCCCAGCGCGGAGCTCGCGGTGGCCGGGTACCTGTTTGCGCTGATCCTGGGCATCCCGCTGGGGATCTTCGCCGGGCTGAAACCGGGCGGGGCAGGCGATTACGTCGCGACCGGATTCACGATGTTCACGCTGGGCATCCCGAACTTTGTCCTCGGAATCCTTCTCATCTGGGTGCTCGGGGTCGTGCTGGATGTGTTCCCAATCACCGGTCGCGTGGCCATCACCGAGGATCCCGTCGAGGCACTCAAGTTCCTGGCCATGCCGATGATCGCCGTGGGCGCCGGGACGGCGGCCGTGCTCGCCCGATTTGTGCGAGCCTCAATCATCGAAACGTTGAACCAGGACTACGTGCGGACGGCCCGAGCGAAGGGGTTGCGTGAGCGTACAGTCGTGCTGCGACATGCGATGCGCAACGCGCTGATCCCCGTGATTACCGTCGCCGCGCTACAGATCGGCTTCCTGATTTCCGGCGCCGTGATCGTTGAGGTCGTCTTCGCGCGACCCGGCTTCGGCAGCCTGATCATCACCGGTGTTCAGAGCAGGGACTACCAGTTAATCCAGGGCATGCTCGTGGTGCTGGTCACGGTCTTCGTGGTGGTCAACGTCCTGGCCGATATCGCCTATGGGCTCGCGGATCCACGGATCCGAGTGCAGTGATGACGGAAGTACAACGCCATGAGCCGCTCTGGCGCCGTGAAGATGTACGTGCGCGCATTCTTACCTGGCGGCTGCAGTCCCAGGCGTTCGACGTCTGCTACCGCGTGGCCCGCGAGCGTCGAGGCAAAATTGCGCTGCTGATCCTGGCGGTGTTCCTGGTAGCGACCGTGTTCGCAGACCAGATTGCTCCGTACCACTATGAGATTCAACTCCGAGGCTCACGCCTCTTGTCGCCCTCCTGGACACACCCCTTTGGCACTGATGAAGTCAGCCGCGACCTGCTCAGTCGGATGATCTACGGCGTCCGCATCTCGCTCCTCGTCAGCCTGGGTGCGGTCGCGATCGGGCTGCCAATCGGTGTCGCCATTGGCTTCGCCGCGGGCTACCTCGGCCGTTGGGTCGACGCGGTCTTGATGCGGCTGGTTGACACGATGCTCGCGTTTCCCGGGATTCTTGTGGCGCTTATCGTGCTGACCGTACTGGGGACCGGCACGAAGGAGGTGGCGATCACGCTCGGAATCGCAGCGATTCCGGTCTTCGCCCGACTTGCACGCGGGCAGATGCTGCAAGAAAAAGAGCGCGACTACGTGATGGCGGCGCGCACCCTGGGCGCTGGGCCCGTTCGCATCATCCTGCGCCACGCCGCCATCAATACCTTGCCGCCGCTGATGATCCAGGCGGCGCTGGTGATGGCGTTCGCGATCATCGCCGAGGCATCGCTGAGCTTCCTCGGCCTGGGCGCATCGCCCCCGACGCCGACGATCGGGCTGATCCTGAACGGAGCGCGGGAGTTCCTGATCATCGGCTCATGGTGGTACGTGCTGGCGCCGATCGCCGCGCTCGCGCTCCTGCTGATCGCGCTGAATTTCCTCGCCGACGCGATCCTCGAGGCGACGAGCCCCTACGTGCGCAACAAGTAACGAGCGCCCCTCCAAGGGAAAGAAGCCGGTGACACATGGACTCCAACGAACAGGACGCGACCAGCGAGAGCAGGCCGCTGTACACGCCGCCGCCGGAATGGCGCGGCAGGGTTGGTAGGACCAGGGCTGAGTCCGAGCCCCACTGGCCAGACACTCCTGCGCCGGCGGCCGGCACACCCGATGTCGTCGTCATGTTGCTCGACGACACCGGGTTTGCACATCTGTCGTGCTACGGCGGCGAGATCCCCACACCGAATATGGACCGGTTGGCTGCGGGCGGACTGCGATTCAACTCGTTTTACACCACCGCGCTGTGCTCGCCGACGCGGGCCTCGCTGCTAACCGGACGCAACCATCACTCGGTGGGCATGCGCGGGATCGCTCATTGGGACAGCGGCTTTCCGCACATGACCGGTGCGGTGACGCCACAGGCCGCGACGATCGCAGAGATCCTGCAACGGGCGGGCTTTTCGACCCTGGCGGCGGGCAAGTGGCACCTGACCCCGGTGCGGGACTCGTCGCCGGCTGGGCCGTTCACCCATTGGCCGCTCGGCAAGGGGTTCGACCGGTACTACGGCTTCCTGTTGGGCGAGACCGATCAGTTCCATCCCGAACTCTGTCGCGACAACCAATTCATCTACCCGCCGACGACGCCTGAGGACGGCTACCACCTGTCGGCCGACATCGTCGACCAGGCCATCCTGATGATGCGCAACTCGATCTCGCTGGTGCCGGAACGTCCGATCTTCAGCTACGTCGCGTTCGGCGCGATGCATGCTCCGCATCAGGCGCCCGATGAGTATCTGCTGCGCTGGCGCGGCAAGTTCGACGAGGGCTGGGATGTCGTGCGCGAACGTGTGCATCAACGCCAACTCGAGACCGGGGTGATCCCAGCGGAGACCGAACTCGCGCCGCGCAATCCGGGTGTTCTGCCGTGGGACGAGTTGTCCGACGACGAGCGCGCCTTCGCGGCCCGGCTGCAAGAAGCCTTCGCGGCATTCCTCGAATACACCGACGAACAGATCGGACGGTTCATCGACTTCATCGAAGCGACCGGCCGGCTCGACAACACCATCTTCGTGTTGCTCAGCGACAACGGCGCGAGTCGCGAGGGCCAGGCATCGGGACAGTTCGACAACAACCGTTTCTACAACGGCATCGACGAAGACGTAAGCGAAGCGGTCAAGCGGCTTGACGACATTGGCACGATTCGATCGAACAGCAACTTTCCGTGGGGCTGGTCGATGGCCGGCAACACGCCGAACAAATGGTACAAAGGGACCACGCACGGCGGCGGTATTCGCGACCCGCTGATCATCCATTGGCCGGCCGGCATCCCCGAATCCGAGCGCGGCGGTCTGCGCCCACAGTTTCATCATGCGGTCGACGTCACGCCGACGTTGCTCGACCTGGTCGGCGTGGAGGCGCCTTCATCGCTGAAGGGCGTCGAGCAGATGCCACTGCACGGAACGAGCATGCGTGCGTCGATCGAGTCGGCGAGCGCGGCGACGAACCACACCACGCAGTATTTCGAAATGTTGGGCTCGCGCGGCATCTATCACGACGGCTGGAAGGCCGTCACCCATCACGTCTTCAATTCCGATCAGACATTCCCGGACTCGGAGTGGGAGCTGTACCACCTGGACACGGACTTCTCGGAGTGCCATGACCTTGCGCAACAACATCCGAATAAGCTCCGCGAGATGATCGACCTGTTCGACGCGGAGGCGAAGCGCTATGGGGTGTATCCGCTCGACGATAGCGGCATCGAAATGTTCTTTCCCACAGAGCGGAAAGGCACTCCCGGAGGGTCGCGCACGTCTTTCGTGTACATCCCACCGATCGATCACCTGACACCCGATTCTCACCCCCGCCTCGGCGCCCGTTCATGGGACATGTTGTTCGATATCACGCGCGCGGCGGAGACCGATCAGGGTGCGCTGCTCGCCGTTGGCAACCAGAAGTGCGGCCAGGTCGCCTACATCCTGGACAACCGTCTGGTCTACGACGTCAACTTCTTCGGCGAACATCAGGTCGTGCGATCGGGTGAACTCCCGTCGGGGCGGCATGTGTTGGGCGTGCACCTCGAGCGTGTCGGCTCGGGAGCTGGACACCTGCGGTTCTCACTGGACGGCAGCGAGTTGGCCGGCGGCGCGACGATCACGAAGTTCGCTGAGTGGATCTCGACGTACGGCCTCGACCTCGGCCGAAACCCGACCAGCATCTCACCGGAATACGGTGGGCCGTTCGCGTTCAGCGGTGAACTGCATCGTGTCGAGATCGATGTCCGCGAACCGCTCGACGCCGCAGCAGCCCACGACGAAGCGCTGATCGCCGCCCGCGTGGCAGCCGGCACCGACTAACCAGTCGGGCGGGCGGCGCTCTAGTCGAATGTGATCACGAAGCGGCCTCGGAGGCCGCCTTGCTTGAGCAGCCGGTGGGTTTCGGAGCCTTGTTCGGCGGGGTATGTGGAGTTGACGCGCATGGTGACCAGACCATCCTCGACCTGCTGGCGAATCTCATCCAACAGGTCGGCGCGCCGGTCGTAGCTGACAACCAGCGTCACGTGGAAGGTGATGTCACGCGCTCCGCCGTCGGGTCCACGCCAGCCGCGGACGCTGGCGTATGCGCCGCCGTCTTTGATTGCGCCAACGGCAAGCTCGTTCTGGACCGCGCCGTCGGCCAGCGCGTCAACGCCGTCGGGCATCACCTTGCGGATCTGCTCGGAGATGTCGTCGCCGCGCGGCACGACAATGTCCGCTCCGAGGTCCTTGACGAGCTGCATGTCCTTCTCTGAGGCGTCAGCGATCACGGTCAGGCCGTCGGCCTTGCCCATCTGCACCATGTAGCCGCCGTAACAGCCAGCAGCTCCCGTGACGGCCAGCGTCTGGCCGGGCTGAAGCGCGAGTTGGTCGAGCGACTGGCGCGCAGTGAGGGCGTTCATCGGCAGCGTCGAGGCCTCGGCGTGACTTGCGCCGGTGGGCGCGAGGCAGACGGCGTCGGCCTTGAGCACGATGCTCTCGCGGTATGCGCCGTGGCTGCCGCTGGGAATCACCATGGCCATCACCGCGTCGCCAACCTGAAAGTCGGTCTCGGTGTCGGAACCGATCTCATCGATCACGCCGGCGGCGTCCATGCCCGGGATGTAGGGCGGCGGTCCCGATCTCAGCAATGCATCGGCGCGAGCGCCGCCGCGTACGAAGGTGTCGGTCGGGTTGACGGTGGCCGCGTACACGCGCAGCCTGACCTCACCCGGTCCGGCGTGGACTTCCGGCAGTTCCACGACTTGCAACGCTTCCGGTCCCCCGAACTCGATCACGCCAACACCACGCATAAGATGCTCCTTCGCTGGGCGGAGGGACTCTGCAGCTCTCGACCTCCGCAGCCTTGTAGGACCAGATTAGCCGAGCAGGTATCACTCCCTTGGGACTTCCCTGATTGGTTGTGATCTCGACCTCAGATTGGCATACTTGTCGCACTGCGTACCGGGTCGCGGTACGGACTTAGAACAGGAAGTCAGATGAGCGACAACAACTATTGGAAACGTCTTCGAGAGCAAGAACTAAGCAGGCGGCGACTGCTGCAAGCCGGCGGCAGAGCCGGTCTGGGCGCGGCAGGGCTCGCCTTGGTCGGTTGTGGCGACGACGGCGAAGACCAGCAGCAGGTTGCGCAGGCTGACCAAGACCAGCCGCAGCCTCAACCCCAGGCGGCACAACAGGATCAGCCCCAGCAGGATCAACCGCAACCGGCGCAGCAACAGGATCAACCACAGGTAGTGCAGTCTGCAGCCGACGATTCGAAACGCGGCGGCGTGTTGCGCATTGGTTCCGACATTGGGTTGTCCACCTATCGCGCGCCGTACCTGTCGTCGTCGGCGCATATCCCGCTCTACATCCCGTTCTGGGACACGTTGACCAAGTACTCGCCCAATGGACTGGACCCACAGCCGCACCTGGCCGAGAGCTGGGAGATGAACGGCGACCAGACCATGTTGCAGGTCAAGCTGCGGCCGGGGCTCGAGTTCCACAACGGCAAGCCGCTCAACGCCACCGAGGTCAAGCGCAGCCTCGAAGCGATGGACGACGAGGGGGTCGCCAACAACCAGGTCAAAGGCATCATGACCAAGTACGTGTCGTCGGTCGATGTCATTGACGATGTCACGCTGCAGCTGCATCTGGCCTGGGGCGGCACGTTGGTCTTCGACGTCCTCAACTATGCCCAGATTCACGATGTCGACGACATCCCCAATCTAGACGGCTACACGTCTCTCAATGGATCGGGACCGTTCAAGTTCGACCCGTCCAGCTACCGCGTTGACCAGTACGCATCGGGCGAACGATTCGAGAACTTCTATGACCCGGCGCTGCTTGATGGGATTGAGCTGTACCAATTCTCCGACGCGACGGCGATGGCGTTGGCGCTCGGCGCGGGTGAGATCGATCTGACCAACCGTCTGCCCAAGCCCGACTACGAGCGCTTCAACTCGGACCCCGACTTCACCGTCGTCATCGCTCCACCGACACTCGCGATCTGGGTCTTGGGCATGGTCATCCCGAATGAAAATGGCGGACACGATGCCTTCGCCGACCCCAAGGTGCGGCAGGCGATCTACCGAGTGATCGACCGCAACCGCATCAGCGACGAGACCTTTGAAGGTCTGTCGCAGCCCAAGAACATCCTCTGGCCGCCATTCTCGCCCGGCTACGACAAGGCGCGAGATCGGGACTACTTCAACCCCGAAGAAGCGGCGGCGCTGGTGGCCGAGGCTGGCTATGGTCCCGGCGAACTGACGATCGAACTGGCTCACGGTGGTGGCGAAGCCAACGAGATTGCCCAGGTGATCCAGGCCGGCGCCGCGGAGGCGGGGATCAACATCAAGATCACCCTGCTCGAGGCGGCGGTCGCGCGCGACCGATTCCTCAACGCGAAGAACGAGGCCTACCTCTCGTCCTACGCATTCTTCGCGCTGCACCCGCAGACCCTGCCGGTGATGAACTTCCAGATGCGGATTCCCAACTCGTGTGCATATGGGCCTGACTATTACCAGGCGCTGATCGACAGCTTCGGCACGGCGGACAGCGACTCACTGCGAAGCGAGCTGCTGGAGGAGTTCAACACACTGCTGGACAACGAACCGTGGATCGCGCCGATTGTCACGCGTAGCGACATCTGGGCCTGGTCGAGCAAGTTCAGCGGGATCGAGTTTGACGTACTCAGCATCCCGCCGATGCAGCGAATTCAATACCACGGGTAGTTCCACAACCGCTGATGTATGTGGCGGCGAAGCCTAATTTGGACCTCGATAGCTCATGCATATCGTCGCAAGCGCGGCGATATGCATGAGCGTGTCGGAAGGAGCCACCATGAGTAATCACAACTATTCGCAGCGCATGCGCAATCGTTGCCGGTGATGAACGAACAGATGCGCATCCGCAACTCCTGGGCCTACACGTCAAAGGTCAAGAACCTCTACTGCGGTGTCATGCGCATCCCACGATGGCGCCACGTTTACATGGAGATGTGAGCCGCAATCGTATCAACGCGGCGGTGAGCCAAACGCTCGCCGCCGTGCGTTGTCAACTTCGCCCGTTATGACACGAGCAGCTCTGCGCTGCACGGGATTGGCGCCAACAATTCGTGCTTGAGTTCTACCGAGCCGCTTCCTCCCTACAGGACCGACCGACGGCTCGGTCTTATCTGGTCGGTTGCGGATGTCCGCTCGGATCGCGATACTCCCTAGAGCCTTGCCATCAGGGAATCTCTCTTCACGCAGACGAGGAATGAACCCATGACTAACCGAACGTTCTGGAATCGCGTACGTCAGCAACGAATCTCGAGGCGATCACTCCTGCAAAGCGGTGGGCGGGCAGGCGTTGGAGCAGCCGGACTGGCGCTCGTGGGCTGCGGCAGCGACGACGAGCAGCAGCAGCAACAGCAGGCGCAACCATCGGCCGCTACGCAGCCTGAGCAACAACAAGAGCAGCAGGCGCAGCCCGCCCAACAGACTCAGCAGCAACAACAGGGCCAGCCAGCCGCGCAGTCCCAGCAGCAGCAACAACAGCAACAGGCAACCGCTGCGCAGGCCCGGCAGACCGACGACGAGATCAAGCGCGGCGGCACCCTCCGCATTGGCTGGGACCTGGCATTGTCGGGTTTTCGAGGCCCGTACGCGCAATCGCAACATGGCGCGTTCCACACTCCGGTCTGGGACACCTTGATTCGCTACCCGTATGACTCGCTGGAACCGGAAGCGCGCCTGGCCGAATCGTGGGAGTTCAACGGCGACCAGACCGTACTCACGGTGAACCTTCGCCCCGGCCTTGAGTTTCACAACGCTCGGCCGATCGATGCCGAGTCCGTCAAGGCCAGTTTCGAAGCGATTCTCCATCTCGATACGCCCAACAGTCAGGTCAAGGGACCGCTCGCGAAGTATGTCGAGCGAATTGAGGCGGTCGACAAGACGACGCTCAACTTCCACCTGCTGTGGCCCGGCACCACGATTTTCGATGTGCTCAACTTCGGCCACGTTCACGATCCGGATGAGATCGCGTCGCTTGAGGGATACGGCACGGTGGCCGCTTCGGGACCGTTCAAGTGGGACCCGGACCCCCACATCGTGGACCAGTTCGCACGCATAGTCCGGCACGAGAACTTCTACGATCCCGCCTACCTCGACGCCATCACCTATCAGACGTTCCCGGATCGAGAATCCATGACGTTGGCCCTGGCGGCGGACGAAATTGACCTCAGCCCGGCGTTTCCGCCTGAGCAGTTCCAGAGTTTCGAGCAGAACCAAGACTTCAACCTTGTGCCGGGAGTCGCACGCGGACTCTGGGTGTTCGGCATGGTCGGTACCGGTCGCGGCGGCGGACATCCAGTCTTCGATGACCCACGTGTGCGTCGCGCGCTGTATCGCTGCATCGACCGCGAACGCATTGCACAAGATGTATTCAATGGTCTCGAACAGCCCAAGCATGTGCTGTGGCCGGAGTACTCTCCCGGCTACTCGGCTGAACACGACCGCGACTACTTCAACGTCGAAGAGGCGAAAGCGCTGATGGTCGACGCCGGCTACGCCGATGGAACGCCGGAGATTGAGTTGTCGACCTGGCGCGGTGCGCTGGACAACGCGATTGCTCAGATCATCATTAACGACGCACTCCAGGCCGGCTTCAACTTTAAGATCCACCTGCAAGACCGACCTTCCTGGCTGGAGCGCTTCCTCGCTGGTGACCATGAGTCATACATCAACACGTATGGCTTCCAGTGGTTGCATCCACAGACGCTGCCGGTGATGAACTACCAGATGCGCATTCCCAACTCATGCGCCTACGAAACACCCGAGTACCAGGCCATGATCGACGGCTTCGCCACGGCCACAACCGAGAGCAGTAGGCAAGCGCTGCTCAACGACTTCAACGACATCCTCGATCGTGAACCCTGGGTGGCGCCCATCGCCACGGCCAGCGGCATCTGGGCGGGACACCAACGACTTCAGAATCTCGATTGGGCAGTCTCTGGATATGTACCTTCTATGGAGAAGTTCTGGCTGGACACGTAGCCTGTGGCAGCAGCAACAACGACTGCCGTTGACGGAATCCAGCGCCGAGAGCGAGGCGATTGACCGTGGGACGATACCTGGTTCAGCGCTTCTTTGAGGGTCTGCTGGTCGTCTTCCTGGCCAGCATTGTGATCTTCCTGATCATCCGCCTGATTCCGGGCGATCCGGCCCAGCAACTGGCCGGCGAGGATGCGACTCTGGAGGATGTCGCGCGGATTCGCGAGCAGTTGGGTCTCAACGAGCCGATCTTTGAGCAGTATGGCAACTGGATCGTCGGGGTCGTCCAACTGAACTTTGGCAAGTCGTTCACGAAGAAGGTGCCGGTCCGCGACCTGATCGCGCAGTCGTTCCCGCCGACCATTGAGCTGGCGGTCGCGGCCTACATTTTCGCCCTGTCCATCGGCGTTCCCTTGGGCGTGGCAGCAGCGGTCTGGGCCAAGAAGCCGCCCGACTATGGCGCGAGTGTGTTCAATCTGTTCACACTCGGCATCCCCAACTTCGTGCTCGGCATCATTCTGCTCTGGATCTTCGCGGTCGAACTGGACCTGTTCCCCGTCTCCGGACGGGTCAGCGTGTTTGAGGACTTCGCTGCCGGTATCCATCGGCTGGTCCTGCCGACGATCGCAGCCGGATCGGTCATTGCAGCGGTCATGGCGCGATTCGTCCGCACGTCGGTGGCCGAGGCACTGGCGCAGGACTATGTCCGCACGGCTCATGCCAAGGGATTGCAAGCTCGAAAGGTCGTGATCAACCACGCCCTGCGCAATGCGTTGATCCCGATCGTGACCATCGCGGCGCTACAGATTGGCAACCTGCTGGCCGGCGCCATTGTGGTCGAGATCGTCTTTACCCGGCCGGGATTCGGCTTCCTGATCATCGATGGCATCAATGGCCGCGATTACCAGCTGATCCAGGCAATGCTGGCGATTCTCGTCTTCCTGTTCGTCGCGGCGAACACGATTGCCGACATTACCTATGGCTATCTCGATCCGCGGATCCGGGTCTCCGGATTGGCAGGCTGACTATGTCTCAGGCCCGGGCTCAGACAGAGTCGCAATATGCTTCGCCGATCAATCAGGGCTGGCTGCGCCGGATGCGCGACCAGTCGCTGACTGCTGACGCGCTGTACCGAACGGCTACCAATCCGCAAGGAGCCATCGGGCTCGTCGTCTTCGGCGGACTGCTGTTCATCGCCATCTTTGCCGACTTGCTCGCGCCGTTCGGCGAAGCGGAGCAGATTCGGGGCTCGAGACTCCTGGCCCCTTCGGGCGAGTACTGGTTCGGCACCGACGACCTGTCCCGAGACATCTTTAGCCGAATTCTGTTTGGACTGCGGATCTCGCTGTACGTGTCCATTGCAGGTGTCGTTGGCGGCGGATCGGTCGGAACGATCATCGGCTTCATGGCGGGCTACTCCGGCGGCTGGCTAGAGGCGATCCTGATGCGCCTGGTCGACACGCTGCTGGCCTTCCCCTTCCTGCTGCTGGGCATCGCGGTGCTGGCGATCCTCGGTACCGGCACATCACAGGTCGCGCTGGCTCTGGGGATTGCCAACGTCCCCGTCTTTGCGAGAATCTCCAGAGCGCAGCTCCTCACCGAAAAGGAGCGGGACTATGTCCTCGCCGCGCGATGTCTGGGCGCATCGCCGACGCGGATCGTGGGTCGCCACATCGCGACCAATGCGCTGCCGCCGCTGCTGGTGCAAGGCGCCCTGGCGATGGCCTTTGCGGTGATCGCCGAGGCGACGCTGAGCTTCCTCGGACTCGGCGCATCGCCTCCCACACCGACGCTCGGCATCATCCTCAGCGACGGTCGGCGCTGGCTCTTCGCCGGTCACTGGTGGTTCGTACTCTTCCCGACCCTGGGGCTGTCGCTGATCCTGCTGTCGCTGAATTTCCTGGCCGACTCGGTGGTCGAAGCGATCAACCCGCATCGCCGGCATCGGTAGCGCAACCATTCGATCGCGATCCGTCGCGGCCAGACTGCATGCCCGGTGGCGCTGTCCTGCAGGTCAGCCTGACCGTAAGCCGCTGGAAGACCGCCGGCGCCATTCCGTCGATGGGCGATTGAAATGCATCCTGTGGATCGTTAACTTAGGAAACGTTCGGCGCTGGGCAATCTTGCTTAGGCAGTTCATCCGTGAAAGAGCAGATTGGCCATGAGCAACAACATGAGTAACAAACAGTGGAGCCGAATTCGTAAGCAACGCCTGAGCCGCAGGAGCGTGCTGAAGGCGAGCGCTCGGGCCGGCGTCGGCGCGGCGGGTCTGGCCCTGGTCGGTTGCGGCGGCGACGATGACGATGATGCACAGCCGCAGGCGGTCGCCGAACAGCAGCAACAGCAGCAGGCGATGCAGCAGCAGGCTCAGCAGCAACAGCAGGCCATGCAGCAACAACAGCAGCAGGCGGTTGCCCAAGAGCAACAACAAGTGCAGCAACAAGAGCAGCAGACGGTCGCCCAACAGCAGGCTCAGCAGCAGCAAGCCCAGCAACAGCAACAGCAACAACAGCAGGAGGCTGCCGCGGCGCCAGAGTCGACTGAGACGCCGCGCGGCGGCACTCTGCGGCTCGGCGTGCTGGGTTCGCCGGCGAACTTCGGCGCGCCTTACGCGGGGGACATCGCCTTCGGGCAGGCGATCTGGGACACCTTGACGAAGTACGGCGCCGACGGCTTGACGCCCGAACCGCACCTGGCCGAGAGCTGGGAATTCAACGACGACCAGTCGATTCTACGGATGACGTTGCGACCGGGGCTGGAGTTCCACGACGGCAAGGCCATAACCGCTGAGGAGGTAAAGAAGAGCCTGGAGCGGATGGACGACGAGGATGTGGCGAACAGCCAGGTCAAGAGCATCTACAACAAGTACGTGAACGACGTCACGGCCATCGACGAGACGACGCTGCAGTTCGATCTGGCCTGGCCGGGCGAGGCGATCTTCGACGCGCTGCACTTTGCCAACATCCACGATGCGGACGCGATCCCCGGTCTCGAGGGCTACACGCAGGTCAACGCCAGCGGTGCGTTCCAGTTCGATTCCGATTCGTACCAGGTGGACGTGTATGCGCGCGCCGATCGCTTCGAGAACTTCTACGACCCGGCAGGGCTGGACGCGATCGAGTGGCTCTCCTTCCAGGATGCGGAGTCAATGGCATTGGCGTTGCGTGGCGGCGAGCTCGATATGGTGTATGACCTACCGAAGTCGTGGTACGCGAGCCTTGCAGAGGACGACAACTTCGGAGTTGAACTGGCGCCGCCGACCAACTTGCTCTGGGTGATGGGGATGGTCGGGACAGGTCGCGGCGGCGGACATCCGCTGTTGGACGATCCGAAAGTTCGCCGCGCGCTGTACCGAGTGATCGACCGCAAGCGGATCACGGCCGAACTATTCGAGGGTCTGTCCGAAGAAAAGAACGTGATTTGGCCGGAATTCTCTCCGGCATACGACGAGTCTCTGGATCGCGACTACTTCGACATCGAGGAAGCTCGACAACTGATCATCGAAGCCGGCTATCCGGACGGTACGCCCCCGCTGCCGCTTGCCAGCATTGGCTTCCAGCAGGAAGCGGTGCAGATGGCGCAGATTATCCAGCAGGACGCAGCGCTGGCCGGGATCAACATCGAACCGGTGGCGATGGAGTTCGCATCGTGGCTCGACGCCTTCCTCGCGGGTACGCACGACGCGCTCTACATGGCGCTGTACTCGTTCTACGCCATGAACCCGCAGTCACTGCCGGTGATGAACTTCCAGATGCGGATCCCCAACTCCTGCGCCTACGACTCACCGGAGTACCAGGCGATGATTGACGGATGGCCGACCGCCGACAGCGAGGCCAAACGGCAAGCGCTGCTCGACGAATTCAACAGAATCCTCGATCAAGAACCCTGGGTGGCCCCAATCTGCACAACGGTCACGACCTGGGCCTACCAACAGAACGTCAAGGGATTCTGGCAGGACGTGGTGGGACGCCCGCGATTCCAGGATGTCTATTTCGAGGCATAGCGCGTCACCACACAGAGGGTTACTGTCGCGACATCGTCTGGCGCTGGCGCGCTGCCGCGGCCTGGGCCGAGGCGGCGCCCTCGAACGGCGTCACGACCACATCGACAGTGTTGATCTTGCCTTCGAATTCGAAGGGTGGATCGTAGTTGTCGCCCACCGGTGATCGGCGGTCAGCGCCAATGTCGCATTCGCCGTGAGCGAACAGGACCTGTCGCTGCAGAATCGGCGATTCTCCTGATCCAACCGGCTGTCCATTGATTTCAAGCGTGAAGCGTCCCGGTCCGCTCGGTGCGTCGGCGTTCATCGACACTCCGACCACGCATTCACCGTTGGGAACGGGAGTCTCGGATCGCATCCGGGTCCAGTTGTCGTACGCGTGGTAGTCGCAGTGCAGGTGGTTGTCCTTGATGTAGATGGTCATGCCGCTATGCGTAGATCCTCGATTGAAGATCACGCCCTCTTGGCCGGTCGACGCCCGCGAGATTGATGCAGCCAGCGTCCAGCTACCCATGTCGAGCGCCGGCGACACCTCGACCGGCAGGTGTGCGATCGGCGGTGTGTAGTGGTAGCGCAGGTCCTGGTGCGGACTGCCGGATCGCTGTGACGGTTGATTAATCTCCAGGGTGCGGTCGTCGAGCGGCAACACTCCATGCCGACCTGCCTCGACCCACCATCGATCAATCAATGCGCGCAGACGCTCAGGCTCTTGCTCGGCGAGGTTGTTGACCTCCGAGAAGTCCTCGTCGACGTGGTACAGCTCCCACTCGTCATCCGACCACTCGCGTCCGCGTCGATGCCAGGTGACTGCCTTCCAACCGTCGACCCAAATGCCTCGGTGTCCCAGCATCTCGAAGTACTGCGCCTCCTTGGGCGTCGGTGCGTTGGCGTCGCCGAAGGTGTAAGCGAAGCTCGAGCCGGCGATGGGGATCTGATCCCGGCCGTGAAACTTGGACGGCGCTTCGACGCCGAGCGTTTCAAGGACGGTCGGCAGAACATCGGAGACATGGTGGAACTGGTGTCGAATGCCGCCCCGTTCCGAGATCCCGTCGGGCCAATGCGTGATCAGCGGCACGCGCACGCCACCGCCATGCGTGTTCTGCTTGTACCAGCGAAGCGGCGTGTTGCCGACCTGCGCCCAACCCCAGGGATAGTTCGAGGCCGAGCGAGGTCCGCCAATCTCATGCAGACGCGTTTGCACCTCATCCAGATCGTCAAGCGGTCCGAACACACGCGGTTCGTCCGATACGCCTTGCGGCCCGCCTTCCTGGGAGGCCCCGTTGTCCGCCATCAGCAGGATCAGCGTGTTGTCGAGTTGTCCTGAGGCCTCCAGATAATCGAAGAGCCGGCCGAGCTGCGCATCGGTGTGTTCGAGGAATCCGGCGAACGCCTCTTGCAGGGCCAGCGCGAACTTCTGCGCGTTGGGCGACAGGTCCTTCCACGCCTCAACGCCGCGATTACGCGGCGCCAGTTCGGTTCCCTCGGGAATGATCTCGATTTCGAGTTGGCGCTCGAACCACTCCTGGCGAATGGCGTCCCAACCAGCGTCGAACTTGCCGCGGTACTTCTCGATGTACTCCTGCGGCGCCTGGTGAGGCGCGTGCGTCGCGCCCAACGCGAAATAGAGGAAGAAGGGCTGTCCGGGGTAGATCGACTGGTGGTCGCGCAGGAAGTCCTCGGCGTGCTCAACCAGGTCTTCCGTCAGGTGATAGCCGTCTTCGGGCGACCGCGGTGGCTCGATCAGGTGATTGTCGTAGGCCAACTCGGGGTAGAACTGATCCGTCTCGCCGGAGAGAAAGCCGTAGTAACGGTCGAAGCCGCGTTGCAAGGGCCAGTCATGGAAGGGTCCGGCCTGTCCCATCGAGGCCACCGGCGCCAGGTGCCACTTGCCGACCGCAAAGGTGGCATAGTTCTCGTCGCGCAGTAGCTCCGCGATCGTCGCGGCGTTGTGGGAAATCCTGCCGCGCATATGCGGAAACCCGGAGTCGAACTGCGTAACAGCACGGAGGCCGACCGTGTGGTGGTTCCGACCAGTCAGCAGTGATGCCCGAGTCGGAGAGCAGAGCGGCGTGACATGGAAGTTAGAGAAGCGCAGCCCGTTTGCCGCGAGACGATTGATATTGGGAGTCGCAATCGTCGAACCGTAGCAATTCAGGTGGGCAAAGCCCATGTCGTCAAAGAGGATGATCAGCACATTGGGGCGATCCTGAGACGCGGTCGGCAGCGGAGGCCACCACGGTTCCGAGTCGCGGAATGTCCGGCCGATTGTGCCTTCGAACTGCTCGCGTTCACTCATGGCAACCTCTCCTTGGTGCGCATTCGGTGTGCGCGAGGATAACCGGACCTGGCTTGATGCCATCGCGCTACGGTTAGTGAGTCGCTCATGGGGCGACCAGCATGCCATCGCGAGAAACTGCGTTGACGGGACCGATGGATGACCGTAAGGCCACGAACTCAGATCTGCAAACTCGATGATCTGGATATCGATCAGACGCGATTGCACCAGGCGTTGCAGTCCACGCGACACAACAGCGAGTACTTCCTCGAGCACTCCGAGGAATTGTTTGAGCAATGCCCCACCGGTTGGATCCTGATCTACGGGGACCATCAAGTCGAGATGTTTGACGACATCCTCGAAGCTGCCGAGCGTCGAGAGAAACTCAAGCAGCGAGAAAAGGATGGATCAATCGTTCGTCACCATCGCTCGGGGACCTGGATTCTGTGACGACAACGCTTCGCGGGCACTTTCAACCTCGTCGATCCGATCTTCGCGACACATTTCCGAGTGCCCCCGTTGCCTCTGCAATCCTGCTTCACAACGATCGGCTTGCTGAGGTTGACTTTCTTATTGACACCGGGGCGGACTCTACCGTCCTAAGTCCACAAGACGCGGTGCTGTTATTCGGCATCCAGTACTACCAGGAGTTGTGGAACCGGAAGCCTCTCATACCGGTCACAGGTATCGGAGCGGGCGTTTCTGTGGAAGAAGACATCCAACTCGTTTTGTTCGACCACCTGGGGCACAAGTATCGTTTCACCATACGGTCAGTGTGATGGATCTAGCTCTCAATCGTGATGGAGATCCAATCAACTGGTCGATGCCCTCGCTGCTGGGTCGCGACCTGCTACAGCTGTTCCGACTCGAACTCTCGTTCCAACCGCCATTGATTGAACTGACCACTGTGGCAGACGGGTAATACCAGGACGATTCAAAGGAAGCTAGCGCTGGTCCTTCGGCTGTCACAGCATCCGCACGCAACGGAAGCCGGTATTGCTGGTGGCGCTGTCGGGCGTGAGGGCGAGGCGCGCGGCGGGTCGGTAGCGCAGGCAGTAGCTCTCGTGGCAGAGGAAACTGCCTCCCTTGAGCACCTTGAGATCTCCACCAGGCGGGCCAGGCGGATCAACGGGTAGCGTCCGGTCGTGGAAAACGTCGAACCAGTCGTTGCACCATTCCCAGACGTTGCCGGTCGTGTTGAACAGGCCGAAGCCGTTGGGCTCGAAGGAATCGACCGGGCAGGTCCCGTACCAGCCGTCCTCGTTGCTGTTTTCAGTAGGGAATACGCCTTGCCAGACATTCATCCGATGCTCGGCATCCGGCATCAGTTCCCGGCCCCAGGGATACGGCTCCGACCTCAGGCCACCTCTCGCCGCCCGCTCCCATTGCGCCTCCGTCGGCAGCGACTTGCCCGCCCAATCCGCATACGCGAGCGCATCGTTCCAACTGACGTGGACGACCGGGTGGTCGAGCCGTTCAGCGATGTCGCTGTCTGGCCCTTCAGGATTGCGCCACGACGCGCCCTCGACCTGTCGCCACCAGGGTGCGTCGGCAGCGGCGCGCGTCGGTGGAAAATCGTCGGGTAGCAGTCCGGCGAAGACGAACGACCAGCCGATCAGCTCCGATTCGGTGCGATAGCCCGTGTCAGCGACGAATGCCGCGTACTCAGCGTTTGAGACAGCGCAGGCATCGATTTCGTAGGCGGTCAGCGAAATCTCACGCAGCGGACCCTCGCCGTCTCCGGAATAGGAGAGTTCGTCGACGGCGCCCATGACGAATGATCCCGCCGGAATCGGTGTCATTCCCGTTCCGTTCCTCCTCCTCGCAGAGCCTGTCCCCGACTTGAACGGGGAGGGAGGCGCCGCGGAGCGGCGGAGGGGGTTGCTTGTGCGCCCCCCTCTACTTTCGGCATCTCCCCCCAACGGGGCGAGAACAGAATCGCGAGACTGTGCGCAGCAGTCGCTCATCGGTTCACTATTCGGGCTTTCACTATTGCTGTGCCATCATCTCGCGGAAGGCGTTCTTTGCCGCCTCATAGGCAGCGCCCGATTTCGGATATGGGGCCACCTGGACTTCAAGCGTGTGAATCGTCCCGTCAAACTCGAATGGCGGCTCGTATGAATCGGTGACCGGCGACTTGCGATCCGAACCGACATCTGCGCCGCCGCGGCCGCCAAAGCCTCCTCGGACGAGGAACGGGATATCGCCCTCAGCCACGCGCTCGCCGTTCAGGCGTAGCGTCACGTGGCCGGGCGCAGACGGCGCTTCGCCATCCATGCTCATACCGATTACGCAGCGTCCATCCGGGAGTTCCACCTCTGCAACGAGCTGAGTGACATTGGTGAATGCGTTGTAGTCGAATCGAAGCCGGTTGTCCTTGATGTAGAGGCTGAGGCCTCCCATCACCGAACCGCGAGCGAAGATCACGCCGTCTCCAAGTCCCTCGCGCTCGATATCCGCTTCCAAGGTCCAAGAACCCATACCGATTGCCGGCGCTATTTCACCCGGCAAATGTGAGATCGGCGGCGTGTATCGGTACTTCAGGCCATTGTGCGGACCGCCGGGACGCTGCGTTGGGCCACCGAGCTGGAAGCTGCGGTCGTCGAGTGGCAGGACACCGTAGCGACCCGCCTCGACCCACCAACGGTCGATTAACCGGCGTAGAACCTCAGGCTCTTCAGCGGCGACGTTGTTCGACTCGGAGAAGTCCTCGGCGACGTGATACAGCTCCCACTCGTCATCGCTCCAGGGGTCGTTCTTCTCGTGACGGGTGACAGCCTTCCAGCCGTCGACCCAGATGCCGCGATGGCCAAGCATCTCGAAGTACTGGGCTTCCTTGGGCGTCTCGGCATCGGCGTCCGAGAAGGCATAGGCGAAGCTCTTCCCGCTGACCGGAAGCTGGCGGTTTCCGGCGTACTCGTCCGGCGCGGAGGCGTCGACAGCTTCGAGGATCGTCGGCAGTACGTCGCTGACGTGGTGGAACTGCCGTCGAATGCCGCCCCGCTCGGTAATGCGAGCCGGCCAATGCGCGATCATCGGTACGCGGACGCCTCCGCCGTGGGTGTTCTGCTTGTACCACTTCAGCGGCGTGTTGCCGGCCTGGGCCCAGCCCCATGGATAGTTGGGCGAGCTGCGCGGACCGCCAATCTCGTGCAGCCGCGATTGCGCCTCGTCAACGTCATCGAGCAGCGGTTGACCGTAGCGGGCGGTATCGGAGACTCCTTGCGGTCCGCCCTCCTGGCTCGCGCCGTTGTCGGCCATCAGCAACAGGACTGTGTTGTCGAGCTGACCCGACTCGTCCAGGTAACCAATCAGGCGGCCGATCTGCTCGTCGGTGTGGGTCAAGAATCCGGCGAACGCCTCCTGGAATGTCGCGAGGAAGCGCTTGGCATTGTCCGAATAGTCCTCCCACGCCCTCACGCCAGGATTTCGCGGAGCAAGTTCGGTGCCTTCGGGAATGATGCCAAGCTCCTGTTGCCTCGCGTACCACTCCTTGCGCACCTCGTCCCAACCCTGATCGAACTTGCCGCGGTATTGATCGATGTACTCCGCCGGCGCCTGGTGCGGCGAATGCGTCGCGCCGAGCGCGAAGTAGAGGAAGAAGGGCTGACCGGGGTAGATCGATTGGTGGTCGCGCAGGAATCCGGTGGCGTGATCGACGATGTCCTCGGTGAAGTGGTAACCGTCTTCAGGCGTCGCCGGCGGCTCGATCAGATGGTTGTCGTAAACGAGGTCGGGGTAGAACTGGTCGGTCTCACCCGAAAGGAAACCGTAGAAGCGATCGAAGCCTCGCTGTAGCGGCCAATCGTGGAACGGTCCGGCCTGTGAGCAGGTCTCGGACGGTGTCAGGTGCCACTTGCCGACGGCGAAGGTGGCGTAGTTCTCGTCGCGCAGGATCTCCGCCATCGTCGCAGCGTTGCGGCTGATCGCGCCGCGCATGTTGGGATAACCAGGGTCGTAGCCGGAAATTGAACGCATCCCGACGGTGTGATGGTTGCGTCCAGTCAATAGCGAAGCCCGGGTCGGTGAACACAGCGCCGTGACATGGAAGTTGGCGAAGCGCAGTCCGTTTGAAGCGAGCCGGTCGATGTTGGGCGTCGCGATTGTTGAGCCGTAACAACCGAGGTGGCTGAAGCCTGTGTCGTCGAAGAGGATGACGACGACATTGGGCCGATCTTGCGGAGCGGTCGGCAGCTCCGGCCACCACGGTTCGGAATCTCTGAAGGTTCGACCAATCACTCCGCCAAAGTCTTCTTGCTGACTCATCGCCCGCTCCTGATGTGATTCTGCAATTCTGCAGCTCTGCAAATGTGGTTGTCGCTCAAGATAGGACGGCGAAAAGGCAGGAGTCACGGCGCCAGCGCGTCACCGGCGGGATTGTGCGTAACTAACGTAGTTCGAGGCCTCGGCGCTGGAACTCGGCGGCGATCGAGTCGACGACCAGGCGGGCGTCCGCGACGGCTTCAACGGCATCGTCTCTGGTGGGTAGTTTGTCGACATCTGGATATCTGGCGTCGATGACCAACGCGCTGAGTTGCTTGAGGTTCAGCTCAAGCTCGTGTACGGGCCAGGTCGGCGGCAACTGGGGAAGCAACTCGTCGAACTCATGGATGCGCGGGTAGTCGTTGTGTTCCAGCTCCAGCGCCGCTTTGAGTGTCTTCTCGGCGGCCTGTTGGGCGTGGAAACAGGCCTGGCGCGGCGGTTGGCTTTCGATACTGAGTAGAAAATCGGCGGTGCCCAGGTCTTCCAAGCCCAGTTGCAACAGGTGCAGCGCTGCTTCGATCACCGGATCACCGCCTCCTCGCACGTAGAGTATGCGACCGTCGATTAGCGCTTTGCGCTCGACTGCGCCGACTAGACAGGCGCGTTTGAGCCACAGCGTGGGGGTGGTCACGATGACGTCCGTTGGGATCAACTGCGTTGGCAGGGCCCTGCGGATGTCTCGACGCGCTTGCATCCAGTCTTCGCATTCATCGAGGACCACGAGCAGGTCGATGTCGCTGTCCTCGTGGTGGTCGCCGCGGGCGCGGGAACCGAACAGGACGATCTGGAGGGGATCCCAGCCCTGCACGATGATGTCGAGCAGTTTGTCGATGGCGGCGTCAATGTCGGTTGGAGCCTGGAGCGTGGTCATGGGACTGGTCATGGGACTGATGGTAGCCAGTTCCCGACCCGGGCGGACGGGTATCAGCAACGGGCGGAGCCGCTCCATGCCTGATCTGCTCGTTAGCATTTGTCATGGATGAGGAGTACGGCCATGGCAGGCGACTCGAACGGCATTTTTTCAGGCGTGCGGGTGCTGGAATTCGGCCTGTTCGTCGCCGGACCGTATGCCGGTGAGCTGCTCGCGCACGGCGGCGCCGACGTGATCAAGATTGAGCCCGTCACCGGCGACGCCACCCGATTCAATAGCACCATCGTGCCCGGCGAGGGCCGTCACTACATCATCAAGGCACGAGGCAAGCGCGGCGTCCCACTAAATCTGGGGCATCCTGAGGGTCGCGCGATCACCAGGAAACTAGCCCTTCGCAGCGACGTACTGATCTCCAACATGCGACCCGGCGCGCTACAGCGTCTGGGCCTCGACTATGAGTCCCTGAGCGAGGAGAACGAGCGCATCATCGTGGCCGAAATCTCGGCGATGGGCGAGAAGGGGCCGTTCGGGATGCACCTCGGCGCGGACTTTCAGGCGGCTGCGGCATCGGGGCTGGCGCTGTCGACCGGCAACTTCGAAGGCGACGAGCCACGCGTCCTCGACGCGTTTCTGGCCGATTTCCATGCCGGCACGCTGCTCGCGTTCGGCATCGCCGGAGCGCTGTTCCGACGCCAGTTCACGGGCCAGGGACAGCATGTCCGCACGTCGCTGTACCAGGCCGCGATATCCCTGCAAACGGCAACGGCGAACCTCTTCGACGCCGTCGATGGCTGGAAGCGGGAGTTCGCCGACTGGATGGAGAACGAGCGCCCGCACCCAAGCGTCGCCGCGGCACGGCGACGCGAACACACGGCGTTGATGGTGGGCGGATTCTATGAAACACGGGACGGTCACTGGATCACGCTCGGAGCGTCAGCGCTCGCGTTCAAACGACTGCTCGATGCGCTGGGGATCGAAGATCCCAGCGCTCACGATCCAAACTGGCAAATGCCCGACGATCCCAGAGAGCACTTCACGTCACTGCGAGAGCAGATTCGCAGCATTGTCATCGAGCAGGACGGCGAGGAGCTGCGCGGTCGGATGCAGGCAGCCGGCGTCCCCTGCGCACTGCTGACCTCACTGGAGGAAGCCCTGTTGAGCGAGCACGCTCGGGCCAACGATTTCGTCCACAGTTTCGATCACCCTGCGGTGGGCCCAGTACTGATGCCCCAGGCGCCGCTCAAGTTCAGCCGCGACCGCTATCAGGCCGCCGAGCAAACACCCGCCTTCGGTGAACACCTGCGCGAAGTGCTCTGCGAACTGGGCCTCGACGACGAGGAGATCGATGCGCTGATCGAAAGCGGAGCGGCGGCGGAAGAGTTGCCTGAGTGATCGCGACCAGCAGTCCGTCTCATCGCGGCATCCAGCCGCCGGATATGCTTGTCCCATGACTACCCGTGCCGAGTACCACACCGACACCGCGAGCGAGTTCCTCAGCAAAGCTCACACCTACCTTGCCGAAGGGGACCTGCTGCAGGCCTCGGAGAAGGGATGGGGCGCAACCGCGCGCATGGTGAAAGCCGTCGCCGAAACTCGAGGCTGGCGGCACAGCTCACACGGAGACCTCTACCGGGCCATTGACCGCGTGGCAGATGAGTTGTCCGACGAACACATCGGGCGTCTGTTTCGCTCAGCAAGCGCGTTGCACCAGAACTTCTATGAGGGCTATATGCCAGAAACGACCGTCGCCGACAGCCTGAAGGATGTCGACGAGATCACGAGCCGCCTGCGAGCAGTCCTCGACTGAGCGCTCTCGGGCATTAACTGCGTGGTCGCGAGCCGAGCGACGCCCTCGATCCGAGGCTCGAACGCTTCCGCTAGACGCGCTCATCGAGGGTGGAGCGAGCTCAGAACGGTTGCCCGAGCGATAACGACCAGTAGTCCGACTCATCGCGGCTAACAGCCGCAGGATATGCTTGGCGAATGACCACACGAGCCGAAAACCACACCGATACCGCGAGCGAGTTCCTCAGCAAAGCTCACACCTACCTTGCCGAAGGGGACCTCCTGCAAGCCTCGGAGAAGGGTTGGGGCGCAACCGCTCGCATGGTGAAAGCCGTCGCAGAAACTCGCGGCTGGCGGCACAGCTCACACGGGGACTTGTACCGCGTCGTGAACCGGCTGGCAAACGAAACGTCCGACCAGCGGCTGCGAAACCTGTTTCGCTCAGCTAACGATCTGCATCAGAACTTCTATGAAGGCCGAATGCCCGAAGAATTCGTTGCCGACGGCCTCAAGGATGTTGAAGAAATCACGAGCCGGCTCAGGGAACTTCTCAAGTAGGCCAGCAACAACCAAACTTGTCTGGACGATGTTTATGCGCCGCGCAAACGCGGGTCGAAGATGTCGCGCAGGGAGTCGCCGAGCAGGTTGAAGCCGAGCACGGCGACGGTCATCGCGATGCCGGACCTGTCTATAGCCTGTCGATGGCGATGGAGTTGAGTGTGGCCCAGAAACATGACCTGGAAAACCTGCTCAATGGCGAACTCGCCATCCTCCTCACCGACGTCGGCGTGCCTGCCCAGGCCGAGGTCAAACAGGGCAACCGCCGGCTCGACGTCCTCGCCGATGTTGATGGCCTGCGCGTGGTGCTCGAAGCCGAGACCGGCTTCGACAAGCGGACCCAGGCAATCAAGGACGCCGACGCCCGCTTCAAGCAGAACCTGACCACGCTCGCATTCGCCGTCTGCTACCCGGCCGGCGCGACCGTCGGCAGCCTTGCCGACGCCGAACTCCAGTGGCTGCTGCGAACCGCCGAGACGGTCGGACAGCCCGCGCCAAGCGGCGACTGGTCGGGCGGTTCGGTCCAGCAACTGGCCGAGGCCGTCATGCAGGCGCCCAACTCCGTTGCCGACGCCGACAAGGCTGCGCAGAAACTGTCCGACGGCCTCAATGCCGCCGTGCAGGGACTGAGCACGCCCGTGCGGCAGGCGCTGGCCAAGCGTCTGGATTTGCCCCGCGGCAAGCCGACCGCACAGGACGACGGCTACTTCACCCCCGCCAAACGCGGGATGTTGGTCGTGGCGATGGCGATCCTCTTCCATCACCGTGTACACGAGCATCTACCACAGCTGAAGCCGACCGGATATCAAGACGACTGGCCGCCGTTGAGCGCGGCGGAGTGCGCAACCGAGCCGCAAGGCACGCCGCAGCGCTTCGGCGACGCCTGGGCCGCAATCCTCGAGGTCGATTACAAGCCCGTTTTCGAGACCGCGCGAGTCGCGCTGTTCTCCCTGCCCACCTCGCCCGATACGGCGCTCGCGATCTACAAGCTGGCCAAGGTCATCGAGGGCATCGCCTCGAATCTGCACGGGATGCGGCACGACTTGTTGGGCCGCGTCTTCCACCGCGTGCTCGACACCGCCCGCTACGACGGCTCCTTCTATACATCCACAGCCGCAGCGACCCTGCTCGCCGCGCTCGCGATCCGCGAGGAGGACTGCGATTGGTCCAACGTGGACGCAGTCGCCCACCTCCGCATCTGCGATCCAGCCTGCGGCACCGGCACGCTGCTCATGGCCGCCGCCGACCGCATTCGCGCGCTGCGGTCGTCCGCCGGACCGACGGGTGAAGACGACGAAGCCGCGCTCGCCCTCTGCCTGGTCGAGGACGTGCTCTGGGGTTACGACATCAACCTCACGGCCACGCACATGGCCGCCAGCGCCTTGGGCATGCTCTCGCCCAAGACGCAGTTCGGCAAGATGCGCATCTACCGCACCCACCTGGGTGTCTACGGCGGTGTCCCCTATCTCGGCTCAATGGAATTCCTCGAAGGTCAGGCCCGCCTGATCGATTGGCCCCAACTGTCGCTACAGATCGACGACGACGCCGGCGCGCAAGCCCCCGAACAGCCGCCAGCAATGGACTTGGTGATCATGAATCCGCCGTTCACGCGCTCGGATATTCGTCATGATCAATTCTCCAAAGAGGAGGAGCGAGCGCTGAAAGGTCGTGAAACAGCGATCTTTGCCAACCATCCACACCGCAACGCCGTTCATATGTCTGGCCAAAGCACTCCCTTCTGCGTGCTTGCCGAGAGGTTGTTGGGAACAGGTGAAGGAACATTGGCACTTGTGCTCCCGTTGATGATTCCAACAGCGCCCTCAGGCCAGGGCCTCCGACAGTTCCTCGGTGAGCAGTTTCATGTAGAGACGATTGTCAGTTCCCACGATCCAAAGCGAATTTACTTCTCTGAGAACACCAGAATCGGCGAAGTGCTAATCGTTTGCCGACGTTGGCAGAGCACGGATCCAAAGCCGCCGACTCGCATCATCAATCTGGCAGAAAATCCGAGCACCCCGAATGAGTCACTGACACTCGTCAATCGCATAGGACAGAACATTTCTGGCAGCTACACGACTCAAGAAGTCAGCCCAGAACGAATCCGTCGCGGCGACTGGAGTGCCGTGAACTTCTTCTCACCGTTTCTCGCCGAGGCTTTTCACTCACTGGTTGACAAAGGGTCGTCGCCAGTGGTGGTCAAGATGTCGGACATTGCCGAGGTAGGTCCTGAAGGTCGACGCATTCGGGATGCGTATATCCGCTCGCATACACCGACCGCATCCGGCCGTCGTGCGCTCTGGGATCACAAGACCACGGTCACACAATCGATGCGCGGGCAAACTGACGCTTACATCGAACCCAAAGCGCCCAAGAAGGGTCTGGCAAACAAGTACTGGGAGCAACGAAGCCGCTTGCTCTTGGCACATCGCCTATGGCTCCCACGGGCCCGCGTATGCGCAGTGAGTCTCGACCAGCCGACCGTAGGTTCACGTTGGACTCCCTGCCGTCCGCACGATAAGAACGAATCGACAGCCAAAGCGCTGGCCGTCTACCTCAATTCCTCTGTCGGAATTCTCAGTCTGCTCGGAGGCCGCGACAACCGCAAACCGTCCTACCCGCAATTCTCCCTCGACACCCTGCGCTCCCTGAGAGTCCCCGACTTCAACAAGCTCAGTACCGACGCCAGAGACTCCCTCATCACCGCTTACGACTTGCTCTGCGACGATGTACTGTTGCCGTTGCCGAAGATCAATGATGATCCTGTGCGTGGGCAGTTGGACGAAGCCGTAACGTCGGCGCTGGGTCTGGACGCCGAGTGGGTAGCAAGCATCCGCAAGGCTCTGTCGGAGGAACCCTCCGTCACCAACAAACGCTTCGGAACGTGAGGGCCAGCCGGTCAACGCCTCACTTGCCGAGCAGCGATACTGTCCTCAACAGCCAAGGCGGTCTGGAATTTGACCGGGCGGGAAGAAGGATTGGATGGCGTGTAACAACATTCTGCGCGTCTCGCGGTACCTTGACGCGAGCGATTTGCCTTTGAGTTTCTGGCTACTCCATGGCGTCACGCCTCACCGCGATTCTCAGAGCTGGATACGGCGACTCTTAGACCTGCAAGCGACTCAGAATGCCGTTGAAGAGATGATCGATAGATTCTCTAGGTCAGACGATAGTGGAGTATCGCCAGCGTTCACTGAAATGTATGGCCGCATGACATATTTCTCCGACGAAGAGTTCTTACCGAGCATAAGGGAGATTGCGGCTGATTTTCAGTTTTCACTTTACTGCGATGTAGGACTAATGACTCGCATATTCGCTACTGAGGTCGGCCTAAAGTGCTTGCTGAGTTTGTCAGGTCTGGAGGCTCCGAAACGCCATAGACTCAAGCAGTTGTTCGACCTGCTTCCACCCGCCGTCGAGGACGAACTTGAGAGAGTATTCGGTGTTGCAACCGAGAAACTCGATATTCCGGACGGTATTGTGTTGTGTTCTTCGGTCCGTGCAATTGTGAAGCTATACGACAACCTGTACATGGAATTACGATATCCAAATCCTGAACAGGAAGTGGGAGCAATCGTATCGGCATGGCACAATTTGGGTGCGTTGCTACGTGCAACCATGCTGGTGGTGTTCAATCACGACTCTTGCCGAGGCGCGAGGTTTGTTCCACGGACTGCGTTGCAATGATCAAATCGCGGCCGTATAGGGTTGCCGATAGATTGGCAACGGGGGAATCTCTCCCCTTCGAACCTCTGTGCGCATACAATGAGCGATGCCCAACGTCGCTCAACAACCAGGAGAACCCCATGCCCCCCGCCCAACCCATCCGACATCACCGAGAGTTTCTCAGCAATTCGCCGACGAGCACTCGGAAAATCTGGCCGGATCTGCCCAAATCTGGACAAATCTGGACTTTCCTGACCACCTCAAGCGAGAATTCCCAGCCCACAACGCAAAACCGTACGATCCAGGCAGAATTTCCATCGCTCAGCGCAAAACCTACGGCGAGGCGACCTTGCTGAACTGCTTTGAGGGGAGTGTTCCGAGCGCGGGCGCCCAGCCCGGCTCCGGCTGCGGCGGATGGGCGGCGACCCACGCTTCGTCGATTGACACCCCCAGGCCCGACGCCTCGGGAACCGAGAGATAGCCGTCCGTCTGGACCGGGAACTCGCCGATGCAGGCGTCCTGGAACCAGGCGCGCGAACTGCCCTCGTGGATCATGAAGTTGGGGATTGAGGCGTCGATGTGCAGCGCGGCGAGCACCTCCATCGGTCCGTGGATTGCGTGCGGTTGGACGCCCACGTACTGCGCCTCGGCCAGCGCGGCGATGCGCTTCATCTGCCCGATCCCGCCGCACTGGATCACATCGGGCTGAATCATCGCAACGATCTGGCGCTGGAGCAGATCGAAGTAGGTGAACGGGCTGTAGATGCGCTCGCCGGTCGCGATCGGGATGTTTGTTCCCCGCGCGACTTGCGCCATGGCGTCGATGTTCTCGAACGGCACCGGCTCCTCGTAGACGAAGGGACGGTACTGCTCGATGGCATTGCCGATCCGGATCGCCTCGGCCGGGGTCAGGCGTCCGTGGACTTCGACCAGCAGCTCGACCTCGAAGCCGACGGCGTCGCGCACAGCGGCGAGCGTGTCAATCGCCTTGCGCTCGGCCTCGTACGAAATGAACAGCCCGCGATGGTCGAAGGGATCACCCTTGAGCGCCGTCAGACCGGTCGCCACCTGGCTCAGCGCAAACTCGGCGGCGCTCTCGGGCGAGGGTCCGTCCCAGCGGCCGTAACACCAAATCTGATCGCGCATCTTGCCGCCCAGCAGCTCGTAGACCGGCACGCCCAGCGCCTTGCCTTTGATGTCGTAGAGGGCCATCTCGATGCCGGCCGCGGCGCTGTTCTGGATCGGACCGCCGCGAGCAAAGTAGTGGTGGTGCATCGTCTGCCAGAGCTCTTCGATGCGGAAGGGGTCCTCGCCGATGATCAGTTGGCCAAACTCCTCGACCATCGAGACGACAGCCATGGGACCACAGGTCGCGTCGCCCCAGCCGGTGATGCCCTCGTCCGTCTCGACCTTGACGAAGACAAAGTTCCAGGGAGGGAAGTTGAACATCGGGTGGACGGTGACGCCGGGAGAGGTCGGGATGGCGCTGATCTTGGTGATTTTCATGGGACGGTCTTCCTGTGCGTGTCGTCGGAAGGCAGGCTAGCGATCTCCTGCTCCCTCCTCTCGGAGGCCATTGCGCAACCTCGTGCTCCTCTTCGACCTCCCCCGTTGGGGGAGAGCTTAGAATCCCGGATTACGCAAAGGTCTCCCTCCGGAGGGAGCTGCCAAAGGCCGACGGGGGCGCCGCGACTACTGCAGTGCGCCTGCCATTACGAACTGTTCAATCTCCTGGTCCGTGTAGCCAAGCACCTCACCGAGGACTTCATACGTGTCCTCACCGATCAGTCGAGCCCGCTGAAGCTTGCAGGGTGCGCCCGGCAGCCGGAAGGAGGCCTGGGGCGCGCGGTACGAACCAAGCGCCGGGTGATCCAGACGCTGGAAGAAGTTGCGATGTCGCAGCTGTGGGTCGTGCTCCAGCAGGTCTTCACCCGTCTGGACGACCCCAGCCGGCACTCCAGACCCTTGCAGCAGATCCATGATCACATAAGGGTCTCGTTCCTGCGTCCACTCCTGCACAATCCGATCAAGTTGATCCTCGTTGGATTTGCGGTTCTCCAGCGTGGCGAAGCGTGGATCGTCGGCGAGCGCCGGGGTCTGCATGGCTCCGCAGAGGGCGCGCCACTCGGCATCGGTCCTGACCGCGACGACGCACCAGCGGTCGCCGGCGCACCGATAGGCCCCGTGCGGCGCGGCATCCGGCTGTCGATTGCCCATTCGTTCCGCAATGCGACCGTTCACCGCGTAGTCCAGCAGCGACAGCGCGAGCCAGTGCGCCGCAGCTTCGTACTGCGAAACGTCGAAGTACTGACCCTCACCGGTGCGGCGACGGTGGTCGAGCGCGGCCAGCAGCAGGGGGACGTTGAAGCGCGGGGCGATGAAGTCGGTGTAGGCGCTGAGGTATCCGGGCTCGCCGTCGGGCCAGCCGGTCAGCTCGTTGAGTCCGGCGAGCGCGGCGTAGTGTCCGCCGCCGCCCTTCCCGTGAGCGTGCGGGCCATCCTGCCCCTGTCCGCTGCAACTGAGCACGATCAGGCTTGGATTCAACTTTCGCAGGGTTTCGTGGCCCAGGCCAAGCCGCTCCATCGCGCCGGCGGCGAAGTTGTCGAAGGCAATATCAGCCCACTCGACCAATCGCCTGGCAATCTGCAGGCCCTCCGATGTATTGAGGTCGATGGCGATCGACCGGTTCCCGGTCCGCACCTGGGCGTAGTCGGCGCAACGCTCCGGATCGGGGACATCGTCCTGGAAGGGACCGGAGTAACGCTGACCGTCGATCCGGATGCTGCTCTCGACATGAATGACATCCGCGCCGAAGTCGGCAAATGGTTTAACGGTCTGCGGCCCGACCATGAACCAGCCGAAGTCGGCGATCTTGATGCCTGTCAGCGGCTTCGGATTCGGCGGCGGCGGTGTGAGCGCTATCACCATGGGCGCCGCATCTTCGAGCGAGCCAAACACGTCGTCGGTGTGCTCACCGATCGCCGGCGCCGGACGTGTCTCCGACGGGATCGGGCGATCACCCCTGGCGAACGCTCCGGGGAAGCGAAGGCTGCGACCGAGCCCTGGATGATCGACGTCCCGCCAGAAGCGGCGGGCCGCAAGTTGCTCGTTGGCCAACGTGTCGGCGGCCGTCGCCGAGGGGAAGAGCGCGAAGTCGTGTCGCACTGCCGCGTCATAGAGCTCTCGTTTGGTTCGGCGCTGAAACAGGGTGGCGAACGGCCGACGCAGCTGCTCCCAGTCCTCGTCGGTCATTTCTCCGAGAGGCAGGTTGTCCCAATCGACCGAGCACAGTTCCTGCGCCTCGCCGATCTCGTTGAGCCAGTCAAAGAGTCCGGCCAGGCGCCGCGAGGAACCCGCACCCACGGAACAGATCCAGACCACATAGCCGTCGCGGCAGGGCCACATCCAGGGCAGACGAGCGGGGGTCGCCATCTCTCCACGAGCCATGTTGCGCCGGTTCAAGTCCCAACTCGCGGTGACCTGGAATGTCGCCCGCGCCGTCGCCTCCTGTGCGGAAACATCGACGTGTTGGCCGCGCCCTGTTTGGCGTCGTTGCTCCAATGCAATCAGCGCACCGATGACCGCGTCGCCAGAGGCGTTGAGGAACGATTGAGCGTTGTCGCTGATGTGGGCGGGCGGACGAGCGGCTTCGCCGGCGATCGACATGAACCCGCTCATCGCCCAACAGACAATGTCGGTGGCCAAAAAGTCGCGATAGGGCCCTGTCTGGCCAAACGGCGAGATCGAGACCAGGATCAATCCCGGATTGACTTTGGCAAACGCCTCATAGCCGAGGCCGAGTTTGTCTATGCGCCTTGGAGCGTATGACTCCAGCACGATGTCGGCGGTGCGGGCCAGTCGCAAGAACTGGTCGCGTCCGGCAGCATCGTTCAGATCGATCACGACGCTGCGCTTGTTCGTGCTCCAGGCGAGCCAGCGAAGACTGCGGTCGGGACCCGGCTCATCGTCAACGAAGGGTCCGCGCAATCGGGCGGGATCGCCTCCAGGAGGCTCGACCTTGATCACATCGGCGCCAAGATCGGCCAGCAGCTTGCCGGCGAAGTGGCTGCGCTCGTCCGTCAGATCGAGCACTCGGTAGGGGGACAACATGCCCGGCTGGTCGCTCATGTGCGGTCCTCCGCGGCAAATCGATGGAGTGCGCAATTGAGGCTAGCCTGCGGCTGAAGTATGGGTAGAGCGGAGCACTTAATGAAGATCACCGAGATTGAGACTTTTGTGGTTGATGCCGGCTGGCGGCCCTGGCAATTTGTCGCGGTTCGCACCGACGAGGGGATCACCGGCTACGGAGAGATGTCGGATGGGCGCAATCCTTATGGGATTGTGGGCACGATTACCGACATGGAGCCGATCCTGATCGGCAGCGACCCGCTGGCGGTCGAGGCTCGGTACTGGGATATGTATCGGCTGGCTCGGCAGTCGCCTGGTGGGATTGCGGCGAAGTCGATTGCGGGCGTCGAGCTGGCGCTGTGGGACATCAAGGGCAAGGCGCTGGGGGTTCCGGTCTACTCGCTGTTTGGCGGACCGACTCGCGAGCGGCAGATGGTCTATTGGTCGCACTGTGGGAGCTCGCGGGCTCGCAGTTATGACAAGATCTTGTGGGACAACGGCAATGAGTGGGTGGTCGGCGCGCCGCCGTTGCGGACGATGGATGACGTCACCGCGCTGGGCGAGGAAGTGCGGGGCAAGGGCTTCCACGCACTGAAGACGAACATTGTCTTTCCTGGCGATCCGACGGGGGTTTACGGTCCCGGCTGGGGCGGAACGGCGAATATCGACCGCAACGCGACGCCGTCGCTGCTGCGGCACATTCCCGAGTACATCGGCGCACTCAAGGACGGCGCGGGTCCGGATGTGCAAATTGCGCTCGACCTTAACTTCAACTGCACGCCGCTGGTCGCTCGGCAGATCTGCCAGTCTCTGGAAGAGCTGGAGATGATGTGGGTTGAGATCGATATGTATGAGCCGGCGGCGTTGGCAGATGTGCGGCGTCAGACGACTGTGCCGATCACCTCGGGCGAGAACCTGTATACGATTCGCGACTATCGACCGTACTTCGAGCTTCGGTCAATGGACAATGTAATGATCGACGTGCCCTGGCAGGGTTTTGCTCGGTCACGCGATGTCGCGCTCCAGGCTGAAAGTTACGAGCTCAACTGCGCGCCGCACAATTACTATTCGCACCTCGCCACGATGCACGCGCTGCATCTCTGCGCGACGGTTCCGAATGTGCGGATCATGGAGATTGATATCGACGACGTGCCGTGGAAGGACGACCTTGGCGGGGGACCGCTGAATATCGTCGATGGTCATTTGGAGCTGCCGACCAAACCGGGCTGGGGGATTGACTTTGATGAAGATGTCGCGAGGGAGAAGGTCTGGGAGAAAGGTCGCGGTCCGGGGTTCACGGCGAATCGGCGTTAGAGGTTCCGCGATTCCGATACGCTGAAGCCGTCTTCATTTGTTGGACTTGCGGAAGCAGGAGGACGTCGAGCGATGAGTACAGGAGAAGTCGGAATCCTGCGTCTGACTGCGGTGTTTACCTGGGAAGATGACACATTCGTTGCGCTGTGCCCCGAGCTGGATATCGCGACACATGGGGACTCCCTTGAGGAAGCCAAAGACATGCTCCGAGACGCTTTGGAGGGCTTCTTTGAAGTGGCAAAGCCGGCAGAGATCGAGCGCCGACTGAACAACCAGCCGTTTGTGCTTCCCCTACATATTACTGGCGTGTCCCCGGCAACGCTGCAGTGCCGCACCAGTCGGACGGAGGCGCCGCTGGCGGTGGCCGTTGGCTAGGCTGCGGCGTCTGCGGGCGTTCGAGCTCGTCCGAATTCTTGAGCGGTACGGATTCGAGTACAGCCACCACAGCGGCAGCCACATCATTTTGGAACGCCAGCTCGATGGGTTGGTGGCTGTTGTGCCGGACAAGAGAAATCGCCCCGTCGCGCCTGGCACGATCAACTCGATCGTGCGGCAATCGGGCATTCCGCGCAGCGAGTTTGAGTAGCGCCTGTCGTTCCCGAGTCCCTATCCTCAGGCGAAACCCTTGACGCAACGGGAGACTTGAGCATGCACGACATCGTGATCCGCAATGGACGCATTATTGACGGGACTGGGACTCCCGAGTTTGTGGGGGATATCGCTATTGACGGCGACCGCATTTCGGCGGTTGTCCGTGAGGGCGAAGGCGTGATTGGTGATGGGCGTCGGGAGATTGACGCGTCGGGCAAGCTGGTGACTCCGGGCTGGATTGATATTCACACCCACATGGACGCCCAGGTGTCGTGGGACCCGTTCATGACGCCGTCCTGCTACAACGGCGTAACGACGGTGGTGATGGGCAACTGTGGGGTGGGCTTTGCTCCCGTTCACGAGTCCGACCGCGAGTGGTTGATGGACCTGATGGACGCGGTCGAGGACATTCCTGCGACGGCGATGGCGGCTGGCATCACCTGGGAATGGGAATCGTTCCCGGAGTACCTCGATGCCATTGATGGCAAGCCTCGGGTGATCGACATCGCGGCTCAATTCCCTCACTGTGCGCTGCGGACTTACGTGATGGGACCTCGCGGCGCCGATGATGTGCAGCCGAGCGACGAGGAACTGGCTCACATGCGGCGCCTCGTTCGGGAGGGCATCGAGGCCGGCGCGGTCGGATTCTCGTCCAACCGCTTGCTGGCTCACCGGACCAAGGAGGGTGATCTGATCCCCGGCACGCTGGCGCAGTACCCCGAGCTTGAGGCGGTCGCCGAGGGGATAGAGCAGGGTGGCGGCGGCGTCTTCCAGTTGGTCGGCCCGTTCGAGCGCGAGTGGGTTGAGACTATGGCGCTAGAACATGACCTGACGATCACCTACCTCTCCGGCGAGGGGTCGGTCACCAACGGCGCGGGCTGGAAGGAAGGCCTGGCGAGCGTCGAGGAGGCGACCGAGCGCGGCGTGCGTATCTTCCCGCAGGTGCGCGGCCGCGGCACGACGTTGCTGATGAACCTCGAAGGGTCGATCCACCCGTACGCGCTCAACTACGCCTACCGCGAGCTGGTCGAGCACCTGCCGCTCGCGGAGCGGCTGGAGAAGATGCGCGACCCGGAGATCAAGGCGCAGATTCTGGCCAGCGACTGGGACCTGACCAATGATGTTCGCAAGAAGGTTGCGAACGCCGAAGATCACCCATTCCTGGTCGACACGACGCCGGGCAACCTGATGCCGGGGATGCTTGAGATGGTCACGAACTCGCCCGAGGGCGTGTACGTGCTTGGCGATCCGCCGGTCTATGAGCCTGAGCACGAGCGCTCGGTCGCCGCTCACGCTGAGCGCAATGGCCTGAGCACTGAGGAAGCCTTCTACGACCTGATGACTGAGGGCGACGGCTCGACGCTGTTGCTCGTCTACCTCGAGGGCTACTCGCAGGGAAACTTCGACTATCAGCGCGACCTGATGATGCATCCGTTGACTCGCAATGGGCTGTCAGACGCCGGCGCTCACGTGGCGGCCGTCTCGGATGCGCACATGGTGTCGTGGAACCTGGCCTACTGGGGTCGCGACCGTACTCGTGGCGAGCGGGTGCCGCTGGAGACGATTGTGCACAAGCAGTCGGGCGCGAACGCGGATCTGTACAGTCTGCGCGACCGCGGCGAGCTGGCCATCGGCAAGCGCGCCGATGTCAATGTGATCGACTTCGATCGGCTGGACACCGACGCCCCGCATATGGTCTACGACCTGCCGGAGGGCGCGAAGCGCTTCATGCAGCGTCCGACCGGTTATGTCGCGACGATCTGCGCCGGCGAGGTGATTCTCGAAGATGACGAACTGACGGGCGCGCTGCCGGGCAAGCTGGTGCGGGGTCCGCAGACGGTTTAGCAGCGCATCGCGATGACTTTTCGATTCATCCACACCGCCGACTGGCAGATTGGAAAGGTCTTTCGATTCCTGGACGATGGCTTGATGGGCGCCCTCCAACTAGCTCGCCTCGAGGCGATTACTCGAATTGGCGAGCTGGCTGGGGAGCATCGCACAGGACACGTTGTCGTCGCTGGTGATGTCTGGGATCACGCCGCGCCCTCTCCCATCTCGCGCAATCGAGTGCTTGAACGGATGCGCGAGCACCCGTCGGTCCAGTGGCATCTGATGCCGGGCAATCACGATCCGCACCAGGCGAATGGTCTCTGGGACCAACTGCGAGCGCGCGGCCTGCCCGACAATGTGCATGTCTACACAGAGCCGGCCGTATCGCTCATGGAGGTGGATGTCGCTGCGCTGCTACCGGCGCCGCTGCTGCATCGACGAACCCTCGCCGATCCAACCGAGTGGATGGACACGGTGGAAACGGACGGCGGACTTATCCGCATTGGTCTCGGGCACGGCGCAGTTTATGGGTTCGACTCCGACGAGGAACAGCAAGCCAATCCAATCTCGCCAGAACGTCCGCAGCGCGCACGGTTGGACTACCTCGCCCTGGGTGACTGGCACGGCGAATTGCGAGTCAGCGATCGCTGCTGGTACAGCGGAACTCCGGAGACGGACTCCTTCCAGACCCGAGGCGAAGGCACAGCATTGCTCGTGGAGATCAACGGACCGGGCGCGATGCCTGAGGTTACGAAGCTCTCAACCGGCCAGTTTCACTGGCGCTCGCTGACGGGCCAACAGAGCGAGCACATATCCAGCGCTTCGGACATTGACAGTTTGGAGCAACGGCTGCGGACGATTAGCAACGACCCGACACGGACGCTGGTCGAACTCAGCCTGTACGGGGCGCTGTCATTGGCGGACCTGCAGTACTTTGAAGAGCGAATCGTGGAAGGAGCCGCGGCAGCGCTCTATTGTCTGCGCGTGGAGGCTCAGCTAGAACCCGACCCGACAGACGACGACCTGGATCGGATCGATCCAGGCGGGATCGTGAGGGCGGCGGCGGATAAGTTGCGGACCAAGATCGACGGGGGTGGCGAAGCCGCTCAACTGGCCGGGGAAGCCTTGCGACGGCTTTATGTGGAGTATCGGCGGCTAGAGACAAGTGGTTCATGAGGCTCCGCTCTCTGACCGTCAACCAGTTCAAGAAGTTCACGACACCAACGCGTCTCGAGGGTATCGGCGACGGTTTGAATCTCGTCGTCGGGCCGAACGAACTGGGCAAGTCGACGCTGCTTGACGCGCTGCGAGCAGCACTGTTTGAACGTCACAGATCGGGAGCGGCAGCGATCAAAGCGCTGCAGAACGACCGCAGTGACCTAGCGCCGGTGGTTGAACTAATCTTCGAGGTCGGCGGCGACGAATTCACACTTACCAAGCGCTTCATCAAGAGCCCCTACGCTCGGCTAATCCTACCCAGCGGCGTGACGTTAGAGTCCGACGCTGCAGAAGCTGAGCTGCGTCGGCTGTTGGGATTCGGAGAGTCGGGTAGCCGCGGCGCGAACGCCGAGACCCTCGGTATGTGGGGCGTTCTCTGGGTCCAACAGGGACAGTCCTTCGGTCGACCCGAATTGCCGGAATCAGCATTGGCCAGCCTCAGTGAAAGTGTGGAGTCCGAGGTCGGCGCAGTCCTCGGAGGCCGCAGAGCCCGAGCTCTACCGCTGTTAATTGATCAATAACGCTCGCAATGGCTGACGCCAGCGAGAAGCTCGCCACGCGGTGAGTATGGCGATGCCCTGCAAGAGCGTGACCAGCTCAATACACAGCTGGATGATTACCGAACACATCGCCGGGAAATGTCGGAGGCGCTGGAGCAGCTGAGCATTGCAGAGCGAGATCTCAGCCGAATTGATGTCGGTGACGAAGACAAGGCCGATCAAGATGAGCTGCGTCAGACCCGGCAGCGGTTGGAGGAGGTGAACCGGCGTCAGGTCGCGATCGATGGGGCGCGGAGCAAGCATCAGCTGAATCTGAACGAGCTCAACGAGGCCAAGCGAGGTGCGTCGCAGCGGCGCGGGGCGCGGCAAGAGATCGAGCAATCGCTCCTCCAGCTGGGCGCCGATCGCAAGCGTCTGACCGAACAGCAAGAGTCGAATCGCGAATTGGTGGAGCAATACAACGTCCTGGTGCAACGGGTGCAAATCGCCGTGCAAGCGGTTGACGCAGCGGACCAAGCAGCAGCGCAGGCCAGCAACGTGTTGGAGGCGGTGTCACTGGCGGGCGAATTGGATGAACTGCGGCGGCGGCGCGACGCAGCCAGTGAGGCCGAGGAGCGGTTAACCACGGCCCGGGCGTCAGCCGCATCGATTCTTGCAACCAATGCAGCAGTCGAGCGGATTCGACAGACAACGAATGCATTGGAGCGGGAACGGGCGCGGATCGGAGGAGCGGCAACCAAAGTACGGTTCGATTTCGAGTTGGATCAGCTTGACGGAGTCGAAGTGGACGGCAGGGGCCTGGCGTCCATCTTTGAGACCCTAGAAGCCGTTGAACCAATGGTCATCTCAGTCCCGCCGCGTGGGCGAATCACGATTGAGCCGGCGATTGCAGATCGGGACAGCATGTTGGCCTCCCTGAATCGGGCGCAGTCCGAAGTCCGCGACGCCCTGTCCGCCGCGGGGGCGGAATCGCTCGCCGATGCAGAGCTGAAGATGCGACAGCGACAAGAGCACGAGCAGGACGCTGCACTGGCCGCGCAGCAACTTGAGCTTCTAGCGCCGCACGGTCGCGTGTCCGAGCTGTTGGAACTGATAGGAACACGCGAAGGACAACTGACAGCGCTGCCGGCCGATTGGGGCGGCGCACAATCCCCGCCAACCCTGCCAACGCGCGGCGAAGCGGAAGGGCTCGTCCGTCAAGCGGCTGCCGCGGCGAGCGATGCCCGCGATGGCGAACGGGCTGCGCGAGCGGCAGAAGAAGAGCGCCGCTACGCAGTCAACGAGCTGCAAGAGCAAACACGTGAGTTGCAAGGCCAGATTGATTACCGTACTGAACTGATCAACCGACAGCAGATCGCCTTAGCAGACGCGACTGAGCAGCAATCGGACGAGAATCTGGCCTTGGCCGTTGGCGAAGCGGAGCGATCGGCAGCGGAGAGCGAGCAGGCAGTCAACGACTTGGAAGCCGCTCTGCCCGCCGGACTACAGCCGCAGCTTGAAGCGCGGATCGACCGCCTGGAAACAGTCATGGAACTGCGCTCCAAGAAACGCGCCGACTTGAGCAAGCTGATCGCACAACTGCGCACGCGAGTGGAGATGCAAGACAGCGCCGGCATTGACGAGCGCATCGAGCATACGCAGGCAAGGCTAGAACAAGCAGTTGTTCGAATCGATCACTACGAACGCGAGCTCGCCGTCCTGCAACTGCTCTCTGACACCTTGCGCGAGGCCGAGAGCGAAGCAAAGGAACGCTACCTGGCGCCGGTCCTGGACCACGTCCGACCGTACCTGCAGATGCTGTTCCCGAACGCGGAGATCAGCATGGACGAGGACTTCAACATCACCAGCATGTCCCGGCACGCTGGTTATGAAGAGCGCTTCGATCATCTCAGCATGGGCACCCAGGAACAGATCGCCGTCCTCGTCCGGCTCGCGTTTGCGGCAATGTTGGTCGATCAGGGCGCCCCTGCTGCGGTCATCCTCGACGACGCGCTTGTCTTCTCTGACGACCGACGGATGCGGCTGATGTTCGACATTCTCTCTCACGCCGCGCAGCAGGTGCAGATCGTCATCTTCACCTGCCGCGACCAACTCTTTGAGGGGTTGGGCGCGCGGCAGCTCCAACTCACTCCCGCTGACTCTGATTCGCTGTCCGTTGTCTAGTCCCAACAGCCACTCAGCATTGATCGTTGCAAACGCGTTTGCTCGTAGGCATACTTCCTTCATCTTGAGTCCGAGCGCCGCTTGGATGACCTGAGTTGGAGCGAGAAATGACCGAACGAAACTACTGGCAGCGGATGCGCCGTTCACGACTGAGCCGACGCGCGCTTTTGCGGGCGTCGGGGCGCGCCGGGGTCGGCGCTGCGGGGCTTGCCCTCGTGGGCTGTGGCGACGATGACGACGACTCTGCGGCGCAGGTCCAGCAGCAGCAACAGGCCGACTCACAGGCGGATCAGGCCGACCAGCAGGACATGCAACAGCAGCAGCAAGAGGCTGCTGTCGATCTGTCCAAGGAAGGCGACACCGACTGGGAGCGCACCGTGACTGTTGCGGTGCCCAACGCCGTCGGTGGTCTCGACGTGATGGGGCCGGGCAACTACACCCTCAAGTGGAACGGGCCGTTGCACTTCGACCGACTGCTGCAATACGACCTGGTCACGCGTGAGATCGTGCCGAGTGCTGGGAACTACGAGTGGATCGAGGACTTTACGGCAGTATTGATGCACCTGAACCCCGGCCACGCGTGGCACGACGGCACGCCGATGGCGGCGGAGGACATCAAGTTCTCGATCGACCGCGCAGCCGGGAACGCCGCGTACAACGAGAGCGGCGTATATGAGTCGGGCGTCGCATACATCGTCGCGTCGGTCAACGATGAGGTCACGGTGCTCGACGACATGACCACGCGGATTCCGGTGAAATCCGAGGTTACTGCGCCGAACAGCATTGGCACGACGTTGCCGCTCGTACCGAGGCACCGAGTCGAAGAGTTGGGCGACGACGGCTACAACCGCGACGGGCTAGCCAGCGGACCGTTCAAGCTGGACTCGTTTGAGCCCGACATCGCGGTGCGCAGCGTCCGCAACGACGAATACCCGATCGGCTACGAGAACCTCACCCGCATTCACCGCCCCTGGGTCAAGGAGATCATCCAGGCGGTGCGACCGGAGCCGGTCGCGCGTCTGGCGGCGATCCAGGCGGGCGAGGCCGATGTCGTCCCCTCGCTGGAGTGGGAGCTGGTGCAGGAGTTCGTTGACGAACCCGGCTTCGAGGTGCTCTTCGATCCGGGCTGCTGCCCACACACCATCTTCCCCAACACGATCGTGCCGATGTTCGAAGACGGCAGCAACCCCTACCGCGACATTCGAGTTCGGATGGCCATGAACCACGCGGTCGATGTGGAGACGATTTACACCGCGCTGGGGACCGGTCGCGAGCAGCGGGCGTATGGCATTGGTACCCGCCAACTCGGTGGGATGCAGCCCGAACAGTCCGGTCCGCTGACGATGACTTACGACGTCGCAAAGGCGATTCAGCTGATGGACGCGGCCGGCTACGGCGAAGGCTTCGAGTCAGACTTCTTCGGCACTTCCGGTTTCTTCTCGGCGACGGACCAGATCGCGCTGTCGGTCCAGCAATACCTTGACGAAGTCGGGATTCGGACCAACCTGCAGCTCGATCCGCTGCCCGACTTCCGCGCGCGGATGGCGCAACGCGATGTGCCGGGACTGCACTACTACTTCACTAATCAGTCGCCGGACCCGTTCCAGGTGATCGCGGCGGAGGTCGCGATCGGCGGCACGCTCTCGGTTGCCGAATACCCCGACACGGATATTCAGGATCTGGTCGATGCGCAGGCCACGGAATTCGATCCGGCCAAGCGAGTGGTGGCGATCAACAAGCTCGCGGAGCGGATCTACACAAACGCTTCTTGGCTGTTCCTCTTCGAGACCGTCGGCACCGGACTGATGCGCGACGACCTCGAGTGGGACATGAAGGGCAACTCACGCGACTACAGCGGCTTCTGGGGCATCCGACCGCTCGTGACCTAGCCACAACCGCTCAGGGCTGACCGCTCAGAGGAGAACGGCCGCATATGGGCGCCAACAGTCTCTGGACCATTGTCCTTTCGCGCATACTGCAGGGGATTCTGGTTGTATTCCTCGTCGTCTCGATCGTGTTTGTGGTGTCTCGGGGGGCGCGCAACCCGATCGAGTACCTGACGACCGACGAGACGACCGAGGCAGAGAAGGAGTTGCTGCGCGAGCAGTATGGGCTCAGCGGTCCCCTGGGCAAGCAGTACATCGATTTCCTGTATAACGCGGCCCAATTCGACCTGGGCAACTCCTTCATTAGCGACTTGCCGGCGATGGAAGAGGTCCTCAACCGCGCCGTGAAAACGCTCCAGCTCGGGCTCGCCGCGCTCTTGTTCTCGATGGTGCTGGGCATTCCGCTGGGGGTCATCGCTGCCCTGCGACGGGCATCGCCGAGCGACTGGTTCGCACGCCTGCTCGCGGTGTTGGGTCAGGCCACGCCTAACTTCTGGCTTGGCCTGATGCTGATCTTCTTCTTCGCCGTGAAGCTCGACTGGTTTCCGACCGGCGGCAGCGGCGGAATTAAGCACATCATCCTGCCCACGATCACGCTGGGCCTGCTCACCTCCGCCGCGGCGATGCGTCTGACCCGTTCCGGGATGATCGATGTGATGAACACCGACTTCGTGCGCACCGCGCGAGCGAAGGGTCTGCGTGAGTCAACGATCATCTGGCGTCACGCGATGCGTCACGCGATTCTGCCGGTGGCGACGATCCTGGGGATTCAGGTCGGACGACTGATCGCCGGCACGGTGATCGTGGAGCAGGTCTTCGCCTGGCCGGGCATCGGCCGGTTGATGTTGCACACGATTACGGTCGGTGACTTCCCGGTCATGATCGCCGGCATTCTCGTGATCTCGGGGGCGATCGTGATTGCCAACATCCTGGTCGACCTCTCCTACCCGATTATCGATCCCCGGATCCGGGCGGGGGGACAATGATGGCGACGCAGTCTGCAGCACAGGCGCCGGAATTTGTACGCCGGACCTCGCGCTGGGGTGCTTCCTGGCAGCGCGTCGCGGTATTGACGCCGCCGGCGATCATCCTGGGTTTGTTCTTCGTTGCAGGCGTCTTTGCCGATCTGATCTCCGCGTATGACCCCGAGAAGATCGTGCTGGTCGAACGACTGATCCCGCCCGTGATGCAAGAGGGCGGTAGCTGGGCGCATCCGCTGGGGACGGACAACCTCGGTCGCGACATTCTGTCTCGCATCATCTACGGCGCGCGCGTATCGCTACTTGTCGTTGGGATTTGCATCCCGGCGTCGGCGTTCATAGGTGTGCTGACCGGCCTGATCGCGGGCTGGCGACTCGGCTGGGCGGACAGAATTTTGATGCGGCTGGTGGACATTCAGTTGGCGCTGCCGGCGATTCTGTTTGCGCTGCTGATTGCCGTCGTTTTCGGCAGCAGTCTGCGCAACGTCATCCTGATCATCATCATCTTCACCTGGTCCAGCTACGCGCGCCTTGTGCGGGCCGATGTGCTCTCGCTGCGCGAGCAGGAGTTCGTCATCGCTGCACAGTCCAGCGGGGCCAGCGACAAGCGCCTGCTCTTCCGACACATCCTGCCCAACATCCTCAACACGATCGTGATCATGGCGACGCTCGAGGTGCCCTCGGTGATCTTGATCGAGGCGGCGCTCAGCTTCCTCAACATCGGCGTGGCGCCGGGCACGCCGTCGTGGGGCGCGATGATTTCCGAAGGTCGCAACTTCATGACGATCGCCTGGTGGCCAATCTGGATGCCTGGCATCGCCATCCTGTTGGTGTCGTTGACCGGCAACCTGATGGGCGACTGGCTCCGCGACGTTCTTGATCCTCGATTGCGCAACGTCAGATAGTTCAGTTTCGGCCCACAACACCGTCATACCAGCGAAACCAACTTGTTTCGTCATTGCCGCACTTGCCGCGGCAATCTCGCCGCGTTCTGCACCGACGTTCGTGCTCGAATCGGCGAGATAGACGCGGCAAGCGCGGGTATGACGGAACGGCGCTGGAAAGATTCTCCGATAGCATCGAAGCGCCGCCTAGATTTTCTCAAGGAGCGCATTGATGACCAAGATCACCGCCGTCCGCTCGCGCATGCTGCGCATTCCGCTCGACAATCCGACTTCGTTCTCCAATCGCACGGTCTATGACCGCGACCATCCGGTGGTCGAGGTCGAGTGCGACGATGGTCAGATCGGGATCGGATTCTGCTACGCGGGTAATTCCAACGGACAGTTGGTGACATCGGCGGTCGACAACCTGTTTGCTCCGGTGTTGATAGGTCAAGACCCCTTCCGCGTCGAAGGATTGTGGGCTTCGATGTACCAGGAGTCGTTGTTGCACGGCCGCGCCGGCGCGACGATGCGCGCGCTCTCGGCGCTCGATATTGCGCTCTGGGATCACAATTCCAAAGCCGCGGGGCTGCCGCTCTACAAGATGCTCGGCGGCTACTACGAGGACACCGTGCCGGCGTATGCGTCGGGTGGCTACTACCTCGAGGGCAAGGGACACGAAGGTCTACAGCAGGAGCTGCTCGGATACGTCGAGCTGGGCTTCGACGCGATGAAGATCAAGGTTGGCCGACTGTCGGTGCGCGAGGAGGCGTCGCGGATGCAGGCCGCCCGCGAAGCGGTCGGGCCGGACGTCCACATCATGCTCGACGCCAACAACGCCTGGTCGAACCTCGAAGATGCTCTGCGCTACATGGCGGCGTATGAGCCGTCGAACCCCTACTGGATCGAAGAGCCGTTCAGTCCCGACGCGATCAACCTGCACGCCAAGCTTGCGCAGCGGACGGGCGTCCCGGTCGCGACGGGCGAGATCGAGGTCGGTCGCTGGCGATTTAAGGACCTGATGGATCAGGATGCTGCGATGATCCTGCAGCCAGACGCTGCCGTACTTGGCGGTGTGACTGAGTTTCGGCGAATCGCCAATACGGCAGCCTCATATGGCATCTCAATTTGTCCGCACTGGTTCCATGACCTGCACCGACACCTGGTCGCGTCGTCGCCGAATGCCACTTATGTCGAGTTCTTCCCCGACGATCAAGTGCACAACTTCCGAAGCATCATCGATCGGCAGACGGAGGTGCGGGACGGGCGTCTGGTGTTGCCGGAGACACCGGGTCTGGGCTTTGAGTTCTTGCCGGAGGCGTTGGAGCGTTACACCGTCGCGGATTAGGTCGTTGCCCAATCAACGGTCGCAGAGGCTATCTCGCAAGTACGAGATTCGTCGTTCCCGCGCCCCGTCGTGGGAATCTCGCCGAATGCTGCACCGGCGCTCGAACCTGAGGAACCTCGGCCGTTTCAATCGCTCAGCCGGCTCCTGGCTTTCGCGCCGAGCACAGCGAGATACCCGCGACGGAGCGCGGGTATGACGGAGTTGGAGGGCGGGGACTGGAAACCGTTCCTAGCTCGCGACCACGACACCGTTGGCGATTGCCAGCTCGCCCTGATTGTTTCGCATTTCGTAGAAGACGATTTCGCGGTCGCCTTCGTCGCGGACTTCGAGGACGCTCACCGACACTTCGGTGCCTGGAATGACCATACCTCGGAACTGGCCGGCGAAGCGGCGTACACGGGTTGGGTCGCCGTTGAGGTTTTGGTTGATCACCTCTCGCAGCGCGATGGTGATGTTGGCTGAGCCGTGGAGGATGATGTCGGGCAGGCCCGCAGCGAGCGCGACTTTTCGTTCCGTGTGAATCGGGTTCCAGATGTCGGCGCACTCGGTGTAGACGTGCGGAGCTTGCGGGTCGATTGGGAACGTGTTGGTCCAGACGGGCTCGTCGTTGTTGGTCGAGCGTTGCGGCAGCGGCGGGGCAGATTCGATCTCGACGGCGTCGCCGTCCAGTTCGGCGCCGCGAGTGATGCCGCCGGTGTCCATGATGGCGACAGTATCGCCGCGACTATCTCGGAACCTAAATCGCTGAGAACTCAGCACGCCGGGTCGCACTTGCTTGACGGCGACACTCTGTCCCTGGCTGGTGATGATGTCGCCCTCGCGAGCATGTCGATTGAACTGCACGTCGACCCAGGCGTGAACGCCGCGTCGCACGAGCTGCAGGTCGAGATGCTGGTCGGGCGTGAAGCGGCTGTTCCATTGCCAGCTGAAGACCATGCCGGGATGCGCGATCAGGCCGCCGGGACGGTCGTCCTCGAAGTAGACGGGATTGAAATCGCCGACGCCGCCGGCGAACGCGGTGATCGACCGCGCTGTCACTTCGAAGGACTTGGCGATCGTATATCCGCCTACCTTGGCGGGCATGCGCAGATCGTTGGCCATGATCGATTCCTTACAAACAGTTACGACGCCGAGTAGTGATCCCAGTGAAGGACTTCGTCCAGAGGACGGCGACTGATCGGTCCGAAATTGCCGGTCGGCCAGCCGAGCGGGACCAGCACCATCGGCAGGATGTGGTCGGGCAGGCCGAGTACCTCCTGCGCCTTCTCGCGGCCGTCGCCGACGAAGGCGAGCGTCGTCGGGACGCTGCCGACCTCCAGCGCGCGAGCCGCAAGCAGCAGATTCTGGACTGCGCCCCAGACCTCTGTTGCGGCCGCTGCTCCCTCACCAAACGTGCCCTGCGGTGCGCGAACGAGGTCGGCGCAGGCGATCACGATCGCGGGAACCTCGTGCAGGTGATTCATCTGGTACTCGACGGCAGCCAGGAAACGCTCGCGGCGCCCCTGGTCGACGTGCGGATTCGCTGCTTCGCGGTTGTTCTCGAGGTACATCGACACGCCGGCCCTGTTGAGGTCGGCGAGCTGCTGTTTGACCTCGGGATCGCGGACGACGACCCAATGCCTCGACTGTCGGTTGGATCCGCTCGGTCCCAGGTGCGCCGCTTCTATGAGCTGAACGAGGACATCCTCGGGAATCGGGTCGGGCTTATAGCGCCGCATCGCTCGTGCGGTTTGGATGACGTCGAAAAATTCCATGTCGTTGCTCCTGTTTGCGTTACTCGCCGTATGAGATCAGTTCTACGAGATTGCCGTCGGGATCGCGGGTGTAGACGCTGACTCCCTCGGCAGTGCCAGCGCTTCGTCCACCGACGCGGCTCGCCGGGCCTTCGATCACCTCTGCGCCTGTCGCCGCGATGGCCGCGGCCGCCGCATCAGGTGTCCCCTCCCAGACAAAGCAGAAGTCGCCGCAGCCGGGCTCAGCGGTCGGGCCGCGCAGGTCGAATTTGGGGTTCTGCCACAGCTTTGGGTCGTGAACGTTGATCTTCTGATCGCCACAGGCGATCGCGAACATCGGGAAGTCGCCGCCACGCCACTCGGCTTCATGCAGGATGGTGAATCCGAGGGCGCGGTAGAAACCCATGAGCGCCTCGGGATCGCCGGCTGGGATTGCGACGTGGTCCATTCCGGTGACGGGCATTGAAGATCCTCTCCTGTCTGCGAGATATATGCTACTCGGCAACGGAAGGCTCCTAGAACAGTCGTGTCCAAGCTGTGGGAGCCTACTGCCGACTCAGAAAGGAGTGGTCCCCGAATGCGCAGGACGTTCACTGCATGGGTCATGCCAAGCAATAACTGGTACATCGCATTCTGCGAGGAAGTGCCCTCGGCCAACGGACAAGGCCGCACAAAGGAAGAAGCGTTGGAGAGTCTGGCATCTGCCATCGAGCTGCTGTTCGAATGCTATCGCGAAGATCTGCAGTGCGATCTGCTGCCTGGTGCTGAAAAGACGACGGTTGAAGTTGGATGAAGCGGGGCGTACTGATACGCCACCTGCGGCGACATGGGTGCGAGTTGCAGCGCGAAGGCGCCAGCCATTCAATCTGGCGTAACCCGCGAACCGGACAACAGCAACCAGTGCCGCGCCATCGTGAAGTCGACAACAACATGGCAAGAATAATCTGCAGGAAGCTCTCTGTACCGCCGATCGGTGGGTGAGAGTAGCTGGTACCCTCGCGACAACGTTCGCCTGAAGTTGAAGGGGTTCCGAATGCCCGATGTCTCTGCCGCCGATCCATTTCCGCGTAAGCGTCTGACCATCGGTGAGACCACGATGGCTTATGTCGATGAGGGCAACCCCGACGGCGACCCCATCCTGTTTCTGCACGGCAATCCCACTTCGTCCTACTTGTGGCGCAACATCATGCCGCACCTCTTCGAGTCGGCACGATGCCTGGCGCCCGACCTGATTGGGATGGGCGTCTCCGGCTCGTCGCCGAACGGTTCGTACCGTTTCGTCGACCATGCAGGTTGGCTTGATGCCTGGATCGAGGGGATGGACCTTGGCGACAAGCTCACCTTTGTGATCCACGACTGGGGCTCGGCGCTGGGATTCCATTGGGCGAATCGGCACCGCGACCGGGGCAAGGGGCTCGTCTACATGGAGGCGATCGTCCGGCCTGTGACCTGGAATGAATGGCCCGAGGCTGCGGCGCGCGTCTTCCAGGGCATGCGCTCTGAGGCCGGCGAGGCGATGGTGCTGGAGAAGAATGTCTTTGTCGAGCGCATCCTCCCGGGCAGCGTCCTGCGCGGTCTGACTGAGGAAGAGATGGCGGTCTATCGACTGCCCTACCTCGAGGAAGGCGAGTCGCGCCGACCGACGCTGACTTGGCCGCGTGAGATTCCGATCGACGGCGAACCGGCCGACGTTGCCGATATCGCGCAGAGCTACGCCGACTTCCTCTCGTCCGACGACTCGGCTCATATCGCCAAATTGTTCATCAACGCCGAACCGGGCGCCATTTTGCAGGGCGCGCAGCGGGAGTTCTGCCGAAGCTGGCCCAATCAGTCCGAGGTCACCGTACCCGGCAACCACTTCGTGCAAGAGGACTCGCCACACGAGATCGGCGAAGCGATTCGGGATTGGTACGCCGGGATCTAGATAGGACGGGACGACATGTCCGAAATCACCAATGCCGACGAAGCTCGCGCCGCGTTAGCGCAGGCGCGGGAGGAGTTCCGCGAACTTGTCCTGGGGCTGTCCGGAGAGGAATGGGATCGCAAGAGCGACAACGCCGGCTGGACCAATGGCCAGCTCTGTTGGCATATCGCCTTCACGGCCGGAGGCGGCACGCTCAGGGTCTCACGGTTGCGCCAGAACAAGGGCATGAATCCTCCAGGACCGCTGATGGCGGTGTTAAACTTGATGAGCCTGTGGATAGTCCGGATCCGATCACGGGGGGCGACGCCCGAATCCGTCCTGACGTTTTTCGACGAGGGCTTCGCGGTCACGCAGGGGGTGATTGATACCGTCGGCGACGATGAGTGGGGCAACGGCGGGGTTTTCTTGGGCGAACCAATGACCGTTGCCGGAGCGTTCGGCTTTATCGGCGAGCACATCGCCGAGCACTCCGCAGAAATGCGTCGCGACTAAGCGGTCCGCGGGCCGATGACACGCAGTTCGGACGAGATCTTCGAGCGTTACCCACCACTCCGCGATATGGAGGCGGTGGCGCTCTTCCAGGAGCTCGGCTACCGCTTCACCGACGCCGGCGACGGCTGGTGCGAGATCACGCTGACGGCATCGCCGAAGACATACAACCTGTATGGCATCGTCCACGGCGGTGTCTGGCTGTTGGTGGCCGACTCGGCGATGGGTGGTGCATTAGGCACGATCCAAGCGGAAGGCGAACGTGTGATCACGGCGCAGTCGGAGTTTCGCTGGCTGCGCGGCCTCGACGGCGATGTCATCAGAGCGAGAGCCGAGGTGATCCGACGTGGCCGGACGTTGAGCCACTGCTCGGTCGACCTCTACGACGAGCAGGGCCGACACATCGGACATGGCAACGGCACCTACGTGATGCTGCCGCCGGAGTAAGTTCGTCCCTCTGTCTCAGGCACTACCCTATGGCTCCAAGGGACCATTGACCAATAGAGGGAGCGTGTTCATGGCCGGACGACTTGATGGCAAGATTGCGTTGATCACCGGTGGCGCGCGAGGTCAGGGCGCCGCGGAGGCCAAACTGTTTGCCGAAGAGGGCGCGACCGTCGTGATCACCGACGTGCTTGATGCAGAAGGTGAAGCGACCGCAGCGACGAGCGATAGCATTCGCTATCTCCATCACGACGTGACCAGCGAAGACGAGTGGATCGCCGTCGTCCAGGATGTGCTGGAGGACCACGGCAAGATTGACGCGTTCATCAACAATGCGGGCATCTATCGCTCACGGTCGATCGCCGAGACGACTGTGGATGAATACAAGCTCGTGATCGAGGTCAACCAGGTCGGCGTGTTTCTTGGTTTGAAGCATGTCGGACCGGTGATGTGTGAGGCCGGATCCGGGTCGATCATCAATATTTCATCGATCGCCGGCATGCGCGGTGGAGCGGGATCACTGTCTTACACAGCGTCAAAGTGGGCAGTGCGCGGGATGACCAAAGTAGCGATGAGTGAATTCGCGCCGTCGGGCGTACGAGTGAACTCGATTCACCCCGGATTGATCGAAACGCCGATGCTGCAACAACTTCCGATCATCGAACAGGGACGCGGCGATCTTCTGGTTCAGCGCATCCCCTACGGTCGAATCGCCGAGGCCGAGGAAGTGGCCAAGTTGGCGCTCTTCATGGCTTCTGACGACTCGGAGTACATGAACGGCACTGAATTCATCATTGACGGCGGGATGATTCAGGGCATCTAGGCGAGTCGCAAAGCGGTCATGGCGAGCGTGCGCGCTCGTTCCGCGAGGCGAAGAGGCAGCGTTGGTCGCGCTACCAGGTCGGCAGACGTAGACCGAGAACGAAATGAGGCTGGCGATTATGGCTGGACGACTGGATGGCAGAATCGCGCTGATTACCGGTGGCGCGCGAGGACAGGGCGCCGCCGAGGCCAAGCTGTTCGCCGAAGAGGGCGCGACGGTTGTGATCACCGACGTGCTTGACGCTGACGGCGAGGCGACCGCGGCGACGAGCGACAGCATTCGTTACCTGCACCACGACGTGACCAACGAAGACGAGTGGATCGCCGTCGTCCAGGATGTGGTTGAGGACCATGGCAAGATCGACGCATTCATCAACAACGCCGGCATCTTTCGCAGCGGCTCGATTGCCGGGACCTCGCTTGAGGAGTACCGCCAGGTGATCGACGTGAACCAGATCGGCGTGTTTCTTGGTTTGAAACATGTCGGACCTGTGATGGCGGCGGCGGGATCGGGGTCGATTATCAACATCTCGTCGGTGGCGGGATTGCGCGGCGGCCCGAACATGATTGCCTATGTGGCGAGCAAGTGGGCAGTGCGGGGCATGACGAAGTCGGCAATGAACGAGTTCGCGCCCTCGGGGGTGCGGGTCAACTCGATCCACCCGGGACTGATTGAGACGCCGATGCTGCATCAGCTGCCGGCGATTGAGCAGGGCTTTGAGGATCAGCTGGTGCGGCGCATTCCGTATGGCCGTATCGCCGAGGCAGGGGAAGTCGCAAACCTGGCGCTGTTCCTGGCGTCCGATGACTCGGAATACATGAACGGAGTCGAATTCGTGATCGACGGCGGCATGTCGCAAGGACTCTGACAAGACCACCATGGCTGCATCATGAGCGCCCCATCAGTTCAATACACGCATACTGACGACGATGTCGCGATCGCGTGGGTTGAGCGAGGCAATGGGCCGCCACTGGTCGTTTCAACCGGGCCGATGCTGCCGCTCAATGTGGGCTGGGAACCGGGCGGGGTCTGGGACCGGCTCTCGCAGTCCTTTCGCGTGATTCGGTTCGATCCGCGCGGCTGCGGTCTGTCTGAGCGCGACGGAGTATTTGGATCGTTCCACGACGAAGCGATTGATCTCGGCGCTGTCGTCAACGAAGTTGGCGAACCCCGTGTCGCATTGATGGGCTACTACATCGGTACGCCCGCTGCCGTCATCGCGATGCTGAACGAGCCTGAGCGCTACACCCATATGGTGCTGCATCTGCCCATACCCATGGTTGGCCATCAATCGATCTCGAAGGAGTCGGATGCCTCCCCCCAGGACGAATACAACCAGTTGATGGACAGCACGATCGGCAATCTGTTGCGGCTCGGTTGGCAGTATCACGAAGAATTTGCCAGGCGCGCGTTGCTCACGATCATTGCGCCATCGGCGGACGAGAACACACTGCGCACCCTGGCCGAGATGATGCATCATTACCCGTCGATGAATCGATTGTTCGGCCTGGTACCCGAGCTGCGCAGTCTGAACTTGCGCGAGGATCTGCGTGGAGTCGAGATCCCCACGCTGATTTCCATCCCACCCGATCGGGAGGGCTTTGAAGACAGCAATGCTTCATTCGGGCGCGATTGGGCGCGTCGCATCCGTGGCGCGCGACTTGTCGTCGGGCGCGATGACACTTCGGTGCTGGTGAATGGCGCGCTCACGATCAATCAACTTGCCGAGGCGATGGAAGAGTTCATCGGAACCGATCAGCAGGCGCAGACCGCTGGTCTAGCGACACGCACCGTCCTATTTACAGACATTGAGGGCTCGACATCGCTGGTTGATCGGTTAGGCGACGCCGAGGCCCGAACGATCACGCGCGAAATCGAGAACCTCACGCACGCTGCGATTCGCAGTCAGCGAGGTGTGCAAGTCAAGACGATGGGCGACGGCGTACTCGCCTGGTTCAACGCGGCCTCGGCTGCTGTCGAGGCTGCCGTCCAGATCCAGGCCAATCTGGCCGACCACGCACGCTACAGCGACATCCAGGTCCGAATTGGGATCAGCGCGGGCGAACCTATCGCAGAATCGGACGATCTGTACGGGGCCACGGTGAATCAGGCTGCGAGGATCATGTCATTGGCACAAGGCGGCCAGATTTTCGTCTCGGACCTTGTCCGTGGCTTGCTGCAAGGCGGTAGATTCCGGTTCGAGGATGAGGGAAAGCGCCAACTACGCGGATTCCGGGAATCCGTGCAACTGTTCAGCGTCGACTGGCGAAGCGCATCCAGCGCCCAGACCGTCCTGGAAGGGACAAACAGATGACCGAGATGACGAAACGCGAACGTGTTCGTGCAGCAATTGCCGGAGAGCCGGTTGACCGGGCTCCGGCTTCGCTGTGGGGACACGATTTCCTGCGCGAGTGGAGCAACGACGAGCTCGTCGGCGCGACGTGCGAACAGTACGAGGCATACAACTGGGACTTCATCAAGATCAACCCGCGCTGGTCGATGTTCCCCGAAGCCTGGGGGGCGGTCTACACGCCACCGGTGGAACAGACGGCCCAAACCCTCGTCAGCCCGGCGCTGACCGAGCTCGATGATCTGCACAACGTCACGCCGGTTCATGCCGAGCGCGGGGTCTTCGGTGAGCACGTCGAATCGACTCGATTAGTGATTGAGCGCACGAAGGGCGAGGTTGATGTCCTGCAGACGGTGTTTTCGCCGATGGCGGTCATCGGCCTTATGTTTGGTCATCCACGGGCGATGAAGCAGGCCGTGGCCGAAGCGCCGGCGGCCGTGCATGGCGCCATCGCGCGCGTCACCGAGACGATCATTAACTACAGCCGCGCCAACCTGGACGCTGGTGCCTCAGGTGTTTTCTACGCACCGCTTCAGTGGGCCAGCCATGACATCTCCAACGCCGACTTCTACCGTGAATTCGGCCGCCCCTACGACCTCCAGGTGTTGGACGCGATCCGCGACGCGGAGTTCAACATCCTGCACGTCTGCCATACCAACAACATGCTCGCCGACGTGCTCGACTACCCGGTCCACGCATTCAATTGGGACGACCGGCACGAATCGAACGCCAGCCTCAACGATGTCTGGGCCGAGACCGACAAGGCCGTCATGGGCGGTGTCAGCCGGACCGGTCTCGGCGACTTGAGCGCCGACGAGATTCAGGCGCAGGCGTCGGACGCGGCCGGCGTCGGAAATACCCGAGTATTCGTCACTGGCGGATGTTCCATCCCGCCACACACAACACACGAGAATCGCGCGGCGGTCGCTGCCGGGGCTCGGGGGAACTAGCGAGAGTCCTGCAAGGGATTTCGCCAGCGAAGTCCTGAAAAGCGAGCGAAGTCGCTGTCATTCGAGTGGACTTCGGCTTGATACTCGATCGCCAATGCTGCGATGTGGGCATCCGTCACCAGATTGGCGCCAACACCGATCGCGGCAAGCAACTCCGAGAACAGTGCCAGATGGCTGGACCCCGGATTGAGAGGCAAGACTTGGGGGTAGCTGAACCACTCGCCGACGATATCGAGCGATTGGGCAACCGTGATCGGACGGGTCAAGATCCTGGGACTAGTTGAAATCCGGACGAAGCCGGTGGTGACAACCCATGGGATTCCTACACGTTCGCTTCCACCGATGAGTTCTCGCAACCAGAGCGCGGCGCGATCATGGGCCACGTCGTCTTCGTGGTACGCGTAGAGGAGCAGATTGGTATCGGGAATGATCACACTGAGAGTTTCTGAAGGAACTCTTCCATCTCAAGCTCGTCAGCAACCTGCCTCAACCTATGGGGATCAATACCCGGCCGATATCCACCGCTAAACGTTCTAATCTTGAACGGCGGTCGGTCGGCAGGCTCTGAGAGCGTCAGTCCGCGGCGCAGCGCCTCGTTCACGACCTGCTTGAACGGCTTGTCAAGGATGCGCGCCTGCTGCTTGAGTGCAGCGGCAACGTCGTCGTCAAGGGTTAGTGTGGTTCTCATAGAGACATCTTGATGCTCGACGCTTTTGATGTCAAGATGCCGAAGTGCGCCGAGCCGTGCTGCGAAGCGCTGTTCACATTGCTCCGCTTGGTGCGTGCGGAGCGCATTTCAGAAACGTCAATCTCCGTCGTTGTCGCGCACCTTCGCGTCGATCTCGATGCGCTCGCGACGCCATCGCCGCAGACTACGAACATCTAGGTCAAGCTGGAATGACGAAACCGGTTTCGTCTGACTCTTTCCTCACTGTGTTAGGTCAGCGTGTGGAAATCCTGGTCAAGGCTTGTAAGCGTCGGCGGGACGACTCTAATGTCCAGATACACGACTCGGCGGAGCCGCTCGTTCACTTCGTAGAGGAGGTAGACAAGCGGATCGCTGGCAATTCTGGCAAACCAGACATCGTCCCTGACCTGTCGGCAGGTTGGCAGGTTGGTAGCTCAGTCGGTCTGCTATGAAGCCAGGCGTCGAGACCACTCCTCATTTCGTCCCAGCGTGCGAGATTCCCGGCAATCTTCTCTGGTGTTTGGGCGAAATCGGGAGCTTCAACGATTTCGAATCCGTCACTGTCGTCGGGGGAGCTGAGGGTCACTCGGCCAATTCTCAACTAGCGAAAGTAGCTGTCAGCCATCTCTTGGGCGATGGCTTCGTCTATCTGATCAACCGGGTCGGGGCTCAGCCAAGCCGTCTCATAGGGAATGTCTCCTCGATCTTCTGCCAGAATCCACCCGGGCTGCAGGTGAGAGAAGTCCGACACCTCACGTGCTGACTTGCCGCGAAAGTACTTCGCAATCGATCTCACAATCGCGCGTTCTTGTTCGTTGAACTTCGCCGTGTTCGGTCCGTCGCCGACTACGACCGGGCGTTTCTGAACACCGTTAAAGTAGGGTCGCAACTCAATTGCGATGCGGCCCTCGGCGACCAAGTCGGTCCGAGCAGATAGTAACTGTCGTGGAGCCGGACCCTCCGGCAATTTGAAGTATGTGGCTCCAGTGATCGGATTCCCCAGCACTCGGTAGGCCATGAAGTCAGCGAAGTAGAGAATCTTGTTCAGCTTGACCGAACCGAACGTGTCGTCGTCGTTGCACAGTTCGGTGATGAAGACAATGAGTTCCTTGAAGCGTTCTTCGTCGAAATCGAAGAAGACGTGCCCTGCTGTCGCCATGAGACCTCCATTCTGCTCTCGTGGCGGTCGTGGAGCGGAGTCTAGTCGTATCTCACGCTACCTGTGTTGGCTCTCTGTGTTGGCTCTCTGTGTTCGCAAATGTTCAGACGAGTTCGCCCTGGGCGCGGCGTTCGAGCATCTTTTCGAAGTTGACCTCGACCGGTTGCTGACCGTCCAGCACTGCCTCGACACGTCCGCGCACTAGGTCTGTCCAACCTGGGTGCGTGAGGATGTAGAGCTGGTCGTTGACTATTGCTTGCCAGACCAGCTCAGCCACGTCTGACGGGTCCATGCCGCCTCCGACCAGGGGCCCGGTTGCGGCCGACCGCTCGGCCGTCGGTTCGACTGCCCCGCCGAACTCGTCGGGACGGTTGCGCTCGGCCTTGGCGATCTGGATGTTGACGAAGGCAGGACAGAGAACTGATGCCGAAACGTTGGACTCGGCGGCTCGCAGATGATGCCAGAGGCCCTCGGTCAGGGTCAGCACGCCGTGCTTCGAGACGCTGTACGCGGAGCCGTTGTAGGCCAAGCCGCCGGGGATCAGTCCCGCCAGGGACGCGGTGTTGACGATGTGGCCGGTCTCACCGTGCCCGATCATGTGCGGGACGAAGAGCTGGAGTCCATGGAGCACGCCCCAGAAGTTCACGCCCATGACCCAGTTCCAAACCGAGTCCATAACGTCCCAGACCGGAACGGCGCCGGCGCCTCCGCCGAGTCCGCCGTCGCTGCGGGAAGTGACGCCCGCGTTATTGCAGAGCAGATGAACCGCGCCGAACTGGTCAATCGCCTGCTCGCGCAGATGCTCAATCGATTCGCGTCGCATCGTGTCGACTTCGACGCCGACGACGTTGCGCTCCTGCTGCTCCAGCCTCGCGACGGCCGCCTTGAGTGCATCGGTTTCGATGTCGGCGAGCACGACGTTCATGCCCTCGGCTGCGAAGCGCTCGGTGAAGGCAAAGCTCATGCCGGAGGCCGCGCCGGTGACGACTGCAGTGCCCTTGCTGAAGTCCCGCATCTCGCCTCTCGTCTTAGACGAGCTCGCCCTGTGCTCGACGCTCGAGCATCTTCGCGAAGTCGACCTCCACCGGTTGCTGACCGTCCAGGACTGCTTCCACTCGTCCTCGAATCACGTCGGTCCAGCCTGGATGCGGCAGGATGTAGAGGTGGTCGTTGACCATCGCCTGCCAGACGAGGCCGGCCACGTCGGACGGATTCATTCCACCGCCCAGCAGGGTCTGGGACATCGCACGTTGTTCCGGGGTTGCCGTAATCTTCTCGCCAAACTCGCTGGGGCGGTTGCGCTCGGCCTCAACGATCTGGGTATTGACGAAGCCGGGGCAGAGGACCGACGCCGAGATATTGGAGTCGGCGGCGCGCAGGTGATGCCAGAGACCCTCGGTCAACGTCAGCACGCCGTGCTTCGAGACGCTGTAGGCGGACGCGCCGGGGATCAGCCCGGCCAGCGACGCGGTGTTGACGATGTGGCCGGTCTCGCCATGTTCGAGCATTGATGGGACGAACACCTGCAACCCGTAGAGCACGCCGTAGAAGTTGACGCCCATTACCCAATCCCAGGTGGAGTTCGGTACTTCCCAGACCGGCGTTGCTCCAGTGCCGGCGCCGAGTCCGCCGTCGGACCGCGCGGACACCCCGGCGTTGTTGCACAACACATGAATCTTGCCGTATTGATCGATCACCTGGTCGCGCAGGTTCTCAAGCGTTTCGCGCTGCATCGTGTTGACCTCGACGCCGATCACGTTGCGTTCCTGCTGCTCGAGCTTCAGGACCGCTGCCTTGAGCGCGTCGCTCTCGATATCGGCGAGGACGACATTCATGCCCTCGGCCGCAAATCGCTCGGCGAAGGCGTAGCCCATGCCCGATGCCGCGCCGGTGATTACTGCTGTTTTGCCGGTGAATTCTCGCATGATTGTTGGACTCCCTGGCGTTCAGATTTATCTGTCATGTTGCGAACGCAGTCTAAGTGTGGATCGACAGGACAGCCTTGGATGCACTCAGCGGATTCGCGGTTTCCGCCTTCGCGGGCGTGACAGAGTATGAGCGGGGAGGAAGATCACCAGAGCCTGCCCGCGCGAAGGCGGGGGTCGCCCGTACGGCATGCCGCGCTGGGAGGAGAGAACCGGTGGCTGGGAAAAAACCGCGAAGGCGATGCAGCATGCCAAAGAGTTGGCGCTGCGCTTCGGCGTGGGGATTATGGGGGTTCATCGACTTCCTCCTGGGATTCGGTCTCGTCGTTGGAGAAATTGCCGTACTCGGCGATTTCTTCGGCCGTGGCGACGCTCTCTCCGTTCTGGATTGCGGTGACGCGGGCGGAGAGGGCGCGGGCTTCGTCGCTGATGTGATGGATGGTGTCCTTGACGGCAGCCTTGGCTTCGCTGAAGAGGCCCATGATTCTTGCGAGGGCGGTGGTGGCCTGGATCTGGACGTAGGCGGGTCCGTTGGATGCGTGGAGTTGGAGGTGTCCGATGATGGCGTCTCGGGTGTAGGGCAGTGGTGGGTTGTGGGTTTGCATATTTGTTGTCCTTTGCGGGGTTGATTATATATGCACGTGCGTTCTGTATGGATCTGATGGTTGTGTTGAGGTTTGCTGAGGGGGGCGTTGAGGTGTTGGGAGAGAGGATCGGGAGCAAGGGAGGGACCCCCTCAGCCTTCGGCAGCTCCCCCTGCAAGGGGGAGCGGGGGTCGTTTAGAGCACTCCTACACGTCTTGTCCCGCTGCGCGGCGACGCATCAGTTCCTCGAAGTCGAGCGTGACTGGGGCGCCACGCGCGAGCACGTGGTCGACGCGTCCGCGCACGAAATCGTCCAACGCCGGATGCGGCAGGATGTAGCAGCGTTGCTCGACGATTGCGTCGAAGACGAGCTCGGCGACCTGCTCGGGATCCATGCCGCCGCTGAGTATTGCGAGCAGGCCCTCCTGGGCCGCAGCACTGATTTCGACCTGATCGCCAAACTCGGACGGACGGTTGCGCTCTGCACGTGCGAGGTTGGTATCGACGCTGCCGGGGCACAGGACAGACGCGCTGAGGTTGGCGCCCATCGCTTCAAAGCTCTGGTAGATTCCTTCGGTCAGGACGAGCACGCCGTGTTTGGACACGCCATATGCGCCGCCGCCGGGCACCAGTCCAGCTAGCGAGCCGGTGTTGACAACGTGTCCCGCTTCGCCATGTTCAAGCATGTGTGGAATGAACACCTGGCAGCCGTAGAGCACGCCCCAGAAGTTCACTCCCATGACCCAGTCCCAGGTGCTGTCTGGAACATCCCAGGGTCCGCGGACTTCTCCTTCATCGTCGAAGCCTGCATCGTCAAGTCCGCCCACGCCGGCGTTGTTGCAGAGGATGTGGATATTGCCGAACTCGGCGATCGTGCGGTCGCGCAGATTCTCCAGCGCCTCGCGGCGCATGGTGTTGACCACTACGCCCAGCACGCTGCGTTCCTCTTGCTGGAGGAGTTGCACCTGCACGTCGAGCGCCTCTTCCTCGATGTCGGCGAGGACCACGTTCATACCCTCGGCGGCGAAGCGACGCGCAAACGCGAGCCCTATGCCGCTCGCCGCACCGGTGACGACTGCCGTCTTGCCTTCGAACTCCCGCATGTTCGCCTCCAGACCGACCTTGACTAGCATCCGCCAGACTGGAAGGCAGTCTAAGAATTACTGCGGTCGGTCGCCAAGGAACTCGAACAGCGGCGGATACTTGTTGATGTCTGCGCCGCCGTTGAGCTGGACGGTCTGGCCGGTCATCAGCGACGACGCGTCGGAGGCCAGCCAGAGCGCGAGCTGGGCAACGTCCTCCGGTTCGCCAATTCGCCCGAGCGGCGCTTCGGCCGCGAACGCATCCTCGAGCCCAGGCACGACGCGCAGACCTTCGGTCAGGGGCGTGCGGATCAATCCCGGTCCGATGCTGTTGACGCGGATGTTGTAGCGGCCGAGCTCCAGCGCCGACACCTTGGTCAGCATTGCCACGCCGGCTTTCGCCGAGCAGTAGGCCGACAAGCCCTCGGTGGCCTGGATGGCGTTCAACGAGGCCGTGTTGATGATCGATCCGCCAGAGCCCTGCTCGATCAGATACTTGGACTCGTGCTTGATGCAGAGGAACACGCCAGTCAGACAGACGTCGATTACCTGCTGGAACTGCGCGAGCGGATAGTCCTGGATTGGCGAGAATCCGCCGATACCAGCGTTGTTGAAGGCGACATCCAACCTCCCGAAGCGGCTAATGCAGGACATAACCATGTTGGCGACGTCGTCTTCATTGGTGACGTCGGCGGTGATCGCCATTGCCTGCGAGCCAATCTCGCGCGCGGCCTCGGCCGCGCCGTCGGCGTTGCGGTCGGCGAGGGCCACTTGTGCGCCCTCCTCGGCGAAGCGCTTCGCCGCCGCCAGTCCGATTCCTGATGCCGCGCCCGTGATCAGGGCTGCCTTGCCGTCTAGTTGTCCCATTGTTTGTTCCTATCCATTTGGTTGGATCATCCTCTATCGGCCGTCATACCCGCGCTTGCCGCGGGTATCTCGCCGATTCGAGCACGGACGTCGGTGCAGAACGCGGCGAGATTGCCGCGGCGGAGCGCGGCAATGACGAATGCTGTGGGGCTAGTCCGCACGCGGTTGGCGCAGTTGCGATTCCAGCAAGTTGAATCCCGGCGGTATTTCATTGACTGTGATTCCGCCATCGACGTAGAAGAGTTGTCCCGAGACCCAGGGACTGGCGTCGCTGCCCAGGTAGAGGGCCATCTGCGCAATGTCACTCGGTTCACCCAGGCGGCCGAGCGGGGTGGCTCCGATCATGGCCTCGTCGAACCCTTCCACATCTCGGGCACGAGCCGTCAGCGGCGTTTTGGTGTGGCCCGGACCGATGGCATTGACCCGAATGCCGTGCTCTCCCAGCTCCAATGCCGAGACTTTAGTCAGCATCGCCACGCCGGCCTTGGCCGAGCAGTAGGCGCCGAGTCCCTTCGTTGCGTGGGTCGCGTTGATGCTGGCGGTATTGATCAGTGAGCCTCCCTCGCCCTGCGCGATCAGCTGCGTTGACTGATGTTTGAGGCAGAGGAACACGCCGGTCAGGCAGACATCGATGACTCGCTGGAAATGCTCGAGTGCATGATCGTGGATCGCCGCCGTGCCGGCGATGCCGGCGTTGTTGAAGCCGATGTCGAGCCGCCCGAAGCGTTCCACGCAGGCCGCAACCATCGCGGCGACATCGTCCTCGTTGGTCACGTCGCCGCTGATCGCCGTCGCGCTGGAGCCGATCTCGCGCGCGGTCTCGTTGACGAGGTCGGCGTTGCGGTCGAACATCGCAACCTGCGCGCCTTCCTGAACAAACAGCTCCGTCGTTGCCAGACCGATCCCCGATGCCGCGCCTGTAATCAGAGCTACCTTGCCGTCGAGTACACCCATCTGTCGCTCCGTTTCTGTGTTCTGGATTGCGATTAACCTACGACATCGCCAGTTTCAAAGTTCTACGTTCGCACTATGGAACACCGGTCCCGAGAGGAGAGCGCCATGCCGCATCACGAACACCTATTGAGCGATCCGGTCGGGACGTTGCGTGCCATCTGGGATGACACCGGCTGGCGCTTCGTGATTCTGACTTCGGCGTTGATCTTCCTGCTTGAGACAGTCGGTGAGCTGGCCAACGTCGAGCAACAGTCGATCTGGTGGGCTGCCGAAGTACTCACCGCTGTCGTCGTTGCCCGGATGCTCACCTGGCGACCGCTTCGGGGGCGGTTGAGCGACGTCGAGAACATGACGGTCGTCCTGGCGGTGCTTGGGCTGATGATCTGTGAGGTGATTCTGGCCTACTCGTGGGTCGCGGCGGACTTTGCCGCGGAGCCGATTTTCTGGCCGTTCTCGCTGATGCTGATCCTGACGGTCGTGGCTGCGCGCTTGTTGGCTCCGTATGCGACCCGGCCGCTGTTCATCTGGGTGCTGGTGTTCTCGTTCCTGCAGTTCTGGATGAACCTGGCGATCTGGCAGGCCGACGTTTCCTATCCATCGCCGGCCTGGACGTGGGCCGCTGCGCTCGCCGTCTTCGCGTTCGTCGCACGCTGGATTGCGGGGAAGGGCATCGATGGACCAATTGTGAGCCCGCTCAACGTGGCGCTGGTGCTGTTCGTCTTCCTCGACTGGTGGTTGGAGTTCGGCCTCGATGAGAGCGGTGTCGGCGTCGAGTGGCTCGCCCAGGACCTCTACTGGCCCTGGATCCTGGTCAACAGCGGTTTGGCCGTCGGCGTCGCATTTGTCGCCCCGCATGTGAGCAACTTGCTCGCGGGAATGTCGGACGAGAATTAAACCGGCTCACGTCGCCCGCCAGGCGCTAGCATCGGCGATATCTGAATCTAATATTGGACACCGGAGACGATCATGGTCAGCGCCAATCCCACTGTTCACGAGAACCCGATGCTGAATGCCATCCAGGGCATTGATGTGATTGACTGCGACTCGCACGTGACCGAGCCGCCCGATCTCTGGACCTCGCGGGCGCCGGCGACATTGCGCGACCGCATGCCGCAGTTGCGCAGGGTCGACGGTGAGGACATCTGGTTTGTCGACGGCGATGTGCCGCTCGGTCCGGTGGGACTCTCGGTCATCGAGAGCGGCGGCGACAAGGTGCTGGGGATGCTCGGCATCCACGATTTCGATCGCCTCGACAAGGCGGCATACGAAGTGCCGGCGCGGCTGGAGTTGATGGAGCGGCTCGGGCTCTATGCCCAGATCGTCTACCCGAACATCTCCGGATTCGCCTCGGCGCGCTTCCTCGAGATCTCAGATCCTGAACTGCGTAACGCCTGTGTCTACACGTACAACGACGCGATGGGCGAATGGCAGTCGGAGTCGAACGGTCGCCTCTTCCCGCAGGCGTTGCTGCCGTTCTGGGACCTCGATGCGACGCTCGCCGAGATGCGTCGCACGGTCGAGACGTACGGGACTCGCGGGTACACCATCTGCGACACACCGGAGAAGTTTGACCTGCCCGACTATGGCACGTCGCACTGGGATCCGTTTTTTGAGCTGGCACAGGACCTTGATGTCGTGCTCAACTTCCACATCGGTTCCGGCGGCGCCAAAGGCGCGCCTTCGCCGTTCCTGTCCTCGCCGTGGGAGTCGATGGGTCCTGAGCGCAGGATGGCGATTGGGGCGACCAACCTCTACGTCGACAATGCGCGGATGATCTCCAACCTGCTCTACAGCGATGTGTTGGAACGCTTCCCTCGGCTCAAGTTCGTATCGGTCGAGAGCGGGATCGGTTGGATCCCGTTCCTGCTTGAGGCCTGTGAGTATCAGTGGGACGAAATGGTCCCGACGGAAGTGAAGCATCACGAGCTACGTCCGACGGAGAAGTTCCGTCGCAACATCTGGGCCTGCTTCTGGTTCGAGGATTTCGGGCCGCGCAAAGCGATTGAAGAGATCGGTGTCAAGAACGTCCTGTTCGAGACCGACTTCCCGCACCCGACCTGCCTCTACCCCAGGAGCCAGGAACACATTGCGCACGTGCTGGGCGACCTAGACCCTGAGGTCAGGAAGGCCGTGCTCCAGCAGAACGCGTCAGACCTGTATCGGATTCCGACGAGTTCGTAGCGGTTGGGGACGGTTCGTGTTGAGCTGAATGGCTGTTGGGAAGCTCTCTGCGACTTGCTGCGGGTCGGTTCCAGTCCCGGCTCGGGGAGCCTGTCTCAAAGTAAGAACTCCCAGTCCCCGCTTCACGCGGGGACCTGCTCGGACGGCGCGGCCTATCAGGTGGTAACGTTTCCGGCGCAAAGGGAGCGGGTCCCCGCGTGAAGCGGGGACTGGGAATCTGTGAATAGTGGTGGAAGTCTGAGACACCCTCCGAGGACGGTGTCCCGAAAGTCGCCTAATCTCCAACTCCGTCATACCCGCGACGGAGCGCGGGTATGACGGAGTTGGAGCGCGGGGAAATGGGCAACGATCCGCGAAGGCGCTAGTCCTCGTCGCCGGAGGCGAGTTGGGCGGCGAATTGCTTTCGGTTGACACGCTCTTTTTCGGTCTTCTCGAGGATCGTCTCGGGAATCCAGAAGGGTAGGTTGACATCGGCGCGGCTGGGGGCGAGCAGATCGTCGAGGTCCATGACGAGCTCTCGGCGGTCGTACGTCGTCTGCTCGTGGCCCTCCCACGTTGGCAGCATGGCGATGGCGTCGAAGGGGCAGACCTCGACGCAGATGTTGCAGCGCATGCAGCGACCAAAGTCAATGTAGAAGTCGTCGATGACCGACTTGTGATTGCTCTTGCCGGCGGCGTGAGCCGTGTTCTTGGTCAGCGTGGTCGTCATGCAGTCCACCGGACAGGCTGTCGCGCACTTGCCGCAACCGGTGCAGTTTGGCTCCTCGAGCAGGTGGTTCCAGATCAGGTAGGGGAACGTGCGGGCGCGCTTGGGCAGCTGCTTCTTCTCGTAGGGGTAGTGCACCGTGACCGGTCCGCGCTTCACTACCTGTGCGCCTCGAACAAGCGCCTTGAACACTCCGCGCATGATCCGCTCCCTACATTGCAGCGCTACCTGCTGGACCTACCTGACCGACCTACTGCGCAAGAATAGCGCACCCACTCATCCGGTCAGAGCGACATGACAACGACATCGCTCAAGATGTCCAACGGAGCGCCGGTCCAGTCCACCACATCGTCGACCGACACTCCGGGCGCCACCTCCCGCAGCGAGAGCCCGTCTTCTGTGACATCGATCACCGCAAGATCGGTGATGATCACGTCCACGCAACGCTCGGCCGTCAGCGGATAGTCGCAGACTTCGACGATCCGCGGCTGACCGTCTCGCGTGACGTGCGCCATCGCGATGATCAGCTTCCTGGCGCCGACGGCGAGGTCCATCGCGCCGCCCACGCTGCCGCCGCCTCGCGCCGGTACGTACCAGTTGGCCAGATCGCCCTGGGCCGAGACCTGGAGACCGCCCAGGATCGCGGCGTCGATATGTCCGCCGCGGATCATGGCGAATGAGTCGGCGGTGTCGAAGAAGCTGGCGCCGGCAATCAGGTCGACGGGCTGTCCACCGGCGTTGATCAGGTCCGAGTCGAAGTCGGATTCGGAGACTCCGGAGTAGCCGAGGATGCCGTTCTCGGCCTGGAAGAGAATGCCGTCGGAGGGTTGGACGAACCCCGCCACCAGCGTCGGCAGTCCGATGCCGAGATTGACAACTGAACCCGGCTCCAGCTCACGCGCCGCTCGCAACGCGATCAGTTCACGGCTGAGGCCGGCCGGTGGTTTGGCGTCGGTCACGTCAGCCCTCCCAGCGAACGGGAATCGGTTCGCATTGGACCAGGCGATCGACGTAGACCGCGGGTGTCCCGACCTGCTCGGGCGCAATCACGCCCGATTCAACGATTTCCTCGACCTCGGCGATCACGAGGTCGGCGGCGGTGGCCATGACCGGATTGAAGTTGAGTCCGGCCAGGCGGTACTGCAGATTGCCGTGATGGTCGGCGCGCCAGGCCTTGATCAGCGCGACGTCGCCACGCAGCGGACGCTCCAACAACCAGCGCTCGCCATCAATGTCAAGTGTCTCTTTGCCCTCGGCCATCATCGTGCCGAGCCCAGTCTTCGTCAGCACGCCACCGAGTCCTGCGCCGCCGGCGCGGAGGCGTTCGATTAGCGTTCCCTGGGGCACGAGTTCCAGTTCGACCGCTCCCGCTCGGTACTGCGACTCAAAGCGAGACTGACGAGTACCGGAGGCGCGGATCGCGAATGTGGCGATGACCTTTGCCAACTGACGATCTTCGCAGAGCTCATCCAACAGGTCACCGAGCCCGATGTTGTTGGCGACTGCGGTCAGTTGCTTCTGACCCGTGCCGCACAGCGCCAGAATCAGATTCGACGGTGTTCCGGCCGAGACGAATCCGCCGACCAACAGCGTGGCGCCGTCCGCGATGTCGGCGACGGCCGCGTCGGGCGTCTCAAAGACCTCTGCATTCATGCGCCGATCCTATCGTGCGAGGAGCAATCCGATATCTTGAACGCACTTGCGCCCGAAGGAGGCTAATCATGCCCGCACCGCTCGAAGGTATCCGCGTCGTTGACTTCACCCGCTATCAGAACGGCCCGCACGCGACGGCCATGTTGGCCGACATGGGCGCCGATGTGCTGAAAGTGGAGATGCCCGGCAATGGCGACCCCGGCCGCCAGCTCGGTGTCGGCGCCGACGGATTCTGTTCGTACTTCGAGGCGCTCAATCGCGGCAAGCGCTCGATGACGCTCGACCTCCGCGCCGACGGCGCGATCGAGGTTGTGCATCGGCTGATCAAGGATGCCGATGTCCTGACCGAAAACTTCCGTCCCGGCTACCTCGACTCGATCGGGCTTGGGTACAACGACCTCAAGGACGTCAACCCGCAGCTCATCTACGCAACCAACTCGGGCTTCGGACCAGAAGGGGAATGGGCGACGCGTGGGTCGTTCGACGTGGTCGCACAGGGCATGTCGGGCGCGATGATCGCCCTCGGCGGCGGACCGGGCGAGCGGCCGTATACCGCGCCGTGGGGCCTGGCCGACCAGACCGGTTCCCTGGTCTTCGCCTACGGGATCGTGACCGCGTTGTTCGCACGAACGCAGAACGGCGTGGGTCAGAAGATTGACGTTTCGCAGCTCGGCGCGATGTTGACGCTTCAGGCGCTCTCGCTCCAGTCCTATCTGCACAGCAGCTATCAGCCGATCCTCAAGCCGGGACGCTCGTTTTCGGCGACGTTTAGCTGGTACCAGGGCAGCGACGGCGAGTGGTTCACGATGGGGCTGCTCGACCCCAAGAGCTGGCCGCCGCTCTGCGAAGCGATGGAACGACCGGACCTGCTGTCCGACGCTCGCACGACCGATCCGTTCTCGCGCCGCGACAACGAGGATTGGTTGCGCAACGAGCTGGAGCAGACATTCAAGAAGCGCACACGCGACGAGTGGCTTGAGCGTTTGATCGCCGCGCGCATCCCGTGCGGTCCGGTCTACGACTACGAGCAGGTCGCCGAGGACAACCACTTCTGGCTCAACGGCTACCTACAGGAAGCGCCGCATCCGCACTTCGAGCACCACAAGGTTGTGGGCATCCCGGTCAGCTTCAGCGAAACGCAGACCAAGGTGCAGTCGTCGGCGCCGGAACTGGGCCAGGACACCGAGCTGGAATTACTCAACCTGGGCTACGACTGGCCCGACATCGAGCGCCTGCACGACTCGGGGATCACAGCGGTCAGGAGTCAGGGATCGGCGGCGGCGGGGGATTAGGGCGTTCGTATTGCGCTGATCAGCCTCTCAGACCTAGCCTCGGGAGGCTGTCCCAGCAGTCCCAGGTTCGTCATTCCCGCGCCCCGTCGCGGGAATCTCGCCGCGTGCAGCACAGGCGCTCGAACCCATGAAATCTCTCCGGTTGCAATCGCTCACCCGGCATCCGTCTTTTTTGCCGAGCGCAGCGAGATACCCGCGGCAGAGCACGGGTATGACGGGGGTGGAGAATAGGGGGACTCTTGATACACCCTCTCCGATCGAGAGGGACTTGTGGCGCGCTAGCCATCTAACAGCGACGGCAGCGCCGAGGTCCATGCGTCGGCTGCATCTGCCAATGGAAGGTCGATCTGAGTGATCGTGAGCCGGTCTCCGCCGACCGCTCCGATTCTGGCTGCCGACAGACCGTGTTTCTTGGCGAGTTCAGCGACCGTGGCGGCTTGTTCGGCCGCGAAGCTGACTACCGCTCGACCTCCGGCTTCCCCGAATAGCGCAGCGTCTAGCCGACCGGCTACTTCCTCATCGATTTCAACGCCAATATCTCCTGCGATTGCTGACTCGGCGAGGGTGACGGCCAGGCCACCGTCTGAGCAGTCGTGGGCCGATTTGAGCAAACCTGCCTCGGACGCTTCGATCAGCACCTCGATCAGCGCAGCCTCCGTGTCGAGGTTGATCCTGATTGGGCCTGCTGCCTTGCTGTAACGCACCGCCAGGTATTCGCTGCCTCCGAGGGTTGCGGGTTCCTGCTCCAGGCTTCCGCCGAGCAGCCAGACTTCGTCGCCCTCGTCCTGGAATGCCAGGCGGACTGCCTGTCTGACGTCTGAGATGATTCCGAGCATCCCGACGACGGGCGTCGGTGTGACGGGGCCGTCCTCGGACTCGTTGTAGAGGCTGGCGTTACCGGATACGACAGGCGTCTGGAAGGCGCGGCATGCATCGGACATGCCGCGAATGGATTCGCTGAGCTGGTAGTAGATCGGCGCTCGCTCGGGATTGGCGAAGTTGAGGCAATCGGTGACCGCGACGGGCCGCGCCCCGCTGCAGGCGACGTTGCGCGCGGCTTCGGCGACGGCCCGCGCAGCGCCTGTGTACGGGTCGAGTTCGACCGCTCGTCCGGGACCGTCGGTGCAGACAGCGAGTCCCTGCTTGAGACCTCGAATGCGCAGGATGGCGGCGTCCGACCCAGGAGTCACGACCGTATTCGTTCCAACCATGTGGTCGTACTGTCGGTAGACCCAACGCTTCGATGCGATGTTTGGCGAGGCGAGCAGTTGCAGCAATGCGTCGTTCGCCTCGGACGGGGGCAGATCGGGCAATGACGCAGGATCGAACTCTGCACGTGCCATGGCATCTGGGTCGCGTTCTGCAAACGGCGTGTAGGTCGGCGGGTTGGTCATCAACGAGACGGGGGCGGCGGCCACTTCTTGGTCACCGTCGAAGATTCTGGCGATTCCGTCGTTCGTGACTTCGCCGATCACCTCTGCGTGCAGGTCCCAATGCTCGAACCAGGCCTGGACATCGCCAATGTGTGCAGGCTTGACCGCGGCGATCATTCGTTCCTGCGATTCGGACAGCATCACTTCATAGGGGGTCATTCCCGACTCGCGTCGTGGCACATTGGCTGTCTGGATCTTGATCCCCGAGCTGGCGCGCTCGGCCATCTCAACCGTTGACGAGGTGATGCCGGCCGCGCCGCAATCTTGTAGGCCTTCGAGCCAGTCCCGGTGGTCCCGGACCAGGCCGACGCAGGCGTCCATCAGCGATTTCTCCAGGAACGGGTTGCCGACCTGCACCGCAGGTCGCCGCTCGGCGGAGGATTCGTCGAGCTCGACCGAGGCAAAGGTGGCACCGTGGAGTCCATCGCGGCCGGTGTCGGCCCCGACGATCATTAGCAGCGTGCCCGGCGGTCCGGCGGTCGCGGAGATCAACCCGCCCTGCCGAGCAATCCCCAGACACATTGCATTGACCAGCGGATTTCCGCTGTAGGCCTCGCCGATCACCAGTTCGCCGCCGACGGTCGGGATGCCGAGGCAGTTGCCGTATCCACCGATTCCGGCGACCACGCCGGTGCAGAGGCGGCGATTACGCCGGTCCTCCAGCGGTCCGAAGCGGAGGGAGTCGAGCAAGGCGATCGGTTGCGCGCCCATCGCGAAGATGTCACGGACGATGCCGCCGACTCCGGTGGCCGCGCCCTCATAGGGTTCGATTGCCGAGGGATGATTGTGGGACTCGATCTTCATCACGGCGACCCAACCGTCTCCGATCGAGATCGCTCCGGCGTTCTCCTCGCCGAGAGTGGTCAGGATGCGCTCATCCTCGGTGGGAAAGTGATGGAAGAGCGGGCGCGAGTGCTTGTAGCCGCAATGTTCGCTCCAGAGCGCGCCGATCATGCCGAGTTCCACGTCCGACGGCGGGCGGCCCAGCATCTCGCAGGCGAGCTGGTATTCGTCCTGGCTGAGCGCGATCTGCGCCAGCACTTCGTCATCGATGTGGGCGGGTGGCGCGTCTGCGGGCGGCGGATACGTCGTCATGTCAGCCCCAGCGCTCGATGATCGATTGCCAGATGTAGTTTCCGTCGGTACCGCCCAGCAGTTCGTCGGAGGCGCGCTCCGGGTGCGGCATCATGCCCAGCACGTTGCCCATCGGATTCACGATCCCGGCGATGCCACGCAACGACCCATTGGGATTCTCACCGGCGTAGCGAAACAGGACCCGTCCGGCGTCTTCCAGTTCATCCAACACGGGCGGCTCGGCGAAGTATTGACCCTCGCCGTGCGAAATCGGCAGCTGCACAATCTGTCCGGCACCACAGACGTTGGTGAAGCCGGTGTCCGAGCGCTCCACGGTCAGTTCCTGTGGTTGGCAGCGGAACTGCAGCGTCTCGTTGCGCAGCAGCACGCCGGGCAACAGTCCCGCCTCGCAGAGGATCTGGAACCCGTTGCATGAGCCGAAGACTGGTTTGCCGGTCGCAGCGAAGCGCTCCAACGCCGACATCACGGGAGAGAAGCGAGCAATCGCTCCGCAGCGGAGATGGTCACCATACGAGAACCCGCCCGGCAGGATGACGCCGTCGAATTCGCTGAGGTCAGACTCGCGATGCCAGACGCGCTCGGCTGTCTGACCCTGGTCCTCCAAGGCGTAGACGCAGTCCCAATCGCTCCAGGTACCGGGGAAGACCAATACGGCGAATCGCATGTTGCGATGCTATCGGTCGTGCTCGTTACGGCCAGTCGCCACGGACCCAATGTCTCGCTCGGCCAATGCCTATAGGAGACCCGCGCGTGGACTCATGAATCCCCTTCTCCTCCCTTTGGAGGCGGAGATGCCACGGAGTGACAGAGGGGGCGTCCGACGCCGACCAGATAGGCACTGCGCTAGGGAGCCCCCCTCTGCCTCCGGCATCTCCCCCGCAAGGAGGGCGAAGGGGATTTACGCGCAAGTCTTCTATAGGGCTGGATTCGCCGGCGATTGCTCTCGCGGCGTCGTCCGTAGTTCGGCTTCCGCGGCGGGCGGATACTCGATGCGCTGATGATGCACGCCGACCAGGGTGTGTTTGAAGCTCGCCGACACCAAACGCAACTCATTGAGCGTCATATCGCAGTGATCCAGTTGACGCTCGCGCAAGCGTTCGTCGAAGACGCTATCGATCAGCAATCCGATGCGGTCGGCGTCTCGTTCGCCGCTGGCGCGGACGACCGCTTCGCAACTGTCGGCCAACATGACGATCGCCGTCTCTCGCGACTGGGGGGGAGGTCCAGCATACGTATAGTCGCGAGGATCGACCCGTGGATCGGACATCGCCGCCTTGCGATAGAAGAACGCGACGCGACGTGAGCCGTGGTGTTCGAGGATGAAGTCTCGAATGCGCGGCGGCAACCGATCTCGCCGTGCGAGTTCTTCACCGCCCGTGACGTGGTCCATGATCAAGCGAGCACTCTCGCTAGGTTTAAGTTCGTCGTGTGGATTTGGACCATCCTGGTTCTCGATGAACATTGTGGGCCGATTGAGCTTGCCGATGTCGTGGTAGTAGGCGCCGACTCGCACCAACAGGGGGTCTGCGCCGATCTGGGTAGCCGCGCGCTCGGAGAGGGTCGCCACCAACAGGGAGTGGTGGAACGTGCCGGAAGCTTCTTCTTGCAGACGGCGCAGCAGCGGCCGCTGGAGCTGGGCCAGCTCGAGCAGTCGCATCGGCGTGGTGATGCCGAAGAGCGCTCCGAGCAACGAGAACGCGCCAATCGTGATCACCGAGACCAGCGCCGCCGTGACGAGCGCGGCCAAGGCCAGCCATCCGAGTTGATCGGTGACGCGCTGTGGATCGAGCAGCCAGATCGCCGCGCCGGCCAGGAAACCTGCGAGTCCTGCGGCGATGCCGGCCAATCCGTATTGGGCCAGCGCCTGCGCGCGCGTCGCGGCGAAGACGCCGGCTAGCGAGCTTGCGAGGAAAAACGCCAGCGGTCGCAGCGCCAGGGCGCCGGACGGGGCCAGGCCGTAGTCGGGCAGCACAATCGCCGCCATTCCGGCGAGGACTGCTATCAACACACCAGTCGTGACGCCGAGACCCGTGCTCAGCAGCGCCGCAACCAGAACCGGTCCGGCAGCCAGGGGCAACATAAGATCCAGCGATTCGTCGATTCCGCCGGGCAGAGCAAACTCGAACCACAACCGTGCGGCAGCGATCGAGAACAGGATTAACACGGCGAGCAGCAGGATGCGCCGGTCGCTGGCTGCCTCGGCCGGCTGCCAAATTCTCAGGAACAGGGCAAAGACCGTCGACGCGCTGATTGCGAGAATCACAATCGCGCCGAGAGATTCAAGCTCGATTCCGGCAGAGCGCGGCGCCAGATTCGCGAGCGTCTCCGCCGCGTCGTCATTCACGAGCGCACCGCGAGCGACCACCAGGTCGCCCTGAGCGACCGTACGCGGGACGCCGGCCACCGATCTCGCCGCCCGATCCTGGACCTGTTGCGTCAGCGCCGGCGACTCGATCATCGTCGGACGCAGGTAGGCCGCCACGAGCGACGAGACCAGCGCGGTTTCCGTCAGTGAGAGGGCGGGGGCGACCCGGTCGTGCAGCGTTAGCCGGACCGAATCAAGCCTCTCTTCGTAGAGGCGTTCCTGGAGCAACGTTTCCAGCACGACTTGCGATTCCCGCCGGATACTGCCAAACAGCGGGTCGGAAACGGCGATCAGAAATGTCTCGTCGCGTTCGGCCAGTTTGCTGCCGGGGATGGGCGAAGGCGCCGCCGTTTGAGCCGAATCGTCTGTTTCTTCGTCCGAGCTGCTCTCTGTCGCATCACCCGCGACGAGCGGCGTTCGCCTCGCGCTCCGCTCAAGGGTCACCGCATCCAGGTAGAGGCGCAGCACCTCCAGCTGCGCGGGTCGAATGTCGGGGTTGAACTCAAACTGCTCGGCGACTTCTGATCGCGCCACTTCCTGCGCCTCGGCGGTGAGCGACGCACTGATGAACATCGCCTCGTGCGAGGCGACGATGTCACGATCGGCGACCGTGCCCAATACCGGGAACTGCTCGGTGGGACGAAAGGGAGTTAGTGCGAGAACGATGCCGATGGCCAAGGCGACCCCGAACACGCCGACACGCAACGGAGTGAAGTAGTTGTGCTGACTCATCACTGCATCATTGGACCACGGTCACGGACATCCTGCGCAAAGACCTTCCCTACGCATGTCTCGAAACCAAGGATACAGTCCTCGTTACGTCACGTAGCGGGTCAATTAGTAAGTCAAGCAGCGGGGCTTCGGCGGAGATTCGTCCGGGTCGCTATTCGGATTCGGCGGCTTCTGCCAACAACTGACCAACGACTGCGTTGACGAGCGAGCCGTCCGCTTCACCGCGGAGCTCCTTCATCAACATCCCCATCACCTTGCCGTGATCGCCGGGACCGGAAGCTCCCACCTGCTCGATGACCGCTCGCGCCCGTGCTTCGACTTCTTCGCGACCAAGCTGGCGCGGCAGGTATTGCTCGATGATTGCGATCTCGACTCGCTCGATCTCGGCGAGGTCCTCCCGCTTGCCATTGACATACTGTTCGATCGACTCGCGCCGCTGCTTGACCTGGCGCTGGAGAATCGCCAAGACGTCCGCCTCGGACAGTGCGGCGCCACGCTTTTCGATTTCCGCGTTCTTGATTGCGGCTTCGACCATGCGGATCGTGCTGCGCCGCGGGACATCCTTCGCCCGCATCGCGTCGTGCAAGTCCGAACGTAGTTGCTCTCGGACGCCGGTCATCAGCTCACATCAATCAAGCGTGGACACTTGGTCCTACGCCATCAGCCTGGGGAACTTCTGACGTTAGTCGGCGGAGGGCAGCACCTTCGGCTGCATCAGTTCCATTTCCCGCTCGTCGACCTTGAGGTCGCACTCGCCCGGCTTGATGCAGAGCACCTCAACGCCCGACTCTTCGTCCCGGTATCGCTTGCCCAATTGGACTGCCATCTTGTCTACTCCCCCACTCGCTCAGTGGTGTGTTCCTGACCGACCGCCACAGCTGCCATCTCAAACATGACTCGCGCGACGCCCTGCCGTCCGTTGCCGAACTTGCCTGCCAAACTTGCTTGTCGGCTGTCGGCAAGCGTTACTTCTTCTCTTCGAGCGGCGTATCGCCACACTTGAGTTCGGCCTCGCCGCCGCGCGTCACGATGAATTCCGCGCCGCAGCTGGGGCAGAAGTAGCGCTTGCCGGTCTGTGCTGCTGCCATGGTGATCTCTCCTGACCCCGCTCATCAGCAGCGGGGATGTTGCAACTCTGAACTCGGAATACAGGTCAGCCTATCAACGACGACCCGTTCAATCAGCGCCAATCTGCGCGCGACGTCAACCCGCCGTCAACCCGCCCAGCTCAGGTTAGGACGACCCGCTGTGCGTGCTCAGCCAATCGGCGAGCTCAGCCGATGTCTGACCGCATGTGTCCGATGTCACTTGCGTCGCCGGCGTGGGAACTGGGAGGCCAGATGCGAATCGCTCCTCGGCAGTATCCACGTTCTTCTCCGCAGCACGGTAGTCGGACGCGATCTTCAGCCAGGCTCGGTTGATCGCAATTTCCTGCTCAACGCCGGAGGCTGCGTTGAAGGTAGTCCGCGCCTCAGTGACCTCATCGGAATCGTCTGACGTCCGAATCGTCACGGCTGCTGACACGAGCTTGCCGTATTCGCGCTCAAAGAGCGACAACGCTTCTTCGGCCTCTTCCAGGCCCTCGCCTGATTCCTCGGCCGCAGCCAATGCCGCGCGCAGACTCATCAACTGATCGTCGGCAGCCTCGCTGCGTGCGACCGCGCCCTCGGCAGCGGCAATGTCGGCAAACCAACCCGAGGCCTCAAGCGCGGCCTCTGCCGCTTCGAGCGCCACGTGCAAATTCTCGATTGATACTTCATCGGCATGAATCGCGTGCTCGACCGCCTTTTCCCAGGCGTTGCCGGCATTGGTCGTGATCAATGTCACCAGGTTGTCGATCTTGAAGTTATCCAGCGACCCGCCCTGGTCGAGGCTCCATGGCGGCATCGGCGTGCCGTTGCGGCCACACGTAATCGTGTAGCGATATGTGTTTCGGAGCGCTTCTAGCTGACCCTGATTGTCTGTCAGGAACGCGTAGGTGTTGTTCGGCGTGTTGAGCGCCGGTCCGACCAGGGACGAATTCGATTCCGAACCTCGCCCGTCGTTGCCATGACACTCGCGGCAGTTGCTGGAGAACGTGAAGGCTGCTCGTTCCGCGTCCTTGGTCAGAATCTCCGATCTCGCCTCGGTGCGTCGACCGTTGTCGAACCACGTGTAGGCGCCCAGCGAGGCCACTGCCAGCACCAACAGGATCACCATGGCGAGAATCTGCTTCTCGGTGTTCTGTCCGCTCATCGCCCTCTGCCCCCCATGTGTGCGTCCCCTGCCCGATCTCTCGCTCGATCTCTGAGCAAACGGTTGGCTGTCTGTTCAGCCATACGGCTTAGCCGTCCGACCTATCCATAGGTCGTGGTGCGGAGAGGATTGTCCTGACCGCCCTTGGTGACTTTTCCGGTGTCGACGGTCAATGAGCCATCGCTGTTGACCGTGATTTCCATGGTGTCCATCGGACGCGGCGCGGGCCCGAAGACGCGGATGCCGCCGCGGGTGTAGGTCGAACCGTGACAGGGGCAACGGAACCAGCCGCTGACGCCCTCGAACGGGAAGCCGGGGCGCCACGGGATTGTGCATCCCAGGTGCGGACACTTCCACCACAAGGCCAGCAGGCCCTCTTCACCCTCTTCGCCGAATCCTCCATGGGTGCCTTGTCCGGCCTGCAAGTGACTGAGGTAGAACTTGCCAATCTGCACCGGCGCCGGGTCTGAGCCGGCCTCGGGCACCTTAGCAGCCGAAACTGCGATCTTGCCGCCGAATCCGGTGACGCCCCGTGGCCAGAAGTTGGCCAGGAACGCGCCCAACCCGCCGGTCAGAGAGAAGGAGAAAAAGCCCCAGAAGGACACACGAAGCAGTTGCCGGCGCGTGACCTGACCCTGCCGAGCGCGTCGACGCTGAGCACGGGTGACCATCGCCCGCGCGCCTTCGCCGGTCTGGACCACGCCCGGCCGAGACTCGGCGCGGAGATGAGGAGCGCGCTGTGGTCGCGAGCCGCCCGAGGGCTCAGCCGGCTGCGGCACGCGCCGCTGCTGACCGCCTTCTCCCGTTGGTTGTGTGTTGCCGTTGGCCACCGGTTACTCCTCCTGCACCACAATGTCCCAGGGCGGCTTGAGATCCTGTCCTTGGCCACGGAAGGCAGTGCCGACGATCGTTGTCGTCAAGTAGACGCCAATGAAGGCCGAGAAGATGAGCAGTGCGATGTCGCGCCGGGTGTGGATCCAACCGAGCATCTTGCAGAAGAGCACGAACAACACCGGCAGACCGACCATCGTGGCGACGGGCACGAGCTGTTGAGAGATGAAAGAAGGTAAGTTCAGATTCAGCAACCACGGATCTGTCGTGGTACCCGGGATACCAAGGGGAATCGCGCGCCAATTCTCGAGCATGGTGAAGCCACCGATGCTGAATCCTATGGAGTCCCAGGGGATGCTGGTGTCCAGACCTCGCAGATTGCGGAACCAGTCGAGGCCGCCGGGCCAGACGAAGTCGCTGTTGAGGCCGAAGCCGCGGATGATGTTTTCGGTCCAGACCACGTGCAGCGAGCCGTCGTAGATGATCAGCAGGCTGGTCACCATGACCGCAGCGGTGAAGCCGAAGACCGCGAGTCTGCCGGCGTACTTGGTGCCGAACCAGAGGCCCTGACCTTCCTGCTCGCGGTCCCAGTAGGGAATCGCGGCGAGCAGGACCAGCGCGATCGTGGGCACGATGACGCCGGCCCAGGCGGGCTCCATGTGCAACAGGAGTTCCTGCAGGTTGAGGAAGTACCAGGGCGCCTTGGATGGGTTCGGGGTGGTGTCCGGGTCGGCGCGGTTGAGCAATGGCGCGTTGACCATTGCCGACAGCACCATCAGGGCGATTGAGAAGACGACGGCCGAGATGAACTCGATGAAGACGAGGTCCGGCCAGACCAGGACCTCGGCCTCGCGCTCTCGGCGCGGGCGTGTTCGGATTGCAGCAGCAGCGCGGCTGACCATCGAAACGTCCTCCCCCGCTACAGCGGCCGTGCGAGACCGCCGTCGCGGCGAACTCGCCAGAAGTGCACGGCCATGAAGATCGAAATAATCAGCGGTAGCCCGATCACATGGAGTGTGTAGAACCGAATCAGGGCGTTCGGCCCGACCGAGAATCCGCCCAGGAGGAGGAATTTCGACTCATCGCCGAGCACCGGGGCTGAACCGACCATCGTCGTACCCACGGTGATGGCCCAGAACGCGAGCTGGTCCCAGGGCAGCAGGTAGCCGGTGAAGGAGAGCAGCAGCGTGAGAATGAAGAGCACCACGCCGACGACCCAGTTGAACTCGCGCGGCGGCTTGTACGCGCCCGTGTAGAAGACGCGCATCATGTGCAACAGCACGAGGATGATCATCGCGTGCGCCATCCAGCGGTGCAAGTTGCGCAACAGCTGCCCGAAACGCACGTTCGCCTCGAGCGCCTGGATGTCCTGATAGGCGCGCTCGACCGAGGGCACGTAGTAGAACATCAGCAGCACGCCGGTGACGGTCAGTCCGAGGAACATGAAGAACGAGAGACCGCCGAGGCAGTACGTGTGGGTGATCTTGACGTGAGTGCGGTGAATCCGCGTGGGGTGCAGATGCAGGAAGACGTTGGTCGCCACGGCGAGCATCTGGTTGCGGGGGGTATTGGGGTAGCCCGTCCGGAAGATGGACTGCCAGACGTAGTTCTTGAAGATCAGGTCGTAGATCAGGTCGTTGATCGACTTGCGCGGCGCGCGCTCAAGATTGGCCATGGTCGTTTAGCGCTCCCACCATCGCCCGAGAATCACCATGGCGCCGAAACAGAAGATCATTGTCAGCGCCACGAGCGGCAGCTCCATGATTTCCGACCGGAACGGAATCGTCACGAGGGCGGCTGTCAGCAGGTCCACCAGCTACCTCTTCCCACGATTATCCTGCGCGTCGCATCGCGACGCGCTCAGAAAATGTAAGCCCGCGCGGAATAGTGGTCAAGATCAGGGCACGCATCCGGTGGTGTTCCACCAAGCTTGGGCCTTTCACTGGACCAGACCGTCCGCAAGCATTATCGCAACTCGACCTGATTCAGACGACCCTTCGGCGAACACTTGCCCAATCCTCGCCCCCTCCGCGATTTCCGCCAGTACGGCCTCGGCATCCTCCGGCGAGACCACGATCGCCATACCCAATCCCATGTTGAAGACGCGGTACATCTCCGCCCGGGAGATGCTGCCGTGTTCCTCGATCAACTGGAAGATCGGCAGTGTGGGCCACTGTTCAGCGTCCAATGCCACCCGCAGACCCGTCGGCAGCACGCGCTCCAGGTTGCCTGCGATTCCGCCTCCGGTGATGTGCGCGATGCCCTTGATTTGCTGCAGCACGCCCTTCAACGAGGGCCAATACGAGCGATGAGGACGCAGCAGCGCGTCGGCGAGTGATTCGCCCAACGTTGGTTCGTAGGCCTCAATGCGTTCCCGACGCTCGCCCCATGAGCCATCCTCGGGCCGCAAACCGAATACTGAGCGAGCCAGCGAATAGCCGTTTGTGTGTAGTCCGTTACTCGGCAGTCCGAGCACAATGTCTCCAGCCTCGATTGAAGCGCCGGTAATCTGTCGCCCGCGCTCCAACACGCCGACGATCGTGCCGGCCAGGTCGAAGTGTCCCGACGGGTAGAGATCCGGCATATCCGCCGTCTCGCCACCCAGCAGCGCGACTCCGCTCTCGCGGCAGGCGGCAGCGACGCCGGACACGACCGCTACCTTGTCGTCCTCTGACAGCTCGTTGGCCGCCAGGTAGTCGAGGAAGAAGAGTGGCGCCGCGCCGGCGCAGAGAATGTCGTTGATGCAGTGATTGACGAGGTCCCGGCCGACGCCGTCGAGCCGTCCCGCCAGGCTGGCGATCATGACCTTCGTACCGACGCCGTCGGTCGACGCTGCCAGGACCGGATGCTCGTAGCCGGAGAGCTGGAAGAGCCCGCTGAATGCCCCGACATCGCCGAGTTGTTCGGGTCGCGTGGCGGACATGGCCAGGTCGCGATAGCGCGGGATTAGCCGGTCGTTTGCATCGACATCAACGCCAACGGCGGCATAGGCCGAGGCGGACTGCTCCAACTGCTCCGTCTGAGTCATCGCCTAACGCCGCTCCGGCGCCAGGGCCACCATCGTCTCGTCCGAGCGCCCGCTGCGCCGACGAGCCGCGCCTTTGCTGGCGCCATTGCCGTTGCCGGCGCCATTGCCGTTGCCACTTCCACTGAAAGTTGGCATCGCCCTGGTCGCCGTGACCAGCGGCACGGCCAAGGTGTCGATTTCGAAGTCGGTCTGCACGGAGACCGGGTAATCGCCATCGAAGCAGGCCAGACAGGTCGGTTTGCCCAGCGACAACGCACGCTGCAGGCCACCGAGGCTGAGGAAACCCAGCGAGTCGGCGCCGATGTGCTCGCGGATCCCTTCCACCGAGTTCTGGGCCGCAATCAGTTCACCTCGCGTCGCCATATCGACGCCGAAGTGGCAAGGGTGCTGAATCGGCGGGGCCGCGATCCGCATATGGATTTCCGCCGCGCCCGCTTCCCGAAGCAGCTTCACAATGCGCGGCGTCGTGGTGCCGCGAACGATCGTGTCGTCCACGACGATGACCCGCCGGCCGCCCAGGACGGACGGCATCGGGTTGTACTTGAGGTGAACGCCCAAATCGCGCAGTCGTTGGTCGGGCGAGATGAATGTCCGTCCGACGTAGCGGTTCTTGACCAGGCCTTCCGAATAGGGGATCCCCGATTCAGAGGAGTAGCCAATTGCGTGCGCGGTCGCCGAGTCGGGCACGCCGATGACCACGTCGGCGTCTACCGGATGCTCGCGCGCGAGTTCGACGCCCAACTGCGAACGGGATTGCCACGCCACCTTGCCGTCGAGAATCGAATCGGGACGGGCGAAATAAATGTGCTCAAAGACGCAGCCCGCCGGCTGCGCCGGCTCCACGGCCTGATACGAGTGCATGCCGCGCTCATTGATGGTGATCAACTCACCTGGTCGCACTTCACGCAGCAAAGTCGCGCCCAACTGATCGAGCGCACAGGTTTCCGATGCGACGACATAGCGGCCGCCGACTGTACCGATGCAGAGCGGTCGCACACCGTACGGGTCGCGCGCCGCCATCAGTCGGTCGGGGGTCAGCAGGACCAGCGAGTATGCCACCTCGATATGACGCATGACCGCCGTGAACCGCGCCTGCCACATCTCATCGGCATCGACCTCGTCGCCGCCCTGGAGCAACATGTATTTGGCCAGGACTTCAGTGTCGGTCGATGTCTCGAAGGTGGCGCCCGATTCCGTCAGCTCAACCCGCACGTTTGCGGCGTTGACGACATTGCCATTGTGGGCGATGGCGACCTGATTGCCGGTCATGGGGTCATCAAGCAGAATCGGTTGCGCGTTACGGAAGCGGCTCGCACCGGTGGTTGAATATCTTGTATGCCCGATGGCTGCGATGCCTTCGAGTTCTGCCGCGCTTTCCCCGTCGAAAACCTGTGCGACCAGACCCATCCCGGTCTTGACGTTGAGCCGTCGGCCATCCGTCGTGCAGATGCCGGCGCTCTCCTGACCTCGATGCTGCAGGGTGTGAATGCCGTAGAACGTCTCGACGGCGACATCGACCTCGGGCGCCCAAATGCCAAACACACCGCAGGCCTCGCGGGGTCGGTCGTCAACTTCGCCTATGGGGAATGTGGGTCGGTCTTGATTCGCGTCGAGGTCAGCAATCGGCTCGTGCACGCGTGGGCCTCGCGTTCGACGATTCCGTCTTGTCAATGCACCTTAACGCACGGGATCACTGGACACCAGACGCCGATGCTCGATCATCAAACATTTGTCCTCAATCGCGAGAAGTCCTGCCTGGCGAGCCCGCTCCAATCCGTCCGGATTCACAATCCCGAGCTGCAGCCAGACCGTCCGCACGCCGCCGGGCTGAGCGGCGATGGCGTCCGTGATCGGACGATCAGTGTCGACCGAGCGGCGAAACACGTTGACCGTGTCAATCTCCGTCCCCGGCAGCGCCGCCTGCGCCTCCGAGACCGACGAATACACTCGCTCACCCAGGATCTCGGTCCCGGCCGCTGCGGGATTGATCGGGATAATCCGATAGCCGTGCTGCTGCATGTAGGCCGAAACTCGGTGCGAATCCCGCTCCGGCTTGGGCGAGAGTCCAATCACCGCGATGGTCGACATGTCAGCCAGCGACGCGTCGACATCGGCGTCGATCTGCTCTTGCCTGCTGGGGTCCGGGTTGGTCATGTGTTGCTCCTACCAGATCGGTCCGCGAATCGGAGCGTCGGTCAAGGCCGAGAACGCCTCCGCGACTTCAAAGATCTGTTGTAGACCATCTTCTTCATGCAGACGCGGCGTCGAGACCGAGCCCAACACGTGCCGTGTCCCGCTCTTCTTGACCAACACCAATTGCCACTGCGCGATCTCCTCTGCCGGAAGCGGACCCCCGGCTCTCGCGATCTCGCGTCCCTCATCCTCGACCAGCAGCTCGCGAATCTTCCAGAACGGGATCAACTCATTGGTGCCGATACCCAGTCCCAGGAACTTCTGCTTCATCGACACGTTTTGCCCGCCGCGGTCGGCGACGATATTCGCGCCCATCAGCGCATAGACCAGCGAAAGCCCCGACAACGGCAACAGCACCACCGCGAACAAGAGCAGAATCCCCATCAGCCAGAACGGGATCGAGTCGACAGATGTACCCATCAGCGCCAGCAGTCCCGCCGTCAACGCGACGCCGATCAGCGGCACGATCACGGCGGAACGCGGCGGCCGTATCTCGATCCGGTTGGCTGCAATGTTGACAACCGTCCGATGCAGAAACAGCGTGCGCTCGGCCAATGGCTCGGCGATTGCCTCAGGTCGCTCCATGAGACGCTCTTCAGCGTCTTCGAGCTCTTGTAGCGGAGTCGATTCGGTCGATTCTGTGGTCACACCGCCAGCCTACCAACGGCGATATGCTCGCCACATGGACAGAACCCGACTGACAGGCCTGACGCTGATGATTGCCGCCGCCTGCCAGGCGCTCTGGTTCCTGCTCGGCGTCCAACGCCGCAGCTACGCCGCCGTCGCGATCCCCGCCGCCGCCATCACGCTGACCGCCGCCGTCCTCCTCTTCTGGGTCGGCTGGACGACGTACGAGCTCGAGGACGACCTCGAAGGCCTCAACTTCGCTCCCGAGCCTCTCGACGACATCTAGCGGGGTTGATTCAGCGTTCCACCGAGCGTTCACCGAGTAACCACTTCGGCTGCCGGGAACCGGATGGCCTCGCAGGCCGTCTAACTCAGTATGGGAGCCTGGTTACTCGCGCTTGTGATCGTGGCGGCTGCTGTCGCGGCCTGTGATCGAGACGAGATCCCCGAACTACGCGTTGACGCCCAGACACGAGCAATCTCCACGACGCAGGAAGATAAATCTCGGGACGGGCAGGCGCAACCCAATCCAGCGGTCGTCTCGCCACGTGACTCGCAGCAGGACGACCACGTCGAGCCCTTGTTGGCCGATGTCCGACGACAGCAACTCTCCGGCGACCAAGGAGTCGCTCCAGACATTCCAGTGACATCGCCACCATCGAGCGACCCAGTAGTGACGGTAGTGAGCACCAATGTCCCGCCCGTGGCGATCGGTCCCTACGACGCCGCCACCCTCACCGCGCTCGCGAACCTGGCACACAAGGACACGCGCCTGATGCTCTCGGCGCTGACCGTGACGACGGGGGCGACCAGGCAACAGGTGTTCCCGACATTCAGCAGCTTGAGATACTCCTACACGATCCCGGTGCCCAGCAGCGTTGAAGAAGTCTCGATTACCGGCGTCGCTGCTCGGCCGGGTCTGGCGACACTCGAGTACCAGAGCAGGGGCGGCGACTCGTTCACCGTTGCCGACGCGGACACGCCAAGTCTCCAGTTACTGCTGCCCGATGTCGGTGTCCGGCAAGTCGACATCGTGGTCAACCATGGGGCGGAATCGGCGACCTACCGCCTGCGCATCGTCCGCGCCGGAGCGCCTAATGCTGAGGCGCCATGCGCGGCGGCGAACTCGAACGATCCCGAGCCGTTGCCGGCAACAATCGAAGCGGCGTCGATTCCAATCACGGTCAAGTCCAATACCAGCCAGTACTTCGTGCTGTACGTCCGCGATCAGGCAGACTCGGATCAAGAAACGCCGGTCGCCCTCACCTTGGGCAGGCCAGGGACGACCATACTCGCCGAGCCTCTGACGACGCTGCCTGTCGATCGCTATCGCATTGAGCAATATTTCGTTGCTGCTCCTGCCGACATCGACGGCGACTGCATCGACGACATCACGGAACTCGCCGACCCGGCTCGGATGAATCCGCTCAACCCGGCGCCGATCATTGAGTCCAACGATGGCGTGACCTCACTCCCCGACCGCTCGACCTTCGACGCGCTCTCGTACCAAAAGGATCAGTCGCCGGATGATTTTGCCTACGTCAAGTTCGTGTTGCTCGACATGGACACGGATCGACCGCGTGTCTACTTCATCAACAGCGAGCAGCATCGCTACCACGTGACCTTTCGCGAGGCGTTGGGACTTGAACCGACCGGCGCCGGGATGCTCTCCGGGACGATCGTTCATCACGTCAATCGCGTCGCCCGCAACGGCGCTGCGGCGGACTACCACTTTGAGTTCTGGCCCTTCACCCACTACCGCTTCGATGTCGTGTCGCGGGCCCAGACGGTGCTCGCCGCCAGCATGCCGTTGCTGGAGGACAATCTCGTCTACTACGTCCCCAAGGTCGCGATTCCCGACCACGAACGCGAGGCCGCGAGCTATCGAGAGTCTCGGGTCGGGATCGTCTTTGACGAGAACATCCTGCCCAAGCGCGGTTTCGTCTCGCTGAATGCCGCGCAAGGCTTCGGGCGGCTGCGCGTCATGGCGCCGGGCGAGCGACCCAATCCGCGTGACATCGTGATCTACGAGGCGCTGCCCAACGAGCTGCCCCGCGTCGCGGGCATCATCACCACTGTGCCACAGACGCCCCTGTCCCACGTCAATCTTCGGGCCGTACAGGACGGCGTGCCCAACGCGTTCATCCACGCCGCGCTCGACGTCACCGACATCGGCGACTTCGTCGACAAGCACGCCCGTTACTCGGTGACCGCCGACGGTTGGAGTATGCGCGAAGCTAGCCGGGCGGAAGTGGACGCGTTCTATGCCTCATCACGGCCCGCCGACGAGCAGACGCCGCAACGCGATCTGTCGGTCACCTCGATTACTGCCCTCAACGAGATTGAATTCGACGATTGGACGGCGTTCGGCGTCAAGGCCACCAACCTGGCAGTGCTGGGAAGACTCGGCTTCCCGACGGGGACCATTCCCGACGGCTTCGCCGTTCCGTTTTACTTCTACGACGAGTTTATGAAGCACAACGGCTTCTACACCGAGATCAAGAGCATGCTCGCTGACCCCGAGTTCCAGTCCGATCTCGGCGTGCAGGAAGAGCAACTCAACGATTTGCGCCAGTTGATTCGCGGCGCGCCGATGCCTCGCTGGATCATGGATGATCTGGCCGAACTGCAGGCGTCGTTCCCCGAGGGCACGTCGATCCGCTGCCGCTCCAGCACCAACAACGAAGACCTGCCCGGATTCAGCGGCGCGGGTTTGTACGACTCCAAGACCCAGCATCCGGACGAAGGTCATATTGCCAAGTGCATCAAGCAGGTCTACGCCAGTCTGTGGAACTTCCGCGCCTTCGTCGAACGCGACTTCCATCGCGTCAACCATCTGGCGACCGCGATGGCCGTGCTGACTCATCCCAACTGTTCCGAGGAACTGGCGAACGGCGTCGCAGTCAGCTTCGACCCCGTCAACGGCGACCCGGACGCCTACTACGTCAACGTGCAAGTCGGCGAAGACCTGGTCACGAACCCGTTGGCGCTCTCTGTCCCGGAAGAAATCCTGCTGCGTCGAGACGGAGAAGCAACCATCCTCGCCAGCTCGAATCAGGCTGCCGAGGGCGACCAGATCATGAGCAGCGACCATCTCGCGCAACTGCGCGAGCACCTCGCGGTGATTCACGAGCACTTCGAGGCGCTATACAACCCGGGACCCGGCGAGCCGTTCGCAATCGAGGTCGAGTTCAAGATCACCAGCGACAACATCCTCGCGATCAAGCAGGCTCGACCGTGGATCTTCCACGACACCGGCTCAGTCAGCCCAACGCGGACCCTCGATCTGCCGTAGGTCGTCCTGGTCGATTGTCGTCAGGAGTTCCCCGACCAGCGACCCATCCGGCAGCGTCAGACCTGCTGCAAGATCGGCCAACGGCCGCAGGACGAATCCTCGCTGCGTCATGTAGGAATGCGGAACCGTCAATCGCGGCTCGCTGATGACCTCTGACCCGTAGAGCAAGATGTCGATATCGATCGCCCTTGGTCCCCAATGCTGCGTCCGCACACGCCCAAGCTGGTTCTCGATGCTCTGCATCGCATCCAACAGGTCCAATGGCGGGAGTTCAGTCTGACCACGCACGACCGCGTTGAGAAACGACGGCTGATCGGTCACGCCCCAGGCCGCCGTTTGATACAGCGACGACACACGCACATCGTCGATGACATCGCGTATCAGCTCCACCGCCGAACGCATCGTCGCTCGGCGATCTCCCAGATTCCCGCCGATGCCGAGGAACACCTTGGTCATCGGCGCACAATAGCGTCGGCCATTCGCACGACCCTGGACATCTGGGCGACATCGTGAACTCGCACCAGATCGGCGCCGTTGGCGATCGCCAGCGCCGTCACTGCCGCCGAGCCTTCTAGCCGTTCCTCTACGCCCCAGCCGAATTGGGCGCCGGTCATCCGCTTGCGGGACATGCCGACGAGCAGCGGCCTGCCCAGGGCCCGCAACTCAGACAGCCGGCGCAGGATTTCCGCGTTCTCGTCGAGCTCCCAACCGAAGCCAAAGCCCGGGTCGAGAATGATGCGCTCAAGGTCCAGGCCATGTTCCTCGGCCACATCCAACGACGACCGAAAGCCTTCCAGAACCGTCCAGACCGGTTCATCCGCGAGCGGCCGGCCGCGCTGATTGTGCATCGCGATCACCCATGCATCCTCTTTGGCTGCGACCTCGGTCAACTCTGGGTCGCCGCGCAAGCCACCAATGTCATTCAGCATCGAGGCGCCGGCGTCGAAGGCGTTGCGCGCCACCATCGGCTTGCTGGTGTCCACCGAAATCGTGAGATCGGGACGTAGCGCCGCCAACCGTTCGATGACCGGCGAGACTCGCCGAGCCTCCTCTTGCGCCGAGACGGCTGCAAAGCCCGGACGCGTTGACTCTCCGCCGACGTCAATGATGTCCGCGCCATCGCGCGCCATCGCGACGGCGCGCGTTACGGCCGCATCGACATCCACGACTCCATCGCCCGAGAACGAATCGGGCGTGACGTTCAGGATTCCGACAATCAGCGTCCGCGAGCCCCAGGCAAAGCCGTCCAGATCCACTACAGCGATGTCTCCCGCACTCGAGGCTTGCCGTCCACCACCTCTGTGGTCAGCTGAATTCTGCTCGCTCTCACATGTCCTCTTGCCGCGACGAGATCAATCTCAGATGCGACCACTCTGTCTTCTTGCAGGCCTGCATCTATTCGCCAGGCACGAATCGAGGGAGTCTCGTGCTGCAGTGACACCAACACCCAGTAGGGAGATTCGGTTGGCAACTGATACCAATTCGCAGCTATTCGAAGATCAGTTGGTGACGGCCTCGCTTCAGAGGCGACATGGGAGTGATAGAGAACCAGAAACTCCCATCCCTCAAGGTTGATTACGTCTCGCAAGTGAAAGAGTTCCTGACCGCGCACATTGAACCGGTGTGGCGACTCAAGTTCGTTGGTGGTGCGCCACAATGTCAGCGAACCGTCATCCGCTCGACCGATAATGCCGCAGCATTCGTTGGGTGCGTCCTCCTTCGCATGTTCGATCATCTCATCGATCAGCGATTGTGGTATCTCGAGACTCATGATCCCGTCGCCTCCCACCTGTCAGCTTGCCAGAAGGTCCGCTGCGTTTGAGCGTGCGGGATCTCCGCGCCCCAAACATCCCAGCCGTGAATGTCCGTCTCACGCGCAAACAGCTCAATCTTGCGCTGCCGAGGGAACATCGCTTCGATCCTACGACGAACCTCCTCCGGCTTGCGCGAGTGCTCCTCTCGCGGCTCGGAGACCAACTGCCGAACGTTCCGCGCTCCACGAGGAGTAGGAATCCGGCCACGCTTGAAGACCAGGCAGAGCTCGCACTGCGACATCGTGTAGAAGCCCGGGTTCACCCGCTGCTTGTCCCAGACGAAGGCGACCGTCGCCCAGGCAAAGCCCCAGGCCTTGCCCAGGTCAATCGCCTGGTCCAAATGCGGCGAGGTCGCCCACATGAAGAGCAGCGCGTCTTCCGCGGCGATGTCGGCAACATCCAGCTCCATCAGGTCACGCAGCCGCACCGTGTCGTAGTGCCGAATCGCGCCACCCGAATCTCCGCTACCGGGTCCGGCATGCTGCAGCTGACCCTTGTAGTCCCAGGGCGGGTCGGCATAGATGACGCCGTAACGCTGATCGGCGGGTGGAGCGGGCAGAGGCGGAAACTGGACGGCCACGACTATGACTCAGGCGCCCAGTCACGCAGCTCGCCGTCCTCATGGCAGGCGCCGGGCTGCAGAGTCATCTGCATGTAGGGACGACTTGCAGTCGGCGCAACCAAATGGTCTAGCCAATGCGAGCGCTCGGACTCTGGAATCAGCGCCCCAATGTCGCCGAAGCGCAGATGGATCACGGTGTCATCCTCGACGATGCCAAAGTCGATCACCGCTTTGCCCGGCTGGAGTAGTCGACCAACGGTATCCGTGCGCAGGATCTTCGAGCCGGAGTCGATGTAGCGACTCAAAACCGAGGCGGAGAAATGGATCGGCAGCGCCGAAGCATCGCCCGAGCTCACCGCTCGGGCGACGGTGCGCTTCCAGACATGATCCACTCGCGCATCACCTAACGCCATTTCGACCTTTCTCGCTTTCTTCGACGTCCTAGCTCAACAGGGGTGCGATTTCCTGCACTTGCATTGCAAGAGGCACACAATGCCGCAAGGTTTCGCAGATCATTTGCACCCTCGAGTTCACGCAAACTGTGCGCACCGTGCAAGTCGGGGCGAGCGACGATCTCGGATAACACCCTATTCTCCCTGCGCAGCTCGTAGAAGCGACTCAGTGGCACGATGTGATCAACATGGGCATCGCCTGGGTGGAACGATAGAGGTTGGCCACATCCCTTGCCCCAAGTCAATGAACAATTCGACCCGTCCCGGTCAATGATCGTCTTTAGATAGGGACGTAGATTCTGGGCGCGATCCCGTCGCATCTGGTCCTCATAGGAAGTAAGGTGGGCAATACGCTCAAGCAAGGATCCAGTTGCTTCCTTGACTTGTAGATCGCCTTCAACTAGGATCGGCTTCAAATTTGTATCGACCAAGAGCCCTTTTCGACAGCAAGCGATTCCACTGACTGCGAGAAGACAACCGACACCACCCCAGCCCAGCGAGCCCATCCCAAGCGGCACCAGCAATCCCAATATCAGACCAGCGGATCCACCCCCTAAGATTGTCAATGATGCACTTATCAGATGGATTATGTCGAACCCAACTTGTTGTCCATCGTTGTCCCTTTCGCTCCGCGCAGAGGACGAAGACTTGATGTCTTCGTAACCGGTGTCGTATAACACTGCCAATGCCACAAACGCACCTATGACACCAACAACAACTGCACCTATCTCGATCGGCTGCCACGACGAAGCAATCAAACCGAAGACGCCACCAATGCCCGCGCCAATCGCTCCGCCAGCCAAGGTCACGAGCAGGACAAGTGTCACCCCTACCAACGAAAGACCGATCGCGCGGAACATCAGGCTTGGAGACGGATAACAGGTTGCTTTCGCCTGATCTAACAGCACCGTCGCCGCGCGGCCAGCGCTCCGCATGCTAGCCGCGGTTTGTTCGCTAACCCTCTGCCGATTTAAGGGCATCAGGCCGAGGGATTGTCGATCGGCACGCCGACGACCGAACCGTACTCAGTCCAGGAGCCGTCATAGTTCGTCGTGTTGTCGATGCCCAGCAGGTAGCGCAGCGCGAACCAGCTGTGCGAGGAACGCTCCCCGATCCGGCAATAGGCGATCACCGACTGGTCGCCCGTGATGCCCTTGGACTGGTAGAGCTCGCTGAGCTCGTCGGCCGATTTGTAGGCGCCGTCCGCGGCGACCGCCGTCCCCCAGGGGATGTTCGAGGCGCCAGGCACATGTCCCTTCCGCTGCGCGGTCTCGGCCAGTCCCGGAGGCGCCATGATCACGCCGTTGAACTCGTCCGGCGAGCGGACGTCGACGAGCTGACCGCCGGCCTCGACGTGCGCCAAGACGTCGGGCAGCTTGGCGCGCAGGGTTTCGTCGCGCTCGGCGACGGAAACGCTGCCAGAACCAGCAGCCGGCGCATCCGTGGTCATCGCGCGACCCTCGGCCTCCCACTTGGCGCGCCCACCGTTCATCAGAGCGGTGTTGGTCACGCCGTAGAGCTCGATCATCCACAGCGCGTAGGCGGCGAACCAGTTGTTGTTGTCGCCGAACAGGACAATCTGCGAATCGTCGTTCGCGCCGGCGCTCCGCAGCAGCTCGGTCACGGCCTCGCGCGACGCAACGTCGCGGGTCACCTGGTCCTGCAACTGCGAGGTCCAGTTCCAGGCCACGGCGCCAGGCGGGTGACCCTCGTCGTATGCCGACGTGTCCACGTCGACTTCGATCAGGACCAGATTCGGGTTGTCCAGGTTGTCGGCGACCCAGTCGGTCGTGACCAGTTTCTCGGGGTGTGCGTATTCAGCCATTTCTGTGTGTCCCTTCCTTGGAACGTGAGCGAATCTTGCCAGGGCGGCCCCCCTCAGTCACTTCGTGACAGCTCCCCCAGAGGGGGAGCGTTGAAAGGGCTCACCACCAGATTTTGCCTTCAATTTCCTCGTCGCCGGCGATGTCGTCGTAGTCGCGATTCCAGAGGCCGGTCGAGAGGTACTTCCAGCCGCCGTCGGCAAGTAGGACCACGATGTTGCCGGTCTCTAGACGCTCCGCCGCTCGTTGCGCTGCGCGAATCGCGGCGCCGCAGGAGATGCCGGCGAAGATGCCCTCTTCCTCAAGCAGCCGCTTGACGACCGCGAACGAGGTGCGTGAATCGACCATGATTCGAGCGTCAAGCACGGACTCATCCAGCACTGGCGGGATGTAGCCCTCGTCGAGCGAGCGCAGTCCCTGCACCAGATCGCCGGGATGCGGCACGGCCGCCACAATCTTGATGTCCGGATTCCGTTCCTTGAGGTAACGCCCCACACCGGTCAGTGTGCCGCCTGTGCCGAGACCGGCCACGAAGTGGGTGATCTCCGGACAATCGCGCATGATCTCCGGGCCGGTCGTCGCGTAGTGCGCACCCGGATTGGCGGCGTTCTCGTACTGCATCGGCATGAAGACCGACTGATCGGCCTCGTACATCTCCTTGGCCATCCGTACCGCGCCGTTCGAGCCGGTTTCACCCGGTGAGAGCACGACTTCCGCGCCAAAGAATGACAACAGATCGCGCCGCTCCACCGACACCGATTCCGGCATCACGCAGCGCACCGGATGCCCGGTGAGCCGGCCCATGAGCGCGATCGCCAGTCCCGTGTTGCCCGATGTGGGTTCAAGAATCGTCTGCCCTGGCTTCAGCGAACCGTCGGCGTGGGCCGCGTCGATCATCGTCTTGGCGATCCGGTCCTTGACCGAACCGGTCGGATTCTGACCCTCGAGCTTGACCCAGATTGCGACGTCCGGATTCGGCGACATCCGCTGCAAGCGGACCAGCGGCGTATCGCCGATCGTGTCCAGCAGCGACTGATAGCGGGCCGATTTCTGAGTCGTCTGGGCGGTGACCATTAGTGAGCGCCGCCGGCCAGAGCAGGCAGGATTGCCAGCACGTCACCGTCCGACAGCGACGTTTCCATGCCGTCGAGGAAGCGGATGTCCTCGTCGTTCAGGTAGATGTTGACGAAGCGGCGCAGCACGCCGTCCTCAAGCAACTGATGACCGATGCCCGGATACGACGTCTCCAGCGTGGTCAACAATTCGCCGACGTTGCCAGATTCGATCTGCACCCGTTTCTCACCATCGGTGAACTTCTGCAGCATCGAGGGGACTCGGACTTCGACTGCCATACGGTAGATCCTCTCGGTTGGGTAGGCCGAGGGGACCCCCTCAGCCTTCGGCAGCTCCCCCTGCAAGGGGGAGCTGTCTAGTTCTCGTGGAAGGGTGAGCCGCAGAATTCTTCGTAATCGATCAGCTCGGTCACCGACGGTGCGTCGCCGCAGAGCGGACAGGCCGGGTCGCGGCGAATCTTGACGGTGCGGAAGTCCATCGCCAGCGCGTCGTAGAGCAGCAGCCGGTTCTTCAGCGGCTCGCCCTGTTCGAGCAGGACTTTGATTGCTTCGGTCGCCTGGATCGCGCCGACCGTCCCCGGCAGCACGCCGAGCACGCCGGCCTCGGAGCAGGACGGCACCATGCCCGGAGGCGGTGGCGACGGGTAGAGGCAGCGGTAGCAGCCCTCACCCGGGAAGAACGTCGTGACCTGACCCTCGAAGAGGAAGATCGAGCCGTCGACCAGAATCTTCTCGGCCAGGAAGGCTGCGTCATTGACCAGGTAGCGCGTCGCGAAATTGTCTGCGCCGTTGATGATCACGTCGTACTCGGGGATGATCTCCATCGCGTTGTCGGAGGTCAGCGGCGACGTATGCGTGATCACATTGATGTTCGGATTCATTTCGAGAATCCGGTCCTTGGCCGAGTCCACCTTCATCCGCCCAATGTCGGAGGTGCCATGGATGATCTGGCGCTGCAGATTCGAGCGGTCGACGACATCAAAGTCGACGATGCCGATCGTCCCAATGCCTGCGGCCGCGAGATAGACCAGGACCGGCGAGCCGAGGCCGCCAGCGCCGACCGCGAGAACCTTGCCGTCGATCAGCTTGCGCTGACCGATCGGGCCGACCTGATCCATGATCAGGTGCCGCGAATAGCGCTCGACCATCTCAGGCGTCATCGCAGCGCCACCGGCGATCGCCGGAATCACAGCCAGTTCATCGCCATCGGAGACCTTCGTCTCGGGACCTTCCAACGACGCGATCTCGTGGTTGTTCACGTAGACGTTGACGTGCTCAAGCAGTTCCTGCTCGCCGTCGAAGACCATTTCGCCGAATCCGGGGAACCGCTGATCGAGATCACGCAGCACACCGTTGACGTCGATCCCATCGGCATCGACGAAGGTGCGGTTGCCCGTGATCTTCCGAAACGGCGTCGGAATGTAGACTTTCACGCTCATGGTTCGTCCTCTCAGCCTTTCGGCTCGTTCCTTAGCTGTCAGCTCTATTGTCAGCTCAACTGTCGGTTCAACTGTCGGCTCAACTGTCGGAGAGCGGCATTGACAGATACCGCTCGCCCGTGTCGCAGATGGTGGTCACGACACGACAACCGGGACCGAGACGCTTGCCGACGATGTTCGCCGCATACACGTTCGCGCCCGATGAAATCCCACACAAGATCCCCTCTTCACGCGTCAACCGAAGCATCATCTGCTCGGCATTGCGATCCGACACTCCAATCACCTCGTCGTACACGTCACGACTCAGCACGCCCGGCACAAACGACGCGCCGATGCCCTGAATCGCATGCACCGAGAATCGCCCGCCCTGCAGCACCGGCGATCGCTCCGGCTCCACCGCCGATACCGACAACCCCGGCTGCCGATCTCGCAACACCTCACCGACACCTGTAATCGTGCCGCCCGTCCCGACGCCGGTGACGAACGCGTGCAGGCGTGCGCCATCCGCCATTTCCCGGCCCTCAAGCGCCGACCAGATTTCCAGCGCCGTCGTCCGTCGATGGATCTCCGGATTGGAAAGATTCTGAAACTGCTGCGGCATGAAATAGCCGTCTTCGGAGGCCAGCTCCTCCGCCGCAAACACCGCGCCGGTCATTCCCTCGATCGCCGGCGTCAACACCACTTCCGCGCCGAACCGCTCCAGCAGCCGCCGTCGCTCATGTGACATGTCTTCGGGCATCGTCAAGATCAACTGATAGCCCTTGACTGCCGCCACCAGCGCCAGCCCGACGCCGGTATTGCCCGAGGTCGGCTCCACGATCACATCACCTTGGCGCAGCGCACCGCTGCATTCTGCGTCCTCGATCATCGCGTGCGCGATTCTGTCCTTGACCGATCCGCCGGGATTCAGCGACTCCATCTTCACCACGACTTCGGCGCCGCCGTCGGGCACGACGCGGTGCAGCGTGACCATCGGCGTTGCGCCGATGAGATCAAGCACAGAATCTGCCAGCTGCGGTCGAGTCAGGCTCAAGATGGCGTTCGTCTCGTCAGAGTTGGTGGTCTACTGGTTGGTCTAGATGTGGTACCGACCGCCGGCCGGTGAACCCAGCAAGGCCGATTCCGCGGCGAGGTCGGCGATGGTGCGGTCGGCCAACGTATCCAATATGGCGGTGCGCACATCGTCCCAGAGGCGGACTTGCGCGGCCGCCCCGGTACAGCGCTCCGACGCCCGGCCGGCCGGCGCGCCTCGCTCGAGACAGGCAGCTAGTGTCAGCGGGCCTTCGAGCGCCTCTACGACCCGATCAAGTCGAATCTCTTCCGGCGCCAACGCCAGCTGATGTCCGCCCTGCGCTCCGCGCGCCGACGAAATGAATCCCGCCGCCCGCAATCGACCGAGCACCTGGCCGGCCAGCGAAGTCGGGATACCCTGACGCTCGGCGATTTCCGAGGAGGGGATGGGCGCGCCGTCGTCATGCTGCGCCAAATCGATCAGGGCGCGAATGCCGTAATCGCTGGTTGACGACAGCTTCATCATCTGGAAAACATCCCCGCCATACCGCTTCTGAGGCGAAGCGGATAATCTTGACTTAAATAGTAACATTTCCCTCTGGCTAGCCAAGCCCAGCTAACCGCTCAACCGGCGACGCCATCGGAGTCAACCAATGACCACGACCGCCAGTGCATTCGACGCCACACAGATCGATGCCGCAGCGACCCGTTTGGCCAACGCGCACCCCGCAGACATCATCTCGGAGGCACTAACTCACTTCGACAACCTGACGATTTCATTCAGCGGCGCAGAGGATGTGATCCTCGTTGACTTCGCCGCGAGGGAAGCAACGAAGCTCGGCTGCACCTTCAATGTGTTCAGCCTCGACACCGGCCGCCTGCACCCCGAGACGCTCGAATTCATCGAGAACGTCCGCGATCACTACCGAATCAAGATCGAGACCTTTTCGCCTCAGGCTGACACCGTGGAACAGCTCGTGCGCGAGAAGGGTCTGTTCAGCTTCCGCACCGACGGACACGGCGAATGCTGCGGCATCCGCAAAGTCGAGCCCCTGAGACGCGCCCTGGCGAAAGCCGACGCGTACATCACGGGTCAGCGCAAGGATCAGTCACCCGGCACACGCGCCGAGATTCCGGTTGTCCAGCTCGACCCCGGCTTCGGCCGCGCCGACAATCCCCTGGTCAAGTTCAATCCACTCGCCAACTGGACCTCAGCTCAGGTCTGGCAGCACATCATGGCTTACGGCGTGCCCTACAACCCGCTACACGACCAGGGCTTCAAATCAATCGGCTGCGCGCCCTGCACCCGCGCCACCCATCCGGGGGAACACGAGCGGGCCGGTCGCTGGTGGTGGGAAGAGGCCACTCAGAAAGAATGCGGCCTGCACTCGATCAATCTGGAGCGTTAGCTATCCAATAGCCTTCCCGTTCTCTACTTAGAACGCACTTGCTATTCTTGTTGGTTGTCTCTACTCTCGCGATGGGACTGAAGGGCTGTCAACATGACGCGAGATGACGAGATCCTGTCCGCTCTAGCCGCGATTCAACGAGGGCAAGTACGTATCGAAAGGCGACTTGACGTAATCGAAGTGAGGATGGAATCCCTGGAGAACGGGTTCGCATTGCTCATCAAGCGAATCGACGCTCTGGAAGAGAGAGTCGGCGCTCTGGAGGAAAGAGTCGGCGCTCTGGAGGAAAGAGTCGGCGCCCTCGATAATCGGGTGGAGACGGTCGAAACGAAGGTCGACTCGCTCGACGGCAAGTTCACTTCAGTGCATTTGAGAATCGATGCCCTTCGCATTGAGATGCGCGAGCAAATGGTCCAGACGCGAAGCGATTTGGATCATCGATACAGCGTCGGCGTGGCCGAGATCCTGAATAACTTTGAAGAGGTTATGCGTAACCGAGGCGACCGATTGGAAGTTGTGGAGGAGAAGCTAGGCATCGGCGCGTAACGTCTGCGATATGCCAGTGGCCCAAAAGGGATCCTGACCAGAGCTGAACTAGCGATCAAGTGCCAGGATCGCATCGACCAACTTGCCAACGACAATCGGCGCTTCCGCCAGCACCTGACCCTCCGCCGTCGCCACGACCGGTACCAAGTCGCCGTACTCACCCTCACGCGACTCCCAATCGAACAGCATCGCTGCTGACAGCGAGGCCATCAGCTCGTGCGCTTGTTCGCACGCGCCGCAGTCCGATTTCACCCAGAGGACCAACGCCAAGCCTTCAGCCACGACCCAAGCCCCCTCGCCGGCTGCCTCGATGCGTGTGACGCTCCAGCTCTACCCCGGTGACAACTGCCGGCTGTCGGTGTCGAAGCAGATGCAGCGCCATCCAGACCGCTGCAGCGGCCGTCACGATCGCCAGCAATTGCGGCACGCTCAACGTTCCCGCGAAGGCCGCCTCGTCGGTCCGCAAGAGCGATAGCGACCCTCGGACCACGGCGTAGGCAAACACATAGAAGGTGAATCCCCAGCCCGCGCCGACGCCCATCCGGCGCAGCAGGAACAGCCCGCCAAGAATCATCAAGTCGAGGATTGGTTCGTAGCCGCCGGCGACCGGATGTACTGCGACCGGCATCTCCCCATCGAATCCGCGAGCCCCCCGAAACCAGCCGTCAACGCCCGGCGCCGACCACGGTCCGTCGGTGAATGGATGCGTGTAGCGGAAGGCCCAGGGCAGCTCCGACGCATTGGCAAAGTGCTCGCCGTTGACGAAGTCGCCAAACCGTCCAATCGCTTGGCCCAGGATCATTCCGGGCGCAGCCACATCGAGCGCCACCCACTTGGGGAAGTTCGGCTTGAAGAGCGTGACGTAGAGGAATCCACCCAAGACGCCGCCGATCATGGCGCCGTAGATCGAGATTCCTCCGTCGGTCAGTGCGAAGACATCGCCAACCGAGCCAATCTGGTCGGTGTGCTCCAACACCCAGAGCAGACGAGCCCCGATGATCCCGGACAACACCGAGACCACCGCGATCGACATCGCATCGTCCTCTGAGATCTTGGCCGGCCGCGCCAGCCGCACGGCCAGCCAGACACCGAGCGCGATTCCAATCGCCGTGAACAGCCCGTGCCAGGTGAGTTCGAATCTGCCTGTATCGATCAGCACCGGATTAATCCCGATGTTGATGATCCCCACCAGCTCAATCATCGTCACGCCTCCCGTCCTCACCTTGAGCGTAATCGTCTCCGAACATTCCGCGCCCGCTGAACTGCCAGCGCCGACGCCGCGACGCTGCTTCTGCACTGACCAGTTGCTCAAGCTCCGCGGTCAGGTCAACACCATGACCCGCCTGTCCCGCCAACTGCACGCGGTCGGCCGTCACCCGCGCCCAGACGCGACGGCGAGGCGCAAAGAATGTCGTCGACATTCCCACGATGCCCAGACCGATGCCAATCCAGAACGCGGTCCCGCCCGGATCGCGCCTCACGTTCAATCCGGTGAATTCCCTTGGACCTGCGAATTGGTAGCGCAACCCGCCTTGCACGACCTCTTGTCCCTCATCCAGCTGGATCCTCCCTGCAACGCCGCCCAATCCCAGGACCATCCGCGACGGCCGTCCGACCTGTCCGCCGGCCGATGACTCATTGGTCGCGCCTACCGCGAGCCGGACGCTCTCGCCGCCCAGGGCGTCAAAGGTCTCTGCCGTTCGTGCTTGTCCGAATCGCTCGAGCGCGATCAACGCGTCACCATCCGCGCCCGGAATCTCCGGCGCGATCTCATAGAAGACAGACTCGGCGCCTAACCATGTCAACTCGATCGAGCCAATCGCTCGCTTCTCGCCGACCTCGAGTGACCCCTGTTGCCCGGAGTCCGGCTCTGCGCCGAGATAGGCCAAGCTGATGCCGCCGGTCAGACCAATGGTCTCTCCCTCTACGAGCAGCCCTCGGTCGTCTTCACGTTCCGGCGAGTAGTAGAAGAACCCGTCGCCAGTGGCGGCGTCCCTGAAGCCGATCAGCAGCAGCTCACCCTCAGCCAGTGGCAGCGCGGTAAGCATCGCCTCGCCCTGAGATTGGTCGAGAGACACGAGTCCTGCGAACGCCGTCTCTCCGTCAACCGATACCTCCACCCGCGGAGCAAATGGCGCCTCTTGCCCGACACCAAGCTCCGCGAACGTGAGGCCCGACGCGTCTTCGGGTGTCGGAATCACGCGGTACCAGAACTCAAAGCCGCCAATCGCCGGCACAAGCGTCACTGCTAGCGAGCGCAACTGATCAAGCGGGATCAAGGTGTAACCGGACGTTCGTTGGTTCTCAGCCTCGACATCTACTACTTGATCAGCCACCGCATGCTCCAGCGAGACCACTTCCTCCGACACCAACGCGCCGCCTCGCTCGACGCGAATCCGGGGCCCAACGATCTGTTCGTTGAGGAAGTGCGTCTCCGAGTACAGCAACTGCCCCGACGAGTGGTCGAACACCCGCAGCTCAGCCCCATGCTCCCAATAGGCCGCCTGATGGACCCGATACCCGGCCGCATGGACCGGACCATTCACGGTCACCTCACCTCCGCCGACCTCGGACCCAGCCTCGGCTACGCGCACTTGGCTGCGAAAATCGAGCGCCTGCCCATCGTCGGCGAAGCGCGCCACGGCATCGTCCACGATGATCTGCACCTGCGCCCGATCATCGCCGGGCGGGAAGAGGATGTGCGACTCGCCTTCTGCGACCCAGAACTGGTACTCCTCGCCGCCAAACTTGGTCACCAATGTCGCGCCCAGGAGCAACAGCAGTGCCAGGTGCGTCACGAACGTCGCGAGCTGCGACCAGCCGAAGCGGTCGGCGAAGAGCATCACCTCACCGTCGCTGGAAACGACCTCTTCAACCCGATAGTGGGCTGCTCGCAACCGACCGACCAATTGCTCTTGAGCGGTGTCTGTAGCCACACCCTCATCAAGCACCGCCGACGCCCGGTGCCGAGCCCGATCGAAGTAGGCCGCGTTCACCCGTTTCGGCGGCTTGCGCACCGTCCGCCAGATCGGCGGCGCGCGACTCACCGTGCAGACCGAAATCGCCAACGCCACCAGAGCCACCACCGCGTACCAGTAGGGCTGCTTGTAGAGGTTGAAGACGCCGCCCTTGGTGTCGTAGAACCAGGGGAATTCGGCCAACACATCAGTGAACCCGCCCCAGGTCGGTCGCTGCAGCTCGATGTGTAGCTCAACCTGCTCGGGAATGTCCGCCAACTGAGGCGGCACCTGGGGAATCACCACCCCGACTGCCGTGAACAGAGCCGCCGCCAAAATCAGCCCAATCGCCCACTTGACCGACGTCAGCCGACGCCAAATCCAAAGAGCCGGGTCAGGCCAAGTATCACGACGCATCAACTCAGCGTATCGGCGAGCTCTTCAATCCCGACCCTGTCAGCGGAACCAATACCCGCTCATCCTCAGCGATCATCCCGCGCTAACGCCTCGTAAACCGCAACACCCTCTCAACAAAAGACAACAACCCAGCATCGTCTATTGTCTCAGACTGCCAGTTCGGGTTGGTACCGTGGTGAAACCTGTTGGCAAACTTCACGAGATTTCGCAGCTCAAGATCATCAGACGACTTCAAGACGTTGCCGCTCTGTGAAAGAAACGCCGTCAACCCTCCTCCGGCTGGGCACTGGCCTGGATAAGCAACCCTGACAAACCCCTCCAAATGAAGCCGCAATGCCTGAGCCACCATTAGACGATCGACGTTCTCTCCTTCCTGAAAGGCCGAAAACAACGCAAACCGTTCGTCGTGGCGTGTGGCCGCTTCGCTGGCAATGTCCCACTCCGCAATTTTCGACTCCTCTCCGATCCGCTCAAGGCGGAGTGCAACACAATCATTACTGCCCTCTCTCTCGAACAACTCGGCCAATAGCTCGCGTCTATGGGACATCACGATCACCTGCCCAGCCTCGTGGCCCAGCCGCACCAACTCTTCAATTGTCGCCGAAGTACGATGATCATCCAAACTAGAAGCTGGATCATCAATCACAACGGTCAGATCCGCCAAGTCTGCTCTCTTTCTGGTCGTTTCGAAAAACAGTGCTAATGCCAAGGTAGCCCGATCTCCTGCGCTTAGTGTGTTCTCGAACGTGGGCACACCACTGCCTTTTGTCTCCGCCCGGACTGGCACGGCGTTGTTCATAATGTCGATGTCGTAGCGCGATGTTGGGCCGCTGGCTCGATCCTGGAACGTAAACTCCTTCAAACAAAATCCCGCACCGAATCTCTCCAGATATTCGTTCACCCCTGTCTCATACTGTGCAAATATCTTGTTCCGATACTCTTCCAGTTCTGCCTTCGCACTCTGAAGCTCCTCCACTGCTTTGTCCTTTTTCTGCGACTTCATCCGATAGGCTTCAAACAACGACGCGTACTCCGGGCGATGTCGGTCCCGGATTGCTTGATTCACTCTTATCTTTTCTCTCAAGTCCTCGATCGATTCATCAATTGCCACCGCCTTGGCTGTGCCGATAGCAGAATTGTTTCTAGTGATTGACTCGTTGTCCTTGTCCAAGTTGCGGATTACCTCGTGGTACTTCTCTATCTTCTTGCTATCGGCATGACCAATGTCCACTTTCTCTAACGGGGAGTTGCGCTTTTCTGCCAACAGATCCTTCACCACTGCCGTTGCCTGACTCCACAAGCCAGCTATCTGAGTACTTTCAATGGTGCCGCTCTCGATATTGCAAAAGTTGGACCAAAACAACTCCAACCTCGCATTGTCCAGAAGAACACTCGTCATTTCGTTCCGGGCGTTTGCGCCGTGTGTATTGTCATGCGTCTTAGCTGCATCTGCGATTGCCCGCTTCAAGTCCTGGTATGCACTCCCGAAGTAAGTCCGGTAATGCTCAACAAGGGAGAGACCGCTTACTGGCTGGCCGCAGAAAGGGCATGTCTCCCGCTGCGAACTCGCATTCATAGCAGCCACACCATTGCCCAACCACTCCTCACCGCCTTCACCGATCCGTGCGGCGTGATTTCGAACTTGTTCTGCTGCAGCCATGTCTAAGTCGTCGAGTGTTTGACTCAGCAGTTTCTCTAGCGCTGCCACGTCAACATTTGGCAGGTCTACTGATCTCAAGTAGGCACCTGTCTCCACTTCATCACGTCTTTCGGCCGCTTCAAGATTACGTTCCAAGTCTTCAAGAACGCTCTCCACATTGGGATTCTCCAGCAGAGAGCGAAACTGCTCGAAGGGCATCTCGTGTGTACCCATCGCGACAATTCGTGACTCTATCTCGCGCGCTGCAGTATTGTGCTTATCTCTCAGCTTTCCTAGTTCTTGAATGTTCCCTGCAATCTTTACAGCTTCTTCGCCCACGACTAGATCGTAGAGCCTCTTTCGGTGTTCATTCGCGACCGTCAAGCCTGATGAGATATTGTCGGCAACGAATCGATCATCGTACACTGCCATGGAGTGTGTACCGCGCTTCCACTGTCCCCCTTCGAAGACTGCTCGCTTTTGGGCATCGTCGCCAAGGTCCAAGACTACCTTTGGAGGCTCCGATTCTCCTAGCCGAGCTCTTGCTGTGATAAGTTCGCCTTCGTTTTGTGATAGTGAACGAAAAATCGTGGACAATGTGGTTTTACCTCTACCGTTCTCTGCGTGAATCAATGTGAATCTAGAGAACTCGAGGCTCTGCGCATCTATCTTTCCAAAACGACCTACATTCCTAATGCGCCTGATGGACTTAATCATGCTGGTATTCCTTATCAAATCGCAAGTGTATCTGAGTTACCTCTCGATGCACATTAGGTGTCCGTACCCCAATAGGCAAGATGTCTATTGCATTGAGAGTGGCGCTTTCAACCCCGATCCAGTCAGCGGAATCAGCACCCGCTCATCCTCAGCGATCATCCCGCGCTCTACCAGACGCCGCAGCGCTGCCAATGGCACTGCCGATGTCGGCTCCACGTATAGCCCTCGTTGCAGGATTGTCTGTTTCGCTGACTCGATCTCCATCTCCGACACGACTCCCGCGGCGCCTCTGGTCTCTCGTATGGCATCGAGCATCTGGGCGATTCGGGGCGGCTTTGACACTGCGATTCCATCGGCGATTGTTGGTTTGGCGGCACGGGGCTTGTGATTGCGCCAGGCTGACGCCAGCGGGCTGACGTTCATGGCTTGAATTGCGTACATGCGCGGCATCCGTTTGATCTGATTTAGTTGAATTAACTCTGTAAAGCCGCGATGCAACCCGATTAGTAACGAGCCGTTGCCTACCGGCAACACGATGGCGTCGGGCAGGCCGTGCTTGGCGATCTCTTCGGCGGCTGGCTTCATACCTTCATTGAAGTAGGGACTTCGGTTATGCGAAAGGTATGGAATGCCCTGTTCTTTCGCGTATTGCTCGGCAGCGGACGCTACTGCTTCTCGGTCTCCGTCGACAGTGTGGATGTTCCCACCGACCGCCGTGATTTGCGATTGCTTTGCCTGAGGAGCGTTGGCGGGCACGAATATCTCGGCCGAGATCCGGGCGGCGGCGGCGTAGGCGGCGAGTGCGGCGCCGGCGTTGCCGGAGGAGTCTTCGACGAACGCGGTCGCGCCTGCACTCCAGGCAGCGCCGATCAGCATTGCCGCGCCACGATCCTTGAATGATCCGGTCGGCGCCAGGTATTCGAGCTTGAGCTCCAGTCGCAGCCGTCGCGCCTCCGGCCAGTCGAAACTGATTGTCGGCGTGCCGCCCTGGCCCAGCGGCAAGTGGGCCAGCGGCAGGCGGATGTCACCTTCTGGCAGACGCGGATAGTCGACCTCAAAGAGGCCGCCGCATTCGTTGCAGGACAACTCCAGCGAAGTAGGCGTTTCTGTCCCGCAGTCAAGACAGCGAAGATGGTGTCGCACGACCGTCATTGACCGAAGAACAGACGCAGATCGTCGAGCAGCAACTGTGGTACTTCCATGGCCGGGAAGTGTCCGCCCTCGGCGAACTCCGTCCAATGGACGACATCGAATGCTCGCTCGCACCATGAGCGTGGGAACAATGGCGTGCCGCGCTTCAGCTTGACGAAGCCCGTCGGAATCGCCACTCGTTCTCCTGCTCTCAGCCGTACTTGACCGCCGACCTCTGCTTCAATCTCATCGGGCGGCCGAAACGCCTCGTAGTAGATCCGCATCGCCGACGACTGCGTTCGCGTGAACCAGTAGATCGCGACCGTTGCCAGTAGCTCATCGCGCGTGAAGCGCCGATACAGGTCGCCGCCGCGTGGATGCTCGTCGTCGCGCATGATGTCGGCCAACAACCACCATTTGTCGACGATCCAGGCCAGCAACCCAATCGGCGAGTCCTCCAGGTGAAACGCCATCGTCTGGAACTTTGTCCCGTGAATCCCGCGATGCGCCGCATCGTCGCGGATGTAGGGCTCCTGCTCCTCGACGACGAAGCGCCGCTCCTCGTCGGTTTGCGGTCGAGCCGCCGAGCCGCCTGGAGCCAGCGCCGTCGCGGTCAGATGGATGCGCGCAATTCGCTCGGGATGTCGCAGCGCCAGTTGACCCCCGACCGAAGCGCCCCAATCGCCGCCGTGATAGAGGAATTCGTCGTAGCCCAGCCGCGACATTAGCTCGACCCACATGTCGGCGATCGCAGCAGGGCCAAGACCGCCCTGCCTGGGAATATCCGACCACCCGTAGCCCGGCAGCGTCGGCGCGATCACGTGGAACGCGGGCGCATCCGAATCCTCTGGCTCGGCCAGCTTGTCGATGATCTTGTGGAAGTCGTAGACCGACGACGGCCAACCATGCTGGATCATCAGTGGTCGCGCGTCTGGACGAGAGCTGCGCCGATGGATGAAATGAATCCCCAGCGATTCGCCGTTCCAGGCCGTCAATGTCGTGCGGAACTGGGGAAAGCCGTTCAGCAACGATTCGATCTCGCGCCAGTCGAAGCCGTCGGCCCAATAGGCCGCCAGATCCTGCATGAATGCGAGATCGATGCCGTAGAGCCAGCCTGATCCGGGAACCTCGGGCAACCAGCGGATGTCGCGGAGGCGACGGCGGAGGTTGGTGATCTCCTCGTCGGGGACGTGGATTTGGAACGGCTGCATCGGGATCACGCCGTCCCTCACCCTAACCCTCTCCCTCGGGGAGAGGGGACCGGAAAGAGTCGGCAGGTGACTTACGCACGCCTCTCCCAGAGGGAGAGGGGACCGGAAGCGGACGGGAGGTGATATGCACGCAGGTCTCCAGCGGGGGAGCGTTTGGACGTCTTAGCGCAAGGGCCGGAAGAAGTCGCGGATGTCATCGACCAGCAGTCCCGGCTCCTCCAGTGCGGCGAAGTGGCCGCCCTTGTCGTGCTCGGACCATTGCGTGATGTTGTAACCCGGCTCGCACCAGCTGCGCGGCGCCGTGATGATCTCCTTGGGGAAGATCGAGAAGCCGGTCGGCGTTTCCAATCGGCCGGGTAGGAAGTTCTCGGCCTGGTTCTGGCGCATCTCGTAGTAGTAGCGAGTCGACGAGTTGATCGTCTGGCCGAACCAGTAGATCGAGATGTTGGTCAGGATCTCGTCCTTGGTAAAGCGCTTCTCGATGTCGCCGTCACAGTCCGACCAGGCGCGCCACTTCTCGGTGATCCACGCCGCCAGACCGGCCGGCGAGTCGGTCAGCCCGTACGACAAGGTCTGTGGTCTCGTCCCCTGGATCGCCTGGTAACCAGTTTCCTGCGCCTGCCAGAGCGCCGCCTTTCCAGCGACGGCCTTCTCCTCGTCGGTCCATTCCTCCGGCGGCTTGTTCAGCGGCGGCCGACCGATCGGCATGTTGATTTGCGCGCCGATGCAGTTGTCGGGATGCTGATACGCGACCTGCGCCGTCACAATCGCGCCCCAGTCGCCGCCCTGCGCACCGTACTTCTCGTAGCCGAGCTGCTCCATTAACGCGCCCCAGAGCAGCGCTGTGCGCTTCTGGCCGAATCCGCCCGAAGTCGGAATCTGCGAGAAGCCGTAGCCGGGAATCGAGGGCGCCACCACGGTGAAGGCATCCGCCGGGTCACCGCCGTGCGCCGCCGGGTCGGTTAGCGGACCAATGATCTTCGACACCTCATAGAACGTGCCGGGCCAGCCGTGCGTGAAGACCAGCGGCAGCGGGCTGTCGCCGACGCCCTCCTGGTGCACGTAGTGGACGGTGTAGTCCTCGACGCCGTCGGCCGACACCTGGGTCGTGAACTGAGGCATGCGGTTCAGATACGTCTCCTGCGCGCCCCAGTCGTAGGTCGTGCGCCAGTAGTCGCAGAGCTCCTTCATATAGGCCAGGTTCGACCCATACTGCCAACCCGAGTCGGTCACTTCCGACGGCCAGCGAGTCTGCGCCAGACGTCGCTTCAGGTCACGAATCTCAGTGTCGGGTACGGCAATCTTGAATGGTTCGGGCATGTTGGATTCCTCCGGTTACGGCCGGGTACGGCGTGCATTGGGTTTGGGGGGCAGTATCGCATGAGGTTCAGCCGAGTCGGCGGGTCTAGAGTCTGCCGAGGTCGGGCAAGGGGATGACGACGCTGCGGTTGGGGCGTTTTGGGGGGATGAATGGGTCATGGTTGGACCAGGCCTGGGCAGAGCGCGGGTTGAGTTGGGTTTGGTTTGGGCGTGAATTTCGCGGGGTTGGGGCGAATTCGCTGTCGGGGAAAGGGGATTCGTCGTTTTGGGCTTCAGCATTGTCCAGATCAGTCCAGATTTGTCCAGATTCCGGGTTTGTATCGACGGGTTGATCTGTGCCGGGCTGGGTGAGTTCAGATTGGGACAGGTCGGCGTCGGAACGGACCGGAGGGACCGTCTCCGCCAGCGGCGCATCGGGCTGCGAGGGTGAGGTCCGGTCCCTGCTCGGGGAGGGTGTCTGAGAAGCCAGCTCGACTGATCGAAGCCCAGTCCCCGCTTCACGCGGGGATTCGTTCGGGCGGCGCGGGCTATCTGGTGGTGCGTCACTGGGCAGGGAAGGAGCAGGTCCCCGCGTGAAGCGGGGATTGGGAATCGTAACTTCTGAGACGCCCTCCGGGGACGGGAATTCGGGTTCGGTGGGATTGTGCGGTTCGATCCGAGATACGGCGGCGGCCCAGTCGTCCATATTTCTGATATTCGGCAGGGGGTCGTCGCCTTCGAAGAGTTCGGGGCGGCAGCTGGGACATTCGGGCATACATTGTCCGCGCCTGTCGCCGCCGATGTAGCGGAGGTGCCCGTCGTCCTCGGCGCGAAAGTGTCGACTGCGGGCGATGGCGATGGTTGAGGCGTTGCGAGCGGCTTCGAAGCTTTCCTGTTGTTGCTGCTCTTGTTCCCGGAGGCCGGGCATGGCGGCGAGGAGGAGCCGGAGTTCGCGGGCGGAGGCGATGGTCTGTCGGTGTTGCTGAGGGTCGGATTGGGGCTGGGTGAGGGTGTAGATCTGGTCGAGCAGCCGGTCGCCAGTGACGGTGTGCAGGATGTGGCCGCGGTGAAGCTGGAAGTCGCGCAGATAGGCGGCGGCGGTGGAACGGGCGCAGCCGAGTTGGTCGGCGATCTGTTGGAGGGTGAGTCCGCGGCAGCGGAGGTGGTGCGCTTCGAGGATGCGTTGGCAGCGCCGGGGAGAAGGCGGCGGCGTGGTGGTTGCGGTGGTTGCGGTGTAGGTCATGGTTGGTCTCTCTGGCGCGTGCAGCACTGTTGTTCTGATAGTGAACGATTTGGCTGTCGTTGTCACGCAGTTGGTGTGTCGGTGGTTGCGGATGGGGCGGGTCCGCGCTCGGAGCGGGTGTCTCAGAAGTGACCTTGGTTGGTCATATCCCAGACCCCGCTTTACGCGGGGACCCACTCGGACGGCACGGGCTATCTGGTGGTGAAGTCCCGTCCGGGGAAGGAGCAGGTCCGCGCGTAACGCGGGGACTGGGAATTTCGACATTAGAGACACACTCTCAAGTGCGGGGCAGGCTTTCGGCAGCTCCCCCTGCAAGAGGGTCATGTGTAACTCGCAATTCCTCCCCTGGAGACCTGTGCTTTGCCGGCCAGATAGCCAGATGGATTCCCGCCTTCGCGGGAAGGACGGAACAGGGGACTACGCGCAGGTCTCCTCTGGGAGAGCGTGAGCGTGAGGGAGGGGCGCGAGCATAGAGCGGCCGTCGCCAGATAGACGGAATCGGGGACCCTCACCCCAGCCCTCTCCCAGAGGGAGAGGGGGTAAGAGAGGGAATATCTCTCTGACCGCGCTGAGCGAACTTATGTACAGGTCTCCCTTGCGGGGGAGATGGGGATGCGAGGTTTTGCATCGGTCTTTGCAAGGGGGAGTGAGACAGCGGTTAGGCGCTTCGACGGGGATCGCGCTGCCAATGTGAACACGCCCTAGCTCGATCGGTTGGATCATGGCGCGCGCCTTCGAGCTCACGCTCTGGCTCGACGCGGCTCCCCTCAATGTCGTGGTTCGGGTCACACGCCTGGCGGAACTCCTTTAGCGCAATGGACGAAAGAACTCGCGGATATCCCCGACCAGCAGCTCCGGCTCTTCCATCGCGGCGAAGTGTCCGCCGCGGTCGTGCACCGACCACTGCGTCACGTTGTACTCCGCCTCAACCCAGCTTCTCGGCGGCCCGAAAATCTCCTTGGGAAACACCGAGAAACCGGCCGGCGTCTCCAGCGGTCCCGGCAAGGCATTCGCCTGATCGTTCTGTCGACGCTCGTAGTAGTAGCGAGTCGAGGAGTTGATCGTCCTGGTGAACCAGTAGATCGAGATATTGGTCAGAATCTCGTCTTTGCTGAATCGCTGCTCGATGTCACCATCACAATCCGACCACGCTCGCCATTTCTCGGTGATCCAGGCAGCCAGACCCGCCGGCGAGTCGGTCAATCCGTACGACAACGTCTGCGGACGCGTTCCCTGGATCCACTGATAGGCGGCTTCCTTTGTTTGCCACTCCGCCATTCGAGCGATCGTCGCTCGCTCTTCATCGCTCCAGGCTTCTTCAGGGTGATCCGCCGGTGGCGGACTGTTGGGCATGTTGATTTGGGCGCCAATGCAATGCGCAGAGTCTTCGTAGGCGGTCAGCGCTGAGACCCGCGCTCCGATGTCGCCGCCCTGCGCGCCGTATCGTTCGTAGCCCAGCGATGACATCAGCGCGACCCACATTCGAGCGGCCCGCATGTGTCCGAATCCGCCACTCTCGGGAATTTCAGAGAAACCGAATCCCGGTGACGACGGAGCAATGACCGTGAATGCATCTGCCGGATCGCCGCCGTGTGCGCCTGGATCGGTCAGCGGCCCAATGACCTTCGACACCTCAAAGAACGACCCCGGCCAACCGTGAGTGAACACAATCGGCAGCGGTTTGGGACCAACGCCCTGCTGATGCACATAGTGAACGGTGTAGTCCTCCACGCCGTCGGCGGAGACCTGCGTCGTGAATTGCGGCATGCGGTTGAGCTTGGCTTCCTGCGCGCGCCAGTCGAATGACGTGCGCCAGTACTCGCAGAGCTCCCGCATGTAGGCAAGATTCGACCCGTACTGCCAGCCGGAGTCCGCGACCTCCGACGGCCAGCGCGTCTGCGCCAGGCGACGCCTGAGGTCGTCGATTTCGGAGTCGGGGACGGCGATCTGAAATGGCTCCGGCATGATGCACTCCTGTTGTCAACGCAAGTCGCCGCTTCACGCGGGGACCTGCTCCTTCCTCGCCTCAGAGTTGACCACCGGATAGCCCATGCCGCCCGAGCGGGTCCCCGCGTGAAGCGGGGACTGGGACTTGGCCAGTCGAGACAGCTTCTGAGACACCTGCTCAGGGCCGTGGACGGCTGGGTTGGTAGTGGGGATCAGGCTTCAAAGAGGGGGCGCACTGCGCAGGTGAAGCCGGGCAGGACATCCATGCCGTCGAGTTCGCCGTCCTCGCGATAGAGGATGACGCCTTGATTGGCGTGATGAGCTTCGACGGTTCGGTCATCGGGATAGACCACCCAGACCAGCAGCACTCCATGCCGCAACCACATCTGCGCCTTGTCATAGACGGCCCAGCGGCCATCGCTCGGCGATTTCACTTCGACGACCAACTCGGGCATGACTTCGGAGTAACCCGGATTGCGTTGAGCCAGTGGCAGTCGACTGGCCGAGATGAAGGCAACATCCGGCGCGCGCACGGTATCGGGGTCTCTCTCGACTTTGACGCCTGGATCGCCTGCCAACACCCGCCCCAATCGGCGAGGTTTCACGAAGTTGCGGAGTTCTCCACAGAACTCCGCCGCGATCTGCGCGTGGTCAACGCCGGGCGGCATTGATTCGCAGAGTACCCCCCGGATGAGTTCGCCATAGAAGCCATCGCTTGACAACTCCAACAGGTCGTCTGCGGTCAACAGTTTCGGGGGGGTATCGGTCGTCATCTCCGCTCGCTCCTCAGATGGGGAAGGGGACCCTCACCCTAACCCTCTCCCAGAGGGAGAGGGGATTTTGGCTTCAGCCTCTCCCAGAGGGAGAGGGGATTTTGGTCTCAGCCTCTCCCAGAGGGAGAGGGGATTTTGGTCTCAGCCTCTCCCAGAGGGAGAGGGGATTTTGGCCTCATCCTCTCCCAGAGGGAGAGGGGATTTTGGCCTCAGCCTCTCCCAGAGGGAGAGGGGACTTTGAGCCCTCTCCCAGGGGATTCTGGCCTCAGCCTAGCTTTCGACGACATCCCCTGCTACTGGGTCGACGCGCACGCCCTTTGACGCGACCCAGGCCAGGGCTCGGTCGATTTCGTCGTGATCGCCGTCGACCTCAAGCACGACCCAACCGAAGTCGTGCTCGACGTCGGCCATGCGGATGTTGGTCACGATCTCGAATTCGTGACCGACCAGATAGATCACCGGCTCCGTGACGGAGTCGCCCTCGAACGTGAAACGGACTCGTCGTCTGGCCATGACTAGGCTCCAATTCCGACAGCTTGCGGGGCCTCGGCGAATGCAGCCTCGAATGACTGCAAGGTGCCCTCGATGGGAATTGCTTGGGTGACGTGATCAACTACCGCGTCCGAGGTCTTCAGCCCACCGCCGGTGATGAACGCGACCGTCGACTCGTCGGGATCGATCTGGCCGTTGGCGATCGCCTGTCGCAACCCGGCGATGGTTACACCGCCTGCGGTCTCGGCAAAGACGCCCTCGTATTCGGCGAGCATTTTAATGCCCTCAACGACCTCCGGGTCCGTCACCGCGGTCGCGCCACCATCAGTGCGCTTCATCGTCTTGAGCGCGTAGTAGCCGTCGGCCGGGTTGCCGATTGCGAGCGACTTGGCGATCGTCTTCGGCTTGACGGGACGGATGTTTGTCGTGTCGTTGCGCCAGGCGGTGGTGATCGGCGAGCAACCCTCTGCCTGCGCGCCGATCATGCGCACCGGCGTCTCCTCGATCAGGCCGTAGCGTTGGAATTCCTGGAATCCCTTGTGGATTTTCGTGAACAACGATCCTGAGGCCATCGGCGCAACGACCTGTCGCGGCGCTCGCCAGCCCAACTGCTCGGCCACTTCATAGGCCAGCGTCCGCGAGCCTTCGGCGTAGTACGGGCGCACATTAATGTTGACGAACGCCCACTGCCGATTGTCGGCCAGCTCCGAACAGAGCCGGTTGACGTCGTCATAGGACCCGTTGACGGACACAATCGTCGGGTTGTAGACCGCCGAGCCCAGCACCTTGCCGGCCTCGAGGTCGTGGGGAATGAAGACGATTGCGTCCATCCCCGCCCGAGCGGCATGCGCCGACACTGCGTTGGCCAGATTTCCGGTTGACGCGCAGGCCAGCGTCTTGAATCCCAGTTGCCGCGCCCGCGAGGACGCCACCGCCACCACGCGATCCTTGAACGACCAGGACGGGTTGCAGGTGTCGTTCTTGAGCCACAGCTCACGCATCCCCAGGTGTTCGGCCAACCGATCGGCCCGCAGCAACGGCGTCATGCCGACGTTCAGGTCGACGATGAACTCATCATCAACGGGCAACAGGTCCTTGTAGCGCCAGATCGAGTGCGGACCGGATTCGATCCGCTCGCGGGAAATCTTGGACTGGATCCCGTCGTGGTCGTAGGCGACTTCGAGCGGGCCGAAGCAGAAGTCGCAGACGTGCAGTGCTTCGAGCGGGAACTCGCGCCCACACTCTCGACAGGCGAGGCAAGTGGCGTAGGTCATATCGGAAAGGGTCTTTCGCTAGAGCGGAACCGGCGGCGAAGCGTGAGCGTGTTGGCCCTCCCTCGCCGCGCAACGCGCTAGCGAGGCAGGACCTCGGGCATCACCATGCGGCCCAGCATCGTCACGTCAGCGGCAGTTCGCGTCGTCATCATCGAAATCGAGGCTATCACAGCTCGGAGGTCGTTCCCCACACCAGGGACATATCAACTACCAGACCTTCGCAAACGTCTTCACCGGAGAGTTCTGTAGGATCATCCAATTGGACGATGTCGCCATTGGCTCGGTATACCCAGACGCTACGCGCATAGGGATCGAGCAGCCAGCCGAGTCGGACGCCTGCTTGAATCCACTCGACCATCTTGTCCTGCTGTTGTTCGACTGACTGGCTGGGCGAGCGTACTTCATAGATGAGGTCTGGGGCGAAGCGGAAGGAGTGCCGCCATGGTTCTGAGTGATCGGGCAGACGCGCGGGCGAGATCCAAGCGCCGTCAGGTCGCTTGCGTTCGGCTAATTTCGAAATGAACTCCGAAGCGCTTTCAACGCCATCACCGCCGCCGCTTGCCAGAATCCAATTCGACAAGAAGTGGCTAAGCCAGAAGCTGATTCGGCTTCCTTCTGAGGTTCCCATAACGCAACGCAGCTTTCTGTCGCGAGTCAGCTCGATGCGTATGAGATTATGTCGCTCGATTAGCTCGTCCCACCATTCCTCGGTGACTGCAAACCCGTCCGGCAGCGGGATCAACAGTTGACCCTCGATCTCGTTAGGGATCGTTGGAGTCCACTGATAGACGGCGGCGGCTTCTTCGACGCGGCTCATCGGCACTTCATCTCAGGCGGTCGCACGGTACACCAAGGTTAGCCAGATTGGTCTAGCCGTAGCGCTCTTCGCGCCACGGATCGCCGTGCATGTGGTAGCCGTACATCTCCCAGAACCCGGGCGCGTCCTTCGAGAGGAACTCGATCCCGCCGACCCACTTCGCCGACTTCCAGAAGTACAGCGACGGAATCACGACTCGCACCGGACCGCCGTGCATCGCGTCCAGCGGACGACCGTCGTGCGCGAGCGCGAGCATGGCGTGGTCGTCGGCTCGGATGTCCGCAATTGGCACGTTGGCCGTGTAGCCGCCGTAGCAGTGGAACATCACGTGGGTCGCCGACGCCTTGACGCCGAACTCGTCGAACAGGTCGGAGAAGAGCACGCCGTCCCACGTGTTGTCGTACCGCGACCAATGGGTCACGCAGTGGATGTCGTTCTTCTTCTCCGACACTCCGATCGCCGCGAACTGCTCGTAGGAGAGAATCCGCTCCTGCGCCACCTGGCCCCAGACCTGCAGATTCCAGTCCTTCGGATCGACCCTCGGCGTACCGCCGTAGGTCAGGACCGGCCACTCGCGCACCAGCCGTTGGCCCGGCGGCAACCGATCGTGACCGGTTTCTTTCCTCAATCGCTGCAACTCGGAAAATGGCACTCCGGCCAGAACATCGCCCACAAGCCTGCTCCCCAGTACACCAACGTGCAACGCGCAACCCATTTAGATTATCCGAATCCTGGGATTGCGCGTGTAATCTCGATGTATGGCCGACTTGATGCCAGAGATTCAGAGCGAGCCGACGCTCGAGCCCAGCCCGTCGCCGCCCAAACGCCGCCGCTTTCAGCACCGGTTCTTCGCACTGGCAGTACTGGTCGTCATCTTCGATCAGATCACCAAGGTCATCCTGCGAGAAATGGTCGAGCTCGGTGACCGCGAGTGGTTGGCCGATTTCTTCGCCTTCTCACACGTCGCCAACGACGGCGGCGCATTCGGCATCTTCGGCGGACAGAACACGGTGCTTGCCGTCTCCGCCGTCGTGGCGATCGGCGTGGTCGCCATCTACTACTTCTTCCCGCCGCTGGACCACTGGCTGATCCGCAGCGGACTCGCCCTCATCCTCGGCGGCGCAGTCGGCAACTTGCTCGATCGCATCTACCAGGGACACGTCACCGATTTCATCGACTTCATCCATTTCCCCGCCTTCAACGTCGCCGACGCCGCGATCAATGTGGGTGTCGCCGCCATCGTGGTCGCGATCCTCTTCAGCGATCTGCTGAAACGGAATCCCAGATCGCCATGAACGACAACGACACTCCTGCACTCGAGATGATGGCCGACCAGGACGGCGAGCGCCTCGACCAGTTCCTTGCCCGACGCCTCGATGGCGCATCTCGAAGCCAGGCCCGACGCCTGATCGACGACGGTCTGATTCGTGTCGACGGCGCACTCGAGCGACCGTCCTACAAGCTGCGCTTCGGCGAACTTGTCGCCACCTACCCGAGACAGGCGATCCCCGTCGAGGCGCCGGCGGATATCAAGCTCGACATCGTCTACGAGGACGATCATCTCGCGGTCATCGATAAACAGGCCAGCCTGACCGTCCACCCGGCGCCGGGCGAAACCCAAGCAACGCTGATCGCCGCCGTCCTCAACCAGTGGCCGGAGGTCGCGCGCATCGCTGAGCAGGATCCCGAATCCGACCCACAGCGGCCGGGCCTCGTCCACCGCCTCGACCGCGACACGACTGGTCTCCTGATGATCGCCAAGAACGCCGACGCCCTGCGCTCGCTCCAGGATCAATTGCGCCGGCGAACGATGGACAAGCGCTATCTCGCGGTGGTCGTCGGTGCGCCCGACCCACCGGCCGGCCTGATCGACGCCGCGATTGGACGCGATCCGTCCGACCCGCGCCGGATGGCGATCCTCGACCGCGCCCGACCGTCCCAGACCGGCTACGAAACGGTCGAGCGTTTCCCCGACGCCGCGCTGCTCGAATGTCGCTTGATCACCGGGCGCACGCATCAGATCCGCGTGCATCTGTCCGCCATCGGACATCCGATCGCCGGCGACACGATGTACGGCCTCCCCACGCCGCTGATTGATCGGCAGGCGCTCCACGCGCGCGCACTGACGATTCAGCATCCCGTCACGGACGAGCCGCTCACGATCAACGCTGAACCGCCCGCCGACTTCCGCAGCCTGCTCAGTCATCTGCGAGAGGGCGAGCTGCTGCTCGGCGACCAATCCGTCCAACCAGGGCGACGCGAACCCCCTGATACCGTGAAGCGGCAACACCGTTCGACGAGGCGAAACCGCCGCCGAAGAGCACAACGCATCCGCTAATCCCTCGATCATCAGCCTGATCTCGGAGAACTGACTATGAGCGTCCGCGTTCGCTACGGACCCTCCCCGACCGGTGAGCCGCACGTCGGCAATATCCGCACCGCCCTGTTCGACTGGCTGCTCGCCCGCCGCTTCGGCGGACAGTTCATCGTCCGCATCGAGGACACCGACCAGTCGCGCGCCGTCGAGGGCGCCGAACAGATCATCCTCGACGCGCTCACCTGGCTCGGACTGGACTGGGACGAAGGCCCCGACAAGGGCGGCCCGTTCGCGCCCTACCGCCAGTCGGAGCGATTGCCGATGTACGTCGAAGCCGCCCAGCGACTGATCGACGACGGCAAGGCCTATCGCTGTGGCTGCACCTCAGAGCGCCTCGATGCCCTGCGTAGGTCGCAACAGCAGGCCAAACTCCCACCCGGCTACGACCGTCACTGCCGCGAGCGCGACATTCCCGCCGACGAGCCGCACGTCGTCCGACTGGCCATGCCCAACGACGGCGACACGATCGTCAACGACTACCTGCGCGGCGAGGTCTCATTCCAGAGCGCTCTGCTCGACGACCATGTCCTGCTCAAGCGCGACGGCTTCCCCACCTACCACCTCGCATCGGTCGTCGACGACCATCACATGGAGATCACGCACGTGATCCGAGGCGAAGAATGGCTCTCGTCGGCGCCGCGACACGTCCAGACCTACGACGCGCTTGGCTGGGACGAGCCCGTATGGGTTCACATCCCCATCATTAGAGGCCCCGACAAGGGCAAGCTCTCCAAGCGCCACGGCGCGACCTCGATTCGCCAATACGCCGAGGAGGGCTTCCTGCCCGAGGCGCTGCTCAACTTCCTCGCTCTGCTCGGCTGGTCCAAGGACGAGACGACCACGATCATGTCCCGTGACGAGGTTGCGGAAGCCTTCGACCTCGACGGTCTCGGACTTTCGTCGGCCATGTTCGACATCGACCGCCTGCGCGAGATGAACGCCCGCTACATCCGCGACCTCGATCCCGCCGACTTCCTGCGTCGCGGCCGCCCTTACCTCGAAGCGCGCGTCGAACAATCCATCGATGACGAAGCCCTCGACCGCCTACTCCCAATCGCGACGGCGATCCAGGAGCGGGTCAAGCTGCTGCCCGAGTTCGCCGACTACACCGACTTCTTCTTCACGAGCGGCCCACTCGACTACGCCAACGTCGAGCTGATGGGTCGCGCCTACAAGAACAAGCCCTGGGCCGCGCTCGAGTCGGTGGAGGCCTCGCTCAAGACGCTGCGCGCCATAGGCGAATCCGATTGGACGATTCCAGCTCTCGAATCCGCGTTGCGCGACCTCGCCACCGAGCGAGGCGAAAAGCCGGGTGCGCTCTTTACGCCCATCAGGGTCGCCGCGACCGGCAAGCGGATCGCGCCGCCGCTCTTTGAAACCCTGGAAACACTCGGGCAGGATTTGACGGTCGAACGCCTCAATGCCGCCGCCGAACGGCTGGCCCGACCGGACGACTAATCCCACTCGCAGTGGTAACCTGAGCGTTCGTTGGGGATTGGTCTAGTGGTAGGACGACTGACTCTGGCTCAGTTAGCGGGGGTTCGAATCCTCCATCCCCAGCCAACACAGTCGTCCGGCCACCCGCGTGGGGCATTCGTCTAGCGGCCAAGGACACCGCCCTCTCAAGGCGGAGATCAGGGGTTCGAATCCCCTATGCCCTACCACTCTTATGTCAGTTAGTCCTCGCCTTGCTACGATCCGACCGATCTCGGGAGGATGCATCCTATGCGCTGGCTATGCCTGCCGGAATGCCGCGTCGAGCAGGGCTTCGTTCAGTCTGGTCCATTCTTCTTGCGTAGGAATGTGGCGATCGTCTAGCCCGGCTGACAAAATCAGGACCATACCGATCGCGACCGCCTGGACCAACAGGGTGATCGCTACCGTGCTGAATCCACGGTCCTCGGTCGCCTCGGCCTTGGCTCGTTGGATGAGCCGATTTACCTGGTCGCCACGGACATTGAGGTACTCACGCAGGCGTTCCTGCACCGCCTCGTTTGTCCGGGCGCTGGCGAACGCCTGCACCAACAGCTCCTGGGCTGGATCAGGGCTCAACAGGAGAGCCGACCACATCGAAATCAGGTTGAACGCCGGCAACTGGTCGATGCCAAGTTCCTTCAATCGCTGCTCGGGAAGGATCTGGTGAAATATGTGGTCAACGGCATCGGCCATCAAGTCGTTCTTTCGCGGCCAGCGTGAGTAGATGGCGCCTGTGGTTACCCCGGCGCGACGGGCGATATCGCTTACGCCGGCTCCGTCATAGCCATGCTCGACGAACGCTGCCGCGGCGGCGTCCAGTAGTCGTTTCGTCGTTTCATCGACGTCGCTGCGGCGACGCATCCCCCCGCTACCAGGCATACGAACCCTCTCAAGATGGCGGTACGCCACTGACTATACGAGGCTCTAAACCCGCAGTGGCGGAACCTTGGCGACGCGCGCCGCTGGCGCAGGTCGCCGAGCAGCCGCTCTCATAGTGCGCAAGGGGGTGCGAACCGAACGAGCGGTTCGTTCGCGGCGGGGCGGTCGCCCCTCGATGTCGCCGTGATCCGGCGTCGCGTGGTAGAGCACGACTACCTGGTCGGGAGCGGCCGCCCTCACCCGGCGGGCGGACTGGGTGCGTTGCTGGTGTGAGCCTGCGGACCCGACTGCCCGTAGCTACGGGCAGTCGGGCAGACCGGTTGCGTCGAGGTCTGAAAAGATGAGGCCAAGATCTCGTAACGCGCCGGGGATGCAGCCGGTCAGCTGGTTACCGCCCAGCAGCAGGATGTCTAGGCCGGTCAGATTGCCCAGGGCAGTCGGTATCTCCCCCGTCAGCCGGTTGGAACTCAGGTCCAGCCTCGACAGGCCCGTGAGAGCGCCCAGCTCGGACGGAATTTGGCCAGTCAAGTTGTTCCAGCTAAGCTCGAGCTTCGAGAGCCTGGTCAGGTTACCCAGCTGCGGCGGAATGGCTCCGGAGAGCTTGTTGCTGTCGAGATCCAGCACCGCCAGCTTGGCGAGATTGCTCAACTCTAGCGGGATGGCCCCGGTGAGCCTGTTGCGGGCGAGATCCAGCACCGTCAGCTTGGCGAGATTGCCCAACTCTGGCGGAATGGGTCCACCCAATTTGTTCTTCCAGAGATACAGCTCTGTCAGCTCGGCCAAGTTACCTAGCTGGGAGGGGATGTCTCCGGTCAGGTTATTGCCGCCCAACCCCAGCAGCCTCAAGCTGGCCAAGTCGCCCAGCTGGGGAGGGATCTCCCCGCTGAGCGCATTGCCGCCCAACGTCAGCTCCCTCAAGCTGGCCAAGTCGCCCAGCTGGGGAGGGATCTCCCCACTGAGCGCATTGCCGCCCAACCTCAGCTCCCTGAGCTTGGTCAGACGCCCTAACTCGGGAGGTATCTCCCCGCGCATGTCGTCGTAGAAAACGAGCGTCTGAAGCTCGTCCAAATCGCCAAGTTCCGCTGGTATCTCGCCATCGAAGCCAGTCAGCTCCAGTGTCTTGACTCTCTGTGGCGATCCCCCCAGTCCGATACCTCTCCAGCGGGCTATCGTTGTGGTCGGAGACCAGTTCAACGTCCCCGTTCCGGCTATGGCATCGCGCGCCGCCAGGAGGCTCTCGCAGTCAGACACGAGTCCCTCGTTGGTGGACGCATTCGGTACCGCTGTGCCGGTCGCACATGATTCTGTTGCCTCGCAGAAGGGAGGCAGCGGAGGCCGTGGGTTGTCAAACCGGTATGTCGCGTATGAGCTCTCCAAGGAACGGAAGCTGTCCGGTATACAGCCGGTCAGCGGGTTGCCGTGCAGGTAGTAGGAGTGCAGCGCGGACAGGTTTGCCAGCTCGGAGGGGACGTCGCCGCTGAGATTGTTGTCTCTGAGATCAAGTGTCCCCAAGCGGGACAGGTTGCCCAGCGCAGCGGGTATCGGCCCGCTCAAGTCGTTGTTGCCGAGATTGAGCGTCTTGAGTTGGGTGAGACCGCCAAGCGCAGCCGGAATCGTCCCGTTGAGGCTATTGCTGGTGAGATTGAGTAGCTCCAGCATCGCCAGGCTTCCGAGCTCTACAGGTATCCCGCCGTTCAGCATGTTGTGGTTGAGCCAGAGCGACCGGAGGCGCGTCAGTCCTCCCAGCTCAGGCGGAATTACTCCGCTGAGGCTGTTGCCGTGAACCCGAAGCGACTGCAGGTTCGTCAGCTTGCCCAGGTCTGCGGGTATCTCACCGTCGAGTTGGTGCCAGGACAAATCCAGAGTCCGCAGGTTCTTGAGCTTGCCCAACTCCTGCGGGATCGTTCCCGTCAGGCCCAGGCTGCGCTCATGTTGACCCGTCTGGTCGGAGAGGTCGAGGGTTTGCAGGTTCGACAGATCCCCCAGGGCTGGTGGGATCACTCCTGAAATGTCGTTGTTCTCGCTCAGGTCCAACACCCGCAGACTCGCGAGTGTGCTCACAGCGGCGGGAATCGCGCCCTTCAATTCATTGCTGCTCAGTTCGATATGCGTGACGCAGCCGTTGGCATCAGTCGTGATCCCGTGCCACCTGCCGATAGCCTCGTTGGATTGCCAGTTCGAGTCCCGACGCCAGTTCTCGCCATCAAGGGACTGATAGATGGTCGCGAGCACTGCTCTATCCCTGGCCACGCATGCGTCCGCGTCCGACGGCCCATCGCTGGACTCTGACGGCACCGCTTCAGACTCCGTGACTGCGGGTTCCGACACATTGATGACTGAGCTGCGCAACCATCGGTTGACTCGTGCATTGACGGGGAAGAATCGGGAGCGAGGCAGAATCCGTTCCCCGCCCGTATCGACGAAGCCGAATTCGACTCGGTCGTCGTCGTGCCGCATGGCCGTAATCCGGCCCAGGAGTTCACTGTCGTGTTCCACCGGGGATGAAACGAGCCAGCGACCGACCGATGACGTGGGAAAGTAGCGGGCGCGCGGCAAGATTAGTTCGCTGGCTTCAGGCTGAAAGCCGAATTCGATCCGCCCGTCGGCCAACAACTGCGCCACAATCCGGCCCTCGACCGATGCGGCAGTCATCGACCCATCCTGTGCATCCGCGTTCCATCCGAGGGACGTGAAAGCGAGCGCGGTGAGACCAACAACCAGCACAAGCCGACTAACGTAGCGGGACATCGGCGGACCTCCGAATCACCTGTGAGGAGATAATAGTAGTCGTTATTGTCGCTCTCGGAATCGAGGCCAGTGGGAATGCGAACCAACGATGAGCAAGTCTGGGGCTTGACCAGACTCGGAACGCCTACAGCGCCACTTCCCAAGAAAATATTCGCAGTACAGTCCCCTTCGGCCTACACCCTTTATGTCAAGCAAGTTCGCTGCCTCGCCTGCCACCTGCGACGGTGATCTCCGATCATCAACCTCTGGCGCCGGCTGAAGCTCGTCGGGGTCGGTGGTCGCTTGCAATCACGATTCCCGCCGCTATCTCTTCCTCCTCCTCTGCCTCTAGCACGCCAACCCGCCTCATCAGCCGTTCCCCCGATACGCTTCGAATCTGCAAGAAGTCGGCCGCGGAGTCGGATCGTAGTCCGTTGCGATTGGTCGCTGGAATCAGGAACTTGTTGAATCGGTCCGCGAAGTTTGCTTCCCAAGTCGTGAGCGGGACGATAATTCGCACCGGTGAAGTGTCGAATACTTGGGAGCTACAGATGACCGCAACTCGCGATTGGCCCCCACCTGGGGAGACGTGCCTGGGAAGAAGCGCTCGGCGTCTTCGGAAGTGATCATCTGCTCAGCCAATGCCCGGAACACGAGCCGTCGAGACAGCGCCGGCGTCTCGCTCGACTGGTAAGGATATGGTTCCGACCGATAGAAACCCGCCGACCGGAACTGGATGTTCAGCGATCGACACAGGTCTTCTCCAATGATCTCGACCTCGCTCGCGTCATGTACGCCGACGTCGACACGGCAACAGCCGGTGCGGCGTTCCCTCAAGTGACGGCGCTGCCTGTCGAGGGCGGTTACCTGGCCAGCGGTCGCTGGTCGTATCACAGCGGCGTGACGCACCCCGATTGGGTGCAGTTGCGCTGTCGCACCGGCGCCGCTGATTGCAGAACGGACTTGCCCGAGTTCGTTCGGCTTGTGGCGCCGAGTAGCGACGCCACCGTGCTGGAATCCTGGCGGACGACCGGCATGTGAGGCGCCGGTAGCTACGATGTGGAGGTCGAAAGCTTCTTCATCCCCGATGAGCGAAGCCTGCCGCCGCTCGGATGTCGCTCGGCCTGAAGCTGCAGGCGCCTTTCTGGTGAGCAACCACTTCTTAGCACCGGCATTCCTAGTTGGACCGGGAGTTCCGAAGCAATTGCCTCTCCCGGGCCGGCTCATTCCGTCGTCCCAAGTGGCGCTGATATGTAGGTTTGAACTACGGGACATTTCTTTCACGGACAGCAAGCTTCAAGGTATCAAACATTCTCCTCGCAACTGAGCGCCAGCTCGTAAGATCGGGACCCTGTCGTGGGTCCTACTGCCAGCGGATACTCCAGCCTGAAGAAAGTCAAACACCTTCAAGTTGACCGTTTCTGTAGTTCCGTAACGCACGAGAGTAGGGACACGCTCCCCGTTGCATGGGCCCACGCCGGGTATTTCACATGGACTGGCCAGACGGCCCATTGATAGAAGCAGTGCTCGCTTCGTTCCACAGGGTTGAGCGGGGCGTCAGGGCTAAGCAGTTCCTTATCCTGCAGTCGCAGGGAACACGACCGCGGCGGCCGACAGGACCTCTGCCAATTGCCGCAGAGCAGACCGAACCAGTTCGCAAAGTCGCGGTTTCCAAATGGTCGCGGTTTCCAAAGGGCCATCGCTCGGGCTGCTATGGATCGCAGCCCGCAGACGAGGCCAGGGAGAAGTTGCCGTGAGGATTTCGGTGAGTTGCTGTGCCCGGGTGATCTTCGCGTCGCTGCCTATCGTTGTGGTCATCGTCCTGGTTAGTTTCCTTGGTTCTGGCGACGATGCGATCGATCCCGCTGCGGCAGCCGACTTTGCAGATCGCGAAGCGGGACCGCCCATTGCCACTGCCGAAGGTCGAGCCCCGCTGGCTGATGAAGTAGTGGGCCGGATCATCGTTCGCGCAGAAGCCTATGCAAGCGGCGCCCCAACCGGACGCATTGAGGTCGGCTTCCGAACGCTTGACGCTGGACACACCGACGTTGACGCCGTGTTGCCACTACTGCGTCTGGTGAAGGCAAGTCGACTCGAGGAGCGTGCCGGGTCCTGGATCAGCAGCAGCTCAATCACGATCGACGCCGCAACCGGCTCAGGTGCACAGGTCGATGCCCGCATCCACGTGCGTGCAGAAGCCAGCCCTCAAGGAGACAGCACGGGCCGAATCGAAGCGGCGATTCGACCGGGATGGGGACGTTCGTACGGAGCGCAAGGTCGAGGCGCAAATGACGATGTGTATCCGATCTTCCGGTACTTTCAACTGTCCGAACTGCAACTGCGCAGCGGCGAGTGGTTGCAGAGCGATTTGGTCACGATCCTGACGGGGTCGCCCGACGCTCGCTCAACGGATCTGGAGGACGGCGCCGTTGTCCAAGTCGCCTCAGGATCCGCGCACACATGTGCACTGACAGGTAACGGCGACGTTGTTTGCTGGGGAAATAACGAGGCTGGTCAGTCGACGACCTACCGGGGCAACTACCAAACCATCGACTCCGGCGGCTGGGCCACCTGCGGCCTTGCCGAAGACGGACGGCTCATCTGTTGGGGAGGATCGGTCTGGGGGATTTCGTACTCGGTCGCGAAGGAGTATCCGGCAGGTCAGTACAAATCGCTCAGCGTCGCTAGCTCACATGCTTGCGCGGTCACACTGGACTCTCGAATCGAGTGTTGGGGGGAGAATTCCCGTGGTCGGCTCGATGTCCCTGATGGGAGCTACACAGCGGTCAGCGCCGCTTGGGACTACACATGCGCGCTGACAATTGCTCGTGATATCGAGTGCTGGGGCAGTGGCTGGAACGGTAGCGGCGCGCTAGACCCTCCGCAGGGGCGGTACCTCGCCGTCACCACGGCGAGCGAACACGCATGTGCTCTGACCGAGATCGGCGAACTCAACTGCTGGGGGCGCAGCTACTACGGACAGATCCACTCGCCCGAAGGCCGATACCAGGCAATCACCTCTGGAGAGAATTTCACCTGCGCTCTCAGTGTGGTTGACGAGCTGATCTGCTGGGGAAAGAACGATCGCGGCCAGACGGATGAGCCCGCTGGCCGCTTTGCGTCGGTGAGTGCCGGCTACGAGCATGCGTGCGCCAGCGACTTCAATGGGAACGTAGTTTGCTGGGGTGGTCAGGAGTCGCTGATCGATGCGCCCGAGGGACGCTTCCGCGCAGTCGACGCGTCGGACAGACGGACTTGTGCCGAGACCCTCGACGGCGAAATCGTCTGTTGGGGTCTCGACCCTGCCGGTCGATCGGACTATGCCGAGGGTCCATACAGATCTATTGCCACCCATAACCAACTCGCATGCGCCTTGACATCGGAAGGCGAAGTGAGCTGCTGGGGTCCGGTCTGGGGCCGCGCCTCAGCCGCGCTGGCGGCTCCGGCGGGAAGATTCACCTCGGTCAGCATGGGCGAGGATCACGTCTGCGCCCTGGACACAGACGGCGCCGTCCAGTGTTGGGGGGACAACTCATGGAATCCCGGAACGCACCTTGAGTCGCGCGAAGCGGTGTTCCAGTCAGTCAGTGCCGGAAACACGAAGAACTGTGGCATCACAACGGAGGGCGAACTCCATTGTTGGGGGGGCTCCCAAGACTCGGCGTCGGTCGAGCAGCCCTCCGGGCGAAAGTGGCAGTCGGTCAGCATCGACGGGGGACTCGCGTGCGGTATCACAAACGAGACAAAGGTCATCTGCTGGCGCTGGGGTCACAAGGAGTACTTTTTCCGGACAGCGGACAGCGCCGGGACAGTCTCTGTCAGTGTTGGCGACGACTTCTATTGCAAACTCAGTCAATCTGCCGAGATCGCCTGTTGGGGCCAAAACACTGATCGCCAGCTCGACGTGCCCGAGGGCCGATACCAATCGGTCACGGTCGGTGCGCGCCATGCCTGCGCGCTCACCGTGGACGACGAGATCGTCTGTTGGGGCGACGAGCGCCCGACCGACGTACCCGCGCATTTGGCAGCAGCGGCGCCTGCCGAACTGATTGATCCGGGAGCGGATGCTGAAGGTCGCGGATTGCACACATGGGAGGTCGCCGATCGTCTGAGTCTCGGCGCCCAACATGGCTGCGCACTCACGGCAACTGGTCGGGCTGTGTGCTGGGGGCGTTCTGGAGCCCCAATTGCTGGTGCGCTTGAAGGACGCTTGAAGTCGATCGACTCGGGTGGAATGCACACTTGCGCCGTGACCCAATTCGGACGGTTGGATTGCAGCGAAGGCACGTACGTGGAACCCGAGGTAGCCAACGCGCGCATCGCGGCGGTGAGTATCAGCTGGCAAATGTCCTGTGCGCTCACCGAATCAGGTCAGATCCACTGCTGGCGCACGTCGCTGTTCGATCGGGAATCGCCTCCGGAGGGGACCTTTACCCAGATCAGCGCCGGAGTCTCACATGCCTGCGCCCTCAGTGACACGAGCGAAGTGCGTTGCTGGGGCGGTAACTGGCTGGGACAGGCGGAAGATCCGGAAGGCAGATTCTCTGCCGTGAGTGCCGGCTGGTATCACACCTGCGCACTCACCACCGACGGCGAGCTGACCTGCTGGGGCAACGATGAGCATGGTCGCACCGACACACCAGAAGGCACGTTCATCGCTCTATCTGCGGGCGGTGTGCACAATTGCGCCTTGCGAGCAAGCGGAGGAGCTGTGTGCTGGGGCTGGGACGCCTTCGGCAGCATCGAACCACCGGACGTAGAGTTTGTCGCCCTCGCCTCAGGCGACTGGCAGTCCTGCGGCGTCACACGCGATTGGGAAGTGGTCTGCTGGGGCGCGGATTGGGGTAGTCAGCTCGACGCACCCGACGGCGTGTTCACGGAGATGCACGCCGGACTCGCGCACACCTGCGGGATCCGAGCAACGGGCGACATCGAGTGCTGGGGCTGGAACGCGTGGGGCGAATCCGATCCGCCCCAGGGTCCGTTTGTGTCTATGACCACCGGCCTGGACCACAATTGCGCTCTCGACGCTGATGGCGCTGCCACCTGCTGGGGCAGAGACCACAACGAGCAATCCCAACCACCAGAAGGCCGTTACCGCGAGATCAGCGCCGGTGGCATACCGGACAGTGAGTGGGGCGAAGGCGAAGGACATACCTGCGCACTCACAGACACAAGCGAGATCGCCTGTTGGGGACACGCCGGATTCGAGCGGCTGACCACTCCGCAAGGACGTTTCCAATCTCTCAGCCTGGCCGCCGGCTCCGGCTGCGCTCTGGATGAAGCCGGCCAGATTGCGTGCTGGGGAAGGAATCGTTTCGGTTCCGAAGACGATCTATCTGGTCCGTTCGCACAGATTCACGCCGGCGGAAGTCATCTCTGCGCACTGACAGACACCGGTGTCTCAACCTGTTGGGATACCAACGACAGCTCGTGGGAGGTCGGACCGCAGGGACAGTTCACGGAGTTCGCCACCGGTTTCGCGCACGCTTGCGGCATCAGTGGTGCTGGTGTTGTGGTCTGTACGGTCGTCAACAGGTTCTCTGGCGTCGGAACCGACCTCTCAGCGCCGCCCGGGCTGTATCACGGCGTAACCGTCGGCGTTGTCCATGCCTGCGCTCTCAACCGTGCGGGCGAAGCCGTCTGTTGGGGAGACTCCTGGGAGATCACTCCGCCAGCCGACCTGCGATTGGGAACCAACGCCAACTAGCAGGGTGTTGCAGCGCAGCTGCTCGCGGCACTGATGCTCCGAAGCGATCGTGCTGCAGGCCATCAAGCAGTTCGAATTGAGTCGATGGTAGACGGAAGCCGCACATCCCCTCATGGCTACTTCGCAAATGCCGAGTTGCTCTCGGTGACAGGCGATCCGCCCGACGGAACCACATTCGGCGACCAATCTCTGCTCGGATCACGTCCTCAACGTTTGCCAGAGCGACGCTGCAGACGCCGGCGAGAGGTAGCTCAAATTAGGGAAGCTCCAGCTCGAACAGGGAACTCCGCAACCAGCGATCGACGCGGGCATTGGCCGGGAAGAATCGCGAGTCCGGCAGGATTCGCTCACCGTCCGGCAGGACGAATGCAATCTCAACGCGTCCGCTGTCGAGACGCCGAGCCGTGATTCGACCCATGGTTTGGCCCAGATGGACCACGTCGGACGACACGAGCCAACGGTCAATGCTCGCGCTCGCCGGGAAGAATCGCGATCTGGGCAAGATGGACTCGGAACCCTGCGGTTGGAAGCCGAATTCGATTGTGTCGTTTTCCAACAGCCGGGCCACGATCCGACCTTCAACCCTCTCGACAGTCGTTTCTGACGGAGGCTCGATGGACTCGGTCTCTGGAGGCGCCACGTAACCCCGAGCGAGCGGCGTGCCGTAGAACCAGTCTCCACCCCAACAGACCAGGGCTGAATCCTCGCGAACGGCACAGCTGTGTTCCGTGCCGGCGCTGACCTGGATGAAACGACCCGTGGGCGCGTCGGTCTGGCCATAACTGTTCCAGCCCCAACAGACGATTTCGCCCTCGTCGCTCAGCGCACAATTGTGTGATCCTCCAGCACTGACATCCTGATAGCGGCCTGCGGGAGCGGGAGCGTCAGCAGGTTCAATCCAACCCCAACAGGAGAGTTCGCGACTCTCATCCAACGCGCAGGTGTGAACGATACCTCCGTCGACCCTTGTGAAGCGTCCCTGCGGAGATTCCGTTTGACCCAGATTGTTCGATCCCCAACAGGACAACGTCCCATCCTCACCAACGGCGCAGCTGTAGCTTCCGCTCGCATTGACGTCTACGTAGCGGCCCTCGGGCGCCTCAGTAGCGCCGCGGTCGCTCCGTCCCCAGCAACTCACCGCCCCAACCTCGTCGAGTGCACAAGCGTGGCTGCTTCCGGTGCTGACTAGCTTGTACTCGCCCCGAGGAGCATCCAACGTTTCGAAGTACTTTCCAGTCCAGCAGATCAATTCGCCGTCTGAACCGAGTGCGCAACTGTGAAATCTGCCAACGCTGACCTGGGTGAAGCGCCCTGTGGGCGGCTCTGCTGTTTGACCGGAAACCCGGCCCCAGCATATCAATTGACTGTCTTCGGCTAGTGCGCAGTTGTATTCCTCACCCGCGCTGACCTGGGTGAAGCGTCCCTCGGGCGCAATCGCGTGCCCATTCCATTGGGAGCCCCAACAGCTCAGCGCGCCATCGTCGCGGACGGCGCAGCTGTTGATGAGGCCGGTGCTCACTGCCGTGTATTGCCCGTTGGGAGCATCGTTCGCTCCCGACCTTTCATCCCCCCAACAATGCAGCTCGCTATCTTCGCTTACCGCGCAACTGCGAGCGTTGCCCGCACTGACAGTGGTAAACCGCCCGCGCGGCGGATCACTCGCGCCGTTCCCCTTCTGGCCCCAACAACGCAGTTCCTGATTCTCTCCCAAAGCGCAACTGTGGAATACTCCGGCGGCGACCTGAGTGAATCGTCCCGCCGGCGGGCTGGACTGGCCAGTCGAGTTATTGCCCCAACACGACAGTTGACCTTCTATTGCGATGGCGCAATTGTGGTTTAAACCTGCGTCAAGTCGCTCGAAATTCCCGGAAGGGAAATCGATTTGCCCTTTATCGTTCCTGCCCCAGCAGACAAGCGCGCCGTCGTTGCGCAAGGCGCAGGAATGAGTAGCGCCAGCGCTGACTTGAATGAAGCGACCCGCGGGCGTGTTCGTTTGGCCATGATCATTGTTGCCCCAACAAGACACCGATTGATCTTCGTGTAGTCCGCAGGCGTGCAAGCTTCCCGTGCTGAGCTGGGTGAATGTGATCTGCGGCGCGTCTGCCTGGTTGTAATAGTTGTATCCGCCGCAGATAGCTTGTCCATCCTCCGTCAACGCGCAAGCGAAGATCGAACCGACATCGACTTGTACGATCCGAACCCCGCTCCTCGCATCGCTGTCATGTTGCTCTGAGTCTGGACCCTGTTGTGACACTGATGAATTGACCGGTCCTCGTGCCAGCGGCGTACCGTATAGCGGATCTGCGCCCCAACACGTCACTGCACCGTCGGAGTGCAACGCGCAACTATGATCAGTTCCAGTTCCGACTTGTATGAAGCGGCCGGCTGGGGCTTCGGACTGACTAAAGTCGTTTCGTCGCCAACACGCCACTTCCTCGCGTTCGCTCAGGGCGCAAGTATGGTCCTCGCCCGAGCTCACTGCGGTATACCTACCATCTGGCGCATCCAGCTGTCCGAACCCGTTCCAGCCCCAACAGCTGATCTGCGCATCGCGCCCGATCGCGCACGTGTGAAATGCCCCGACGCTCACCTGTTGATAGCTACCTGGGGGTACATCTGTCTGACCCTCAGAATTCGAGCCCCAGCAATGCATCTGGTCACTGACGGTTGTAGCGCACGAGTGAATTCGGCTGGTGCTGACCAGGGTGAAGAGACCTGAAGGGGCAGCGAGCTCGCCAAAGTCGTCTCTACCCCAGCAAGTCAATTCGCCCTGCAGATCGACCGCGCAATTGTCCTCCGGTCCGCTGCTGATCTGCTTGTAACGGCCGGTGGGCGCTTCCGACTGATCGACAGAGTCATCACTCCAACACGTCAGGCCGCCATCGACGTACAGCGCGCAAGCATGGAGCCAGGCTGCGCTCACCTGTTGGAATCGACCTTCTGGAGGATCTGATTGACCTTCTTCGTTCTTGCCCCAACAGGACACTGCGCCCTCAAGATCAATCGCGCAGTTGTGTTGAGAACCGGCGCTCACTTGCGTGAATTCGCCGGTTGGGGCGGCGGTTTGACCCGATGCGTTCCAGCCCCAGCAGGACAAGGAACCTTCAACGCCTAGCGCACAGCCGTGCGACCCTCCCGCGCTGACCTGGGCGTAACGGCCTGACGGAGCGCTCGTTTCTCCGACCGTGTTGCGACCAGCGCAGGCCAGCGTCTGCTCCGTCGTCAACATGCAGGTGAAGTCCCCACCCACGTCCACTTGTTGGACAACGAAAGCCGGCGACTCCTCGCCCTCTGCAATCGCTGCGGACGAGTCCAACGCCACTAACCCCAGGGCAATCGCTGCGCCGAGAGCAATCCACGGGATCATCGCGCTCACCCTGCCGAGGGCGACACGTTGCCAGATTCGAAGGTCCTTCACTGCCCTACCCAGCCTGCTGACCTGACCCGCAATGGGTTGCACAATACTGCTCTGGGAACGAGTCGAGATGACGAGGATTCCTGCGAATTCCATTGGCGCCATCCGAGGCCTCAGGAGACATGTCTCGATCACGCGCAGCCGACCAGATTGGACGTACCGAGGACCTCTCTCTCTCTCTCTCATACTCCCCGAGAGCTGTGAATCATCTCCCCGTGCCGGAGTACCCCCGTGACGTTTCGCCACGGGCTATTCGGGTCCGGCGAAAGATGTGTCGCCTGCGGACGGTGGGCCGACGAGTCGACGCCGCTCACGGAGATCGCCTCGGCATCGGCCTGATCGAGCGCCAGACCGGCCCCGTCAAACCAGGCAACGCAGGTGGGCTGGACGGATACTCGCAGAACGTATTCCACGTTGTCGGGGACGTGAACCGCAAACGAGCCATCATCCCCTGTGCTCGTGTAGCCGCCCCTAGCGGGAATCGAGGCAATAGCGGCGCCTCTCCGTCCAGCGATCGGCGCGCCCGCAGCATCGACGACCGTCCCGCGGATGTACCACCCGCAGGCGCCCTCACCGATTCTGAATTCGATCCCGCCAACATCTTCCGAAGTGTCGATTCGGGTTGCCGCTTCTAGCTGTTCGGTTGTCCCATGCTCCAAGTAGTACGACGAGCAATTCTGTCGATGCTTGAGCCTGAGCGTGTACAAGCTGTCCGCGACCGCGAACGTGGAGAAGGATCCATCCGGTTTCGTGGTCACCTGCGAGTGCCAGCCGATCTGGCCTGCCGTCGACCCGGTCACCAATACGCCTCCGACACCCTCGCCGTCAGGCCCGAGCACCCGTCCTGGTATTCGGTTCAAGCCGTCCGACCGTTGCGACCACGTGCCGCCGTCTTCCGTATAGACCCACAAGGCGCCGCCGTGCTCTACTCGGCCGTACTCGTCCACGAGTTCAGACAGGTCGGGCGTAAACAGGTGCTCCGGGGACTGGACGCCGGCCAAAGAATAGGCGCGAAAGGTCTGGCGCAGATGGCGTTCGATCTCGCTCAACAGCGAGCTGCGACCGCCCGACCAGGCAATCAGGTTGAAGCCCGGTCGCAGCGAGAGTGACCCGCTCGCGCGAGAGAAGGCCCGCTTCCACTCGACCTCTCGCTCGTTTCTTAGCCTGACGACGAGCCCCATGCCCGGTGTCAACCAGCGCAGCGTGTTGAACTCGGCGCCCACAAGAGGCGAGGCAAACAACCATTGCTTGTCTTGTGGTGACCAGGCAAATACTGCGACGACCTGCGGAACAGCCGCGAAGAACGTGGCGACCGAGGTGTCGCCGCCGACCCAACCGACGAAGTTAATCCCGGGCTTGAGGCGAGTCGTTACGGTGTTGGGGTCATCTGCAGAGACGCTCCCGGTCCCCACTCCCAGGAGGAGGGATAGAGTGCCTGCCAATGCGACCGATACGGTCACAGCCGCCACAAACCAGCGGCGCTTGGTGAGGACGGGTTGACGAATCAGAGCCTCGCGTAGATGCGTGTCATGAAAAACCGATTCCTGAGAATCCACTCGCTGTTCCGGACTTCGAATCACCTCTCGCCCAAGCCCAGATTAGCAGCGGGAATACTCGCACGAGTCGATGTCCGTCGCCGCTTCTCTCGCGCGCGACCGCTTCAATCCGCTGTCCATGCTCCAAGATCAAGGGCCGGTCGATGATTCCTCAAGGGAATCCGGTGCGAGTCATCCATCCTCAGGCGAGCCGCGACAGAGGTCGTGGGGCACGAGCAGCACCAGATCCGTCACACTCATCTCACTCACCTCAATCGGAACCGCCTCTTCCCGGCGTCCGGACATCTCAGTCCCGTCGTAGTACGCATGGCAGCCGTCCACGGGTTCGACCCACAGCTCATACGCGCCGGTGTCGTAGAGCTGGGTGACGAACGCGAGGCCTGAGGCGACGCCCGCTGCCAGAGTGTGGAGCGGCCAAACACGCCCGCCCGGCTCGGCTGCTGGCATCGGGCCAATCAGACCCTCAGCACCGCCCCAACGCATCGTCCCACCCGCCAACTCACCGCATTGACGCCATAGCACGTGCCCGGTCAGCACGAGGTCTGCTCAATAGCTTCTTGTTTAGATCTTTCTTGGGCATCCGCTAGCCGGCGCGCAGCTCGTTGAAGATGTAGGTTGGCGTCGCTGCGTGGTCGTCCAGCTTTCGCCTGATGCTTCTTGATCGTGGCTCAAATCGACCCTGAATACCGGTTGTGACACATGGCTCCAACCCTCGGCAGCGGCTAGATCGTGGCACAACACACGGCCGCTGTTGGCCGAGCGTCAACGGCCCACTACGACGTCGTCCAGCAGGCCGTTCCGCACGGCCCAGATCACGAGTTCCTGTTTCGTCCCTACTCCCAGCTTGTCCCGTATGCGGTGGGTATTATATACGTGAGTGCCGAAGGCGAACGATATATGAGCAACGCACCTGGTCGAAACCTCAGAGTCGATGGAATGAACGTTCGAGAAGCGCATCGTTCAGCTCAAAGTGAATCTAGGCAACGTCTCTGTAGATGTCGTCAAGGTCGCGATCGACACTGGCTAGCTCTTGCTCGATGTAGGTCAGTCGTTGGTCATTCTTGATTGACAGGTAGCCTCCGACTGGCGATAGCCCCAACAGGACCATGAGCGGATTGCCAACCAAGAACGAGAGGATCGGATCGCGCATATGGGTTACCGGCCGAGGGCATCTAGGACTCTGTTCTCAACATCGTCGGGCACGAATGTCGTCCAAAGCTCCTGGAAGTTGTTCAGGAACCAAACCGCCGCCTGCGACGGCACCTTGTTCTCGTTCTCCATCCAGGTCTCGGCCGCGATCTGCACATCGGCCGGGAAGTCCCACGCCCGCAGGAACTCGACCAGGTCAGGCGCGTCCACTAGCAATTCGCCGCGCACGCCGATCTGCACTTCGGAGCTCGGGTAGGCGCAGCCCTGGTCACCGCTCCAACACGCTTCGCTCCAGGGCGGTTCCTCCAGCACGTAGAGGTCAAGCAGCGTCGTCGGCTTAGTTGGCCCCCACATGTAGCCCAGCCACGGCTCTTCGCGGTTGTAGGTCGAAATCAGGTCCTCGAACAGCGCGGCGCCGCTGCCCGGATTGATGGTGTCCAGCACGTCCTCGAGGCCGTAGGCGATGCGCTTGTTGGCGTTGATTTCCTCACACTGCCAGCCGGGGATGCAATCGACGAATCGCGCTTTGCCGCGTGAGCCGGCCGTCGCGAACAGTTCCATGTGGGCGGGCAAGTCGGAGACAGCGACCAGGTCCGGGTTGGCGTCTTTGACGTACTGCGGGATGACCCAACCCTCCCAGTTCTCATCCAGCGAGTCGCCCAGCAGTTCAATCGTGCCGGCCGGCAGCGCCTCGATGTTCTGCTGCTGGCCAGGCCAGAGCTCCATCGAAATATCGAGGTCGTCGTTGCTGAGCGCGGTGAACAGCGATACCGTGTCGCCGGCGATCAGCTCGACCGGGTACTCGTAACCGTGCTCGATGATAAAGGCGGCGATGTTGGCTTGCAGCTCGGCCGACGTCCAGTTGTATTCGCCGATGGTGATCGTCGGCTTGGGGTCATCGTTTGAGCAGGCCGCCAGGACGATGCTAGTCGTCAGTAGCAGTGTGATGAAGATGCGCGTCATGTGGTCTCCTCTAGCGTCGTCAACAGCACCGCTCCGAGCACGATTGTCAACAATCCGAACCGCTTCATGGTCTACTCCCACAGGTCGCTATCCCAGGCATTGTGCCGCAGGCTTTTGAGTAACGTGACTCTACTACATGTCGGCACTCATATATCTAAGGTCCTATGCGGTAGAGGGTGTTACGGACGGTCACTGTGCTGTTGCCCCTCACTTGGGCAATTTCGGTGTACGACGCGCCGCTGGCGAACAGCGTCACGGTCTCCCGTTCCACCGCCGTTAACTCGTCCGACGCCTGACTGGAGGCGAGTTCACGAACGCGACGGACCATTGCGAAGACCTCCTTTACCGTCTCTCTAGGAATTCGCAACCGGCCTTCAGCCACATCCAGCACGGCTTCCACCAGTTCCTCAGGTCGTGAGTACTTCTGAACGTAGCCCGTCGCCCCGGCGGCGATCGCCTGTATCACCGCATCCTCCTCAGCCGAGGCCGTCAACATCAGCTCGCGCGTGTCAGGCAGAAGTTCCATGATTTCCCGGCAGGCATCGATGCCGTCCTTGCCCGGCATCATCACATCCATGACGATCACGTCCGGTTCCAGACCCTCGACAACCCTCACCGCCTCCTCTCCATCTCCAGCCTGCCCCACCACCTGGAGGCGGCCCGATGCCTCCAGTACCTCCCTGAGACCGTCCCTGACGATGGGATGGTCGTCCACTACCATCACCCTGATCCGACCTGTTGAAGACATCTCAGCCTCCTCGTTCATCGGCTTCCCGGGGAACTATGCAAGTAATGGTGGTTCCGCCTCCCTTTTTGCTGCTTTCCACGATGAGCTTTCCGCCAATCTTCTCGGCGCCCGCCCTCATGCCGTTGATTCCGCGGCCACGTTCGGCGTATTCGTCGGGCAGGCCCACACCGCCGTCCGAGACGGACAGCCTCACCTCGACCCTGTCGGGCCGGGCGTGCTGGAACGCGTTGGTCAACGCATTGTGCGCTATGGACAACAGACGGGCTCGGGTCTCTGTAGCAAGCGGGGGCTCGGTCCCGGACTGCGTCATCTTGGCGGGGACGGCTGTGATTCTCTCAAACGTCTCACAATGCGACCATAAGACTCGTCCCAGCTCCCGGTCCTCGAAGATGCGGTCAGCGTCTATAGGGTGTCGTAGTTCCCACATGGCCTCCTTCGACAGCACGTAAGTCGCATCCAGGGCGGCGACGAGTTCCTCGTTCGATTCGTCAGCCAACTTCATCGCCCTATGTATTCCCATGCCGATCATGTAGGCCGTCTGTGCAGCGGTGTCGTGAATCATCTGCGAGAGCTCGATGCGTTCCTGTTGCATGTTTCGCTCGTTTTCAACCGCTGCGATTCTCCTGATGCGTTCAAACCGCGTGATCAGCGTGATGCAGATCACGATGGCATACATCACCACCAACCTGCTCACTAGCACCGTGTCTTGTCCCGCATCGCGGTCGAGACCCGAACCCACACCCAAGCTCACGATGGTGTAAATAACTGCGGTGATCGTCGTCCAAGCCATTCCCAACCAGAAGGATGTGAAGATCGCGGCAAACACGGCGAGCGTCGCGTAGTAGGCGAGGAAGATGAAACTATTGAAACCGCCGCCGATGACAATGCCGCCCGTGATTAGGACAATATCCATGGCGCTGAGGGCGAGCATCCAGCGCCATGTCACCGGCCTGTTCGTCAGCAGCCGGTAGTGGACAAGGCCATTGAGCGTCACCAGCGGTATGTGCAGGAACAAGTACTCAATGTCTGCTGGGTACCAAGGGTCGTGCTGGAGGCGCGAGTCGAACTGGTCGATCCCCAGCCGCGGCACGGACGGCGGACCTGCCTCCTGGCTCTGATACTGCGCATCTTCTGTATGCAGCTCTGCGACAGCCTGCACGTCCCGGCGATACGGTACCTGCTCAACGAGGCCGAGTCCGTGCGCCGTTTCCGTGGGCTGACATGGACCAATCCGCTCCCGGACCAGTCGGCGATCTTGCACTTCCGCCGCCTGTTGGAGCGTCATCAACATGGAGCGTCGCGGCTCCGGACCATCCACGCGCACCTCGATGGTCCAGGGGCTGCGACTGCAGGCTGGCACGAGCGTGGACGCGTGCATCATCGCGACGCCGTCCTCGACCAAGAACCAGCGTCGCGAGCGCGACCCGGGAGTGCACCAGATGAGGAAGGGCAACGAGTCGCACTTCGGGGTAGGGGCGGACCCGGGCCTGAGTCACAGCCTGAACAAGAAGGCGGGCGACGCGAGGCCTGGAGCGATGCCGGTTATCGGGGTATGCAGCGGCGTCCAGAACACGCCGGCTCGGAGGTCGCTTGGCGGATCGCGATGCGTTCCGGCCGCCGCCGGCAACTCGCGCCGGACAGCCTGATCGCCCAACGGGCTTTGCTGCGGGCGAAGGTCGAGCATCCCTTCCTCCACGTCAAGCGACACTTCGGCTCTGCCAACACACGCTGTCGCGGCCTGTCCAAGAATCACGAGCGGCTGGCTCAGTTGCTCGGTCTTGCCAATCTGCTGATCGCCGAACCGCAGCCGTCCTGACCCTGGGCGGACTGCTTCCGACCGGCGTGACCCCAAACATGAGGCCAACCCGACCCGCAGTTCCGCCCCAACCGCTCGTCCCGCTCGCCAACTCAGCGCTCTGACGCCACCGGACGCGCCAAGTCAGCACACAGTCCGCTCAATAGCTTCTTGTCTAGGCCTGTCTCAGTGCTCGGGCTGAGCGGTCACAAGAGGAACACGTACCAATAGGACTAAGCAAAACGCTGCATGGTTAGTGAGCAAAAGAGAAAGGCAGATCCATCCATCTTCATCTTTCGGAGCGCACAGGGAGGATGTAAGACTTATGTGAGCAGGAAACTTGAGGGAGAGATCATCCGTTTGGCCCGCGAAGACATGAACCCCGTGACGGGTTGGGTCGAGGAGCAATGGTATTGGCGACCGACCTTCACAGGCAACTGATCGTTCGCAGACAGTCGCCGTAGGCGCGGGAAACACTCACAGCCAAACGAGAGGAACTCCTGATGAAGATGGCAAACATGCGTAACCGGCTTGGTGTGGATGTTCTCCTGGCGCTGTCCGTGGTCGCAACGCTCGTGCTTGTGATCAACCAGGCCAGCCCCGCGACAGCGCAGACGACTGGGATCGTCAGGGTCAGCAACCTGGGCCAGCCGGTGCCGGTCAAGCATCCGGGATTCATCTTTAATACCTTAATCAAGTATTTGCACATAGGGGATGGGCAGTCCTACGCGCAGTCATTCTGCACCGGCAGCCTCGCCGCTACCCTCGACAAGGTGCGTCTGTACACGGTGTCCAAGGAAGCCGATCAGACCACGATGTTCTACGAGTCCGATCCGGCGCCAGTCGTGACCATCCGCTCCACTGATGCGTGTGGAAAGCCAGGAGCGGTGCTGCATACCCTGACCAACCCGGTCATCGACGGTTCCATAGACACCGCCGAGGACTTCACGAGCCGCGGTTATGAACTGGCCGCTAACACCACCTACTCGGTGGTGATCTACCAGCCACCCGGCAGCGGCCACTTTGGATTCCGAAACACGTTTTCTCTCTTTGAGGACACGGGAACGCAGTTAGGCTGGACAATCGGCGACCAACTTATGTATGACATAGGCGGGGGTTGGGATGATAGCCGCCGAAAAGGCTATGTCATGAAGATGGGCGCCTATGCCAGCGGCGATCTCCCGTCCATATCGACCCCGGCCTTTATAGACACCGACTGTGACGGGACCGTTGGCCCCTTCGAGTTCTCAGTGGAAGAGAATGCCGCCGAGAACACCGTCGTCGGCGTAGCGGCTGCCGGCGACGCCGATGGCGACTCCATGACGTACGCCGGCGGCGGAACCGACGCTGCGAAATTCAATAACGTGTTCAACTTGAACGCGAGCACCGGCGAGATCACCGTCAAGTCAGGGGTTTCTATCGACTACGAGAGCTCAGACAAGTCTTATTCGATCACCGTCAGCGTGACCGACGGGGAGGACGCCTCCGGCGTCGCGGAGACTGAAGCAACGATCGACGACACCACCTCGGTGAGAATCGATATGATCGACATTGACGAGCCGGGAACCGTCACCGTGTCATCGACCGCGCCCAAGGTGGGCAGCGAGTTGACCGTCAGCGTGACCGATCCCGACGACGAAACGCTGCTGTTCTACACAGTGCAATGGTCCAGGGCCGCTAACGCTGACGCCCCGTTCATAGACATACCCATCGACCCGATGTACATGGCCAACCCCTCTTACACCCCAACTGCAGCGGACCAGAGCAAATACCTGAAGGTCACCGTGTTCTACGTTGAACGCAGTTACGGCGAGGTGTCCAGCTTCGACGACCGGTGCCGCAGCGAGGCGGAGTTCACGTTCGACACCGTCGTGGCAAACGAGGAAGGCCTGATCGTCCAAAGCCAGCGGGTGAACAGGCCGGCAACGGGAGAGCCTCTTATAGCTGGTACCCCGCCCGCGGGGTACCAGTGGGTCGGCTGGTTGTCGCTTTACGTGAAGAAGAACGACATACAGGATCCAGACGGCGTGAGCAGCGCAGTGCGCTTCCAGTGGGTGTGCGTTGACCCGAACACCTTAGCCGAGGAGAACATTCAAAATCCCGAAACCCCCGGCAAGTCGTGGACCTACGTGCCCACGAAGGCCGATTTGGGCAAGGGCATCAAGGTGCGGGTGAGCTTTACTGATGATGCGGGCAGCCATGAGTCGCGGACCAGCGCACTCACATTAGCGCCGCGTCCACCCAACAACGCAGCCACCGGCAGCCCTGGCATAACGGGTCCGGTGCAGGTAGGGCAGACACTATCCGCAGCCACCTCCGGCATCAGCGACACTGACGGCATTGTCGACTCTACACTTGCCTACCAGTGGATCGTAAACGACGGGACGGAAGACACGGACATCCAGGATGCGACAGGTTCTACTTACACTCTTGTCGCCGATGACGAGGACAAGACTGTCAAGGTGCAGGTGAGCTTCACTGACGAAGTGAATTACGAGGAATCGCTTACCAGCGCGCCCACGGCAACGGTGGCGTCACAGTAGTCGTCGTTTACGGCCACGACCCACGACGTGCCGGAGTCCCACGACGTGCCGGAGTCCCACGACGGGACCGCCGCGTTCACTTTCGAACTGCGGTTTAACGAGGAGCCGGGATCGAGCTTCAGCTACACGAAGCTGCGGAACAACGCCTTCACGGTGATCGGGGGCTCGGTGAGCAACGTCCGCCGGCTGGAGGCGGGCAAGAACGCCCGGTGGGAGATCACCGTCTCGCCGTCCTCGAACGCCGATGTGACCATCGTGTTGCCGATCACTACGGACTGCACCGTCACGGGCGCGATCTGCACCGATGGCCGGATGTTGTCGAATCGGCTGGACCTCACCTTCAGAGGTCCGGGCGATTGAGCGCAAGAGGTTCGCTCCCCGCCAGCATGAAAGTACGGAGAATCAGGAAGCTGCCTAGAACGCATCACCAACGTTGAGCAACGCCACGCTTTCGGACTCATCACCAACGATGAGTCCGAAAGCTGCGAGGCGTTGTGCAAGAGCATTTGCGTGTGCAAGCGCCTGAATAGTTCTACGGAGACGATCGCCCGGAATGCGTGCTCGATGCAAATGGGCAGGGAGCCGTTGCGGGTACTGAGGCCCCACATCAGTGTGCCCGTGTTGAGACCTCATTGGTGAAGAGTTTGTGGACGCCGTTCTTCGACCAGGCTTGTCCTATCGGCTTGGTGAGGTCAACAGCACCCTCGATTCGACTGATCAGAAAGACACGTTCAGCAAGATTGAGAGCGTCGACCGGCTGAGGCGGTATGCCCGAAGGTCGCGCAGTAGCCAGCCGGGTGGAGGGATTCGGTCGCCCTTCGCCAGTACGGCTCGATGCTCGGCACCGCAACGAAGGCCCTCGAATACACCCCGGCGCTCAATCCTCTAGACCAGAAATACCGTTTCGGATCGCCAATCGCAGCGCTCTATCCCAGCAGCTGCCGTGTGAAAGGTTTGTTGAGTACGCATCCACTGCAGGCCTTCACCAGACGCGGAACATTGTGGTTGGCTTAGATTGTGCTGTCTGGTGTTCAGTGGATAGCTCGGACCATCGGCGCGACCTCCGAATCACAATTTCGCGATCGGAGTCGAGTTGCAGGTAAGTCGTCAACGATCCCCGGAGAAGTTTCCCGTTCGCTTTGAGCAGACTACAGACCATCAGTTCCCCTGGCAGGGCTGTCGAAGTGCCCGTACTTCAGTGGTACTTGGTCGACGGTGGGCTATTGACGCATCCGCGTAACGGCAAAGTAGGGCGCTTGCCGTCACACGGTTGATGCCGCAACGCACTTCTGTTCAGCTCGCCAACGGGTCGTGGTGATGTTGAGCGCAGGTGAGGACATCCAGGAGTCGCGCTGCGCAGAGCGTCAAGGCCTCTGACTCCGGCCCGCATCGACGTTCTCTCCGACGGATGGTGCGCTTAAGTGCATTGGGTTGGCAGAGGCCCGCCACTAAGTTGGACAAAGTCATGAGCCTTCGAGTCGACTCTCCGCTCGAGCTTTGAACCGAAGTTCACTTGCCAGCGCCCAAGGGAGATCGAACGTCTCCGGTTCGTGTATGGGCGGGACCAGTGCGGGCGACCCCACCATCTAGGACTCGAACTGTGAGAGGATTGCGCCGCTCCATCGATTCCGGGTGGGCGCCTACAACGCAACTACCCAAGCGAATGTTCGCAGTACGGTCTCCCTTGGCCTACCACCTTTATGTCAACTAACTCGATCCCCGTCTGATCCGCCGGACTCCTACTCCGGTTAGCAACCCCATGCGCCGGTTCCAGTTCTTCACGGTCGGTAGTCAATCGCGATTACGATTCCGGCCACAATCTCCTCCACTTCGTCAGCCTCAACTATCCCGACGCGCCTCAGCAGCCTCTCCGTCGACACGCTTCGAACCTGCAAGAAGTCGGCGGCTGAGTCTGTGTTCAGACCGTTACGATTTGTCGCTGGAATTAGGAACTTGTTGAACCGCCCCCTGAAATCGTCTTGCCAGGTCGCCAGAGGAACAACGATGCGAAGCGGCAGGGAATCAAAGGCCGGCGAACTGACGATGACGGCAGGCCGGTCGGGCTGTAGCTCGGCGCCAACGGCGCGTGGGAGCTGAACCAGCCACACTTCGCCGCGCGTCGGAGTCTCGTCAGTCAAAGAAGACTCCGCCGCCTATTCGATCTCATCGCTGAGGAGTTCGTCCCAGGCATCGGTCTCCGACTCGTCAACCGCCACAGCGACCTCACGGAGTACCCGATGCCGATCTTCCAGAGATCGCCGGGCCAAGTCCCGCAACGATGCTCGCGGCTCGCCGGTGGCGCCAGTTTGACGCGATGTGCCTGGCAAGTAGCGCTCGGCGTCTTCAGAGGTGATCATATTCTCCGCCAATGCCCGGAGCACGAGCCGTCGAAACAGCGCCGGCGTCTCACTCGACTCATACCGAAATGGCTCATTGCGATGCCAACCAGCTGTTCGGAACTGGATGTTCAACGCTCGGTACAAATCCTCCCCGATGATTTCGAGATCGCGTGCCCGGCGGATCCATCCTTGCATGCTCAGACCCCAGCGTTGCTTGAGAAGCCCCAGTTCGTCGAGGTCTAGTCCGCGGCGATGAGTGCCCAGCTCGCGGCGTGCGACCTCGGCCGGGACGAGGAAGGCCGCCGCGAAACGCATCGCAAACTGTTCGTCTGTTTTGCCGATTCCGGTGCTCTTCATCACCAGGTGGCCGATCTCATGCGCTGCATTGAAACGCAATCGATCGGGCGGCACGGCAGTGTTCAGCACCAAGACTGGACTCCGTCCTGCCCGGCCGGACAGCGCGTCGAATCCCCACTCCTGCTGCCATCCCACCACTGAGCCACCACGCTCCTCGATCAGTTCAAGCAGCCCTTCGATCGGCCTATCCCCCAGGTCCCAGCGCATCCGTAGGGCCGCGGCTGCGTACTCGCAGTCGTTCAAGTTCTGGACTTCGATTGGCCCGGGGAGATCGTGCCAGCCGCCTAAATGGAAGAGCTGTCGCAGCTTGATTTCACCTTCGAGCCGTTGTTGTGCGATCGCGGTGAGTTGGTTCTGACGCGCCTTGCTCAGCTTCGCGTGCTTGCGGTAGGCCACCCACTCAATCTCGATTGCGTCCTCGGCGAGCAGTGACGACGCCGTCACATTGAGCGCTTGTGCAAGGTCAGTGATCCGAGTCGGAGTCGGCTGCGCCAGACCTTTCTCGTACTTGGACAGCGCCTGCTTCGAGATGGGATGCTCCATCTCCCCAGCCAGGCCTTCTAGGGACAGTCCAGCGGCCAGCCTCGCCTGGCGCAGTCGCGTCTCCAGCATCGGGGTGCCTCCTCCTATTTCCAACGTAAACGCAGTGTAACGAGTTGAAGTACGTCATCCTGTAGTTGACAATTCTACATATTCAATGAACCATTGTCTACGAGACAGAATAAGTCTCGCAGTTCGACGAAGGAGTAGCGCCATGTCGAGCACCCAGCAGGCAGCAGCCACCGTCAACCGGCACGAGGTGATCAAGTACTTCGTGAATGGGGTGGAGATCGAGCACGAATTCGAGAAGCCGCCGGAGCGCAAGCCATTCAGCCTCACGGTGCGCGAAATCTTCGAGAGCGCGGGATTCACGCCGGTCGAGGAATGGCAACTCACCCGTGACGAGGACAACCACACCTTTTTTACCCTTGATGATGACGTGATGCTCCAAGAGGGCGAGCAGTTCACCGCTACCTTCGAAGGCGCGACGACGGCATCGCGGGAAACACCGATTGACGAATCTGACACCCATTCTGGTGATCTGATCTTCGGTGAGGGGCAGCTGGTCCTCTCAGACGGTGTGATCGTGCAGACCCACTTCGTGCAGCTCAATGGGGCGCAGGCATTCAATTGGCCGACGGAAAGTCCTGCACTCACTAGAGGCTGTCGCGCGGAGCACGCAATCGAGATTGGGGCACGGCTCCGGCTGAGTAAGCCAGAGGCGTTCCGGCATGCGGATGAAACGCTCATCGGGGACCTGGGCGAAGGGGTGACTCGAAAAGAGGAGCAGCGAGTGAACCGAGTTGCCGTCAACGCTCCTGACGACATGCAGCTGGCACACCAGCTAGACGCCGAATACAACGCTCTCGCACGGGCGATCGGCTCCCGTCAACGCAAGAACACTACGGGGACACGGACTAAGTCCACGACCACAAATCGCAACACAAACACATACGGCAAAAGCGGCTGGATTCTGTGTACGTCCATTCGGCCCTCCGACGAGACGGAACTGCAGCACTGGAGTGACTCACTCGATGCCGCATACGATCACGTCACAACGATCCAGAGTCCGAGGGACTTTGCACGCGCACTTGCGAGAATGGTGGTGAGCCAGTTGGGGCCCCGAGGCGGCCCAGTGACGTACACGCATCCACTTTCCAAGCAGAAGACGATACATCCCGGCCAAAGTGTCTTTCACGGTCCAGTCGCATACGTAGATGACCCGTACGCGTACGTCGCGAGCGCGGCCAACCCGTTTGAAGTGATGCTGCGTTCAGCGTTCTTCAAGCACACGCGCTTTCGCAACCAACGCGAGTATCGATTTGTGGTTTGGTGCGAGAATGAACCAGACGATCCGATCGTTTACCTCGCTGTGTCAAGAGACATGCTAGGCGCGCTCTCGTTGCCGGAGGAGCAAACACCAGACTTGCTATCGACCCAAAGCGATGGCCAATCCGCACATACTAATGTGCTCGCGGACAACGAGGATGGAGGAGAGAAACTCTCTTCTCCGAGCAACACTCCAACAGGGCCGTCCGACAGGGAAGAGCCAGAGCCTGACGCCGATAGAGAAGGTGAATCCGACCCGGCCTATGGCTACGAACAGGATCGGGTCGTCGTGCCGATACCAATCGCTGTTGCAATGCAGACGGCAGAAGTGCAGCCAAGGCTCCGTCAACTTGTGCTCGACGCTGACACCGATCCGCAAGCCGCCGCCGCCGCATTCCATGCCACGTTTCCGCTCGAAGCACTTATCGCCACCTTCGTTGACCCGGTCTCAAACGTCGAATGGCGAGATGGCGGTCTGATCATCACCTTCAACATGCCATCAGGCTCCGACAAAGAAGGCCAACTCGCGCTCGGGGCGCATGGAACTGGCCAATACCGGATCGGCACCGCCGATGAGTACACCGAAGTTCGCTGCGATCGAGGCTGGATGCTGGTGCAAAATCTCGTCACAGATCTTCAGCAGCAGGGCCTCGTCCTATGGTCACAGCTTCCAGATGAAGCCCTGATGATTCGTCCCAGTGAGCCAAGCGCTGAATCTGAAACTCGAGTTCGGTCGAGCTATTCCGCAGAGATACTACGCACGATAAAAAGGAAAATCGACACTGTCGATGAGGTGGAAATCGACCGGATCAATGCGCAAGAGCCACGTTGCGCCGACGATGCACGCATTTCGAAAGTCGTGGTAGACGGCGGTCCGGGTCACATCGTGAAGATGCACGGCATCCGAGATGGGCTTTCTGGCGTCATCACCCACCGAGCGAAAGTCGACTCAGTGACAATCACAGTCGAAACCATCAACCCAGATGCGTCCGTGGAGGTGCATGCACCGGATGCTCGTCTGGAAGCCGACGGCCATCGAGTTGCACTGGCCGAAGGCGAAGACACCTCGATTGAGATCATCGCTACCGCGCCAGATGGCATGAACACATCACACCTCGACATCCTTCTGAAGCGCTCGCCGGAGCCTGACGAGGAAGAAAGAACCTCCGAATGAAGCGACTAGCGACGCCTCTGCGGGTCAGTTCCACAATCCCGCGATCACCGTCAACAGACAAATAGTGAAGACTTAATTGGGAAGAGCGGCCCGCAGTTCTTTGACTACTTCCCACGCTCGTTCCACATCCAACCGACTCGATGCATAGTCGGCGTTGAGCAGATCCTCACTCAAGTACCAGTGGTGCTTTTCGGTTCGTTTGTTTAGGACACTTGTCGCTAGCGCATCGGCCTCCGGCGGACCAAGCGACGTGAGTTGTTCATTGCGCCGAACGAACAGCTCGACGGACGTGTTGACTAGCTGCAACGCAGGTCCATGGGTGACAACTTGACCTCCCTGGGATCGGAACATCAGCCCGAGGGTGTGTAACGCGCGATCGCCTACCCATGGAAATAGCCAAGTGTCGCGTCCTTGCGGTAACACGGAGTGTTCGGCTAGCTCCAGTCGACTAAAGACCGTACGTGCTTCGGCGAGGAGTTCCCGGCCTTTCGCATCGAGAAATGCCGGCAAGTCATCGTCCAGGTACACCTGAAGCATCTCCTGCCGCACGCGAGCGTGAATCAGGGGTCCCGCGTTGAAGAATTTCGGAAGTCGCCCGCCCGCGGCGCGCGTCAACTCGGCGATTCGCCGTTCTTCGTCGATTCCGACCACACGCCACCGGCGTCCCGCGAAGATGAGGTATGAGTCGATTAGCAACGGGAACGTGACCGGTAGTGTCCCGAGTGTGCGGCTCCCGGTCACGAGTCTCCACTCGTCGGGGGAACTGAACGCCGCATAGAAGTCGTAGTGATTGACGAGTCGTTCGCCCACCAGGTCGAGGACGAGCGTGCCGTCATGTGTCTGGGTCAGGAGTTCGTTGGTTGCCAGATCACGGAGCAATTGCGCGAAGGTCGCCTGATTGACCGAATCGAAGGGACCAGTACCGCAGAGTGCCCGGTACGCGTCCGCCGCGCGAACGCCGCCATGCTGAGCAATGAGAGACAGGACCTGCTGCACCAGGGTTGAAAGGTGCAACGCGAATGGCGCCGGAGGTTCGACCCAGCCTTGCAGTAACAGCCGAATCATCGCGACGGTCTGGACCAGCGAGACGCGCAATTGGGCCGTCAATGCTGAGTTCTCGTTGATTTCTTCCTCCTGGATGTAGATCCGGATCACCGAGGGCGAGCCGGGTTTGCGTCCAGACCGCCCAAGGCGCTGCTTGAGCGACGCCACCGAGCCAGGCGCCCCAATCTGTGCGATTGAGTCGACGCTGCCGATGTCAATCCCCATCTCAAGGGTCGTCGTGGCGACCACCGTCGTTGGCCGTGATCCCTTCAGACGTTCCTCTGCGTCTTCGCGGATTTCGCGGGAGAGCGACCCGTGATGGGGAAAGAACTCGTTCGGCAGGTTGCCTCTGTCAGCCAGGCGGCGAAGCAGGTCGGCGTAGAGTTCAACCTCGGATCGGCGGTTAGCGAAGGCGAGGTTGGTACTGCCTCGCAGTGTCCGAAAGAGATGCCGGGCAATATCGATTTCGTCGCCAGCGGCCGCTTCCTGTTCTTCCTCTGCATCCTTGTCGTTGGCGTCTTCAAGTTCGGCAGGATGTTGGGAAACATTAGGCCGCTCTCGCAAGTAGCCGCGAACCTGCATTCGGACTTCGCGACCCTGCGCCGAGGAGATGATCTGTGCGACGTCGTTGCCGTGTCCAGGTCGCAGAAATTCCGCAGCCAGGCCTGTGTCGCCCAAGGTGGCGGACAACCCGATCCGAGGAATCGATCTCTGCGCGGCCAGTTCCAGGCGGTGCATCAGAGACTGAAGCTGTCGGCCACGCTCAGTTCCGATGAATGCGTGTAACTCGTCGACCACGATGAATCGCAGATGTTGAGCGAGTCCCGGTACCGAAGTCCCCCGGGTCACGAACAACGCTTCGAGCGACTCCGGCGTGATCAGCAGCGCGCCCTGCGGCCGCTCTATCAATCGTCGTTTGACGTGGGCTGGGATGTCACCGTGCCATGGCGTGACCGGCGCGTCAATGCACCCAAACAGCTCTTCAAGACGCCGCCGCTGATCGTTAATCAACGCCTTGAGCGGAGCGATGTATATGACGCCCAGTGAGCCGGCGGCTGTGTCCTGTAGAGCGCTGCATATGGGTAGGAACGCCGCCTCGGTCTTGCCGGAGGCGGTTGCCGACGAGATCAAGACGTCTCTGCCGTTCAAGATTGGACTGGTCGCCTGCTCCTGGATGTCATACAGCGAGGGCCATTGTCGTCGCCAGACCCATCGTTGAACAGGCGTCGCCAGCAGCTCAAACGCCGATGATGTCGAATCATTCATGAGCGCGCCTGCCTCGCCGGCCTGACCAATACCTACAGGCGGAAGGTGACGAGCTCGTCATCCGGCAACTCGTTTGTTGGCGGATCGATTTCGCCTGTGACGGCCGAGTCCGAATCGGGCCCAAGGTTGACAGCCGCAATCAGGTCGGTCCATGAAGTGGACGGGTTCTGCTCAAGGACCATCAAGAGCTGGACGAACGCGCGAATCGTGTTTCTGGGGGTCTGGAAATAGGCCTCGCCGACATTCTTGGAACAGTGTTCCATGAACGCGTGCAGCGCCTCGTCGGGCAGCGCATATGCCTGCTCATCCCCACCAGCATAGACATGTCGGAGCTTAGTCAAGACAACGAATAGTTCTTCAGCGCTCAGATTGGCAAGCCTCAGTACCGGTCCGGAGAAGTCGCGAACCCCCGCCGAGGCAAACATGTTCTCGCTCAGTCGGCTTTGCAGAGCTTCGTAGCTATAGAGGCCTCGGCGGGTATCGGTGAGGAACTCGGGCGTGCCCGCCATCAGGAAGCCGAGATGACCGACTGAGCCCTGGAGGCAGTCGTTCAGGATGCGCAGTATCTGCTCGTAGTTGCTGTTGCGCGCACGCGTGTTCGCGAGCTTGTACAGGTTGACCATCTCGTCGAACGCCACAATCAATCCGCCATACCCGGCCAGCCGCACAAATCGGGCTAACAGCTTCAGCATGTCGTAGATGTTGCTGTCATCAATGATCGTGCGGACACCCAAATCCCGGCGGGCATCTGTCTTGGTCGAGTATTCGCCACGCAACCAGCGGACGGCTGAAGCCTTCAGGTCGGCATTGCCCTGGTCGTGCCCACGCCAATACGCGGCAACTACATTCGCAAAGTCAAACCCGCCGACCAGCTCGGACAAACTCACCAGGTGCTGATGAATGACATCTTCCGTCTCGGCGCCGGTGTCTCGCGCGGTCTTCTGCGCCTCTCCGATGAATCGCTCCACGACTGATTGCAGCCCGCCGCCGTCGGGATTCGTCCGAGTGCTGAGGTTTCTCGCTAATTCGGTGTACAGGCTGCGCGCCTGGCCACCGGTCGCGAAGATCCGGCGGTCGGGCGTCAGGTCGCCGTGCATCGTGACCATTTGTTTCTCCAGGGCGGCCGTCCGAATGACGTGCAGAAAGAAACTCTTGCCGCTGCCGTACTCGCCAATCACGAACCTGATTGCCGACCCGCCGTCAATCACTCGTTCGAGATCACCAAGCAGCGCTGTGACTTCTTGCGCTCGTCCAACTTGCACGTGTTGGAGACCTCGACGCGGTACCACGCCTGCGGCCAGCGATTGCAGAATTGCATCCCGGTCTCTCGGCCGGATCCTCGAGTTAGCTGGCATCGAGCAACTCCTTCAACGCAAACTCATTCACGTCCAGTGGATCGTCGCCCTCGATCAGCGGCTCATCACAGCGCTCGAACGCGGCGTCGTTGATGGTCTCGATCGCGCCGGCGGGCATCAGCCCAAATCTGCTTGAAGCTGCTTCGAAGTCACTCCGCGGCCATTTGGGGCGAGCGGCCAGGAAACGAACAAGCTCGGCATGGGCAGGGTCGAGCAGACCGCCGGCGATGTCCGCCGCAGTCGCTCCGACAGCATCCGCGTCCGCATCTTCAATCTCTTCCTCGGGTGGCTCGGGATCGGCCGGACCTTCGAAGATTTCCGTCAACAAGTCGGTCACCTGTCTGGTGTCCTTCATGATCTCTGCGATCTTCTCGGCGTCCAGTGCCACACGCTCGGTCACGTCTGCAGGGGGCGGAACCGGAATCCTCTGGCCGGTTGGCTCGTCCGACTGAAGCACGGTCACCGGCCGAGTCGGTGGAGCTGAGGCCAGTTCGTGGATGTCCCGATGAAGCTGGTCGGTGTCCAGGCCAAGCAGGTTGTACACACGGTTCAATACCTTGATCTCAGCGGAACTCACGACGCCGTCTGCGCCGGCGATCGTGATTACAAATCGAGCCAGCTGCTGTCGATCCGGATCACCGAGCGCTTGCATCCGTGATTTCATCCGATTCAGTGTCGGTGGTTCGACGAGAAGCCACTGCAGGTACGCGCGCAGCCGAGTCCGATCCGCCTGCGACAAGTGCAGAGACTGTTCCAGGTGAGCCTCCAGCAGATGTTCTTCGTCAGCGCTGATCGTGCCGTCGGCAGCACTGACCGCTGCGCCTAACTGAAGCAGCACGGTTGCCGCCTGATAGCCGGCGCTGGGTTCCGTTTCGTCGGCGTCCAAGCGAAACACGGCGGCATGCTGATGCTTGGTCAGGTTGACGTTGGAGTAGCGAATGTCCGGCGCGACCCCGAATCCGAGTCGATCCAACAGCTGCGCGAATGTCGAGGCCTCCTTGGCCGAGAACACATTTGCTTTCTGTGCGGGGAAACCGTCTACGAGCTCTGAAACAGGAATGGTCGCTGCGTCGCTTCCCGTCAGGGCAGACTCAATCCGTCTGCTGAACATTCGAAGCTCTTCTGATTGTCGTTCTCTGGCAAGTTCCTTGGGCAATAGCGCGATGGCGCCAAGACTTACACGGTCTTCGTGTTTACCGACCCAACGACTGTAGGGATCGAGCTCGTTCGTAACGGATTCAGCGATTTCCCGCAACTGCCGCAGCGGTCGCTTCAGTCGGCCGACATCAGGCAATCCGTCGGCATTGATGGTCACCTGGGATTGGAAACTCGCACTGGCCGGCTGGTAGGAATACGCCAGCGGCGTCTTGTTTCGCTTAATCTTCATTCCGGTTCCGTGGATATCCCGATACCGCACCTGGAACAGTTCGTTGAACTCGTCTTCACAGCGAACGGCGGCAGTTCGCAGCGTCGTCTCCGGGTCGAGCCGCGTCCAGGAAAGCGCCCAGGGAGCCGGCAGAGGCTCTTCTGCAGCAACGATCGATCCCAAACCGAGCTTGAGTTCGAGCGGCAGTTCCCAGCCTTGTCGAACAAGCGGTGGATCGATCGATCGGGCTTCAAAGTCAATCTGCAAACATCTGGCAAGTGAGAGAAATTCACCGGCGTAGCGATCGAACGACCCATTATCGCCATAGAGCTCGAGGAGTCGCTCGACTTCAGCGACCAAGGCGTTCACCTCTGCAACAGGGACATCTTCACGGCTCTTGTCGAACAGCAGGCGGCGTTCGATGCCATAGAAGAAGAGGAAGACGTAACCGATGTAGGCGCCTCCCGGTCTTCCTTCCGCCAACCAATCGAGGTAGGCGGCCCGCGATGCCGGAGTGATGTTGTCGTAGGACGGCCAATAGCTCATGTCGTGGCCGTCGATGTCCGGAAGGCGATCATCAACCAATAGCGACGGGTCGATCAGCGCGGGCTCTGTTTCGACGTACTGCGATACCCCGCGCAGGCTTGAACCGACGTAGACCATTCCGTCGAGCAGCCGGCGGCCTTGCACCATCACTGACTCGCCCGGCGCGACCCAGACTGTCTGTCTTCCGCTCTGGCGGCTCTTCGTTGCCCCTCCAGTCTGTTTCGACTTCGCCCTTGCTCGTCCCGTCGACGTTGAGCGCTCATTAGTAGCTCTGCGCCGCGGAGCAGAGTCCTCAGCGCCCTCTTGGGAACGGCGAGTCAGACCTTCCTCCAATGCGTTGACGGGTTGCCGAGTCGGCTCATCCTGGCCCAGAATCTTCTTGATCAGCTGTACCAAGCTCACGTTGACCACCGCCAACCAATTGAGGATCCGGGGGTTGGGCTGAACAAGAGCATCACTGGAGCTCCTCACTGGCCTGGGAATCTAGAGCGGTAGACCTGCTGTGATTGATCGCCTGGCGGGAGTTCGTTCTTCGAACGGATTGGCCTGCCATATGTCGCTCCTGAAGCTCGGCGCTCTTCCCTGAGTTGTTCCCGGACATCCTGCGCAGGTTAGAGCGATCCTTCCCGAGGAAGGACGCCGGCAGTGAGCGAACTCTCGATCGCCGCGGCGCGCAAGGCATTCTGCTCCTGGAACGCGGCTCGGAGATACAGGCAATTTCGGAATCGATTGCTGACCGTTGTCGCTTGTTCTCAGGTGACCACTCTTCTAGCGATGGTCAGGCGAAATAGGCAGATGTGTAGTGGCGGCCACGCCGTCCATTCCCGTCGATCTGAGCACGCCTGCGCAATTGGCATCAAAGTCGATGCCGCACCGATTTCCTCGACCCTTGTAGTGCTGTGCTCGCTGGCTCGTGGTAGGTGCTTTGAGGCTGCTCACCCAAACCGAGTCCAGTTGACCGACCTTTACAGCTCGATCGCTCCCAGCTCAACAAACTGGACGAAATCAAGATTCTTGGAGGTGACACTCAGGCTTGTACTGCCGTCGGAAAATCGAAAGGCAGACCCCTGGTGATTCCAGCCGTGCGGGCGTCGTCGTGACCCGGAGATTCTGAGTCGGCGCCGACAGCGCCACTTCCCAGACGAACGTTCGCAGTACAGTCCCCCTTGGCCTAAACCCTTTATGTCAAGAAGGAGTCTTCGACCAGGTCAGTGTGCCTGAAGCTGCCGGACATTTCAGAATCGCGCAGCGCGTTCAGTTCGACCGTCAGTGACATCCTGTGACGAGTGCGATCTTACCCGCCGTCACCCGCGTTCAGCGGCTTCCCTAGCGTCCTCCGACCCTCGACCGGGGGTCCGTCGACATTTGGGTGATCCATCCCCTGCCGTTGGACAGCTGCCGGCTCAACCCACGACCGATCCGAGTCTGCGTGCTACTCTCGGTTTCAAGCCACCGATAGGCATACAAATGTTCGAAGGATGCTACGCACGTGACCACCGTTGCGGAACCCCCTAGCCCGACGCCAGCCTTCGAGGGCATCTATGACGTGCCTGAGGCTGCTCGGTATCTGAAGGCTTGTTCGCGCGGGGACGAAGCGTATCCGGTTGCGTCCTCCAAGATCATCAGTTGGATCCGATTGGGCATCTCCTCACCAGAACTGTCCGCAGTTCCGGGCAATCAACTGTTGATCGGCTTCGAGGACTTGGTGTCTATGCGGATCGTCGCAGCCCTTCGCGCGGCAGGCTTCACCGGTCCCCGAATCCGGGACATGGAGCAATGGCTGCGCAAGATGACGAAGTCCCAGCGTCCGTTTGCGACAGAGACGCTCTGGACGGGACAAGGCCACGTGTATGTGGAGCTACGCGAACGACTTGTTGCGGCCAGCTCAGCTGGCCAGTTGGCATTCACGATCATGCGCGACTACATCATCCCGGTCCATGGATTGGCCTTCGATGCTGAAACCCGGCTGGCGAAATCATGGGAGCCGGTGCCGAACGTGGTCCTGCAGCCGCAGGTTCAATTCGGCGCGCCCTGCATCAAAGGCACGCGTATCCCGACCCGAGCGATCGCCGGCATGATCGAAGCCGGCGACCCCAAGGAGTGGGTCGCCTCGGCGTATGGACTATCGCCTGAATCGGTAGAGGAAGCCTGTGGCTGGGAACGACGCCTCAGAGCTGCCTAACCCTCAGTTTCTGCTCGATGAATCGTTGGTTCCCAATGTGGCCATGGCGTTGGCGACGGTCGGTCACAGCATCACCGACCTCAGGACGGCGCTCGATCCTGAACGAACAAGCAGGCAGATCCTTGACCCCGAAGTCATCGAGTGGTGCCGAGGCCATGGCTCAGTGTGGATACACGCCGATGACCGAGCCAGAAGAGAGCACAGGACTCTGCTGCAAACAAGTGGGATCAGAACCTTGTGGATATACAGACCAGGCGGAAGGATGACGGCGAGGGAGCAACTGAGAATCCTCTCGTTCGCGATTCCCAAGCTGCTCCAAAACTACGAGCAGCACCCGCGCCGGCGGCATTACCGGGCGTCCGCATCAAGTCCCTTGTCTACGCCTTCCCTGAGGCGCGTGGACTTGTAGTTCACCCAGATCTCCTTTCATACCGGATCCGAGACCAACTGCTACGCGCGCGGTCACCTGTCCTTCCATTGCTAGACACAATCGGCCGAATCAAAGAACTCCCATCTTGACGCTGGAAGCCCTCAGTCTCCATACGCTCCACAAAAATCAACTCAGCCCCGCAGGTGGGGTCTTGTACTCTTCGCCGCTCTGCACGCGATTCAAGAACTTCTTTATCGGATCGATCTCGACGTAGGCAATCGCGGCCTGTGGCTGACCATGAAGGTGGAATAGCCGCCGCCTGTAGCTCTTTTGATAAGGAATGTAGGCATTGCTGCCGCCGTAAGTTCCATTGTTTGCCAAAATAACCATCTGAAACATGTGGTAATGGAGAGCCAACGCCATTTGGTCGAATGTCGTGGTGTCCTTATTCAGTGCCGGGATCGCGTAGACGTCAGAGCGCCCTTTGAGATCAGCTGCAAGTGCGAAGTCAGTCGCGTCGTAACACACGGAAGCAGTCAGCCAAAGGCGCTCCTTGTCAGGCTCTTGTGACCATGGGTACCCGATTAGCCACTGACTGTTCCGAAACGGGCGCACATTCAGGTTCACCTCATCCTTAGCGAGATACCGCTTGCCCTGCTCGATGATGCGCACGTGGCGCCCCTTTTCCCGGATACTCTCTGGAATCAACCAAACGGCTGAGTTCACGTAGGGTTGACAATCACCCTTACGCGCCTCGTGATACACGAGGCCCGCCAAGACCATCGCCCTCTCCGAAATCGCGAACATTTTGAGGATCTCAAGATCGTCGATGTGGACAGAGAGCTCCGGTAGTATCAATAAGTCGAGATGCCCGGCGCCGTCCTTGTGAGTCTTACGTAGGCGCAGTGACGAGCGGACCGCCGACAATGCCGCCGTAAGGTGTCGACGCATTTCCTTCTTTTGGTTACTCGTCAGGTCCTCCATGCCTGGTTTGAACCATTTCTGATGCGGCAGAACGGTCTGGACGACAGCAGCCTGCAAGGAACGCGGCTCCGCGATCGGGGCAGGCGGTTCCGGTTCTAGCCTGAGCAACAGTTCGCTCTTTGCTGGGCCTTGCAACTCGAGGATCTCATCTATTCGCCTCTGGATCGCGTCGGAGGTTGCATCGATGCCCTCGTCGATCCAGGAATGTTCCGGGCGTCGCGCGCCCGGCCATGCGAGGAGGTCAATCAACAGATTCGTTGTCCATTCAGTGATGGGCAGCCATCGATCGCCGAACGCTTCGTGGGCATTGAAGAATCCGTAGCGTTTCATTTTCCAAGGCATTGCGACGGGACGGTACGAATCGCCACGCGACTCCCGCCAGGATGATGGGCGGACGGAGGCGGCGATGTTCATGTTTTCCGTCAAGATGAAACGGAGCAGATATCCAAGCTGAAAGCGCCAGCGCTCGCTGGCTGGGCACCAACTTGGTGGCGAATAGATCGACCCACTCAGATACCGACGTTTGTGCAAGTGAAGTGTGAACGCTCCCTCGCGTACTCGCCATTCATCGAGGTCGGGGATCTCTATCTCCAGATCGATTGGAGCGACTATGCCCTCCTGCCCCCTGTGCAGAATCTCAAGTGTTTTTTCGCGAATTGAAGTAGCGATAGCTCATCTCGGAAGGGTTTCTCGCCCTTGAGTACCAGGTGCGAGAGATAGGTATGTCCAGCAGGCACAGCGCCGGTCAGGCACAGGTCCCGTCCAATGTGTTCGGGGAGATGCTCAAGCAGATTCCTGTCAACGTCGATCAACTCGAGCGCGAATGCGGGATCTGTTTCGGCGATTCTTGCAAGTCGAGACCGATTGATGTGAGGCGCGAGCATTACAGCGGCTTTGCTGGGAACGAAACAGCGCCGTGCCAGCACAGAGAAGGTCGCAAACTCCGTGGCGGAGGATGCCGAAGACGGGTCGCTTAGGAACCTCAGCAACGCGGCGTAGTGCTTTAGGTTGGAATCTCCATCAACGCCCCGCGGAAGTGGAGAGTCTCGAGTCGCCAGAAAGAGCAACGCCTGTTGTCGTACGTACCACGGGAGCTCGGGTGTCGTGTGCTCAACGACTTGCTCAGCGGCGGCATGAAGAACCTCTCGGTACTCGTCGATGTTTAGCCGAATAACCTCGTCGTCCTCGACAATTCCAGTCTCCGTCGCACCAGCTCGGAAAATCTCGGCGAGACAATATTGAGCGATTTGATGAGCGCTATCGTCGTCCTCCCCCATGACATATGGCATCAAGAGTCGGAGGACCTCCTTCAGGGCCGAGGCCGACGGCCATAGGTCGAATGCAACGCGTAGGAGTCGGATGTTCGATGGATCCGCAACCCAAGTGCGTATGAGGTCAGCAGCAAACACTTGGGCGTCGTTATCCAGTTCGGCCCGGGTTCTAGCCGGGAAATCTAAGGCAAGTTCCAAGTCATCAACGCCAACCCCCACAGAGTCCCCGAACAGCGCTGCTTCGTCTTCCAGGAGCGGACGCAGCCAGCGATACACCCTTCGGAACCGAGCAGCGCCGAAGCGAGCAACGGTTGCGTCGGGGACATCAGCGACCGGCGTCAAGGGCCATCCTTCTGCATCATCAGGCTGCTCGGGATGCCAACGCTGTGATTGCATCAGGCCACGAATCGCCTCGATGATTGCTTCGCCGCCGGCGATGTCAAATCCACCTGACACCGCCTTCTGGATTCGCGTCATTCGATCGCCCTGCCGGACGATTGGACGATCGCTCTGATGGCCGAGTTCGGAGGCGCGTGTCTTTCCTTCTGAAACCTCTAGACCTTGTTCAGGCTCAAGGAGTGAATCGAGCCACTTCTTCGTTGCATGCTCGATGTGTGTCAATTCGAGTGTTGGCGAGTCAACTCTGAGAACGATCTTGAGGTCGTCCACGTAGCGTGCGACGTCGACAAGGTAAGCTCCGTCGAAAATCTCCTCAGAGATTGAATCGCGAAGCCGATCGTCGAATCCCAATAGGACAACATTCGAAAAGAACCCTGCAGCCGCAAGTCCCTGTGGTAACGCGACGTTATCGAAATTCGAAATCGTCTCTTGCTCGGCATAAGCTCTCACACTGGATTGATCATCTGAATCCCAGCGCCAGGTCAGTACCTTCTCAGCAAGCTCAAAGAACTCATCTGCGTCATCATCCTGTCTCAACTCGCGGAGCCTATCTGCGAGCAACTCCGGCCTCACGCGATCGTAGAAATTCCGCAAGTCAGACTGCGCAATCACGATGCGTGGGTCATCAGTGGATGCAGAAATCGCGGAAGCCGCTGGCCGCGCCACGAATGCCCGATAATCCTCGAAGTAGCCTCGATAGAGCGAGCTGGTTCCCCAGCGATAGAGGAGTTCGTCGCCCTCTACGTCGCAAAGGAGTCGATTGCCGTAAGACAGGACACGACGCCTGTGCTCGGCATCAGTTAGTGCACCAGTCGGGTCACCTTGCCGAGTCTCCACACGATCGGCAAGACAAAGCATGATTGCGGTAGCAGCCACTTGATCGCTCAGATCAACGTGCGCGAGTGGACGGATCCGCGGCTGATCTTCGTCCGTGATCGACACAGGTTTCCAGGGGTTCATTCCGTCATCGGGGTCGAAGTTCCATGCGTGGTTTTTTGGCGCTGGAACGAGCCGTAAGGGGCGAGTCTCATAGTCGTCGGGCCGAACCAGACGATCCGCTACCTCCTGTAGGAAACGGGGTAGCTCGGCCGCGGCAAGGTCTATGGCAAGAGAGTCGGCAAACCAGTTGTGCGCTCTCAGGTGGTTGACCGTCTTCTTCCATGCCTCAACGAGTAGGTATTCCTCCTGCAAGAGCTCCAGACTGGGAGATGGTTGTTTGACCGGCACTACGAATTTCTCCAGGTGAGTCCACCCGTGAGTCCACCCTTCGCGCAATCTGGTGGATCATACAGTCCCGGATCGATGCGACCGCGCATTGTCCAAGTTGTTGAACTTGCAGACGACGACAGCCGGCCGAGTCTTCCGATCGAGGCCGATTTCTGAGCCCGAAACCTTTGGCAACCTGGGGCGACACGGCAAGCCTCGCCCACACGCCCTGTCGCTGGCCACGTGCCGGTCGGGAGCGAGTTCGGCCTACGATCTCAGGAAGGACGCCTGCGACGTGAACGCTGCCCCCAAGTCGCGCGCCTACAGCACCACCTCCCAAACGAATGCTCGCAGTACAGTCCCTTTGGCCTACACCCTTTATGTCAATGGCTCACACCGTCCAACGTCTCCAAGTGTGAGGTCCACTCTCAGCAACCCACTCTCGATCCGTCGGCCGATGCAATGCCGAGCCGATCTCTAACAAGAACCGTGATCGCCTCTGCGGGCAGGAGCTAGCCGAGCACGACTTTCCACACGGGTCCGCCACCTGAGCGTTTCTCAAAATCATCCGCAGCGCGGTGCCGAACGCACCGAGATGCGACTTCGCACTCTGACGAATCTCGAAGTCTAGGATGTCACTTCAAGGCTTGGAGGCTCAGCCAATGGACCGAGCAATCGCCGATCTCGGCCGGTCAGTGGAATGAGCCAACGTGGGCGTTAAGATACCTCGCAACGCATTTCTCGTAGCGGTCGTACTGGCGGCCTTGCTGTCATCGATTGGGCTGACGTACAGAGCCGCAGCACAGGACTTCTACGCGATCATCGGAGAGGTCGTCGATGAGTCCAGCGGCGCGATTAGCGGAGCAGGAGCGTGGTTGTGCCCCGAGACCAATCCAGGCTGCAGTGAGACTTGGCACATTGCCAGGTCGAACGAACAAGGCCAGTTCGTCCTTTCCAGCGTGAGCGAACCCCTGGTACTCTCCGTGAGCGATCCGACGAGCGGAAGGCGGTTTTACTACCGCGAGGGCGCAGAAGGAAATCTCTCTTGGACCGCCCAGAACCTCACCGTCTTTCGCCCTGAGGACGGCCACTGGCGGCCGGTTCGCGTGATCCTGCCGCCAAAGATCACGGTCACGGGTACGGTTCATCGCTGGGACGGGAACCCGGACTCGGGCGTGGTTGCGACGATCTGTTCTAGGACCGATGTTGGGATCTGTGCGGTGTCGGTCACGGACGAGACGGGAACGTACAAGCACGAACTTCACCGCGACGACTATCAGCTGCACTTCGAGGGGGGCGGTCTGTCCGGGTCCTACCGTTCCGGCGCATCGGGGAACTACACACCTCACTCGAGCCAAGCGACCATATGGCGAGTGCGGGAGAGCTCCACGACAAGTCCGGCAGTCAGAAGGCTTCGCCCTCTAAACGACCGCATTCAACCGATCATGGTCCGCATGCTCTACGACGATGGGCGGCCTGCAAACACGGACGCGGACATCCGCTTCTGCGAAGACGAGTGCGTTACCGCCCAGCGATTACCAGACCACCGTTTCGTCGAACAGGTCCAACCCGGCAGTTACGCCGTTTCGGTCTGGCTGGGTGAGGAGCTGGTCGGGTACTACGACACAGCCTCGACGGGCAACTTCTCCGCGGGCGGTGTATCTCGAACCGATGTGTCTTCACCGGTGCATAGCTCATCACCGTTGGAGATCGTGCTCCCCTCACGGACCTCCGTGCAAGGGCTCATCCTTGACGGTCCGGGTGAGCCGGTCGCGGGTGCGCATGTCACGCTCTGTCCGATTTCGCTGTACCACGGATGCGCGGCGAATCGGACAGACGAGCAGGGTGACTTCTTACTGGCCCAACTCCATGGGGAGCATTATGTCACGATTGTGCTGCCGGACGGGTCGCACGGCTTCTATGCCGAAGGAATGCCGGGCAACTTCACGAGTGATCGGTCGCAAGCAAGCACAGTCGTCTTAAGTCTGGCGCCCCCTGAAGCATTCAGCATCTCTCTTCCCAAGAGCAAAGTGCTCAGGATCCGGCTGTTGGAACCGGACGGTCGGCCCGTTACAGATGGATTCCCCAACTTTCAACTGTGCCAGTTCGAAGCAGAGACATTCTGCTTCTCGGGCATCTCGAGAGAGAGAGAAGGCGTGATCGAAGCACGAGTGCCTGATGCCGACTACTTCATTGCAATCAGTCGACGTGAGTACGTCAACGGCTTTGGATATCTCACCTGGTTTATCGATCGCGCTAGCGCGATTCAGCTCACGTCCAACCCCGCACGACGTTCCCGGTTCGAATCCCACTTCAACCACCCCGATCCCTGGACGATCACTCTGCCGGACGAACCGAGGACGAGTCGGACCGACATCCTCTTACAACCCGGCGTGAATCTGGTCGGCGCGCCGGAAGGAGGGGTGTCCCTGCAGAATTTGTTTGCGCAATCGGACCAACTGGTTGGCATCATCACTCTCGATCGTGATGGAACACCGGAGAGGACCGTATTCCGTGGCCAATTGGAGCGGATCGAGCCGGAGCTGATGTTGGGTGAAGGTCAGATCGCATGGATGTACGTCAGCGGGGACAGGCCGGTCACGGTTGGCTGGGATGCATCTCGGCGCGGCTACGGCGTGTCGCGTCACCAGGTCCAGGCCAACGGTGGCTACGTGATCTGGCGCAGCACACAACCGACTTCACTGGCGGACGCAGTGCGGGGTCTCGGCCCGTTGGAGTCCGATCCGCTCATCGCGAGTACCGAGCGAGGGCAGTTCGCTTACCGGACCGCGGGCACGGCAAGGCAAGGACACGTGATCTGGGTCAACTCGCCGGTCCAGCAGCTCCCGCTGATCAAGTCGGACTTTGAACCCCGAATCATCTACATCGGCCGTGATGACCAATCGCTGCAGCGCGAGTTTCAGACATCCTTCGATTCGGTCCGGCGGTTCTTCCTTGACGCCTATGGTTTGATGCTGAGTCAGATCGACGTGGAGGTATACGCCGGCTCAGGCATACCCGAGTTTCTCCGGGTTCGGTGTGGACTCTCCGGTCAGACCATTCGGATCGCGTGTCTGGACGAGATGACGATCGCGCGCGAATACACTCGGGGACTTCAGCACTGGTTGAGCGCAGGAGTTGGGGAGCCAGGCTGGTTGATCGTGGGCGCCATGGAATACGCCGCGGCGATGTACGAGCAGGCCGAGTCGGGCTTGGCCGGCGATCCGATCGCCCCCTATCGAATCCTCCGGCAGCAGGCTCTTTGGGGTAGGCGATTCGACAACTGGGAAGCCTCAGAAATTGAGAGAGGCAGGTCTGAAAGCGTCCTGGCTGTCGATTGGCTTGTTCAACATGCCAGTGGCTACGACGCAATCTGGGATTACTTCCGCCGCGCACGCGAACAGAAGTATGTCCGGCGAGGCAATGACACCTACTCCTGGCAGGTCGCGTTCGAGGCGGCGTTCGGACTGACCATCGACAGCTTCTACCGAGAGTTCGCCGCCTATCGCGCCGACGGCTTCGAATGAGGACCGTTGGCGCCCGGGATGCCCATCGACGTCTCGAGGAAGTTTCTTACGGTCCAACGATTTCCGTGTTACGACCGTCCACTCACGCAACGTGAATGGATGAGGCATCTCGGCTTTCGCCAACTCGAACGGGCTGACGATAGACGGCAGACAACCAGAAGCTGAGGTCGCACCCCAGCAATTGCTTGTCGCCCAACCTCCTCCCTGCAGAGCCACTTCCCAAACGCATGCTCTCAGTACAGTCCCCTTTGGCCTACCACCCTTGTCTCAACAACATTCCCAGTCGCAGCGCTCGCGGGCGATGCGCCCTCCGACCTACTGCGACGGCCACAGCTCCTCCCAGTGGTTGACGATGTCCTGCAGCGTCTCGAGCGGCGTGGCCTCCAGCGGCTCGACGCGCAGTGCGAGGCGTTGTCCATGGCGGCCTCGTTGCGTACCCGGTGGCGCTTGTAACGGCCTCTGGGAAATTTGATCATGGGGATGTCGCCGCCGAGTTCTGTATTCCTTGCCTGCAACTCCCGCACGGCTTCCGCATCAGAGCAGAACGCTGAGGAGCGGACGCACCCCCGGTGGACACGTCCGGAAAGTCGATGGATCCGTTCACTTCCGACCGGCCTTAGGTTCAATCATCCACTTGACATTTACCCCCCCCCCCCCGCAGAATACGCCTACACAGGCCATGCCCTCCGCCGAAGCGGGCAGCGTTGAGATTGACGTCCGGCCGACGAAAGGCATCGCAATGAGCGACCGCAACTATTGGACGAGGCTACGCAGCCGGAATATCTCCCGACGGATGATGCTGAAGGCGAGCGCTCGCGCCGGCGTTGGCGCGGCCGGGCTCGCTCTGGTCGGCTGTGGCGGCGACGATGACGACGAACAGCAAGCGGTTGCGCAGGCCCAGCAGCAGCAACAACAAGAGCAGCAACAGGCCATGCAACAGCAGCAGGCGATGCAGCAAGAGCAGGCCGAGCAACAGGCCGAACAACAGGCCATGCAGCAGGAGCAGCAGGAGCAGGCCCAGACCGCGACCGCCGAAGAGCAGCAGCAAGCCGCCCCTCAGCCAGCCGCGGGCGAAACCGACCTGAACGCCACGGTACGAGCCGTCATTTCGCAGGCGGCAGGCGGCCTCGACATCCTGGGGCCGGGCGGTGGCCAACCCCAGACCTGGATGCACTACGACACCCTGGGGCAGTTCGACCAGTTCTCGAAAGACTTCGTGGCGTCCGCGGCGACCTTCGAATGGGTCGACGACTTCACGGCGGGGCTGGTCCATATGAAGGAGGGCATGACCTGGCACGACGGCGCGCCCGTGACCGCGGAGGACCTCAAGTTCTCGCTCGATCGCACTGGCGGCATTGGCCTCTATAACGCCGACGGCAAGTTCGACTCCCGCACGACCTGGAAGGTCTCCGCTGTCCGGGACGAGATCAGCGTGGTGGACGATCTCACCGCGCGGGTCCCGTTGCTATCGGATGCGTCGGCGTTTGCCGTGCTCGGGACGGAAGTACACCTGATTCCCAAGCACATCGTGGAGGAGATCGGCGACGAGGCGTACAACAACACCGGGGGCGCCAGCGGCCCCTTCCGGCTCGTGTCCTACGCGCCGGACGATCAGGTGACGAGTGTGCGCTTCGAGGACTATCACGTCGAGGCCGGCTCGACGCACCGACGGCACACGCCCTGGTTTACGGAGATGCAGCAGATCGTGCGGCCGGAGCCGCTGAGCCGCGTGGCCGCGCTGGAGGCCGACGAGGCCGACATGGCGCTGGCTCTGCCGCCGGACCTGGCGGAGACCTTCCTCGACAGCGATGACTTCTGGGTGCTCTACGCCGGGGGGATCGACAACTGGAACATCAGCATGAACACGCTGCGGCCGCTGGCCGACGGATCGTTCCCGTTCCAGGACATCCGCGTGCGCCGGGCGATGAACCACGCCGTGAACATCGACGCGATCATCGACTCTCTCACGGGCCAGGAGAAACGGGCGTACGGGATCTCGTCAAGCTCGTTCGGCTACTTGACGGACGAACAGAGGGCAAGGCTGACCTACGAGTACAACCCGGACAAGGCCCGCGCTTTGCTGGCCGAGGCCGGCTACCCGGACGGCTTCCACACGCCCTTCTGGGGCCACAAGGGTACCCACGCCAATACCGAACTGGGCGCACAGATCGTCCAGCAGGACCTGGAGAAGGTCGGCATCACGTCGGACCTGCAGGTCGATGTGCATGCCGTCTTCCGGCCGCGTCTGGGTCTGAAAGGCGACGACGGCAACCACGAGGCGCCGGGAATGCACTTCTACTTCATCAATCATTTCCCGGATCCGGTCAGCAATATCAACGCGCATATCTCCGAGGACGGCTCGATCGCGCACGGGCAATACCCGGACTCCGGCATCCAGGAGCTCGTCGAGGCGACGCGCTCGGCGTTCGATCCGGCCGAACGCGCGCAGGCCATCAACGATCTCGCGGTTGCCGTCTACGAGAATGCGAGCTTCCTCTTCCTCATCGAGCCGATCGGCACGGGCGTCCTGCGGAACAACATCGAGTGGATCAACCACGGCGGTCGGCAGGATCACTTCAACTACTGGGGAATCCGCCCGCTGGTGACGTAGGCGCGCGGCGTTGGTCCGAAGCGTAGGTCCGAAGTGGGCGCAGACAACCGAGCATGACGGGCAACAGCCTCTGGCAGGTGCTGGCTTCGCGGCTCCTCCAGGGGCTGTTGGTCGTGTTCTTCGTCGTCACGGTCGTCTTCTTCGTCAGCCGCGTGACGCGCGACCCGATCGCGTACCTGGCCGACGATCAGTCGACGCAGGCGGAGATCGAGGCGCTGAAGGAGCGTTTCGGCCTCAATGACCCCCTCCCCGTCCAATATGCGCGATTCCTCGCGGACACGGTCCAGCTCGACTTCGGGACGTCGCTGCTCAACGGCCGCCCCGCCTTACACGAAGTAACGTCGCGGGTCGGGAAGACGCTGCAGCTGGGCAGCGCCGCAATGTTGTTTGCACTGCTGCTGGGCCTGCCGCTGGGGGTGATCGCGGCGTTGCGCCGGGGCCGTCCGGCGGACTGGTTGGCTCGCCTGCTGGCCGTGATCGGCCAGGCCACGCCCAACTTCTGGTTGGCCTTGATGCTGATTTTCTTTCTCAGCGTCGAGCTGCGTTGGTTGCCCACCGGCGGCAGCGGCAGCGTGCAGCACATGATCATGCCCGGCTTCACGCTGGGGCTGTTCGCTGCCGCGGCGATCATGCGGCTCACGCGCTCCGGCATGATCGACGCGATGGGCACGGACTTTGTGCGCACGGCGCGGGCCAAGGGCCTACCCGAGCGCGTGATCGTCTTGCGCCATGCCGTGCGCCACGCGCTGCTGCCCGTGGTCACGCTCCTGGGCATCGAGGTGGGCCGGCTGATCGCCGGCGCGATCATCGTGGAGACGGTCTTCGCCTGGCCCGGCATCGGCCGGCTAACGATCCAGGCGATCGACGGCGGCGACTTCCCGGTCACGCAGGCCGCGATCCTGCTAATCGCCTCCACGATCGTGCTGGCCAACATCGTGACCGACTTCTCCTACCAGGTGATCGACCCCCGCATCCGGGTCGGTAGCGCCTGATGTCAACGCAATCTGGGCAACGAGTCGCGATCCCGGACCTGGCGCCGCAGGCCCGAAGGCGGCGACCCAGGTGGCGGCGAGTGGCGCTGCTGGCGCCCTCGGCGCTGATCCTGACGTTGTTCCTCGTCGCGGCGATCTTCGCCGACCTGCTCTCCCCCTACGACCCGCGCGAGATCGTGCTCCCCAACAAATTGCTCCCGCCGGTCTTTGACGGCGGCGCCTGGGATCACCCGCTGGGCGCCGACCACCTGGGCCGCGACATGCTCGCTCGCCTGATGCACGGCGCGCGGGTGTCCTTGATCGTCGTCGCGATCGCGATCCCGGCCTCGGCGACCATCGGCACGGTGGTCGGGCTGACGGCCGGCTGGCGCCTGGGCGCGCTGGACAAGGTGCTGATGCGGGTCGTCGACATCCAGTTGGCGCTGCCCGCGATCCTCTTCGCCATCCTTGTTGCTGCCGTCTGGGGCCCCAGCCTGCGCAACGTGATCCTGATCATCACGCTCTGGACCTGGTCCAGCTATGCGCGTCTGGCGCGGGCGGACGTGCTCTCCCTGCGCGAGCAGGAGTTCATCCTCGCCGCCCGCTCGATCGGGGCAGGGGACCTGCGCATTCTCCGGCGTCACTTGCTGCCCAACCTGTTCAACACCATCGTGATCCTGATGACGCTGGAAGTGGCCGTCGTGATCGTCTTCGAGGCCGGGCTGAGCTTCCTCAACGTCGGCGTGGGGGTCGGGACCTCCTCCTGGGGGATCATGATCTCGGAGGGGCGCAACTTCATGACCATCGCCTGGTGGCTGATCTGGATTCCCGGCATCGCCATCGTGCTGGTCTCGCTGACCGGCAACCTGATGGGCGACTGGGTGCGTGATGCACTCGATCCGCGGTTGCGCAACTTGCGGTAGAGGAGCAGGAAGACAACACGCCATTCGTCGCCCTCAACGGGCTCGACCTGCTCCACGACGACCACCACAGCCCCAGCGACGACGCGCCGGTCATCGTGTTCCTACGCGGCGCCGGCGGCAACCACCTCTCCTGGTGGCAGCAGATCCCACACTTCCGCACGCAGTAAGGGCGAGTCTTCAACCGCGGCCACAGAGGAACACCAACGGTAGAATCAAGTCAGAGCAGTCAGCTGAGGCCAAGGAAGTAATGATGCCGAGCATCGCTGAGATCCAGCAAGCCATCCTGGTCCTACCCGAGGACGAGTTTGCGCGCCTACGGGAGTGGCTCAGCGAGCTGGACTGGGAGCGGTGGGATAGACAGATCGAGGCTGACTCGGAGTCAGGTCAGCTGGATGTTCTGATCGGGGAGGCCGGCGAGACAGACACGCTCGGCTCGATCGACGATCTGTAAGTGCACCGCACAACGTCACGGTTCTGGACAACGTTTGAGCAGCTGCCGGATCCTGTTCAACGGGTGGCCAGGCGGAACTTTCGCTTGCTCGTCGAGAATCCCGCGCACCCGTCACTCCGCTTCAAGAAGGTCGGCAAATTGTGGTCGGCGCGGGTGGGGCGCGATTATCGTGCACTGGCCGTTGCGGACGGAGAAGACTTCACCTGGGTCTGGATCGGCGCGCACGACCAGTACGACCGCCTGCTCAGCCATTGATAGAGGCCCGGCACGCGTGCGATCCGGTCGCCATCGAATCGCACTCCACCGTTGAGCCGAGGTCCCTGAGCCCCACGCTCAGCAGGCGCAACACCAACCGTCAATGCCATCCTCGCTGCAGCACAGACCCCTTGACCCACCACCTCTTAGGTCGAGACTTCTATCTGCCTTCGATGTGATCGTTCGCAATGATTGACTTGGCTAGTCCCCGCATGGTGGAGGGACGAAACTCGGAGCTGCCTTAGTGCGAGGGTGATCCGAGGAAACTGGAGCGGAACTTGACGCCCCAGTGGCCGTCCTGGTTGGTGATGATCCAGAGGGTGTCGAACTTGTGGTAGACGCTGCCGTCGGCGTGGCAGCGGTGATTGATCAGCGCAGCGTGCGCTTTGTCGGGGCCCTGCTGCACGATGTCTATTGAGGCCGTCGTGGTGTGATGCCAGCCCTCGGTCTCGAGTTGCGGTTTACCGCGTTTGCTGATTTCGGCGAACTCCTCGGGAGTGTCGATCTGCGTGAAGACGCCGCTCCAGAGTCGCACGTGTGGATAGTTCAGCGCAGCGGCCAGGCGCTCGTGGTCCTGAGCGTTCCAGGCATCCTGAAACGCATCGACTGCCGCTTTGGCGTGTTCTTCGACGTCGGACATCTGGCCTTCCTTCCGGGCTTCGGCACGGGCAGACTAGCGGAGTCGCCAAGCGAGTCATCCGGAATTTCGTTCGTGCGTTTGTTACGATCTGCCAACCAATGAGTCGCAGCCAGCCGGAGACATACTGATGACCACTCCCACACTCGACATCGAGACTTATCTCGACGCCGATCACCTCGCGGCGCTCCATGCGCTGCCCATGCGTCATGATCCGGCGGACTTCAATGCCCGACGCGCGTCGATGGCGGAGCTGCGGGCCGAGATGCCTCAAGTGCAACTTCCCGACGGCGTCGCTCTCGAGGATCACATGGCTCCGGGCCCGGACGGCGCGCCCGATGTCATGGTGCGCACGTACCGTCCTGCCTCGCTGCCGGCGAACGCTCCTGCGCTCTACTGGATCCACGGCGGCGGGATGGTGGTCGGCAACGTCGAGATGAACGACCCATACTGCGCCGGCATCGCCGAGGCGCTGAACGTGCTCGTTGCGTCTGTCGAGTATCGGCTCGCGCCTGAGCATCCGTTCCCAGCGCCAATCGAGGACTGCTACGCCGGGCTGCGCTGGCTCGCGTCGTCGGCTGATGAGCTTGGCCTGGACCGCAACCGTCTGGCGATCGGCGGCGGCAGCGCGGGCGGTGGGTTGGCAGCCGGGCTGGCGCTGGTCGCCCGTGACCGCGACGAGGTCGAGGTGTGCTTCCAGTTGCTTGTGTACCCGATGCTCGACGATCGCAACACGACCCGCAGCAGCCAGGTGATCGTCGACCCGCGCATCTGGAACCGTGCCTCGAACCTCGCCGGATGGAACGCGTACCTCGCGGACAATGCCGGCGGCGACGGCGTCTCCCCGTACGCGGCGCCGGCGCGCGCCACGGACCTGTCAGGACTCCCGCCCGCGTACATCAATGTCGGAACGCTGGACCTCTTTGTCGACGAGGACATCGCGTACGCGCAGGCGCTGCTGGCCGCTAACGTACCGGCTGAGCTACACGTCTACCCAGGCGCCTTTCACGGCTCGCCGAATCTAGCGCCCGACGCGGAACTCTCCAAGCGCTGGAGGCGCGACGAACTCTCGGCGCTCGACCGAGCGCTCAACGGACCGCGCTAGCCTGTCTCGGCGGGGAGTGACACCAACATACTGATAGGGGAACGGACCTCATGGATTGCGGAACCTTCCTGCTGCTCCAGTCGCCGAGCGCGCAAGACCCTACCGAGGTGTTCGCGCGAGCGACGGAGATGGCCCAGACTGCGGACCGGCTGGGGTTCGACAGCATCTGGTGCGCCGAGCATCACTTCTCGACGTATGGCTACCTGTCACGTCCGTTGATGTTCGCGATGCACCTCGCGGCTCAAACCGAACGCATCCGCGTCGGCTCCGCCGTCGTCGTGCTGCCGCTGCACCATCCCCTGGTCGTCGCCGAGGAGATCGCCACTGCCGACTTGTTGAGCGGCGGCCGTCTCGATGTTGGACTGGGCCGCGGCTATCAGCGCTACGAGTTCGACCGGCTCGGTCACACGCTCGATGAGAGCCGGGAACGCTTCGAGGAGTCCGTCGACATTCTGCTCAAGGCATTCGCGGGAGAGCCATTCTCCTACGAAGGCAAGTACTACAGCTTCGGCGAGACCAGCGTGTTCCCGATGCCCATCCAACAGCCGCACCCGCCGATCTGGGTGGTCGGTCAGAGCCATGAGTCGATCGCGGCGACGGCTGAGCGAGGCTTCAATCTGATCTCGGGCGGCTTTGGCATACCGATCGAGCGGCTGGCCGAGTTCCGCGAGACCTTCGACCGCGCGATCACTGATCCGGCGCAGCGGAAAGCGGTCCGAGTCAGCACCCAACGCCCGGTATATGTGACCCACGATGAGTCCGAGTTGCCGGCAATCGTCGAACAGGCCCGCTGGAACATGCGCGTGACCTTGAGCCTGCGGCAGGGTCTCGCGCGCGTCGACCACGGCCGAGCGATCGCCATCCCCCTGGACACGGAACCGTCCGCGGAGGAACTGCTCGACCGCTATTTCGTGATGGGCACGCCCGATACCTGCATCGCCAAAATCAAGCAGCTTCGCGAGGTCATGGGTACCGACCACTTCAACGCAAACTTCTGGTTCGGCGACCTGTCGCAAAAGCAGGTGTTGGATTCCATGAATCTCTTCGCCGAAGAAGTCTTGCCCGTGCTCAAGTCGGACGAGATGTAGGACCTGTTTCCATCGGCGTCGCAATCCCAATTGAAGCGCCCATCAGCTCCCCAACCGTCCTCGCGTAAGCCGAGATTCCTAGATCTCCCCTTTGGGGGAGATGCCGCGGAGCGGCAGAGGGGGCCGCCGGCTGGGGCCTCAGCAGCTAGCGGAAGCCCCCTCCGGCACCCCCGTTCAAGCCGGGGGCGGGCTTTCGTGACACCTCCCCCAAAAGGAACACATCTCAGAAGTCATCTGACATTCATCTCCGTCATACCCGCGCTCCGTCGCGGGTATCTCGCTGCGCTCGGCACGAAAGCCAGAAGTCAGTTGGACGATTGAAAATGGCATGCTTCCTCAGGACCAAACGTTGGTGCAGAACTCTGCGAGATTCCCGCGACGGAGCGCGGGAATGACGAACAATTTGCTTCTGAGACAGGCTCAAAAGGGGGAAGGCTCAGGAAAGTCAGGCCCCGCCCGTCACATCGATCGTGACCCCGGTGACGAAGTCCGCGTGTGACGACGCCAGGAAGCAGACCACGTTGGCCTGGTCGATTGGCTCGGCGATCCGGCCCAGCGGCGTTCCGGCGAGCGCGCGTTCTCGCAGCTCCGCCGGCCGGCCTTCCCAGTGGCGACGAATGCGCTCAGTCAGCGTGGCCGAGGGTGCAATCGCGTTGACGTTGATGCCCGCCGGACCGACCTCTGCGGCGAGCTTGGTGGTGAACGCGATGATGCCGCCCTTGGCTGCTGCGTAGGCCGACGAACTACTGGCGCTCTTTCCCCGGCCGGCGATGGAGGCGAAGTTCACAATCTTGCCGCTGCCCTGGCTGGTCATATGTGGAATCACGGCGTGACAGAACAGGAAGGTGCCGCTGAGGTTGAAGTCCAGCACCTTCTGCCACTCCTCCATCGTCAGTTGTTCGGCCGTCGCGGCCGAGTTTGCGATGATCGTCGAGCCGCCGACGCCGTTGATCAGGATGTCGATCTTGCCGAAGCGGTCGACGACATCGGCGACGACCGCATCCACCTCCTCCTGCAAGAGTGCGTTAGCGGGATAAGCGTGGTGCTGGCCACCGCCGGCCGCAGCGAACGCCTCGACTGCGCCATCAAGTAGTTCCCCGTTGTTGTCGACGGCGGCGATCGTGCCGCCCTCGGCCGCGATGATCTCGGCGCTGACCCGGCAGATGCCGGCGGCGGCCCCCGTGATCAGCGCCACCTTGCCGTCGAAGCGGGCGAATGAGACTTCTGTCATGGCAATTTCCTTCCTCGCCCCCTACGGGAAGCACAGGGCGCTGGCTAGGCGTTGTTCACTTTAAGGACTGATTGGTACGGGTTGTAGCTTGCCGTCTCATCGATGGGGAGCGGGACCCCCTCAGCCTGCGGCAGCTCCCCCTGCGAGGGGGAGCGGGGAACCCGATTGGTGCTTCGCATATGTCTGCTCTGTTGATGCGAAAAGTCTCCGCCAGACGGCGACGCTGAGCACTCAGCGACCCTTGAAATCTGGGGCGCGGCGCTCGCGTAGGGCGGCGCGAGCCTCGGCGGCATCTTCCGAAGTAGCGAGGATTGGGGAGGCGTTCGAGGTCAGTATCGCCGTGGTTTCGAGCGTGCTGTCCATGGCGGCCCGGATGACCCGCTTGTTGATCCAGGTGACTAGCGGCGGGTTGCGCATGATCCGGTCGCACAACGCGCGCACCTCCGCCTCCAACTCATCGGACGGAACGAGCCTGTTCAAGACGCCCCACTCCGCGGCGGTCTCGCCGTCGAGGTGGCCGGTGAAGGAGAACTCAAGTGCGCGACCAAGCCCGGCAAGCCTTGTCAGGTAGTAGGCGCCACCGTTCTCGATGATCTGGCCAACCTGCTGGTAGGAGATAAATCGCGTGTTCTCGCTGCCATAGCGGATGTCGCATTGCAGCGACATATCCATGCCGAATCCGGCCGCCACGCCATTGACCATCGCGATAGTCGGCTTGCGAATGTACGAGAGGTCCTTCATCAGCTTCGTGATGCCGTAGTAGAAGCGCTGGCGCGTCTCATCCAACCCGCCGGTCTCGTACGGCGCGTTGCCGAGCGAGTTGTCGTTCGGCTCGAATTCGCCGATATCCGTGCCGCGCACATCCACACCTGCGCAGAAGCCGCGCCCAACGCCGGTCAGCACGATCACCTTGACATCCGGGTCATCGTCGGCGGCGCGCATGTACTCACCAACCTTGGACAGCGTGCCGGTCCGCTCCGCTCCACCGACGGCGGCGTTCAGCTTCTCAGGACGATTGAACTTGATCCACAGAATCCCGTTGTCCTCCTTCTCGTAGAGCAGGTACGGGACCAGGTCGAGTTGCTCCATGTGAACCCCCTTCGGACGCGTCGGCTTCTGAGACTCGCAACGAGCCTAACGCCTCGCTCTAGGAGACAGGCGCCTGGTAAGCGAACGCTTGCGGGTCACGGTGTTCAGTGTTCAGGTTTTTCAGGTTTTTCAGGTTTTTTCAGGGTGTTATGTCCTCCTCGATTGGGGATTCCCTGTGTTTTGCTGGGCTTTGTGACGGCTTTCAGGTTTCAGGGTGAACTTTTTTCTGGGGCGCTGGGAGAAAAAACGGGGCCTCCCAAGCCTCATAGCTTCCTTGTTCTGGGTTCATCGTAGCGGGGACTGGAGGGCCTGGCGGAGGTCGGCAAGGGCTGCGCGCTGTTCGCTCAAGATAACCCGACCCATTCTGTAAGCCATACACACCGAAATTTTCCGACTTCACTACTGGAGATACCACCGATGACAACTGACTACATCGCCAGCGAACCGCAGGTCGAACTCCCCGACCAGGAGCAGCTCTTCCGCGCTCCCGCTCGATTCGGGAACGTTCCGGTCGAGACGCCGCCGAAGGGTTGGGATCCGAAGCATCCAGGCTTTCGCAATCACAACCCGGTGATCAACCTGCCCACGCAGATCGTCGACCGCGTCAGCTTCGGCGCGCCCGACCTCGAACCCAACCGCCTGATCTGGGGCGACAACCTCCACGTGATGCGGCAGTTGCCCTCGGAATCAGTCGACCTGATCTACATTGACCCGCCCTTCTTCTCGAACCGCAACTACAACGTGATCTGGGGCGACCAGAACGAGGAACGCTCGTTCTCTGACATCTGGGAGGGTGGATTGGACGGGTACCTGGTTTGGCTTAATGCTCGGCTCTATGAGATGAAGCGTCTGCTAAAGCCAAATGGTTCGATATTTGTCCACTGCGACTGGCACGCAAGCCATTACATCAAAGTGGAGATGGATAAGATTTTTGGATATGAGAACTTCAAGAATGAAGTTATCTGGCACTATGGTTTAGGTGGCTTCAATGTGAAGCGTTGGTTTCCTCGAAAGCATGATGTTCTCTTCTACTATGCGAAGTCCTGGCCGAGCCATCACAACAAGATTCGGGCAGGCGTCTCCAAGTGGATGGACGCGAAGTACTCACAGACTGATGACAAGGGCAAGTACTTCATCCAAAACGGCACAAAATACTACCTCAAGGGTGGAAAACCTGTTGATACCATATGGGATCACGACGAGCTGATCGACCATACAATGTCACAAACCTCATCCCAAAGAGTTGGCTACCCGACGCAAAAGCCTGAAGAGGTCATGGAGCGTGTGGTTGAAGCGTCCAGCAATCCTGGTGAAGTTGTCCTGGACGCCTTTTGTGGTGGTGGCGGCACCGGGGTCGTTGCGCAACGTCTTGACCGCCGCTGGATCATGATCGACCAATCGCGGGTCGCCGTGGCTGTGACCGCCGAGCGTCTGAAGAACGATGCGACGACTCGCGAACTGGGCGACAACCCGCCGCCCGATTTCACCGTCGAACACTGGGGCATCTACGAGGCGGACAAGCTCTCCCAAATGCCAGCTCAAGACTTCCGCCAGTTCGTGTTGCATTGCTACGACGCGCGAGTTCGTTCTGAGGATCCCGGTATTCATGGTTACAAGGGATCAGGGGCGCGCATACCGGTCTGGGTTGGATCGCCGAAGCGCCGGGAGCGAGCATCGGCGCAGGATGTGAACGCGTTTGCCGAGGCAATCACCAGGCTGGACCGGTACCAGGGAGATGAGGGCCTTCGCGACGGCACGATGCTCGCCTGGGGATTTCGCCAAGACGCACGGGAGGCAGCCGAGCTGTTGCGCAACCGGGACGGACTTGAGATCGGCCTGGTGCGGCTCAACCAGGTGGCGCTGGACTCGCCCGAATTCCGTAGTCACATCAGCGGCCAGTCCACTGAGAGGGGCGACTACTCGGAGTTCCTCACCTTCGTCCAGCCGCCGCTCGTAGAGATTGCACATCAGCGGGTGCGTGGCGCCACCTACAACTTCAGCGCAGGCGGTTCTCAGGTCTTCAATGCCGGCGCCAAGCTGATCAATGTGCAGTGGGACTTCAACCATCGCGACGGCGTCTTCCACGCCGAGCCCGACACCTGGTTTGGCAAGAAGAAGGGCAAGAAGAAGGGCAAGAACGCTGGTCCAACGTTGGAGGCACAGCACACCTTCCCGCATCGCGGCGTATTCACGGTGGCCTGCAAAGTGCAGGACGACAAGGGCGGCGAAGGTATGGACTCCATCGTGGTCAGGGTGGAGTAGCCGCTGTGCTCAACGAGTTCCTGCCCCACGAGGATAAATTTCGTGAATGGGTTGAGTCCGGCTACCCCCTCGCCAAATCGGAGACAGTTGACTATCTGCGCTTCCTCGCCGACCCAGACGACGAACGTTACCCGCGTTTCGGCGGGTTGTGGCCGCATCAGTGGGACGCGTTGCTTCGGGTCGTCTACACGCGAGAGGCGCTCAAGCGGTCGTTCTGGTCGGACGGGTTGTTGGTCAACATTGTCACGGGCGGCGGCAAGACAGCGTTGATCGCGGCGACGATGGTCTGGCTGCGGCTGGCGCACGATGTGCAGCGGTTTCTCATCCTCTGCCCCAACCTGATCGTCCGCGACCGGCTTGAGGACGATTTTCAGCAGGGCAAGGTGTTCGTCGACCGCGAACTGATCCCGCCCGACGCCGTCGTGTCGGCCAATGACTTCGCGCTGACCACGCTGGGCGGCGATTCCAGGAGCACGGCCAGCGATCTATTCGGCTCGAACGTGGTGCTCGCGAACATTCACCAGTTCTATCAGAACAGCAAGACCGGCAAGCGCAACCTGGCCGCGTTCCTCGCGATGAATCAGACCCCGTTTGCGATCTTCAACGACGAGGCACACAACACTCCGGCGGCCGAATACGATCGCACACTGGAAACGCTGGCCGAACACGGCGCGATGAAGTACCGGCTGGATACGACCGCCACACCCGACCGCGCCGACGAGCAGCAGATCGACAGCAAGATGATCTTCGAGTACGACATTCCGGCGGCGCTGAACGATCACGTGATTGCGACACCCGTCGTCTACCAGCCCAGCATCGATGTCGTTGAGTTGACCTACACCGACGCCAACAGCGGCGAGCAGCGCCGCGTCGAGGAGATCGACTGGGACGAAGTAGACCGGAAGGGACTGACATCGACGCAGTGGGTCACCGACACCAAGCCAATGTCGCAGCAAATCGAGATAGCCTGCAACCGGCTCAAGGAAGCGAAGCTGCACGCCGACGGGCGGTACCGACCAATCCTCTTCGTCGTCGCCGTCTGCAAGGCCGATGCGAAGAAAGCGCAGGCGATGCTCAAGGGGCAATTCAACCTGCGCACCCTGTTGGTGACCGAGGATGAAGAAGACTCGGCTCGCAAAGAGGCGGCGGAGATCGCCAGGCAGAACAAGTACGACGCGGTCGTGTCGGTGGCCATGCTTCGCGAAGGCTGGGACGTGCCAGAAGTCGCGGTGATCCTGCCACTACGCAAGATGGGCAGCCGTGTCTACGGCCCGCAGATCATCGGGCGCGGCCTTCGGCGGGTGCGCCGACCAGACATCACCGACGAAGAACCACAGATCTGCGCAGTGGTTGATCATCCTAAGCTCGAGCACGAATGGCTGTGGGATCTGTTGCAGGCCAAGATTGAGAAGAACGTTGGGGTCGAACAGGAATTCGATGCTCTGAAGGAGTTGCCCGAACCCAAGCCGCGACAAGAGGTCGTCAGCACGGATTTGATCATTCAGATTCCCGAGCCGACCGACGACACGGGCGATTTCGAACCCGTCGTGGTTCCAGCATCGGATGAGCCAAGCCGGGAGTGGCGCAATGTACTCGGGGATCTGGAATACAGTTCCGAATTCGTCGAGATCACGGACCAGACGATTTCCGAGGTTACTGGCCAGGAATTGAGCGCCGGAGGCTGGACGAAGCACCTGAGCGGACCGGACGGCGTCACTGAGCTAAAGGTGGGCGAGTTGTCGCGCGATGACCTGGCTGAGAGCATCCGGGAACGGGTGAAGACGATCTCCGCTGAGGCGACGACTCGCCACGGCTACTCGTTGATCGACCAACGTTGGGTCTACAGCGCAGCTCTCCGTCACGTGGAACAGCGATTTCTGGCGGAGGAGTCGTTGGCCTACGCCGCCGAGGGCGATCTTCGGCGAACCTTTCGGTCGCTGGGAGATTTGGAGCGATTCCTGCTCCAGCGGGGCGATGTCGTAGGAGGGATGATCGAATATGCCGACGATTGAGCGCGGGAACTTCATGGATCCAACCAAGAGCGCCTACAACTTCGAGGTCTACGACAGCGGCCTTGAGCGAAAGATGATGGAGCGGCTGGAGGCTGATCTGACCGTGCGCAAGTGGACGAAGAAGCATGGGATTGTGATCCCCTGGATCGATCCGAAGAGCAAGCGTCACAACTACCGGCCGGATTTCCTGGTGGAGTACAACCACGGAGGCGTGGAGCTGGTCGAGGTTAAGGGCTCCAACCAGATCGACTCCGCCTCGGTTCAACGCAAGCGGGAGGCCGCTGAACGTTGGTGTAAGCGGCGGCAGATGGACTATTCGATTCAGACCATTCAATAGGCGAGAGGGCGATGAGGACGGGTCCCCGCTCGGTGGCCGGGGACGGGAGTGGGCACGTCGGGGCAGGGGGAGCCTGTGATTGCTTAGCCAACGGCAGGCAAGCCTTCGTCTCGGCGGACTTCGTTGATGGTCTCCATCACGCGTTGCTGGAATGGGGCGTACTGGACTTCGAATTCCTCGACCAGTCGCGAGTTGTCCATCAGGTAGAGCCCCGAGGCATCGTGCCCGCCTTCGTCCTGGTCGAACGTGATCTCCGCATCGGGCAGGAACTGCCGCACCGTATCTGCCAGATCGCCCATGCTCGTCGAGTGCCCACCCGAGTTGTAGATCGAGTGCGCGGTCGCCTCGGCCAGCGTCACGCGCACAAACACCTCGGCGATGTCCTCGACGTGCAGCGGCAGCGTCATGGTGTCGCGGTGCGGGAAGCTGACCGCCTCCTCGCGCGCCGGCAACACCTGACACTGGACGTGGTTCATCGAGCCGCGCACCTTGTCGGGACCGGTGATGTTGGCCGGCCTGATCCCGGTGATCGCCATGTCATAGGCGCGGTTGTACCAGTCGGCCTGATGCTCGTTGAAGGTCTTCGACACCGCGTAGATCCCGGTGCCGAGCCGAAGATCGTCCTCGGTCACCATGCGGTCGCCATGCAGGCGCTGCGGACCGTAGACGGCAAGCGAACTCGCATAGACCACCCGACGAATATCCAGGATGCGAGCCGCTTCAAAACAGTTGTCCATGCCCAGGATGTTGATTCGCACCTGCGGATGCGGGTCGCGCTCGGAGGCGCCGAGGACATAGGCGAGGTTGATCACGCGGTCCGGCTTCGCCGCAACGAGCGCCTCGACGACGTCATCCATGACGGTGATGTCGCCGTGGGTGATTTCGACCTTGTCGCGCAGAGGGTCAAGGACAGGCGCATTGGGATTGATGTCCATGCAGTGGACTTCGTGTCCATGCTCAACCAGCCGACGCATCACGCGCGGCCCAATAAATCCGCTACCGCCAAGCACTGCAATACGCATCCTGTGCCGACCTTCCGCTGATCTGCTACTTCGTTTTGCGGCAATCTAACACTGCGGACAGCCCGAACTCGAAATGGCCACAGGAACTTATATCTCTTCGAGCAGTTGCTCAACTTCACCGACAAGAATCGGCAAGTGTTCTTCAACGCGGAGCCATACTGCTTCGTCGTTCACGTCTCCATAGGCATGAATCAGGACATTGCGGAAGCTAATGATCCTGCGGTAGTCAGTGATTCGCTCAGCAGTTTGGGGATCGATCTTGGCGAGTTGAGAAATCGCCTCGCCAATGATCGCGAATTGCCATTGCACGCCAGCACGCAGTAGCTCGTCCTGCAAGTACTCCGCCAAGGTTCGGCCGGAGACAAAGCGGGTCAGAGCGTTGGCTGCCATCTGCACGTCGGTCAGGTACTTCGCCGTTTCACGCTTCATAGAGCGGCGTGCGGGTCTCTTCGACGGCGGCACGGAAGTGGGGATTTCGAAATTCAGAGTCGAAGACCAGGTCGACTGGTCGCTCGAAGAGTTGCTCGAGTTCTTCCTGCAGTTGAAAGAACTCCGTGGTATATCCCACACGAGCTGCAGGTTCGAATGTGACGAGGAAATCAAGGTCGCTGTTCTGGTCGTCAAACCGTTCAGTGGCCGCTGAACCGAATAGGTCGAGACGCCGCACGTGGTGTCGGCGGCATAGTTCGGCGAGTTCTTCTCTGCGCTCAGCGACGAGCGAGTTCATAGCGAATTCTCCGCTTCGAGATACCCGCGACAAGCGCGAGTATGACGGATTGCGGGCATGGCCCCAGCCTACGCGCCGTTCGCCGACTCCTGCGCCAGCGCCTCGGCCGCCGCGTCCTCGACGATTGTGCCCTTGAAGAAGTTCGGGTTGGAGTGCGCGTAGAGGCGGAGCTGATTGGTGAAGGCGAAGTCGCGGAAGTCGTCCGGGCTGAGCACACCGGTCTCGACCGGCTCGTAGGCCTCTGCGACCGCCTCCGACATGTCCGGCACGTCCCAGTGGCCGAGGTCGGTGCTCATGATCGCGCGAATCTTCGCCCCGAACGGATTGATCTGGTCGTTGAAGGCCCAGGCCGTGATTGGATCGTCCGCTTCGCAGCCAAAGTAGAACGACGGCACGAAGCGGTCGTAGAAGTCCTCGGCGCGCTCGATGTTCATCGCAGCGAAGTTGTCCTTGATCGTCGGATCGAGCTCCGGTCCGGTCATTCCCAGGGTCCTGGGCAGATTTTCCAGCTTGCCCTCAGTCAGCTCGCCGCCGTAGCGATTGAACAGGTCGTAGGCGAGCTCGACGTCGATATTGGCCGGGTCGAGCCGTTCGAGGTTCTCGGTGCTGCGCTTCTCCCAGCGCGCGATGATGTCCGCGTAGAGCCGCGCGCCGTGCGCGACGCCGCCTTCCAGCAGCGCCACGCGCAGCTCGGGGAAGCGAGTCGTGACGCCGCCCATCAGCAGCGACTTGCAGAGCACCTCGCCGGCGGCGGCGAAATGTCCCATGTGGTTGTACATGTAGTTCGAGATCGAGGCGCGGTCGGAGAAGCCCATGCCGGCCGAGTGCGAGGCGACCGCGAAGCCGAGGTCCAGGCAGCGCTGCCAGAACGGATCGTAGTCGTGATCGCTGTCGATCCCGAACGAGTCGAGCCAGGTCACGCGATTCGCCAGCTCTGGATACTTCTCGGCGACGGCGGGCACGGGCCGCCTGACGAACGCCGGAATCTGGGCCACTTTGAGGCCCAATGAATGCGCATGCTCGAGCTCGGCCAGTCCCTCTTCGGGAGTGTTCAGCGGGATCACAGCGGCGACGGTCATCCGGTCGGCGAACTCGCCGTACTGCTCGGCTGTGAACTCGTTGAACGCGCGACAGGCGGCCTGACGCAGCTCGTCGTCATTGATGTGTGGAAAGCCGAGACCGACCGTGGGGTAGAGCACGACGAAGTCCATGCCCACTTCGTCCATCCGCTCGTGCAGCAGACGCGGCAGCATCGCCGTCGCGCGGTCCAGGGTGTTCTTGGTCGGCAGCGCCCACCAGGGCGGGACCGTCGGGCGCTCGGCGCGACGCTCATCCCAGCTCATCCGTCCCCAGGCGCGGCTCACGCTCGACGTGCGAAAGCGCTCGACCAGTTCCGATCCCCCGACGCTCTTCAGGTTGTCGAAATAGGTCGGCATGAACTCGACGATGTGCGAGTCTCCGTCGATGATCGGATGGTCGAGGCGCGCGCGTATGGCGGCGGAAGGCGATTCGCTGGTGGTGGTCATGGTCGGGTCTCCAAACTGGGGTCGATGTGTGCAAAAGGATAGAGAGTTGACCGACGCATCGTGTTTCCGGCTGTCGAACGGGCCCATATGGCCTTGCTGCGCACTAGCGTTTGGGAATCAAGTCTCAGTCGATGTCCTTGTTTGGGTTGACGAGGTACTTTTCGCCCGTAGCTCGCTTGTTATAGACGGCGATGTTGTCGAGGTCGAGTGCCTCGGCGAGTGAGATCTCCTTGGCGTAGTGGCTCACAAACGTGGTTGTCACTTCGTCGGCGACGCGCTGGCGCAGCCGCTCCGCCGCCTCTGGGCCGACCCGCTCGAGGAATGGCGTCAGCAGCCATCCGCCGAGCCCCCAGGCCAGGCCAAAGCTGCGATGCAGCACCGTCGGCGAGGTGTCGAGCCCGCCGTAGATGTAGACCTGCTTGTGCACGTTGGACCCATAGCGGTTGAAGCCTGGATTCTTCGCCATCGCTGCGGCTTCCATTCCGCTGAGAATCTGGCTGGCGAGACGGCCACCGCCGGTGGCGTCGAACGCGAGCGTCGCGCCGGTCTCGGTCAGCGCCGCGGTCAGATCGTCCTCGAATGACGGGGCGCTGGTATCGCATACGTAGCGCGCGCCGATCGCTTGCAGCAGGTCGACGTGCTCCGGCCTGCGAACGATGTTGACCAGGTCGATGCCCTCATCGATACAGACCTTTTGCAGCATCACGCCAAGATTCGATGCGGCCGCGGTATGGATGAGCGCCGTGTGGCCCTCGAGCCACATCGTCTCGACCATGCCGAGGACGGTCAGCGGATTGACAAAGCAGGACGCGCCCTGCTCCGGGGTCGTGCCCTCACGCAACACGAGGCATTGGGCGACGTTGACGACGCGGATCTGCGAGTACATTTCTCGAGCCAGCAGAGCCACCGTCTTGCCGAGCAACGCCTGAGCGGCGTCGCTGGAGCCGGCCTCAACAACGCCCCCCGCGCCCTCGTTACCCACCGCCATGGGCTGATCAAACCGGTCGGCCAGTGAGGGCAGCAACTGCGGCGGAATCGGCGCCGTCACCACAGGATTGGCGGCCGTGCCCGACGCCTGAGCCTGGCTCATGTCGGCCGGACCGAGCAGCAATCCCAGGTCGGACGGGTTGATCGGCGCCGCCTCGACACGCACAACGACCTCGTCGGGGCCGGGCGCCGGCGTTTCAATCTCGGCGAGCGAGAGCTGGAGCTGACCATCGCTGGTGATCGTGGAATGAATTTGCCTTGGCATAGAGGATCCCTCCTTCTTCTCAACCGCACAGAGCGTCGGTCGGACATCGCAGGTCAGCGTATCCGACCAGGGCCTGCTCACCTTGCCGATCGCCAGACCAACACTTGATCGTCATACCCGCGCTTGCCGCGGGAATCTCGCCGAGTTCTGCACAGACGCTCCTTTGAGAGGAAGCACACCCGCCTCCTATCGCTCAGCCAGCGCTTGCCATCCGTGCTCGCCATCCGTGCTGCTCGCAGCGAGATACCCGCGGCAAGCGCGGGTATGACGTACTGGCTACGAGTATGACGGAGCGCAATGAACAGACCGTAGCGCGCTACGCCGGCTTCCGAGCGTGGAGGAAGTACATCGGCGTGAAGATGCCGAGCCGGCCGGCCTCGGCCATCGCAGCCGCGCAGAGGTTCAACTTCTGCGAGACATTGACTGATCCTCGCGGCACGATGTGGAGCGCCTCGAGTGCTCGTAGCGCATTGGTGGTCACAGCACGCCCGAACCTCGAACTACGAAAACTGGCGAAGGAAACGCCTGAACCGACGAACGGCTGATACCAGGGGATTGAGGCACCTGGTTGTTCAGTCAGATCTCGGGTCTCCAATACCTCAAATCCCACCGTGCGAAGCGCGTCATCAACCGCCTCGCGGCTGTCGATCTCGAACAGGCCGCCTCCGAACTCGATGTCTGCCTTGATCTTGAGGTGGCGCAGATTGCTCGGGTCGAAGCGATCCGTCATGCACCATTCGTAATTGCCAAACAACGCGCCCGGCTTGAGCAGTCGAAATACCTCGCTATAGATGCTGACCTTGTCCGACGCGTGGCAAGTTGCCTCGATCGCGTAGATCGCGTAGATCGCGTAGATCGAGTTGTCCGGGGCGTCAACGTTTAGGAAGTCGCTGTGCATGTACTCAGCCAGATGCGTCAGCCCCGCTTCCTCGGTGAACTTCCGGGCGCGTCCGAGTTGGTATGCATTACTGTTGACGCCGACGATCTTGGCGCCGGAAAAGCGAGCAATCTCCAGTAGCGGTCCGCCAATGCCACACCCGAGGTCGGCAACGACCATCCCTGGTCGTAACCCGAGCTTGTGCGCCAGATAGTGCTCGTGCCGAGCCAGCGACGCCTTGAAGGTCTCTCCAGGGACGCGGGGCGCAAAGTGAAACGACCTGCCCCATCCAAACTCGTAGAAGTCGGTGACCAGGTCGTAGTAGATCTCAGCGAACTTCTGGAAGTCGTGCTGCCGATTCTCAAATTCGCCGCGCTTGGCTTGCCCGTAGCGATCCTCGTACTCGCGGATCGTCGGCGCGACACCGTCGGTACCTTGCTTGTCCTTCAGAACATCAGAGAGCTTGACCGACATCGAAGCGTTCCCAGACTGGCATCTCGCAGGTGTAGCTTCCGTGAGGTTAAATGAAGACCTGTGTGCTGTCGAACCGGTGCGCTCCCATGCCTTCCGGAAGTGTCTTCATCCAGGAGACCCTGCAGCAGACGGAAACACGGCCTAGCATGCGACCATGCCAGCCCTTGCCGCGAGCGTGTCTTGGATGTTTCAGGAAGCGACGTTGCTGGATCGGTTTGCGCTCGCGGCGGCGGCGGGCTTCCGCGCAGTCGAAATTCAGGCCCCGTACTCGGAACCGGCGCCTCGGCTGGCGGAACGGATACGCGCTGCGGAGCTGAAGGCAGTCTTGATCAATACCCCCGTCGCACTGGCCGCCGTTCCGGGCGAAGAGCGCGCGTTCAGGGCGGGGATGGCGACAGCGTTGGAGTACGCCAACGCGCTGGACTGTGAGCAGATTCACTGCCTGGCAGGTCGCACCGACGACCCCGCAGCCGAATCGCAATTCATCGACAACGTGCGCTGGGCCGCCGATGCGGCAGTGGCGCAAGCTGTCCGGATCATGCTGGAGCCGCTGAACACGGTCGACAATCCCGGCTACTTCCTGACCGGCAGCACGCAGGCACGGCGGATCATTGACCAGGTTGCGCGCCCGAATGTGCGCCTGCAGTACGACTGCTACCACATGCAGATCATGGAAGGCCGCCTGGCGGACACGATTGCTGCTCAGCTTGACGTGATCGGTCACGTACAGATCAGCGGTGTCCCGGGTCGCTATGAGCCGGACGCGCTCCAGGAGATCAACTACCCGTTCATACTGTCGCTGCTTGACGAGTTGGGCTTCGACGGTTGGGTGGGTTGCGAATATCGGCCGCGCGCGGGAACGCTGGCAGGACTGGATTGGGCGCGGTCCTACGGTATAACCAACGCGACAACGCCATAGAGCGAAGGGATAGTGCTATGACAGACGCGACGACGATCCGGGTGGCGATAGTGACGGGTGCGGGGACCGGTGTGGGCCGCGCGTCTGCTCTGGCGCTGCTGCGCGATGGTTGGACAGTGGTGCTGACAGGCAGGCGGATGGAGCGCCTGCAAGAGACCCAACAGATGGCCGGCGACGATGCAGACCGGGCGCTCGCCGTCACCACGGACGTGAGCGATGCCGACTCGGTGGCGGCGCTGTTCGCTCGAGTGTGGCAAGAGTACGGGCGGTTGGACCTCGTGTTCAACAATGCGGGCGGCGGCGCGCCGCCGGCGCTGCTCGAGGACCTGACGCTGGAGCAATGGCAACGGGTCGTGGATCTCAACCTGACCGGGTCGTTTCTCTGCACGCAGGAGGCGTTCCGGATCATGAAGGACCAGGACCCGCGTGGCGGACGGATCATCAACAACGGCTCGATCTCAGCCGACCGCCCGCGGCCCAACTCCGCACCCTACACCGCGACCAAGCACGCGCTCACGGGGCTGACCAAGGCAACGGCGCTCGACGGTCGCAAGTACGACATCGCCTGTGGGCAGATCGACATCGGCAACGCGTTAACCGAGATGACGGCAGGGATGGGTCGGGGTGTGCCCCAGCCGAGCGGCGAGCGCATGCCAGAGCCCACGTTCGATGTCGAGCACGTAGCAGACGCAATCGTCTACATGGCAGGCCTGCCGCTCGACGCGAACGTGCCCTTCATCACGGTGATGGCGACAAAGATGCCGCTCTTCGGCCGGGGTTAGGAATCCTCTGAATTAGTCTCGTCGGTGGCCGTTCGCTCCACCGTCAGCCCCCCCGTTCGGGCCAGGGGCAGGCTTGCGGCAGCTTCCCACGCTAGGAGACCTCTGAAAGAGTCACGCGTGGGAAACTCCCCGTCCCCGCCCTCGAGCGGGGACCCGTTCCGCTTCGTGAGGCCGACACCTTGTGATCTGTCTACACCAGATAGGCGCCGGACCCTTCGTCGCTCAGGCTGGGGGGACCGTGGGCAGGCCCACGCTCGGCGGCGGGGACGGAGAACCGGGAATGCCGGACTTTTCAAAGGTCTCCGCAAAGGGGGAGAGGGGATCGGAACTGATCGTCGCGTTAATGTAGTCGCGAAGCACGATTTTGCCCGTCTCGACATCCCCGGCGAGCAGGCAGGCAATCCCGTCTTCCAGCAAGGCTTGACGAAACACGGGGTCACGCTGAGCGCGGGCCTGGACCGTCTCCTTGAAGTCACGAGTTAGCGCCATGGTTCACCCCTCCTGCTGCTTGCGGCGTTTGTAGTCTCGCCACAGTTCTTTGGCATACTCAATGTCCCGTTGTTGTCGCGCCTTGCTCCCTCCGCCAAGCAGGCACCAAACTCAATGCTCGTCGCCTGTTGGCGCAGGTTCCTGCCAGCGGAGTACGGGGCGGCGGGCCGCGGCTGTCTCGTCGAGCCGACCGATGGGGGCGGTCCAAGGTGCTCCGTGCAGCAAGTCGGGGTCTTGCTCTGCTTCCTCGGCGATTGCGATCAGTGCTTCGGCGAGCGCCTCGATTGCCTCAGGCGGTTCCGTCTCCGTCGGCTCGATCATCAGCGCCTCATCAACGATCAGCGGGAAATAGACCGTCGGTGGGTGGAAGCCGTGATCGATCAGACGCTTGGCGATGTCGTAGGTTCGGACTCCGTGCTCGCGACGCTGGCGCGAACCTGAGAAGACGACCTCGTGCAGAACGGGGCGGTCGTAGGGCAGGTCGTAGTGACCGTGCAGCAGCACGCGTAGGTAGTTGGCGTTCAGCACAGCCTGACCGGAGACCGCTCGCAGACCGTCGAGACCCAGCGCCCGCATGTAGGCATACGCGCGGAGCAGCACACCGACGTTGCCATGGAACTGTTGCAACCGGCCGATGCTGCGCTCGGGCGCGACCAGGCGCACGAGGCCATCCTCGTCCTGTTCGAGGACCGGCGTTGGCAGGTAGGGCGCCAGCTCGTCGGTGCAGCAGACCGGGCCTGCGCCGGGACCGCCACCACCATGCGGCGTGCTGAAGCTCTTGTGCAGGTTCAGGTGCGCAACATCGAACCCCAGATCTCCATATCGGATGCGTCCCATGATCGCGTTCAGGTTGGCGCCGTCGGCGTACAGGTATGCGCCGGCCTCGTGGATCAGCCCCGCGACATCCTCGATGCCGCGCTCCCACAATCCCAGCGTGTTCGGCACGGTGACCATGACCGCCGCGACGGTCTCGTCCAGCTCTCGCTCGACGGTGGCGCGGTCGAGCGAGCCGTCCTCAGCCGTCGGGAGATGCGTGACTGTGAAGCCGGCCATGGCAGCGGTCGCCGGATTGGTGCCGTGCGCCGAGTCGGGCACCAGGATGCGGCGACGTTGCTCGAGCTCTCCCCGATCCTCGATGGCGCTGGTGATCATCAGCACCCCGGCCAACTCTCCCTGAGCCCCGGCAGCAGGCGCAAGGCTGACTTCCGGCAGGCCCGTGATCTCGGCCAGCCCGCCGCGCAACTCCATCAATGTGCGGAGCGTGCCCTGCGCTTCTTTCTCTGGGGACTGCGGGTGTGCATCGGCGAATCCCGGCAGCGACGCGATCAGGTCGTTGACCTTCGGGTTGTATTTCATCGTGCAGGAGCCGAGCGGGTACGTGCCCGAGTCGATTCCGTAGTTCCGAGCCGAGAGCGCCGTGTAGTAACGCACCAGCTCTCCCTGGCTCATCTCGGGTAGCTGTAACGAGTCGCGCAGCAGATGAGAGTCCGGCAGTGGGGTCTCGTTCCCGCTCCACGACGGCACATCAACCGCGCGCCGTCCGGGTGCGCCGCGGTCGAAGCTCAGGCGGGCGCCGAAGTCCTCGCTGTTGGGTCGAGGCGCGCTCACGACTCGCCTCCGATTACAGCCAGCGCCTCAATGAGCGCATTAACGTGCGCATCGGGCGTGGCCTCGGTCACAGCAAAGAGCAGCGCATCGCGCGCCTCAGGTTCAGGACGCGCTGAGACATCTAGGCCGGCGGTGATGCCCCGTTTCGCGAGCCGATCACTGAGTTCCGCCGCGGGGATAGGACCGCGCACGAGAAACTCCTGGAACCAGGGCCCACGCTCAGGAGTCTCGTAACCGGGAAGGCCGGCGATGCGTCTCGCCGCGTCGTGAGCGCGTTGGTAGCAGAGCTCCGCCGATTCGCGCAGCCCGCGCGGACCCAGCGCCTGCATCGTGATCGTGAAGGCGAGCGCAATCAGCGCCTGCGCCGTCGAGACGTTGGATGTCGCCCGTTCGCGCCGGATGAACTGCTCGCGCGTCTGCAACGTGAGCACATAGCCGGTGCGTGGCTCGCCGTCCTCGTGTTCGGGCGCGTGCAGCTCCCTGGTCCGGCCGACGATTCGGCCGGGCATCTGTCGTAAGTACGGCAGGCCGGCCGCAAACAGCCCCAGCGATGGCCCGCCGAACGCTGGCGCTCCCGCCAGATCACGGCCCTCGCCGGTGACGATGTCGGCGCCGGCATCGCCAGGCGCCTTCAACAGTCCCAATGCGAATGGATCAGCGACTGTGACCAACAGCGCGCCATGGTCGTGGGCCACGTTCGCGAGCGGTTCAAGGTCCGCAATCGTTCCCAGGAAGTCCGGTTGCTGGACGACGAGGCAGGCGTGTTCGTCGCTCACCGCGTCCACCGACGTCACGGAGTCGACCCGCAAGCCAGCGCCTCGGGCGTAGGTTGATACCACATCTGCCGTCCCGGGGTGAATCGGCTCGAGCAGGGCTAACGCCTGGCGCTTCGTGAACCGCACGGCCAGCAGACAAGCTTCAGCCGTCGCACTGGCGACGTCATACAGTCCAACATTCGCCACATCCATAGCGGTCAGCTCGCAGACCACGGACTGGAACTCGAACCCCGATTGCAGCGTGCCCTGGCTAATCTCAGGCTGATAAGGCGTGTACGCGGTGGCGAACTCGGAGCGGCTGACCAGGTGAGATACAACGGCCGGAATCGAGCGACGATACGCCCCCGCGCCAAGGAAGTTCGGCCGAGATGGCACAGCGTTTGCGGCGGCTCGCTCTGTCAACAGCGCGATCAGCTCGGGCTCGGTCAAAGCGGGTGGCAGGTTGATCGCCGGATCGCGCAAGTCCGCGGGCAGGTCGGCGAACAGCGCGTCAAGATCGGCGACGCCGACGCGCTCTAGCATCCGCGCTCGATCAGCTTCAGTGGCTGGAATGTAGGGGTGTGGCGACCCCCCAGGCGACGCCCCCCCAAACGACGAGGATGTCATCGCTAGTCCTCCGGGAGCTGCTCGCGGTATGCGGCGGCATCGAGCAGATTGTCCAGCTCCGCTGCGTCCGAGATGCGCACACGCACGATCCAGCCCTCGTCGAACGGAGATTCGTTGACCAGTTCGGGACGCTGCTCGAGCTCTCCATTGATGGCGATCAACTCCCCGCTGACGGGGGCAATCAACTCGGCGACGGTCTTGGCCGACTCAATCTCGCCGAACGGCTCACCGGCGGTCAGCGCGGTTCCTTCGGCGGGTAGTTCGAGGTAGACCACGTCTCCCAATTGCTCCTGGGCGAATTCCGTAACGCCAATGGTCACCTCATCCGGACTGTCGTCGTCGCGGCGCAGCCACTCGTGGTCGGAGGTATAGAACAGGTTCTCGGGTGTCTGGTATTCCATCGTCATCAGTCCTTTGGTGTTCGATAAAACGGGCGGCGGACAACCTCGACCGGGAGCGTACGTCCGCGCACATCAACCTCAAGCATCGTGCCCCGCTTGGCAAGCTGCACCGGCAGATAAGCCATGCCGATACCGATTCGCAAGCTCGGGCTGTGGCCTCCACTTGTCAGCCGCGCCACAACTTCCTCACTGCCTGGTTCACGCACCTCGTAGCCCGCCCTGATCACCCCACGCTCGCGAGCCGCCAGATGCGCCAGCCGACGTGTTCGGGGACGAGCCTGCGCCTCAACCAGCGCCGCGCGGCCGGTGAAGTGGGCGCCGTCGTCGAGGGTCACAGCGAAGCCGAGGCCGGCCTCGTAGGGCTGCGTGGTCTGATCGATGTCGTTGCCGTGCAGCGGCAGCGCCGCCTCCAGCCGCAGCGTGTCGCGCGCGCCCAGCCCGGCTGGCGTTGCGCCGCCCTCAATGAAGGCGTCCCACAATTCCTCGGCACGATCAGCGCCCACGATGCACTCTCCCCCGTCCTCGCCGGTGTAGCCCGTCCGGGCCATGAGGACTCGAGTGCCCTGCCAGTCCAGCTCCGCGCAGTCACGAGGTTCCAGCGCTCCAACGGCATCGCCGAGGACGTTGCCTAGCAATGCCATCGCATCCGGACCCTGAACCGCCAGTAGCACGGTTTCCGGCGTGACCTCGGTGGCCATGTCTCCGGCGACTTCGCGCAGCCGCTCAAAGTCCTGCTCGGCGTTGGCGGCGTTGTGAATGACCAGCCAGCGATCCTCAGGCAGGTGGTAGATGAAGACATCGTCCTCGATACCACCGGCTTCGTTGCAGTAGAGCGAGTAGTGCGCTTTGCCTACTGGTAGGGCTGTCACGTTGAAGGTCGTCACCGATCGCAGCAACTCAGCCGCCTGTGGACCCTGTACCCAGGCCCGCGCCAGATGCGAGACGTCAAAGACGCCGACGCGCTTGCGCACCGCGTGATGCTCGGCGACGATGCCCTCATATTGGAGAGGCATCTCCCAGCCGGCAAAGGGCGCGAACCGTGCGCCAAGCGCCTGATGGCGCTCGCGCAGGATCAAATGGGTGAGCGCGCCTGGGCTGTTGTGGTCTGTCATCGCACCTACTGTACCTATTGACTGTTGTCGTCGGCGAAGGTTCGGATTGAGGGATTGTGTCCGTCTTGGCCCAATCATCAGCCCTTCGTTGAGAGCTCGTTGCACCACATCGCACATCCCCTCACATCCCCTATGCAACGAACTTCTCCACTTGTCGAGAGTTCCGATGTGACAGCACGTACACGGCAGCATGGGAAAATGAGCTTTGCGTTTTTTCTCAAGTGGGAACACCGAGTTCCAGCGCTCAGAGCGACATCGATACCGAGGGGCAAGGCGGATGAACCTGAGACTGAAGTCAATCGTTGCCGTCGTCTGCGTGGTGCTGATTGCGCTGGCGTTGGCCGGTTGCTCCGACGAGATCCCGTCAAGTCCAGAGCCGGAACCTACGTCTACCTCCTCAGCGGCGGCAGCGACATCCACCCGGGAGTCAGAGTCGACCGCCGAGGCCGAGGAACAGTCTGTCGCCGCCGAGCCGGATCAAGCAAAGGACAATGCATCCGAGCCTGAGGAGCAGGCAGCCGTTGAGGAGCCAAAACCTGAGGACACATCAGCAGAGGAAGAGGACACTCAGGAAGCCGCACCAGCGCCCGAGCCCTGGATATCGGACGCTCCGTTGCCCTTCGATCCCACGGTGGTCCGTGGCACGCTCAGCAATGGCCTGACCTACTACATCAAGCACAACGAGGAACCTCGCGACCGGGCGCAGTTGTCGCTCGTGGTGAGGGCGGGTTCCGTCCTCGAGGAAGAGGCGCAGCGCGGGCTGGCCCACTTCGTCGAGCACATGGCCTTCAACGGCACCGAGCGCTTTGCCAAGCAAGAGATCGTCGACTACATCGAGTCGATCGGCAGCAGCTTCGGGGCCGACCTGAATGCCGGAACCAGTTACGACTACACCGTGTACTGGCTTGAGTTTCCGACCGACGATCCCGAGATCCTTGAGACCGCGTTCCAGATCCTCAGCGATTGGGCCTTCGCCATCAGCTTTGAGCCGGACGAGGTGGAGCTGGAGCGCGGTGTGGTGCTGGAGGAATGGCGTCTCTACCAGGGCTTCGGATCGCGCTTCCAGACCAATCTCTACCCGCTGCTCTTCGGCGACTCCCGCTACGCCGAGCGGGACCCGATTGGCCTGACCGAAATCCTCGAAACCGCGCCGGTCGAGCAACTGCAGGCGTACTACGAGCGCTGGTACCGCCCTGACCTGATGGCGATCGTCGCCGTTGGTCAGTTCGATCTGGAAGAAATTGAAACCAAGATCACCCAACACTTCGCCCCAGCCCCCGAGGGCGAGGCATACCAGGAGCGCGCCGCCGTCGCCGCTCCGACCGAGAAGCCGAGCTTCGGCGTCCCCGACAACGACACTCCGATTGTCGACGTGTTCACCGATCCCGAAGCGCCCGTCACGCAGGTGACACTGGTCCGCAAGATTGCTCCCGATACCGGCCAGGACCTGGCGGCCTTCCGCCGCAGCGCAGTCGAACAGCTCGCGTTCATGATGCTCAACGCGCGACTGTTTGAGCGCGGACAGGAGGCTGACCCGCCCTGGTTGTACTCCGGAGCCGGAGGCGGATCGTTCGTCGAACCGACCGACATCCAGACCTTCACGATCGTCACCGAGCAGGATGGCGTTGAGCTTGGATTCGCCGCCTTGCTTGAGGAAATGCAACGCGCCAGCCAGCATGGTTTCACCGCTGGCGAGCTGAATCGGGAGATTGAAAACCTGCTCAGCTCGGTCGAGAGCGCCTACAAGCAGCGCGATCAACTGGAATCGGCCAGGCTCGCTGGTGAGCTCCGGGACCACTTCCTCGGCGGACCACCCGTCGCCGGTATCGAAGCCGAGTGGGAGCTGTACCAACAGCTTCTGCCGCAGGTCACCTTGACCGAAATCGATGAGGTAGCGGCTACCTGGACGGAGTCCCACAACGCGGTGCTCCTGGTGCTTGGTCCCGAGGGCATCGATCCCAACGAAGACGGAGCACTCGCGGCCGCGCTACAGACGCAACTCAACGGCGCGAACGCGCTGGTGGTCGAACCGTATGCGGACGATTTTGACGATGTACCGCTGTTAGCCGTCATCCCGACTGCAGGCAGCATCGTCGAAGAAGAACAAATCGAGTCGATCGACGCGGTGCAATGGACGCTCTCGAACGGCATCACCGTGATCGCCAAGCAGACCGACTTCAAGAACGACGAAGTCCAATTCAGCGCCTACAGCCCGGGCGGCCACTCGCTGGTCGCGGATGAAGACTTCGTCTCGGCCCAGCACGCCCCCGCCCTGGTCAACGGCAGTGGCGTCGGTCCACACGACCGCGTCACCGTGGACAAGCTGCTCGCTGGCAAGCGGGTTTTGGTCTCTCCCTACATCAGTGAGCTATACGAAGGATTTAGCGGCAGCGCCTCACCTGAAGACCTTGAGAGCCTCTTCCAACTGATCACGCTGTATGCCACCGAGTCGCGCATCGATCCGGACTATTTCTCGACGTATGAGTCGCGGCTGCGCACCTCCGCCGAGCTGCGACCGACCCAGCCCGACGCCGTGCTGTACGACCGGGCGAACACGCTGCTCAGCCAGGGTCACCTGCGCCGACGACCGCTATCGCTCGAAATGCTGGAAGAATTGAGCCTCGACCGCGCCCAAGCCGTCTACACCGACCGCTTCGCCGACCTGGGAGACGCTACGTTCGTGTTCGTCGGCGCATTCGACTGGGACGATCTGCGCTCATTAGCCACTACCTACCTCGCCAGCCTGCCGACCACCGGTCGGATCGAGCAGTGGCGGGATGTCGAGGTCGAGCCACCGGACGGCGTGCTGGACGAGGTCGTCTACAGCGGCATCGAACCACGCAGCCAAACGGTCTGGGTCTTCGCCGGCGACGCGGAGTGGAGCCGCGACGACGTGCTGGCGCTTGAGGTAGCGGGCGAGATGCTCACTACGCGCCTACGCGAGCGGGTGCGGGAAGCGCTGGGCGGCAGCTACTACATCCAGGTCAGCGCCCGCGCCAGGCGGCTGCCCGATCAGGAGTACCAGGTCGCCATCATCTACGGCAGCGATCCTGACCGCGTCGACGAGCTCGTGGGTGAAGTGGCCATCGAAATCGACTGGCTGAAGGACGGCGGCGAACAGAGCTATCTGGACACCGTCAAGGAGCAGCTGCGGACCGCGCGCGAGGAGCAGGTACGCGACAACGGTTTCTGGCTCAGTCAGATCCTGACGACAACGCAGCTAGGCGAATCGTTCGCGGAAATCAACGGCTTCGACGAACGGCTGGAAGCGCTCACCCTGGAGCAGGTCGCCGCTGCAGCCCAGCGTTACCTGCCCAACGACCGCTTCGTTCGCGTCGTGCTGCTGCCTGAGACCGAATAGCGTCAGCGATAGTCGCGACGGCGAGAGTCACAGGCTCCTAGACTGCGCCCACGAATCGAGCGGCAGACGTAGCCGCATGTTCAGGGAGCGGCGAGATGTTCATCGGCTACTTCACAGAGCGGCCTTATCAGGATCCGAACTCCGGCTATTTCGGTGCTGCCGGGCGCGATATCCAGGACCTCGATCTCAGCAACGGCGCCTATGACCCCCGGATCGGCGCGGAGCTCTACAACCGTTACCTGGACGAAAAGATCTACGCGGAGGAAATGGGCTTCGACGGCTTGATGCTCAACGAGCACCATTCCACGCCATTCTGCATGGGCGGCGTGATGAACGTCGAGGCTGCGATCCTGGCCCGGATCACCAGTCGGGCAAAGATCGTCCTGCTCGGCAACGTCCTGCCGATCTGGGACGACCCGCTCTGGTTGGCCGAGGAATTGGCTGAGATCGACATGATCTCTCGTGGCCGGCTGGTCAGCGGCTGGGTGCGTGGCACCGGACGGGAAAGCGTCGCCCACAACGCGGCCTCGCCCTTCAACTGGGAGCGTTACCAGGAGGCGCACGATTTCATCGTCAAGGCCTGGACAACGCCGGGCCCGTTCCGCTGGGAGGGCGAGCACTACCAGTACCGCTACGTCAATCCGTGGGCGCGCCCATACTCGGATCCGCATCCTCCGATCTGGATTCCAGGCGTGATGAGCCGCAACACCGTCAAATGGGCGGCCGAGCGTCGCTACCCCTACGTCATGCTGGCGACCGATATTGGGCCAACTAAAGAGTCGTTCGAGTACTACCGCAACTGTGCCCGCGAAGCCGGCTACGAGGCCGGGACGCAGCACACCGCCTATCTGTTCAAGGTCCACGTCGACGAGACCGATGAGCTGGCCGAGGACACCGCCCGCAAATTCCTGCAGGGCCCGAGCAACCCGTTCCTCGAGGGCAACCAGGGCACGGTTCGGCCGTTCCTCCAGTCCCTGCCGGGGCTGACCTCGCGCACCGATGTTCTTCCTACGTCTCAGATTCGTTCGATCGCGGCGTCTCGGGGACGGGTCGAGCGCTACCGTGCGGTCTCGGGCGTCTCAGAACCGGCGGAACCGCGCGACTATCGAGGCACCTTCCAGGAGCAGGTCGACAAGCTCAGCATCATCTGCGGGACACCGACGACGGTGTTGCCCAAGATCCGTCACGTGCTGGAAGAGCTCCGCCCGGGAGCGATCATCTTCTGGGACGGCGACGGCTCTATGGACCACGACGACGCCATGCGCAGTCTGCGGCTGATGGGCGAGGAAGTCCTGCCCGCCGTCCGCGAGATGGGTGCAGAGCTTGCGCTGGACGGTCCGTTCGACGTCAATCCGGCAACCAACGAACGCGTGGCGGCAGCCGATTGATTGATAGTTCTCCGCACTAGCGGGCGCTCACGCCGACGCAGGCGCCTTCGCCCTGGCTCGCTCGGCCTGACGTGCGGACTTGGCCTCGCGGTGCGCCAGTGCGCGCTCGATATACGGGGCGATGTCCGGCGTCTTGCACCCGGTTTCTCCGTGGTCAACCTGCACCGGGCCAATGCGCTGGGCGGTCGCCAGCACCGAGCGTTGCAAGTTGCCATCGCGCAGGCCGATCGCGATCAGCGCGCCGTTCATCTCATGGCGGACCCGGTTTGGTCGGTCGCCAATCTCGTCACGAATCTGTCCCACCAGCTCCTGCAACTCGTCGGCAGACCACACCTCGGGTTGTTCCGCAGTACAGGCGACGATGAACCAGCCCACCGATGCCGGCCATTCCTCCGACAAGTCCCTGAGTTCCTCGCTGAGCGGCCGAGCGATTACCGACCGCGACACCAAGCTTCCCAGCTCGTCGGCCAGGATGTAGTTGTCGACATCACTGAGCCAGGTATGCGCCAAACTCGTGGTCATTTCCGACGGATCGGCGATGCGCAACGCCAGCACCCGCGCATCGTGATTGCCGCTGCTCCACAGTTCGGTCGCCAGCGCGTGCTCCCCGCGCAGCGGCTTGCCAATCCGGCCCAGCTGCTTGTAACTCACGCCAAACATCGGATCGGCCGCGCCATGCCGCGCGTACACCTTGCGATTTTGGGCCGTTCCAGTAGCTTCAAGCTCGGCCAGGATCGCCTGCAGCGTGGCCATGTGTTCTCGCCTTCCGCTCGCCAGCGTTGGAGCCGCGGCTAACTGCTCGCCTCTGCATTTCCAGGGGACCAGCCGTAAATCTGTTGCAGCGTGCCGCCCATCAGCGCCTCGCGCTCAGCATCCGAGAGGCTGTCGGTCACCCGGAACGCTTCGACGCCTTGCTCGTAGTTCAGCAAATTGACCGCTCGCGTCCAGTCGGTGCCCCACATGCAGCGCTCGAACCCGAACGCCTCGAACAGCTTGCCCAGCGGCTCCCAGATGTCCGGGTAAGGGAACGGCTCATGCGCGAGCGTGCATGCTCCTGAGATCTTGATCGCCACATGGTCAAACTGCGCCAGCGACAGCACATTGTCGATGTCCGCCCACGGTTTCGCCGGCGCCGGCGGCTGAAACGGCTGAGCCAGACCCACGTGGTCAACGACCAACTGAGTTTTCGGATGCCGGCGCGCGAGCTCCCGAAAGATCGGTACCTTGCCCGAGCACAGCACATTGATCGGAACACCCGCCTTCGCGCCCGCCTCCAGGACGAGATCGAGTCCGGGATCGTCGGCCGCAATCTCCTCAAAGCTGAGCATGATCCGGGCGCCAACCACGCCCGGCTGCGCGGTCCACTCCTCGATTTCCTGCGCAACCGTCGGAGAATGAGGATCGAACGGTTTGATCAGCCCAAACCGGTCCGGATCCTTCTCGTACACAGAGAGCACGTAGTCGGGGTCGTAGCCGTAGATCGTGAACGGCGAGATCAGCAGCGCCCCATCAACGCCAACCGCATCCATCGCCGCGACCATATCGTCGCCGGTGACCTCCTCGGGCCCCGTCAAGAACGAGCGCCAGGGATTCTCCGGGGTATTGCGCTCATAGGCATGGACCTGGCAATCGATGGTCGGGGTCGGCATGATTGACCTACCTGTTCTAGAGGACCTGAGTCATAGCGCGGTCTGCGCACTCGGAGTCTAAGAGAGAGCTGCGTGGTACCGTTCTGTCGCGATGAAGGAGGCCGCACGATGACCACCGAGCCCGACACCAGCACCTGGAAGAAGACGCCCGACGGCATCGCGATTCCGCCGCCGTCTCCCAACGATGTCCTCTACGAAGCCTCGGACGGCGTCGCGCGAATCACGCTCAACCGTCCGATCGTGCTCAACGCCATCAACCGGAACGTCACGCGCCTGCTCGACGCTGTGCTCGACCAGGCCGAGGCCGACGATGATGTGCGCGCTGTGATCCTGACCGGAGCCGGCCGCGCCTTCTCCGCCGGCGGCGACCTCTGGTCCTCGCTCTACCCGGACACCGACCCGGCGCCCGATTCGCTCGACGTGCAGATGCGCATCTGGTCATTCCCCAAGCCGGTGATCGCCGCCGTGCGCGGGCACGCCGTGGGACAGGGCTGCGAGCTGGCCGGCGTGTGCGACTTCACGATCGCTGCGGAGAGCGCGCGGCTCGGAGAGATCCAGATCCGCCACGGCTTCGGCGTACCTGTGCTGATCACGCCATTCCTCACCGGCCAGAAGCAGGCCAAAGAAATCCTCCTGCTCGGAGAGGTAATCCTGCCAGAGGACGCGCTGCGCATGGGACTGATCAACCGCATCGTCCCCGACGACCAACTCGACGAGGCCGCCAACGAGATGGCGCGCAAGCTCGCCTCACTCCCACCCACCGTAGTCCGCACAAACAAGCGCCTCGTCAACCTGGTCTACGAGCAGATGGGCCTAATCGACGCCGTCCGCTACCGAGACAACGAAGCGATGAGAGAGTTCCTGGAAGCAAAAGATACGGTCGGAACAGGCCGCCAGAGAATCCGCGAAGAACAGGGCTGGGCCGCATTCAAGCGCGAACGGGATCGCGGTTATGAGTAAGGCGCCTGGAAACCCCTCAACTGGTTGCAGCTTCAGCGCTCCCTCTATCGGACCTGTCTCAGAAATCGGCTGACCTCAACCTCCGTCATACTCGCGCGGCGCCGCGGGTATCTCGTTGTGCTCGGCACGAAAACCAGAAGCCGGCTGAGCGACTGAAACGGGCGCGGTTCCTCAGGTTCGAGCGTCGGCGTCGTACTCTGCGAGATTCCCGCGGCAGAGCGCGGGAATGACGTGTCTTTTGCTTTTGAGACAGCCCCCAGAGGGGGCGGTCGTGTTCCAAGCCCCCTCGAATGGACGGCGGTACTAGTCGGTGATGTATGTGTGGGTAATCACCTCCCACACATGTCCGTTCTCGCAATCGAAATAGAATCCGCGTCCCTGATGTCGATGGTTAATCTTGCCGTCTGTTCGTGAGCCGGGACCGCTGCCGAACACCACGCCTTCATCTTTGACACGCTGCAGCACCGCATCGAACTCCTCGTCGGAGGCAAGAAAGGCATAGTGGTTGGAGCCGGGATCATCCGAATTGTCGAAGTCCAGGGTCAGCGTGTCGTTGATCTTGACCGGCGCGAAATGTCCCCAGGTCCCCTCATACGACAGCCCGAACATCCGGGCGATGAACTTCGCCGACCGTTCCTTGTCGTAGGCCGGCACGATGGTGTGATCGAGCTGCAATGGCATAGCGCCCCCCTTGGTGACGGAACAGACTTCACTGGCTCCAAATGTATCAACTTGACCAGCCAGCCAAGGAGGCAGTGCAGGCGCTAGCCCAAACCATCAGCATCGGCTGGCCAGGGAGGGTGAGCCGAGATCTCCGTTCAGCCACCGATCGTCCTTCTAACCGTTCAACGCCGGATCCTACCGCTGCACCGTGGCTCCGACACGTTTGCGTGAATCTCCAGTAAGTCGGGAATCGTCTCCGCCCGGACGCCTACCAAATCCGCACCCTGTGGTGACTCCGAAGTCTGTCACGATCGACCGCGCCGCAGCGATGCCTGACCGCGTTCCTTCGACGCCGTCGGTCATTCGGACGAGACCGGGGTAGAAGTCCGTCCCCGGCTGTGAGCGTAGATCTTGCAGCGGTGCGGAGTATTCGGCGTTGGCAGGCAGACCTGGAAGCTGACGCCCTCGCCGATCACGCCCTCATCCTTGAGTCACAAACAGACGACCTCATTGCCGGTCAGCGGCACGCTGGCGACGAGCTGCGCGTTGTGCTGTCGATCGAAGACGTATCCGCCTCGATCACCAGACGCTTCAGCCGTCTCCTTCTTCTTCAGCCTTCGGCACGCGCCAGGTGACCGGTTCGGACACATCGAACCAGTAGGCGAGTCCCGTGCGGAATGACTTGAGGGTGTTGATGCTGGAATCGTGCCCCAACGTTGGAAAGTAGCCGTCCCAGCTCTGGCTGAGTTCGTCCCATGCGAAGATGCCGTTGACACGGTCCGAGATATCAGGCTGACCGCCGGCGCCGCCAAGGGCGTCCATGATGGCCAGGTCATCAAGTCCAGGCCATTCGATCCGGTTCAATCCAGCCTCGAGCCGGACCTCCACACTGTCGTTGTCCAACACAGTCACGCTCGCGATGTTCGCGCCTGCGTCGACCTCGAATCCGGCCGCCTCGACGATTGACGCCTCAACCGCGCCGTCAACCTCCGCGTCTGCATCATCGTCTGTGAACAGGGTCAGCGTGGTGGTCTGCTCTCCCACGCCGAACGTCGCCTGTTGAAGTTCGACTTGGTCACCGGCGTGCACAGCGCCCGTCTCCGCGATCTCCAGTTCGAGCGTGAGCGCCCTCGAGATCGTGCCCGTGCGTGTCAGGACGAAAGACGCTCCCATGCCCTCATCAATACGGGCTTCGACAGCCAAGATCGAGACGACAGGGGCGAGACCGCCAAAGACGACATCCGGGAGCTCGTCGCCGATCTCGGTGTTGCGTCGAATGATGTCGGCCAAGGTCGTGCCACGCACCTGCTCGAGTAGATCGGGATTTGCCTGGAAGTAGGGATCGTTCTCGTACCAGAACCGGTCGCCGTCTCGCAGCCGGCGGAACTGATCGGCGATGATCGTGCGGAACGTCTTACCGACAATCGCTCCGGGTACATGATCTTCGGCGAGGCCGCCCGGCCAGAGGTCAATCAGATCGACGTCTCCATACGCTTGACGCAGCTCTTCCTGGACAACGGGATCCGAGCTGATGTCGGCGAACGTCGTGGCGGGAGGCAGCCCATAGGCGCCGCGAACATCGTTGTAGCTCGGGACGCCGTGGTCGCGACCGCGCTGGACGTTCAGTGAGGCGAGGTCGCGGCCCGGTCCGCCGGGCGCACCAAAGAGCAGATTGCGAATCTGGTCAACCAATTTCGCGTCGACCTCCTGCGCCACCTGGCCGGCGAGGCCGCGCAGGAACCCGGAGATGCCGTGCTCGGTCACCAGTGACGGGGTGAAAAAGGCTTCCGCGAGTGAGAGCTCGTACTGTTCGCCATCGGCGTCGATGCGCAGCAGCATCGGCGAGAGCAACGTGTGGCCGACGCGGTAGCCCGCAGTGGAAAACTCCATGGCGATGGACGGATCGACCGTTGAGTCGTAGCCGGAATACGGCTCGAACGCTCCCGGTCCCAACAACAGGGGCAAGAACTCATGGAACGTGATCGCGTGTACTTCGGCACCCACGATCTTACGCGCCAGCTCGTAGATTTCCTGCCCGGTCAGTTCAGGTTGCTCACCTGCGATCAGCCCCGCCAAACGGTTGTGCTCGCGCACGAACAGCGTTTGGATTGAAGTCAGCCCGACCTGCTCGTTGGCCCGAACGTCGCCGGCCAGGAACAGATCGCGATGGCCGCTTGCGCGGACATTGCCGTTGTCGTTCTCGAGCCGGTCAACGTTGTAGGGCATGAATCGCCCGTCGCCGGAAGTCTTCAGTCGACCGGTTCCATCGTTGGTTCGCAGCGCGAGCGATCGGAACACGGAAGAGCCGTAGACGTTGGACGCATCAAGGAGAGCCGTGAGCTTGTTGACCTGCGCCCTCGGTCGGTCGGGAGCGGTCCCGGTCCCCGGCTGAAAGGCGGACTGGCTGAAATCAATGGTCCGGCTGCCGGTCCGGAAGGGATCGAAGTTCGGGTCGCCCAAGGGAACGGGAATCGGGAGCCGATCATCGAGGCTCTCCGGCGTGAGCATCACATCGTGGTCGAGGAACTGGCCCCACTGCCAGAACATGTCGGTCACACGCGCGGAGCTGGGCCGCGACTCGGATTGAGCCAACAGGGCGTTGCTAATCACGCGAGGGTCCGGCCGTTCGGGCAACCCGGCCGTCATCGCGTACTGGAAGGACACTCCGGCCATGCGCAGAAACGGCGTGTCTGCCATGCCGATCTCCGGATACAGCTCGTTGTTGCCGTAGCCGTCGATGGAACGCGGCTCGAACGCCAGTGGGTACTCTCGCAAGCTCACTGGCACGCTGACTCCGCTTTGCCAGTTCAGATCGATGCCGTACCAAAAGAACTGGCGACCGTTTTCTCGCGCATTCGCCAGGTTCAGCCAGCGGTTGCCTAATCGCAGCGTCAGACGACCGATGTCGTCAGGCAGCGCCGGCGAGAAATCGGCCACGACGTCCCAGGCGGCCGAGTTCCCGCCTGAGGGGTCGTAGAGAACGTTGTTCACCGTGTAGGTCGTGCCTCGCCAGTTGAATTCGTCACTGCTCAGATCACCGAATGTGCGCCGGGAATACGTGCTGTATCCCATCAGGCCGCGATGGTTGGACACCCTCAATGTGGCCGACCACAGCTCGTTGCCGCGCGCTGTGATCGAAGCGGTGTCGTCCCCGCTCTGTGCGCCCACCGACCCACGGACGAGCGTCAGCAGGGCAAGCGATGCCATGCCAGCCAGGAGCAGCAGCCAGGCGCTGCGTTTCAGTGAGCGCGTCATCGGCCACGCTCCGACCGGCGGTAGTTTAAGGCGTCGCCTCCTTGGTCATCACCATCAGGCACGACAATCACCCTTCACTAGAGCAGGCGCAGGCCTGCTTGAATACTGCTAGAGCAGGCACAAGCCTGCTTGAATACTGAACGTGCGCTGGTCAAATGGGGGTGCGGCTACGCGACCCAGGGTGTCCCGGCTCGCCGCTATCGACGGTCGGACGCCTCTATGCGCCGATACGCCTCTTCAGCCCACCCGGCGAGCCTCGCTGTCTCCTCATCGCCCTCTCCTCCGCCCCCCCCACCGCATGCTCGGCGATTGTGTACAACGTGGCATATTTCGCTCACGACCTCTCTTGTCGTCGATCATCCATGCAAAATCCTACGCACGTGTCCGGCGTGGGTCCATAGCCATAGATAACTTCCATGTGAACCCACGCGGAAATTATGCTAGGCGCGCAGCCGCACGCGTCCCGCAGCTAGCTGAGCACCATGCCCCCGTCGACCATGAGCGACTGCCCCGTGATGTAATCGGAGTCGTCCGAAGCCAGGAATGCGGCCGGGCCGGCCATGTCTTCGGGAGTGGCGGTCCGACCCAACAGAATCCGCTCGGCGAATTGTTCCATCCCTTGTCCTGGCCGTTCGGCGATACCAAATTCCATAAACCCCTCGTCCAGCCCGTCCCACAAATCAGTACGCACGATGCCGGGACAGATGGCGTTGACAGTGATCCCATGCTTCGCGAACGCCCGCGCACCGGCCTGGGTGAGCGCGATGACCGAGAATTTGGTCGCGGAATAGTGAGGCTGGATGTCGTAGCCCTCTTTACCAGCGATCGACGCCGTGTTGATGATCTTGCCGCCTTGACCTTGCACGATCATCCGACGCCCGGCTTCCTGCATGCAGATCAGTACACCCAGGCCATTGACCTTCATCAGGCGGTCCCAGTGTTCCTCTTCAACCTCCATGAACGGCCGTATTTCCGCGATTCCAGCATTGTTGAAGATGACATCCAGCGACCGATGCGCCTCAACGATCGCCTCGATCGTCGCACGCACGCCGGCCCGATCCGATACGTCACACTGACACGCCAGCGCCTCACCGCCTGCGCCTCCGATCTCGTCCACGACCTGTCGGGCGCCGTCGAAGTCCAGATCGACCACGGCGACTCGTGCGCCCTCAGCCGCCAGCCGGACCGCAATCGCCTTGCCAATTCCTCGGGCCGCGCCCGTCACCGCACACGATTTCCCTTCGAGTCGTCCGGTCGCCATGCTCCTGCTCCTTCATCGTTACGCCGTGCTGAGTCAATCGAAGTGCAACATAGGTGAGCGGGCCGGAGACGTTGGAGCCTGTTTCTGAAATGCACCGACATCTCGTTTGCCCAAACCCCAGAGGTTGATTTACATCTCCCAGTCCCGGCCTCCGCGCCGGGATCCGCTCGGTCTCGGCGCTTCGCAGTCGACACCGTCAATCGTTGCTTCTCAGACATTGAGTATGTCGAGAGCTGCCATGCCTGCAAGGGAACGGGTCCCCGCTCGGCGGCGGGGACGGAAAGAGTGACTCAGACTCTTCAATTCCGAGCCGCTCCAGTCCGTCGCTATGCTGCGCGACATGGGTCAACGATTGCAAGATAAAGTCGCCGTGATTACCGGAGGCACCAGCGGGATTGGCGCTGCGACCGCCGAGCTCTTCGTCGCCGAAGGCGCCAGGGTCGTTCTGACGGGACGGTCCCGCGAGAAGGGCGCTGGCCTCGCCGAGCGACTCGGGCCGAACGCGATCTATCACGAGGCCGATGTCATGCGAGAGGCCGATATCAAGGCCTCCATCGATTTGGCTATCGAGCGATTCGGGCAGCTCAACATCTTGTTCAACAACGCCGGCGGACCGACACGCGGAGCCTTCGAGACGATCTCCGGCGAGGACATCGACTACGGCGTCCACCTCCTGCTGCGCAGCGTGATGCTGGGCATTCGCTACGCCATCGAGCCGATGAAGGCCGCCGGCGGCGGAGCAATCATCAACAACTCGAGCATCGCCGCGCTGCGTTATCGCCAGGGCGACCCGCTCTACTCGGCGCTCAAGGCCGCGTTGACGCACTACTGCAAGCTCGCCGGGGTCGAGTTAGGCCCATATGGGATCCGCGTCAATGTGATCTCGCCAGGCGCCATCGCCACGCCGATCTTCTATGGCGGCTCGGCCCGAGCCAACACGCTCTCCGACGAAGAGAACGACCGCAAGATGGCCAAACTCGCCGCCAACCTGGCCAAAGCGACGCCGATGCCCCGCGCAGGCTTCTCCGAGGACATCGCGGAAGCGGCGCTGTATCTCGCCAGCGACGCCGGCCGCTTCGTCAATTCACACGACCTCGTCGTCGACGGCGGACGTACGTCGATGTTCAACGAGTTCAACGCTTAGTTCTGCAATCAGGGCGTCGGTATGATCGCCCACCTTGACCACGGACTTGCCCCGAGAAGTTCCTGTCAGTAGCGCGCCAGCGACACGCCGCTGGGTACTGCGCAACGGCGAGGCCATTCTTCCATCTGAATGTCAGTCTGAGCTCGGGTGTGGTGATGTCCAGGCCGACGGTCAACTCGGCCAAAGAGGCAGGGAGTCGTGAGCCTCGATCCGCGCATTTGAGACGGGCGTTGACCACTCCGGACCTGACCCGATGTGGATATGATCGAGTCGGTACGTTTTTCATCCGGAGGTCATCATGCGCGTGTCCGAGCGTGGCCAGATAACAATTCCAAAGCGACTCCGCGACCAGTTTGGCATGCATCACAACGTCGAAGTCGAAATCACCCCGGCCGATGGAGGTCTACTGGTCCGGAAGCGAGATGTTGTGGAGCATCCTGTCGACCGCGCCTACGGCATCCTCGGCCGAACTGGGGGGCCGGCGATCCCGATTCAGAGCGTTGACGAGTACATTGAGGAGATCAGAGGGAGGTGATCACCGCCGTCGACGCGAGTGTCCTGTTGGACGTGTTCCTGCCCGACGATCAGTTCGGACCACAATCGCGACAGGCGCTGGCAAGCGCATACGCCGCTGGCGCAGTGATCGTGTGTGACATCGTGTACGCGGAACTCGTGCCGGCGTTTGGGGACAGGTCACGTCTTGACAGCGCGCTACAGCAAGTCTCTGCCAGACTCTCACCAATCGATTCCGACATTGCCTGGGAGGCCGGCTTGCGCTGGATGCGATATCGGAGGGCAGGTGGGCCACGCACCCGTATCTTGGCCGATTTCCTGATCGGCGCTCACGCGCTCGCCACGGCAGATGTGTTCCTCACCCGAGACCGCGGGTTCTATGACTCGTACTTCCCTGATCTGGCCGGAGCGCCGCGGTCTGAGTAGACACTGCGGTGCAGTACAACAAACAGGCCCAGAGCGCTGATCGGGACAATTCAAACCTATGGTTAGTTCGCTCTCGGCTTTGATTCGCATAGACAAAATCAGCCGACATCGATTCGCAGTCGGCAATGGTCGCTGGCGCCCCACTCTTCGACAGAGTTCATTGCGCGTACTTGAACTGACTCATGAAAACCTCGCGACGCAAATACATAGTCAAGCTGGTTCTCAGCGGTCGCTGGCGATTGTCTGGTTGAGTGGTAGGTGGGCACGTTGCCGGAGTCGGATGGCAATCCCTCTGGCAATCGTTCTGCCTGCCTGCCATCCGGACTCTGCGGACCCATGAACGCCATCCCGAGCGCATCCATCCGGTCGAACACAGTCTGCTCCCGGGCCGCAAGTGACTGCCGGTCGTCGGGACGACTGCCGTGGACCATGTTGAGGTCGCCGACAGCGAGAATTCTATGGCTGGCGGGGTCGGCGTTGCCTATGAACGCCGACAGATCGGAGATGATCCGGTGCGCCGAACCGTCCGAGTAGCCGACCCGCCACTTGCTGCCCGTTGAAGGATGAGGCCTGATCCAGCGCGCATACATCGACACGACGATGAACGGTTCAACCTGCGCATCCCGAGGAATGACGCGAGCGGCAGCGATCGTGCCGATGCCACTGACCGCGATCTCGTCTTCGGCGACGTCGCTGATCGTGCTGACCTGCTTGAACCATTCAACTTCTACGCGGTCCGACAATTGCACCACCATCGGCCAACGGTCATGGAGTCTCTTCCAGCGGCCCTCGTACCAACGCGAGTTCCAAACGTGGGAGTCCCAATGCTCGACGCCGCCGGTTGTGAATTGCCCTGCTACGTCGTCGGGTACGGCGCCGGCTTCCTGCAACAGGGCGAAGTCCGCATCTTCCATAGCCACAAGCTGACGCCAGGGCTTACGCCGCTTGGCGATGTTCCAGTTGATAATCGTCGTCGGCAACACCCACCTCCCTTTACCTTTACTGATTCGGAGCCTAGTGTCCTGAGTCGGGAATACGGTTGAGATATCCGGCGAGGTTGTCGAAGATCTGGTCGGCGGTCTTGTGCCAGACGAAGGGGCGCGGGTGTTCGTTCCAGCCGGCGACCCAGCGTTCGATGTCGCGGGTCAGGTCGGCCACGCTGCGGTGCGCGCCGCGCCTGAGCCACTTGGTGGTCAGTTCGGCGAACCAGCGTTCGACCAGGTTCATCCAGGAGCTGTAGGTGGGGGTGAAGTGAAAGCGGAAGCGGGGATGACGCTGGAGCCAGCGCTGGATCTCGGCGGTCCGGTGGGTGGCCACGTTGTCCAAGACGACATGCACGGCGAGTTCGTCGGGTACCTGCTCGTCAATCAGGTCGAGGAAGCGCCGGAACTCGCGGGCCCGGTGTCGCGGGGTCAGGTCGGCGATCACGTGGCCCGAGGCGATATCCAGCGCCGCGTAGAGGTTGGTGGCGCCATGACGGACGTAACCGTGAGTCTGACGGCGAGGCACGCCGGGCAGCATCGGCCGCGTCGCAGCGGTGCGGTCAAGCGCCTGGATCTGGGTTTTCTCGTCCACACACAGGACGACCGCCGCGTCGGGTGGGTTGAGATAGAGGCCGGCCACGTCGCGCACCTTGTCGATGAACTGCGGGTCGGGCGACAGCTTGAACTGCTCGACGAGATGCGGCTTGAGGCCGAAGGCGCGCCAGATCCTGGAGACCGCCGTCTGCGACATGCCCATCTCGGCGGCCATCGAACGGGTTGACCAGTGAGTCGCGTGGCGCGGTTGCTGTTCCAGCGTCTTGACGATCACCGCTTCCACCTGCTCGTCGCCAATCGTGCGGGGCGCGCCGGGACGCGGCTCATCGCTCAGCCCATCCAGCCGACGCTGGGCGAAGCGTCGCCGCCACTTGCCGGCCGTGACCGGATGGCAACCGAGCGCCGCGCCGATCTCCGTGTTCGTTTGCCCGGCCGCCGCTCCGAGCACGATCCGGCTGCGCAGCGCCAGGGCCTGCGCCGTGCTCGGTCGGCGCGCCCAGCGCTCCAGCGTCTCTCGCTCTTCATCACTCAGCACGATCGTCGCCGTCGGGCGGCCCAGTCGGGTACGCATGACACTCCACCGAGAACCCCGGACGGCCAAACCAACTCCACCATACCCGCTTGTTCATCGCATTAGCGACTCAGGACACTAGCCTGCGGCAGCGATGTTGCAGCGATCGGTTTGGCTACCCGCCGCCCGCTCCACAGGCGGCGCACGCTATGAAGCTCGCAGTCACAGGCACTTGTTCGCGTCGATAGCCTTGAGATCGTAGGACTGGAGCGCCACCATGAACGCCACCGTTCGAGTTTGCTCACTTGATGAATTGCAGCGCGACGGCGTACGCGTCGTCTCCACAGGACAGCGCACCGCTGCCGTCTTCTGGCACCGCGAGCGGGTCTTTGCCGTCGACAACCGCTGTCCTCACATGGGCTTTCCGCTCAGCCAGGGGACTGTCGCCGACGGCATTCTGACTTGCCACTGGCACCACGCCAAGTTCGACCTCTCGGGCGGCTGCGCCTTCGACCTCTTTGCCGACGACGTGGCCGCGTTCCGCGCCGAAGTCCGCGACGGCGAAGTCTGGCTTGACCCCGAGCCACAGGAGGAAGAGGCGGTCGCTCACTGCACGCGCAAGCTGACCGAGGGTCTTGAGCAAAACCTGCGGCTGGTCGTCGCCAAGTCGGTGATTGGACTCTGCGAAGCGGGGCGCGAGGATCTGGTCCTGGCCGAGGCCGCCCGCTTCGGAGTCAAGAACCGCGCCGCCGGCTGGTCCAGCGGATTGTCAATCCTGACCGCGATGGCCAACGTTCTACCTCACCTTGACCCCGCCGATCGGCCGCGTGCGCTCTATCAGGGCGTCGTCCACGTTGCCCGCAGCGTGCAGGGTCAACCGCCCGACTTCGACATCGCCGCGCTCGACACCGACGAGTCCCGTCCGGAACAGTTCCGCACCTGGTTCCGTCGCTTCTCCGAGGTGCGCTCACGTGACGCGGCGGAACGCTGTCTGCGCACCGCAGCGGCCATCGGCTTCGACCAGCAACAGCTCGCCGATCTGCTGTTCTCCGCCTCTACGGATCACACATTCATGGACGAGGGCCACACACTCGACTTCGCCAACAAGGCCTGCGAGCTGCTCGACGCGATCGGCTGGGACGACGCGCCGGACATCCTCTGCTCGGTGATCCCGACCATCACGGGCGCCGAGCGGATGGAAGAGACTTCGGCCTGGCAACACCCCGTCGACCTGCTCAAGCTGCTCGACGAAGCCGGCGACGCACTCGACGAGGCGCTGGCCGTCGGCGGCGAGCGCAATGAGTCGTGGGATGAACATCGACCCGTCGCCGAGTCAATCCTTGACGACCCGCCCGACCGCTCGCTGCGCCGAATCGTCGACGCCGCCCGCGCCGGCGCGCCGCTCGGCGAACTCAGCGCGACCGTCGCCTACGCGGCCGCTCGCCGACCCCTGCACTTCCACATCTCCAACGAGTTCGGCGACTGGAACACCGTCCATCACACGTTCACCTACACCAACGCCGTGGACCGCGCGATGCAGCGCGCGCCCTCACGTGAACTGGCTCGCGGGATTCTCGACGGTGCGGCCTCCGTCTACATGGAACGCTTCCTCAACATGCCGCGTCAGCCGCGACCAGAGCCCAACGGCGGCTCGACCTCAACCGACGACCTGCTCGGACACTTCGACCTTCAGCAGCAGGTTGACGAGACCGCCCAAACCGTCTCCGACCTGCTCGCCGCCGGTCAGCAGACCGAGGTCACCCGCGCCCTCGGCACGGCGCTGTTGCGCGAGGACGCCGGTTTCCATTCGTTTCAAATCTATGACGCAGCACTCCGCCTGGTCGAGCGCTTCGAAGGCCGCCCCGAGGCCGACGACGTGCTCATTGGAGCCAGCCGCTTCCTCACCGCCCACGCCCCGACGGTGCGCTCAATGGGTCAGACCTACGAGACCGCCGCCCGCCTCCATCGTGGAGAAGCGCTGCACGCGTAGACCATATCGTTCCAAGTTGAATATTGGACCACATTCAGACTACTCTTGGCCTACAAGGAGACTTCCAATGGCTCAGATAAAACCGATCAGCTATTTCAAGGCGAACGCTGCCGAGATCATACGCACGATCGCCGAGCGACCCGGTCCGTTCATTATCACCCAAAACGGTGAAGCCAAAGCCGTGCTCGTGGACTACGAGAGCTACGAAGAGCAACAGGAAACGCTCGCGCTGCTCAAGATCCTGGCGCTGGGTAGGCAGCAAGTGCGAGAAGGTAAGACCAAGCCGGCCGATGAAGTCTTCGATCGCCTTGAACGGCGTTGGCCGACGGAATGAGATCTTACTCAGTCCGTCTGACAGTTGACGCGGAGGAGGACATTGAGAGAATTGGCGAGTACATCGCCAAAGCCAACTCCTCCGAGTGCGCAGGGGATGTCGTCCGAACAATCAGACGAACTATCGCAGGTTTGTCTGAGTTCCCAGAGCGTGGCGCCTACGTCAACGAAATGTTGGACACGGGTGAGAGAGACTACCGCGAGATTCATTTCAAGCCATTTCGAATCATCTATCAGGTGATTGAAGACACGGTAGTCATTCAACTCATCGCTGACGGGCGACGCGAGATGCAAACACTCTTATTGCGACGCCTGCTGCACCGGTGACCCGTCGCGACAGGCGCCCTCGCTGACCAGCCGTCTCGCGCTCCTCATCTCCCGACTGCGCGATGCCTCGGTCTGTGAACTTATGTACAGGCGTTTACGGTACGACCATGTTCCGTAGAACGTTCCACCACCTCGATCCTCGCCGCAGCTTCGGCCGGGCTCGGGTCATCATGTTCGTCCGCCCGGTTCAGGAGTTCGTCCAGACCGAGAGCGCGAGCGCAGTCCTCCTGATCGTTGCGGCCGCCGTGGCGTTGATCTGGGCCAACTCGCCGTGGAATCACGAGTACGAACGCCTACTCAACGCCAACATCAGCATCGATCTGGCTGTCTGGGCCGTAGAAGGCTCGCTCCACTTCTGGATCAACGAAGTGGCGATGGTGCTCTTCTTCTTTGTGCTCGGCCTCGAGATCAAGCGAGAAATCACGATTGGCGAGCTCTCGAATCCCCGCGTGATGGCGGCGCCGATCGCGGGAGCCATCGGTGGGATGCTGTTGCCGCTGGCCATCTTCCTGCTCATCGCGCAGGGGCCCGAGGCTCGCGATGGCTGGGCCATCCCCATGGCCACCGACGTGGCCTTCGCCCTGGGCATCGCGACACTGTTCGCACACCGCATCCCGATCGGGCTGCGGGCGATGCTGCTCACGTTCGTCATCGTCGACGACATTGGCACCGTCCTCGTCGTCGCCGTCTTCTATTCGAGTGATATTCAAGTCTTCCAGGTGCTGCTGACCTGTGCGTTGGTGGCGCTCATGCTGGTCCTCTATCGCATCGGGGTGCGCAGCATGATCGTATTCGCGACCATTGGTCTGGTCGCCTGGGGGACGATTCTTGAATCGGGTATCCACCCGACGACGCTCGGCGCCGTGCTCGGGTTCCTCACGCCCTGGCGTCCCCCGATGTCACTTGACGGCTTTGTGCGCACGGCCCGCCGTCTGCTCGATCGCTTCAGCGCCGGCGGCCAATCCCCCGAGAGTCCGCTCGGCCACGACCAGGTTGTCGATGCGCTGCTCGGCCTCAGCGACCTCAGCAACAAGGCCGTGCCCCACGTTGATCGATTGGAGCACCAGCTCCACCCCTGGGTCGCGTTTCTCGTCATACCTGCCTTCGCGCTCGCCAATGCCGGCGTTCAATTCGACCCCCAGGGGGTCAGCGAGGCGTTTGGCAGCAGCGTCACCTGGGGCGTGATCGTCGGGCTCGTGGTTGGCAAACCGTTCGGTCTGATGGGAGCCACCTGGATCGCGGTCAAGCTTGGCGCACAGCGACCGGCCGGCGTGACCTGGCAAGGCGTCTGGGCGATCGGACTCGTGGCTGGAATCGGATTCACCATTGCCCTGTTCGTGGCGGACCTCGCCTACGCCGACGCCGAACTCTTGCGACACAGCAAGATCGGCATCCTCGCCGCCTTCGCCATCGCCGGCCCCATGGGCGTTCTCGGCTTCCGGCTATTGCCCAGAATTTCCCGGAGCTTCCGCGCGTCCCTGCTGACGGAGTTCAGCGACCCAGCCTCCCGCTCCTAAAAGAGTTCACCGTCCGATCCCGACCCCCAGTTCCCCCTTTCGAGCGGTGTCTCAGAACTCGCTTGGCCTCGACCTCCGTCATACCCGCGCTCCGTCGCGGGTATCTCGCTGTGCTCGGCACGAAAGCCGGAGCCGCCAGAGCGTTTGAAACGGGCGCGGTTCCTTCAGGTTCGAACGTCGGTGCATCATTCGGCGAGATTCCCGCGGCGGAGCGCGGGAATGACGATTCTCGTACTTCTGAGACATCCTTTGAATGCAGAGTCCCTGCTCGGCTGGAATAAGCAATCGTTCAAGCGATTCCTGAGTTACCCTCGGCGAGACGAACCGGAACTCGAACGTGAACGTTTAGGACAGCAGGAGTAGCGCATGGCACTCGACGGTGCGACGACACGCTTCTATGAAGAGATGATCAGGGGCTCCGACCCCGACGCCCAAGCAATGCATGAACGGACGCCGGTTGAGGCACGCGCGTACCGCGCAGGTCTGGCCGCGCTCAGCGGGCCGGCGCCCAATATGGCGCGCGCCAACGACCACACAATTGAACAGGAAGACGGCTCCTTCCGGGTTCGAGTACTCGTCCCGATCGAACCACCAGCCGGCGTGATCGTCTACTACCACGGCGGCGGCTGGGTGGTCGGATCAATCGACGAGTCCGACACCCTGGGACGCAAGCTCGCCGAGCGCACCTCGTGCGCCGTGGTGCTGGTTGACTACCGGCTCGCACCCGAGCATCGCTATCCGGTCGCAGTCGACGACTCATACGCGGCACTGGAGTGGACCGCCGCGCATATGGATGAGATCGCCGGCGGCGAGGTTCCGCTGTTTGTCGCGGGCGACAGCGCCGGCGGAAACCTCTCCGCTGTGATGGCCATCCGCGCGCGCGACCGCAACGGCCCCAAGATCGCGATGCAGATCCTGATCTACCCGGTCACCGACGCCAACTTCGACCGGCCCTCCTACACCGATCCCGAGAACCAGCTCTTGCTCACCCGGGACTCGATGATCTGGTTCTTCGACCACTACATCCCCGATGTCACCCGGCGCATCGAGCCTGATGCCTCACCGCTGTACGCGGAAGACCTCTCCGGCCTGCCGCCGGCCGTCGTGCTCACTGCAGAACACGATCCTCTGCGAGACGAGGGCGAAGAATACGCGCAGAAGCTCGAGGATGCGGGAGTCCAGGTCGACCTGCAGCGACACAAAGGTCAGATGCACGCCTTCTTCGCCTTGCTGATGCTGCCCGGCAGCGAACGCGGCTTTCAACAGGTCGTCAAGGCTGTTCGCGCCCACGTTGTGCGACATGCGCACGCCAAGCGGTAGACTCGCCCTGAGTAAGTCGCGCCCATAAGCAGAGGAGTCCGCTTGGCATCGCTAAGCGGGACAGAGAGAAGAACGAAGATGACCGAGAACGCCACCACCCACTACGACGCCGTTGTCATTGGAGCTGGGTTCGCAGGCATGTACATGCTCAAGCGCCTGCGCGATGAGCTGGGCATGAACACGCTGGTCTACGAGGCCGGCGACGGAGTCGGCGGCACCTGGTACTGGAACCGCTACCCCGGCGCGCGCTGCGACTCCGAGAGCTACATCTACTGTTTCTCCTTCGACGACGACCTGCTCCAGGAGTGGAACTGGAGCGGCAAGTACCCCGAGCAGCCGGAAATTCTGCGTTACCTGAACCACGTCGCCGACCGCTTCGACCTGCGCAGCGGCATCCAGTTCAACACCCGTGTCACCGCAGCCCACTTCAATGACGACAAGGGCCTGTGGGAAGTGCAGACCGATCAGGGCGACCGTGTCACGGCGCAGTATGTGGTCACCGCTATCGGCTGCATCTCGACCGGCCAGATCCCCAACATCCCCGGTCTCGATTCCTTCGAGGGCGAATCGCACCACACCGGCGCCTGGCCGCACGACGGCGTCGAGTTCGAGGGCAAGCGCGTCGGCGTGATCGGCACCGGCTCCAGCGGCGTCCAGTCTATCCCCGTGATCGCCCGCGAGAGCGAACACCTGACCGTCTTCCAGCGCACGCCGCAGTACACGATCCCGGCGCGGCACGAGAACGTTGACCAGGAGTTCCTCAAGGAGGTCAAGGCCAACTACGACGAGATCATGCAGAAGTCGAAGACCTCGGCAGCCGGCATGCCATTCGAATTCTCCGAGGTCTCCGCGTTGGAGGCGACCGAGGAAGAACGCCTGGAGACCTACGAGCGGCTCTGGAAAAAGGGCGGCTTCAGCTTCATCTTCCAGTCCTATTTTGATATCGCACTCGACCGCCGCGCCAACGACACGGCCTCCGAGTTCATCCGCGGTAAGATCCGCGAGATCGTCAAGGACCCGGAAACGGCCGAGAAGCTGCTGCCCCGCGACCACCCGTTCGGCTCCAAGCGCGCGCTGATCGACACCAACTACTTCGATACCTACAACCGTGACAACGTCGACCTGGTCGACATCCGCCACTTCCCGATCGAGGAAATCACCCCGACCGGTTTGCGCACCGCAGACGGCGAAGAGTACGAGTTCGACATCATCGTCTTTGCCACGGGCTACGACGCGATGACCGGCACGTTCTTCAAGATCGACATCCGCGGCCGCGACGGTGTTGAGCTCAAAGAGAAGTGGAACGAGGGTCCCAAGACCTACCTCGGTCTCACAACCGCTGACTTCCCCAACATGTTCATGATCACGGGACCGGGCAGCCCCTCTGTGCTGAGCAACATGCCCGTCTCGATCGAGCAGCACGTTGAGTGGATCTCCGACTTCGTCGAGTACCTGCGCGAACGCGATGTCGACATCGTTGACACCGATCCGCAAGCCGAAGTCGAGTGGGTCCAGCACGTCAACGACATCGCCGACCAGACGATGTTCATGCTCGCCGACTCTTGGTACCTCGGGGCCAACATCCCCGGCAAGCCACGAGTCTTCATGCCCTACGCCGGAGGAGTCGGCCCCTACCGAGAGCGCTGCGACGAAATCGCCGCCAACAGCTACGAAGGCTTCGTGATGAGCGAAGCTGCGGAGCCGGTGCTGGCCGACTAGCAAAGCAATCGAAGCTGCGCCAATGCTCCCGCTCCCCCTCTCAAGGGGAGCTGCACTCGTTCTCTCCGCTCCCCCCTGCAGGGGGAGCTGCGCTCCTTTTCCCGCTCCCCCTTGCAGGGGGAGCTGCCGAAGGCTGAGGGGGTCCCGCCCTTGGTGGAGACAATTCCACCTGCACGAAATGCGCCACCTCCAGGGCAGTTACATAGACTAGTATGGACTAGCTCATTACGTGAGGTAAGCGTGGCTACCCAACGCTCAGAACAGTCAGAAGACCAAAAGGTCTGGACCATCGCTGAAGCGAAAGCCAGGCTCTCCGAGATCCTGCGACTCGCGGAAAGCGAAGGACCGCAGCGAATTGGCACGCGGAAGAGCTACGTCGTTGTCCCGGAACACGTCTGGCTCGAGCGTGAGCGACCAGAGCGGATGCCGATGGGTCAGTGGCTCATCGAGAACCTACGCGGGCTGGGCCCGTTGGAACTACCCGACCGCAATGACGAAGACTCCAAACGACCGATTCCCTACGCCGACTGGAGTGAGGAAGAGTGGGCCAAGTTTGATGCTACGGATCCGGACGACGCGTGAGTGGCTTTCTCCTTGATACCAACGTCGTCTCAGAGTTCACAAGCGAGAATCCCAATCCGCAGGTAGTCGCATCTGTGGCAGACCAGACGGAACTGTGGCTATCGTTGATGGTCGTGCATGAGATGGAGTACGTACCTTCTCTGGTCTGACCCAACCATGCAGAGGTTAGGCTGCGGAACCCCTTGGAGTCTGAACACCCTAGGGTGTGACCATCAACGTAGGGAAGCCGTCATCGCGCCACGCTTTAAATCTCTCGTAGAACTCACTCAGCTCAATGGTAAACGTGTCTTCGAAGCCCCGCTTCCACAAGCCCTGTTCCCAATCTTGAGACCAGAACTCTAGCCAAGAGTCACTGTTGGAATGGGCAACTAGCCACTCGTGAGCCAAGTAAGCCAGCGAGTATTCCCAACCATTGTTGCTTCCCCACTCCCTCTCCCAGTGCTCCAGGGCTTCCTCGCCACCGCGCACCTGGTTTAGCCTGAAGTCACGGGCACTGGCGCTGTTCAGGTCCTTGTGCTCGATCAGATATTGGGTCGCTGCGTAGGTAGCAGAACCTTCTACCAGCCAAACGGGCGGATGAGTATCTCGCCTGCCTTCCAATTTGCCCCAGTGATACTGCAACAGGTGGAAGTACTCGTGAGAAATAGAGTCGAAAGGTGTAATGGTTGATCGCGCATACACCTCAGGACGCGGGAGATCAAATACTAATGCGCATGATAGATAAAAGGTCAAAGAGTCTTGATCGGCTCTGCCGCACGCTCTCGCCGTGTGCGAAGAGTCGTAAACGTTGACTTTTGCGCCAGGCAAGTTTTCTCCCGCCAAACCGGCGTAGAATGCCCTGGAGTCGTCCATTCGAGTTTCAAAGATCTGCCGGTGGGCATCAGAAATGTCGCCATGGTAGGTATATGCAAATGGGTTAGTTGACGTAGCTGTTTCATCCTGCCCTTGTATTTCAGAATCGGCGTTTTCCTCGCCAACCGGCTCACGTGGAAGGACAAACATGAAGTCCTCTACCCAGTCGATCACATCGGGCGTCAGCACATCATCGAGGAACGACTGGGGAGCCGCTCCTCCAGTGAACCCCACATAGTAGGAGCACATGTTCCAAGCTTCGGTAAGTGGATTCGAGTACTTCCAGTCATTGTTTCCCGACCAAGAACCGTCATCATGCTGAGTCCAGCCGTGAATCCCCCGATCTAGATAGGCCTGGCCGGCGGGCGAGTCATACCAACCGGTCCGCCAGTCTTCGGGGGATTCACCCAGCCACTTGTCGAGATACCATTGAATGTTCCCCATGCACAAGTGATTCGTTTGTACAAAGGTGGGATGCATGCGGCCTCGCTCGCCCCAGATGGGGTGGTTGTCTAGGGGTCTGGACATGAGAGGTTGACCGGGCCTCGAACCAACCGGGCGTCGATACTCCCAAAGGTTGTGCGTCTCGTGACGGACCCATGCCGAATCTGGACCAAATGCCGCGCGGGAATCGTCAGGATCAGCTACTCGCCACATACATGAAGCCTGAGGCACGGGCAAGTAGGCCAAAACAGCCTCTTGTACTTCTTCGTACCAATGGTTCCCGCATGTTCGGCCATCTACGCTCTGGAAAGGCAGGGCGAGCAGCGTTTCGGTACAGCGAATCCAAATTGTGGAAGCTGGGATGATCTTGGCGTACTTGTCGTTGAACGGCTGATTGAGGAACGACGGGCCTTGAAAGGTGTATCCTGTGTACTCTTGGCTAGCGTCGTCCCACACCCAGAGGAGACTAAGGTCGCATCCGTTGACTGCCAGCCTCGCAGTCAGTTGAAACAGCGTTCCACCGCCCCATTGGACGAATGCTGTTCCCGCAGTTTCACGTTCTGGGAGCTCGCCTACGATTTGGGTATAGGGAAGTGACGGGTCGTCAGAGGATGGTTCCTCGCCGAGCGCAATCTGCAAGCCCACGCCGCCGATCAGGAAAAAAGCCAGCACTAGAACACCGCTTACTGTCAGCCGACGCGTCTGGCTTGACAGGCCTGTCAAGCAGCGGTGATTCCTGAAATCCTTCGGGTGGTTTTGCACGTAAAACCTTCCTGCCGGGCAAGGCTATCGCCCGTCCCTATCTCGATCAATTGAGAGTGTCTACCAGCTAGCGCGTACTGGCCTATATTTATTCCACTGACCGTAGAGGGGAACCAACCATGACCAGACAACTACTCGACGGCATCCGAGTGCTCGATTTCACTCAATTTCAACAGGGACCATCGGCGACCGTGCTGATGTCCGACCTCGGCGCCGAGGTGATCAAGGTGGAGCGACTGAACGTCGGCGACCCCTCGCGGCACGTGGGCAAGCGCGAGGATGGATTCTCTCAGTACTTCCACACCCACCACCGAGGCAAGCGCAGCATCGCTGTCGACCTGCGAGCGCCCGAAGGACGTGACCTGATCTACGAGCTGGTCAAGCGCGTCAACGTCGTCACCGAGAACTTCAAGCCCGGCGTCATGGACCGTCTCGGACTCGGCTGGGACGACCTCAAGCAAGCGCAATCCGAAGCTCGTCTACGCGAGCGCGAGCGGCTTTGGACCCAAGGGACCGAGAGCGAACGCGACTTCTTGGGCCTCGGTCGCCGGGGCCGCAGGCGGCGGAATGTGGCCCAACGGCGTCCGTGACGACAACGGCGCCAAGCCGAACCCGAACGTGGCCGCGCCCGATCCCGACCAGACCGGCGGCATGATCTTCGCCTTCGCCATCGCCAGCGGACTGGTCGCTCGTGAACGTACCGGCGAGGGCCAACTCGTGCAAACTTCCCTGTACGGAAGCCAGATCTGGGGTCGCGCGCCCGCGATCAATGCGATCGCCAACGGCAATATCGTGCCGTCGGCCAGGAACATGCCGATTTCCAACATGTTCACGCTGCAGGCGCAGGGCTCCGACGCCGATTGGCTCTTCGTCGGCTACATCACCGACCGCTGGGCGCCCATGTGTCGAGCCCTGGAGCGCGAGGACCTGGTCACCGACCCACGCTTCGCTACGGTCGCCGACCGCAACGCCAACATCGACGAACTGCGACGCGAAGTCGCGTCAACCATCTGCACACGCCCGACCGCCGAATGGCCAGCCCGCTTCGACGACGAGCAGGTACCCAGCACCCTGATCCAGGACTACCCAATGATCGCCGCGGACGAGCAGGCCGCGGCGAACGAGTACATCGTCCAGTTCGAGGACGAGCGCTTCGGCGCACTGACCACCGTCGGATCACCAATCCGGGCAAACGGAACGCAGGGCCAGGTGAAGTGTCTCGGCCCCGAACTCGGCCAGGACACCGACGCGTTGCTGCATGAAATCGGTTGCGCACCGGAAGCAATCGCGCAGCTCCGAGAGGCAGGAGTCGTCGGCTAGGAATGCTCAACAGGGCGTCGAGGTGGGAACTTCGTCAATGATCTCGTTCGCCAGTTGGAGTTCACGCACGAAACAGATCACCTGGTGAATCTCATCGATTGACAGCTCGGACACGGCCGGCATGTTGCCGAACTGCCAGTGATGTTGACGCACCCCTCGCGCGACCGCGATGACAAAGCTGGCATTCGAGTGATGCCCCGGCTCGTAGATCTGATGCACGAGCGGCGGTCCCTGCGCAGTGCCCGATGCATTCTCGCCATGACAGCGCGAGCAGTTCGCGATAAACAGCTTCTCCCCGGCGAGGCCGGCTTCGGATAGCTCGCCGGGCGCCACCGCTACGGGTCGGTCAGCAGGTGATTCGCTCGTCTCGTAACCATTCTCATCTCCGCCGCCACACGCGGCAACAACTAGGACGGCGACCGCCAACAACGCGATCAAGACTGCAAGCTGTATCGTCCAACGACCGGGTCTGATCATCGTCGCGCCACTCATGCCTGCAACGATAGATAGTTGCCGAGCCTTCTGGGTGGATCACTCGCGGACAGGTACCGTTTGGGACAGCGCCACGCGAACGAAGTCAATCGAGCACCCTGGCGTACAGAAACCCGTCGATCGTCTGGCCATCCTTGGTGGTGCTCTTGCGCAATCGGCCTTCCAACACGTAGCCGACCTTCTCCAGCACTCGCATCGAGGCCGGGTTCCACTCGAAGACAGAGGCGTCCACACGCACGATGTTGTGATTGGCGAAGGCATAGTCGGTGAGCGCCCGCAACGCGGCCGTGGCGATGCCGCGCCCCCAGAACGGTTCACCCAGCCAATAGCCGATCTCCGCCGATCGTCGATGGATGTCGCCTCGAAACGTCAGCCCGATGCCGCCTATCACCTCGTCCGCTGAAGCGATTGCAAAGTTCGCCTCCGGCAACTGCTGCATAACGAAACTGATCCAGTCATTCGCATCGGACAGCATGTACGGGTAAGGAAACGCGTCCCGCATGTTCCGCGAGACATTGCGATTGTCTGCGTACCGAGCCAGAGACGGAGCATCGTCGACGCGGTAGCTCCTAACCTGCCACTCGCCAATGTCGATACGCATGCGTCGCCTCCCTCGAACCACCGACTTGCCGCAACCGACGAGGCGCTCGTCTCAGATGCCGAGCAGGCGATCCTCTACTTGACTGAGCAACCGCGCAGCATTCTCCCCCAGCCAACCCTCCTTGACATGGTCCTTGAGCGGCAGGTCCTGCAACTCCTGGACGGCTCGCTGGAAGGGAATCATGTTGTCGGTGGCAAACAACACGCGATCACTGAGCAGCGACGAGTTGCCGTACTGCATCAGCGTCTCCCAACCGGTGCCGGGTGTGCCAATGTACTTGGGCGCGACGGCGCCAATCTCGATGAAGAGGTTGCGATGCTTCCAGGCGATCGCGACCAGTTCATTGACCCAGGGCCAGCCGCCGTGGTTCGCGACAATGACCAGATCAGGGAAATCGCAAGCGACTTCGCACAAGTACAACGGCCGGCCATACTCAATTGATCGGTCGTTGGAAAAGTTAATCGAACTATGAATCGTGACGGGAACACCAAGCTCTTGACACGTTGAGTACAACGGATAGAAGCGCTTGTCGTTCGCAAGCACACGGTATGAGAACGGTTGCAGGTTGACGCCCTTGGCGCCGCGCTCGCGGACCTCGTGTTCAACGACCTCTGCCATATTGTCGCCGGCAGCGGGATTGACCGTGACATAGCCGGTCAGCATGTCGGGATGGTCGCCGACGATCCGATACACCGCGTCGTTCATGGCGCGATAGTCGCCCGCGCCCCACTCGGCCTGCAGCACAGCCCGGTCAATGCCGGCCTCGCCAATCGCTGCGACCATCGCATCGGCGTCCCGGCCGCCGCCGCGCTCGCGCGTGTAGATGCGGTTGTAATTGGCCAGGTAGCTGCGATCGCTGAAGCGCTCGTCGCCCTCCCCGGCCGGATCGGCGTATTCGCGCGGCGGCAAGGTGACTCGGAAGTCGATGATCTCTGGCATCTGGTCTCCACCTTTCCCTGCTCCCCCTCGCAGAGCCTGTCCCCGGCTTGAACGGGGAGGGAGCTGTCACGTAGTGAGTGAGGGGGTCGGCCGACCATTGCGCAGAAAGGACCCCCTCAGCCTTCGGAAGCTCCCCCTGCGAGGGGGAGCGGGTTCTTCTCAAGAGCGTTCCTAGGGGATCACGCCGGCCTGCTTCATGCCGGCGATGGCATCCCAGTCGTAGCCCAATTCTTCCAGGACCAGCTCGGTGTGTTCGCCCAGCTCCGGCGCACTGCAGTAGTTGTCCGTCGGCGCCTGCTCGAGCTGGAACGGGACGCCCAGAATCTTGAATTCGCCCACCGTCTTGTGCTCCATCGTGCGCACGTAGCCGTTGGCCGCGGCCTGCGGGTCCTCGGCGATCTCCACCGAATCGGCAGCAGGCGCCCAAGGGAAGTCGTTGGCGTCGAAGATCGTCGCCCAGTGACCGCGAGGCTCTTCTCCGATCCGTTGCTCGATCGTTTCGACGGCTTCGCGGATGTGCTTTCGCCGATTGGAGACCTCCGCAAAGCGTTCATCCTCAGTCAGAATCGGCTGCCCAATCGCCTCGGCGAACGGACCCCAGAAACGCTCTTCCTGGATCATTGCCAGTTGCATCCACTTGCCGTCGGAAGATTGGTAGGAGTTGTAGAGCGGGTTGAAGGCGCTGTAGCGGTCGGTCCGAGGGAAGTTCTGCCCGGTCGCGAGCGCGCCCTGGATGGCGAACCCGTTCGCCCAGATGCCGCCGCCATAGAGCGAGCAGGTGACGAACTGTCCCTCGCCGGTCAGCTCGCGTTGATACATCGCGGCGAAGATCGCGGCCGAAATGTTCATCGCGCTAGGCAGGTCGCCCATCGCGCCGACGAGCCTCACAGGCTCGCTGCCCGGAGGTCCCAGGGTCTCCATAAAGCCGCCGCGCGCCCAGTAGGCCAGCTCGTCGAAGGCCGGACGGTTGATGTCGGGGCCTTCAGTGCCATAGCCGGTGGCGTGCGCGTAGATCAGCCGCGGGTGGTCGGCCTTAATCGAGTCGTAGTCGATGCCCAGGCGCTCGAGCGCGCCACGTCGCAGATTGACAATGAACACATCCGCGTCGGCCAGCAGCTTGCGCAGCGCCTCGTTCCCCTCGGGGCTGCGCACGTTCAGCGCGATGCTGCGCTTGTTGCGATTGGCAATCTCAAAGACCCAGTCGACATGATCGCGGACGCGGTGAATCAGGCCGCGCATCGGATCGCCCTCGTGGGGCTCAATCTTGATCACGTCGGCGCCGAGCTCGCCCAGGATGCAGGCGCTCATCGGACCAAACAGCCAGGTAGCCATCTCGACAACTTTGAGCCCCTTGAGCAGCGGCTCGGTCTGGGATTGATCGCTGGACACAGGCACTCCATCCTCAGTCAGGCGCGATATCTGGGAGGCTAGCTGATTGGTAAACTTGGAACATGAGACAACTGGGCGCCATGCGGAATAGAGTTGCCTTGCTACTCCCGAGGATGACATGAGCCTCAACATCACAGACGAAGAGACCTGCCGGTTGGCCGATGAATTGGCCCATCTCACCGGTGAAACAACCACCGACGCAGTATCTGCTGCTCTCCGAACAGCGGTGGAGCGCGAACGAGAAGTTCAGGAGAAGGTGCAGAGGTTGATGGCAATTGGCAAACGCTGTGCCAGCCTGATGGATGACGGACCTTCTTCCGCCGAGATCATCGACTCCATGTACGACGAACACGGCGCGCCGAAGTGATCATTGACACTTCAGCGGTGCTGGCGATCCTGCTGCAAGAACCTGACGCACATGAATATTCGTCAAAGATCAGCGAGACGACAATTCTGCGAATGTCCCTCGCATCCTTCCTGGAAGCAACGATTGTCGTAGAGTCTCGTGTCGGCACGGCCAAGGGTCGCGAATTAGATTTGCTCATCGACGAAGCAGGCATTGAGCTAGTGCCTGTTTCATTCGACCAAGCGCAAGCTGCACGACGCGCCTGGAGACGCTTCGGCAAAGGCAATCACCCCGCCAGACTGAACTTCGGCGACTGCTTTGCTTACGCCCTCGCCGCGACCCTTGATGAGCCACTGCTGTTCAAAGGCAACGACTTCGCCTTGACCGACATTCAACGGGCTTAACCGCGGTTCTTCTCGCAGAGACCGTTCAGCCGAGGCCCTCTTCAATCTGCCGAAGGTGCTCGTCGCGATGCCGCCAGCGCTCGATGGCGTAGGCCCGATCCGACACTCGCAACTCGTCTAGCTGGTCGGAGCTCAGCTCCCGCAGCATCGCGTCGAGTTGCTCGGCTGCGCGGACCGCTGCCTCGCCGACGGCATCGGCGCTGAATACGTGGGCGAGCAACTCCAGGGTCGCGTTGGTCGCAATGTCCTCGGATGGGAATCCGTCGCCGCGTGCGAATCGTTGCAGCGCCGCGACCTGTCGGGCATCCCAGAATGCCAGATGGACCAGCGCAAATCCGACGGTCCACGTACCTCCGAGCGAGCGGCTCAAGTCCGCCTCTTCCAGCTGAGCGACGATATTGCGAAGTCGCTCCGTCGCGGCTGCATTTTGCGAGAAGTCAGTGCTCGAGTCCGACATTTCCTGTTGCTCCCACCAGGTTCACCTTCACCCCTGGCAGGTTGCAGGAGTTTCGGGAATTCACCACAACGTCAGCCTACGAGTCGTCGCCGACGCAGACACAACCAAGTGGCGCCGAGCAGCAGCGCTCCACCTCCGGCGGCGACGGCACTCATTTCAGTCTCGGTCAATGTCGACTGGCACTTCCCGGCGAGACCGCCACTGCCAGTATTGGGAAAGCCGGCGTCCTGCCCGGCTTGCTCACCCGATTCGAACGCTGCCAGGTCTTCTCCTGCAAACTCCACTGGAGCCGTTCGACCGCACAGACCTACATTCGATCCATTGTGGGAATAGACCACGTACTCGACCCGCTCCTCGAACGGGTAACCGCAGGTCGCTGAATCGCGATGGGTAGTCAGCGTCATCGTCTCGGAATCCGGCCCCTTCCAGACCGTCGTGACATCGAAGTTGACCGATTGCCACCCTTCTTCATCTGGAGATCCGATCGATGCGACCGTGCCCCGGAAGACCAACTCCGATTCGGCCAACGCCTCAGCCGGCGTGCCTGGGGGCCCGCACTTGCAGGCGAACGTGCTCGTTGGTGACATGACGAACCAGAGACCAATCATGGACACGACCAGGAAAACGCGCAAACCCATTGCTCAACTTCCTCTGACCGCCAGACCCTCCCGCGCCGAACCTACTCACTGTATGGCGCTCCGCGACGCTATAACCAACTCAGGGGCGGCAGCCAGCCAAGTTTTCGATCAGCAACAATCTTCACGAACAGTCCAGGTCACCAAGGCCTGTTCACGTTGGGAATTGGTTTCTCTGGGCGGCGCCAATCGAGCGGCGGCCAGCTGGGGAATTTTGGTCGAATTACACGGATGTGGCGCTGTGGACTGAGAATTCGCGGCTGAGGGGTCCAGATTTGTCCAGATTAGTCCAGATCTGGCTAGATTCCGCCAGATTTTGATTGAGCGTTTCTGGGAATTGCTGCGGAATTCTCGGTGATGACAGATGGGTTGGGCGGAGGCCATGGGGTTCTCCCGGTTGCTGAACGAGGTTGGGCATCGCTCATTGTATACGCACGGACGTTCGGCTGGCGCAGTCCCGCTTGAGGCGAGCGGGCGTTTTGGCGGTGTCGTCGGGGCGACAGTTGCGGCCCTCGCCTACGGCGGGTCGGGCGAGGACGGTGCGATTGTCGAGTTTGAGTTGGACGGCCAGCGGATGACCGCCTTCGACGGCGGACCGATGTTGCAGTTCTCACCGGCGGTGTCGTTCGTCGTTTCCTGTGAGTCGCAGGAAGAGATCAACCACTACTGGTACTGCCTCTTAACGGGCGGCGTCGAGGAGCAATGCGGCTGGCTCAAGGACCCGCACGGCCTCTCCTGGCAGATTGTTCCGGCGGAGCTGTCGGAACTGATGGGGGCCGCGCCTGGTCCCGTGATGGACGCCTTGCTTAAGATGCGTAAGATCGAGATCGAGCCGCTGGGTCACGTTACTGAGCAGGCAGGCCACGCAAACGAGGACTAACGAGCGCTTCTTGTTTCCAGATTCCGGCCTTTGCGACGCACCGCGATGCCAGTTGTTCCGATCATGACGGCGACGACAGCTGCGACGACAACAGTTTGGAAGGCTGCACTCAAGACTGAAGAAGAGGTTCCATCGAGACCACCACTGCCTGTATAGGGAAAGCCGGCACCCTGCCCGGTTTGAGTCTCAACCGCTCCGCCGCCTTGCGCTTCCTCAAGCAACACGTCGAGTTCCGCCATTTCGGTCTCCGCGAACTGAACCCGAACCGTCCCGCTACAGAACCCGACAGAATTTACACCTCGCCACTCATACTCGTACACCAAGTATTCGACACCGACGTCGAATGGATAGCCACTGCAATCTGGTGTGTTGTCACCCGTATACACCGTGGTTGTTGGCGAGTGAGTCCCCTTCCAGACGGTCACGACGTCGAACTCGATCCTGCCGAAACCGCCTCCTCCAGTCGACGTGACGACACCCGTGAAGACTCTGGTGGCATCAGTGAATCTCTCCGACGTTGGGGACACTGCACAATCGCAAGCATCGCTATGGGTCGGAAACATGATTAGCCAGGGAACGACAATGGTGACGACCAACAGCAGGCGCAACATCACTGAGCGCTTCTCTACTTCCTCCCACCCCTGCTTTAGACAGAGTACTTTATTTCGCCATCGACGTACGTCTGCTGCACCGAGATCTCGCGGATGTACTCCGCATCGACCAGCGTCGGATCGTGACTGAGGACCACGACATCGGCTCGCTTGCCGACTTCGATTGAGCCGACCTCGTGGTCTCGGAACATGGCGATGGCTGAGTTGATGGTCTGGGTGCGCAGCGCCTCGAGCGGCGAGATCGCCTCTTCGTCGGCGATCAGGTCGCCTTCGCGTGAGCGGCGCGCGACCAGGCCGTAGAGCCCCAGCAGCGGTTCGACCGGCGCGCAGGGGAAGTCCGAACCGGACGCCACGGTGACGCCCGCGTCGAGGAATGAGCGGTAGGGCAGCGGCGGAATGGTCAGTCCCGCGTCGGCGATGAAGTCGACGAACCCTTGCCCGACCGAGTAGAGGAACGCCGGCTGGTGGGAGATGATCACGCCCAACGACGCCGCCCGCTCCATCTGGCCCGAATCGGCGAAGAAGAAGTGCTCGATTCGGTAGCGCGCATCACTGCGCGGAATCTCGCGCTGCACCCGCTCGTATGTGTTCAGCGCCTGCTCGATGGCGCGGTTGCCGAGGCAGTGGATCGCCGTCTGCAGCCCGTGCGATGCGGCGTTGAGGACAAGCTGATCGACCTCGTCCTGGCTGTAATACGGGTCGCCGATGTCCTCGAACGTACCGTCGGCGTGGCACACGCGCATCGCGCTGCTCGGATAGACCGGGTCCATGAACAGCTTGACGATCCCCCCACGCAAGCGGTCGGAGACGTCGTCCTGGAGGAACGCGCCGTTCGCCGCGGCCTCGGGTGCGCCGAAAAAGCCGTTTCCGCCGCGCATCTGGTGAATCACGATCGGCAGCTTGCCTCGCTCGTCCGCGAGCCGGTACATCTCCGCGCTCTCGGGCATGACCACGGCGTCGCCGACGCTGGTCACACCGTGCGAGAGGTGGCGCAGCGCGTTCTGCTCAACCAGGTCGGCCACGATTTCCGGACCGAGCGTGTCGATATGTGAGCGCATCGAAGCGTGATGCACCATGTCCGACGCCCGCTCGTGGAGCATCCCGCTGGCTTCACCACTGTCGTCCCGCACGATCTGTCCCCCGCGCGGATCAGGGGTCTCGAAGTTGACCCCGGCAATCGCCATGGCGGCCGAGTTGGCGTAGGAGGCGTGATACGAATAGTCCATCACGCAGACCGGATTGTTCGGCGCCACGTCATCCAGCTCCGAGCGTGTCAGCCAGCCGCCGTTCGCATGCCGCGCGCTGTAGCCGAGACCCCAGACCCACTGACCCTCGGGCGCGGCGGCTGCTGCGGTCGCAATCGCGTCGAGCACAGCCGGCTTGCCCGCCAGCGGCGGGATCCGGCAATCAACCGAGACCGGCTCAAACGTCGTCATCGAGAAGTGGTTGTGGGGATCGCAGAAACCGGGAATCAGCGCCCGCCCGTGCAACTCGACATGCGTGGCGTCGGGCCCGACGCTCTGCCGCACTTCGTCGCTGTCGCCCACGGCCACGATGCGGCCATCGCGAACGGCGACTCCCGATGCAATCCGATCGAGCCCATCCATCGTCAACACGCGTCCGCCTGTGAATAGCAATTCCATGATCGTCTCCTCTACGACGCCAGCTCAGCGCCGCCACGAGGCTAACCGCTATGGACTCGGTCATGCGAATGAAGGTGCGGACTGACCGACGCTGTAAACGGCGTGTAGCAGCACCCGAACCTACAAATGGTGAACAACAGTTTCTCCGAGGCGCGCCGGGTTGACCAACATTGGATCATGACTCCACACGCTCAAGACGGCTCGACTGACGACGGCTACTAGGACCTGTGCAGCGAAGAGTTACTGCCCTGGGAACAGATATTTGGCAACGATTACCAAAAGTCCGATCACTGACGCAGTCGCCGTGCCAAGCAACGCAGTGAGGACATTGTCAGAAAGATGAAATGGTACTACATGGAATCCATTCAAAAGTAACACAATCGCCACGACGCCTAGCCAACTAGCAACCAGCCAGAAGAGTCGGTGACTGTAAAGGTCCCGTAATTTGCGGTCCTGCTTCGCATTGTCGACATACTCTTGCTCCTTGGCATTCTCAATAGATCTTCTCTCGGCTTCATAAGAATCAAATGCCGGTTGGCTAGGTACTCCAAGCTCGGCTTCACTTAAGCGTTCCAGGTCCGGTACCGAACTAGGCATTGGCACTGAGCTTGTTCTTGAAGTAGTCGTGGACCAAAGCGTCCGGTATATCGACGCCTCGTTCACCGCGGCTTTCGGTGCGAGTCTGGTGCCACGGCCCGTCCGGGGTATGGGAGAGTTGCGACAAGGCCGGTCCTGACATATCGCGGTAAACAACCCATACTCGCTCGATGAGTTTAGGGGCGAAGGGATCGGTCTCAGCAATGGTTGGAGTAGTCTGCTCTAACTGGTAGTCGTCACCAATCAACACCGCCCGCTTAACACTGATCGATGCTCCGATTGGTCCGCCGCCCCATCTCTTCACGGCGTGGTAGACTTCGGGGAACACTGGTCCCCATTGCCAAGCCTGTGCATGCTCTGCGCTCAATGGGCCTTGATCGAACGCGAGGTGCCACCCGTGGGCGAAATACACTAATTTTTGAATCTGCATTGGGGTCAGCAGGATATTATCCGATCTTGCTAGATCGAGGAATTTGTTCGCGATGGCAGCGGGGCGGTACGGCATGACTCTTCACTCCCCAAATCTATCTCCGAGAGTGGGTACCAACTGTACATTGTTTTGCACCCGATCGGAACCACTTTCTCACAAGGTATCCGATCGTCGTGCATTTCAGCATTTGGAGGGATGACATTGAACGGGATCGCGGTCTCAGAAACCCTTTACACCGCGTACTCCAACACCCCGTCCACGTATGTCTGCTGCACGACGATCTCGCGGATGAACATCGGATCAACCAGGGTTGGGTCATGGCTCAAGACGACCAGGTCGGCCCGCTTGCCGACCTCAATCGAGCCGACTTCGTGGTCGCGGAACATGGCCGCTGCCGAGTTGACGGTTTGCGTGCGCAGCGCCTCGAGCGGCGTGATCGCCTGGTCCGCCGCGACCTCGACGCCGCTGCGTGTGCGGCGTGCAACCATGGCGTAGAGCCCCTTCAGCGGCTCGACAGGGAAACAGGGGAAGTCGGAACCCGAGGCGACGGTGAGGCCGGCGTCCAGCATCGAGCGATAGGGGAGCGCCGGGAACGGCAGACCGGCCTCTCTGCGGAAGCGATCGAACCCGTCACCGATGGCGTACAGAAATGATGGTTGGTGCGAGATGATCACGCCCAGTGACGCCGCCCGCTCCATCTGCCCCTCCTGCGGGAGGAACATGTGCTCGATCCGGTAGCGGGGATCATCGCGGGGAATCTCGCGCTGGACGCGCTCGTAGGTGTTCAACGCCTGCTCGATCGCACGATCGCCGAGGCAATGGATCGCGACCTGGAGTCCATGTGAGGCCGCATTCAGCACCAGGTGATCAACCTCGTCCTGTCCGTAGTAAGGCTCTCCCATGTCCTCGAACGTGCCGTCGGCGTGGCATTTTGTGTATGCGAATGTCGGCCAGACCGGGTCCATGAAGATCTTGACGATCCCGCCGCGCAGGCGGTCGGAGACATCGTCCTTGAGGAATGCGCCGCCTGCCGCAGCTTCCGGCGCAGCGAAGAATCCGTTGCCGCCACGCATCTGATGGACCACGATTGGGAGTTTGTTGCGCTCGTCGGCCAGACGGTAGATCTCGGCGCTGTCCTGCAACACGACCGCATCACCCACGCTCGTGACGCCGTGCGAGAGGTGGCGCCGCGCGTTCTGCTCGACTAGTCCGGCGACGACCTCGGGTCCGAGCACATCGATGTGTGCGCGCAGCGAGGCGTGATGCACGGAGTCCATCGCCCGTTCCCAGAGCAAGCCGGTCGCGTCGCCGCGGTCGTCGCGATGAATTTGTCCGCCACGTGGATTAGGCGTATCCCGGTCGATTCCTCCGATTGCCAAGGCAGCCGAGTTCGCGTAGCAGGAGTGATAAGACTGGTCCATCACGCAGACCGGGTTGTTCGGCGCTACTTCGTCCAGTTCGGTTCGCGACAACACCCCTACCCCTTGGGGACCTGAGCTGTAGCCCATGCCCCAGATCCACTGCCCGTCGGGACTGCCCGCAGCCGCGGCCGCGATGGCGTCGAGCACTGCCGGCTTGCCCGCCATGGGCGGAACGCGGCAGTCGACAGAGCGCGGCTCGAAGGTTGTCATCGAGAAATGGTTGTGAGGGTCGCAGAAGCCGGGAATCAGCGCACGCCCGTGCAGCTCGACGTGCGTGGCGTCGGGACCAACCGCCTTGCGCGCCTCCCCGCTGTCGCCCAGCGCGACGATGCGGCCGTCACGAATCGCCACGCCGGAAACGATGCGATCCATTGCGTCAATCGTCAGCACTCGTCCGCCGCTGAATAGCAGTTCCACGTGTGAATCCTCCATGACCCGATCGCGGCCCGGCCTCAGTGTGCGCCATGGCGAGGCTAGCGGCTTCGTCGTACCATGCCCTACCCCTCAACAGAATCGTTGCCGGGCCCCACAACCCGACGACCTGGACCGATACCCATATCATGCACGCTCCGATTAGCCGATGCTTCCACAGCATCAACCAGAAACGGTGCGTAACACCTGCTGAAGCTGTGACGGCACGTACCAGCAACCATATTCTCCTCACGCGGAGGAGTGTCCTGTGCTGACAACTGAGCAAGTAGAAGCCGCGTTGGAACGGGTTGATCCATCGACCAGGTATCCCGTGGGCGGCCTCACGCAGCTCGTCGATCGTGCCAACCGCGAGTTGAACATGTGGGGACACGCCGAGCATCAGGTCACGCTCGAGCGGATCATCCCGTTCTTCGGGGATCCCAAGGTTCTGAACTGGGCCTTCTGGTGCGAGACCTGCCACGTGTCCCAGCTCGCACTGTTAGCCGGACCAACCGGACACTAGCTGAGCGAGCTGAGCGCCGACTTCGGGCGAGTCCGCACGCTTCCAGTCCCTACCGCCCGAGTCCGTCTGAGAAGTCTCCTGACCTCGACCTTCGTCATACCCGCGCTGCGCCGCGGGTATCTCGCTGTGCTCGGCACGAAAGTCAGGAGCCGCCTGAGCGATTGATACCAGTGAGGTTGCCCAGGTTCGAGCGTCGGTGCTGCGCTCGGCGTCATACCCGCGCTCCGTCGCGGGTATGACGAATCTCGTAATTTTGAGAATGCCTGCGATGTCGGTGCCGGGCATGTCGGTGCCGGGCATGTCGGTGCCGGGCATGTCGGTGCCGGGCATGTCGGACGCGCTGGTCTAGCCCTCGTCGTCGGTAGCGAGCGACATACTCACCGAGGTGACATCCTCGCCGTCGTCCTTGATCGGGATCAGCTCGCCGTCGGGACGGGGATGATTGGCCCAGTGACCGGTCGGCTCGGAACCTCGGCAGACGATGGAGTTCTCGTTCCAGCCGTTGTAGGCGCGCACATCCTTGGAGAGGTAGCGCATCGCCAGCCCGCAGCGGCGACGGTCCGACACGTTGGGCTCCGAGCCGTGCAGCACCCAGTCGCTGTGCAACGAAATCTGGCCCGCCTTCAGTTGGAACGCGACCGGCGGGTCGCCGTAGTCCTCGGGATTCTCGACCGTCTGATTGAGCACGTTCTGTTCCTCAGCCGTGCTGTCGCGGAACGCCACCTGCGCGTTGAGGTGCGAGCCGGGAATCACCTGCATCGGTCCGTTGCCCAGGTCGACGTCGTCGATCGCCAGCCAGGCCGAGACGACCTTGCTCGGCGTCAGGGGCCAGTAGGACGCGTCCTGGTGCCAGCTGACGCGCTTGCCGTCACCCGGCAGCTTGGCGAAGAGGTGGCTGTGCCGCAGGATCACCGTCTCACCCAACATGTCTTCCATCACGTCAATGATCCGACTGTCCGTCACGACATCCCAGATGCCCTGGCAATGCTTATGCCAGTTGGTGATCTCATAGTTGTTCCAGCCGGAATCCATGGCTTGCGGCAGCAGATCATCGAAATAGCGGCGAATCTCTTCAATCTCCGACTGCGAGAAGATGTCGATCGGGAAGATGTAGCCCTTGTCGTTGTATTGCTGAATCTGCTCGGGAGCGAGAAGGCGAGGTTCGTCGACGCCGAGCGGGTAGAAGCGGAGGTCGCGTTCAAGCTCGGGATAGGCATTGGTGCGCTGGGTCATTGGGAATCATCCTCGGCTAGGCGTTGGCTCGACAAATGAGCTCGACGAATGAGCTCGATAAATGGAATGTAACCGTTGCGGTACTCACGGGTGCCCGTCGCGGCCGTTCTGTCCATTGAGCGAACGCTGCGGATGCGAACGCGCCACGGCGGCCAGACGCTCTACCGATCCGACACGGGCTGCCCCGCCGTCTCCACTGACACTCGCGGACGCCAGCGCCGGCTCCAGGGCCGTCCGCTCGACTTGATCGCCGAGTGCGCCTTCGGGGACCTCCGGCAAATCCAGCTCGCCGGTGCGCAGCGGTTGTTCTTTCAGGGTCAGCACCGCGACCAGCGCGACCAGACCGACACCAACCGATATCCAGAAATTGCTGGTGATTGCGATAGCAAGCGCCTCCGGCAGCGCAACGATGACCTCGCTGAAACCATCCTCGCCCAGTTCAGCGAATAGCTTGGCGCTGGCTTCCTCGTTCAGTAATTGCGTTGGGTCGGCGCGCGCGGCAAGGTCGGCCGGTAGTCGGGCGGCGAGCTCGGTCGCCAAGCGGCCGGTCACGAGCGCCCCGACCAGCGTCACGCCGACGATCGCGCCAATCTCCTCGAAGAACTGGGTGGCGCCGGAGATCGTGCCCAGCATGCTCTGCGGCAGCGCATTCTGCGCAGCCACCATCAGCGATGGGTAGAGCATCCCCAGTCCGCATCCGAAGAACACCAGTCGCCAAACGACATCGACGGCGCTGGTTGATGTGTCGAGCTGCGTCATCAGATAGCCGCTAATCACGATGATGAACGATGCGACCACCGCGAGGGCCTTGTAGCGCCCCGTGCGCGCGACCACCTGTCCTGCGATCGACGCCGTGATCACCAGTGAGATGATCTCAGTGCTCAGCAGCAGTCCCGATGCCGTCGGCGTGTAGCCCAGCACTCCCTGCATGAAGTAGGCGAGGAAGAACGAGACCCCGAACAGTCCGCCGCCAATCACCATCATCACCAGCGCCGAGACGCGGAACGTGTGATTACGGAACAGCACGCCCGGCAGGATCGGCTCTGTGGCAGCCCGCTCGGCGCCGATGAATGCCAGAATCCCCAGGGCGGAAAGCCCAAGCAGCGCCAGCGTCTTAGTGTCGAGCCAGGCGGTGCCGGTCGAGACCAGCGCCAACGCTAGCATCGCCGGCATCAAGATCAGTAGCATCGCGCCGATGCCGAGCCAGTCGATCACGACTTTGCGAGGCGGCGGCCTGAGCCAGGGCATGATGAAGGCGATCGAAGCGAACGCCACTGCGGCCAACGGCAAGATCGACCAGAAGACCCAGCGCCAGCTCAGCACATCGACGATCAATCCGCCGAGCAACGGTCCCACCAGACCGCCGATGCCAAAGACCGCCGCGAACACGCCCATGTATTTGGCCCGCTCGGAGGGCGGGAACAGGTCCCCGGAGATCGAGAACGTGTTGGCCATCAGCACACCGCCGCCGATACCCTGCAGCGCACGGAATCCGATCAACATCTCCATTGAGGTCGCAAACCCGGCGAGCGCCGTCGCTCCGGCAAAGATCACCAGGCCGGCCAGCAGGAATGGTTTGCGACCGTAGCTGTCGGACAAGCGGCCGGCGATCGCCACTGCCGGTACCGAGGTCGCCATGAAGGCCGACTCCATGAACGCGATCAGATCGATCCGGCCGAGTTCAGCGGCCAGCACGGGTGTCGCCGTGGCGACGATCGAGTGTTGCACCGCCGAGAGGAACATCGCCACGACCGCGCTGCCCAAGATCAGCATCTTGGTCCGATGCGGCAATTTGAAGCCCACGGTTGCAGCCGTCGGCGTCGCCGTGGAGGCGGAGTGGCTCATCAAGGAATCCCGAATCTTGCGCCGGTCGCTACAGCGCCAGCATCGAACATATCACCAAGCCTCATCGTGCTGGCGGCAAAGCGGCCTCCAAGTCAAGCACCGCGAATCAACTACGCGGCAGAAACACAGCAGACTCCCGATAAGCGCACGACCACATGCCCGATAAGACATGCCCGATGAGACCCACTAGACAAAGGGTTTCACGTCGCGCTTCGCTGCGATGTCGCGGTCAATCGGCTGAGCGATCGGCCTTCAGATTCAGCGGCAAGCCAGCAGCCATGAAGACGACATCGTCCGCCGCGGCAGCGACCATCTGGTTCACACGTCCCAGCTCGTCGGCATAGACCCGACCCAACTTCGTCGGAGGCACGACGCCAAGACCGACCTCGTTACTGACCACGATCCACGATGCCTCCTGTTCGCGGTACAGCTGCAACAGATCATGAACCTCGGACGGGATGTCGGCGGCCACGCCGACGGAGTCCGGGTCTCGGAGCAGCAGATTGCTGACCCACAGCGTGAGGCAATCGAGCAGCACGGTGTCGTAGCGGGACAGCAACGGCTTCATCGCTGCGACGATGTCCAACGGCTCCTCCAGCGTGTCCCAGTCGGGAGGACGGCTCTGCTGATGAGCACGGATGCGAGCGCTCATGCCCTCGTCGAGCGCTTCAGCCGTGGCAACGAACAACACCCGCTCGCCCGCTTGCGCCAGCCGCTGCGCATACGTGCTCTTGCCCGCGCGAACGCCTCCCAGAACCAGCGTGAGTCGCTTACTCATGTGTCGCCTCTATGTCGCAGCGCTGAGATGGCTGGTGTCGTTCCACAGTTCCAACGTGCCAACCTCGGAATAGGTTCTGACGATCGAGAGGCTGGCCACGTCGAGCCGGAAGCTCCAGACGTGCTGAGCCGGAAGCCTCAGCAAGCAGTTAAGCAACGCCAGCAGCGATCCGCTGTGAGCAACGACCATCACATGATCGCCGGGGCCATGCTCGGAGAGCACTCGGTCGTGAAATCGTCGCACTCGGTCGATCAACTGAAGCATGTTCTCTCCGCCTGGAGCTGCAAAGTCCACGTTGCGGCCAGCCAGGCGCTCGGCGAAGCTCTCGGGGTCGCGCTCCGCCGCCTCTTCGAACGTCAGACCCTCCCATTCGCCGTAAGAGAATTCTCTGAGCTCGGCCACCGGCTCAATCGCGAGATCCCTTGTTCCCCTGATCAGGCGCGCGCTTTCCATCGTGCGCGACAGGTCACTGACGTAGAGCGCCGAGAATTCGGCAGCCGACAGCCGCTCGCTCAGACGCGCGACTTGATCCCTGCCGTTCTGGTTCAAGGCGACGTCAACCTGGCCCTGAATCCGGCGCGAACGATTCCACTCCGTCTCACCATGGCGGACAAGATGCCAGACCACGGCTTCCTCTGCTCCACTTCTTGATGCGCTGTCGCTCATCAAACCACTCTTACCAAAGCGGCGCTTGAAATACGTCGGGAATCATCGGGACGAGCGCGACACCCACAATCAGGACCACGACCTCGCAGAGTTCGTTGACCGCGCCATAGGCGTCACCGGTCATCCCGCCGAGCAGGCCGCTCATCCATCTGCCCAGGCCCAACGCTGCGACGACCGCAGTCCCGAACAGGATGAATCCTCCGGCACCGAGAAACAGGGCCGTCGCCGCCACTGCGGTGAACAGGACGGCGACGACATGCCAGCGATTGCGATGCTCCTGGAAGGCAGCGCCCAATCCTTGCTCTCGGGCATAGGGGAACAGCTCCATCGTGGCGAGCATGCCAAATCTCGCCAGGCAGGGAAAGACCAGCAAGAGACCAACGCGCGCCTCGTCGGGCACGCTGGCGAGCAGTCCCCATTTGGTCAGCAGCAACGCTGCGCCGCCAATCACGGCAAACGCTCCTACATGAGTGTCACGGAGAATGCGCAGTCGGTCTTCGCGCGTAAAGCCACCGAAGAGACCGTCACAGCAATCAAGGAAACCCTCAGTGTGCAACGCCCGAGTCATGATCAGCATCGCAACAACCAACAATGCGCCGACCACCAACGCGGGCAATCCCAATCGCAGCAGTGCGTCAAGTCCGACGAGAGCCGCGCCCAACGCGAGCCCAACGAACGGGAACCAGGCGCGTGAGGTAGAAGTCGGCGCTTCGTCGGCTGAGGCGACCGGCAGCACCGTCAGAAACCCGAACGCCAGCCGCAGACTCTTCACTTCGAGCCTTCGCTATCGGAAACGCCGGCCTCATCAAACGTAGCCATCTCCGAGAGACAGGCGACCGCCGACTCGATCAACCCCATTGCCAGCACCGCTCCGGTGCCCTCGCCGAGTCTCATGTCCAAGTCCAACAGCGGACGAAGCGCCAAATGCGACAACACGGCACGATGACCGCTCTCCGCCGACAAGTGAGCCGCAACCAGATAATCACGCACGGTCGGACAGATGCTCTGCGCAATCAATGCGACCGCCCCTGAAACGAATCCGTCAAGCACGACGATCCGACCCGCCTGCGCAGCGCCGAGGATCACGCCGGCCAACACACCAATCTCAAATCCGCCGACTTTGGCGAGTACGTCGAGGCCGTCGGCGGCATCGGGTCGATTGGTCGCCAGCGCCCGTTCGACCACAGCGATTTTGCGCTCGAGCTGTTCGTCGTTGCGGCCGGTTCCGCGTCCAGTCACGTCTCGCGCCGACATCCCCGTGATCGTCGAGGTGATCGCAGCAGCCGCGGTCGTGTTGCCGATGCCCATATCACCGGTTCCGATCAGGTCTGCGCCAGCCTCAGCCGCTTCGTGAGCGAGCGCCACGCCAGCCCGAATGCACTCCTCCGCCTGCTCACGCGTCATGGCCGGACCACGCGCCATGTTCTTCGTGCCTCGACCGATCGCAACGACTCGCAACTCAGGATGAGCCGGCAACGGCGTGGCGACCCCGGCATCAACAATCGTCAGATCGACGCTCGCCATGCGCGCCATCACATTGATCGCCGCGCCGCCCGCGAGGAACTTCATCACCATCTGAGCAGTTACTTCCTGCGGATATCCGCTGACGCCCTCGCCAACGACGCCGTGATCTGACGCGGCAATGATCAACGCCTTGCGACGGATGACCGGTCGCTCACTGCCCAACACTCCCGCAGCCTGTAGCGAAAGCTCTTCCAATCGACCCAGGCTGCCGGGCGGCTTGGTCAACCGTTGCTGGCGTTGGCGGGCAGCCTCCATCAACGAGGCGTGTATCGGCTTGATGTCCGCGACGATGTCATCGATCGACATTTCGGAAGCTCAGTACTCAATGCCCGGCTGTGCGCTGATCCCTTGTTCCTCGTAGGGATGCTTGATCAGCTTCATCTCGGTGACCAGATCGGCAAACTCGATCAACTCCGGCGGCGCGTACCGACCGGTGATGATCACATGCATCGCCTTGGGACGCCGGGATAGCACGTCGATCACATCCGCCACCGCCACCCATTCGTAGTGCATGGCGTAGGTGAACTCATCGAGCACGATGATGTCTTCCTCGCCGTGCAGGATCGCCTCCTGGCATCGTTCCCAGTGCGCGACTGCGAGTGCGGTCGTCTCGTCCATATCCCTCGATTGCCAGGTGAACCCGTCGCCCAGCGATTCAATCCGTATCCCCAGTCGCTCGGCCGCTCGGTGCTCACCGAACTTCGCCGTCGAGTGCTTGATGAACTGGAACATCCGCACGCGGAAGTCGCGGCCCCAGGCTCGAAACAGAACACCGAGCGCGGCGCTCGTCTTACCCTTGCCCTCGCCCGTATTGATGATCACCAATCCATGCTGTCGCGAGCGTCGACGCGCAACCGAGCTGTACTCCGATTGCTCGTCGGACCTCGAATCTTGCTGTTGGTTGGCCTCAGCGGACGACACTGGGGGCTCCATTCCGGGCAGTGACTGTTCGTCCGTTCGCCCCGGGCACTCTCGAGTCTTCCGGCAGAGCCGACGCCTCAACGTCTTCCACCGGCGCGATCAGACTGATCGCCAATGAACCCGTGTTCGGGTCGCGATACAGCGCCGATCTCACGCCGAACGCCGATTCCAGCGTCTCCGCGGTCAACACCTCCTCCGGCCTGCCATCGGTGACGACTCGCCCTTCGTGGAGCAGGACCAACCGATCGCAGTAGCGAGCCGCGAGGTTGAGGTCGTGGATCGCGGCGATGGCCGTCAGGCCGTCATCGACCAGTCGCCGCACGAGGCCGAGAATCTTGAGCTGATGCAGGATGTCAAGGTTTGAGGTCGGTTCATCCAACAGCAGGACTCGCGGCTGCTGAGCCACGGCGCGCGCGAGGAAGACTCGCTGACGCTCGCCGCCCGACAATGTATCCAACGTTCGCGACGTAAAGGACTCGGTCTCGGTCAGGCGCATCGCCTCCATCGCGATCCGGTCGTCTGCCTCGCCCTCGACCTGGAACCGTCCCAGGTGCGGATAGCGACCCATCAGGACCAGTTCAAACGCGGTAAATCCCTGCGTGTACGGAGCGATCTGCGGGACGAGCGCCAGCAACTCGGCGACCTTGCGCGCGGGCAATGACTTGAGGTCCGCGCCGTGCAACGAGACCGAGCCCTCTTGATAACCGAGGACATTGGAGATCGCCCGCAGCAGCGTCGATTTGCCCGCGCCATTGGGTCCAATCAACCCGACGAACTGTCCCCGCTCGGCGCGCAGATCGACCCCATCCAACAAGTGCTTGGCGTCAACGCTGAAGGTCACCGCCTGGGCATCGATCGCTGGGCTGTAGTCGTTGATCATGAGTCGCTCCTGCGCACGCTGGTTGGAGATTGGACCCTGCATCGCGGCCTACTCAGCCACGCTGAAGGACATGGCGGCTTCTTCGGGGAAGTCCTCCGGCCAGAGAATCCGCGCCAGTTGCTCGGCCCCGCGAATGTTCCAGTACGACAGCGTCGTGAAATGCTTGCTCTCGACCACAAACACCGCTCCGTTCTTGATCGCCGGGATCTCGGCGAGCGCCTCGTTGTCAAACAGGCTCTGGCGGAATTCCTCGGCCCCAAACTCGGCCGGTTGAGCGATCACAATGACCTCTGGATTCATCGCAATCACGCCCTCGAGGCTCGTCGTCTGATTACCCTCGACTCCGGCGACCTCGGCAGCGTTGATCCCGCCCGCCGCGGTGATCACGCCGCCTTCCGTTGAGTTGCCGCCCGCGACCCAGAGCGTGTCGGAGTACTGGGTCAGAGCCAACACGCTCGGCTGAGGAGCCTTGGCGCCGGTCACCGACACCAGCGCGTCGTAGCGCGACTCCACCTCGTCGGCAAACTCGAAGGCGCGCTCTTCCTCGCCAAAGATGTAGCCCATCAGCAGGATGCTGTTGATCCGACCTTCGGGGTCATGCTTTAGTTCCGTCTGGATCACTGGAATGCCGGCGCGCTGAAGCGCGTCGACCGTCTCAGCCGGGAAGTACGGACTCGTCACAATCACGTCAGGGGACTGAGCAATGATGACCTCTGGATCGCGAGAGATCTCGGGTTTGTCCTGGACCAGCGCAGCTACGTTTGAGTAGGTCTCAAACTTCGTCACGCTGCCCACGGCGACAAGTCGGTCGTTCGGCACCAGCGCCAGCGTGATCTCATCGTGGCCAATCGATGCGGTGATGATCCGCGTCGGCTTGGCCGCAATCGTGACGACGCCATTCAATCCCTCGACCTCGCGAGGCCAGCCGCGATTATCCGGATCAACGATCCCGCGCACGCCCTCCAGTGACCTTGCTGCAGCCTGCTCGGCCGTGGCCTGTTGGGAAACTTGTTCCTCGGACGACGCTGCCTGCTCGGTGTCGGCGGCCTGTTGAGTCGCCGATTGCTGCTCTACCTGTTGAGGCTGCTCGGCAGACGAATCGGAGACGGATTGTTCCTCCGCCTCGTCATCGGCGGCCTGCGCCTCGGCTGCCTGCTGCTGCTCCGCAGACTCGGATACCGCCTGTTGTGGTTGAGGCTCCGCCTCGGGAGGCCCATCCGATGAACACGCCGTCAGCGTGAGACCCACAACCAACACCGCAGCCAACACGACCATGCGCAATTGGTGAATCAGGTGAATCAACTCCGTCACTCCCTTCAAGGGCCTCCCGCTCACAGCGAGTAGACCTGTCGTTTGTTCTTGATCAGCAACAAAATGAAGAAGGGCGCACCAACGAACGCCGTCAGCACCCCGACACGAAACTCAGCCGGTTCAATGATCGTCCGCGCGACCGTGTCGGCCAGGATCACGAAGACCGCGCCGCCGAGCGCGCTCATCGGTATCAGCACGCGATTATCCGGACCCAGCAGTAGTCGCAGGATGTGCGGGATCACGAGGCCGACGAACGCGATCGTGCCGCTCACCGCGACGGCGGCGCCCGTCGCCAGCGCGGCCACCGCCAACAGGGTGACCCGAGTCGCGCCAACGCGGACACCCATCGAGCGCGCTTCATCGTCGCCCAGCATCAACAGGTTGAGGTCCCGCGCCATCAGCAACAGGAGCAGTGTGCTGCCCAAAATCAGCGGCGCGGCAATCCGGACATGCTCCCACGACCGTGAGTCGAGCCCGCCGGCCAACCAGAATAGGATGCCGCGCAACGCCTCGTTGTCGGATTGAAGCAGGATGATGGATGAGACCACTGCTCCCAGGAACGCGTTCACCGCGACCCCGGCCAGCAGCAGCGTCGCCATCGAGAAGTGCCCGCCGACCACGGCGATGCCGTAGACCAGAAACGCTGCACCGATCGCGCCCAGGAACGCGAAGGCCGGCAGCGCGAGGAAAAAGAGACCTGCCAGACCGGTCGCAATCGCAATGACGGCGCCCAACGCTCCGCCTGCCGATACGCCGATAATCCCGGGGTCGGCCATCGGGTTGCGGAACAAGCCCTGCATCGTCGCGCCGGCGACGCCCAGCGCCATGCCCACGACCGCGCCCACAACGATCCGCGGCAGCCGGATCTGCTCGATCACGAGCTGCTCGGTGCGACCAAACTCCGGCACGTCAATGCCGATCGTCGAGAGCACAATCCAGGCCACATGGCTGACAGGAATCTCGACCGGACCCAGGCTGAGCGAGACCAGTCCAACGGCGAGCACCAGGGCCAGCAACGCCGTCAGCCCGATCGCCAGGCGGGCGCTGATGCCCATCTGCCGATACCCGCGCAGTGTTCGAAGCCGTGCTCGAAGCGCCTGAATGCTCGCCAACAAGAAAAACCTCCAGCGACTCCGCTGGAGGAAGGGTGTTCGATCTGCTCGGACTGACGCCCAGCGATCGAGGGACCTCTCTATAGCGGAGAGTAATCACCTCATCGTCCAGGCAGGTCTCCTGGCTCGCGGGGTTAGAATCTTGCTGGGCGCTGCCCATCGACATCAAGGTGGTCGACAGTGGGCGTCAGCTCCCAATTCTGCCCGTACGGCGTGTACGAGCCCCGCTTACAGTGGCGCTACCGCGGCGGATTCTCACCGCCTTCCCTATTCTCCCGGGACGGGCACCTAGACGAACAAAGTCAAGCCGAGGCTAGCACCGAGTCGGTCGGGCTGACAAGGAGTCGGACACATTGAAAGCACCACTTTCAATTTGTCCGGGACGGTTGGATTCTAGGGGCGAAGGTCATCACCAACTCCGTCATTCCCGCGCTTGTCGCGGGAATCTCGCCGATTTCGGTTCAGACGCAGTATTCGCACGGTTACCTCGGCCACCGTGCGGTCCTGGTTGCACCATCGCTGTGCCGACCACCGCGAGATACCCGCGGCAAGCGCGGGTATGACGATCAAATTGAGGCGGAACTCGACCACGTTGCTTAATTCTGTGCAATCTGAAGGTTCAACTTTCAGATTGCACGCCGATCAGTTATCCTGACGGCATGATCGAACGCGAAATCACCCCGCGACTGAAGGCCCTGTTCGAGCAGTATCCGTTCGTCACAGTCACTGGACCACGCCAATCAGGCAAGACGACGCTGTGCCGATCGGCGTTCCCAGACCTGGCGTACGCAAATCTTGAGGCTCTCGACCAGCGGAATTTCGCGGAAACCGACCCGCGAGGGTTTCTGGCCCAGTTGGGCGAGGGTGCGATCATCGACGAGATTCAGCGCGTCCCGGACCTGCTCTCGTACCTCCAGGTCATCGCTGACGAACGTCGACAAAATGGCATGTACGTCCTGACTGGCAGCGAGCAGTTCCAGCTTTCAGACGCCATAAGCCAGTCCCTTGCAGGCAGGACGGCGCTGCTTCGGCTGCTGCCCCTCTCACTGTCAGAGCTTCAGCAGATGGAGACGCGCCCCAACATCGATCGGATGTTGTATTCGGGGTTCTATCCACGCATCTTCGATCAGCGCCTAGAGCCAAGTGACGCATTAGCTGACTACTTCGAAACCTACGTGGAACGCGATGTCCGTCGTTTGGGCGGGGTCCGCAACTTGTCTACGTTCCAGCGCTTTGCTCAGCTATGCGCTGGGAGGGTGGGACAGCTTTTGAATTTGAGCTCCCTGGGTTCAGATATCGGAATCTCCCATACGACTGCCCGAGAATGGTTGACCATTCTTGAAGCGAGTTACATTGTGTATCTGCTTCCACCTTTCCACGCCAATATCGGTAAGCGGCTCACAAAGTCGCCCAAGTTGTATTTCTACGACGTGGGCCTGGCCAGCTACTTGATCGGAATCGAGAGGGCGGAGCAGCTCAGCACCCATCCCCTCCGTGGCTTCTTGTTCGAAAATCTCGTCGTCTCCGAGGCCATGAAGTATCGCTTCAATCGGGGTCGACGCCCGAATCTGTCGTTTTTCAGGGATTCCAAAGGCCTCGAGTGTGACCTGCTATACGAGACAAGTCTGGGCACTGGCGCAATCGAGATCAAGTCCGGAGCAACCGTATCGACTGACTTCTTCACCTCCCTGAACCGAGTTGCGGAGCTTGTCCCGAATGTCTCAAGCAAAGCAGTAGTTTATGGAGGAACCACAAGGCAGTCCCGTTCTGACTGTGAGGTAGTCCCGTTCGAAGCCTTCACGGGTGTTCTGGAGCGATTCGAGGTCGACCAAGAGGTAGCCGCCTTTGTCGCGGAGCGAGAAACCCCGGGGCCGGCTTGGATGGCAATAGATGCCCTGGATGATGTTTACCGTTCACAAATTCGACCGGCACTTAACGCAATAGGAACGGCAATTGAGCCGCTGGGTCGCTCACTGTTCGAAGAGCAGGAAACGCTCTCGCACGCCGAGGCGGGCGGATACCGCATGCAAGGAACCGACATCCTGGCTGCTCATCTTTGGAAGTCGACCAAAGATGAGCAACTCCTGAAACAGGCGATCGCACTGAAAGATGTGTCGCCAATCGAGGATATTATAATCAGCCACAAATGGACGTTCCGTGAGTACACGGGACGAGGAATCTCTGGCTTCGACGTAACGCTCACAGCTACTTGGGAGTTGCTCGGCAATCATATGACACGCCGAATATCCGTCGATGGCACGACGCACCCGCAGGCAACACTAAGAATCGCCTATGCAGATTTGGATGGGCATAGTTCTGACATTGATCATCTTGTTGCTGAATCTCTCAAGGGACTTATGTCTCGAATAGCTGCCAAGTCCGATGCGTAGGTGAAATTACGTCAGCGCCGAGCCGCCGAGATTTGCCGACGCACGAGCCTCGAATACAACCCGTCCCCCGACGCCAACTCTTCGTGTGTCCCGATCTCCACCACTCGACCCTCGTCGAGCACGACGATCTGGTCGGCGTCTCTCACGGTTGAGAGTCGATGTGCGATCACCAGCGTTGTCCGGTCCGACATCAGCTTGTCGAGCGCGTCTCGTACCAACCGCTCGTTGAGACCGTCGAGATGCGAGGTCGCCTCGTCGAGGATTAGCACCGGCGCGTCCTTGAGCAGGGCTCGTCCGATTGCGACCCTCTGCCGCTGTCCGCCCGAGAGCTGTGCGCCTCGTTCACCGACCGTTGTGTCGAGGCCGTCCGGCAACGACTCGACGAAGTCGGCCAGGCCGGCCCGCTCGATGGCGAGCTGGAGTTCCTCTTCGGTGGCGTCCGGTTTGGCGACCTGCAGGTTGTCGCGGATCGATGCGTTGAACAGGTAGGTGTCCTGCGCCACGAGCGCCACCTGGCCTCGCAGCTCGTCGAGCCGGTAGGTGCGCAGGTCGGAGTCTTCGAGCGTGATCTTGCCGTCCTGTGGGTCCCAGAAGCGCAGCAACAGGTGCGCCGCCGTCGTCTTGCCCGCTCCCGAGGGACCGACCAGCGCGACGGTGCCGCCCGGCTTGAGATCGAACGACACGTGGTCGAGCGCCGCCCGTTGCGTGTCCTCGTACGCGAAACCGACCGAGGCGAATGCGCCCTCCGAGACGCCGCCCGTCTGGACGTCTTCGACCGAGCTGGCGGCGCCCGGTCCGTCGACGACATCGACGCCCTCGCTATGCACAGCAGTCAGGCGTCGAGTTGCGCCGAGTGTGTCTCCCAGCCGGCGTCCGACCTGGGCCAGCTCCGCCACGGGCATGAATGCGCCCATCGCGAGCAGCGTCAGCAGAGGCGCCAGCGACGAATCGATGTCGCCCCGCACCGCGAGCGCGCCGCCGACGGTCAGGACCGCCAGTCCGCCGTATCCGGTCAGCCCTTCCAGCAGCGAGCGCTGAGTCGAAATCTGTCGATTGAATCCTCCGCGCACCGGCAGGTAGTCACGCATCAGACCCTCGAACTCGGCCTTGCGCTCGGGCTCCCGCTGGAACGCCGTGACCTCGCGCAGGCCTTGCAGCGTGTCGACCATGTGCGCATTGAGCGCGCCCAGGTGATCGCGCGACCGCGAGCCCAGCTGGTCCACGATCCGTCGCGTAAACAGCGGGCTCAACGCGGCCAAAATCAGCAGCGGCGCCAGCCCAAGTCCCAATCGCCAGTCGACCACGAACAACGTGATCAGCGCCGCGCCGGGGACGATCACGCTGACGAAGGCGTTGGCGATCGTGTGGGCAAAGAAGTACTCGACCGTCTCCACGTCCTGCGTCGCCATCGAGACCAGGTCGCCCGTCCGACGCCGTAGCAGATACGCCGGCGCCAGTTGATCGAGCTTGCGGAACAGATCAATCCGCATATCCGCCAGCAGCCGGAAGGCCATGTCGTGCGAGACCCAGTTCTCGAGGAACCGGAACAGCCCGGTCAGGACAGCGACCACAATCAACAGCGTCGCCAACAGGCCAATCGACTCATCGTCGCGCACATTGGCGACCATCAGCGCGCCAATCACGCCAACCGAGATCGCGCCAAAGAAGTGCGCTACTCCGGTCCCAAAGGAGAGCGTCGTCTTGAACCAGTACGGCGCGGCCAGGGCCAACAACCGAGACGATGTCTCGCGCCAGCCCATACCCTCGGCGCGAATGATCGCCTCCGTCGCGCCACCGTCACTGTCGGGCATGGCCAGCGAGCTGCTCGCCGTAGCGGCAGTTGCCAGTTCGGGCGCCGGCATCGCCTCGTCAAAGCCGTCCAGGCTCGGATCGGTCATCTGTCCCGCCATCAACCAGTCATAGACGCCGCCTTTGGCGAGCAACGTCTCGTGGTCGCCGCGTTCGACCAGCCGGCCATCATCCAGGACCAGGATCTCGTCGCAGTCGCGGACGCTGGAGAGCCGGTGCGCCATGATCAACGTGGTCCGGCCCTGCATCAACCGGTCCAGCGCACCCTGAATCGTCGCCTCGTTCTCCGCATCGACGCTCGACAGCGCCTCATCCAGGATCAGCATCGGCGCATCGCGCAACAGCGCCCGCGCGATCGCAAGCCGTTGACGTTCGCCGCCCGACAATCGGTGCCCGCGCTCACCAATCACCGTCGCATAGCCCTCGGGCAGCGCGGAGATGAACTCATGCGCGTTCGCTGCCTGCGCAGCGGCTCGGATTTCATCGTCGGTCGCGTCTGGCTCGGCGAATCGCAGATTGGCCAACACCGACCCGTGGAACAGGTACGTGTCCTGGAGCACCACCGCCATCTGCGATCGAATATCAGCGAAGCGCAGATCATTCAGCTCGCGACCGCCCAGCCGGATCGTCCCCTCCTGTGGCATATACAAACGCTGCAACAGCCAGACCAACGTCGATTTTCCCGACCCCGACCTGCCCACGACGCCGACTCGCCTGCCCGGCTCGACCGTGAACGACACCCCATTCAGCGCGGGCCGTCGGCCCGTCGGATAGCTGAAGGTGACATTCTCGAACTCGATCCGCGGCTCCAACGAGGCCACCGGCTCAGCCGATGCGTCCGGCGTCAGCGGCTTCGCCCGATCCAGATTCAGCACACTCTCCGCCGCCGCGACGCCCAACAGTCCCTGGTGGAAGAGCTGGCTCAGTTCTCTCAAGGGACGGAAGACTTCCACACCCAGCATCAACACGACCAGCAGCTCGGCCAGCTCCATCGCGCCGCTCTCGACTCGCAGCGCCCCGACGAATAGCGCGACCGCCGCCCCAACCGTGATCGCCAGGATCGTCAGGCCCTGGGCAATCGCGTTGTTGAATAGCACGCCCATCGTCGTGCGGAACACCTCCTGCGCCCGCTCTGCTAATGCCGCGCCGCGCCGACCGCTCTGTCCAAACGCCTTCAGCGTGGCCAGACCCTGAATCGAATCAAGAAAGTCGGCGGCAAACGACCCATATGCGTCGCGACGACGGAGCGAGGCATCGGCATTGCGCTGTTTGAGCAGCGACGGCAACGTCAACGTGACCAGGGCAAAGCCGAAGTAGATCGCCGCCACCGGCAGATCGAGCCAGCCCATGAAGATGAAAATCCCAATCGGCGCCAGCGCCGCCACGATCAGCTGCGGCAGATACTGACCGAAGAACGTCTCCAGTTGCTCAACACCTTCAATCACGCCGACGGTGACATCACCGGTGCGTTGGCGATCAAAGTGCGACGGACCCAATCGGACCACCTGATCAAACAACCGCTGTCGCAGCGCGAACTGAACCTGGAGCGCAGTGCCGTTGGCGATCTCCTCTTTGGCGTAGAGAAAGATCGAGCGCGCCAGGATCGATCCGGCCGCTGCGATGATCAAGGGGATCAGGTCGGAAACACTATCGCCCTCAAAGATCCGAGCGCCAATCCAGCCCAGCAACGCCAATCGCGCCACCCCTGCCGTCACCGCACATAGGCCCACACTCACGGCCAGAGCAATGCGCCAGCGCACACCCTCGGTAAATCGCCACAGGTCCCAGGAAAATGTCATTGCCTCAACCTCTGTAAGCCCACGGACGTTCGACCCTGTGTCAGGATAAGCAGCCACGCCAAGACAAGGGCCAGCGATGCTCCGAACATGTCAGCTCGCCTCTCCCCCCTTGCGGGGACCGTCGTAACAGTCCGGCACTTCGTTTTTTCAGTCCCCGCCTCCGCGCGGGGACCTGACCCCCCGTTCCTCGACGTTTGAACGACGAAGGATATAAAGCATATCTGGTGATGAGCGGCAATCGCGCGATGCGGAGCGGGTCCCCGCGTGAAGCGGGGACTGGGAAAGTCCTGATGTGTGACTCTTTCAATGGTCTCCTTGCGGGGGAAGCTGCCGAAGGCCTGCCACCGACGAGTACGCTGCCGTTAACCGGACGATCACCTCGCGAAGCTCGGATAAGTCATGCCGCCCGCCGTCGATTCGTCGCCGTTCTCCGACCTCTACCTCGACGACCATTCCGTCCAACCGGCGCGGACGCCCATCCAGAACGAGTTTCGCTTCCTCTGCGACTGGACCGCCCTGCGATTCTCACCGACCTACTACGGCTTCGGCGTGCCCCAGGGCAACGGCGAGGCGGTCGTGATCGTGCCCGGATTCATGGGCACCGATCTCTCGATGATGGAGCTCTACTGGTGGCTGGCGCGCATCGGCTACCAGCCCTATTACTCCGAGCTCGGCCTCAACGTGAACTGCCCGGACATCTCGTCCGAGACGGTGCTCAGCGTCGTCAGGCGCGCGGCCAATGAAACCGGCGCGCGCGTCCACTTGCTCGGCCACAGCCTGGGAGCGCTGATCGCCAGAAGCGTCGCCTTCCGGCATCCCGAGCTGATCGACCTGCTGATTTCTCTGGCGGCGCCGTTCAATGATGTCGCCCACGTGCATCCGGTCTTGATCGAGGCGATGGCCGCCGTCCGCCGACAGGCAGGATCGCACCTCACCTGGCACGTCGCGCCCGCCTGCTACAGCGGACACTGCACCTGCCCCTTCACCGAAAACATCATGCGCCCACAGCGGCCCACATTCCGTCGCTACGCGCTCTACGCCGAGAACGACGGCCTGGTCCTGCCCGAGAGCTGCATGGAAGAGGAACCCGAGTACAACATCGGAATCAAGACCAGCCACTACGGGATGATCTACAACAGCCAGGCCTACGCCGAAATCGCGCGCTTGCTGGCGGAGCCGGTCGAATAGCAGTTGTAGGGAGGGGCCCATTCTGAGGTTGTCTCAAAGTCGGATTCCCAGTCCCCGCTTTACGCGGGGACCTGCCCCCCCATGCGGCCGAAACAACACCACCAGATAGTCCATACCGTCCGAGCGGGTCCCCGCGTGAAGCGGGGACTGAGAGTTTACGAATGGAAGCCGGCTTCTGAAACACCCTGCGCGAGCAGGGAGGAGAGGACCATACCATCGAACAGGGCAGCCACAACGGCTGCCCCTACATATGGATCAGTGCCGGCGACGGTCGTTAGGCCTTGGCCTCGGCCGTATCCTTCTTGGACCCGTTGTCCGACACATGGCTCGAACCGCTGGCCGACGGGTTGAAAGCGTTCATGCTCTTCTGCAGGAAGTCGGCCCAGGGGTTGGAGCTCTGCCACTCGCGAGCGATCGCCAGCGCCGCCTCGGCGGCGGCTCGGCTGGTGCTGAGCAGAGCGTCGAGCGCCTCACGACCCTCGCTGCCGGCGGCGATGGCTTCCTTGTACGCCGATTGCGTGAAGTCGAGCGCCTGGCTCTGCGCGGCGACCGCCGACTCCATGATCGCCGAGTAGGCGGCGGCGGTGTCGCTCGGGTTGGCGGCGACCTGCTTGGCCAGGTCAAGCGCCTGGCGCTGGGCCGCAGTCACGTCGGTCAGGAGCTGGCGCGAGATACGCAGACCGCGCTCGTTCGCCTGCTCGATCGCATTTGCGAGGGCGTCGTAGCTGGCCAACAGGGCGTCGAAATACTTGTCGGTCGGGGCCTGATCCGTGGCGCTGTCGGTAGTGCTCTCGGTCGTGCTGTCAGTCATGAAGATCGCTCCGTGATGATTTGAGGCTCGCTCGGTATGCGGCAAATGTATGTCGCAACGCCTCTATGTGCAATATGCATCTTGCATCACTTGGCACTTAACGGCACAATGCAGGTATGGCAGATGACACCGCTTCGAGCAACACTTCGACCAACGCGAAGAAGCGCACCACCTCCCAGCCTCGTCTCCACGGCGAGATGCTGGCCACCAGCCTGCTCGCCTTTCTCAAGGGCTGCAACGCCTACGGCTACCAGCTCAACCAGCAGCTGAACGAGTCTGGTTTGCCCGACTCGGACAGCGGCACGGTCTACCGGTCCCTGAGGCAGCTCGAGAACAGCGGCTTCGTCTCGTCCTTCTGGGACACCTCCGAGCAGGGACCGGCGCGGCGGATGTACTCGCTGACCGCCGCCGGCGACATCTTCCTCAGAACCTGGCTCGATGCCTTGAACCGATATCAGGAAGTATTGACCGGCGCCCTCGAGCGATTCGAGGAAGCCGCCCAACCCACTAACGATCCAACCACCGAATAGGACGCCCCCATGACCAAGACCGAAACCGCGCCTCCCGACCCCTCCGCCATCTGGCGCGACTGGATGACTCAGTCCGAGCGTCAGTGGAACGAATTCTTTAACCAGATGATGGGCACCGAAGAGTTCAGCCAGAGCATGGGCCGCAATCTCGACGTCTTCCTACACTTCCAGAAGACGATGAGCGAAGCGATGGGTCCCTACCTGACCGCGATGAACGTGCCTACCCGCACCGACGTCCTGGCGTTGGGTGACCGCCTGTTGGCGATGGAAAATCGCCTCGCAGCCATTGAAGCGCATCTGTCGACGCTCCAAACGAGTATCGAGAACGGCGCCCCGAGTAGCCCGAGCAACACAAAGCCCAGGCGAACCAAGCGCCCAGCAACGCCCGACACAAACTAACTGTTCCCGACACATCAACTTAACGTCCGCGTAACTCGTTCCTAACCGGGAATGGGACGTTGCGATAGACAATCACTGTCATCGCACCCACGCGTGCGTACTCGATACAATTTGTGGAGTGACCTGTGACTCTTGCCGTTGCTGAATCAGCATCCGTGTCCAATCCCTCCGTAGCCAACGATGACGCTTCCCCCGACATCCCATCTCCCGACCCATCTCCCGACCCATCTCCCGAAATTGCCACCACCGTCCGGTCAACCGTTGAGACCATCCTCCGCCGCGGACTGGTCGGTCTCGAGTACATCTCGCTCGACGACCCGCAGCCCGGCGCGACGCCCAAGGACACGATCCTGACCCGGGGCTCGATGAAGCTCTACCACTACCGCGCCCAGACCGACGAGGTCTATCGCACCCCCCTGCTGGTCCTCACATCGCTGGTTAGCAAGCCCTACATCCTCGACCTCACCCCCGGCCAGAGCATGATCGAGTTCCTGGTTGAGGCCGGCTACGACGTCTACCTGATCGACTGGGGCATTCCGATGCCCGAGGAGAGCAAGCTCACGCTCGACGACTACGCCCTCTCGCACATCCCCGCTTGCGTCGAACGCATCCTCGAGGACTCCGGTGAGTCCGAGCTGAACGTGCTCGGCTACTGCCTCGGCGGCACGTTGGGCATTCTCTACCTGGCAACGCAACCCGACGCGCCGGTCGGCAACATGGCCTGCCTGACCACGCCGGTCAACTTCAAGGGCATGGGCCTGTTCACGCAGTGGACCGACGAGCGCTACTTCGACGTTGACCGGATCGTCGACTCGCTGGGCAATGTGCCCGGCGAGATGCTGCTCTCAGCCTTCGACATGCTGCGCCCCACCGGCCGCCTGACCAGCCCGATCCAGGTGCTCGACCGCATCCGCGACGACAAGTACGTGCAGTCGTTCATGATGCTCGACCGCTGGGCCTCCGATCAGATTCCCTTCGCCGGCGAGGCCTTCCGCCAGATGGTCAAAGAGCTCTACTGGAAGAACGCCATGATCGAGGGCACATTCGAGCTCGGCGGCAAGCCCGTCGATCTCAAGTCAATCAAGACGCCAATGATCCACGCCATGGCCGAGCACGACCACATCGTCCCCTACGAAGCCGCCAAGCCACTGCTCGAACTGGTCCAGTCGGAGGACAAGGAAGCGGTCGTGTTGCGCGGTGGACACGCCAGCCTGGTCGCCGGCGGCAACGCCAAATATCGACTCTGGCCTAGGCTGGATTCATGGCTTTCGGTTCGTTCGATCTAACTGCGAAAGACTGCAACATGCGCTACCCAGCCGCCGGAACCATCGCCGGCAGCCCCGTCACACTCAGACTCATGGACCGCGACGACGCCGATGCGATGGTGTCGTTCGCGCGCCAGCTGCCGCAGAACGATCTGCTCTTCCTGCGACGAGACATCACGCAGCCCGATCAGGTCCAGGTCTGGGTTGAACGGATCGAGGCTGGCCTGGCCACCTCGCTCCTGCTGATCGATGACAGCGGCGCCCTCGCCGGCTACGCCACCGTCGACCGCAACGACCTCCCCTGGTCGCCGCACGTCGCCGAGCTTCGCGTGCTCGTCGGCCCCGGTCTACGCGAACAGGGCGCCGGACGCCTGCTGACCGAAGAGGCCTTCCGCATCGCGCTGGAGATGAAGGTCGAAAAGATCATCGCCCAGATCACCATCGAACAGAAGCAAGCGATCAGCGTCTTCCGCTCACTCGGCTTCAAGCCCGAGGCAGTGCTGCGAGACCACGTCAAAGACCGCGACGGCGAGAAGCACGACCTCGTCATCCTCAGCCACGACGTCGCCGAAACCCAGCGTCGAAGAGCCGCCACCGGAATCCTCGAAGCCGTCAGCGGCTGAGCGACACTCCGCCCAAAAGCCATACACAGACCTAACCCCTCACCGCAGCCGTACACGTAGGGCGACCCTCTGGTATTCCCAGTCCCGGCCCCTGAGCCGGGACCCGCTCGGTCTGCACCTCGAACGTTCTTTCGCCAACTTCTACTTGCCGGATCGGGAGCGTGTCGACGGTCGCGGTAGTCGGAAGGGAACAGGTCCCGGCGCGCCGGCCGGGACTGGGAGAGCTGTGACACGCTCACAAGCCTCCTACGCGTTCGATCTTCCATACCTATCATCGATTCGGGAAGCCGAGGAGTCCAATGGTGGAACCGCTAGAAGGCCTCAGAGTCGTCGAATTCGCGATCGCGATCCAGGGACCGCTAGTCGGCGGGTTCCTCGCCGATATGGGCGCCGACGTGGTCAAGGTCGAGCCACCCGGCGGCGACCCCAATCGCTGGCACACGGGCGTCAACTGGACCGCGCCACCCGAGACGCCGGGCGCTCAGTTTCTCTCCGTCTCCCATGGCAAACGCTCAATCGCGCTCGACGTCCATACCGAGATCGGCCGAGAAGTACTCATGCGTCTCGTCGAGCGCGCGGACATCTTCGTCAGCAACTTCCGCGAGCACTCCCTGGAGCGCATGGGCCTCGGTTACGAGGAGCTGTCAAAGCGCAACGAGCGGCTGATCTACGGCATCGCCAACGGATTTGGACACGAGGGCCCCGACCGCAACAAGCGCATGACCGACCAATACGCGCAGTCCCGCAGCGGCATCGCCAGCGTGATCGGAGAACCGGGGTCAGCGCCCATGATTCCCGGTTCGGTGATTGGAGATACCAGCGGCGCGATGGGACTGACGCTGGCGATCATGACGGCGCTAGCAGCGCGCGAACTCCACGGAGTCGGCCAGAAGGTGCGCACGTCGTCCTACGGCGTGATGGTCTGGATGCAGAGCTGGGAGCTCAACCATTCTTCGATCACCGGGACGCTACTGACGCGCGAGGGACGGCATCATCCCAACGTACCCGGAATCGCCGGCACCTACGAGACCTCCGACGGCGGCGCCTTCCACGTCGACATTCAAGGAGACGGCGCCTGGCAAGACTTCTGCGAGTTCGCGGGTATTCCCGAGATCGGGGCCGACCCACGCTGGGACACCTCTCAGAAGCGCTCACCGTTGAGCGACTTCCGATGGATCGATCAGGCCAAGGAACTGCGAACACACATTGCGCACGCGATGAAGCAGCGAACGACCACCGAGTGGGAGCAGTTCTTCGATGAGCGCCGCGAGGAAATCATGTACCAACGCGTCTTCAACTACGAGGACGTGATGAACGACGCGCAGGCGTTGGAAAACGGCTACATCGTCGAAAAGGACGTACCCGGCGTCGGCAAACGCAAAATGGCCGGCAACTTCGCCCAATTCAGCAAGACGCCCGCCAGCGCCAAGCCCTGGTTCCCAGAACTGGGTCAACACACGTCTGAAGTGATGTCGGAACTCGGCTTCGACGCCGACCAAATCGCCGAGATCGAGGCCCAGAAGAACCCACGACTACCAATGTCCGCACGCGCCCGAGCGCGCAGGCGCTAGCAATACTCCGATCCCCGCTTCCCCCCTCCGCGGGGGAAGCTGCCGAAGGCTGAAGGGGAGTCCCCGCTCGGCCTGGGACGCCACACATTCAGAGACTGCCTAATCCCCCCGACAGAACGCCGCCATGTCTCTTGCCGTCGCCAGCGCCAGGTCGGTGCAGGGCAGCACGATGTTGTCACCGGCGTGGGTCGTGCCCATCACTTGCCGACAGCGCGCCGACAGTCCAGCCCTTAGCAGCAATCGATAGAACTCAATGCCCTCATCGCGCAGCGGGTCGCACTCGTTGACGCTGATCACCGTGTTGGGGAAGCCCTGCACGTGCTCCTCATTAGCGAACAGCGGCCACGCCTCGGGATCCTGCGCCTCGAATGCGTCCATCCCGTAGCCCATCGCCGGGAAGTTGCTGTGCAGGTCGAGCAGCAACCCGTTGTTCTCGGTTGACGACGGCAGGTCGTCGCGCGGCCAACTACCCGCGATGTACGGGCACATCGCATACAGACCTGAAACCGATCCGGCATCGCCTTCGCGAGTCAGCCGCAGACCGACGGCAAGCGTGAGGTTGCCGCCGCCGCTCTCGCCGGCGACGAGGATCCGGCTCGTATCAATACCGAACTCGTCGGCCCTGGAGATCAACCAGCGCAGGCCCGACAAGCAGTCGTTCAGCCCAGCCGGGTACGGCTCGATCTCCGGCGTCGACGAGGGCGTCACGCAGTTGCGAAAGTCGACCATCGTCACCGCCACGCCCTGGTGCGCGATCATCCGCCCCCAGGCCTGATAGGTGAGGTCGAAGGCCGACGACAGCGCCATGCCGCCGCCGTGGATGTAGTACACGCAGGGCAACGGCTCATCCGACTGGCCGTCTGATTGGGGCCGAATCAGGCAAATCTTGATCGAGTTGCCGTCGGGCTCGGAAACGAACGTCTCGGTAGAAATCGTCAATCCAGCCGAGGGTGCGACCGCTTCGGCATCCTCTTCCGAGAAGAGCGACATCGCGTCCAACGCGGCGAGCGCCTCTGGAGTGTTCATCGCCGCAACCAGCGCCTCGCGAGACTCAAAACTCGGCATCGGGAAGGTCGGCAGCGGACCGAACACCGCCTTGATCCGTGGGTCAATGCGGGGGTCGTCGCTGATCTTGCTCATCGGTAACTCCTCATTACGCAATGGAGGAAAGACTAGCCGTAGGCTTCTGCGAGCAACTCGTCCAGGGCGGCATTGAACTCGTCGGGCAGCTCCCAGTAGACGGAGTGTCCTCCCTCGGGAATCCCAACGTAGCGGGCGCCTGGAACCATGGCGGCAGCCCGTTCGATCACGGGAGCGGGAATGATCGCGTCTTCGGCGCCAGCAAGGAACAAGACAGGCATCGTCAGTGCCGACAGGTCTTCCACGGCGATCGCGCCATCCTCGACGCCAAATGACAGCGCCCGATCCGGATCAAGCGGCGGATTCAGCGCGCGCACCTGGTTGTAGAGAAACACGCCTTCCGGCGATCGCTTGAGGTAGGCCGGGCCAACCATGAGCGTCATCCCACCGAGCCGAGCGTTCTCCAATGCCGCCGTGGTCGCGGTCCGCATGTCGTCGAGCAATCCCTGGTCGGCAATGCCGAGCATCGTGTCGGCCATCATCAGCGCCTTGACCCGATCGGGATTGCGGGCCGCGTAGGGCAGAATCGAGAACCCACCCATCGACTGACCAACTAGCGTCGCCTCAGCGATCTCCAGTTGATCCATCAACTCGCCAAGGTCGCGGGCAAACGCCGTCCGACCCTCGCCGGACAGGTCCTGGCTCTGTCCCCAACCGCGCACCTCATAGGAGACACAACGGAAGCGCTGACTGAAGTAAGGAATCTGGTTCCACCAACTCAGATGGTTACCACCCGCCCCATGGACAAACACAATCGTGTCAGGGCCCTCCCCAAACTCGTCATAGATCAACGTGCCGCCACTCACATCAAGGGTCTTGGGCATCAGAGTCTCCTGTTTCATGTCAGGGTTTGCTAGAGGCTAGAGACTGCCTCGTAAGCGCGGGTCGAGTACGTCACGCAGCCGGTCGCCCATGAAGTTGGCGGCCAGCACGAACACCATGATCAAGACGCCGGGCAGGATCGTGGGCCACAAGCTATGGCGGATCACGGGGAAGCCCTCAGCGATCATGTTGCCCCAGGTCGCCTGTGGCGCCTGAGCTCCGAAGCCCAGGAAGCTGAGCGCCGCCTCGGCGAGGACCGCGACCCCCACCAGCAGCGTGCTCTGCACAATCAGCGGCTGCACCGTGTTGGGCAGAATGTGTCGCACCAGGATGCGCTGGTCCGACGCCCCCAGCGAGCGCGCAGCCATGACAAAGTCTTGCGCTCTGAGCGACAACGTCAGCGCTCGCAGCAGACGCGAGAAGACAGGGAAGCTGGCTAAGCCGATCGCCAGCATGACGTTCCCCAGACTCGTACCGGCGATGGCCACAATGGCCAGGATCAGAATGATCGGCGGGATCGAGATCCAGGTGTCCACGAAGCGCATCAGGACAGAGTCGACCCAGCCGCCGAAATAGCCGGAGCTCAGCCCAATCGGCAGTGCCACGGCAGCGGCGATCGCGACTACGATCAGCCCCACGCTGACCGAGACGCGGCTGCCGTACATCGCGCGAGTAAGGATGTCGCGCCCCAGTTGGTCGGTGCCCAGTAGGTGGGTCCAGGATGGCGCCTCCAGGCTGGCCCTGAGATTCTGCTCGTTCTCGCCAAAGGGAGCGATCGTCGGGCCGAATACGGCAAAGAAGATAACGACCAGCAAAATGAACGACGCCACCTTGGCCTTGGGATCGTGGAGGAAGATCACCACGCCCTTGGGCACGCGCAGCCGGCGGAACTGTGTCATCGACGCGGGCTGTTGTTCGCGCTCGGTCATTGGTATCTAATCCGTGGATCGAGCAAGCCGTACACGATGTCGGTGAGCAAGTTGGCCGTCACCACGGCGATGGTGACGAGGAAGACGATGCCCTGCAGGATCTTGAAATCGTGTTCGAGCGTCGCGTCAAAGGCGAGCCGGCCCAGACCGGGCAGCGCGAAGAGTCGCTCCAGGATCACGCTGCCACCGAACAGCGCTGCGATCTGTAGGCCCATGATCGTGACCACTGGCAGCATCGAGTTCTTCAGCACGTGGCGAAAAAGGACCGCGCCACCCGTCAAGCCTTTGGCGCGCGCAGTCACGATGTAGTCCTGCCGGCGTATCTCCAACACGGAGGATCGTGTTTGCCGCGCGATCACGGCGACGCCACCGAGCGAGAGCGCAAAGACCGGCATCGCCAGGTGCTTCGCGGCGTCCCAGGGGTCAGTTAACGGATCGACCCAGCCTGATGTGGGCAGCCAGCCGAGCTCGACTGAGAACAGAATGATCAATCCGATTGCGAGCCAGAAGCTCGGTGCGGCTACCCCGATGACGGCTAGAAAGGTCACACCCAGGTCGCCGCGAGTCCCCGGCCGCACACCGGCGATCAGGCCCAGCGTCAGTCCCAGCACCACGCTCAGCCCGAGCGCGAGACCGTTGAGCCAGAGCGAAACCGGTAGGCGATCAGCGATGACCTTGGTTACCGGTTCTTGTGACTGCAGCGACGTACCGAAGTCGAAATGCAGGACGACCTGCTCAACGTAGCGAACATAGCGCTGGGGCAGCGATCCATGCAGGCCGAATTGCTCTTTGATTCGCTCAATATCAGCGGCGTCGAGTTGAGTCCCCTCCTGTGCAGGTCCGATCACGGCGAGCACTGGGTCTCCAGGCACCAACTCAAGCCCGGCGAAAGTCAGAATCGACACGAGGATTAAGACGGGTACCGCCTGGATGAGCCGAGCCAGGATGAACTTGCTCACGCGACCCCTGTCCCGATGTTCACTGCGGCAGCGCTCCGCCGGGCCCAGCCGGACTCAATATTGGACGCGCGGCTCCGGGATGGCTAGGCGATTCGGTGCAGCTCCTTGAACCATTCGAACCCGTTTAAGTCGAACTGTGCACCGCCAATGTCGTTGCGGCTGACGAAATAGCGATGGGTATAGAGCCCAGGCAGGATGCTGTACAGAAGATCGGCCTGGATCTCCTGAATCTCGGCGTAAATCCTGCGTCGCTCCTCGGTGTCGTATGTGGAGACCGCGTCTTGGACGAGTCCTTCGACTTCAGGCACCGGCCCACCGCCCAAGTTCCAGGTCCCCTTCTCGGTCAGCGCCAACTGCAGGAAGGTGTCGGGTTCGCCGCGGTCGCCACCCTGGCTGATGATGTGGAGATCTCCCACCTGGCCTCGGTTGGTCCAGGGACGCGTCTGGACTTCCTCGTAGGTGGCTGGGATGATCCGCACGCCCAGTTGCTCCCAGCTCCCGGCGACGGCCTGGAACATGGGCTCGGCCCCGGCCCAAGCGGCTGTAATCGGAATCTCCCAGTCTTCTTCCGGAATGCCCGACTGGACCAACAATTCCTCGGCCTTGTCCATGTTAAACTCGGTCGGGAAATTCTCTTGCGGGGCATGCGCCCAGCTACCGTTGGACAGGATCGCGGTACCCACATCAGCGCGTCCTTCGTAGAAGACCTCCTTGGCGCCCTCTTTGTCCCAGGCGTGCATCAGCGCTCGCCGGAAATCGACGTTGTTTACCGGATACAGCTCATGGTTCACCCACCAGGAGAGGTGCAGGGACCCCTTGCGGACCACCGATGTCAGATCGTCGTTGTCGAGAAGCAACCCAACCTGGCTGTCTGGTGCGACGAACGTGTCGACGTCACCTGCCTCGATCGCTGCGGCCCGGACGACTGCGTCTGGGATGACCACGTATTGGAATTCGTCCAGCAGGGCGTACGGTCCTCCATCTTCGCGTCGCTGCCAACTATCCTGAAACGGAACCAGCACGGTCGACTGATCGTTCTCCCAGCTCTGAAGTTGGTACGGGCCGGTGCCGACGGGTTGTACGCGCAGGTCCTCCAGTGACGTCGCCTCCACGTGGGTGGGGGAGGCCATCATGCCGCCGCGCTCCTGCAGGTTCGTCAGCAGCGCCGCATTGGGGCTGACCAGGGTGAACTTCAGCGTGCGGCTGTCGATCACCTCTTTCGACTCGATGACCGAGAACGCCGCCGCGTACACGCCACCGGCAGGAATGCTCGTATCGACCGCTCGATCGAGGTTGAATCTGGCAGCTTCGGCATCGAAGCTCGTGCCATCGTGAAACTTCACCCCGTCGCGGACCGTGAACACGATCGTGACATCATCTACGGCTTCGAAGGCTTCCGCGAGCGATGCATCGAGGTCGACGACGCCGTCAGCTCGCGTCGCGATCAGTGGATCGTAGAGCGCCCGCCAGAGGCCGGATTGGGTGAGGGATGTTGATGGATCCATGCCACTCTGGCCGATCATTTCATTCTCCGCGCCGTATTTGACGATCCCGCCACGAGGCACAATGGGCGCCGCCTGCACGGCTTGCGCCTGCTGTTGTTGCTGTTGCTGCTGCTGAGCGGTCTGCTGCTGTCCCTGTTGCTGTTGTTCGGCTTGCTGAGCCGCCTGTTCAGCCTGCTGCTCTTGCTGCGCCTGTTGTTGTTGCGCGGCCGGTGCTTGCTGCTGCTGTTGCTGTTGCTGTTGCTGTTGAGCCTGAGCAGCGGCCGGCTGGTCGCTGTCATCATCATCATCGTCGCCGCAGCCGACCAACACGAGCCCGGCGGCGCCAACGCCCGCTCTGGCGCTGGCCCTCAACAATGTGCGTCGCGAGATCTTCCGCCGACCAAGCTTCGTCCAATAGTTGCGCTCGCTCATGACGATCCTCCCGCCACTCACGACACCCAGTTAGGGCTTCTAGCGGAAGTGACTGCTACGCGCAAGTATCGCGAGTGGGTTTTGGCTTGTCAATCAGGCGTCCAGCTACGTCAGCGCCAGTCTTGAGGCGGGCCTAGCGAGTCAGGTGCGGGCCTGCCGGCGGCGCTCGGCTCGGGAGCGAGCGACGGGTGTGGTCCCGTGAGCCCGCTCCAGCGCCTCGCGCATGGGCATGGTCCGGGCGGCCGAGTCGCGGACCCCCTTCTGATACGTCGCCCAGGCCTTGGCCTCGTCGCTGGACAGTTCCCGGCGTGCGGCGGTGGGGACGCGCAAGCCCACGAGCATCGAGGTATAACCCTCGTACTCGAAGTACTCCCCCTGGATCAGCCGACTCAGCAGGAGCGACGGCCCGACCCGTTCGTAGGCCTCAACCAACTTCGTCGCCCCACCCAGCGATGTTTCCGCGCGGCAGTGACGCCAGAACGGCGAGTCTGAGTGGTAGTTGTACTTGTAGTGCAGCGCCAGGAAGTCGCGTACGTCGTCCCAGCCAGTTTGGAAGGCCGCATTGAGGAGATCGCGCAGGCCCAGAGTCGGTACCGCGTCCGTATCAATCAGCCCGTCGGCGAGCTTGTAGAGTTGCTCGACGATCAGGTGCAGCGCCGTCGCCTCGAGTGGCTCGACGAAGCCTGACGCGTTACCCACGGCGAAGACGTTACGGACCCAGTGGCGCGCATAGCGTCCGCTGGGAAACGCGATCACACGCAAGTCATCGCCCAGCTCGGGATTCTTCGCCTGTAACTCTTGCGCCGCGTCCTCGTCCGAACAGAACGCAGAGGAGAACACGTAGCCGCGGGTGACGCGGTCCGGGAAATCGATCCGCCAGGCCCAGCCGTGGTCCATTGTCGACGCCGTCGTGTAGGGCAGGATCTGGTCATCCCGCTGCCAGGAGCCGATCACCGCCCGGTCGCAGAAGAGCGTGTCCGCGTAGCTCAGGTAGGGCTCCCCCAGGGTCTCCCCAAGTAGCAGCGAGCGGAAGCCCGAGCAGTCGATGAAGAGATCGCCCTGCACCTCGCGGCCGCTCTTCAGCCGCAGGCGCTCGACATCACCGGACTCCGCCCGCACGACCTCCTGCACTTCGTCCTCAATCAGGTTGGCGCCAGATTCGAGCGACTGCCGCCGCAAGTAGTCGATGAAGCGGTCGTTCGGAAGGTGGTACGCCGCACGCGGGTCGATAGCGAACTGACGGCCCTCCAGCGTCGCGGGTGAGCGGCCCCGGTCCATCATTGCGTTGAAAACGCTGCAATCCTTGGAGTCGGCCAGGCAGTAGTAGGCGGCCCGCTTCTCAAGGCCGGGAACATGCTTCTCGAGATAGCGATCGAACGAATAGTTAAAGTGGGGGACATTCGCCGCGCCCCACTCCAGGCGCAGTCCCAGCTTCCAGCTTGGCCGCACTTGCTTGTGGAACTCGTCGCGATTGATGCGCAGCGACTCGTGCAGGTGCAGGGGCACCCGGCCGGTGGTCGATTCGCCCACCCCGATGATCGGGATGTCTGGCGAATGCACCACGGTCAGCTTGATCTGCGGCAGCATCCGCCGAAACGTCAGCGCCGCAAGAAATCCGGCGCTCCCGCCGCCAACCACGACCGCGCTGCGAATCGGCTCTGACATCTCGAGTCATACCCTAGTGCGAACCAGAGGGCAGCGGCCGGCCAACGAGGGCCTCCATTCTTCCGAGGTCGGATCGGATCGAGTATCCTTTCACCGCACTTGCACGAAGACCTCAGATGGCGCATTGGTCCAGGAATTGCGACTCCCGGTCCAAACCGTAGTTTGATTCCTTCCTAGATCGAGATACTCAGCCATGCCAACCGAACAACTCAACGGAATCGAACTTCACTACGAAGAGTATGGAGCAGGTCCCCCAATCGTTTTCTTACATGGGGCCGGCGGTGGAACGCAGATCGGCTGGTTTCAGCAGATCCCCCATTTCGAACGACACTACCGCTGCATCGTCATCGACCATCGAGGGTTTGGCTCGTCGACCGATCCGGACAAAGAGGGGCCGACGCGGTTCGTCGACGACCTGGAGGAGTTGCTGGACCGACTGAGCATCGAACGCACAGCCTTGATCGCGCAATCGATGGGTGGGTGGACCGCTCTGGGCTTCGCCGTTCGCAATCCCAACCGCGTTTCCGCTCTTGTGATGTGTGACTGCGTCGGGGATCTGGATTGGCCCGAGCTGCACAGCTTGATGGAAGAGCTTGACGAACAGACCCGCGATATCCCCGGGCTCGACCGGGCCTATGCAGAGGACTTTCCTGATCGCGATCCAGCCATGGCGCTACTGATGCGCATACGACTCAACTTCGAGAACTTCCCGCTGCCGGAGTGGTTGTCGTTTAACTTGACTGAATCCCGTTCCAATATGAGGTACACGCCGACTGGCATTCGCATTGGAACGGAGGACATCGAGGCACTCACGGCGCCAACCATGTTCCTGGTCGGGGACGAAGACAAAATCGTCTATCCGGTGGTGGTCCGGATGGTGCACGAACAAATCCCGGGGTCTGAATACGTCGAAGTCGAAGGCTGCGGCCACTCTGTGTATTGGGAGCGCCCGGAAGCCTTCAATCAAGTTGTGGGTGAGTTCCTGAAACGACATCTGTTGACTTGACCCTGCTGCTCATACTCCCAGGCGGCCTCCGTTCAGCTCCGACGTCGCTCATGGCGTCTCCCGGCGGACCGCTGCGCCACTCCGACCGACCCCACCTGCATCAGCGCGGTCTACCTCGGCGCCCCCGACGACTATGCGCAGGTCCAGGACATCCCCGCCGAGCTGCTGCTCTCGCCCGACGCAGATGGCCGCTACCAGGTCGAACGCGGCCAGCAGGTCACGGTCGTCACCGCCGCCCCACTACCCGCCGATTGGACCCGCTTCTACCTCGAGCGCAGCCCCGTGGGCGAACCTCGCGCCGTCTCGCTGGAACAACTCATCCCGCCCGTCGGCACGACATACACGTTCACCGTCAACTCCGACGAACGCGGCGCCAACCTGATCACCTTCGACCTGCACGTCCGCCGCGCCCCACTCCAGGCGCAGTCCCAGCTTCCAGCTCGGCTGCACTTGCCTGTGGAACTCGTCACGGCCAATGCCCAGCGATTCGTGCAGGTGCAAGGGCACTCGACCGGTGGTTGATTGGCCCACCCCGATGATCGGGATGTCGGGCGAATGGACGACCGTCAATTTGATCTGCGGCAGCATCCGCCGAAACGTCAGCGCAGCAAGAAATCCGGCGCTCCCGCCGCCAACCACGACCGCGCTGCGAATCGGCTCCGGCATCTCAACACTCACGCTTGAGCGGTTTCGGCGACCGCCTTGGCGATGGTATGCGCATTCACAACTCTGTGCTCAAAGAAGTCGGTCACCACGCGCGAATAGTACGACAGCGCCCGACGACACTGAGGAATGCTCTGAACAACTCCGATCCCCCCTTCCCCCCTCTGCGAGACCTTTGAAAAACTCCAGCACTCCCGGTTTTCCGTCCCCGCCCCCGAGCGGGGACCTGCCCCCGGTTCCCTCCAGGCTGAACGAACATGGCAGAGCGCATATCTGGTGGAGTGCGATTGAGAGATCGTAGCCTCGCGAAGCGGAACGGGTCCCCGCTCGGGGGCGGGGACGGAGAAGATCTCCAAGCGCGACTTTTTCAAAGGTCTCCTCTGCGGGGGAAGCTGCCGAAGGCTGAAGGGGGGCGCTCAGCCTGCGACACCAGTTGTTCAGAGGATTCTTAGCGAACACCTTCGGCCAGACGATGGTCTGCAAGTCGCCGGTCTCATCCTCGATCGTGACAAGCACGGCGCCATCCTGACCGCGAGGATACTGCCGCGCAATAGGCCAGCCCGCGACCCAGATCCGCTTCTGCAGCAGCCTCCCCGTCTCCGCCGGGAACCTCACGACCCGGCGACTCGTTCTGAGTGACAGAGCCCTGCGCGAGATCGAAGCGGCACTCGGCCGCTGATTGTCTGCCTCGCATGAATCAGGCGTCAAGACGTCTCGTTCTCTATCGAATGCCTACGTGTTTGCTATACGGAACGTCGGTTCTCGTATCGTGCGGGAAGTCAGTCAACATACGAGAGCGTCGGCTCGCAGCCGATTGCTCGAAGAGGGGCCATCCATGTGGCGAGATTTGCGCATCTTCCCTCGGTCGACCGTCGCGCTGCCGCGCCGCCGCCTCTTTGCCGCACTGCTAGCCGTCTGCGCGACTGTCGCCGGGGTTCTCTACTTCGTTTCCAGCGACGGCGGCCAGCGCGCCTTCGCCACGTCGATCTGCGAGAACGGCACGATCATCCCCAACCACGCAGACCATCCCCAACTGGTTGACGACTGTGCCGTCCTGCTCGAACTCCAGCCGACCCTGGCCGGCACGGCGACCCTCAACTGGGGCGCCAACACCGCGCTCAGCTCCTGGGACGGGATCACCGTCGCGTCGCTGGACGGCATCCAGCGGGTGACGGAGCTGGACATGGACGGGCAAGGATTGAACGGCACGATCCCCGCCCAACTGGGCCAACTGTCCGGACTGCGCGAGCTGCGCTTGGCCTGGGGCAATCAACTGACTGGGTCGATCCCGCCGCAACTGGGACGGCTCACCCGCCTCATCTTTCTCAACCTGGCCGCCAACCATCTGTCCGGCCCGATCCCGCCCGAGCTCGGCTCGATCGGCCCGCAGCTCACCCACCTGGTCCTCAGCGCACCGCAGCCCTTGCCGAACGGGGTCGGCCTAACCGGCTCGATCCCGGCGCAATTGGGCAACCTGACCGGTCTCGATTTCCTCTACCTGGACGGCAACCGCCTGGCCGGGTCAATCCCGCCAAGACTGGGCCGGCTGGTCAACCTGCATTGGCTCTACCTGGCGCGGAACCAGCTCTCCGGTACGATCCCGACGCAACTGGGTGCGCTCGCCAACCTGACCAATCTGCGCCTGGAAGACAACCGCCTGAGCGGACCGATCCCCAGCCAACTGAGTCGGCTGACCAACTTGCGCAAGGCCTACCTCAAACGCAATGCCGGCTTCAGCGGCTGCGTTCCGCCCCGCCTGCGCGAGGTCCGCTTCAACGACATCGCCACCCTCAACTTGCCCGACTGCGCCTCGGACGCCCCGGAGACGCCCGAGACCCCGCTGCCCACCTACACCCTGACCGTGACCGCCGGGGACGGCGGCGCCGTCGACCCTCCGGGCGTCTCGACCCACACGCAGGGCGTCCCGGTCGTCGTAACCGCGAGTTGGAACGACGCCTCGCACATGTTCGCCGGTTGGTCCGGCGCCTGCTCAGGCGCCGAGACGACCTGCACCGTCGAACTCTACGCCGACGCCAGCGCCGCCGCCGCCTTCACCCCCCTGCCCGCCGACCGCTGCGCCACACCGACCGCCGCCGACTGCATCCGCGCCGTCTACCAGGGCGCGCCGGATGACTACGCCCAGGTTCAGGACATCCCGGCCGACAAGCTCCTCACCCCTGATGACAACGGCCGCTACCAGGTCGAGCGCGGTCAGCAGTACACGGTTGTCACCGCCGCCCAATTGCCCGGCGGCTGGACCCGCTTCTACTTGACTCGATCACCTCTTAGCCAACCACCTCCGACTTCCCACGAGCAACTAATTCAACCGCTTGGTACGACCTACACATTCACGCCGATTCCGTTCGAAGAAGCCCCGTCACAAATTACTTTCCATCTCCTCGCCGCACGCCCATTTCCGCGTCCGATCCACAAACCGCAACTCGCCCCCCCCGCAGTTTCCATCTACATCGCAGTTCAACGTCCTGAACTACCCGAGACTCCCGCGCTCATCCCAGTATCCGCCTACAACAGTTGCGCTCTATCTCCAGGTCTGCAACAATTTCCAACAATCTGGGACCCGCCGCTAGTCGTGCATATCCCGACTTCCGACCACCAGATCAAATGGCAGGGCATCTCGATATCTAATGCTGGAATCTCCTTTTGTCTGTCCGATCTGCAAGACCAATCTGTGCTCTGCTTCAATCCCGTTGACTGGAGCGAGTCTTATCGCTTCATTCACCCCTCAGCCGGCGCACCGTTAGGGGTCAGCCTTGATGATGTCTTCGACTTTATCTCTGCCAGTGCACGCGCAGGGCAGACAGACCAATAACATCATTACAATCGAAGCTGCTATTGGTGACCTCTGCGCTGTGCATTCTTGGATTGGCGCTCATAACCATAAGGTTGGAGGCGCCGCATTGGCTCTCAGCGAATCGGGCCGTAGGTGGACATGCCTCCGACCATGTCACTCCTCACTTGTGGATGCCCAACACCATAGCCAAAAACGTTCTCGACGCCGCTCCCATCACCATCTGCAGCTCGGACTATCCGAACGCCACTCAACAGGCCGTCACACTCTGGAACTCAGCCACCAGTTCCTATACGAATGCCGACCTCTTTGCTTTCTCGCATGCTGATACCAACTGTACCGGTACCAATACCCGTCGCATCGCTCACGTCATAGTGAAATGGACGCCCATTGCTTCTGGAAGCGATATCCCCTGCAGGAATGGCGGCACTCTCGCATGCGTCAGACCCTTGGATGGTTATACCTCCAGTGACAACTCGCTCCACGGCCCCTATGAAGTGCGTGTGCAAGGATCGAACTAAGGCACAACGGCAGACAGCCGCGCCAGTGACTATTTCGATAACCTTGTCACCATCCTTGGGCACGAGCTTGGCCACGTGTTAGGGTTAGCGCACTACGCTTGCAACACAACATCTAACACCCCTACTAGCGCGGTAGATCCTGAAAGCAGATTACACTCCGCTGTCAGCCCAACCATCATGTACAACGAGACTGGCGGACAGGCTGGCCTAAAGTGCCATGTGCTCAACCTCGGACCACATCAATATCGCATTACAGAAGTGGACTTATCAGACTTTCTGGTCGCCTTCTACGGTGTTCCCGCTTCCCCTGCAGGCCTGCACGCTGCGCCGCACAATCAGTCCTTGCGTCTGACCTGGACCAGGAACAATAGTGTTCGCAAAGGCGATCACTATCAGTACCGCCTAGATGATGGCGCCTGGACCAACGTTCCGAATAGCAGTTTCAAGACGGTCTCCTACACAATACCAGGATTGACGAATGGCCAACGATACAGCGTAGAGCTACGCATTGTCCGGGGCCCGTTAGAAAGTGAATCAAGTGGGCAGGTTTTTGGAGTGCCCCGCGCCCCGCGCCCTATTATTCCCACTCCTGAAGACGTCAGGATTTCCTTGGTCGAAGGAGTCGGCAACTACGTGACATGGCCCGGCGCCAAGAGCAGCGTGGTGTCGCGTCTGCGTAGCAGGCGGTATATCGATCGCGCCTATTGGTACAGCGATGCTGGCGTGTGGTACCCGTATTTCAAGGAGGGGCCCGAGTTCCTCAACACCCTGACTCACCTGGTGACCGACTGTGCGTACACCTTCGGCGCTACCCAGGCACACACCTGGGATGTGACGCGAGCCTCGAGCAGCAACAGACCCTGCACCGAGAGCGTCGAAGGCTTGAGTACCACCAGCGCCAGAAGCAGTAACAGTTGGATGGCCACTGTCACGTGTGAATCCGGTCCGAGCCCGCTGATCCTGGGTGACGCGCCCTCCCGGGAGATCGCTAAACGCAACGCCATCTGGGTGATTGACAATGAGAGCGGTTGCGCCGGAGCCGGAGCCTACTCCATTGAACGACGGGAGTGATGGCAAACTAGGATGGTATTCGACAAGGAACCCGGTTGATGCGGACTGGCCGCTCAGTGCCAGTCGTGGGCCGTCGGCATGCGGATGTCGGCGCCGATTGCCTCGATCCGCTCCGCCACGATGTTCGTCGTGCCGTCCCAGCGGTCGATGTGACCGGTGAGCAGGATCAGCTGATTCGACAATGCCCGCCGACACTTGGCGAACACCTTCGGCCAGACGATGGTCTGCACGTCGCCGGTCTCATCCTCGATCGTGACGAAGACCGTGCCATCCTGTCCGCGCGGATGCTGCCGCGCGATCGGCCAGCCGGCGACCCGGATCCGCTGGCCGTCCCTGGCGTCGTAGACCTCAGCGGTCGTCATCACACCGGCGTCGAGCGTCGGGCGGATGAACTCCATCACGTGACCGCCGGGATAGATGCCCAACGCCTGGTACTCGCCGACCATCTTCTCGTAGTCGCTGAAGTCCTCGAAGCGCGGCGGCGCATTCGCTCCGGCGACCGGAAACGCGCGCAGCCCGGCTCGCGTAGGACGGATCGAGAGGCCCGCCTCCCACAGCGCCTCGCGACGATTGGGCGTGACGCCGTCGAACGCGCCCGCCTCGACCAGCGAGCGCACCGACTGCGGCTTCAGCCCGGTCCGCCGCACCAACTCGCCCGAGTCGGCGTACGGTCCATGACGCTCCCGCTCCTCAACAATCAGCCGCGCCGACTCCGGTCCGATGTCCCTGATCATCCCCAGACCCAGCCGGACCCCCTCAGCCTGCGGCAGCTCCCCCTGCGAGAGACCGGCGCATAACCCGCTCCCCCTTGCAGGGGGAGCTGTCACGGAGTGACTGAGGGGGTCCCTCGGGGCGTCAGTACCGGATACGTCCTCACGAAGAGGGACCCCCTCCGCCTTCGGCACCTCCCCCTGCAAGGGGGAGGAAAGACAGCTAGACATCGGTCTCTGCGAGGGAGAAGAGGAATAGTCATGCATCGATGTCTGCGAGGGGGAGAGGGGGAAGGCAGGCTTCGCACGCACCTGGCTGCGATTGACGCACGGGTTGAGGAACCGCACCCCGAACTTGCGCGCGTCCTCCTTCAACGTCTCGACCGGATAGAAGCCCATCGGCTGGTTGTTGATCAGCGTGACGAAGAACTCGAGCGGGTGATAGCGCTTCAGCCAGGCGGCCTGATAGGCGGTGATCGCGAACGCGTGCGAGTGCGACTCGGGGAACATGTAGTGGCCGTTGATCTTGGCGAAGATGCGCTCGGCGATGTCGGGCGGCACACCGTTCGCACCCGCGCCTTCGAGGAAGCGCTCGCGATGCATCGCAATCAGGTGCTCGTTGTTCGCTCTCGCAAACGCGCGACGCACCTCGTCGGCCTCGGCCGCCGACATCCCGGCCACATCCATGATCAGCTGCACGACCTGCTCCTGCCAGACGATCACGCCGTAGCCGCGCTCCAGCGCGCGCTCCTCCAGCGGATGGTCGTACTCCCACTCGGCCCCATGGCGATAGCGGTCGACGAACTGGCTGACCGCGCTGCCCTGCGTGCCGACCCCAGGCCGGATCAACGCGACCTGATAGGCCAAATCGAGCAGCCGACGCGAGCGCAGCCGCTGACCCATCTTGAGCTGCGCCGGCGACTGCAACAGAAAGACGCCCTTCGACTTGCCCGCGTTGATCAGGTCGTAGACGCCGTCGTCCTCGGGACTGATCTGGCTCAGGTCGGGACGCACGCCCTCGCGACGCTCGATCAGGTCCAGCGCCTCATCGAGCTGGTCGAGCACCGGCAGCGAGAGCAAGTCGATCTTGGCGAAGTTCGCGTCGGCGACGCTGTCCTTGTTCCAGTCCATGATGAAGCGACCCTCCATCGCCCCGGCCCGCACCGGCACCATCTCGGGAATCGGCGAGTCGCTCAGGATCATCCCGCCGACATGCTGGCTCAGTCCGCGCGGCGCGTTCATCAGCTGCGGCGCCAACGCAATCAGGTCGCGCCAGCCATGCGCGTCGACCTTGTCGCGGAAGGCGGGCAGCTGCGCCATCTCCTCGCGCAGCCGAGCCCCGTCATGCGAGTGCAACTGCTTCGACAGCATCCGCAAATCGTCCTTCGGCAGTCCCAGCGCCTTGCCCAAATCCTGGATGATCCCCTTCACCGAATACGTGTTGATCGCCCCCGTCAGCACCGCGTAGTCGCGACCGAAGTACTCATGCACGCGCTGGATCAGCTCGTCGCGCAGGCCGCGCGGGAAATCGAGGTCGATGTCCGGCAGCGAGGTCATGTCGTCGGGCAGGAAACGCTCCAGCGTCAGTTCCCAGCGCAGCGGATCAACGTGGCTGATGCCAATCAGATAGCCAACCAGCAGCGCCACCGACGAGCCGCGCCCGCGACCCGGCGGACGCTTCTCCAGCGGCGTCTCCGGCTCCGACAGCCCGCGCTCCTCCATGATTCGCTGGGCCAGCCGCACGATCTCGCGGTAGAGCAACAGGAAGCCGGCCAGCCTATGTCGGCCAATCAGCCGAAACTCCTCCTCCAGCCGATCCTCGACCGGCTTCGTCACCGACCCATAGCGCCGCGCCGCCGCCTCGTAACAGAGCCGCTTGAGATAGGTCTCAGGCGTGTAGCCATCGGGAACGATCGGCTCGGGCAGCGTGTAGCCAAGGTCGGTGCTGAGATTGAACTGGCACTGCTCCGCGACCCGCTGCGTATTGCACAGCGCCTCGGGAAACTCCGCGAACAGCCGCGACATCTCCGCCGGCGGCTTGAGGTGCAGGTGATGATTCGGCTGAATGTGCCGCAGCGCCTGGTCAATCGTCGTATTGCACTTCGCCGCGACCAGCGCATGCTGCAACCGATAGCGCTCGGGCGAGTGATAGAGCACATCATTCGACGCCACCAGCGGCGCCCCCGCCTCGCGGGCCAGACCAATCAGCTCGCGGTTGCGCTCGGTGTCGCCGCGCAAGAAGTTCCGCTGCAACTCCACATAGACCGAGTCCGCCCCAAACCAGTCGCGATACCGACCCAACAGCTCGCGAGCCGGGACTCGTTCCCCCGCCAGAGCCAGCCGAGAGAGCGCCCCATTGCGCCCACCAGCAAGCAGCACCAACCCCTCGGCATGCTCAGGCAGATGCGCCGGATCAAGCCGAGGCTCCCGCCGATCAACCTCATTCGCCAACGTAAACAGCCGCGACAGATTCGCATAGCCCGCGCGAGACTTGGCCAAAAGCGTGACCCGGGAGCCATCCTCAAGCGTCAGCTCGCCACCAGTGATCGGCTGAATCTCAAGACTGTTCGCCAGCCGGGCAAACTCCAGAGCCCCACACAGGTTGGTGTCGGTCAGAGCCAGAGAGGACATGCCATACGCCCGAGCCTGAGCCAGCAACTCATGCCCATGCGAGGCGCCCAGGCCAAACGAGTGAAAACTCTTGCTGTGCAGCTCGACGTATGTCATGTTGCGAAATCCCCAGTCCCCGCTTTACGCGGGGACCCGCTCGGGCCCGCTATCGCTACGCCAACTCCACTCCCAGTCCCCGCTTTACGCGGGGACCCGCTCGGGCTCGCTATCGCTACGCCAACTCCACTCCCAGCCCCCGCGTTACGCGGGGACCCGCTCGGGCCCGCCACCGCTACGCCAACTCCACTCCCAGCCCCCGCTTTACGCGGGGACCCGCTCGGGCCCGCCACCGCTACGCCAACTCCACTCCCAGCCCCCGCTTTACGCGGGGACCCGCTCGGGCCCGCCACCGCTACGCCAACTCCACTCCCAGCCCCCGCTTTACGCGGAGACCCGCTCGGGCCCGCTATCGCTACGCCAACTCCACTCCCAGCCCGCGCTTCACGCGGAGACCCGCTCGGGCCCGCCACCGCTACGCCAACTCCACTCCCAGCCCCCGCTTTACGCGGAGACCCGCTCGGGCTCGCCACCGCTACGCCAACTCCACTCCCAGTCCCCGCTTTACGCGGGGACCCGCTCGGGCTCGCTATCGCTACGCCAACTCCACTCCCAGTCCCCGCTTCACGCGGGGACCCGCTCGGGCTCGCTATCGCTACGCCCACTCCACTCCCAGTCCCCGCTTTACGCGGGGACCCGCTCGGGCTCGCTATCGCTACGCCCACTCCACTCCCAGTCCCCGCTTTACGCGGGGACCCGCTCGGGCCCGCCACCGCTACGCCAACTCCACTCCCAGTCCCCGCTTCACGCGGGGACCCGCTCGGGCCCGCTATCGCTACGCCAACTCCACTCCCAGCCCCCGCTTCACGCGGGGACCCGCTCGGGCCCGCCACCGCTACGCCAACTCCACTCCCAGTCCCCGCTTTACGCGGGGACCCGCTCGGGCCCGCTATCGCTACGCCAACTCCACTCCCAGTCCCCGCTTCACGCGGGGACCCGCTCGGGCTCGCTATCGCTACGCCAACTCCACTCCCAGTCCCCGCTTTACGCGGAGACCCGCTCGGGCCCGCCACCGCTACGCCAACTCCACTCCCAGTCCCCGCTTTACGCGGGGACCCGCTCGGGCCCGCCATCGCTACGCCAACTCCACTCCCAGTCCCCGCTTTACGCGGGGACCCGCTCGGGCTCGCCATCGCTACGCCAACTCCACTCCCAGTCCCCGCTTTACGCGGGGACCCGCTCGGGCCCGCCACCGCTACGCCAGTTCCTCGTACAGATCGCGCCACTCGGGATTCAACTCCTCGATCACCTCCTCTTTCTGCCTCCGACGCCAGCGCTTCATGCGATGCTCTCGAACCTTTGCGGACTCGATCGACTCGTGGAGCTCATACCAGAGCAATCGGCCGATTCGATATCGAGCCGTATGCGTGCTTCCAACCCCTTGCCGATGCTCCCAAACACGCCGCGCCAGGTCAGTCGTTGAGCCGATGTACAACGGGATCGTTCCGCACTCAGGCTTGTTGCCCGCGAGGATGTAAACGTACGCTTCCTGATCCATAGTCCGTCCTTACTCCAGTCTCTGATTTCTTTCTATCCAGTCCCCGCTTCACGCGGGGACCTGCTCCCTCTCCCTGACGGAGGGAGTCGATGCCAACGCCGTGCCCGCCGAGCAGGTCCCCGCGTGAAGCGGGGACTGGGACCCTCACGCACTCTGCCGATACCAACACTGATCCCCCCCATCCCGATACAACGTCAACTGACGACCGTCCTCCTGACTCACCCGGTAGTACGACCGATGCATCGGCGTTGGACGCCACCAGAGGTCGAAGCTCCAGCGATCCTCGATCCGCTCCACCCGATGCCAGCGCTGCTCCAACTGCACGGCGACCGGCTCCTGATTCGGCCCCTCCTCAACTGCGATGGCCATCGGCGTCGTCAGCGGACGCATGCTGTCGGTCGCCGCCGGATCGATGGAGACCTGCACCGTGCGCATCTCCGGCGCCGGATGCCAGGGCGCGACATCGACCAGCCGGTGCAGCGCGTGCTTGCCGTTCAGCCTCGCCCGCAGTTGACGCTCCGTTTCCAGCAGCCGACGCTCGCGGTCGGCGCGGATGTCCGGGAACAGCGAGAGCTGCACGCCCGACGCGCCGCTCAGGTTGCCTAGCGTCACCGTCATCGACTCGACCGGCGCCTGCGGATGCTCCGTCTCCAGCCGACCCTTGATGATCTCCGCCGCCCGCTTCCACTGCCCGATATTGGTCTTGAAGTGGAACACCCGCTCCCATGTTTGTTCCCACGTCGGGCCGTCGTCGAGCACGCACGACAGCGTCGCCGACCCCGCGTAGCGACCCTGCATCCGCGGCTGCGCGAAGACCCGTGTCAGCAGCGTGTCGACCGCCACGCGCAGCAGCTCCAGCGAGGTCGACGCCGACGGCAGCGAGACCGTCTCCGCAATCGACTCCTCGAACGTCCGCGGCCGCAACGGACGCTCGTCGATCCCGCGCGCCAGCTCCCAGGCGCGCCGGCCCTCGTGCCCGAAGCGGTCGAGCAGCGCGTCCTGCTCCTGCCCCGCGACATCGCCCAGCCGGTGCAGCCCCAGCCGGTGCAGGTCCTCCAGCAGCTCGGGCGACACCAGCGGTGTGGGCAGCAGGTTGATCGAGTGCGGCGCGAGGAATGCCGCCGCATCGCGCCCGACCGTGCTCACGCCCGACGAGCGGCGCACGCGGGCCGCGACGAAGGCGCTGAACTTGTTCGGCCCAATCCCGATGCGCGGCTGGAAGTGCGCCGGCACGGCCGCCAACAGCGTGTCGAGCATTGACTGCTCGCCGCCGTACATCGTCGCCAGCCCGTCCAGCCCGACATAGGCGACGCCCAGCTCGCCATCCGGCTCCGCCCCCTCGACCCGGTCGCTGACATCCTCCAGCGCGAGCAGCACCCGCTCGAACTCGCGAGCATAGTGAGGCTCGTCCGCCTCCAGGACGACGGCGTCGGGCTGCAGCGACAGCGCCGCCTCCAGCGTCATCCCCGGTGCCACCTCCGACGCCGCCGGCAGACAGTCAACCACCATCGGCCGCCCCCCCGAGCGCTCAACAATCAAACCCGCAGACCCCATCAGCTCAGGCCGCCGAGCCAGCTCAACCCGCCCCCGCCAGTGAGGAGCCAGCAAACAACCAACAGAAATCAAATCGCCCATATGTGCGCAAAGCCTCCAAGACATCGGAAGCCAGATTACCGAACACTCGTTCGTTTTTCAATCAGGAAACAACCTAATGTGGACAACCCACATAACGCGGTCAATTCGCGCTCCATTGGTTCCCGCTCCCCCTCGCAGGGGGAGCTGCCGAAGGCTGAGGGGGTCCCGCCGCTCGCAACTGGGAGGCCACCTGTGACCAACTCGTCTGCTCCTCAAGCGAACAAGTCCTAATCTGGACGTGCAGGACACCGATCGGGAGCAAGATCGTGGGCATGATTTCCCTCGTAGCCGACCGATTGGACGAAATCGCCGCACTCTGCCGCCGACATCAAGTGCAACGTCTCGACCTCTTCGGCTCCGCTGCCACCGGAGACTTCGACCCCGAGAGCAGCGACCTCGATTTCCTCGTCACCTTCCTACCCGAGGCCAACGCCACCTACGTCGGGGTCTATCACCGTCTGTACACAGATCTGCTGAACCTCTTCGAGCGCCCCGTGGACCTCGTCATCGAGACCGATTTCAGGAACCCCCACTTCCGCGAAGCCATCGAGCAATCCAGGACACCCATCTATGCGGCGTAGGACCAGGCATTACGTGCCTTGTAATCGCGTTTACAAATCACTCTTCGGTGCTCCTCACGCTCGACACCAGCATCTCAACTACGAGTTATGTAGACTATGGATCATCCAAACGACACCGGGGTCAAAGAGAGGCGCTGCCTAATGGTTACGAAATATCTGTTCCAGGGCGAAGAGTTTGAGGTCGACGACTCGAAGGGTTGTTACCTGGAAATCAGCTACAAAGGCGAAGTTGGATACGTGGGCGTCTGGGTGAATGGCACAGAACAAGGTCCTTACGGCTTCAGCACCGGTGCCAACACAGTCTCCGACAAAGGCCTTACGGGAGGGAACGTTGGAATCCCGACCATCGAATCTGCTCTAAACTCACTTTGCGGAGTTCTCCTCTCGAACTACCGCCAAACCGAGGGCCGAAAGTCGTTCAAGCCGGACGAGGCATGTGAAGCCCTTCACGATTTTGTCCAGAAGCTCTAACACGGTAACAACAAGTCAATCCACTCGCCAGAGAAAACCTGAATCTGAGGTCGGCAAATTGGCTGCTAAGCGAGCATTCATCAGTTTTGACTTCGACAATGACTCCGATCTTCGTAACCTCCTCGTAGGCCAGGCAAGGAACGAAGATTCTCCTTTCACAATCGAGAACTGGTCCCTCAAGGAACCTCTAACAGGAGATTGGAAAGCGAAGATTCGCGACCGGATTAAGAGAACAGATATCACGATTGTGATATGTGGCGAATACACCAACACAGCCACCGGCGTATCGGCAGAGCTAGAGATTACTCGAGAAGTGAAAAAAGACTACTTCCTCCTCGAAGGCCGGAAGAGCAAGGTTTGCAGAATGCCTCGTGCTGCTCTCTCATCTGACAAGATGTACGACTGGACCTGGGACAACCTCAAGATTTTGATCGGCGGCGGGCGCTAGATCATGGCAGATAAAGCAGGGTTCCCTCTCCTTCGCGGATCCAAGGAAACCTATGGCCCTACGTTCGACTCTGTATTGCTAGAGCAATATAAGCTGTATGTTCAATCCGCTGAGAACGTCAGCAGTCGGAGAATTGCGTCTATTCGATACATGCTGACCATCAGCACTGCTTTGGTCGCACTTTACGGGATTCAGTCCGCGACTTTCGGCCAGGGTTGGTGGCTGATTCCAATTCCGGCAATCGGAATAGCGTCTTCGTTCGCATGGCTGCAGATCATCAAGTCGCATAAATCTCTTAATGCCATCAAGTTCGATTTGATCCACGAGTTCGAAAAACATCTGCCCGCTGCACCATTCGACGAAGAATGGAAAATTGTTGAGAGTGCAGAAGGGCGAGCCTACCGCCCCACGACAGACTTAGAGCTGAAGCTTCCAATCGGATTCATAATAGTTCACTTGCTATTGATTGTGATGATAGCAATGGCATCTCTCGGATCCTTTGATTGGACAGAACCCACTGATAGCAGTCCCGTAGCCGAACAGCGAAACGACGCAGAGTCAAGTCGTTAGCGCTGCCTCGCCAGCTCCAACACCCCCGACCCCACGTCCCACAACACCACCCTCCCGTCGATCGCCGACGCCAACGCCCGCGACCCCTCCAAATCCCTCCCCACACCCGACACCAACACCACAAACTCCGCCGACTCCGGCACACCCTTCCGACCACCATCCGGCGACATCAACACTCTCGCCGCCAACTCCGGCGTGATCTCATCCCCGATCTCTGCCCCCGCGACCTGTGCCACGATCTCCGGTCGATGCACCGACCGTTCATCCAGCGGTCTACCCAACACTCCGGCGCCGATGACGGCGGCTACGATGTCCACTCCCTCGGGCAGGACTGGCTCGTGGGTGGCGGGGGCTTTGAAGGGGCGGCCCTTGGAGCCGTCGGCCTCGACTCCGACCAGGCTGGCGAGACCGGCGTCCACCGCCTGACGCGGCCAGGTCGGGTCGACTCCCAGGACTCGCTCACGGTCGCCTCGGCCCGAACCGACGACGGCTGAGGACAGGCCGCGCCGGCGGATGTTGTCCAGCGCGCCGGATCGAGAGGCGTCGTCCCGGCCGATGGCCAGCGGCAGCGCGCGGCCCTCTCGGGGGATGGTCATCTTCGTCGTGGTGGCCAGCACCGTCAGGCCCTCACCTCCGGCCGCCTCCCATTCTGCGGCCAGAGCGAACAGCACCGTCGTCTTGCCGCCGCCGCCGACCGTGGCGAATACAGCGGGCCGCGTAATCCCCAATGCCTCATGCAATGGCAGGTGCAGGTCACTGGTCATGTGCGCAGCCTAAACTCAAGCTATGACAACCGCGAGCAGCGCATTCTCGGTGATCATCCTGGCCGGCGGATTCGGCAAGCGGCTGGGCCGCGACAAGGCGACCACCGAAGCCGGCGGACGACCGCTGCTGCACTGGAGCGCGCTCGCGGCCAGCGCCGTCTCGGACGACATCGTGGTCGCCCGCCGCCCCGACCAGGACTTCCCGCCGTTGGACGGCGTCGACTGGCGCGAAGTGGTCGATCATCGTCACGACCGCGGCCCCCTGGCCGGACTCGAGGCAACGCTCCCGCTGATCCGCCACGACCTCGCCGTCGCCGTCGCCTGCGACATGCCCTTCCTCCAGCCGGAGCTGCTGCGCGCCGTCGCCGCGGCCTGCGCCACCTCATCTGACAGGCCGGACACGCAGATCGCCATGCCCTACCTCGACGGTGTCGCGCAACCACTGCTCGCCGCCTACCGACCGTCCGTCGTGCCCCATGCCACACGACTCCTCAACGACGGCAACGGACGCCTCCGCGCGCTCCTGCCGCTGGTGGAGCATCGTTTGCTGGAAGCCGACGAGCTCCGCGTTCACGATCCAGAACTGCAATCGTTCATCAACGTAAACAGGCCGGACGACCTCGAACGGGTCGAACAGGCGCTCAAACAACGAACAACGACCGAACCGGTCTGACCAACAACGCACAAAACCGAACAGAATCGAACAAAACCGAACAAGATCGAACAGCATTCAGCAGTTGAAGGGACGAACCAATGCCGATGTTCCGACGAGTATTGGCCGGCCGCGTGGCGCCAGGCAAGCATGGCGAATTTCTTCGAGCCGTTGAGGCGGCGCTCGATTACCAGGCCGCGCGTGGGATCGAGGCGAAATTCTCGGTCTGGGACGCAATCACGGGCGCAGCCTCCAACGTGGAGATCATCGCCGAGTTCGAAGACCTCAAGGAGCTGGAACAGTTCGAAGAACTGGCCGCACAGGACCAGCACTTCGCCCAACTGCGTCGCGCCGTCCGCGAGGCGATGGTCTTCGACTCTGCCATGATCAACATCTATCGCAACCTCGTCTGACCGAGTCCCAACGAAGGACGCCACCCCGAGTCTCAACGAAGGACGCCACCCCCGAGTCCCAACGAAGGACGCCACCCCCGAGTCCCAACGAAGGACGCCACATGGTCCGAGTCGACCCCGAACGACAAGCCGAATACCGCGAAGCCTGGGACGCCTGGCAAAAGCAGCTCACCCGGCTGCACGACATCTTCCTCGACGGCGAGCCATTGGAGCCGCCCAAGCTCAAAGGCCTGCTCAACCGCGAATCCCGCGCCAAACAGCGCTACGACGCCGCCCGCGATGCCCTGCTCGGCATCGGAACCCTGCCTGCGGCTCCCGGTGTCGGAGGCATTGGACGCTCTCCCATCGCGTCCATAGACTCAGGGTCAGCGGAAGGACTTGCCGACCGGTAAGGAATTCGCTGCGAGGCTCCGGCGCCACCGTTCCAGTCCCCGCTTCACGCGGGGACCTGCTCGGTCCGGACTCAGAGGAATCGTTGGAAAGAATCGGTTCGCGACTCGATCAGGATCGCCAATCGGATCTGGATACCTAGAAGGAAACGGGCCCCCGCGTGAAGCGGGGACTGAGGAGCAGATGAGCGACGACTACGGCGTTGACCTCGAAGAAATCCTGCGTGTGATTGACCGGGCAGCGGTGCTGATCGTGCGCTTCGACGTGCTCGAACCGCGCCTGCTCGTCGATTTTCGCGCCAATCCGCCCGACACACCGATCATCCAACTCGTCGACCGCGTCAACTCCGCCGAAGAGCGCTTCCGGCACCTGAAGTCGCTGCGCCCGCGATTGCCGCTGCCCGAGCGAATTATGTCGTTCCCCTGGCCGCGCGCGATCTCGGCGTTCGACGATTCGGGCATCTGGCAGAAAATCGAGGCGCGGTTGCTCAGCCTCGGCGCCGACCCCGACCACGTCAAGCGCATCCAACAACAACTCCACGATGGTGAGCGAGCCGTCACGATCGCCGCAATCACCGGCGGCGAGGGCTTCCGCACCATCTGGGAACGATCGCAAGGACCAACCGCGTGAGCGACAACCATTCAGAGCTTCCACTCATCGACCTGCGCTCCGACACTGTCACCAAGCCGACCGCCGCGATGCGCCAGGCCATGTTCGAGGCGGAAGTCGGCGACGACGTCTTCGGCGAAGACCCGACGATCACCAAGCTGGAAGAGACCGCCGCCGAGCGCACCGGCAAAGAGGCTGCGCTCTACGTCTCCAGCGGCACCATGGCCAACCTCGTCTCGCTGCTCTCGCAGACCAGGTCCGGCGACGAACTACTGGTCGGCGACCGGGCGCACATCGTCCGCTCCGAGGCCGGCGGCATCTCAAGGCTCGGCGGCGTACTCGCGACGACTCTCCCGAACCAAGCCGACGGCGGATTCGATCCCGAACTCATCCCCGGCGCAGTCCGTCCCGACGACATGCACCAACCGCGAACCACCTTGCTCGCGCTCGAGAACACACACAACTTCTGCGGCGGCACGGTCGTCTCGCTGGAGCGCACAGAGGAAATCGCCGGCACGGCGCACGACCTCGGTCTGCGAGTGCACATGGACGGCGCGCGCATCTTCAACGCCGCCGCCGCGTCGGGCCACAGCGTCGCTGAACTGGCCGGTCCCGCCGACAGCGTCACCTTCTGCCTCTCCAAAGGACTGGGCGCACCGGTCGGCTCACTGATCTGCGGCGACGAGCCATTCATCCGCGAGGCGAGACGTGTGCGCAAGCTAGTCGGCGGTGGGATGCGGCAAGCCGGCATTCTCGCAGCGGCCGGACTGGTGGCGCTCGATGAGATGGTCAACCGCCTGCAAGACGACCACGCAAACGCCCGCCAGCTCGCGCGAGGTCTGGCCGAGCTCGGTTTCGGCATCAACCCCGAGAGCGTGCAGACCAACATCGTCATCGTCCAACTCGACGCCGCTGACGATCCCGCGCCATCGCCAAAGCTGCAGAGCGCGCTGGCCGAAATCGGCGTCCTCGTCACCACGCCGGACCGGACCAAGATCCGCCTCGTCACCCACGCCGACATCTCCAGCGAAGACTGCGCCGAAGCGCTGCGCCGGATGGCCGAAGCCGAAATCGGCCCCGACGGTGGTCGCGGCTTGTGATGCGTTCCCGATCGTCGGAGTGTCCACCCGTCCCCGCCCCCGAGCGGGGACCTGCTCGGACGCTGAGAGGGAACGGATCCCCGCTCGGGGACGGGGACATTGCCTTCGGTCGACAACCGCGGGGCTTGGTTTGCTTGTTACTGACCGCGGTCCTCGCAGCGATGTTGGTCGCTGCCTGCGGTTCCGAGACCAGCTTTGACGAACCCCGGAATCCCGTCGCACAAATCCCATGGCCCGACTTCGAGCGCCTCCACTACGACATGTTCGACCAGACCGACACCATGCTGGGGACCCTGGTAATCGAGACGATTCGCCAGGACGACCTCTACCAGCTATCGCTGCGCTTCAGCCTCGAGACGGAAGATGGTCAGGTCAATGACGAAGTCGTCGTCTGGGTCGACGCCGAGACGCTGCAGCCAATCCGCTATGAGCGGCAGGCGGAGTCCGCAGAAGAAACGCTCAGCGCCGAGGCGAACTATCGACTCAACTCCGACGGTGGGATCTCGGCAAACGTCATCCTCGACGAAGACGGCGAAGTCACCGAAGAGACAGTCGAGGCCGGCGCCTTCGCCTTCGACAACGACTCATCGGCCTGGCTCTGGAGAACGCTGGCGTTCAAACAGGACCTCGAGTTCACATACCGTTCGGTCAATATCGTGCAGCGCCGCAGCCAGTTAGTCCAGGTCGCCGTCCGCGGCCAGGACACCCTGCGAGGACCCGACGGCGATGTCGTGGTCTGGCAAGTGGTCGCGTCGCCAGGGGTGGAGGTGTCACGCGCCTGGTACGAGGTGGATCCGCCGCATCGCCTGATCCGCTGGGATCAGCAGCCGCGCCGGTTCATCCTGACGAAGATCGAGACTGAACCGTAGGATTCTGTCCCCTCTCCCCCTTGGAGACCTGCGCGTAAACCCAATTCGCCGATGAGGAGAAAGTTCCCTCTCTTACCCCCTCTCACTCTGGGAGAGGGCTGGGCTGAGGGTCCCCCGTCCAGTTATCTGGCGGCGGCGACGTTTGCCTCGCGGCCTGGCCCTAACCCTCTCCCTCGGGGAGAGGGGACCGGAATCAGACGGCTAGTGACTTACGCACAGGTGTCCTCTGGGAGAGGGAGCAGATTCTAACTCGCGTTGAGCGGGCTTGTGAACGGATCTCCCTTGCGGGGGAGAAGCGGAAGTTGGCGCCGGCCCTACTCGTCGCGCGGACGGGCCCAGGTCGGGCGATCGACGCCGGCGGGCGGAGCGAAGGTTGCTTCTTCTTCGCTCGGCGGCTCCGGGTCGGGAATCTGCGGCTGCCAGGCCTCGTCTGTAGAGTCGGGGGCCTCTACCGCGGCAACGGGCGCGAGCTCTTGCGCCGGCTCCGCCAGCGGCAGGTCCGCGCCGAAGACGTGACGCGCCTGCTCCTCGCTTAGCTCCGGATGAGCCGCTCGCTCGGCGGCGACGCGCTCCTCCACCGTCGGCGCGAAGTCGGCGCCGTGCGTTCTGACGGCCGAGACTTCATCCTGGACATCCGAGGGCAACTCGGCCGCGAAGTGTGAGCGTTCTTCCCGCACGGTGTAGCGGAAGAGTTCCTGCTCCTCCGGTTCCAACAGGCGGCCGTCCATCATCTCTTCGACGCGCGGGACCAGCTCCATCACGGTCCGGTCGTGCGTCGTGGTGATGATCGTCACGCCCTGCTCAACGACCAGATCATGAAGCAGTCGGAAAATCGAGACGGCAGTCGTTGAGTCCAGCTCACCCGTCGGCTCGTCGGCCAGGATCAGCGCCGGAGAGTTGGCCAGCGCCCTCGCGATTGCCACCCGCTGCTGCTCGCCACCGGAGAGTTCGTAGGGTCGGTGACGAGCTCGTCCGGCGAGTCCGACGGCCTCCAGCAGTTCCTCGGCGCGACGTCGCCGCTCGCGGATGCCCGCGCCGGCGATTCGGAGTGACAATTCGATGTTCTCGTACGCGGACAACAGCGGCAACAAGCCAAATGACTGGAAGACGAAACCAACGCGGTGCCGTCGCAGTTGTGTCAGCTGGCGCTCGGAGTATTCGGTGATGTTCTCGCCGTCGATCGTGACGTGTCCTGATGTCGGCGAGTCGAGACCGGCGATCAGGTTGAGCAGCGTCGTTTTGCCCGAGCCCGAGCGCCCGATCAGCGCGACGAACTCTCCGCGGGCGACCTGCAACGAGACGTCTCGGACCGCCCAGATGTCCTCGCCGCCGACTACGAACTTGCGGGAGACGCCTTGGGCGTCGACGACCAGGTCCTGCTGGCCTTGTGTGGTCATGCCGTTGGTGGCGAACGTGGTGGTCATCGCTGTTCGGTCTCTGTTTTAACTGCGTCGGCCTCGTGCGCCGGTGTGATGATGATTCGCCCATCTCGAGAATCGACAAAGGCACGACGGCCAAGCGCGACCTGTTCCATGAGCGGTTTGGGAATCTGCAGCCGGCCGGCGCCGTCGACGACGGCGTACTCCTCGTGGACTACTTCCGCGATCTCGGTGCCTGGATTCTCGACGCGGCGCACCGTTTCGGTAGCAATCGTGCCATCGCGAATCGCGACCACACGGTCGACGCGCGCCGCGATCGCTGGGTCGTGCGTGACGACGATAATCGTGAGTCCGAACTGGTTCGTGAGACTGCGGAAGAGGTGGAAGATCTCCTCCGACGTGTGCGTGTCCAGCTCGCCGGTGGGCTCGTCGGCCAGAAGCAGCGGCGGATCATTGGCCAGCGCGACGCCGATTGAGACACGCTGCTGCTCACCGCCCGAGAGCTGGTCGGGACGCTGTCGGCGCTTGTCGGTCAGGCCCACGGAGTCGAGCAGGCTCAAGGCGCGTTCGCGCGCATGCTTGCGCGAGCGTCCGGCGAGGATCATCGGCACTTCGATGTTCTGTTGGGCGTTCAGATACGGGATCAGGTTGCGGCCGGTCTGCTGCCAGACGAACCCGACCTGCTCACGCCGGTAGTCGACGAGCTCCTGCTCCGTCAGCGAGAGGAGGTCGGACTTGTTGACGAAGGCCTGCCCCGCCGACGGAACATCCAGTCCCGCGAGCACATTTAGCAAGGTCGACTTGCCCGAGCCGGACGCGCCGACAATCGCCAGCACTTCGCCTCGACCAACGGTCAGGTCGAGGCCGCGCAGGGCCACCACCTCAAGATCGGCAATCTTGTAGATCTTGAACAGATCGCGGCAGATCACGTGCTGCTCGGTAGCCATCTCATCAGGACGAATCGGCGGAACCGAAGCATTAGTCGTCATCGCTCACCCCGGGAATCCGCTGATATCAAACGCACAACAAGAGCAGGATACTCCGAGATCGCGCCGGGCAGGTGCGATCACACTGGCCGACCGACCCACATGGAAAGTTCCCAGTCCCCGCCCTTGCGCGGGGACCCGCTCGGGAAGGGTGTCTCAGAAGTCAGCCGGCGCTCCACCTCCGTCATTGCCGCGCTCCGCCGCGGGAATCTCGCAGAGTGCTGCACCGGCGCTCGAACCTGAGAAACGTCGCGTGTTTCAATCGCTCAGCCGGCTCCTGGCTTTCGTACCGAGCACTGCGAGATACCCGCGGCAAAGCGCGGGTATGACGGGGACATCATGGCAATCACTGAGAGGACTTCGCAGCCGCTGCTAGAACGGCCCGCTGACAAAGTCCCAAATTGCCTCGGCGGCCTCGAAGGCGGAGAAGTTGTCGAACCACTTTCCGGTGTGCAGCGTGTACTCGTGAAAGATCTTCAGCGCGGCGAGGAACAGCAGCCAGCGGATCGCTTCGCCTCGCGTCAGCGGCGCCGGGGCGCCGTCGGCGGCCTGGGCCCAGCCCGGTCGGAGTCTCGACGGCCAGTGCGGCCGTGCGGCGACGAAGAGGAACCAGAACTCGAAGACGTGCGGGAAGTAGATCAGGATCTCCCGTCCCGCGCCGGCCGTGAAGGCGACGAAGCCGATCAGGCGCCAGCCGAACAGTCCAATCGCCACGCGCCGCTCCAAGCCCGACCAGCGCAGCGCCACGACCAGGAAGAGCCAGATGTAGACCTGGTCAACCCACTTGTCCCACTCCTGGTAGTTCGAGAGTCCGCCGAGGTCGATGGCCTGCCGCAGGAACAGATCGGAAAGGTCAACGAACACCGCAATCAGGCCGCCGACGAAGGCCCAGCGCAAGACCGGCAGCGATCCCGCGACTCGAATCAGGGCGATGACCAGAGCTTCCATGGCAGAAGGCTAGGGCGACCGTCAGAGCCGCAACGTCAGGAATCCTCGTCGTAGTCAGGAATCCCCGTCGTAGTCGGGGCCCCGCACTCGCTCGAACCGGCCCGTGACCTGGAAAATGGTGCGTTCGCAGATGTTCAGCGCTCGGTCACCGATTCGCTCCAGGTTATGCGAGCACCAGATCACGTGCGTAATCGCATCCGACTCTTCGGCGTTACCTTCGGCGCAAGCGATTCGGTCGATCAGCCGCTCGTGAATGTCGCTGTACAGCTCGTCGACGTCGTCGTCCCGCTCAATCGTGATCCGGGCGAGCTTCTGATCACGCTCAAGGAATGACCTGGTTGCCGACTGCAACATTTCGCGGACGACATCCGCCATCCGCCAGAGGTCCGGTTCAGTGGCGGCGACGGGATTGTCTTCCAGGAAGATTGCGTTACGGGCAATGCCTTCGGCATGGCCGGCGATCCGCTCCAGGTTGAGCGCGATCGCGACGATGGACATCAGCTCGCGCAAGTCTCCGGCGACGGGCTGTTGCAGGGCAATGATGCTCGTCACCGCTTCTTCGATTCCGTAGCGCACCTGCTTCGCTTCATCGTCGGTCTCGCAGACTCGCCGCGCCAGCACCAGGTCTCGTCGCAGGAGCGCCTGCATGGCGTCCACGATTGACCGATCTGCCCGTGCGTGTTGCAGCCGCAGGCGATCCAGCACGTCGGCCCGGTCGGCGGAATACGTCAGCCGTACGGTTGACATATCTCCCTCGCCATCCGGATGTCTCGCGATATCACCATCAAAAGCAGGTTAGCCATACCTGCCGGTAATGTAATCTTCCGTCCGCTGATCCAGCGGATGTGTGAAGATATCCTGCGTCGGACCGAACTCGACGAGCCGTCCGACCCGTTCCTCGCCGGCCAGCAGGAACGCGGTGTAGTCCGAGACGCGGCCCGCCTGCTGCATGTTGTGAGTCACTACGACGATCGTGTAGTGCTCGGCCAGCTCGCGCATCAGATCCTCAATCTTCAGCGTCGCGACCGGGTCCAGGGCCGAAGCCGGCTCGTCCATCAGGATGATCTCGGGTTGCACCGCAATCGCCCGGGCGATGCAGAGTCGCTGCTGCTGACCTCCCGAGAGCGCTAGTCCCGACTTCTTCAGGTCGTCCCTGACTTCATCCCAGAGCGCGGCGCGACGAAGCGAGTCTTCGACCAGACGATCCATATCGCCGGAGTAGCCGTTGATTCGTGCGCCGAATGCGACGTTTTCGTAGATCGACTTGGGGAACGGATTCGGCTTCTGGAAGACCATGCCGATCCGCCGCCGAACTTCGACGGCATCCACGTTGGGATCGATCAGGTTGCGTCCCTCGAACTGGATGTCGCCCTCGACGCGGGCGCCGGGGATCAGGTCGTTCATCCGATTCATGCAGCGAAGCAAGGTCGACTTGCCGCATCCCGATGGGCCAATCAGCGCGGTGACACGGTTGCGCGGAATCTGAATCGAAATATTCTCGACTGCCTGGAACGAGCCATAGAAGGCCGACACATCCTTCAGTTCGAGCGCCATTTCGACTTCTTCGTTGAAATCGTGTCGCACTGCCTCAAGCGTCGGGTCGAGGTGGACGCCGACACCGGCCGCGGCATCGTCCTTCATGTTGGGTGGCGGCAGTGGCGCCGTCACGGTCGAGCCCGATGTCGGGGCGGCAGTACTGGTCGGCGCGCTCGACCTCATCAATGTGAAGAAGTTCCGTGCCATGTCAGGCTCCTCGTTTGCCTGCACAGGCGAGTGGAATCCACTAGCGCCTGTGAGTTCCGAATCTACCAGTCCGTGCGGGTCCGCTGACGCATGATGATCGCTGCGGCGTTCATCAGTAACAGGATGAGCATCAGCACGATGATGCTGGATGCCGCAATCTCGTGGAATCCGGCCTGCGGCCGAGACACCCAGTTGAAGATCTGAATCGGCAACACCGTGAAGTCGTCGGTCGGCGAGTCCGCGAGGAACGCGATGAAGGTCAGCGCGCCGATCGCGATCAGCGGCGCGGTCTCGCCGATCGCGCGCGACATCGCCAGGATGTTGCCGGTCAACATGCCGCCGAAGGCGTACGGCAGCACGTGATAGCGAATCACCTGCCAACGCGTCGCTCCCACTGCGTAGGCCGCCTCGCGCATCGAGGGCGGCACCGTGCGCAGCGCCTCCTGGGCCGAGACGATGATGATCGGCATCACCAACAGCGCCATCGTGCAGGCGCCGGCCAGCACCGAGCGCTCGAACTCCAGCACGCGGACGAATACCTGCAGACCGAGCAGGCCGTAGATGATCGAGGGCACTCCGGCCAGGTTCGAGATGTTGACCTGGATCATCCGCGAGAACCAGTTGCGTCTTGAGTATTCCTCCAGGTAGATCGCGGCGCCGACCCCGAGCGGGAATGCGATCGCTGCGGTAATCACCATCATGTACAGGGTGCCGGTGACGGCCGAGAAGATGCCCGCGTTTTCGGGCTTGCGCGAAGGGAAGGAAGAGAGGAACCAGGGGTCGATGAAGAGGTAGACGACCCAGGCCACGATCATGATTCCCGGGATGACCAGCGTAGGTTTGCGCATCTTGTGCGACCAGAACCAGCCCATCGCCAATATGGTCAGGGGCGCGCCGACGCCAATGATCAGCAGTCGCACAAACTGAAAGCCTGAGGCTTCAGCAAAGAGCTGGATGATGTTGCCGCTTGCGCCATCAATGTCGACGGCTTTGGCGTACTCGACGAAGTAGGCCGACTCGAAGCGGACGTAGAGGATGTGAACGAAGATCGCCGCCGGCGCGACGACGATCAGGCCCATCACGCGCTCGGCGAGTTGCGCCAGACTCGGTACGAAGTAGTTGACGAGGCGCGGACCCACAAACGGCAACAGAATGGCGACTGGCAGCGCCCAGGTCATCCAGCCCATGCCGCTTGGCGTGGGCAGATCGCTGAGCATCTCGCCGCCACGTCCTTCGCGGGCGACCGCGCTGCCGTCTGTAAACAGTCGCGCAGCGCCATCGACCGCGATCTCGACAATCAACGCGCCCAGCATGATCATCGAGATGGCGATCGCCAACAGGGCGAAGACCATGAACCCCACGGAGACGGTTCGGCGCAACCGGACTCGCGGTACGAAGGAGGTGAAGCGGCTACTCGGAGCGGCGGCGCTCATTCGTACTCCTCCCGGAAGCGGCGCGAAACCCACTGCGCGACGATGTTCATCACCAGGGTCAGAACGAACAGCGTCATCGCGACCGCGAACAGGACCTTGAACTCAATCGACGTTGTCGGCGTGTCGCCCAGCGAGAGCTGGACGATCATCGCCGTCATCGTCTGCACCGCCTCGAGCGGATCCACGCCGAACTGCGGGTTGCCTCCGCCGGCGATGGTCACAGCCATCGTCTCGCCGACGGCCCGCGAGGCTGCCAGGATGATTGATGCGACGACCCCTGAGAACGCTGCCGGCAGGACCACGCGGAGCGACACTTCCATCCGCGTCGAGCCGAGGGCGTAGGCGCCCTCGCGCAGCGAGCGCGGGACGGCGTTCATCGCGTCCTCGGAAAGCGAGGCGATGATCGGCACGATCATCAACCCAACCACGATGCCGGCCGAGAGTGCGTTGTAAATGCCCACGTCCTGGCCGAAGATGTCGCGAATCACCGGCGAGACGGAGACCAGGGCGAAATAGCCAAAGACGACCGTCGGGACGCCGGCCAGGATCTCGAGGATCGGCTTGACAATCGCCCGGACGCGCGGAGGCGAGTATTCGCTGAGGAAAACCGCGGCCATCAGTCCCAGCGGGATCGCGACGATCAGGCCGATCAGGGCGATCATGCCCGTGCCCCAGACCAGCGCCCAGACGCCGAACTGCTTCTCGGCGAATAGCGCCGACCACTTGGTCGAGCCGAAGAAGTCGAGGAACGGAACTTCGCGGAAGAACTCCACGGTCTCGAAGATCAGGACCAGGACAATGCCGACCGTGACGAACGCCGAAAGCATCGCCGTCAGAAACAGTGCCCCGTGGATTATTCGGCCAGCCGGCGTCTCGCGGCCACTTCCCGGACGCGACGGCTGCAAACGGTCGCGCCACAACTCCGCCAGCAGCGAGCGGACCGTATCTCGTTGCGGTCCATCCGGCGCCTGTGCTGCCATGGTGGATCTCTCTGCTCATCAGTCTTGGTTGGGCCGCTCCCGAGCAAACTACGAGCGCACTGCGAGGTCGCGGTTAACGCCCCGTAAGTCATCGCAACAGGTGTATGTCAGACAACGTGCCCCGATCGATCTGCTGGTTACGCAGATCAATCGGGGCGCGTGGAATTCAGACCCTGCCCCCGAGTGATGCAGCTACTCCGCGCCGAAGGTCTCCGCGAGCGTGGCGCCTTCGCCGGCGTCCGCGATGGCGGAGCCGGTCAAGCCGCTGTCGACGCGTGACAACGCCGCAGCGTAGATCGCCTGCGGCAGCTGCACATAGCCGACCTCAGGCGTATCGACGAGCCAGACACCGTCCGTGAGGTAATACTCAACAAACGCAGCCACTTCCTCACGCTCAAGCGAAGCAACCGACACGTAGATCAGCAGCGGACGCGACAGCGGGTTATACGAACCGTCGTTGATCGTGTCATTCGACGGGATCACCGCGACGCCGGCGTCGTTGACAACCGGAACGGCCCGCAGGCTGTCCGAGTTGTTCGCGTAGTAGCTGAAGCCGAAGTAACCGATGCCGCCACGGTCGGAGGCGACACCCTGTACGAGAACGTTGTCATCTTCGGAGAACGTCGTGTTGTCCGAGCGGTGGACGCCGCCGCCGCCGTTGATCGCCACAGTGAAGTAATCAAACGTGCCGCTGTCTGCGCCCGGCGCGTACAGCGAAATCTCCACGTCGGGGAAGCCGGCACGCACGTCGGCCCACGACGTCGCGAAGTCATCCGGGCGGAAGATGTGGTTCAGCTCGGCAACGGTCAGTTGATCGACCCAATCGTTGTCCGGGTTGATCACAACAGTCAGGCCGTCAAACGCGACCGGGACCTCGATGAACTCGACGCCGTTCTCCGTGCAAAGCTCGACCTCAGAGTCCTTGATCGGGCGCGACGCGTCGGAGATGTCGGTCTCGCGGGCGCAGAAACGCTTGAACCCGCCGCCGGTGCCCGAGACGCCAACCGTGACGCGCACGCCGCGCTCGGTCAGGATGCCGAACTCTTCGGCCATGGCTTCGGTGATCGGGAACACGGTGGAGGAACCATCGATGGCAATCTCGCCCACAACGTCAGCAAGCGCCTCGGCGGACTCTTGCCGCTCCTGCTGATCTTGTGTTGACTGAGCGACCGGCTGGTGCTGGTCATCATCACCGCCACAGGCAACGAGCACCGTCGCTGCCGCCAGCAAGGCAACGATCAACAGCGGTAGCAACCGCGTCGACAGTCTGAAGTCTCTGTACTGTGCTGTTTCCAAGACGATCACGCTCCTCTCGCTCTACGACCGGACTTCCATATGCCGGCACAACGGTCATCGCAAATGCAACTCACAGCTCGCCCATCCCGGGAGCTCGCCACCGTGCATAGTGCTCAGCTTGGAACCGTCGGAGGCGGGCGCGTTAACCATGCGGCTAACGCGCAGTTAAGAGCGGGTTATTGCCCACAGACCAGGGTGCGTCGGGAGTCAGCTTTGTTGCGCAAGTGGCACGCTGAAGCCGAAGGTCGATCCCTCACCCGGTGCGCTCTGCAGCGACACGGCGCCTCCATGCACCTCGGCGATGTGCCGGACGACGGCCAGTCCCAGGCCCGTGCCGCCGCCCGACTGCCGCGCCCGATCAACCCGATAGAAACGCTGAAAGATGCGCGACTGTTCGGCCGGCTCGATCCCGATGCCCGTGTCACGCACGCGGATCCAGATCATCGGCGCAGGCTCCGAGGCATCGTCCATTTCCGACAACACTTCGATTGACCCGCCTGCTTCGGTGAACTTGACGGCGTTATGTAGCAGATTGAGCAGCGCCCGCTCGACCAGTTCCGGATCAGCAACGATCATCGTTTCGTTGCGGCCGTTCAGACCGGAGTACAACAGCGACAATCCCTCACGCTCCGCCTGCGGTCTGATAATCTCGACCGCGTCCTCGAGCAGCGTCTCCATCCCCACGACTTCCATCTTGGGCTCCGTCAGACCGGATTCCAGCCGCGCCAGGGCGAGCATTTCCTCGATCAGCTGACCCATCCGCTCGGCCTCCGCCTGGATGATCGAGCGAAAGCGCTGGGAGTCCTCGGGTCGTCGCGCGACTTCGAGTGTTTCTGCCGCTGCCGAAATCGTCGCCAGTGGCGTACGCAGCTCGTGCGACGCATTAGTGAAGAAGTCGCGTCTCGCGATCTCGGCCTCGTAGAGGTCCGACAGATCGTGCATCGCCAGGACGACGCTCCACGGCCCAGTCCCCGTAACCGACGCGACCGGCGCGACGACCGTGCGAAATCGTCGTCCGGCCCGCAACACGACCATCACCGCCGGCGTGCCGTCATCAACCGCCAGGCGCACGGTCCGATACAGATCGGGGTCTTCGACCGCCTCCAGCAGATGCGCGCCGATCAGATTGCGGTCGCCGGTCCGCAGGATCAGTTGCGCCACGGGATTGAGATAGTGAATTCGCGCATCCCGGTCCAGCGCGATCACGATGTCGCCGGTCGAAGCCAGGGCTCGCTGCAACTGATCCCGCTCGGCCGTGCGAGCCGACAATTCGTCGCGCAGGTGATCCGATTCCAGTTCGGAGTGCGACGCCTGCTCGCTGAGTTGAGTGATCCGTCGCTGATTCGCCCGTAGCCCGAAACTGGCCGCTGCGACTCCGCCCAGCACGATCAGGAATCCCGGAACCCACCAGACGCCGGCGGCGAGCAGCGCAACTCCCAGCAACAGTCCAATGACGCCGACCACGACCGTGCGCACGCTTACCGCTCGAATCGATACCCCGCTCCCCGCACCGTGATCAGGTGGCGCAGAGGTCCGTCGGGCTTCTCGATCTTCTTGCGCAACCAGCGTACGTGGACATCCACCGTGCGTGTCCCGCCGGCGAAGGAGATGTCCCACACGTCGTTCAGCAATTGGTCGCGAGTGAATGCCCGGCCGTCGCGCTGCGCCAGATAGGCGAGCAGTTCGTATTCCTTGGGCCGTAGGGCGATCGGTGCGCCGTCCTTGGTCAGCAGGTGGCGGTTCAGATCAAGCTTGAACTCGCCGAACTCCAGCTCTCGTTCCTCCACCGACAGGTCCTGCTTGCGTCGCAAATGCACACGCACGCGAGCCTTGAGCTCGGCCAGGGAGAACGGCTTGGTGATGTAGTCATCGGCGCCCAGATCCAGTCCCCTGACGCGGTCCGCCTCGGACGTTCTCGCCGTCAACAGCAGGACCGGCGCCTGCGAGGTCTCGCGGATGCCGCGCAGCACATCGAGTCCATCCATGCGCGGAAGCATCAGGTCCAACAGCACCAGATCGGGCTGCAGAGCGCGAGCCATCGAGAGTCCTTCGAGGCCGTCCTCGGCCGTGCGCACCCGGTAGCCCTCCATCTCGAGATTAAACCGCAGCGTCTCCGCCAGCGGGCGCTCATCTTCCACGACCAACAACGTGCGCATCAGACGGCCTCTCAACCGGACGCTGTTTGAAGGCCATGAACGCGGCGTCCTGCTATACCAGCCAGGCCACCCGCAATCCGCCGAGTTAATGCTACGCGCTCTGTCTACCATCATGTGGTTGCCGTTCAGTTAACCTGCCACGCTCCAACCGGCATCTGTGAACTCGCTAATCTGCGCTCACAAACGACAACACTCGCGACGAAAGAACATCATCATGCGATTCGGATTCTGGCCAGGCGCATCCAACCCCTGGGCCGAGGTACTGACCGTCGCCCGACACGCCGAGCGCACCGGCTGGGACCGGATCTGGTTCGCCGACCATTTCATGCCCAACAAGCCGGTCGGCGAGGACGCCTCCGACGGTCTGGTGCACGAGTCCTGGACCACGTTGGCCGCCTTCGCCTCGCGCATCAACCGCGTCAAGCTGGGCCACATGGTTTCGGGCAACACCTACCGACATCCAGCGATCACCGCCAAAATGGCCGCACAGCTCGACATCATCTCGGGCGGACGCTTCATCCTCGGGCTGGGCGCCGCCTGGCAGGAGAACGAGCACCACGCTTACGGCATGCATTTCGGCACGCTCAAGGAGCGGATGGACCGCTTCGAGGAAGCATGTCAGGTCGTGACCGAGCTCTTCCACTACCAGAAGACCAACTTCACCGGCGAGTACTACCAGTTCGTCGACGCACCACTGGAGCCGAAGCCGATCCAGACGCCATTGCCACTGATGATCGGCGGCGGCGGCGAGAAGCGCACCTTGCGGATTGTGGCGCAATATGCCAACGAGTGGAACGTCTGGGGCACGCCCGAGGTGCTCGTCCACAAGCAGTCAGTGCTCGACGCACATTGCAGCGACGTGCATCGAGACCCGGCCGAGATCCAGCGTTCAGCCTGCACGCTGCTCATGATGACCGACAACGAAGACATCCTCGGCCCCGCCCGAGCCAGCGGACGCCCGGTGCTGGGAGGCTCAAACGACGAGATCAAACAAACCGTGCAGGCCTACGTCGACGCCGGAGTCGACGAAATCATCATCCCCGACTTCACGCTCGGCAACAACGCCTTCCAACGCACCGAGCAAATGAACCGCTTCATCGAGGAGATCGCCCCGGAGTTCCGTTAGGGCACTGCTAGAGTCAAGCCGTGCCAGACAAAACACCCCTGACCGACCCAATCCTGAACTCCCCGTGGGAGCGACCCACGCGTCACTGGAAACTCGATCCCCGTTTGAACCAGGCGACAGACGTGTTGCTCGAAGGCCGCCGGGAATCCTCGGGGCGGATCATGATGCCGCGTTCCAAGAAGGCGATTGTACAGCCGACTCTCGAAGATGTCGCTGGTGAACCGTTCAATACGATCAATCGGCTACGGGTGTTGGTCGACAACTGGCGTGACAGGGGCTATCCAGGCGCCAATTCAAGGACCCATCAACTACTTGAGTACTGGAACAGTACGCAGCCCTCAATTCTGCCATTCTTTTGCCAGTGTGAGGCCCTCGAGACCGCAATCTGGCTCGTCGAAGCCGGTAAGGACGACGACGAGAGCGCTTGGCGCGGCATTGTCGGACGATTCGAGGGCGTCAACGGTGAGTGGAATGACGGAGTCTCACGCTTCGCCTTGAAGATGGCCACCGGTTCGGGCAAGACCATGGTCATGGCGATGTTGATGATCTGGCACGCCGTCAATCGCTCGATGCCGCGTGACTTCCTCATCATCGCGCCAAACCTGACGGTGAAGGACCGGCTTGCCGAACTGCGTTCGGATCACGCCGAATGGCTGCTGCCCCAACTCACGCCGATCCAGTTTCAGCCCGACCTCAACCGGTTGCGCGTCACGATCCTCAATTTCCAGGCCTTCCAGAAGCGCGACAAGCTGCACGTCAACGGTGTTGGCGACAAGGCGCCCAAGGCCGTCCGCCAATTGCTGCGCAAAGGCGCGGATCCTCGTTGGGAGGAGACCGAAGACGAGATGCTGCATCGGCTCCTGACCAGCCATCGCTCTGGTGAGCCGCTGGTTGTGATCAACGACGAAGCGCACCACTGCTACCGAATGGAAAACTACGGCAGCACAAAGGCGAACAAGGACGAGAAGGACGAAGAGAAGCACGCCGCTCTCTGGTTCTCTGCGCTCAAGGCATTGAAGTCGCAGGGGCGCTTGGCACAAGTCTTCGACCTCTCGGCGACACCGATGTACCTGCGACGACCGGCCGAACTACAGTCCGAGCACTTCCCCTGGATCATCAGCGACTACCCGCTCTCCGACGCGATTGAGGCCGGACTCACCAAGATCCCGCGTCTGCCGGTTGATGACGACTCGGCCCAGGACGATCCCGTCTACCGCAATCTCTTCGACCAGGCCAAACGGAAGTCGCTGGACATAGCCAACATGGAGCAGATTGTCCGCGACGCACTGGAGACCATGCACAAGCACTACCAGGAGTCGGTCGCGCCGGCATACGGCGAACACGGCGTGACTCCAGTGATGATCGCGGTAGCCAACAACATTACGAATGCAACGACGCTATTCCGCTGGATTGCCGGTTACAAGGATGACAAGGGGCGCTTGCAGAAGGGACAACTCGACGAGTTCTCCAATGTGGAGCCAGACGGTTCTGGATACGTTCACCAGCCACGAACACTGCTTGTCCATTCAAGACTCGGCGATGGTGACGATAGCGACAGTGCGTTGAACAATATTGCCAAGCAGCAAGCTGAACTCTTCGCGCCATCAGGGGCGACTGCCAAGGAACGGGTACAAGCCGTCCGAGATATCTTCAACACGGTGGGGCGCAAGGGCGAACCGGGCGAGCACATCCGATGCGTGATCTCTGTCGGCATGCTCACCGAGGGTTGGGACGCCAAGACCGTCACCCACATCTTCGGTTTCCGCGCCTTCAGCAGTCAGCTGCTTTGCGAGCAAGTCACGGGACGCGCGCTGCGGCGAACATCGTTCGAACCGGATCCGGAAACAGGGGAGCCGCGTCCCGAGTACGCCAACGTCTTCGGTGTGCCCTACGAGTTCATGCGCGGCGTCGAGATGCCGCCTACTCCAGCTCCGCCGAAGGAACCCTATGTCGTGGAGCCCGTCGAGGGTCGGGAGCACTTAGAGATCGCATTTCCCAATCTCTGCGGCTATGCATGGTCGGCGCCCGAACCAACCGTCGCACTGGACGAGGACAAAGTCACACCTTACGACGTGACCAACCCCAATTTGCCCACCAAGACCACCGTCGCCGGAGCGGTAGGCGTTACCGATACGCAGAGTCCGGCGTTCAACTTGTCGCGCCAATCGATCATCTGGCGGACCGCGGCGAACGCCGTCCGACAGTTCGAGACAGACGAGAAGCGACGGCGAGCGCTCTTCACATCTATGCTCAATGCAACTGAAGCCTGGTTGCAGCACCACAAGATTGAATGGCCGGACGAGCAGATTGCGTGGCTCGCAAAGTCACCGCATGACGAAGATGTGCCGTACGCCATCGCCCTTGCCGTCACCCGCTCCGACTCCAGCGAGCCACGCATCTTGCCCGTGTACGCGGACCAGCGCGACCCCATGCAGCCGCGCGTGCGCTCGACCAACATCAAGCCGTTCAAGACAACTCTCGAACCGGTATGGAAGACGAAGAAATCGCAACTCAACCGCGCTCCGTGCCATTCCAAGACACTTGAGTACGCGGTCGCGCAGGAACTCGACGCTCACTGGATGATTGAGGCCTGGGCCCGCAACTTCCGCCTCGGCTGGACGATTCCCTGGCGCGACCAAGAACGGGATGTCTGGGCCAACTATGAGCCGGATTTCATCACCCGCGTTGTCACTGGCGACGACGAGCCTCCCCTCCACCTAATCATCGAGTGCAAGGGCAAACTGTTTGACGATGCGTCGGCCAATGCCAAGCGGATCGCCGCCGAGTCACAGTGGATCCCTGCGGTTGAAGCGAGCGGCGACTGCGGACGTTGGCGCTATGTGTATCTAACCGAGGACTCGCACATCACGGCCGCAATCTCAGCGGCCATTGCAGGAGCGTCCCATGGCTGACGTTGACGGCTACCGGCACAGTGCGAAACGCGCCAACAACCCGACCGATCCCCAAGAGAAGTTCATGAACGAAACGGACAAGGCGCCCATCCGTTACAGCCCGCCCATTCGCGACCGCTCAGGGCCCGTGCTCAGTTGGGATCGCGGTGAAAACCTGGAGGAGATCGCCACCGACGCCACGCCCCTCTACACGAGTGAGAAAATCCACCCGTCGGCCTTCATCGCCCAGCTCCAATCGCTCGATCCAGCGCCGATGTTCGGTGACTTCAACAACTTGCCCAAGGACGCCGCTTACGAGTGGTACCAGCATGAGGGCAACTGGTCCAACCGCCTGATTCGCGGCGATTCGGTCAAGGTCATGGCCTCCCTGCTCGCCAAAGAGGGCATGGAGGGCAAGGTCCAGATGATCTACATGGACCCGCCCTACGGCATCGGCTTCAAATCCAATATGCAAGTCGCGACCGACGATCGCAACACACCCGCCAATGCCAAAGCACTGCCGCACGATCCCACAGTCGTCCAAACCTTCCGCGACGCTTATGCAAATGGGCTGCATTCGTATCTGAACAACCTGTATCGCAATTTCGTCCACGCGAGAGCGCTCCTGTCAGAGTCGGGCAGCATCTTCATGCAGATAGGAGCGGAAAACGTCAATCGCGTAGCATTGGTCATGGATGAAGTGTTTGGGCCGGAGAATCGCGTGGCGCAAATCGCCTTTAGTAAACGCGGCAGTTCGAGCGCACGCCAGCTACCCCAAGTAGCGGACTATCTGCTTTGGTACTCGTTCAATATTGATCAAGCAAAGTACTGCCAACTGTATGAATTGCTTTCAAGACAGGAGAAGATTGCTCTAATGAGCTCATACGGGATGGCCGAACTAGCCGACGGGAGCGTGCGCGCATTGTCCGTTGCGGAACGACGTGATCCAAGCATTCTTCCTGACGATTCACGCTTATACAGCCGCATGCGACTATCGTCTCAACATATTTCGACGACTGGCCGTTCAAACCTGTACATCTGGAAACAAGATGATGGAAGAGCGTACAACACGCCGCCGGGCGAGCAGTGGCGCGTTCATCATGACGGATTGAACAGGCTCGCGGATCTCGGGCGTTTGACTTCGACTGCGAGCGGGTCTTTGCGATGGAAACAGTACGAAGACGAGATTCCGGGGCGCATGATTAACAATCTCTGGGCGCAACAGATGTCCGCCGCAGACTTGCACTACGTAGTAGAAACTGCTGAGTCTGTCATTGAGCGCAGCATCCTGATGACAACCGACCCCGGCGACCTCGTTCTCGACATCACTTGCGGCGGGGGAACGACCGCCTACGTCGCCGAACAGTGGGGCCGCCGTTGGATCACGGCCGACACCTCCGGCGTCGCGCTGGCGATCACCCGTCAACGCCTGCTCTCTGCCGCCTACGACTGGTACCACATCCAGGACTCCGAAGGGGGCGCGTTAGAGGAGGCGCGGCTATCGGGAAATCCGGTCGCCGATATCTCCGGCAAAGGCTCGCGCGACCCGGCCAAGGGATTCGTCTACAAGCGCGTCCCCCGCGTCTCCGCTGCCATCCTCGCCTACGACCAGAAGGTAGATCCGATCCTGCTCGTCAATCAGCCCATTCCCAAGAAGAGGGTCGTGCGCGTCGCGTCTCCGTTCACGGTCGAGTCCCACTCACCCTGGCGCTACATCGCGCCTGACCAACTGACTGGGCCACAGACAGACCAATTGGACACGCGCCAGCGCATGATTGATGCGATCCAGGTGTCGGGTATCCGAGCCGGCGAAGACCGGTTAATCATCGAGGATGTCGCCGATTGGGGCGAAGACGCGCTTGTCACCCACACCGCTCTGAGTGTCGACGCAGACGGTGGTCACACTTCATGCGCCATCGCCATCGTGCCCGATGACCAAACCGCCAGTGAGGAGTTCATCGCCCAAGCCGCTGAGCAGGCCGCCGCTCGGCGCCGGCTGCGACGCCTGATCGTGATCGCCTTCAACTACGACGCCAGTGTTCACACCGGCAGCGCGCGTCGGGGCCGCCTCGAAATCCTCAAGGTCCAGGCCAACCGCGACTTCCAGATCCCCGGCCTCGAGGACAAGGAGAGCGACCACGCATTCGTCATGATCGGCCAGCCCGAGGTTGTCGTCTACGAAGAGGGCAACGGTCGCATCTCGGTCGAGGTGCTCGGCTTCGACACCTACAACCCGGCCACCGGCAGCGTCGAACGCGGTGAGGCGAAGGACATCGACTGCTGGATGGTCGACACCGACTACAACGGTCAGTCCTTCTACGCCCGTCGCATTCACCTGCCGAACAGCCGCAATGACAAGCGTCTAAACCGGCTGCGTCGTCGATTGGGCAAGCGAGTAGATCCCGTTTTGTGGGAGTCGATGCAGTCGACCAGGTCCGCCCCGCTCCGCCGTCCCGCGCGAGAGCACGCACGGATCGCCGTCCGGATCATCACCCGCACCGACGTCGAGATGACCGTCGAGTTGGATATCTAACCTCTCGCCTCTCCGAGAAGCCGAGTAGAATACATGTGCGGCTTAGCCCGTTGCCCCCTCCGACACGCAGAAAACGGAGAGCCCGATATGACCCGTCGCCGACGCCAACTGCCACTCGCAAACAACCTGGATCAATCAGGAATCCCCCGGACCTACCCACGCGATCCCTGCTCTTATCGAGCCGGATCTGGACAAATCTGGACAAATCTGGACTCCTGGGTCGCAAACAGGGCCGGATTCTCCCGAACTTCCGCTAACCAAAACCGCACGAAATCCGTCCAAAATCGAACAAACCCGAACAAAGTCGAACAGAATTCAGCCCAATTCACCGTCCAGCACAGGTTATCGTGCCATTTGAGCTGAAAATTCTTCGGTTTGGAGCCCGTCAATGCCGAACACGCCTGAATTCCCACCTACCGAGACCGCATTGCTGCTGGTCGACGCGCTCAACGAATTCCTCAAGCCTGGCGGCAAGCTCTTTGCGATGACCAAGGGCGCCTCCGAGTCTGCCAACACAATCGAGAACCTCCGGCGCGTGACCGATGCGGCACGCGCGGCGGGCATCCTGGTCGTCTATGCCAACCACCACAGCAATACCGGCGGCGACTATGACGGCTGGAAGCATCCGGCGCCGGGACACGTCGGTATCCAACGGTTGGGCGCGTTCGAGCATGGCAGCTTCGGCGTCGAAGTGATCGACGAGGTAACGCCGCAACCCGGCGATGTCATCGCGCAGCAGCACTGGACCTCGAGCGGATTCGCCAACACCGACCTCGAGTACCTGCTCGGTCAGCGCGGGATCGAGCGCGTCGTCGTGGCCGGCAACCGCGCCAACACCTGCATCGACTCGACCGGTCGCTACGCGGTCGAGCTCGGCTTCCACGCCACGCTAATCTCCGACGCCATCGCCGCCTTCTCACAGGCCGAGATGGACGCCACGATCAACGTCAACTGGCCCGCCTTCGGCCACGCCGTCGTGACCAGCGACGAATTCATCGCCGCGATCAGCGGCGCTGAGAGCAACTGACCACGATGGCTGACCGCAGCGCGGCAGGCTTCCTCGAGCGCAAACGGGCCGAGTTCCTCGACGGCGCGCAGACACTGCCGTGGGATCAGATCTGGCTGAAGATGGCCAATGCGCGCTTCGCGCTAATCGACGCCATGCAAGACGTCAATCAGGCCCAGGCCGACTGGTCGCCGCACCCGAAGATCGATCCCGACGATGAAGGAACCTGGAGCATCGGCGAGATCATGCGGCATGTGATCACGGCGTCGCCCAATGTGGCAGAGATCATCGCGGCGACGGCTAATGGAAGCACTGTGGTCAAGGGTCCGCCAGGCCAAATCACCGCGCCGGCTTCCGATGTCGATGAACTGCGGGCGCAAGTGACGCGAGTCAGCGAGCGGCTGCTCAGCGTCGGCAATGCCCTGCCCGACGAAGTAAACAGCGAGGTCACGGTGCCCCACGCCTTCTTCGGAGACCTGCCGTCGATGGCCTGGCCACTATTCCAGGCGTTCCACGACGGTGACCACATGGAGCAGATCAACGCGCTGAAGTCGCATCCCGACTTCCCAGACTGAGGCCACGACCTTTCGAGCCGGTCTCAGGGTCCAGTCCCCGCCCCCGCGCGAGGACCCGTTCCCCTGCGGCCGTCGCGGCTGTCGTACAACATCCTCATTCGGTAGGTCGAGATTGGCGGAGTCGACCGCACTTGGCTGAGTCCGAGCGGGTCCCGGCGCGGGGGCCGGGACTGGGACCGGCCGACCAGCCTCTCTAGAGAAGCGTTGCCGGCTCGTCGGCGGCGCGGGGAACAACGATGTAGCCGTTCAGGTCGCCGATCATCTCCCAGCGCTCGGGCTCCTTCCAAATGAGCCATGCAGCGAGCGCGCAGGTGAGACCGTCGAGCGTGTCGTCGAGCCGCTTGAGGGTTTTACCCTTGGCACTTTGTGCGGTGACGGAGTCCAGCGCGATTCTGACCTCGGATGACTCGAGGACTGCCGGCGTGTCGCGTTGGATGAGCCATCGCAAATGCTCCTGGTACTCCCGCATCGCCGACCTCTTCGCGGCAACTCTTCCTTTCTTGTATTTCAACCGTTCGTTGAGACCGAAGAGGCGCACGTGAATGGTGTGGGGATAGACCTCGACTCCCAACCGCAATGGGTGTCCGCCTTCCAACAGCGGCTGTGGGTCCAGAGAAAAGCCTCGGGTCACGAGGGCCTTGCCCAGATCGATCCCGGCGGTGTCGCCACGAGCCTTCGCAGCGCTCGCCGGGTAAGCAGAGAACTTGTAGCTACCAAAACGGCGGCCTATTTCGGGGTCGACCCAGCGGTCATCGGTGCAGAGCAAGGGAGCGTCGATTGCGACCACGACGGGTCCGGCTGCTGTCGCGACCTCGTCTGCCAAGTCTTCGGTAGGACATACAACTGCGCCAAGCCGCGTACAGCGCAGATTCTCCCGACTGTCACCTTCGAGCCAGCAAATGCCACTCTCGTTCTTGGTCGTCCAGGCGAGATCGAGGCCGATGAAGGTGGGCATGGGCGACGTGGCTTTGCACCGTCCTGTTACGTGAGTGCCTGTGAGGCAACCAGCTGTATGTCGGATGCCTTTGAGGCGACGGCCGCCCTAATGAAGACTCCTAAGTCGCCGTCACTCGTGAAGTCGGGACTGTGAATACTGCTGACGCGATCTGTCGCGAGAAGCTCCTCAAACGCTTGCTTCGCGGACTCCTCACCCGGTTTGCGTACGGCAAATGCAGTGCCACCATTGTTCCCGACGAGCGAGAAACAAGGGATATCCGTCAGGCCGTCGCCGACATAAATCATATTCCTCAGAGGCACCGGCCGACTCTGCTCAACAATTTTCTTGTTGACCAGGTAGGGATTCGACCGAGCTTCATCAGGGGGAATCCCCTTGCTGATCTCAAATAGGAACCTGGTTTTTTCTGTGAAAGTGACGCAGCGTTTGACGTCAGTAACCACACCTGTTTCAGGATTCTCGCCGAGCTGACATCCGTAAACGCCGGTAATGAACTTCTTTACTGAGGGGCAGCCTTCGACAATTGCTTGTAGCCCACCAGAGAGAATGTAGAACTCGACGCTGACATCCCTGAATTTGCCCACCATTTCCCGAATCTCTTCGAATAGAGCGGGCAATCCCGGGAACCATGTCCTTTCGACCACATCTCGTCCAAACTCCGCGAGCTTAGCGTTCGTCAGACCTTGCAGGGGCTTGTCAGGGGCGACCTCTCGAAGGAGCAGGTTCAGATAGGCGAGAGGCGGGTCATACCCGACCTCGACCAGTTCTTTGGCCCGTCGGGTCCAGAAATCCTCTACATCTATTTCGTAATGCTCCAGTAGGGCGGATGTCGAGTCCGGCACCATCGTGTCATCGAAATCGAAGATCAATGCGAGAACTGCCACGAGGCTTGCTTGTCCTACCTCTCGGGTGTTTGCCGCGACACATCCGCCTTCGGCGGATCGAGATGCTCTTGCGCCTTTTGCGAGAGAGCTACCAGTTCGTTCGTTGCTCTCTTCCAATCGCTAGGAGTCATTCGATCTTTGTGCTCGTTTGCCATTGGGGACAACCTCTCGCTGCTGAATGGAAATGCTCAACACTGACTTCCAGTATAGAACATCAGTTCATCGGTCGCGCGGCACCTGGGAATAGTCGCCGAAGGGGCCGTCTCGCCAGGCGAGGGCTCCCTTGAGACCTTCGTCTCGCATCCGCCGCGACCACTCGTAGTGCTGACTCGTGAACGTGCCGACCGCGTCGAGGTCGGTCGAGGAGCGCAGCGACGAGTAGATGCCCATGTTCTCGTAGAAGCGGTTCATGTGAACCTTGAGCTGGGCCAGGTGGTCGGCTGGCAAGTTCGAGACGCGCTCGGCCAGCGCCAGCGTCCTCTCTTCCAGCTCGTCCTTGGGCACGGCGTAGTTGATCAGATTGAGCTCGGCTGCCTGCGTCGCGCGGATGGGGTCGCCCGTGTAGAAGAGTTCCTTGGCCTTGCGCATGTTGGTCAGCAGGGGCAGGATCGCCGAGGTCCGCGAGCCGGCGAAGCGCAGGCCGGGGTGACCGATCTGCGTGTCATCGGCGGCGACCACGAGGTCGGCCATCATTGCCAGCTCGAAGCCGCCAGCGATGGCGTAGCCGTGCAGCTGCGCGATCGTCACCTTCTGCATGTTCCAGAAGTACATCCAGATGTCGGTCACGCGAGCCATGCCGCCGCGGATGCCCATGATCAGGCGATTGCCGTCGTCGTCGACGGTGCGGAATCGCTTGTGCACCGCGTCCGCGCCGTAACCGCCGGCGGGCGTCAGGTCGTAGCCGGCCGAGAAGGTGCGTCCGGCGCCCTTGACGATTAGCACGCGCACGTCGTCGTCGGCTTCGAAGTGCTCAAGCGCATCGCGGAAGTCGTAGATCAGCTCCTGCGAGAGCGCGTTCATCTTCTCGGGCCGGTTCAGCGTGATCCGCCCAATCCGGTCGTCCGTTCCGGTGCGATCCAGCAGCACATGTTCAAACTCAGGCAAGGACATTGAGGAGTCTCCAGGGTCAGTAAGTCAGTTCGCTCCAATCCTATCCGACGCCTAATCGACGCCCAGGTGAGACATGACTGCGATCAAGAACAACAGGCGTTCCTTGTTACGATTCGTATGACATCGGGAACGGCGGAGGTTTGGGATGAAGCGCTGGACGGGCGTCTGCCTGCTGCTCGCTGCGGTCTGGGCATCGGCGCACTCGATGGGCTGCTCGGACGACATCCCGGCTGCCTCCGGAGATCGTGAGGATGTCGTCGCGCAGCTCGGCGCGAATGCTGATGATTTCGAGTACGACATTGGCGAGTACGGCGGTTCATTGACGTTCGCCACCATCGCCGAGCCACTGACCTTCAACCTGGCGCTGGCCAACGATGCTGGTTCGTCCGGCGTGCTCGGGTATCTGTTTGAAGGTCTGACCGACATCTCCTGGCTCACCGGCGAGCCGCAGCCAAACCTGGCCGAATCGTGGGATGTTTCCGCCGATGGACTGAGCTGGACCTTCCATCTGCGGCGCGATGTCGTCTGGCACGACGGCGAGCCGTTCACTGCCGCCGATGTCGAGTTCACCTTCAACCAGATCATCTACAACGAGGACATTCCTACGCCCGACCGCGCGGCGTTCACCTTCCGCCTGCTGGACGACAACGGCGAATGGCGAGAGGCGCCGATGACGGTCACGGCGATCGACGACTACACAGTGCGTTGCGTCCTGCCGGTCTCGTTCGCACCGTTCCTGCGATCGATGAGCCAGTCGATCTTCCCCCAGCACATCCTGCAGCCCTACATCGACGAGGGGACGTTCGCAGAGGTCTGGGACATCGATACCGATCCGGCCGAGATCATCGGAACTGGTCCCTTTGTGATCAGCGAGTACGCGCAGGGCGAACGAATTGTGTTTGAGCGCTTCGAGGAGTACTGGATGACCGACGCCGAAGGCAATCGGCTGCCCTATCTGGATCGCGTTGCGCAGATCATCGTTCCAGACCTCGAGGCCGAGTTGGAAGTGTTTCTCGACGGTGAAGCGGACCTGCTGGGCGTCGTGGGCGCGGAGTACGCCCAGCTTGAACCTCTGCAGGAGGACGAGACTTTCACCATTCACCGTCGCGGCCCGACCTTTGGCTCGACGTTCCTGACGTTCAATATGAATCGAGGAACCAACCCCGATAGCCGTGACCTCTACGTCGCATCGGAGAAGCTGCACTGGTTTACCAACCAGCAGTTCCGCCACGCGGTCGCGTTCAGCATCGACAAGGACGCGATCATCGAGCAGGTTCAACACGGACTCGGGTATCCGCAGTGGTCGCCAATTAGTCCGGCGACCGGCTCCTTCCACAATCCCGATGTCGCTACCTATGAGTACGACCTCGACCGCGCCAACGAGATTCTGGACGAGTTGGGTTGGACCGACAGCGATGGCGACGGCTTCCGCGAGGACGACCGCGGCAACGAAATTGCCTTCACGCTTACAACCAATACGCAGAACAGTGTCCGTGAACAGGTTGCCGGCATCCTCCATGACGGGATGACGGCGCTCGGGCTTCGGGTCGACTTCCAGTTGATCGAGTTTGGCGAGCTTGTCGTGCAACTGACCGCGTCGTACGACTGGGACGCGATCGTGATCGGCTTCACCGCCGGTCCCGATCCGTACAGCGGCATCGTAATCTGGCACAGCAGTGAGAGTCTGCACCTGTGGTATCCCAACCAGTCCGAGCCCGCTATCGCGTGGGAAGCAGAACTCGACGATCTGTACATCAGGGCCAGCCAGGAGTTGGATCGGGAACAGCGGATCGCGCTCTATCATCGAGCGCAGGAGATTGTCGCGGAGAACTTGCCGGTCATCTATACCACCCATGCTGAGCGTCTCAACGCGGTTCGCAACGTGTTCGGTAATACGACGCCGACGTTGTACGGTCTGTGGGATGTTCGCTATGTGTATCGGACGGACAATTGACGTTTGCGCGACGACCCACCAAATACACTACTGTTCTGCGTCGAACATCGCAAACTTCCGTTCAGTCCGCAAGGCGAATCGAGGGAGCTCCGATGACACTTACCTCACTTGGTAACGAAGCCAATAGTAAACCGGAGAACAATGTACTATCGGGCAGATTGCTCAAGTCGATGGCGTCGTCAATCACGATGAACTCAGCTCCTACAATGTTGTCATCCGCATCGTAGTCCAAGAGTCGATCATCTCCGAATTCCCGAGTTCTACACACAGGAGCATCGCTCAACTTGACGTAGAAGATGTCACCGCGTTCGTTTGAGCTGACGATAGGAGTTTCGAGCATCTTACTAGCTCCAAGTTGGCTTACCGGTCGCGCCAGGCAACGGTGACAACGGTAACGGGTTTCACTCCGACCCGAATATACACTTTGCAGGTCCCATTTCCTAGCGTCCGTTCATAAATTCGGGATGCCCCTGCCTGTCCTCGCCGCTCGGCGGGACGCGTGATGTCAGGGTCGGAGAGCGTTGTCAAGACATCTTCCTCAGAGATTTCTCGCTCCGTCATCCGTTCCCGGGCGTGCTCTTCGTAAATGATCTCCACTTAGGCAACTCCCGCTCGCCCGAGAAGGCTACACGTACACTTAGGCGGAACCGGAGCTGTTCCTTATAGGAAATGCACCAACAGGGAGTGCTGGCCAGCTCGGCTATCCGCTTCCAATCCGGCGAAGATCCGCTACGACCAAGATCGTGTCCAACGATCACTAACCAATGTGAACCGTCTTTCTGGAAACTCCTTGAGATACCCCCGTCAACCCCGTACCCTGTCTCCGAATATACAGTTGACCGTGCGGCCTGAGCCGCAGCCACCTGAGGCGGAACTGCCCGCTGTTGTCTGAGGAGCATGATGATGGTCACCGTTGACAAGCTTGAAGAACTTCGCCTCGAACCGGAATCGCCGGAGCTTGACCTCTCCTGGCTTGACCTCGACACCGAGTGGGGCGTCTCGGCCGAGCCTGGCCGCAAGGGCTTGACTCTGCAGCAGATCAACAAGTCGATCTATGGCGACGTACCGGCGACCTCGACCGACAGCTCAGCCCGTCCTCGCGGCGCTGCTCCTCCTGCCGGCGCATCCCCGAGGATGTCTGCCTGGGTGCTGGGCGACGCGACCGAAACCTTCTCCGACTCGGCCGCTCTGCTTTATGACGAGGCCGTCTCGCGGCAGTGGTCGTCGGCCACCGATATTCCCTGGGCCACGATGGATGAGCTGCCTGAGGACATTGAGCGCGCGATGGCGCAGCTTTGCACCTCGCTGACCGAGGTCGAGTTCATCGCCGGCGACGTGCCCGGCAAATGGCTGCCTCGCGTCGCGGCCGACCACTTCGAGTCGGGTCTGTTCCTGATGTCGCAGGTGATGGACGAAGCGCGCCACACCGATGTCTTCCGCAAGCGCGCCCTCGCCAACGGCGGCGGGCTGCTGATGCAGGGTGGCGGCGGCGGGCTGCGCCAGATCCTCGAGGCTGAGGACTTCACGCAGATGTCGGCGATGCTGCACATTCTCGGGGAGGGCTTCGTGCAGTCGCTCTTCCGACTCGGCGAGCTGATCGCACACAACGAGGCCGAGAAGCGGATCTTCCGCTTGGCCGCGCAGGACGAGTCGCGCCACGTCGCCTTCGGCGTCACACACCTCAAGTACACGCTTGAGCACGACCCGGACAAGGCCGAAGAGGTCCACTGGTCGCTGGACATGTTCGAGCACACACTGGTCGACCCGGACCAGCAGAACCCCGGCCTCGCCGGCGCGCTGGTCTACCTGCTTGGCGACGGCGATGTGGACGAGGGCTGGCGCCTGTTCTGGCACGTGCGCCGCAAGCAGGTGCTCGAGTACTTGCATAGGCTCGATGTCGCCGGACTCGGTGGACGGCTCGAGAGCGGTCGGCTGCACCCATCGCTCTCGGGAGCACTCGAAAACGCCAACTAGGGTTCAGGGCGCGTCCACGCAGCGCCGTAGGGGCGACCCTTGTGGTCGCCCTTCCCTATGCAACGCAGATGGCGCATACGTTCTCGGAGGGCGACCACAAGGGTCGCCCCTACGAGATTCAGGCGCTGAGGATTGCGAGATTCATCATGCCGGACAAGGATGTCGTCGCTGCCGCAAAGGCTCGGTTGGAGCAGTCGGGACTGCCCTCCGACTGGTTGGACGTTCCGGTCCATTGGGGCGTCAAAGCTAAGGAGCAGGCCACCCCGGAGAATGGCGGTCTGCGGTTTGAGTACCTCAACGTCGATGTCTACGGCGAGATCCCGGAGCACTGGGACAACAACACTGAGATCCCGCGCGGCGCGATCCCTGACAACCGCACCGAGCAAATGGGCTACTCGATCTTCGACAAGTCGGAGGTCTGGTCTGATCTGTGCGCCGGGCTCTATGAGGACGCCATCGCCGATCGCTGGAACTCCTCGTCCGACATTCCCTGGGACACGCTCGCGCCGATCGGCTCCGACCTTGAGCGGGCCGTTTGCCAACTGGCGACGCTGATATCGGAGTACGGCTGGACGAAGGCGCAAACAACCGGTCGTTGGCTGCAGGAGATTTCCTACGGTTACATCGAGGTCAAGCTGTTCCTGGGCACGGTCGTTTTCGATGGCGCGCGGCTGTTCGAAGTCTGGCGCAAGCGTGCCCTGGCCAACGGCGGCGGACTCGGTCGCGGCGGCCGCAACTGGAAGTTCCTGCCGCTGACCCAGAGCTACACGTTCTCGGAGTTCACGGTCGCATCAATCATGCACGATGCGATGCTGATCGCACTGCTGCACCACGGCGAACAGCTCGCCCAGACCGAGGCCGAGCGCAAAATCTACGAGCTCTGCGCCCAGGACATCGAACGGCACCTGAAGTACTTCGTCGACCACATGCGCTACCTGATGCTCAAGGAGCCGGGCCGTCGCGAAGAGATTCACCGCTACCTGAACAAGGCCGAATGGTACCTGGCCAAAGACGGCGACGACACGCTCTACAGCACGCTCGCCGTGATCATGGGCGAGGGCCGTGAAGGCGCCGACGAGGCAATGGCGGATGTCGCCGAGCTGCGGCGTGAGCAGGTCGAGACATACCTCGGCTATCTGCGGGACTGTCACCTGTCAGATCGGGAGGGTCGGCTGAACGAGGACCTGCGCAAGTGGGCGGGGATGGTTGAGGTTGAGGAAGAGGAAAAGATTCCCGTTTAGAGAGCGTCTGAGAAGTTGCCTGAGCTCGACTTCCGTCATACCCGCGCTCCGCCGCGGGTATCTCGCTACGCTCGGCACGAAAGCCAGGAGCCGGCTGAGCGATTGAAACGTGCGCGGTTCCTCAGGTTCGAGCGTCGGTGCAGCACTCGGCGAGATTCCCGCGACGGAGCGCGGGAATGACGAAATTCATACTTCTGAGACACACCCTCTCTAAGGGGGGAGCAAATCTATGGCGCTGTTGATTCGCCGGCTATGCCAGACAGCGCAGCGGCTGGCCGCCGTTGTACTCGATCATCTGACCGAACGCCGTTCCCATGTCGATTTCGGCGCCCAACTCCTCGCCCCTGAGTTCGCTGTAGGCGCGATGTAGGTTGCCGACGATTCGCTCTCCGTCGGTCCACTCGCTGAAGCGGCCGAGGTCGAGGTCGCGGGCGGCGTCGAGCGGGTCGACTCCTCCGTCGAAGGCGGCCTTGGCAGAGGTCTGGACGAACTTGAGGTAGTCGCCGACCTCATCCAACACGGAGGCGTCAGCTACCGGACCGTGGCCGGGGATGACGGTCTCGATCGGCAGCTCTCGCAGCCGGTCCAGCGCCGTCAACCAGCCGGCGACGGAGCCCATCAGCGCGAATGGCGTTCCCTGGTTGAAGATGATGTCTCCTGCGATCAGCACTTGCCGCTCGGGAATCCAAACGACGGCGTCGGTGGTGGTGTGGGCCGGCGAGACGTAGATCAGCTGTAGTTCGAGGTCGCCGGCGTAGAGCGTCATGGTGTCGTCGAACACGACGTTGGGCGGGACCGGCGTCACGTCGCCCCACTCGACGCTGGGGAACATCACTTCGACGCGCTCGCGCTGTCCGGGCGCTTCGCGCAGGATTGCGTCGCGGCAGTTGCGATGCCCGACGATCACCGCGTCATCGGCGAACAGACAGTTGCCGTAGGTGTGATCCATATGCGAGTGGGTGTTGACCAGGGTTCGCACGGGATTGCTGGAGATGCGCTCGATCGCCTCGCGGAAGAGCCGCGTGCGCCGCTCATTGGCGCAGGCGTCGATCGCGATCACCTGATCGCCGACATCGACGAAGGCCGGATTGTTCAGGCACCAGGAGCCGTCGTGCTGGATGTAGGCGTAGATGCCCTCGGAGACTTCAACGACCTCAGGGTCGGGCAGAGTGTCACTGTCGGTGATGTGTTCGATGCTCATGTCAGTCCTCCTGTGCGCTCTGACGGTAGACCATTTGGGGCTGTCTCATGCTTCTGGATACCTCCAGTCCCCGCTTCACGCGGGGACCTGTTCCTTTCCCGCACACCTTGCGGCCAGCAGGTCACGGGCGCCGACCGAGCGGGTCCCCGCGTGAAGCGGGGACTGGATGGGTACAAGTGCATCCAGAGTTCGGAGACATCCTTCACTCGTCAGTCGTCCTGGGCGTAGAAATCGAAGTCGTCCATGATGCGCTGATAGCGGCGTTCGACCTGGTCGCGCAGTTCCGGATGCGAGAAGATCAGCCATCGATTGGCTTTCACGCCCTTGATCACGATGCGGCCGACATCCTCGGGGTCCATCTGCTGCGACATCGTCCCGGGACTGAATCCCCGCGCCGGCTGATCACTGGGTCCGCCGAACTCATCGGGACGATTGCGCTCAGCCACTCCGATCAGCGTGTCGACGCCGCCGGGACAGAGCGCGGAGACGCCAATGCCCTCGGCGGCCAGCTCGTCGCGCAACGATTCCGAGTAGACGAAGGCGGCGTGCTTGCTGCTGCTGTACACACCCAGCGGGACCACTTCGTTCAGCCGTAGGCCGGCCATCGAGACCGTGTTGACGATATGGGCGTCGCCGGCCTGTACTCGCATCCGAGGCAGGAACGTCTGCACGCCGTTGATCACGCCGAACAGGTTGACGCTGAATGTCCAGTCCCAGTCGGCCTGAGTCCCCTGCGAGACGGGGCCCGAGGTCATGACTCCGGCGTTGTTGATCAGCAGGTTGAGCTCGCCGAACTCGGCGTAGACCCGTTCTGCCACCGACTCATAGGCGGCAGCGCTTCTGACATCCAGGTCGACGGCGAGGGCGCGCACTTCCTTGGCCTCGACCTCGGCGGCCACGGCTTGCGCAGTGCCCGCCTGGACATCGGCCAGCACGACATGCATTCCCTCATCGGCGCAGGCGAGGGCGATGCCGCGGCCGATGCCGCTGCCTGCTCCCGTGACCAGGGCCACCTTGCCACTCAGGTTGTCCATTGTCCGCCTCCTCTTCGCTGCGTTGAAACTACCCGTCAAGCTGCACTGAGGCTAGCGTTACCCTCACTCTCATGACGACCGAATTGCGTGAGCAGATTGCCATCGGAGGCGACGGGACAGCCCTTGAGGGGATGACCGTGCTTGAGGACGGCGGTGGGATTGCCGCTTCCTACGCGGGGAAGTTGCTGGCCGACCTTGGCGCGGAGGTGATCAAGCTAGAGCCGCCGGGCGGCGACTCGGTCAGGCGCAAGCCTCCGTTCGCCGCCGACACGCCGGGCCGGGAACGCAGCGGTTTGCACCTGTTCCTCGACACAAACAAGCGCAGCCTGACGCTCAATGTCGAGTCGGCAACAGGTCGGCGGATGTACCGGCAGATCGCGAAGCATTGCGGAACGGTGATCACGTCTCGACCGATCGCCGAGCAGCGACGGTTGGGCCTGACCTGGGATGATCTGTCAGTGGATGCGCCCGAGTTGAACCAGGTCAGCATCACGGTCTTCGGTATCGACACGCAGCGCGAGGGCTGGCAATCGGAGTCGTTGATTGCCTCGCTGGCGAGCGGGATTTCGTATCGGATTGGCGACCCTGACAAGCCCCCTCTAGGTCTGCCGTACGACACGCCGCAATACCAGGGCGGGATCCACGCCGCGATCGCGGCGCTACTGGCGCGTCGAGCGACTCGCGAGGATGGGGTTGGTCAGCATGCGTGGTTGTCGATCGTCGACATCATCAGCAACGTAATGGCTGGTGCCGGAGTGGCTGCGTATGTGTTCACCGGACAATCACGCGGTCGGGCCGGGACGCACATGAATGCGTTCTACCCGTGGCAGGTAACGCCGGTCAAAGACGGTTACTACGAAGTGATCACGATGGTTGACCATCAGTGGAATCGGTTCATGGAGCTTCTGGGCGACCCTGAGTGGCAACACGACGAGCGGCTCAAGAATCGCTGGCTCGCGTTCCAGCACGTCGAAGCGCTGGACGCCTTCTGGCATCCCTGGATGGCCGAGCGGACCAAGGCCGAACTGATGGAGATCTTCGGAGAGAACCACATCTCCTTCCAGCCGGTCAACACCATCGGCGAAGTGGCGGAGTCGGAGCATCTCAAGGCGCGGGAGTTCTGGGCGGAGATTGAGCATCCTGAGTTCGACGAGCCGGTGCGATTGCCGGGCGCGCCGTACAAGCTGAGTGAGAGTCCGTGGTCGATTCGTCGGAGGCCGCCGCTGTTGGGAGAGCATACATCGGAGGTGTTGTCGGAGGTTAGTGTGGGTCGCGGTGAGCTGACCAGGTTGCGACGCGCCGGTGTCGCATGACCCGTCCAGTAAACCTGTTTCTTCCGTCATTCCTGCGAAGGCAGGAACCACGAAGCACCCAACGTCGTTTGCGGTACAACACCTTGACGTACCGAAACCGGTTGAGTTCAGGTTCCCTCGGCGACGGTGAACGCAAACCATGCCAAAACAACCCGCCGTCTACATGCTCATCAATCGACCTCCGTTCGGTCCCATCCACACCGGAGTCACTTCCGACCTGCCCCGTCGCGCGTACCAGCACAAGATCCGAAGAGGTAGTCAATTCGCGAGTCGGTACAACATCACCAGACTCGTCTGGTATGAGTTGCATGACTCGATGCAGGAGGCCATCACAAAGGAGAAACAACTCAAGCGTTGGAAGCGGAAGTGGAAGCTACGGGAAATTCGGGAGCTGAATCCGACGCTTCGCGACCTGTTTGACGATCTTGCGTGAGGGCTTGCCGAGCGCGCGAACGACGGGCCCGGGTACGTCGAAGGCTTTTGCCAAGAACGACCTTGGGTGCTTCGTGATTCCTGCCTCCGCAGGAATGACGGAGGGGGCGCAGGCGTGACGGAGGGGGCGCGGGTGTTTCGGACCCTGGACCTAGGCGAGCATGTACCGGACGATCCGCTCGACGGCGTCGGTGTGCTTGGCTAGCGACTCGGGGTCGATGCAGCGGTCGTAGGTGTCCTGCGGTGAGTGGAAGTAGGGGTGGCCTCCGAGGAAGGAGGCGAAGCGACCGCCGATTTCTCCGATGTTTCGGGCTTCGCCGAAGCCGGCGTTGCCGACGGGGAAGGCTCGGCGTTCTAGCTGTAGGTCGGCGAGGGCCTTGGTGGCGACATTGAAGAGTTCGTCGTCGGAGGCGGCGTAGCTGGGCTGACCGTTGCGGGAACCGATTGAGGCTCCCAGATGCATCCATGTGTGGACGTTTGCGGCGTCCGGTCCGAGCTCGGAGATGTAGTGATCGAGGCCGAGGTGATGCAGTTCGTGTCCGCTGGAGGCGACGATGTTGAGGGGTCGGCGGCCTGGATTGGCGGCGACTCGTCCGGCGACTTCCATCCAGATGGCGATACCGCCACCGCGCTCGGCGGCGCAGGTGTACCAGCCGGACTTGGGCGTCATCAGCACCACGGGCGCGGCGTCGGGGTCTGTGCCGGGAATCGTGCCGATCACATTGTCTGCCGGCGCGTCAACTCTTCCACCATCCACGATCATCGTCGCTTCGGAGCCGATTGCGTCGAGGATTGGGCCCGCATTCATTGGCGCAACCTGAAGGACTGGCAATGCGATTGGGTCAAGCGGGCGCTCGGCGTTGCGCACGACGGGGTAGCCGTCGGGGTCGCCCATGACCATGATGATCCCACTCGCTCCGTCCTGGCGCGCCAGCTCGAAGGACGAATAGATGCCGGCCGCCATCCGATCCGGCTGGTCGGGGCCAAACTCCCAGACCACGATTCCGGGTCCGCTATCGGTGCGCAGGATGCCGCTCACTCCCCGATGATCGGTGAAGGCGCAGTCGAAGGTCGGTACGGCGGGAATGTCCCAGCCGCCGAATCGAATTGATGCGTCGTGAATCTCAACGCGCGGGAATCGCCAGGTCTGCGCTTCGGCCTCGACGCCGACCTTGCGCAACTCTTCCACCATCCACCAGGTCGCGGTATTGTCCGCGTCGCGACCGGTGCGGTGGTCGCCCATCTCTTCGTAGGCGCGGATGCGTCGCTCGGCGGCGTTCATGGTCGGTCTCCGATCAGTCTCCGATGACCGCGACGGGTTCGGGCGCTCGGGCGGCCTCGGCGTCGCGGCGGGCGACTTCGGCCTTGACCATCGGGATCAGTTCTTTGCCGTAGTCGATGGCGTCGGGCAGGGGGTCGAAGCCTCGGATCAGGATGGTCGAGACGCCGAGGTCGATGTACTTGAGCAGGACTTCGGCGACCTGCTCGGGCGTGCCGACCAGGGCCGAACTGTTGCCGGCGGCGCCGGTCGCGCCGGCGATCGGCATCCACAGGCGTTCGTCGTGGATGTCGCCTTTGGCGGCGAACTCGAGCAGTCGTTGGGAGCCTCGCGACTGCGGTCGAAAGTCGAGCGACTGCTTGGCCAGCTTGTTCACCGCGGCGAGATAGTTGTGGGCCTTCTCCCAGGCCTGCTCTTCGGTCGGCGCGATGATGGGGCGGAAGGAGACTGAGAGTCGCGGCTTGCGGCCGTGCTCGGCGGCCATCTTGTGGACCCGCTCGATGGTCGCGGCGATCGAGGCGCGGGGTTCGCCCCACATCATGTAGACATCGGCGTGTTTGGTGCCGATCTCGAAGGCGATGTCGGACGCGCCGCCGAAGTAGAGGGGAATTCCGCCCGGCTGCACGGGCAGCGATTCGGGGTTCTGTCCGACGACGTGGTAGAACTCGCCCTCGAAGTCGAACGGCTCGCGGCCATGGGCGTCGTGCTCCCAGGTGCGGCGCATGATGCTGAGGTACTCGCCGGTGCGGCGATAGCGCTCGTCGTGGCCTTTCCAGTCGCCGTCACGCTGTTGCTCGGCATCGTGTCCACCGGTGATGATGTGGACGGAGACGCGTCCGCCGGTGAAATAGTCAAGCGTGGCGAACTTACGCGCGGCCAGGGTCGGCGCGACGAATCCGGGTCGGTGGGCGATCAGGAACTTGATCCGGTCGCTACAGGCGGCTGCCGCCTGGGCCACATGCAGACCGTCGGCGGCGCCGGAGGTGTAGCCGACCAGCACACCGTCGAAGTCGGCGTCCTCGTGGGCTTTGGTGAAATTACAGAGGTAGTCGAGATCGACGCCGCCGCCGATGATGTGCATCGCGGCGTTGGACTCAGACGGCTTGACGCCGATCATGCCAAGAAATTCAACGGGCATCGCTCCCCCATTCAAACGATTCACAGGCTCAGATCCTCAGGATAGAGGTCGGCGCGCCGGGAGGAGAATTTGGGGTCGGCACCGCTGATCGGGCGTTGTGGGCTGGGAATTGGGGCTTCAGGTGTTCAGATTAGTCCAGATTTGTCCAGAAACGTCCAGATTGGGCTCGATGAGGCTTGGATTTTCCAGGGGAACTTGGTGTTTGTCGGGGTTTGCGGGGGTGTCCCGCGGAGGGATGGGGTTGGTCGCACGTTCATTCTATTCGTGTTCTCGGAGGCCTGCGGTCGGGGATGTTGATGGTGTCAGGGGTGACTGGCTCGATCGGCCGAATCCAGGGTCATCGCCATCTTCCGTCAATCCAAAAAGGTAGCCGTGGTCGATACCAACGCCGATAATGTACATCGCGGCGTTGGACTCGGACAGCTTGACGCCGCTGAGCCCCGTTAGCTCGACGGACATAGCTCAACTCACTCTCAAATAAACTAAGCCTCCAATCTGCAGATTCATCAGATAATATAGCTCCACCGACCTAAACCCATCACTCAGAAACAAAGACCTATGCCCACTCTAGATGCCTCACAACGAGCCTTCGTCGAAGCGCCCGAAGGAAATATCCGCCTCCTTGCCCCCGCCGGCTGCGGAAAGACTCTGTGCCTTCTGCACCGCTGCAAGCACCTCTCGGAACTACAGACCGAGCAGCAAACCCGCTTTCTTCTCGTCACCTTCACCCGCACCGCAGCACACGAACTCAATACTCGAATCAATGACAACCCATCCTTCGCCATCCTCCGCGGTCGCGCTGACATCACGACGCTGAATTCCTGGGGCTGGCGTCGACTCAGGAGCATATCTACAAACGAACGCCTAGTGACCAACAATTTCGCCAGAAACGAAACCGTCAGCAACCACTTACAGCCAATATGGCGCAAGCACAAGAGTATCGCTGAGGCGATGAAAGGACGCCTGCGTTATGCGCCTCGTCACATCCTCACCGCAATGGACAACCTCAAAGCTCTCGGCTTCGACCACACTCACCACACTTCTTTCGAACTCTTCTCCAACCATCTTGACAACCTTCACGAGCACAAACTCGATTGGCTACTCGGCGAACAAATCGACCGGCTCATCCGCTTTGCCGTCCTCCCTGAAGCACTTATCGAAGGCCATGGCCTCAATTCTGAGTCCGCTCAGCGCACGCTTTACAACAGCTTCTATCGCTTCTGGCTAGCTGCCACAGCCCTACTGGGCGACAGCGCTACTTTCACTCTCGAAGATCAGAAGTACTTCGCCTTTCTCGACGAGTCCTCAAAAGTCGATGAGGGCTCCTACCTTTCTGGAGCTGCACGCTACAACCACATCCTTGTGGACGAATTTCAGGATATCAATCCGCTCGACTTGAATCTGATCGCTGCCATTGCCAAGCGAAATCGCGCCACCATCACCATTGTAGGAGACGATGATCAAGCCATCTTTGAATGGCGAGGGGCAACGCCCGAGTACATCCTAACTCCTGAAACACATTTTGGCGCAGACTTTAACACACTAACACTAGGCGTGAACTATCGATCTCCTCGTAACATTGTTGCTCATTCTCAAATGCTCATCAGGCACAACGAAAGGAGGGTCGACAAGGACATCGCTCCATCGAGCAAGACAGATGCATCCATCGAGGTAAACAGGGTCAATGGCATAGATGACGCCATAAGTAAGGTCGAGGCACTGATTGATGATGCCGCGCAAAGTGACAGCGTCATTCAAACGATCGGGATAATCGGCAGCAAGCGCAGTCATATCATTCCTTACCAGGTGTCCTTCGCCTCCAACGATTTACCCTTCTCTGCAGCAGAAGACCTTCAGCTGTTCTTGAGTGATGCTTTTGAGAGCATCCTCGAAGTCATAGGAATTAAGAGCCGTGCTGGCAGCAGGCAAGGCCAATCACAGATAATCGCTGACGTTCTCAAGCTCTGCGATCTGGTTCGTCGCTATCCCGTTAGTAAGTCGGATAAGCGATTCATGAGGAGTCACTTTCAGAACATGAATGTACGAAGCATGGAGGCAGCAGTGCATCAGCTGCGCGAGTACAGCGGGCCGCTTAAGGGAAAGAACAAGGGAGGCAAGGTCAGCCGCGAGATGGCCGAAGCCTCGGAGGCGTTTCTGAGCACAGAAACCGTCTCAAACGCACTAAGGACTTTGGATGATCATTTTGATGGTCTACAAATTGACTTCGACAAGGCAGAAGACGACGTCTTTTTCACCGATCCTCCATTTGGGCAGCTGGCTGACTTTGCCAATCGTTATGGAGGCGACTACATCCAATTCCTAGATGACATCGAACGTGCAAAGAGTCAGTTGGTTTTCTTTCCGTCTTCGGAGGATGGTGAGCTTGATGGTCATCTTGCATCGGTATTGAGTCGGCCAGTACATCTTATGACAGCCCCCCGATCTAAAGGAAAGGAATTCGATGTAGTCGTTGTGCTTGGAGCGAACGATGGCAATTGGCCTCACAAGAGTTCGATCACACAGCAGCAACAGGAAGCGGATCGACGGCTGTTCTATGTGGCTTTCACCCGTGCGAAGAGGAAGGTGGTCATACTTGTCGACGAACAGGAGTGCGCGCGCGGCGCAGGGCCATCTCCGTTTATCGAGGAACTTGGTCTGTCTGTCTGAGAACCTGCCAGGTCAGGCGTCGCCGAAGACTGGGCGGCGCTTTTGCATGAAGGCTTGGCGGCCTTCTTTGTAGTCGGCTGAGGCGAAGCAGGCTTGGACTAGGTTTTCGACTTTGGTTAGGTCTCGGCGGTTTGGGTCTTTTGGGATTTCCTGGATGGCTTGGCGAATGGCTCTTATGGTCATTGGGGCGTTTTGGGCGATGGTGGCGGCGAGTTCTTGGACGGTGGGCTCGAGCTCTTCTCGCGTGGTGACTCGGTTGATTAGGTTCCAGCGGGCGGCGTCGGAGGCGGGGAAGCGCTTGCCGGTGAGCAGGATTTCCTGGGCGGCGGCGAAGCCGACGAGGTCGACGAGGGTTTTGACGCCTCCGTAGCCGTAGCCCAGACCGAGGCGGGCGGCGGGGACGCCGAACTGGCTGTCGTCGGAGGCGATGCGCAGGTCGGCGCGCAGCGCGGTGAGCAGGCCTCCGCCCATGCAGAAGCCCTGGATCATGGCGATGATCGGCTTGTCGAGCTCGCCGTAGGCGCGACCGGCGGCGGCGCCGATCTTGTCGTATTTGGCGATGGTCTCGGGGTTGGAGCGCTGGGCCTCGAACTCGGAGATGTCGGCGCCCGAGACGAAGGCGCGGGCGCCGGCGCCGGCCATCACGACGACGCGCACGTCGGGGTCGTCTCGGAAAGTGTGCATGATTGTCGGAATGGCGGCGTTCATTGCGACGCCCATGGCGTTGAGCTTGGCCGGGTTGTTGAAGACCATCCAGCCGATGCCGTCCTCGGACCAGGCCAGCATCTTGTCGGTTTCGAGTTCGACGTGCTTCTTCATGTTTGGTCTCCTGACATGTTGGGTCTCCTGAGTGGCAAGTGGGCGATGGGTTAGATGACGCCGCGTTCGCGCAGGTCGGCGATGGCGTCGGCGCTGTAGCCGAGGTCAGTGAGGACGTCGTCGGTGTGCTCGCCGAGTCCCGGGGTTCCCAGGCGCATGCGCTCGGGTTGCGGTGTGCGGGTGAGGCTGATCGGTTGTCCAACGACGGTGATCTCGCCGCGCTCGGGATGCGGCGCCTGTCGGGCGATGTTGAGGTGCTTGACCTGCTCGTCCTCGAACGTGCCGGGGATGTCGTAGATCGGTCCACAGGGGACGCCGGCCTCGTTGAGCCGCTGGATCCAGAACTCGGAGGTGTTGGTTCGCGTGCGCTGGTTGATCGCTTCGTTGAGATCTTTGCGGTTCTTGGAACGGCGCGTCGATGTGACGTAGTCGGGATGGTCGAGCAGCGATTCTGCGTCTATTGAGCGGCAGAGTCGGGCGAACATCGCGCCGCCTGAGGCGGCGATGTTGATGTGTCCGTCGGAGGTCTCGTAGACGCCGGTCGGCATCAGCGTGGGGTGATCGTTGCCGGCCTGGGGCGGGACTTCACCGTCGATCGTCCAGCGCGTGACCTGGAGGTCGAGCATGGCGATCTGGGCCTCGAGCAGTGAGGTGTGGACCCACTGTCCCTCGCCCGAGCGTTCGCGCTCGATCAGGGCGATGAGGATCGCCTGGGCGAGGAAGTTGCCGGCGCAGAGGTCGGCGATCGGGATGCCGACGCGGACCGGTCCGTCGCCGAGCATTCCGTTGACCGACATGATCCCGCCGAGCCCCTGCGCAATCTGGTCGACGCCGGCGCGCCAGGCGTAGGGTCCGTCCTGGCCGAAGCCGGAAATGCTGCCGTAGACGATGCGCGGGTTGCGGGCGCGGCATGCCTCGTAGTCGATGCCAAGGCGACGCTTGACGTCGGCACGGTAGTTCTCGACGACGACATCGGCTCGCTCGGCGAGCTTGAGGAAGATCTCGACCGCCTCGGGCTCCTTGAGGTTGAGCGTCAGTGAGCGCTTGTTGCGGTGCAGGTTGAGGAAGTCGGAGGATTCGCGACCGCCGGTCACGCCCTCGGCCTGTCCCGGAACCTCGGGCTGCTCGACCTTGAGCACATCCGCGCCCCAGTCTCCGAGCTGGCGCGTCGCGGTGGGCCCGGCGCGGGCTCGGGTGAGGTCGAGGACGAAGAGGTGGTCGAGGGGGAGGTAGGTCATGTGGCTTTGACTCAGGCTGGAACGGGCATTGGAGCGGTGAGTTCGGATCGGTAGCGCGTATCGACATTGTCGCTGAGGAGTCCGATCTCGGACCAGTGGGAGAGGCGCTCAGCGATTCGGGCGTTGGCTTCGAGTCGGACGCTGGCGGCGTTGTTGCGCAGGTCGAGCGCTTCCGGGAGCGGTTGATCCACTCCCTGATTGGCTCGCTCGTGCATGGCGCGGTGATCGTCGATGGCGTCGAGCGGCTGGAACTCATTGCCGTCGGCGGCGGTTGTCGCCCAGAGCGTGTAGAGGGCGTTGTGATTCCAGCTACAGGCCTCGCAGCGCCATTCCTCGAACTTGTTGAACGCCTTGTGCGGAGCGTGCCGGTTGTAGCGCTCGATGCGGAGCGCATCCTCGACGATTTCGCCGGCGAACGGGTCGTGCTCGCCGGAGCCGCTGCAGCCGTGCGACTTCCAGACGAGTCCGTGGCTGGTGTAGAGCAGCGCCATGACGCGGTGCAGGCGGTCGAGGTCGGGGCGCGGCGCGCGCCACTGGTCCTCAACTTCCTCCTGGATTCGTCGAAGGTAGCGCAGCTCGTTGAGCGATTCCTGGCTTCGCATTGTTTGATCTCTCCTCTGAGCCTTACTTCACGACACCGGCTAGTCCTCGTAGCGAAGAGCCGTTTCGCGTAGCGCTTCCGCGTGCGTATAGATATCGTCGAGCGACTCAATTCGGTGTCGTGACTCGTTCTTCTCGGCGTCGAACAACCCGATCTGCATGGTCTTTGCTCCGAAGCGAAGGCGGCAGACTGGCTTCCGGTTGTTGTCGTCAAGCAGGACTGACGCGTAACTCTTGGCATCTCGGAAAGCTATGCGCTCAGGGCCAAGGGTAGTTCGCAGAATGGACTTGACAACAAAATAAGCCTCAATCTCCTCGACGGTGGTCACGATGCCCGAGTCCTTTTTCGGATCCGTTTCCGGACTCTCGGTCTCAGCGACTTCAGTCGGTGGCTGCTCATCTTGCTGAAGCGCTGAGCGAATCGCCTCGTTCGCTCGGCTCACAATGACATCGCGGAAGGCCACGCGAGCCAACTCGCCAAACTTTTCTGTCGTGGCTTCAGTCATGCGGCCGTCGTACACATGTTTCGCCAACCATCGAACAAACTCAGGCTCAGGGTCAGACACTTGACGATCGAGGGTGTCGTGCATGCCACGGAGGTACCGAAGATTCGTGGCGGACTGGATCATCCCATCGAGGTCGAGTTCATCTTTCGTCAATAGCCGAAGTTCGGCGACGGCTGACTCATCAACATCCGATAGATCTATCTCAAGGAACGGAGCTTCATCCATTTTGTGAGATGCGACCGAGTCGGTGAAGAACTGATAGACGATGCCGTTCGTCAGAATTCCGACCTTTGCGTTCACGGCGCTGAAGTATCGGAACAACTGAGATTGGTGCCTAGCGGAGAGCTTCATTGAGGGCTGCTTGCATTCAATGAGAATGGCTGGTTGGCCCTGATGCATCAGCGCGTAGTCAACCTTTTCGTTGCGAATGCCCGGTGCGTCGGCTGTGAATTCAGGAACAACCTGCTGGGGGTCAAAAACGTCGTAACCCACCGCTTGGAGAAATGGGAGCACCAGTGCATGCTTTGCCGCCTCTTCCGTCAGATCGTCAAGTTGAAGGCTTTGAATTCGCGTTGCGATCTGATTGAGGCTTGCAAGCGGGTCCATCATTGTCTCCATTGATTCGAAACGTGCATCAACCGAAGCAGTTGGTCACTAACCCCTAGACTAGGGCTGGCATCAACGACTACAACGCCGTTTACGACCATTCGTCCATTTACGCATTTCTGCTTTCCCGCGCCTCACGGACGAGGTCGGCGGAGTCGCCGGGGAAAATCCGGTCTCCGAATGCCTCCTTGCGCCGGGCGATCAGCTCCTGAGCCGTCAGACGGGACTCAGAAGACTCCGTCGACTGTTTGCCTTCGTTCCGGGCCAGCTCATGTTCGAAGGCCCGAATGCAATAGCGCTCGACCGACATCCCTTTGCGGGACGCAGCCAACTCGAGCCGGCGAAGCAACTGGGGATCGAGATTGAGCGTGAGAGTGGTGAGATCTGTGGTAGTCACTTGTGTCCTCGCGGGAGAACGGGATTCTGTCTGCACAGAGTATCGAGATTCAACTTGCGAGGTCGCAATGGCCTTACTCCCCCTTGAACTCGGGTTGGCGGCCCTGGGCGAAGGCTCTTGGGCCTTCCTTTGAGTCGGCGGTTTGGCCGACGATCCAGCGCAGGCTGGCTCCGAAGCGGTTGGCCTGGTCGAGGGTCATGTCGGTCTGGGCGTTGATGAGTTCCTTCATTGCGCGGACGGCGATCGGGGCGTAACCGGCGACCTGGCCGGCCATTTCTTGCGCGGTACCGAGCAGCTCGTCCTGCGGCACGAGGCGCGAGATGATGCCCCACTGGAGCGCTTCCTGCATGCTCAGGCGACGGCCGAGGTAGAGCATCTCGTTGGCGTAGGCCTGCGGGATGGCGCGGGGGAGACGCATCGGACCGCCGGCGAGCGGGAAGAAGCCGAGCGTGATCTCGGGCAGGCCGATGCGGGCGCGTGCGTTCTCGGCGCCGATGCGCATGTCGCAGACGAGGGCGATCTCGAAGCCGCCGCCGAGCGCGTGGCCGTTGATCGCGGCGATCAGCGGCTTCTTGGCGTCGAAACTGTCGAAGCGGTCGCCCGGGTTAGCGGGGAAATGTCCGGCCGGACCGGCTGAGGCGGCAGGGCCGTCGCCCTGGGTGAGGTCTGCGCCGGCGCAGAAGGCGCGGTCGCCGGCGCCGGTGATCACGGCGCTGCGAATCTCGTCGTTGTTGCGGACCTCGACCAGCGCCTCGATCAGCTGAGAGCCGAGGGCGCTGTTGATCGTGTTCATTTTGTCGGGGCGATTGAGCGTGATCGTGGCCACGCGCTCGGAAACGTCAAGCAGGACTTCGTCGGGCATGTGGGAATCTCCTCAGCGTGTACGTCTGGATATTGTTGGTCTACACCACAAGCGGCGCACGTCATTGGCGGGATGTGGGGCAGGATAGTCGGCGTCGCGCCTATACTCGCGCCGAGTTGACCGTGACCTCACGGAGGAACAGGCGAGAGGGGGAGTCATGGCGGACACACCACTGGAGGCGTTGGGCGCGTTGGCGGAATCGCTGGGCGCGTCGGCGTCGGAGGCGGAGTTGGCACGTGCGTTGCCGATCGTGACGCGGACGCTCAAGAATGCGTTGCGCGACGATCCGCTGCCTGATTTAGGCGAGACCGAGCCGGCCTTCGGGCTGCGCTTCGATGTCGGTACGTTGCAAGTAGGGGAAGGGGAGTCCGATGAAACATCGTGAATCGTATGAACTCTCCATCGTCGAGGCGGGAGCGGCGCTGCGCGATGGATCGCTGACGTCGCTGCAACTGATCGAGTCGGTGCTGTCTCGTCTTGAGTCGACGGAGCCGCTGCTCAACGCGTACATCACAGTGACGGCCGACCTGGCGCGAGAACAGGCGTCGGCGGCGGATGATGCGATGCGTGACGGCCGGGATCTGGGTCCGCTGAATGGGATTCCGGTGGCGCTCAAGGACTTGGTCGACACGGCGGGGATTCCGACCACGGGTGGCTCAGGATTCCTGCGTGACCGTGTGCCGGACATGGATGCGACGGTGTACACGAAGCTCAAGGCAGCGGGCGCGGTACTGCCGGGCAAGCTCAACCTGCATGAGTTTGCCTTCGGCACGACGAGCCGCAATCCGCACTTTGGCGCCGTTTGCAATCCGTGGGATGTGACGAAGTCGCCGGGCGGCAGCAGCGGTGGTTCGGGCGCGTCGGTGGCGGTCGGATCGTCGCTGGGCGCGCTGGGTTCGGACACGGGCGGCAGCATCCGCATTCCTGCGAGTCTGTGCGGCGTCACGGGTCTGATGGGGACGTATGGCCGAGTGTCACGGGCGGGAGTGTTGCCTCTGTCGTGGACGCTCGATCATGTCGGTCCGTTGACCAAGACGGTCGAGGATGCAGGACTGGTGCTGAATGCCTTGGCTGGATACGACCCTCAAGATCCGGGCAGCGCTGACATTCCGGTTGGCGATTGCACCGAGTCGTTGGTCGAAGGTGTGGACGGGATTCGGATTGGGATTCCCCGCAAGATGCTCTGGCAAGGCTGCGATGAGGATGTGGTTGAGCACTGCGAGATCGCGGTCGATCACCTGCGCAGCATGGGCGCGACCGTGACTGAGGTCGAGATGCCGCTGCAGACCGATCGTCCTCGAGGATTGACGATCATCGCCGAAGCTGCGGCGTATCACCAGAAGTGGCTGCTGGAGCGTCGCGATGAGTACGGCGACATCCTTGAGCGGGTCGAGGCCGGGCTATCGGTTTCGGCGATTGACTACATCAATGATCAGCGGCTGCGTCGCAAGTTCATCGATGAGACGGTCGAGGTGCTGCAAAAGGTCGATGTGCTGATCTCGCCGACCTGTTCTCGGACGGCGCCGCTGATCGAGGATGGCGACCCGACGGCGGAGCTGGCGCGCCTGACGGCTCCGTACGACGTGACCGGGATTCCGGCGATCTCGATTCCCTGCGGCTATGACCGCAACGGGATGCCGATTGGGCTGATGATTGGCGGTCGGCATTTCGACGAGGCAACAGTCTGCCGCGTGGCTCACGCCTATGAGCAGTCGACGGACTGGATTCTGCAGCGTCCCGAGCTTTCGGTGTAATTGAAAGTCGTTCCGGCTGATGACCGCGAGACAACGACGCGTCGGCGTGCTGGGGACGGGCTGGGGGGCGCGGGTTTCCGTGCCTGCGTTTCGAGCGGCTGGATGGGAGGTCGCAGGGCTCTGGAGCCGCCGTCCTGAACGGGCGGCAGCCGAGGCGTCGCGCCTGGAGATCTCATTCGCCACGCACGACGCGGACGCGCTGATCAACCACACGGAGATCGATGCGGTCGCGATCCACACTCCGCCGCACATGCATCTGGAACTGTGCCGGGCCGCCTTCGCGGCCGGCAAACACGTGCTCTGCGACAAGCCATTCGCGACCAATGTCCCTGATGCGCGAGTGCTCGCGGCGGCGGCTGAGGCGTCGGACCGCACGGCGATGATCAACTACGAGTTTCGCTTCGCCCCGCTCCGCCTGCAGGTCGCGAGATTGCTGGCCGAGGGCGCAATCGGCGATCTGCGGCACGTGAGCATGGACCTGCAAACCACGAATCCCCTGCTGCAGATGGAACGACCCTGGCGGCTCGATCCCTCGCTCGGTGGCGGATTGCTGAACGAACTCGGATCGCACGCCATCGATCGGTTGCGGCAGTGGTTCGGCGATCTGGAGACGGTGTCGGCGCGGCTGGGGTCGTTTCCCCCACCGGAGTTGGAGCCGGGCCTGACGAGCGAGGACCACATCAGCGCAAGCTTTAGATTCGCTTCGGGCGGTATTGCGACGCTGTCGCTGTCCTGGGTCTCGAATCCGCCACTGGGGCTGCGCATGGTGATCACGGGCTCGGAGGGTGTGATCGCGGCGACATCGCCGGGCAGCATGCTGACTGACGGGGACGTGATGCTCGGCCGGGTCGGAGAGGATGGATTCAGCAAGGTTGATCCCCCTGCGGATCACTCGGCGATCGGTGGAGGCGGTGCGGTGGAGGCGTCGGCGCGGCTGATTCAGGCGTTCGCAGAGGGGATTGACAAGGGGCGTTCCCCAGCGCCGAACTTCGTGGACGGGTTACACTCGCAGATCGCGCTCGATGGGGTGCGGGAGTCGGCGGCGACGGGTCGGGTTGTTGCGTTGGCGCAGGGCTGATGGACGGAGATTTGCGAGTCGGGCCTCTCAGTCCCCGCTTTACGCGGGGACCCGCTCGGGCGGCACGGGCTACCTGGTGGCGCAGTAGAGGGCAGGGAAGGAGCAGGTCCCCGCGTAAAGCGGGGACTGGGATTTAGCAGGCAGCCTGTTGGTGTTCCGTGCCTTCAGTCCGGCAGATCGCTCAGGAACGATTGGATCGCCTCTGCGACGGCCTGGGATTGTTCCACGATGAGGGCGTGGCCGGCGTTTGGGATGAGTTGCAGCTCGGCGCTTGCGGCGTCGGCGAGCAGCTGGGCGTGGTCGGGTAGGACGAGTATGTCTTCCTCGCCGTGAAGGATCAGCATTGGGACGTTGACCGACTTGAGTCGCTCGATTGGGTCGAAGATCAGCGCCGATTGGAGCGGTCCCAGGGTGGCAATCATGGGCGCGCCCTTGCTTCGCTTGTCAACGGCGTTGTCGAGCATGTCCGGGTGCTCGTCGATGAAATCGGTGGCGAAGAGGATGTCCATCATCGCGGCGGCGGCCTGGGGCACCGGCAGCGAGGCTCCGCGCATCATGTATTGCATCGTCTCGGGCGGCGTCGGCGGACCGGTGGGTCCGGCTGATGCCGAGCAGATCACGAGTCCGCGGACCAACTCGGGGGCGGCGAAGGCGACGGCCATGGCGACGGTGCCGCCGAGCGAGTTGCCGACCAGGACGGCAGGTCCGGCGTCGAGCGTGCGGATCAGGTTGATCGCGTCTTCGGCGAACTGGTCGACGGTGTAGCCCTCGGTCGGCTGGTCGGACTCGCCGATCCCACGCTGGTCGTAGCGGACGATGCGGTAGCTGTCGGACGTCTGCTCAGAAAGTGCGTCGGCGACGAGCGTCCACTGGTCCATGTCCATGAACCCGCCGGCGATCATGAGGATGAGTGGACCGTTGCCCTGCTCGGCGGTGTCGAGGGCGAGATCGGGGGAGATTTGGGTTCGTGTCATGGCGGGGAGGGTAACGCAGTCACAAGGCAGAACCATTGCCGTTTCCTATGGCGTGCCATAGGGTGCGCGACGAACGACGGAGTCACATGCGATGGCTGACGACTATCCGGTCCATGTGGTGAGAGTGATCGACGGAGACTCGGTCAAGGTGCAGATGCCCGACGGGGCCGAGCACTCGGTGCGGATGTATGGGATCGACGCGCCGGAGAAGGACCAGCGTGGCGGTCGGGAATCGCATGATCACTTGCGCCGGGTCGTGCGGAGTCGTCGCGAGTGGCGGCTGCGGGTGGTTGACGTGGATAGGTATCAGAGGCTGGTCGGCGTGCTCTATCCAGAGGGCGGTTCGCTGCGGCAGTCAGCGAACCATGTGATGGTCGAGGCCGGCTGGGCCTACTGGTATCGGCAGTACGGCGGCGGGGAATTAGGGTTCGACGACTCTGAGCGCAGAGCGCAACGCGAGGGTGCGGGTGTGTGGTCGTATCGCGATGCGGTGCGTCCGTGGGATCATCGGAGGTCGCAGCGGGCGGAACGGAAGCGTAAGCGCGAGGCGGCGGAATCGCCGTTGGTCGTGATTGTTGGGGGCGTGTTCAAACTGTTGGTCGCGATCGTCAAGGGCTTGGCGAAGGGGTCGGCGGCGAGTTCGGGTGGTCGTCGGAGGCGACGGCGTCGTTGGTGATAGCAAAGAAAACATTGTTAGCAAGGCGGAGCAGACGCCAATCGTTCTCGATGTTCCTCAGTCAAATTGTCCTTCGCTCCGCGATTGTAAAGCTGGCCCCATGGACCGATAATGATGGAGCCGTCTTCAAAGTCAGCCCTGAGATCTTTGTCCCGTGAAAACAGTAAACGAGCTCCACTCACGACCGCCAGTGCTAACACATGAGTGTCATTGGCTCTGATGTCCATGAATGTTGTCTTACGAGAATCTAGTTGTTCTTTGACTGGAGCGATTGCTCTTTGAGGATAAACACTTAGATTCGGAGGCCCAGCAGCAGCCCATCTTCTAAACTCGTTGCAGCGCCGTAGCTCTTCCTGAGCTTGCCCGCCCGAAACGAGGCGCAACCTGCCGCCCAACACCCATTTCAGGAACTCAGATCCAGACTCGGAATCGTCTCGTCCGAACACTTCCCCTACACAGTCCGCGTCAAGGATTGCACATCCTAATCGGGAGGCCATATGGACCTGTCGACTTCTTCCATGAAGAAGCGTCGGTAACCCGGCGGGACGTTTTCGAGGTTCCCGTACTCGTCATACCAAATTTCGTGGATCTTGACGTCCAGCCCAACCCGCTCAAAGTAAAGAATGCGCACGTCTTCCGGTGTGAGCAAGGTCTTGCCGTCTCGGACATCCATGCGGATGCGGTCGATGAGGTGGTCGCTATGGGTTTCCACTATTAGCTGGCGACCGCCAGCGGCAACTTCACAAAAGAGTGAACCCAGGGCTGCTTGGGCACTTGGATGGAGGTGTACTTCAGGTTGTTGAAGGAGAAACAGTGCTGCACCGTCAGGCCTTAGTAACTCAGTGATCACCGGGAGAACCTGACTTACTCCATACCCGACATCAGGCATATTTCGAAATGGAGATTCCTTGCCTTCGTCTCTAATGTGAAATTGCAGCTGGATCGAGCTACTAGAGTCGCCTTCATGGCGAAGAACACTAATTTCGTTGAACAAACCCGACTTCTTTCCAAAAGACTCGATGCTGTCCTTCAAGGCTGGCCAAACCATATCCTCCCTGTGTTCTAAGTCCGCCAGATACGATGGAACGTGGTTGCCCTCAGCATCTAGGATAAGAGAAGAGGGATCGTATGAACGGCGTGGTCTTGTGCGCACAGGCGCCAGTGGAAGTGTGCCCTCGTACGGACCATTATGTGTGAACCGAGCAGCGCGTTGAAAGTCGAGTTGCAGGAGTTGGCGAACGTCCTCAAACTCCATTTCGGGCGAGTTTCCGATTCGTCTCGCGGGGAATCTCACGTCGGATTCAATTTGCTGTGGGAGTGAGTTGAATACTCTAAAGATTTTCAGAATCAGGCCAAACGCCCCGAATGCTGATTCAGCCACGTGAATTGACCACGAGCCACGCCGGGTCGTGAGAGTGGCTTCATAGGAATCAGCTTCGTAGTCCAGTTTTTCCTCCACAGACGACTCACCAGCGACGATGTGCTGCCTGACAGCGAGAGGCACAGTTCCACGAAGTGGTCTCTGAAACGCAACTTCGAAGGCGGCAATCGTCGAATCCGGCAAATCCGACTGGCCATCAGCGGACTGCAAATTGATTGGGCTTGACATTCCAGCGACGAACGAGGCCGTTGGATTGGTTTGAGCGCCACGATTGTGAATGATCTCGTCGAAACTCCCCAAGTCGAACGGAGGATCTTTGAAACTAGGCTGCCGACCCTCGAACACAAACTGCGAAAGCGCTTGAATCAAAGCGAGCAAAGAAGTCTTACCCGTGCTGTTCTCGCCGATCAAGAGGGTCAGTGGCGCGAGCTTGACCGTCTGCTTTTCTCGGAAGCAGCGGAAGTTTTCTAGGGTGACGCTTTCCATGACGGGCATGGATTCAGCCTATCTAGCTGGTGACGGCGCCGCGCTCGGCTCCCGAGACGAGGGTGGCGTATTTTGCGAAGACTCCGTGATCGTAGTTTGGGGCGGGGGCGTTCCAGGTGGCTCGGCGACGGGCGAGTTCTTCTTCGTCGACGTTGAGGTTGAGTTCTCGGTTTTCGATGTCGAGCGTGATTTGGTCTCCTTCGTGGACCAGGGCGATGGGGCCTCCGATGAAGGCTTCGGGGGCGACGTGGCCGGCCATGAGGCCTCGAGTGGCTCCGGAGAAACGACCATCGGTGAGCAGCGCGACGGATTCTCCCAGGCCGGCTCCGACGATGGCGGCGGTGACACTGAGCATCTCTCTCATGCCCGGGCCTCCCTTGGGGCCCTCGTAGCGGATCACGACGATGTCGCCGGCGTTGATCTCGTTGTTGGTGACGGCGGTCATGGCGTCTTCTTCTCGCTCGAAGACGCGGGCCGGACCGCTCTGCAGCAGACGCTCGTAGCCGGCGACCTTGACGACGCAGCCGTCGGGCGCGAGCGAGCCCTTGAGGATGACGAGGCCACCGGTCTCCTTGAGCGCCTGGTCGACGGGCAGGATGACATCCTGGCCGGGGGTTTCCACGGCGTTGGCGGCGGCCTCGGCGATGGTCTGGCCGGTGACGGTCATGGCGTCGCCGTGCAGCTTGTCGGCTTCGAGCAGGCGCTTTGCGAGCAATGGGGTGCCGCCGGCTCGGTCCATGTCGAGCGCGACGTAGCGTCCACCGGGTCGCAGGTCGCCGATCAATGGTGTCTGCTCGGAGACGCGGTCGAAGTCGTCGATGTTCAGTTCGACGCCGGCCTCGCGGGCGAGAGCGAGCAGGTGCAGGACGACGTTGGTCGAGCCGCCGGTCGAGGCGGCGCAGACGATGCCGTTTTCGAGCGCGTCCTTGGTCAGGAGGTCGCGCGGCTTGACGCCTCGCTGGAGCACGTCCATGACGAGCCGTCCGGTCGCCTCGCCGACGTTGTGCTTGCGCGGGTCGGTCGCGCCGACGGTGGCGGAGCCCATCGGCGAGAGGCCGAGGAACTCGAGCGTGGTCGCCATGGTGTTGGCCGTGTACTGCGCGCCGCATGCGCCGGCTCCGGGGCAGGCGTTGAGCGCAACCTGATGCAACTCGTCATCGTCGATTGTGCCGGCGGAGTGCTGGCCGACTGCTTCGAACACGTCCTGAATGGTGAGGTCGCGGCCGTCGTGGTGGCGTCCGGGCGCGATTGAGCCGGAGTAGAGCGCGACGGAGGGGATGTTGATTCGGGCCATGGCCATGGCGGCGGCGGGGATGGTCTTGTCGCAGCCGCAGATGATGACGGCGGCGTCGAAGGCGTAGCCGACGGCGCAGAGCTCGATTGAGTCGGTGATGATCTCGCGGGAGATGAGCGAGGCTTTCATGCCCTCGGTGCCCATCGTGATGCCGTCGGAGATCGAGACGGTATTGACCTCCATCGGCGTCCCGCCGGCCTCGCGGATGCCGCGCATCACGTCCTGTGCGAGTTCGCGGTGGGAGAAGTTGCAGGGCATCGTGCCGATCCACGAGTGCGCAACCATCACCAATGGCTTGGAGAGCGCTTCGTCGTCGAAGCCGACGGAGTAGAGCTGGGACCGCGCGGCGGCGCGGTTGGGGCCGTCAACGAGGACACTGGAACGTTCGCGGAGGTTGTCTTGAGAGGTCATGTCACTGCCTGTGATGGTCGGACTGTGATGGTGGGCAAGTGGGGCTCATTTGTGAGTAGCGTACCCCCAGCTCCGAGCTGAATCTGGCCGAATCATGTGCAAGAAACTTCGCGAAGCCGTAGGATGCAGAACATTGAGCCAATGAGGGTAGTCGCGCATGAGCCAGTTGAATGGGGGCGGTCCAGCAACGGCTGCTGAGGCGCCCGGGCGGATGCTGCGGATGTTCCCGGCGATGGAGTCGGTCGAGTACCGCAAGCTGTTCTATTCGGCGGGATTGTCGGCGATTTCGCTGTGGGCATTGATTACGGCGCGTGGCTGGTTGGCCGGCGAGTTGGCCGACGCGAATTGGGCCGTGGGCGTGGTCTACTTCGCGGCGATTGGGCCGTGGATGTTGGCTCCCATCGGCGGAGCGATGGCGGACCGCTTTGACCGGGCGCGCGTAGTGATGATTTGTCGATTGGGCGCTGCGTCACTCGCGGCGTTGTTGGCGGTCTTGGCGTTTACCGGACAGATCAATCTGTGGAATTTGATTCTGATCACATTCTTCTCAGGCGTGATTCGGTCTGGCGAGATGCCGGCCCAGGCTGCGCTCTTGCCCAACACGGTCAAGATGGCGGCGCTGCTCTCGGCGATCACCTTGGCCTCGATGATGCAGTTTGGTTCGCGAGTGATCGGTCCCGTCGCAGGTCCGGTGCTCAGTGAGTTGGGCGCCGGCTGGGTCTTCGGCGGCGCGGCAGTCCTATTGCTGTTGTCGGTCTGGCAGTTGGCCCGAATCAAAGTGCGTTCAACCGGTGGAATCGCGGCCGGCCCGTTGAACTTCCGCGGGATCGTGACGGACGCAAAAGTGCATGTGCGTGAAGGAATGCGCTACCTGGGCGTGGCCAAGGGCGTGCGGATGCTAATCGCACTGACGGCAGTGCATTGCATGTTGGCGATGTCGTTCGACGCGCTCCTGCGAGCGTTCGCGGTCGACATCCTGCACGGAGACTCGAATGAGTTTGGCTATCTGCTGATGGGCGTGGGCGGAGGCGCGCTGATCGCGACGGTTGCGCTATCGATGGTGCCGGACGGACCGATTCGGGGACGGTTGTTGCTCTTCACCGGTATCGCGAGCGGGTTGTCGCTGCCGGTGCTGGGATTGGCGGGCAGTCTGCCGATCGCGATCCTCGGCGCGGCGCTGGCCGGATCGAGCCAGGCGATGTTCATGGCGCTGAGTTCGGTGATGATTCAGGCGGTCGTGCCGGACGCGATTCGCGGTCGGGTGATGTCGCTCTACGCGATGTTCGCCGGCGGGATCATGTCGCTGATGATCCTGGCTAATGGGCTGGCAGCGGATGTGGTCAGTGTGCGATTTCTGCTTACGATTCCCGGCATTCTGTTTGCCATCGCGATGGTGGTCTGGGCGTTCGGCATGCCGCGACTACGCGCGACATTGAAGCACGGCGGGCTGGTTGAAGAGGGACGAATCATGGCGGCCGCGCACGCGGCTGCAGCTCGCGTGAGCGAGGCCACCGCGACCGCGATCAGTGCGGCCGCAGCGCGCCCGGCGCCGCAGCATGACAGAGAAGAGCGAATGGGCAGCGGTGGTAGTGGTGCAGGCGGGGGCGGCTAGGACGCCATCGGCCTTGTCGGTGCGATTACTCCACGAGTCGTCATCTCCAACCTCGTGGGAGTCTCGTTCCGCCTCGGTCGGCGCCTGCTCATGGAGACGCCAATTCGGTCTCGACGTGGCCGGCACTCCTCAGGGAGCACCTGTGTGAGCTGTCGCAGCAGTCCAGGTCAGACGCCGGTGTTCCCGTCCCTGCCCCCAAGCGGGTCCCGGCTCAAGGAGAGTGGCTCAAAACTCGCTCGGCCTCCATTTCCGTCATACCCGCGCTCCGCCGCGGGTATCTCGCGGTGCTCGGCACAAATGCGGGAGCCGGCTGAGCGTTTGAAGCGGGCGCGGTTCCTCAGGTTCGAACGTCGGCGCAGCACCTGGCGAGATTCCCGCGGCGGAGCGCGGGAATGACGAAGTATGTACTGCTGAGGCGCCCTCCGGGGGTCGAGCCTATGGGAAGCCGGTCTTGGCACGAGCATCAGGAACCGGGGTCTGCTCCAATACGCCGGTGGAGGGCAACAATTGACGCATTCCGCCCGGATTATGGGAGGTGGGACCCCCTCAGCCTGCGGCAGCTCCCCCTGCAAGGGGGAGCGGGAACGTAGACAGCCGCCTTGCGTGGGTACGACATGCCAACGAGTACAGGCCTTAATCGGCGCCGATTCTGAGGATTTGGCCGATGGTCATTCTCATGTAGAGGGCGACGATCACGGCGATGGCTCCGAGGAAGACGAGGCCGAGGACTCCGTAGGCTCCACCGATGGTGGCCCAGTCGGTGACGGTGACGAATGGCGGCAGGACGGTTTCTCCGGTCTCGACGAAGCCGACGAACTCGAGCATCATCGTCCCGAGTTGGAGCCCGACAACCGTGCCGAGGGCCATTGAGACTGCGATGATCAGGATCTTCTCGATTCCCACGACGAGCAGCACTTGAGGTAGCGAGAAGCCCATCGTTCGGAGGACGGCGAACTCGCCTTGCTGTTGCTGGGCGACGAGCACCGAGGCGACGAGGAAGCCGAGGGCGGCGAGCAGCACGATTGCGATGAACGTCAGAAAGAGCAAACCCTCCCAGCCGGCCGCGACGAGTGGGTCTTCGTCCTGCAGGTGGCGGATCGCGTCGACATCGAAGGCGTCGTGTTTCCAGGGCGGGGTGACCTCAAGGAAGGTGCGCAGTTGGCGCAGACCGTCGTCGTCGGTGGGTTGGATCCAGACCTCATTGGGGGCGACCGCGCCGACTGTGGCCGGATTGCGGTTGACTCGATAGAAGAGGTAGTCACGGTTAGCGATGATCAGCGAGCGAGAGCCCTCTGGATCCCAGGTGGGGAACAAATCAAACGAGCCAACGATCTGGACGGGCACGTACACGCTGGCCATGCTGAGTTTGATGTTCGCTCCGATGTCCAGCGACGCTTCTTCGAGGAAGTCCTTGCTGACCACGACCGGGACAGGCGCATCGGGTCCGGACAGACGGACGCCGCGAGGCAGGCCCGAACGGACATCACGATTCCAGATGTACCTCATGCCAAATTCGCCGTCGCGCGCCTGTTCGCTGGTGAGTCGCGCATCATCTGGCAGCGGTCCTGCGCGGGAGGTGTCGGTCAGGACAGTCCAGCGGCCTTGCTGCTCGAAGCTCTCAATGATGACACCGTCTTCGAAGCCGACATTGATGATGTCGTCGGGCACCGATGTCTCGACGGTGTACTGGACGGCGTCGTAGCCGACCGTGCCGGAGAAATTGGTGTTTCCGGCAGTGCGAATGTTGATGCCTTGTAGGTTCCAGGGGCCCACGTGCGGCGCTCCGGGGCCGTTGTAGAGGTCGCCGTAGAGGAAGCGCCAGCCTTCTTCGTGGTTTGCGCCGACGCCGAAACCGCGGCCGCGAGGCAGGCCCAGCAGGGCGACATCGCGGTAGCGGCCGTAGCCGTCTCTCATGCGCAGACTGGGGGCGATCGCCCCGTTCGTTTCGGGCAGCCAGAACCACATACCGACGTAGGTCGCGTCGGCCGGGATCACGATCTGTTCGGTCTCGAACTCCGGAGCGGTCGCTCGGGAGACGAGCTCGCGGGCATCCTCAAGCGCGAAGTCCTCGCGGAACCAGAGGACCTCTGAGAATTTATCGGGATCAACGCCGAGCACGGTGGCGTCGGTAACATCGAGCGCGCCTCGGGAAAATGACGCGTTGGTGCGAACGACGTATGCCGCTTTTTCAATGCCCGGGGCGTCGGCGAGGTCCTCTTGCAGCATCTGCACCGATGCTCCGCTGCTGCGCAGGTCGGCCAGGCGTACTGCGGCTCCGGACTGATAGGAGGCGCGATCGTCGAAGGATTTATCCAGCGTCGCGCCGAACGTGCCTCCGAACATGCCCAGTGAGGTTGCCATGATCAGCAGCAGCGCCAGCCGGCCAGGTTGGACAGGAGCGCGGGTCAGATGCCAGATGACCATCTGCAGCGACGCGCCGCCCAGGACTCGGGCAATGCCGCCAAAGAATGACAGAATTAGCGGGAAGAGCCTGAGGAACAGTACGGCGACGGTGACGACGAATACGGCCGGAGCGATGAGCAAGAGCGGGTCCTGTTGCAGTCCGCCGAAGAGGTCCTCGGTGACGAGCGAGCCGGACTCCTGGAGCTGGAAGAAGAGCAGGGCGCCGACGCCAACGACAACAAGGTCGAGGTAATAGCGCTGGAAGGCCGGCTTGTCTTCGGGTCGTGAGGTGGAGCGGGCGTAGTGCACCACGGTTGCTCGGTTGGAGCGCCATGCGGGCCAGAGCAGTGCGATATAGCTGAGCGCCGCTCCGACTGCCGCCCAGATGTAGACCTCGGCGGTCAGCTCGACGGAGAGGCGCGCGCCGCCTGTGAGTCCCTCGAAGGCAGGTGAGTAGCCGAGGAAGGCGATCGCCTCACGGGCGACCAATGGACCAACTCCGAGCGCCAGGGCGACCAGTAACAACCCTTCAAGGGTCGAGATCGACATGATGTGGCCGATTCCGGCGCCTCGGGACTTGAGCAGCGCGACCTCGGCTGACTGTCGTTCGACGACCATCGTCGAGACCAGGACGAGATAGAAGAGCACGATGCCAACGATTTGCAACGTGAGGACCAGGAGCGGGATCGAGGAGAAGAACTCTTTGGTCTCGTAGTCGTTCAGGACCCTGACGATCTCAGTCTCGACGCGGGCTCGATCGATCTCCTTGGCGATGGACTCGAAGGCGGCGCGGAAGCGCACGGCGGCCAGGCCGGCTTCATCGGCGACAAAGGCGCTGCGTTCGACCTGGGCGTAGACCTCCAGGCGAGCGCGAAGCTCGGGCATGTAGCCGGCCATGGCGTCGAGCAGCGTTGCCTTGGGCGCGAAGAAGGCAAAGGCGTCGGTTTTCTCGACGGGCACGTGGAAGTGATCGCGTCTGACTCCCCAATAGCGTTCGGTGTAGTCGATTGGGCGCGTCAAGCCCACGACACGGATCTGAATGGGTAAGGCGTCGTCTCGCCAAGATGCGTGGATATCTCGCGTCTCGCCCAGCGTGAATCCGCCGGAGGCGGCAGCCTCGGTTCCCATCGCAACATCGATGACTGGCGGATCATCAGGGGTTGCGGCCGGCGCAGCGTCGGGCCAGCGGCCGTCAACGAGCTCAATGTGATCCTGCATGCCTTCGAACCACAACACTCTGGCACGGTCGCGAGGGTCTTCCTCGGGCGGGATTCCGCCGACCTCGGTCATGAAGAAGGTGGCTGAGGTGAGCGACTTCTTGACGTCGGAGATGTAATCGCTCGGGATACGCAGGCGACGGTCGATGACGTCGAAGGATTCCTCGGCCAAGCCACCAGAGAGGCCGTGGGCAGCATTGAGGATGCGAACATCGAGGTCGGCGTCGGATGCGCGGAGAAGATCGGTCTGTAGTCCCAGATCCTGCAGGGCATTGCGATAAATCGACGTGGAGGCCATCAGGGCAACGGCGAGCACCACACCGACCGCGACGGCCGCCATCAGGCGTCGGTTGCCGTTGAGCCGACGTACCGCGATACGGAACGCGGTGGGTAGGGAACTGAAAATGCCGCCCATGCTGCGCTCTGCCACCCGTCCTGCTTCGTGTCCTGCCTCGCGCCGCGTCTTCTGTCGTACAGCGACTCTTGGGGGTATGTTCGACCGCGTTGCCTTCGTAGACTACTAGGCATTGCGGAAAATCCAGCGTCACGCCGTGATAACGGCGGAGGCGGAATCTGAGCGAGTTGTGGGGGTCTGGGTGGAGACGTTTGGGTCCGTACTGAGCTTTGTGCTGCGTCGCATGCGTGATAGCTGGCGGCTGCAGTTTGTGATCGCCGTTGGCATCCTCGTTGCGGCGGTGTTGATGTCGTCAACGACGATCTACACGCGCGCGGTCTCGGACCTGTCGCTGACGGTCACTCTGCGAGACGACCTGACCGAGCGCCGCCAGATGTTCACGTATCTGTGGAACTTGCCGATGTCCGGCGGGCCGAATGAATCGGCCCGCGCCTTTGCCGAGGAGTCGATCTCTGAGCGGTTCGACGGACTGGAGTCGCAGCGGCTGCGCTACCAGTCGACGATTCCGATGCGCATCGATTTGCCGCCGCGACCGGGGCAGGTGATTCCCGCAACGGCTTACTTTGGCGCGCTCGACGGAGCGGAGGATCAGGTAACTCTGCTGGAGGGTCGGTATCCCGAGCCTCCGACGCTGACGGCGGACGGCAGCCTGACGGGTCCGATTGAGATTGCGATGCCGGAGCGGGCGGCGGGGCTGTACGGCGTCGGCGTTGGCTCCGAGGTGAACATCGTTGACGGCTTCGACGAATGTGACCGTGAGCCGGATCCGCCGCCGGGCGGTCCGCCGCCGCCACCTCGTCCTCCATGTGAGCCAACGATGCTGGTCACGCGCCTGATTCCGGTTGTGATCACCGGGATCGTCGAACCGGACAACGTCGACAGCAGCTACTGGAAGCGTGTTCCGCGCGATATCACTAATAGCGTCTACTCCGGTCCGCCGCAGCCGCAGACTGTGCCGCTGATCGTCGCTACGGAGACGTTCGACAACGGGCTGCCCACGGTGATGAGCGGGTACCTCGTCAGTACGAACTGGATTTCCGAGATTGACACCGATCTGCTCAACGTGGCGGTGCTGGACGAGACCCGAGCCTCATTCGATTTGCTGCGAGAGGATCTGCGATCAGTCGGTGGCAGCGTGCGGTCGCCGATTGAGTCTCGACTCGAGTCCTTCGTCAAAGACCTCAACTTCACCCAGGTGCCGATCTTGATGCTGCTAGCGCAGGTCGTCGGGATTGCGCTGTTCTATGTCGTGATCGTGGCCGGCGTGCAAGTCGCGCAGCGGCGCGAGGAGCTGTTCTCGATGCGCTCTCGCGGAGCGTCGATCTTCCAGGTGATCTCGCACACGGCGATCGAGGGGGTTCTGCTCGCGGTGATTGCCGCGGCGGTCGCGCCGTTCATTGCCGTTGGCGTGATTGGGCTGTTGGGCTACACGCCCGTCTTTGAACCGTTGACCGGCGGACACACGATTCCGACCACGCTGACCGACATGGCATTCCTGCTCTCGGCGGCGGGAGCAATTGTGGCCGTGCTGTTTACGTTGGCGCCGCTGGTGATTGCGAGTCGGACGCGGGTGCTGTCGGAGCGATTGCGCGGCGTCTCGCGGCCGGCTGGTCCGAACGCATTGCAGCGCTACTTCCTCGATGTCGCACTGGTCCTGGTCTCCGTGGGGCTGATCTTCGAAGCGGACCTGAAAGGCACGGTGTTCGAGCGCAACAGCGTCGGCGGTCTGTCTGCCGATCCGTTGCTGCTCAGTACGCCCATCCTCTTTGCGTTCGCGGCGACACTGGTGATCCTTCGCTTCTTGCCGTACTTCTACCGATTCTTTGCCTGGTTGACCTACGACCGCTTCCCGCTGTCGATTGCTTCGACGCTGCGTTATGTGAGCCGCACGGTCGGACCGGCGGCGCGCTTGACGATCCTGCTGATGCTTGGCGCTGCGCTGGGAACGTTTGCCGCCTCGTATGCGGACACGGTTGAGCGCTCGCTGGAGGAGCGGATTGAGTACGACGCGGGTGTGGAATTCCGGGTCGGTCTGGGCGAAAGCGGGTACTCGTCGGCCAACGGCGTGCGCACGCGGCTGGGGCCGATCGAGGGGGTTGAGGCAGTCGCGGCCGTTCACCGGAACAAGGTGTCGGCGGGTCGCGCCATCGGTACGACGACGACGGTCACGATCCTCGGTATTGAACCGAAGGCTGCCGTAGAGATGATGTGGTTCCGCGAGGACCTGTCGCTGCTGACGCTTGAGGAACTGATCGCCACGATCGATGTACCGCCGGTCGGCCGCGGAGTTGGTATTCCTCCAGAGACGGAGACGCTTCGTGTCTGGGTGCGGATGGGCGCTGGTGAATCGGATCAGTCGCTGTGGTTCCGGGTGCGCGACGGCGACGGCAAGTACCACACCGGCGGCGGTCTCACGATGCCAAGTCCGAGCACGCCGTGGACGGCGATGGAGTTCAACTTCCAGTCGGAGGTGGTCGGATCAGGCGCGACCGCGCCGTACTCGTTGCATTCGATTGTGATGAGCGAGCCGTTCGGCCTGTTCGCTGCGGAACCGTCGACGGTGTATTTCGACGCAGTGACCGCGATCCAGCCGGACGGGCGCGAGTTGATCATCGAAGACTTTGAAAACCGAGGCTGGTTGGAGTTCGTCCAGCGGCGCGGGGCGGGAGACGAGATCGAGTTCGAGCAGGACGACGATCCGATCTCAGGCGAGCATGTGATGGCCTTCTATCCGGGAGTCGGGCAGTCGCCCGGCTTGAGAGCGGCGCACTTTGCCGATCCAGCGTTCTGTACTAATACCCGCTGCACGGTACCGACGATTGTCGGCGCCGACTTTGCCGAACGACAACGTTTGGAAGTGGGCGACCGCTACACCTTGCGCATGGACTCGATGGTCCTCACGGCCCGGGTCTCGAGCATTGTTGAACTGTTCCCCACGCTGCGACCGGACGTCCTGCCATTCATCGTGGCGGATTATGACGCGCTCTACCACATGGGATCGGTGACCGCCCTGCGCCCGTCGGTGACGCCGACCGAGACCTGGCTCGACCTGCCGGAGGACCCGGAGTTGCGTCAGGCGACAAAGGAAGAGCTCGATCGGCCTCGCTATTCGCTGGGTAAGTTCAACGACCGTATCGAACGGTTGGACGACAGCGGCCGCGATCCACTGACCACGGCCGGCGGCTCAGGGATTCTGCTGGTGGCGTTTATCTCAATTTCGCTGCTGATGGCGTTGGCCTTCCTGGTCTCGATGGCGGTGTCGGCACGTCAGCGCCGCCTGGAGATGGCGCTGCTGCGTACGGTTGGCGTCGGCAATCTGAGCATTCTGATCCAGGTATTCCTCGAGTACGCGATCATCGTGGGCACCGGTCTGGTGCTGGGAGTCATTTTGGGTAACCGGATTTCATTGCTTCTGCTGGCATACCTGGAGATCGACGAAACTGGACGCATGGTGCTGCCGCCGTTCCAAATCGAGACGGACTGGCAAATCCTGGGCGTGGCGTTCGCGGTGTTGATTGGCGTGCTGATCGTCGGCGTCCTGGCGACGTGGCGCTGGTTCCTGAAGCTGGAACTGAATCGTGAGCTGCGCCTGACGAACTAGGTAGCATGGAGCGAACGCTGGAGGCGCCATGAAACACAAGCTGGGCCGACTCAGGACTGCGGTGAATTCGGTGACGGACCGTCTGCCGGGCGGAGATCGCCGCAGGGTGCTCCGGGGCAGGACTAATCCCGGTGGGCTGTCTGCAGGGGAAGTGGCGCGGCTGAGGGGCCATGCCGAGTACCAGGCCGGCGTCGCGCACACGCCGCATATCGGCAATATTGGCGACATCGGCGGGACCGGAATCGGTTGAGAGTGGGTCTAGCGCATGGAATCGAAGATGGCGCGGGTTCGAGGCGCACTTTCGAAACTCGGACACAAGGTCATCGGCACGGAGTCGGCCAAGCGTCGCGCGACTCAGCGCCAGCAGCAATCAGGTCAGCCCGGCGTGAGTCAAACTCAGGCGCAGGGCATTCGTGGCAGCATCGGCGGCGGGAATATCGGCGGATTGGGATAGTGCCCTGAGGAAGAGCAATATGACGGACCTATACGCACGTTTGCAGGATCTTGTCGTGACCATCACGGGTAGGCGAAGCTCGGGGACGCGGCGTCCAAGCTAGTGCCCGATTCAGTCCACAGGGCTGACTCGGCGAACCGTCGCCGCTCAGATGGCGCAGATCCAGGGCAGTGTCAACCATCAGAGCGCGGGGATGTCGGTGGACCGGTAGTCGATGGCCTAGCTCAAATTCGTTGAGGCTATGTACGCGCGAGCAGGGCGATTAACAGGGCGATGATGGTTCCGCTCGCGCAGGTGACTAAGAGATACGTACGATTTTGGTGCGTTCGCAGTAGCGCCTGAAACTCGGCCAATAGCGTTGCATGACGAGCTTGAGCCAGCCGGTCAATTTCGTTGATTCTATCGTCAATGTAGCGAATGAGACGCTGCTCCATCTCAACCATGCTTGCCCGAGTTTCCTCTCGATGCTGATTCAGATCGCGTCGCAACCCTTCAACGTCCGCACGCACCCGTTCGACATCCGAACGTAATCGAGCCGTCTCCGAGCGCTGTTCTGCCATCTCGGTACGCAGTTCCGCTATCTCGGTACGTAGTTCCGCCGTCTGGGTGCGAAGCTCCGCCGTCTCGGCGCGCAGAGCCTCAATGTCTGCCCGGACCTGATCAAGATCTGATCGCAGGGCGGCGATATCGTCTTGCGTTGCCAGATGTTCTGTGGGAGCTTCCAAGACTTCCAAGAATGCCCGAGCGTCCTCCTCCGACCAACCGAGGCGTTCTACAAGAACATCGCGCATGGGGAGCTTGTCGAACGTAACCATGAGCCAAGGTTAGCGGGCTGTCAGCCGTTTCAGCGGGCGCTTGCGGCTGAACCAGTTTCGGATGTCGGGGGCGGCGAGGGTTGCGGCGGCGGCGGGCGTTCCCCAGGCGATGCAGGCGACTCCGCAAGCGGCTCCCGAGGCGGCGATCCCGAGGAGTGCGACGACGATGGCCATGGGCGCCAGGGCGTACCACGGAGCTGAGGCATGGCCTCGCGACCTGGCTAGATGCAGCAGCATCAGGGCGAGGCCTGCGGCGGCGACCACAGCACAGATGATGTAGAGGCCGGTCGAATCCTGGTTGATCAGCGTTGCGACGAATGCGGCGGTGATCCCGCCGACGGTGAGTGTTCCGGCAATGAGTGACATGGAGTCATGATATCGCGGGTTGGAAGCCCCCTCTCCCTCTGGGAGAGGGCTGGGGTGAGGGTGGCTCCCATCGCGGCGGGCCCTCACCCTAACCCTCTCCCAAAGGGAGAGGGGATCTGAAGCGGGGCTACCTAGCCGGTGAGGCGGCGGTAGAGGGCGGGTAGGCGGCGAGGCAGGGACTCGATGTCGGAGACGACTTCGTAGGCCATGTCCTGGCACATCTGCTTGAGGTAGTCGTGACCGGCTCGGTCGACGGTCAGCGCGAACGGGATCATGCCCTCACGGCGTGCCTCGGTCAGGGCCATCTTGGTGTCGTGGATGGCGTATTCCTTCTCGGTGCGGTCGCGACCGTAGCCGTGGTCCTGGGGCCGGCCGTCGGAGAGCAGGATCAGTATCTTGACCTTGGCGTCGGTGTTCTGGAGCTTCCAGATGCAGTGCCGGATCGCAGGTCCCATACGCGTTGAACGGACCGGGGCGATCTTGTCGATGCGCTCCTTGATCCGGTCGCCGAATGGCTCCTCCATGTCCTTGTACACGAAGAACTCGACGTTGTCGCGGCCGTAGCCGGAGAAGCCGAAGACGCCGTACTTATCGCCGATGGTCTCCAGCGCCTCGATCAGCAGCACGACGGCCTCTTTCTCGAGGTCGATGATGCGCTTGCCCGGGTGACGAGCGGCTTCGGCGCGACGCTGTGCCCACCAGGAGAGGTACTTGCGCGGATCGTCGTCGAACTGGTCGTCCTGACGCTGGTCGTGGTGCTTCTGAATCTCCTCGTCGGTTGAGGCGGAGACGTCAAGCAGGAAGGCGACCGCGACGTCGCGTTCGACTTTGTTGCGGCGGTAGAAGAGCTTGGTCTCGGAGGCGCCGCCGGCGATCTTCTCGGTGTACCACTCGATCACGGCGTCGAGGTCGTAGTCCTCGCCGTCGGTCAGGCGCTTCATCTTGCGGAACATTTCGGGTCGCAGCATTTCGAACTGCTTGCGCGTTTCCTTGACAAGCTGGGTGTGCTCGCGCAGCGTCTCGGCGTAGTAGTCGGTCGAGCCAGACTCACCGCGCTGCTCCTGCACGCGGCACCAGCGAGGCTTGTAGTCGGAGGCGCGGAAGTCCCACTCGTCGTAGTAGAAGGACTTCGCCTCAACGGGCAACTCTTCGCCGTCCTCGGCGCCCGTGGAGTCGTCGCCCATGGCCTGTTGGCCCTCCTGGCGCTCACCCTGGATCTGATTGACTTCCTTGAGCAGGTTGTCGAGGAACATGCCGGAGGATTCGGCCAGGTCCATGTCCATCAGCTCGTTGATTGAGATCTCAACGGATTTCTCGAGCAGCTCTTGCAGTTGCTCCTTGGTCAGCGGGATCGGCGGTGCGTCGCCGGAGCCCATCTCGCCCTTGAGCTTCATCAGCAACTGGACGAGTTCGGGCTTGAAGTCGCCGCGGAAGTCGACCGGGTCAGGGCTGTCGTAGGGCTGCTCTTCGGAGCCGGGCATGAAGGGCATGAACGACTCTTCGAGTCCCGACGATCCCGAGCCGGGCATCATGTCCGAGTCGTCGCCGGAGTCGGGGTCGCCCGACATTTCTTGCTCCAAGTTCGACCAATCATCCGTTTCGAGTTCGACGTTGGGGATGTTGGACAGCCACTCGTAGAGCAACGCGGTCGCGGCGGCGCTGTCCTGGACGGTTGCGCCTTCCTGGCGGATGCGGTTGAGCACGCGCAAGGGCGTGCGCAGCTCCTCTGAGAGCTCGCCGGGCCAGCGGATGCGGCCGACCTCATCGAGCGAGGCTCGCAGCAGGTTTTCGACCATCGCCTTGCGGGCGGGCATGTCCTCAACCGGGCGACGGCGCTCGGCCGCGGCCTGCTGGAGCCGAGAGAAGGCGCGGCGGACGCCGGCGTATTCGCGCTTGACGATGGTGTCGATCCGTGTGTCCTCGACGATGGTGAAGAGATCGTGAGCGAGTCGGCGGTCTTCGAACTGGTCGAAGAACAGCTCCATGTCGGTGTGAATCTCGCCCTCTTTGGATTCCGGCACTGCGGGAGCCGTGCCGTTTCCGTGGCCGTTTTGGGTCCCATTTTGCTCGGGCAGGAACACTTCGGGACTGATTGCGGACCGATACTCGAAGGAGCCGAACTCAAGTCGTCCGGCCTGGTGGGTCGCGAAGACCTTGTAGACGGAGAAGTTCTCTTCCTTGGTCGGGTAGCGCTCGACGTTCTCGGGCAGGTAGATCGTGGTGCCCTCGGTGGTCGGGCTGCTTTCGTCGACCCAGCCGACGCCCTTGGCTGTGAGCTCATCCGAGGCCTTGACGCCGACGTCGATGCCGGTGAGAGCCTTGCAGTACATGCGGATCAGCTCGGAGACGCGGTCGAGATCGACGCGGCTGCTGAGCGATTCCATCACCTCTTCGCCACGGGCGGACTCGAGGCGGAAGAAGGCCTCGCCACCGTCGCGCGACTGCTTGAGGATGTTGAGTCCGAAATCCTGCCAGCGAGCGATGTCGTCGATGCCGAGTCGATCGGCGACGCGGGGCGACGACTTGATGAATTCCATGGCGGCGTCGCCCGAGTGTTGGGCGAGCTGCTCGGACAGTTCGAGCAGGCCTTGGTGGATGTCCTTGTCGACCTCGGAGAGGGCCTGTGCCGCCTCGATGAAATAGGGGTGGCCGAGGCGGCCGACCTGCATCGCGACCTGACCGGCCAGCGAGAGGTAGCGCGGTCGCTGTTCCTCGGATACCTGGCGTAGGGCGCCGGGGCCGCGCTCGAAATAGACGCGCGCGTCGACCCAAGCCGTGTGTGCAACGATGCCGCCGAACTCGAGGAACGGGGCGCGGTCGGAGCGATCGAGCTGCGAGAGCACGCCGGGAGCCATGCCCAGACAAGCAGAGGCGAGTTCGTAGGAATGTGACGCGAGCGAGTCGATCAGGTCAACCAGCAGTCGCATCTGCGAGAGCGGCAAGTGCGGGAGAATCTGTGGCGAGACGTCGAAGTATTGCGCGGAGAGCGAGCCCGACTTCCAGGTCCCCTTGTAGAGCGACTTGCCCTGCGAAGCCCAGTCGTTGGCCTGTGGCACCGAGAGGTGCGGCAAGACAGCCGGTGAGGAGCGGAACAGCGCGCCCGACAATGCCGGGGACGTGTCCATCAGGTCGATGCCGACAGCGCACCACTCACGCATGCGGTCATAGGTGATCTGCTCGAGCACCGGTCCAGAGGCGCGGAAGTACTCGGAGGAGGCCTCCCAACTGCGCAGCGAATGCCGTGCGATGTCGAGGCCGTCGCGCAGCCATTGCGCGAGCTCGTCCGGTTCGAGAACCGGCTCAACCGCCTGGAGCGCGGTCTCGAACTCCTGGGCCAGCGCCGGAGGGAATTGGCGCAGTCCCTCGCGGGCCTCTTCAACGAGCGTGTTGGAGTGGGTGTCGGTCATGGGCATCTATCCAAGCTCGCAGCCCATCGGCACGTCGGCCGGAGGCTGCCGCGGTGGGGCTCACGGTCAGTCGAACCGGATCTGCTCGATCTCGGCATGATCGTCAGAGGTATCCAGCACAGCATAGGTCAGGACCCGCTCGGTTCCCCGCATTTCGCCGGCCGATCCAGGATTGACGATCAGCGCGCGGCCGATCCGCTTGACCAGCGGTGCGTGGGTGTGGCCGTAGATGATGAAGTCGGCTTCTTCCTCGGCCAGGCGCTGGAGCTGTGGGTCGTGCGGGAAGAGGTAGTCGCGGAAGGGCGCCCACGGTGTGGCGTGGAACATGAGCAGCTTCTTCGCGCCGATCTGAGCGCGAATCAGGTTCGGCTGATCACGCGTCCATTCGAGCAGTGACTTGTCCACGCTGGGCGACGCTTGAGCGCGTGCGCCGGCGTCGGAGAGCAGGATCTCCTCATGGTTGCCGAGCACGTAACGACCGCCGAGTTGCTTGAGCCGCTCGGCGACGTCGTTGGAGAAGCGGTACTGGTAGCAGGCGTCGCCGGCGCAGAGCAGTTCGTGGATATCGCCCATCTGCTCGACGGCGCGATCAAGCGCCGCCACGTTGCAATGGATATCCGAGACGATGCCGATCCGCACTGGCAGCTCTGTCCGGTCCTAGTCCTCGAAGATCGAGGAGACCACTTCCTCGATCGAGCGCTGGACTTCGCGGTCGTCAGTGAGCGGCCAGACGATGGAGACCTGGCAGGCGCGACGCGGGGTGACGCCCTGGGCGATCATCCGGCCTGCATAGATCAGCAGACGGGTGGACGCGCCCTCGGCGAGGCCATGCTCGCGCAGGTTGCGAATCTTCTCGGCCATCTTGGCGAGATTCATCGCGATGTCGGCCGAGCAGCCGGCCTCGTGCTCGACGATTGCGGCCTCGGTCTCGCGCGGCGGGTAGTCAAACTCGACGGCGACGAATCGCTGTCGGGTGGACTGCTTGAGGTCCTTAAGCGCAGACTGGTAACCGGGGTTGTAGGAGATCACGAGCAGGAAGCCGTCGCGCGCCTGGAGCAGCTGCGACTTCTTTTCGACCGGGAGGATGCGCCGGTGGTCGGTGAGCGGGTGGATCAGGACGGTGGTGTCCTTGCGCGCCTCGACGACCTCATCGAGGTAGCAGATGGCGCCGGCCTTGACGGCACGGGTGAGCGGGCCGTCGATCCAGACGGTCTCGTTGCCTTCGAGCAAGTAGCGACCGACGAGGTCGGACGCGGTCAGGTCTTCGTGGCAGGCGACGGTGACGAGCGGAAGGTTGGTCTCTTGCTCGATCTCGGTCTTGCCGTTACGGACAACGGCGAGTGGCCGATTGAGGTGATAGGCCATGTACTCCACGAACCGCGTCTTGCCGCAGCCGGTCGGGCCCTTGAGCAGGACGGGAATCTTGTTGGCCCAGGCCGCCTCGAAGATTTCGATCTCATCGCTGACGGGGACGTAATACGGCTCTTCTTCGAGCCGAAACTCCTCAACAGCCCAGCTTCGGTACTCGGTCAACGGTGCGGATGCAGTGGTCATCAATCGCTCTCCCGCTCTGCCGCGTCGGTGCGGCGAGTGTGTGTTCCTGATTTGTCCCCTGTTGTTGGCCTTGTTGTTGGATAGTGACTCGTTGATTGTCGAGTACAGCCTATCGGCCCGACTGCATCCCGGCCCAGGCGCGATTGACGCGCGCCGCCGCGACCTCCATGCTGCAGTCGTTGGAGATCAGGACGTCGGCATGCTTGAGCCGCTCGTCGTTGGTGATTTGCGAGTCGATGCGCTTGTCGGCCTCTTCGGCAGGGAAGTTGTTGCGCGCCATCAGACGTTCTCGTGCGGTGTCGCGGCTGACGGCGACCACCCAGACTTCGTTGACCAGATTTTGCCAGCCGGCCTCGATCATGACGGCAGCTTCGAGCACGGCGACCTCGGTCCCCGCAGCCTCGAGTCGAGCCAATTCAGTTTCGGCCAGCGCGCGGATGCCGGGCCAGACGATGTCGGTGAGGCGCTTCATGCCGCCGGGAGGTCCGAAGACCTTGGGTCCGAGTTTGCGGCGGTCGATCGTGCCGTCCTCGGCAACCAGGTCTTCGCCGAAGGCGGCGACAACCTGTTTGAAGGTCTCGGTGCCCGGCTCGTAGGTCTGGTGACCGAGCAGGTCGGCGTCAATGGTGGCCGCGCCGAGCTCTCGCAACTGGTTGACGACGGTCGATTTGCCTGAAGCAATCCCGCCGGTGAGTCCAATCGAGTGCATAGTGGATTGGCGTCCCCGCAACTGTGGCGTCGCAATTGTGGCGTCGTCCTACCGCCTCTAACCCGTTGCCTCGAAATGTGGAGCAGCAACCGGCCACGCGGACGCACGCTGAAGCACAAGGCTATTCCTGAGGCTGAACCTGGTCAACCGACCCCGCAATGTGACAGGAGCGTTACACAGAACGGGCGGACTGGGAACTGTGTCGCAGTCAGCATGACCGCGCTGACCAGATTGATAGGGTTAACAATCAATTGACGGTTCATGCGGGCGCGGCTCGGGATTCCCCGTACGCGTCTCCGTTGACGAATCGCGGAAGCGTTGAGGTCACCGGCCTGGCGTCCCGCGCAACCACCGCGCACTCCGAACGACACAGTTCACTGCGCCTGCTCACTGCGCCTGCGAGGAGCCTCCGATGGTTGTTACTGAACAGTCGGCAACAGCCAGATCGGAAACGATCGACTGCACCGACGGACGAACGTGTTTGCTTGAGGCCGTCGAGGGACTAACGGACGAGGCGTTCGATATTCCCAATGTGGTCGGCGCCTGGAGCGTCCGTGAGTGCCTGGCCCATCTCGTCGGCTGGGACGCCTGGATGATCAACGTCTTCGACCGCTCTGCCGCTGGATTACCACTAGGCCCGCTGCCCCCGGAACGAGAGATCAACGACGCCGCGCCGGGCGACTGGGTCGGGCGCCCGACCGGCGACCTGCTCACGATGCTGAGGACGATCCGCGACACGATTGCGGATCGGGTCAGTCAGCTAACTGATAAAGAGCGAGACGAGAATTCGCTGGCGCTTGAGGGCTTGGACATCTCCGTCAATGAGCTGGTCGACGCGCTAATCGAGCACGACATGGAGCACGCCGGTCAAATCCGGACGTGGCGCAAGATGCAGGGCGTCTAGCTCGTCATTCTCGATTCCGAAACTTGCTTCCAGTACCAGGTTCCAATACAGGGTTCCAGAGAACGTCTTCGTAGTCGCCTAATCTCCACCTCCGTCATACCCGCGCTCCGCCGCGGGTATCTCGCTGTGCTCGGCACGAACGCCAGGAGCCGGCTGAGCGATTGAAACCGGCGAGGTTCCTCAGGTTCAAGCGTCGGTGCAGCACTCCTCGAGATTCCCGCGACGGAGCGCGGGAATGACAAATCTCGGGCTTCTGAGACATCCTCCCCGAGCGGGGGATTGGAGAATGCACAGGGCCGCCCCTGAGGGGACCCCGATTGCTTTGTAGAGGCTTGGACTAGTCGAGCGCCGCCACGAAGGCCGACTCGATTGCCGGCAGGACCTTCTTATAGTCGTCGACGATGCCGAAGCGGGCAAAGCCGAAGATGGGCGCGTCGGGGTCCTTGTTGATTGCGACGATGTTCTTCGAGCCTCCGCAGCCGGCCATGTGTTGGCTGGCGCCGGAAATCGCGATGGCGAGGTAGAGCGTCGGCGAGACGACTGTGCCGGTCAAGCCGACCTGCTGCGAGGGCGGGTACCAGCCCAGATCACAGGCCGCGCGGGACGAGCCGACCGCGGCGCTCAGGACGCCAGCGAGACGCTCGAGGTCGGAGAATGCTTCGGGGCCGCCCAGTCCGCGGCCGCCTGAGACAACGATCTCGGCGTCTTCGAGCCGAACGCCTTCAGTTTCGGCCTGTTCCTTGCCCGTGGTGCAGGCGCGGAGCGTCGGCTCAGCGACATCCACGGAGATGATCTCGGCGGAGCGTGAGTCGTCGGCAACGAGCGGGTCCTGCGACTTGGGGCGCACGGTAATGACCTGCGGGTCGGTCTGGACCGTGACGACCTGGCGAGCGTTGCCGCCGTAGCAGCTGCGCGTGGCCTTGACGCGGTCGCCGTCGATCTCGAGGCCGAGCGAGTCCATGATCGCCGCGGAGTCAAGACGGGTAGCGAGTCGCGGCGCGAGGTCGCGTCCCATGCTGGACTGCGCCAACAGAACGACCGAGGGCCGGTCCTGCTCGACGATGCCCAGGGCGACGGGCAGGTAGCTGTCGGTCTGGTAGGCGGCCAGTGAGTCGGCGTCGGCGCTGTAGACGCTGTCTGCGCCGGCGGGGCCGGCCGCTGCAGCGGCGTCGGCGAGGCCGGAGCCGATCAGGGCGAGGGCGACATCGCCACCAAGCTCAGCGCTGAGACGTGTAGCCGCGCCGAGCATTTCCCGCGTCGGTGCGGTCAGGCCGTTGTCGTCGGTTTCACCAATAACGAGGATGCTTGACATGTGAGTTGTTCCGGGTTTTCTGACTGCGGTCGGGAGAGGGCGCTAGAGGATTTTCGCTTCGCGAAGGGCCTTGATCAGGCCGCCGGCCTTCTCCTCAGGGGTGTCGCCCTCGATGATTTCAACTTCGACATCGCTGGTCGGCTGGTACAGAGAGTGCATCTGCACGCGAGCGCCGGCGGCGCCGACTTCCGAGGCGTCGAGACCGAGGTCTGCGGCGGTCAGTTCAATGACCTGCTTGCGGGCGGCCAGCATGATCTGGCGCAGCTGCGGGTAGCGCGGGTCGCCGAACTCGTTGGAGATTGTCAGCACGCACGGCGTCGGCAGTTCGATGTTCTCGAAACCGTCGGCGACGACGCGTGAGACGGTGATGCTGTCACCGTTGAGCTCGATAGCGCGCAGGACCGTGGCGGAGGGCAGGTCGAGCAGCTCGGCAACGATGCTGCCGACGGTGCCCTGGTCCCAGTCTGCGGCCTGGCGGCCGAAGATCAGCACGTCGGGCAACCCGATGTGCTGGATCGCCTTGGACAGCGCCAGCGCGGTGGTCCAGGCGTCGCCGCCCTCAAAGGCGTCGTCCTTGAGGTGGTAGCCCTCGTCGGCGCCCATGGCCAGCGAGTGTTTGATCGCGTCGCGGGCGGAATCGGGGCCCAGCGAGACGATGTTGACCGTGCCGTCGCCGGAGGCGTCCTTAATCCGCAAGGCGGCCTCAACGGCCTGGGCGTCGAAGGGGGAGATGACGGGCGAGATGCCCTGCGCGGGCAACACCCGCATGGCCTGCTCGTCGACCTTGAAGGCGGCGGCGGGCGTCTCGGGATCGGGAATCTGCTTCACACAGACGATGACATCCATCGGTTCCTCACTGACTGACTGACTAACTGGAAAGATGTGCTCGAAGCGGTTTCAATCGGACGGGAATCCGGTCGCGCGTCCAATTGGCTATTGTGTCGCCGCAGCCGAACTCAGGCAGTCAGTTGGGATACAGATTGCCTTGCTGAACAGCGAATCCACGAAGGGGTCATCGACTCTGCTTCCCACATCTGGCTTGCTCTAGCATGCGTCCAATTCGGACCTGTTATGTCTAGCGACCTTGCCTCGCCAGAGATAGGAACACTAGTGCTACTATCGCAGTGCGCGCAGTGCGCATTGTGAAACGGCCAGGGCAACACCGCTTCGCATCCGCTGGCAACGCCAACGCAATTCGCCTGGAGAAGAGCGGGAGGACTCATGCCCACAGCTTTCCGAGACCCCGCATTCGCCGCCAATCGAACTGCACCTGTCCACCGATGGGTTCCCTGGATCGCCGGATTCTCCAAGGACTTCATTGACGACGCGCTCTCGCGTTACATCACCGGAGACGAGCAAACTGTAGTTGACCCGTTCGCCGGGGTTGGAACGACTCTGGTGGAGGCCGACTTGGCTGGACATCGCGCCATCGGATTCGAGATCAACCCCTACGCGGCCTTTGCCGCCCGTCTCAAGCTCGGCGCCCATCGGGTGTCCTCCACCGCATTACGCGCTGCGGTAGATGCCCTCGACGTTCACGCCTTCCGAGTGGAGCCGAACGGCGCTACGCCAACGGCCTCTCCTCCCCCGCGCTTCCGCACCCGCTCGCCGTTCTATAGCCCTGAAGTGGAGCGCAAAGTGCTCCTGCTGCAAGACTTCGTGCAGAGGGAGAGCGATCCCGAGGTCGCCGACATGCTTCGCCTTGCGTTCGCGGCAACCATGGTCGAGTACTCCAACTATTCCTACGAGCCCAGCCTCGGTCGACGCAAAGCCGCCGGACGTGCCCCCATCGACGACTACCCGGTTGCGAAGACGGTGTCGGACAAACTCGCGCAGATGGCTGAAGATGTTGATTGGTACCGCGACTCACGCCGCCAGCTTGATCGACCCGACGCCTCCGTCCGGGAGGAGTCATTCTTCGACGGCTATCAACAGATTGAGCGACAGAGCTGCGATTTGTCGATCACGTCGCCGCCTTACGCAAACAATTACCACTACAACCGCAACACTCGGCCGCATCTGTACTGGCTCAAGCTCTGCGATTCCCCATCAGATCTCAAGCGCTTGGAGACCCAGAACTTTGGAACGTATTGGCAGCATGCTCGCGATATTGACCTAGTGGAGCTCGACCCATCGATCTGCGACACAGAGATTGTGGACACAATCACGGAGATTCGCAACAGGAATATTGAGCGCGGTATCTATGGCGGTCCTGGCTGGGCGAACTACATTGCCACCTACCTGAACGACTGTGTACGCTTCGTCACTGGCATGAAGTGGTGCTTACGATCCGGCGCGACTGCACTGGTCGTAATCGGGAATAGCATCGTGCAGGGCGTACCGGTACCTACTGATCGCTTTCTGGCATCCATTGCGTCAACTCACGGCTTGACGGTTGTGGGCGTTCACACTCCTCGCGCAACAAGAGTCGGCAACAGCATCATCAACTCCGGCGTGCGTGCTGGCCGGGGGAAATCCGGTCGTCTCTATGAAGCCGTCGTCGAGATCAAGGCGCCATGAACGGACTCTATGACCCTCTCACCTATGAGACTTTAATGGCTGGGCTGGTGGTTCATTTCGAGCGTCAACCGCGGGTGAGGCTTCGCGCTATCGCGGATGTGCCGGGTCCTGGGATATACGTACTGCTCTACGACGGCAACTTCGAAAAGTATGAAAGAACTGCTTGAACGCCGCAGCCGATCTACGTTGGTAAGGCTGTTCCGCCAGGATCACGTAAGGGCGCCACGGTCGATGCGGCAGCGCCGGCACTGCAACGACGACTCAACGAGCACGCAAGGTCCTTGGATGAGGCCAACAACATACAGTTGGACGACTTCGAGTGCCGTTATCTGCCCCTGGAACCGGTGTGGATCACGTTGGCCGAGCGATTTCTGATCGACCACTATCAGCCGATCTGGAATCTCAAATTGGACGGATTCGGGAACCATGATCCCGGGAGTGGCCGGCGCCAAGGCGAAGCAAGCTGGTGGGACACGCTGCACCCGGGTCGATCTTGGTCGGCAAGCCTCCGCCATGTCAAGACACAGGCTGCCGCGCGAGATCTCACCTCTCGATTCCTCACATCAGCGGACCGGGAGAGTTAGCGCGCCGAAGCGAGGATTCAGCTACTCCTGGCTTACTTTTCCCGTGGCCGCAGCCTGCAGCAGTTCCGCGACGTCGAGCACCTTGAGCTTGTCTTCGTCTTCGACATCCAATTGGACGGTTCCGATTCCGGAGTCGAACATCTGGATGCAGAAGGGGCAGGCGGTGCAGGCGGAGTCGGCGCCGGTGGCGACGGCCTCCTCGACTCGGACCTCGTTGACCCGTCTGTTGCCTTGCTCTTCCATCCACATGTTGCCGCCGCCCGCGCCGCAGCAGAGTCCCTGCTCGCGGCTGCGCGGCATTTCGATCAGGGTGACGTTGGGCACCTGCTCGAGGATGCGGCGCGGAGCCTCGAAGATGTCGTTGTGGCGACCGAGGTAGCAGCTGTCGTGGTAGGTGATGGTCTGTTCGGGACCATCGCCCTTCGCGACGAGTCGCCCCTCGTTGAGCAGTTGTTCCAATAGCTGGGTGTGGTGAATCACCTGGAACTTGGCGCCCATGTCGGGGTACTCGTTGAGGAACGTGTTGAAGCAGTGCGGGCAGTGCGTGATGACGGTCTTCTGCTCGTCATTGACGCCGGTCTCATTGAAGAGTTCAATCAATCCTTCGGCGAGGATTTGGTAGAGGTATTCGTGACCGAGCCGACGGGCCGGGTCGCCGTTGCAGGATTCCATGCCTTTGATCACACCGAAGGAGACGTTGGCCTCGGACAAGAGCGACACGACCGAGCGGGTGATGTCCTGCGCCCGGTCCACGAACGCGCCGGTGCATCCGACGAAGTAGAGATAGTCCTGCTCGCCGGTCCACTCGGGGACATCGATACCTTCCATCCACGACTCGCGCGTGTACGGCGTACCGCGCCAGGGGTGTCCTTGACGCTCAAGCGTCTCCAGCGTGCTCTGGACGGTGTCGGGCATCCGCGCTTCCTCCATGACCAGCGAGCGGCGCATATCGACGATCGTGGGCACGTGCTCGATGAAGACGGGGCAGGCTTCAACGCAAGCGCCGCAGGTGCGGCAGGCCCAGAGCGACTCGTCGCGGATCACGCCGCCGACCATCGGCAGTTCGTCGTCAAGGCCGAAGTTGAGGTCGTTGCCCTGCACGAGATTGGCGACTTTGCGCTCGCCCACGTCCGTGGCGTAGGACTTGAGGTCCTGGATGATGTGCATTGGCGAGAGCGGCTGTCCGGCGATGTCGGCCGGGCAGCTGTCGGTGCAGCGTCCGCAGCGGACGCAGACGTCGAGCTCAAAGAGCTGCTTCATCGAGAAGTGCTCGAGCTGCGAGACGCCGAAGTGTTCCTGCTCCTCGATGTTCTCGACCATGTCAAGCTTGCCGGGCGCCGAGGTGCGCTTGAGGAAGGCGTTGGCCGGCGCGAGCACGAGGTGGTTGAGCTTCGTGTAGCCGAGCAACGAGATCCAGGAGAGCGCGCCGATCATGTGCACCCACCAGAGCGTCGTGTGGATGTCGAGCGCAGCCGAGATGCGTACGCCGGAGAAGATCAGGGCGACGACGTAGCCAACCGGCGACCAGTAGGACCACTCGGGGTTGACGTTGATCTCAGAGGTGTGGATGCGCAGACCCTCGACGAGGAATCCGGTGATCAGCAATGCGCCCAGTCCGCCGACGATCAGCCAGTCCTCCCAGGTCGGCAGCCAGGCAGTGCGCGGTCGAACCCAGCGGTGGGCGATGGCCATGCCGACGCCGATGATGCCGATTAGCCCGAAGATATCGGCGACGAGCGAATAGCCGAGGTATCGCGGGCCGACGAGGATGTCGACGGGGATGTAGTCGTCGATCGCGAGCAGCGCCGTAACGAGGAACAGCACGATCATCGAGGTCATGATGCACATGTGCATGACACCGGAGTACGGGTCGTTGAGCACCCGCTCGGTCCCAGCGCCGCCCTTGAGTACGCGTGTCAGGCGCAGCGGCAGGTTGTCGAAGCTGCCTAATAGTCCGCGAGTGGGCTTGCCGAGTCGCCAGATGCGGGAGCGTCGGACGAGGCCGTAGATGACGATTCCGATCACGAACGGGAGCAGCGTGTAGAGCACCCAGAAGTGATCGATGTTGAAGAACAGCTCGCGGTGGGCGCCGGTCACGCGAACGGTCTCGGCGCCGGAGACCAGGAGCAGGCCGCCCAGCGGCAGCCAGGCAGGAATTGCCAGGGCTGAGACTCGTTTACCGGTCGATGTCGTACCGGACCGGCGTTTCCCAGAATCCGCATTGACGGCCGACTTGACAGCCGACCTGACAGCCGAGTTGGTCACCGCAGCACCCCCAACCGACAATATTTCGTTCGCGCATTATCGCACGTGGTCAGCCGGTTGAATCGGGATACGCGGCTAATGGCCGCAATGGACCAGATTGATGTGTATGTCTGAGGGGAACATCGACTCGATGCTGAAGTTCAGGTCGATACCGCCCAACCTGAGCCACAACGATTGCGCGTCCAGGAGCTCGTCGAACAGCGGATCGGAGCGTGGGGTTTCAACCAGGCTGTCCTCGACCGACCAGCGGTCCAGGTTGAGCGGGCCGAGGTCGATGCGCCAGTAAGCCTGTGCCAGGGACGCTGGCAACTCCAGGCCCTTGACGTACATACGCCGCGCTCCGTCGACACAGGCGGCAATGAAGTGAATCTCCCTGTTCGAATCGGCAATGGCGACAACAGCGCTGTTTACGACGCTGCGTTCATGGTCTTCAATCGTGCCGAAGACGATGCCCTCTTCGGTGACGCCGGGCGCGACCTCAATCGGCGGATCAAGGGGGTCGGACGGCGATTCGCTGACAGGCAATCTCAGCTTCTGACCGACGACCAACATATTGGCCGACTCGATGCCGTTCCACACGAGCAGGTCAGAGAGCGGCACTTCGAATCGATCAGCGATGGCGGACAACGTATCGCCCTCCATCACGACGTACGCGCTGGCGGCGACCGGAGGCTCCTCGCTCGCGGGCGACTTCCGCCCGATGTCGAGCGCCTCAATGATGATCTCGGCCGGATCCAGCTCCTCTGATTCCACAGCCTCTTCAACCTCTGTTGGTTGTGCTGGTTGCTCCTCGTCTTCAGCTTCGCCGGGATCCTCAACCTCGGGTGATGGCTCCTCGACTTCGACTTCTTCGTCCTCGTCAGAGCCTTCCTCTTCAACCGGCTCTTCCTCCGTTGCAGCCTGCTCAGGCTCACCGTCTTCGGGAGTCGGCTGCGGCTCGTCCTGCGCCTCCTGTTGTTCGGCCTGGCCTTCATCTCCCAGCAGGCGCTCTGCGGTTGGCAGTGGATCGTGATCGGTTTCAGCGCCAATCACCAGCAACACGGATGCGCTGACGATTCCTGCCAAGACCAGTGCCGCGATGAGAATCAGGCGTCGCATGGCGTCACGCTAGGGAAGCGTCTTACGCAAGTCGATCAGCAGGTGGGCCAGTCTGTGGGCAGTGTGGATTCGCGACGCCATGACTGATATCGGCTCCTTGTCTTCTACGATAGTGAGGCTGTTTGTCTTCCTGTCTCCCGCAGACGCGCGCACAGAACCGCCTGGCCTGGACGCCAGACATCCAACTTGGAAGGTCAGAATCAGCTTTGAAAGAAAGCCAAAAGGGCGATCCACAGGGCGGTCGAATCGCTGATCGCAAGAAGGCTGCGTTCGCTGAGGCTTCTCGGCTTCTGGCATTGGCCGAAGTACAGCTGAGCAAAGTCGATGTCACAGATATTGGCTTTGAGGTCATTCGAAACGAACTAGCAGCACTTGAGAAATCTGTAACAGGTTCTGGCAGCCGGGTCGTCGAAGGCAGAAAGACCTACCCTCGGAAGAGACATCAAAGTCGGTCGGTAGGCCAGGTACCCAAGCGGTTTCTGTTCATTGACGAAGCAGGACGAGCCGAGCAAAGTCTGAGCAAAAGGGGCGATGATTGGTTTGCTCTTGGCGCGGTGTCCATGACAGGCGAGGCTGTTGATCGCTACATTCAGGAGGCCGACTACATCAAAACGATGTTTCTCGGCGATAGTACGGTCACATTCCACGAGCCAGAGATGCGACAACGAACTTTGATGTTCCACTTTGGCGGGGACTGTAGGAAACAAGAGCAATTCGACGAAGCTCTTGCCGCCCTAATCTCCAATTCGGAGTTCACTGCCTTCGGCGTTGGAATTCGAAAGGGCTCCCTCTCGACTCTTCGAAACAGGAACGTCGGTGACCCTTATCTGCCGTTGGAAGTCTATGATCTTGGACTTCATCTCCTAGTCGAGAGATACGTCGACTACCTCGCATACAATCCAGCCCGGCTGCGAGCTTCGATAGTCATGGAATCTCAAGAGGCTCACCCGGATGCACTACACCAGTTGACTGTCTCAGAAACCATTGCCCAGGGAACACAGTGGGTTTCACCAAAGGGATTCCAACGTTATCTCAACCCCGGAGTCGAGTTTGTTCGAAAGAGGGGATCGCACCCGACTGAGCTTGCGGACATGCTCGCACGTGACATCTTTGAGTGGATTAGGACGGACTGCGCAAGCGAACCGCTCCGGTGGGACTTGTTCGGCGAAAAGTTCTACAGGAGGGGAGACCTCCAGCGAGGCAAATTCGGGTTGAAGGTCTTTCCAGACTCGGACATCCGCGACGCAGTGGAGGCTCATCGATCGCGAGTGAAAAACTAAAGGCGCCGTCCACCGTGGAGGGGACGGCGCCGATTGCGGAATCGCAACCAATTGCGCACATAGTACACACAAGATCGCGGGTCTGTGTGCAAAATTTCTTCAGACCGCTGGTAACTAGCCGTTCTTCGCCTCGCCGTGGGTCTTGCGCAGGTCGTTCTTGAGGACCTTGCCCATGTGGTTTCTGGGCAGGCTGTCGACGACGACCAGGTAGGTTGGGGCCTTGTAGCTGGCCAGCTGAATCTTGGTGTGGTTGACGGCCTCGTCGAGGCTGAACTTGTGGCCCTCGTGGAGGATGACCACGGCCTTGACGACTTCTCCCCACTCGAGGTCGGGCGCGCCGATCACGGCGGCCTCGGCGACGGCCGGGTGACCCTCGAGCACCTGCTCGATCTCGCCGGGGGCGATGTTCTCGCCGCCACGAATGATCAGGTCCTTGGTCCGGCCGGTGATGAACAGGTAGCCCTCATCGTCGAGGTAGCCGACATCGCCGGTGTGGAGGATGCCGTCGCGGATGGCGGAAGCGGTCTCCTCTTCCTGCTTGTAGTAGCCGGCCATGATGCGGTCGCCGCGGACGCAGATTTCGCCCTCTTCGCCGGCGCCGACGACGTTGTCCGCCGGATCCATGATCAGCACTTCGATGTCGGGCATGACCTTGCCAACAGAACGCAGGCGGTGCTCCTTGACCGCGACCTCGTCGGGCGTGCCGCCAAGCCGATGGTCGTCGGGACCGAGGAACGAGATCGAGCTGGTCGACTCGGTCTGGCCGTAGGCGTTCATGAAGCCGACATTCTGGGGGAAGACATCGACGGCGGCGCGGATCACGTCGAAGGGCATCGGCGCAGCGCCGTAGGTGAGGAGCTGCAGCGTATCGCCCTTGAAAGCGCTGAAGTGGTCGTCCTCCATCGTGCGCTTGAGCATGGTTGGGACGACCATCGAGTGCGTGATGCCGTGGCTGTCGACGGCGTCGATCCAGGCGGCGGGCGAGAACTGCGGCAGGATGACCAGCGTGCGGCCGCCCCAGACCGAGGAGACCATCGTGGTCGCGCCGGCGATGTGAAAGAGCGGCACCGAGAGCAGCGTCTTCTCGTGCGGCATTTCGGGGTCGGCCGGCGACATCGTGTTGGTCACATAGACGGTGAGGTCCTGGTACGTGACCTGCACGCCCTTGGGCATCGCCGTGGTGCCCGAGGTGTAGATGATGACGGTCGCATCTTTGTCGTCAACCTCGGCCCAGAGGAAGTCCTCGGAACCCGACGCGAGCAGGTCGCGGTAGTGCTGCTGGCCCAGCGGCACGTCGTGTTCGAGGGCGACGAAGTTCTGCACGGTGGGGCAGTCGTCCTTGATCGCGCTGACGAGGTCCTGGTAGCGGTCGGAGACGAAGATCAACTTGGCCTCAACGGTGTTGATCATGTAGGTCAGCTCTTCGCGCTTGGCGCGGTAGTTGAGCGGGACGAAGGTGACGCCGATCTTGGCGCAGGCGTAGTAGATGATCACGTACTCGGCCGAGTTGACCGACATGACGCCAACGTGGTCGCCGCGGGTCAGGCCCAGACTTTGCAGCGCATTGCCCAGCCGGGTGACGTCGGCGGCGAGCTCGGCGAACGTCTTGACCGTGTCTTCGCAGATCAAGGCCGGACGGTCGGGGACCATGGCGGAGGACAGTTCGAGGAAGTCGGCGGTATTCACGTGGGAGTCTCCTTGGCTGGACCGGGAACGCTCAAGATGCGGCTCTGGCCTCTGCGCGAATGAATGTGGTTAACGATCAGTCAGTGTATGGCTCAATCGTCGTGCGGTCAGCGTGTCCTGCCGAATCGCTGCTGACATAGGCAGATCGAGCCCGCGGCGAATGCTGCGTTTGACGGCAGCCGTGACGGCCGGGTCGGCTTCGGCGAGGCGCTGAGCGGCAGAGTTGACCGTTGCGTCAAGCTCATCCATCGGGACCACGCGGTGGACGATGCCCCAGCGAAGGGCGCGTTGCGCATCGATCGGGTCGCCGCTGAGGATAAGTCCCTTCGCAGCGGCGGAGGGCGCAATACGCGGCATCAGTTGGGTTCCACCCGCCGAGGGAATGTAGCCCAGCGTGACCTCGGGCAGGCCGATTCGGGTGTCCTCGGCGGCGATGCGCAGGTCGCAGTAGAGCGGCAGTTCGATGCCCGCGCCGAAGCAGAATCCGTGCAGCGCGGCGATTGTTGGAACCGGCAGGTCTTCCAACAGCGCCCAGAGGTCTCGCTGGCGTCGAGCCTCTCGTGATTCGTGCAGCGAGGGCGCGCTGCCGAACTCGGAGATGTCTGCGCCGGCGGAGAATGCACGCGGTCCGTCGCCGCGGAAGATGATGACGCGCACGTCAGGATCAATCAGCGCGGCCTGGATAAACGTCCAGAGGTCGTCGCGCATGGCCATATTGATCGCGTTGAGCGCCTCAGGCCGGTTGAGGGTGATACTGGCGACGCCGCCGAAAGGCTTGTCGTAGAGGATGAGCGGATCGGACATGGCGGCAGCAGCAGTTTTCGGTTGGGAACGCTGCTCGTTTCCTTTCGACGCGGGCGAATTGGATCGCTACTCTCGTGCCATGACGACCCCGAGGACAGAGCATTACACCGATCTCAGCTCAGAGTACCTGCGTAGAGCAAGAGCCTATCTCGCAGAGGGCGACCTGACACAGGCGTCCGAGAAAGGCTGGGGCGCAGCGGCTGTCGCGGTGAAAGCTGCAGCCACAGCGCGGGGCCTCAATCACGCTTCCCACCGCCAGATCCGGCTGGCGGTACAGGAACTGGCCAAAGAAGCGGAGGACGATGAGATCCGCACGTACTTCGGAAATGCCAACGATTTGCACATGAACTTCTACGAAGGCTGGCTCGACCAGGAGACCGTCACGCTCTATCTCTCTCAGGTGGAGCAATTCATCGAAAAGCTGAACGAACTCAACTAGCGCCAGTCGGGCTTGCGGATTTCGCTCTTGCGACGCACGTCCCACAGACGCTCGATGTCGTCGTTCATCTTTTCGTGCAGCGCGTCCATCTCTTCCCGGCCGGGACGCATCTCGCTGGACTTCCAACGGCGGATTGCCGCCTTGTCCGACTTGTGCAGGTCGACTTCGTCGAGCATGTGGTTGACCACATTGCTAAACACAGCCCACGCTTCTTCGATGTCGAGTTCGACTTTGACCATGATCGTGTTCCTGTCTGGGTCTGAGGTTGAAATCGGTGGTTAGCGGACGGTGCGGTAGTAGTCGCGTCGGCGAACGGTGCGAGTGAGCTCTTCGTCCATCGTGTTGCCCAGCGCCTCGTTGACACCATTGGATACGGCGTCCATCGCGGCATTGCCCTCAACGACGGTGGCGCGCCAGTCACGGATCGCTTTGATCGCTTCGTCGGAGAGTTCCACCTGATCGAGCACCTGCGCGGTGATCAGGGTCATCAACGACCAGGTTTCCTCTTCATCCAAAATCAGTCGCATCTCTCGAGCCTCCTTTGCGGGGTCAATCCCCACGCTTTCTTGGTTGCTTAGGCATTACTGCCTCTAGTTTGGTCAGGCACTACTGAATGTCGGTATTCGTTTGTTGACGAAGGCGTCAACGCCTTCGGCGCGGTCAGCAGTGTCCTGGAGCAGGATGGTGAGTTCGGTCTCGTAGTGCAGCGCTTGGGCCAATGGCATATCCAGCCCGTGGCCGATCGCATCCTTGGCGTAGCGGGTCGCTATCGGTCCGCGTGAAGCGATTGAGCGGGCGATATCCATCGCCGCTGCCAGCGGATCGGCGGCGACGGCGTTGACGAGTCCCCAGTCGTGAGCGGTCTCGGCATCGATCTCGCCCTCAAGCAGAAGCAATTGCGTGGCTCGCGATCGTCCAACGGCGCGGGTCAGACGTTGCAGACCGCCAGCACGGGGAAATCCTTTCGCCGTGAGATCGATGCCAATCACGCTGGCCGCTGCCACGACTCGGAGGTCTGCGGCGAGCGCCAGTTCCAGACCGCCACCTCGCGTCGGTCCGTCGAGAACGGCAATCGTGGGCTGAGGTATTGCGGCAACAGCGGCGAACAGATCACCCACATCGGTCGCGCCATCGAAGCCCAGCCAGACTTGAGGATTTGGATGCAGGATCACCGCTCGGACGTCATCTGCAATCGAAGCGGCCAGATCCGCAAGTTGGCTCAGGCAATGAGCGTCCAGCGAACGACCACCGCTGATCACGGCGAGATCGTCGATTCGCTCCAGGGCGAGCTGCGGCGTGGTGGTCATCGAAATGATCGTCTCAGGTGCGTCTAAGTGATTCAGTGTACCGAAGCTCTGGGGATGAGCTGAAGTCTCGCCGCTCGCCTGGTCGGTGAGGACTTCGCGGCCGCTTCGATCTGCTCGCGATCGCGCAACAGGGGCAGGTACCGATCCTTCAGCCAGGCGTCGGTCAATAGGCCGTTGGCATGCAGTGGATCGTGGATTTGCTCACCGGCAAGGGCGAACTGCGCTTCTGGCGGATCACTCATCTTGACGATTAGCCGCAGCGCCGGAATGGCGCTTGATGACTCGAAGTGCCGTAGTCCGAGGACTCCCGATTGTGAGATGGTGTCGGCTTCGCCGCCAACCGGAAATGGGCCAGGCGAAAGCAGGGACCCGATCAGCGGCGCATCGGCCAGGCTGTGCTTGAGGATCAGTTGGCGGCAGCGTCCCCAGGTCCAGGTCAAGCGATCGGGACCGAACTTGCGTTGCAGGACCTCGCTGGCACGCGAGTGAGCATCAACGAGGTCTTGGCGCGCTGCATCCGGATCGGCCGTGATTCGCTTGAGCGCCCATGATGTGGCGTGCGCGGCGAAGATGTCCAGCGTCGGGATCGCCAGCAGCGGCACGAGCAGATCAGCCCCGTTCGGACCCAGCAGGTCGGTCAACGCCTGGCGGCGGTATTCGACCATGGTGGCGGCGACAACGGCGGCCTGGACCGAATCGGCCCTCATCTCACCGTCCCATTCGTTCAAGGATTCGTCCGGGATGTGCCGGGCGAACTCTTGCAGTGGCAACGAAGTACGGTCGCTTTGCATGGCGGCGAAGGTGTCAGGCGTGTGTGGCGCGGTTTCAGTGAGGAGGACACGGATTCTGGCAACGCGCGCGGGATCGAGGTATTCGGCTCCGAAACGGCTGTCGCCGAACGGAGCCAAGGGAGCATTGGCGCTGACGACTATTCCGCCGGGCGGATCGACGACGTGTGGCAATTGGTCTCCGCGGATCGCATTGAGCGGCGCGCCACCGCGATCGATCGGCGCCCAGCCCGCGGCGGGGAATCGCAGCGCCGCCATATCGCCTTCTGGGACATCGGCGCTGACCCTGAGCCCGACCTGCTGCTTGTCGGCGTAGGCGTAGCAGAGATTGAAGTCCCCCATATCGTCGGCGGCGGCGCTGAACTCGTCCCAGTTGGAGGCCGAGAGCATGTCCGCGATTCCTCCGCCGCCATGACGCGACGCGAGAATGCGTGAGTGCAACGAGATCGCGCGCCCGCCGCTCCAGCGATCGCCGACATCCGCGGGCAACACATCTGTGACGATCGGTCCATTGACGGTGGATCGCAACGTGACGTGCTCCGAAGGATGGCCGCGCACTTTGATCGTTTCCTCAACCTGCTCGACATCGATCCAGCCGTCCGGGGTGAGCGACTTGGTTCCGTCCTCGGATAACTGCTCAACGACCGCGACGTGCATCGCCATGAGCGCTGCGGTCGGACCCCAGGCGATGTGGTCGTTGAAACCCCAGACGAGTCCCGGCAGACCCGGGACGCTGGCGCCGGCGGCATTGAACTCGGGACAGTGCAGGTGGACAAAGTAGGTGTGCGGCGGCGTGACCGGATTGAGATGCGGATCGCAGGCGAAGAGTGGGACGCCATCGACGGTGTGTCGGCCATCGACGGCCCAATTGTTGGACGCGCCGCTCTGTATGCCCAGCAACCTGGTCGCGGCGGCGGCAGCTTCATGCAACGGTTGTGCCAACTCGCCATAGGGCGCTTCGGGTGGGACGGCGACGATGGTATCGGCCGGGAGCGGTGGGTCGAGCTCGTGAAGGACATCCAGCCCGGCGACCTCGACGATTCGCGCCCGCATCAGTTGTTGTTCCCAGGCGGGCGAGAGCAGTCCCGAGAGCAGCTTGCCCCAGGCGATGCTGTCGGTGGCCTGCCAGGGACCGATCCGGTCGCCCAGGACCTGCGCCTCGAATGGTCGCGGCGCACGGGCAATGGCTGCGTTGATCCCGGCGATGTAAGGAGCGACCTGCTCGCGTTGCACGGCAGGCGTGGCGGCCCAGGCGGCCTCCGATGCCCGGCCGATCCCGATGGTGCGGCAGAACCGGTCGACTGGCAGGGCCTGGGGTCCTGCGATCTCAGATATCCTACCCATCGCCGCCCGTCGGCTCCACTGCATCTGCCAGAGCCGGTCCTGGGCCTGCACGTAGCCCAGGGCGAAGAGCGCATCAGCGGCCGATTCCGCGAAACAGTGCGGGATGTCGTAGCGGTCGCGAATGATCTCGACGGGCGCTTCCAGTCCGGCGACCGTTGTCTTGCCACGACGCTTGTGGGTCTGCGGGGCTTGAAGCGCATTGGAGAGTGTCGTGCCGGCCAGGGCACGCAGCAGCGAGCCGCCCTGGCGTGCAGAGAGCGCCAGAGCTCGCCCATTGATGCCAAACAGGTTGCCGCTTTGCGGAGCGCCCATCTAATGAGCGTAAGCGGTCATAGAATGTTGGCCGACGAACTCGCAACGAACTCGCAACGAACTCGTGCTGACAGCGGAGGAGGCGGCCATGGATCTCGGTCTGAACGGCAAGCGAGCGCTCATCACGGGAGCGTCTGAAGGGATCGGTTTGTACTGCGCGCTCTCGTTGGCCGCGGAAGGAGCGGATGTCTCGATCTGCTCGAGACGTCCTGAGGCGCTCAAACAGGCAGCCGCGAGGATCGACGCTCTGGGGTCAGGCCAAGCGCACTGGACCGTCGTCGACCTCGGCGACGCTGATGCCGGCGATCGCGCGGTCTCATCGGCGGTCGAGGCGCTGGGCGGGCTCGACATCGTGATCAACAACATGGGCGTCTCGCTGCGCGGCGAGGGCGACGAGGTCTGGCAGGACATGTTCGACCTCAATCTGATGGCCGCCGTACGCACGACTCGTGCGGCGCTGCCACACCTGACGGAATCGGCCGCGGGCGACGGCGCCGACAGCTCCTCAATCATTCACATCGGTTCAATCTTCGGACGCGAGGCCGGTGGCTCAGCGCAGTACAACGCGATGAAGGCGGCGATGCACAGTCACGCCAAATCGCTGGCGCTGGAGCTGGCGCCGCGCAACATCCGCGCCAATGCCGTTGCGCCCGGCTCGATTGCCTGGCCTGACTCTCGTTGGCAGACGCGCTACGAGGCTGATCCTGAAGGCATCCAGCGCAGCGTGCTCGACAGCATCGCCTTCAACCGCTTTGGCCGTCCGCAGGAGGTCGCCGATGTGGTGGCCTTCCTCGCCTCGCCGAGAGCGAGCTGGGTGACCGGCGCCTGCCTGAACGTTGACGGCGGCCAGACACGCTCCAACATCTAAACTGCTCACAACCGAGTTCAGTCGAGGCCCAGATCGGAAGCGAGTCATGGACGAGCACCGCTACGAGCACAGCCGCACTCGTCTCGGAGCGCTGCCATCGCGTACCTGGGACGCGATGGGACCGCGAATGCTGCGACCGCTGATCGGTGGCGCAGTCGGGGCGTCAATCGTCCTTCTGTTTCTCGCGATTCGGGGCGGCACCGCCGCAGAGCTGAATGAACTGACCGGGACGGCCTGGGGCGGCTGGAGCCGTCATGCTGACGTGCATCTGCTGATCGTGGTCAACCTGGCGGTCGGAGTCGCTATCGCCGTCAACTTCGCCGCCGAGTGGGTACACAACTGGCTCTCCATCGGACTATTGGTCGTGACCGCCGCAGTGTTGATTGCGCTGCGACAGCTCGCAGAGATCGAGGGAACCGGTGGCAACATCATGCTCGGGCTGATCGCCCTGTTCCTCTTCGCCGCAGTCGTCATCGCAGCCTGGGACGTGCGCTCAATCGGCCGCCGCAGCGGGTACTGATTCCTCTTCGGCGACGTACGCTACTTCCGTGTCGCGAACGTCCTGATAGCCCGGATGCTCAATACCCTCATATGCGCCGGGGCGTCTGCTAATGCGTTGGATCAGGATGTAGCGACCAGGCATGACGGTGAAGATGACTCTCCAGCGTCTGCCGGCATATGCTCGCCAGCGATTCCCTACGCCAGACAAGCGAAGGTCAAGTCCAGGATCCGGTCCTGTCCGGAGGCGCTTGATGACCTTGTTGACCTCGCGCTTTGGTCTAGGACCGATGCCACTCAGGCCTTCCTTCGCGTCATCACTCAGATCGACGGCGTACCTCATAGGTCGCTGAGGATGTCGTCGGCCTCTTCAGGAAACTCCTCAGCCAGCTCTTGAAGGACATCTTCCAGGGAATGAAACCGCTGTTGACCGGGGAGGTCGTCCGCGGTCAGGCGAATGTCCTCTTCGTCCTCCTCAGGAGTGGACTCCAAGTCAAATTTCGCTTCACGGATGATCTCCTGCATCTCCGGATCGCCCTCGTGCGCCACCAGGCTTCGCTCGCGCCAGATTTCCGCCTCGTGTTCTCTCGACTCGGCGATACGGAGTACTTCGAGGATCTCGGGGTAATCCGCGAACACCCTGATCCGATGCGCGCGCCAGTCTTCCCCGGGGCGCGGGCCCCACTCTCGAGTCGGGGGTTCGTTGGTCACCATGATGAGTTCTCGCTTCCGGAGGTCAGCGTACCCAATCCGTTAGCCGTCGGGCCTCGGGCATTTGGCGTATACCTCGTCTCACCTGTGGATGTCCAGGACGACAATCCTACGAACGTCTGCGTCGGGACCTGAATGCAAAGTGCGACGAAGGCTGTTCACTTTGGATTTCGCGGGCTGAGTCAGGCGCGAACCTTGGCGACGCGCGGCATCTCAGAAGGACACTATCCAACTGCGCGGTACGCGTCCGGCTACTGCTGAGGATCCATCCGGCCGATGACGTTGAGCGCGGCTGGATAGGCTTGCGAAGCCCGCTGCATGAAGGATCGGCCGGTCGCAGTGCCGCGTGCTGCGCTTGACAAAAACTGCTCGTAATCGGGCAGCAGCAATTCGACGTTCATCCAGAACAGGTCGTCGGACGGGAACGTGTGGAAGCCGTTCATTCGTTCGGCTGCCGCCCACTTCATGTGCGAGTCATAGGCGGCGCGAACGTCTTCCTCGAGAGTGTCTCGCCAGGGCGTCTCGAGGATGGTTTCCAAGAAGTCTTCGTCTTCATCGGGGAACTGAGCCGAGATGCGGCGCTTATCGGACAAGCGCCGTGCATCCAGATCATCCGCACCGGCTGGTCGAAGCGGCTCAGCGACCATGACGTTCCGCAAGTTCGAGTTTAGTCTTCCGTGACTTCGGTGACTGAGTCGCGGCGGGTGATCGCGAGGTGCGACATTGGCGAACCGGTGTCGGCAGCGCCGTGGAAGTGGTCTTCGCCGGCGGGAATGATGGCGAAGTCGCCGACGGAGATGGTGTGCTCCTCGTCGGCCGTGCCGACCTTGCCGATGCCGGCAACCACGTAGAGCATTTGCTCGGACGAGTGTGTGTGCATCTTCGTGCGAGCGCCCGCGCCGAACTGGACGACGGCGAGGTTGAAGTCGGCGTCGTCGGCCGCATTCTGTCCACCTGTCGAGCCGGCCAGCGCTCGGACCCAGACATCGCCGCCGGTGAAGATCGGTGCGTTGGCCTGGTTGGTAGCGCCGTCTGATGATGTTGTTACGCGCATGGGATTTCGCCTCTCTGTTCTTGGGTTCTGGTCTTGTCGGTTCGTACCAGGAATCCTCTGAATAACTCCCGTCAGTGGAAATCGGGGACCCCTTCATCCTGCGGTAGCTTCCCCCGCGAGGGGGGAAGCGGGGAGCGAGCAGTTCAGAGCGTTTCTAGCTGTTGGCTGCGATGAATGCCTGGATTCGTTCCCAGGCGTCGTTGCAGGCGTCGACGTGCTCGTCGTAGCTGCGGTCGAAGAAGCTGTGCGGCGCGCCGTCGTAGGTGATCAGCTCGTGTGCGACGCCTTGCTCTGAGAGCCCAGCGTCCCACTTGGCGATCTCTTCGGCCGGGATGCCTTCGTCGGCGCCGCCCATCAGACCGAGGATCGGGCAGGCGACATCGGCCACACGCTCGAGCGGCGACTGTCCGCCGTTGAGGCCCGGGCGCGTCGGGTGGCCGTAGAAGCCGACGGAGCCGGCGAGGTCGTGTCCCGACGCAGCCTGCATCCAGCTGTTGCTGCCGCCGAAGCAGAAACCGACGGAGAAGACGGCGCGGTCGGCATCGTTGGCTCGCAGCACCGCGACGGCGGCTGCGGTGTCGGCGGCGATGCCCTCTGGCGTTGTGCCGCGGACGTGCGGCCAGAAGTCGAACTCGGCGTCGCGCTTGCCGACGCCGGCGGTTCGGCCGAAGTAATCGATGGCGACCGCGTCAATGCCGATCTCGGCGAAGCGGATGGCGAGTTCCTCGTAGAACCGGAAGAGTCCACGAACATCGGGCAGGACCACCATGCCCGGTCCGGTCGGGGACTCGGCGCGGGCATGGAAGGCGGCGAATTCCACGCCGTCGGATGCGGTCAGGGTCAGGTCTTCAACATCGACGGCCGCTCCGGCGATCGGGGTAATTGCGGGCAATGCTTCGTATCGGTGGCACATATTGGGTGTCCTCTCGGAATGTGATCAACCCTGCGAGGATAACCCGCTTGGCCGACAATGCGTTTAGGGGAAGGGATCAGATGATTCCTGCTTCGCGTAGCTCTGCTCGCTCTTCTTGATCGAGGCCGAGCAGCGCACCGTAGATATCTTCGTCGTGCTCGCCGCGATTCGGGATTGGACCAGATAGCGCCGCAGGAGTGCGAGCCATCTTCCACGGCGCACCGGTGTAGAGCGCGCCGCCCCGGACTGAGGCAGCCGCATCAGCGGTGAGGTCAATCCGCGCGTTTGACAGCGCGCTGTAGTCGTCGTCGATCAGCAGCGTGGTCGGGTCCATCATTGGGAAGGCGGGCACGCCCAGCCCCTGGAGCTGGATGCTCAGCTCCATGGCGTCGTAGTTTCGCGTCCAGCTTGAGAGCGCGTTGTCGAGCGCGTTCTGGTCGTTCAACCGGCCTCGCATCGTCTCCCACTGCGGACGTTCGAGTTGCGGCGCCAGACCGCACAGTGAGGACCACTCAGCGTCGGATCTGACGACGATGGCGAGCCAGGTATCGTCGCCCAGCGCGGGATAGACGCCGTGGGGCGCCATTGTTGAACCTCGGTTGCCGCGCGGACCGGCGTCTCGCTGATTGAGCAGCCAGTCCATCAACGGCGCGGCCGCGCGTTGCAACGTCGCTTCACCTTGTGCGAGGTCGATGAACTGGCCTCGTCCGGTGCGCTCGCGGTATTCGAGCGCCGCCAGGAGCGCCACAAATGCGTGTCCGGCGGCGGTCGGGTCGAGGTCGGCTGTGTCTTCGCGCGGCTGCGGATCGTCGCGGTAGCCAAGCAGCGATTTGAGTCCGTACAGCGCCGCCAGCGACGGTCCATATGTGACCAGGTTGCGCCACGGCCCCTCGGTCGCACCCGACGCCGAGAGCGCGATCATGATCAGCCGAGGATTGACCTCGGAGAGCACGTCGTAGGACAGCCCCAGCGAGGGCATCACGCGAGGCGAGAAGTTCTCCAGCACGACGTCCGACTGCTCAATCAGCCGCAGGTAGAGCTCGCGACCGCGAGGCTCGCCGAGGTGAATCGCGATCGACTTCTTACCACGGTCGAGTCCATGAAACGCCCGAGGGTCATCGGGAGAGGTGGACCCACGATCACCGCCAAGCGACCCCACGGGCGCCTGCCGCCCGCCAATCGACACGCCTGAGCGTCGGTGAGGAGCGCCAACCTTGATCACCTCGGCGCCAAGGTCGGCCAGGAACATCCCCAACAGAGGCCCAGCCCAAACATGGCCATGATCGAGGACGCGTAATCCGGTGAGCGGTGGCATGGTTTGGGAGTTTAGGGCTTGTTGCACTTCCATGTGGATGTTCGGGAGTGGATGCCTTTTGCGACGTTCAGGTTTTCAGCCGAGTTTTTTCTCATGGGCCGAGAAAGACAGGATCTCCTGTCCAGCGCTAGAGATCGTGTGATCAGGGTTTCAGGTTCTTTCAGCTTTTTCAGCTTTTTTCGGTCTGCGGCGTTCGGATTTGTTCGGTTTTGTTCGAATTTGGTCGGATGACGTTCGGAGAATTTCGCACAGGGTCTGGGATGGATGACCGTGGACGGGGTGGTCGGGCGGCGTGTCGGCGCGCAGGTCTGTTGAGAGGCGGGCTGGGACATGACGGGCGGCTCCTGACCTTTCTAGTTCATATGTCCTGAATATATGGCGATCTTGCTCAGGGGGTGACGTTGCCCCAAGATTTGCGGGGGGGGGGGGGGGGGTCGAGTGGAGTTTTGCTTGGCCTCCGCCTTGGTCGAGGATTCAGCGTCGGGCGAGGGGGAGCGGTGGTTTGGGAATCTAGTCGCCGTGAATGTGAGTCGCTTCGCCCTCCTCGATCCTCAGAAGTAACATCCCGCGTTCAACAACATGGGCATGGCGTATCCGCTGTCGAAATCGCTGGGCGCCGGCATCGGAATAGGGATCTTCGGCCTCCCATTTGTCGAAGTAATCTGTCAACGCCCCACCCTCGCAATGCCAAACCTCAACATGGGCGAGCGAGTCGCGGTGATTAATCAAGATGTGTCCTGCGCTTCGGTCAGCTGCGAGCTTCTGCTTCCACGAGTTGCGGTGGTACTGATACTCATACGAGCTTGCACCTTGCACCGATTTCACTTCGTACTGTTCAAGATCGAGACCAGACATTGAAGCCTTTCCCTGGTCCCGGACCAGAATTGAGGCGAATACTTCCCAGTCTTCCGACATCGCCATACGTGGATGCAGCGCGCGTGCTCGATAGAGGCGTATCTTGCCGCGCAGCGGCCCGTACATGTAGGCGTGGAAGAAGATCAGCGCGTTCTCAACATCCAGCGTCTCGGGTAGTGGCATCACGCTTTCCGATACAGTTCAACGCCGGATGGCGCGTAGAGATCACGTGCGCCTCGCGCCCACTGCTCGATGTAGTCGGCAACTTCGGGTAAGTCGCCAGCAACCGCGCGATCTGTGACTCTGATCACGGTCCAGCCCTGATCGCCCAGATCGTTGTTGATCCGTTGATCGCGCTCGACGTTTCGACTGATCTTGCGCTGCCAATATTCCGACATCTCTAACAGCCGCTCTTCGCTGAGCTTCTTGCCGTGCCAGAATTCCCCGTCGACGAAAATAGCAAGTCTTCGGCCGACCATCGCGATATCAGGACGACCCGGCGCTTGTGCGTAGTCGACCCGGTAGCGGAAGCCGCGACGATACAACTCCTTGCGCAATGCGAGTTCAGGCTTGGTGTCCCTGCTCCGTATTCGACGCATGGTCTCCGATCGGGCCTCCGGAGTAAGGGGATCGCGGCGAGTGGCCACTTGGTCAGCTCCCCGCAGCGAGAGCCACCAGGTTCTCGTCGGCGAATCTCGTTTGTGCCTGATGACTAAACGGGATCTCGTTAACAAGGAACCCGAATGCACGTCCTACCAACCACGTGACGGCGGGCACACAAACGGCATCGCCAAAAGCAATTTGGGCTTGTCGGCGAGCCACATGTATGGGGAACTCGTTGGCTCCCTGCAGGCGGGCGTACTCGCGACCAGTAAGCGGCCTGATTCGTACTTTGCCGAAGCGACAGTCGACCAAGAACTGAACACTGCTTCCGCCGTTGGCCGTTCGGAGACACCCGGCGATGCGGTCGCTGCGAATTTCGCCTACTGTTCGCCCCTGACGCACGCGACGATACATCGTTGCCACGCCATCGCGCTTGCCGTGCAAGAGATCCTCGATTCGCCGGGCATGTCGCGCGTGCATTTCTGCCCTGAGCGCGTACACCTGTTCATCGGGCCACCAAGACTCATCATCCAGAGACATGTTGTCGAGTACGTCGACGAGTCTCTTTGTCGTTCCTAGCGGTGGTTCTGGAAGAGGAAGTTCCACGAAGGGAATGTGTTGATGTCCCGACTGGAACCTGCGAATTGCCGAGGTTCTCAATCGAGTGACTTCATCGGCAGGCGGAAGCGGATGCTCGGCCAGGTCTTGGCGGAGAGCGACCACGAACAGCCGCGGTCGACTTTGGGGGGTGAACCACTTGGCATCCACCAGGACCAAGTCGATGCAGTAGCCAAGCTCGCCGATTCGTACGCACACTTCTTCGAGATCTTGTCCGCCGTGCGAGGTCACGAAGCCGGTGACGTTTTCCAGCAACAGGGCCTTTGGTGGCGTTCGTTCGCTAACCAGTCCTGCGGCCAACTCAAGGAATGGCCAGACAGCGCTCGAATGATTGCCCGCAAGTCCCCGGCGGTTTCCGGCGAGCGACAGGTCGATGCACGGAAATGAGGCAGTCAACAGGTCCAAGTCACTCGGCAGATCTGCCAATGTGACATTGTTGATGTCGTCAACCAGCAGGTGGTCGGAACCGAAGCGTTCGACATACATCCTGGCCTTGTCCGGCGCGATGTCGTTGGCGAAGACACACTCCCAGCCGAGCGGCTCGATCGCCTCGCGGACCAGGCCGATGCCTGAAAAGAACTCTGCGAAGCGATGGCCGGTTCGACTCATGCCGCTTGCCTGTCGCGATAGACGCCAAGCGGACAACGGCTCACTTCACAGCTATGGCCATCATCCAAGATGCGGTCCACGTGCGCCTTTGCTTCTGAAAGCGTCCATTCGAAGGTGAGTTTGTCTCCGGGCGCATCATCTTGATGCGGATTGCCGGCGTCGCGCGTCCAAATGCCCCAATAGCGCCCTCTGACGCTGCTGGCATCGGAAATCAGATGGTCGCGATAGATGTAACGCCCCGCATAGACTCTCTTCGCCTTGTGATTCGTGGCCTGCATCTTCGACTCCATCTCGCCCGCAGCGGGCTCGCAGTGATTGAGGTAGTTGCGGCGCCATCGCTAGCGTCCCCGGCAGGGCTGTCCAGCGCTCAGCGCAGTGTAATGATACACAAACCAAGCACTAACATTCTTCATAAGCAGCCCCAGCTACTCTACTCCCGTATCGGAGGCCATCATGCGAATCACATTCTGCGGCACTGGGGCGGGAGCGGCGGTTAATCCGAGGCGGGGAGCTTCCTCGATTCATCTGGCTCATGGCGATTCCCGTTTGCTGGTTGATACCGGGCCGGGGTTTATGGAGCGGATGGCCGATGCCGGCCTCGATCCCGACGCCGTCTCCGGCGTGGTCTTTTCCCATCTGCACTTTGACCATGCGATGGGCGTGGTCGAGCTGTTCACTCGACTGCTCGTGCGGCGCGGCGCGCCCGTGACCGTATTCGGCCCTCGCGACACCGACACCTACATCGAGGCGGCGCTGGCGTTTGCCAGAATCAACGCCACCAACGACCGGACACGGGATTGGCTGGACGGCGTATCGGTCGAGTTGACGCGTCCCGGCGATGAGCGGGAGCTGGGCGGCATGCAGGTACGCTCGGTCGAGGTGCAACATGCGCCGTATCTGGAGTGCCTGGCGCGGAAGTTTGAGGCGGGCGGGCGGACCCTGGTCTACTCCGGCGACACCGTGTACGTGCCCGACGTGTTGGTCCCATTGTGCGAGGGCGCGAACGTACTGGTGCATGAGGCGTATACCGAGTCGGTGCTGGAGCGGATGGCGGCCGGCTTGTCGGAGTCGGGGCGGGCCGGACTGTACGCCGGAGTGCGCGGCACGCACTCGACGGCTGTCGAGGCCGGACAGATCGCGCGCGACGCCGGCGTCGAGACGCTGGTGCTCACGCATCTGATGCCCGACGAACGCGACTGGGACCTGGTTGAAGAAGCGCGTCGAGCGTTCAGCGGCACAATCATCGTCGCCTCGGACGGTCTCTCGCTGGAGGTCTGAGGCGACCGCGATGGACGTGCGCGAACTGACGATCATGGTCGGCACCGACCAGCCGGAGGCCATGGCTCGCTTCTACGGGGACGCATTGGGACTGGAGCGAGTTGCGAAGTTTCGGGATCCTGTGTTCGCGGCGTCCGGCGGGTTCATCCGCATCCTTGATCACTCGGAGATTACAGGGCCGACGCTCGAGCCGGCGCGGATGCAGATCAACCTGTTCGTTGACGATGTGTTGGCCGAGTATGAACGCGCGATCTCGACCGATCCAACCATCCGAGTGCACCGCGAGCCGGAGCGGGAATCGTGGGGCGGACTGGTGACGACGCTGCTTGACCCGGACGGGAATTTCGTCCAACTGTTGGAGTTGGTAGAGGAATAAGGCGTTTGATCCCAGTCCCCGCCCTCGCGCGGGGACCCGTTCCCTCGCAACCGCCCCAACTACTGACGCAATCGTTATCTGCGAGGTCGAGGTTGGTGGCGCTGCGTGCAGCGCAGCGAAAGTGGAGCGGGTCTCGGCGCGGGGGCCGGGACTGGGAAATATGAGACAGCCTGCTTGAGCCTGTACCGCTACCGATCATGTCGCGGTCTGCGTGCGCAAGAATGATGGCAATGGAGATCGCCAATGACGCAGACAATCTCAGCCACTGAGAATATTTCGCGCCCGCCTGAGCACGTGTGGGCCGTGCTCACGGACTGGCCCGGCGCTGTGCGATGGATGAACGGGATCGAGTCCATGTCGATCGAGGGCGACACGGTCGAGGGCGCTCGTGTCCGCTTCTTTACCCGCGGACAGGACCGCGACTCGGTCATTGCGCGCTGCGACCCGGGTCGCTCCATTGTGCTTCGTTCGCAGCAGGGCGGCGTGACCGCCGACTACACCTATTCGCTCGAGCCCGTAGGCGAATCCAGTACACGGGTCAGCCTCGTCGCCGAGTGTCACTTCAGCAGTTTGCGATATCGGCTGTTGGGGCCGCTGATCCGATTCGCGATCCGGCGGACGGACGGCGGCCAGATTGCGGCGCTGAAGCGGGTGATCGAGGAGGGTGGGTCTTAGACGCTCGACACATTCGTCTCAGCGAGCGATGCCCGTGGGACCCCCTCAGCCTTCGGCAGCTTCCCCTGCAAGGGGGAGCAAAAGGGGATCGTCAGCGAATGTAGGCCGGTGTTTCGTCGTTGTCGTCGGCGATTAGGGCCATGTCGTCGGCGTTGAGGTCGTCGAGTTCTCCCTGGCGGTAGGCGTCGTAGAGGTTGAAGAGCTCGGTCTTGTGCGGACGCTTGCGACCGATTGGGCACTCTTCCCAGGCCTCGTAGCTCTCGTCGCAGTAGCCGAGCCGGCGCTCGCCGCACTTGGGTTGGAGTTGACGTCCCAGCTCGGGCGCGACCCTGACGACCTCTGCTCGCATCAGCGAGACGACCTTGCGGAACTCCCACTGCGCACGGGTGCAAAGCCGAAGGTCGGAGATGTGCAGCAGGGACGCGAAGTTGACCGTGATCTTGAAGTTGGTGTTGGTCGCGTTGGGCAAGAGGAAGCGTGCATCCTCGGCGGGGATGCCGGCTTCGACCATCTTTTCGTAGAGCGCGCCCGCCTGTGCGAAGAGCGCCGCCATGTCGTCCTCGAGGCCGGCCCGTTCGACCGTTTTGGGCACGGTGTAGGGGAACTTGCCGCCGGGGAAGGTGACATAGCGCTGACTCTGCTGCTCGAAGCTGATCCCGATTCGATGTCGCACGAACTGATGGGAAAAGGCTCGAGAGACACCGGAGATGCCGAATTCGAAGTGCACCTGTTCGAGCGGCGACATGTGGCCGGTCAGCAGCCGCGCCTCGACGAAGTCGAGCATCTTCTCTGGTGGGATGCGCTCGTCGTCAATCCGATCCAGCACCTGCTGCGGCGTCAGCGCCGAATAGCAGACGCGATACGCCATGTAGAGGGCCCGAATCGGGTCCGGCGTGTGGTCGATCAGCTTGACGGAAATTGCCACGTGACGTTTCGCCTTATGTAATAGGGATGCTACCGCGCTGACGCCCAGACCGCGCGCCAGCTGTTGGGCGCGTGGATGGTTGTCGCACGGGTCGTCCTGGCTAGGCGAATGTCGTCTCGATCGAGGACGACGCGTCGAAGAAGTCTTGCAGGGTCTGGTTGAAGCGGTAGAAGAGGTCGCGGCGGTTGTAGTCCTCGCCCTTGGCCAGCTCTTCCGGGCTCTCCAGATCGATCGTGTTGAGCGTGTGATGCAGGTCGGCGTGACCGTTGGTCTGGATGCTCTCGATCATCTCCTGCCAGCGCTCGGTCGGCATGACGAGCGTGAAGTCGAGGTCTTCGTCGTTGGCGTTCTTGGAGATGTCAACGATTTCGGGAATCTCATAGCCGTCGAAGACCAACTTTATTGTGGTCTCGCCGACGTTGACGCCCATGGCGCAATCCATCATCCCGAAGTCTCGCCAATGCGGGTCGTCCGCCACGGTGTCACGAAGCGCTTCAAACCACTCAACGGACGGGAACTGCGGCATGATGGTCTCCGGTTGGTCTTCTGAGTATGTACGTCGCTGATCTTAGCAATCCCGGCCTTACTGGGCACGACATGTAGACCGGGTTACTCGTTCCACTCCGAATCGCTGGAGGAACGCGGCGGGCGGAAGAGATCGCCGAGCGCGACTGCGGCCGCGGCCGTCAGGGCGAGTAATCCCAGCGACTTGAGGTGCATCCGGCGAGCGCGGCTGAGGTCGTCGATGTCAGGCGCCGGCCGTTGCCAACCAACTGCTCGCCCATTCCAGGAGGTTCGTCGATCGAGCGCCACCGACATGGCCGTGACCGGGATCGGCGTTTCCGAACCGAGCGCCAACTCCTCCAGCTCGAGCGGTTGCAGATCGGAACGGCCGCGCGCAGCCAGGGTCGCGGCGGCGGCGATCGCGTCGCGCACGCGACGGACCGACACGAGCCGACGGCCCGGGTCGAGCATGGCGGTGAGCGGCCCCTCGGAGCCGGGACCGGCCATCGGGCCGCCCAGCGACTCGACCGCTGCGTAGGCGACGGCGCCGGACAGGTCGAACGCGGCGTAGGCAGCCCAGGGGCCGACGACGCTCTCCGAGGGCGCGTTGGCGAGGCGGCCGATTTCCGCCTCGATGCGTTCGGTGTCGAGCGCGGCGGTAGGTCTGCCGTGCTCGTCGAGGGGGGCATCGGCCAACTGTCGCTGCACGGTTCCAGAGGCTCGCAGGCCTCGCCAGGCATCGAATGTGGCTGCCAGGAGGATCGCCTGGATCAGGATTGATGCAGCTCGTCCGCTCCCGCCTGGTCGGGACCGTTCGATCAGCGCCGCAGCGCGAATCGACGCCACCGAGGCGGCGAACGGAGCGAAGGCTCGAAGTCGCGGAGGCAACGAGGGCAGGCGCCGGGTCCTGGACATCGCCCAGGCAAGCCAGGTCGGCCGCCCGTCGGGCGGGGGGCCGAGCAGGTACTGCAGCAGAGCCTGCAAGATGATCGCCAGAGCGAACACGGAGAGTCGGTCGGCAGTGCGTCGCATTGAGCTTTGAGCATATCTCGCAGGTCCGCTCGGCTCGCGACTGTGTCGCAGTTCACAATTTCACATGTGTCAATGTGGAGTTCTGGGCGCACGATTGCAAGAACAGGGCGAATTCCCGATCGAGTTCGTGAAAAAGTTGACAAGCTAGGTTTCTGCGGCGCATAATGTGCTTTGTTTCACAAACTCCCGTACGTGCGGAGATTCACAAGCGAAATCCGCCGTCCCGGTTGAGTCAGAAAGTGAGTTGGCCCGATGCCCGTCACTCCTCCGTCGAAATGCCCGCGCTGCTCAGGTTCGATGCTCGTCGAGTCCGACGCGCACAGCGTCTATTCCAGCTGCCTGTCGTGTGGGTACGTCTACGAGAGCAGCATCATTTCGGTCTTCGAGCTGGAGCGCGAGCAGGCCGTCGAGGAAGGCCGCCAGCGGCGCCGACAGCCGTCGCACGGCAAGCTGCGCCTCTAGGCAAACCACACGTCGCCGACCAACCGGTCCCGATTCGGCCTGCACGCTGCGGAACGTGGTCACGCCGGTCGCCGGTAGCCTGAAGTAAACGTGCGCCGCTGCTGTCAGCAGGCGTGCAGTGCGCTGAGCGAGGATTCGGTCGCGTGGAGATTCGCGAGTATCACAAGGCGACGCGCTGCGCACATCGCGGTCGCATTCTTCGCTGCCGGGAACCCCTGCTGGGTCAGTGCCAGTACTGCGCGCGGGGCTTCTGCGAGCGCCACGGACGGATTCAGGACGACGGTCAGGAAATCTGCGTCGCTGATCGCTGCGAACGGCTGCGCGTGGATGTCGAGCTGCACCTGGTCTTTAGGGTCGCTGCCAAGGAACGCAATCGAAACTCACGCTGCGGCGAACCTGGGTGTGCTCAGCCTCACAGCTTGCCTTGCGAGCGCTGCAATCGCCGCTACTGCGAAGACCACCTCAGGCAGGTGATCATGACGGGCATGCGCGGTGGCGAACTGCAGGCCGAGGCCGTCACGATGTGCGACCACTGCCGGGCCCGGCTACCGCTGTGGACCGAGGTATGACCTGAGAATCTCGGTGTCGTCAGGAAAGACCGCTAGCGGCCGTCGTTCGGCCGGTTCCAGCGGCACCCAGGCCGCCGCCAACGCCTCCGGACCGGGCTTGAGCCAGCCGCCGACTGCATCCGCTCGATACGCGATCAGGACCACCTGCTCGCCCGTCGTTGACCAGACGCCCAACAGACTGCCGACCTCGACCTCGATCCCGGTTTCCTCCCGGACTTCGCGCGCCGCCGCGTCCTCGACCCGTTCGCCCGCATCGACGAAGCCCGAGGGCCAGGCCCAGCGATACATCGCCGGTTCGTGGTTGCGGCGGATGTACAGCAACCGACCCTGATCGTCGCTGGCCAGCACCACGACGGCGACCTTGGGGTCTCGGTAGTTGATCCAGCCGCAGGACGCGCAGCGATCCGCCGACTCCAGGGGTGTGGCGCATTGTGGGCAGAATCTTGGCGGAGGCGGCATTGCGTCGTGCCGAAATGCTCGGTGGTTAGAAGACCGGCAGCGAGACTCGTTCGAAGTGCTCGTAGTAGCAGCCGTCGGCCGACCTCCAGCGCTTCTCGACGTTGGCGATGAAATCCTCGCCGCGGTCGCCGAACTGTGACACGTGGCGCGTGAGGGCTCGAGTTTTGGTCTGGATCACGTCGGTGATGTCGATGTCGTAGTTGGCTTCTTGGCTGCCCCAGATGAACAGTTCGGCCACCTTGTGACACTCGAGGCCCTCTTCGAGGTGCTCTGGGTAGTTGAGGCGATCACGCGCGGTCGGGTACACCGCGTCGACGGTCATTTCGCCGGTGCAGCGGTGGTCGCGGTGGTTGATGAATCCGCGCCACTCAGAGAGCGGATCGGATGGGTCGGCCTCGAGCGCTCGCCGGTGGATGATATCGGTCGAGTGCGTGAACACCACGTGCGGCTGAAGTCGGCGGATCGCCTTGACGATGCCGCCCAGGTACTCGCGCGTGTACTCGAGCTCGCCGTCTTCCCCGCCGAGGAAGGTGCAGCTGACCACACCCAGCTCCTCGGCAGCGTTGCACTGTTCGACTTCACGCATCGGGACGAGGCGCTCCGAGGTCATCTCTGGATCGGCGGTGCCCTTGGCGCCGTTGGTCACGACGAGATAGTGCATCTGCCAACCGAGCGTGGTCCACAATGCCGCGGTGCCGCCGGCCCCGAAGTCGGGATCATCGGGATGGGCGGCGACCACCAGGCCGACCTTGTTGTCGGTTTCGGGAGGCAAACTCATATGACTGTGCTTTCAGGCCAAAGGCAGGCCAAAGGGAAGTTCAGGGGTTGACAGGACCAGCGTATACGCGCAGAATGTACAGGAACGCGCAGAACGGACGTTCCGCACACGTGCGCGGAGAGATGATATACTTCTCTTATGTCACGTAAGCCATTCACATCGTATTGGCTGCGCACGGTCCGTGAATGGCGCTAAAGAAGGATCAGGGGCACCAACCATGACAGAACAGCACACTCCCAGCAACGATCAGGACACAATCACCCCTCCCCGACGAGGGAAGCGCGGTCCGCGCTCGGACAAGCCCGAACGCATTCTGGCGTTCTTGCGCGAATACTTTGCCCGCTATCACTATCCGCCTTCCGTGCGCGACATCGTCGACGGCTGCCAGCTGTCGTCCACGTCGGTGGCCGACTACAACCTCAAGATCCTTGAGCGTGAAGGGCATATCCGCCGCGATCGAGAGCGCGCCCGGACCATCACCCTGACCCAGCCGCTCGATCCCATCCAGCCGACCAGGATTGACCCCAGCGTGACTCCGCTGAAGATCCCGCTGCTCGGTTCGATCGCAGCCGGTACGCGCTCTCTCGTCCCCGACGGGGTTGACGTCGACCACGCTGAGAGCCGGATCAGCGTCACCTCGGACATGTTGGCCGGCCGCGACCCGGAGCGCGTCTTCGCGCTCACCGTGCGCGGTGACTCGATGATCGACGCGTTGATCGCCGACAACGACACCGTGATCCTGGAAGAGACGCCCAATATCGCCAATGGCCAAATGGCGGCCGTCTGGTTGCGCGATGAGAACATCTGCACGCTCAAGCGATTGTTCTACGAACAGGGCCAGGTCCGGCTCCAGCCCGAGAATCCAACCATGGATCCGATCTTCACCGACGAGTCCAACATGTTGATTCAGGGCCGGGTCGTCTCGATCATCCGTCGCCCGCACTGATGAGCCCTGCTCAGAGCCCTGCTCCGTAGTCCATTCCAGGCGGCAGTGTTTCCGTCGCCGCCCCCGGAGCGTATGTCAGCACTACGAGTTTCGTCATTCCCGCGCTGTGTCGCGGGAATCTCGCCGAGCGCGGCGCCAACGCTCACACCCGAGGAACCGCGCCCGATTCAATCGCTCAGCCGGCTCCTGGCTTTCGCGCCAAGCACAACGAGATACCCCTGTTCAGGCCGGGGGCGGGCTCCGCGGCGGAGCGCGGGTATGACGGAAGTTGAAGTCGGGCGACTTCTCAGACACCCTCCCCGAGCGGGTCCCGGCGCAGGGCCGGGACTGGCAGATGTGAGACATCATCAGACATGTGCGTAGACTGACCCTGTGCCGCCTGTTCTGAGCATTGACGATGTCAGCATCGAATATCGCACTCGCGAGGCTCCGGTTCGCGCCGTCCGTGGCGCCTCGTTGACCCTGGAGCGCGGCGAGATCGTCGCGCTGGTCGGTGAGAGTGGGTCGGGAAAGACGACGCTCGGTCTCGCGATCCTGCGAATCCTGCCGCGCAACGCCGAAGTGACCTCAGGAACGATCCGCTACGAGCATCGCGATATCGGCGAGATGGATCGCAACGAACTCCAACGCCTCCGCGGTGACAAGATCTCGATGATCTTTCAGGACGCCATCGCCGGCCTGAATCCGATCGTGACCGTCGGCCAGCAGATCGAGGAAGTCATCACATCCCATCGGGACGTGACGAAACAGGAGGCGCGCGAACGCTCGCTCGAGGCGCTCAACGCGATGCAGTTGCCCGATCCAATCAGAATCGCCAAGTCGTACCCCGGCGAGTTGTCAGGCGGCATGTGCCAGCGCATCATGATCGCCATTGCCACCGCGCTTGACCCTCAGGTGTTGATTGCCGACGAGCCGACGGCGTCGCTCGATGTCACAATTCAGGCGCAGATTCTCTACGAGCTTCAACGCCTGCGAGACGAGCGCGGCACGGCCATCTTGCTGATCACGCACGACATGGGCGTTGTGGCGCAGATTGCCGAGCGCGTGGCGATCATCTACGCGGGCCGGATGATGGAAGTCGACGACGTCATTCCGCTGTATAAGCAACCACGGCATCCGTACACCTGGGCCTTGCTCGACACGCTGCCGCGCCTTGATCGGCGGCGACGCTCACGTCTGCGCCAGATCCCCGGTGGACTACCGGATCTGACCGCCGAAACGATCGGCGAACACTGCGCGTACCTCTCGCGTTGTCCCAAAGCTCTCACGCAATGTCGCGACGAAGAAGAACCCGAACTCTCGCAGGTCATTGGCGGTCGGATCGGCCAACGCGTCGCCTGCTACAACCCGATCCTCGAGATTTAGGGCCGGCCGGCCCCGGCCAGCTCTGCGACTAGCAACTCTACGATTAGCTCTTCCGCAACATTCGAAGAAAGTCCGCTGCCCTCCTCCCGCTGCTGAATAAATGCCTCTTCCGCTTCTAGTATTCGGGCCATAGCGGCGTCGGCTGTGGCGCGTGTATAAGCTTGTGCCTGTCTGCGGAGTCGTCGAACCAGCCCGTCGAACCTGACTTTCAGCAGATCTTTGATCTCATCGTTCGAACCCCCACGGTCAAGCACCTCCCTCGCAATCACGATTTGCCGGTAGGTTCGTGCAATCATTCGTACGACTCCTTGTTCGTCTCGATAGTCGGAAGATGCTCGAAAACCGTCCAGCGCGCGCATCGCGTCGGCAAGCCGACGCTCGGCGACGGCATCGACCAGATTGAAGATTGATTCGGAGCGCATGGCCGGAACCATCGCCTCAACGATCGTCTCATCGACATTGGCATCGCCGGCGTAGAGCGCCAACTTGTCGACCGCCTGGGTTAGGACGCCTCGATCACCGCCGGCACGGTCGACCAGGGTCTGCGCCGCGTTGCGAGTCATGTGCAGGCCTCGGCGGCGCACTTCGCCGCGTAGCCACTCGGTCGCCTCCTTCGGCTTCAGCCGAGCGAATTCCTCGACAGTGGCCATCGGCTGGATGAGCTGCAGCATCGGATTGCCGCGTCGCAGTTCTTCTTCAACAAAGACCAACACCGTCGTCGGCGGAAGTTGTTGCAGAAGATCCCCGAGGCCGTCCCAATCTCCCAGCTTTCTCGCGCGGCGTCCGCCGGGCTGGAAGCCGAATCGCCCGCAGAGCCCGTCGACTCGGACCCAGCGCACCTCGCCGAGGAACGGCGCCGCCGACACGGCTGCGCCCAACTCGCCGAGCGACACGCGCGCGCCGTCGAAGGCAGTGGAGTTATTGCTCAGCGCCCCATCGCCGTCGTGCTTCCGGCGCAGCGCCGCCACCGCCTCAAGCCGCGCGAACCGGTCTTCGCCATAGAAGAGATATACCGCCATTGACTGAGAGCCTATCGACACCAGATGCGAGGTATCGCCGGACACAAAACATGAATCGGTTCACATGCCGTTCACGAACGGCAATCTGACGGCAACTCAGGAAGCGTAAGTTGGCTTTGACAGGAGCCAACCATGGCGGTGAACAAGATCGAAGTCCTGAAGTCGGCCAAGGACGGTCTCGACGTCCTGCCCGACATCCAGCGCTACGCGGCGATGGCCGCGGCGGGTGAGGATCCGCAGATTCCCGCGGACGACTTCGAGCGGTTCAAATGGTACGGACTCTTCCACCGCAAGCCGACGCCCGGCTACTACATGCTGCGCATGCGCATTCCGGGCGGCGTCCTGACCTCGGAGCAGATGGCCGCGGTCGGTGAGATTTCCAACCAGGTCGGTCGCGGCCATGCCGATATCACGACGCGGATGAACATCCAGCTGCGCTGGATCACGATTGCCGACGCTCCCTGGGTGCTGCAACGACTGTCGGCTGCCGGACTGACCTCGCAGCAGTCCGGGATGGACAACGTGCGCAATATCGTCACCTGTCCGCTCTCGGGCCTGACCGCCGACGAGGTGATCGACACTTACAGGCTGGCGACGCGCATGCAGCAGGCGATCGTGGGCGGCAAGCGCTTCTCCAACCTGCCGCGCAAGTTCAACCTCTCGGTCGTCGGCTGTCGCGAGGACTGTGGTCACGCGCAGACGCACGACCTCTCGTTCCTTCCCGCCGAACGCGACGGCCAGGCCGGACTCAACGTGTTCGTCGGCGGCGCGCTCGGCGGGATGTCGCCCGAGTACGCGCGGCCGCTGGATGTGTTCGTGACCGAGGATGAGGCGGTTGATCTGACGACCGCCATCCTCGATGTCTTCCGCGACCACGGACTGCGCGGGAAACGCAAGGAGTCGCGCCTCAAGTGGCTGCTACGGGCCTGGGGCATGGAACGATTTCGCGAAGCGGTCGAGCAACAGTTCGGTCGTAAGTTGTCGCGAGCCGGCGCGTCGCTCACCGAGCGCCACGGCGGCGACCACATCGGCATTACGACGCAGAGCGATCCCGAACTGCGCAGCGTCGGCTGCCTCGTGCCGATTGGTCGGATCAGCGGTGACGACCTGATTGAGTTTGCGAAACTAGCCAAGCAGTATGGGACAGCCGAACTCCGCTTGACCGTGCAGCAGAATGTGCTGATTCCCAACGTTCCCGCTGGACGCGTGCCCGCCCTCCGGGCAGAGCCGCTGCTGCAGAAATACTCCCCCACTCCGTCGGCATTCATCCGCTCGATGGTGACCTGCACCGGCAACGACTACTGCGCCTTCGCATTGATCGACACCAAGGGGGAGGCGCTGAGACTGGCCGACGCGCTTGAGCAGCGCTACAGCGTTAGAACGGACGCGGCGCCGGTTCAGATTCGGATGTCCGGCTGCCCCCACGCCTGCGGCGTTCACCGCTCCGGAGAGATCGGACTGCTGGGCGGTCGTAAGCGGATCGACGGTGCGATCATTGATGTCGCCGACATCTTCGCCGGCGGAATGCTCGGCGACGACGCCGTATTGGGCGAGCGCACCATGCCGGATGTGGCGATGGGCGATCTGCCCGAGCTGATCGCGGAGCAAATCCGCGCCATCCGCGGTGCAGACGCCCTGACCGATCTCGCCGATCTTGCTGGCCAACGCGAACCGATTCTGGCGGACTGAGTCACCCCATGCCTCGCCTGCCACTGCTGCGACGCGAGGGCTGGAAACGCTCAATCTGCTGCTATTGCGGCGTCGGTTGCGGCGTCAAGGTGCAGACCAAAGGCGGCGGCGTCTCAGCCGTCCGCGGCGATGAGGACCATCCCGTCAACCAGGGCAAACTCTGCGCCAAGGGCGCTCTGCTCTCCGACATCTTCGGCGAAGAGGGACGACTCCTCTATCCACATATCCGCGACGAAAAAGGCGCGACCGAACGGCGCACATCCTGGGACGACGCTATCGACCGGGCGGCTGGCGCCATCCGTCGCGCCGTCGACGAGCACGGGCCGCACAGCGTCATGCTCTACGGCTCGGGGCAGCTCGTGACCGAGGACTATTACCTCTTCGGCAAGCTGGCCAAGGGCTACATCGGGACCAATAACCAGGACACGAACTCGAGGCTCTGCATGGCCTCGGCCGTGACCGCCTACAACCTCAGCTTTGGCGCAGACGCTCCACCGGCCAGCTACAGCGACATCGAGCAGGCCAACACCTTCCTGATCGTCGGCGCCAACATGGAGGCCTGCCACCCAATCCTGTATGAGCGAATCCGCGCTCGCAAACGCGCCGCTAAGGGACAGGTCAAGGTCATCGTTGTCGACCCTCGCGCGACCCGAACCACCGAAATCGCCGACATCCACCTGGCCCTGCGTCCCGGCAGCGACGTGCCGCTATTGCAATCGTTGTTGTTCGAAGTCCGCCTCGCCGGCGGACTCGACGAGGCCTATCTGCAAGCGCACACCAGCGGCTGGGAGGATGTCGCCTCAGCGCTGTCAGGATGGTCGGCAGAACGGGCGGTTGAAGACACCGGACTTGACGCTGTCGACATTCTCGAGGCGGCCCGCATCATCGCGCACAACGGACCGATGCTCAGCTTCTGGACGATGGGCGCCAACCAATCGACGTCCGGCGTCGACAAGAACTTCGCCCTGATCAACCTGTCGCTGGCGACCGGCAACATCGGCAAGCCGGGCGCCGGACCGATGTCGCTCACCGGTCAACCCAACGCTATGGGTGGCCGCGAACAAGGCGGGCTGGCGACGACGCTGCCCGGACACCGACTGGTGGCCAATCCCGAGCACCGAGCCGAGGTCGAGCGAGCCTGGGGCATCGAACCCGGAACCATCTCGGACAAGCCGGGCGTCACCGCGATCGAGATGGTCGAGCGGTTGGAGCGCGGTGAAATCAAGGTGGTCTGGGTCGCCGCGACCAATCCCGTCGCCTCGCTGCCCAACAGCAACCGTGTCCGAGCCGCCTTCGCGCAGGCTGAGACCGTGATCGTGCAGGATCCATATCACCCGACCGAGACGTCCCAGATCGCCGACATCCTGCTCCCCGCCGCGCAATGGTCGGAGCGGGACGGCACGATGACCAACTCCGAGCGCCGCATCTGCCTGCTTGAGCAGGTCTCGGAGCCGCCGGGTGAAGCGCTGGCGGACTGGCGCATCATCATCAAGATGGCCGAGGCCTTGGGCTACGCCTTCCGCTACGACAGCACCGAGGACATCTTCTACGAGTACCGCGAACTCTCGCGCGGACGCGACATGGACATCACGGGACTCTCCTACCCACTGCTGGCCCAGCATCGGGCGGGCGTCCAGTGGCCATATCCCGTCGCCTTGCGATCGGGTCCGCCCGATGACAATCGCCGCCTGTTCGAGGACGGTCAGTTCTACACCTCCGATGGTCGGGCGCGGATGAACGTCCCTGCCTGGACACCGCCGGCCGAGTCGCTCGACGACGAGTACCCGCTGGCCCTGATCACGGGCCGGGTCAAGGATCAGTGGCACACGATGACCCGCACCGGCCGCTCGGCCAAGCTGATGAAGTCGGAGCGTGAGCCCTTCCTCGAGATCAATCCCACCGACGCAATCGGGCTGGGTATCCGAGACCGCGAGCCGGTCCGAGTCACGTCGCGGCGTGGCGCGTTCGAAGTACCAGCCCGGGTGACCGAAGGCATTCGGGCCGGCTCCGTCTTCGCCCCCTTCCACTGGGGCGCGCTCTGGGCCGACAACGGTTCCTCCAACGCCTCAGCCAGCGAAGCGTTCGATCCGCGCTCGAAGCAGCCGGAGCTGAAATTCTCGGCGGTCCGAGTCGAGCCGGTAGTTGGCGGCTAACTGCGCTCCCTGAGAGATGGCATCTCATATCTCCCAGTCCCGGCCTCCGCGCCGGGACCCGTTCCTTCGCAGCCGCCAACACAATCGCTGCCCGTGACGTGGACGTTGGCGCCCTGGTCCGTCAGCGCCGAAAGCCGAGCGGGTCCCGGCGCGGGGGCCGGGACTGGGAAACTCGCTCGAATGTCGAAAACGACACCTACAGCGTCATCCCCGATACACGACACCCAACGGCAACCTTCGGTTCACCGGCGCGAAACATCCCGCAACCGACATGTAACGCCGCCTCCATAGCGTTTCCCATCAGTGACGAAGAACTGCGCTCAGACATTGAGTCGGGCATCGGAGGTGCATCTTGAACCAGAATGAGCTGACCGGCAAAGCAACCTCGATCAATCTCAAGAGCGTTGCCAGTCCTCACATGCGGACGTTCCACCTGACCTGGCTGGCATTCTTTCTCTGTTTCTTCGGCTGGTTCGGGATTGCCCCGCTGCTCGGCGAAGTCCGCGACGACCTTGATCTGACCAAGTCCCAGGTCTTCACCTCGCTAATCGCGTCGGTCTTCCTGACCATCTTCGCCCGCGTCGCGATTGGCTGGGTGCTCGACCGCGTCGGACCCCGACGCACCTACACCGGACTGCTGATTCTTGGCTCCTTCCCCGTCATGTTGATCGGGCTCTCCCAGAACTTCGAGACTTTCGTCATCTTCCGCCTGCTGATCGGCGTGATTGGCGCATCCTTCGTCATTACTCAGTACCACACGTCCGTGATGTTCGCGTCCAATGTTGTCGGCACCGCCAACGCGACGACCGCCGGCTGGGGCAACCTCGGCGGTGGCGTGACCCAGCTCGTGATGCCACTGGTGATGACCGGCATTCTGTTCTTCGTCGCTAACGAGACGATGGGCTGGCGAGTCGCGATGGTGATTCCCGGCGTTGCGCTCTTCCTGATGGGCATCGTCTACTACAAGTTCACTCAGGACGCGCCCGAAGGCGACTTCAAGGAACTGCGCGCCCAGGGCAAGGTGACCAAGCAGATCGACTCGGGCGCGTTCGCCAACGCCGCCCGCGATCCTCGGGTGTGGTTGCTCTTCGTCATCTACGGCGCCTGCTTCGGGATCGAGCTCACGATCAACGGCATGGCCTCGCTCTACTTCCAGGACCGCTTCGGACTCGACCTGGTGCTCGCCGGGGTGATCGCCTCACTCTTCGGTTTGATGAACATCTTCGCCCGCACAATGGGCGGCATCTTCTCCGACAAGTTCGGCATTCTCGGAGGGTTGCGCGGCCGCACGATCTTTATGGGCAGCGTGCTCTTCCTCGAAGGTCTCGCGCTGGTGGCCTTCTCGCGGATGGACGTGCTGATCCTCGCCATCCCGATGCTGGTCGTGTTCAGCATCTTCGTGCAGATGTCCGAGGGCGCGACCTTCGGCGTCGTCCCATTCGTCAACAAGAAGGCGCTGGGCGCCGTGGCCGGGATCGTCGGAGCGGGCGGCAACGCCGGCGCCGTTGCAGCCGGCTTCCTGCTCCGCTCCGAGGGCGTGACGGTCGAGGACGCATTGCTCTACTTCGGCATCGCCGTCGTCTGCATCGCGCCGCTAGCCATGTTCGTCCGATTCCCGAAGCGGGTCGAGGTCGTCGAACGCCGCCGCATGCGAGAAGCGCTGGAAGCTCCGGCAGTGCCCGTCGCTGTGCTCGACTAGCATCAACCTCCGTCATTCCGGCCAACACCGGAATGACGGAGGTTGTGTCGGGAACCTGTCACAGTTCCCAGATCGAGCGCCAGTGTTCCAGTCCCCGCTTCACGCGGGGACCCGCTCCTTCCCGGCCGCCGCGACTGCCGAGGCACTCATTGTCTGGTGGGCGGAAATCGGCGGCGTTGAACGCAATGCTCCGAAAGCCGAGCGGGTCCCGGCGCGGGGGCCGGGACTGGGACCTAACAAACACCCAGAGACATGGGCGTCGCCTTACTCAATCAGCGCGGTGTGAGCAGACTCCGCACTTCTTCCAGCGCATTATCCAGGTCTGGAATCTCGCGTTCCACCTCGGGGTGCAGGAAGAGCAGCACGCAGCGTTCGACTGTTCTCTGCAGCGACTCCTCCAACATCAGTGCGTAGGAGGCGGCCTGCAATCGGTAGCGATCGACGGCGGCGTCTACAGCTTCCCCCTCACGCAGCGCGTCGGTCTTGTAGTCGACGACCACGAGGTTGCCGTTGGGCAACTCATAGAGCAGGTCAACAAACCCATCGAGCAGGACGCCGTCGATCTCCACGGCTGCATAGATCTCCCGCCAATATCGATCCTCGCTCACAGCTTCACTCACGATGTCACTGTGAACAGCCCACAGCGCAAGCCGCTCGACTTCTTCAGCCGCCCGTTTGCCCAGCGACTCCGCCGCCGCCTGCGCGCTCGCGGCGTTCTTGATCTCATCATCATTGGGACGCTTGAGGTCCACGATCTGCAACGCGCCGTGCGTCGCGCGACCGATTGCCGTACCGGCCCGTCCGCGACGCCAGGGCGGCAGATCGTCGTCCGGCTCGAAGTTGCGATCGGCGCCATATTCGCCGCCTCGTTCGGCATCGTGCTCAGGCAGGTTGGATGCAGCCCGTTTCGCCACGCCGGTCGCCGACTCTCGCGGCAGCGATGTCAGCCTCGCGATGAGTTCCTCGCGTCGTGCGAGCCATGCTTCCCGGTCCGCGGGCGTATCCAATCCAGCCTGTGACTCGCTCGCGCGTTCAACGACCGGAGGATCTGGAATCTCGTCCTCAGCCAGCCGGCGATACGGCACGGTAGCCGTCTGCAGGACGCCGTCAATCAGTTCTGCGTCGCTCTTTCGCTTGCCTCGATAGAGGCTGAGGATCAGATGATCCCGCGCCCGCGTCGCGCCGACATAGTTGCGCCGCACGTATTCGTCCTCCTGGAGCTTTTGTTCGCGCTGCCAGAGATGGGCGAACCCAGGAGTTGCCAGACCCTTGCGAAACTGGATCTCCGGCCGTCCACCGACGCCCCAGAGCAGCGTCGGCGGGTCGTTTCTGGGCGCAGAGTTGAGACCGGTAAAGACGACGATGGGAAACTCAAGACCCTTGGCCGCGTGGATTGTCATGATCCGCACGGCGTCGTGATCCTCTTCCGGCACGACCGACTCGATCACGCGGGTGTCGGCGTCGGCCTGGTGCTGCGCCCAGGCGAGGAACTCGCTCAACGTCGAGCCACCGCGGTCGCAGAAAGCCCGCGCCTGATCGAGCAGGAAGCGATACCGCGCCCAATGTTCGCGCGGCTGACGCTCTACGACCGACAGCTCCATCAGCCGGCGGTCGCGAATTGCGTAGCCGACCAGCTCGCTGACCGACAGCTCCCACCTCCGCGCTGCCGCGTCGCGCAGCCACCGCATCGAATCAGCAACCGGAACGTCGTTCGCCAGGCCTGAGGGCGTTGGCTGCCGGTAGTCCCACTGCCCACGAGCCTGCTTCCAGCGATACAGGTCGTCGTCAGCGCAGGCGAACGCCGGCGACTTGAGCGCCGCCACCAGTGCGATCTGGTCGGTCGGATCATCGATGGCGCGGAGCAGGTTGAGCAGATCGCGGATTTCCCTTGTGTGGTAGACCAGCGAACGGCTCTCCAGCCGATAGGGAATGTCGCGTTCCTCCAGCTCAGGGAGCAAATGAGTGAGTCCGGTCCGCGTCGGCACCAGGACCGCAATGTCGGCAAACCGAGCATCCCGGCAGCAATCCTTGCTCTTATCGAACACCTGCGTATGCGATGCCGTGACATCTGCGATCATCCGAGCCAACGTCTCGGCTTCCAGTCTTCGCGTTGCGCCAATCGGTCCCTCTCGCTGCTCTCCGACGACTGTGACAGCATGCTCAACGCCCGTCATAGCATCGCGATGGGCGTTGAGGTCGTCCCATTCGGCCTGATCGCCGTCACCGTCCAGCATCAACGGCTGAAACACGGCATTGACGAACTCGGTGACGCCGGGTGTGGAGCGGAAGTTCTGACTCAACCGGGTCAGTCCGGCTTCCTGTTGACGCTTGACCTGATTGAACTGCTGGATGTCGGCCCGGCGGAAGCGGTAGATCGACTGCTTCGGATCGCCGACGTAGAAGGCCCGGCCCGCTTCACTCTGCGTGATGGCGTCGATGATGCGGGTCTGCAACGGATCGTTGTCCTGAAACTCATCAATCAGTAGCCGCTTGTAGCGATGGCGCAGGGACATGGCGACGGACGGTTCCTGCTCAAGCAACCGGCTGGCGCGGACCAACAGGTCCTGAAACTCCAGCTCGCCGTGTCGGCGGCGATGCTCCGCGTATTCGACCACAAAGCGTCTGAGTTCGTTATGGATCGGCACGAGCACGGGCTCGAATGCCGCCGCCATCAGGCGAACGGGGATGTCGCTGAGCTCCTTGATCTCCTCTTTGATCTGCTTGACTCGATCCGCGCCGCCCCAGTTCTTGCCCGAGCCGCCTCGTCCGGGCCCGACCCTAAACTTCGCCTCGGCTAGAAACTGGCGTAGGGCTTCCCCGCCTGGATCGGCATTCGCCAGCTGCACAACCTGGTCAAGTACTCGGTCCATGTTTTCGAGGTTTCGCGCGAGCAAATCGTCCGGGTCCTGACACTCACGCCGCCTGGCCGTGACCTGCCGCAACGGCGCCGAAATTTCCGCGACCCGCTGGGACAAATCAGGAGGCGCCAGTTCACCCGAATCAGCGGCGGCGCGGTCCCAATCGCCATGCAGCGCCCAGACCAGTTCGCGCAGGTGCTTCAGCTCCAGGCCGGCGTCGAATGCGGACAGCAGAGGTTCGGCGAGGTCGTCGTCCTCAAGCAGGAGGTCGAGTTCCTCTTCCCAGCGCTCGCCGAACTTGAGCAATGCATCTGATTCATCGACGATATTGAACCCCGGCGGCAAGCCGGCCTCGATTGGGTAGAGCCTCAGGATGCGGGCGGCGAAGGCGTGTAACGTCTCGATGGCGGCGTGATCGAGCTGTTCGGTCGCGTCGGCGAAAAGCTTCTGGTTCACCGGGTCGGTCTCTGCTTCGCGCCGCTGGTCCAGACGTTCCAGGACCCGGTCGTAGAGTTCGGCGGCGGCTTTCTCCGTAAACGTGATCGCGGCAATCTCGCTGGCTGCAACGTCGCCGCTGGCGATCAGATTGACGATCCGACCGACCAGCGCCTCGGTCTTGCCCGTGCCGGCGCCGGCCTCGACGAACAATGTCTCGTCAAGGCTCTGCGCAATGCGGTCCCGCGCCTGCTGATCGGCGAGCGTCATGCCTCGGCCTCTGCTTCAGCGGGACCTTCAGTGAGTTGGACATAGTCGGTTAGCCGGGGATCGAGCTTGATCTGCTGCCAGTGCGTTCGGCGATCGGCGGGACATACTGCATCGAAGCTGCAATATGCACAGTTCTCGGCCAGCGAGCGGTGATGGTCACCTCCAGGATTCGCCGGGAAATAGCCCGAGCGCAGGTTGTCGGCGATGAGGTTGATTGCGTCCTCAAAGCGCTTGCTGTTCGCCTCGTCCCAATCGACGGGGTTGTACTTAAACTCGCCTCGTCGCGTGATGTACCAATAGGCGGATTGCACTGGCGCTGCATCGTCCAGGACGTACAACTGACGGGCGGCGTGAGCGTAGATCGGCAACTGCAGGAATCGGCCACCGACGATGGCGTCCTTCTTGAGTTCGCTTCCCTTCGGAAACTCACCACCGGTCTTGTAGTCGATCACTATCAATTGCTGACCGTCTTCAGAGCGATCAATACGGTCAATCATGCCGCGCAGCTCAAGAACGCTACCGTCGTTCAATTCGAACCTGACCAGGCCTTGACTCTCTTCCAGCGCGCCGAAGACAAGCTCACTAGCAATCTGCGTGGCGTCGAATTTGGCTCGATGCGTGTCGTCCTGTTCCAGGAGCTTCCGCAGATCGTCAAGGATTCGTTGCTTGTCTCGCCGCCAGAGCAGATCGCGACCGGTCAGTCCCTGCTCGTGTGCATGCTCGAGGGCCGTCTCGGCGATCGTCTCAAGTCGTTCGCGGACCGCGTCCGACCAGCGTCCTCCCGGCTCCGGCTGATCAGTGGTCGCCTTGAAGAACCGGTCCAGGATGTCGTGGATCAGCGAGCCTTTGTCGAGCGGGGTGATTTGCAGGTCGTCGCGCGGTTCATCGCGCTCTTCAATCCGCAGGACGCGACCGAGGAAGTAGCGATAGGGACAGGTCGCCCAATCCTGCAACGCTCCCGCCGAGTGCGGGCGCGTCGTCTCTCGCGCCGCGCCATCGGCGATCAACCCATCCCAACGGGTCATCTGCCGTGTCCGACGCTCGCGGCGCTGGACGAATCCGCGCTTCAACGAGGGACATTCTTTAGCTAGATAGTGATCGCTGGGATGCGGGCTTACTTTGATCCGCTGGAGGTCGAATTCGTGGATGTCGGCCGACATCTCGGCTCGCATCACTGCCGACTCGAACGAGGGAGTCGCCTGGATCACCTCACTCGACGCCTGATCGATCTTCGATGCATAGACACGCTCACCATCATTCAGCGCCGTCGCCGACTCCAGCAGCCATCGACCCGGCAAGCGCGCCTGCTGGGCTCGCACGTCGGCTCGCGGATAGCTCAGCACCCGCTGATCAGCAGCATGCAAGGCAATCAGGTAGTCGGAGCGCTCACGGCGCAGATGATCGCTGCTCGTTGGCAGCGACGCCCGGCGTCGAAGTTCGTCGGGCAGCAGCGGATCATCGCTTCGCGTCTGTGGCAGCGACCGCTCCGCAGCGCCCACGATGTAGACCGTGTCCCACTCCATCCCGACCGCCGACCGCAGTGATCCAACAAACACGCCGTCTCCGACCCGTCCGTGGTGGCCGGTCGGACGCTCGAGCCGGCGTCGAGCAGCCGATGCGAACTGCTCGGGCGTCGCCTGACCTAGTTCATCCAGCCATTCGAGCGAATTGAGCAGCGCATGCACGTCGTCCCAGCGCGCCAATTGCAGATCGTCTTCGCCGGTATCGGTCGAGCGGGCGAACCCGGTTCGGTCGCCCAGCAACACATTCATCTGCTGACGCAGACGTTGCGCGTGTTCGGACCAGAGCGCTCGTTCCGGTGTCTCGCTGATGAACCGTGTCAGTTGGCTCGTAAACGCCATCAAGTCCTTGACCTGCTGGACCTCCGCTCGGACCCAGGGCAGACGCCCGGGCTTGTCGTCGTCCGGGACTCGCGAGAGCCGTCTCAGATCGTCTTCGCGAGTGGACAGATGTAGCCGCAGGCGCTCGTCCCAGCGGTCCGATCCACGATGCAAGTTCGCTCGTCGCGCCAGTTGATTCCAGCGAGCCGTGGGCGCCAGCTCACGGTTCGAGTCGAGCATCGGCGCTGCCGCCAGCCACGAAGCCACGTCGACAGCCCAGCTCAGAGTCGAACTTGCCATCAGTCCGAGCAGACCATCAAGCGTGCGACCGGCGATCGATTGCTTCAGCGTTTGCGCATTGACGCCGTTCCAGGGAATTCGAGCGGCATCGAGCTGCTCGGCGCAGATCCGGGCATAGGGGTTGGCCTGTCGAAAGAGAATCGCTGTGCGGTGCAGCGGCGTCGGAGGATCGGAGTGCAGCGCGGTCGAGATTGCGCGAATCGCAGAGCGAACTTCTTCCTCAGGATCGGGCGCCTGGACAATGCGTTGCGCGGTTGGAAGCGGGTCGGTCTCGGCGCTCAGCAGACCATTCTGGAGGTCGACATGCTGGCTCCAGCTCTGAACCGTATGCTCGTCGACCGCTTCGGCGTCGCCGGTGAGTCCGAGGATGACCTCGATAATCGCGTGCTCAGACAATGTCGCCAGAAACTCATGCTGGGCCGAAGTCAGCTCGCCCGGCAGGTAGACGATGACCGCGCCGATGTCCCTCAGGACGCTTGGCTGCGTGGCCAGCGCCTTCGTCGCCGATTCCGCGAGGTCGCGGGTTGTGTAGAACTTCGACGTGCGTTCCTGGTACGCGCGGTATCGACCGACCAGATACGCAGCGTTGCCGCTTCCGGCAGCGATGTCGCCGAGCTGTGCCCCGTCGCATCGATCGAATTCCTCGAACGCCGCCTCCAGCGTTTGCAGCACGGGGCCGTCGATGGGGACATCGCCGAAAATCGACCCGCCGGCTTCAGCTGCGGCCCGAATCGCTTCTGACCGATACGCCTCGGGCAAGGGTCGGCGTCCGTCGTTGGCGAGCGATGCGGCGCCGATCAGCTCCAGCAACGCTTGCAATGGCTTGACCTGCACATTGACGACGCCGCGAGGCTGTCGCCCCAGCGTGCGTCTGACGTGGTAGCCAGCCAACGAGGATGGAACGACGATTGTGACCGGCGACAGCGGGTCGTAGTTGTCGTCAGCAGACTTGGCCCGGCTCACCGCGTCGTGGAGCGCCGCCTGAGCTGCGCTTCCATAGACATGCGTCGACAGGTTCAAGGGCATGAGCGCCCAATGCTCACTACGTCTTCACTCAGCAGGGTGGCAGTTGTTGCAGCAGATCGTCTCCGGCGCTGGGGTCGGATCGAATGTTCTTGCCCCGCTTGGAGATTTCAGTGACGACATCAACGCGTTGTCCGAACTCGCCGGTCACGAAATAGGTGTGACGCCGACCCTCGATGTCGTCAATCAGATCGTGGATCCACACAGTCCAGCGAAACGGGTCGTCTCCGCGATAGGCGAGAGAGTTCCCAGCCGGGTCGCGGGAGACGCATTTGATTTCCCAGTCACCCATGATCCGACCTCAAGCCGTCCTAGGCGTCCTCCCACTGGACGAACATCGGCATTAGGACATGCACGTAGTTGTCGCGACCGACGACTCGGAAGACGCCCGGATTGCTGGGACCACTGGTCTCCATGGCGATCTCGGCCGACGCCGGCCCGCTCGCGATCTGTAGCACATCCTGCAGGTAGCGCACGTTGTAGGCGATCCGCGAAGTCTCTCCCTCGATTACTGCGTCGACGCGGCCGCGGTGGTTGCCCAGCTCCTCGGCGCGGGCCGTCAGCGTGATGTTCTGGTCGGAGGCTTCGCCACTGAAGATCAGGCGGATGATCCCGCTCGACTCGCGCGCGAAGACTGCGGCAGAGCGGACACCGCCCTGCAGGACGGCGCCAGGCAGAATGGCGCGGGTCTGATACTCAGCGGGAATCAGCTGGTCGTAGCTGGGGTAGTTGCCCTGGATTAACTGAGCGGTCATCTGCACCGACCGGACGTGGAAGCGGACGTAGGTGCGGTCGGCGTGGATGTACATCTCCACTGCCGAGTCGTCATCGGTCAGCAGTCGCTCCAGCTCGGTCAATGCGCGAGCCGGAACGGTAATCTCCAGCCGCTCGCTCAGCTCCGAGGCGACGTTCATGTCGTACACCGCCAGCCGGAAGCCGTCGGCGGCTGCAAGCGTCATCTTGTCGCCCTCGAAGCGGAAATGCACTCCGGTCAGCACCGGCCGGCCATCGTCGGTCGCGGCGGCGAACACGACATGTCGCAGCGCCTCGCGCAGATCTCGCGCGACAATCTTGATCCAGTCGCCGTCGGCAATGCCGGGGATGTTGGGGTACGTCGTCGGCGCCATGCCATGGATCGACGACTCGTTCGCGTCCGACGCGCGAATCTGTGCGACCAGCGAGTTTTCGGCGACGTCAATCGTGATCTCGGCCGAGGACAGCGCAGAGACGAGGTCGTTGATGAAGCGATGAGGAATCGTGATCGCGCCGGGCTCGGAGACCACGGCGTCGATGCTGCAGATCATTGCGATCTCGGTATCGGTCGCGGTCAGGCGCACGCCGTCGTCATCGGCCTGCAGGTGCACATGGCGAAGTTGGTCGAGCGAGTGTCGAGCCGCCACCGCCCGCGAGACGACGCTGAGCCCATGCTGCAGCGCCGCCTGAGATGTCTGAATACGCATCGCGCCGCTCCCAATTCGATTCCGTGACCACTGTCCAAGTATTGATCACTTAGGTTATCGATATCTTCATAGCTTATCTGATACGTGCGCTACGTCATTTTTCTCGCAGTCATCGGTTGATGTCCTGTGGACAGACCGTGGAAAAGTTGGTTCCCACGCGTGACCTTCGCATAGGGCGGAATCGACGAGAGTCGGGGCCAGGGCCTGTTCACAAATCGGTACACAAACCGGGTCGCTCACCTTCCCAGTCCCACCCCGTTGGGGGTCGGAACGGGAAATTCTCGGCAGAAATTGCGGATTTGCCGCTGTGGACTGGGAATCGGGCCATGTTCCGTTCGATCTTGTTCGGTTTTGTTCGGTTTTGTTCGGATTGGGTAGTGTTTTGCGCCGAAGTTCTCGGTTGGTTCGGAGATGTTTGGACAATCGAAACGGATTGGGCGGTAGTCATGGCGAACTCGCTGGGTAGCTGTTTGGGGATCAACATCAACCATTGTATGCGAACGGGTATTCTGTTTCCATGGTCGATTGGCGCACCGTCGCGGGTTGAGTTGCTGGTTGACAGGAGGGAGCCGTTCAATCCCTGCGGGGCAGCTCCCCCGGCGAGGAGACCATTGCGTAAGTCCTCTTCTCCGTCCTCAGGGGGAGAGGGGATTTGTGAGCTTTACAAAGGGGATTATATGACAGCGTTGCCAATCTGTAAAAGTCAGGACTTCTTGGTTCCAGGCGACAGGCGTTCTTCACCTGCTCCTAGAGAAACAAGTCCAGGCAAAAACGGAAGTGCTTTTGGAAACCGTGTCTCGAAATACCCCTCGGCACGATTGGGAAGCCACACTTCATTGAAGTACCTTCTAAATTCAGGAAGGAGGTCGATGGGGTAGAGCCTAGCTTGAACTGGCATCCTTGATTTGTCTACAAACTCGTGCTGGTAAGTGGGAAAACTGCCTGGATCGATCCCCTTCTTTCTCAAGAAATCAGAGAACATACGACCAGTGGAGATGTCTGGCATCATCTTGTCGGGAGGGATAACTCCGGCGTCCTCAAGTGGCGCGAATAGGTTGAGGTAGATTTCGTTCAGCATTGAGAAGTATGTGTGTGGAATCTTGGCCCTGTTCTTCAAAAACCGTTGGACATGGACGGGCATGTAGCCTTGGGTTCGCCCTGACATCCAATCAAAAACCCATCCGCTTACTTTCACCGCAAACTCAGGAGAGAGCCACTGACCGAGGTTGATTGCCACTCGCGGGTGCACCCAAGTTCCCTGCTCAATTTTGTCCCCGCGTCCCCTTCTGACTTGCACCAAGTTAGAAACGGGAATTCCCGTTTCTAAAGAAAGCTCTTTCAGGAACGCTTGGGTTTGAGCCAATCTTTGGTAATCCCCGAACTGCTTGCCTGCGTGTTTGCATAGTCGAGTGGCGTGGATATAGCCATCGATCGGGCGCTGAGGAACGACATCGCCAGCGATAGGATGCTCGATGAGGAGTTGGGGCTGCACGATATCGAGAGCTCGGATGCTGGGAGGATTGGTCATTGTTCGTCGCCTCGGTGTCTGTTTCGCGCGTCGCACTCAGGCGGTCAAGTCGCTGTAGCGGAGTCGCTTGCCCTGCATCCCACGGGCAACGAGCGCCATCTGTTCGACGGTGTCGAAGTCGCGCAGGTTGTGACGACCTGCGAACTCTCCCACGTAGCGATCCAGATGCTTGACCGAAACGTGGTGGTAGACCCCGTTGATTCCGCGCTTGAGCAGCGACCAGAACGATTCCACGCCGTTGATGTGCGCTTGCCCGTCTACGTACTCACCGGCTGAGTGCCGCACTGCCTCATGGCGGAATCGAGCGCCACGGTAGGCGGGGTGTTCATCGGTGTAGAGCGTCGCGCCACGGGCAATCGTGTCCTCGATAAAGCCGTGCAACGTCACGCGATCCACGCTGCGCACGACCATTGCCGACACCTTGCCCGTCTTCCGATCCTTTGCACCGACAACTGCCGTCTTGCCAACTGTTCCGCGTCCGGCGCGAATCTTCTTGCTTGAGTGCTTGTTTTTCTCACGACCGCCGACGTAGGTTTCGTCGACTTCAACCGGACCGAGCATCGACAGAGCGCCACTCTCTAGCGCCTTGCGAATCCGATGCAGCAGGTGCCATGCGGCCTGATAGCCGATACCCAGATCGCGATGCAGCTTCATCGCCGAGACGCCTTTGAGTCCGGTCGTGATCTGATACACCGCGATGGCCCACGTCTGGTAGCCGAGCTTGCTTGAGTGCATGACTGAGCGCTTGCGAACGCTGAAGTACTGGCGGCAATCCTTGCAGCGGTAAGGCATCGTCGCCTTGCCACGCGTCACTGAGTAGCGCTGGGAGTCGCAATCCGGGCAAGTCGGGCCTTCGGGCCACATCTGCTGCTCGAACCACTGCTCGGCAGCTGTATCGTCGGGGAACATCTTGAACAGTTGGGGGAGCGTCAAGCCCTGTCGGTCTGCCCGGCCTGGTGCTAATTGTCGGCTTGCCATTGTCTCTCTCCCTACTCTATGGAAAGTATATCATATAATCCCCTTTGCAAAGGTCTCCGGCGAGGAAGAGCGGGATGTTTCTGTCGTCCGATGTGAACCAGGCCCTGGTCGAGCTACGACCTCCGATGTCGGCTTAGGATGGCGCCCGATCCGGCAGCGCGTCCAGAATCCCCGTCAGGTCGGGACCGCTCCAGGTTGGACGCGAGCGCATCATCTTTTCGCGATCGGGGTCGGGATATCGCGCGACCCAATAGACGGGCAAGCCGGCGTGGTTTGCTCCGGTCACATCGGCCCAGGGGCTGTCTCCGACGTAGAGCACCTCGCACGGTTCGAGCTCCAGCCGCTTGCAGAGCTGTTCGAAGAATGGCTTGCGCGGTTTGTAGGACTGCGCCTCCTCCGACGACAGCACCATCTCGACTTCGATACCCGCCTGCTCGAGCGCGTGTTCCAGGTGGTCGTCGTCGGCGTTACTGCCGATCGCGATTCGGTAGCCACGCTCGCACAGCTCGGAAAGCACGCTGTCCACTTCCGGGTAGGCCGGCGCCATCGAGAGCACATCCCACAGATGCTGGAATGCTTTCGCCGGAGGGATCGTCTCGACCGAATGGTGCTTGAAGGCTTCGCCGAAGAAGTAGGGCCAGGTCTCGGAAAACGGTCGGAAGGTCGGCTCGGACCCTTCAAGCGGTCGCTCCGGATTACGACCCTCGCGCTTGGCCATCTCCCGCGACGCCTCGAGCCATGCTTCCCAGACATCGTCGCCGGTCGCGTGGTCGACGCCGTGCTCGTGCAGCATCTCCTGGATCAGCGAGGCGAACTCGCGCTCCTCAAGTTTGAGCAAGGTGCCGTAGCAGTCGAATGCGACTGCGCGGACGGTGTGAATGGCCTCATCCGGGCCGACCGCCGGCGCAGCCGGTTCAACGGGCGTCTCCTTGTTTGTTTCGCTCATTCCCTTGTCCTCATCGTGTCCTCAGCGTTTCTCCAGGGTGTCTTCGGCTTGTCGATGGTTGTCGCTCAGTCGGCATGACGCGCGAGCCAACGCGCGGCGTCCTTGGCGTGATAGGTGAGGATCATGTCGGCGCCGGCGCGGCGGATGCCGGTCAGCGTTTCCAGTACGACGCGCTCTTCGTCGATCCAACCGTTCGCGGCCGCGGCCTTCAACATCGCGTACTCGCCGCTGACGTTGTAGGCCGCAAGCGGAACGTCAAACCGTTCGCGCGCCTCACGCACGAGGTCGAGATAGGCCAGCGCCGGCTTGACCATGACCATGTCGGCGCCCTCGGCGAGATCCCGTTCGATCGCCCGCATGGCTTCGCGGCCGTTGGGCGGATCCATCTGATACGCCCGTCGGTCGCCAAACTGTGGCGCCGAGTCCGCCGCGTCGCGGAAGGGTCCGTAGAAGCCCGAGGCGAACTTGGCGGAATAGGCCAGCAGCGTGCGATCGTCGAAGCCGCCCTCGTCGAGCGTCTGCCGAATCACGCCGATGCGGCCATCCATCATGTCGGATGGCGCAATCACGTCGGCGCCGGCCTCTGCCTGGCTGAGCGCGGTTGTCGCCAGCACTTCAACCGACGCGTCGTTCAGCACCGAGCCGTCGTCGGCCAGGACTCCACAGTGTCCATGATCGGTGTACTCGCAGAGGCAGACATCGGTCACGACGACGAGCTCAGGTTGTGCGTCCTTCAGTGCTCGCGTTGCCTGTTGAATGATCCCGTCGGAGATCCAGGCGCCGCTGCCGTCGGCATCTTTCGTCTCAGGAATGCCGAAGAGCAGGATGGCGGGAATGTCCAGCGAGCGCAGCTCCGCCGCCTCCTGCGCGAGTTGATCGACGGACAGGCGGGATTGTCCCGGCATGGATGAAATCGGCTCGCGCACGCCTTGTCCGGCGGTCACGAATACGGGGTAGATGAAATCGGTCGGCGCGAGGCGCGTCTCGCGCACCATCCGACGCAGCCCGTCCGTGCGGCGCAACCGACGCATTCGATGGGTTGTGGAGATGTTGGTCGTATCAATCCGAGTCAAGGGGCGTTGAGCGCTCGTCACGCGGACTCCAGTCCTGGATCGCCGGAAGGTCGGAGACTCGTGAGGAATCGTCCGACGGCCTGGGCTAATCCTTCAATCGTGTGTGTGTCGGCGGTCGCAACCACGCGAAATCCGAGCGTTCGCGCCGCTTCTGCCGTGACCGGTCCGATACACACCGTTTGCAACGAGTCTAAATCGAGCAGGTCGCCGGCAATGGCGGCCAACCCGCGAGCGGTTGAGGGCGATGTCAAGGTCACCACATCCACACCGCGTTTCAGTTCTGCCAGCGCCCGTTCGTCGACCGCTGGCGTGGCCACGTCGTAGAACGCCACGTCGTCGACCTCGGCGCCGCTCGCCCGCAATCGATCACTGAGCAGGCGGCTTCCTTGCGCTGCACGAGCCAGCAATACGCGTTGTCCGCGCAGGTCTTCGTGCGTCAGTGCATCAGCAAGCGCCTCAGAGGTGAACACTTGTGGAACAACGTCCGCCCTGATGCCATGCTGCTCGAGCGCGCGAGCGGTTTCGCTGCCGATCGCAGCGATTCGCACGCTGGCCAACACTCGCGCATCGAGCCCATTGCGACGAATCGCATCCCAGAGCTGATGCACTCCATTGACACTGGTCAGCGCCACCATGTCGTATCCGTCGGAATTGAGGCGCGCCACCGCAGCATCGATGAGGTCTGGGGCGGAAGGCTGAATCTCAATCGTGGGAAGCTGGATCACGTCTGCGTTCAGTGCGCGAAGCCGATCGACGAGCGCCCCTGCCTGTGCGGTCGCTCGCGTGACCAGGATGCGCCGGCCCATGATGGTCCAGGACACTTCGGGCGTGGCGAGCAGTGTCGTGTTGCCGATCACGACCGTCACCGGAGGACGCATGCCCTCGGCCTGCTCACGCAGCAGATTCATCGGTGCGAATACGGCCCGCTGCGACGGCGTCCAGGCTTGTTCGATGGCGGCGGCTGGCGTCTCTGGAGAGAGGCCGCCCTCGATCAGGCGCTCGACGATTTCGTCGAGATGCTTCCAACCCATCATCACCACGACCGTCCCACCAACCGCGGCGACCGCGTTCCAATCGATCGGCGGCGCGTCGCCATCGCCCTCGGATCCTGTCACTACGGTGACGGCCGAGGCCGCGCGCCGGTCGGTGACGGCGATACCCACGGAGGCAGCAGCCGCGGCTGCGCTCGACACACCGGGCACCAACTGCATAGGAACTCCAGCCGCGGCCAGCGCCGACGCCTCTTCTCCTCCGCGACCGAAGACGAACGGATCGCCTCCCTTGAGGCGGACAACCCGCCGGCCTCGCCGCGCATGCTCAATCATGATCGCGTTGATCTCTGCCTGCGATGTCGACGGACCTCCGGGCGTTTTTCCGACTGCGATGAGTTCGGCATTGTTGGCGAGCCGTAGCAAGGCAGGTGACACGAGCCGATCATGGAGCACCACCTCGGCCTGTTGCAGCGCCTCGGCCCCGGCAACCGTGATTAGCCGAGGATCGCCCGGGCCAGCGCCAACCAGTAGGACGGGATGGATGTCGGACGTGGCTTGACTCATGATGAATGATCCTCCGCCATCAGACGCTCCCCGCCACGCTCGAGCAATGTCTCTGCGACCTCCACGCCGACCTCTTCAGGGTCTTCGCCCGTTCGTTGCAGCTCGATCCGCTCCGTACCGTCCGCGCTCATCAGCCGGCCTGCGAGGATCACTTCGCCGAAGCGGACACCACCGAGCGCGGCCAACGGCAGCGAACAGCCGGCGCCGAGCGCTCGCAACATCGCCCGTTCCGCGCTCACGGCCTGAGACGTCTGGACGTGATTGATGACGGCGATCGACGCCGCATCCTCGACACGACACTGGATCAGCAATGCTCCCTGTCCCGGCGAGGGCATCATCAGGTCAATCGGAATCAGTTCGGTAGCCATGTGTTGCAGCCGCTGAAGTCCGACGGCAGCAAGGATCACGGCGTCATACTCGCCGCGCTCCATCTTCTCCAGGCGAGTTTCAACATTGCCGCGAATGTCGGCGATCTGAACATCGGGACGCAGATGAAGGGCCTGCGCGGCGCGGCGACGCGAACCGGTGCCGACCCTGGCGCCATGCGGCAGATCCAACAGTCCTACTCCCGAACGGCTGACGAGCGCGTCCCGGACATCGCCGCGAGGAAGATACGCCGCCAGCGTCGTTCCCTCCGCGATCAGCGGAGGCACATCCTTCGCGGAGTGAACGGCGACGTCGATTTCGCCTGCCAATAGCGCCGCTTCGACCGCTCTGACAAAGACGCCCTGCCCCCCGATAATCCGCAGGCTGGAGACTTGATCGCGGTCGCCCTGGGTCGTGATCGGTACAAATTCGGTGGCGATTCCAATCGTCGACAGCGCATCCGACGCCAACTGAGCCTGCACCCGTGACAAGGCACTGCCGCGCCCTCCGAGTTTCATTGACCGAGCCATGCTCATTCGCTCGCAGCTCTAATCGGCTGACCCAGCTTGGACATGAGCAGCGCCTTCGCCTGACCTCGGCGTCGTTGGGCCAGCAGGATGCGCAGCTGTCCGTCCATCGCCGTCTGCCACGCCTCTGCCGGAATCGGCCGGAACACGTTCAGGCGGCGCAGATCGGCACGGACTTCCGCGACCAACTCGGCCAACGTGGACGTGTCCGCATCGAGATAGTCCGACAGTTCCTCGCGAACTCGCCGCGCGACCGCCGGACTGCCGCCGCCGGTTGAAATCGCCAGCGTCAGAGGAGGTTGTCGCACGACTGCCGGCAGAATGAAATCGCAGTGTGAAGGATCGTCGGCTGCATTGAGTGGGACACCTGCTGATCGCGCATCGGCATGGAGCAGGGCATTGGCCGATGGGTCGTCGTTCGCGGCCATCACAATCGCGCGACCGCACATATCGCCCGACTCATACTCGCGCGCCAGATGCTCGATTCGCCCACGATCCCTCAGCGCGGTCAACTCCTCGTTGAGCGTCGGCGCGACCACTGAGATCTTCGCTTCGGCGGCTAGCAACCCGTTCACCTTCTCGAGCGCCAGCCGACCGCCGCCAATCACCAGCACGGGTCGCCCGCTGAGATCGAAGAAGACGGGGTAGTACGGGCGCGACACGTCGACTCTGCGGCCTCAACTATTCCGCGTGGAGGGACGCGATGGCAATGCCGAACTCACCCTGCACCGTGTAGAGCAGATAGGCGTCATCACCGTCTTCGAAGACAGCCGGGTCACGTAGTTCATGCACCGGGACTGGCGCGAAGCCTCGCACACTGGGCGCGATCGGCAGGGATGTTCCCTCCCAGTCGTACGCGGGACGCAGCACCTCACGATGCTCGCCTGGCGTCCACGATTTCCAATCGCCGCTCAGTTCGATCGGCGAGACGTAAATCCGCTCAGGTGCGTCGCCGGCGTTGGTCCAGAACACCCACAATGTGTCGTCGCGCCGGAGCAAGGCGCAATGACGCATCGTGTCGGGAAAGAGCTGAGTGCCTTGCTCAAAACCACAGAGTCCGTCTTCCGAACGATAGAGGATGCCCGGCATTGACATGCCATACCAACCTGGTTGATCGACATCGTCCAGGCGGATCATGCGCAGGTAGCTGGTCGAGAGGATCTCTTCTCCCGCCTCGAAATTGATCCCGTCGCTTGACGTCGCGACCCTCGAGACCTGGCGGCCGTCATAGAGCTGGCCGTGGAAGTAGAGCCGGATTTGCTGTGTCTCCTCGTCGACGATCGCATCGGGGGAAGCGATATGGGGATAGACGTGGCCTTTTTTCTGCGCTGCTCCGAGCTTGGGATCGAACTGATCGCCGCCGGCCGGGAACGGGGTTTGCGTGAGCTGCAGCGCGCCGGGCTCGTGCGTTTGCCAGGGACCGAGCAGGTCGTCGGCAGCCGCGAGCCGGATGTATGAGCCCTTGTGATCGGCGAAGTAGAGATAGAACTCGCCCAGGCGGTTGGGCAGCCACTCAGGCGCGCGGATCAATGAGGGACCGTTGATGTTGTCACCCATCCGCGCGTCCATGTGGGGCCGGATGATTGGCCCTTCCGTTGACATCCGCACAGCTTGCATCTCAGACGCTCCGTAAACACTGGGCATGGTTGTTCGAGGCCCACTCTTGCTCATGGTAGAGGCGGATAAGCTCGACCGTATGAGGCTGCAATATGGGGCGCTGCGGGAGATCATCGAGACCGCAATCCTCGGCTTGATCGTCTTCCTGCTGGCGCGTGAGGCGGTGCAGAACTTCCAGGTCGAAGGCCGCTCAATGCAGCCCACGCTGACCAGTTCCGAGCTGGTGCTGGTCAACAAGATCGGCTACTGGGAAATCGATGTCGGACCCTTCGATGCGCTGTGGCCCGGCCGCAGCAACGGCGACTTCCTGATCTCGGGCCCGCACCGAGGCTCGGTGATCATCTTCCGTCCGCCGTATCAAAGCGCCCACGACTTCGTCAAGCGGGTGATCGGCATGCCTGGCGACACGTTGGAGATCATTCGCGGTCGCGTCTTCGTCAACGGGGTCGAACTGAACGAACACAACTACATCTTCGAGCCGCCCAGCTATCAGTGGGGACCGGCGGTCATCCCGCCCGAACATTACTTCGTGCTCGGCGACAATCGGAACAGCAGCCAGGACTCGCACGCATTCGGCCCGATCCACGAGGACCAGATCGTCGGCGAGGTCATGTTCCGCTGGTTCCCCTTCGACCGGATCAGCAGCGACATTTCCCTGGACACCACCGACTACGAGGGGAACATCCTGCCATGACCGACGCGCTACAGCTACTGGAGGAAGCGGGAGCCGTGCTGAAGGGTCACTTCCAGTACGCGTCGGGACGTCACGGCGACACTTACATCGAAAAGTTCCGCTTGTTGGAGAAGCCGAGAGTGACCGAGGCTCTTTGCGCCCAGCTAGCGGACCATTTCCGTGAGTTGAGACCCGAGATCGTGGTCGGTCCGACAACTGGCGGCATCCTGCTCGCGCACGAAACGGCCAAGCACCTCGGCGATGGGATCAACGCCTACTTCGCCGAACGTCGCGAGGACGGCGGGCGCTACATCGGTCGGGGATTCGCAATCGAGCCGGGACAGACGGTGCTCGTGGTGGACGATGTGTTGACGACCGGAGGTTCAGTGAGGGACACACTGGAAGCAGTCGTCGAATCAGGCGGAACGCCGATCGGGGTCGGGCTGGTGGTTGATCGTACAAACGGGGCGACCAGCTTCGGAGAACTCGACGTGTTTGCTTGCTTGGCGATCGATGTCGCCAGCTATGAGTCTGCCGATTGCGAATTGTGCGTGGAAGGCATCGAACTGACCGTGACCTAGGCGCCCAGTGCGCTGCGCTCCCAGGTTTCCCGTCCCCGCCTCCGGAGGGTGAGTCAGAAGTCGCCCGACCGCATATTCAGTCATACCCGCGCTCCGCCGCGGGTATCTCGCTGCGCTAGGCACGATAGCCAGGAGCCGGCTGCGCGAACGATTCAGGTGCAGTTCTTTGGATGCGAGCGGCGGCGGCGCACTTGGCGAGATTCCCGCGACGGAGCGCGGGAATGACGAAACGCGTAAATCTGAGGCGCCGTCCCCGAGCGGGGACGGGAAGGCCTGTTGGAATGCAGGAGAGCCGTCCTAGCCCAGCGCGTGGACGAAGATGCCCGAGCCAATGCCGGTCAGATCTGCCAACAACGAGAGCACCAACGCGTAGACGCCGAAGCCGATGCCGACGCTGATCACGGCGGCGCGCTCGTCCGCCTCAGGCGCAGCCGCTCGGACGGCGATCACGGCGAGCAACACGCCGGCAATCGTGACCAACAAGCCGACGGCGAAGCTGGCCGGTCCAGCCAGCATGAAGAACTGCCATACCGCGAATCCGCCCGCGATCGCCATGGAACGCATCAGCGCCTTGATTGGAACCGAAATCTCGAAGATCGAGCGCAACGCGTGCCAGGTCAGGGCAACAACTAACGCCCAGCCCAGAATCGATGCGACTGATCCGAGTAGCAGGACCTTCAGGGCTGGTTCCCCAAGCATGGCCCCGCGAGTGTCAATCACCACCCAGAGCCAGGCGCCCAGGCTGGCCGCCAACACGCCGATCAGCATGACCGCCAGCGACGGCAGGGTGTCGGATTCGTTCTCGCTCGCCTCTCGCATCACGCTCAGGTCGCCGGCGAGCAGTCGCTGGTGCAGACTGAGAGAGCGCCGCCAGTCGAATGGCGCCTCGAATTTGGGTAGCTGCTGGGAGAGCGGTACCCGCGTCCCCCGACCAAAGGTTCGAGACAATATCGCCGTCGGGTGCGGTCTGGTTTGAGTCATAGCTCTGTTCCTGGACATGTTCCTGGACATCGAATCGCCATGGCCTCACTATGTGACCATGGCTCGATTTGACGATTCACAAATCCGTAAATTAGGCATCGCGGAGCTTAACCAGCTCGACGAGGACGTGGCGGGCTGCCGACTCTGTCCGCGACTCGTCGAATGGCGAGAACAGGCGGCGACCGAGAAACGGGCCGCATTCCGCGACGAGGACTACTGGGGAAAAGCGGTTCCGTCCTTCGGACCAGCGGACGCGAGCATCCTGGTCGTCGGCCTGGCGCCCGCCGCCCATGGCGCGAATCGTACCGGCCGAATGTTTACCGGTGACCGATCCGGCGACTGGCTCTATCGAGCGATCTGGCAGGCTGGGCTCGCGAACCAGCCAACGTCGCAATCCGCGGACGATGGGTTAGAGCTGGTCCACACACGAATCACATCGATCGTCCACTGCGCGCCGCCGGCGAACAAACCCACGGTGCGAGAGCGTGACCGCTGTCTTCCCTACTTCCGCCGGGAAGTCGAGTTGCTGTCGGAGCTGCGCGTGATTGTCTGTTTGGGCTCATTCGCCTGGGAGAACAGCGCCCGAGTACTCGGCGTCCGACCACGGCCCAAGTTCGCCCACGGGCTCGAGCACGAGGTCGAAGGTCTCACGCTGCTGTGCTCGTATCACCCTAGCCAGCGAAACACCTTCACCGGCCTCCTGACCGAGGAAATGCTGACAGCGATCTTCTATCGAGCGGCTCAGGTAGCAAGGCTGGGTGGGCCAAGGGAATAGTTCGTCCGCGGCCGTCGGTCTTATTCTTCTTCGTCATACCCGCGCTTGCCGCGGGTATCTGGATGCGAACAGCTCAGAGGTTGATCGTTGGTTGATCGACTGCACATAGACGGGACGAGACGCTCACTCTGCATGAGCCGTCGGTGCGGACCTCAGCGAGATTCCCGCGACAAGCGCGGGAATGACGATCAATCGTTGGGAGCGCAACAGGTCGGGTCGCCGGCGATGGCTGCGCCGACCGTCTCCAGCGGCATCAGCTCGATCATCTCGACGACGGGTGTGTCATCGGTGATCGTGTAGAACTCCCAGCGCGTCCCCGAGGGATCCGAGACCCAGACCTTGTCCTGCTCAGCGTGGCAGCAGACGACGCCGTCTTCGATCTCCATGTCGAGGCCGAGGTCGCCGAAGCGCTGCGTCTCGGCGTGCACTTGCGTAGGGGTTGCGACTTCGACGCCCAGGTGATTGAGCGGCGCCGAGGCTGACTGATTCTCGATCAGGACCAGCTTGAGCGGCGGATCTTCGACCTCGAAGTTCGCGTAGCCGGGACGCACCTTGTGCGGTTCTGTCTTGAACATCTGCGTATAGAACTCGATCGCGGAGTCCAGTTCCGCAACGTTGAGCGCCAGTTGTACTCGTGACATTTGATGTCTCCTCTGTCCCGCTAGTCAGCGACGGCCAGGGCCGGCTCGTCGCTCGTCAAACTCACTCTATTGCGTTCGTGGACCAGCGGCATGACCCAGTCGCCGAATCGCGTCGCCTCGTCGTCGTGCGGATAGCCGGACAGGCAAAACTCGGTGCAGCCGATGTCAACGAACTCCTGCAGCGTGTCGGCGACCTGTTGGGGATTGCCAACGATCGCCAGACCAGCTCCGCCGCGGACGGTGCTCAGACCGCTCCACAGATGCGGCGCGATCCGGTGGTCGTTGTCCTGGGACTCGTTGGCCAGTTGCCACATACGACTGTCGGCCTCCGATTCGCCGCGCCAATTCTTGCGAGCCCGCCGCTGGGTTTCGGTCGTGCCGGCAATCAGGCTGTGGGCCGCGTCCCAGGCCTCGTCTTCGGTCTCTCGGACGCAGACCTGCATACGCATGCCAAAGCTGATCGGCGCTCGGCCGAAACCCCTGACTCGTTCTTGAACGTCCAGGACCTTCTTTGCGGTTGCTTCAGGCGTGTCGCCCCAGAAGAAATAGCAGTCGGCATGCTTCGCCCCCACATTGCGTGCCGCATCAGACTCGCCGCCGATGTAGAAGCGCGGCCACGGATCCTGGTACGGCTTGGGATAGGCGTGCGCGCCGTTGAGTTGGAAGTGCTTGCCTTCCCAGTCGATCCGGTCGTGCGACGACCAGAGCGCTTTCATGATCTGCACGGACTCATCCATCACCTCGTAGCGCTCGTCGTGGCTGAAGGTGATGCCGTCGCCGGCCAGTTCGCCAGGATTGCCACCGGCGATCAGGTTGATGTAGACGCGCCCTTCAGAGAGCTGGTCGAACGCGCCAATCATCCGCGCCATCTGGGTCGGCAGGATGTAGCCCGGTCGCGCGGCGACGAGCATCTTCAGCTTGGTCGTCTTGGCCGACATCATTGCCGTCGAAATCCAGGCCTCCCAACAGGTCGGCGTCACCGGGACGAGGGCGTACTCGAAGCCGGCAGCCTCAGCCGCCAGCGCCACGCGCTCGAACATCTCCATTGACGCTGGAATGAACTGGTCGGGGTCGGCGAAATTGGTCAGGTCACCGTGGGTCGGGATATACCAGCCAAAGCGGATCGGGAAATCGGTCATAGGAACGTCCAAATCAGTGCAAGTCAATGAATTCTACGCTAGACGCGGTCGTTCTGACGAAACGATGCCAGGCTGGTATGCGGCGCAACTCGATTTCAGAGGCCATGCCGATAACGTGTCGCAAGCTGACATTCAGCGTTCTCAGGAGATCGAAATGACCCTGAACACCTATCTCACCTTCGAAGCCAACTGCCGTGAGGCCTTCGAATTCTACCGTTCCGTCTTCGGCGGCGACTTCTCGGAACTGCAAACCTTCGGCGACGGTCCGCCCGACATGGGCGTGCCGGACGAGGCCAAGCAGCGCATCATGCATGTCTCGCTGCCGGTTGGCGACAGCATCCTGATGGGCAGCGATTCCCACCCAGCATTCGGCGGCGGCCCGATCGCCGGCACCAATTTCTCCATCTCATACAGCCCACCCAGACGCGAGGACGCCGATCAGAAGTTTGCGGCGCTCTCTGCCGGCGGCCAGGTCTCGATGCCAATGGCCGACATGTTCTGGGGCAGCTACTTCGGCTCCTGCACCGACCAATTCGGCATCGCCTGGCAAATCAACTGGGAACCGCCGCAATCGGACTGAGTGGGGCCTCGCAGCAGCGTCTCTTGCGTTACCCCCTGCCGGTTCCCCGTGCTTCGGTAGGATGACGACTGCGTACCGACCCAAACACAATCGGGCGCGCACAGCATCAAACAGCATCTGGAGACTCGCATGGGCAAGCTCGACGGCAAAGTGGCGGTGATCACCGGGGGCAATAGCGGCATCGGCGCCGAGACCGGACGGCTGTTCGCAGCTGAGGGCGCGAAGGTCATCCTGATGGCCCGCCGCATCCCCGAAGGTGAAGCGATCGTTGCCGAAATCAAGGAATCCGGCGGCGAGGCCACCTTTGTCGCCTGCGATGTCGGCGACAACGACTCCGTCGTCGCCGCAATCGACCAGGCAGCCCAGACTTACGGCCAGATCGATGTCCTGTTCAACAACGCCGGCGGAGGGGCTGGCGGCACTTTCCCCAACGAGCCCAACGACGAATGGCTGCGCGTGGTCAACGTCAATCTGACCGGCACGTTCTACGTCAGCCAGGCGATCTGGCCGCATCTCGTGGCCCAGGGCGGCGGCGCGATTGTGAATATGTCCTCGCTCGCCGCGCAACGAGGATTCTCCTCACGCATGCAGGACGAGTTCGGTACGGCTTCAGCCTCGTACTACGCGGCCAAGGCCGGCGTCGACGCGCTCACGCGATACATGGCCGGCGCCGGAGGTCGGGACAGCATCAGAGTGAACTGCGTCCGCCCCGGCCAGATCATCACGCCCGGAGCCACTCGTGGCACCTTCAACGACCCCGACGGCGGACACCACGTCTTCGAGAAGATGTTCGACTTCGCCCAGATCGTGCAAGGCCCCGGCTACCCAATCGACGTCGCCAACCTGGTGCTCTTCCTGAGCTGCGACGATTCCCGCTTCATCTCGGGCGAGATCATCAACATCGACGGCGGCGTCGCAGCGAAAATTTAGGACGCGGCTTCGCTTGCGCTGTTTGCCGACTGACCGGCCTTGACCTGGTCGTTGATGTCGGAATCGATCCAGTCGGTGATGATCTTGCGATGCGCGATCCGCCAGGCGCCATCAACGCGACGCAATCGATCCACGTAGCGTCCCTGGAACGTGATCCTCGCCGGTTCGCCAAAGGGATTGTCGCGACTCGACGCACTGACAACCGTGCAATACGACGACATCGTCGCCTCATCACCGTCGCCGTCGATGACAAAGTTCGAAGGCTGGTGCCGAGACACGCGATCATCCGGATCGTCGTTGTCGCCGGATGCCAATCCCCAGAGCGCGTCGCCGGTGATCCAGAGGTCCTGCAGTTCCATCTCCATGACCGCATCGTCGGTGAAACAAGCGCGCCATCCATCAGGATCACGCAGATCCAGCGACTGGCTATAGCGTCCGGCCAACAGGATGATTTCTGAGCGATCTTCAGCGGAGAGAGGCATGATGCGCTCCTTTCGTTCGTCGTATCAAAGATTGAACGAAGGCTAGAGAAATCAACGCGAGCTAGCGAAGGCGGGGAAGGCGCCGAAGCCTCGGGTAGAAGTCTCGCCGATGACCGACGAATTCGATGTGAATCGATTGGTCAGCATCGTGAATCGTGTATGCCACCCGGTAGTCGCCCGCCCTGACTCTCCAGACGTTGTTGAGTCCCTCCACTTTCAGCGCACCTCTGCCTCGCGGATTTGGAGGAAGTCCTGAGATTCGATTGAGGATTCTCAGTTGAACCTCAGTTGACAAGTCAGCGAATGCCCTATCAGCAGGGTCAGTGAACACGATACGAACGGCCACGTCGGCTATTCGACAAGGTCGAGTCTATGAAGTTCAGCGACGGCTTCCAGATCATCCTGTGTGAAACCGTATTTCGTCACAATCTCCTCGAAGGGGATCAGCCGTTCTTCGCGACCTTCGTCGGCTTGCTCAATGTAGTAGTGAACCAGTGTGGCCAACGCCGCGTCTTCCCAATGCTCTTCGGTCCACTCGTCGATTGCGGGAAATACATCAAGGTTTAGGATCTCCCAGTTGATCAATTCCGCACGCGGGTCTGCAGTTATTGGTCGAAGCATGAAGACCTTCCTTTGCCCGTGATCCTAGCCGAGTCAGCCCTGGTACTCGGGATCCCGACGCTCGGCGAAGGCGCGGGTACCTTCTCGGGCGTCGTTCGAGCTGAAGGCCAGCCGCTGGTACTCCTGGTACAGACGCAGACCGTCCGACAGCGACATGTCGCGACCTCTTCGGGCCAGCTCCTTGGTCAGCCGAATCGCCAGCGGACTGTTGACCGCGACCTTGGCCGCCATATCGTTTGCCGTTGCAATCAGTTCTGACGGCTCCACGACCTTGCTCACCAGACCAATCCGCAGCGCCTCCGCTGCATCGATGAACTCGCCCGTCAGCAGCAGCCGCATGGCGTCGGACGAGCCGACGAGTCCGGGCGTGCGCAACGCGCCATAGCCGTGCAGGATGCCCCAGCGCGGCTCGGGACAACCGAACTGCGCCGTCGTGTCGCAGATGCGGATGTCACAGTAGAGCGCCAGCTCAAGTCCCCCAGCGAGACAGTACCCGTTGATGGCTGCGATGATCGGCTTGGCCGTCTCCAGACCGATGTCGAACCGGTCACCCGCCCAGGGCATCCAGGCTTGACGCTCGCCGAACTCCAGCAGGTCGTGACCCGACGAAAACGCCCGTCCCGATCCACTCAGGATCACGCAGCGCACCTCGGGATCGGCATCTGCTTGCTTCAACGCCTCACCGATCGCGCGGTACATCTCGTCCGTCATCGCGTTCAGCTTCTCCGGTCGCAACAGGGTGACCGAGGCGATGTGTCCGTCGACCGAGTAGCCAATCTCATCCATGTCAGGTTCCTCCCAGTTCGCGCAGCGCTTCTTCAGAGTTGACTGCCAAGATAGGAAATCGCAACGCGCAACTCTGCTGGCATAGAATGAGCAGCAAATGGCCGCCCCACGTCGTCGCGGCATTCGTCACGAAGGAGAGACCGATGAAGGTTCGAGAACTCGGTCACGCAGTCATCAAGGTCCGCAATCGCGAGCGCTCCGAGCAGTTTTACGGTGAAACCCTGGGCATGAAGCTCGCCGCCCGTCATGAGTCCATGCCGATGACCTTCTACACGCTGGGCAATCACCACGACCTCGCCCTGCTCGAGGTCGGCGAAGAGGGCCCCGAAACCGCCGACCCCAAGGCGCCCGGCCTCTACCACCTCGCCTTTTGCATCGGCGACAACCTCGACGAGCTGCGCGAAGCGCGGGACGAGCTGGAAGCCGCCGGCGTCAAGGTCTTCGCGACGATCGACCACGTGGTCTCAAAGTCGCTCTACCTGAACGACCCCGACGGCAACGGCGTCGAGCTCTACGTCGACGGCTCCGACGTCTGGAAGACCGACCCGCAGCAGGTCGCCCAGGGCGAACCGATGAAGCTGTAGTCGAAGCTCAGCGTCGACGCAGCAGCTCGTAAATGTTGTCGCGATTTCCGATAGCTTCGATCACAATCTCCTCGTCCGGGTCATTGATGGCGTAGATGATCCGCAGATCACCGACTCGAACGCTCCAGCGAATGGGGCGGCCAACCAGTTGTTTCGAGCCTCGTCCCCGCGGATCGTCTCGAAGTTCAGCCAACCGACGGCGGACACGCTCTGCAAGTTCGCTCGGCAGTCTTCGTTGCTGACGCGTTGCCAGCTTGGCGAATCGAGTTCTATAGGTCGTCCTGGACGGCTGCGTTACTGGGAAAGCGGACCGAATTCTGCCTCGAACTCCTCTTCCGAGACCCAACCTTCCCTGTCCGACTCCTCGCGCGCCATTGCTGCGAGCGTAAGCCAACCCGCTTCTTCCCAGTCATCCTCTGTCCACTCTTCGACCGCCGGGAACTTGTCCATGTCGAGGACGTCGAAGTTGACCAATTCCAGTCGAGGGTCCACGGTCTTCGACTTCGCCATCGTTCCCCATCCTCCAGGCTTCGAGACCATTCTATGAGCCCAGAACGGCAGATTGTGCGTCTCACCGCGCTCCATGACCACATTACCCTTCAAATCGCAGGAGCATTCGATGACTCAGACCTTCGGCGCCACCCCCTCAGAGCGCGACGCTCTGATTAAGGCTGCGCGGAACATCGCGCCTCAGATTCGCGACGCGGCCGACGACATCGAAGCGGCGCGCCAACTACCGACCCACGTCGTCCAACTGCTCAAGGACGCCGGCGCATTCGCCCTGCTCCAACCGCGATGGCTCGGCGGACACGACGCCGACCCGGTTACCCAGATTCTGTTCATCGAGGAGATCGCCAAGGCCGACGCCTCGGCCGCCTGGTGTGTGATGATCGGCTGCGACGGTGGGCTCCTCAGTCGCGAACTTGATCCCGACCTCGCGCGCTCGATGTATGCCGATGTCAACTCCGCGACCTGCGGGGCGGCATTCCCGCCCGGCACAGCCGTCCGCGTTGACGGCGGATACCTGGCGACCGGTCGCTGGCCCTACTTCAGCGGCGTCACCCATGCCGACTGGGTGCAGTTCGGTTGCCAGGTGATTCGCGACGACACGTCGGGCGGGGACCATCCGCCGTTCATCCGCCTGGTCGCGCCGAAGAGCGAGGTCACGGTGCTCGATACCTGGCATACGACGGGGATGCGCGGGACCGGCAGCCACGATGTCGCAATCACCGACCTGTTCATTCCCGACGAACGCAGCATTCTCCCACGACCAGCTCAGCGCTCAGTTCCCGGCGAGCCGTTGCGACATCCCGCCTGGTTGCTGCCCAAGCACCTCGGAGTGCCGCTGGGATTGGTGCATGCGGCGCACGAGGAAGTCGTTTCGCTGGCGAAAGAGCGTACTGCCGTCAGAGGCGCGCTCAGAGACGATCCGCTCACACAATCGACCATCGGCGAGACCGCCGCACGCATCGCCGCCTGCCGCGCCTACGCCCTCTCTGCGGCCGACGCCGCCTGGCAAGAAGTCTGCGAGACCGGCGAAATGTCCGACCAGAACCGCGCCAACTTGCGGCTCGCCATCACGTTCGTCCACCAGGAGTGCGTCCAGGTTGTCGAGCAGCTGTACGCCATCGCCGGGTCAGCCGCGCTCTACACGGAACGCTCAAGGCTGGATCGGCATCTCCGAGACATGCACGCGATGAACCAACACGTGGTGCTGGGCGCCTCAAACTACGCTGCCGCTGGCCGAGTCTTGCTTGGCCTGGAAGCCAGGGCGCCCTTCTGGTAGTTGCCGGTGTTCCCGTCCAGAAGACGGTCTCTCACCAGTTCCAGTCCCGGCCCCCGCGCCGGGACCCGCTCGGGGAGGGTGTCTCAAGAGCGCGGAAACTCCCAATATTCGTCATTCCCGCCTTCGCGGGAATGACGGAACCGAGGATGATACCGACTTCTGAGACAAGCTCCGCCAGCTACCAGGTATCGATGTTCGGACGCCGGCCTCTGCGGATCGGCTCTGGATTCTCGCAGGCCATCAGACCTCGCACGATCCAGCGACGCGTCTCCGCCGGATCGATCACACCGTCGTTTTCGTGCACCGATGCAGAGTTGATCGCGTTGCCCTTCCAGTACGCATGAGCGACCAACTCTTCGTATCGCGCCGCACGCTCTTCAATGTCCTCGATGGCAGCCAACTCAGCCCGATTGCCGAGCCGAATTGCCGCCTCCAGGTTCATCCCGCCCAGCTCGGCAGTCGGCCAGGCCAGAGCGAACAGCGGAGCTCGTGAGCTGCCGGTCATCATTGCCTGCGCAGCCAGCCCGTAGGACTTGCGCAGGATTACGGTGAAGCGCGGCGACTGCGCGTTGGCCAAGGTGACAAAGACGTTGTTGCATTTGCGCGCCAGGCCGGTCCGCTCGACATCGGGACCGACCATCATCCCGGTCGTGTCAACGAGCACGAGAATCGGGATGTTGAAGCAGTCGCAGAGTTGCGCGAAGCGGCAGAGCTTGTCCGCGCCGGGACTGTCGACCGCGCCGCCGAGATGCTGGTTGTTGTTCGCGATCACGCCCACCGGGTGACCCTCGATCCGAATCAGCGAGGTGATGATTCCAACGCCAAACTCGGCCCGCAACTCCAACACCGAATCGATGTCGGCCATCTGCTCAATCACCTTGCGGATGCTGAACGGTCGCTTGCGATTCTCGGGGATGGCGTGTCTCAGCGCGCGTTGATCGACGCAGTCCCAACTCGCGATGGAGCCCTGGAAGTAAGACAGATACTGTTTTGCCGCAGCGATCGCTTCGTGCTCGTCGTCGACCAGGATGTCGATACTGCCGGCCGGTCCGAGGTCGGACATTGGCCCGATCTCCTCAGGCGTGAACAAGCCAAGACCACCACCCTCGATCGTCGCCGGACCGCCCATGCCGAGGTTGGCGTCGCGCGTCGCGATGATGCAGTCGGTGATTCCGAGGATCGATGCATTCCCGGCGAACGTCCGACCAGCGGTGATCCCGATCATCGGCACCGTGCCGCTGATCCGCGCCATCATGTCGTAGGTCGGCACCCACTGACCGGCAGCCGAGATGTCGGAGAAGTCGGTGTCGCCCGAGCGTCCGCCGGCGCCCTCGGCCCAGACGATCAGCGGTGTCGCCTGCTCATCGGCGAACTTGATCACCCGGTCGGTCTTCTGGTGACCCATCATCCCCTGAGTGCCGGCCCAGACCGTCTCGTCATACATCGCGACCAGCGTCGTCGCACGGTGCTCATCGAACAGATCCCCGTTGACCGTGCCAATGCCCGTGATCATCCCGTCCGCGGGTGCGCGAACCCGCATCTCTTCTCGTGACATGATCCGGTGGCGCGCGGGCAGGACCAGCTCGCCCATCTCGACCCAACTGTCCGGGTCGACCAGGTCGGCCAGACTTTCGCGCTGCGTGCGCTTGCCCTTGGCATGTCGGCGCTCGACCCACGCCTGCCGATTCTCGTCCTTGCCGGCCGCGAGCTGGTCGAACAGTTTCTGCAGGTCCGGCCGGATGTAGTCGAGATCGATTTCCTCGACCTCTTCCTCGATGGCGTCGCCGACATCCGCCAGCTCAATGAAGGCCATTGGATGACCCTCATAGACCACGTCGCCCACCGCCACCGTCAACTGACGTAGGTACCCGCCCACATCCGAGTTGATCACGTGCTCCATCTTCATCGAGTCCATCACGAACATCTGCTGACCCTCGCGGACGGCATCGCCCTCTTCTACGAGAATCTGGATAATCGTTCCCTGCAGCGGCGAATTGATCGGCTCCGTTCCCGGCGGTCCGACAATCTGGGGCGCGGGCTGCGTTCCTGGATTCATCGTCCCGACCGCTTGTTGCGCCCTCGTACCCGAGCCTTCGCGGAAGTAATTCAATCCCGCAAGCGGGTCGCGAGTGTCGAGCTGTGCCCCGGCCAGCCCGGCCGCGTCCGACCCCGACCCATTCGACGGGACCTCAACCTTTTCGAGAGGCGCCGCGAGCTCGGCGACGTTGTCATCCACCCAGCGCGTGTAGATCTCTCCGGCTGCGAAGTCATCATGTTCGAGTGATCGTTCGAGGAACGAGAGGTTGGCTTCAACGCCTTCAATCCGAAACTCCCCCAACGCGCGTTGCGCGCGACCAATGGCATCGGCAAAATCCGGGGACGCGGAGTACGCGATCACCTTGGCCAGCAGCGAATCGAAGTTGGGATTGGTCGTGTAACCGGGATATCCATAGGTATCGACGCGAACTCCCGGCCCCGAGGGCGGCTCGAACGTGGTCAGCATCCCGCCCGACGGCCGCACGTCGCCATTCGGTTCCATTCGCTCCATATTGACCCGCGCCTGGATCGCGTAGCCGCGAGCTGCAGGCACATCAGGCTGCAACAGCCTGACATCAGCCAGGCTCTCGCCGCCGGCAAGTCGCAGTTGGGAGCGGACCAGATCGACGCCGGTGATCTCTTCGGTCACGGTGTGCTCAACCTGGAGGCGGGGATTCGCTTCGATGAAGGCGAAATCGGACTCATCGTCGACGTTGACGAGGAACTCAAACGTTCCCAGGCTTCGATACTCAGTAACCGATGTCATTCGCACAGCCGCTGCCGTCAAACGACTACGGGTCTCCGCAGAAATCGATGGACTCGGCGCCCACTCGACGACCTTCTGATGACGACGCTGCAAGCTGCACTCGCGCTCACCCAGGTGCGACACCTCGCCCGAGCCATCACCGATTATCTGCACCTCAATATGGCGAGCGCGATTCATCAACCGCTCTACCAGGACAGCTCCGTTACCGAAGGCGGCTGCCGCCTCGGACTGGCAACGCTCGAACGCTTCCGCGATCTGCTCAGCAGCCGTCACCACACGCATCCCACGACCGCCGCCGCCGGCGATCGCCTTGATCACCATCGCGCCGCCATCGCCGAGCGACTCGAAGAATGCCGTCGCGCCGGCAAGATCAACCGCTCCGGCGCTACCGGGCAAGACCGGAACATCGTGCGCAGCGGCCAGCGCACGAGCTTGCGCCTTGTCGCCAAACAACTCAAGCGACTCGACGGATGGACCGACGAACGTGATCCCTTCTTCTTCGCAACGACGAGCCAGCTCAGGGCTTTCAGCCAGGAATCCGTAACCGGGATGCAGCGCATCGCAACCTGACGCCAGCGCGGCGCCGATCACTGCCTCAACGTCGAGATAGGCGCGCGCGCCGACCCCGTCCAGCGGTTGAACCTGATCAGCGCGTCGGACATGCAGCGAGTTCGCGTCGTCCTGAGAATGAATAGCGACCGAAGCGATCCTCAGTTCGCGGGCAGCGCGAATAATCCGGATCGCAATCTCGCCGCGGTTAGCGACCATGAGCTTTTGAATAGGCATGATGACTCCTCCGTCGGAGCGCATACTAGTCCCGCTTTAAGCCGAGCCACTTCGTCATGTTCGGACCGGTTGGCCATTGAGTCAGCGTTGATGAGGCCGAGGTTCAGTCGCCGCTGCCATTCGTCGCTTCCCTCGTTAGGGAGGAAGTGGCCTGATTCGAATGCGGTCGTTTTCGACAACGGCAAACAGGCCGCTCCAATCGTCGCGCACGCCCACCGCCTGGATCAACAACGCAGTCTTGGCCGTTAGCGAACCAGTGAACCGCAAGAGAATCACACCATTGTCGGCACGGAGACCACGTCCGAACACCAGGTCGCCGAAATCCTTGTCAGCCGAAACGAGAATGCGGCCATCCAAGCCTGCGAGCGTTAGGATGTCGTCATCAGGCAATGCGGGCGCATCCACTCGGACCCACGCGACATCGTGGCCAAGTTCGCGTAACGCCTCGACCGCGTCTTGCCAGAGATTTTCATCGAGCAGGAACCGCACTCCGGGCTACTGCTCCAGCGGATAGACACACTCCGTCTGCAACCAGTGGCTTGCATAGTGCAGACACGCGAGCACGTCATCGCGAGTGAGGCCAGGATACTGAGACAAGACTTCGTCGATGGACCAATTGTCGGCGAGCAGTTGAATGATGAACTCCACAGACAGGCGCGTGCCCCTAACTACTGGTTTGCCGACCAGCACGGCAGGGTTCAGTTCAATCCGATCTCGCCAGCACATCGCGAGCCATCCTTTCGGCAGATGCGCCAAGCCTACTCGGAATTGATGGCGCCTGAGCCGCTAGCCGACCTTCAACTCGGCTGCCAGTTTCTCGAACGCCTGCGACCACCCGCCTCCGGCGCTTTCGGCCATTTGTGCGTCCGCCCAGCCTGTGTGCTGGAAGGTCATCTTGGTTCGGCCGTCGCCGACATCTTCCAGTTCAACCGTGATAACCGTTTCATCGTGCACATCCGCCGACATCGTCGCGACGAACCGCTCCAGCGGCACGATCTCCTGGAATACGCCGGTGTTGCTCATTTCCCAACCATCGGGCGAGCGCATCACCAGGGAGTAGCTGCCACCAACACGAACGTCCATCTCGCAAGTCGGAACGGTGAAGCCTTGCGGACCATACCAACTGGCGAAGCGCTCGGGCTCTGTCCATGCGCGCCGGACCAGCTCGCGCGGAGCGTTGAAGATCCGCTCCATGATTAATCCCTGGTCTTCCGTCACCGACTGTTGCTCAGACTCTGTCATGGTTGGACTACTGATTTGTCGACTCGTGCTGAGGTCGCTGCACAAGCAGCAGGTTTGCATCGGTGCTGGCTAGTACATCGCCGAGGTAATCGTCGAGGCGGTCGAACCGCTCCTCCCAGAACTCCCGGTAGTAATCGACCCACTCCGCGACTGCCTTGAGCGGCTCCGGCGCAAGACGGCAAGGCCGCCACTGCGCTCGGCTGCTTCGTTCGATCAGCCGCGCCCGCTCAAGCACTTTCAGGTGCTTGGACACCGCAGGCAACGACATGTCAAACGGCTCAGCGAGCGCAGTCACCGAGGCCTCACCGTCAGCAAGCGCGACGAGGATTGCCCGTCGCGTGGGATCAGAGAGGGCCGCGAAGGTGGCGCTCAGGGGATCGCGTGTCGAGGTCGCGTTCGGCACTGTACATCACCATTCGGTTACTAAACCATCTGGTTGAATATAACACGGGCAGCACGGTTGTGGCCGCACAGCTCTCGATCCATCGCCTAGGAGCCGAGTGAACCGAGTGAACCGAGTGTCAGTGTCGGCTCGACCAGCCAGCCGCTGTTCTAGAAGTCGAATGCTTCGACTTGCTGGCAGGCATCCTCGATGTAGGCCTCCAACCCTCTCCGACGCCCCAGCTCTGGTCGTTCCCATTGCCAGCTGATCAGCACCAGACGGCGAATCAGCAGGAACAGGGGCAGCAACGCCAGAGCCTCATCAGTGAACGCCCGCACCGTGCGATAGCCGGCAACCAGCGATTCGGTGATGGCATCGAAGTAGGGAAGCTGCTCCAGCCCAAACAACACCACCGCCAGGTCATATTGATGCCAACCAAATCCGGCGTCGTCGAAGTCGAATGCCTGCAAGACGCCCGATGGATCAATCAAGATGTTGTGGGCGTGCAAGTCGGCATGAATCATTGAGTAGGTGCCACGATCCTTGCCATACTCAGTCAGCACTGCGCGGATGCCTTCACGAGCCTTTGCAAGCACCTCACGTTGACCGGGCGTCAGCAGTGGAATGTCCCAGAACCGACCCCAAAACGGCGAATCGCCGACGTATCCCGGGACATCGAACGCGTGGCGCGTAAAGCCAGTCGGCGGCGCCCAGTCGCTCGCCTGGTTGTTGGCCGCAGCGAGCACCTTGCCGATCTGCCGAAAGTGCTCGACAATCTTTGATTCATCGTCTTCGGCCTCAATCACCGAGCTCAACAGAACGCCCTCAAGCCAGTTCACCAGTCCGACCGCGCGACTGGACTCGCCATCCGGCGTCGGAATCGTGGCGTAGCCCGGACCATCCAGGGTCCGCACGCCGACCGGCACATGAATCCCTGCTTCGTTGAGCGCCTGCGTCCAGATCAACTCAGACTCCAACTCCGGCAGTGTGTGATAGCCGGGGCGGTGGATGCGCAGCGCGAACTGCCGTCCATCCGCCATGTCCAGGCGGAAGACCGTGTTCTCGCTGCGCGACACAAGTTCGATCGCGCCGGGCTTGAGGCCCCAATGCGGCAGCGACCGCTCGGCGATCGCGTACAGATCGCCGTCGCTCAGATTGGTCGGCTCGGGCATCGGATCAGACGGGCTCGGCGACGGCGGCCTCGAATGCTTCGAGGAACATATCGGCCTGCTCCTGCTTGAGCACGAGCGGCGGACGCACTTTGAGCACGTTGCCATGCTCGCCGGCGCGACCCATCAGGAATCCCGCCCGGCGCAGCCGGTTGACGATCACATCGGCGCCGGCCGGATCCGGCTCCTTGCTCGCGCGATCCTTGACCCATTCCATGCCGATGAACAGACCTTGACCGCGCACATCGGCCATCGGCTCGCAGCTCTCCTGCAGCGCCCGCAGGTTGTCCTTCAGATAGGCGCCGACCGAAGCCACGCTCTCGACCAGGCTCTCGTCCTCGATCACATTGAGCACCGCTTGCCCGACCGCCGCCTGTAGCGGACTGGAGGCAAACGTGTTGAAGTAACGAGTCTTGTTGCGGAAGGTCTCGACCAACTCCCGTGACGCAACCACACCGGCCAACGGCAATCCATTGCCCATCGGCTTGCCCATGCTGACGATGTCGGGCGTCACGCCGGAGGTCTCATACCCCCACCAGTTGCCCGAGCGGGCAAACCCGGCCTGCACTTCGTCGCAGATGAACAGCCCGCCGGCGTCGCGGACCATATCGGCCGCCCGTGACATGAACCCGGGAGGAATGTCCGGCAGACCCTCATTCGCCAGGATCGAGCAGACCATCATTCCCGCGAACGGTATGCCGTCCTCGGCGAAGCCGTCGATTTCGGCCCGCAGCCGGCCGAGGTAGGCCTCGGTCAACGCCTCATCATCGAGATCGTCCTCGATCGGCCGGTAGCGCTGCGGGACGGGTATCGAACGAAACTCCCGCTCGCCTTCATCGCGCAGTCGCGACAACTTGCGCACCTCGGTCGAGTTCCCGTGATACGCCGCCTGCGTGTAGATCAATCCGCGCCCATCGGTCGCCGCCCGCGCCATCAGGATCGCGACCTCGTTGGCCTCAGTGCCGCTACAGGCAAAGACGGCCGTCGTGAGGTGCTCGGCGTGCAACGAGGTCAGGTGCTCGGCGTAGTCGAGGATGCCCTCGTGCAGATAGCGAGAGTGAACGTTCAGCGTCTCGGTCTGTCGCTGCATCGCCTCGACCACGCGCGGGTGCGCATGTCCAACGCAGGGCACGTTGTTGTAGAGGTCCAGATATCGCCGCCCGTCGGCGTCGTAGAGCCAGACTCCTTCACCTCGCACAATGTGGACGGGGTCCTCATAGAAAGTCGCAATGCCTGCGCCCAGCAGTCGTTCCCGACGCGCGAGCAGGTCTTCGGTGGTTGATGTACTCATGCGCTAATTGTGAGCGCTCCACCCGACGGTTGCAAGCCACGACGCCTAGACTCGCTCAAAACTGCTGCGGTCTGAGCTCAACTGGGAGGAGTCAATCATGACCGACTCGATCAGCACAACCCCGGGCGCCAAGATGATGTTCATGATCCGCCGTCGCGAGGACGCCTCGAGAGACGAGATGATCGCGCACTGGTACAAGAACCACATGCCTGGTGTGGTCCAGGCACAGCAGGACGCAGAGGCGGCTGGCCGGAGGCCGGCTCGCAAGTACCTGGTCACGCTGTTCAACGGCGAGCGAGGCAAGCAGGTACCTCGGCCGACCTACGACGGCATGGCGCAGCTCTGGTTCGACAAGCCGTTGCGCAAGCCCAGCGGTCCCATGTTCACCGAACCGAGGGACACGTTTGACCAGAAGGTGGAGCCATTCGTTCCCTGGGCCACGACCGAGCACGTCGTCATCGACGGGGCAGAGGACCTGCCCGTGGAGCCGTTGACGTTGAATGAACCGTTCCCGACGACCCGCAGCGGCCTGTTCAAAGTCACGTTCCTGGTTAAGGCGAAAGACGATGTCGACTGGGCCGAGTTCTTTGGCGTCTGGCTTGAGGACCACGCGCCCAACGTCAAGGAGACCATGCACAAGGTCGGGGGGCTGCGATACGTGGTCAGCCACAGCATGGACCCTGACGACGAGCCCTACGCCGGCATGGCCGAGCTCTACTTCCGCGACCCATCAGGCTGGGCCCGTTACGGCGAAACCGTCACGCCGGATGCCTTCGGTCCAATGGTCGATCCTGAGGGCTTAACCTGGTTCGGCTCGGATACACAATTGATTGGCATTGCCTAGCCATAGCAGACCGCCAACGTACGGGTGCCGGCAGGGCGGCCACAAGGGCCGCCCCTACACGCGTGGCTTACACGTAGGGGCGACCCTTGTGGTCGCCCGCTCTCACAACGCTCGAATCGGAGGAACCGAATGACCGACGACCTCGCCTACGCGACCATCGAAGAACTCGCCCCTCGGATCGCCTCCGGCGACCTCTCCTCGGTCGAGCTGACTCAGATGCAACTCGACCGGATTGAAACCACCAACAGCCGACTCAAGAGCTACGCCACCGTCATGGCCGACTCGGCGCTGGCCGAAGCCCAGCAGGCCCAAGACGAGATCGCCGCAGGCAACTACCGAGGCCCGCTGCACGGCGTCCCGATCGCGGTGAAAGACCTCTGCTACACGACCGGCGTTCGCACCATGGGCGGCACCAAGGTCCTCGAGGACTTCGTGCCCGACTTCGATTCCACGGTCGTCGTCCGGCTTCGGGCTGCCGGAGCGGTGCTGTTGGGCAAGCTCAATCTGACCGAAGGCGCGATGGCCGGCTACAACCGCGCCCGACAGGTTCCGGTCAATCCCTGGGCCTCCGACCGCTGGACCGGCGTCTCATCGAGCGGCTCGGGCGTCGCAACTGCCGCCGGACTCTGCTACGCCTCACTCGGTAGCGACACCGGCGGCTCAATCCGCGGGCCGTCGGCGTCCTGTGGGATCGTCGGTCTCAAACCGACCTGGGGACGGGTCAGCCGCTACGGCGTGCTCGACCTGGCCCAATCGCTCGACCATGTCGGTCCAATGTGCCGCTCGACCTGGGACTGCGCCGTTGTGCTCGAAGCGATGGCGGGCAACGACCCGAACGATCCCACCACGCTGCCCGAATCCGCGCCGGCAATGCTCGAAGCGATCGCGAATGGCGTCAGCGGAATGCGCATCGGCTACGACCGGCGCTACGCGAGTGAAGACACGCTTTCCTCGGTCGCCGAAGCCGTGGCTGCATCGGTCCAGACGCTCGCCTCATTGGGCGCAGAGATCGTCGATGTGGAACTGCCCGAGGTGCGTCCCTACATGGCAGACTGGCCCACCTTGTGCTCAGTCGAGGCCTATCACGCTCACCTCGAGAACTACCCGAGTCGCGCTGACGACTACGGCAATTGGTTTGGCGCCTGGTTAGAGCTCGGTGCGTCGGTCAGCGCCGTTGAATATGCAGCGGCCTGCATTCGCAGAGATGAACTCAGAGGTCTGCTGGCCCGATCCTTCGAAGGCATCGACATGCTCGCCTGCCCGGCCCAGGGCGGACCAGCGCATCGCATCACCGAAGACTTGATGTACGACGACACGCCCGGCAACTTCGACCCCGCCCGTATGCAATTCACCGCACCGTGGGATATGAACCGAGCGCCCAGCCTGACCATGCCCAATGGTTGGAGTGAAGAAGGCCTGCCGCTCGCCTTGCAACTCGTCGGTTCACTCGGCAGCGAGGCCGCCCTCTGCCAGGCCGGCTACGCCTACGAGCAGGCCACCGACTTCATGCGAAACCCGGAGGTGTAGGTCGACCGCAGAGTCGCCTGCGCAATATGCATGCACCGAAATCCGGTCGGCGTGGGAGATCGGAGGCCTCTCCTTGGCGAACCCAAGCATCATCGAAATCGCTTGTTGCGCGCCGCGACCTGTTCAAACCAGCCGACCGTCCGCATATGCGCCCTGCGAATGGCAAGTTCAATAGGACTGGTAACTGGCCCGCCACCCCGATTCTATGCTGCTGCCATCTGCCCTTGGTAGTGCGGGATCTCCTGGAAAGGCGCCGGCTCATGGTTATGGAGCAAGCAGTGTGGAGCGCTGAGCGAGTGCAGGCGGTCTCTGATCTCCACGAAGAATTCGGACGGCGATATTTCGAGACTCTGCTCAAATTTCAGGACGAATTGGACGCGGACGAGATTCCTGTCTCGGTGACCACTTTCAACGCCCGGACCCAAGAAGGCCCATCAGGAACCGTTCTGGTACTGACGACCCTTCTTGATGAGATGAGCATGGAAGAAGCGAGGGAATTCGCGAATCGGATGATGGAATCGATTCGTGACAACACCTGAGAATCCATCGACGCCCATCCAAGAGTTGCAAGCCACCAATGCGCTCTATTGGTCTTTGCAGCACGGAGGCATGTCCGAGAGACAGGCGACCGAAATCTCGGCAACCATCCAGAAAGAGCTTGACTCTAAACCGAACCGAGAGGAAGTCGAAAAGCTGCTCACCGACGTTCGGAATAGTTCTCTCAAATGGGAAAACGATTTGCTCCGTCGTGCCATGTGGCTGTTGCTTACCGTTCTTGGCGTGGTTGCGGGAGGAATCATTTCCGCAGTGATCTCGAAAGTCCTGTAGGGACAACGAAGCACCGGCCCTTGAGTGTCCGCAATCCCGTGACTAGTGCGTCCGCCAAAAGGATGTCAAACATAAGGAGCAGAGGAGCCGATTTTTCCCGTAGCCGACACAAGGAGAAAGAGGCAAAGTGTCGCTTTATCAGTAATCCGTTGACTCACCGCGCTCCATCTGAGCTTTGCGCTCGTTCATGAAGTCGCGCATACCGCCGCGACTGTCGGCGGACGGCGGCGCCATCCTGAGCCACGAGTTGAGGCTCGTCGTGTAACGGAACTGCGCGCCCCAGCCGAGCATGTCGGCCTGCGTGTGCCACATTTCCTTCTTGATCAGCAGGCTCGCCAGCGGCGCCTCGGCGACGCTGTTCGCCATCGCCCGGACCGTTTCGTCCAGCTCGGCCGCCGGCACGCTGCGCGTGACCAGACCCCACTCCTCCGCCTCCTTGCCCGACAACACCCGACCGGTGAACAGCATGTCGTTGGCTCGACGCGGGCCGACGAGGTAGCTCCAGAACGGAATCGAGCTGGCCCCGCCCATGCGCATGAACGGCTCGCCAATCTTCGCGTCGTCGGCCGCCACCACGAGGTCGCAGAGCATCGAGATGTACATCCCGCCGGCGAGCGCGTGTCCATGCACATGGGCAATGATCACCTTGGGATTGTCCCAGATCGCCTCATAGATGCCGCGCATAATCCGCTGATGCTTGTGCCCGTTGACAATGTTCCACTCCGACCCGCCGTCCGGAGGATTGATGTAGGGACTGCCGTCGATGTCATACCCGGCACTGAACGCCGGCCCATTGGCACGAAGAATCGCGACCTTAATCGCATCGTCGTCAGCGACCACCTCCAGCGCATCCAGCAAGTCGTCCAACAGATCATGATTCAGCGCATTGCGCTTTTCGGGACGGTCCATCGTAATCGTGGCAACGGGTCCGTCGGTCTCAAACTCGATTGCTGTGTAGGACATCTGGTTGCTCCTCAGTCAAATATTGCGCAGAGGCTAGGGCACGATCAACGCGTCGCGATCATGCTGGTTCCACTCGGAGAACCGTGCCAGGGCGATCGATGTCCCGATCGAATGAAGCCAAAGCGCCGACTCCAGTGCGCTCGGCCGAAGCGATGAGGTAAGCATCAGCAAAGCCCACGCGATACCGTCGGTAGAGTTCCAATGCGCGAAGCAGAAGTTGAGCGTCGGTGACGACAATCGATCGCGTCATGATCGTCGACTCGAGGCCCGCTGCAACCCGGGTTTTGCTGAATTTGTAGAAGGACTCAAGGACGTACACCACTTCAGCGACAATCAGATCGGGAAGCAACAAGTCTTCCGATTCCTGGAGATATCTTGTCGCGCGCAGTGCCTGCTCCGGCGGGTCGCCGGTCAGGTACCGAACCAGTATGTTCGTGTCGACGAACGCTGTCACTTACGGGCGGCCGCCCTCTCGCGCCAGGTCTCCTTCAGAACTTGGTCCCATGGGGTGCCGCGTTTCTCCAGAGGCACTTCGAAGGTGCCTGCCAGTTCCATCAGATCCGGTGTGCGGGCAATGACAGCGCGTTGGCCGTCAACCATGAACAGCACGGCGTCGCCTTCCTTGAGTCCCAACGCGTCCCGCACCGCTTTCGGAATCGTGATCTGCCCTTTCGAGGTGACCCGTGCGAAGTCTTGCATGATTATTCCTTACTTCCCTACGCCAGTAAGGATAACCGAATGGCGGCGACTTGGCCTAGCTGAGTACCGCAAATGGCCTCAGGTCATATCGTGGATCTGCTGCCCACGATCGTAGTGAGCAGCGGGCAGCGCTCTGCCGGGACCAATCAGATGCAGCGCCCGCGCCAGCCACTCGCGCGTGTCGGCCGGTGTGATCATCTCCGAGACGATGCCGAGTTCGGCGGCCGCCCAGGGATCGTCGGAGGGCGGCGACTCGGAGTCTCGCGCGAGATATCCCGGACTGTCGGTCACACCGATCCGGCCCGAGGGCCAGCACCAGAGCAGGTCAAAGCCCGTACCCAGACCGCCCAGCGCGAAGTCGCCGAGCAGGTAGCCCCATCCGGTGATAATCGTGATCTTGGCAGCATTCGAGGCGCGCAACGATTCCACCGTCCGCGCTGCGGCGTGCATGAACTCCGACGTCGCCGCGTCGACCGGGTCGTAGCCGAGCGTGTCCTGCGTCGAGATGAACGGAATCTGGAAGTCGGCGCTCCACGATGCAGCGCGCGCGATCCGCTTCACATCGGCCGCACCGAGCGCAGACCGAGTCGAACCCCCAGTGAGGGCAAACGCGACCGGGAACCCTTCGATCCGTCCCAGACCAACCAGACAGCCGCCATCGGAGGAGCCGAGCAGAACAGCGCCGTCAGCGTCGAAGATCGCTTCGAACTGCTCGCGCGGACTCGCCGACATGTCCTCGTCGGACAGGGCCGCCGTCGGCGCCACTGAGTCGACTGTGATCGACTCAAGCGGAGTGCCAAGCTCTTCGGGCAGCGTGCCGAGGAATTGCTGCGCCGCCGCAATTGCGCTCGAATCATCGTCACAAACGAGGTCTGCAACCGCTTCCGGCGAGCCTCCTTGCGTGCCAAACCGCGCGTCGCGCGTCGCGACCAGCAAGTCTGAGCGCACCGCCAGCGACCCGTTCTGTCCCGCGCAGAGACCACAAGCGACCGTCACAAACGGTGCTTCACGCTCGGCCACGTCGCGGGCGGGCAACTGATCGGCGACGCGACTGAGCAGGAAGCCCTTGTGCATGTCGAATGCCGGCGCCTCCTCCGCTGTCCCGTCGGCCAGGTAGATCAACGGCAGACGTCGGTAGATCGCACTGGAGATCATGCGGTTTCGCTTGCCCTTGCCGACCTGAGCGTCGGTGCGTGCCAGCGCCACCGGATCCTCGGCCAGGACAACAACCCGCCGCCCGCCGACTTCGGCGTAGCCGGTGATCACGCCATCGGCCGGAGTCTCCGCCGCCGCTTCGCGATGCTGGCTCTTGGCGAATGCGCCAATCTCGAGGAACGAGCCTTCGTCGACCAGCGCTGCAATCCGCTGACGCGGCGTCAACTGACCGGTCCGCAGCTCACGGTCCTGATCAAACGCGTCGATATGCGCCCGTTCTTCGTCCACGCGCTGCAGACGCTCTTCCATCGTCAGGCTTTTCTCCGGACTGACGTGACGTTCGCGTCGAGTGGTCATGAGCGTCTTCCTCTGCCCCGGCGGCGTAGCGCCTCGAATGCCTGGATCACGCGCGGACGCGTCTCGACCGGGTCGATGATGTTGTCAATCGTGGCCATCTGCGCCCCGCGCCAGGGATTCATGTTGCGACGGAACGGCTCGGCCAATTCATCCAGCATGCGGCGATGATCATCCGGCTCGGCTTCGGCCAGCGCCTTGCGATTCACGACCGCCGCGCCGCCCTCCGGGCCGAGATACGCAATCTGCGTGGTCGGCCAGGAAAAGGTGATCGCCTCCGGATCGCTACAGCCCATGATGAAGTAGCCCATCCCGATGCCCTTGCCCAACGTGACGCAGACGGTCGGCGCCTGCGTGCTCATCAGCTCCGAGATGTAGACCGTGGTCTCGGTCAGCAGTCCCTTGTGCTCCTCCTCCTGCGTGGTCATGATTCCAGGCGTGTCGCAGAATGTGAGCAGTGGCAGCGAGAATGTCCGCGCCGTCTTGACCATCCGTCGAGCCTTGATCAGCGCATTCATGTCAATCGCGCCGCCTCGCACCTTCGGCTGATTCGCCAGGATCGCCACGGTATGACCGTCCAGCCGTGCCAAACCCGTGATCATGTTCTGGCCAAACTCCGGTTGCCACTCGAAGAAGCTATCGCGATCGACGACACGCTCGATGATCTTGCGCACCTCATACGGACGATTCGGATATTTGGGCACTAGCGACCGCAACTCCTCGTCGGTGCGATCACGCGGGTCCCCCGTCATGATCCGAGGCGCGGACTCAAACGCGTGCCCGGGCAGATACGAGAAACACGTGCGCAGCGCCTCCATCGCCTCGACCTCGTCTTCGGCGCGGCGGCAAATCTGCCCCGTCTTCTTGGTGTGGACATCGACGCCGCCCATCTCATAGAGATCGGGCCGCTGGCCGGTCGCAAACTCGATAATGAACGGGCTCACGAACGTGGCCGTGGCGCGCGGCGTCATCACCGAGAAATCGGCCACCGATGCCGCCCAGGGAGCAAACGAGTTGCCCAGGATTGCGGTAAACACTCCGCCACGCCGAGGCACGCTGGATCGCGACCCCACATTCTGCCCGCCGACCGCCGAGAAGCCCGAGGACATGATGTGGTCCTCGATCTGCCCGCCGGCGCCCTGGAAGAGATAGAACATCGGCAGCGCAGCCTTGTCGACAATGTTGCCGACCGCTCGCATGTTGACGCGCGAGCGCAGGTTGTACGCGCTCGCGCCGCCTGACGCATCGTGTGCCTTGTACAAGATGGGACGCCCATAGATCTCGCCAAAGCCAAGCCGCAGAGGAGTCGGGCCCAGCCCGTAACTAAACGCCCACTCGCTGCCCGGATCGAGCAATAGCTTGATCCGCTCGTTGGCCGTCAGCAGACCGCGTTCATGCGCCCGTTCTTCAGCCGCCGGGTTCGGAGCGAAAAACGCCGCGCGCCGCCGACGAAGCTCCGCCAGGTGTTCGAGGTTGGCTTCAGAAGCCGTTGTGGATGTGCTAGCCGTTGACACCGGTGCCCCAGTCAATCGCGTTCGTCAGCAGTTGCTGATATGCGTCGGTCTCCCAGGGACCGCGGAATCTTAGCGGCGTGACGTTGTCCGGCGAGATGCTCTCGTGCACCGAGCGCTGCATGTTGGTCAACGGCGTGTGACAGTGTCCCGGCGCGATGTACGCAATTTCGCCCTCGCCGACCTTGCGCGCGAAGCCCAGCGCGTGCGACTTCCCGTCCGGCAACAGCGAGAGGTCGCCACCATAGATCTCGTCCACGAACGGCGGCGACTCGATGTCTTCCGTCGTCAGCAAGACCTGCGTGTCGGGATGGATCACCTCGACCATGTACGGCTCGTCCTGGACCGGGAACGAGCTGGGCAGGTTGTAGGTCAGCGGATGATTGCTGTCGGCGACTGAGACCTGCATCTCCATAATCGGAGGATGCGTCATGAAGAAGCCGCCCAGCGCTTCGTGGTAATCCATCTTGACCAGCCGCCGGCGCCCGTCCTCGCGCCCAATCCGCTCCGCCTTGCCACCCGAGCTGCCGTGCAACGCCAGCCAGCGACCTCCCTCACCAACCCAGTCGCGAATCACGCCGGTCTGGTACTCGTCGGCAAAGGGGCCAGCGACGTAACAGATGAGCAGATGCGCGTCGCGGATCCACTTGTGACAGTCGGTGAAGTCGCTGCTCACGGTCGTGTGCACGTCCTCGTTCGACTGCAGCGCCATCAAAATGCGCATGCGCGCGTAGTCAATGTCATGCCCCGCGTGCTTGCCCGGCGGGAAGCCTCCGGCAACGACGTGGACGCGAATCGGTGTGCTCATGGCAGCGCTCCTTGGTGCTTGGCAGCTTGCGGCGATACTAGCGGGTAACGGAACACGGACGGAGGCACAGCATGGAACCACTGCAGCCAATGGCAACCGCCATCGCCGAAATACTCAGGGAGCGAGGAGAAACCGTCGCGATCTGCGAGACGACCGCCGGAGGACTGGTCTCGGCGGCACTGCTCTCCATCCCCGGAGCATCGCGCTACTACCGAGGCGCCGCCGTCACCTACACCGGCGTCGCCCGCTCAACCTTCCTCGAAGTCGAACTCGACGACCACCCCGGAGTCCGCTCCAGTAGCGAACCCTACGCGAAGATCATCGCCGAGACGATCCGAGAGCGCCTCGGGGCCACCTGGGGCATCGGAGAAACAGGAGCGGCCGGACCCGGAGGCAACGTCTACGGAGACGCGTCCGGCCACACCTGCATCGCCATCGCCGGCCCCTCCGAGTACGTAGAAACGCTCGAAACGGGCCTCGACGACCGAGAAGAGAACATGTGGCTCTTCACGAAGCGCACGCTGGAGGTGTTTGAGTCGGTGCTGCGGCAGGCAAGTGCGAATTGAGCAACTGGTCGATCCGGGGTGGCAATTCAGCTCAACGGTTCAGAGGCGCCAGCTCGCCGGGCTCTTACTCCTGTCTGATGCGCAAGAGATTGGGCATCTTGCCAGAAGGACCGTTTGAAATGCTCCTCCTGGAGAAGTACCTTTGTAGGTTCCGAATATGTTGCGGTGAGGTACTAGCCTTGGCTTCGTAGCTGACAGCGATGTCCGTGCCAAACTCGTAGAACTTCATGCACTGAAGCCGAGTCCAACTGTTCCCTCTTCTAGCTATGCCCTGTTCCTGCATGGGCATTCCCTGATGAATTCGCGAGGTGTTCCCGTTAGTGGAGGGTAACGACGCAGTGATGAGTAGCTGACCATAGGACTGTGGCAATAGCACCAGCCATTCCGGCGATGCTGAGTGTAATGCGCGTCCATCATGGCTCTGGCTGGCCCGGTCGACGATTCGCATCCCAACTGCGGCCATAGAAGGGACCGTCGGCCATTGTGCAATTCGATATTCGATCCCCTGGAATGACTGAGATTGCCAGAGCTTGTCAATTCGAGCCTTTATTCCATACAGTTGAGCAGCGCCCTCTGACATTGCAATCGCAGTTCGCCTGAGTCCTGCTTCAATATCATTTGGGAATCCACTGGGTGTTTCGACAGCTGGATCCAACATCGGAATAGCCAACCGAGAAGCGGCATGTATGGCTGAATAACACAAATAGGCCAAAGTCCTGTAACAGATCAAGAAGAGGTTGCTTTCGTCCGTTACGTCTATATTGACACTATCTATCGGCGAGAAACAGGCGTCATGATCGGCGCAAGCCCAGTAGCCGACGCTAAAGCTATTAATGTGATGATCCGCCAAGGGAAGTTGGGCAGCCCAATGGTCTGGTGTCTTAGGAGCGCGCGAATGCGTCCCAAACACTCGGCCACCTTGGCCAGCAATCAGGCGCAATGCGGTTCTGGGAATACAATGAGCTCCGATGGGCGGGCCTTCGCAACTTTGTCCGCCGAAGCTGCACCGATCAAAAGGCCCATCTCGGTCCATTGCGTCCAGCGCCCTCGCTAGGGCACGTCTGCCTTCTCTCAGGTCGTCTGGAGCGGTCATGTTTCGACTTTGGATCTTTGAGGCCCTACCGCGAACCCGGCACAATCCCCCGCACCGTCGTCTCGATGCTGAACAGACTCGTCCCGGCCGTCATGAACAGCGTCGAGAAATTCTCCCCGCCGAAGGTCAGATTCGCGGCATGCCCATCCATCTCAAAGACACCGAGATACGCTCCATCAGCGGCATGCGCCGACACGCCGCCCGCGCCAGTCGTCCACAGCCGACCGTCCGAATCGACCTTCATCCCATCGGGAGCACCAAGTCTCTCGTCCTTCGACTGGTCGACGAACAGGATGCGGTCGCCCAGCGTCAAGTCCGCGTTCACTTCGTAGCGCCAGATCAAGCCCTCCTGTGAATCGCCGATGTAGAGCTGCGACTCGTCGGGATTGAAGGCCAGACCGTTGGGCCCTGAGAACCCTGTCGGCGCGACCAGGCTGAGTGAGCCGTCCGGGTCGATCCGGTAGACGCCCTGGAAGTCGAGGTCCTGCTGCTGACCCTCCTGGCCGAATCGCGGCGTGCGACCCGAGTCCACTCCGTATGCCGGATCGGTGAAGAAAATCGCGCCTGAGGAATGCACCACAAGGTCGTTGGGACTGTTGAGCTGCTTGCCATCCCAGCTATCGGCGACAGCGATTTCGTTGCCAGGATCGCCGTAGGCAGCGCGCGAGACACGACGGCCGCCATGCTCGCAGGCGACGAGGTTGCCGTCAGCGTCGAGGGTCAGACCGTTCGACCAGCCGCTCGGCTCGCGGTAGACCTCGGCCTCACTCTGTCCCGGCCGCCAGCGATGCTGCCGGTTGCCGGGGATGTCGCTGAACACCAGCGCATTGTCCGAGGTAATCCAGATCGGCCCCTCGATGAAGCCGAAGCCACCACAGAGTCGTGACTCCTCGCCGATCAACAGTTCAGAGATGCCATTGTCGTCTTCGATGCGCATGGTCGATGTCCTTGAATCGTCGATTATCACTCAGTGTCTATTGCGATGCTAGCTGGCACTTCAGGCCTCGCCGGTAACCGATCCTGCGCATTCCAAATCCGATCCAGGATCACCCGACCCTCGCCTGCGGGATCAACGAACTCCGGCCGATACAACCACGGCCAATCTCGACTGTGCGCGCGGATCACCACCGGACGAATCCGATAGCCCAGCAATCGATCCTTGGTGAATCCCAACTCCATCAGCATCCCCTGCGTCGTTGCGACCGACCAGTTCTGATCGAAGATGAAGTTGCCGAACGAATAGGCCACGAGCTGGTCGCCGAAGTGCTCGACCGCCTGCACCCAGTGCGGATGGTTGCCGAACAGGAAGGTCGCGCCGGCCTCCATCGCGATGCCGGCAATCTCGCGCTGGAACGCGACCGGGTTGGACGTGTACTCAACGCCCCAGTTCGTCCCCACGATCACGTGATCCGCGAGCCTGCGGGCGGCGCTGATATCGCGGCGGACATATTCGGGCTCAAGCGGCGCCGTGCCGGCCCGATCCTCGGTCGCCGCGTACCAGGGAGCGATGATGTCATAGCCGAGGAAGGCGAACGTTACGGGTCCGTCGGCGGTGTTGACGCTGAGCACAGCCGGCGTCCGTGCGGCCTTGAGACCCGGTCCCGCGCCGGCGTGCGCGATGCCCATTTCGTCGAGCCCGGCGAGGGTGTCGTACAGGGCCACGACGCCGTCGCAGCCACCCCAGCAGTCCATCATGTGATTGCCGATCGTCAGAATCACGTCCAGGCCGGCGTTGGACAGTGCCGGCAGCACTCGAGGACTACCGGTGAAGACAACGGTCTCGACGCAGGGCGTCAGCTCCCCAATGTCGCTCAGCGGTAACTCAAGCGGCGCGACGGCAATCTCGGCGTCCTCGATCGCGCCGCGCACCCCGTCGAACATCGCGTCGTAGTCGTTCAGGAATGCCAACACATGGTTGGTGCAGCGCACCGGGATCAGTTCTCCCGTGACCAACATCCCCGCTGGATCAAACGGCGGAGCGACCTCGATGCCCGAGGCCGCCAACAGCTCAACCGCCTGTTCGACCGTCGAAGCTCGCACCCAGCGCAGCTGACGCAATGGTGATTGATGCGCCGCATCCTGGTAAGGATCGTGGCCGTCGACAGTGAGGGCCAGCACGCCGACGGTCAGCCGCTCCGGCTCGATCAGCGCGAATGCGCCGGGGGTCGTGGCGACCCGATGCGTCAGCACATCGTCAGGCACAAATTCTGCGGCCAGTTCGTCGAACGGTATGCCGAGCGCTTCCGAGATTGCGCCGCCCTGCGATGAGGGCAGGATGACGGTGATCGGTTGCCAACTACCGCCGAGCTCCGACCATTCGAACACCTCGCCTCGAAGGATGCGCCGAACGTCGCCATAGCTCAGGTCCAGCACGTCGCGGCGCTGGTCGGTGATCGCCGCCCAGCGCGCAATCACGAGCATCCGCGCACAAGGCATCGGCTGGCTCGAAATCAAACGCTCTTCAATCGAGTTGTCTGGGGCGCAGTCCAGGGGACGTGGCGACACGTTCACGGCGGCGGCGCTTGTGCCCGACGTCGTTGCCAGGGGTGCGGCGCTGATCGCCGTTGTCCAGAGCACAACGGCGATCAGCGCCGCGACGAACGAGGCGAGTAGTAGTCGAACCAGGCGACCCCGCATCCAAACCAGGAACACACGCATTTGACCGTCTCCGGTCACCCCTGCCCGACATCCTAGCTGCGGATGACTTTGTCTCGCCGTTTGGAGACCTTCGAATTAAATCCCCGTCTCCCCCCTTTCGGAGACCTTTGAAACACTCACGTATCCCCTCTCCCCCCCTGCGGGGGGAGATGTCACGGAGTGACAGAGGAGGGGTCCGCCGCCAGCGACCAGATAGACCTTGAGATGGGGAGCCCCCCCTCTGCCTTCGGCATCTCCCCCGCAAGGGGGGCGAAGGGGACTTATTCAAAGGTCTCCTTGCGGGGGGCAAGGGATTTGCGAGTTTTTCGAAGGTCTCCGTTTGGACGCAGGACAATTGCGTGCCCTCCTGATACCAAAGACCACCGCGATCAGCTTGCGTATCCCCTTGGAAGGGATCGACCTGCCTCAGTTGAGCCTCAGTTGAGCGATCAATCGCCGTTGCGAAGCCGCAACCAGGCAAGCGCATCGGCTAACAGCATTCGATCCGCTCCATCCAATTGGCCATAACGCGTCTAAGCTTTGAGTTATGACAAGTCATAGGTTCCTCGCACTTCGCAGCGATTCCGGTTGCGTGTCCCGATATCACGACGGGCGGAACTGACCATGCTTGGCGGCGCTGTCGCGCTGGTCGGGATTGTGCTGCTCCTGAACTGGAACTTGCCGTACACCGCGCCGGGCGGCGTTCTCCACACTCCCGACTCTCCGACCGTCCGACCGTTGCACGAGGGCATCGTCGAAGTCGACTGGAATGACATCGCCGGCGCCGACCGCTATGCGCTGCAGTTCTGGCGTCCAACGGGATGGACCGACACGACCGATCCTGAGCTTGGAACCAGTGAGTCGCTCGACGGTTCACGAGCAATCGTCGGCAATCTGCCCAACGGAACCGTCTTCGACACGTTTCGGGTCAGGGCGGGCACATGCGGCAGATGGTCGGACTGGTCCATCGCAGGCCGTCACCTGTCCACACACAGCATGGATTGGCAGGGATACCCGCTACCAGCCCTTGGGCCGGCAACGGACCGCGACGCCGAACTCAACGTCATCTGGTCGGCCGATCTGTCCGTCGGAACAAGTCAGCGCCAACCTCACGACATCGGCTATTCGTTCGATGACCACGTCGGCTTGCTCTCCCCCAACGAATTCACGCTCGACGGCGTCCAATACAGAGTCCTGCGCGCGTTCCAGCGCGAGGACGGCTTCTTCGTCGACCTACAAGGAGGGGCCGCGTCGCGATTCGAATTCAGGCTCAGCATTGAAGACGCCAGCGGCGAGCAGGTCGCCGAACTCTCATCGTGCGACAGCATCCGGCTCAAAGGCTCGTCCGGCGAGCGACTGCTCTGGCTCGGCGCCGACACCTCGTGGACTCCCGGAACGCTGGCAACGCTGAGCATCAGCCGCGGACTCCCTGAGTCGAAGCCACAGCCCGACACGCTGCTCTGGCCAATCCCCAGGTTGACCGCAGAGTTCGAGCGCGTGCCCGAACGACATTCGGGCGCCGAATTCTCGGTCAACGTCCGTTTCAGCGAATCCGTCAGCGTCAGCGAAGACTCATTCCAGGTAACGTCCGGGACCGTGACATCGCTGGCGCCCGTTGACGGCCGCACGAATCTCTGGCAGGTGCGGGTGGCGCCCGACGATCGGCGCAGCGTCCGAATTCGCTTGCTGGGCGCTCCAACATGCACGGATGCCGGCGCCATCTGCACGCAGCAAAATCGGTGGCTATCACATCACCCTGGGACCCTCATCCCCGGCCCCGCGGTCACGGCTCGGTTTCTTGAGGTGCCCGAGTACCACAGCGGACTGGACAATGTCAGCTTCCTGATCGAATTCAGCGAGCCGCTGTTCGCCAGCATGAGAGGTCTTCGTGATCGAGCCTTTGACGTCGTTGGTGGTCACGTGACGAGCGTCCGTCGAGTTGATGCGCGTCACGACCTCTGGGAAGTGACCGCCATCGCCGACTCCTCCGAGCCGTTGCAGATCACTCTCAATCCAAGAGGCGGATGCACAGGAATACTGAGCGGCTGTCCCGACGACCTCCACCGCATCGCTGACCCACAACCACTGACCATCCCTCCAGCCAAGCTCCATTTGACCTTCGACGACGGTCCACACCCCGTCTACACGCCGCAAATCCTCGACATTCTCGCCCGTTATCAGGCGAGAGCCACGTTCTTTGTCATCGGCCAGCTCGCCAGCTACTACCCCGACCTCATCCAGCGCATCATCGACGAGGGTCACACGCTAGCCAACCACACTTGGAACCACGACATCCTGCCCAACCTGACGTTCGAAGAATTCGAGGAAACGATCAGCCGCACCCGGACGGTGCTCGGCGAGCACGGCACGCCGTGTCTGCGGCCGCCGAACTACAGCATCGACTCCGACACCCTGCAACGACTGCAAGGCCTGGGCATCAGATTGATCATGGGTACCGTGCGGTCGGGAGACTGGAGCCGCCCGGGCACAGACGTGATCGTCTGGCGGATCCTCCAGGGCGCCGCTCCCGATGCGGTCGTCGTCCTCCACGACGGCGGCGGCGATCGCAGCCAAACGGTCGAGGCCCTGCGCTCCACCCTCAACCAGCTCCAGAGCCAGAACTACTCCTACGAGCCAGTCTGCGAATAGGCACGCCCACTACATCGTCATACCCGCGCTTGCCGCGGGTATCTCGCTGATTCGAGCACTGACGTCTGTGCTGGATGCGGCGAGATTGCCGCGACGAAGCGCGGCAATGACGAAGTGGGAAACTCCATGTGGCGGATTCGCTAGCCTCTGCTCGGCGATTAAGCGCCGTTGCGGAGGAACCGACCATGGAACTGCTATTCACCGGCGGACGGGTGCTAACGATTGATGCCATGGATCGGATCGCTACCGGCGTTGCCGTGCGAGACGGCCGCATCATCGCGGTTGGCGACAGCGACGAGGCGAAGCAGGCGCTGGGTCCCGACGCGACGCACATCGATCTGCGCGGACGCGCCCTCGTTCCCGGCTTCTGCGATCCGCACAATCACTTCTCGATGACGACCTTCGAGCCGCGTTCGGTCGACTGCCGGACGCCGCCGCTATCGGGAAAAGCTGCCGTGCTCGACGCAATCGCCGCAGCCGCAGACGGTAGTCCTGACGGGCAGTGGATCTGGGGCCTCGGATTCAGCGCCCGCAATCTCGAACCGATCGGCGAAACGGTCCTGTTCCGGCACGAACTTGACGAGGTCGCCCCGAACAACCCCGTCTGCGTGATGGATTCCTCCTATCACGCCTGCTACGCGAACTCAGCCGCACTGGCGCTGGTCGGGTTCGACCGCAACACGCCGAATCCGCCAGGCGGCGAGATTCGTCTCGACGACCATGGCGAGCCGAATGGCGTGCTCTGGGAACGTGCGATGGACCCGGTGCATCACGCCACAATGCGCTCATACATCGACACCTTCGGACCCGATGTCGTGGCCGGCCTGGTCGAGCAGAACGCGCGCCGCCATCTCTCCCACGGCATCACCAGCGTCGGCGACGCCCTGGTCATGCCCGAGAGCGCCGAGATCTATCGGCTGACCGACGAGCGCGGTCAACTTCCCATCGTGATCCATCAGATGCGCGGTGGACCCGGATTCTTCGCCGCCCCCGAGGATGCCGCCGGCGGCGCGTTCATGGAGGACGATATCTCCGACCGGCTGCGCGGTGGGATCGTCAAGATTTTCATGGACCCGGTCTGGCCCAGTCCGGCCATGACCGTCTGCCACGAGGACGGCACGACAGAACCCGTGGGCGATCCATACTACGGACAGGAAGAGGTCGACCACCTCGTCCTCGACGCGGCTTCGCACGGTCTCCAGGTCGCCATCCATTGCATCGGCAACCGAGCTATCGAGCAGGGATTGAACGCCTTCGAGCGGGCGCAACGAGAAATCCCTCGCAGCGATCCGCGCTACCGGATCGAGCACTTCAGCTTCGGCCTTCAAGACCAGATCGAGCGAGCCAAGTCGCTCGGCGTAATCATCTCGCACCAGCCGCCATTCCTGCAGGCGATCGGCGACTTCTTTGAGACGCGCACCGCCGCCGCGGGCATCGAATCACCGCCGATTCCCTATCGCTCAATGCTCGATGCCGGCGTCACCGTCGCCTCAGGCTCCGACTTCCCCTGCGCTCCGGTGGAACCGCTACTCGGCCTCTACAGCATCGTCGCGCGCCGCTCTCGCGAGGGTCGGGTCATCGCTCCAGATCAGGCGATCTCGCCACTCGAGGCGCTGCGCACCTACACGCTCAACTCAGCAACCGCCATGTTCCGCGACAACGAGGTCGGATCAATCGAGGTCGGCAAGCGAGCCGATCTCGTCGTGCTCAGCCACGACCCCACATTGGTCGACCCAACCTTCATCCGAGACATCGTGGTGCAGCAAACCTACGTCGACGGCGACCTTGAGTACGCGGTGTGAGAGGGTGAACTAGAAGACAATTCTCGTCATACCCGCGCTCCGTCGCGGGTATCTCGCTGTGCTCGGCACGAACATCAGGAGTCACTGAGCGATTGATACGGGCACGGTTCGTCAGGTCCGGGCGTCGGTGCGGTACGCGGCGAGATTCCCGCGGCGGAGCGCGGGAATGACGATCCTGTTGCTAACGAGACACCGTCGCCTGAGGCTTGGCCATTGAATTCAGTGTGATTGCGGCCTGGGCCTGCTCGCGACCGTGTAGCCGACGCCAGATCAATGCGAACGCCCCTCCTGCTGCCAGGAGAATCAGCAACAACAACCCGAACGACGCCTGAAAACCGACCCTGTCGGCGACGGTCCCGGCCAGGGGCATAACGATGGCAATCAGCAGCGCCGCCGAGAGCTGGAACATCGACAGCACGGTCGCGCGTTGATCCGAGGGAATGCGGCGATTGATGTAGCCCGTCGCGATCGGACGGCTCATGCCGCGGATCGCTGCCAGCATGCCGAAGCCGATCACCACCCAGAGCGAGTTCCACAGCGTCGGCACGAGGAACAGGATCGTCCCCGCGAAGAGCAGCACCATCAGCGAGCGACGCTCGCCGAATCGGCTCGCGACCCAGGCGGCAAGCAACGATCCGATCACCATCCCTGCGACCGGCGACATCAGCATCCCTGAATAGGCGAAGCCGGTGGTCACGCCGGCGGCAGGGTCGACGCCGTGGTAGACGACAAACGGTTGCAGCAGGAACTCGGTGATCAAGATCACGGCCGAAAGCAGCGTGGCAAAGAGGATGTACCAGAACAGCATCTTGCGCCGCCAGACGACCATCACGCCACCCAGCATGTTGCCGAACAGACCCGGCTTGCTCGTACTGGACCGGCTTGACTGGTTGGCTGTGCCGTTGGTTCCGTTGAGGCTTGGCTGTTGAGCGGCAAACTCCGCCTCGCTGCGCGGCGGTTCGCGCAGGAATAGGGCGATGCATCCCGCGACGCCCATCGCGATCGCGCCCAGCAGAATCGTGGCTGAGTATCCAACCAGGGCGACGAGCGGCCCGCCCAGCAGGGTGGCAATCAACAGCGACCCAAAGGCCAGCGCCTCGGAGCGTCCGATGTGCTTCTCGTACTCATCCGTCCGGCCCATCTGTCGCAACGTGTCGTAGACCAACGCATGACCGGCGCCCGAGTACAACGTCGTCGCAATACCAACCACGACGTAGGCAGCCAGCAGCACGACATAGGTCGAGCTGAAGGCGAACACGACCGAGCCAACGCAGAAGCACGCCCCGCCCATTACCAGCGATACGCGACGTCCCCAACGGTCGGCAATTGCCCCGGTCGGCACTTCAGCCACGACGACCGTGAGCCAGAAGATCGACTCAATCGTCGCGATCTGGGTCAGGCTCATGCCCCGGAACTCTTGCAGGTAGATCACCCAGATCGGCAACCAGATCAGGAAGCCACTCGCGGCGTAGAACAGGTAGTAGACGGGAATGTTCCGGGCAAAGCGTCGACGAAGTTGGTGAACATCCGGCTGCCCGACACCCGCGCCATTCAAAGAAGTCGCCATGGCGATTCGACTCTAGTCGTCGGTACGAAACCGATCGCGATCAGGAATCGCTGCACCTCGGGTGAGTGGCGGCATACCGAGCATCCGTCGTGATCCCGCATCCCAGTTGAAATCGAGCCCGGCGTTGTGCCGGCGCGCGACCTGGAGATCGCGGAAGCGCCGCTCGAGCGTCCAGCGCCGATGAATCGCGTTCGTCCCGGCGGCTGGGAACAGCATCTCCACCGCTTCGGTCGCCGCGTGGACGGCATTGACGTTCGCCAGTCGCCACTGCGCAACCGCGTCGAGGTCGGGCGCGCCGGCAACGACCGATTCCCAGGCGCGTGATCCCATCTCGCGGACATACGAACGCGCGGAGCCAACCCTGGCCTGAGCGCGGCCCACCGCGACGCGGAAATGCTCGCGATCGGCAAGCGAGCGTGAGTCGCTCTTGCTGTCGACATGCTTCGCAAACCGGACGACCTCGTCAATCGCGCCCTGAGCAGCGCCGATCGCCTGACCGCCATTCTGCAACCAACTGGCAATGCCACCGTCAGGGATGCGCCAGTTCGGGCCTTGGGCAATCGGTCGGGAGCCGAACTTCATGGTTCGGCTGTCGGGAGCGAACACGTTCTCGTTGCGGTAATCGTGGGAACCGGTGCCGCGCAGGCCCATCGTGTCCCAGGTCCGCAGGATCTCTCCCTGGCCCGGATCGACAAACGACATGTACTGGTCGCCGGGCTGAGCTTCGTCCTTGAATGCCACCACGACGTGAGTCGCATAGTCGATGCCACTCGCAAAGGTGGAGATCCCGTTGACCAACCAACCGCCGTCAACGCGCGTGCCGATGTTGGTGGGCCTGCTCGAGCCGGCGATCCGGCAGCGCGGACCACCCGGCTGGTCGGCGCCGATCATCTCGCGCAGATGCTCAGTAGTCAGAAATCCGCTGACGAGCGAAAGCTCGGACGCGAGCATGACCACCCAGGCGGTGGACGGGTCGGCTACCGCCAGCGCCTCGATCGCATGGAACACGACCAGCGGCGGAACCTCCTCGCCGCCGGCCGCAGCAGGGATGAACATCCGATACAACCCGGCGTCGGTGATGGTCTCGATCAGGTCCCTGGGCGGACTGCCGTTCGCCTCAGTCTCGTCGGCGCGGGCGGCAACCTGCGGCTGCAGCGCTCTGGCCCGTTCGACCATCGGGTGCTCGGCTGGGTCCGCTTGCATGGAGACAGGCTAATCCCTGCATCGGAGATCTTTGATCGCCGCCGCCCAATGCGGGACAGCGCCAGTTCGTTCCCATGTCCAGGATTTCAGCGGGGAAGATACCAGGAACGGTCTGAACAAGAGGTGATTGAGCGGACGTCGTGCTGACCGGGCGAGGGTTGTTGCGTCGAAGCGGTGAGTTGGCGACTGGTGCAATAGGTCGGGGCGGCTCTGAGCGTGCGATTGGCCCCATGCTTGGGGCTGAGCCGGAGGGACGACGCAGTCCGCTCAGAGTCAGTCCAGCTGAGGTTCAGGGATCAGCAGATTGGTGAAGCCGCGTACCAGGGCCTATCGCTGTTCGTTCTTGGCCAGGCCGCGGTAGCGCGTCGTGGCATAGCCGAAGCGCTGCTTGATGTAGAGGCAGGGATGCTCGACCTTCGCCCGCACAGAAGCGCGCTGGGCGAGCAGTCCGGCACGAGAAGCGCCGTCAAGCCTTGGCGCGACGGCCGCGTACGTCGCCGTCGTGCAGTTGCGGGGACGATTCAGCGTCGCCTCATCGAGTGCGCTCGTGCGAGTGATCACCGACGACATCGAAGAACACGACGTCGTGATCTTCGACTTCAGCCGCACGTCGGCGTTAGACGACAGCGCGGTTCGTATGCTGGAGCAGCTCTTCAATCGAGCCGAGGAGAACAACACGCCCAGCATCATCGCCGGTCTCGCCGGAACCCCAGCCAATGCCCTGGAGTCAATCGGAGCACTCGACGTCATCCCAGAAGATCGCCGAGTCGAGACCCTGGAAGAGGCGAAGGAACTCGCCCACACTCTGCTGCCAGAGACCGCTCCGTCAGCCGAGCAAGCAGATGGCTGAGAAAGCCGACAATCTCCAGAGCGCCGCTCGGCTGTTCGGCGCGTGGGCGAATTCCGGGGCGGAGGGTGTTCAGCCAACTTTTTTTCTCGGCTGGAGAAAAAGAATGCCGGGGACGATCTTCAGTGTATTGCTGGAGATCGTGACTTTCGGGGCGTTCAGGTTTTTCAGGTTTGGGTGTCCAGATTTGTCCAGATTTGTCCAGAACCGGCTAGATTCGGCCTGATTTCGCGCGTGTGATTCTGTGGGCCGCCAGATTGATCCAGAATTCGGTCGGACGGTGTCGGTGGTCATGTCGGTCGCTTTCGGTTGGGGGTTGTGGTTTTGACGCCGTTGATTGTATGCGGACTGATGTTCTGTTGGGGTGGGGGATTGGCTTCGGGTGTTGGGGGTGACAGTGGCGTTGGCGGAGGGATCCGGGGGCCGCGTTTCCTGGCTGAAGTGGTTCACTCTTCTATGCCACTGGGCGGGTAACCACCAGGGATTTATCGACGTCTCGCGTACAGCAACTCCCCAAGAACACTCGACGACACCATTTCCGCCGAACGCACCCTAGCTTGGCGACCTCTCCGTCTCCCTGATAAGTTAACAGCCATCGAATCACCTAGCCGCCGTCGTAGGGAACGCCGGTCATTCGACGGCGAGGGAGTCAACTCGAGTGACCATGCAAGAGTCTCAACACGTGATGAATTCGAAAACCCCCGAAGCTCACAAAACGTCCCAACACGTCCAAGCCATAAGAGAGGCTGGCGAAAAAGATGGATCGGTCAATGTACAGATTGGCCCGCGCTTCCTGGAACTTTTTTCGGCCAACCTCTACTCATCTCCCAACAAAGCGTTCGAAGAACTGGTCTCAAACTCGTGGGATGCAGGAGCTTCAATCGTTCACGTCAATATTCCGTCTTCGCTTGTGGACCCAGCCTCCGCAATCTGGGTCTTGGACAACGGCGAGTCAATGGACCTCGCTGGCCTCGAGCAGTTGTGGGCGGTTGCCAGTGCAGCGAAGCGAGATAGAAAAGACCCACCTCGACCGCAAATCGGCAAATTCGGAATCGGCAAGCTAGCAACCTATATCCTTGCGAACGAAATTACATATATTTGCCGAGCGGCCGACGGCATTACCCGTGCCGTAACGATGGACTATCTGGAAATAGATGAGAGAGCAACATCGGAAAGTCCCGAGGAACGGCTGCACATCGGAGCCTTTCCGCTCGAGGTGAGACGCTTCACCGATCAAGAACTCAACACCTTGCTCACCGAGCTACCTGCGGGTAGAGCTGTGCTAGACCTGCTCAAGGATGGCGTTCCCTTGCCAGAGGGAACAACCGAAGTGGACGACGGGTTCGGTGGCGCCCAAATGGATCAACCAACCACAGCAAGCGGGCAAACTTGGACTCTTGCCCTGCTCACCAATCTGAAGCCCGAAGCAAAGCGTGTCCAGGCATTCCAAATTCGGAGGATGTTACGAGCGGCACTGCCCCTCGGGGCTTCAATAGCAATTGGCGTGAATGGCGAAGCAGTGGAATCAACGAAACTGGATATACCGATCCACGAACAATGGACGCTCGGCCCGGAACTCGACCTCGAATCACTCGATATCGCTGACGACAATACAACTACTGTGAGCGCAAGCAACTGCCCCTACGATCATATCACCATAGACGGTATTGCCGGGCGTATCACCGGGACAGCCCGATTATATGCTGAACGCATCTCCGGAGGCAAAAGCGAAGACCGCGCTAGGTCCGTAGGCTTCTTTATAAATGTTCGGGGACGGGTCATTGCCCTCGATGATCCGTATTTCGGACTCGAAAACCTGAGTCATGGCGCATGGTCACATTTCCGCTGCACCATCCGAGCGGACGGTCTCGATTCCGTCTTAAACGTGGAACGTGACACGCTCCGCGACGGGCCAGAACTTCGGCGCTTCCGCTCCCTTCTTCGTGCACTATTTAACAAAGCGCGTGCTGCTTACCCTTCTCTCGCCTCAGCAGTGTGGCCCAATGCAGGTGAATTGCTCGCTAGAAAGTGGGATGCCTTTCCGTTACACGATCTGAGCAAGATGATCACTGAACGACTCGACACGCCACTGTCGCTTCCAGGGTTTGTCGACACTTCGGAAGTAGTTGACACAAGTGCATTCCTGGCCGAGTGGTCAGCCTTCACTGCTGAAAGTCCGGGCAAGTTACTCAGCGAAATTCACGACGAAGATGCCGATCCCGCAGCTTCGATCCTGAGATATCAGCTGGCCACTCGTAAATTGGCAATCAACTCAAATCACCCTTTCGTCCGCGAACACGGGGCAACCGCCGAAGAAAAGGAATTGGTCCGAGACCTAGCGCTAATTGACTTTCTCGTTGCCACAAGGATGGTCCAACAAGGAATCAGCACGGCAGCAATAGAGGAAATCCAGCAGTATCGCGACCAGGTAATGCGTGTAATGGCTCGTCTTCGACGGCGGACTGGAGCGCAGATCGCCCAATTGCTCGAGGAGTCAACTACCCATGCCCGAGGGTTGGAGGTGATTGTAGGAGAAGCGCTGGACTATCTCGGCTACGTAGTGACACCAATGGGAGGCAGGAACGAACCTGAGGGAACCGCGAAAGCAGCAATCACGCCCCACCCGCCCAATGGCCCATCCCGATACTCGTTCTCCTATGAAGCGAAATCAAAGAAAAAGGCGCCATGGCGCGTATCCGCCGACGACGTGAACCCCGGCAAACTCAAACGACATCGCGACAAAGTAAACACGGACTACACGCTTGTTGTCGCTCCTGACTTTGCTCAAGGAGCCTTAGAAGTCGAGTGCGCACAATATGGAGTGACACCGATTAGAGCCGCCGATCTCTCCGCTCTCCTCGTCCGCTCGGGTCGGCGAGGAATCATTCCGCTCTCAAAACTACGTGAGCTCTTCCAGTATCACGATCCTGACGCAGTCAACCAATGGGTTGAAGAGCTTTCCCTAGAACGCACTGATCCAGAATCACTGACACTTGAAGAGCTGTTGACTGCCTTGGACGAACTTGGCTTCGAAGGCCCTGACATCGTCGATGCCCGTACCGTGGCCAATGAAATTCGCAAACGTCGAGTCTCCCGCGATCGCCCATCCGGTGCGGAAGTGCAGTCAGTCGCCCAAGGGTTTAGCGTCCTATTGCCTGGGCTCTTGGAAGTACAAGGGAACGATCTTTACATAAGCGGAACAGTTGAAGTCATTCGGCAACGCATCATTGAAATGCTGGACAGGTTGCCTGAACCTTTGCAAGCGCAATTCAACGAATGACAACCTCTCGCCGCAATGCTCAATGTTGTGGCTCTATTGGTCGGCAGCAAAGTTCACGACTTGGAAAAGGTAAGTACGATCTCCGATCTCATCCTCCGCGCGAGGGGGGAGAAGCTGCTGTCGGGTGGCGGGAGATACCGACTTCCTGCAGGAAGTGTCCTCTCCGCCCGGTCCCTCAATCGCAATCCGCGTGATTTCGCAGCTGCCAAGACTACACCGGCATTGTCAACGTATACTCCTCTTATCGTCGAGTTGCCAATGACTATGACAGCAATTCCTCCGAGCTCTAGGACTCGAGACACTTCTCCAAGCATCAAGTCGATGTCGCCAGCGAAACGGCGGAGCATATTGAGGTGCCGAGGCGCGAGGATGTCCACATATTGAGTTGCGCCGATTAATTCGTCGGTTCGCGATTTGTCAATGCCATCGTCAGGAGCCCGTTCGGCACCAATGCTTGACGAGCGAATTCCGGCGAGATCTGCATATGAGTAACCGAGCCACACTAACGCCAATCGATGGCCTCGCATGTAGTCTATTGCGTTGAGATACGGAGGTGAGGTAACAACTGCCGCGATGCTGCTCGACTCGATGTCATTGAGATGCCGTGCGTCGCCTAGCTGGACGCTCGCTTTGCCTCCGGGTGGACAATCCAAGGCCCTCAGTATCCACTCAACCGACCTCATGAATCCGCGGATTACATCGAATTCGTTCGTCGTTGTAACTCTATGTGGGCGACTGTGGGAAACATCACGGGCTAGTGATGCGCCACGACCCTTGGTAACAATCGTCCGACTTACGGCCAGCCTGAGGAGGTTAGCGATACCGTTGCATTCTCTTGGCAAGGAGAGACTCAACGCACGGAGTTGCCGTTCTTGTAGGGGTGCATACCAAAACTTGACGAAATCCGATGCCCTGGCATCTCGGTCAATCTCCTCCACTGTCATTTCTTCTGTCAATTCATCGGACTCCTCAATCTCACGAGCTCGGAATGCAACAGCCTCTGCTATTCGTAGCACCTTCCCCTGATCGACTGCCGTCGTCGCCACTCTGGACATGAGCACCGCCAGAGGGTCTAGATCCCTGCCGACCGCATCGAGTTGAAATTCCATGGCCGCCCGAAGTACCGTTCCTGAACCACACATCGGATCCAAGACGCGCGCCCCTGCCCTCACATTCTCAAGGGCATCTAACGCAAGCTGCGGAGCCATCCTTGCCGGGAACGGATGAACGTAGCGAGCAGCCATTTTCCCGCCTCCCAATCCGAAGTGCAACACTGCACCGCAGACCACGACTGTACTTTATTGTGGTGGGCCCTCTGGGACTCGAACCCAGGACCTTCGGATTAAAAGTCCGCTGCTCTGGCCAACTGAGCTAAGGGCCCACGGTCAGTTTACGGTCTGGCTTGGGCGGATGGGCTGCTTGATCGGTAGTCTTGGCCCTGCGCGAGTGTTGCGATTTGCTGAGTCAGGGGATTGGCGGGGGGCATGGCGGAGCCGCTGAGGGTTGGATTGATTGGCGCGGGCGGGATTTCGCGGCAGCATCTGCCCGGCTACCAGCTCGACCCCGACCGCGTCCGGCTCAGCGCGGTCTGCGACATTCGCGAGGATGCCGCGCGGCAGGTTGCCTCCGACGCCGGCGTTGAGGCGGTCTTCACCGACGCTCGGGAGATGTTTGAGCAGTCCGACATTGACGCCGTCGACATCTGCACGATCCACGACACGCATGCCGAGCTGGCGATTGCGGCGGCGCGGGCGGGCAAGCATGTGTTGCTGGAGAAGCCGATGGCGGTGTCGCTGGAGGAATGCCGCGCGATTATCGAGGCGACCGAAGAAGCCGGCGTCACGTTCATGGTGGCACAGCACTTGCGTCACGTGCCGAGCTACATGGCGTTGCGACGCCGCATTCAGGCCGGCGAATTGGGACGAATCTGGTCTGCCCGCGTCGATACGTTCCTGACCGCGGCGCTGGATGACCCACATCAGCCGATCGCACCTCGAGCCGGATACTGGGGGTTCGACGGCAAGCGTGGCGGCGGTGGGGTCGTGACGCTGCTGTCGGTCCACCACCTCGATTTGATGCGCTACTTCGTCGGCGAAGTCGCGCGGGTCGATGCTCGCGCCTGGCGCGGACATCCCAGCTTTACCAATGACGCGGAGGATCGGGCCGTGGCGACGCTGGAGTTCGTCAACGGCGCCGTCGGTCAGCTCACGGCGAGCTTCACCAGTCGAGCGCCCTGGTCATTCCAGTTGATGCTGCTCGGAGAGCAGGGCACGGCATGGACGCCTCCGCTGCCAGCGGCGGACGGACCGCTCATGGCCCATCGCACGCCGGCCGTGATTGCCAGCGCTGCCCAGGACGGCGAGCACAGCTTCAATCCAGATACGAGTTTTCGTCCGATCGATACCGACGACTTAGCGCTGCCGACGGAAGACCCGTATATCAACGAGATCATGCATTTCGTCCGCTGCTGTGAAGACGGCGCCGAGCCGATCAGCGGCGGTCGCGACAATATCGAAACCATGAAACTTGTGTTTGGCATCTATGAGTCGTCGCGTACCGGCAAGGCAGTAGAAATAAGCCAGCTCTGATGCGTGAACTTGCCATCCTGAGCTTTATCACGCTCGACGGGGTGATGCAGAGTCCGACCAGTCCCGAGGAGGACCCGTCGGGCGGCTTCGCCGGCGGAGGTTGGGCGGCGCGGTACTGGGAGCAGGTCATGCCGCAGGTCTATGCCGAGGCGATGTCCGAGCCGTACGACTTGCTGTTCGGTCGCAAGACCTACGACGTGTTCGCATCGCACTGGCCCACCATGCCCGACGACGATCCCGTCGCGGCTCGGTTAAACAGCGCACACAAATATGTCGCCACGACATCATCGACACACCCAATGCTTTGGCAGCACACAACACGCCTCTCTGGCGACGTAGCAGCTCAAGTCGAAGCGCTGAAAGAACTGGACGGTCCGCTCCTGCAAGTCCATGGCAGTTGCGAGCTGATCCAGACCTTGCTGAGATACGACCTGATCAACGAGTTTCGTCTGTGGACATTCCCAGTGGTCGTCGGCGACGGCAAGCGGCTTTTTGGCGAAGGGTCGGCACCGTCGGATCTGACGCTGGTCAAGATGGGCGCCACCGCCAATGGCGTAGTGATGACGATCTATCGCCGGCGATAGACGTCGCCACGAAGCCCGATCGCATACCCGGCGGGAGACCCTTTTGGTAGCTCCTGGCTCTCCGTCCCCGCCCACAGAGGGTGTCTCAGAAATCCACCTTCATTCTCGGATTCTCAGTCCCCGCTTCACGCGGGGACCTGCTCGGACGGCCCGGCATATCAGGTGGTGATGTCTCGGGCGCAGAGGGAGCGGGTCCCCGCGTGAAGCGGGGACTGGGGGATTCCTACGCTTGAGGCAGGCGCCCGGGGCGCGGACAAGGAGGCTCTCTAAGCGCGACTCCTTCAACGGTCTCCAGTGGGCATCACATTCACCGTCGAGTTGGAAGGAGCGCAATCGGCTAAGGGTTAGCGGTCAGGAAACAGTTCCTGTAGCACCCCGCCTGCCCGAGGATCATCCATTCGCTCGAGTCGCTCGGCCAATCTCCGCTTCGCTTCATCCCATGGCACAGCATCCTCCTCTGTCCAGGGATGACGCTTCCGCCACTCAGAGATTTGCGAGTACTCAGCATCCTTAAGGTTCTGTGCGGTCCACTCATCCATCGGCGGGTAGAGAGCCAGCACTTCCGGGTACCACACCCAGTCAGGCGATCTTGAGTCCATCTGCCAGTAAGGGTTCTGCTGAATCCCCGTTGACGAGGCGTTGGTCGCCTCTGCCATAGCGGACGTACCTTTCAAGCCCGTTGGTTCACGGTATCGGTTTGCCGATCGCTTGGTCCTCAGCTTGTGTGCTCAAGAATGGCGGGTATGACCACGCCCCACGTGCCCTCGGGAATTTCGTGGCCGACGCCTTCCAGGGCGAGCATGGTTGCTCCGGGAACCATCTCGACGAGCGCTTCTCCGTGGTCGTAGGGCAGAATCGGATCATCGGTGCCGTGGATCACGAGGGTGGGGAAGTCCAACTCGCCGAGGCGCTCGTGCCAGGACTCCGATTGGGCGATCGCGGGTCCGTGATTCATGCTGCTGGCGAAGCTGATCGCCCGGTCGATCTCGGCGGCGAAGATCTCGTCGCGGTTCGGGTCGTACGGATAAGCGGAGCCGGAGAGCGTCTTGAACATGTGGATTCGATTGGCCAGGACCGCGTCGCGGTCGCTCCAGTCCAGCTCGGCGCTTGCGACAATGGCCTCAATCACCTTTGGAGCGGGCGGCGAGAGCGGGGCCTCTTTGCCTTCCATCGCATCAAGCACCGCGCCGCCATTGGGTGTGGACATGATCGGCGTCAAGGTGAGCACGCGATCGGGATGATTGAGACCGATCACCTGGGTGATCATCCCACCCATCGACGCGCCGATGATGTGCGCTTTCTCGATCCCATAGGCGTCAAGCACCGCCGGGCCATCGGCGGCCATGTCGTTGAGCGTGTAGTTCGGTTCGCCGGGCGGGCAGGAAGTCGTCTTGCCCGTATCGCGGTTGTCGTAGCGGATCACAAATCGGCTACCGTCGGCCAAGGCTTCGCACAAGCCGACATCCCAGAGCAGCATCGAAGCGCCCGCGCCCATAACCAGCAGAATCGCCGGATCCGAGGGGTCTCCGAACGAGTCGGTGCAAATCTCGATGCCGTTGCCCTCAATCATCCGCTCGCCGTGATAGATGGCCATTTCAATCTCCCAGTTCGTGACGGTTTGTTGTTATTGCAGCGCACCCGACGCTACCAGCTCGATGATTCTCTCGTCCGAGTAGCGGAGCAACTCTCGCAGCACGGCGTCGTTGTCGGCGCCCATCGTCGGCGCGACTTGTGGCGGTCGGGCCGGCGTGCGGCTGAAGACGATCCGAGCACCCTCGACGACCGACTTGCCCTGGGTCGGATGGACGAGGTCGACGAAGTGGTTGCGGTGGATCAACTGCGGATCGGCGAAGCAATCGGCCGAGGTCTGGACCGCGTGAGCAGGGACGGCGGCGGCCTGAAGCGTCGCCATGGCATCCTGGGGCGAGCGCGCAACGGTCCATTCTTCCAACGCCTGACCATCAAGCACCGACTCGAGAGCCGCGCGGTCTGCATCGTTGCGACAAGCGATCGCAACCCAGCGATCCTCGCCCTCAGACGGGAAGACGCCGTGAGGTGACATCTGTGGGTCGTCGTTGCCGTTCGCCGACCACTGCTCGCCGGTCAGGAGGTACTGGAGCAGTGCGGGCGTGAGGAAGTGGATCGCGGCTTCCAACTGCGAGACGTCGATGTACTGTCCGCGGCCGGTACGGTCGCGCTCGTCCAACGCCGCCAGTAAAGCGGCAGTCGCAAAGCGTGGCGCGACGTAGTCGGTGTAGGCGCCGAACGGTCCGGCCGGGGCACGGTCAGCCCAGCCGCAGAGCGGCGTGAATCCGGCGAACGCCGCCGCGAGGTTGCCGAAGCCGGCGAACTCAGCCAGCGGGCCACTCTGGCCCATCAAGCAGGACGACATCATGATCGCGCGCGGGTTGACCTCGTGAATCGTCTCCCAGGTCAGGTCCCAGCCGCGCATCGCGCGGGGCGTGAACGACTCTGTGACCACGTCGGCCCAGCGGACGAGGTCGAGGACCAGCTCGCGACCCTGCGGATTGGCCGGGTCGACCGTGATCATCCGCTTGTTGGCGTTCATGTTGTGGAACATCGCCGAACCGTCGGGCTGCAGTGAGTCGTCGTCGATATACGGCTGCAGCGTGCGCGCGGTGTCGATCCGGGTGCTGGACTCGATCCGCACCGTGTCGATGCCGAAGTCGGCGAGCGCGCGGGTTCCGGCGGGTCCGGCCATGACCCACATCAGGTCGACCATCTTGAGGTCGGAAAGCGGCGGGTCGGTGGGTGGCGGGTCGGTGGGCAGCGCTCCGTCGGCGCCGTGGAGGCTCGCCGCAGTTCGGGATTCAGCGAGCACCTCATCAGTGTGCTCGCCCAGCGTTGGCGCGGGCCGACCGTACTCAATGGGAGTTTCCGATAGCCGGGCGAACGGTCCAGGAAACTTCAGCGTCTTACCGTTGCGCTCGACCTCGCGCCAGTAGGAGCGTGCGGCCAGGTGCGCGTTCTGGTCGAGGTCGTCAACCGTGGAGACGGGGACCAGCAGCAGCCGTCGCTCCTGGGCCACTGCAAACAGCTCGGCCTTGGTCTTGTCGGCGCAAAGCGCGCCGACCACCTCACAACAGCGGAAGTACTCGGACAGCGGCTCTTGCCCGGTGAGGATCATGTTGGTGTAGTTGAGCCAGTCCTTGTCGCGAGTCTGCTGGTCGCAATAACCCTCCTCCAGGGCGTACTGCATCAGCCGATCAGTAAACGGTCCGATCGCTGCGCCGAACAGGTATGTAACCGCGACGTGGCCGTCCTTGCAGGGCCAGAAGAGCTGGATTTCCAGAGGTCCCAGTTTCGCGCCTTTGGCCGAGCGCTCGAACATCCCGGCATTGTTGGGCGCGGCAACGATGCCGGACTGAGTCGCCTGGGCGTAGGCCGCCTGGGCGGAGACATCAATGAACTGTCCGAGCCTGGAACGCTTGCGTTCGTGCAGCGCCGTCAGGACGCCAATCGCCGCCTCGGCGCCGGCGTGGAGGCCGGTCTGCGGCAGTCCGACACGCAGCGGCGCGCGGTCGGTGTCGCCACTCTGAATCATCGGCCCGGCCGAGGCGGCGACGGTCACGTCGGTGGCGGCCCAGCCGGCTTTGGGCCCTGAGGAGCCGAACGGCGTGATCGCGACGTAGATCAGTCCCGGATTGATCTCGGCAAGCGCCTCATAGCCGATGCCCAGCGCATCCATCGCACCAACGTCGGCGGACTCGATCAGCGCGTCGGCCGATTCGACCAACTCGCGCAATTCACCGCGCCCTTCGTCAGACTCCAGATCGAGGATGACCGAGCGCTTGCCTCGCGCATACGACTGCCAGATCAGCGAGTCCTCAAGATCGCCGTCGTAGGAGCCATCAGAAAATGGCCCACGTCGACGAGCCGCGTTGCCTTCTGGTGGTTCAATCGCGATGACGTCGGCGCCGAGATCGGCCAGGATCATCCCGGCGATGAAACCTCGGTCATCGGTCAGGTCGAGAATTCGATAGTCGCTGAGCATGACTCGCCTCCTCCGTTCCCATTTGGGACGGAGGCTAACGAAGCGTCAACGTCGAGGACGGTAGTTGGTCAGGTCGCGGAGTTCCGCATAGTCGCTGGAATCGAGGTAGTGACACCAAACTGAATATGGGGCATCGAAATTGAGCCGTCTTGCATGTGCTCCAACGCGCCAAGCCGCAACCTCCACCGCGATCTCAGGGTGGTTGTGGGCTACGTACTCCAACGCAGGACGCAAGTCAGTGTCCGCCGAGAACAACACGCCGACATCGTACTGCTCGCGAAAGGCCATCGTGACAAAGTCGACCGCGATAGCAACATCGATGCCTTTCTCGCGAGCGATGCTCCTTCGGTTTTGGGGATTCCAGAGGTACTGAAGAGGCCTGGTGATGACTTCCGCCCCGTCACGACGCCAACGGGCAATTTGTTTGCTGCGAGCCATGAACATCGTGCGATTTTGGTGCGGGTCCGCCACACCGCAATAGACGCGCACCGTGGCGAGCTGTCGTGCGACTCCCGGAGGTGATCGGCGACAGATGAGCTCGCCGAGCTTGACGGGATCGACCTGTCCGTCGCTGGACCTCTTGGCGCTGTCACCAACGTGAAAAGACTCGCGGGCGCGCCCGTGCAGATTCTGCCAATCGAGGAATAGTGCCACTCGTTGCGTCTTTGTGATCCCAGCAACAGCAATCCCCGCCAGTCCGCCACCATTTAGGGCGCGGAGGGCGGGGAGGAGTGCGCCCCCTTTTTTGCCATACGCCGCCTGGTAGGGAGCCAACCGTTACGACGTACCGCAGTCAGCGTAACAAGGTCTCGTCGCTTTGACTAACGAGAACTGTTGCCGTATCAGTTACCAAACGCCCACGTGGAACTGAGAAGCGTTGAAGCTTCCTCGAACACTGCTGCCTCTGCCGCTACCAGCGCGCCTCGGAGGTCGCGCGAGTACCGTTGCAGCCACTTGCCCAATCCCGACGCCGCAGCCTGATGCAGCGAGGTGCCGACATTGATCTTGGCCACCCCGAGCTCGACCGCCATGCCGAGTTCCTCGTCCGTCAGACCGCTCGCGCCGTGCAGGACGAGCGGAACCGACACTGCTTCATGGATGGCGCGCAGCCGTTCGATGTGCAGACCACCGATCGCCGGTCCTCCGTGCGTATTGCCAACCGCGACCGCCAGCCAATCGACGTTTGTCGCGCGTACGAACCTTGCGGTGGCGTCCGGGTCGGTCCACGAGGCTTCGGCGATCGTGACGCCAGCCTCGTTGCCGGCGACATGACCCAATTCCGCCTCGAGCGGCAGCCTCGACCAGGCCACGAGCCCCTTCGCGGATTGTGCCATTATCGCGTTCTGCTCGTAGGGGAGCGTTGAGCCATCGACCATGATCGAACCGAACCCGGCGTTGATCGCTCGTGAGATTTCGTCCAGCGTGTCGGCGTGGTCGAGATGGAGCGCGACCTCAGCTTCCGAGTCCTCGGCGATCGATTTCACGACCAGCGCGGCGATATAGACCCCGCCCATCAGTTCCAACCCGGAGCGGTTGAACTGGATCAAGACCGGGCGTCGGGCGGACTCAGCAGCGCGGACGACGCCCCGCACCATTTGAATTGTCGAGACGTTGGCGCCGACGACCGCGCGACCCTGTGAGTGCGCTTGTGCAATGATTGGGCCTGGATCAACGAGCGGCATGTGCGCAGTGTCCCACAGGCGGCGTTCCCGCGAGTGCGCAGCTCAGAACGCTCGATCACGCTCGATCAGCGCAAGAGCGGGGGATCGCCTTGGTGGACCATCGCGGCAGCCCGCGCGATCTTGCCACGCTGGATGACGACCAGCTCGTCGGCATCTCGCTCGACGGGCGGCTTGACGCGTTCAACGTCCTCGTGCTCCGGCATCAGACCCGGGTGCGCGCGACCTGTCGCGGCATCGTCGGTATGTCCGAGGCCGACGACCTCATGCAAGAAGCGTTTATCAAGGCCTGGGATCGGCTGAGTACCTACAACCAACGCGGGAAGTTTCCTGCCTGGCTCGGCGTCATCGCCCGACGCACCTGCTTCGACTACCTGCGACAACGACAACGACGGCCAACCACATCGTTGGACCGCTTGACCGAAGCGCTCGGCGACCAGTTCGCTCCGGTGTCGGGAGATCCGACGCTCGACGAACATCTGCTCAACATCGAACTCAGCGGAACACTGCGTGAGGCGCTGGACTCGTTGCCGGAGGAACAACGCCGGGCAGTGTTCTACCGGGACGTGGCCGACCTGGAGTACCGCGAAATCGTCGATGCCACCGGCTGGTCGATGGGCACGGTCAAATCGCGGATCAGTCGCGGACGGTCGGCGATGCGGGACTATCTCCGAGAGCATCGTTCTGTCGAGCAGACTTGATTCGATTGCCAAAGGCAGAACAGCGGCAGAACAGCCTCGCGAGGTTGTCGCGTAAGCTGAGACCCTCTGGAAGTTCACGAAGAGGTCTCGCAATGTACTGGTTCCGGTCGCGCAATCGATGGAGTCGCACTGGTCTGTTGATGTTGATCCTGGTGGCAGCGGTCGTGTTGTTACCGGTGCGAGGCGTGCCTCTGGTTGCGCAAGTGCCTCCCAACTCAGATGACGGCAACAACGGCAACGGCGTCTCCGATCCGGCCGGCATCTGCGACAGAACCGCAAAGGTCGAGTCGGCCATCATGGCTCGATTCGGTAACAACACGAGTTGTGCCTCGGTCACCGACGCCCAACTGAACGCCCTGACCGGCGAACTGAACCTGAGTTTCAAGAGGATTGCGGCGCTGCAGGACGGAGACTTTGCCGAGCTGAGCGGGGTGACCAAGATTCGTCTGGATTACAACAGCCTGACGACGCTGCCCGCCGACATCTTCGACGGACTGACGGCGCTCGAGGAGTTGTGGATCTACACCAACCAGATCAATTCCTTGCCAACCGACGTCTTCGACGGTCTCTCCAATTTGCGAGTCCTGGCCCTGGACACCAATCAGCTCACCACCTTGCAGTCCGGCTTGTTCGACAACCTGACCGACCTGGACACCTTGGGTGTGAGCCACAACCTGATTGCGACGCTTGGCGCGGACGTGTTTGACGACCTCACCAGCCTGACGCGATTGAAGCTCAACAACAACGCGCTGACCGGCATTCCCTACACGACCTTCGATGACACGAGCTCGGTCAAGGTGCTGAGTCTGCAGCAAAACCAAATCACGAGCCTGACTGCGGACATCTTCAACAGAATGACCAACCTGACGAACCTCAACCTGCACAACAATCAACTCGCCGCGCTTCCCGGTGGACTGCTGCACGGCCTGAGCGAACTCGACGGCATCCCCTTGTACGGCAATCCAGGCGCGCCGTTCGACCTCGAAGTCACTCTGGTCGATGACGGTAGCGGCAACGTCTCACTCAGCGTGCCGCTCGGCGCTCCCTTTGAACTCAATGTCCTGGTCGCCGTCAGCGTCAGCGAGACGGACGGCGGGGCGCTCTCGAAGTCGTTTGTCACGATCGATGCCGGCTCGCTGAGCAGCGAGGCCATCGCCGTTTCTCCAACCTCGGCTTCTCAGACCGACGCAGTGGTGCGCCTGGTTTCCGCCTGGTTCACCAGCGATGTCGAAGAAGAGGAGGATGACGGGGACACCGGTCTGGAGATCGCGCTGGGCAACAATCTGACGATCAACGTCACTGGCCAGCCGGTGGTCTCGGCCAACAGCCCCGCCACAGGAGTCCCGACGATCAGCGGAACCATCGACGTCGGTGAAACCCTGATTGCATCGACGTCGGAGATCACCGACGTTGACGGGCTCACGACCGTGGTGTTCAGCTACCAGTGGATTCTCAACGACGGAACGGCCGACGCTAACATTGCCGGAGCAACGAGTGCGACCTACTCGTTGAAGCCCGGCGATTCCGGCAACACGGTCAAAGTGCTGGTCACATTCATTGACGACGCCGGCCACGCCGAATCGGCCACCAGTGAGGCAAGCGGCACAATCGCCGTCAGCGGCCTGACCTGGTCGCCTGACGGATGACTGGCGGACGATGTCCAAGCTGTTATGTAGCGGCGAAAATCGCAGGAATTGCTGGCGCTCGAGGCTGTAGTGGAACCATCCGAGGTCGAAGAGCGTCTAAATTTGTAGACAAGCATGGAGTAACGCACTTGGGTGACTGCGAATCGCGCTCAGATTGCTGGATGGGTGTCCAATGGGCATGCGGCTGAGCCTCACATCTCTCTTCCGTCGCCGAGCCTGGCGCGACGACGTGTCGGCCTACCTCGATGACGAGCTCTCACCACGCGAGCGTCAACGAGTCGAGGCCCGACTGGCCGCGTCGGCTGAAATGCGGGAGTATCTCGCGGAACTTGAGCAGATGCGGTCGCTGCTGCGCAGCTTCGATCCGGCGCCGAGCAGCGTGCCCTTCCAGCTCACGCCCGAGATGATCAACGACCCGGCGAGAGTTCCACTTCGGCCGACGGTCGCTGCACGCGCGTTGCGGCTGTCGATGTCGACTGCTGCGGTTGGCGTCGCGACGTTTGCCGCGGTGATGGTCTTCGACGCCGTCGATTCACCAACGGTGACCTTCACGACTACATCCGCCGGAGACATGTCCAGGCGCATCCCGACGGCCGCGGTGGTGACCGACGAGGTTGAGGTTGAGGTCGAGGCGCAAGAGGCAGCGGAAGAAGAGCCAGCTCGCGTGACCGCCGTCGCTGCTACATCAGAGGCATCCGAGCGCCAGCAACCGGCTCGGGCAGAGGCGGACCAGGAGCAAGAGGCCGAACAAGCCGAAGCGGCGATGCAGGAAGAGGAACAGGCGTCGGTCGCCGCTGTCGACTACCAGCAAGCAGAGCAGGAAGCGGCACAGGAAGCAGAATACGAAGAAGAGGCGCAGCAACAGCAGACCGTGACAGAACAGTCCTCGAAGCAAGCCGCATCCGATCCATCGCGTCGCGCCTTGACAGCCGGCCGTGCGGGTGAAGAGAGCGATGCCGAGAACGTGACCGCCGAGCAAGTCGTGGCACAGCAAGAAGCGGAAGATACCGCACAGGCGTCGGGCCGGGACGCTGCCCCGGATCCTGCTCAAAACAACGCATCAACCTCGGACCAGAATGCCGCATCCGATTCAACGGCTGCCGAGTCGCCGGCGCGTGATCGTGATGACGACCAGCAGAGCGCCAGCGCGGCGACGCAATCTGAAACGCGCACCGTCGCGACATCCGTCACGCACACCGAGTCCGATTGGCCGTTGGAGCAACGGCCGCGCTCGGGCACGGTCCAGCTCGCCACCGATCCGTCCTGGGAGCAACCCGTCCAGATTGTCCTGGCGGCCATCGCGATCAGCGCCACGGTGTTCTGGCTCGTTCTGACGATTGTCGATCGCCGCCGACGAGCATGACCTCGCGCCCGATCGGTAGCTCACGTCTGATGGCGCGTGCCTTCGAAGTGGCCCGCTCCGTGCGCGGAACGACGAGTCCCAATCCAGCCGTGGGCGCGGTGATCGCCAATGGGACGCACGTCGTCGGGGAGGGTGCAACGCTGCCTCCCGGCGGCCCACATGCAGAGGTCATGGCCATCCGCGACGCTGGTGACCGCGCTCGCGGCGCGACGATGTACGTCACGCTGGAGCCCTGCGCCCATTTCGGACGTACTCCGCCGTGCACCGCGGCCATTATTGAGGCAGGGATCGCTCATGTCGTGGTCGCCTATGGCGACCCCGATCCTCAAGTCGCCGGACGAGGACTGGGGCAGCTGCGCGACGCCGGGATTGCCGTGCGCCTCGGAGACGGCACGGCTGAAGCAGCGGAACATTACGAGGCCTACGCCCACCATCGGCGCAGCGGCCGACCGTTCGTGACGGCCAAGTTCGCGGCGTCGCTGGACGGTCGGATCGCATCAACGAGCGGCGACTCGCGCTGGATCTCAGGACCTCAGACCCTGCAGTGGGCGCATCAGAACCGTCCGCTGTACGACGCGATGCTCGTCGGCGTCGAGACGATCATCGTCGACAACCCACAGCTCACTGCTCGACCTGACCAATGGCACGGTCCGGCGCCGCAACCGCTTCGCGTGGTCCTCGACAGTCGCGGTCGCACACCGCTTAACAGCCGCGTTCTGGACGATACCGATACGTCGCCGACACTGATTGCCACGACCAACGCTGCGCCGGAGGAATGGCGTGAGGCGATGCGCTCGCGTGGCGTTGATCTGTGTGAGTTGCCTGGAGATGCAAGCGCCGCCGGCCGAGTATCTCTGCCGGCGTTACTCGAGCTGCTCGGTCAGCAGCGTGGCATCGTCAGCCTGCTGGTCGAGGGTGGCGGCGAAGTACTGGGATCGTTCTTTGATCAGCGATTGATTAACAAGGTCACTGCGGTCGTCGCGCCGATGATCATCGGCGGTGACGCGCAAACGGCGGTCCGCGGTCGCGGCGCTCATCGAATGCGAGACGTCCTGCGCCTCAACCACATGACGGTTGAGCAACTCGGGGCTGACCTCTTGGTCAGCGGCTATCCCAGCGATCCCGAGCGGGAACTCAATGTGTATATACGTCCAGCCGGACAGACCGACGCGGAGACCGTCAACCAACTGCTCGCAGCACACACCGCGGTAGATGCTCCGTCCTGTTCAGAAATGCTGGCCGAAGCACACGCCGGCGACACGGTCATCTGGCTGGCAACGATCCAGACCCCAAGCGCCAATCACGCCGGCGACCTGAGCGACGCAGAGGACATCCTCGGCGTTGCCGCGGTTCAGTTCGGCGAAGGCGAGCGGGCAGCGATTCGCTGCCTCGCGGTCCGGCCAGATGCGCCGGCCAGTGTGGGCGAGCGGCTGCGCGAGTCGTGCGAAGCGTCTGCCAGCGGCCGAGACGTTCACTGGCTGACGTTAACAGTATCGACAGCGACCGGCTTAACGGATGAACAGTACAAACTCAGCGGATATCGCTACTACCGGCGCGATGCGGGCAATTCGGACGTCTTGATCAAACGCTTACATTCATAGCGTTCAGTCCACACGGGGAGTCGCATTGCGTGTGATTTCCAGCATCGTTATGTGCGGAATTGGGGTTGGTGCGGGTAGCATTGAGGCCGAGCGAGCCGTAGGCGGGGGATACGAGCGATGTTCACAGGCATCATCGAAGAGGTCGGCGAAATCACGGAGGCGGCGCAGGGGTTGCTGCGCATCTCCGCTCCTCTGATCCTGGCGGACGCCCACCTGGGCGACAGCATCGCCATCAACGGCGTTGATCTGACGGTCACCCATATCGAGTCAGACCAGTTCCTGGCCAACCTGATGCCCGAGACCTATCGCCGCTCCAACCTGGGCGAGCTGGGCGTCGGCGACCGGGTCAACCTGGAGCGCTCGGTGCGGCCCATGGACCGCCTCTCGGGACACCTCGTGCGCGGCGTCGTCGAAGGCCGCGGCGCCTTCCGCAGCACACGCCCGGAAGCCGAGGCGATCGTCGTGTCATACGACGCTCCCACCGACTTGCTGCGCCATATGATCGTCAAAGGCCCGATCTGCATCGACGGGGTCTCGCTCACGATTATTGAAAAGGATGAGGCTGGATTCGCGGTTTCGCTTGTTCAGTACACTCAGGAACACACGAACCTCCTTGATAGGCAGCCCGGTGATGCTGTGAATCTCGAGACCGACATCCTTGCCCGCTATGTCGATGAGTTGCTCGAAACGAAAATCGACCAGCTGCTGGATGAGCGACTCGCGGCACTCGGGGCGAACGAAGGCGAAGCGCAATGACCGACGCCGACACACCGACGGCTGCCGCATCGAACGAGACCGAGAAGACCAAGCCGCGCCGTGCGCGCCGCACCTCGAGCGTCCGGCGGCGGAAGTCGCCGTTCTGCTCGGTCGAGGAGGCGATCCACGCTTTTGCCCAGGGTGAGCCGCTGATCATCACCGACGACGAAGACCGCGAAAACGAGGGCGATCTCGCGCTGCCGGCACAGTTCGTCACCTCCGACACGATCAACTTCATGGCGACGCATGGTCGCGGCCTGATCTGCATCGCGATGGATGGCGACTCGCTGGACCGGCTGGGCCTGCGATTGATGGTCGAGCAGGGCTCCAACACAGCGCCGCTGGGCACGGCCTTCACCGTCTCGGTCGAGGCGCGCTCCGGCGTGACCACCGGCATCTCCGCCCCTGACCGAGCTCGCACGGTGCAGGTCCTGATGGATCCGCACTCCACCTCCGACGACCTGGTCCGTCCCGGTCACATGTTCCCGCTGCGCGCACGCGACGGCGGCGTCCTCGTCCGAGCCGGTCAGACCGAGGCATCCGTCGACCTCTGCCGCCTCTCCGGACTGCAACCGGGCGCAGTGATCTGCGAGATCATGAAGCGCGACGGTGAGATGGCGCGCTTGCCTGAGCTGGTCCGCTTCTCCAAGCGGCACAACATCAAGGTCGTCTCGGTCGAGCAGATCATTCAATACCGCCTGCGCACCGAGCAGCTGGTCGAGCGCGTCTCGGAAGCGAAACTACCAACCCCGATGGGCACCTGGAGGCTGATCGGCTATCGCACCGCCGACAAGTCGGAAGAGCACGTCGCGCTCGTGATGGGTCACGTCGACAGCGGCGAACCGACCCTGGTGCGCGTGCACTCACAATGTCTTACCGGTGATGTCTTCGCCTCGCAGCGTTGTGATTGCGGCGAGCAACTCGAGATCGCCATGCGCCATGTCGCAGAGGAGCGGCGCGGCGTCATTGTCTACATGGCGCAGGAGGGTCGCGGAATCGGCCTGCACAACAAGATCGCCGCCTACGCTCTGCAGGACCAGGGCATGGACACGGTTGAGGCCAACCTGGCCCTCGGCTTCGCGGCCGACCGCCGAGACTATGGAATCGGGATGCAGATCCTGCGCGACCTCGGCGTGCACCGCATCCGCCTGATGACCAACAATCCGGCCAAGCGTCACGGACTCTCCGGCTACGGACTGGAAATCGTGGAGCGCGTGCCCGTGATCGCTTCAGCCAACCCGCACAACGTGCGCTATCTCTCGGTGAAACAGGAGAAGATGGGTCACCTGCTCGATGCAGAGGCAATCGAGGCCGCTGGGTCCGCCGCTAACACCCCGCCGCCGCCACGCCGCGCTGCCATCGGCTAGAGCCCGAGAGCGACCTCATGCCTAGAGTTCACGACGGCGCTGCCAACCCCGATCCCGAACACGGCCCGGCCAGTGGCCTGCGCTTCGCGGTGGTCGTCAGCCGCTTCAACGATTTCGTGACCAGCAAGCTGCTCGACGGCTGCATCGATCATCTCGAAGAGAACGGCGCCGACACGGACGAGATCGACATCTACTGGGTGCCGGGCGCATTCGAGATCCCGCTGGCCGCGCAGAAGTGCGCGCGAACGGGTCGCTTCGACGCAGTCATCTGCCTGGGCGCCGTGATCCTGGGCGAGACCGACCACTACCGCCTCGTCGTAGACGGGGCAACGCAGGGAATCGCCCGAGTCGGGCTGGACACGGGCGTACCGGTGATCTTTGAAGTGCTGGCCACGCAGACTGTCGCACTGGCGATGGCCCGTGCCGGGGGATCAGCGGGCAACAAAGGCGAAGAGGCCGCTCAAGCGGCAATCGAGATTGCGCGTCTGTTGCAGACGATCGAGTAGCCGGCTAGCGGCGGCGCTTACGGTTGTGCTTTGGCTTATGCCTGTAGTCCGTGCGGTCGGCAACTGCATGATAGTCAGTTTGGCTTATGAAGTGGCGTTGTAACGATCGCCCTTCTAGGTTTAAGAAGCTACTTTGTTGGCGTACCCTCCAGCCAGCGACATCGGGTCGCGCGGATGTGTTGTCCCGCACATATCTGAGCGCCGGTCGAAAGTCACGATCCTGCGAAAACAGAATCCCCACGTCATATTGGCCTTCGATAGCCATTACAACCATGTCGATAGCTAACCAAACATCCACTTCCTTTTCCTGACGTGTCCCTGCGCGGTCGTCATAGAAGAACGGCTGGAGAAACACCTTGACGCCAGCTTCCTCCCATCCACGCGACTGAGAGCGGACAGATGTGTTTCGCCGTGGTTCTCTGCGACTGTCTGGCAGCCCTCGGTAAACCCTGACACCAGTCAACTCCAGAGAATCTTCCGTGTTGACTCGTTCGTTGTGTCTGCTACATATGACAAGTCCAAGGTGCCACGGATGAATGTGGCCGTTAGAGTCGTCAAACCCTGGGTCGCCATTGTGAAATGCCTGCCGCGCCCCGAGCATGGTGTTCTCATAATCAACAAACAGAATTGTTCTCTTTGACATATGAACCCTACTTGGACACCGTTGCCTTGATCCGCTCTCTAGGCAACGATGTCGCTGTGCTGGCCCAGCCGTAGGGCGCCACGTCGACTAGGGGAAGAGCGTCACTGCCTGCCAGTAGGGATTCCGGTTGGCTTGAGGTGGTGTTGCCAAGAGCGGCCACCGTAGCTGGGCCGGATTCCGAAGAGCGGGATTTGGACTCACTTCCTTGGGCGTGGCCCTTCGGAAAGGCGCCGAAGGGCTGGGCTCTGACACGATACTGCGGGCTTCGCGGAATCGCAAACCCACTCATCGTGTCGGCGCATGCGATTGTCATGCGAACGTATTGCCCCGGCTGCGGAAGTCGTTGATTCCCAGGGCGTCTCGCCAGGGTTCGCTGGTGCGTTCGGTGAAGTTGTCGAGGGGGATGCCGGCTGCGTCGGCGATTCTGACCATGCGCTGGTTAGTAGGCGAAGGGCGCTGCGGTTGTGGTCATGGCAGGCTCCCGGGAACTGTGTCAAGGTCTATGCGGTGTTGGCTGCGGATGCGAACTCGTGCAGTCCCAGCTCTTGTCTCCAGCCTTCGCTGGCTTCCAGGGTGAAGTCGTCCAGCGGGATGCCGCAGCCGTCGGCGATGCGCACCATGCGCTGGAAGTTGGCCACGATGCCGGCGGCGTCGACCAGTTGCTGCACGCCCAGCTCAGCCACGATTCGTTCACGCAGGCCGGGTAAGGAATCGGTCTGGCGGACCGCCGCCTCGGCGAACGCTGTCAGCAGGCTGCCGTAGGGGACGCCGCTGTCCGAGTCGGGATTGACCGCGCCGTGGATGTTGAGGCTGGCGATGGTGTCGCTTCGGTCGCTGCTCTCACGGAGCATGCGCACGTGTGAGGCTGTTCAATAGAAGCACTCGTTGAGCACGCTGACCCGCGCGGCAATCAGCTCAATCTGGGGCCGCGAGATTGAGCGCAGCGGGTCGGGCATGCGCATCTCGGCAAAGGACAGATAGTGCCCCTCGGAGAGGTCGTGGAGCCAGCGCACATTTTCGGGAATCAGCGAGAGCGCCGAGATTACGTTTGCGCCCCATTCCCAGGGGCCGTAGAGCTTGGCGTCATCGGGGTTGAGTCCGGCGCGCGGGACGATTGGCGGCCAGGAGGCGCGCTGTTCGGCTTCGGGCGGCCGCATCCTCGATGGCTGTCCCGGCATGGATTCGGGAAGTGGTTCGAGCTCGATGTCGAGGGCCCGGTGGAATTCGTCGATCGAGAGCGCGTGGACCGTCACGGCGACCAGTTCGACGTAGCGGTCCTCGGAAATGCCGTCGGCGGCGATGATCTCGTCGTACCAGTCGCGGTTGAGATTGGCGTTGTCGACGACCAGCTTCTGGATTGCATAGACGGCGGCCTCAGGCAGCAGCTCACAGCGGACGGCGTCGAAGTCTCGGGACGCACGGCCGATACGGGCGATCTCAACCCGCTCTGCGCCGGTCCACCAGCGGCCCGGACTGGCGATGATCTCCCAGCTTCGTTGCTGGGATGAGACGGTGGCGAGGCGGATTGGCAGGTCGACTCCGGCATATTCGAAGGCCATAGCGTGTCCCCCTCACGGTTCTGGGAAAGGGTAGCGGTTGGCCCAATGCAAGGCCATCCCCCTCCCTGCCTACCACCTCGTTACACGTCCGTCTCGGACCTCACCTCCGTCGCCCTGAATTGCTGCACATCATCGACAAATGCCTCCACGAAGTGCAAGGCATCCTCGTATAACCGGCCGATCTCCTCAACTGTCAAGGGCACTGAATGAGCGGCATAGTTCTCATGCACCACCTCATTTCTCAACCGGCCAAGTTCTAAGAATGCTTGGACAGCTCTAACTGCCTCAGGATTCGTCTGCAATTTGCTCTCCATATGCTCTTTGAACTCGGCGCCAAACGCTCGGAAGAATCGATTCGCGTTCCTTGCGTTCCAATCGAACCACTCATGGTAGCGACGCTCCACGGTTTTAGCTCGCACAACGGAGACCAACATCTCGTTGCCGTTGGATCCTGACTCATACAAATGTATTACCGATTCTGTAAGACACTTCTCAAAGTAGCTGGCGGCCGCCAACACTAGCGACTTCTTGAATTCCTCCTGCATACGCAATTGTAAGGAAACGTCTCCTGCTCGTATTACATAGCTCAAGGCCGCCTCTTGGCTTGCGCGCAACTCCTCGATCGGGTTCTCCGCCTCCTGAATCATCGTCGTCATTGTGTCAACCGCAGCATAGTCCTTGCTCGCTCCAAGCGCCTCGCGACGTTGTCCGAAGCCGCAGTCCGCAACTGGGTCGCCTCCCGGAATTCCTCATCACCCTTCAACGCCGACAAGGACTCAGGCATAATCTTGCCAGACACGAGATCGCCTTCGGCGTAGGCTTCATTGCAGGCCGCCACAAACACTGCCTCGAACACCATCGGACTGAATCGCCCACTCAGATTGTGAAATGCGGTATCGTCCAGACCCTCAGAAGCGCGAAGGAACGACTCAAGAAGTTTGCCCAGATCTACGATTTGCTCAGGCGAGAAGCCCTGCGCCCGCTTCGAGAATTTGTTCAGGAACTTGGTCATCGAGGGCCGATACTCTTTGCCATCGAGCAGCATTGCGAAGCCTCGCAGCAAGATCTCGACATCCTTCATATGAATATCTGGCGCCTTCTTCCCGACGAGCTTGCGCCACTCCGGGCGAACGTTCGTCTCGTACAGCATGTCGTAAAACTTGGAGTCATACGCGCAGCGTCGAATCTCCTGCGCCGTCAGTGTCACACCGCCTGAGTTCAGGCGGTTAAAGATTTCGTACATCGCCTCATCACCATCAGGTTTGACCTGGAGCACGATGATATGCCTGATCGTCCGCAAATCGAACGACGTGCGGTCGCCCCCATCCAGATCTTCGTACTTGATGCGATGCAGCCGGTGCTCCCTTCCCGGAATATCTCCCGGCAGATTCAGGGCGAAGTCGCTGAATTATCGTCATTCGCCAGCAATTCTGGGGAGATGTGACTGAGCCCGTTAGTCTGAAACCGTAGATCCAGCAAGCGGTCTTTGCGCGGGAATCGACCTTTAACAAAGTAATAGATCGACATCAGCCGCTGCTGCCCGTCGATCACCAGAAACTTGTTCTTGTCCTGTTCATACAGGAAGATTTGCGGTATCGGCAAGCCGACGATCAGCGATTCAATAAGCCGAGACGCCCGCTTGGCGTCCCATACGTAATTGCGCTGAAAGCCCGGAATCAGGACCACACCTGAGTCGATGAAGTCGACCAGCGTCTTCGTGTTGAAGTCGTTCGGCGTCGTGACGATCTGGTACTCATCGATTGGATACCCAGCATCGTCGTCGCTTGACGTTTCACTGTCATCGACCAGCCACTGTTCCTTAAGCTCGATTCCATCTTCGGTCGCGACAGGCGCTTGGGTTGTCGTCATGCCACGAACTCCTTCTTGGGCGAGCCGGCCCGATTGTGGGGCGGTTGGATGATTCAGTGTAGCCAACGACCGCACAAAGAGTTGGCTCACAGGGCGGTAGAATGTCGCAGGTGCACGAACGAATCTGAGCAGCACACGGAGAGCGCCATGACCTATCACGAGATCATCTATGAACCTGGACCGGTGGCCCGGGTGATTATGAATCGTCCCGAGTACCGCAACGCGCAGTCTCGGGTGCTGCTGGACGAGATGGACGACGCCTTTGCCGAGGCGGCGGCCGATCCCGACGTGCTGGTGATCGTGCTGTCGGGGAATGGTCCTGACTTCTCTGCTGGGCATGACCTGGGCTCGCCGCCGGAGATTGCCGACCGCGAGATCAATGGCTGGGCCGACGACTTTGTCGGCGTCTTTGATCGGCAGCGCGACACGCGGATTGCGAACACGATGCGCTGGCGCAACTTGCCCAAACCGACGATTGCGATGGTGCAGGGCAAATGCATCTTCGGCGGCTGGATGGTGGCAGCGTCGATGGACCTGATCTTCGCTTCCGACGATGCGCTGTTCCTGGCTTCGCACACACAGTACTTCTCTGCGCCTTGGGACCTCGGTGTGCGCAAGGCCAAGGAGATTCTGTTTCAGAACCGCTTCATTCCGGCTCGCGAGGCGATGGAGCTGGGCTTTGTCAATCAGGTCTATCCGGCCGAGGCGCTTGAGCGCTACACGCTGGCCTATGCCAATGAAGTCGCCGAGCACTCGCCGATGGCGCTGCGACAAATCAAGCACTCGATCAACAACATGCAGGACGCCCAGGGGTTCACGACGCACATCAACGCCAGCTTCATGGCTTACGCCACGGGCGCGCGATTCGGCCTGGCCGATCCGAGGATGGTTGAGGGTCGGCGGCAGCTGTCTCCGGTCGCACGGGCGCTGGCCAAGCTGCGCAAGCCGCACGGGAGTTAGATTCGTGCCCGATGGCGCCCTGCTCGAGGGCGTGAAGGTCGTCGAGTACAGCCGCGATGTCTCCGCTGCAGCGTGCGCGCGGGAATTCGCTCGCTGGGGCGCATACGTGCGCACGTTCGAGGCTCCCGATTCGCGGCTCCGCGACGCGCCACCGACGGCCGAGCGCGAGGGCGCAACGATCTCGCTGCTGCGGGAATCGCTGCACGTGGGCAAGACGCTGGAATCGGGTTATTGGCGAGCGGCGCTGTCGGAGGCCGATGTCCTGGTCAGCGATGCGCCGCTGGCAGAACTGAACGGAATCGCCGACGAGTTCCCAAGCGTGGTTGTTGTTCATTCGTCGCCGTTCGGGACCGATGGGCCGTATGCGGAATACGTGGCCGACGATCTCGTGATCCAGGCCTTATCCGGGTTCGCCGGTACCAACGGCCTCGCCGGTCAGGAGCCGCTGGCTGCGCCGGCTGCGATCATTCCCCGGGCAATCGGCATCTTGGGCGCAGTCGCCGCGCTCGCGGCCCTGCTTGAGCGCATGCACTCGGGACTCGGCGACTGGATTGAGCTGTCGTCGCATGAGGCTTGTTCAACCCTGATCATGTCGTTGCGATCGGAGTTTTCGGGTCAGGCGTTGCCAAGGATCGGGGGCTCTCCGGGCTGGGCGGAAGTGATGCAGACTGCCGATGGGTACATCACGCTCTCGCCGTGGTCCAAGGAGACGCTGCGCAATGCGCCTATTGCGTTTGGCTGTGATCCCCCGCCGGATGAGTTGCTAGAGGGGGACGCCCGGTTCGCTGAGCACGAGGCGTCGCTTAAGTATGTGAGACCCATTGTCGAGTCGCTTGACGCAAACACGATCTGGACGAGACTGTCTGAGCTCGGCAGTGTGATGGCGATGCATCGCACGGCTCAGCAGTTGCTTGATGATCCGCAGCTCAACGCGCTTGGCTACTTCCGGTCGGAGAACGGGATGACCGGCGCTGGTCGTGGGATGCGAGTGTCGGATCATGTGAACGAGTCGAACCGCGCTGACCGCTTTGCTCGCCGCTCGCGTCCGCGGCATGCGACCGGACCACTTGATGGGTTGCGGGTCGTCGACTTCACTCATGCGTGGCTGGGGCCATACGCTTCGGGGTTGCTATCTGATCTTGGCGCCGATGTGATCAAGGTCGAGGGTCCGAAGCGACCCGACCTCTGGCGTTACGACGCGGGCGGGCCGATGCGTGTGGCCTCGCCCGATGCTCACCCGTTGAATGTTCGGCCGAACTTCAATATGGCCAACCGGGGCAAGCGTACGATCTCGATTGCGCTTGATACCGATGACGGACGTCAGGTTGCGCTTGACCTCATAGCGCGGGCAGATGTTGTACTCGAGAACTTTCGTCCGCGTGTGTTACAAAACTTACGACTCACGCACGATCATATGCGCGAGGTCAATCCATACATTGGACTCGTATCATTCTCGGGCTTTGGCGTCGGTGGTGCATACGACAACTTCCGCGCCAACGGTGGGACGACCGAGGGCAACGCCGGCTGGGACTTACTGTTCGGCTACCAGAACGAGCCGCCCTTGATGCTGGGCACGATGCAGGCCGACCCGATTGTCGGCGCACAGATGGCGGCGGCGGCGCTGGCCGCGGTGCTGCGCGCGCAGGAGCGACAGTCCGCCGTACATGTTGACGGTTCGATGTTTGAATCGGCGGTTGCCTACATCGATGAGTATTTGCTGGCAGCGTCGTCGGGGCAGGAAATGCCGGACCGCAATGGCAATCGCCGATCCGATGCGTCGCCGCATGAGTGCTTCAGATGCGCGGACGGTGTCGACAGGAGCGATGAATGGGTCGCGATAGCAGTGCTCGACGACGAGACCTGGCTTTGCCTCGCACAAGCGGCAGATCTGGATCGTGCCGAGTGGCGAACGTTGGCGGGTCGCAAGGCACAAGAAGCGGAGTTGGAAGCGAAGTTGAGCGAGTGGACTCGCAACTGGAACGCTCAGACATTACAACACTACTTGCAATCGATTGGCGTGCCTGCGGCAGCAGTGCATTCCACGTTGAGTCATCTCCATGATCCTCACTTGCATGCGCGCGACTGGTGGCTGCAGCTGACACATCCGGATACGGGAACGAGACAGTATCAAGGATTTCCGTGGCGGTTGAGGCGTCGACCGGCGTCGTGCGATCGTCCCGCGCCCCGGATGGGTGAGCATACGGCTGAGGTTCTGCGGGAGGCTCTTGGCATGTCGGATGGAGAGATTGAGCAGTTGATGGAGCGTAGCGTCGTGGCCGGATTGACGGCCAAACGGTCGCCGGGTGACCCGGCTCCTAAGCCGATCAGTCCTCGCTAGCGCACTGCCAGTCGGTCAACTGGTCAGCCAGGAGATCAACGCTTCGGCTGCTCCGGCGCCGAGTCCGACGATGAAGGCTGCGAGGAGGGCCAGGAGGATCTCTCGCCGCGCCCAGCGGGCAGCTCCGCGAGCACGGTTGGTCAGCGATTGAGTTGGAAACTCGGACGAGTGGCCGTTCAGAACCAGTTGTTCATCAGCGTGTGCGACCCGATCGGCGACTCGTTCGTCATCCGACATCTTGAGCTTCCCACGAAACGTTCCATGCTCCGGTCTCCCAGTCACCTTTGAGAATGGTGCGGGTGAATGTCACTGACCCCTTAGCAAGATCCAATTTGAAAGTTGGTCGGATAAAGAGCCGCATGAGGTTTTGCAGATTCTCCACCAACGCTACGACGCCAGGGTCCTCAATGCTGTGGTTGACCGCCACCAGCCGCTCAACCAAGGTAGTCGCGGCAAATTGCAGCGCCCGGTCGTTCATCTCTTCGAGGGAGATTGCTTGAGGCGGAGGGAGAGAGTGAGAAAGTGCTTGCTTGGTGGTCATCTCGGCGCTCCTGAATCGTCGGCCTGATGATCGTAGAGCGTTCACTCGACCGACGCACCGCGGAACAGGGGGTGTTGGCTATCGCTAACGCAACGCCTGGCTATTCCCCAGCCAGTCCGAAGGCCTCCAGGTACAACTTTCTCGCCTGCGGCGGCGTTTCGCCCTGGCCGAGCCAGCCGTTTGCGATGCGGATTTCGAAGTGCAGGTGCAGGTCGACGGTGGAATCCAGGTAGACCTCTTGCTGTCCCGACTCTCCGGGATAGCCGATGATGTCACCTTGCTGTACTTCGACGTCAACGGCGATGCCGTCGGCGATGACCGAGAGGTGGGCGTAGCGGGTCACGATGCCTCGCCCGTGGTCGATCCAGACCTGGCGACCTCTCAGTTCATCGAGGATCTTCTCACCTTCCCAGTTGTTGGCGATGAATCGCTCCCAGTCGGCCGGTGTGATGTCCACGTAATCGAGGTCGGCTCGGACGACGACGCCGGCCTTGGCGGCAAGGACTGGCGTGCCGTAGTCGACCGCGGTGCAGGCGGCCCATTGATAGAAATCGAGCCCTTCGTGAACACCGTTGTTTCGATACGTGCGAGGCGAGGTGGGCAGGTGGCCTTCAAACTCTGTGATGCATGCACCGACGATCGGGATGATGAAGCCGCGCAACGGGTTGAGCTGTTGCGCAGACACCGACAATCGCTCCCGGTTGATTCGATCCTGTCCGGCCGAGTCGGCCTGGTCCTGTTGGTTGCTCTCTGCTTGCTCTTGGTCCTGGGACGCCGAGTCCTGCTGTTCGACCTGTTGCTGAGCCGACTCAGCCGATTCAGCCGACTCAGCCAATTCATCTTCGGTCGTACCACTGACCGTCGATTCGCTGTCCTGCTTTGATGTTTGTGACTGGGACTGTTGCGGTTCTACAAGACCGCCCGACCCGTCGGGTTCGGAGCCGGGTGCTTGATCAGAGCCGGTTGCCTTAACGACCGCAACGGCGGCGGCAGCCACGAAGATGATGACGGCCAGGGACACGTACAGCCATGTCGGGCCGATCAGCCATCCGCCGTCGTGACTGGGATTGGTGCGTCGCGAGCCCGGACGAGGCGCTGAGAGGCCTCGTCCGGATTGCTGCTGACCCCACGGGCTATCTGAGCGGGGGATAACCTTCCTCCTCCAACGCGGCGTCTATCTGTTCAACTGTGGCAGAATCAGCGTCGTAGTGGACCTCGACGCGCTTTTCATCTACGTCGACCGAGACGGAGGCGACGCCGGACAACGCGGTCAGTGCGCCAGTGATGGCGTTGGCGCAATGCTCGCAGGAAATATCGGGGGCGGTGCGCGTCAGCGTTGATGTCTCAGCCATGGCGATCTCTTTTCCAAGCGGTGTTCTATCGCCTCTACGTTATGCGAAGCGGCGACCAAGCGCAGATTCTTTGCCCGACAGTGCGGCGTGCAGTGCCTCGGCATGCGCCCGCAGTGCGGCGCCATCGTCGAGCGGCGCCAGCTCAGCGGCGTACGGTCCGTACCGACGCGCGATCGCTAGGGCGAGCAATCTGTCGGCCAGACGCGGACTCTTGGGCAGCACCGCTCCATGCAGGTAGGTGCCGAAGGCGTTCTTGACTTTCGCCCCTTCGAGGCCGTCGCCGCCGTTGTTGCCGAACCCGCTGACGACATCGGCGAATGGTTCTTGGCCGTCGTTGAGATATGTGCGGCCGCCGTGGTTCTCGAAGCCGACGACCGTCTCGCCTTCCCAGAGGACGACGACATTGCCGACGCAGCGAGCGACCTGTGGTCCTGGGTGCGCGGCGACGGCGTCGAAGATGCCGATGCCTTCCATGATCTCGCCGTCCCAGCCTCGGTAGTGATGACCGAAGAGCTGGAAGCCACCGCAGACCGCGAGCACGACGCCATCGTCATCGACGAACTTGCGGAGATCGTCGCCACGGCGCTCGAGGTCGGCTTGCACGCGGCGCTGCTCGCGATCTTGCCCTCCTCCGACGAGGACGATATCGGTGTCTTCGGGAGACCAGTCATCGCCGATGTCGATGCCGGACACCGTCGCATCGATGCCGCGAGCCGCGCAGCGACGCTCCAGGGCGCGCGCGTTGCCGCGGTCTCCGTAGAGATTGAGCAGCTCGGGGTACAAGACCGCGACATTGAGGGTTCGCGCTTCAGTGCCGGACATCAGGCCACGTCCCACAACCGCGACGCTCCCATCCGTCCCAGCCGTTGGCGGACATCAAGCATCGCTGTATATGTTGGCAGAATTACCAGCTGTTCTGACCTGGGGATGGCATCCAGCGCCCGTCGCAGCGCCCGTCCGATGTCGTTGCTGACCGGCGGGCTTGGCGCCGGGAAGCCGGCGTACTCCAGTCTCAGGGCCATGTCGGCTGCCCGACGCCCGCCCACAGTCAGTGACGCGCAGTGTTCGGCCTGAGATTCCCAATCGACGTCCCAGATCCAGGACACATCAGTCCCGTCGGCGATGCCGTCATTGAGCAGCACGAGCAGATGGTGGCGCTCGCCGGGTTGCTGCAGCGTGCGCAAGGCCTGGTTCATGCCCGAGGGATTCTTGCCCAACAAGATCCGGATACGGCGACCCTCAACCGTCAGCTCTTCCTGCCGACCGAAGGCAGCCTCGTGCTGCTCCAGGCCATCCCGAATCGTCTCGCCGGACACGCCCAGCGCCGACGCGGCCGATGCCGCCGCCAATGCGTTGTAGACGCTGTAGAGACCCTCGGCCGGGAGCTTGATGGACGTCGATCCCTCGGGCAGACGCAAATCGAACTGCATCGATTGATCGCCTTTGGCGATCTGTTCCGCTGCGATCTCGGGCGTCGGCCGCTGCGCTCCGGAATCGGTGTACCAGAGTCCCAGTTGGGCGAAGTAGCGGCGTGAGTAGCGGAAATCGTCGCGGGTTACTGGATCCCAAACGGCGTCGACGATCTCGCTCTCGGGCGCCGAAGGAACGTTGGGATCCTCGATCCCAAATCTCAGACACTTGCCGCTCCATCCGCAGGCGAGCGAGGCGATCAGCGGATCGTCGACGTTGAGCGCGATCGTGGCGCTGTCAGGGAAATCGCGGAGCGCCTCGGCCCATCGCAGAGCAATCGAATCGATTTCGCCATAGCGATCAAGCTGGTCGCGCATCAGGTTGGTGAAGACGGCAACCGATGGCGGCGCTGCTCGCGCGATGGCCTGAAGCGCGGCTTCATCGGTCTCGAGGACGGCCGTGCAGCCGGCCGGCAGGCTACCCAGTGGCGACGCGGCCGCGACCAGGGATGCGGTGACTCCGCGCATGAGATTGGAGCCGGAGCTGTTGTGGATGACGGCTCGTCCGTCGACGCGGAGGATGCGGGCCAGCATCGCGGCGGTCGTGGTCTTGCCGTTGGTGCCGGTGATCAGCGCCGTCGCCGATAGTCTCTGCGCGAGCCGGCCGGCGGCGTCCGCGTCCAATCGTTCGACCACGAGTCCGGGCAAGGCCGTTCCTCCCGAGCCCAACGCCCGCATGCCGAATCGGGCCGCCTTGCCGGCCAGCACAGCAGCGGTGAGCCGAGGCGATGGGCAATGACGGGCTTGAGGAATGGTCATGGCTTCGACTGTAGCTGCCGGTCGAGGGTCGAGTCGCCAGGCAGCCAACTCCTCCTCCGGAGGGTGTCTCAGAAGTGCATGACGGGGAAAGAGATAAGGCGACTCTTGAGACATCCTCTATGGGAGAGTTCGGAGTGGACAAAAGACTCAGGCTCCAGACAACGGGTCAAGTCGCGCCGACGGACCCTGTCCCAGCGCCTTGACGATCTGCTCCAGCCCGACGACGCCCAACAGGCGACCGCGCTCGACCACCGGCAGGACGAACGTCCGCTCTTTCTGCAGACGCCTCAGCGCCTCATCCGCGCCGGAGTTCGGCTCGAGCGGCTGCACCTGGCCCGCCACGAGCATGATGTCGCGCAACCGGGCGTTGAGATATTGCTCTTCATCCAACAGCAGGATCTGCACCGCAGAGGTGACGCCCACCGCCGTTCCGTCCTCCGACACGATAAACACGTCCTGCTGATCCAGCTGGGCGCGCGACGGCGCCAGGACATGGACCAGCAGGTCGGCTTCCGCTGTTCTTGCGATCGGTGGCTTGAGCATCAGTTCTCCGACACGCAGTCCTGCGAGGTCGCGCTCCAGCGCGGCGGCCTTGACGCCTTGCGCGGCTTGCGTCATCAACAGGAAGCCGACCAATGCGACCCAGATCGAGTTGAGACCGCTGTTGAAGAGCGCCACATCGGTGAGCAGTCCGCCGATGCCGTAGATGATCATAATCGCGCCGAGCAGTTGCCCCAGTCGCGACGACACTCTCGTCGCGCGATGGCGTGAGCCGGTGACCCGCCAGATCAGCGATCGCATCACGCGTCCACCGTCGAGTGGGAATCCGGGCAGCATGTTGAACGCGGCGAGGAAACAGTTGACGACGCCGAGGACGAAGACCACGTTGTTCAGCGTCGTGTCCTCGGGCAATACGAACATCGCGACCAGCAGGAACCCGCCGCCCAGGATGAGCGAGGCCAGCGGTCCGACGACGGCGATCCAGAACTCCTGCCCGGGGCGCTGCGAGTCTTCGCGGATGACCGAGACGCCGCCGAAGAAGAAGAGGGTGATCGACGACACGTCCATGCCGTAGCGTCGGGCCATGAGCGAATGGGCGAGTTCGTGGATGAGCAGTGACAGGAAGTAGATGACGCCACCGACAACGCCGTAGACCCAGCGCTCGGCGCCGCCCCAGCCGTCTAGCGAGTCGGGCAAGATCTGTGTGGCGATCAGGAAGACCAGCAGGCCGAAGACGAAGAAAAAGGACAGATCGAGCCTGATCGGAATCCCTAGAATCCGACCTACGCGAAATCCGCCGCCGCCGAACATGCCTAATCGCATATGTCCATCATATGTTTCTCGTGACGGCTTCGGCCTGTGAGCGCATGTTGGCTGCATTCTGAGCGACTATCCCGTTGGGATAATCGGTTGATGACAGGCACTCTTCTTCCCTCATGCGTGTGTTTCCGACCCGCTGACACTGTGGGTTACCCCAATTGCTCAACCGGCGCCGGAGATCGGCCTGCGTCGTCCACACACCGTCCACGACCGTCCCCGACCTGAGCAACGCCACTCCACAGCTTGCCCACGACGAAAACGAGCTCATCGCTAGCGTGGGACGTGTCGAGGGCCGCTTATCCCCATTGCCCAAGGCGCCATCAACGACAGCAACAGATATCAATTGTTCACTTTCCAACAATTCATTCCTGAATCCGGAGCACTCGTCGAACGTGTGGATAAACTCGTTCCATGATTGATTCAACTGAGATCGAAGTCGAAGGCGGCGCGGGCGGCCGCGGCGCCGTCTCGTTCCGGCGCGAGAAGTTCGTTCCGCGCGGCGGGCCGGACGGTGGCCGTGGCGGTCGCGGAGGCGATGTCGTGGTTATGGCCAACGGCCAACTGAACACGCTGCGCCGCTACCGGCGGCAACGCCAGTTCCGGGGGGAGCCGGGATCGAACGGCGGTACCAACCAGAAACGAGGCCGGGCCGGCGCGACGATACTGCTGGAACTGCCCGCCGGCACCATTGTGTCCCAGGTCTCCGGCGGCCAGACTGAGCAACTCGTCGACCTGGAGGTAGACGGGCAGTCGCTGGTGGTCGCCTGGGGCGGTCGAGGCGGCCAGGGCAACATGTATTTCCGCAGCTCGACCAACCAGACGCCGCGAGTCGCCCAGAAGGGCGAGCCCGGCGAGCGGCGGCGTCTCAAGTTCGAACTGCGCGTGTTGGCCGATGTCGGCATTGTCGGCCTGCCCAACGCCGGCAAGTCGTCGCTGCTGCGGCATCTGAGCGCGGCCCGGCCGCGCGTCGCCGACTATCCCTTCACCACCCTGGAACCGCACCTGGGCGTCGTCTCGGTCGGCTGGGACGAGTTTGTCATGGCCGATCTGCCGGGGCTGATCGAGGGCGCGGCCGACGGCGCCGGTCTGGGCCACGACTTCCTCCGCCACACCTCCCGGACTCGGCTGCTGGTCCACTTGATCGATGGTTCACAGGACGATCCGGCTGGGGCGAAAGCCATGGTTGACCGCGAGCTGGCCGGCTACTCCGCCGAGCTGGCCGCGCGACCGCAGATCGTGGTGATCAACAAGGTCGACCTGGAAGAGGTCGACGTGCTGCGCGGCGAGATTTCCGACCTCTTCGCCGAAATGGATCATCCCCCATTGTTCTGCTCCGCCGCGACGGGTGAAGGCACGGATGCTGTGGTCAATGCGAGCGCGACGGCGTTGGCCGAGCTGCGCGCACAGGCGCCGGTGCGCGATACGAAGATTCCCGTCGTGCGGCCAAAGCAGGACGGCCGGCGCTTTGAGGTCGAACGGCTGGACGAGCGCCTCTATGCGGTGCGCGGCGCATCGGTTGAGCGATTCGTCTCGATGATGGAGCTCGACGAGGATGAGGCACTGGCCGAGACCTACCGCTGGCTCGACCGGCGCGGCGTGGCGTCGGCGCTGTATCGAGCGGGTTGCGCGCCGGGCGACACCGTGCGGATTGGCAGGTCGCGGATTCGGTGGGAGTGGGAGCGCTAGCGCCAGTGGCGTCATCTATGGAGTTGGAAGAGCTGCAGTTCGAGCCGCACGAGCGCATCGGCGCGCTGGGCGGCACGTTCGACCCGCTGCATCGCGCCCACTTGCACCTGGCCGACGCCGCGGCATCGGCGCTGGAGCTGGACCGGCTCATCCTCATTCCCACAGGCGACCCTTGGCGCAAGCACGGCCGGTCCGTGACGCCGGCGGAGCAGCGCTTGGCCATGACGGTTGCGGCCGCCAACGAACGCCGAGGAGGCCTCGAGGTTTCCGATATCGAGGTGCGTCGGGATGGCCCGACCTACACGCTCGACACCGTGCGAGAGTTGCGCGAGCGCGGCGCGAAACAGCTCTGGTGGATTATGGGCGCCGACGCGGTGCTCGACCTGCCCCATTGGCACAAGCCGGGAGAAATCCTCGCCCACGCCCGAATCGCTGCCGCTGTCCGCCCCGGGGCGGAGCTCGACCGCCGACAACTGGACCGCATCATCCACGGACTCGGCCGCTGGCTCGACTGGGTGCCGATGGAACCGATCGACCTGTCGGCATCGGAGTTGAGAGCTCGGATCCGAGCGGGTGAGGACGTCTCGGACGACGTCCCCGCAGCCGTGTTGGCGTACGCGCGGGAGCACCGGCTTTACGAGTAGGGCCCGTTCAGAGTCCGTTGCCCCGTGCTAGACACGGGGCAACGCAATGGAATGGCGGCGCCAATGCGACGAGACGCGATCTGCTCTACCCACGTCCCACGCTCTCCGGCGTGTAGTGCTCCTTGCGGATCAGGATCGTGAGCCGCGGGCCGGGTGGGAAGAGGAAGGGTCGGAGCGGCAGCGTCTGCACCCAGGCGAAGCCGGCGTCGTAGGCCAGTTGACCGAGTTGACCGAAGGTCCTGAGATTCGGCCTTGTCCCGTTCTGGCCGAGCACCGACGACCACACCGCGTTGACCGTCGCCGACTTCGAGGGCGCGACCTCCCACAGTACGGCGACGCCGTTGTGGTCGAGCACCCGCCAGAGTTCTTCCAGGACGCGCAGAGCCAGTGTGTCGTCCCAGTGCCGCAACCGGTGCGGGACCACGGCGAAGTCGACCTGTCCATCCTCCAGCGGCAACCGCTGCGGCTCGCCGCGCAACACGTCGACGCCCAACGCGTCCGCCGGCGCACGATCGTCCGTGAGCACGGCGATCGGTATGGGTTCGAGTTCCGCCACGTCCGCGATCAGAGACGCCAGCGCGGGGGAGTCGGGACCGAGCACCAGCAGCCGCTCGACGGGCGCCATGGCAGTCAGATCGACAAGCTGAGCGGCGGGTGAGTCTTCCAGGACCAGTCGAGGCTGGCCGCGCCACCATCGACGGAGGGCCGGCGGGACCGCCACCAGTGGAGCGCGAGCGGACGCGGGCACGAGGCTAGACGTCGATCTTCGCCATATCGGCGTGTTGCTCGATGAATTGGCGGCGCTTGGACGGGTCGTCGCCCATCAGCTTGACGAAGAGGTCGTCGGCGGCATGCTCGTCGTCGATGTCGACCGACCAGAGGACGCGGGCCTGCGGGTCCATAGTGGTTTCCCAGAGCTGGTCGGCGTTCATCTCGCCCAGACCCTTGTAGCGCTGCACCGAGATCTTCTTCTGGCCCTCTTTCTGCTTGGTCATGAACGCGTCAAGCTCGGCGTCGGAGAAGAGCCACTCCGGCTTCTGACGCCCGGCCTGCACGCGGTAGAGCGGCGGCTGGGCGATGTAGAGCTTGCGGTCGTCGATCAGGTCGCGCATGTGGCGGAAGAAGAACGTCAGCAGCAGAGTGCGGATGTGCGCGCCGTCGGAGTCGGCGTCGGTCATGATCACAACCTTGTGGTAACGCAGCTTGGAGAGATCGAAGTCCTCGCCGATGCCGGTACCCAGCGCAGTAATCAGGGTGCGGTAGGCCTCGTGACCCAATAGCTTGTCCAACCGCGCCCGTTCGACGTTGAGCACCTTGCCGCGCAAGGGCAGAATTGCCTGCGTCCGCCGGTCGCGGCCCTGCTTGGCCGAGCCGCCGGCCGAGTCGCCTTCGACGATGAAGATCTCCGACAGCGCAGGATCGCGCTCCGAGCAGTCGGCGAGCTTGCCCGGCAACGCTGCGCCCTCAAGCGCGCCCTTGCGCTGGACGATGGCCCGAGCCTTACGCGCCGCTTCGCGAGCACGGGCCGTGGTCAGGCACTTCTCGACGATCCGGCGACCCTCGCGCGGTTGTCCGTCAAAGTATTCGGCTAGAGCTTCGGCTGTCGCCGATTCGACAATTCCCTTGATCTCGGGATTGCCCAACTTGGTCTTGGTCTGTCCCTCGAACTGCGGCTCGCCGAGCTTGACCGAGATCACGGCCGTCAATCCCTCGCGGGTGTCCTCGCCGGTGATGTTCGCGTCTTTGTCGCCGAGCTGCTTGTTGCGCCGCGCAAAGTCGTTGATGGCCCGCGTCAACGCCGAGCGGAAGCCGGTCAGGTGCGAGCCACCCTCGTGCGTGTTGATCGTGTTGGCGAAGGCGTAGACCGAGTCCTGGAAGTCGGCGTTGTATTGGATCGCGACCTCGACGGCGACCGGCGCGCCATTGCCGGCGACCTCGCGGTCGAGATGGAAGGGCAGCGGTTGCACGACCTCGCGGTCGCGGTTGAGGAAGCGCACGTAGGACTGGATGCCACCCTCGAAGTAGAAGTTCTTCTCGTCCGTCGGCTCGAGCTGGTCCCGCTCTTCGTCCGTGGCGTCGGTCGGGAAGTGGCGCTCGTCGCGGAAGCAGATCCAGAGACTCTTGTTCAGGTAGGCGATCTCGCGGAAGCGCTGTGCGAGCGTGTGGAAGTCGTATTCAAGCTGATCGATCACCTGGTCATCGGCGATCCAGCGGACCATCGTGCCGGTCCTGGGCGTCGCCTCCGGCGCGAGCGGCGCGCGCTCGAGCTCGTCGTTGGGCACGCCGCGTACGTACGACTGCGTGTATGAAGTGCTGTCGCGCCGCACCTCGACTTCGAGCTGCGACGAGAGCGCATTGACCACCGATGCGCCGACACCGTGCAGACCGCCCGAGACCTTGTATCCGCCGCCGCCGAACTTGCCGCCGGCGTGCAGCACCGTGAGCACGGTCTCCAGGGCCGACTTGCCGGTCTTGGAGTGCTTGTCAACAGGAATGCCGCGGCCGTCGTCGCGGACCTGTACCCAACCACCGGATTGGAGGGCAATCTCGATCCGCGTGGCCTGGCCCGCCATCGCTTCGTCGACGGAGTTGTCGACGATCTCATACACGAGGTGATGCAGGCCCGTCTGGCCGGTTGAGCCGATATACATGCCCGGCCGTCGCCGCACCGCCTCGATGCCCTCAAGCACATCGATATCGGATGCGTCATAGGTGCCGGATCCATTGCTCGACGGCGGGGCGACCGGCGGGGCGACCGGCGGGTCCGCCCGGTCGACTGGTTGCTCGGTTTGCGGCTCGGCCGGTAGTTCGACCGCCGGGTCCGTTCGCGTCTCGAACGAGAGTTGCGCACCATCCAGCGGCGCATCCGGCTGTGAAGGTAGTTGTGCAGCGTCCTGCTGGCTCAATGTGCAAGTCCTGACATGCGAGAACCGCGCCCCAGAGGGCTACAGAGAGTCCGGGGCGATAGTCTGACTTCTGCCACAATACCACCGGTATAACGCTTGCAGTAGGTACGGGGAGCCGCAAATGACGAGCTGGAGGGACCGCTTACGGCTGGTTAATCCCACAGTCGCGCGCGACGCCGCGCTGCATGGATTGCCCGACCAGATCGACGATCTCTCACCGGTCGCGGTCGTGCGGAACGGCATCAACGACACCTCCGGCCGAGTCTGGGCGCAGGTCAGATCGGAACTGGTGTTTCGCCCCGAGTTCGAGCCCGCGCTCGACGGATTGTCCGGTTTTTCGCACCTGTTCGTAATCGGTTGGATGGGAGAGGTCACCGACGAAGGTCGCGCCCTCCTGCGGCTGCATCCGTCCGGCGGCGAGGACACGCCCGAGGTCGGCGTGTTCGCCACTCGCACGGCGCATCGCCCGAATCCGATCTCGATTTCGATCTGTCCGCTGGAGTCGGTCAACGGCCACATCGCCAAGGTCGTCGGGCTGGACCTGGCCAACGGCACGCCGGTGCTCGACGTGAAGCCCTACGTCACGTTCTACGACTCCTTCGACGCCACCATCCCCAAGTGGGCCGAGTAACGCCCGAGATGCCGCGGCTACGCAGCAACATCATCGCGGTTTACATTGTCCGACCGACCAGCAGTGATGCCGAGGACGGCATCGAGCTGCTGATGCTCCAGCGTCCCGAAGGCCATCGCTTCGCCGGCGCCTGGCAAACCGTCGGCGGGCACATCGAGGAGAAGCAGGGAGAAGCCGCCTGGCAGGCTGCCATCCGCGAGTTGGATGAGGAAACCGGCCTCCTGGTCGAGCGTTGGTTCCGCATCGACCGCCCGGAAACCTTCTACAACCCCGAGAACGACACGATCTACTTCGTCCCCGCCTTTGCTGCGCTGGTCGCTCGGGAGGCCGAACCAGTCCTCTCGGAGGAGCACCAGGCCTGGTGCTGGGAGTCCCCCAGCGTCGCCGCAGCAATGGTCGACTGGGCGGCGATGCGAGACTCCATCCTGCTCGTCGGCAAGGCCCTGGCCGACCCAGAGCATCCAGGCCTGGGAGTCAGCGAGTTTGATCCGTTGGACCTCAGCGCCCATAGATAAGCCTCCGTCGACGCGATCGATCTCAACCGGGTACACCCGTCGTTTCCATTAGTCAGAACAGGCGTTGCAGCCTAGACTCGCCGGCGTCAGCGGGTGCTGACTCGGAAGGAGTTTGCCGTGACAACCGCAACGGCGCTGGCCCCAGAGGACAAGGAAATGTTCGACCTGCATGAGGAGTTCATGGAGATGTACTCCGAGCTCCTCAGGCGTTGGGAGCCAAGCCTGAAACCCGAAGAACTGCCAGCCATGATCTCGACCTTCGATGTTGCATCTCCACAGTCGGTCTCGGGATACACGGCGGTGATCGCTACGGTCCTGATCGACGAAGTGAGCGATGAACGAATCATCGGTCTGATCAATCTGGTCGCCAAAGCGCTTCAGCAGGGGACTTCTCAGCATGGACAATCGTGACGCCAACCTTGCGCACGGCTTTCAAGTGGCCAAACTTATGCAGTTTGGCCTGGATGTGCACGCCGCCAACGAATTGACAGTCTCACTGAACGAGCGTCCAACAAGCGATCAGGTGCGGTTGTGGATCACGCAGTCCGAGTTTAAGCTGACGTGGCGCTTCCTCGCCTTACTGCTCCCCTATCTGGGCGCCTTGATCGCCATCCTCTGGAAGGTGTTCGGGTCCTAGGCTGAGCCAAGCGCTCCTAGAGCCGCATCTGCCCTGGTAACCCCATGACCTCAATCGGACTCATCGGTTTCGAGCGCTCCGGCAAGACGACGCTCTTCAATGCCCTCACGGGCGCAGCGCGGCTGACCGGTTTCACTGCGCACATGGAGCCCCATGAAGGCGTCGTGCCCGCAGCCGAGGCTCGACTGACTCGTCTCTCGGAGCTCTATCAGCCGAAGAAAACCACGCCTGCCGTACTTGATGTCGTGGACTTCCCCGGCGCCGGCTTTGCCGGCGCGCTGGGCGGCGGCAACGAGCCGCCCTCGACCAAACTGCTCGATCAACTCTCGCAGCTGGACGCCCTCGTCCACGTCGTGCGGGCTTTTGACAACGACGCCGTGCCGCATCCTGCCGAGCGCATCGATCCGGATGGCGACATCGAAGCGATGCAGCTCGAACTGACCTTCGCCGACCTCGTCCTGATCGAGAAGCGCCTCCAGCGCATCGCCGACGAGACGAAGTCGATGCGAGCGGCCGAGCGCGTGGCGATCGATCGAGAGACCGATCTGCTGCGCAGACTGCAAACGCATCTCGGCGACGACGGCACGCTGCTCGATGCGCCGATCAGCGATCAAGAGCGCGCGGACCTCCGCCACTATCGGTTCCTGACCGAGCGACCCATGCTGACCATCATCAACGTCGACGAGGACACGGCCGCTGCTGGCTCGGTCGAGGGCATCGTGCTTTCGGCGAGGCTGGAGGAGGAGCTGCGGGACTTCGACGACGAGGAAGCGGCGGCCTACCGCAAAGAGCTCGGGGTCGGCGCCGGAGCCGTTGAGACGGCGTTGCAAGAGACATTCCGCCTGCTTGGCCTGCGCACATTCTTCACCGTCGGTCCAGATGAATGCCGGGGCTGGACCGTCCGCGCCGGCGACACTGCGCCGCAGGCCGCGGGCAAGATCCACTCCGACCTCGAACGCGGCTTCATTCGCGCCGAGGTCGTGCGCTGGGACGACCTGCTGACCTGCGGCGAGGCGGTGGGAGCGTCGGGCGCGGAAGCCGAGGCCAAGAAGCGCGCAAAGTCCCGCACCGAAGGCAAGGACTACGAGGTCCAGGACGGTGACGTGCTGCACATTCTGTTCAACGTCTGATCAGGACGATCTGGGCCGTATCCTCTAGCCATGCCCAATTCCGCTGAAGTCGCCCGCGCCCTGTTGACCGCCGCTCGCGAGGGCCCGGCCCTGGCGTCATGCACGATCATGGGCGCGACCGAGGGTGTCGAGGTAGCGGTCGGGGCGAAGATGCTGGTCTTCTCCGACCACGTACTGGGCGAGATTGGCGGCGGCCCACTGCAAGACGCCGTCGCCGAATTTGCAAGGGCCGCGATCCCCAAGCATCTCGTGCAAACCTGCGCGTTCTCGCCCGAGGGTGAGCTGGTCGAAGGGCGCCGCGCGATTGAGGCCGCCGCCGCCATCGTCGAAATCCTCGTGGAAGTCGTCGAACCCGCCGCGACGCTGCTCGTCGTCGGCGGTGGACACGTCGGCCTGGCCGTGGGACAACTCGGGGCGATGCTCGGCATGGAGGTCGCGATCATCGACGACCGCGAGGAGTACGCCAACGAGGCCCGGTTCCCCTATGAAGCGAACGTGATCTGCGGAGACTTCGGCGAGGAGCTGGACCAGTTCCCGATCTCCGCTAGCACCTACATCGTCCTCGTCTCGCGAGGTCACAAGGTCGACGAACTCGCTCTGCGAACTGTAATTGAGCGCGGCGCCGGCTACGTCGGCATGATCGGATCCAAGCGGCGGACCCGCACCGTCATCCAACACCTCGCCGAAGAAGGCCTCGACCGCGACGCCTTGGACAACGTGTTTACCCCAATCGGCCTTGATATCGGCTCCGAGACGCCCGAAGAGATCGCCGTCTCGGTGCTCGGAGAGATCATCCTCGTCCGTCGCGGAGGCGACGCCCAACCGATGTCCGACCACGGCCGAAGCATCGCCTCGAAGCATCGCTAAACTGAACAAGATCGCTTTGCTCCCCCGTTGGGGAGCTGTCGCGGAGCAGGCTGCCCCGCACTTGATGCGGGGACTGAGAGGGCCGGCTCCCCATGGCAAGGTCCAAGCGCAGGCGGTAGAGCGAACAACGCAGGAAGCAACCGAAAATGTCACACGACGAGGTTTACGAAGCCATGTCCGAGTCCTTCGAGCGAGGCGCTCCTGTCGCCCTGGCGACCGTCGCCCAAACGCTCGGCTCGACGCCGCGCAAGACCGGCGCCAAGATGCTGGTCAAGCCCGACGGCTCGTTCGTCGGCACGATTGGCGGCGGCTGCGGCGAAGCCGAGGTCTGGCAGGAAGCGATGGACGCCCTCGAAGACGGCGCCGCCCGTATGGTCACCGTCGACCTGACGGAGCCCGTCGACGGTGAGGACAAGATCTGCGGCGGGATCATGCGCATCTTCGTCGAGCGGCTGGAGGCCTGACGCACTTGCGTGCTGGAGGCCTGACGCGCGCGCGCGCGTAAGGGTTGACGCGCTCGCGCGCTGGGAAGCATAAGCAGACCGCCGTCTGAGACCCGCAAGGCTGGTAAGCTAGAAACCGTCCGCCCGTACCGGGCCTCACCGGCATGATCAGGTCGGGGAGGTAGTCCGAGGTGACGCGTCGCGCTCAGGTGGCGACGCGCGCTGAGCGCCGGCGGCACAGCAGGAGTTCGGTATGGCACTGATCGGATTTGGTCCCGTCGAGGCGATTGTCGTCGTTGTTGTCGTGCTGGTCGTCTTCGGCGCGGGTCGCCTGGCCGGCGTCGGTAAGGCGCTTGGTACCGGCCTGCGCGAGTTCCGCGAGGAAGCACGCACCCCGGATGGCGAAGCCAACGAAGACGACGATTCGGACGAAGTGACGATCTCATCCAGCTCGTCGGACGACGACAGCAAGCCGTCCGCCTGACGCCGCGACGCTGACCAAGAACCATTGCCCAAGCTGCGATCCGTTGCCCTCGACCTCTGGGGCACACTGATCGTTGACGCGCCCGGCGGCGGCCGGCGGCGCATGCGACGCCGCGAAGAACGCCTCACGAGGGCCTACGAGCAAGCGGGCGCTGGTATCGGCGCAGCCGACGCGGCGCCCAGGGCTATTCGCTACGCCATTGACCAGTTGGTGGTCGCGCATCAGTCCAACATCGACCTGTCCGGCGAAGACCGCGTAAACGCGGTCCGGCGCTCGATGCTCGAACAGTGTCCGAACACGGTCGAGAACGACGCGCTGCTCGCGGAACTGACTCACGCCGTCTGTGAGAGCGCCAGCTGGGAGCCGCCCAACATCATCGACGGCGTCGAATCCGAACTCGACTCGCTCAAACAGCAGGGCCTCAGGTTGGCAGTCGTCTCCAACACGGGCCTGGCGCCGGGTCGGTACGTCGAGCAAGCCCTCGTCGCACGAGGCTTCGACCGTTGGATCGACTGCTGGGTCTGGTCCGATGATGTGCTCAGCTGGAAACCCGGCCAGGCAATCTTCCAGGCGGCATTGACGGAGCTCGCTACCAGCGCAGCGGAAACGGCATTCGTCGGCGACACCCCCGAGGCCGACATTCTCGGCTCTCAACACGCCGGATTCGCCGTATCGGTGCTGGTTGGGGACAAGGGCGAAGAGGCAATCGAGCCGGACATCGAACTGGCGTCCGTGCGCGGTCTGACGGACGCATTAGTACGCGCGGGATACATCGAGAGCTGATGCCAGGCGAAATCCCCGTCGGTTCCGCCATCTTTGCAACTCCGTCATACCCGCGCTCCGCCGCGGGTATCTCGCTGCGCTAGGCAGGTAGGTCAGGATCCGGCTGAGCGATTGCGGCGAACGAGGTTCCATAAGTTCGAGCGTCGGTGCAGCACTCGACGAGATTCCCGCGACGGGGCGCGGGAATGACAAGGCCCACACGTTGGGACACCATCAGAGGGCCGGGGCTGGACAGCGGGACCGGGCAGGAAGATCGCCGGTTAGAGATGCAAGCGGGAGCGAAGTTCGGAAATTTGCTGCACCCACCACTGTGATTCGGCATCGCCGGATTTGGCGAGCAACCCCTCAACCTTGTCGCGTCCGTGCAGGACAGTCGAGTGGTCGCGACCACCGAGCGCTTCGCCGATGGCGTTGAGCGAGAGGTCGGTGTGGTGGCAGGCGAGGTACATCACCAGTTGTCGCGCCCGCGCCGTGCGGCGGTCCTTGCGCGGCGCGGTGAACAGCTCCGGCGCCACGCCAGTCAGGTCGGAGGCGGCCGCGATCAGTTCGGCGACGGTCGGTTTGGCCTTGCGCGCCTCTTCGGGCACATGTCCAGCCAGCGCCCGCATGACCACACCTGGGGTCGCCGGCGATCGCTCGCTCTCGGCAAACACGCGAACGCGCTGCAGGGCGCCGAGCAATGAGCGCACGTTGGTGCCGCCCCGCTCGGCGATCATGACGATGGTCGACTCGTCGATGTCCAATTGCCAGTCCCGAATCTTGCGTTGCAGGATTGCCATTCTCAGCTCGAGGTCAGTCGGATTGATCTCGACGACGAGTCCGCCCTCGAATCGCGTGACCAGTCGTTCGCCCAGCCCGGTCAGCAGTCGCGGCGGGAGATCTGAGGCAATCACGATCTGCCGGCCGCGGTGATGCAAGGCATTGAAGACGTTGAAGAACTCGTCCTGCGTCTGCACCTTGCCGCCGAGCTTCTGCACATCGTCAATGATCAGCACTTCGGCCGACTCGTATTTCTGCTGGAAGGCGGCACGCTCGCCCGCGCCGACGCTGTTGACGAACTGGCGGACATACGACTCGGTGTCGACCAGGACCGTGTAGTGCGACTGCATCGTTACATGGGCGATCGCGTGCAGCAGGTGGGTTTTGCCGAGGCCCGAGTTCGCGTAGATGAAGAGCGGGTTCGTGTCTTCACCGGGGTGGTAGGCGACACGCCGAGAGGCCGTGACTGCGATCTGGTTGGACGTGCCTTCGACGAAGCGCTGGAAGGTGGCCTGGTTCAACACTGAAGGCCGACTGCGGGCGGGCTGAATCGGCAGGCCGCGCTCGGAGAGCGGCGGACTGTCGGCGTCAGGCATGTCGAGCGCCTGGGTCACCGGTTCCGGGCGCGTGGCGACGCGAAGTTCGATCTCCATCGGCCGGCCGGCGGCCTGGCGCACAGCCGAGGCAAGCTGTGGATAGTAGCTGCCCCGCAGCGTCTCGAGCTTGATCACGGTTGGTACGCCGACGTGCAGGACTCCACCACGGATCTCAATCGCGTGGGTGTCGGCAAACCAGGTCTCGTACGTTTCGCGGTCGAGCGAATCCCGTAGCACCTCAAGTGTTCGCTGCCAGATCGCGCGAGGATCGGAATGCGGATCGTTAAGAGATCGAGCCGAACGGGTGACCATGCCGCCGCCGCCTCCTTATGGCAGAGCTTTCCGGCGACGCGCGTTCCTCTGGGGCAATAACCAGATTCGGCGCTGCGTGGAAAGGTTGCTTGAGGGACCATACTAACCAGCGTTTGCGGACACAACAGCAGGGCCGGTGACCTCTCTGAGTAGTCTGCGGACCAGTTGAATCATCCACACCTTCCCCAAACGCTCCACCCTCTTGTTGCGGTTCCTTGACTGATCTCGTTACGTCTTGGCATCGTTCGCGACCGACTCCACTGGCTGTCCTCGGTCGGAAACACTCGGTCGCGCCTAGAATGCACCAAATCGCGCGGCGAAGCCGTGATCGAACCCGACGTCATCCCCCGATCCGGGGTGCCCAATCAAGTCGCGAAGGACGGCGAGCCATGTTGATCGCCATCGATATCGGAAACACCACCCTCCAAATCGGCGTGTTTAACGACCGTAAAATTGTCCACACTTGGAGGCTCGCGACGCAGCACGACCGGTTGCCGGATGAATACGGCATTTTCGTTGCCTCGTTGCTGCGCTACGAGGGCATCCGGACCGCCCAGATCGACGGTGCGATCATCTCGTCGGTGGTACCGGCCCTCGCGCCGGTGTTCCAGGACGTCTGTCGTAAGTTCCTTCGTACCGAGCCGCTATTGGTCTCTTCGCATATGCGGAAACCGGTACGAATCGGTATCGACAACGCCGAAGAGTTGGGCGCCGACCGCATCGTTGACGCCGTCGCCGCCTGCTCTCGGTACGGGCCGCCGCCGCTGATCGTGGTCGATTTCGGCACCGCGACGGTGTTCGACGCGATTAATGAGCACGGCGTCTACATCGGAGGCGCGATCTCACCCGGCATCGGTATCTCGACCGATGCCCTGTTCGACCGGGCCAGCAGACTGGCCCGAATCGATCTGGTGCGTCCGCCGGCCGCCATCGGCACCCGAACCGAGACCGCCTTGCAGAGCGGCATCCTGTTCGGCTACGTCGGATTGGTCGAAGGCATCATCAAACGCTTCCGTGAGGAGTTGGGCGACGCCAAGGTCGTCGCGACCGGCGGTTGGGCGCCGCGCATCGCTGAGGAGACGACCATTCTGGATGTGGTTGACGAGGACCTGATCCTCTGGGGTCTGCGCGAACTCTACTACTACAACGCCGAAGGCACGCCATGAGCCCTTCGAGCGATCCGCCAACTCCGCAGCCGCTTCGCGGTCGTCGCGTCACGCTGGGCGTGACCGGCTCGATTTCTGCGTACAAGAGCGTTGAAGCGGCGCGCCGTCTGGAAGACGCCGGCGCGATCGTCGACGTGGCCCTGACGCCGTCGGCAGCTCGCTTCATCCCACCGCTGACGTTTCGCTCGCTGATCAAGGGCGAAGTCGCCGCCGACCTTTGGGATCCGGCCGCCCCGGCCGAGCAGCACGTTGCGATGGGCCGACGCGCCGACGCGATGTTGGTCGCGCCCGCGTCGGCGACGACGATCGCGAAGCTGGCTCAGGGCATCGGCGACAACCCGGTCACGCTGACTGCGCTCGCGACAAGCGCCCCGTTGGTCATCGCGCCGGCGATGGACTCGGTGATGTATAGCCAGCCCTCGGTGCAGGCCAACCTCGAGTTGCTCAAGGCGCGTGGCGTCTTCATTGCCGGTCCTGCGATCGGCCGGCTCGCCTCGGGCGGGCGCGGGTTGGGACGCTTGATCGAACCAATCGAGCTGGCCGCCGCGGTCCGGTCGGCGATCGGACGCACCGTGGGCGACTTGCGCGGACGTCACGTCATCGTCACCGCCGGCGGAACCCGCGAACCGATCGACCCCGTCCGCTTCATCGGCAATCACTCGAGCGGCAAGATGGGCGTCGCCGTCGCCGAGGCGGCCCGTGATCAGGGCGCCGCCGTCACACTGATCACCACCCAACCGCCACCAGCCGGTCGATATGGAATCGTGGTGCGCTCGGTCGGCGCCGCGATCGAGATGCAGACTGAGATTCAGAACGCCGCACGAGGGGCGAACGCGCTCGTGATGGCCGCAGCCGTCGCTGACTACCGCCCGGCCGAGGCAGCCGAGTCCAAACTCAAGAAGCGCGATGCCGACGAAGAGGGCATGACGCTTGAGTTGGTTGAGAACCCAGATGTCATCGCCTCAATTGTGGCGCCGCACCTGCTCAAAGTCGGCTTCGCCGCCGAAACGGACGACCTGATCGAGAACGCCCGGGCCAAGATCGAGAAAAAAGGTCTCGCCTTCATCGCCGCCAACGACGTAACCCAGGCCGACGCCGGCTTCCAGGTCGACACGAATCGGGTCGTCCTGCTGGATGCCTCGGGAGACGTGGAACGACTGCCGTTGCTGCATAAGTACGACGTGGGAGTCGCCATCCTGGAGCGGTTGAAGTCGCATCCCGACTGGCCGGTGCGGAACCCCTAGCGTTCCCCCTCTGGGGGAGCTGCGCGTAAACCTATGAATCCCCTCTCCCCCCCTTGCGGGGGGAGATGTCACGGAGTGACAGAGGGGGGGTTCGCCCGCAGCGACCAGATACGCACTGCGATAGGGAGCCCCCCTCTGCCGGCGGCATCTCCCCCGCAAGGGGGAGAAGGGGATTTACGCGCAGGTCTCCAAGGGGGGAGGTCTGAGACTCACTTCAGCTTCACCGCCGTACCGTACATGTAGACCTCGGCCATGTTCTGGCCGACGGCTGAGGTCATCATCCTCATGCCGACGATCGCGTCTGCGCCCATGGTCTCGGCGGCGGCTTCCAGCTTCTCGAGCACCTGCTCGCGGGTTTCGGTCATCAGCCTGGTGTACGCATGGATTTCGCCTCCGGCGAGGCTCTTGAGAGCGGCCAGGATGTCTCGGCCGATGTTGCGCGAACGGACGCTGTTGGCGCTGACGAGCCCCAACATCTCATCGATCTCGCGATTGGGCACGGTTGGCGTGGTCACGACAAGCATTGCTACCTCCCGGTGGCGCGGTGTGTTCGTTTGCGCCGAATCCTATCGATCTGCACCGCGACCAACCATGCCACGCCGCAGACGGTGAGCCCGGCGACGGCGTCGAGCGTCCAGTGGTTGGCGGTCGCGACGACGGCCCAGGCCTGAGACAGCGGGATCGCCACGGCGAACGTGCGCATGGCGGGATGCTTCGAGACGTGCCAAACGGCGAGCCCGGCCAGCAGCGCCCACCCGACGTGGAGCGACGGTAGCGCCGCATATGGATTGACGAACAGCCCGACTTCCTGCGCCTGGTAGGCGGGAGCGGCGCGGACGGCGAGGGTGTCGATATACCCCAGCTCGGGCATCAGCCGCGGCGGAGCGGTGGGAAAGAGCAAGTACGAAATCAAGCCGATTGCTGCGGAAAGCAACAGCGCGTTGCGGAACCGACTCCAGATGTCGCGGTGGGATCGCCAAAGCCACAACGCCAGCAAGACCAGCAGCGGCATGTGGCCCCAGAAATAAGCGCCGTTGGCGAAATCGATCAGCGCGTCGGAGCCGAGGATCGCCTCGTGGATCGTCGTCTCCCAGTCGAGCCGCAGCCGTCGTTCCAGTTCGAGCACGTCGCGGGCCCGCTGGAAGGCCTCCGAAGCGCGGTCGCGGACCGCGCCCCGGACTAGGTAGTAGACCAGCGCGGCGACCGCCACTGCCGCCAGCTCGCGTAGGAACTCCCGCATGTTGCCACACTATTCCCGCTGATCGCTAGGATGATCTGCATTGCCCGGCATGCCCAAAATGCGTACACCGAACGCCTTGAGAGATTCCCATGGACATCACCGCCAGCGGACAGCCGGCTCTTGAAGCCGCCGCCGACCACCTGCTGATCTTCGCGACCAAGGACGACGACATCCTCGAAGGCGGCGCCCTGCGCCAGCTCAATGATGCCCTGGACGGAGGCCTCGCGCCGCTCGTCAAATCGGGCGAGCTGTCGGGGGCGGTCAACGAGACTGTCGTGGTTCACACATTCGGTCGAACCGAGGCTTCGCGAGTCGTGATCGCCGGCCTCGGACCGGCCGAGAAGATAGGCCTGGACGAGATCCGTCATGCTGCCGCCAACGGCGCTCGTCGCGCTCGTTCGCTCTCCTCCGGGACGCTCGCGGTCGCTGTTGACGGCAAAGAATGTGGATTCAGCACCGACGAGATCGCCGGCGCGATCACCGAGGGCCTCGACCTCGGCCTCTATCGCTTCGACCGTCACCAGACGCCGAAGAAGGCGCCGAACGTGTTGCAGCGAGGCTCGCTGCATTCCGACAACGTCGCCGCGGTTGAGGCGGGCATCGCGCACGGCCGTTCGCTGGCCGGCGCCGCCAACTTCGCCCGCGACCTGGCCAACGAGCCGTCCAATCTGCTCACTCCAACCGAGCTCGCTAACCGTGCGGAAGCCTGGGCGGCCGACCACAATGTCGAGATCGAGGTGCTCGACGAAGCGGCCGCTGCAGAGCTGGGCATGGGCTCGTTCCTCGGCGTGGCCAAGGGATCACATCAGCCGGCCCGCTTCCTGATCATGCGCCACCGAGGCGGTGGCGACGAGCCCGGTCTGGGCTATTGCGGCAAGGGCATCACCTTCGACACCGGCGGCATCTCGATCAAGCCGGCCGCCAACATGGAGGCGATGAAGCAGGACATGTCGGGCGCAGCCGCTGTGGTTGCGGCGATGGGTTCAATCGCCGACCTCCAGCTGCCGATCAACGTCACCGCGCTCGCGCCCTGCACCGAAAACATGCCCGGCGGCAACGCGATCAAGCCCGGCGACGTGCTGACCGCGATGAACGGCGCGACGATCGAAGTGATCAACACCGACGCCGAGGGTCGCCTGGTCCTGGCCGACGCGCTGTCCTACGCGAACCATCTCGGGCTCTCGCCGCTGATCGACGTAGCGACGCTGACCGGTGCCTGCGCCGTGGCTCTGGGCGATGTTGCAACGGGCGTAATGGCCAACGACGACGACCTCGCCGCCGAAGTCATTGAGGCGGGCAAGCGAGCCGGAGAAAAGTTCTGGCAGCTGCCGATGTTCCCCGAGTACGACGAGCAGATTCGCAGCCAGGTCGCCGATGTGAAGAACACCGGCGGACGCCTGGCCGGTGCGATCACGGCGGCCAAGTTCCTCGCCCGCTTCGCCGGCGACACGCCCTGGGCGCACCTCGATATGGCCGGCACCGACGACGCCAGCAAGACGCGCGGCACTCAGGTCAAAGGCGCGAGCGGCGTGCCGGTGCGGTCACTGGTTCGCTTCGCGGCTGCTCGCGCCGAGTCTTCTTAGCGTCGGCGTCGTAACCTAACAATCACCACTCGAAAGGGCGGATCATGGCCGAATTCGAACGTCTCACCGACCTCCCTGTAGAAGAAGAGCGCGCGATGCGCGACAAATACCGCACCGAAATGACCGAACTCGCCGACCAGTTCTGCGAGGAACGCGGCTACATCCTGATGAACGCCGATCAGACGATCGACGACTTCGTCAGCATGCGCATGCGCTTCGGCAAGTTCTTCTGCCCCTGTCAGCCGGCCAACAACGACGACACCATCTGCGTCTGCGAGCCGGTGCTCAACGGCCTGGTCGACTTCGAGGGCGCCTGCTTCTGCAACTTCTTCACCCTGCCTGAAGGCAAGACGCCGATCAAAGAAGAGATCAGCCTCGATCTCTAGCTACAGGTCGCCCGTCCGGCGACCGCCCAAGCCCGCCAACCCAACTCCGTCATACCCGCGCTTGCCGCGGGTATCTCGCTGAAACCAGCACAGAGGCTCGATGTGGCCTCGATCTCCTCAGGCCAAATCCAGATAGAGATCGCGCCACTCAGGATTGAACTCGTCGATCATTCGACGACGACGTGCCTTGCTCCAGCGCTTGATCTGCTTCTCGCGAGCGATCACGTCGTCCATGGTGCCATGAGGCTCCATCCAGACCAGCTTGTCGATCTGATAGCGCTTCGTGAACGCTGAACCGACTCCCCGTTTGTGCTGCCACACGCGACGTGGCAGGTCGGCGGTGACGCCCGTGTAGATCGCGCCGTGCGGACGGCTGGCGAGGATGTAGACGCCCGGCTCACGCGGCATGGTCGAGAGCGTAGCGGTCTCGGTGCTCGTTGCTGCGAGATACCCGCGGCAAGCGCGGGTATGACGGAAGCGTGGTTGGGAGGGTATGACCGCGTTGCTTCGTGCCGGTGTGGTATAGCTGCCACAAACCTAGTTGTGGTGCTGGAAGATCGGCAGGGGCGCGAGCGGTGCGTAGATCTCCACCGACAGCTCGTAGACCTGATCGGCCCATGAATCCCAGTCCCGGCGAGCGACCTGGGCCTGCTCCGACGACAATGCGGCCTGGACGACGGTTTCGTCCTCGAAGGTGTAGCCCATCAGGTGGGCGCCGGCGATCGGGTCGGGAGCTCGGACTCGGAAGGCGGAGACGATGCCCGGGATGTCGAGCACGTGCGGCAGGTGCGTCTTGCGATGCCACTCCTCGAACGCGTCGAGTACGGTCGGATCGAGACGGGCCCGGACGATCATGATCGGGTGACGCATCAGCACGGTCATGTCCCGCAGTGTCGCATACGCGACCAATAGTCCGTTCAGGCTTCGGGGACAGTCTGGTAACGTTTATACAACGAGACGACCACGCAGCGCAGTGGCGGGGAGCAGACGGCTTGGACAGCCGCCAGCACGTTCCACAGAAATCGGAACCACCCAGGCCTGTCGCGCAGGTTCGCCACATGGACCATGTGGATTGAGGCACACATGCTGAGCAAGGATGCAAAAGCCGCAATTGCGGAACGGTTTGGACAGCACGAGAACGACACCGGTTCGCCTGAAGTGCAGGTCGCACAGCTAACCGAGCGCATCTCCCGCCTGACCGACCACCTGCGCGAACACCGGCACGACTACCACACGCGACGCGCGTTGATGAAGCTGGTGGGCCAGCGACGGCGGCAGCTCGCCTACCTCAACCGCGAGGACGTGAGCCGCTACCGAACGCTGGTCTCGACGCTGGGTCTGCGCCGCTAACTCTGCGCCGCGAGCCCGACGCGAATCGGGCCGAGCGGACGCTGCGGACGATCTCGAACAGACATCGGCGACGCGCCATCTGAGCGCCTGCGATCGGCCCATCGCCGCCGAACATATAGCACCTGTCGTTGAAGAAGCGGCGGCAGGCAGAGCAAGTACAGGGAAGCACAGGAACGCACGAACATATGGAAATCACCACCCGAACCGTCCAGCACGAGATTGCCGGACGCACCCTGACGATCGAGACGGGCAAGTTGGCCCTTCAGGCCGGCGGCGCCGTCACCGTTCGCTACGGCGACACGATGATGCTCGGCACCGCGACGGCATCGACGCCGCGGCCCGGAATCGACTTTTTCCCACTCACCGTCGAATTCGAAGAGCGTCTCTACGCTGCCGGTCGAATCCCCGGATCGTTCTTCCGCCGCGAGGGACGACCGACCACGACCGCCATTCTCTCGGCTCGGCTCACCGACCGCCCGATTCGCCCGTTGTTTCCCAAGGGCTATAACGACGACACGCAGCTGATCCTCACGATCTTCGCGGTCGACATGGAGAACCCGCCCGATACGCTCGGTACGATCGCCGCCTCGGCCGCGCTCTGCGTTTCCGATGTCCCGTTTGACGGCCCGGTCGCATCGGTGCGAATCGGTCACGTCGACGGTGAACTCGTCCTGCAGCCCACGTTTGCTCAGCTTGAGGTCTCCGACCTCAACCTCGTCGTCGCGGGCACCAAGGACGCGATCACGATGGTCGAAGCGGAGGCCGGCGAGGTTCCCGAATCTCTGCTCGTGGACGCCCTGGCACTTGGTCAGGAAGCGATTACCACGATCTGCGAAATGCAGCTGGCGCTCGCCAGTGAGGTTGGTCGACCTAAGCGTGAGTTCACGCCGCAAGCGGTCGATGCCGACATCCTTGCCAGCGTTGAAGAGAAGTTCGGCGACGAGCTGAGCTCCGCCCTACGCGAGGCCAGCGACAAGGCCGATCGCGACAGCCGCCGCGCTGCCGTCAAGGCGTCGTTACTTGACAACCTTGACGAAGATGCGGACGCGGAAGCCTACTCCGAGGCCTTCGAGGCGGTCGAGAAGCGGATCGTGCGTCGCAGCATCCTGGTCGATGGTGTCCGCGCCGATGGCCGCGGCCATGCCGAGCTTCGTCCGCTGTCGGCAGAGACCGGCATGATTCCCCGCACCCACGGCTCCGGCCTGTTCCAGCGCGGCGAGACGCAGGTGCTCAGCATTACCACCCTGGCCGGCTCGGGCATGGCCCAGCGCCTCGACGACCTCGGACCCGAGGACTCGAAGCGCTTCATGCATCACTACAACTTCCCGCCGTTCTCGACTGGTGAGACAGGTCGCGTTGGTAATCCTTCGCGACGCAGCATCGGACACGGCATGCTCGGTGAGCGCGCCATGGCCGCCATTTTGCCGCCGTTCGAGGACTTCCCCTACACGATCCGTCTCGTCTCCGAGGTCCTCGCCTCCAATGGTTCGACCTCAATGGCCTCGATCTGCGCCTCAGTCCTCTCGATGATGGACGCCGGCGTACCGATCAAGGCGCCGATCGCCGGCATCGCCATGGGGCTGATCAAGGAAGACGACGATGTCGCCATCCTGACCGACATCGTCGGCATGGAAGACCACCTCGGCGACATGGACTTCAAGGTCGCCGGCTCGCGCGACGGCGTGACCGCGCTGCAGATGGATATGAAGGTCAAGGGCATTGACCTGGACATTCTCGCTCGCGCGCTCGATCAGGCGCGTGACGCCCGGTTCCAGATCATGGACGTGATGACCGAGTGCATCTCGGAGCCGCGCGAACAGATGTCGCCACACGCGCCGCGCATTCTCCGCATCGATGTCCCGCAGGACAAGATCGGCCAGCTGATTGGTCCCGGCGGACGCAACATCCGCGCCCTCCAGGACGACACCGGCGCCGACATCTCAGTCGAGGACGACGGCGCGGTCTACATCACCGCCGTCGATCAGAAGTCGGGCGAAGCCGCCTACGAGCGCATCTCGGCCATGACCCGAGACATCGAGCCGGGCCAGATTTACACGGGCAAGGTCGTCCGCATCCTGCCCTTCGGCGCATTCGTCGAGATGGTGCCCGGCAAGGACGCCCTGGTTCACATTTCCGAGCTCGCCGACTACCGCGTCGACAAGGTCGAAGACATTGTCAGCGTCGGCGACGAGATGCAGATCATCGTGATCGAGGTCGACAACCTTGGTCGCGTCAACGCCTCGCGCAAGGCCTTGCTCAACGGCAACACCGATGGACCTCCGCGCGAACAGAGGGAACCGAGGGAACGACGCGGTCGCGAAGGCGGTCGTGAAGGCGGCCGCGATGACCGAGGACGCGATGATCGTGCCCGCGACGATCGTGGTCCCCGCCGTGATCGCGAAGCCAGAGAGCCTCGGGAATCCCGCGAGCCTCGCGAGCCTCGCGAATCACGACAGCGTCGGCCGCGCGTGGCCCGCGAGGTCGACGAGCCCGCGCACGAACCCGAGCGCGAACCCGAATACGTGCAAGAAGAGCCGAGCCAGCCGGAACCAGCAGTTGCCGAGCTGGATGCTCCGCCCATTGATGCTCCTGAGGCGCCTGAAGTAACTGAGACCGATGCCGCGCCAGCCCCGTTGGCCGCCGCATCGAACGACGACGGCTTTGCCGCCGTCGCACCGCCGCGCGACCGCGATGGAGCGCCGCGCCGTCGCAGGCGACGCCGCCGCCGAGGCGCCGGACAACCGCAGTCGAACGAGTTCAACCCGCAGTCGAGCCAGGACGACCAGGATCGACAGCCCGATGAACAACGCGGCGAACAACGCGGCGAACGTCCGTCACAAAGCGAACCGGAAGAGCGCGAAGAGCGCCAGCCCGACACCAACATCGCCCCGCGGCGTCGTGGGGGCATCCTCTCGAGGGTCAACATCCGTCGTGCCAACCCGACCGAGGATGGCCCGCCGCCAGCGCCGCCTCCGCCGCGAACCGACTTCGGCGCGCCCGGCCGCTAACTGGGCCGCTAGCTGAGTAGGGATGTCATGATCCGGATTGTGATGAGCGGCGCCGGCAACATGGGCCGCCGGATCATGGCCGCCGTCGAAGCAGCAGCCGACCTTGAGTTGGTCGGTGCGCTGGACGGACTCTCAAGCGAATCTTCGGTTGAGATCGCCGGTCGTGATGTTCCCCTCAGCAACTCACTGAGAGCCCTGGGCCAGTGGCGACCAGACGTGGTGATCGATTTCTCCAACGCCGAATGGACGGTTGAGCTGATTCCGGCGGCCGTCAATGCTGGCGTGCGACCGGTGATTGGCACGAGCGGCCTCTCGGACGACGCAATCTCCGACGCTGAACGCCGTGTCAATGAGGCTGGTATCGGTGGCGTGATTGCCGCCAACTTCGCGCTCGGCGCGGTGCTGATGATGCACCTCGCCAACGTCGCGGCGCCGTTCTTCGACTCGGTCGAGATCATCGAGCAACACCACGACGGCAAAGTCGACGCCCCGTCCGGCACCGCCGTCGCGACGGCACAGTCGATGCGCGCTGCCCGAGACCGTGATTTCACTCGACGAGAGGCCGAGCGCCACAACGTTGACGGCTACGATTCACGCGGCGCAGAGCTCGGTGGCGCATCGCTCCATTCCGTCCGTTTGCCCGGCCTGGTCGCGCACCAGGTGATCGTCTTTGGCGGCAACAACGAGACGCTCACCATCCGCCACGACTCGATGAGCCGCGCCTCCTTCATCCCCGAAATCCTCCGCGCCGCCCGGGCTGCGCCCGATCTTGATCATCTGGTCATCGGGCTGGACCGGCTGCTCGGTCTGCGGACTGACTAACTCGACCCCATCAACGCACACCACGCATACCTAGGAGTAAGACCGTGGGACGTGAACTGACCGTTGCCCTCGTCGGAGCCACCGGCGTTGTGGGAGCCGAATTCCTTAAGTGCATGCAAGAACGCAACTTCCCGGTCAAGGAACTCCGGCTGCTCGCAACGAAGCGCTCCGAGGGTCGCGAACTCAGCTTCCGCGGCAAGACGCACATCGTTCACGAAACCACCCACGACGCTTTTGACGGCGCGGATGTCGCGTTCATTTCGGCCTCGACTGCAGCGTCGAAAGAGCTCTGCCCTGTCGCCGCCGCGCGCGGCGCGGTTGCCTTTGACGACTCCTCTGCCTTCCGTCAGCAGGAAGGCGTGCCGCTGGTTGTGCCCGAGGTGAACCCCGAGGACCTGCGCCACCACAGCGGCATCGTCGCCACGCCCAACTGCACGACGGTGCCGCTGGTGCTCTCGCTGCATCCGCTGATCCAGGATCGCGCTGTGACCCGTGTGATTGCCGACACCTACCAGGCCACCTCCGGCTCCGGCGGCGCGGCGGTCGTGGAGCTTCGGCAGCAGAACGCGTCGCTCGTCGCCGGCATGGCCATCAGCGACGACCAGATCAGCGAGTACCCCAAGCAGATCGCCAATAATGCGCTGCCCCAGGTCGATGTGTTTCTCGAGAACGGCTACACAAACGAAGAGCGCAAGATGCTGGTCGAGTCGCGCAAGATTCTGCACCAGCCTGAGCTGCCGCTCTCCGCGACCTGCGTCCGCATCCCGACTGAACGCGCCCACGCGATTGCCGTCCACGCAGACTTCGACCGTCCGATTACGCCCAAGGAAGCGCACGAGCGCTGGGCTGCCCAGCCCGGTCTTCGCGTGATCGACGGCCGCGCCGCGGGCGAGTGGCCCACGCCGCTTGACGCCGACGGCATCGACGACACTCTGGTCGGCCGCGCGCGGGTCGACGTGACGAACCCCAACGGACTTGCCTGGTGGGTGGTCGCCGACAATCTGCGCAAGGGCGCCGCGCTGAACATCGTGCAGATGGTGGAGTGGATGCTCGAAGACGGCTGCCTCTAGTCGTTGGCCTCTTCTGGAACGGGGTAGTCGTCGTACGCCTCAGCCCGGTGGGATATGTGCTCAATATAGAAACCGAGTTCCTCGGCGGCTTCTCGCAGGAAGACACGGTAGTCGCCGATTGAAGCAGTGTGCTTGCCGGGATATCCCCTGAGTGGCTTCGTGCGCTCGCGCCAGAGCGACTCAAAGTCCCTGAGCGCTCGCCTCACCATGCGCCTCGGAGTGGGATGCAGTCTCTTCAGCTGGCTGCGTGCCTGAACGTCCCAGATCAGACGCGCTGGCATATTGATGCCGACACAGTGCAGCTACTCAGCCGAGCTCTGACGCTCGGCTAGGTCATCGACATGCTGGCTGATCTCAGAGTCGAAGATTCGCCAGAATCGCGCCACCGCGAATTCGTCGCCATGCTCCAGCGCCAACTCAAACGCCGCGACGCTCCACGCTGCGCTCGCCATGAGACCGAGGCCGGGGAAGTTGTCGCTCGCGTTGATCTCGGTCAGGTTCGCTGCGCAGCTCGCGACGGCCTGTGCTAGAAAATGAGTTGTGTCGCGGCGCCTGACTTCGCTAAGCGTTTTGCGGTAAGTGGCGACTCTTGGCTCGAACGCAGCCTGAAACTGGTCGGTAGTGAGTTGTTGGCACTCGGCGAGCGCCGCCAGGCAACCCGCCATGGTCGGATCGAACGCGGTCCGTGCTTCAGAGGCGGAAAAGTAGTCGCCGCCATCTAGCGTCCTGCGACAGGACGCCATTCTCGACTCGAGCGCCGATCGGACCTCGAGCGGCGATAGACGTCTGTAGTCGGCAAACGCCTCCTCGTATTCGTTGATCTCTTCTTCATCTTCTGCCCATACCTCGTCTGCCGAAATCGCTTCACCCGGTGCATGGTTCTCTGCCTTCGAGCAGGTCAGCATCCAATAGGCGAGCGCGTCCTCTATATCTTCCTCGGTCGCTACGAAGTCAGGGCCGGGCAGTCCCTTCGACCGCACTGGACGTGGCGCCTCTCCGAGACGCCGACAGGCCACTGCGTGGATGCGGTTGAGTTCCGCATAGAAACGATCAAGCGAAATCCGGTCCGCGCCCGGAAGATTTGATTGGTCTGCGAGCACATCCAACTCGTCAAGCAGATCGTCCATGGGCTGTCCGGCCAGAGTCAGCGGTTCTGAGGATTCTGTCGTCATCATCCGCTCCCGAGGACTAGCGTACCGAAATCTCGATTCTGACCTAGTAGCCTTGATTGCCAGACTGTGACAGACGGAAAGCCTGAATTATGACTGCACCTAACGACGCTCCCAACTGGGGACGCCTGTATACCGCGATGGTCACTCCGATGACTGAGGCCGGTGGGATTGATGTGGAGCAGGCCCAGCATTTGGCCAGCGCGCTGATTAAGTCCGGTTCCGACGGCGTCGTCGTGTCCGGTACCACTGGTGAATCTCCGACGTTGACTCACGATGAGGAACGCCTCCTGTTTCGAGAGCTGATGCCCGTCGTGCATGAGGCTGGGGGGACGCTGATTGCGGGGACCGGTTCCAACAGCACCGGCACTGCGGTTGACGCCTCGGAGCAGGCGGCCGAGATTGGCGTGGACGGCCTGCTGCAGGTTGTGCCGTATTACAACAAGCCGTCTCAGGAGGGTCTCTACCAGCACTTCAAGGCCGTCGCCGAGGCGGTGCCCGAGACGCCGATCTTGCTCTACAACGTGCCTGGTCGGACCGGTCTCAACATGGCCGCACAAACGACCGTGCGGTTGGCCGAGGACTGCCCCAACATTGCCGGGGTGAAGGAGGCCTCGGGCGACCTTGAGCAGATTGCTGAGATCATCCGCACCGCGCCTCGCGCCTTTCGCGTCTGGAGTGGGAACGACGGCGACAACCTGGCCATCCTGGCGATGGGTGGCTATGGCGCCGTGTCGGTGCTGTCGCACCTCGTGGGGGGACAGATCAAGGCGATGTACGACGCCTGGGAGCGCGGCGACACGGCGGAGGCGGGACGCCTGCAGGTGAAGATCGCGCCGCTGGTCAAGGCGCTGTTCCTGATTGGCAACCCGGCGCCGGTCAAGTGGGCGTTGAACGACATCGGTTTCAACGCCGGACCGCTGCGCGCGCCGCTGGTTGATCCCGACGAGGGCATCCAGAACACGATCCGCGCCGCGCTCGAAGTCGCGGGCGGCCAGGACCTGATCTAGGGGTCCTGCAGACCGATGAAGTCCGCTTCGGCCGAGTCCTGGGGCTACGCCCTGCTGCTGACGCGTCGCGTGATGACGACGGCGCTGGCCGGGGCGACCCTTGAGCAGTTTCATCAGCCGACGCCGATCGGGTCGCTGGCCGACTGCGTGATCGAGGCATGCGCCGCCGAGGCGAGGCTGATCTGGCCGGAGAAACTGCCGCCGGCCCAGCTCGATCCACCTGAGACGCCGGTGCAAATTATGTACGCGTTGGTCAGGCATCGGGCGGTGACCGAAGAGGTCTTGATGCAGGCGACCGACGAGACGATGTCGCAGGCCTGGTGGACCATGGCCAAGCGCCTGGCTCAGGATCCCGCGCAATCTCTGGCGGAATCGTTGCAAGCGTTGGCGATGCATGAGTTTGCTGTGGGCGCCAAGTCGGCCAGCATTCGGGCTCAGGTGGATCCGGCGTGGTCGCCACAGGCTGAGCTCGCGGAGCGTGCGCAGGAGGCGATTGCGGCTGCTCGCTGAACGATTGCGGTTGCTTGTTTCGCGTTTGTCATTGTCAGCTCGAGCTTCCCAGGAAACCTCTGAACAACTGGTGTCGCAGGCCGGCGGGGACCCCCCTTCAGCCTGCGGCAGCTTCCCCCACAGAGGAGACTCTTTGAATAAGTCCCGCATGGGGAATCTCCCAGTCCCCGCCTCCGCGCGGGGACCCGCTCCGCTTCGCCCTGCTCTCGCCTGTTCATCGCTCCTTACCAGATATGCAACCGACCCTTCGTCGCTCAGCCGGCGAGGAACGGGGGCAGGTCCCCGCGCGGAGGCGGGGACTGAGAACCGCAAGTGCCGGACTAATTCAAAGGTCTCGCAGAGGGGGGAAGCGGGGATCGAGGTTTGTGTTCAGCGCCTGCCAAAGAGATGTCTGACCAGGGGGATTTGCGCGTTGGTTCTTGGGAGGTAGCCGAAGGGGTTGTCCCAGCTAGCGGGGTACTGGGGTCCGACTGGCTTGCGTGGGGGTTGGGGCGCGGGTTGTTCGGATGGAATTGGATAATTTTCGTCGTCGGTCGGGTATGTGGCGTGATTTTCAGGGAATTCGGAGTTTTCTTGTTCGGTGGTGTTCGGGTTTGTTCGGATTTGGTCGGTTTCGGGTGGTTCGGGGTCGGGGTCGTTGGCGAATGCCGCGTAGGGGTGCGGTAGTAGAGCGGGTTCCCGCGCGGCGGCGGGGACTGGGGCGGGTTTCGGCTCGGGGGCCGGGACTGGGGGAGTGATGTTGTTGACGAATTCTCTCATTTCGTCGGCGGGGATGAAACGCTGGAGTTGGTTGAAGGGGAAGGCGTCGGGGTCGAAGTTGGCGGGATCCATGTATGGGTGGCCGGCTGCTTGGAAGTGGGTGATGAGTTTGTCGAGCTGATCGAGGAACTTCATGTCGTCCAGCTCCTTGCTCTCGGAGATGCGTCGCGTACGGCGCTGCTGGCGGTCGGCGATGCGATCGAGGGTGTCGAGCAGGAGGCGGAGTTCGCGGGCGGCGCTGATGTGTCGGTCGTGCAGGTCTGAATCGGAGGGGTCGAGCCGGCTCAGGGAATGGACGAGGTGGTCGGCGGCGAGGGTCTCGATGATGGCGTCCTGGTGGGTGTGGAAGTCTCGAAGGTATTGGGAGACGGTCGAGTGGGCGCAGTCCATCTGGTCGGCGATTTGGCGGAGGGTGAGTCCCTGGCAGCGGAGGTCGTGGGCCTGGAGGAGTTTGGCTCGGCGTCGGGGGTTCATGGGGGTTGGTCCTGTCGGTGCGGTGTCGGGTGGGTCATGGGGTTGATGGTATGCGAATGGATGTTCTGTGAGGTGTGTATGTGGCGACTTGAGGGCAGGGATGGCGTTGGGCAGTGTCCGGTTGCTGCGCCTGAGCCGGGGGGGACTTTGTACTTCGGTCAGTGTTGGGTGCTCTGGGCCCCGCGTCGGGGCGCGGGGCGACGGAGGGGGGCGGGGAGCGGGGAATGGTTCGTAGAGGACTTCAGGTGTCGAGGGTTTGTTGGATGCCTTGTTGGCGCTTTTGGCGGGGGGCTTTTCGGAAGGTTCCTTGGCTGGCGAAGCGGGGGTATTTGGGTTGGTCTCCGCTGAGGAGCTGTTCGATGGTGAGGATTTGGACCTTGGGGTATTGGTTGCCGGGCAGACTTTCCGGCTCGTAGAAGCCGGCGGCGATGGCTTCCTGGTTCATGGGATTGGTTGGTTCTTCGAGGGTGATGAAGATGCCGAGGGCGGCGTTCTCGCGTTCCATGTCGCCTTTGAGGGTTGCGATTTGGCCTCGGTTGACGTGTCCGCTCTTGACCTGGACGATGATGCGCTTGGCCTTGTTGGAGTTGTCGTCGAAGAAGTTGATGTAGCCGTCGACGCCGGAGTCGGCGCCCTTCTTGCCTCCGGCGGCGGGTCGGGCGTCAACGAGGCCGAACGCCCAGTACTCGAACTGGTAGCGACCGTCGTGCTCGTTCGCGATGGCGAGGCGGTCGGCCTCTTTGAGAGCGGCAGACTTGAGGAATTGTATGATCATTGCCTCTTTCCCGATTCCCCGACGGATGTGCTTGAGTTCGTCCGTTGTTAACTCAAGCTCTAGCGACAAGGTTCTCGGCCGGGGCCCGAGTTCGACATCAACCTCCCGGCTTTCAGGGCCGATGTCCAAATCGGTGGGCTCACTCATGGTCAGCGTGTCCTTCCTCCAGGTTGATGGTAGCGACTGCGCTGGCTTTGATTGGAGGGGAAACCGGTCACGACATGAGAACGTTCCCTCTGGTTCGGCAACTCAAGCACGACGGTGAGCAATCGTCCGGAGGCATCTGGTCCGATCATTACCAGCCGCTCCGGTTGCGTTCCCAAGCGATCGCGCCGGGGTCTGGCTGGTTGAGGGAAATACTTGGCTGGTCCGTTAAACACTTCAAGTACGTCTTCAAACATCAACCCGTGACCAGCTGGTTCATTTTCGGTGATCTCATTGCCAGTCAGACCGCGCAGCCGGATTTTAGCCATAAGCGCATCCTGTTTCCACCGGTTCTATTCGTAGGAAATGGTATCTACAGACTCAACACGTTCCGCGTCTTTGCAGTACGGACCACGCCTCACTTGACACTTGACGAAGGCTCGGCGGTCACCGCTCGGAGGCAGGGACTGGGGCGAGGAGCGGGTCCCCGTGTGAAACGGGGACTGGGGAGGGCGGCAAACTGGACACGGTGAGTGCGCGCGGGGGGCATCGGAATGGGTCGCGAGGAGACGGAGGGGGACCGGCGACTTCAGGTTGATGCATCTACCAACGGCACGATATCGTCGAGATTGGTCTTGGCTCGGGCGATATCAAGATCGTACATGCGCTGGAGGTTGAGCCAGAAGTCGGGGGTGGTTCCGAGGGCTTTTCCGATGCGGAGGGCGGTGTCGGCGGTGATCGAGTGTCGGCAGTGGACGATGTCGCTGATGCGGACCTGGGGGACTCCAATGGTCTTGGCGAGTCGGTACTGGGTGATGTTCAGTTCCTCGATGAAGTCGGCGAGGTGTTCTCCTGTATGGATTGGGCCTGGTGTGGTCATGTCGTTGTCCTCAGCGGTAGTTGGCCGCTTCGATTTGCATTGCGCCCTCGTCGGTCCAGGTGAAGCAGATGCGCCACTGATCGTTGATGCGGATGCTGTGTTGGCCGGCCTGGTTCCTGATTCGCCTCACAGACGGCGATAGTAACGCATCTCGTTAGTAATGAAGGTGTGTGGGCAGCGGAGGGACCCCCTCAGCCTTCGGCAGCTCCCCCTGCAAGGGGGAGCGGGGAACGTTTCGCGACAGGCTCTCTTGCGAGGGGGAGGTCTTCTAACGTCTCGCCTTGCGTCGGATAGTCGGGAAACTCTTCGAGATATTCGAGCCACCACTTGTCTTCCTGCCACTAGACCATCCTCGACTCGCAGCAAGGGGCGCTTACCCTGATCGGAGAGTAATAAGGACGGAGCGAATCGATGACCTGGGAAGCGGAAATTGCGGAGATTTCGAAGCGGAAGGAATTTGCCAAGGCTCGCGGCGGGCCGGAGGGGGTTGCCCGGCAGCGGCGGCGGGGCAAGTTGCTTGTTAATGAACGCCTTGATGGTCTGCTTGATCCGGGCTCGTTGCGCGAGTTTATGTCGTTGGTGGGACGGCCCAGCCATGACGACTCGGGCGAGCTGGTTGGCTTTACGCCGAAGGGCTCGGTTGAGGGCTTTGGCAAGATTAATGGGCGCAAGGTCGTGGTTTCGGCCGGCGACTTTACGGTTCGCGGCGGCTCGGGCGGCGGCGACGGATCGTCGGGCGGTCTTGGCTCCGAGAAGCACTCGAATCAGCGGGCGCTTGAGTGGCGGGTGCCGTATGTGCGGATGCTCGACTCGGCCGGTGGTTCGGTGCGTGGCTTTGAGACGCTGGGTCGCACGTACCTGCCCGACGGCAACACGTGGTCGACCTTTGACATGGAGCTGATGCGCATGTCGCCAGTGGTTTCCGCTGTGATGGGTTCGGTCGCCGGACTGCCTGCGGTCAATGCCTGCATGGCCCACTTCGCGATCATGGTGAAGGGCATTTCGCAGCTCTTTCCCGGCGGTCCGCCGGTCGTCAAGGCGGCGCTGGGCTACGACATTACGAAGGAGGACCTGGGCGACGAGCGCGTCCACGTCTACCAGTCGGGCTCGGTCGACAACCTGGCCGAGGACGAGGAGGACGCCTTCCGCCAGATTCGCCAGTTCCTGAGTTATCTGCCGCAGAGCGTCTACGAGATGCCCGAGCGGATTGAGCCGACCGACGATCCGAACCGGCGCGAAGAGCGCTTGCGTCGGCTGGTGCCGCGGGATCGTCGACGGGCCTATGACGGTCACCGCGCGATTAACTGGTGCGTCGACGAAGGCTCGTTCTTTGAGATTGCTCCGTTTTACGGGCGCTCACGGATTACCGGACTGGCTCGGATTAACGGCTATCCGGTCGGGGTGATGGCGAACAATGCGATGCATGAGGGTGGCTCGACCGACATCAAGGGCGGCTCGAAGGTGATTCGGCTGATCCAGCTTTGCGACATGTTTCACCTGCCGTTGATCTCGTTTGCCGACGAACCGGGCTTCATGGTTGGCCTGGAGTCGGAGAAGGGCGGGATCGAGCGCGCCGGGGCCAGACTCGTGATCGCGACCTGTCAGTCGAAGATGCCCTGGGCGACGGTCGTGATGGGCCGCGTGTTTGGCGTCGCCGGACAGTGCCAGCACCGCCCGACGGGCATGTTCCAACGCTGGGCCTGGCCTTCGGGTCGTTGGGGCTCGATGCATATTGAGGGCGGCGCGCTGGCCGCGTATCGTCGCGAGATCGACGAGTCGGACGATCCGCAGGCGAAGCGTGATGAGATCGAGGGTCGCCTGCACCGGCTGGAGTCACCCTTCAGAACGGCCGAGGCGACGGGTCAGGACATTATTGACCCGGCGGATACGCGGCCGATTCTGTGTGAGTTTGTTGAAGAGGCGCAGGCGATTTTGCGGACGCAGTTGGGTCCGTGTCCGAATCCGTATATGCCGTAGCGTTTCGCCGCTCCGTCATGCCAGGCTCGAGCTGGAATGACGGCAGGAGATCAGTGTCCGCGAGCGCTTCTGGCGACAGTCAAACCGAAACGCTTACCCTGAAGCGCATTCGAGGAGGCGCATCATGTCGGACCACATCACCATTCACGTTGGCACAATTGGACAGGGGCTCTGGCGTTCGCCCGACGGCGGGAGCGTCTGGCAGAAGGGGCGAGCGGTCGGTGAGATGTCGGTGCGCTCGCTTGCGGTGTTCCCCGATGATGCCAACCGGCTGATGGCTGGGTCGGATGAGGGTCTGTTTGTGTCGGATAACAATGGATCGAGCTGGGACCTGGTTGATAGCTACGCGCCGGATCGTCAGACCTGGTCGCTGGCTGTCGATCCGACGGATTCCAACACGATCTTTGCCGGCGGCCGGCCGGGTCTGCGGCGCTCGCGCGACGGCGGACAGTCCTGGGACGAGTTGCCGGTTCAGATTGTGGAGGAATGTCCGATTGGGACTCCTCGCACGACCGTGGTTGTGATCGACCCGCTTAACTCTCAGCGGGTCTATGCCGGTGTTGAGGTTGACGGGGTACACAAGTCGATTGACGGTGGCGATTCCTGGGTGCGGGGCAATCCGCTGGGTCCCGAGACGTTCCAGGCCGACATCCACTGCATGGGTCGCTCGTCGGGACCCGATGGCGCGGCCACGTTTGCGACCAGCCCGTTTGGGATTGCTCGGTCGGAGGACGAGGGCGAGTCGTGGCTGCAGCATGAGTTCCCACCCTTCAGTGAACGCGCCGATCGTTCGTACTGTCGGGGGATGGTGGTCAAGCATGACGACCCCAATACGATCTTTGTCGCCAACGGCGACGGCATCCCCGGCACCACCGGCGCAGTCCAGCGCACGACCGATGGCGGTCGGACGTGGGCGCCCTGCGAGCTGCCTGTGACGCCGAATTCGGTCGTCTACTGGATTGCCAGTCACCCTGAGGCTCCCGATGTCGTCGCGGCGGCGACGCTTTATGGGTATGTCTACCTGAGTGATGACGGCGGCGACTCGTGGCGGAAGCTGGATCGAGAGTTTGGAGAGATCCGGGCGCTCGCGCTGACGACTGCCTGACATCCGCAGCCAGCGACCAGATAGCCACTGCGATAGGGAGCCCCCCCCCTCTGCCTTCGGCATCTCCCCCGCAAGGGGGGAGAAGGGGGCTTAATCAAAGGGGATTATATGATATAGTTGCCAACATGGGATGCTGGCGAGTCGGGCCGAGGCGTTTTCTTTGGGGATTAAGTGATTGACTCCACGTGGTAAGTCATGGCCGAGCCGCTATTGACCATCGCCACTTGGCGCGCTGTCGGCAACCGACTCCATATGCAGTGTTTCATCATCAATGCGTCCGACAAGCCAGACTACCCTTCGCTCTATGGGAGTGTCATCGCTCCGTCCCACGTCGGGCAGATACGGGATGAAGATGCGACCATCTGGTCCGCTGATCGTAGTCGGCAGCGATAACAGGAGAGGAAGGCGTCTCTGAACCCTTCTCGCCCAAACGCCTTGCGGTGTTCCGCCTCCAAGTCCGGCGAAACTCATCTTGAACTCGGATGACCATTCACAAAACATTGGCGAGCTGGACTGCGATTCCATGACCGTATATGTTACACGCAATAGGTGGTGAGATCATGAGCGATTCACTCGTCAATCTGGACTCCGCGAAACTAAGAGAGTTAGTGCTCTATATTGCTGCTCGGAGCACCGACGATCCACTCTTCGGCAAGACGAAGCTGCACAAACTGCTCTGGATGAGCGACTTTCTTCACTTCTCCATGCATGGTAGGTCCATTTCAGGGGCGACTTACATTCGCAACCACTACGGGCCATTCTGTGCAGAGCTGGAGGATGCCCTTCACACTCTGAATGACGCGCAAGCATTGACCGTGGAAGAACGGCAAATCGGGAATTTCACCCAGAAGAGACCGGTTCCTCACCGTTGGGGCGATCTGGCCAAGTTCGACGCACTGGAGATCAAGGCTGTTGAAGAGGTTTTATCAAGAGCTCGGTTGATGTCGGCGAGCGACTTGAGCGCCTTGTCACACCGGCACCCCGGGTGGATATTAACTCCTCAGGGCGAGCCAATCGGCTATGAGTTCTCCAAATTCCCCCTGCTTGACGAAGATGATCCGCCGTACGGATAGGCGACCTTTCTGAGCCGTTCTGCTCAGGCGGTCAAGTCGCTGTAGCGCAGGCGCTTGCCCAGCATTCCGCGAGCGACGATTCCCATCTGCTCAACCGTGTCGAAGTCGCGCAGGTTGTGACGGCCAGCGAATTCACCGACGTAGCGATCCAGGTGCTTGACCGAAACGTGGTGGTAGACGCCGTTGATTCCGCGCTTGAGCAGCGACCAGAACGACTCCACGCCGTTGATGTGCGTTTGCCCGTCTACGTACTCACCTGCTGATTGTCGGACTGCCTCATGGCGGAATCGAGCACCACGGTAGGCGGGGTGTTCATCGGTGTAGAGCGTCGCGCCACGGGCAATTGTGTCCTCGATGAAGCCGTGCAACGTCAAGCGATCCACGCTGCGCACGACCTTTGCCGACACCTTGCCCGTCTTCCGATCCTTTGCGCCGACAACTGCTGTCTTGCCGACTGTTCCACGACCGGCGCGAATCTTCTTGCTTGCGTGCTTGTTTTTCTCACGACCGCCGACGTAGGTTTCGTCTACTTCGGCCGGTCCGAGCATCGACAGAGCGCCACTCTCTAGCGCCTTGCGAATCCGATGCAGCAGGTGCCATGCGGCCTGGTAGCCGATCCCGAGGTCGCGGTGGAGCTTCATCGCCGACACGCCTTTGAGTCCGGTCGTGACCTGGTACACCGCGATTGCCCACGTCTGGTAGCCGAGCTTGCTTGAGTGCATTACCGAGCGCTTGCGGACGCTGAAGTACTGTCGGCAGTCCTTGCAGCGGTAGGGCATTGTCGCCTTGCCGCGCGTCACTGCGTGGCGCTGGGAGTCGCAATCGGGGCAAGTCGGGCCATTGGCCCACATCTGCTTCTCAAACCACTGCTCGGCGGCTGTATCGTCGGGGAACATCTTGAACAGTTGGGGGAGAGTCAATCCCTGTCGGTCTGCTCGGCCTGGTGCTGATTGTCGGCTTGCCATTGTCTCTCTCCCTGCTCTATGGCAAGTATATCATATAATCCCCTTTTCAAAGGTCTCCGCGACGGGGCAAGGGGGAATGCGGCAAGTGTGAACAGGTGCTCATGCGAATCCGCTTGCGCGATACAGTGAATCCCACATGATTCCTTCTGGGGAGGAGCGGGTATGCGCGCTTTGTTTCTATTTCTGATCGCGGGCATCGTTGCTCTCGGTGGCGTTCTGGTTGCCTGCGACAGCGGTGAGGACCAACAGCAGCAATCTCAACAACCCGATCAACCTGATCAAGTCGATCAGACGGAACAAACTGCGCAGTCTGCTGAGGCGACGGGGTCTGATCGCGCGACGGCTGTCCAGCGCGATGAGCCGGCTGACGAATCCACGGCACAGGAAGACGCACAGCAGGTCGAGCCTGACCCGTCTGACCAGCCTGACCAGCCTGAGGCGGACGGCGCGGTCACGGCGCTGGACGGTCCGTTGGCTGAAGCGACTGCGGCGTTTGAGGCCTGGTCCGCCGATCTTGAGTCGCTGGTCCTCGAGATCGAGGTCGACTTTAGTTTCGGCTTCGGCTCCGTGATCGATACGATCATCGTTGCTCAACTCGAGCCGCTCATCGTCTGGGTGACGATTGACGCCAGCAGCTTCTTTGAACAGGCCATGATTGCGGCCGACGAAGAGCCCGACCAGTCGGCCCCACCGCTGCTGATGCAAATCCTGATCTCCGAGGATGCGGCTTACGTGTCGATGCCGCAGATCGATGGCTGGATCGATCTGAGCGGGGAATTTGAAGAAACGTTGGGCGGACTGACGATGATGCTGGGCGGGAATCCAGAAGACTTCGCTAATCCCGCCAACCTGGGGCAGGCGTTGGCCTGCTTCGACGCCGTTGGCGGTTCAATCGCTACCGGAGTTCACGAGGGAGAGGCCGTCTGGCTGATTGACTGCATGATCGATGTGGATGAGCTGAATTCGGCGACGGTTGCGCTGCTCAGCGAGCAGGGCATCGAGCTTGCAGACGGCGGCATTGAGACGATGCAGCTGAGTCTGGCGATCAGCCAGGTCACTGGCGCTCCGGTGATGATCGAGTCCTCGGCCACCCTGGGCGGTCCCTTTGGCCTGTCCGATGAAGCATTGGAGGACGAAGAGGCGCCTCAGTTCTATGTCTCCACGGTGTCGACGCTGCTCAGATGGAACGAGCCGATCGAGTTCCCGACGCCTGAGCCGTTGATCGACGGCTCGTTGCTTGACCGTATTGGCGGGCCCCTGCCTTCGAACGGCGCGTCGCCTGGGAGCGACCAACGCGAGTCGGGTGGGCCTCCGGACTTGTTGTCCACGGAAGAGTTGCTCGGCATGGCCACGAATTGGGTTGCCGCCGCCGACGAGTTGAACATGCAGTTTGTCGTCCAGGCGGTGATTGACGGCGAAGCGCGTCTGGCCTCGACCATCGTGCGCGGCTCGCGCAGCCAGGGTGTGTTTGAGACCGCCGTCAACATCGACGACGCCAGCACCTTCCGTCTGCTCTGGAATCGCGACGGGATCTGGACCAGCGATTCGGAAGTCGCCGGACTGCCCGTCTGGGCGCCGTCCAATCCGGCGCTGCTCGGATTCGCTGGTCTGACGGTCGACCAGTTCCTCGCCAATCCCAACCGTCTCAACCTCGAGCCGTTCAAGTCGCTGCTCGGGCTGTCGTGGTTGACCCGGACGATCGAAGGCGGCGGACCGCCTGTGTATGAGCTCGTGATCGAGACTGGATACGTCTCTCCAGCAGACCCACATTTCAATGACATCGTTGCGATTCTCAAGGCTGCAACCGCGGAGCTGTTGGCTGAAAGCGTGTCGGTCGAGTCGATTGATCACTACTCAACGATCTTGACCGTGATTGGCGACGACGGTGAGGTGATCAGCCAGGTGATGACGGCCGAATTCCAGAGCAACGCCGGCCGGGTGGAGCTCGTGGCCAGCCTCAATCTGATCACGAACGGGCCGATCGAATTCTCACGGCCGAGCAAGTAGGCCGTGATCGAGCAAGTGGGCCGCCATGAGATACGCGTTCCACTCAGTCAACGCGATGTGATAGCACACACCCCAATATGTCGGCGCGCGTAGAGCGGCTGAAGACCAGTTCACAGATCGTTTGGCACGCGCATCGAGAGAAGGGACTCGCCAGGCGACGACACGCAACTATTGGACGCGCGTGCGCCGCAACAAGATGTCGAGGCGCTCGCTATTGCGCGCCTCGGCGCGCGCCGCAGTTGGCGCGGCCGGTTTGGCTCTGGTCGGCTGTGGCGACGACGATGACGACGGTCAGGCCGTCACTCAAGTGCAGCAGCAGGCGCAGCAACAGCAAGAGGCGGCCGAGCAGCAGGAGCAGATGGCTGAAGAGCAGCAAGCACAACAGCAGTAGGCGGCAGTGGCGCAGGCTCAACAGGCCGAGCCAATCGAGAGGGGCCGGACGATCATCACCGGCATCGGTTCAGACAACCTCTTCGGGCCGGACCCGATTACCGGTACCGGCGGTGACGAGCATCAGGCTTATGACACCCTCGTGGGCGTGGGCGTGGGCGTGGGCGTGGGCGTGGACCTCGCGCCGGACCAAAGCCGCTCGCTGGCCGGGTTCTGGGAAATCCCGGACGATCTGACCTTCGTGTTCACTATCCGTCCAAACGTGCGCTTCCACGACGGCGCTCCGCTGAACGCGGAGGCTGTGAAGTAGCACATCATCGAGGTTGCGCTTAGCTTTCTCGGACTGGGCACACAGCCGCCTGATCCGAGTTGGGGAATCATGCTGGCTGCCGCGCAGCGCTTGATCCGGTCCGAGCCGACGTTGGCCCTGGTCCCTGGCGCGACAAGCTTGCTGACGGTATTGGCGTTGAACTCGGTCGGCGATGTGCTGCGAGATCTCTTGGATCCGCGCCTGCGTGGAGCCGACTGACCGGCTCAGATTCCCGAGATCGCCATCATCCGGCAACGGCCGTCGCGGGCCCCGACGAGCGCCAGCGCTTCCTGCCCCACGCCATCGCGTTCGACGCGGAGGGTCACGTTGGCTCCGCTGCCGGCGCAGTTGATTACCTGGCTCGTGCAGGCTGCCCTGCAAGCTGCTCTGCAACGTGACCTGCTGATTGTCCAGGCGCTGATCCTTGCCATGGCGCTGGCGATCGGGCTCGCCAACGGTCCGATCGAGTTCTCACGGCTCCTGAAGTAGCTGGGCGCGAGATGTATCGTTGCGCTGTTCTCCTTTCCGCGTGCTAGCCTGTGCTCGATATGTCGGCGCACCGAGAGCGATCCGGCCACGAAATTGGCTGGCGAGTGTGCTGACGGAAAGGACCTTCCGAATGACATCCCGAAACTATTGGCAGCGCATGCGCCGCAACACCATGTCGCGACGTTCTCTGTTGCGCGCCTCGGCGCGCGCCGGGGTTGGCGCGGCGGGCCTCGCGCTCGTTGGCTGTGGCGATGACGACGATGATGGTCAGCCGGCGGCGGCGCAAGCTCAGCAACAGCAGGCGCAGCAGCAGGCCGCCGCCGAGCAGCAGGCGCAGCAGCAGCAACAAGAGGAAGCCCCGGCTCAGCAGCAGAAACAGCAGCAGGCTGCGGTGGCCCAGGCTTCCGGCGGTCCCGGCATAGCTCCGAGGTGGAGAGCCGGTGTCCACCTCAACACCACCTCGCTGGACCCGCACACCGGGACCTCCGGCACCGACGCCTACTTCTTCCAGCCGTTCCATGACTACCTGGTCATGCACGACACGGAGAACAACCAGCTTGGGGACATCTCGCTGGCCGAGTCCTGGGAGTTCCCCGACAACACGACGATCATCTTCTCGCTGCGCGATGGAGTGAACTTCCACAACGGGGACGCGTTTACGTCTGAGGATGTACGCCTCAACCTTGAGCGTGTCACCTCGCATCCGGCATCGACGCCGAAGGCGAACTTTGAAGTCGTGCACGCGGTCGAGACGCCTGACGCCAGGACGGCGACATACCTGCTGGACAAGCCGTCGGCTGCGGTCATGCACCTTCTGGGCGACCGCGCCGGCGCGATGGTGCACGTCCCGACCGCCGAGGAACTCGGTGACGAGTATGGACTCAACCCGGTTGGCACGGGCCCGTACTCGTTCGTCGAGTGGGTCGACCAGTCCCACGTGCTGGGTAAGCGCAACCCCAATCACTGGATGCGCGGCCCCGAGCCGGGCTCGGCCAGCGGTAGCCAGCTGCCCTACTTCGAGGAGATGCGCTACGACATCATCACCGAGAACTCCACGCTGATCGCAACCGGTTTGGCCGGCGACCTCGACACGATGTTCATCCCCGAGCCGCAGTTCAACCCGCAGGTCGAAGAGCACCCCGACTGGCGCATCGTTGAAATGCAGGGCGCGTTCGTCTCGGAGATTCTGGTCTTCAACTCGAAGAAGCCGCCGCTGGACAACATGAACCTGCGGCTGGCGCTGATGCATGCCGTCCACCCCGAGTCGGTCAACCAGGCCGTGCATAACAACCTGATGATCCAGGCCCTGGGCGGACAGTGGCCGAACGGGACGCTGGCCTACAGCGAGGTGCCCGGCAACCCACAGGTCGCGTATCCGGACATTGCCGACCGGCGCGAGCGAGCCAAGGAGCTGCTGGCCATGTCCGGCGTCGACGTCGAGGCGATCAACGCCGACGGCGGACTGTCGCTGACGACGTACGTCAACCAGGTCAAGATCGACGCTGGCCAGGTGTACGTCCAGCAGGTCAAAGAGGTCCTGGGTATCGACATTCTGTTCGAGCCGCTGGAGCTCGCGCAGTTCATTCCCGCCTTCTTCGAGAACGGCGAGTACCACATGACGCTGACCGGTTGGTCTCGCTACCCGGAGCCCGACTGGATTGCTTCGCTGGCGTACACCGAAAATGGCTTCTACAACCCGACCGCCGCGCAGGATGTGCCGAGCCCGATCCATCCGGACCTGGACCAACTGGTCTCGGACGCTCGCGCCACCTTCGACGTCGAAGAACGGCGTTCGCTCTACGCGAAGGTCAACGACATCATCGTCGGCGAGGGTCACTTTTACACGATGCTGTACGGCGTCAACTTCACCGGCGTCCGCAATGCCATCCAGAACGCCGAAGAGACGCTCTTCAACGGCGAAGGCAAGTGGCAGAGCCGCTGGCTGTGGAGCGACGAGGCCTAGCCTCTGCGAAGCTGTTCAACCCGGTTGCGCTCCCCCGAATGGGGGAGCGCGTTGGGCTGAACACGTCAAACATCCACCCACAGTTGGCCGAAGCGGGAAAGTACGGACAACGCTCGTATGTCGACATACATCACTGTCCGTGTGTTCCAATCAGTGTTCGTGGTTATCCTGGTCGCGATCGCGTCGTTCGCGATTTTCCGAATTCTGCCGGGCGACGCGACTGCAGCGCTCTCGGGCGAGGGCGAAGCGATTTCCGTGGAGCGCCGCCTGCAGATTGAAGAACGGCTCGGACTGAACAAGTCTGTCCCCGAGCAGATGATCAATTGGCTCGGGGCCATCATTACCTCAGGTGACTTTGGCCGGTCGACGCTGACCAACCGCGCGATCGGTCCAGAGCTGATTCAACGGCTGCAGAACACGCTGCATGTCGGCGTCGCCACGATGATTGTCGGTATGTTGATCGGCATCCCGGCCGGAGTGCTGTCGGCGATCAAGCCCAACTCGGTAATTGACCGGCTCGTGACCACGCTCTCGGTCGGCGGCGTTGCGATCCCCGACTATCTGACGGGACTGATCTTGATCCTGCTGCTGGTCGTCACCTGGGATGTGCTCCCGGCGGCTGGATTCGTGAGGATATGGGTTGATCCTGTGGCATCGATCAGGTCATTGATCATGCCTACGTTGGTCGTTGGTTGGGTGCTCTCAGCAATCGTTGCGCGGCAGACGCGATCCTCAATGCTTGAGGTGATGCGCCAGGACTATGTCCGCACGGCACGGGCCAAGGGTTTGCGGGAGCGCCGGGTGATCGCGTTGCACGCACTGCGCAACGGGCTGCTGCCGGTCGTCACGATCGTCGGCCTGTTGCTTGCCCGCGTCTTTGCCGGCGCCGTGATCGTCGAGCAGATTTTCAACATCCCCGGGATGGGACGCTGGCTCGTGCAGGCCGCCTTGCAGCGTGATCTGCTGATTGTCCAGGCGATGATCCTTATCATTGCGGTCGCGATCGTGATCGCCAACCTGCTGACCGACATTTCCTACGGCATCCTTGATCCGAGGATCCGCTATGGCTGAGCAGGCGACCGTCGCGACGACCGTATCCGGCTATCCAATTCCCGATGATTTGGGCCGGTTCGAGCCGTTGCGCACCTTCATGCGGCGATTCTTCCGGGTGCGGCTGGTGCGGCCGGCCATGTTCATCCTGGTCGTGTTCGTATTGATCGCGGTCTTTGTCGATCTCTTCCCGATTCCGGGATACCAAGAACAGGCGACCGACGAGAATGGTCTGTATATCTCGTGGCAGTCGCCCAACGCCGACCACCCCTTTGGCACCGACAAGATTGGCCGCGATACGTTCTCGAGAGTGTTGAACGCGACTCGTATCGCCCTGGCCGTCGGGTTCGGCGCGTCGCTGTTCGGCGCCGTCTTTGGACTGCCGATCGGGATCGCCGCCGGCTATGCGCGAGGCGCGGTCGACGAGGTGCTGATGCGTGTGATGGATGCGGTGCTTGCTTTTCCCGGGCTGATCCTGGCCCTGGCACTCGTGTCTGTGTTGGGACGCGACATCATCAACATCATCATCGCTGTTGGGATCGCCAATATTCCCTGGGTCGCGAGGATTGCGAGATCGATGGCGCTCTCTGTCCGTGAGCAGGACTATGTCCTGGCCGGACGAACGATCGGCGCCAGCAACCTGCGGATCATGATGCGCTATGTGCTGCCGAACAGTTTCCAGCCGGTCATTGTGCAGGTCTCGTTGGGCGCCGGCTTCGCGATCATCGCCGAGGCCGGTCTGTCATTCCTCGGACTCGGCATTCGCCCGCCCGAGCCGACCTGGGGTGGCCTGGTCTCGGAGGGGCGGCAGGTGATCATCACCGGAAACGGATGGTGGCTCTGGGTCTTCCCCGGCGCATGTATCGCGCTGTTGGTCTGGAGCCTCAACATCATCGGCGACGGCTTGCGCGACGTGCTCGATCCCAGGCTCCGAGGCGGGCTCGAAGGCGATTGACCGGGTGCCTTCTTGGATTGGGGCGGGAGAGTTGCGCCTCGTTTGATCGCGCTCAGACCACGGCCGAGATCGCCAACGGCTTCCACTCTCCGTCGCGCTCTCCGACCAGGAACAGTTGCTCGATTGCAACGCCGCCTCGCGTGAGCGTCTGGGCGACATTCGCACCGTGTCTGCCGGTCTGCACGACTTCCGTCACGTGTGAAATTGGCAATCCCTCGGCGCACCAGGCACCGAAGCGCTCGCGCATCGTGGCAGCGTCGTTGATGACCTGCACTTCGCCCGGTCCGGCCAGCATGGTCAACGGATAGTGAAATGTCGTAATCCACGTGTCGACGTCGCCTGCTGCCAGCGTGGACATGACTCGCTCGATCGCTGTCAGCGCTGCCTCTGCGGAGAGATCCTGTCCCTCGACGAAGCTGTCGATCTTGAGCTGCGCCTGCAGACCCCAACCGTCCGCCGTCTTCGTGGCGACGTAGACGATCCGATTTGAGGCCATCGCCTGGTCATCGGCGTCGTAGCGAGTCCAGCCGCCGGCGACGTGCGCTTTGACCTCCGATGCCTGCACGATGCGCGGCGGCGATGATTCGCTGCGCACCCAGCCGGTTGCCTCCAGTTCGCTCCACAGTGGGGCTGAGAGGTACTCGCTGGCGTTGGCAAACACGCGAGTTTCCGGTCGCCAGTGAACCGAGCTGTCGGGCGGGGCCGCCGAGACTCGAGCGTGGGGCCAGGAGTTGACTCCAGCCCAACCGGCTGCGTCCCTCGCGTTGAAGGTTTCGAGGAAGGCCCAGTAGGCCGCCTCTGGAGACTCGTAGTGACCCATTATTGATGCCTCAGTTTTCTGGTCGCACGGCGGACACCGCGGACGTCGCCCAAACGCCGTTGCGCTCGACGACCAAGAATGCCTGCTCGAACGAATCATCGCCGCGCGTGATCGACTGTTCAATCAGCGCGCCCGACGGCGCGGCTGCGATCACCGAGGCTTCGTATGAGATCGGTAAGGCGGCGCCGGCCCACTCGCCGTTGTCGCGCGCCATCGCCTCGCGAGTTTGCAGCAGCTCATTCTGGCCCGGCGCGAAGACGATCACCAGCGGGTAATAGAAGCAGTCGAGCCAGGCCTCGACATCGCCGGCCTCTAGCGTCGTCATTGTTCGTTCGAGCGCTGCCATTGCGGACCTGTTCGTGGCGGCCGCGTCGTCACCGGTGAGATGTCCCTCGATGCCCAGTCCAGCCTGGATTCCCCATCCAGCTTCAGTCTTGGTCGCGACGTAGAGCAGTCGATTTGTGGCAACGACGGAGTCGTCGGCTCGGTACCGTGTCCAGCCGCCGGCGAAGTGGACCTTGTCCGACATCGAATGGACCACACGCGGCGTGATTGGCTGCGTCCAGGCCCAACCGGTTCGCTCGACCTGCTCCCATGACGCCGACGCCTCGAATTGCTCAGCGCTCGCCTGAATCGTCGGCTCGATGCGGGTGGCGGAGACTCGGACGTGGGGATACGACATCACCCCGGCCCGACCGGAGGCCGACTTTGCGTTGAAGGTCTCGAAGAAGGCCCAGTATGCCGCTTCTGCTGTTTCGTAGTGACCCATCACGACCTCCTCACGACAGTCTTACGGCAGTCTTACGGCAGTCTTACGGCATTGCCGATGCCGCGGCCAGCTTCCACTCGCCGTCGCGCAGGATCAGGAACAGGATTTCTTCGCGTTCCACACCCTGCTCAACGAGGGTCCAGGCGACGTTGACGCCGCTGCGTCCGGCGTTGACGACCCGCGTCGAGCCGGGCACGGCGCCGAGCTTACGGTCCGAAGCTTCGGCAGCCTGCTCGTCCGGAGATTCAATCCGGCGCACGTCGCCGACTTCGACGATTGTGAACGGGTAGGACATGCGAGCCGATAACTGGGCGTAGTCGTTCTCATTGAGCAGCGATCCGAGTTCCTCGACCGCCGCGACCGCTGCCTCGCCCTGGGTGCTGAAGTCGCCGTCACGAGACCAGCCATCGACGCCGAATCGGGCCTGGATGCCCCAGCCTGAATCGGTGTGGGTCAAGACGTAGAGCACGCGGTTGGAGATGATCTCGGAGTCGTCGTCGCGGTGGCGCGTCCAGCCGCCGGCGAGATGCGCCTTGGTGTCGGATCGATGCACGACGCGCGGCGTCACGCCCTGGGTGCGGACCCAACCAGTGACTTCAAAGCGACCCCAACCAGCCTCGCTGACTCCGGAAGCGTAGTCGTCGGGCGTTGGATAGAGGAATGACGGGGTGCGTGGGTCGTGTGAGCCGCCCTGCGCAGGTGGGAGCGCTGCCGACACGCGGACGTGCGGATACGACATCGCGCCGGCCCAGCCGACGGGGTCTTTGCGGTTGAACGTCTCAAAGAATGACCAGTATGCCGCGGTCGGCGTCGCGTGACTTCCCATGGCAACCTCCCTAGCGCGATCATGTCGGCATGTGGGATCGCGTCGCCCTGAGGATAGTGTCGAAGCGAACTTCTAACGGCCAACTCAGGATTTCGATTCGTCATTTCCGCGTTCCGTCGCGGGAATCTCGCGGAGTGTGGCATCGACGCTCGAACCTGCGGAGCCCCGCCCGCTCCAATCGCTCAGCCTGTTCCAGTCATTCGTGCCGAGCGCAACGAGATACCCGCGGCGGAGCGCGGGTATGACGGAGGTTGAGAGAATTGCATGCCTGCGCCGCATGGATTCCCGCTCAAGCCGGGAATGACGGAGGTTGAGAGAATGGCGGCCACGAGGGTCGCCCCTACGACATGGCTGCGCGGTGTGGATTCCCGGTCAAGCCGGGAATGACGGGATAGGGGGGAGTGGAAGCGGTTGACTAGGCGGCTACTGGGCCCACTGGCCGTAGTTCTCGTGACCCAGCGCGTCGTTGTTTGGATCGATCAAGGGGTCGACTGCGGGCTGGGTTTGCAGCCAGGACCAGATGTCGGCGATGTCTTCGACGGGCACCTGCTCGGCATCGAACTCCTGCATGATCCCTCGCGGCTGGCGGTACTGGGTGATCGCTCCCTGGATGGGCAATCCGGTGCGAGCGATCGTCGGCCCGACGATGCCTTCGCCGCTTTCGCCGTGGCAGACCTGACAGCCATTGGCTACGAACAGCTCAGCCCCGCGCAGCGGGTTGGCGTTGGCACGCACTGCGTCTTCATCGATGATCTCGATGGGCAGCGGCTCGGCCTCGGCGCAGGTCTCCGGCGGACGTTCGGTCAGCGACAGCGACGGGTGATCTTCTTTGCCATCTTCGATACAGAACAGACCAGTCTCCCAGCCCTCGGCGCCCGCCACTTCCGAGATCGCCTTGGCCTCAATGATATTGCGGTCGGCGCCCTTGTGGATCGCAAAGCCGACCAACGCGAAGACCCCCGCGGCGAGCAGGGCGAACACGATGATGATCCCGAAGGACTGCGGTATCCCTGTGCGACTGGGCATAGATCCCTACTTCATCTCGCTGCTTCGGTTCAAGACGCGCCACATCTGGGGAGGATTCACAGGCGCGACTCCGACGTATCCTAGCGCAGCATCTGGTTAGGCGGAATTGGCCGCTGTTGCAGAGAGGCCCCGATTCAGACCTCCCCCTCTGGGGGAGGTGCGCCGCAGGCGCGGAGGGGGCCCGTCAGCTAGCTCGCCCAGTTCAGGCGGTGAGCCCCCTCAGTCACTTCGTGACAGCTCCCCCAAGGGGGGAGCTCTTTCAACTCCTTAGCTCTTCGGCGCTGAGGGACGCTTCTTTGCTGCTCCGTAGTCCTGGAAGGGGCCGTCTCGCCAGTCGAGGGCTGCCTTGAGGCCTTTTTCGCGGGCGATCCGGCCGAAGTCGCCGGCTGAGTTGCGGAAGGTTGAGAGCGCCTGGATGTCGGCGCCGACTTGCAGCGCCGTGCGGAAGCCCATCACCTCGTAGGCGCGGTTGAGGCCGCGCTTGGACATCTGGATCATGTCCGGCGCGATATTCGAGATGCGCTCGCCCATTTTCTCGGTCTCTTCGGCGAGCTGGTCGACGGGGAAGGCCTTGTTCGCCCAGCCCAGTTCGACCGCCTCGATGCCGGTCACCGAATCGCCGGTGTAGAGCAGCTCGCGCGCTTTGCGCATGCCCATGTGCCAGGGGTGGTAGAGGATGTCGACGGTGGTCATCGCACGGACCGGCGGGTAGCCGATGATTGCGTCGTCGGCGACGTACATCAGGTCGCACATGGAGGCCAGCTCCGAGCCGCCGGCCAGCGCGTAGCCGTGTACCTGGGCGATGACCGGCTTGGTCAGCTCCCAGATCTGCCAGTAGCCCGAGAGCAGGTGCTGCGGCCACTGTCCCTGACCGGGATGGATCGGGCCGACCGAGGGCAAGCCCGAGCGGTAATCGAGGTAGTCCGACTCGGACATGTTGGGCACCGGCGTGATGTCGTAGCCGGCCGAGAAGGTCCGGCCGGCGCCGCGGATGATCACGACGTGGACGCCGGCGTCCGCCTCGGCCACTTTGATCGCATCGAAGAGCTCGGCTCGCAGCCGGTGGCTCAGGGCGTTCATTTTCTCCGGGCGATTCAGGGTCACGATTCCCAATCGACCCTTGGTTTCGTACAGAATGTCCTCGTACTCGTGCATTGTGCTGCTCCTCAGTGAATCTGTTGCTTCGTAATCTGTGCTGCGACTTGTGCAGGGTTCTCGTGCAGATTATCCGACCGTATGGAGGGCGGCTCGCGAGTCGAGTGTTCCAGTCCCCGCTTTATGCGGAGACCTGGTCCGGGGGGCACGGCCTATCTGGTTGTGACATTTCGGGCACAGAGGGAGCGGGTCCCCGCGTAAAGCGGGGACTGGGAATTCCGACTTCTGAGACACCTTCACGGGGCGGGGACTGGGATTCTGTGTTTATTCCACGCCGTAGATCGCCGAGAGGATCTCGGTCAGCGGGGCGGCGCCGCGAATGACGCCTCGGTAGATGCCGTCCGAATCGATCACGAACAGCTCGGGGACGCCGTCAACCCGATAGTGCTGCGCCACCGAGCCGTCAGTATCGACGAGATGCAGGAGGTCAGTCCCGTAGTTCTCGACAAACTCCTCACCGGCGCCATGCGACACTTCGTAGACGTTGATCCCGAGGACCAGCACATTGTCCTCTCGCGCAGCGAGGTCGCCTAACACCGAGAGCGTCTCGCCGACGAACGGCGCCCATGACGCCCAGAACACGATCAGGGTGAGTTTCTCGTCACCAGTGCGGATATCCGAGAGCGACAGCACGGCGTCGTCTTCGCTGTCGAGCACCGGCAGCTTGAACGGGGGCGCGACCTTGCCTATCTCCAGTCGCGCCGCTCCGGCGACGATGCCCAGCGCCGGAGGCCACAACTCGGGATGCGGTGCGACCGGCAGCCGCAGCGTCACCGTTGAGGTCCGCAGCCACCGAGCGGTTGGCAGCGTCTCCAAGTGCAGCACCCAGGATGACGCTCGAAGGCCTCTTGCCCTACCTGCGTTTGAGACTCCGAGGCCGAGGTCGAGCCGGTCTCCGACCCGTCGTACTCGCAGCCAGACTGCGACCTCGGGAGCGACATCAATCGAGCGAGAGCGCACCCATCGATTCTGCGGCGCGCGCGAGGGAGTCAGGCGCCGACGATCGGGACATTGCCGAGTCTCACCGGCGACGGTGTCGCGCAGGTCAACGCAGAATTCAAGAATGCCTTCTTCCGATCTCCACGCGGCGATGTTCGCTCGAAGGGACGATTCCTGTCCCTGGGCGGTGGACATCGAGGCAAACGCCGCAACAGGACCGAGGACGACGGCCAGCACCAGAATTGCTGTCCATTTGGTATAGGTTTGGGTCCCAGACTGCCCGGACCAGTGCATCAGGCCGGCAGCATTGAGAAGTTGTGATTGCCCAGGAACGCGCCCGCTCCGGCGACCAGCAATGTCACTAGCAACCCTGAAATCGAGAGGATGATGGTGAGCCGGCGGACCCGTTTCAGCGCAGGAGTGTCTTGCTCAGCGGCCGCCGACTCGCGGGCCAGCTCCAGCTGCCGAGGGCCAAAGACGAACTGATGCAGCCCGATCAGCGCGATCATCACGGCCCACAGCGCCATCTTGATCACGAAGATGTAGGCCCAGCGGGCGTCGTAGATGTCGGGACCGAAGTTCTCGGCCTGGTCGAGTCGCGGGGCAACCATCGCGCCGCCGGTGATCACGATGATCACCATGGCGACGATGCCGACTCGGCCGAAACGTTTGGTGAATCCCTCAAGCACGTCGAGCCAGACCGTCCGGTCGCCGACGGATCGCAGCGCGGGAACTACGCAGGCGGCCGTAATGATCTGTCCACCCAACCAGATGGCCACGCCAATTACGTGCAGCCAAACGAGAATTGAGATGACTGTTTCGGACATCAACGCCCTCCGTCTAAGTCAGATACTTACCAGATACGACTGATGCAGATCCATCCACTTCCGTCATTGCCGCGCTCCGACGCGGCAGTCTCGCTGTGCTCGGCACGGACATCGGCGTCCCACTCGGCGAGATACCCGCGGCAAGCGCGGGTATGACGTTGTTGTGGGCGCATGTATGACTGTTGTGCATGGGTCTATGCAAGGTTGAGCGCAGCCCTACAGGATCGGGTCAACGATAATCGCTTGGTCTCGTTCGGGCCCGACACTGACCAACGCCGCCGACGAGCCGATCAGATCTTCGATCCGCCGCACATAGCGCTGCGCGTTCTCTGGCAGATCGTCGAAGCGGCGGCAGTGGGTGGTTTCCTCTTGCCAACCGGGAAGCTCTTCGTAGATTGGCTCCGCTGCTTCCAGCGCGAGACGTGAGCTGGGGAAGGCGTCGACGCGTCGTCCGTTGATGTTGTAGGCCACACAGACTTTCAGCATCTCAAACTCATCCAGCACGTCCAGCCGCGTCAGAGAAATGCTGTGGCATCCGTTGAGCCGAATCGTGTAGCGACCGGCGACCGAGTCGAACCAGCCGCAACGACGCGGCCGGCCCGTGGTCGTGCCGTATTCTTGTCCGGCTTCACGCAAGCGATCGCCTTCGTCGTCGAGCAGCTCGGTCGGCATCGGTCCGTTGCCGACTCGCGTCTGGTAGGCCTTGTAGACGCCGATCACGCGGTCGATGTCGCGCGGCGCAATGCCCGCGCCGACGGCTGCGCCACCGGCCATCGAGGTCGGCACTGAGGATGTTACGTAGTCGTAGGTCCCCGCATCGAGGTCGAGCAACGAGCCTTGCGCGCCTTCGAGCAGAATCCGTTCGCCGCGCCGCAAGGCCTCGTGGCAGATCAGAGAGGTGTCGGTCACGTACGGCGCCAGTCGCGCCCAGTACTCGCGGTAGGTCTGGTAGACATTGTCGAAATCGAGCGGCTCAACGCCGTACATCTTGGTCAGCATCTCGTTCTTGTAGTCAAGCACCAGTCGCAGCCGAGTCATGAAGCCCTCGGCGTCGGCCAACTCCGACATTCGGATGCCCCAGCGCGCGACCTTGTCGGCGAAGGCCGGCCCGACGCCCTTGCCCGTGGTCCCAACCGCCGACTTGCCGCGAAATTCTTCTTCTTTCAGGTCAATGATCGGGTGCCAGGGCATGACCACGTGCGCGCGGTCCGACACCTTCAGCCGGGCGGTGCTGACTCCGCGTGTTTCCAGCATCGTGATCTCATCGATCAGCGCCTGTGGATCAATCACCAGACCATTGCCGATGATCGCCGTTTTGTCCGGATAGAAAATGCCCGCCGGAACCAGATGCAGAGCAAACTTGCCCTTGGCGTTGACGATCGTGTGTCCGGCGTTGTTGCCCGCCGAATAGCGAACCACGATTGACGCTTTGCGCGCCAACAGGTCTACGACTCGACCCTTGCCTTCATCCCCCCACTGCCCACCAATCGCCACGATTGCCGGCATGTTCGCGCACTCCAACTCAGGCGCTCTACGTCCAGCGGCGAGCGCCACGCTATTTCGACCTTGATGAACACGACGGTGAAAACCAGGACCACCGCGATCCGCAGGCAAGCGTAGCACGCTGTCTGTTCGATATCGCATCCCGAACCGCTAGCGGTAATCTGCAGGCATGAGCGAGTCCGCAGACGGCTCCGACCTGCCGCCGGCCCCGACGGAACAACTGATTGAGCGCAAAGTCGCGCTGGACGGACGCATCCTCGAATTCCCGCTCGAGCGCTGGCTGGTCACGCCGGACGTGGTGGTCGGACGCTGGGTCGCGGACCAGGACCCACGTGCGATCAGCCGTTATCCGCGGGCCGGCGGCGTCACGAGCTGGGGCGTCTGGTGGCCCAAGCTGCCGTACAGCGCCTACCGGTTGCACCGACCCAACGGCAAGTTGCGCATCTACCGGCTCGACACCGTTGAGCGCGTCATCTTCGACGGCGAGACCATCGAATTCCACGACCTGCTGCTCGATGCCCTGATCCGTCCCGACGGCGAGGTGACGATCGAGGATGAGGACGAGGTCGAACAGGCCACTGCCGCTCATCAGCTCAGCCTTGAGCAGCGCTGGCGGATCGACTGGACACGCAGTCTCTATCAGACGAAGCCGGACCTGCTGATGAAGCGGATCGACTCGGCGGTCGAACAGGCTGTCAACGCTGTCAGAAATGGCGGCTGAGATGGCCAAACCATTCCTCAAGTGGGCCGGCGGCAAGCGGTCGATATTACCGGAGCTGCTCAAGGCGGCGCCCGAGCAGATCGAGACGTATTACGAGCCATTCCTCGGCGGCGGCGCGCTCTTCTTCGCTCTGCAGGCCGAGGGTCGGTTCAAGCGCGCTGTGCTCTCGGACAGTAACGAGGAGTTGATCAACGCGTATATCCAGGTCCGCGACAATGTCGATCAACTCATTCGCGCTCTTCACGTCCACCAGACCAAGTATCGCAACAGCGAGGACCGCGCCGAGTATTACTACACCATCCGAGGCAAGCGTCTGGCCTGCGATCTGGGTGGGGCGGCCAACCTGGTCTTTCTCAACAAGACCTGCTTCAATGGTCTCTACCGGGTCAACAGCAAGGGCGGGTTTAACGTGCCTCACGGCAGGTATGTCAATCCAACCATTTGCGACGAGCGCAACCTCAGGGCAGTGTCCACGGCGCTGCGGGGCGTCACTCTGAAGATCGCGGATTTTGCCGACGCCCCTTCATCAGCTGCCAACGGCGATTTCGTTTACTTCGACCCGCCTTATGTCCCGCTCAGCAGCACCGCAAATTTCACGAGCTATACACAGACCGATTTCGGACCATCGGAACAGCAACGTCTGGCAGAAACAGCAGCCACGATAGCCAAACAGGGAGCCTCCGTCGCTCTCTCAAATTCTGGCCATCCTGACGTCGTGGAGCTGTATCAAATGGACTGCTTCAGGCTTAGTGAGGTCCGTGCGCGGCGCGCCATCAATTCCAAGGCGTCGGGTCGTGGTCCGACCCTCGAGTATCTCATTCAGTCGATTTGAACTTCCCGTTCACCGTTCAGAAGCAATTCAGCCTGCCTTGCTCGTTCTCTCGGTAGCCTGAAATAGAACCGCAGCCATTCAGCCAGCCGCCGAAATTCGACGATGCGACCGCGACCCTTCAAGAACGGCTTGAAATCGCGTGAGAAGCCCTCCCCGTGAAGAACGACGATCCCGCGGATCGGCCAATCTTCTATGTCTTCTATGGTTAGCGGGATCTTCTCTTCCACCGTGCCCTTTGACCGTTGGAATTTGCACTCGATGCCAAGCATTCGCTCAGTGTCCGGTTTGCTTAGGACGACATCAACGTGGCGCCGCGTTCCCCAGATGCGGTCGCCCATGACGACCTGCGTCTCGACCTCAAGGCCAAGCGCCTCTCCTACCTGCGCTACAGCCTGCTCGAGGTCGGCCCCGGACTTAATCTCGATCATCGCTCCACCTCTACTCCGGACGCTTCGGGATCATCACTGCCCGATGGAATGATAGCACTTCTGTTCCATCTTGATTCGCCGCTGTGGTGTGCACCGTGACGATTCCTCGGTCCGGCTGACTCTTGCTCTCTCGGACCTCAAGGACTTCGGTTTCGGCTTGCAGCGTGTCTCCGTGGAAGACGGGGGCGGTGTGGCGCAGGTCTGTTGTTGCCAGGTTGGCGATTGCCTTTCCCGATATCGTCGGCACCGTCATCCCGAAGATCAGCGAATAGACGAACGGGCCTGAGACCACGCGCTGGCCGAACTGCGTGTCCTCGGCGTACTGCTTGTTTGTGTGCAGCGGATGATGATTCATGGTCAGCATGCAGAACATCAGGTCATCGGCTTCGGTCACCGTCCGCGCCGGCCAATGCTCGATCACCTCGCCGACCTCGAACTCGTCCAGGTAGCGACCAAACATCTCCCTCGTCGGCATCTTGTTCCTCCAGTGATGATTGCTTCTGCAAGTTGCGCCTTAGTCGACCGCGTACAGCTCCAGCAGACGTCGTGCGATCACGATCCGCTGGATCTCGTTCGTGCCCTCGGCGACCGCCATCAGCGGCGCGTCTCGGTAGTAGCGCTCTACCGGCAGCTCTGTGGTGTAGCCGACGCCGCCGTGCACGCGCATCGACTCGAGCGAGCACTCGAGCGCGACCTCGGTTGCGAACAGTTTGGCCATGCCGACGTCGAGGTCGGAGCGCTGACCGCTGTCCTTCTTGCGCGCCGCGTCACGAGTCAGCAGACGCGCGGCGCGAATCTTGGTTGCCATATCGGCCAGCTTGAGCTGGATTGCCTGGTGATCTGCGATTCGCTTGCCCATGGTCTCGCGCTGCTGCGCGTACACGATCGCCGCGTCGAACGCCGCCTGCGCGACGCCTGTCGCCCGCGAAGCCACGTTGATCCGGCCGATCTCGAGACCGGAGATCATCTGCTGGAATCCCCGGCCTTCCTGTCCGCCGAGCAGGTTGTCTTTCGGCACGCGAGCGTCCTCGAGGAACAGCTCCGCGGTCTCGGGGCCCTTGTAGCCCAGTTTGTCGATTGTCCGCGCCATCGAGAATCCCGGCGTGCCCTTCTCGACCAGGAAAGCCGAGATGCCGCGATGCCGGGGTTGCGCTGAGGGGTCGGTTTTGGTCATCGCCAAATAGACATCGCCACGGTCGCCGTTGGTCACGAACAGCTTGTTGCCGTTGAGGATGTAGTCGTCGCCGTCGCGCGTGGCTGTGGTGCGGATCGCCTGCGCGTCGGAGCCCGCGTTCGGCTCGGTGATTGTGAAGCAGCCCTGCTTCTCGCCGGTTGCCAGACCGGGCAGGAAGCGGTCCTTCTGGTCTTGCGTGCCGTACTCGTCGATGATCCAGCCGTCGATCACGTTGGTATTGATGATCCCGGCGAGCCCCATCCAGCCGCGCGCAATCTCCTCGATCACTGCGGAGTAGGTCTCAAACGACAGTCCCAGCCCGCCGTACGCCTCGGGGAAGGTGATCCCGAAGATGCCCATCTCGCACATGTCGGCGTGAATCTTGGTCGGGAACACACCGGCGTGTTCGAGCTCGGTGGCGTAGGGGATGACCTGTTCATCGACCCAGCGGCGCACGTTGCGCGTGATCTCTACTCCCGTTTCGCCATCGCCCGCGATGATCTCCCGCACGTCGGAAACACCGGCCATGCTCAACCTCCTGCCGCTCGGCTCGCTCTCGTCAGTTTACGACTGCCGCTCGTTGCCCTGGGCATGTTCAGATAGCGGCTCCGTTTCCCCCTGTGCCGGTTGCCGGCCGAGAGGCGGTCGGACGGGCGCGGGGAATTTTCGGTCGAATTGGGCGAATGCGGCGCTGTGTGCTGGGAAATCGCGCCGGAGGTGTCCAGGAGAGTCCAGATTTGTCCAGATTTGGATAGATACGGCTAGATGCTGCGAGTGTTTTTTGGTGAGTTGCTACGAATGTCTTGGGGATGTCGGATGGGTTGGCGTGAGTCATGGGGTTCTCCTGGTTGGCTGAGCAATGTTGGGCATCGCTCATTGTATGCGCACGGACGTTCGGCTGGGGTGGTCCAGGTTGATTTGAGCGCAGGCGATCTGCGAGTGTCATGGGGATGCTCCGGCTCGTCTATGCCAGACCAATCCACAACATCCACCCCCCCCAACCGATACCCAGGGCTGCAATGACCGCCCGGCGCCAAGTAGCGCGAGCCCTCAAACTAACTATGAACAGCGGAATCGCGAACGGCGCAATCATGTAGCCGACGTGCATCATCGTGACGAGCGAGGCCATCCAAACCAGCACAGCGAGAGCGAAGGTGGCATCGACAAGAGTTGACCGTCCAGCAAACTTGCGAATCATAACTGACCTCCGTCCGGTAAAGGCTTACGGCGACGGCTGGTTGCCGCCGCCGATTCCGTCAAAGACGGTCAGGGAGAGCGGAACATTGATCTCTCTTGCGGCGGACGCTGTCAAGCGGTGATGGGGGAAACAGCGTCAGGCCCAAATCAGATCACCGAACACTGCTGGCCACCACATCAAGACCGTCAACAGAAACGCGACCATCATCTGTCGACGGGATCGTCTCAGGGCGAAACCAACCAAGACGGTGATGTGTCCGGCTAGCAGAGACGAATAAACGGCCGCCACGTTCCCGATCAAGAACCACCACCCTATTGATGTGGCGCCGACAATAGCTCCGACAACCAACAGCGTCATCGGGAAATCAACTCGCTCGATCATGATGGGATGATTCAGGTTTGGAGCGCGACCGATGAAGGCCGCGCTCCGAGGATTCAACGCCGTGAGGTTCGGCCTCCCGTCATCTCTAGTTGTGCTGGCAGTAGCAACCGCGTTGCGAACTCAATGTATGCGCGGTACGGTCAGCCCCGACTGCAACGATGAAGAGAGCGCTGCTGGATGGCCTCCAATCTGACCGACCAACTACGCGAATGGCGCGATCGCACCGCGTCGATTGACGCGACCCTCCGCGCGGAAGCCGATCACAATGAACAACTCCGCCACCTCTCGCCGGCGACGATGGATGCTCTCCACGGCATCGACGCCTTCGGCATCTGCACGCCAACCGATCTCGGCGGCTCGGACTTGCACCCTGTTGCGCAACTCGACGTGGTCGCAGCGGTCTCCGCTGCCGATCCTTCTGCTGGCTGGAATCTGATGAACGGCTGCCAGGAATCGGCCTGGCTCGCAACTCGGCTGCCCGAGGAGACCGCCCGACAAATCTTCGATCCCGGTGCAGAATCCTGGCGTTTCCCCGTCACCGCCGGTGGACTCGCGCCCGAGGGTGAGGCTCGGCCGGTCGACGGCGGCTGGATCGTCAATGGTCGCTACGCCTGGGCATCGGGCATTCACACGGCCGACTACGTGCTGGCCCAGAGCTTCGTCGCCGGCGTCGAGCCAGAAGCGGGACAGCCTCGGCCCACGGTCACAGTCGCCGCTCGCCGCGAAGAAGTGGTGATTGAGGACACGTGGCACACCCTCGGCATGCGGGGAACCGGCTCCGCTCACTACCGCTTCGACGATCTCTTCGTCCCAAGCGAGATGAAGCTTGAGGGCCTTGAACTGCCTCCGTTGCGCGGTAGCGGGTTTGTCACCCGGCCGAATCCTATTTTTCTCGTCCCCGCCATGTATGGGACCAGCGTTGGTATCGCTCGCCGAGCGCTGGAAGAGTTCGCCAGTCACGCGCCAACCCAGTACCGCCGAGCACCGCGGTCGCCGATTGCCGAGCGTGAACTCGTGCAGCACGACATCGGACAGGCGCAGGCCATGCTCGATGCGATGGAGGGCTATGGTCATCGGCTCTGCGAGCTGCTCAACGACACGCCGATTGAGTCGCTGGAGGCGGCTGTCGAGCTGGGCGATCGCGCGCGTTCTGCCTATCGCTGGTGCAATCAGACCACTGAGCAGATCGTGCGTATCGTCCACAACCACTCAGGTGGATCGGATGTCTTCGAGAGCAATCCGATCCAGCGCTTGTTGAGAGACATACAGACTTCGGCACAACATGTCATGCCTGGCGACAGCGCCTACATCCGTCTGGGCAGGCATCGACTCGGTCTGAAGGTTCGGCCGGGGATCTAGAGCCAGCAAACGTTTCGCCTGTTTTTTATGCCACCGCTCGTAATTTCTAGTCCCCGCCTCCGAGCGGAGACCCGCTCGGTCCCTGCGGCGGGTAGCGACGGCAGGCAGCCTTCACCCATCGATTGGGATGAGTCGGATTCCGCCGCGCCCGTCGGGGAACGGGTCCCCGCTCGGAGGCGGGGACGGATGAGGGACGATTACCCTGAGCACAACCAGCGCGACAAGGGGTAACCATGACTAGCACTCTGGCCGACCAACGAGCAGAGTGGCGCGAGCGCATTGACGGCATCGCCGACACGCTGCGTGGCGAGTCGGAAACCAACGAGGAACTGCGCCACCTCTCTCCGGCCACCGAAGCCGCGCTGCGCAGCGTGGACACCTTCTGCCTCTGCTCGCCAGCCGAACTCGGCGGTGTCGATGCACACCCGGTGCTGCAGACCCAGGTGATCGCGGAGATCACATCGCACGACTCTTCCGCCGGATGGTGCGCGTTGATTGGCGCGCATGAGTCGGCCTGGCTCGCGTCGCGATTGCCCGAGAGTTCGGTTGAGCGCATCTTCGCCGACGCCGACCAGCGCTGGCCCGTGACTTGCGGCTCGATCGCGCCCGACGGTGAGGCGGAGCAGGTCGAGGGCGGTTGGCTGGTTAATGGACGCTGGGGTTGGGCATCGGGCATTCATCACAGCGACTATGTGCTCGCGCAGTGCCGGATTCCCTCGAGGGCGCCGGAAGCGGGCAAGCCGCCGCCGTTGGTGATCGTCGCCGCTCCGAAGTCCGATGTCGTGGTCGAGGACACCTGGCACACGCTGGGCATGCGCGGCACCGGCAGTACGCACTACCGATTCGACGACGTGTTCGTGCCCGACGAGATGTGCCTGGTCGGCTTCGAACGTCCGGCGCTGCGCGGCGGCGACTGGCTCCAGCGACCGACAGTCACGTTCCTGACCGCGGCCGGCTACGGCTTCCCACTGGGTGTCGCGCGACGCGCGCTGGAGGAGATCACGACGCTGGCCACCGCACACACACGTACCGGCCAGCGAGCTTCGATCGCGCAGCAGCAGCACTTTCAGGCCGATCTGGGACGCTGCGCCGCCCAGCTCGATGTGATGGAGGGCTTCGGCGAGCATCTCTTCCAGGAGCTGCTGACGGCGCCCGTGCGCTCCTTGCAGGACGTGGTCCAGATGGACGATCGTGCGCGCTCAGGTCTGCGCTGGGCGCATCAGACCGCCGAACAGATTGTGCGTACCGCACACGAACACGCGGGCGGACCCGCCGTCTACAGCGACAACGTGCTGGCGCGTCTGTTGCGAGACATCCAGACCGTCAGCCAGCATGTGATCCAGACCGAGTCGGCCTACATTCGCCGAGGCCAGCATCAACTGGGGCTTGAGGTCAGACCGGGTCTGTGAGATCGCCAGACAGGACGCTTATGCTGGAACTGCATTGATCCGCTTGGAGAGAAAAGGGAAGGGGCGCCCGATGTCCACAGTGCGAGATGTCGCTGACTACATGCTCCAACGAGCCGACGAAGACAGCATGAGGGTCACTCACCTCAAGCTGCAAAAGCTCTGCTACTACGCACAGGGCTACTCCCTGGCCCTTCTCTCCCGGCCGATGTTCGAGGAGCCGATTGAAGCGTGGGAACACGGTCCGGTAGTCCGTGAACTGTATGACACCTATAAGAGGTTCGGCAAAACAGCGATTCCGGCGCCCATCACACCGCCGGAGATAGAGCCTTGGCGGGTGAAGATTCTTGAAGAGGTTCATCGCCGATTCGGCTGGATGACTGCCTGGGACCTCAGGAACCGAACGCACGATGAGCTGCCGTGGCGAGAAGCGTGGCTCGAACCGCAAAACAACGCGGCATTGAAACCCGAATCGATGCGGCAGTTCTTTAGGGGCGAGCTGAGAAGATCCAGACGACCGCCGCAGCCAGTGGACAAGAAAGAAGTCATTGCGCTCCTCGAACGGGATGATGATTTGAGGGAGCGTGTAAATCGCGCACGTCAGGAGTTGGATGCCGGGCGCGGGGAACCCTGGGCCTAGCCCAAGGTCAGTGGGCATGACGTTGCGTTGGCACCGGGCTTACGGGACCGGATTGACCGCGAACTGAGTTTCTCCCAGTTGCTCGACTGGTACGAGGCCCTCGAATCACTGCTCGACAGTCCAACGTCAGACAATCCCTTCGTGACCGATGCATCCACCGTTCAGGGCTATCAGCTACACGACTATGTCATGGTCTGGCGAAGTCTGACGATCACCTTTCGGTTTCTCAACGCGCTCGTCGTTGAGGTCACAGAGGTTCGCGTTTTGCCCAGGCTTGAACCAGGCGAGCAGCAGGAGTAGCTCGAGCTGCAGCGGTTCGATTTGAATAACTTGGACTACGCACACGCGGACCAAGTGGCGCTGAATAGTTTGCCTGATGTCGGCGGCAAGCGGTAGTTCAAGGAGTCGGCAATGAGTCGCACCTCAGCAGAGAGACAGCGAGAGCGCTCGGACTGGATTGAGCGCGCGGAGTCGGTGGGCCCGAAGCTGGAAGCTCAATCCGGCGGCTCAGCTCGGGCCAAAACCCTTGTTTCCGAGTCGGTCTCCGCCCTCGAGGACGCTGGGCTCTTCAGGCTGGCCTCGCCTCGGGAGGTCGGCGGCTACGACGTGCATCCAGCGACCCAGGTCGAGGCATTCGAGCAACTCGCCTGCGCCGATGTCTCTAGTGGATGGGTCGCGATGATCCAGTCTGAAACGGCCGGGTTGGCGGGTGCGCACCTGGCCGACGGCGTCGGACTCGACACCGTGTTCGGCGACGACTTCCCGCGCATCGCCGGGACCGCCAATCCCGAAGGCGTCGCCACTGCGCTCTCCGACGGGAGCTTCCGGCTCAACGGTCGCTGGTCATTTGCCAGCGGCATCCGCCACTGTGGTTGGGTATTGGCTAACTCGGTGGTGGTCAAGGAAGACGGCACGCGACCGACGCCGGAAGATGGGTTGCCGCCGGTTGTCGGCTCGGTGGTGAAGCAATCGGACGTGGTCGTGGAGGATAGCTGGGACGTGATGGGCCTCCAAGGCACCGGCAGTTGCCACTACCAGATGCAGGATGTCGTGGTCCAGCCCGAGTTCACGACGCCGTTCGGCGGCGTCCATGCCAATCGCGGCGGGCCCTGGTTCGAGAATCCGACGATCACCTTCCTCAGCCCCGGACACACCGGTATCGCGCTGGGTTCGGCCCGCCGAGCGCTCGACCTCTTGAACGGCGAACTGACAAACCGTGTCCGCTTCGCATCCAGCGGCGCCATCGCCGACAGCGGCGCATTTCAGCGTGACTACGGCGAGATGTCCTGCCGCTATGAGGCCGCACGCTCCTACGCCATGACGACCCTCGACGAGGCGATGGCACTGCGAGAAGCCGGCGAACGAACCACGCAGGCGCAAGACGCGCGCATCCGAGCGATGGTCACCTGGGTCACCGACACCTGTGTCGACGTGGTCCGCTTCGCCCATCACACCGGTGGCGGAGCGGCCGCGTTTAGCGACAGTCCGCTGCAGCGGCTATTGCGCGACATCCTCGTCGCCAGCCAACATGTCTATGTCGCAGACTCAGCCTACGAACGCACCGGCGCTTTCCGCCTGGGCCGTCGACCGGCCAGCGTGCTCTGACGGAAACACCCGTCGTTCTGCGGTGACGCGGCAGTATCAGCTTGCTAGCCTCGGCCTATGGCACGCCTACCACTCCGCAACGATGTTCCGTTCTGTACATCCGAACAAGCGGCCATCCATTTGCTCTGCATTGCCCGCGACCGACATTCTCCCATCAACCATCGTCAGCTCCAAAACCTCCTGTACTACGCCCAGGGCTACAGTTTGAGCCTGGGGGAGTCACTGCTCTTCGACGATGTCATCGAGGTCAGCGAACAGGGACCGGTCGTCCGTGTCGTTGAAGACACCTACGCATGTCACGGAGAGAGTCCGATTCCGGCCTCCAATGACCTCCAGCCGCAGAGGAAAGCGGTGATGCCGGGGTTGATGCTGGAAACAGTGCACTCTGTGGTTATGGAATCAGAGGCGACCGAACCATTCGGCAGATTGAAGACCGAAACGGCATGGCGAGCATCTTGCGCGAACGACCAGATCGCAGATCCCAGATGGGTCGCGAATTGGTGGGCGGATCGAATTGAGCATCCAAGGCCCAAGCGCGAACCACAGAAGCCTATTCAGTGGTCCGAGTACTTGAAGCAGCGGCCAGATATTGCCGAACGACTGCGCAGACGCTACGAGCCCCACGAACTCATTCCCTGGAGATGACATCGTCGCCCGGGGGTTACGACCTCTTCTTCACCGACTCCGCTCTGGTTGAGGCCGCATTCTTGCAGGAGAGTGAAAGGGAGACGCTGAACCTTCTCCTGCGTCTGCTGCTCAATGACCCAACTGAGAGCAATCCCAGTGTCCGGAATCTGTCAAACGGAGAGGGTAATTCGGTCTACGCATTCACTGTGAGAAGGCTCACGGCGGTCTACCAGTTCGTCAATCCGTTGGTGATTCGCATCATCCATATCTCACCGCTATTGAACGACATCGACTAACGCGCCGACTCCATCGCTGCGATTTGCTCAGATCGGGCCAGCACATTCTCGGCCTGCTCCAAGACCGGCTTGTCGATCATCTGGCCGTCGAGCGCCACCGCGCCGAGGTTCTGCTCGACGCCTTCCTGGTATGCCTCAACGACTCGCCGCGCCCAATTGACATCTTCCGACGGCGGGCTGAACACGCGATTTGCCGGACGCAACTGGTCGGGGTGAATGCAGAACTTACCGAGGAATCCGATCTCCTTCATCCGCGCCAGCTCGTTTTCGAATCCCTCGGGATCGCGGATGTCGGTCCAGGGTGTGTCCAACGGGGCGATGCCGGCTGCGTGTGCTGCGTTGACCGACGCGCGACGCGCCAGCTCCAACTCTGCCCCGCCCTTGGTCCGGCGCACGCCGATGCTGACCGCGTAGTCCTCGCCGCCGACGCAGATGCCGACCAACCGCTCCGATGCCGCGCAGATTTCGTAGGCATTCGCCACCGCGTGCGCGTTTTCGATCCAGGCCGCCATCTTCACCTGTCCGTCTTCCAGCCCCCGCGCCCGCTCTAGCAACGTGAGGTAGTCATCGATCCGCTGTACATCTCGAGCGGTCTCAATCTTCGACACGCTGACGCCGTCCAGCCAGGGCTGCACGATGGCGTCAAGTTCTTGTTCAATTAGTCCGGTGTCGTAGCCGTTGGTGCGGACAAAGACCTGCCGTCCGCGCTTGGGGAACTCGGGCAGCACGCGGCAGAGTAGCTCACGCGCAGCCGGTTTGTCGTCCCAGGCGACAGAGTCTTCGAGGTCGAAGCAGAGCACGTCCGCCTCGGCGTCGCGGGCCTTTTCGATGAACCGCTCGCGGATTCCCGGCACCGACAACATCGAGCGCATCACAATGGCTGCCACTACGAATCCTCCTCGTCCGCTGCTGATTCTGATTCTGGTCGACTGAAGATTGCCCGCAGACCTTCAAGCTCTGCCGCGTCGGCCGTGGCGCAGCCTCGGAAACCGAGTGCGGCAGCATATTCGGCATCGCTCGGCGATCCGTACACGACCGGGAGATCAAAGGCGGCGGCGGTGAGTACTACGTTCGAGCCGGCGACGGCGACCGTCGCGCTATCCGGCGCCACGCCCAACGATTCGGCGAGTTCTACGTCGTTGTATGCGATCCAGGTCATGCGATCAGCCGAATCGCGCATTGCCGCGAGCGCCGCGGACATGATGTTGATGGCGCGCGGATCGTGGAATCCAACGGCCATCGCGGTCAGGCCGGGACGGATGCCTGCGCGGATTTCGAGCTCCTCCAGGACGCCTTCGAGGTAGCGCAGCTGGTCAATGCTCGCGGCCGATTGCGTTGCAACGCCATAGACGCCGTCTTGCAGCGTGGTCATGAGATACTTCCGTGTGAGTCCAGAGTCAAGCGGGGGGATCACGAGATACACGGGCGGCCCCAGTTGGAGCGCTGCGGCCACGCGCTCGGTCGCTGCACCGAACTCACTCTCGTCCTGTGGAGGGACGAGAATGAGCGCGTCGGCGTATTCGACGCTCACCGGATCCGGGAGCGGTGTGTCGGGAAGCAGAACGAGTAGGGCGCGGACGTTATCCATGGCTGCGATCCACGTTTCCCTCGTCAGTTTGGACTGAAGCCGACGACCCGCTCGCGCAGACCGTCCACATCCTCAAACGGGCCGACCACCGCCGCCGCCAGGTTGCCTTCGCGCACGATGCGTTGAGCCGCCCGCTGGATGTCGGCCGCCGTCACCGCCTCGTAGCCCGCGATTGTCTCGTCGACCGGCTCGATCGTTCCATTGGCGATCAACATCCCGCCGGCTCGATGACACCAACTCGCCGCTGCGTCGAGGCTCAGTCGGAACGAACCGACCGTGTGTTGTCGGACTCGGTCGAGTTCTTCATCACTGACCACTTCGGCGCTGATTTTGTGCAGCTCGTCGATCACCACCTCAACGGTTTCGAGCACATGATCGGCCGTCACGCCCGCCATGATCGAAAGATGGCCGGCGTCCTCAAAGGCGGACGGATATGAACCGACGGAATACGCCAGTCCGCGTTTTTCGCGGATCTCTATGAACAGCCGAGAACTCATCCCTCCACCCAACACTTCGTTCATCAGACCCATCGCATAGCGGTCGGGATCGAGCCTGGAGATTGACCGCAGGGCCAAGGCGAGGTTGCACTGCTCGTTGTCGCGAACTTCGATCTGGGCAAGCTCGTCGGACATCGCCGTACCTGCTCGAACGCGCGACGGGGTCGCTTCAAACGATTCTGATGGCCAGCCTTCGTTCCAGTGACGCTCGGCGTATTCCAGCACTTCTTCGCGCTCGACGTTGCCAGCCACCGACAGCACGATGTTCGAGGGTCGATAGAAGGTTTCAATATGCGAGGCCAGATGCTCGCGGGTGACGGCGCCGACTGATTCCAGGTCGCCGGCGACCTCCCAGCCCAAAGGTTGGTCTCCGTACGTCGATTGCGTCAGCAGTTGTGCGGCTCGCTGCCCGGGCTGATCGTGAGCTCGCCGGATTTCCGAGCAGATCACCGTCCGTTCGCGCTCAATCTCCGACTCCGCCAGGAGAGAATTGCGAACCGAGTCAGCCAACACATCCATCGCCAGGGAGAGTTTGTTGAACGGCACCCGATTCCAGTAACAGGTCAGCTCCCGCGAGGTGAAGGCGTTCAGTGACCCGCCGGCTCCTTCAATCGCGGCAGAGATAGCCGTCGGCTCGGGGCGAGACGCGGTGCCTTTGAACAGCATGTGCTCGAGATAGTGGGACAGGCCCAACGTGTCGCGAGCTTCGTCACGAGAGCCAACGCCGACATACGCGGCCAGCACGGCGGCCTGCGAGTGAGGAATGGAGGTGACTACGACGCGCAAGCCGTTCGGCAGCGTGTCGACCGTCGGTTCGACGGCGGTGCGGGAAGAATTAGATGTGGTCATGAGTCATCCAAGCATACCTGCGCCTCCGTATGCTCAAGCCACTGCTGGGAGCAACACCAGGTGCAGGCATTTGTCGAGGCGCGCTACGAATATCACTGGATGCCGCTGGTCGGTTGTCTGGTCGCGCAAATGCGGCAGATTGACGTTCCTCACTCCAGTTTTGTGATCGGGGCGGCGACTGGCCTGCTCTACCAGGCGCCGCACTCCGGCGACCTGCCACCGACGATGCGGACCGGCCTGTCGGCCCTTGGCGCGAACGCCGATGTCGTTGACCGATCCGATCCCGGCCGGCTTCAGCGAATTCTCGCCCGCCGGCTCATCCGCCGCGAACTCCGCGCCGATCGCCCGGTCACATCGTACGGCGTCGGCGTCTCCGCCTTCGGCCCCACCTTCGGCCTGATCGTCGGCTGCGACGACGCGCGACGCGCCTGGCGCCGTGACGGTCCCCTGACGGAGCAGGTGTCGCCCTGGCTTTCCGAGGCGGACTTCAATGCGGCATCCAGGCTCACGCTGATTGCGACACGACCGTCCGCCGCTTCTAAAGAAGATGACCTCGTGTCGGCCGCGTCCCGGGCCTTGATCGCCTCGCTCGACTCAGTTCGCTGCGAACTGTTCAATCGCGTCGACGTGCTGCAGAGCGATCTAGAAATTGAGCCGCAACGGTACTCGCACGAGGCGCAGACGCTCGCCGCCTGTTGGGGTGAGGCCGCCACGTTCTGGCGCGAGCATCCAGACTCCGATCATCGGATAATCGCGCGCCAGATGGCGGTCACGCTCTCTCGCTACGCCACGCTGTTCCCATATCCGATGGGTGGACAGCCCAACAATCCGGGGGTGCGCACCGCGGCCACAAGAATTCTCGAGGAAGCCGCAAGCCAGCTGGCTTGACTCCTACTGGCTTGACTCCTACTGACTCACCAGCAAGCCGATCATGATTCCACCAATGGCGAGCAGTGTCGTGACAATCACGAAGGTGGCTTGGTAGATGAGCGCCCGCATCTCCATTCGCAACAGCTCGAACTGCGTCTGGACTTCAGATCTGGGCGCCAGCCCGTCCGTCATTTCGTCAAGCGCCTCGACAAATTCGTCCACCGGCTCTTCGGCCAGCCCTATGCGGCGAACCATGATGTTTCGAATGCGAAGTGGAATCAGCGACATGGCGACAATGTATTAACTCGGTATCAACTCGGAGGCTGGATGCGCTGCACGACCTCCCATTGGTACACTCCCAACCAACCAGCGACGGAGACCGACATGGCCATCAACGTCAAACTCTTCATGACTCTTGTTCCGCTCTCCAAGTCGAAGAAGTCCAACCTCAGCGTCGACTGGTTCGACGGCATGACGGCGCAGGACATCCTCAACGCTGAGGCCTTCTCGGCGCAGGACCAGGAAGCGATCGCCGTCGTCATCAATTCTGTCCAGGCATTGCCTGAGGACCCGCTCAACGACGGCGACCAGGTTGACCTCCTGGTCAATCTGCAGGGCGGATCACCGACCGGATCGCCGGGTGGATCGCCGGGCGGATCACATGGTGGATCATTGAGCCAGTGAGTAGCGACGAACCGTCACCGAAGTACATCTTCATCACCGGCGGGGTGATCTCCTCGGTTGGCAAGGGCATCACCACCGCGTCGTTGGGACGACTGCTCCAGTCACGCGGCCTCTCCGTTACCGTCCAGAAGCTCGATCCCTATCTCAACGTCGACCCGGGCACGATGTCGCCCTACCAACACGGCGAGGTCTACGTGACCGACGACGGCGCGGAGACCGACCTCGATCTCGGCCACTATGAACGCTTCCTGGACCAGAACCTGACCGCCGCTTCCTCGGTCACGATGGGCCAGATCTCGGCAGAGTTGATTCAGCGTGAGCGTCGCGGCGACTACCTCGGCGGCACGATCCAGACCGTGCCGCACGTCACCGACCTGGTCAAAGAGCGCGTCCGCGGCCTGGCCGAGCGTGAAGGCGTGGACGTCATGATCGTGGAGGTCGGTGGCACCGTCGGCGACATCGAGGGTCAGGCGTTCCTCGAAGCCATCCGTCAGATGCGCTACGAGGAGCCGCGCAACGGCACCCTCGCCATACACGTGACGCCGCTGTTCCACCTGCTGGCGACGAACGAGCTCAAGACCAAGCCGACGCAGCACTCGGTCCGCACCCTGCGCAGCATGGGCATCCAGCCCGACGTGATCATCTCCCGCACCGACATTCCGGCCGACAAATCGATCACCGACAAGCTTGCGCTGTTCTGCGACGTGCCCGCCGAAGCGGTGATGACACTCGAGACGGCCTCGTCGATCTACCAGGTCCCGGCAATGCTTGAACAGGCCGGCCTGACCGACCTGACGCTCGACCGCCTCAGCCTGACCCCGCGCCCGTGTCAGCCCGGCCGCTCGATGGGCGACTGGATCGACTGGTCGGACGGGCTCTTTCAGACCGACCGCGTCTGCCGTGTTGCGATCGTTGGCAAGTACGTCGAGCTGCGCGATGCTTATCTGTCGGTCAAGGAAGCGCTGATCCACGCCGCCGCGCAACGTCGCGCCCGGGTCGATATCACCTGGATCCAGTCCGACCATCTCGACACCGCCGACCAACCGGAGATTGCGACCGCATTGGCCGAAGTGGACGGGGTGATCGTGCCCGGCGGTTTCGGCGAGCGCGGGATCGAGGGTGAAATCGGAGTCGCCCGGTTCGCACTTGAGCAGGACATCCCCTACCTCGGTCTTTGCCGGGGCATGCAGAACATGGTGATCGCCTTCGCCCGTGAGCGTCTGGATCTGCCCACGGCCAACACCACCGAGGCGGACGAAGACACCGACGCGCCGGTCATCGCGCTGCTCGACGAGCAACGCGAGCTGACCCAGCTCGGCGGCACGATGCGGCTCGGAGGCTACGCCTGCCGGTTGCTTCCGGAGACCCGCGCCCGCGCACTCTACGACTCGGACTTCGCCTACGAACGGCACCGGCACCGATGGGAGTTCAATCCCACCTATCGTGACCGCTTCGAGCGCGCCGGATTGCTGGCCAGCGGCACGTCGCGCGATGGGGCGCTCGTTGAGATCGCCGAAGTGCACGATCATCCCTTCATGCTGGGCTCGCAGTTCCATCCCGAGCTCAAGTCCCGGCCCGAGCGCTCGCACCCGCTCTTCCTCGGCTTCATCGATTCGGTCCTGGCCGAGTCGGAAACGGCCCTCCGACATCCCGTCGGCGCCACCAACCAGCTAGCTCGTTCCCGGCCCCCCATCGATGGGGAAGCTGACCAAAACCTGCCCCCGGCTCGACCGGGTGGCTGAGAGAGTCCTCCGCCCGTGAGCGAAGACGACATCTTCCGCTTCCTCACCACGCTGGCGACGGTGGTCTTCGCCGGCGGCGTCGCGGCGTTGACACTCGCCCTGACTCGCGCCTGGAAGACGGAGGACGCCGTTGAGCGCGATGTCCTCTTCCGCTCGGCTGATCGAGCGCACACGCGATTGTTGCTGCCGGGGATCATCGCGACCGGTGTGCTGGGCGCTGTCTGGGGCATTCGCGCGGAACACGTCGACCCCATCGAGACCGGCTGGCTGCTCGCCGCCGAGATTCTCTACCTGGTGTCGCTGTTCGTTCTCGTGCCGGGCATGTTCGCCGGCGTCAGGCGTGTGCGGATGCTCGCTCTGCAGGCACGCAAGACCGGCAAGATTTCCGAGGAACTGACCGACGCCCTGAACGACCGCGGACCGCTGGTCTTCGCGATCCTCATGTCCGCGCTGCTTCCCATCCAGATCGCCCTCGTTACCCTGCAGCCGTAGCTGCTGCAACATGGTGCAGTTCCGGGAATGTTCTGAAACACTGCCGTCGGAGGCTGATCAGGGACTCCCTTCAGCCTTCGGCAGCTTCCCCCGCGAGGGGGGAAGCGGGGAGCGGGCTGTTCAACGCACTCCAAGCTGGTGCGACACCATGTAGTCACCACGTTGGTAAAGGAACCCGCCACTATGAAGATCTTCCTCGACACCGCCCGACTCGACGAGATTCAGCAGGCCGTTGACTGGGGTGTCTGTGACGGCATCACGACCAACCCGTCGCTGCACTCCCGCGCCGTCACGCATGAGGGCGACAACGCGATTCCCTACCGCGAACGGATCCTGCGCATCGCCGACATGGTCGACGGTCCGATCTCGGCTGAGTGCGTCTCGCGCACAACCGCCGAACTGATCGAAGAAGCTCGCGGACTCGCCAGTTGGCACCAGCGGGTCGTGGTCAAGATTCCGATCGACGGTCCTGGCCTCGCTGCGATCAAGGCGCTGTCACAGGAGGGCATCCAGATCAACACGACGCTGATCTTCTCGCTCAATCAGGCATTGCTTGCCGCGCGGGCCGGCGCTGCCTACGTCTCGCCATTCGTCGGGCGGCTCGACGACATCGGCGAGAGCGGCATCCAACTCGTCGCCGACATTGTGAACCTGCTCGACCGCTTCAATCTGCCGGCGCAAGTGATCGCCGCCTCGTTGCGCAATACCGATCACACGGCCGCGGCCGCGCGCGTCGGCGCACACATCGCCACCATTCCCTTCCCCGTGCTTGAGCAGATGCAACAGCATCCGCTCACCGACAAGGGCATTCAGGCCTTCCTCGACGATTGGCACAAAGCAGAAGCGCAACTTCGGGGCCAACCAGTTTCGTAATTGGCCCAATCTCGAATGTTGCACATGTTGTTGCTTGCCACTGCGCGATCTTCAGGGCTAAGATTGGAGCTGTTCCCCTGAGTTTGGCTTCCGCGCCCCGCGCCACCCAACATGCCCGGCGTCGTAGAGCGCAGTAGCTCCGATTCGACCAGACATCGTCGTTCTCCGCACGCTTCCGTGACTACGTCCAAGCAACGCCGACACCACGAGATCCACACCCTGCCGTCCAATATGTCGCCTATCACCCCCATCACCCCCACCACGTCGCCGATCACAACACAGAGCGCCCAAAGCAGAGGTAGCCGATGACGAGCCTGAACATCCCCGAACTCGAAGACCTGACCCGCGAGCAACTGCTTGCCAAGGCGAAAGAGCTTGAAGTCACCGGAATCTCGGGCATGAAAAAGCAGGACATCGTCCTGCGTCTGTTACAGGCTCAGTCGGAGGCCGAGGGCCATATCCTCTCGGGCGGCGTGCTGGAAGTGGTTGACGATTCCTACGGATTCCTGCGCGGCGAGTCGCTGTTGCCGGCGCCGACCGATGTCTACGTCTCACAGACCCTGGTCCGTCGCACCGGGCTGCGCACCGGCGATTACGTGATCGGTTCCGTCCGTCCGCCCAAACAGGGCGAGAAGTACTACGGACTCTCCCGCGTCGACCTCGTCAACGGCGCAAACCCCTCCGAGGCCGCTTCGCGACCATATTTCGAAAACTTCACCGCCGTCTTCCCCCATCAAAAGTTCGGGCTCGAGACCGACGACCCCGCAGAGCTGTCCGGTCGAGTCATCGACCTCGTGGCGCCGATGGGCCGTGGACAGCGCGGCCTGATTGTCAGCCCGCCCAAGGCCGGCAAGACGATGCTGCTTCAGTCCATCGCCAACGGGATCGCCGTCAACCATCCTGAAGTCCATCTCATGGTCGTCCTGATCGGCGAGCGTCCCGAAGAGGTCACCGAGATGAAGCGCTCGGTGCGCGGCGAGGTCATCGCCTCCACCTTCGACGAGCCGGTCGAGGAACACACGCGCGTCGCCGAGCTGGGCCTCGAGCGAGCCAAGCGGCTCATGGAGATGGGCCGCGATGTCGTCATCCTGCTCGACTCGATCACCCGACTGACCCGCGCCTACAACCTTGAGATGCCGTCCACCGGCCGTACCCTCTCCGGCGGCATCGACCCGGTCGCGCTGTACCCGCCGAAGCGCTTCTTCGGATCCGCTCGTAAGGCGGAAGAGGGTGGCTCGTTGACGATCATCGCCACCTGCCTGGTTGACACCGGCTCGCGCCTCGACGATGTCGTCTTCGAGGAGTTCAAGGGCACCGGCAACTGGGAAGTCCGCCTTGACCGCAAGCTCGCCGAGCGCCGCATCTACCCCTCAATCGATATCGCCGGCTCATCCACCCGACGCGAGGAACTGCTGCTCACCGGGGAAGAATTGCAGCGCGTCTGGTTGCTGCGCCGCATGATGTCGGTCCTCGCCGGCTCCGGAGGCGGAGGAACCGAACCCACCGAGCGTCTGCTCGACCGCCTCGCCCGAACCAAGTCCAACAACGAATTCCTCGAAAACCTCACCGCCGCCGAGGCGTAGTGGGAATTCCTGGTACCTAGACGGCTCCCGTAATTCCTTTGCCCCCCCTCTGGAGACCTTTGAAACACTCCAGCACTCCCGGTGTTCCGTCCCCGCCCCCGAGCGGGGACCTGTCCCCGGTTCCCTCCAGGCGGAACGAACGTGGCGGGGCGCATATCTGGTGGAGAGCGATTGAGAGGTCGTAGCCTCGCGAAGCGGAACGGGTCCCCGCTCGGAGGCGGGGACGGGAAAGTTCTCCAAGCGCGACTTGTTCAAGGGTTTCCCTCTGGGGGAAGCTGCCGAAGGCTGAGGGGGGGCTCCCACGCCGCGGGACCCGCTCAGTCGCTCCGTGACAGCTCCCCCTGCGAGGGGGAGCAAAGAAGAGAAGTTCCCTCGAGAACCAGGAGTTTGGAATGACCCCAATCGAAACCGTACTCGGACCGATCGACGCCAGCGACCTCGGATTTACCCTGTCCCACGAGCACGTCGCGATGACGCCCAGCGTCATCACCCATCACTACCCGTGGTTGATTGACAAGGAAGCCGTGCTGGAGCGTGCCAAGGAAGAGTTGACCGAAGCCAAGCAGGGTGGCGTTGACTCCCTAATCGAGCTCTCCACCCCCGACCTCAACCGCGACGTCGAAGCGATGCGCGCCGCCTCCGAGGCGTCGGGCGTCAACGTCATCTGCGCGACCGGCATCTGGCGCGATGTCCCGCGCTGGATGTGGGCCAAGGATCCCGATGAGATCGCCGACATCTTCGTCCGCGAGATCGAAGTCGGCATCGCCGACACGGGCATCAAAGCGGGCGTGATCAAGGTCGCCAACGACGCCGAGGGCGTCACTCCCGAGGGCGAACTGATCCTGCGAGCCGCGGCCCGCACCGCGAAGCGCACCGGCACGCCGATCTCGACCCACCATTGGGCGCCGCTCCAGGTCGGTCGCCGCCAGGCCGAGATCTTCCAGGAGGAAGACGCGCCGATGGACCGCATCTGCATCGGCCACACCGCCGACACGGTCGACGCCGACTACATCGAGGATCTGCTCAACACCGGCGTCTACATCTCGATGGACCGCTACCCCGGTCCCGAGGACGGCGCAGAGCGCCCCAACTGGGTCGCACGCAATGCGACAGTCAAAGAGCTCATCGATCGAGGCTGGGCGCACAAACTGATGCTCGGCCACGACTATGCGCCGCGCCTCGAAACTCCGCGCGAGAACCCGACCCGCTACCTCTTCCTCAGCACCACCGCCATCCCGGCCCTGCTGGCCGACGGGGTTCCGCAGGAAACCATCGATCAGATGATGCGAACCGTCCCGCGCGCATTTCTAACCGGTCTCAGCGGCGAAGCTAGCTGAAGCGGGCTACGTAGGATTGGGTCATGAATCGCGACGACGTTGCCGACCTCTGCGAGTCGCTGTCCGGCGCCTGGCCCGACACGCCCTGGAGCGAAGATGATCTCGTCTACAAGCTGGGCAATCGCAACGCCGACGGCAAGGGCGGCAAGATTTTCTGCTTCGTCGGAGGCGGCACCACCAAAAGCAAGCCGCACGCCATCTCGCTCAAGGCTGATCCGGCCATCGTCCCCGCGCTGCACCAGCAATACGAGGCCGTCACCTTCCCCAGCTATCTGGACAAATCCCACTGGGTCGCCATCACGCTCGAATCCGACCTGCCCGACGATGAGCTGGAAGAGCTGATCGTCGATTCCTACCAGCGAATCCTTGACGGCTTCAGCAAGCGTCAACAGCGTCTGATTACTGGTTTCGATTCATAAGCCGGCCCTCGATCAACGTCTCTATCGGAGCTAGGCCCAGGTAAACCACGTGGCAGACCATTGGCATCAAACGTAAGAGGCTACGTATACACTCCTTTGCCCGCGACGGTCGTACCAGCGGGCGTAGATCAGAACAGGAAGTTCATGAGCGAACGGAATTATTGGAATCGAATGCGCCGCAACAAGATGTCGCGACGCTCATTGCTGCGTGCCTCTGCCCGAGCCGGGGTCGGCGCGGCCGGTATCGCCCTCGTTGGTTGTGGCGACGATGACGACGACCAGGCTGTGACGCAGGTCCAGCAGCAACAACAGCAGCAAGAGCAGCCGACCGCGCAGCCGCAACAACAGCAGCAGCAACAGGCCGATTCGCAAGCGCAGCAGGCCGACCAGCAGGACGAGTCTGACGCTGAGCAGCAGGCTCAGCAGGACGACCAGCAGCAGGCTGCACAGGCGCAAGCCCAGGCTCAGGCTCAGCAGGTCGCCGTCGGTCGTGTCGGCGAACTGAACGTTCCCGACCTCTCGGGCTCCTTCTCGCAGCTCGACCCAGTCACTGGTTCCGGCGGCAACGACCACCAGCACCTGTGGGTCGGTCACGACAACCTGGTCGGATACGACACGGAGCTCGTTCCCGACACCAGCCGCTCGCTCGCCGAAGGCTGGGAAGTCTCGGACGACGGTCTGAAGATCATCTTTACCATTCGCCCCAACGTGACGTTCCACGACGGCGAACCGCTGAATTCCGAAGCGGTCAAGATCCACATTCTCCGCGCTCGCGACCTGCCCGAGGGCAACACCGGCGCAGATGTGCAGTTCATCGACAGTGTCGACACACCCGACGAGCTGACCGCCGTCTTCAACATGAAGCAGCCCTTTGCCCCGTTGCTGCGCATCCTCGGCGACCGCGCGGGCATGGTGGTTTCGCCTAAGGCAATCGAAGAGAAGGACGTCTACCTCGACCGCTCACCGGTCGGCGCCGGCGCCTTCAAGTTTGTCGAAGAAGTCGTCGACGACCGCATGGTCTTCGAAGCGTTCGAGGACTACTGGCAGCCCGGTCACCCGAAGGTCAACAAGATCGTCTGGCACCTGGGTCGCACCTCCGACCAGGCCATCAATGGCATGATCGCCGGCGAGTACAACGCCCAGTTCAGCCCCGACTCGGCACAGGTGGACCGCCTGACCGACGCCGGGCTTGCCTACGAGACGCGCCCGACCAACTGGACCCAGCGCTACTGGTTGAACATGCGCATCGAGCCGTGGACTAACCCGCACCTGCGCCGTGCCATCAACTGGGCCATCGACAAGCAGTCCTTGCTTGATGTGGTCTGGAACGGTCAAGGCATCCCCGTCCATTGGGGCTGGCTCGGCCCGGCCACCGGTCCCGACCACGACCCCGACTACCAGGGCTACATCTACAACCCGGACAAGGTTCGCGAAGAGCTCGCGCTCGCCGGTCACCCCGACGGCTTCGAGTTCGAAATGAACACCTTCTCCGGCGCCCAGGCAATCGCGCATGACGAGTTCATTGCCGCCTCGCTGGCACAGTTCGGCATTATCGCCAAGCTCAACCCGAAGCCCAGCCCGGCCTTCTGGCGTGAGTTCTGGGACCTCGAGGTCTCCGGTCACAGCTCCTCAATGTCGGTTCGTGCCGATGTCTGGCAGCAGCTTGCCTTCGTCCACGACCCGCTCTCCCAGAGCCGCAACGTCGTGCCCGAGGACGAGAACGACCCCGACCGCATGGAACTCGTTCGCCTGCTCGGTGAAGTCGGCGCAGAGTTCGACCCCGAACTGCGGTTCGTCAAGATCCAGGAGCTCAACCGAGCCATGGACACCGCCGCCTGGGGTGTGAACTTCTTCCACCACTTCGCCCGCACCGCGCACGCCGCCAATGTCTCCTTCCCGCTCTTCGCCGACGCGAAGCCGCACTGGGGACAGGGCGACGTCACCATCACCGCTTAGGGTCTTACCCTAGGCGTGACGAATCCGGCGCGAATCGCAGCCGGCGCCCGACCGTTCTGGTTGAGGCGCTGGCTGCGCTCAGCCGATCGCTCGGGTTCTCTGTCTGGTGCGAGAGCGCCAATCAACAGCTCTACACACAAAGCTGCGATCAGTGCGTAACTTCATCATTCGCCGCGTCCTCGCCACGATTCCCGTACTGATCCTGATCTCCGTCGTCACCTTCGTCGCTCTGCGCCTGCTGCCCGGCTCCCCGGGTAGCGCGATTCTCGGTCCCGAAGCCGATCCGACCGCCGTCGAAGCGCTGAACGAACGGCTTGGTTGGTACGACCCGATCTACGAGCAGTACGCCAATTGGATCGCCGGCGTCTTCCAGGGCGACTTCGGTTATTCCCAGCGCAGCAACGACCCGGTCGGCCCGCTGATCGCCAGCCGGCTCGAGGCGACCATCCAGCTCGGGATCATGTCGCTGGCTCTGGCGCTGCTGATCTCGATCCCGATCGGGGCGATCGCGGGCGCTAAACCCGGGACTCCGTTTGACTATGGGCTCACGTTCTTCGCCGTGATCGGCGTCTCGATGCCCAATTTCTGGCTCGCCATGCTGCTCGTGATTGTCTTCGCGCTTGAACTTGGCTGGTTCCCCACCCAGGGCTTCACTCCGTTCTTCGAGGATCCCACCGCCAACCTCAAAGGCATGATCCTGCCCGCGTTCGCGATCGGCGTGGCGCTCGCCGGCAATCTCGCCCGACAAGTGCGCGCCTCGATGGTCGAAGTGATGCAACAGGACTACGTCCGCACCGCTCGAGCCAAAGGCCTGCGCGAGCGCTCCGTCCTCGTCCGACACGGCTTCCGCAATGCGTTGATTCCCGTCGTCACTGTGCTCGGTCTTCAGACCTCGCTGGTCGTCGGCGGAGCGATCGTGATCGAGTCCTTCTTTGGACTGCCTGGCGTCGGCAAGCTCATCATCGACTCCATCCTCTTTTCCGAGATTCCTACGGTGCAGGCGCTCGCCGTGATGATTGCGGTTGGAGTCGCCGCGATTAATCTGATCGTCGATATCTCTTACGCCTATCTCGATCCGCGTATTCGGTTCTCCTGAGGTCAATGATGAGTTCGACCGACGCCGCAGAAGTGATCACTCGCGAACGCAATCCTATGTTTGCCAACTTCCTGGCGTTCGCTCGTCGATTCGTCCGCCGACCGATCGGCGTGATTAGCCTCACGATCGTGCTGTTGATCGCGTTTGCCGCGGTCTTCACCAATGTCGCCGCCACCCACGATCCACTGGAAACACTGATCACAAGCGGAAACGAGGCCTTTGCGTCGCCATCGATTTCGCACTTCTTTGGAACGGACCAGCTCGGCCGCGACAACTACTCGCGGATCGTCGACGCGTCGCGGACCGCGCTCATGGTCGGCGTCGTCTCGATCCTGATTGGCGCCGGGATCGGCGTGCCGATCGGCGTCGCCGCCGGCTACTCAGGCGGCGTCCGCGATGAAGTGTTGATGCGACTGATGGACGCGCTCTTCGCGTTCCCAGCCATCTTGCTCGCCTTGATGATCATTGCTGCGCTGGGCACAGGCATTCAGAACGTGATGCTCGCGATCGGCGTCACCTTCATACCCTCATTCGCCCGTCTCGTGCGAGGCACCACGCTCTCGGTCAAAGAGCAGGAATTCGTCCTCGCCGCACGCTCAATCGGCGCCGGCGGACCGAGGGTCGCCGCACGACACATCCTGCCTAACACCTTCGCGCCGGTCGTCGTTCAGGCCTCGCTGCTGTTCGGCGTCGCGATCATCATCGAGGCCTCGCTCAGCTTCCTCGGCCTCGGAACGCGACCGCCCGACCCGTCCTGGGGCACGATGCTCAACAGCGCTCAACGACTGATCAGCAGCGAGCCATTGCTCGCCGTCTTCCCCGGACTCGCCATCGTCATCACGGTGCTCGCCTTCAATCTGCTCGGCGATGTCCTCCGCGACCTGCTCGACCCTCGGTTGCGCGGAACCGGCTAGCCCGAAACCACCGACAGCTCCAACCGAGAAGCTCGCTCGGCATCGTGCCAGATGGTGTACACCGCCGGGCGGAACGATACGACGCCGGACCAAGTTCTGCGATCGCAACGCCAAGGGGAACAGGTGGCAAGAGCTACGGCTTCTTCGGCCAACCTACCCGACGACGACCTGTAAGAGCTGATCATCCAATCCTACGAGCGAATCCTCAGCAGCTTTAGGAAATGCCAGCAACGCCTGGATCACGGGGGACGCATAAGTAACGGGGCCGACAGCGGTCATCCAGCGCCACTGTCGCAGGCTTGGCCGCGGCGCGCCTCGAGCGTCAATGGCTGTTTGTTGTTCCGGGCCTCGAGCCACTTCTGCAATGAGGACTCGCTTTCCCCCGACGCTCGTCCGGCAAGCAGTCCTTCGATGCTGAGATCTTCATCGATGTGCGGCCAATGAATGTGCCGCCCGTCTGCCTGCAGCTCCCAGCGACCGCGTTCATATGATGTTGCGTGAAGCAGTCGGGGATACCAGTCCAGAGGAACGGAGATCACACGACCGTCGACGAGATTCGCGGTCAGTGTGTCGTCCGTCAGCAAGACTGACGTTGCGGCCACAACCGGGGTGTCAATCTGCGAAGAACTCATTCCAAGCCCAAGGAACGCGAAGTAGTCACGAAGCCGCTGTGCATCGGAAGGCGCAAGCAGCGCATCTCACTTAACCCAGAACCACCGACAGCTCCAACCGCGACGCCCGCTCGGCGTCGTGCCAGATGGTGTTTAGCGCGGTCCTTGTGTGTGTCTGCCGACCGATCGGCTCTCCAGTATTTGGATTCACGTCGAAGCGCGGATAGTTCGAGGACGAGATTTCCACGCCGATTCGGTGGCCCGCCTTGAACACGTTCGCGGTCGGGTACAGCTCGATCGTCACTTCAACGATGTCATTCGGCGAGACGAACTCTTCGCGGTCGTAGCCGTTGCGGAAGCGCAGGCGCTTGATGCTGTCGGTGATGCGCAGGTTGTAGCCCTCGGGATAATCCGGATTGGGCGGGTAGCAGTCGAGCAGCGCTGCGGTGAAGTCGGTGTCGGGCGCGTCGGTCGAGACGCACAGCCGCACCGTGATCGGGCCGGTCGCTTCGATATCCTCAACCAGCGGCTCCGTGCGGAATGACACGACGTCTGACCTCGAGGCCGTCGGCAGATAGGGCGGCTCGGCGCCCATCACATCGGGCCGGGTTCGCTGGTCGGCGCCGCCGGGCATGATCAGTTCTCGTGAGCGCTGTGTCGGCGGCCAAATCTGAGACTTGAGCGTCGGGTCCTCGGCCGCATACTCCCGCAGCGACGAGACATTGGCTGAGATTGATGGCACGGGGTTGGACGGGTCGAACAGGTAGCTCGACGACCCGCCATCCTCACCCGCCGCCTCAACCGACAGCCCGCCGTCGCGCTGCAGGTACCAGTCTTGCTGCTCGGTTCCGGCCGGCGGCCACTCCGACGCATCGCGCCACTCGCCGCCGTGGTCCATCCGACCCGACAGGATCCGGCGACCCGTACCGCCGCCCATCAAGAACATCTTGACCGGCGGCATCTCGACCCAACTGCTGTCCAGACCCTTGACCGTGTGGTCGAAGAACTGCATCCGCAGGTTCGAGATACTCGGCGCGAGATTGCCCGATGTCGGCGCGGTCGGACCGAAGTCGACATCGCCCGACCACGTGCGATCAAGCGTCACCTCGCCGTGCGTCCAGGGACCCATCAGCAGGTATTGCGGCGACGACATCGCCTCCGAGAAGGCCATGAACGACTCGGTCGTTGCGCGGGTGTAGCTGTCGTACCAGCCGCCCGAGTAGACGCTGGGCACATCGGCGGTCTGTCCGATGAACCTCTCGAAGTTCATCGACGGCAGTTGCCAGAGCCAGTCATCCTCGCGAGCCAGCGTCGTCAGGTCGATCGCCCAACGTTCGAAGTCCTTGGTCAGCGACAGCGGCGTATCGCCTGGTCGCCAGGGCAGCCGGTTGAGGTAGCCGCGCAGGTCGACCGCTGCCTGGTCGAGCGCCTCGTAGAGCGCCGGATCGCGATCCGCCTCGGGACTGACCGGCGCGTTCCAGAATGCCCACGCGAGCCAACGCAACTCCAGCGCGCCACCCTGTCGGAGCGATGACGTGAGCCCGTTGAATGCGCCCTGGTTGACCCACATCGCCGACAGATGCGGCGGGTGCAGAGCCGCCGCCGCCGACTGCACCCAACCCATATACGACGTGCCGACCGTTCCCACCTTGCCCGTCGACCACGGCTGTTCGGCCAGCCACTCAATCGTGTCGTAGCCATCCTCGGCCTCGTTCTTGAGCAGGTAGAAGTCGCCCTCCGACGCAAACCGACCTCGCACATCCTGCATCACCCGCGCATATCCGCGCCTGGCCCACCACTCGCCGTCCGCAGCAAAGCCGAGCTTGTCGTATGGCGTGCGAGTCAGCAGCGTCGGCCACGGGCCGTCGATCGCCGCACCGTCGCGGGCCGGCAGGTACACGTCGGTTGCCAGCGACACGCCGTCACGCATCATCACGCGCCGATTTCGCTGGATCACGACTTCGTACTCCGCCTGCGACTGGGCTTGTCCTTGGTGATGACTCATCTCATGCTCCTCTGGCCAGCAGCGGCGCCACCGTCGGCGCGCTGGGAATCGTACTTCGGGTCACACTGATGTGGTTGTCACTCGGCGGATCGACGGTCAGTCCCATTTCTCGCAGAAACGTCGAGAGCGGCTCCAGACCGGTCTCGACATCATCCGCCGACTCCGGCTGATACAGCATGGGAATCACCAGCGGCGCAGCGATCACGCCCGCGATGCTGGCCGCCGACTCGGGCGAGAGATGCTTGCCTCCACCACATGGCATCAGCACCACATCCGCCCGCTGGAGCTCGTCCAACGCCGAGCGCTCAGGCATGCCCTGTAAGTCGCCCAGGTGGGCGACGATCACCTCGTCGATCGTGACCACAAATGAGACATTTCGCGTGCCCTCGGAACCCGGCGTACGCACGCCGGTCGCCAATACGCGTTTGATCTCATATTCGCCCGGGGCATCGAGTCGCCGGTGCGACTCCGCCCCCTCCAGCACCACGCCTTCGACCCAGTTGTGAGCTGCGTCCAGTTGGCGAGACACGGTGACCAAGTCGGCGGCAGGCCGATTGATCCGAAATCCGGTCTCAGGAGAGCAAGGGTCCATGACGACAGCCGCCTCGCGCCCCCGCAGCCGAAAGGCGGCATGTCCATACCAGGCAATATCCATACGCACAGCCTACGGAGCAGGCGCCATATGCGCAGGCAGTCACTTGTGTTGGTCCGGCTCGCGAACTCTCTTTGACCTAGGCAAGAATCGCTCTGATGATTAGCCACGCCGCATGACCATCCAAGAAGTAGACTAGGGAGGTCCCTTTTGGGGTGCGCCTGAAGACAGCCCGGCAGTGGAAGGGAGGTGTGTTACGACGAATAACCCCTCAACGAAGCAGTCGGAAAACCCGGCTTACGCAATGGCCACAGTTCGATTGAAGCTTGAAGCCGCCATCAAGGTGACCTTCAATGGATTCGCACTGATGTGCATAGTACTGTCGGCGCTTGTTCCGACGGCGCACAAACACCTCTGCCCAAGCGGATGCACTTCGGTGTATCCCTGACAGACGGTGTCCTCGTACTCTTCGTCGCCGAACAAGCCTCGCGCATCCCGTGGTGCAATCAGGGTGCGGTCCGCACCGGTGTCGATCAGGAAGTGGACGGTACGAGTCGTTAACCCGACATCGGCGATGGCGCTCACTCCGATGCGAGGAGCCGGTGGTTGGCGGGGATGTGCTGACTCAAACCTGCCGAGGAAACGCCGATTCAGAAAATCCACGGCATTTCATTTTCTTTCTCGGTACGCGCTGCCGCTTGTGCGACGGGCCCAAGTTGTCTCAGGCGCTTGAACATATCCATGTAGTCGTCAAACGCCTCGACGCAAGATCCATCGTGGATCAGCACCCATTGCCCCTTGTGCGTTGCCAACAGCTCATTGCAATGGGCCGCGAAAAACTCGTCATTGCGCCGGCTTTCGACGTTCACGGCCTCGAGAAACTCAAGGTCCAGACCGAGATCGGCCAACGCTTCGTTCAGCGTCTTCCTCGTGGTTGTCATGGCGCCTTTCCCTGCAATGACCTGCTCGTCTCTTACGGTAGCCAATACAACTCGCGCTTCGCGACCGGCAAGAGCCCAACCTGCTCCGCTGAGGGACAGAATCCGGTGGCCGAGCTCGCCGCGGTCTAAGTCACCAAGACCGGCAGCTCATCCCCCGCTTCCGGACGATGAGGTATCAGGATCAGCGCTGCGTTTTGACCGTGCGCGCCGTATGCCGCAGTTGCCGCTCCGACGATCCGATCCTCGTACAGCCGATTTGTGAAGCCCAGTTTGCAGGCAAGATCCTGCTCCTGGAATGTTGCGTGCGGGGGGACCTTGCGCTGATCAACGATCATTGCCGTAGCCACCGCTGAGAGCGCACCCGACGCGCCGGCCGTATAGCCGACGTTGGGACTCACCGTCGTGGCGTACATGTCCAGCGTGCGACGGCCGAAGCCCCGCTCGATGATGTCCGTTTCGCGCTCGTCGCCCAGCTTGGAGCCCAGCCCGGCGGCCACCACGACATCGATGTCCGACGGCGAGATTTCGCCACCCAGCATCGCGTCGCCGGTGGCTCGGCGCGCCACTTCAACATCCGTCGGCGCCTGACCGTCACCCATTGGTCCGGAGGTCAACGCCTCGCCGCCGATCTCGGCGTAAATGTGGACTCCGCGTTGCGCGGCGAGTTGGCGATCTTCCAGCATTAACGCGCCTGCGGCCTCACCGAGGATCATGCCTGACCGATTGGCGTCGAACGGACGCTGCGCGCCGGGGTCGTCGGAGCGATCGAGCAACCCCGATGACTCGTACGATTCCCACACGTCCGCGCGCAGCGGCGCTTCCGCGCCAATCGCCACCGCCGCCCGGACGACGCCGGCGCGAATCAATTGCGTCGCCAGCACGACCGCGGCGAGCCCCGACGCGCCACCCATCGACACCGTGAAGACCGGCCCGGCAATATTCAGTCCCATCGAAGCGCCCGACAGTCCCGAGCCGAGCGCGGCCCAGCCGTCGCCGGCGCTGGGATGGGCGATGCCCGTCACCGCCCCGACGACGAAGGCATTCTGTTGATTGAACTCGATCCGCGCATCGGTTTGCGCCTGGATGGCTGCGTCCAACGCGAGTTGAGATGCCCGGTCCATCCGCGCCAACAGCCACGCCGGGGCGCCCGACGGCCCGCGCCACGACTGATCAACCTGTCCCGCTGCTGCTGCTCGCGGCGCCTCGAAGGCTGTCAGCTTGGAGGTGCAGACGCGCCCGTCGCACAGCGCCGACCAGAAATCGGCCGTCGTCAAGCCAGCCGCCGATACCGCTCCGACCCCCGTCACCACGACGCGCCGGCGCTCGCCGTCGTCATCGGCGGTGACGCCTCGATTCACACCTGCGCCGACACCTCCACTGACCATGTTGCGACTCCCTCATCGTCCTGCTGTGAATAGCTCGTGGACTGCTCGTTGACGTGCAGTTGACGCGTAGCTGACGTGTAGCTGACGTGTTCTGTTACACCTCGACCGAGCTCTGAATCCTTTGCCGAATCAAGCGAACGCTGTTACGATCACGGCGTTAGCACTCTCCGCAAGAGAGTGCTAACCACAGCTTACGACAGCCAGATGGCTAGGCTTGACACCCGGGCATGATTGCCGGGCATGAATTGCCAGGCATGGTTGCCGGACAAGGACTTGACACGAGCGATGTCCTCCGAACGGCTTACCGACCATCTCAGCGATCGACGCGCAGGCATTTTGCAGCTCGTCATCCAGGATTACATCGAAACCGCGATACCGGTCGCGTCGCGTCACGTCGTTGAAAAATACGCCTTGCCGGCGTCGCCAGCCACGATACGCCATGAGATGCACGCCCTCGAGCAAGAGGGCTATCTCACCCATCCGCACACGTCCGCCGGCCGCGTCCCCTCAAACCGCGGCTACCGACACTTTGTGCAGTCGCTGATGGGACACGCCGAGCTGGGCATGGCCGAACAGGCCTCCGTCCGACACCAGTTCTTCCAGGCCGCGCCGGCCGTCGACGAATGGGTCGAACTGGCCGCGACCGTGCTTGCCCGCTCGCTGGGGCTGCTCGTGATCGTCGCGCCGCCCCATCCCGAGCGCCTGCGCGTACGACAGCTCGAACTGATCGCGCTCAACGAGCTGCTCGTGCTGATGATCGTGATCGTGCAGGAAGCGCGGATGATCCGCCAGCTCATGCCCCTGCCGCAACCGATCGAGGTGGACGAACTCGACGATCTCGCCACCAGGCTCTCCTCAATGCTTCGCGGCCGCTCCGCTCCAGATGTTCGCGAAGCGGCGAGACAAGCGATCGACGCTCCCGACACGCATCCCGTGGAGCATTTCGTGCTCGACACGTTGGCCCAGGTCCTCGACCGAGACGCGCTGCGGGCCGGCGTTCCCTCGATCGCCGGACTCGGCGGGATGATGGCACAGCCGGAGTTCCAACACGAGCCGCTGCGCTCGCTGGAGTTGATTGAGCTCGTCGACCAGCACGCCGCCGAGGATTTGATCCCGGCCGCGGTCGTCGAGGACATCGCGCACCAGGGCGACCTGCGTGGGGCGATGCACATCCTGATCGGCGACGACCATCCCACCGAGCTGCTACAGGAATGCTCACTGGTCCTCGCTCCCTACGGCTCGTCCATGACTTCCGACCACGCCCTGGAAATCCCCGGTTATGTCGGGATCATCGGGCCGACGCGCATGAACTATCCGCGCAGCATCGCCGCCGCGCGCTTCTATTCCCAGCTCCTGCAGGAGATGATCGACGCCGTCTATGGAACCAGCCGATGATCCCAGACAGCCAGTCAACTGATCAGGTAGATCAGCAGATCGATGAAGTCCTCGAATCCGACCCGAATGCCGAACCAGCTAACGAACTAGAGGCGTTGCGCGAAGAGTCGGCCCGCAACTACGCGGGATGGCAACGGGCGCAGGCCGATTTCGAGAATCTCAAGCGCCGCTCCGCGCAAGATGTCCGTGACCGCGTCCAGCAGTCACAACGGGCCATCCTGCTCGACCTGCTCGACCTCGCCGACGATTTCGAGCGAGCCGATCGCGAATCGCCGCGCGACGAGTCCAACCAGGACGATCCCTGGCGACAGGGCGTCGAGCTGATCGCGCAGAAGCTGGGTGCGCTGCTGCTGCGGCAGCAGGTCAAGCAGATCGACACGGTCGAGCAGTCCTTCGACCCGGACTTCCACGAAGCCGTTGGCCAATTGCCCGGCCAACACGACGAGATCGTCGCCGTCCTGCGTACCGGCTACACCATCGGTTCCCGCGTCTTGCGCGCGACCCAGGTGATAGTCGGCGACGGCTCGATTGAGCCGCCCGACACATCGAGTACATCCGACGAACCAGACGAACCAGACGAAACAACCGAATCCACCGCGTAGGAGATTTCCCATGCCCGGACGAGTCATTGGTATCGACCTCGGCACGACCAACTCCGCCGTCGCCGTCATGGAAGGCGGCGAGCCGACCGTGATCCCCAACGCCGAAGGCAACCGCACCACTCCGTCGGTCGTGGCACTGACCAAGACCGGCGAACGCATCGTCGGCACCGCTGCCAAGCGTCAAGCCGTTACTAATCCCGAGGACACGCTGTTCTCGGTCAAGCGGCTGATGGGTCGCCGCTTCGACGACTCCAACGTGCAAGGCGCCGCTAGCCGGCTGCCCTATGTGGTCGAGGGCTCCGAGAACCGCGATGCCCGCGTGAGGATGGGCGGCAACCCCTACTCGCCGCCCGAAATCGCGGCCATGGTGCTACAGAAGCTCAAGGCCGACGCCGAAGCCTACCTCGGCGAGAGCGTCAACGAGGCGGTGATCACCGTCCCCGCCTACTTCGACGACTCCCAGCGCAACGCGACCAAAGACGCGGGCCGGATTGCCGGACTCAACGTCCTGCGGATCATCAACGAGCCGACCGCCGCCTCGCTGGCCTACGGCCTCGAAAAGGAAAACGACCACTACATCGCCGTCTACGACCTCGGCGGCGGTACCTTCGACATCTCCATCCTCGAGCTGGGCGAAGGCACCTTCCAGGTCCGCTCGACCAACGGCAACACCTTCCTCGGCGGCGACGACCTCGATCAGCGCCTGATGGACCACCTCGTCGACGTCTTCCGCAAGGAACAGGCGATCGACCTCTCGCAGGACCGGATGGCCTTGCAGCGCCTCACGGAAGCCGCCGAGCGGGCCAAGGTCGAGCTGTCGACCACGCAGTCGACCGAGATCAACCTGCCCTACATCACTGCCGACGCCTCCGGCCCCAAGCACTTCACCCACACGCTGACTCGCGCCCAGCTCGAGCAGCTCGTCCTCGACCTCGTTGAGGGCACGCTCGAGCCCTGTCGCAACGCGCTCGACGATGCCGGCATCACCCGCGACCAGGTCGACGAGATCGTGCTCGTCGGCGGACAAACGCGGATGCCGCTGGTCCAGCAGAAGGTTCAGCAGTTCTTCGGCAAGGAGCCGCACCGCGGCGTCAACCCGGATGAGGTCGTCGCGCTCGGAGCGGCAATTCAGGCCGGCGTCCTGCGCGGCGAGGTCAAGGACGTGCTGCTGCTTGATGTCACCCCGCTCACGCTGGGTATCGAGACCCTGGGCGGCGTTTCGACGCCGCTGATCCCGCGTAACACGACCATTCCGACCTCGAAGTCGCAGGTCTTCTCGACCGCCGCCGACAACCAGTCCCAGGTCGAAATCCACGTGCTGCAGGGCGAGCGCGAGATGGCCGGCGGCAACAAGTCGCTGGGCAAGTTCATCCTCGACGGCATTATCCCCGCCCCGCGCGGGATGCCCCAGGTCGAGGTCACCTTCGACATCGACGCCAACGGCATCCTCAACGTCGGAGCCCAGGACAAGGGCACCGGCAAGGAGCAGCGAATCACGATCCAGGGTTCCTCCGGCCTCTCCGACGACGAGATCGCCACGATGCAGCGAGACGCCGAGGAACACGCGGAAGAAGACCAGCGCCTACGAGAGCTCGCCGAGGTCCGCAACCGAGCCGAGACCACCGCCTACGAAGCAGAGAAGGTCCTCCGCGACCAGGAAGACAAGATCGACGAGGAGCTCAAGGTCGAGATGCAGGGCAAGATCGACACCCTCAGAGCCGCCCTGGAGTCGGACGACGTGGCCCCGATCCAGACCGCGCTCGACGACCTCAACACCAGCTTGATGAAGGTCGGAGAGAAAATCTACGGTCAGCAGCAAGCCGCCGGAGAAGCCCCCGACATGGGAGACGACGCTTCACCGCCGGAGGACGACACGGTCGAGGGCGAATTCCGCGAGGTCTAGGTAGACAAATACCCCTCCCGCTCTCAGAGCGGGAGGGGTATTCGACGAAACCTAGTTGCTTTTGGCGAACGGCTCGGTTTGCGCAGGCAGATTGCCGCGTTGCGCTGGTGCTATCTGCCATGCCCCCTATCAAAGGTTCGGATCCACCAACCGGTTCGCCTCGTCAGTTCTATGGCCAAGAGACAGGCCGCCAGTGTGCCTCCAGCTAGAGACAGCTCAGCCCAAACTCCAGCCATGACGCTCGAGAGTTCCGGTAGAATCGTCCACCGAAGCACAAAGTACAGGGTGACGCTGGCAGCGCTGCTCAGCACGATCACCGCCGTATCGGCACCGCCGGCCCAGCGAGAAAACCAATCCCAAATGCCATCGGAATGCACCTTCGACTCCTCTCTGCCCCTTGCGCAGGGACATTTTAGCGTACTGCTCAGTGTCCGTGCCCACTCATTTGACCCGCTAACTGGACGTGGTCGAATGACAGGGGTTTTGGTGACCAGCAACACCGGGGGCTGGTTGGCAGGTCACCACCGGTGCATAGTTGTTATTGGCTCCCGGAAGGTTTGCAGTTTGTTGGGCGGCATGCACGTTGTGCTCATTCTCGTGATTCTGGCTCAAGCTTTGCTCAGGATGAACTTCACGTGGCGGATCTACTGCGTCCAGTGTGGTTGAAACCGCCACCCCGACGGCTATTCCAGTGGCAGCCCCTACTTGCGCGCCTCGGGCAGGATCCTTACTGCTTGCGGTAGCTGCGGCCCCTGCTACGATTCCAGCTCCCGTTCCAGCGGCACCAGCAAGCGCGTCTTGCGCCCAGTCTTCTACCACACCATCCTCATCAGACTCGGTGTCGTGAGCGTGACTGTCCTCACCGGGGTCATGCGCGAGCAACTGGCTGGTTGATGCTCCAGCCAACGCCGCGATGCTCACGAATCCCACAATCGCAGCCAACACGGACGCAGACTTCACTCGAGGGTACGACGCGAAAATTCCGTCTAGCACTATCCTCTTCCTTTCTATCGGGATCTCTCCGCTATGGAGCGGCTCCCTTCGGGATGTCGCGGGCCTAACGGACATGCGAAGTGATGTGGAGATTCTGCGAGCCACAGTTCACCCTGAAATGGATGTCATCCCTGACTCAAGACATCAAGGTCGGGATTGGGGAAGTTCACTCGCTGTTGCAACAACATCACGCATATCGCTACGGTTGTTGGCCCGCCCTCTTATGCGCAGGCAACAGATCGTCACTTGCGTACTGCCGTTTCGAAAGTTCTCGAAACGAGGCGGACTTTTCGGCTGAAACCATGGCGCACGCGACAACAAGCGCCACCAGCGCGAATCCAATCGCGAACCCGCGATTTTCGGCTGGTCGGTCTCGGCCCGGTATATTCATGGAGCGTTCCTCTCGTCTAGGTCACTGGTGCAACTGCGACGCTAGGCGAGGGGACGCCAGCAATTCGATGGAGGTGGAGGCGGCGACCCGCTTGGAGGGTGGTGGGCTCCGGCAGCACCCTCCAAGCGGGTCGCGGGCATTAAGGACGCCAAATGTCAACCCCCTGTTCTCTATAGAGAACAGGGGGTGTGCTATAGAAAACGAAGAGCAGCGAACAGATGGTTGTGCGTTGCTGTCAACCGAAAGGGCGATCCACTATCCCCAGACGCCTACGACCGAAACCACCCAATGGCACATTCAAACGACTGCTACGAAACCCCTGACATCTCGAGAGCGCGTTCGCGCACAGTAGCGGCGGCCATTACTTCAACCGACGGATAACCCACACAATCCGGAGTGCGGCGAACGGCTGAACGCGAGGAACCGAGGCTGCAGGATGGACAGCCAACGCACCCTTGCCAGACGACTACTCGCCCGACTCCGTTAGCTCCGCCTTGGCCTGAGCCAGCAGTGGGCTGAGGCGCGTGATCAGCTCCGGCACGTGCTGACGAATGATCGCCCACAGCTTGTCGTCGTTGATGTCTCGGTAGCCATGAATAAGACGGTTGCGCGCGTCGATGACGGCGCGCCACGGAATCTCGGGATTTGCTTCCCGCACGTGCTCCGGCAGCTTCGTCGCGGCCTCGCCAATGATTTCTACATTGCGGATTGTTGCATCCTTACGGATCTCATCCTGCTGGAATTCTGCTTGCTCGAAGCCGACAGTGTACGAGATGACTTTATCGCAAGAGTCCAGCATGTCCTGGATGTAGATATCCCAGCGTTTTGGGCGCGACGCTTCTGACATCAGCGGCCTCGGATCCAATGGGTCAACCGCGTCGGCCTCCACCCAGGGACGATACTCCTTGCGCAGCAAACGACGCTCGACCAAATCGACACGGCGACCGAACAGGTCCGACAAGTAGTCTTCAGCGCCCAGATCGCCCCACCAGGATGCGCCATTCTGCTCCTCACGAGTCTCGCTGTCGAATGTGACCAGGATGTCAACGTCGCTGTCCGGCGTCGACTCGTCGCGGGCGGTTGAGCCGAACAGCGCCAGCTCGCTGACGCCGAACCGCTTGACGAGCACCGGCATGTGCTCTCTGAGCAGCCTCAGCGCTTCGTCGCGGCTCAATGCGGTCTTGGCCACGGTTGTGATCCTCCCTGTCCTCAGATTACTGTTCTACACAACTGCAAATGCGCAGCGCCATCGCGCGATACCCTGTCTCCATTAGCGCGCCAAAGACCGAAACTGCCCTATGGCTCAATCCGACGACTTCTACGAAATCCTTGGCCTCTCGCGGGAAGCCTCTGCCGACGACATTCGCCGATCGTTTCGCAAGCTGGCAATGGAGCACCACCCTGACCGTGTGACCGACCCGGCGCAGAAGGAGGTCTCTGAGGCCAAGTTCAAGCGTATTGCGGCAGCCTATGAGGTGCTCTCCGACCCTGAGAAGCGGACCAAGTACGACCAGTACGGCTCGGCTGGGGCGTTCGCCCAGGGCACGGGCTTCGAGGGTTTCGACTTTGGCGGCTTCGGCGACATCTTTGATGCGTTCTTTGGCGGACGCCGCGCCGCCGGCCCGATTCGCGGCGGCGACCTGCGCATCCAGATCGAGCTCGATTTCGAGGATGCCGTCTTCGGTTGCGAGGAAGAGATTCGCGCCTCGCGACTTGAGCATTGCACCGTCTGTGGCGGCTCGGGCGGCGAGCCCGGCACTCAGCGTGTCGCCTGCACCGTCTGCGGCGGCGCCGGCGAAGTGCGGCGCACCCAGAGCAACGTCTTCGGACGCTTCGTCAACGTCGCGCCCTGCGAGCCGTGTGAGGGCGAGGGCGCCGTAATCGAGCACCCCTGCCAGTCATGCGGCGGCATCGGACGCGAGCAGCGCAACCGGCGACTGAAAGTCAAGATTCCCGCCGGCGTCACTGACGGGGCGCAAATGCGGCTCTCGGGCGAGGGCGACGCCGGATTGCGCGGCGGACCGGCCGGCAATCTCTACGTCGACATCAACGTCCGAGCGCACGAACTGTTCTTGCGCGATGGCAACGACCTGATCCTGCCGCTGCATCTCAACGTCGCCCAGGCCGCGCTCGGCGCGACCGTCAGTATCCCCGGAATTGACGGCCACGACCAGCCGCTGAACATTCCCGCCGCGACTCAGCACAGCCATGAGTTCCACCTGCGCGGAGAGGGTGTGCCCCACCTGCGCGGTCGCGGCCGCGGCGACATGCGGGTGCAGGTCCACGTGGATATTCCGACCAAGCTGTCCAGCCAGCAGCGCGAACTATTCGAACAGCTCGCCGAACTGCTCGACGATCCCGCCAACCGAGGCGGCGACGAGGACGGCGTCTTCTCGCGCATCCGTGGAGCATTCTCCAATTAGTCGCTCCTCCAGTCGCTCCTCTAGTGGCTCCTCCAGGTTGTTGCGGGTTGCTCTCAGTGTCGGCGCCGCACAAGTCGAGCAGGCAGTCGCTGCCTGGGAACTGGCTGGCGTATACAACTCCAGCATCGAGTACCAGATCGACGAACCGACTGAGGAACCGTGGCCCGGTCACGACAATCGCCCCAAGCACGACGGACGCGCCGAGGTCGCGGCCTACCTGAGCGCCGACCACTGGAAGCGGATCGAAGCGCCAGCCCGGGATGCCGCAGCCAAGCTGTCGTTGGGAGAACAATTGTTTCACGTGAAACAGTTGCCCAACCGGGACTGGCGCACCGCCTGGCACGACCACTTCAACCTCGTCCGAATCCCCGGCCCACGATCGATCATCATCCGACCGCCGCACATCGCCTACGAGGCCAAGCCCGACGAGCTGGTCATCGACCTCGTTCCCGGCCTCGCTTTCGGTACCGGACAGCACCAGTCGACCAGGCTTTGCCTCGGACTCCTGGCTGAACAGATCAGCGGTGGCGAGCGGGTTCTGGATGTGGGAACGGGAAGCGGCATCCTCGCGGTCGCGGCAGCAAAGCTGGGCGCGGCGTCGGTGCTGGCGACAGACATCGATCCGCTTGCAGTTGATTCCGCTCGTCAGACGGTCCGGCAGAATCAGCTCGACGAACGAATTGAAGTCAGAGAAGAGTCAATCCCAGCAGGCGAACAGTTCGACCTCATCACGGCCAACCTGACGGCGGACATCCTGCAATACCTGGCCGGAGACCTGGCGGCTGCGCTGAATCCGGGAGGTCGGCTAATCGCGAGTGGGCTGATCTCGTTGAGGCGGGAGGAGGTTGTCTCGGCGTTTGCTCGTGGCGGACTGCAATGGCGATCCGACAAGACAGAAGACCTCTGGTGTGCCGTGGTGCTGGCTCAGTCGGGGCGCTGACTACGCCAGCGGAGCCAGCTTGTCGACTAACAGGCGTACATCGGCCAAGGCGGCGCTGACGTTGTCTGCCGTGTCCCAGTTCTCGTAGAAATTGGTGTGCAGACTGTTAGCGACTTGGAAGAGATTCCGAAGTTGGTCGTCGCCTGTTTCTTCCGCAAGGCTTGAGATGACACGGAACAACGCAGCGTGCCGTTGGTGAGGCCAGCCACGCTGTTGGGCGACGGCCTTGACGATCTGAGCCGCCGCTCCCCAACCCTTCTCCGACGCCTGGCGAATGTCACCCTGCGCCAGTTCTGCTTCCGACTGAGCGAGCAGCGTCCAGCTTGCCTCTTGATACGTTTGTGTCGTCATGCTGCTCAGCCTACCAAGACGGCGAGGCGCCGCCGTCGATGTTGATTGCGCAGCCTGAGATGAAGCTGGCCGCGTCCGAGGCGAGGAAGACGAGCATGTTTGCCGCCTCCTCCGACGTGCCGATTCGCTTTACCGGGATGCCCTGCCCGACGCTTTCGAGGAACTCTTCGTAGCTCGCGTCGGGCATGCGGGCCTCGTGGAAGCCGTGCCACTGAGCTGAGTCGACGGAGCCGATGCAGGCTGCGTTAACCAGGATCTGGTCGGCCGCGACCTCCTTGCTCAGCGCCTTGGTCATCGCCAGACCGGCTGCCCGCGAGGCCGCGGTCGGCATTGAGCCTGCGCCCGGCGTTTTGCAGCCGATGTTGAGCAGGTTGACAATCCGTCCGCCGCCGCGCTCGCGCATCGAGGGGATGCAGAGCTTGGCCAGGCGGATGCCGCCGTAGAGCTTGAGATCGAGGTCGATGGCCCAGGTCTCGATGTCGTGAGACTCGATCAGACCCGACGACGATTGCCCCGCGTTGTTGATCAGGATGTCTACGCCGCCGAAGCGCTCAATCGCCGCCGCAACCAGCCGCTCGCAGTCGTCGTCTGAGGTGACGTCGGTCGACATCGCCAGGCATTCGCCGCCGTTCGCCTTGATCGCATCTGCCGCCTCATCCAGCGGCCCCTGACGCCGAGCGCCGATCACCACCGATGCGCCTTCCGCCGCCAACAGGATTGCGGTCGCCCGGCCGATGCCTTCTGAGCCGCCTGTCACAATCGCCACTTTGCCGCCGAGTCCGAGATCCATGAGTTTGCCCGTCCATTCCTGTACAGTTTTTGTCCCAGCGGAGTCTAACGCTCGCAAGCTGAAGGGCTCAGCCTGATGACTAGACACTACGGCGGCGACCTCCCGAACGACGAAGGCCAACTGGGCCTGGTGCCCCGGTATTTTCTCGATGAATCGGCGCGCGTCGAGGACGACACGATCGTCATCACCGGCGGCAAAGCCAACCGCCTCAAGCGGGTCATGCGCATCCGCCGCGACGACCCGCTGGAACTCGTGCATCCCTCGACCGACCGGCTCTATCAGGCCGTCGTGGAACGCGTCACCGTTGATGATGTGATTTGCCGAGTCATCGAGAGTCGGCCTCGACGCGCTCTGCCTCCGCCACGGATCGTCGTCTCGGCGGCATTGATTCGACCTCAGCGTTATGACTTCATGATTGAGAAGGCGACCGAGCTCGGCGTCGACGAGATCCGTCCCGTCTGGTCGCAGCGAGCCCTCATCCGCGGCGACGCGACACAGCGTCTACATCGTTGGCGCCGCCTGGCGACGGAAGCCGCCGAACAATGCCGTCGCGAGTACCGGCCGGAGATTCACGCTCCGATCCAGGTGACCGAACTGGTCACCGAAGAACAGGCGCCCGACAGCCTGCGCCTGTTGGCCTCGGCGATCGAGCCGGATCAGCGGATCGCCCCGATCTTCCAACGGCGACGCGACGATGGTCTGCCTCCTCCTTCGTATATTCATCTGCTGATCGGTCCAGAAGGCGGTTACACGCTCGAGGAGGCCAGCCTCGCCCGCAGCCACGGCTGGAAGCCAATCTCGCTCGGCAATCGCCCGCTGAGAGCAGAGACGGCCTCAATCATCGCAATCGCCCTGACGCTCGAGGCTGCTCGGTCGTAGGAGTCTGTGAATGACTTCTTTCGGTGGCTGATCAGGGACTCACAGAGGGTGTCTCAGAAGTCGCCTGTGATCGACCTCCGTCATACCCGCGCTCCGCCGCGGGTATCTCGCCGTCCTCGGCAGGAACGCTTGAAGGCGGCTGAGCGACTAACGCGAGCTGTGGGCCTTCTGGTTCGAGCGCCGGCGCCGCACGCGGCGAGATTCCCGCGACGGAGCGCGGGAATGACGAGTCTTGTACTTCCGCGACACCTGCTCAGGCCGGGGGCGGGTTTTCGGCAGCTTCCCTCGCGGGGGAAGGTCGCCAGTTAGCCCTTGGCGAGGTTCGTCGAGCTCAGCGCGTTGGCTGGGTTTAGCTCCTGGTAGGGGTCGGGGAACTCGAGCAGCCTTAGCCAGGGCAGCGGATTGACTGTGACTCCTCGCACCACCACCTCCCAGTGCAGGTGCGGACCCGTTGCCAGACCGGTGGCGCCCATTCTGGCGATCAGCTCTCCCTGTTCCACGACGGTTCTGGCGTTCTGCAACACCTCGGAGAGGTGGTAGTAGCCCGTGAAGACGCCGGCGCCGTGGTCGATGATGATGCCGTTGCCCCGGCGTCTCGTGCGTCCGGCCCAGCTCACGATGCCGCTGTTTGCGGCGGTGATGGTGGCGCCGGTCTCGCCGCCGAAGTCGATGCCCGTGTGGTACTCGGAGATCGGGCCGCCGTTGAATGATCGCTGCTCGCCGTAGAGCGCGGTGATTGCGCCGTTGGACGGCGGGTCGAAGACGCCGAGCCAATGCAGGTTCGGGGTGAGGCTGGATTGATGCGGCAGCCGTTGACGCTCGTCCGCCTGGCGGATCGATGGATCGAGCAAGGCTGCGTTGGGCCCATCGATCTGGATGTCGTCGATGGTCCACTCGACGGTGGTGATCTCGATCACTGTCTCCTGCCAGAGCAGTTGCTCGCCGCGCGGTCCCCAGACCGCGACGCCCAGCGATTGTGGGCCGACCGGGGAGTTGGCGTCGATCCCGAAGAAGCCGAGGAATCGCTCCTCGTTGTGGAGTAGGGAGAACGTCTGGCCCTGCCAGGACATCGAGGCGGTCTCCGCGCCGGGCGCTTCAACCAACAACAACACCGTCTCTCCCTGTGACACGGGACTGGGAATCAGATAGACGCGAGGCTCCGGCAACGTGACAGCGGGTAGCGGCTCGGCCCGTGCCGGTGAGGCCGCCGGTTCGGCGATGTCCTGCTGTGCTTCGCTCGTTTCCGAAGCGCCGCTCCCGTTGTCGGAGGCCGGTGAAGTGTTCGGCCGGTTGGCCGCGAAGGGATCCAGATCATCGCCGCCGCAGGCCGTGAGCAGCAGCCCTGCGCCCGCGCCGACGAGCGCACGCAACACCGTCCGCCGGCTGAGGCGAACCGGCCCACTCACCACTCGTTCGAGATCAACCGTGTGCGCCATACCGTCGGAACTACTTTACACATATGAGCTACGCTCTTACCAAGTGTCCCTCAATTCAAATACCAGACGCCACACTGACGAGCAGCGGCTCACAAACCGCGACCAGCAGTGATTGGTAGACCTGCAAGCGGAGAACTCCCCGATGGACGATCCCCGAACCGTGCTGCTCGGCGTCGTTGCCAATGTCGAGCGCGTCATCCTGGGCAAGACCAAAGAAGTGCGGCAGGCGGTCGTCGCGCTCGTCGCCGATGGCCACCTGCTGATCGAGGATGTGCCCGGCACCGGCAAGACGATGCTGGCTCGCGCGCTGGCCGTCTCGACCGGCTGTACCTTCAACCGGATTCAGTTCACGCCCGACCTGCTGCCCTCGGATGTCACCGGCGTCTCGATCTATAACCAGAAGACGCAGGATTTCGAATGGCGGCAGGGGCCGATTTACTCTCAGATTGTGCTCGCCGACGAGATCAACCGGGCTACGCCCAAGACGCAATCGGCATTGCTGGAAGCGATGGAGGAACGCCAGGTAACGGCCGATGGCGTCACCCGTAAACTGCCGCCGCCGTTCATGGTCCTGGCGACCCAGAACCCGGTCGAGTATGAGGGCACGTTCCCCCTGCCCGAGGCGCAGCTCGACCGTTTCCTGCTGCGCATCCACCTGGGCTATCCCTCTGCCAACGACGAGGTGGCCGTGCTGGAGGGTCAGCAACAACGGCACCCGATCGAGGCGCTCGCGCCTGTGACTTCACCCGAGGAGGTGCGGGAAATCCATCGTGTCTCTCGCGACATCTGGGTCGACCCGCACCTCAAGCAGTACGCCGTGCAGTTGGTCGCTGCGACCCGCTCGCACGAGGCCGTGTACCTGGGCGCCTCCCCGCGTGGATCGCTGGCGCTCTTCCGTTGCGCCCAGGCGTCGGCGTTGCTGGCCGGTCGCGATTATGTGATTCCCGACGACATCAAATCGCTGGCCCACCCAGCCCTCGGGCACCGGATCATCCTCAGCCCGTCGGCCCAGGTGCGGAACCAGGATGCGCGGACAGTGATCGACGACGTACTCGAACGTGTGCCGGTGCCGGGCGCGCGAGTCGCATGATGATCTGCCCCGCCAGCCGAGCAGCGCCCGGCCCGGTCGTCTACAGAACGGACTAGACCGTGCGCGGCCCCCATGCAGTTTGGGCAGCCATCACGAGCCCCTTCCGCAGCGCCTGGCGGGCGACATTCGGCACACGCCGTTCCTTCAGCATTGTGGTCACGCTGACGATCATTGCGTTCGCTGTCGGCATCGCCTCCAACTACTGGCTGCCGCAACGGCTGGGCTACACGCTGGTCTTCGGCATCATCCTGGCCGGTATCTGGACCTGGTCGTCAGGACAGGGCGTGCGAGTGCGCATGTCGCGCTCGCGAGACCGAGTGCAAGTCGGCGAGTCGATCATCGAACGCTTCGAGGTGATCAACGACTCCGCCATTCCCAAGCTCTGGCTCGAGGTCGAAGAGACATCAGACTTGCCCGGACACACGGCGCAGTTCGTGACCTCGCTGGGACGATCGAATCATCGCAACTGGCGGGTTCAGACCGCATGTCGTCGACGCGGGCTTTACAACCTCGGCCCGATCACGGTGCGTAGTTCTGATCCGTTCGACATCTTCCACCGCGAGCTTCGATTCGGACACCGTCGCGGGCTCATCGTCTATCCGCGCGCGCTCGAATTGCCGCGATACTCAGCGCCGCCGGCCAATCTGCCGGGCGAGGGTCGCTTCCGCCGTCGTACGCACTACGTGACTCCCAACGCCTCGGGCATCCGCGACTATGAGGCCGGCGATTCGGTCAACCGGATTCACTGGAAGAGCAGCCTGCGCACCGGCTCGCTGAAGGTCAAGACGTTCGAGCTCGACCCCGCCTCGCACCTGTGGGTAATCGTCGATCTCTCCAGCCAGGATCACATCGGTGTGGGCGATGACGCCACGATCGAAACGGCGGTCACGTTGGCCGCGTCGGTCGTGCGGCTGTTCATCAATCAGAACCGCTCGGTCGGCCTGATGATGTTCGGCGAACGGCTTGACGTGATTGAGCCCGACCGCGGTTCCCAGCACTTCGGACGCATCCTCGAATCGCTCGCAGTTGCACAACCGATTGGGACCGTGCCGGTGGCGTCGATTCTGTATCAGCAGTCGCGTCGTTGGGGCCGGCATACGACGGTCATCGTGGTCACGGCGTCGACCGATCCGCGTTGGCAGGGAGCGATTCGCTCGCTGACCCAGCGAGGCGTCAAGGCCGCCGTGGCGTTGATTGATCTTGAGTCGTGGGGCGGACGCGGCGGAGCATCGGCCACGGCCGTCGAGCTGCGTGCGTTGGGTGTGCAGGTCAATCTGATTCGCAAGGACGATCACATTCCCTCGGTGATGGTCGGTCAGATTCCCGGCGGACCGATGGCATCGGGCGCGGCCGCACTCGCCGCTGCAGAAGGAAACGGCAATTACGGCGGCGGCATTCCGGCAGCTCAGGCGAATATGGAGATGAAGAAGTACGGGCGGGAGCGAACTGGAGTCAGTCCGATTCCGGCTCTGACACACAGAGTGAAGAGACGCCGGTCCGATGAGCGCGCAGCCACCGACCAACGACGCTTCCGACCAACCAACAACGCTGGTCGCCGAAGCTGAGCGCAGATTCTTCGCTCGCCGCAGCTCAGGCGAGACGCTGGTCGTGTCGGGTCAAGAGCGACCGCTCTCGATGAGCCAGCGATTTCTGGAATCCACGATCACGTTCGGCATCCTGCTGCTGGTCGCACTTTCGACGGCGAACAGCATCTACATCGCCGGCTGGGTCGAGGAGATGCCCGACCTGCGAGTCACCGCCGCGCTTGGCGTGCTGCTGGCGCTTGGGCTGGGACGTCTGAGGCGGCTGCGCTGGCCGTTCGCGATGGTCATCGCCGTGATCATCGGCGGCCTGATCATCATGGCGCAGATCACCCAACTCGAATCACTGGGCGGACAGCCGCTGTTCTGGGACCGATTCACCGATTTTGCTTTCCGCTTCCAGGACTGGTTTACACAGGCCTTCAGCTCCGGCCTGACGACGGACAACCTGCCGTTCGTCTTCTTCACCGACGTCTTCGTCTATGTCGGCTCATTCCTTGGGGCGTACGCCGTCGCACGATGGCGCAACGCCTGGATCGCGATGATCCTGCTGGGCGCGTTGCTTGCCGTCAACATCTCGTATCTCTCAGACCGGCAATGGAATCTGTCCTACGGATTTTTCCTCACCGGCTCAATGTTGCTGCTGATGCGCGCGTCGTTGTTGCGCCGGATGGATCGCTGGCGCGAGCAGGGCTCGGCCTATCCAGACTGGATCTCGCTCTCCTTCCTCGGCGCGACGATGGTTGCCATCGTGCTGCTGCTCTCGCTCTCACGCGCGCTCCCTCGGCCCGACGAATCGCAGGCGTTGGAGGATGCCTGGACGGCCATCGCCGGCCCCTTTGACGGTCTGAACGATGACTTCCGCCGGATCTTCAGCGGGATCGACTCGCGACGCGGCGTCCCGGTTCACTCGTTTGACAATTTCCTCGTGCTCCAGGGTGATGTCGATCCCGGCGACGCGATCATCATGCGCGCCGCCGCGACCGAGCCCGGCCTATTGCGCGGCGCCGCTTATGACGAGTACACCGGTCGCGGCTGGAGGCAATCACCATCGGTGTCACGCACGGTGAACGAGCTGGAGCCAATTAGCGGTACAGCCGTTGCGGATGACACCTCGGTCGACAACGAGGCCACGCTGATGACCAGCGAGTATCTCGAGCGCCGGCCGGTGGCGGCGCAGATCTCGGTTGAACGATCCCCGGCAGTGTTGTTCTCCTTCGGCGCGCCCGTGATCGCCAACAAGGCCACGCGAGTCGACACCCTGGCATCTGTCGATTTCAGCGTCGATTTCTCGGAGCCGGACCGATTTGACGGCACCGATCTCGAGCCCGCGCTGTCGGCCATCAGCGACCGAATCTCCGCGGCGAATGAAGACCTTGAGGACGACACGGAGATTCCCTCGGCCGACGAGGTCGCTTCATACGTGCCCGCCCAGTACACCCTGCTTGATGTCGACATCGATTCCCTAAGCGGCGCGCCGACCGGGTTGCAATTGCGCTCGGTGCCGGAAGAGACCGATGTGTTGTCGCTGCGTCCGGCGCAGCGCAGAGTACGCGCGGGGTTCACTTACCAGATCACCGGCACGGTCTCGGGAGCGAGTGAGGTGGCCCTGGCTGAAGCCGGACACAACTACCCGCTCTGGGTCAGCGAGACGTTCCTGCAGCTGCCCGACTACGACGATGAGCAGTTGGCGAATCTGAACAGCCTGGTGCGCACGATTGGCCGCAGCTTCAGTCTCGGACCAGATCCTGCGCGCGACGACGAAGGCTACAACCCGTACTCGATCGCTTCAGCCGTGGAGGCATACCTGCGATCCGCTCCCGCCGTCGACGAGGATGGACGACTCGTACGTGACGATGATGGCGAACTGGTCCCTCTGTATCCCCTGACGACGGAGATCGACCTGCCCCCGGTCAAGTCCGACGCCGTCTACTGGTTCCTGTTCGAAAACACGGAGGACGGCCTGCCGATTGGCGGCTATTACGACTATCACGCCTCGTCGATGGCGGTCTTGCTGCGGATTGCGGGCGTGCCCGCCCGGATCGTGACCGGATTCGTGCTCAGCGTCAATAACTTCGACGACCGCACGCAGAACTATGTCGTCCGTGGACACGACGCCTACGCCTGGGTCGAGGTCTACTTCCCCGACTATGGCTGGGTTGATTTCGATCCGACGCCGAGCACATCGGCCGACGAAGCGCTCGCAGCTATCGCCGGCGGCGGCCCAGGCGGTCGCCGGATTGCTGCCCAACGCCTGAGCACACCGCGTTTCGACCTGCGACCGGGGATCGGTGGGACCAACTTGGCCGATATCGAGCTGGCTGACATTCTGCAGTACCTGGCGGCGGGCACCATCCCGGGAGAGTCGGCATTGCTGAACCGTGGTCCGAGCAAGTGGATCTGGCTGGGCCCAACGATTGGCGCCGCGGTTGCCGTGGCGCTGGCATTGGTGTTCTGGCTCAGTTGGCGCATCTCCCTGCGCGGCCTGGAGCCGACCGCCCGACTCTGGGTCTCAACGGCGAGATTGGCGCGCTGGATCGGAGTTCGCTCTGATCCAGCAACGACGCCGCAGGAACATGCCCGGCAGATCGACACCATGCTCGGTCTTGGCCCGCTCGCGCTCGGACTGGCGAATCACTACACGGCGACTCGCTTTGGCCGCAAGACTCTGAACGACGAGGAACGAGCTGAGACGACCGCATCCTGGAAGCGGCTCCGTGTCAGCCTGATCCGCGTCGCCTTGCGAGTACCGGCCAAGCCTCCTGCGCCCGAGGAAGAGCTTGAGGCAGCCGCGCCTGCTCCGGCCGGCGACTGAGTCACCAATCGAGCGGCTGCCCGCCCAGCTCCAGACGTCCGGCGGCCAATCGTTCACCGGGGACAGCGCGTAACGCGTCGAGCACGGCCAACGCCTGTTCGAGGCTGGCATTCTCCAGCGGCAACTCGTCCAGAGCCGCCCGCAGTTCTGCCAGCGCCTCCTGCCGACGTTCGATCAGGCTTTCGTCCTCGGCGAACGTCGGAGTCGTCGGCCTGGCGCCGTTCGCCAGCCCCGCATTGGGAGACCCCTGTCCATCGCTGCTGGCCTCTCCCGGCTCGGCCGTCGCCTGCCCGCCTTCTCCCGGTACATCGCTGTCGGACGCTTGCGATTCATCGGATTGGCCCGCCTGCCCGGACTGGCCTGCTTCGCCCTGAGGGTCGCCCTGCAGCGACGATTCTTGTTGCTGGGCAGATTCCTCTTGTAGCGACGCGAGGAGTCCGTTCACGATTTCGAGATTGATCTTGGCGTCGAGCAACACTGGCGATTCTCGCAGCGCTTCGATATAGGCCAGTCGCGCGCCGAGTAGATCGTCGTTGGCCCAGCGATGATTGCCGGCGTGGAACCAGGCCATGGCTCGGATTGCCGACTCTTCGGAACGCAGGGCTGCAAGTGTTTCGGTCTCGGCGCGGTCGTATTCCCCGAGTTGATGCAGCGCGCGGCCCGCGTTCAGATGCAGACGAGGGTCGATGCCGGCGTCGCTGCGCTGCGCGAGGCGTTGCGCCTCTCGCCAATCGTCCAGCGCCTCGACGTACTCGCCGGCCTCGTAGTGGGCGATGCCCTCGCGATTGGCCTGCTCGATTCCGGGGCCTCCGCATCCGCTGACGAACACGAGCGAGGCAGCCAATGCGCCGATCGACGCTATTCCGAATCGCCCGCCTGCCGAGACACCGAACACTCGGGCAGCGACCGCTCCCAGCAGCAGGAACACCGCTGCGCCGACGAACCATTGGAACTGCTCGGCCAATGCCGTCTCCTTGACCACGACCGGACGGACGAGGTCGAGCGCCGCGAGGTCGGCGTTCATGCTGGCCATCGTGCCGGGCGCGTCGAGCTCGAGGTAGCGACCGCCTCCAGCCTCCGCGATGCGCTGTAAGTGGTCGGCGTCGAGCCTGGTCATGATCGGCGCGCCTGTGCTGACGTTCAACTTGAGCGTTCCCGACAGTCCCAGGGGAATCCCGGCACCCTGCTCGGAGCCCACGCCGACCGCGAACACCTGCAAGCCCAGGGCGCGCGCCTCTGCTGCCGCGGCTTCCGCGTCGCCGGTGTGCGCCTCGCCGTCGCTGACGACGGCAATGGTTCCGCTGATGATGTCTGTGCCGTCCTCCTCCGAGGCTCGGACGATGGTTGATGAGGCCAGGTTGATCGCCAACCCGATGTCGGAGCCGGGTCGGACCAACGCTTCTCCGGGCTGGAGCGCTTCCAGCACCTGGAGCGCCGCCTCGTGGTCTCGGGTCAGCGGGAAGCGCAGGAAGGCGTCGCCGGCGAAGATGACGAGGCCGACCCGGTCGCCTCGACGACCGTCAATCAGCCGCCGGATCTCTGATTGGGCGGCGACGAATCGGCTGACCGGATCGCCGAGCCCATCACCCACATCCTCCGCCGCCATGCTCTGCGAGACGTCCAGCGCGACAACCAGGGAGAAATCCGAGAGACCCAGGGTTTGCTCGCCGGCGTTCCACATCGGCCGTGAGGCCGCCACGGCAATCAGGGTGAGCACGGCCAGCATGAGCGCACGTGAGATCGCCACGCCACGCCGGCGTCCAGCGACCTCGGCGCCCACAGCCAGTCGATGCAGGCGTCGCGCTCGCCAGAGCCACCACCAGCCGAGCAGCGCCGCGGGAATCAGGGCAAGCAGCGCGAGCATGGCCGGCGAACCCAACGACATCAGGGAACCCTCCGCCACCAGGTCGAGCGCAGCCCCACCTCAAGCACGATCAACAAACCGGCGGCGAGCAGGAACCAGGGCGCGAGTTCTTCAGTGGTGAGGAAGATCTCGTCGCCGACCCGCTCCCGTTCCAGCTCAGAGATCGACTCGTAGGCCTGCGCCAGCTCCCTCGCATCGGTGGCGCGGAAGTAGACGCCGCCGGTCTCGTCGGCCATGTAGACCAGCGTGAGTTCGTTCAATCCCACGCCGACCTGTCGGACGTAGCTCGGCAGTCCAATCGTGTAGAGGCGCACTCCCACGGCCCGGGCAACTGCTGCAGACTGATTGGGTGAGATGTCGGGCACGTTGTTTTCGCCGTCGGTCAGGACGACCACGATCCGCGAGGCGGCGTCGGAGCCTCTGAGCAGGTCGATCGCCTCCATCGTCGCGACGCCGAGCGCTGTGCCGTCGGGGATCAGACCGCTGCGCACCGAGACCTCGACCATCTCGTCGATGGCGTCGAGGTCGAGCGTGAGCGGGCTCATCACCAGCGCGCGCCGCTGGAACATCACCAGACCCACGCGATCGGAGCCGTTCGCCTTGCGCTCGGCGACGAAGTCCCGCGCCACTCGCCTCGCTGCATCCATGCGTGTTTCATCGTCCGATAGCCGCGCCATGGTCATTGACGAGGAGGTGTCGATCACCAGCACGATGTCGATGCCCTCGGCCGGCTTGACCGCTTCGACGGTCGTAGCTTGCGGTCTCGCCGCGGCGACGATGAGCAGTAACAACGCGGCGACTCTCAGCGCGCCAAGCAAGGGCCAGGCGCGGAGTCTGCGTCCGGCGGTTCCTGAGAGTGGCGGAGCGCCGAAGAGCTGAGGCAGCAGATATCGGGGTCGGACGAGACGCGCTTCTCGCCGGAGCAGCCAGAGGTAGGGAACCAAGACGACGAACAAGGCGAACAGCGCGGGATCGTCGAATCTCACGACAACGCTCCGTCAGACCAGATCGCTTCGGCGAGTTGTTGGTATCCGCTCAATCGCTCGGGAGTTGGCTGTTCGCCTCCGAACTGGACGCGGTCGCATGCTTCCAGCAGTCTGGTCACTCGCAGGACGATGACGCCCGGCGCTCCGGCTGCGGCGAGGGCCGGTCCGATTTCAGAGGACGTCAAGGCCGACGCCGGCAGTGACCAGTCGCCGCCCAGCCGCGCCCTGACCGATGTCGCTAGTTGTCGGCACTGCTCGGCGGCCTCCAGCGACGAGTCCATTTCGAAGGATGTCTGTACAACTGTCGAGGGCTCTGCCGTATGTGGACCCTCGGCGACGACCTGTTGTCTTCGCCAGCGACGCACCATCCTGGCCAGGACGAAGCCGAGGCCGATGCCGATGATCGCCACGATCCAGGGGGCGTACGTGCGGCCTTCGCTCTCTAACAGGTCGGGTCCGGTCAGCGGGCGCGGTTCTGTCTCGGCGTTCAGGACCGATGCGATCACGATCGTCACCGGATCGACTGCCACTTCCGTCAGCGACTGGTCGGCGCCGAGCACGGGAATCAGTGGCAGCTCAACCGCGAACAGTCCTGAGGCGAAGGCTCGAGTCTGGAAGACCAGCAGCGTTTCCGTTTCGCTCAGGATCGAGATGACCGGCGCCGACGGTTCCATCCCTCCCATCTGCACCACTGCACTGTCCATGAGCACTCGGGCGCCGGGCTCGTGGACGAGATTGAACCGGATCTCGACCGGGTCGCCGACTGTCAGTTCGCCCTCGGGCGTCACGTGAACTTCTGCTGAGGGACCCTGGGCGACAGCCACTATCGGCAGCAGCATCAACGCAGCGATGACCGCCGCCGCAGAGATTCTGACGCCGCGCCGGCAGGTCATTGCCGATTCCGCCGTTGTTTGAACAGGCCGACCAGGATCGGAACCCAGTCGTCGTCGGTCTTGATCATCACCGCGTCGCAGCCGCAGTGCCGCAAGCGGGTCAGCATCCCTCGTTGTTCTGCTTCCAACTCTCGCTGCTGAATCTGCGAGATGGCGCGGTCGGCCACGAGCATGTCCTCGCGTTCTGCGCCGCCCCATTGCACAATGGCCCGCTCGGTGGGCTGGGTCAGGTCGGTCTCGCGATCGTTGCGCAAGCAGATGGCGACCACGTCGTGTCGCCGGCTGAGCTGTGCCAATGCGGGTTCCCAGACGTGATCGGGGTGCGTAGCGACGAAGTCGGAGATCACGATGACGACGCCGCGCCTGCGCATCACGCGTCCTGCATAACGCAGCGCGCGCGCCATCTCGGTGCGGCCGCCGGCCGGCAGCGTCAACAGGTCGCGCAGGATTCGCAAGACATGGCTCGATCCCTTGGCCGGCGCGACGGCGAGCACGACATCGGTGGCAAAGGCTGCGAGGCCGACGAGATCGTTGGCTCCGGCTGCAGCCAGCCCGAGCACGCCGGCGATCTCCACTGCGTGATCGCGGACCGACGGTCCCGCGGCGGCGTAGCCCATCGACCCGGAGACGTCGACGAGGATTAAGACGGTCTGCTCGCGTTCTTCGACGTAGCGCCGGATGACCGGCGTGCGTAGCCGGGCGGTCGCCTTCCAGTCGATCGCGCGGACATCGTCTCCGGGGCTGTATGGCTGCAGTTCGGCAAACTCAAGCCCGCGACCGCGGAACGCGGTCCGATAGTCGCCTGCCAACGCGTCCCGCAATGCTCGACGCGCGCGGATTTCGATGTGGCGAACCTGTCGCCGTACTTCGTCGAGCGATGGCGTTGTCGGTTCTGCCTCCGGGACGGGAGGAGCGATCCACTCGCGTATGCGCTGAAGCCGCGGCATGGCCAGACCTAAGGCATCGGCAGCGCCGTGAGTAGCCGTCCGATCACGTCGTCGGCCGTCACCTCATCGGCCTCGGCCTCATAACTCAGGACGATCCGGTGTCGCAGCGCATCATGCGCCATCGCCTTGACATCGTCGGGGGTGGCGTAATCGCGGCCCGAGAGCCAGGCCAGCGCACGCGCGCTCATGGCCAGCGCCGTCGTGGCGCGCGGCGATGCGCCGAACTCGACGTAGGCGGACAATTCCCGCACCAGTCGGCCAGGCGTCCGCGTCGCACGGACGAGTTGGACGATGTAGTCGCGCAGTCGCGGGTCCATGCGTACGTCGGCGACCGAACTTCGGGCCGATAGGACATCGGGAAGCGTCATGACCGGATTGACCGACACCATGTCTCCAGAGAGGGTCCGGTCGAGTACCTCGCGCTCGTCCAGCTCACCGGGGTAATCAACGCGCACGTTGAGCATGAATCGGTCGAGCTGCGCTTCCGGCAGGGGATAGGTGCCTTCCTGCTCGATCGGGTTCTGGGTCGCCAGGACGAGGAACGGCGAGGGCAAGGGAAACGTTTGACCGCCGATCGAAACCTGGCGTTCCTGCATCGCCTCGAGCAATGCCGACTGCACCTTGGCCGGAGCGCGATTGATCTCGTCGGCCAGCAGCACGTTGGTGAAGATTGGACCGGTTCGGACCTCGAAGCGCGACTCGGCGGCGTTGTAGATCTCCGATCCCGTTAGGTCGGCCGGAAGCAGGTCGGGCGTGAACTGAAGACGCGCGTAGCCGGCGTCGAGGCAGCCGGCGAGGGTCGAGACGGTGAGTGATTTGGCCAGCCCCGGCACACCCTCGACGAGGCAGTGGCCGTCGCACAGGAGGGCGACAAGCAATCGCGTGACCAGGCCGTCCTGACCGACGATCACGCGACCGATTTCCGCGCGCAGCGCAGCAAGGGGCGATTGGCCGTCGATCTGTCCTGTGGATAGCGCAGTCGGCGGGCGTGTCGGCAGCGGTGTGGGCTCGACCTGCGGCACACGAGGAGCCGGCGCCGGTCGTTCGGCCTCTGCGGCTTCTCCGGTCCTGGCCCATTCCGACACGTCGCGCCTGCCCCTCTGAACCGACTTGCCTGCCGAGCCATCCGTCCCCGTCGCTCAGTCTATCCACGACCGCTTACCATTCATGCACACCCTCGGGGTCGATGCCGCAGAGCGGCGCAGGTCGAACAACAGTGGGATGAAAGTTGAGGCAGACATCATGCGCTTCGGCGTCACGGTCGGCAACATGAACGGGTTCAACGACGAATCGGGACCCATCGCCTGTATCGACGTCGCGCAGGCGGCTGAGGACCTCGGCTTCGATTCCGTCTGGACTAACGACCACATCGTCGTTCCGACCCAGATCGAGTCGCGCTATCCCTACAACGACCTCGGCGAGTTCCCCGCGCCGTCGACGATCCAGTGCTTCGAACCGCTCGCCGTGATGTGCGCGTTGGCCGAGGCGACACAGTCGGTCGAGATCGGCTGTTCGGTTTTGGTCATTCCCTACCGACATCCCGCTGTTGTGGCCAAGATGCTCGCCGCCGCCGACCAGATTTCCGGCGGACGAATCGTGCTGGGGGCCGGCGTGGGCTGGATGCGTGAGGAGTTTGAGGCGCTCGGCCTGCCGGAGGTCAACTACCGGCGGCGCGGCGCGGTGACCAACGAGTACCTGCGCGCGATGCGCGAAATCTGGAACAATCCCGGACCGTGCTCTTTCCACGGACAATTCGTCGAGTTCGAGAACGTCGGCGCATATCCCAAGCCCGTCCCGCGCGAAGACGGCGGCACGATTCCGATCGTGATCGGCGGCAATGGCATCAACGCCTGGCGTCGCGCCTCGCGCTACGGCGACGGTTTCCATGCCGCCTTCCAGAGTGTCGAGAACATGGCGGTCGAGGTCGAAGGCGTGCGCCGAGCCTGCGAGCGCGACCGCAGGGATCCAGAGGAGCTGGAAATCCAGCTGTTGCAGGCGATGCGTCCGTCTACGACGCCGCTGGATCAGGAAGATCGGCCGTTGCTGCATGGCTCGCCCGACCAGATCGCGTCTGACCTGCTCGATTTCGGCCGAGTGGGAGTCGAGCACCTGATTGCGACGCCAATGATGGTCGAGCCGCAGGGTGATACGACCGTCGAGCGAGTGATCAACAGCATGCAGTTCGTCGCCGACGAGATCTTGCCGGCGTTTTCCTAGACCGGGGCGAGGTCGCGCAACACCTACCAGCGTCATTCCCGCGAAAGAAGAGCTTTGCAACATCGCCAAACGCCTGCACCGAACCGTCATACCCGCGCTTGCCGCGGGTATCTCGCCGATTCGAGCACTGACGTCGTTGATGAACGCGGCGAGATTGCCGCGACGGAGCGCGGCAATGACGGAGTAGGAATGTTCGCAAGGGTCCCCGAATGGGGATTGACGAATCAGAAAGAACCGCTCAGCGCAATCACTCCCCAATAGGAGGAACAAGATGAAATTCGGAATCCCGATTGGCAACTTCGGCACGGCCGGCAAGTTTGGCGACATCAACGATGTGATTGACGTCGCTGAGCGCGCCGAGCTGCTCGGCTTTGATTCCGTCTGGGTGCATGACCACGTGTTCATGCCGGCCCAGATCAAGTCGCGCTATCCCTACAACGACTCCGGCGTGGCCGGCTTCGCCTATCACCAGGACATCATGGATCCGCTGGCGGTGATGTCGGCGGTGGCGGTGCGCACGTCCGAGATTCAGATCGGCACCTCGGTCCTGATTATTCCTTATCGCGACCCACTCTTCCAGGCACAGATGATCGCGACGATCGACCAGCTCTCGGAGGGTCGCGTTCTGTTAGGAATCGGTGTGGGCTGGATGCAGGAGGAGTTCGAGGCGCTCGGACTCGGTGGCGAGCCGTTTGAACGTCGAGGCGCGATGACCGACGAGTGGATGACGATCGCGATCAGCGCCTGGACCAATGCAGTCAACCGGGACCCGATCACACATGAGGGACACTTCCGTCAGTTCGAGAATCTGGGCGGCCTGGCCGCTTGCCATCAGATGCCTCACGTGCCGATCTGGATCGGCGGCAAGGGCCGGATCGCCGCTCGCCGCGTCGCGCGCTACGGCTCGGGCTACCACACGATCACCTCGGAACCCGATCAGATTCGCGAGGAACTCGCGATCGTTGAAGAGGAGATGGAGGCGGCCGGTCGGGGGATGGATGAGCTGGAGGTCTCGATGCTCGGCCCGATGGTGCTGCTCGACGGAGACCCCGACTCGGTTCGAGGGTTCCCGGCGGTGGTCGGCGGCTCAAGGGATGAAATCGTCGACAAGCTCGGTCAGTACGGGGAGGCCGGTCTGGAACACGCGCTCACGATTCCGGCCTATCGGACGCCAAACTGGGACATCCCGCCGGATCAACAGATGCAGGCCATGGCGGAGTTGGCGGAGATCATTGAGGAGCTGCGCTAAGTGACTAGGTGAATCGCAGGACGAGAACTGCGGCAGCCAACAGCGCGGACCATAGTGCGGTGAACTTGAATAGCATCGAATTGACGGCCACGGTGATGTCGGCCCGGATGGAGTCACGCAGTGCGTCCAGGTCAGCCTTCGTGGCAACAGGCGAGAACTCGTCCTGAAGGGCGTCGGAAAACTCCTCGGCACCCTCATCGCCGATATGAGGGCGCAGAATCTGAAAGAAGCGAAACTTGTTGATGCGGTTGAAGGTCGCCATTCGCTCAGTTTAGTCCGCTGCGATCTCCTCGCCCGTCTTCGTGTTGACCTCGAATGCGGACTTCAGGTCCAGTTCTTTTGCGATCTCCCTCGTCGCGGGGAGGACTTCCTCGCCGAAGAGGCGCAGCGAGCGCATTGAGTCCTCGTGGGTCATGGCTCCGTCGCCGTCCCAGAAGAAGACTTGGCCGGGTCGCAGGTATTCGAGCACGTGACGGATCTTGGGGATCACCGTCTTGGGTGTTCCGGTGATGATTGTCATCCGCTGCTTCTGGTCTTCGTAGGAACCGAAGATGTCGGCGGCCTCGGGCTGCTCCTTCTGGCGTGCGGCGAGCGCGGACTCGGCGGCGGCGGTGCGACCGCGTGATGCGGCAGCGGCGAAGTTTTGGATTGTCGGCAGGACGTTGGTGCGCGAGGTCAGGCCGGGCAGGTTTTGCAGGTTGGCTCGGACGACGCCCTGGTTGCCTTCGAGGAACGGGTTCGACGGGCCCTGCAAGTAGCGTCGGCCGGCTTCCTCGGCCAGTTCCTCGGTCTCGTCGACGTGGACCTTGAACAGGTAGCCGTGGTGTTCTGAGCCCGCTTCGTAGCCGTTCTCTTTCGCAACCTCGTCGTAGTAGGCGAAGGACTGCTTGGTCGGCTCGAGGTCGGTGGCCAGCATGACGTATGGGTAGCGGTGTTCGGCCGTCCACTTGACCGTGTTACGGCTCATGATGCCGGGAATCCAGATTTGCGGGTGCGGGTCCTGCATCGGCCGAGACCACGGGTTCACGTAGCGGAAGTTGTAGTGCTCGCCCTCCCAGCGGAAGGGACCGGGCGTCGACCAGGCCTTGACGATGAAGTCGTGCGCCTCCTGGAAGCGCTCCCAGTTGAACGGCGCCTGGGCGTTGTGCGAGACCGACTCGCGTCCGCCGCCGCGCACCCATCCGGTGACCAGGCGGCCCTCGGAGATCATGTCAATCTGGGCCAGCGTTTCGGCCAGCCAGAGGGGATCCTCCCAGATCGGCAGGATGTTGCCGAGCAGGACGATCTTCGCCTTCTTGGTGATTCGCGCGAGGATTGCCGCCTCAACGTTCATCACCGAGCCCATGCAGAAGGGCGTCGAGTGATGCTCGTTAAGCATCAGCGCGTCGAAGCCCATCTCCTCGGCGTAGATCTTCTCGTCGAGGTAGCGGTGATAGAGCTCGGAGCCGACGCGAGGGTCATAGGCGGAGTTCGAGGCGTCGAGGTCGGTCAGGTCAAGTCCGGTGGCGCCGAAGAATCCGGTCTGCGGGTCCTGGTACGGACGTTCAGTGAAGTAGCCGATCAGCATGGCGGGTTCCTTTGCATTCGGGCCGTTGCACTCGGGAGCAATATCGCAAATCCAGATCGGAATTGCTAGCCACGACAGAGGTCACGATGAAGTCCCCTGAGCACTGAACATAGTTGACGTTTCGAGTTGCAACGTGACGCAGCCGACCGTGGAACATGGCGGGTGTTGAGAACGAGTGGCCGTCGGAGCATGGGAATTCGGTAGAATTGGCGGCAATCCCGAGGGAGAGTGAGCGACCTTCGTGTCATCGAGTGATATCGCAATCCTGCCAATCGGGCAGCCGATGGGAGCCTGCGACGTGGGTCCTCGATCCGAAGATGGTCCAGCTTGGCTCGATAGACTTCACGATCCTGAGAGCGCGGGAGAGTTGCTGCTGGCGCGGGCCAGTTGCAGCAGCGTCGATAGGGAAGCTGAGCGAGGGTGAACTGATGTCTGATCGACCTGACTTGACCAAGCTTGATTGGCAGCGTTTTGGAGAGCGCGAAGAATCGCCAAGTCGCCGAGCGTTCTGGAACGGGTTGGTGCTTTCGATTTACTCCACGACGGACGGGAAATTCGAGTGCTACGTGACTCGTCCAATGCGTGCTGATCAGGACTCTCGCGCTAAGAATGTCCTTTCTACCGCTGATGAAGCAGTCGATTGGGTCGCTGAGGCGGCGGCTGAGATGGACCGCAAGTGGGAGTCATGGGAAGAGGAGTACTCCGAGGCACTTGCCACGGCTGAGCGCGCGATTGAACGAGTGGACAAGCTGTTGAGCGGCGCAGCCTAGTGGCAAATCACAACCGCCCGGAGTATCCCCATTTGCTTCTGGCGCTCTAAGATGCTCTACGCGACAACAAAAGGGCGGAAGATTTGTACGTTGCGCTCGTGGCCGCGTTCGGCGAAGGGATCACGAAACAGGATGTCTTCAAGAAGGTGGTGGGAGCGCAATTGTCGTTGATCAAACTCGTGATTTTGTGCGCAGTCAGCGGTGTGGTTGGTGGATTCATCGCACATTACCTTGGAGGCCAGTGAAGTCGCATTCGCTAGCTCCACGAAAGCCAACCATTTGCCGATTATGAACCGTACGCTACGTTCGCGTTGACCGACTGCCAAAATGGAGGCCCAGCATGTCCAAGCCTGTTGTGATTGAAGCTGCGATCAATGGGGCGACTCCCAAGTCCCGCAATCCGAACTCTCCGCGTTCTGTTGAGGAGATTGCCGCCGCCGCCGTGCGTGCGCTCGATGCCGGGGCGGCGATCGTCCACAACCACAACGACGATGAAGTCGTCCATGAACAGCCTCGGACGACGGCGGGATGGCACAATCCGCAGCCGTACATTGACGCCTGGCGCGAGGTGCTGTCACAGCGGCCCGATGCGATTTTGTATCCGACGATGGGATCGGGCGGGCATGACACCGAGATCTCGGTGCGGTATTCGCATCTACCGGCGCTTCATGCGGCGGGCGTGTTGGGACAGGGTTTGATTGATCCGGGCTGTGTCGCGTTGGGCGGTGGCGATGAGCATGGGTTGCCCAATCCCAACGACCGCGTCTACATCAATACTTACAGGGACGCCCGCTACATGTTCGAGACCTGCCAGCGGATGGGTCGCGGGGCGTCGATCTCGATTTTCGAGCCGGGGTTCCTGCGGGTCGTGCTGGCCTATCACGCGCAAGGGCTGGTGCCTCAAGGATCGCTGGTCAAGCTGTACTTTGGCGGCATGGATCGCGGACCGCTGGGGTTCGGCATGTTCCCGACCGAGCCTTGCCTCGATGCTTACTTGTCGATGCTCGAAGGCACGGGACTGGAGTGGTCGGTCGCAGTGCTGGGCGGCGACTGTGTCGGCTCGGGCTTCGCTCGATTGGCCCTGGAGAAGGGTGGACACATCCGCGTCGGGCTCGAGGATTTCTATGCTGGTTCGCGTACTCCGAACAACACTGAGCTGATCGAAGAGGTGGTCAGCCTGTGCGATGAGGTCGGTCGTCCGGTGGCGACGCCATCGGAGGCGCGCGAGGTGCTGGGGTTGCCCTCGAGCCAGTGACGGAGGAGCTGCCATGTTCGAGATGCGATCCGAGGTCTTGCGCGAGTTCCTTGATCTGCCGCATGTTGCTGTCTTGTCGACTCTGAGGCGCGATGGCAGTCCGTACACGATTCCGCTCTGGTACCTGTGGGAAGGCAGGGTCCCGGACGACATGGATCCCTCGCGCAATCCGCCCGGCGGCCACGTCTGGTTTCTCGGCGGGCCGAGCAGTACGTGGTGCCGTCACCTGCTCAACGATCCGCGCATGTCGCTCTGTATCGACGTGGAGGGTCCGCCAGCCAGGCATGTCGGGATCGACGGCACGGTCGAGCATTCGACTGAGGACGACTCCGACATCTGGCCGATCATGCGTCGGCTAGTCGAGAAGTACGTCGGCCGCGGCGACCCGGCCAACGACGTAGCGGTCGAGCGGTACATGGAGTCGACGCGGTCGATGACGCCGATGTTGTTCAAAGTGACGCCGACGAGGTGGCGGGCGATTGATCTGTCCGAGTTTGAGGCCGGGCAAGATCCATGAGGTCACTCGGCCCGAGTCCTATCGTCATCGCCACGCTCTGTCGCGGGAATCTCGGAGCGGAGAGCGGAATCGGCAAGACCCCGTTGCCTTCGAGTCGCACCAGGAATGCTCGACTACCGTGCCCATAGCCGCGAGATACCCGCGACGGTGCGCGGGTATGACGGATCTGTGGGTGTCTCAGAAGTCACCTTGGCTGGCTGAATCCCAGTCCCCGCTTTACGCGGGGACCCGCTCGGGCGGCACGGGTTATCTGGTTGTGAACTCCCGTGCGGGGAAGGAGCAGGTCCCCGCGTAAAGCGGGGACTGGGAATTTCGACATTTGAGACACCTTCGGGTCTCTCATCGCTTTGGTGTCGTTGGCTTACTATCGACCCATTGCCTCTTGGTGAAACTTTGACAGCCGAAGGAGTCGAACATGGCCCGAATGCAACCTGATGCCCTGCGTGATTTCATGGAGCAGCCGCACACGGGGGTGCTCGCCACGTTGCGGCAGGATGGCCGGCCGTACACGATTCCGCTGTGGTTCCTCTGGGACGGCGTTGTGCCCGATGACGCGCATCCCAGTCGCAACCCGCCCCAGGGACATCTCTGGCTGACAGGCACGTTGGGCCGCGTCTGGTGCAAGCAGCTGATCAACGACGGGCGGATGTCATATTGCATCGAGAATTCAGGACCGCCAGCGCAGCACGTCGAGATTGACGGCACGGCCGAGGCGTTGACGTTGCCGGACTTCGACATCTGGCCGATGTCGCGCCGGCTGGCGGAGAAATACGTTGGTCGTGGCGATCCTGCGAACGACGACGCGGTCGAGGTGTTCTTCAAGAACATGCAGACCGAACCGCGGATGCTGTTCAAGGTCACGCCCGAGGTCTGGCGCGCAATTGATCTGACCGTCTACCGCGGTAAGAAGAGCGATCGCGAGCATCAAGCCGAACATCAAGCTCAACAGCAGGAGCCCCAGGCGGTGCGGTGAGTCTGAGGGTCGGATCCCGCGCTGGCGGTATTAGAGGCAGGGGAGGTCTGCTCGCCAATACTGGCTTTCGACGCGTGTGGGCGGCCGGCGCCGTTACCGGCATGGTGCGCTGGCTCGACATGTTGGTGCTCACCCTGTATGCCCGCGACCTCACCGAGGCCGCGGGCTTTGTTGCGCTGGCCTTCCTCGTTCGGATGGCGCCTCGGTTGCTGTTCGGGATGTTTGTTGGCGCGCTGGCAGACCGATTCGACCGCAAGAAGATCTGGATCGGCTCGCTGCTGATCCTGTCGGTGATGTACTTCGCACTGACCGCGTTTGTGGCGCTGGTTGGGATCGAGTTCTGGCAGCTGCTGATCTTTGTGTTTATCTCAGGGACGGTCTGGTCGGTGGAGTTTCCCACCCGCCGAGCGATGATCGCCGATCTCGTCGCGCCGCACCAGGTGGGCCGTGCGGTCGGGCTGGACTGGTCAACGGACTCGATCGTGCGCATCCCCGGTCCGCTGATCGGCGCAGGACTGTTGCAGGAGCTGGGACCGGAGTGGGCCTATCTGTTCACGGCCTGCGCGTTCATCATCTCAGCCTTGATCGCATCGACGCTGGATTATCGCAAGCCGCTGCGGGCCGCCTCGGCAACAGGATTTGGCGCGGTCGCCCGCCAGACCATGCGCGACATCCGCGAGGGCTTCACTTACGTCCGCAGCAGTCAGCTACTGGTCGGCACGTTGATGGTGACGCTCGCCTTCAACCTGCTGTTCCCTGCCTACAACGCGGCGCTGCCCGACATCGGGCAGCAACTGCTGGGCGTCGACAAACTCAGGATCGGTGTGCTCGAAGCATTGGTCGGCGCGGGGTCCTTCTTCAGCGCGCTGGCGATCGCCGGCTGGAGTAGTTGGGGACAGTCGGGCCGGATTTACTACGCCGGGACGGCCTGGTTCCTGCTCTGCGTGACCGCCATGGTGCTGTCGCCGTGGTACGAACTCTCGATGTTCGTGGCCTTCTGTATGGGTTTCGGCTTCTCGGCCTTCGCGATCATGCAGACGTCGATCCTGGTCACGCGCACTCCGCCCGAGATGCGCGGCCGGATCATGGGAGTGCTCTCGATGGTGATCGGACTGGGTCCGCTGACCAGTCTCCAGGTGTTCTTCATGTTCGACTGGTTCGGGATCCAAGGCGGGGTGATCTCGGTGGTGATCGAGGCGGCGGGACTGATGCTGTTGGCAATCCTGGTCTGGCCGATGATCGTGAAGCGGCTGCCTGGGTCGGACCCGAAGACTGCAGCAGCCTATGCGCCTCAGCGGTCGCGCTGAGTTAGCGCGCAGGAGGCCGTGCCAGCGTGAACCGGTACGCCATAAGCTGGCACGACCGGGAGGTCGGTTATGGCGACGATGCGACGGCGACGGCAGTTCACGGCTGAAGTCCTGACGATGCGGGGTTCGCTGCTGACCGAGTGTTTCGCGATGATCGACGTTGAAACGACACGGGTTGGGGATGTGCGCGAGCGCTCCTGGCGCGGCAAAATCACTTCGTTCTCTAATCCCGAACACGCGCTAGGTGGGGCATACCGGCTGCGTCCGCGCGGAGAAGACGGCGATGGGGCTCGGATCGAGGTGGTCGACGGGTTCGAGGAACGTCTGGGTGTGACATCGGATGAATACAGCTTTATCGGCAGCGGCGATCCACCGAAGGCGCCGGACAAGCGCAGGCGACGTTGAACGCGGTTGGCCTCTACGATCAACGGGGTCAGTATGAGCGAATGGCAAGTGAACGGTTGGGCACGATGACGACTGAGTTGGCAGTAGGGCAGGCGGTTGACGCGTCAGCAGCACTGAGAACGCAAGTTGAGGCTGCCAAGGCCGCGTCGCCGGCGCTGGGTTGGGCGACGCGTGAGCAGAAGGATGCAGTCCTGTATCGCACAGCTGAGCTGCTACGGGAACGTTCCGATCAAATCGTCAGCGCGAACGTGGAGGATGTTGAAGAGGCCAGCGGTCACCTGAGCGTGGCGATGATCGACCGGCTCACCCTGACGCCGGAGCGGGTGTCGGCATTGGCCGTGTCGCTGGAGGACCTGGCGCTGCTTGAGGACCCGGTGGGCGAGACCATCGATTGCCACACGACCGACGCCGGGCTTGAGATTGAACGCGTCCGCGTTCCGCTGGGGGTGATTGCTTCGGTGTATGAGTCGCGACCCAATGTGACGATTGACATCGGCGCGATCTGCCTCAAGTCGGGCAACGCGTCGGTGCTGCGCGGCGGACGCGAGGCGCTTCGCTCCAATCGTCTGCTGGCCGATGTCCTGCGCGACGCGCTGGCCGACAACGATCTCCCGGCCAACGCTGTCCAACTGGTCCGCAGCACTGACCGGGCACTGGTCGGTGAGCTACTGGCGATGGACGACCTGATCGATCTGATGGTCCCACGCGGCGGACAGGCGCTGATCAATCGGGTGCGCAAGGAAGCATCAATGGCGGTTGTCGCCGGCGGCGTGGGCATCTGCCACACGTACATCGACGACGCCGCCGACCTCGAGATGGCGCTTGAGGTCGTGGACAACGCCAAGCGCCGGCGGGTCAGCATCTGCAATGCGCTCGACGTGGTGCTGGTGCACGAGTCCGTGGCGCCTCAGTTTTTGTCGGAGCTCGGACGCCGCTGGGCCGGCGATGGACCAACTCCTGTGGAGCTCCGCGCGGACGAGCGCGCCCGCGAGCTGTTATCTGCAACCTCCGCCATCGTTGAGCCAGCCGGTCCCGATGATTTCGATACGGAATTTCTCTCGCTGACCGCTGCTGTGGGCGTGGTCAATGATGCCGACGCCGCGCTGGCGCATATCGCGGAGCATGGCAGCGGGCACTCCGAGGCGGTGATCACGGCAGATCAGGCGCTGGGCCAGCGCTTCCTGCGCGAGGTTGACGCCGCTGCTGTTTACCTCAACGCTTCGACTCAGTTCACTGACGGCGGACAGTTCGGGCTGGGCGCGGAGGTCGGCATCTCGACCGGCAAGCTGCACGCTCGGGGGCCGATGGGTCTGCGTGAGCTGACGTCGTACAAGTGGGTCATCCGCGGCGATGGGCACATCCGGCCCGTCTAGCGCGGCCCGCCTGCAGAAGCCTGACTAGGCTGTAATCGGAAAGAGAACACATCATGCCTGAACTTCCCGTCCCCACACTGGCCGGCGCCGAGATGCGCGCGGCTGCCGTCGATTTCGCCAACAGCCTCAATCCGGAACAGCGCAGCACCGCCGTCTACGACTACATGGATGGCGAGCGCATCTTCTGGTACTACCCGCCGACCAATCGGCACGGTCTGCCGCTGCGTGACATGAGCGAATCGCAGCGGGTCCAGGCTATGGGCTTGATGCAGGCCGGCCTGAGCGAGCGAGCATTCGAGCAGGCCTCGAGCATCATCGACCTGGAATTGATCCTGGGCGAGATTGAGCAGGCAGCGGGACGAATATCGTTCAAACGAGATCCCGAGCTCTACTACTGGACCATCTTTGGCGACCCCTCGAGCGACGAATCCCCGTGGGGCTGGCGGGTTGAGGGACATCACATCTCGCTCAACTTTTCGCTCTGGCGCGACGGCCTGCTCTCGCTGACGCCCTTCTTCTTCGGGACGAATCCGGCCGAGGTCCGCAAGGGTCCGCAAACGGGATTGCGGATTCTCGATCAGCGCGAGGACCTGGCCTTTGACTTGATGGGGTCGCTGGACGCCGAGCAGGCAGAGCGGGCCGTGATCTATTCGGAAGCGCCGTGGGACATTCTCACGTTCAACGCCTCGCGCGCGGTGATGCCGGCCTACCAGGGGCTGGCGGCGTCGGAGATGGACGACGATCAGGGGGCGCTACTGGATCGGCTGATAGACCTCTACGTCGATCAGGCGCCGTCCGACCTGGCCAACGACCGTCGCTCGCGGATTGCGGCGGCGGGACGCGAGGGGATGCACTTTGCCTGGGCTGGTCCGGTGCAGACCGGTGAGGCGCACTACTATCGGATTCACGGCGGGAACTTCCTGGTCGAGTTCGACAATCGTCAGAACGGCGCAAACCATATCCACTCCGTCTGGCGCGATGTCGAGAACGACTTCGCCAACGATGTCCTGGGCGAGCATTTGCTCTTGTACCACGTTCTCTAGCCAGTTTTCTGGCCAGTTCACTAGCCAGTTCTCTGGGGGAAGCAGGCGCCGAGCTGATGTTTCACTATGAACGCGAGAGTCGGACGGCGCACTCCGAGTGCTACGTCGTCGAGAATGAGGCGGGGTCGCGAGGCCGAATCGATTTGCACTTCGCCGCGCCGTTGATTTACGCCACGCTCTGCGTGCCGGAGTCATGGGGCGAAGAAGATATCCAGGATGTCATCGCCGATCTCGACGACCGCTGGGCGTTGACCGCCGATCCGTTACGGGACGACCTAATCGTGACCGTCTGGCGTGGTCAGGAAGTCGGCGTGTACTCACAAGAGGATGGAGGGGCCAATGACTAACGAAGATGTTGCCGTGGACGATGGCATAGACGAGGCGCAGCTCGAGGGCGTAGACAACGCGCAGATCGAGGCTGAATCGGCCGATGCTCTGCAACAGCTCTTCGAGGGGCATGTCGATTTCATGCTGCCGCCGGAGGAAATAGAAGAGTTCCATGACTTCATCCGCGAAGAGGCGCTGATGCGGCGCCGCTTTGCGGTCTCGTTCCGACTGGAGTGTCGCTGTTTGGCCTGGATCGGCTACGCGCTGTCCAACGTGGTGACGCATGAAGACGGTATCGAGTTCGCGGCCCGTCCGATGCAGACGTATGTGCCCGACCACGAGCCCGATGTCGAGCACCCCGAGGGCGCGACCGAAGATCCGCCGGAGCAATTCCTCGACTGGCCGATCTGGCCGCTGGAGATCTACCAGGACGAGCTTGAAGAAGACGAGGAAGAGGTCGAGGAGGAGGAGTGAGTCTCCGCCAACAGGAAAACGGGCGCTTCGCCGCCGTCTTCTTTGATCTCGATGGCACCCTCGTCAGCGAACGCACCGGCGTCCGCGAGGCGCGGACGGCAGTGGGCGCGCGGCTGATCGAGCTGGGCTTATGGCAGAAGCCGGCATCGGCGTTCGCCGACACGATCGAGATGGTGATCGGTGGAATCCTCGAGGACAACGACTGGCAGTGGCCGCTCTGGCTGCATGCCGAGGAGTGGCTAACGCGTTCGTTGTCGGTCGTCGATGTGAAGGTCAGCGATGACGAGTTCAGCGAGTTGGGCGACGTCTACCGCACTGAGCGGTCGGACCGCGCCGCCGCGATCGACGGCTGGCCGGAGGTCCTGGCCACCGCACGGGCGCACGGACCGATCGGTCTGATCACAAACTTCAGCGACGGTCCGATGCAGCGAGACAAGATTCGCGGAGCGGGTCTGGAAGGCCAGTTTGACGGCGTCTATATCTCCGGCGAGGTCGGTGTCTGGAAGCCTGAACCGGGCATTTTCGAGCACGCGGCAAAGGATCTGGGTGTGAACCCTCGCGACTGCGTGCACATCGGAAACAACATCCAGTCGGATGTCGAAGGGGCGCTCGCCGCAGGGATGCGGGCAGTGCTGGTCGAGGAAGATGATCGTGCGCGGCCTGAGGGTCTCAGTGGCGATGTGGTCTGGTGCGACGACCTGCATGAAGTCGCGGTGTGGTTACGGGGTGGCTGAGGATCGGCCACGTCCGACAGGAAGATTGACCATCTCCTCGAGTGGCCTGCGCAAGATTGCCAGGCGAGGCTATGTCCTTGACGACTCGCAAGCAGTATTTGAGCGTGATCCACTCTGGAAGTGGCAGCCCGCCTCGGACCATGTGGACGATCAAGGGCGCCTGTACAGGCTGCCTGCGCGATGGCGGATGGTCGGTCGCGGACCTCGGGGGCTGATTCTTTGCGTCATCATCGACCTTCCCGGCCTCACCGGAGAGTCGGAAGTCGTGACCATCTACGAGGCGTCGCCCAGACACCAGAGTGAGTACGATGATTGGGTCAGGAGAAGGCCGTGACGGACTCGCAACAGGTTTGGCTAGAATCGCTCCCGCCAGATGTGCGAGCGGAAGCAGAGGCAGAGATCGCCTTGTACGACGCTCCCGAGGTTGAAGAGTGGGTCGACATAGACGACGATTGGAAGCCACCCGACAACCCAGGTATGGGACTAACCGTCGATTTCACCCGCGAGGAGATTAGAACCCTAACAAAGGCATTCGGCGCGTCGGGCAAGATGTTTGAGATCATGCACGATGCGCTCATGGAGCGGGCGCGGGCGGCATTGGCAGAGCGCGGCGAGTCGGATTCGGATACTGTCGCGGCGGCGGACTGATCCGCTGACAGCTCTTCGATCACTTGCGCGCGATGGCGCGCTTTGCTGCCTCGATCACCGACTCCGCAGTGAGGCCGTAGACACCTAACAACGTCTTCCACGGACCCGACTGGCCGAATGTGTCTGCGATGCCGACCTGCTCCATCGGGGTTGGACGGTGCAGGGCGAGCGTCCGGGCGACGGCCGAGCCGAGACCTCCGATGATGTTGTGCTCCTCGGCGCAGACAATGGCGCCGGTGTCGGTTGCAGCCTGGATGACTGCTGCGTCGTCGAGCGGTTTCAGGGTGGCCATATTGAGCACGCGCGCCGTGATGCCTTCTGCGGCCAGGGCGTCGGCAGCTCGAAGTGTCGGCTCCAGCATCAAACCACAGGCGATCAGTGTGACGTCGGAACCGTCGCGAAGTTGGTGAGCCGTTCCCAGCACGAATGAGGGACCGTCGGTGTATATGATCGGCAGCTTGGGTCGGCCGAGGCGGATGTACCACGGATTCTGGTCTTCGGCGGCGCGGCGAATGATCGCGTCGGCTTCGACGGCGTCCGAGGGGACGACGACGTTCATGCCGGGCAGGGCAGTCACTAGCGCGAGGTCTTCGATGGCCTGCGCCGATGCGCCGTCCTCGCCGACGGAGATGCCGCCGTGTGAGGCGATCAGCTTGACGTTCATCCTCTGTTGGGCGATGTGCACGCGAATCTGGTCGAAGCAGTGACCGGGCATGAATACGGCGAAGGAGGCGGCGTACACGGTCTTGCCGGTCGAGGCGAGTCCGGCCGCGATGCTGATCATGTTGGCTTCGGCCGCGCCGACGGTGAACCAGCGCTTGGGGAAGGATGCGGCCAGCTTGTTGCCACCGGTCGAAGCGGAGAGGTCGGCGTCGAGCGCCACGATGTCGTGGCCGGCCTCGGCCAGCTTGACCAGCGCCGGGCCGTAGGCCTCGCGTGTGGCGGCTGGAGCAGGAGCAACCTTGGTCGTAGGCGTGGTCATGACAGGCCGGCCTCAATTTCCTCGAGCGCCTGCGCGAGTTGCTCGTCTGAGGGTCCCTTGCCGTGCCAACCGGCTGGGTTCTCAGCCATGAATGAAACTCCGCGTCCCTTGACAGTTTCGCAGATCACGACCTGCGGCGCGTCGGTGCGAGCGCGAGCTGTGAGCAGGGCGTCTCGCACGGCGGTGACATCGTGACCATCGACGTGCTGCACGCCCCAACCAAAGGCGGCCCACTTGTCGCCGACCGGGTCGATTCGCATGATCTCTTCACCGGGGCCGTCGTTCTGGAAGTGATTGCGGTCAAGGACGGCGGTGATCCGGTGCAGCCCGAAGTGAGAGGCCGACATGATCGCCTCCCAATTCTGGCCTTCGTTGAGCTCACCGTCGCCGACTACGACGAAAATTTGGCCCTCATCGTCGGCGAGGCCGTCGAGGTTGTGTCCCAGCGCCACACCGACGGCGAACGAGAGCCCCATGCCCAGCGCGCCGCCCGACATTTCGACGCCGGGTGGCTTGTTGCGGACCACGTGTCCTTGCAGTTGCGTTCCGAGCGAGCGGAAGGAGGGGATCAGATCCGTGCTGTAATAGCCAGCCTCGGCCAGCGTGGCATAGACGACCGGGGTGGCGTGGCCCTTGCTCAGAATGACGCGGTCGCGTTGTTTCCATTGGGGGTTGGCGGGGTCGTGACGGGCGACGCCGCCGAAATAGAGCGCGGCGAAGATTTCGGTCGAGGACAGCGAGCCTCCGGGATGGCCGGACTGCGCGGCGTGGGTCATCTCCACGATGTGTCGTCGGATCCGCTTGCAGACATCGAGCAGAGCGTCGGTGTCGGTTGCAGACGCGGTTCCCGTATCTGGGTACGGGACAGGCGAGGTGGTCATATTGCTCTGGATTTCATTGGCAGGTGGGCACTAGTGGAGCGCAAGGTCATGCTAGTCGCGGATCGAGATTGCTGATAGCACGGTGTAGGTAACGCGAAGATCGGTGATGACAGGGATCGAAGCTATGAGGAAGCCATGAGATTGTTCATCGAAGCTGGAGTGGATGAGTCCGCCCTCGATGTCGCTTGGCAAGTGGGGCAAACGATGAAGCGAGATCCATTGTTTCCCGGCCCCACCATGCGCTGGGTCAAGCGCGATGCGATGCATCTCACGCTCCGCTTCCTGGGTGAGGTGGAGCCGGGCCGATTGGACGGCGTGATTGAGGCGATGAGAGCTCTTGCCGGCAGCGGTCACTTTCGCGTCCGGTTCGATCGGGTGGGCGCGTTCGGAGGACGCCGTCCTCGCGTGATTTGGGTTGGACTCGCTGAAGACGAGGGACTGGAACAACTCCGCGGCATTAGGGGACGGTTGGACGAAGCCCTGGAATCAATCGGATTTGCAGCGGAGACTGGCCCGTTTCGGCCGCATTTGACGCTGGGTCGTGTACGGCGGCAGGCGTCGCGGACGGAGCTGGCGTCGATTCGAACGGCGGTGGATACCGCGCCGACGCTGAACATCGTCTCGGCTGTGGCGCGGGTTGCGTTGGTTGAGTCGACACTGTTGGCGGACGGGCCTCGGTATCGGCGTCTGGCGGTTACGGAGTTGTAACATTCGGGTGTACCATTGCCTGCCCGGCAGCGAGCATTCGAGGGAGTTGAGCGATGCAGAGCAGCCTCATCTCGAAGATTGAGAAGGCGCGAATCTACGCGGAAGAGCTGGAGCGATTTCAGGTGCTGTCGTTGCGCTGCGACGTACGCGGCGACTCGACGACGCATACGGCCGAACTCGGCCCCGACGGCTGGGACTGCGACTGTCGTTTCTTCCAGGACGCGAAGACCTGCTCGCATACGATGGCGCTCGAACGAATCCTCGACCAGATGCTGCCGGAGGCGTATCGCCCGGCCTGGAACAGCGCTTAGCAGCGGCCACCCTACAAACACGTGAGCGCCGTTCTCGCGTCTAACCCGTCATTCCCGCGCCCCGTCGCGGGAATGACGCCGTGTGCTGCACCGACGTTCGAACCTGAGGAACCGCGCCCGCTTCAATCGCTCAACTGACTCCTGCCATCCGTGCCGAGCGCAGCGAGATACCCGCGGCGGAGCGCGGGTATGACGAAAATGAAGATTGGGCGATTTGTGAGACACCCTCGCAGGGGTCGTCCCTGAATGAAATCTGAACTGATCTATCGAATTCGGCGGAAGACGAGGCAGGCGTTTTGGCCTCCGAAGCCGAATGAGTTCTTCAGCACGGCGTTGACTTCGGTCTCTAGGGATTTGTTGGGCACATAGTCGAGGTCGCAGTCGGGGTCGGGCGTGGTGTAGTTGATCGTCGGGTGAATCTTGCTGTCGGTGATCGACTTGATCGCCGCGATCGATTCCAGACCGCCGGCGCCACCGAAGATGTGCCCGATCATCGACTTGGTCGACGAAATCGGGATGTGGTGGGCGGCTTCTCCGAGCGCGATCTTGAGCGCCTTGGTCTCGGAGGCGTCATTGAGCGGCGTCGATGTGCCGTGCGCGTTGATGTAGTCGAGCTCTTGCGGCTCGATGCCGGCGTCCTGCATCGCCCAGTTGATGGCGCGAATTGGTCCGGCGCCGTCGGCGTCGGGCATGACCAGATGATGGGCGTCGGCCGAGGAGCCGAATCCAGCGAGTTCAACGGCGTAATCTACGCCGCGACGACGGGCGGATTCCTCAGATTCGAGCACGATGATGCCGGCGCCCTCGCCGGGTACGAATCCGTCGCGGTCGGCGTCGAAAGGCCGCGAGGCGGCGGTCGGTTCCTGGTTACGTCCAGAGAGCGCGCGCATGACGGCGAAGCCTCCCAGACCGAGCTGGCAGAATCCAGCCTCCGTGCCGCCGGAGATGACGATGTCGGCCTGGCCGTTGCGGATCACGTTGGCCGCGTCACCCAGCGCCTGGGTGCCGGCGGCGCAGGCGGTGACGACGGTCGTGTTGTAGCCCAGCAATCCGAACTGCATGGCGATGTTGGCAGCGGCCATGTTGGGCAGCACTTTGGGCAGGAAGAGCGGATCGAGCCGCATCCCGCCACGCTCGAACAGTTTGCTGGCGGCGGCCTGGATTTCGGGGTAGCCGCCTGCGCCATTGCCGAGCACGACGCCGATCCGGCTGCGATCAAGCGCGTCGAGATCGAGTTGCGCGTCCTCGATCGCCTGGCGCGCGGCGGCGACGGCGAACTGTGTGAACCGCGCCATGCGGCGGGCAGCCTTGCGCTCGATGAAGTCGCGCGCGTCGAAGCCGCGAATCTCGCCGCCGATGGTGCAACTGAAACCGGAGACATCGAAGTTTTCAATCGGTCTGATCGCGCTCTCGCCGGCGAGCAGGTTGTTCCACATCAGGTCGACCCCGGGACCGTAGGGCGAGATAGCTCCCATTCCGCTGACTACCACACGAGTTCTCGCGGAGCGGTCTGTGGCGGTCTCGGATTCAGTCATGGGGTCGAATCCTCAGCGCGACGGACGATGGGTGTCTCCGGCTGGGCGCTCAGAAAGCGGCGCGCGTCTGCGGCGAGGGAGAGGGAGCCGAGCACGAGGATGACGTCGGCGGCGTGGGCCTGCTGTCCGGCGGCGCTCAGCGCCGCGTACGGATCGTCGTGGACGGCGACCTCGCCGCCCCAATCGGCGTCGGCGAACGCATCGGCGACCTGTTGCGGCGGGCGGGCGCGAGGATGATTGGAGGTGGTCGCATAGACACGGTCACTGCGAGTCTGAATGATGTTGGCCATGTCCTGTAGCGCTTTGTCGCCAAGGACGCCAAAGATGACGTGCAACTGATCGTGGGGGAAATACTCGAGGCAGGCGTCGAGGGCGCGTTGCACGGACTCGGCGTTGTGTGCGCCATCGATCACGACGGTGGGCGGACCGTCGGGTTGATTTGTGGCCAGCGCCTCCGGCAATTCAAACGACTCCAGCCGGGCCGGCCAACTGACGGTGGCGAGTCCCTTGTGCAGCGCCTCGGATGGCACGGCGACGACCCCGGACGCATTGAGCGCATCGATCGTGGCGATGGCGGTCAGGGCGTTGTCGATCTGGTGACGACCTAACAGGGGGAGCAGATGCATGGCGCGGGGTTGCTCGCCCGGTCGCGGGTTGCGACGGCTGATGCGGAACCACTGTCCCCAGGGCTCGACACCGGCGGTTTCCGAGTTGTAGTCGGCGCCGACATCAACGAGCGGCACAGGCACGTCGTCGGCCGCATTGTGGACTACGGCTGCAGCCTCGGCGTAGCGTTGCGGCGCGAGGATCACGCTGCGACATGCCGCACTAATGATGCCCGCTTTCTCCGAGGCGATCTGCGTGATCCGGTCGCCCAGGATGTCGGTGTGTTCGTGCGAGAGCGACGTGATGACCGCTGCGTCAGTACGGGAGAAGACATTGGTGCAATCGAGCCGGCCGCCCAACCCGACCTCGACGACCTGGATATCCACGTCGTGAGCGTGGAAGGTGTGGAAACTGAGCGCGGTCAAGATCTCGAAGGTGCTGATATGTCCGGGATCCTCAGCCAGCTCGGCCTCTATCACATGCCGCAACTGCTCGCAGAGACGAGCGAACTCTTCCTCAGGCAGGGGCGCGCTGAGAATCCGGATGCGCTCGGTGAAGTCGTGCAGATGTGGGCTGGTGAACAGACCGGTGCGGAAGCCGGCGGCGCGGAGCACGGATTCGAGGATGGCTGCTGTCGATCCCTTGCCTTTGCTGCCGGCGACGTGAATCGTGATTCGCCCGTGCTGGGGATCGCCCAGGCGTCGAAGGATCGAGCGGATGCGGTCGAGTGCGAAGTCGCCTTTGGCGCGACGCGGACCCGATCCACGCTCGAAGTCGGCGAACGACATCAGCCACTCAACGGCGCGCCCGTAGTCGGATATCGGATCGCCAGTGTCGGGTGTCGTCGGCATCTGCTTGCCCGTCGATCCGTTTCCTTGCATCGCGGTCGTCGTCGTCGTCGGCATCGCAGGTCAGGCATGGGGTCTGCGAGGCGACCTCAATCCCGTAAGTGGTTGATTCATCGTACGCCACTTGGTCCTGCGGCACTTGATCAGGCGCTTGAGGGCTGCGACGATCCGCCCAACAGTAATACTGCAGTGCAGTGGCGCAGAACGGGCGGAACTCCGATGACCGACGCGAGTGACTCAGTGAAATCATTGACAGAGGTGATCGCCGCGACGGCCCCGGCCGAGCTCGTGGAGGACGGCTTCTTGACCGTCGTCGGCGCGATCGCGGACGGGGCCAGGCGCGTCGACGGACTGACTCGTCGCGCTGCGCTGGCCGGCGTCCTGGGCGACACCGGTGAGATGAACGTGCAAGGCGAGATTGTGCAGGTGCTCGATGCGGCCGGCACCGACGCGTTCGTGTCGTCGCTGCGCGATTGCGGCGCGGTCGCGGCGCTCGCCTGCGAGGAGCTCGAGCAGGCCGTCTTCGTCTCGGACGCAACCGACCATCCCTACACAGTGCTGTTTGACCCCGTCGACGGCTCGTCGAATATCGATGTCGCGGTGACGATTGGATCGATCTTTGCGATCTATAAGCGTGAGGACGATTTGCCCCTGACCAACGCATCGCTATTGCGACCCGGACGCGAGCAGTGTGGCGCGGTCTACGTGGTCTATGGCTCGTCGACGGTGCTCGTCGTGGCCACCGAGGGTCGGGTGGACGGCTTCACGCTCGACCCGGAGTCGGGCGAGTTTTTGCACTCGCACGACGATATTCGGATTCCGTCGAAGTGCGCGGCGTACTCCGTGAACGAAGGCAACCAGGGCGTCTGGCATCCCGAGATGCAGGCGGCAGTGGCCGAACTGCGTAACGCTTATGGTTTGCGTTACGTGGGCTCGCTGGTCGCTGATTTCCACCGTGACTTGCTCAAGGGCGGCATTTTCCTCTATCCGGGCGACGTCAAGTCGCCGGCCGGCAAGCTGCGGCTGGGCTACGAAGCCAACCCGCTCTGTTATGTCGCTGAACAGGCGGGCGGCGCTGGGACGACAGGCGTCGAGCGCATCCTCGATGTCCAACCCGAGCTGCTGCACCAGCGCACGCCATTGATTGTGGGCAACGCCGACGTGGTCGAACGCGTCGTTGCGAGATTGGCCGAGTAAATCGGGTCACGAACTGACCCCGAAGTCTGAGTACCCGAGAGGCGATATCCAATGACGAACGAACTGCATGACACCGCGCGCGCGTTGGTCGCGCCGGGCCGCGGCATCCTGGCCGCGGACGAGTCGAGCCCGACGATCAAGCGGCGCTTCGACACCATCGGCGTCGAATCGACCGAGACGAACCGCCGCGACTGGCGGCAGCTGTTGTTTACCTCCGAGGGCATCGGCGACTGGATTTCAGGCGTGATCCTGTTCGAGGAGACGCTGGCCCAGGATGCGTCGGACGGTCGCTCGATCGTGGAAGTGCTGACCTCCAATGGCGTGATCCCCGGCGTCAAGGTGGACAAGGGCGCCAAGGACCTGCCTGGGTCGCCGAACGAGAAGGTGACCGAGGGGCTTGACGGGCTGCGCGAGCGGCTCGAGGTCTACCGCGAGCAGGGCGCCCGCTTCACCAAGTGGCGCGGCGTGATCGACATCGCCGAGGATCGACCGACGGCCTATTGCCTCGACGTCAATGCGCATGCGCTGGCGCGTTTCGCCGCGCTGTCGCAGGAAGCGGGACTCGTGCCGATCGTCGAGCCCGAGGTGCTGATGGACGGGACGCACGACATCGCCGCCTGCGCAGCCGCGACCGAGGCCGCGCTACGCGCCACCTACGCCGCGTTGGCGATCCAGAATGTCGACCTCGAGGGCACATTGCTCAAGCCGAACATGGTGCTCTCGGGCAAGAGCGCCGAGAACCGCGCTCCGGCGGAGGTCGTCGCCTCCGAGACGCTGCGCGTCTTCGCCAAGACCGTGCCGGCCTCGGTGCCCGGCTGCATCTTCCTCTCAGGCGGTCAGTCGGACGAAGAGGCGACGGTCAATCTGAACGCGATCAATCAGGCGGCGGCCGGTTCGTCGTCGGCGCCGTGGGAACTGAGCTTTTCCTACGGTCGAGGTCTGCAGGCGACACCGCTTTCGGTCTGGGACGGCAAGCCGGAGAACGTCGCCGCGGCGCAGGCCGCATTCCAGGAGCGGGCCAGCCGGACGTCGGCGGCTCGCAAGGGCGAGTACGTTGGCTAGATGACAAGCGCTCCCCCGCTGGGGGAGCTGGCGCGGAGCGCCTGAGGGGGCCGACGGGCAGGGAGGGGCCCTCCTCCGTCACTTCGTGACACCTTCCCCAAGGGGGGGAGGTCTAAAGAAATGATCTAGTGCCGCACCGACTACTGATCGCCACCGGCAATCCGGGCAAGATTCGCGAGTTTCGCGCGCTCTTCGATGCTCATATCGAGTCGGAGTGGGAGTTGGTCTCGCCGGCCGATGTGGGCCTGGCCGACTTCAGCGTCGTTGAGGACGGCGAGACCTACGCCGAGAATGCCGGCCGCAAGGCTCGTTCGTACTCAAACGCCTCGGGACTGCCGGCGTTGGCCGACGATTCCGGCATCGAGGTTGATGCGCTCGACGGCGCTCCTGGTCTGTATAGCGCTCGGTATGCTGGAGAGGACTCGGACGACGCGGCCAATCGCGCGAAGATGCTGCGCGAGTTAGCCGATGTCCCAGCCGAGCGGCGAGCGGCGCGATTTCGATGCGTGGTTGCGCTCGCCTTTCCCTACACGACCAACCTGCGGCTCGGTGAAGGCGTGGTGGAAGGATCGATCGCGATGGATGAGCGTGGCGACCTCGGTTTCGGCTACGACCCGCTATTCGCCTTGCCCGACGGTCGGCGGATGGCGGAGCTTGACGTGTCTGAGAAGAACCGAATCTCACATCGCGCTCGTGCGCTCGCCAACGCAGCCTGGGCGCTTGACGCCATGTCGAAGACATTGGATAACTCCGCATGAACCCAACCGCCGCCGCGCCGGTTGATCCCACCATGATTGACGCGCCCGATGATCGCAATATGACTGGCGCGCCCGTTGATCGCTTGGGTCGTCGCTTCGCCGACTTGCGAGTGTCGGTCACTGATCGCTGTAACTTCCGCTGTCCGTATTGCATGCCCAAGGAAATCTTTGGTCCCGGCTACGAGTTTCTGCCCCGAAATGCCATCCTGACCTTCGAGGAGATCGTTCGTGTCGTGAATGTCTTCGGCCGGATGAGGCTGCGCAAGCTGCGTCTGACCGGCGGCGAGCCGACCGTCCGAGCCGAGCTGCCGACGCTCGTTCGGATGCTGCGCGACACCTTGCCGGACGTCGATATCGCGCTGACCACGAATGGATCGCGCCTCGTCTCGATGGCGCAGGCGTTGAAGGATGCCGGACTTGACCGCGTGACGGTCAGCCTCGACTCGGTCGCTCCCGAAGTCTGCAAGGAAATGAATGGTGTCGACTTCCCGCCCGAGCGCGTGCTTGACGGGATTGACGCGGCCGCCGCGGCTGGGCTCGGGCCGATCAAGATCAACGCGGTCGTCAAGCGCGGCGTCAACGACGAGGGCATCGTCGATATGGCTCGTCACTTCCGCGGCACAGGGCACATCGTCCGCTTCATCGAATACATGGATGTCGGCGCGACCAACGGTTGGAAGTTGGATGACGTAGTGCCGGCTCGCGAGATCATCCAGCGGCTGGAGCGGGTCGAGGGGCTGGAGCCGGTTGAGGCTGCGTACCAGGGCGAGGTCGCCAAGCGCTGGCGCTGGAGCGACGGCTCCGGCGAGATCGGTGTGATCACATCGGTGACCGAACCATTCTGCGGCGACTGCACGCGGGCGCGGCTGTCGGCCGAGGGCTCGCTCTACACCTGCCTCTTCGCCTCGGTCGGTCACGACCTACGAGCGCTGCTGCGCTCGGGCGCGACCGATGAAGAGCTCTACAACCGAATCACCGGCATCTGGACGGTGCGCGAAGACCGCTACTCGGAGCTGAGAGCGGCGATGACCGACGACCTGCCGCGCATGGGTCGGGTGGAGATGTCGCACATTGGTGGCTGAGCAAGCACCACAAGGGCAGACGGAGCTGAGCCATATTGATGCGCAGGGTCGGGCGCGGATGGTTGATGTCGGCGACAAGGAAGTGACTGAGCGTCGCGCCGTGGCTGAGGGTCGCGTGCTGATGCAGGCCGAGACATTGGAGCTGATCCGCAACAACGCGCTGAAGAAGGGCGACGTCTTGACCACGGCCGAGATCGCGGGCGTGATGGCGGCCAAGCGGACGCACGAGCTGATCCCGCTCTGTCACCCGCTGATGCTGAACAAGGTGCTGGTCGAACTGATCCTGGTCGACGAACCGCCGTCGGTGGAGATCAGAGCCGAGGTGCGCTGCTCGGGCAAAACCGGCGTCGAAATGGAGGCGCTAACCGCCGTCTCGATCGCAGGTCTGACGGTCTACGACATGGCTAAGGCGGTTGATCGTGGGATGCGGATCGACGCCGTCAGGCTGCGCGAGAAGGATGGTGGGCGTTCAGGGTCGGTGCGGCTCGACTAGGAATCCTCTGAACAACTGGGTCGCAGGCCGACCGGGGACCCCCCTTCAGCCTTCGGCAGCTTCCCCCTCAGAGGAGACCTTTGAAAAACTCCAGCACTCCCGGTTCTCCGTCCCCGCCCCCCGCAGGCCGAACGACAAAGGTGTGGTGCATATCTGGTGGAGTGCGATCGAGAGATCGTAGCCTCGCGAAGCGGAACGGGTCCCCGCTCAGGGGCGGGGACGGAGAAGATCTCCAAGCGCGACATTTCAGAGGTCTCCTCAGAGGGGGGAAGCGGGGAGCGGAGTTGTTCAGAGCCTTCCTAGTGTCCTGAGTCGCTAATGCGATGAACAACGGGGTCTGGTGTTGATGGAGCCGGTTTGGCCGTCCGGGGCTTTCGCTGGAGTGTCATGCGTACCCAACTGGGCCGCCCGACGGTGACGATCGTGCTGAGTGCGGAGGAGCGAGAGACGCTGGAGCGCTGGGCGCGCCGACCGAGCACGGCGCAGGCCCTGGCGCTGCGCAGCCGGATCGTGCTCGGAGCGGCGGCCGGGCAAACGAACACGGAGATCGGCGCGGCGCTCGGTTGCCATCCGGTCACGGCCGGCAAGTGGCGGCGACGCTTCGCCCAGCGTCGGCTGGATGGGCTGAGCGATGAGCCGCGTCCCGGCGCGCCCCGCACGATTGGCGACGAGCAGGTGGAAGCGGTGATCGTCAAGACGCTGGAACAGCAACCGCGCCACGCGACTCACTGGTCAACCCGTTCGATGGCCGCCGAGATGGGCATGTCGCAGACGGCGGTCTCCAGGATCTGGCGCGCCTTCGGCCTCAAGCCGCACCTCGTCGAGCAGTTCAAGCTGTCGCCCGACCCGCAGTTCATCGACAAGGTGCGCGACGTGGCCGGCCTCTATCTCAACCCACCCGACGCGGCGGTCGTCCTGTGTGTGGACGAGAAAACCCAGATCCAGGCGCTTGACCGCACCGCTGCGACGCGGCCGATGCTGCCCGGCGTGCCTCGCCGTCAGACTCACGGTTACGTCCGTCATGGCGCCACCAACCTCTACGCGGCGCTGGATATCGCCTCGGGCCACGTGATCGCCGACCTGACCCCGCGACACCGGGCCCGCGAGTTCCGGCGCTTCCTCGACCTGATTGACGAGCAGGTACCCGACGAACTCGCCGTGCATGTCGTCTTGGACAACGTGGCCACCCACCGGACCGCCGAGATCCAGCGCTGGCTCCAGCGTCATCCCCGCTTCCGCTTTCACTTCACCCCCACCTACAGCTCCTGGATGAACCTGGTCGAACGCTGGTTCGCCGAACTGACCACCAAGTGGCTCAGGCGCGGCGCGCACCGCAGCGTGGCCGACCTGACCCGCGACATCGAACGCTGGGTCGCCGGCTGGAACGAACACCCGCGCCCCTTCGTCTGGCACAAGACCGCCGACCAGATCTTCGACAACCTCGCCGGATATCTCAACCGTATTCCCGACTCAGGACACTAGAGATTCTCAACCTGACTCCGAATCGGCCCAACGCTTTCGTCATACCCACCCTGTTCGTGGGTATCTCGCTGTTGCCGACACAACCTACGGGTGTGGGCTGGCTGCTCTCGGGCATGCCCGGTTTGCCGTTGACGATCCAGATGTCGTCATTGTCGCCGCGGTCGATCGCGACGCTTTGTACGATCAAGGCGTCACCGCTCGCGCCGACATCGCCGGCCTTGACGACGTGTGGAATAGGATCACCCCATGTTGCGGAGCCCCGTGAGGTCCATAGGTCCTCGGGTTCGGAGATATGCGTGTCGACATCGATCACCTTGAAGCGATCGGTGATATCGGAGGTCATGACGGGGTGCTCTCTGCGTGGCGCCGCGAAGGATCCGGGGCTCGGTCGGATGCAGCGAGCGGAGAGATTTGAGGAAGCGTCTGTCGGCCGAGGTTGCGCTCAGCGCGCCTCGGAAGCGGACTGACCTACGGCCTGTCTATGTGTGGGCTGCGATGTCGGTGGCGAGGCTTGGACCTCCCCATTTGGGGGACGGGACCCCCTCAGCCTTCGGCAGCTCCCCCTGCAAGGGGGAGCGAGAGATTCTAATGACGCCGTGATTGCAGATTTAGTCGCCCATCTGGGCGGACTCTAGCCGCCCGGGTTGACCAGTGCCTCGAAGCCCTGGTTGCCTCGCAGGCTGTCGAAGTGATCGTCGGTCTTGGCGGCTTCGGCGTAGCGTGGGTTGAGCGTTGTGGCCTGGCGCAGCGCGGCGATGGCGTCGTCGGCTTGGCCCATTTTGGCCGCGGCTGAGGCGAGACCATAGTGGGCGCCGGGCTGCTCGGGCTCGAGCCGCACGGCGGCCTGGAATGACTCCAGCGCCTCCTGGGCGCGATCCTCGTAGAGCAAGGTGAGACCGAGGTTGGTGTGTGCCGCGCCGTCGTCGGGCCGCAACATGAGTGCGTGACGGAAGTCACCCTCGGCGGTGTCGAAGTCGCGGCCGAACAGTCGCAGCAGTCCGCGGTTGACGTAGATGTCCGGGTCGTCGGGCGCGAGCTCGATCGCGCGCTCGTAGTCGTTGGCCGCCTCTTCGGTGCGGTCCAGCCGGACCAGCGCGTTGGCGCGGTTGTAGTAGGCGGCGGCGGAGTTGGCGTCGAGATCGATCGCGCGCATGTATTGGTTGACGGCGGCGTCGTAGTTGCCGGCGCCGAAGTAGGCGTTGCCCTCGTCGAGGTGCGAGGCGGCGCTGCGTTCGGCGGGCATGGCTGGTGCGGCGACGGCGGCGGCGGAAGCGGCGGCAGCCGGCGGAGGCGCCATGGCCGGCGCGGGCGGGGCTGGAGGAGGCTCGGGCGCTGCCGCTGGAGCAGTGGCAGCCCGAGGTGCGGGCGCGGGCGGTGGTGGGGCAGCAACCGGTTGCGCCGCGACCGGCGGTTCCGGCGCTGGAGGAGGCGGCGGCGGGGGAGGAGCAGCGACGGGCGCGGACGGAGCCGGCGCTGGCTGCTGCGCGCGAGCCGGAGCCGGTCGAGCGGGCGCGGGCGCGGAAGGCGCACGCAGCGGCGCCGAAGCCAGCGGCGCGTCGCCCATCGAGCTGCCGCTGGCCTGCGCGATCTGGCGCGCCATCAGTTCGGCCTGCTCGCGGCGCGACCGCTCATTGCTGAGCTGTAGCTCGAGATGGTCGATCCGCTCTTCGGTCAGTTCGCGCTCCAGCCGCTGTTGCGATTGCAGCGCGCGGTAGATCCAAACGATCGCGGCCCAGGGCAACAGGACGCGCAGGACAGTGGCCAGGAATTGCAAGGGGTGCTCCTCTGCTGTGCGTGTGCGGCTGCGTCCCTCAGGCGGACTGTTGGTTAAGCAACTCGCTCACCGCGTCAAGTCCGTTGATGGCCAAAGTGAGCCGATCCTGGGCGGACAAACCCTCAAGTTCGACTAACGTTTCGTCTCGCATCGAGACCGGGTCGCTCGCGCCAAGAAACGCCGCCGGGCCTTCATCGTCGAACGACAGTTGCAGCTCCCGCAGCGCGCCTGTTTCGGTCACGATGACGCAACCGATGTTCTTGTCCTGCACGCCGTCGGGTTCGACCTCCACGCCCATCGTAAAGAAGGCGCCGGGAAACGGAGGAAACGGCCGCAGTTCGAGCGCGGCCTCACGCAGCAGCGCTTCCACCTGATCTGCCGCCGCTGACATCGCCTCGTCGGCCAGACGCCGTCGCAGCTGATTGCGAACCGATCGCTGGGTCGCAGCGGCTTGGTCGGAATCGGGCATCGTTCTCGCTCGTGTGATCTACTCGCAGGGCCGGCGTGCGCCAAAGAATTTTAAGTAGATGAAATATGAGTATACGCAGGGTCGGGATATCGGGCCGCCGTTCAGATGACAGGTCGGCTGACGCATTGGCATTCATGCCGGTTGATTTGGGGCGCGGTTGCGGGGACGAGCGCCGGGGAGTGGGTACGATAGAGCTGGCCTGCGGGACTGTCAGCTGGAAGAACAGGGCGAGTGACAACAGGGCGAGTGAATGGCTGAGCCAAACGAGGTCTGGAGTTCGCAACTGCGGATCGTGGCGGGCCGGGCCGTGGAGGACGCGCCGCAGGTCGGCTTTGCCGAACAGGTCGACCAGCGTGGACGGCTGGTGCGCCTCTCGATCCTGGCTGAACCCGCCGCCCCAGGCGCAGACGCGTTCATGGATCAGTTCGTGCGGCGCATTGGCGAGTTGTTCGATCCCGCCGCTCGCTCACTGACCGGCGCGCTGAAGTTCGCGATTGCAGCGGCGCACGAGGAGCTGCGCGTCTGGAATCGGGAACACCTGCCCGACGAACACGCCATGTACGGCGTCTCCTGTCTGATCCAGCGTGAGGCTCAACCGGCCGTGTTGGGCCAGGCCGGTCCGTCGGTCGGACTGCTGGCCGGCGACGCCGGACTGGCCGGCTTGCGATCAACGACGATGTATTCGCATCTGCCTCGCGATGACGACCCGGTCGCGACGGCGATCGGCGGTTCGGACCCGATCGATATCGATTTCGCTTCGTGCCCGGACGCAGACGACGGCTGGGCATTGCTGCTGACCTCCAATACCGCTTCGCTGCTCGATGCCGAACGCCGCGTTGCCCTGAGCCGTCTGGCGGTCGACGCCACGCTGCGCCAGCTCTATCCCTCGATGCTCAATCTGCGCGATGCGGCGGGTCTGTCCGTCAGTCTCTCCAGCGGCCGAGGCGATCATCAACCTCCTCCCCAGGAGGCTGACCCAGATCCTGAGGAAGCGGCGATCGAGGGCGACGAGGCAGTTGGCGACGAAGACCCCTACGACACTGAGTGCTCAGCTCCGGGCGATGACCAAGACCCGTTCCCGCACGAGCAGGTCACTCGGTCAGCCATGCAACAGCCCACTCAATCTCGTGTCCAACGGCCAGCCCAGCCGCCAGGCCAACCGCCAGGCCAACCGCCAGGCCAACCGCCAGCCCAGCCGAGTCTCGAGGCGCCGGGCCCTGCCGCGGACAGTCCGCGCGACCGAGCGCCCGCCCGACGCTGGGACATATCATTCGCACCGGCGCCGATGGCGGAGCTTGAGGTTGCCGGCTGGCCGGTCAATCCCTTTGCCGCTCCGCAGATCGAGCAGACGCAGCAGATCCAAACTCTGGCGCTGGCGCTGGCCTCGCCCACGGCGCGGCTGACGAAACCAATCATGGAATTGGGCAAGGCCATTCCTTCGCTGCTGGAGAAGCGGAATCAGCCGGCCGTCCAGCGGCCCAAGATTCGGACGCGGGATCCACGCGCTCGCGGCGCCTCCGCGCGACGCGCCGGCTTCGTGCTAGTGGGGATGCTGGTATTGCTGGCCGGCGTGGCGGCAGTGCTGCTCGGTCCATCCCTGTTGCAATCCGACGAGGACCAGTTCCGTTCACGGGTGGAGCGGGCGCGGAACGGACTGGCCGCGTCGCAGTTGGCGTCCACCACCGAAGGCTCGCGGCTGGCCCTGCAGGACGCGCGCAGCGATGTCGAAGCCGCGCTCGCGATCAACCCACTGGCGGCCGACGCGCTGCAGTTGCGTGAAGAGATCGAAGCGGTGCTGGCCGAGCTCAACCTCGTGCAATCGCCGGGCGAGTTGATGATGGTGGCGGACCTGTCCCGCTTCGGACCCTCGATCGCCTTGGGCGCAGTGCGCTTCGGCGGCGGGCTGGCGTTCATCCTCGACGATGCCGGCGGTCGAGTCTTCTCGGTGACGGCCGACGGCGCGGTCTCGTTGATGTTTCTCGAGGGAGAGCTGTTAGGTCTGGGCAGCCAGCTTCGGGCTGGACGGCCAATTTCAATTGCCTGGCAGTCCGGGCAATCTTCGCAATCAGGTTCGGCTGCTGGGAACGGCCTTTCGCTGGACGACGCGCTCTGGATCCTCGATTCCCATGCCCGGCTCTACCGCTGGACGGCATCGGGAGTGTTGCTCGTCCCGATTCCGGACCAGGTCTTGCTCGGCTCGGTCGACGCCGTCGCCGCGACCTCCGGCAGCGTCTATCTGCTGGACCAGTCGGGTGGCGCCATCTGGCGCTTTGCCGTTGAGCGCTCGGAGCTGAGCGCGCCGTCGCGCGCCGTCGGCCGCACCGATCTGCTCAACGCCAACGAATTCGTGGCGACGGTCAATGGATCCGGCGCGATCGAGTTCCTGGTCGCATCCAACGACGGACGCCTGCGGCGCTACAGCGCGGACGAGGAATTGCCGCTCGCGCTGGACCTGGAGCGGGAACTGCTCGCGCCGGCGTCGCTGTCGCTGGGCGCGCAATCGGGTCTGGTCTACGTCGTCGACCGTGGTCAGGGGCGGATCATCGCGGTCGGCCCCGACGGCGGCGTGGTGAGCCAGATTCAATCCGCCGAGTTGGCCGATCTGCGCGGCGCCTGGGTCAACGAATTGACGGGACAGATCATCTACGCGCTGCCCTCCTCGATCCTGCTGGGAAGACTGCCGGGCGGGCTAGAGTAGCTGGTGGGCTAGCTCTTCTCAGCGGTCTCGGAATAGTCTGATCTCATGAAAACTGGGCAGGCAACATCGACGTCTTCACTGCAAGATCAGACCGATGACAACCCGCCGATCACGCGTCCTCGAACTCGTCATACCCGTGCTTGCCGCGGGTATCTCGCCGATTCCGGCACAGGAGTCGGTGCAGGACGCGGCGAGATTGCCGCGGCGGAGCGCGGCAATGACGGAGAGATGTCCGGCGCAGGAGTCTTCGATTGCGGAAACGACCAACTCAATCGATGTTCGCTGTAGCGAGGTGAATCATGACCTTTCGAGTGTTGGCTTTGGAGTCGTCCTGCGATGAATTCGCGGGGGCTGTGATTGAGGATGGGATCGAAGTGCTGGCCTCGATCGTGGCTTCGCAGGCCGGGATTCATGCTCGCTACGGCGGCGTCGTGCCCGAAGTGGCTGGGCGCGAACATCTGCGTAATCTCGCGCCGGTGATGCAGGCCACGCTGGAATCGGCCGGTCTGGGCTGGGACGAACTTGACGCGATCGCCGTCACCCAGGGTCCGGGCCTGGGCGGCTCGCTGCTGGTCGGCGTCAACGCGGCCAAGGCCGCCGCCTGGGCGCGCGGACTGCCGTTGATTCCGGTCCATCACATCGCCGGTCACCTCTACGCCAACTGGCTGCGTCCCTCGCGCGATGACTGGGATGATTCGCCGCCGCCCTTCCCGCTGGTGGCGCTGGTCGTCTCGGGCGGACACACCGAGTTGTTTTGGATGCAAGACCATGAGCGCGTCGAGCGCATCGGTCAGACCCGTGACGACGCCGCCGGGGAGGCGTTCGACAAGGTCGGCCGGCTGCTGGGCCTGCCGTTCCCCGGCGGTCCTGAGATCGAGCGGGTCGCCAAGAGCGCATCACCCGAGGCGATTGCGGCCCTCAAGCCGCTGCCGCGCGCCTGGCTCCCAGGTACAAACGATTTCTCCTTCTCGGGACTCAAGACCGCCGTGCTGAACCGGGTGCGCCAGGCCGAGCGGGCCGGCGAGCCGATCGATGTGCCCGCGATGGCGGCCCGCTTCCAGGAGTCGGTCGTCGACGTGCTGGCCGAGAAGACGGCGCGCGCCGCCGAGGCGCGTGGCGCCGCCTGCGTGATCGTGGCCGGCGGGGTCGCCGCGAATAGCGCCCTGCGCGAGGGACTGCGCGAGCGCTGTGCCGAATTCGGCCTGCCGGTGCGCGTCCCGCCGCCCCGGCTCTGCACCGACAACGCGGCGATGATCGGCGCCGCGGCCTGCTATCGCCGCGCTCAGGCCGCGCTCGACATCGACGTGTTTTCTACGTCAGGTCCGGCGGTGTTCTCGCCCGGATCGTGAGCTCAGGCCGACCGCCGCCAGGGGACAGATCCGGCAGGCCCACTGGCGGCATCGGGTCTGCTCCAGTTCCAACAGCGCCTGCGTGTGCGGATGCCGCCAGCCCGTCCAGCCTGCGCGATCCCCGAATCCGGCATCGAGCCGGTCGCGTAATTCGTCGGTGCGTAGATAGCGCGCCCCGGGCAGCGCGATCCAGCGGCTCCATGACTGGGTCAGCGGATAGACGGCGTCGGCCAGCAGCTGGATCGCGCGGCCCCGTCCCAGGCGGTGGGCAATGCGCAGCTCGCCGGTGGCGTCGTTCAGGGCCAGCGCGGAGAGTCTGGCGAAGGCCAGCGACGGCGTCAGCGGATCGGCCGTCCAGCGTTTCAGCAGCGTCGTCAGCACGAGGCTGAGGCCGGCCGCCGAGCCGAGCGCGCCTCGCCCCCGCCGCCATCCGGCCCATGCTGTGTCATCGCCCGACAGTTGCACGTCGTCCCAGCGTTCGCGCCCGTCGAGCGCTTGGCTGATGGCGCGCAGCGCCAGCTCTGCGTTGTGCGGCTGCCCGAGGGCGCGGGCGGCGGCGAGTAGCGCCCGCCGATCGGCGTCCGAACCGGGCCCGGGAGGGATCGGCATCGACTGCACTTCGCGCACCTTGCGTAGGAAGCGCCGTTGCGCGATCTGGTGTAGTTGGGCGTCCACGGCGCTAGCCCCTGCCCGCTGGACGATGTCGACGCAGGGCGGCGATGGGGCGGCATCCGCATTTGCAGCAGAGATCGGCGACGACATCGCCGGAGGCAGCCGGCTGGCCTCGGGAATGCGCGGATCGACATCGTCTCCGGCGCGCGAGCGTTCGACCACGTGCAGCAGCACCCGGCCGTATGCCGGGTCATCGGCGTGGCCGTGCTGCAGCCAGGCGCGTGGTTCCAGGTGCAGCTCGACATCGCCCCGGCGCGCCAGGCCGTCGCTGTCGAGAATCTGGGCGCCGCGGAAGTCCGGCCCCGGTCCGTGATTCCAGCGCCCCGGGCTGATCACGCGAATGACGTGGCCCGCATCGGTCCGCAGGAACGGCGTCGGCCAGCGCGACTCGGCCCAGCGACGCTGCAGCTCCAACTCGGTCATCGGGTGTGGCGGCGGCTCAGTCATGGCCGCCGCCGAGGCCGTCGTCAACCTGAGCCGCTGGGCGACCGTCCGCTTCGCCGTCGCGCTCGCCTGCTGCTCCCTCTACTCCCTGTGCATCATGTGCGTCACCTGCATCATGTGCATCATGTGCATCGGGCGCGTCATGTTCGAAGGGAAATTGCACATCCTCGGCGACGCGGGTTAGCAGCCGCGCCGCGGTGCCGCGCGGCGCGTATGCGCCCCGCTCCCATTCCGAGATCGTTTGCTGCCGCGCGTTCAGCTCCTGGGCCAGTTCCCGCTGGCTCAGCCCGGCGTGCCGCCTGAGGCGGAGAATGTTGCCGGCGTCCCAGCTGTCGTCGCGGTGGCGTCTGTCTGCTGTGATACCCATTCGAGCCTGACCCAACCAATCTCCAGCGTCATCCTACACGGTACCGTGTACCGCGCATGGGATTCCCGGGTGACCCAGCCAGACGTCGCCCGAAATTCGGACAGATCTCTCGATCTGAGGCCCAATCGCCGTTGACCCAGATTCCGGCTCAGCATACGATGGGACCTCAACCTATGCCCCAGATCGTCATTGCAATCGCAAGGATCGCGCTGGCCGGTTACGGTCGGCTCTTCAAGAGCCGCTCTTGGCCTCTATGTCTACGCGCGAAATCGGCACGGCGTTGTTGACTGCCGGCGGCTTCGGCCGCATGGGTGGCAGTCGAAATCGCCGGCGCTGATCGTTTCGCGGCGCCGATCTGAACGACTCCGTTGACGGCGGAAGCCGATCAAGTGTTTCGAGGAGGCTCGCTGATGGTATTGGCCCACATGGAGAACCAATCGAGTGAACACCCGTCAGGCCTCGCGCTGATCCCAACGCAGGACCGCGACGTGATCGACTACTCGCGACTACCGGAAAAGTACCCGCTGCCCAACCTGATCAAGCTGCTGCGTGATTCATACGACTGGTTCCTCCAGGAGGGGCTCAAAGAGCTGCTCGAGGAGATGTCGCCGATCGAGGACTTCACCGGCAACCGAATGCAGCTCTACTTCCAGCACGACGGCGAGGACGACGGCAGCCCCGGCTACGAATACATCCCGCCCAAGGAGAAGCCGCTCGATTGCCGGCAGAAAGACAAGACCTACCAGGGCGAACTGCGGGTCAAGGTCGGGCTGACCTCAAAGAAGACCGGCGAGAGCAAGCAGCAGTGGCTCTACTTCGGCCACCTGCCGCACATGACCGAGACCGGCACCTTCATCATCAACGGCGCTGAGCGCGTCGTCGTCTCCCAGCTCGTGCGATCGCCCGGCGTCTACTTTGGCGCCTCGGTCGACTCCGCCTCCGGCCGCACGCTCTGCGCGGCCAAGCTGATCCCCTCGCGCGGGGCCTGGCTCGAGTTCGAATCCTCCAACCGTGACGTCCTGACCGTCAAGGTTGACCGCAAGCGCAAGATCGCCGTGACCACCCTGCTGCGCGCGCTGGATGACTCCGACGACCCGCAGTTCTACGAGCACGGCGATGTCGAACACGGCAAGAAGCTCGAGCACCTGCTCGGTACCGACGAGCGCATCCGCGCGATGCTGGACGGGATCGACCTCGAGGACTCGGTGCACCAGTTCCTTAACACCACGTTGGAGAAGGAAGCCCCCGGCGTCGGCCCTGATGACCGCAACAAAGAGTGGGCGATGATCGAGGTGTACAAGCGCCTCCGTCCCGGCGACCCGCCCACGCTCGAGGCCGCGCGCTCGATGCTCGAGGGTCAGTTCTTCAACCCGCGCCGCTACGACCTCGGCCGCGTCGGCCGCTACAAGGTCAACACCCGGCTCCACGCCACGCATGCGCAGATCACTGCTCGCTGCGACCGGCTCGGTCTCGACGCCAACCGCGAGGACGCCGACGAGACGCGCCAGCAGGCGCTCTGGATGCGTGACCTGCTCGCCATCGTCTTCACCCAGGTCGCGATCAACAGCGGCATCCAGACCGACGACGATATCGACCACCTCGGCAACCGCCGCATCCGCGCCGTCGGCGAGCAGCTGCAGAACCAGTTCCGGATCGGCATGGTGCGGATGGAGCGCGTGATCCGCGAGCGGATGACGATCATCGACCCCGACCAGGCCGCCCCCTCGGCGCTGGTCAACATCCGCCCGGTGCAGGCTGCTGTGAAGGAATTCTTTGGCGGCCACCAGCTCTCGCAGTTCATGGACCAGACCAACCCGCTGGCCGAGCTGACGCACAAGCGGCGTCTCTCCGCCCTGGGTCCCGGTGGACTGAGCCGCGACCGCGCCGGCTTCGACGTGCGCGATGTGCATTACTCCCACTACGGCCGGATCTGTCCGATTGAGACGCCGGAAGGCCCCAACATCGGCCTGATCGGTTCGCTCGCCACCTACGGCGTGCTCAACGATTACGGCTTCATCAAGACGCCCTACCGGATCGTCGTGTCGGAGCTGGCGCCAGACCATCCCGACCTGATCGGCTGCGTCCTGGCCGAACCGGTTGAGGGTGACGGCGGCGCACTGATCGCCGACCAGGGCGACGAGGTCACGGTCGAGCTGGCCGAGCGGATCCACGCAGCCAACGACGCGCCCGTGCGGATTCGCTCCTTTGTCTCGGACGACGTGGTCGAACTGACCGCCGATGACGAGTCCGATGCCGTGATCGCCCAGGCCAATGCCCGGCTCGACGCGCGCGGCTACTTCCTCGACGACCGCGTTGAGGGCCGCCTCGGCCGCCGCTTTGAGGAGTTCGCCCGTGAGGACGTCCAGTACATGGATGTCTCGCCGCGCCAGATCGTCTCGGTCGCGGCCTCGCTGATCCCGTTCCTCGAGCACGACGACGCCAACCGCGCCCTGATGGGCGCCAACATGCAGCGCCAGGCCGTGCCGCTGGTCCGGCCCGAGGCGCCGCTCGTCGGCACCGGCATGGAGCAGCACGCCGCGCGCGACTCGGGTCAGGTGCTCTCGGCCGAGGCCGACGGCGAGATCCGCCACGTGACCTCCGAGGCGATCGTGGTGCATTACGACGACCCGGTCGAAGGCGAGCAGCTGCACAACTACTCGCTGCTCAAATTCCTGCGCTCGAACCAGGGCACCTGCATCAACCAGCGCGCAATCGTCTCCACGGGCGACCGCGTGACCGCCGGCCAGCCGCTGGCCGATTCCTCGTCCACCGACCAGGGACGGCTCGCGCTGGGCCAGAACGTGCTCTGCGCGTTCATGTCCTGGGAGGGCTACAACTTCGAGGACGCGGTGATCGTCTCCGAGCGCCTCTTGCAGAATCACACGTTCACATCGATCCACATGTCCAAGCATGAGGTCGGCGCGCGCGAGACCAAGCTCGGCAACGAAGAGATCACCCGCGACATCCCCAACGTGGCCGACGAATCGCTTGCCCATCTCGATGCCGAGGGCATCGTCCGGATCGGCGCCGAGGTTCGCCCCGGCGACATCCTGGTCGGCAAGATCACGCCCAAGGGCGAGACCGAGCTGACGGCGGAGGAAAAGCTGCTCCGCGCGATCTTCGGCGAGAAGGCGCGCGAAGTGAAAGACACTTCGCTGCGCGTCTCGCACGGCGTGCGCGGCGTCGTCGTTGATGTCCGCGTCTTCAACCGCGACGACGAGGACGATCTGCCCGCCGGCATGCAGAAGCTGGTTCGCGTCACGATCGCCGAGCGGCGCAAGCTGCAGGTCGGCGACAAGATGGCCGGACGACACGGCAACAAGGGCGTGATCTCCATCATCCTGCCGATTGAAGACATGCCTCATCTCGAAGACGGGACGCCGATCGATGTCGTGCTCTCCCCGATCGGTGTGCCCTCGCGCATGAACCTCGGCCAGATTCTCGAGACCCAGCTCGGCTGGGCCGCAGCCCAGCTCGGCTTCCGCGCGATCACGCCGGTCTTCGACGGCGCATCGGAGGAAGAACTACAGGACGCGTTGGCCCGCGCCTGGCTGGTGCGAGAAGCACACATCGCTCGCCCGCTGAATGGCGCCAACGGTACTAGCGGCACGAACGGCACGAACGGCACTGGCGCCACTGACGAGCTCGATCGCGAAGAGGTCGCTGAGCCTGACAGCGCGCTGGCCGACTCGCTGCTCGGCGCCGGCATCGACCCGCTGACCGCCGCCTGGCTGTCCGAGCGCGGTTACGACGACGAGACGATCCGCGTCGCGTTCGACCGCAACGACCGCGAGACGACCGGCGCCGCCAGCCGGATCGCGGTCGCGGAGTGGTTGATCGACCACGGCGAGTCTCGCGCCGCCCGACACTGGAGTGACGCCACATTGGCCGAGCACGCGACCCGCGTCGAACGCCTGCAGCGCGTCGCCCGCCCGGTCTTCGGCAAGCAGCGACTCGTGGACGGACGCTCGGGCGAGCTGATCGACCAGCCGGTCACCGTTGGCTTCATCTACCTGCTCAAGCTGTCGCACATGGTCGAGGACAAGATCCACGCCCGTTCGACCGGCCCCTACTCACTGATCACCCAGCAACCGCTTGGTGGCAAGGCGCAGTTCGGCGGTCAGCGCTTCGGCGAGATGGAGGTCTGGGCGCTGGAAGCATACGGCGCGGCGCACATCCTGCAGGAGCTGTTGACCGTCAAGTCGGACGACATCGTCGGCCGGGTGAAGGCCTACGAAGCGATCGTCAAAGGCGAGCCCGTGGTTGACGCGGCCATGCCGGAATCGTTCCGCGTGCTGCTGCGCGAGCTGCAGAGCCTCGGCCTGCACGTCGAGGTCCGCAACCAGGAAGACGAAGCGATGGTGCTTGAAGTGCCCAGCCGCGACGACATGCCGCAACTGGGCGTGAACCTGTCCGGATTCGAAGGAGAGGATGTGACCAGTGCTTGAGACTCGTAGCACGGAGACCATGCAGATCACTCTGGCGTCGCCGGAGAAGATTCGCGACTGGTCCTACGGCGAGGTCCTGAAGCCGGAGACGATCAACTACCGGACCTTGAAGCCGGAGAAGGACGGCCTCTTCTGCGAGAAGATCTTCGGTCCGCAGAAAGACTTCGAGTGCGCCTGCGGCAAGTTCAAGCGTGTCCGCTATAAGGGCGTAATCTGCGACAAGTGCGGCGTCGAAGTGACCCGTTCCAAGGTGCGCCGCGAGCGCATGGGCCACGTCGAACTGGCCGCGCCGGTCTCACATATCTGGTTCGTCAAGGGCACGCCCGGCCGAATCGCGCTGCTGCTCGACCTCTCCCCGCGCAAGCTCGAGAAGGTCGTCTACTTTGCCCAATACATCATCACTCACGTCAATGAGGAAGAGAAAGTGAAGGCGATCGAGTACCTGCGTATGGACGCGGAGGACGCGGTCGAGGACCTGCGTGAGAAGCTGCTCGAAACCCAGCAGAAGCTGACCCAGGCGCGTGAGCGGCTGTTCGCCGAGATCGATCTGCGCACCGAGGCCGACACGGCCGAGGTCAAGGAACGCATCCGCGCGATTGTCAAGGGGATGCGCGACGACGCCGCATCGATCCGCGAAGTGATCGCCGAGTTCGACGGCAAGAAGGCGCGGCGCAACCTGAAGCTCGCTGAGGCCGTCTTCGCCAAGCGCGGCGACCCGATCATCTCCGAGGTGATGAACGCCGACCTCGACGTACAGCTGGCCGCCGCCGTCGCCCGAAACCAGGCGATCGGCGACGAAGAGATCGCGCAGATCAACGCCCTGGCTGCCGCTGACAAGAAAGAAGTATCGGAGAACGTCGCCGAGCAGGAGGAGCGCCTGCGCGAACAGCTCGAACACGTCGAGCAGCGCGCCCAGGAGGAACTGGATACGAGGATCCGCGAGGATCTCGACCCGCTCGTCGACCCGGTGACGACCGGCAACTTCGATGCCGCCATCCTGCCCGAGCAGCGCGCCGAAGAGCTGATGGAGCGCTACCCCGGCGTCGTCCGCTGTGAGATGGGCGCTGAAGCGATTCTCGCTCTGGTCTCGCGGATGGACCTCGACGCCACGGCCGAAGATCTCAAGGTCGAGGTGCAGACCAAGGCCGGTCAGCGCCGCAAGAAGGCAATGAAGCGGCTCAAGGTCGTCGACGGTCTGCGCAAGTCGACCAACTCGCCGCAGTGGATGTTCTTCCGTGCGCTGCCGGTCCTGCCGCCCGACCTGCGCCCGATGGTGCAGCTCGACGGCGGCCGCTTCGCCACCTCCGACCTCAACGACCTCTACCGTCGCGTGATCAACCGCAACAACCGGCTCAAGCGCCTGATCGAACTCGGTGCGCCCGAGATCATCATCCGCAACGAGAAGCGGATGCTGCAGGAGGCGGTCGACTCACTGATCGACAACGGTCGCCGCGGCCGCCCCGTGACGGGATCCGGCAGCCACCGGCTGAAGTCGCTCTCCGACATGCTCAAGGGCAAGCAGGGCCGCTTCCGGCAGAACCTGCTGGGCAAGCGCGTCGACTACGCGGGCCGTTCGGTGATCGTGGTCGGTCCCGAGCTCAAGTTGCACCAGTGCGGCCTGCCCCGGCGCATGGCGCTGGAGCTGTTCAAGCCGTTCCTGATGCACGCCCTGGTCAAGGAAGAGAAGGCGGCCAACATCAAGTCGGCCAAGCGCATGGTCGAACGCGGCCACGACGAAGTCTGGGAAGTGCTGGAGAGCGTCGTCAAGCAGCGACCGGTGTTGCTCAACCGCGCGCCGACCCTGCACCGTCTCGGCATCCAGGCCTTCGAACCGGTCCTGGTTGACGGCTCCGCGATCCAGATTCACCCGCTCGTCTGCTCGGCCTTCAACGCCGACTTCGACGGCGACCAGATGGCCGTCCACGTCCCACTCAGTCACGAGTCGGTGACCGAGGCGCGTCAGGTCTTGCTCTCAACCAAGAACCTGCTCCTGCCCTCCAACGGCGAGCCGACCGTGGCGCCGACGCTCGACATGGTGATTGGTTGTTACTACCTCACGCTGAACACTGAGGATGCGCCGGGCGCCGTGATGAGCGATGACGACATCGAGCCAGGCAAAATCCGGACCTTCCCGTCGTTCGATGATGTGCGGTTGAACTACGACCTGCGCGCTGTCGGGTTGCACGACCGAATTCTCGTGCGCGACGCGCAACGCACCAACGCTGAGCTCGTCGAAACTACGCCCGGTCGCGTCATCTTCGACGTGGTCATCCCTGATGCCATCCCGTTCGAGGAGATCAACCACGAGCTGCCCAAGAAGTCGCTCAAGGAACTGATCACCATGTGCCACCGGCTGTTGGGGCCGGAAGAGACGGCGCTGATGGCGGACCGGATCAAGTCGATCGGTTTCCGCTACGCGACCCAGTCCGGCACGACAATGGCGATCGACGAGCTGCGCGCGCCCGAGGCCAAGGCCGGCTTCCTACTGGAGGCCGAAAAGCAGGTCGAGGCGATCCGCGACGACTACGGTCTCGGTCTGATGACCGAGGACGAACGCTACACCGCGACGGTCAACGTCTGGCAGGCGGTGACCCAGCAGGTCAAGGACAAGATCGACGAACAGCTCAACGAGCCCGGCTCGCTGCGCCTGATGGTTACCTCCGGCGCGAAGGGAAACCTTGCCCAGGTGACCCAGATGGCAGGCCTGCGCGGCCTGATGTCCGACCCCTCCGGCCGGATCATCGAGCTGCCGATTCGCTCCTCATTCCGCGAGGGCCTGTCGGTGCTTGAGTACTTCATCTCAACCCACGGCGCGCGTAAAGGTCTGGCCGACACCGCGCTGCGAACCGCCGACTCGGGGTACCTCACCCGCCGCCTGATCGACGTCTCCCAGGACGTCATCATCCGCTTCTCCGACTGCGTGTCGGAGGGCGAGATGATTCCCGGGATCACGATCGAGGACCGCGACGAGGACAACGAGCGCGTGATCACCAAGTTCCGCGAGAGCGTGATGGGCCGCTACACCGCGGCGCCGGTCTACGACCCCAAGAATCCCGCTGAGGAACTGCTGGGCGCGAACGAGCTGCTCGATGAACCGGCCGTCGAAGACCTCGTGATGAATCACAATGTGAAGTCGTTCCACGTACGCTCACCGATGATCTGCCGCGAGCAGACCGGCCTCTGCCAGCGCTGCTACGGACAGTCGCTGGCCACCGGCGAGCTGGTTGAGCTGGGCTCTGCAGTTGGCATCATCGCCGCCCAGAGCATCGGCGAACCGGGTACCCAGCTGACGATGCGGACCTTCCACACCGGCGGCATCGCCGGCGTCTCCGACATCACCTCCGGTCTGCCTCGTGTAGTCGAGCTGTTCGAGGCTCGCTCGCCGAAGGGACAGGCGCTGATCGCCGAGATTGACGGCCGCGTTGACGTCCTCACCGACGGCGAGCTGCGGCGTCTGCGGCTGACCGCTGAGGACGTCCACCGCGACGAGTATCAGTTGCCGCTCAAGACCCGCGTCCTGGTCAAGGACGAGGAAGAGGTGGAAGCAGGCGATCTGCTCGCGCGCATGCCGGTCTCCGGTGACGAGGACGAGGAACCCGAAGCGCGTCAGATTCGCGCCCGCGTCGGCGGTCGCGTCAGTCGCAAGCGCGGCTCGCGCATCCTGACCATCTCCTACGAGACCAGCGACACGCGCGAGTACGAGCTGCCCGCGACGGCCCGCCTGCGCGTGGCCGAGGGCAACGAGGTCGAGGCCGGCGAACCGCTGACCGAAGGCCCGCTCGACCCGCAGGACATGCTGCGCATCCTCGGCGAGGGCGCGGTTCACCGCTACCTCGTGACCGAGGTGCAGGACGTCTACCGGTCGCAGGGCGTCGATATCCACGACAAGCACATCGAAGTGATCGTGCGTCAGATGCTGCGCAGAGTGGAAATTGACGATCCGGGCGAGTCCGACGAGTGGCTGGCCGGAGAGCTGGTCACTCGCCACAAGTACGAACAGCGCAACCGCGCATTGGCCGCCGAAAACAAGCAGCAGGCATCGGCCAAGCCGGTCCTGTTGGGCGTGACCAAGGCCTCGCTGTCGCAAGACAGCTGGCTCGCCGCCGCCTCGTTCCAGGAGACGACGCGCGTCCTGACCGAGGCCGCGATCACCGGCCAGGTGGACCAACTCAGGGGTCTCAAGGAGAACGTGATCATCGGCAAGATGATCCCGGCCCGAGCCAAGATCGAGATCCCGCCGCTGCCCAAGCCGGAACCGCTGCCCCTGGCAGCCGGTCTGCCGGGCGCAAGCCCAGCCGGTGTCTACAACAGCGACGACGACGATCTGGGAGACCTCGGGTTCGCTCTCGAAGACGAGGACGACTTGGACCTGATCGGCGCCGCAGCCAGCGGTTTCGACGAAGAAGGCGGCTACGTCGCCCTCCCCGACGCATAAGCCGGCCGGTTGCGGTCATAGACGACGAAGGGGCGCCCGCGCGGGCGCCCCTTCGTCATTCCGTGACTTGTTCCTGACTTCCGGTCTAGTGTTCATTTTGCTACCCCCCTCTGGAGACCTTTGCCTAACTCCCCTTCTCCCCCCTTGCGAAGACCTTTGAAAAACTCTCGGATCCCCTCTCCCCCCGCAAGGAGACCTTTGCGAAAGTCGCCGTGGGGAAACCCCCGTCCCCGAGCGGGGACCCGTTCGGCTTCGCGAGGCTACGGCCTCGCGATCGCTTTCCACCAGATATGTACCGCACCTTTGCCGTTCGGCCAGCGGGGAACGGGGGCAGGTCCCCGCTCGGGGGCGGGGACGGAGAAACTGGAGTGCTGGAGTTTTGCAAGGGTCTCCTCGAGGGGGAAGCTGCCGAAGGCTGAGGAGGGCGCCCTCGCGCGGAAGGACTCCCTCAGTCGCTGCGCGACAGCTCCCCCGACAAGAGCCTGCAACGGGAAGCAGCAGTCCTTCAGTTCTCTTGCAGGCACAAAGAAGCCCCCGACTCTCAGAGTCGGGGGCTTCTGACGTTCCCGTTTGGGGAAGCTTGGACTTAGTAGTCCATGCCCATGTCGGGCATACCGGCGGGCATCATCGGGGCCTGCGGGATTTCGGCGACGAGACTCTCGGTCGTCAGGATCATGCCGGCGATCGAGACAGCGTTCTCGAGCGCCGAGCGGGTCACCTTGACCGGGTCAACGATGCCGTACTCGAGCAGGTCGCCGTAGCGGTCGTCCTTGGCGTCGTAGCCGTAGGCGTCATCATCGACCTTGCGGATCCGGCCGATCACGACCGAGCCTTCCTGACCGGCGTTGTGCGCGATCTGGCGCACCGGCGATTCGAGCGCCGTGCGCAGCAGGCGCAGCGCCGTGCGCAGGTCACCGGTCGAGTCCGCTTCCATCTGGTCGAGCGCGCGGTCGGCGCGCAGCAGGGCGCAGCCGCCACCGACGACGATGCCCTCTTCGACGGCCGCGCGGGTCGCGGACAGCGCGTCTTCGAGCTTCGCTTTCTTTTCCTTCAGCTCGACCTCGGTCGGCGCGCCGACCTTGATCACTGCAACACCGCCGGCCAGCTTGGCCATGCGCTCCTGCAGCTTCTCGCGGTCGAAGTCCGACGCCGTCACGTCGATCTGCGCCTTGATTTCCTTGATCCGGTCCTGGATCGCCTCGTCCGATCCGGAGCCCTCGACGATGGTCGTGTCGTCCTTGGACGAGACCATGCGCCGGGCGCGACCAAGGTCGGCGACCTGGGTCTGCTCGAGCGTGCGGCCCAGCTCTTCGGTGATCAGGGTGCCACCGGTGAGCACGGCGATGTCCTCGAGCATGGCCTTGCGCCGCTCGCCGAAGCCGGGCGCCTTGACGGCGAGCACGTTGATCGTGCCGCGCATCTTGTTGACGACCAGGGTGGCCAGCGCTTCACCGTCGACATCGTCGGCGATGATCACGAGGTTCTTGGTGATCTGCAGCAGCTTCTCCATCAGCGGGACGACATCCTGGACGGCCGAGATCTTGCGGTCCGTGATCAGGATGTAGGGGTCGTCAATGCCCGCTTCCATGCGCTCGTTGTTGGAGACGAAGTAAGGCGAGATGTAGCCGCGGTCGAGCTGCATCCCGTCGGTGAACTCGGTCTCCATGCGGATCCCTTGTCCCTCTTCGACGGTGATGACGCCGTCCTTGCCGACTTTCTCCATCACGTCGGCGATGATCGAGCCGATTTCGTCGTTGTCACCGGAAATCCTGGCGACGGCCTCGATCTCTTCCTTCTTCTCGACCGGCTCGGCCATGTCGCGGAGTTCGTCCACGACGGCGCGGAGGCCAAGGTCGAGGCCGCGCTTGAGCGCCATCGGGTCGGCGCCGGCGGCGACGTTGCGCAGGCCCTCGGTCACGATCGCCTGGGCCAGGACGGTGGCGGTGGTGGTGCCATCGCCGGCGACATCGTTGGTCCGGATCGAGACCTCTTTGGCGAGCTGGGCGCCCATGTTGCGGAACGGATCTTCGAGTTCGATCTCGCGGGCGATCGTCACGCCGTCATTGATGATCAGCGGCGCGCCAAACTTCTTGTCCAGCACGACGTTGCGGCCGCGCGGACCGAGGGTCACCTTAACGGTGTTGGCGAGGGCGTCGACACCTTCGCGCAAGGCCTTGCGCGCATCCATGTCGAATGCGAGTTGCTTTGCAGCCATAGTTGCTCCTGGTTGTAATTCGGACTGGTTGACTGCCGACCTAGCTGAACAGCTAGACGATCAGTTTGGCCAGGACCTCGCGCTCTTCGAGCACGATCAGGTCCTCGTTGTCGATCTGGATTTCCTGGCCGGTGTACTTCTTGTAGAGGATGCGGTCGCCCATCTCGATGTCGAGCGGGACGCGGTTGCCATCGTCATCGCGCTTGCCCGGGCCAATGGCGACGACTTCACCCTGTTGCGGCTTTTCCTTGGCCGAGTCGGGAATGACGATGCCGGAGGAAAGCACCTGCTCCTGTTGGAGCGGCTTGATCACGATGCGGTCGTTGAGCGGCTTGAGCTCGGTGGCCATATTTCTGTGTTCCAATCTCTGCTGTGACGCTGTCTTGCTTGTTGCTCGCGGTTGGACGTTAGCACTCACACCCTGCGAGTGCTAACGACTGCATCGTAGGCAAGGATCAGCTGTTCCGCAAGCAAGCCACCGTAACCGAAGCAGCCATTACGTCGCCTGTACGTCCCTGCGTAATCCACTGAACTAATCGCCCGACGGAATCAGGTCGGAGGCAACTGTCCACGTGCGCTGATCCTTTTGCATGCCCGGGGATGGTGTCTCAGCAGTGCGAGATTCGCCATGCCCGCGGTCCGCCGCGGGCATGGCGACGAGTGCTGCACCGACGCTCGGGCCTGAGGAACCTCAGCCGTTTCAATCGCTCAGCAGACGATTGGCTTTGGTACCGACCACAGCGAGATACCCGCGCCGGAGCGCGGGTATGACGGGTGCGTCGTCTCACCATCAAGAAGACCCTTGCAAAACTCACAAATCCCCTGCCCCCCTTGCGGGGGAGAAGAGGGCTTATGCAAAGGTTTCTGCAAGGGGGGAGAATAGGAGCTTCGCAAAGGTCTCACCAAAGGAGGAGGTGCAGAGCCGGCTGAGGATCCTGGAGTCCTCCACCGTGCCTCTTCCACCGTGCCATCGTGCAAACCCTTGACAACCCCCTTGTGAAACTGTGTCTGTCCGATCCGTGGGTTAACGTGACCGCGTATCCCAGAACGTGTGGCCGGACCAGGGGAGTGACGCGATGAGTCGGTTTATCGGCGAACCGGTGGTCTTCACCGGTAACGCGCACCCGCAACTCGCGCGCGATGTCTGTGCGGCGCTCGGTGTCGAACTCGGCCGCGCCAACGTCTTCGACTTCGCCAACGGCAACACCTTCGTCCAGTTTCTCGACAACATTCGCGAGCGCGACGTCTTCCTCATCCAGCCGGGCGCGAAGCCGGTCAACCATCACGTGGTTGAGCTGCTGATCATGATCGATGCCGCCCGACGCGCCTCGGCCGGGCGGATTACGGCCGTGGCGCCGTACTACTCCTACGGACGCTCGGACAAGAAGGACCAACCGCGTGTGCCGATCACCGCGCGCCTCTTCGCCGACCTGATTCAGACCGCGGGCGCCAACCGAATGCTGACCATCGACCTCCACGCGGGCCAGATCCAGGGCTTCTTCCACATCCCCACCGACGAACTGACCGGACAGCGGCTGCTGGTCGACCATTTCAAGGCGCAAGGATTTGACGGTGTGGTCGTCGCGCCGGACCTGGGCTCGGCGAAGCGCGCTCGAACGGCAGCCGATCGGCTGCACATGCCGCTGGCGATCGCGGAGAAACGGCGCACCGGTAACGAGGACCGGGCCGAGGTGATGCAGCTGATCGGAGCAGTCGCCGGCCGCAACGTGCTGATCATCGACGACGAGATCGACACCGCCGGCACCCTGGTCCACGTCGCCGAGTTGCTGCGCGAAGAGGGCGCGCAAGAGATCTTCGGCGCAGCGACACACGGAGTCCTGTCCGATCCCGCGCTCAAGCGCCTGGACGCCAGCCCAATCAGCAAGGTCGTCGTCACTGACACGCTGCCGCCGCAAACCAACGGAGACGCCTGCGGCCTCGAAATCGTCTCGATCGCCCCGCTGCTCGGAGAAGCCATCCGCCGAATCCACGAAGGCGACTCGGTCGGCGCGCTGTTTACGTGAGCAGCACAGGGAACCAACGATTCGGTTTGCGCGTCCAATTGGCATGTTGGGCATTGCAACTGTGGTCGCTTGGGCGCTGGCACTGCTCAGCGCTGCTTCGTGGGATGGTGCGCAGCTAGAACAGCCAAGAGTCTGGGCCGAACTGCCCCACTTGCAGGTGCTGATGCACGACCGACCCTATGGACCTGCGGGGTCCGAATATCTGCAAGGTGGACCCGGGCGTCGTTACCCAGTTCTCGGTCGCTCCATTGACGGGGAGTGGATCGCGCTGCGTCCGGACCGGCTCGAGAATCGCTGGAACCAACAGTATGGTTGGCTGCCGCGCGATTCAGTGCGGCTGAACGTGGACGCCGCCTCACTGCCGATCGTCGTGTCAAGCGATTTGGAGGTCATTTCGGTCGATGCCGACGGTGCATTCGGCCGTCAGTACGCCGTGGTAGAAGGTGCGCCGGACGTGCGCTGGAGGGGGGATAACGCGCTGGTCGGGGCTGGCGACGGCCTATGGGAATGGCGTCCCTTCTCCGAAACGCCGCGGGTGATTGACGATCGGCGCTGGGACCAACTTTCCCCCGACGGCCGCTGGGCGCTTGGCGACGACGGCGTGTATGGCAACCCTGATGCCAGCGATCTGCGAATCATGTCGACCGATGGACATGAGGAGGTCTCGTTTTCTGCGCTTGCCCTCCATTGTCTGTTTCGCTTGGCAGAATGCTCTTACTGGTCACCGAACTCCGAGTACCTGCGAATCTGGAGCGCGGGCCGTCCCGCAGAGGATGCCAACTTCATCCACGTCCTCGGAATCGATGGGTCACACACTGAGCCATCGATCGGCGAGCGGGTGCGGTGGTTGCCCGACTCGACATTGCTGGTGGGTGATGAGACGGCAATGCGTGTGTTGAGTCCTGCCGGTGTGGTGGAACGAGAGGTCGACACGTCCACGCTGGACGTAGATTGTGGAATCTCCTCGAAGAGCTCTCCCCTGTGGGCCGGACCGGCGCGCGACCCGAACCAGCCTTGGCATCTGGTCGATCTGGCGACTGGAGAGATCGTGGCCTTGGCCGAGCCATTGGATCGATCCCCCGAAGGCGATCAATGCGAGGGCACTGGCCAATTCAGACCGATCTCATTCGCTGGCCGGTTCATCCTGCTATATCGAACAGTGGACGCTGCCTCACAGGACTCCCAGTTGATGTTCTACGACATCGACGCTCACCGAGGAATCCCGTTGGCTGAAGGTCTGGCGCCGCATATCGGCCAGCGACCGCAGGTGCTCTGGTCACCTGAACTGGACCGTGTTGTCGTGGCGGCGCAGGATGGCCCGGTCGTAATCGTGGAGATCGAATCGCTGAGCGTCCGAGCGTTCTCGGATCCCACGATCGGGGGCGAACCGATTGCCTGGGCGCCCGACGGCAGACGGCTGCTGATGCGGCGCTTCGTCCTCACCTCCGAGTATGACGACCAGGGCATATCTGCATTTCCCGAAGGGCCAACCAGGGGTCGTGTGAGTGAGTTCTTGCCCTCAGATTGGCATTATCGGGAATATGTGATTCTGGACGCCAGCACTGGTGACATTGTGTTCCGTGTTCGGGCAGACGGAGATGTTTGCAGAGCCGGGAGGCATACTGCCACGTGGTCTCCGGACGGCCGTTGGCTGGCGTTCGTTGGCGTCCGGCTTCCGTTTATCTGTTTTCTCTCTTCGACCGTTGGTGAGTAGCGTCGAGTGGTCGCGCGAGGGCAAGTGACCCGCCTTCTGCGGCTGACCGATCGACTGCACCTGAAGTGACATACGGTCACTCGTGTCGCTGTTGGACGGGAATTGGACGCCCGATTCCTGGTACCAGCTGGCTAGGGACTACTGGAAAGGTTTGTTGGAGGGGACCATGACAGTCACGACGACGCGAGTCGAGAGGTGGGAACATACCGTGCAGTAGGAGCGTCTTTGCTGCATGAGTATCCGAGTTCTTCTGTCTTTGATTGTTGTCGGGCTGCTGTCGATTGTTGGCTGCAGCGAGAGCGATCAGCCAACGGCTATGGACACCCGCGCCGAGGAACAAGCCGTTGAACAGGCGCAAGGCGGTGAGGTCTCGCAGGTCGCACCCACGAGGAACAGCGTCGAAGCTGAGGCCGCTCAACCGGAGCAGGCGGCAAGCGATCCGGATCAGCAGCGCACTGATCTGACGGAGAGTGAGAGCGAGCCGACCCCTGCGCTCGCTGATCGCCAGCAGTCAGTGCAGTCCGAACCAGAGCAACAGAGCGAACCGACCGAGGTCCAGGAAGAGGCGGAGGCGCCCCCGACCAATCTGACAGACGTCCCGGCAACGGTCATCAAAGACGCCGACCTCCGAGTCCGACCTGGACTACCGTGGCCGGTCATCGAACGGCTCAGCGCCGGCGACGAAGTCGTGATCCTGAACGTCGCGATCGGTTGGTATCGAATCAGCTACGGCGACGAACGCGAGGGCTGGATCCGCAGAACGGCGCTCGATCTCGGGGTAGTTGAGCCTCATCGGATTCTGCATCAGCCTGCGCCGGCCATCGTGGCGGAGTGGCAAGGCGAGCAGTATGGCGTAATGGGTCAGTCAGCCGACGGCGCGGAGGTCAGGCTGTTGCCCATGGACGATGAACTCGCCAAGATCGTGAGCGCGCCAATCGACGAGGTGACTCTGCTCGCCAGCGACATCAGCGTCCAAGACCTGCCCATCCTGATCGGCGACGAAACCGTCGTCTTCCCCGGCGACGACTTCAGCGTCGGGCAGGGTCGGATCCTGCCTAAAGCGCACGGGTGGCGTTGGCTATCCTCGGGCGAATTGCTCGGCTACAACGACGAACACATCTGGTATTGGCGGCCATTGGTCGACGAACTTGAACTAGCGCGCCGTCCTTCCGGCGGCGCCAGGCTTTCGTGGGATGGTCGGTACCTCGCGATTGCGAACTGCCTTGCCTCAGAGCGTGAATGCAGCTGGTTCTTGGACGCCGTCTTGCTACCGCTTGATGGCTCGACGGCATTTTCGATCCGCGAGGCGTTTCGACGGCTCAAGCCGGAACGCGAACTGCCAGCGCTGTTCTTCCTGCGCAACACCGCTATGCAGTGGTCGGCGGACAGTACGGCGCTGCTGGTCAATCTAGCGCCGACTGACGTTTGGGGGCAGTGGTTGGACCCGCTCCTGATTCGGACGGACGGACGCGCCGTGCTGCTGCCTGTGTTCCCGGCGAACGCCTTGGAGGGCAAGGATTGTCTGCAACCGCGACCTAACTTTGGGAACTGGCGATTTCGTATGGACAACACGATCGTCTATGCCGTCACGTGCCGAGACGAAAACGGCGAATACGGCGAATTCGAGTATCTCGACGTCCTGTTCGGAATAGATGGAGAGTTTCTCCGTCTTGAGCCGAACACCACGAAGTATGTGTCTGAAGCAGACAGCGACAAGGAAGCCGAGTTCATTCGTTCAGCCATGGACGCAGAAACTCTGGGCGAGGACATCGAGATTCTATGGTCGTCGTCTCGGCAGCACGCAGTAGTGGCTTCCAATGATTCGTACACGGTCTGGCTCTACGACGCGGCGGAGCATCGGATACGAACGGTCAGCGTGGCAGAAGTCGGTCTGAGCCCGCTTGAAGCTGGACACCCCACCGCGTGGGTGAGCTGGGCTGCCCATTGGCACGGAGATTCCGCCGTGGCAGTGCACCGGATCGTGGGACTCGGTCCGGACCGCGACACGGTGCTGGTTGATGTATCGTCAGCAACCGTCGTCGCAATTGACCTCGGCGACAGGTACTGGCCCCAATGTCTGCCATCTGGTGGCTGGAGTCCGAACGGCGAACTTGTCCAAGCCATTCTCAGCGGTGATGGCACCGACGGTCTGTTCACGGTCGACAGGAGTTATAGCCAGATCATCGTCCATAGGTCGAACGGAAGCCACGCGTACGCTCTGCGAACAACGCCCCGACACATCCCACGCAAGTACCCAAGCTTTTGGTTGCCCAACGCAAAGTGGTCACCTGACGGTGCGTGGTTCGTAGTCGGCAGCATCCAACAGGCTGGGACTTGCCACTTCCTCGGGCCGTGAATCTACTGCGCGCCATGTCACTCACGACCGTCCCCCTCGCCGCTACACTGGATTGGTATGCCCTGAGCTTGGGCTAACTGGATTGGGACTGCTGGATGGGTTTGCTGGATCGGGCCAAGAAGCGGGCGGGGTCGCTGCTTGGCGACGCCAATGCTCGCGAGGTGCATAAATTGCAGGGCGCGGTGGCGGCGGTCGCCGACTGGGAACCCGAGTTTGAGCGACTCTCCAACGATGAACTGGCGGCCAAGACGCCGGAGTTCATCGAACGGCTTGAGGACGGCGCGTCGCTCGACGACATCCTGCCCGAGGCCTTCGCGGTGGTCCGCGAGGCGGCCCGGCGGCAGGTCCAGATGCGGCACTATGACGTACAGATTGTCGGCGGGATCGTCCTGCACCAGGGCAAAGTCGCCGAGATGCGCACCGGCGAGGGTAAGACGCTGGTCGCCACGCTGGCGCTCTATCTGAACGCGCTCGAGGGCGACGGCGGCCACCTGATCACCGTCAACGACTACCTGGCCAAGCGCGACGCCCAGTGGATGGCGCCGATCTACCACTCGCTCGGACTTTCGGTCGGTGTGCTCCAGCACCGCTCCGCTTTCATGTTCGATCCCGAGGCCGATTCGACCGTTGATATCGAGAACCCCGACGCGATAGACGCGGAGGAGCTGCAACGCCGGCGCGAACTGGGCGACCTCAAGATGTTGCGTCCGGTCACGCGCCAGGAGGCCTACCGCGCCGAAATTACCTATGGCACGAACAACGAGTTCGGCTTCGACTACCTGCGCGACAACATGGTCATGTCCGCCTCCGAGAAGGTGCAGCGGCCGCTCGTCTACGCGATCGTCGACGAGGTCGACAACATCCTGATCGACGAAGCGCGCACGCCGCTGATCATCTCCGGTCAGGCCGAGGAATCGCTCGATACCTACCGCGTCTTTGCCAACCTGGTGCGCGGATTGCAGCCGGAGGCGCATTTCACGCCCGACCCCAAGTCGCGCACGGTGGCGATGACCGAAGAGGGCATCGCAAAGATCGAGAACACGCTCGATATCGACAACCTGTTCGAAGGCGAGAACGCGCGCCTGACCCGCTTCCTTGACTCGGCGCTCAAGGCGAACTTTATGTACCAGCGCGACCGCGACTACGTCGTGCGCGGCAACAAGGTCGTGATCGTCGACGAGTTCACCGGTCGGATGATGGACGGCCGCCGCTACTCCGAGGGCCTGCACCAGGCGATCGAGGCCAAGGAAGGCGTCTCCGTCGAGCGCGAGACCGTCACGCTGGCGACGATCACCTACCAGAACTACTTCCGCATGTACAACAAGCTCTCGGGCATGACCGGCACCGCCGCGACCGAGGCCGAGGAGCTGCACAAGATTTACGGGCTCGATGTAATCGTGGTGCCTACGCACCAGGACATGGTCCGCGACGACCTGGGCGACTTCGTCTTCCGCACCGAACAGGCCAAGTTCGATTCTGTCATTGACGAGATTGCTGATCTCTCCGAGTCGGGACGCCCGGTCCTGGTCGGTACGGCCTCGGTCGAAACCTCCGAGCGGCTTGCCGCCATGCTCAAGCGTCGCCGCGTCGCCCACGAAGTGCTCAACGCCAAGCAACACGAGCGTGAGGCCCACATCATCGCCGCCGCCGGCAATCCCGGCGCAGTCACGATCGCCACCAACATGGCCGGTCGCGGCACCGACATCAAGCTGGGTGAGGGCGTCACTGAGCGCGGCGGACTCGCCGTGATCGGCACCGAGCGGCACGAGTCGCGGCGGATCGACAACCAGCTTCGAGGTCGCTCCGGTCGCCAGGGCGACCCCGGCTCCTCACGCTTCTACGTCTCGTTCGAGGACGGGATCATGAAGCGCTTCACCCCCGACTGGCTGCCGGGGATGCTGGAGAAAGCTGGTCTCGAGGACGGCTCGCCGCTCGAATCGGGCATGGTTGGCAAGGCGCTCGAACAGGCCCAGCAAAAGGTCGAGACCTACCACTTCGACATCCGCAAGCACCTCGTCGACTACGACGACGTGATCAACAAACAGCGCGAAGTGATCTACACCGAACGCGACAAGGTGCTCACCGCCAAGGAGGAACTCTCCGAGATCGTCGAAGACATGTTGCTGCACACGATCGACGACCTGGAACGTTCCATCGCCAACGAGCTCTGGGACGAAACGACGGCGGACGAGTTCTGGCAGGAAGCGGCCCAGGTGCTGCCACTGACCGGACTCGACCGCGACGCGCTGCACGGCGCGGAGCTCGACGAATGCGTCGAAGCGCTGCGCGAACACGCCGCCGCCGAACTGCAGCGGCTGTCCGAACGAATCGACGCGGAGACCGCCGATGGCACATCGGTCGAGCTGCTGCGCGGACTCGTCCTGCGCACCATGGACCGGCTCTGGATTCGTCATCTGACCGAGATCGACGGTCTGCGCCAGGGCGTCGGCCTGCAGGCCTACGGCCAGCAGGACCCGCTGGTCACCTATAAGCGCGAAGCGTTCGACATGTTCGACCAGCTCGTCGCGGCGCTGCAACGCGAAGTGTCGTCGTCGGTGATGCATGCGTCTGTCCGCGTCGAGGAGCGCAGCGCCGCGCCGGTGCGTCGAGCGCGCGGCGTCGGACCGGCCCAGCGCGGCGATCCTGTCCGTGTGAGCAATGTCCGCGAGTCCGGCGGCGGCGTCGCCGTGGCGGCGCGTCCGACCATCTCGGGGCCGGCCAGCGGACAGAAGGTCGGACGTAACGCGCCCTGTCCCTGTGGCAGCGGCAAGAAGTTCAAGCGTTGCTGCGGCAAGCCGGCGTAATGCCGCGCTGGCGGCAAGGCGGTGTAATGCCGCGCTGGCGGCAAGGCGGTGTAATGCCGCGCTGGCGGCAAAGACGCTTAATGCCGCAATGGCGGCAGGGCAACGAAATAGGGGCAGCCTGACGATGGCGACGACGAACTCGGCGACCACCGACGACAATCCGTTTCCGCACCTGGCCGATCGTGACGGCCCCGTCGAGACCGGCTTCGCGCCGGATATCGACCCTGATGATGAGCGCATCGTCGACGCCGAATTGATGGAGATCGGCCCCGACTCCTTGCTGGCCACATTCCATGCCCAGCTGCACGCCGGACGCCCCTGGTTCGACGCGATGCTCGACTGCATCAGCGAATGGGAAGTCCCCCGTGAGACGGTCGATGGTCGCGAATACGTCTACCTGATCGAGCATGAAGCCTTTGACTGGCTCCTGCTCGCCGAGCGCATTTGCGACTCGGCGCCGCCCGGCCTGCTGCCGCTCAACGAAGTCGAGGACCTGCTCATCGAAGAGTCGCCGCCGGTCGTGCTGAGTGAAGCCGAGTTCCAGGAGCGATTGGGCACGGCCAAGTACTGGGCCCATCTCAACTTCCTCTACGGGGTCCGCGTCGAGCAGGCGCTGCACCTGGCGATTGAGCGTGTCCTGCAGAAGGAGCGCAGCGGCCTGTCGTTCTCGCATACCCGACAGGAACTCGATTCCGACGTCTTCGGTCGGATCTACGGCGCTCGGCAAGCCGATCTCCTACGCGACTACCGCGCGACCTTCAACCGTGACCATGCTGACCCCGAACGGATCGAGCACGCCGAGTGGCAGGCTTTTACCTACTGGCTCTTTCGCCGCCGCCTCGAGCGCCAGGACCCGGCCCGCGTCGCCAGCGACACCCGCAAGGGGCTGGAAATGCTCTACGAACTGGAAGTCGCCAAGCAGCGACGCCGTCGCCGGTTGCAGGCCGCCAAGATCAAGCGGCCGGTCAAAGAAGCCGATGTCATTGACGGCGTCCTCGTAGCCGTAGGCTAGGTTCGGCGCGCCTTGGCTACACCGCGCCGGACCCGAAGACTCTCCTCCTCAGCCACTTAACCATCCGACGACCACGCGGAGTTCAGCTGTGACCACCACTGAATTCGACCTGTCCAACCTGAGTAACCTGACCGGCGCCTACGACGCCTCCCAGGTTGAGGACCCGATCTACGCCTTCTGGGAGGACAACGGTTGGTTCTGTCCGACGGAAGCGGTCGAGGGCGAGCCTGAGCCGTTCACCGTGATCATGCCGCCGCCCAACGTGACCGGTGTGCTGCACCTGGGCCATGCGGTCACATTGACCATCGAAGACATGCTGATCCGCTGGCACCGAATGCTGGGCGAGCCGACGCTCTGGCTACCCGGACTGGACCACGCCGGGATCGCGACGCAGAGCGTCGTCGAGGGGCAGCTCGCGCGCGAGGGCATGACCCGCCATGACCTGGGGCGTGAAGCCTTCCAGGAGCGTGTCTGGGACTGGGTCGGCGTGACCCGCCCGCGGATCACCGCGCAAGCCCGACGGATGGGCGCTTCCTGCGACTGGGAGCGCACCGCCTTCACCCTCGATCCGACGCCGCGCGACGCCGTGCGCAAAACATTCGTCGACCTCTTCAACGACGGCAAGCTTTATCGCGGCGCCAGGATCATCAATTGGGACCCGCAGATGTTGACCGCGCTCTCTGATGTCGAGGTCGAATACCGCGAGGAAGAGGGCAAGCTCTGGCACGTCCGCTATCCCTTCGTCGACGAGCGTGGAAACGAGCTTGAGGACGGTGTTGTCATCGCCACGACCCGTCCCGAGACGATTCCAGCAGACGTGGCCATCGCTGTCCATCCCGACGACGAGCGCTGGCAAGCGCATCTCGGCCGGCGCGTCAGACTGCCGCTACGTGGCTTCGACCGCCTGATTCCGTTGGTCGCCGATTCGGCCGTCGACCTCGAGTTCGGCACCGGCGCGCTCAAGATAACGCCAGGCCACGACCAGCTTGACTTCGAGATCGGCGAACGTCACGGTCTGGAACCAATCCGCGTCGTCGATTGGGACGGCACGCTGACGGCGGAGGCCGGACTCTACGCCGGCATGGACCGCAACGAGGCGCGCACGCTGGTCGCGCGGCACCTCGAGGAAGACGGCTATCTGCTCAAGACTGTGACGCACATCCACAACGTCGGACACTCGCAGCGATCCGGCGTCGTGGTCGAGCCGCTGGTCTCGAACCAGTGGTTCGTCGATACCGACGAACTCGCCGCTGAAGCGGCGCGTGTCGTGCGCGACGACGAAGTCCGAATCGTTCCCGAACGCTCGAAGAATGTCTACCTCCAGTGGATGGACAACATCCGTCCCTGGTGTATCTCGCGACAGCTCTGGTGGGGACACCGCATTCCGGCCTGGTACTGCTCCGCTTGCGACTCCGACGCCATCATCACCGCCGACGACGGTGAGATCACGATCGATGAAGGCTCGCACCCAATCGTCGAGCTGACCGACCCCACCATCTGTCCGACGTGCGGCGGTTCCGAGCTCGTGCAAGACCCCGACGTGCTCGATACCTGGTTCTCATCCGGACTATGGACGCACTCGACGCTGGGCTGGCCCAACACGACCGACGACCTCGCGCGCTTCTACCCCTCGTCTGTGTTGGAGACCGGCTACGACATCCTCTTCTTCTGGGTCGCGCGGATGATCATGCTGGGCTGCTTCAACATGGGCGAGGCCCCGTTCCGCACGGTCTACCTGCACGGCCTCGTCCGCGACGCCGAGGGCCGCAAGATGTCGAAGTCGCTCGACAACGTCATCGACCCGCTCGAAAAGGCCGACCAATACGGCATGGACGCGCTGCGCTTCACCCTCGCCACCGGTTCAACCCCGGGCAACGACATGCGCCTCACGGACGAGCGGCTGGAAGGCTCGCGAAACTTCGCCAACAAGCTCTGGAACGGCGCAAAGTTCGTCCTCGGCGAGATCTCCCGCTCCCCCTTGCAGGGGGAGCTGCCGAAGGCGGAGGGGGTCCCGCCCCTCGAAGACCGCTGGATTCTCTCGCGACTCCAAGCCGTGACCGATTCCGTCGACGAGCTGCTCACCCAGTTCCAGCTCGGCGAAGCGGGCCGCCAAATCCAGGACTTCCTCCGGGGAGAATTCTTCGATTGGTACGTCGAGGCCAGCAAGGTCCGGCTGCGCATCGGCGATCTCTCGCCCTTGCCTGTCCTGACCAAGGTGTTGGACGGCGGACTGCGATTGCTCCACCCATGGATGCCGTTCATCACCGAAGCGATCTGGCAACAACTGCGTCCGCACCTGGCAGACAACAACGATGTCGACGCATTGATCGGCGCGCGTTACCCGCAACCCGGCGACGCCGAGCGCGATCTCGAAGCGGAGGCGGAGTTCAGTGCCGTGCAGGATGTCGTGACTGCCGTTCGCCAAGTGCGAGCAGACTACAAGGTGCAGGCCGGCCAGTTCGTCGAGGTTTACGTCCGACCGCAGGACGACGTCGCCGACGCCGTCACCGCCTCGGCGCCGATCGTCGAAGTGCTATCTCGGGCACGCCCGCTGACAATAGTCGCCGACCGCGCCGACGCGCCGACCGAACAGATCGCGTCGGCCGTCCTCCCGACTGCCGAGATCATCCTGCCCCTGGGCGGGCTCGTCGATCTGGGACAGGAAAAGGCCCGCCTGAGCAAGGACCTCGACAACGTCGTCAAGCGCCTCAAAGGCGCAGAGGCCAAGCTGGCCAACGAGGGATTCCGTAAGAAAGCGCCCGCCGCAGTCGTGCAACAGGCCGAGGAGCTCGCCACTGACCTACAGCGTCAGCAGACCGACCTGGAATCGAGGATCGGCGCGCTCGGCTAACGATTCAGGTGCGAACTCGCCGTCGCGCCCATCCGACCGCCAGACCGACGCCGACTGCCGTCACGGCGGCGAGGAAATTGAACGGCAGATCCTGCGGATCGAATATGCGATTGGGCAGGATGGCCTGGATACCCTCGTCAAGCAGCCCGATAGCGGTTGCCGCCAGAACAGCGATCAGAGCGACTGCCGGGACCCGACGTCCCTGGCTGGCTCGCTCCTTCAGCGCAGCATGGATGAAGGCGGCAAGCACGCCAAACTCAATGAGATGCGTCCGCTCCGACAAGGCAAATCGGAGCAACAGCATGAACAAAGCGGCCGAGACGCCGAGCACAATGGCGATTTCCGGTCCACTTGGCCTCGACTGCAGCCCTTGAGTCACGATGGTCGCTGCCAACAACAGCATCCCGAGGGCGAATGCGCCGGGGATCAGATCCGAGTCGCCCAGCGCCTCCGCAAGCCACCCGGTCAGTCCCAGACTTGCAAAAATGGCGCAGGCGACAATTGCCGTCCACGTCCAGATCCGCCGCTCGCGTTTGGAAGAACAGACACGCATGGCGGCAGTCGATCTTTGGCTTCGTCCGCTAGACGGCGTGGGGCCTGCTAACGCCCAAAGCTCGAAGGCGACTCGGGCTACAGGCTCAGCTTCGAGAGCGCGTCTCTGAACTCCGGCACGTCGGTGCGGAAGTCGTCGGCGTTGATGCCTCCGTTGGCCGCCAGATGCCCGGCCAGCAACTGCGAGGGCACGACTGCCGGAATCGTGAGCAGCGCCGGCGACATCTCGACCAACGTCAGATGTCGCGCCGACTCAGGGCCGGACACGCTCTCCGGCGCGACCCACGCCGCCGCGCAGCCCATGTCCATGGTGAGTTGGGTGATCGCCCGCGTGCGCTCCGCAGATTCGTCGTTCGCCGCAAAGGAGAGGATGCGATCTGAGTCGACAATCTGCACCGCTGGACCATGCAAGAACGATTCAGGTTCCTGGTGACGCACCGCGCGACGCGACGCCTCGGCAATCTTGATGTGGGCTTCTTCCGCCGCTGACAGCATGGGACCCGCTCCAAGCGCAATCAGCGCGCCCGACGACCATTCCGCTGCCAGCTCTGCGATCTCGTCTTCCAGCCGCAGCGCCGACGCCAACGACGACGGAATCTCTGATATGTCACCAATCGAATCCGGTGCGATGGCGTCGGCGATCATCGCCGCGGCCGTCATCGCCGTCGTGTGCGAGATCGTGTACATCGACGATGGATCCTGCGTGGTCGTGTGCAGCACCGTGACGCTGTCAGGCAACGATTCGAGGTCGAAACCCGTGCCTACTTTGGTGATCAGCACAACGGGAATCCCCCGCTCGATGCAGAGCGCAAGTGAGTGACCGCTGTACGTCTTGCGACCTGTGTGCGCGAACAGCAGTACCGCGTCACCCTCGGACAGCGCGGGCCAGGTGGCAAACTCAAAGCTCGTCAAGGGGCGAGCGGTCAGGCCGGCCGAGCGCAGCATCCAGCTGGCGGCATTGGCCGCGTTAAACGAGGTGCCGATTCCCACAGTCCACACTCGCGACGCCGAAGCCAGCGTCTCCGCCGCCTGCTCAAACGGCTGGACACTGCTCAGCAGCTTGGCGCATTCCGAGGGCTGCGCCTGGATCGCCGGATAGAGCCGGTAGTCGGTGATCGAGACCATTGGGCATCACTTTCTGAGCTAATCGGATCCAGTTCCCGCTTTACGCGGGGACCAGCCCCTTCCCCCTCTCGATCAAGGGCGTTGCGACTTTGGCAGTCGCCGAGCGGGTCCCCGCGTAAAGCGGGGACTGGGAAACCCCTGCTGAGCAGTCGCTTATGCAACCGCCCCCGCCGTCTTTAGCTCCTCGCCCTTCGAGCCGTTCAGACCGATCTCGGCGAGAATCTCGTCGGTGTGTTGTCCCGGATACGCCGGTGGACCCTGGATTTTCGACTTCGTCCGGCTGAAGCGCGGCGCCGGAGCGGGCTGCACGACGCCGGCGACCTCTTCGAATGCGCCTCGCGCCTTCGCGTGCGGGTGATTCGGCGCTTCCCAGGGCTCAAGCACCGGGCCGAAGCAGACATCCGATCCCTCGAAGATCGCTTCCCACTCCGACCGCGACTTCGTCCGGAAGATGGCCGTGACGCGGTCCTTCAGCTCGGGCCAGCGCGTATTGTCCATCTGGTGCGGCAACTCTTCGTTCTCAAGACCAAGCAGATGCAGCAGTTCCGCGTAGAACTGTGGTTCGATTGAGCCGATTGAAACGTACTTGCCGTCCAGCGTCTCGTAGGCGTCGTAGAAATGCGCGCCGGTGTCGAGCACGTTGGCCGCGCGGCCGCGACGCCAACCGCCGGTTGCCAGACCGGCGTGCACCGAGGTGATCAGCGACGACGCGCCGTCGACCATGGCCGCATCAACGACCTGTCCCTTGCCCGAGCGTCCCGCCTCAATCAGCGCGCCCAGCATGCCTACGGCGAGGTACATGCCGCCACCGCCGAAGTCACCGACGATATTCAGCGGCGGCACCGGCGCCTGGCCCTTGCGAGCGATCGGCGCGAGCGCGCCGGCCAGCGAGATGTAGTTAATGTCGTGGCCCGCCATCTGTGCGTAGGGACCCTCCTGGCCCCAGCCGGTCATCCGCCCGTAGACGAGCTTCGGATTGCGCTCGAGGCAGACATCCGGGCCCAGACCCAGGCGCTCCATCACGCCGGGCCGGAAGCCCTCGAACAGCGCGTCCGCGCCCTCAATCAGTTGCAGCGCGACCTCGACGCCCTCGGGATTCTTCAGATCAAGCGCGATCGAGCGCCGTCCGCGAGCCAGCAGGTCGCCGGGCGGATTCGCCGGCGCTTCGTCCGGCGCATTCGAGGCGCGGTCGATGCGCACGATGTCGGCGCCCATGTCGGACAGGATCATGCCGCAAAACGGTCCCGGTCCAATGCCCTGAAATTCAATAATCCGAATGCCGCTGAGCGGTCCCATATCGTGCTCCTCACGTGCTAGAAAATCGTGTCGTGATCATTGTCGTCTTCAGCAGCAGAGTAACGCGCCATGACATTCCAGATTGAGCCAGCCGGTTTCGAAGCGGCCGCTGAAGTGATCGAACTGATTCATCGGGTATTCGACGAGTACGAGTTCATCTGGGACCCCGAGGACGAATTCTGGGACCTGCTGGCCGAAGAGGGCAGATTCCCGTATTTCGAGCCTCGAGGCGCTATGTGGGTCATGCGCGACACCGACGGACAGGTCGTGGGTTCGATCGCCGCCGAGCGGCTCGATGGTCCCACAGTCGAACTACATCGTCTCTATCTCGACGCGGAGCTGCGCGGACAAGGATTGGGAAGACGGCTGTTCGAGACAGGTGTGGCCTGGGCTCGCGAGCAAGGCGCGTGGAGAGTGGAGTTGTGGTCCGACACCCGATTCAAAGACGCGCACCGGCTCTATGAGCGCCTCGGCTACGTCAAGACGGATACTCGTGAGTTGGACGACGTCAACGACACAGTCGAGTTCAAGTACGAGCGGGAACTCGAACGACACCTGTAGCTCAAAGAGATTCACTCCCCGTCCCTGGAGCCGGTCTGAGAAGTCCCCCGTTATCAACCTCCGTCATACCCGCGATCCGCCGCGGGTATCTCGCTGCGCTCGGCACGGCAGCCAAGAGCCGGGTGAGCGATTGCGACAAACGTGGTTCGTGAGGTTCGGACGTCGGTGCAGCACTCCGCGAGATTCCCGCGGCGGAGCGCGGGAATGACGATGTTGGACGGCCCTCGAAGGATCTTGCGAAGGGCGCCTGGAGGAATATCCTGAGACAAGCGGGACTGGCGGAGGAGCGACGATGACGCTGAAGTACGCCGTGGTCTTTGAGCGCGCGCCTGACAACTTCAGCGCCTACGTCCCGGATCTGCCTGGATGCATCAGCGCCGCAGATTCCCTGGCGGAGACGAGGGACATGATTCGCGAGGCCATTCAGTTCCACATCGAGGGGCTTCAGGAAAACGGCGTCGCAGTCGAGCTGCCGGAGATGTCAGTTGTCGACGCGATGGCGTACCACATCGCGCTCCTCGCCGAGGATGGTGAGGACGCACCTGATACGGAGACGACTGTTGGCATGGTGGAGGTGGACGTGAAGCTCGCGCCACTTTCGGCCACCAGACGCTAGGCAAAGCCCCAAACATTGACCCTGATCACACCACGCGGGTACGATCTGTTCGCACAGTGGAATCTGGTGCACCGCGATAGCGGCAACTGAACAGCCGATGGCAGGTATTCGTGTCAGAACTGTTTGAGAACTACGGCGCTGTCCTGATCGCCATTCCGGTCGGGATCATGCTCGTTCTGAGCGCGCTTCTTGCAACAAAGTTGCTCGCTCCGCAGCGCCGGACCGCGCTCAAGGGCCAGGTCTACGAATGCGGCATGCTGCCGATTGGCCGCAACTGGGCCCAGGTCCATGTCCGCTACTACACCTACGCACTGCTCTTCCTCATCTTCGATGTTGAAGTGGTCTTCCTCTTCCCCTGGGCCGTCTCCTTCCTCGGACTGATGGGCGAGTCCGACTATGGCAAGGTCATTCTCTGGCAGATGGTTCTGTTCATTGGCACGTTGCTGGCGGCGCTCGCCTACGCTTGGCGCAAGGGCGTGTTCGACTGGCAACGGAACTAGCGCGACATGAATCGAGCGAGGCGCGGCATATGACGACCTCCCATCCACCACACATGGGCGATCCCACGCCTGTCATCATTTCCCCCGAGTCGCTGCGGCTCTATGCCGTTGAAGACGTTCCGCCCACGGTGCCCTACAAGATGGTCCTGCCCGGCATCATGCAGGCGCCGGCCGAGGCGTTGATCTCCGCCGCCCGCAAGTCCTCGCTCTGGCCGATGACCTTTGGTCTGGCCTGCTGCGCGATCGAGATGATCGCGACCTACATGGCCAATCACGACCTCGACCGCTTCGGCATCGTGCCCTGGCCCTCGCCGCGACAGTCCGACGTGATGATCGTCGCCGGCACCGTGACCAAGAAGATGGCCCCTGCGGTCAAGCTGCTCTACGAACAGATGCCGCATCCCAAGTGGGTCATCTCGATGGGCGCCTGCGCCACCAACGGCGGCCCCTACACGCAATACGACCGGGTCGTCCAAGGTGTCGACAACATCATCCCCGTTGATGTCTACGTGCCCGGCTGCCCGCCCCGACCGGAAGCGCTGATCGATGGACTCCTTGCGTTGCAGGAGAAGATCGTCGAAGAACGAGCGCGGGGTTACTAAGCAACCATGACATCCCGACGCACGCCCGTCGCGCCCGAGCCGCCGCCGAGCAACGAGCCGCCGCCCGGCTCGATCGCCGATACCTATCGCCGGGTCATGCCGCTGATCAACTTCGGCGCAGCGATGACCAAAGGCGACGATGTCGCGCTGACGATCCCGTCCGATGCTATCCACGAAGTGCTCCAGCGAAGCCGAGACGACGAGCGCCTGCAGATGAATCTGCTGCGCAACCAGACCGCCGTCGACTGGGAAGTGCGCGGACTCGAGATCGTCTACCACCTCTACTCGATCCCGCTGCGACATGCAGTGACGATCAAGGCCTGGCTGCCCTCCGAAGGCGCGTTCGTTGAGTCGGTCACCGACCTCTACAACATGGCCGACTGGGCCGAGCGCGAATGCCGCGAAATGTTCGGCATCGAGTTCCTTGGTCATCCCGACCCGCGCAATCTCCTGCTCGACGAAGACCTCGATATCCATCCGCTGCGCAAGAGCCATCCGCTCGCGCCGGTCGAGATGGAGCAGGGCGTCGACGTCGCCTTCTTCACCAAGCAGCATCCGCCGCCCGAGCCGGAGGAAGCAGCGGAAGCAGCCCCGACGGCCGCCGCCGCTCCCACGCGCAAGCGCGTCGAGGACATGACCGAAGAAGAGCGCGCCGAACGCAAGGCCGAGCAGGCCGACCGCGTGGCCCGCGCACGCGAAATCGCCGCCATCCGCCGCGCCGAACGTCTGGCCGGCGCGCCGGCCGCCGGTGGTCCGCGACCCGAAGGCGCCGCGCCGCCGCCGCCTCCCGCAGCGGCGCCTGCTGCTGCTCCGGCCGCCGCCTCGGCCCCGGCCGCCGCGCCGGTACAGGACGACCGTCCGCCGGCCCCGCCGCCGCCCGAGCTACCAAGCATTCCCGACGCGGAAGAGGACCCCGAGGGTCGCGCCGAAGCGCTCGCCGAGCGCGTCCGACTGGGTCGCGAGTTGGCCGCCGCCCGTCGTATCCAGTTGCGCGGCGGCTAAGTGGTCGGATCGGTCTCAACGATGGACGTTCGCCCACTGACGGCGAACAGCACGACGAACAGCACGAGGAACAGAACGACGAACAGGGAGTAGGCCGCATGGTCCAGCGAACCTTCGAAGGCGAAATACTTACTGAGCCCGTCGTCGTTGAGCGCGAGTTCGAGACCGTCGACATGAACATCAACATCGGGCCGCAGCATCCCGCGACCCACGGCGTCTTCCGCATGGTCCTGACCGTCGACGGCGAGATCGTCAAGGACGCCATTCCCTACATCGGCTACATGCACCGCGGCGGTGAGAAACTCTCCGAGAACCTCGACTACCGAGGCGCGCTGGGCTACCAGGACCGCACCGATTATCTGGCTGCCTTCAACTCCGAGTGGGTCTATGTCAACGCCGTTGAGCGTCTCGCCGGGATCGAAATCCCCGAGCGCGCCGAGTACATCCGCCTGATCCTGTCCGAATTCAACCGGATCATGTCGCACTTCATGTTCATGGGCGCGTTCGGTACCGATGTCGGCTACTTCGGCACGGCCTTCACCTGGACGTTCAAGGAACGCGAACGCATCCAGGACCTCTTCGAGGCCGTCTGCGGTGACCGGATTATGTACAACTACTTCCGCGTCGGCGGACTCGCCTGGGAGCCGCACGAGACCTTCGTCGAGGACTCGCATTGGGTGCTTGACCAGATCGAGATCGGCATCGGCGATGTCGACGACCTGATGACCGACAACGAGGTTTTCGTCGCCCGCTGCCGTGATGTCGGCGCGATGACCGCCGAGGATGCCATCTCCTTCGGCGTCACCGGACCGATGCTGCGCGCCTCCGGCGTGCCCTTCGACCTGCGCGTCGACGAGCCCTACTCGATCTACGACCGCTTCCACTGGGAGATTCCGGTCGGAGAGCGCGGCGATGTCTACGACCGCTACCTCGTCCGCCTCGAGGAAATGCGCCAGTCGGTCACGATTCTGCGCCAGGCGCTGGATCAGATGCCGACATCAGGCGCAATCATGCCCGAGCGCGTGCCCGCTCGGCTGCGCCCCCCGCCCGGCGAAATCTACATGCGCCAGGAGAACCCGCGCGGCGAGTACGGCATCTACATGGTCTCTGACGGCACCGACCAGCCCTGGCGCGTGAAGATGCGCTCGCCCTGCTTCCACAACCTCTCCTCGCTCAAACCGCAGGTGATCAACACCTACCTCGCCGACGCTGTGGTCACCCTCGGATCGATCGATATCGTCCTCTGCGAGGTTGACCGCTAATGCCCTTCAGGCGCCGCTTTAACCGACCCCAACCGGCGGGTGTTCACTTGGTGGGCATAAGGCCGACTGCGTGTAACCTGCGTGAGCAGCCGCAACAGCCATCGGGGATGCGCTAAATGGTCTTGAGCGAGTTCGCCGGCATCAGCATGCCCGACTGGATTGATGCGCTGTTGCGGGTCATATTCATCGTCGCATTGATGACGATCAACGCATTCGCCCTGATCTACCTCGAGCGCAAGATCCTTGCCCGTCTACAGGCCCGCGTCGGTCCTACGCGCACCGGCCCGATGGGCATGCTGCAGTCAATCGCCGACGCGCTCAAGCTCGTCACCAAGGAAGATGTCCGCCCGATCACGGCGGACCGCTGGGCCTTCGAGCTCGCGCCCTATATGGCGTTCGTGCCGGTCTTCCTCGTCTTCATCCCGATGCCCTTCACCGAGACCTGGTTCGTCCGCGACCTCAACCTTGGACTGCTCTTCGTCTTTGGCGTGCTGGGCCTCAACATCGTCGGCGTGGTGATGGCTGCCTGGGGCTCCGACAACAAGTACGCGCTGCTCGGTGGCGTTCGCGCGGCCGCGCAGGCCATCTCCTACGAAATTCCCATGCTCCTGATCATCGTCGCCGTGGTGATGGTGGCCGCCAGCCGACTCGCCGTCGACGGCGACGCTTCAATGGCTGGCTCGATCAACGCGATCGTCGGCGACCAGACCACGACCCCATACATCCTGCTCCAGCCGCTTGGCTTCGTCATCTTCCTGATCGGCACGCTGGCCGAGCTGCACCGACCGCCCTTCGACATGCCGATTGCCGAATCGGAAGTCGTCGGCGGCTACTTCGTCGAGTACTCCGGCATGCGCTGGGGCATATTCTTCCTCGCCGAGTACACCGCGCTCTTCCTGCTGGTGCTGCTCGCATCCTCGCTCTTCCTGGGCGGCTGGAACTGGCCGTTCGGCGCGGATGTTGGGCTGGGATTGCAGATCGTCCTGACCATGGTCAAGACATCGGTCATGATCGTGCTGGTGATCGGCTCACGCGCACTCTTCCCCCGACTCCGCATTGATCAATTGATGGCCTTCTCTTGGAAGATCCTGCTGCCCTTCGCCATCGTCCAGGTCCTCGCCAACGGCATCATCCTCGCCTATGGCGGCCCCGACTGGGTCGTCGGACTCGTCTCCTTTGCGCTGCTCGCGGCGCTCGGAGGCCTGGTCTACTACCTGATGAGCCAGAAGAAGGGCGCGGGCGCCCGCACCGTGCAAACCAGGCCGGCCACGCCGCGCGTGATCACCGCCCCCGAAGTCACCCCGGTCGAAGCCGGCGGCGACTAAACAGTGAAGCAGTAGAGGAAGAGGAGCCCCGTGGAGGATGGCGTCACTGCGACTCAGGTGGTCTTCTGGATCTTGGCTGTGGTCATGCTGGTCTCCGCGATCGGCGTCGTCACTGCAGGCAACATCGTCTATGCCGCACTCTTTTTCATCGCTGCTCTGGCCGGCGTCGCAGGCATCTACCTGATTCTCACGGTCGAGTTCCTCGCCCTCGTTCAGTTGCTCATCTACGGCTCGGCGGTGGTCATCCTGATCCTCTTCGCGCTCATGCTCACCCGTGCCCGCGAGCGGCCGCAAGCCCTCTTCGGACGCACACGACCGCTCGGCATCGCTGCCTCCCTCGGCCTCCTTGCCGCACTGATCGGCGGCATCGTCGCCACGACCTGGACCACGCCGGCAACATCATCCGCGATTCAGTCGGTCGGTCTGCAGACCATCGGCGACGCCATCTTCACGATCTGGATCGTCCCCTTCATCATCGTCGGCGTGCTGCTCTCGATTGCGCTGGACGGCGCGATCATGCTCGCCTCACCTGATGAGGACGAGACCTAATGCCACCGCTTGATCACATCCTGATTGTCAACGCGATCCTGTTTGCGATCGGCGTGATGGGTGTCCTCACGCGGCGCAACGCGGTGCTGATCCTGCTCTCTGTTGAGCTGATGCTCAACGCCGTTTCGCTCAACATGGTCGCCTTCGCGGTCTACGGACAGGTCGATTTCGGCAATATCACCGGAATCGTCTTTGCCTTCTTCATCATCGTCATCGCGGCCGCCGAGGTCGCGCTGGCGCTCGGTATCGTCGTGCGGACCTTCCGCAACCGAGCCACCGCCAACGTCGATGAAGTGAACCTCCTCAAGTGGTAACCGGGAGCATGCGCTGATGATCTGGGCTGACCACGCGTGGATTCTGCCGGCGATCCCGGCTATTGCGTTCCTCGTGCTGTTCGCGTTCGGACGCTTCCTGCCTCGCGGCGGCGACTTTATTTCCGTGGGCGCCGCACTGGCCGTGTTCGTGCTCTTCTTCTTCGTGCTCGAGTCACACCTCGATTGGCTCGGAGCCGGACTCGGCGGCATCCGCAATGTCGGTACCGACTGGATCAACTTCGACAGCTTCATCGTCCGCCTCGGATTCACCGTCGACTCAATCGCCATCGTGATGGTGTTCGTCGTCTCGACCGTCGCGCTGATGGTCAACCTGTATTCGACCAACTATCTGCGACACCAAGGCAAGCCCGAGCCGCGCTACTGGTGGTACTTCGCCGTGCTCTCGCTCTTCGTCTCGGCGATGCTCACGTTGGTGCTCGCCGACAACCTGCTGCTCATGTTCGTCGCCTGGGAGGGCGTGGGCCTCTGCTCCTTCCTCCTGATCGGCTTCTACTACGAGCGCCGCTCCGCTGTCGAGGCGGCCAAGAAGGCGTTCGTCACCACGCGACTCGGCGATGTCGGCCTGTTCATCGGCATCATCCTCTTCTGGCGCGCAACCGGATCCTTCCAGATTTCCGACATCATTGCCGCTGCCGAAGCTGGCCGCGTCAACGATCTGCCGCAGGTGATGGGCGACGGCTATCTCACGCTTTCCACGCTGATGCTCTTCCTCGGCGCAGCCGGCAAGTCGGCGCAGGTGCCGTTCCACGTCTGGTTGCCCGACGCGATGGAAGGCCCGACGCCCGTCTCCGCACTGATCCACGCCGCCACGATGGTCGTCGCCGGCGTCTACCTGGTCGCGCGAATGTTGCCCGTCTTCGAAGTCGCTCCGGGCGCTTCCAACGTGGTCCTGGTCGTCGGCCTGACCACGGCGCTGCTCGCCGGGATCATGGCGCTGGCCCAAAACGACATCAAGCGCGTGCTCGCCTACTCCACTGTGTCTCAGCTCGGATTCATGTTCGTCGCCCTGGGCGTCGGCGCCGTCGGCATTGCCATGTTCCACTTACTGACCCACGCCTTCTTCAAGGCCTGCCTTTTCCTCGGGTCTGGCTCGGTGATTCATATGACCGGGGAACAGGACGCGCGCAAGCTCGGTGGACTCTGGTGGCGGATGCCCGTGACGGCATCGACCTTCATCATCTCCGCGATCGCACTGGCCGGGATCCCACCGCTATCCGGATTCTTCTCCAAGGACGAAATCTTCGTCGCCACGATCGGCGGCGCCAACACGTTGGTCGCCATCCTGCTCGGCGTGGCCGCATTCCTCTCCGCCCTCTACATGGCGCGACTGGTGTTCATCACCTTCTTCGGTCCGCCTAAGGATCTCGCCGTGATCAGGCGCGCCCGCGAGGCGCCACCGACCATCCTGATCCCACTCGTCTTCCTCACGGTGCTCACCTTCCTGGTCGGCTTCCTCGCCTTTGACCAGGTCGGCGCCGCGCTCGGTTTCCCCGGCGGTATCGGCAACTACGTCTACTTCCCCGAGCCGCATGACTTCCACTTCTCCAACTCGATCGCCGCCGTCACCGGCACGATCTCGCTGCTTGGAGTCCTCACTGCCTGGTGGTTCTTCTGGGGTCGCAACTCGCATCGAGCGAAAGCCGTGCGCGAGTTCCAGCCGCGCCTGGCCGCCGCCGTCGAGAACAAGTTCTACTTCGACGAGGCCTATCAGTGGGGCATCGACCGCGCCATACTGCCGCTGGCCCGGATCGTCGCCTGGTTCGACCGCATGATCGTCAACGACACCGGCATCAACGCGCCCGCCGACGCCACGCGCTACGTCGCCTACTGGCTGCGCTACCACGTCACCGGACGCATCCCCGACTACGCGCTGCTGATGGTCATCGGCATCGCACTGGCCGGTGGCCTCGCATTCCTACTACGCGGGTAGTGGGCTAACGGAAGAACGAAGTAGAGAGAGGCACACAGCGTGGACGCAGGCGAAGCACTCCTCCTGCTCTTGCTGATCCCTGGCGGCGCCATGCTGCTGACGTTGTTCGTGCCCTCGAGGTACGGCAATGTTGTCCGTGTGATCGCATTGGTCACAACGATCGCAACCCTGATCGACTCGATTTACATCTTCGCCGTCTACGACTTCGCCGTAGGCGGCTATCAGTTCGACCTGCAATACCCGTGGATCGAGAACATCGCCTTCCTCGGCGAGAACGGCATCTCCCTCCATCTCGCCGTCGACGGCATCGCCGCGCCGCTCGTACTTCTGAACGGCCTCGTGGGTTTCGCCGGCGTGTTGATCTCCTGGAAGATCACGCATCGGGTGAAGGACTTCTTCATCCTCTTCATGGCCCTCTTCACCGGCGTCTACGGCGTCTACATCGGCCAGGACCTCTTCTTCTGGTTCTTCTCCTACGAGCTCGCCGTGCTGCCGATGTACCTGCTGATCGTGATCTGGGGCTCGACCAACAAGGAATACGGCGCGATGAAGCTGACCATGGTCCTGGTCGGCGGCTCCGTGCTGATCTTCATTGGCATCTTCGCGGTCTTCGCCGAGGCCGGCGCCGGCACCTTCGACATGGCGGTGCTCCGCGATGTCAACTTCGGCCGCAGCTTTGCCAATACCTTCTTCCCCTTCTTCATGATCGGCTGCGGCATCCTGGCCGGCCTCTTCCCCTTCCATACCTGGTCGCCCGACGGCCACGTCGCCGCCCCGACAGCGGTCTCGATGCTTCACGCCGGCGTGCTAATGAAGCTGGGCGCGTTCGGCATCATCCGCCTCGGCATGGAGATCCTGCCCGCCGGCACCGACTTCTGGATGCCCGTGCTGCTCGTCCTCGGTGCCGTCGCCGCCGTCTATGGCGCGATCGCTGCCATCCACCAGACCGACCTCAAGTTCGTGATCGGTTATTCGTCCGTCTCCCATATGGGGTTCGTCCTGATGGGATTGGGGACGATGAACAACATTGGCGTCACTGGCGCTGTGCTGCAGATGTTCTCGCACGGCGTGATGACCGCCCTCTTCTTCGCCATGGTCGGCGGACTCTATGACCAGGCGCACACGCGCGATATCCGCGTCTTCGGCGGTATCGTGCGCAAGATGCCGCTGTTCGTCATCTTCTTCGGCATCGCCGGATTGACATCGCTCGGGTTACCCGGCCTGTCAGGATTCGTCGCCGAGTTCCACATCTTCGTCGGCACAATTGAGACCTTCCCGCTCTTCGCCGCCTTGGGTATCCTCTCGGCTGCATTGACCGCGATCTACGTGCTGCGACTTATGGGTCGCGCCGCGCTCGGTCCCTTCAACCCACGCTGGGAGACCCTTAAGGACCTCTCGCGCTGGGAGATCGCTGCGGCCATCGTGCTAATCGCCCCGATCATCGCGATGGGCGTCTGGCCCGACCCGTTCATCGACCGCATCTCGCAGTCTGTGGCTGACCTGCCTCAGGTTGAGCAGATCGGCGGCCTCTTCACCCTCAGTTCACTGACTGGACGGTGACCCTGATGGATCTTGAATATCAACTGATCATTCCCGAACTCGTCATGGCCGGCTTGGCCGTGGTCATCATTGCCGCTGCATTGGCGTTCCGCAACGTCGATCAGAAGTGGTTCGGCTACGCGACCGCTGCCGCGCTGGCCATCCTCGCCGTCGTCACCGCGATCGCCTACTGGAACACCCACGACGACTTTGGCAACGTCCTCGCGGTCGATCACTTCACGGTCCTCTTCCGCGTCTTCTTCCTCGGCATCGCCTTCTTCACCGTCATGGCCGCCGTGCAATTCGCCGGCGACCGGCTCAAGAATCACGCCGAGTTCTACGGGCTGATCATCTTCGCCACGCTGGGCATGATGCTCTTGGCCGCCTCACGCGAGCTGCTCACGGCCTACCTCTCGCTCGAGCTGCTCTCCTTCAGCTTCTACATCCTGGTCGGATTCAACAAGCTCAATCCCTTCTCCAATGAGGGCTCGCTCAAGTACATGCTGCTCGGCGCCTTCTCCTCGGCGCTGATGCTCTACGGCATCTCGCTGATCTACGGCGTCACCGGCACGACGCTCTACTCGGGCATCGAGCCCGATGGCGTCGCCGCCGGACGCAACATCGCCGAACAGCTCGCCTCCTTCGCCGGACTCGCTGGCGGCGTCGACCCCGACGGCGCGCGACCCGGCCTGCTGATCGGCCTCGTGCTGATCACCGCCGGCCTCGGCTTCAAAGTCTCGGCCGTGCCCTTCCACCAATGGACGCCCGACGCTTACCAGGGTGCGCCGCTGCCGATCACCGCATTCCTCAGCGCCGGTGGCAAGGCCGCGGCCTTCGCATTCTTCCTGCGACTCTTTACCGAAGCCTTCCTGCCCGCCGCAGACGAATGGGTCTGGTTCGTCGGCATCCTCGCCGCGCTCACCATGATCGTCGGAAACCTGATGGCGCTGCAACAGACCAACTTCAAGCGACTGATGGCTTACTCGTCGATTTCGCAGGTCGGCTACTTGCTCATCGGAATCGTGGCGCTCAACGCCGCCAACATCTCGCAATCGCATGACGCTGCGTCGGCGTTGGTGCTGCACCTGATCGGTTACGTGACGACCAACATCGCGGTCTTTGCCGCGATCATCGCGTTCTACAACCGCACCGGACGCGACGACATCGTCGACTTGCGAGGCATGGCGGAACGGCAGCCCTTCCTCGCCTTCGTGATCGCCGCCGCGCTCTTCTCGCTGGCCGGAATGCCGCTGTTCGCCGGCTTCGCGACCAAGTTCATCATCTTCCAGGCCGCCTTCAACAACGGCTTCCTCTGGCTCGGCGCGATCGGCGTGACCGCCTCGTTCGTCTCGCTCTACTACTACCTGATGGTGATCAAGCAGATGTACCTCTACGAGCCGGAAGGCTCCGACCGCGAGCGCTTCCACGTCTCACGACCGCTGGCGGGCGCCTTGGTCGTCCTCGTCGCCGGAGTCCTCTTCATCGGCCTCTACCCGACGCCACTCTTCGAAGTCGTCCACAGCTCAACCGAAGTCCTCTTCGAGCAGGCCGCAGCACTCTCAGCGGCAACGGTGGGCAAGTAGGTCCCAAAAGAGCTCCCCCCTTGGGGGAGCTGGCGCGAAGCGCCCGAGGGGGCCGCCGCGCCAAGGCGCCGGGGTCTCCCTCCGTCACGTTGTGACACCTCCCACCCAAGAGAGCGTCTCAGAAGTCGAAATTCTCAGTCCCCGCTTCACGCGGGGACCCGCTCCGGGGGGCACGGTCTATCTGCTGGCGGTGTTTCGGGCGCAGAGGGATCGGGTCCCCGCGTGAAGCGGGGACTGGGAGTCCGTACATGGAGGCAGACTTCTGAGACAGGCTTCCGAAGGGGAGGTCGTACTGCGCCTACAAAACCGCCAGGTACCGCTTGAGCTCGTAGTCCGTCACCTGCGACCGGTACTCGTCCCACTCCAGGCGCTTGTTCTGCAGCACCGTCGACCAGACGTACTCGCCCAACACGGTCTTCATCAGCTCCGACGAAGAGAACGCGTCAATCGCTCGGCCTTGGGTGGTCGGCATTTCGATGATGTTGCGCGCGGCGCGTTGCTCGGGTGTGAGCAGGAACACGTTGTCCTCAGCCGGCGGCGGAGGGATAAGTCCCTCGTCAATGCCCTGCAGTCCAGCCGCCAGGAACGCCGAGAACGCCAGGTACGGGTTCGTGGCTGAGTCCGCGCCTCGATACTCGAGTCGGGTCGACTCGGAATCGGCAGGATCATACTCGGGAATCCGCACGAGGTCGGACTGGTTGGCGTGTGACCACGTCAGATAAACGGGCGCCTCGGTACCCGGCGCCAGCCGCTTGTAGCTGTTCGACCACTGATTCGTAATCAGCGTGAACTGAGGCGTGTAGGCCAGCAGCCCCGCCAGGAAGGAACGCGCAAGCTCCGACAGCCCGCCGCCCTCTTCGTAGAACAGATTCTGCTCGTGGTCGAACAGCGAGAGATACACGTGCATCCCGGAACCGTTGACCCCATTCAGTGGCTTGGGCATAAACGTCGCGTGGACGCCCTGTTTGATCGCGACTTCCTTGACCACCAGCCGCGTCGTCATCACCTGGTCGGCCATGGTCAGCGCGTCGGTGTAACGCAGGTCGATCTCGTGCTGCGACGGCGCCGCCTCGTGATGCGAGTACTCAACGCCGATCCCCATCTCCTCCAGCGTCAATACCGTTTCCCGGCGCAGGTCCGAAGCGGTGTCGAGCGGTGAGAGATCGAAATAGCCCCCCGAATCGAGCGGCGACGGGTCATCCGCAGCGCGGAAGTAAAAGTACTCAATCTGCGGCGCGACGTAGAACGTGAACCCACGCTGTTGCGCCGACTCCAACTGGCGACGCAGTACGCGCCGGGGATCGCCGTCAAACGGCTCGCCGGAGCGCCGGTAGACATCGCAGATCATGCGAGCGACCCGATGTTGCTGCGGACGCCAGGGCAGTACTACGAACGTATCCGGATCCGGCCGCGCGACCATGTCCGATTCATCCTGGCGGGCAAAGCCCTCAATCGACGCGCCGTCAAACTCAACGCCCTTCTCGAGCGCATGGGGAAGCTCGTCAATCGTGATCGCGACCGACTTCAACAGACCCAATAGGTCCGTAAACCAAAGCCGGACAAAGCGAACATCATGCTCACGACAAGCGTTCAGGACATGCTGATGCTCACTGGGCGGAGCGTTGAGGTCTGCGTCGATGGTGGTCATAGCGATCGACCCTGTCAGGACAGAATCTGCCGACGTGGGTTCTGAACTTTGCTCCCCCTTGCAGGGGGAGCTGTCGCGGAGCAGCCTGCCCCCGGCTTGAACGGGGGACGGAGGGGGTCCCTCTCGCTGTGTTCCAGCACGTGGCCCCCTCAGCTTTCGGCAGCTCCCCCTGCAAGGGGGAGCAAAGAATCGTTCTAGATGTGGTAGTAGTGGAAAAACTCCGCAGGCACCGGGTGCATGAAGATGTCACGCGACTCGGCCAGCTTGAAGTCCCGGTAATGCGCGATCAGGTCGTCCGTGAAGACGCCGCCTTCCATCAGGAAGTCGTGATCGGCATCCAGCGCTTGCAGCGAACCCTCAAGCGAGTGCGGCACCGACGGGATGCCGGCCGCCTCTTCGGCGCTCAGCTCGTAGATGTCCGTGTCGACCGGATCGCCCGGCTCGATCTGGTTCCTGATCCCGTCCAGACCGGCCATCAACATCGCCGAGAAGGCGAGGTAGCTGTTGGCCGACGCGTCGGGCGGGCGGAACTCGAGGCGCTTGCTCTTGGGTGAGGTCTCGTAGGTCGGAATCCGCACCGCCGCGGAGCGGTTTCGCTGCGAGTAAGCGAGGTAGATCGGCGCTTCAAAGCCCGGCACCAGGCGCTTGTAGGAGTTCGTCGTCGGAGCGCAGAACGCGAGCAACGCCGGGCCATGCTTGAGCAGACCGCCGATGTAATATCGCGCGGTGTCGGACAGCTCCGCGTACTTGCCCGCCTCGTAGAACAGCGGCTCGCCGTCCTTCCACAATGACTGGTGGCAGTGCATCCCCGTGCCGTTGTCGCCGTACAGCGGCTTGGGCATGAAGGTCGCGGTCTTGCCATGGGCCTTGGCCACGTTGCGCACGATGTGCTTGTACCACTGCGTCTCGTCGGCCTTGATCTTCAGCGTGTTGAAACGCGTCGCGATCTCGCCCTGACCACCGGTCGCCACCTCGTGGTGATGGACTTCCAACTCCATCCCCACCGCGTCCATCGCGTCGGCCATCTCCCAGCGGATGTCGCTCAGCGTGTCGAACGGCGCAGTCGGCGAGTAGCCCTGCTTGGGCGGAATCTTGTAGCCAAGGTTGTTGCCGTCTTCGTCGCGGCCACTGTTCCAGTCGGCTTCGTCGGATTCGATCGAGTAGAACGCCTCGTTGATCGACATGGCGAACTGCACGTTGTCGAACACGAAGAATTCGAGCTCGGGCCCGAAGAACGCCTGGTCGGCGATGCCGGACTCGATCAAATGCTGCTCGGCCTTCGTCGCCACATAGCGCGGGTCGCGGCTGTAGCGGCCGCCGGTCACCGGGTCGTGCACGTCGCAGACGAATTTCAGCGTCGGTACGTTCTCGGTCGGGTCGATCCGAGCCGAGTCGAGGTCGGGGCGCAGCAGCATGTCCGACTCGTCGATGCTCTGGAAGCCGCGCAGCGACGATCCGTCGAAGCCCTGGCCGCGCTCGACCAGGTCCTCATCGACCCTGGACGAGGGAATGCTGAAGTGCTGCCAGCGACCGATCAGGTCGGTCACCAGCAGGTCAACGCGGCGGATGCCCTGATCCTGAATCAGCGCCTGAATCTCAACAAGGGTTGCCATCGGCTCATGCCTCTCTCTGGTCTGCTCGCTGCTGCATGGGCAAATCGGGGGCCGGTTGGTGTCGCACGCGAGCGCTGCCGCCTGCCACGCAGCATCAATGATTGCTGGGAATCATCCTATGACCAGCGCTGGCTGCACCCGACGCTCTTGAGTTACACCTGAGTTACGCCCTCACACGGCGTGCCGTGGAGCCATCTTCTGTATCCGGCTTATCTCTCCGCGCCTGCAAACAACAACCTCCCCCTTTGGAGAGCTGCGCGTAAATCACCTGCGGTCTGATTCCGGTCCCCTCTCCCTCTGGGAGAGGGTTAGGGAGAGGGGCAGGGCGTGGGCAAAGAGCGGCGACCACCAGATAGACGGACTGAGGAACCCTCACCCCAGCCCTCTCCCTGAGGGAGAGGGAGCATCTTCCTCATCGCGATGATCAGACTTTTGCACAGGTCTCCATTGGGAGAGCTCTGGGCGGATGACGGTTGGGTACTTGCTAACGCAGCGGCAACGCGAACCGATAACCCACATTACGCACCGTCTCGACGTAGCGTTGACCACCCGACTCCAGCTTCGACCGCAGCCGCCGGATATGCACGTCAACCGTCCGCGAGCCACCGTAGTAGTTGTAGCCCCAGACCCGATTGAGCAGCGTTTCCCGCGTGAACACCTGCTGGTTGTGCGTGATCAGGAAACGCAAGAGCTCGAACTCCTTGAACGTCAAGGGGACAGAGCGTCCGCCCTCGAAGACCTGGTAGTTGGACGTATCTACCACCAGGTCGCCGGCCTCCAGCGTGTTGCGGGTCAACGCGCGGCCATGTCGCCAGAGCACTAATTGGACGCGAGCCACCAGCTCGGCGTCATGCACCGGAGCGAGAACGAAGTCGTCCAATTCCTGCGTGGGACCCAGCAGCTGCGTGTCGCCCGGACGCAACGCCGCAAGCCGCATCGCCTCGGGCCAGGCCTCGACCTCTGCCGCTCGCGACACCGGCACGGCATGACGCCAATCCAACAAAAGCACGTCGGGCGCCGCCGCCGGATCCGGCTCGCTGCCCTCAGCCGGGATGTAGCGAACCACCTGCAACCCAGCACGCTCCAGCGCCGGGCGTATCGGCGTGATGAATTCGTCATCGACCGTCGACACCGTCAATCGGAACATATTCGCACCATAGGGCAGCCTCGATGGAGATCGCTCCATCTAGTGAAGATGCCTATACATCATCCATGCTTCAATCGAACATCCGCCCACAGTCGCAACAGCCAATGAACAGATTCCCGCTGAGCAAACTACAGCAGCTGTTTAGAAGATCGCCGACTCTTGCGATACGCTCAGAGTCGTGTCCCTTCGGACGGGCCGGCGTAGCTCAGTGGTAGAGCAACGGTTTCGTAAACCGTAGGCCGAGGGTTCGAATCCCCCCGCCGGCTCCAGATCCCCTCCCCCCCATGGAGACCGTTGCGAAAGTCCCCATTCCGTCATTGCCGCGCTCCGTCGCGGCAATTTCGCCGCGTTCAGCACAGACGTCAGTACTCGAATCAGCGAGATACCCGCAGCCTGCCCCGCACGTGATGCGGGGGCAAGCGCGGGTATGACGGTGCTGCTCGTGCCGATCCGACACTGTTGCAAAGGTCTCCGCAAGGGAGGAGAAGGGGAGTTTCTCAAAGGTTTCCTGGGGGGGAAGCTGCCGAACGCCTGCCCCCAGCCCTATCGGCGGCCCAAAAGGGGGCTCCGCCAAGGCCTGTTCACACAGAACGCTCGCGATGGCCAACCCCAGACCAATCCCTGCGCCTCAGCTCCGACCCTGCCGAGCCACGCTAGTATCAGAACATATATGCGCGTGAAAGGCGGAGCCAATCTCAACCCTACGTCCAGCCATAACTCGGTACGCCCTCGAACACCCGCCAACCACCGCGCACAGCGCGACAACCCAGCGAACCGGTCCCTCCCAATCCGCACAGATCCGAACGAATCACAACAACAACCGACCAGCATTCCTTCAACCAGACCGAAAAAACCTGAAAAAACCTGAAAAAACCTGAAAGAGCTGAACCACGATCTCCAGCCATGCACGGGAGATCGCCCCCGAACCACCCCAGGAAAAAAAGTCCAACCGAAAACCTGAAACCGCCCATGACCACAACACACGCCTCGACCGAACACATCGTCGGCGGTGTGAACAGGCCCGCGGGCCGCGGTGCCTATTTCCTGGAGATTGCTTAACTGCGGGCCTGCCCCGGCAACGGCTCCGATGTCTGCTCGGTCTCCACCGCGCCTCCACGATCCTGCAGATGCGAGATCGGCACGGCCGGCATGGTCGTAATCTCGCCGCGAATTTTCGCCCCGAAGGCAATCGACCAGCGCGCCGCCGCATCGTTATCGGGCGCGTCGATGATCGCTGTGAAGTCGTACGGTCCCAGCACCGCATAAATTCCCAGGGCGCTGACACCGGGCACAGCGATGCTCCGCTCAGCGTCCAACGGCGCGCGCGGATTTGCGAGCGTGGCGTCGAGTCCTTCGGGCGCAAGGCGTATCAGCAGGATGTATTGCATGAGGCTGCTCCATTCCCTTCAGCTGTGCCGTTCGACTCACCGACACTGCCAGTATCGCGCCTGTTCGCGCGATTGGTGAACGGTGACGTGAGATACAATCCGATAACAATCCACACGCCTGTGAAGCGCTGAGACGCTGGCCCAACGCCGTCCAGCCGCGCCGCGACAGCGACGGGAGCCGAGATGAACGTATCCATGCTGACCGAGGGTCTGCACCGTCGCGGACTGTGGTTGTTCGCGCTTCTGGTATCTGCAGCGCTGGTCTTCAGCGCATGCGACCTTGTCGGCAGCGATACCGATGAAGACGAGCAGGGACAGCAGTCTCAGCAAGGGCAGGCCCAGCAAGAACAGCAGGCAGCGCCGGCCGCAGCTCCTGCGCCGGCCGCTCAAGCGCCAGCAGCAGACGACGGACCTGAGCCTCCTCCCGAGGCCGCGGGTGGTGGTGAAGGCGCCACCGCATACAGCATCGTCTTCCCCAGCCTGGCGCTCGTGATGACAGATGACTCCGTTGCCACCGGCCTGGTGATCAGCGACGGCTATGTCATGGTTGATGAGAGTTCACTCCGCGGCGCGACAGTAGCCAACGTGCTGCTCTCCAATGGCGACATCCTGGAAGACCTGCCGATCGTGGGTCGCGACCAGTTCACCGGCATCGCCTACCTGGGGCCGGTTGAAGCTACCCTGGTGCGTCGACTACCCGGCGCCCGCCTCGGCGACGGCGAAGGCATTCGCCCCGGCTCGTCCGTCTTCACGATCGGCTACAGCCCGATCGATCAAGCAGACGCGCTTCCCGCCGTCTACTCCGGCGTCTTGAGCGGCATTGAAGAGTGGGAGGCGGGGCAACGCACGTTCCTACGCACCGACGCGCAGCCGTACGGCGCCACAGTCGGCATGATTCTGGTCGACGGTGGCGGAACCGTGATCGGCATCGCCCCGGCCGCGATGGTTCAGCTTGGCTGGTACGTCTCCGCCGGCGACCTGGCCCGCAGCTTGCCGCCCGGGGCAATCATGCCGGCGCGCATGGCCGACCAGGACACCGCCTCCACCGAGCAGGTGCTCAGCGTGGGCTCAATGCAGCGATCGGCTGAGTTGTTCCTGGGCGACGACGCCACCGGCCAGACCGTCTCGCTGTCAATCTCTTCGAATACTCCCGCGGTATTGCAGTTGATCGACGCGGATGGTCAGGTCCTGCAGGATTCAACAGTGATCGCCGGATCAACCATCATCAGCCTCGCGCCCGATAGCGTCGGTCCCTACCGCCTGGTGATTTCTCCTCAACCGGCGATGATGGATGATGGCCGGGAAGACGCCTCCGAAGCAATGGACTCCGAGCCGACCTACGAGATCAGCTCGAGTGCGCCACTGATGTCAATGTCCGAAGCGGACGCGATGACTCCGCTCGAGTTCAACGCGCCGTTCGTCGGAACAATCGACGTTCCGGGCGATGCTGACAGCTTCAACCTGGCCCTGCGTGCCGGAGCCACATACGATATCGTGGCACAGAGTCTGCTCATTGACACGGTTCTGCTCGTCGAGGGCAGCGGCATGGACGCCGTCGACGACGACACCGGCGGCGGCCCGTTCGGCACCGACTCGGCGCTGACGTTGACGCCCGACGAAGACGGGATCATCAGCCTGACCGTCAAGGACTACGCAGACGAGGGCACCGGCCCCTACATCTTGACCGTCACCCAGATCGGCGGCGAGCCGCCGGCCGAGGATACCGCGATGGAGGAGTCAACGATGGCCATGGGCGCCAGTCTGCCCACTCCAATGGCGGATCTCAGCCTGCGCGGGGTGATCACTGAGGATGGCCTGGTACCAACGCTGCTGGGAATCGGCAGCGAAATCGGCGAGAACGGTGCGCTGCTCGTCAGCGATAGCGACGGCATCTTCGAAATCGTCGCCTCGGTCATCGGTCTCGACGGAAGCACCGCGCGACTCTTCGTCTTCGATAGCGACGAACAGATCGAGGTCTCCGGAAGGGTCATCGCAAACTGCCAGACTGCGGCTCCATGCCTCGCCAGCGCCGTGTTCATTACCCCTGAAGATTCACCTGGGCCAGCCGGAGTCTGGCGTGTCCTGCTCCAACCCGAGGGCGCAGGCTCCGGCATCACGGAATGGCAGATCGAAGTCCACCTCTACGACGACGCTCCGGAGCCGATGGAGGAAGAGGCCGACGAGCAGTAACCGACCGCGACACGAGATCAAGCAAGACACGCGCCGGGAACAATCCCGGCGCGTGTTGTTAGCCGCCAAAACCAATTCCGTCATACCCGCGCTTGCCGCGGGTATCTCGCCGCAAGCGGAACAGCTCCGATCGATACCTCGGCCGATAGAGCACAGCGGCGTTCCCTGTGTGGATCAAGCATGCATGCAGAACTGGTCGAGATTCCCGCGACGAGGCGCGGGAATGACGGAGTATTGGCGGAGTGACGGCAGCGGAGTAGGACCGACTTCAAGGTCCGGACTTAGCGCCTCCCCGACTTCTGCGGCCTGGCCAACACCATGTGCAGTGCGACGCCGAGCATGCGCCGCATTCGTGTGCGTACCGGGATCGGGGGGTCGATCGTCAACCTCGGCAGCGCGTTGTCCAGCCACTTGGGCATGTACCAGTTGGCTGGTCCCGCGATCTGCATGAACGCCGGCACCAATATGAGTCGTACGAGCGTCGCGTCGACGAAGATGGCAAACGCCATGCCGATGCCGAACTCCTTGACGGCCCGCTCGTCGCCGAAGAAGGCAAAACTCCCGAAAACGGCAATCAGGATTGCTGCCGCCACAGTGATCACCCGAGCTGACGCGCCGATGCCGAACGCCACCGATTCACCTGAGTCGCCGGTCTCCAACCAGTGCTCGCGAATACGCGAGAGCAGAAAGACCTCGTAGTCCATCGAGAGGCCGAACAGGATGGCGAACATGATCATCGGGATGAACGACTCGATCGGGCCGGTGCGATCCAGCCCAATCAACGAGAGTCCCCAGCCCCACTGGAAGATCGCGACGAGAAAGCCGAGCGCCGCGCCGATGGCGAGCATATTCAGCAGCGCCGCCTTGAGCGGCACGAGGATCGAGCGGAAGGCCATCATCAGCAGCAGGATCGATATGCCGATGACGAGTACGAAGAAATAGGGCAACCGCGAGATCATCTTGGCTGTGACGTCTTCGTACGCGGCAGTGATGCCGGCGATGTAGATCGTCGTTTGCGGCATGGCGTCGGAGAGTGCCGCCGGCACGGCTGTGTCACGTAGGCGTCCGATCAGCTCCCGCGACTCGGATTCCTGCGGCGCGGTGGTCGGGATGATCGGCACCAGCGCGGTCTCGCCGCTGGCAGAGATATCGGGCGGCAGCACCGCTGCGACACCGTCGACCGCCGATATGGCGCGTGCCACCGCTTGCAGGTCCTGGGGCGAGAGGCGCTGGCCGGGATTATCGACCACGGCGAAGAGCGCGCCGTTGACGCCCGGGCCGAATGCGTCGGAGATCAGGTCGTAAGCGCGACGCGATGTGTAAGTCGCGGGACGGTTGCCGTCGTCGGAAACACCCATCTCCATCGTGAATGCCGGAATCGTCAGCGTGATCAGGATGGCCGATGCGAGGACCAGGTAGACCCAGGCTCGGCGCTCAATTCGCCGAGAGAAGTGATACCAGCGGCCGTGTTCGCCGCCGGCGGTGTAACGCAGACCGGGGATAGAGAATTTATCAATCCGTCGTCCGATGATGACGAGCATCGCCGGCAACAGTGAGATCGCGACCAGCATCTCGAACAGCACCACCATCGCCGCGGAGAGACCCAGGTTGGCGATCAGCGGAATACCGATTGCGAATAGTCCCAACAAGGCCACGACGACGATCGAACCGGCGAAGGCGACGGCGCGGCCGGCAGTGGTAACCGAGGCTCGGGCAGCCTCACCGGGATCGACTCCGGCAGCCAGCTGTTCGCGGAAGCGGGCAATGACAAACAGGGCGTAGTCGATCCCGACGCCGATGCCCAGCATCGCGCCGAAGGTCGGGGCGACCGTAGAAATGTCGAGGAAGGCCGCGCCGATCACAATGCCAACCGTGCCGATCGCGAGTCCGACCAACGCGGAGATGAGCGGCATGCCGGCGGCAAAGATGGAACCGAAGCCAATGATCAGGATGATCAAGGCTGCAGCCAATCCGACCAGTTCGGCTGCGCCGGGCGGTTCCGTTTCGTATTCGCGGACCGGTTCGCCGGCAAAGTCGATCTGCAACCCGTCCGACCGATACGCTTCGCCGAGTTTGATCACCTTGCCGATGTTCTCCGGCGAGAGGTCGTTGGACTGCTTGTCGAATGCGACCCGGACGAGGGCGGTGCGGCCGTCGGCAGAGACGCTGCCGGGACGTTGATCGGGGAGGAAGACGACTGCGACCTCGTCGACAGCGGCAGCCTGGCGCGCGAACCCCTGCATGGCGGTCTGCGCTTCGCTCTGCCGGATTGTGCCGTTGGGAGTGTGGAAGACGGTCGTGATCTCGGAACCGGAACGAGCCGGATACCGTTCAGCCAGCAGATCAAACGCAGCCTGGGATTCGGTTCCCGGAACAGAGAACGAATCTGTCAGTGTCCCACCAAAGTTGCGCACGGCCGCCACGGCCACGACAACCAACAGAATCCACATCGCCACCACGCGCCACGGGTGCTCCGCGACAAATACCGACCATCGCTCCATCTACCCGGACCCCTTGCGGACTGTGGCGCCGCAAGCCAGCGTATATGGGAAGGCGGATATACGGTGTTCAGCTCCTACGAAAGAATCGAATCAATCGAAGCCGGTCCGGCGCCCATCAGGATCAGCGCGATACAGGCGAAGACCAGGAGCACGTCCAGCTCGTAACCCTGCTTGTCTGAGGAGCCCTGGAAGGGCAAGCCCTCTCTGAACTTGTTGACGTAGGTGGCGACCATCATGTTGATCGCGAGCGGAATCGCAATCCAGGGGACCATCAATCCTGCCAGCAGCAGGATCCCGCCGCCCAGCTCAATACTGGCGACGCCGGGACCGGCCAGTTTGGGCACGGGCACGCCCAGCGACTCCAACCAGCCGGAGAATCCGCCGATGCCTCGGCGGAACTTGCCCAGGCCGGCGTCAATGAAGATGATGCCCAGCACGATCCGCAGGGGAATCGGCGCCCATTCTTCGGCCGCGCTAAAGGGAACGGCCAGCCAGTCGCCCACGTCCATGATTCCTCCACTTCGGTTGATCAGGTCGCTCAACCCGTTTGATGAGCGTCCTCAATTAAGCTGGATTCTAGTTGAGTCGACATCCATGCTGAGCAGGCAGTTTGGGCAGAGTGAGGAGCGAAGCTATGGGCAAGTTTGCAGATGCGATTCGAGATCGCCGCAAGAGCCGCCAGCGGCCACTGGGATTCGGAGCAGTGAGCGAGGAGCGTCAGCCCTCGATGTTGGTCGGGACCATCGGCATCGTCGAGGGCGCCGACTTCTGCCTGGCCCTCAGCGAGTCTGACGTGTCGGCCGCTGAGTCGGCCGGGGTTGCGCTGTTCGGGTCGCGACTTGACGCGCTCACTTCGGACGGCGTCGCCGGCGCCAAGCAACGCGGCGCCTCGTTCGTGTCGTTCGAGCTCGACGGCGCTCGCGCAGACGCGATGCTGGACGAGGAGATGGACTACGTCGTGAGACTGGGCGATCTGCGGATCGAGGAGGCCGATGCTCGCGCATTGGGCAGCCTGCGACCGGCTGAGATCGCGATCGCCGTTGAGTTTCCTGTCAGCCTGAACGCCGTGTTGAACATCCGTCGTCTGGCGCTGTTCGCCTCAGCGCCGCTGGGCGTGAAGTGCCCGACGGACATCTCAGCCGGTGATATCGAGGCATTGAGGGATTCCGGAGTGGCGGTATTTGTCCTCGATGAGGGCGCGTCATCCGACGATGTGGCAGCCGTGAAGCAGCGCATCATCGATCTGCCCGAACGCAAACCCAAGCGCGACGACGACGTACAGCTGTTGATTCCGACCGTGCGTCTCGGCGCTGATGACGGGTCGGACGAAGAATAGTAGGCCGCTGAAAAGGTCATCGACTCGCAAATCCGTCATTCCTGGCTTGACCAGGAATCCATGCTGCATATCTGGTCAGCCCTGGATTCCTACGTTCGCAGGAGTGACGAAACGGGACGATCAGCGCTCGGAAGCGGATTCTTCAGCAGCCTGCTGAGGCTGTTGCACAAACCCCTGATTGCGCCGTTCTAGTCATTCTTGCGAAGGCGGCAACCTACCGCTGACCAGATACGGAGACTGGATTCCCACCTTCGCGGGAATGACGAACATGGGGTTTGTGCAACAGCCTCAGCTAGAGGCCAGTTCGCATTGCGCTGAATGAAACTGGCGCCGAGCGATTTGGGATCGGCTACGAGGCTCAGTCTCTGAAGACGCTGCGGTTCGTTGGCTCAAGTGAGCTTCGCGAGTTGCCCGTCGCCATCCGCAGGAAGTAGACCAGCGCGCCTGCGATGGCGATGCCGAGCAGGATGGCGATCGTCCAGAGCACGAGCGCCTGGCTTGACTTGGCGGTGGCCGGCGCGTCGATCTGGTCTCCCGCAATCGGACCCAGGGCGTGGTCAACGGTGAAGTTGTAGGACGAGCTGACCTGGAGATGCTCGCCGTCGCCGATCAGCAGCACTCGATATTCGACGCTCACGGCGCCGTCGCTCTCGGCATGGATCGGGACGATGAGCGTGCGCTGGCTGTAGGTGGAGATGTTTGCCTGACCGTCATCCACGCGGTGTCCGAGCCCGTCAGTCACTTCGACGTGGTGCGCGCCCTTGATTTGAGCCAACGGACGATCGAACGTCAGAACCAGTTGATGCGGCGCTTCCGCGACCGTCGCCCCACGCTCCGGCTCCTCCTGGATCAGGTACTCGCTCGCCCCGGTGGGGCTGAGCAGTGCCAGAGCGGACATGGCAACGATGACGCTCGCGAGAGCGATCAGCGTGCCGACGAAGCGTTTGCGGGTAGTCATGGGCATATCTCCGCCCCTGATCCTACGAATGGATCGGCCTGCCGACAAGGTGTCATCTGTCTGAGCCGGAACGATCAACGACGACACGAGGAACTCGAGCCGTGATGCTGGTCAAGATCTCATAGGGGATGGTGTCGATCTGACGCGCCATTTCCCAGGCAGAAATCGTCTCAGAGCCAACGCGGCCGATGATGGTCACGACGTCGCCTTCAGCGGCATCGGGTATATGAGTGAGATCGATCATCGTGCTGTCCATGCAAATGGCGCCGCGGATCGGCGCCCGGCGTCCCCGAACCAGTACGCCGCCGTTCTCAGTGAGCTGACGACGCAACCCATCCGCATAGCCCGCGCCGATCACCCCGATCCGTGAGTCCCGGGATGCCGTCCAGAGTCCGCCATAGGAGACAGATTCGCCGCGAGCGATGTTGCGCACCAATAGCAACGACGCCCGCCAGGACATGACCGGTTGTAGTTCTTCAGCTTCATGTAGAGGCAGCTCAGGGGCCGGATCCATGCCGTACAGCGCGATGCCCGCTCGAACGAAGTCGAGCGATGTCTGAGGCAGATTGAAGGTCGCCGCCGACGCCGCGGCATGACGGATCGGCGCGCCTATCTGGTCGGCCGTCTGCTGAAATCGACCAAATGCGTCGAGCGTCGCCGACCGGTCGGTGTTGCCAGCATTAGGAAAGTGTGTGAACACGGCTTCGAGGTCGAGCGATTCCAACGCTCGCACTCGCTCTGCGAGCGCAGCCGCGTCGGCATGGGACAGCCCGTATCGCTGCATCCCACTGTCGATGTTGAGGTGGACCCGGACTCGGACGCCGGCTTCCGACGCTGCGACGGCGAGCCGCTCCGCCGTCTCGCCCGAATCAACGACGGCGGCGATGTCGTGATTGGCAATCAGCGCGGGATCGTCCTCGAGAACCGGTCCGAGGCAGAGGATCGGAGCAGTAAACCGCGATTCACGCAGTTCCACGGCCTCACGCACTGTGAAGACGCATAGCCGGGCCGCTCCTGCTTCGAGCGCAACCCGGGCGATCGTTACTGCGCCATGCCCATAGGCATCGGCTTTGACCACGGCGGCGACCGCCGATGGCGCGGCCTGGCGTCGCAAGACTTCAACATTGGTTCGCAGCGCTGACAGGTCGATCTCGGTCCAGCTGGTTGCTGAACTCGCGCGCCGATGTTGGTCCGAAGCTTGGATCATGGCGGTAGAGTGACTACAGGCGTCGGCGGGGCAGATCCCGGGATCGTTGTGATATTACCCGTAGCGGCTGGTGCTGCCCGATTGTTTCGTTACCGGATGCTTGGCGTGCTTGCATTGGCCTGCTGGGCCTCTGCCTTGGCGGTCGCCTGCTCGGGCGGCGAGGCACAACCGGCTCAGCAACAACAGACCGATCCGACCACGCAAACTCGCGCTGCACCGGTAGTCGAGTCGGCTGCGCCGGTTGAACAGCAGCAAGCACTGCCCGAAGCGATCAGGCGACCCGCGGGCGATCCTGCCAAGTTGTTGATCGCCGAGGCGGCTGCGCTCGAGCACAACGGCTACTGGGAACAGGCGCTGAGCGTGCGAGACTCGGCCATCGCGACGGGTGAGTCCCTTGACCCCAATGCGCTGACGTCGGTGCGGTTGGATCGGGTCCGATTGCTACTGCGGCTCAATCGACCGTCCGATGCCATGGCGGCGCTCGGTGAGATCGCTGGATTCCTGACTTCCGAGCACTCCCGCCGGCACGCGTTGTTGAGGGCGCAGACGGCGTTGATGTTGTCACAGACCGACGTGGCGCTCGAAGCGATGAATGATTATGTGAACTCCGACAGCCCAGCCTGGGCGATGATCGCGCTCGAAGCAGCCAGGACGCTGCAACGCGCCGGCCGCGGTGAAGAAGCGATTGACTCGGCCGAGCGGGCGCTCGGCGGGATGCTGCCATTCCAGGATCGGTTACGGGCGATACATCTGTTGGCGACCGAACTGGACATTGCCGGAGAAGCAGATCAGGCGCTTGAGCGTTATGACGAGCTGCTGGAGCTCTCGCCCTGGCGGGATGATCAGGCGGCGGCATGGCTCCGGACCGGCGCCTTGAAGCGCGATGCCGGCGATATTGACGCCGCGCGGGAGGCTTGGAGAACGCTGGTCCACGACTATCGGGACTTTTCCGAGAGTTCGGAGGCGTTGGCGCTGTTGCTGGACTCCGGCGCCGACGTTGATCAACTCACGATCGGCAAGATTCGCTTCGAGGAAGAACTCTGGGCCGAGTCTCGCAGCGCGATGCTGAACGTGTTAGGCGGCTCGAACGTCGTCGCGGAGCAGGTAGCCGGGGAGTTCTACGTCGCGGCGATCCATCAGGCCAACGACGATCGCGAGAGTGCCGCCCTCGGTTATGTCGCCGTGATTGGGCGTGATCCCTCGGATCCGCTGGCGGCGGAATCGGCGATGCGGCTGGCGGAGTTTGCGATCGCAGATGGCGATCAGGACGTTGCGGAAGAGTACTGGCGCCAGGTCGTGGAGGGGCATCCGCAATTCGAGGGCGCGGTCGAGGCGGCGCGTCGTTGGGCGTCGATGGCGGTGGCTCGCGGACAGTGGTCGTCTGCGGCGCAGCGTTTCCGTGACGCCGCTAACAGCGGCGCCGATCATTGGGGCGACGAGGTGCGACAGGAGTTCCTCTTCTGGTCGGCGTTAATGCATCGTGAGGCAGGCGACCTGGAGTCGGCCACCGACCTCGCAGCCAAGGTGGTCGACATCAATCCGGTCGGTTACTACGGACTGCGAGCGGCGGGAATGCTGGAGCGGGACGCCCCGGTCGTGCTCGATCTGTCGATCAACGAATGGCTGACGCGACTGACCGGCGAGGCTGATCCTCCTGAGATCGATCTCAGCGGAGAGACCGAATGGCACGCGGTGCGTGACTTGCGACTGGGCGGGTTCGATGACGCCGCCGATCGCATGCTCTCGATCTGGATCTCACAGCTTGCGCTCAATCCCTGGACCCTGGCCGAGGCCTCGAAGTTCCTGGCCGACCAACAGGAGTTCACAGGGTCGGCACAGGCGGCCGCTCAGCTGTTGACCGTGTTCGGGCTCGATTGGACCGATGGACCCAGCGAGCTGTTGCGCCTGCTCTATCCACAGCCCTGGCCGGAGGTGATGGCGCTGCACGCCGGCGCTGAAGGTGTTGAACCGCTGTTGCTGTGGTCGCTAATTCGGCGAGAGAGCTTCTACGACTCTGACGCCGAGGGGTTCGCAGGCGAAGTGGGACTGACCCAGGTGATTCCACTCACCGGGTCTGACATTGCCGCTGGACTGGGTATCGAGTATCGACATGCAGACCTGGCGCGGCCCGAGCTGGCGATTCGATTTGGCGCCTGGTACCTGGCGCGTCAACTGGAATCCTTCTCGAATGAGCCGATCATGGCGCTGGCTGCCTACAACGCCGGCCCCGGCAACGCAGCCCGATGGGAAGACGAGGCGGCATTCTTAGGGCCGGACGGATTTCTCTCGGCGCTTGATTTCCGGTCCACACGAACGTATGTGCAGTACGCGATCGAGTCCTGGGCCGCGTATCAGGCGGTGTATGGCTCGGATGAACCCGAACTCCAGTAACCATGGACCACTTCGCTGAGCAGCCCAGACAACGCGGGGTCCGGTTGCTGCTGACGTATACTGAGTCCTACTTGTCCTGCATTCTTCGTCGATCGGGCTTGTGTGTCCCGTGATGTGTTGAGGGATTTTGATGCCGAAACGCACGTACCAACCAAAGAGAATACCGCGCAAGCGGGAGCATGGGTTCCTCAAGCGAATGGCCAGCCGTGGCGGGCGGGCGGTGCTGAAGCGCCGCCGAGCTCGAGGACGGCGACGATTGACGGTCGCCTGAACGTCGGCAGAACCGTTTTGTCTCCCTGCTCGCCTGAGTGCGCACCGCATGCCGAGAGGCGTCGCACAAGACGTCAGACGAGGCGTGGTCGAATGATGCCCACTAGCCAACGTACTCGACAACGTGATCGACCACGTACTCGACCAGGTGATCAGCGGTTGCGCCTTAAGTCGGATTTCGACGCGGTCTTCCGCAACGGTGTTCGAGCCTCAAGCGGCGTGTTGGCACTGCGCGCTCACCCGCGATCGGACAATGCGTCCGATCAGGCGTCCGATCAGCCGTGTCGATTCGGATTCGCGATCAGTTCGCGTCTGGGCGGAGCAGTGGTGAGGAACAGGATTCGTCGTCGGCTGCGCGAGTCGGTACGGCGCTTGAACGAGGGGGCGGGTTGCCAGGGTTTGGATGTGGTGGTGATCGCCCGCACCGGCGCCGTCGAGGCAGATTTTGCAGAATTGGATTCGACTCTGCGTCGATTGGTGCGCCGATCAACCCAACAACTACAGCGCGCTGGTGGTGCGTCTTGATCAAAATGGCAGGGCGCAGGTTTGGGCGGAGGTTCGGCTTGGAAGTGGACTCATTCGTGGTTCTGCTCTTACGCGGCTACCAGGCAGTCCTGTCGCCATTGTTCGCGGCGTTGGGATCCCAATGCCGATTCGAGCCATCGTGCTCGCAGTACATGATCGACGCGGTGCGCTCGCGAGGGGCGTTGGTGGGAATGGGACTGGGCATTTGGCGACTGGCGCGTTGCAATCCATTCAATCAAGGCGGCTACGATCCCGTGCCACCGAGTCAGGATGTTTCACGTGAAACAATTTGACCGGTCGGGCAAATTGTTGGCCGCGATGGCCGCGATGGCCGGTATCGGGCGACTGATGGCAGCGAAATTGTTTCACGTGAAACAATTTCGCCCGGTTCAAGCCCGACTGACGGCGCTGCGAGAGCAAGTATGTCCGTCTGGCCGTCCGTCTGGCCGTCCGCCTGGCCGTCCGCTCGCTCTGGCATTGGTCCTGTTGCTGGCCGTCCCGCTGCTGGCCGCGTGCAGTGTCGCCGATGAACCTGACGGCTGGGCGGCGCCGACGCCGGACCCATTCGAACCGGAAACTCGGCTGATCGCTCCAACCGGCGACGACCAGGTGATTGCGATTCAGCTGCTCGACGGCAACATTGGCACAGCGGTCTGGGAATTCCCCGACGACGATGGCCGTTTCCCCGGGCTCGACTTGGAAATCGATCCGGTCGCGTTCTACGCCGACCCGGTCTGGGTCGAATTGACCGACGAATGGCTGTTGGCCGGCTATTCGGACGGCGTGCTGTATGCCGTCCAGCGCGACGGCGAGTCGGCGCGCGTTGTGTACAACAGTGAATCGCGCCTGGTCGCCGACTTGGTGGTTGACGGCAGCCTCGCTTATCTCGCCGATACCTCATACCGCGTGCATGCGGTCGATATTGAGCAGCCGGGTGAGGCGATCTGGACCTGGGACGGCGACTCCGAGATGCAGATTTGGGGCGGTCCGGCGCTGGTCGAGACCGACCGCGGCAAGCTGTTGATCGTGGCCGGACTGGACGGACGAGTGACGGCGCTCATCCTTGAGGGCGAGCAAGCGGGAACGTTGGCCTGGCAGATTCACATTGACGGCGGGATCGCCGGCGCGGTCACCGCGGCCGACGGGATCGTCTATGTCGGCAGTTTGGACCGCACGATCTACGGTCTCGACGCGGCGACGGGTGGTCAGATCTGGACCACGCAGGCGTCTCACTGGCTGTGGGGAACGCCGCTGATCCACGACGGCGTGATTTACGCGACCGACCTACGCGGCCATGTGTACGCATTTGACGCACGAACCGGCGCCAAGCGCTGGCTGCAGCCGTTCCCGGCCGGCGATCGCATCCGCGCTCAGCCGCTGTTCGTCGAACAGGAATCGGAAACGGCCGATGGCGGCGGGATTCTTGTAATCGTGGCTCGCGGCGGCATGATTCATCAACTCAGCGCGTCCGACGGCGCGCCGCTCAGGCAGTTCCAGCTCGATGGAGCGAAGGATCTGATGGCCAACGCCATCCTGCGTGAGGACCGGATTCTCGTCAGCGACGAGGATGGGGTGCTCTACGCCGTGTTATTAGGCGCGAACCAGGCCGTCAGGCTGTATCCGCAGAATTAACGACGATGAACATTATTGACTTCATCTGGAACGACATTCTGATTGGCCCGATCATGAACGGGCTGATCGTGCTCGCTCATTCGGTGAGCGACAACTACGGCGTCGCGATCATCCTGTTCACGTTGATTGTGCGCGTGATCACCTATCCGCTCACACTGCGCCAGTTGCGCGCGACGCGCGGCATGCAGGAGATGCAGCCGCGGATGCAGGAGATCCAGAAGAAGTACAAGGATCCCAAGCGGCGCCAGGAAGAGTTGATGAAGGTCTACCGCGAGGCGGGCTTCAATCCGCTCGGTTGCCTCTGGCCGCTGCTGGTGCAGATGCCGATCTGGATCGCGCTCTACCAGGTATTGCGACGAACGTTGGGTGATACACCCGAACAGTTGCTGCGCCTGTCGGCCGACCTCTACGACTGGGCATACATCACCTCGGCGATTCCGATTAACCGCGAGTTCCTCTTCTGGGACCTGGGCTCGTCGTCGCTTGAGCAGTCGTTGCCGCTGGCCATCCTGGTTGGCGCCACGGCGTACATCCAGCAAAAGGTCTCTACGGCTCGGATGGGCCCGCGCGATGAGCGCTCCGAGTCGATGAACCGCACCATGTTGTGGATGATGCCGTTCATGTTTGGATTCTTCACCTTGCAGGTGCCCGCGGGTCTCGGTCTGTACTGGCTGGTGACATCGGTTTTCACGATCATCACGTCGTACTACTACTACTTCTACCGACAGGGACTGACCTGGTCGTGGAAGTGGCTGTTGTCGTCTGAACCGCTTCCCACGCCTGCCGCTGCCGTTGCAGCCGCCGGAGGCGGAACAGCGGTGGTCACCGCCACGGCTGAGACAGTCGAAGCGGACGACGGCGACGGAGACGGCGAGTCAACGCCGCAATCGGAGCGTCCGCCTCGGCGGCAGACCAGCGCGGCGCGGCGCCGAAGACAACGGAGGCGGCGAGCGAATCGGTCGCGTTGAGTCGAAATGTGAGTTCATCGGGCTGTGCGCCGTCGCGCTGTGAGCGCTGTACCGGCGCAGCCTGAAATGCGTTCTAGTTGGAGAAGTGGCAATGGCGAACAGGGATGCGATTGAGCAATCGGGACGAACCGTGGACGACGCGGTGCAATCGGCGCTGCGTCGGCTCGGACTTTCGCGCGCACAGGTGGAGGTCGAAGTACTGGATGAGGGCCGAACCGGAATTTTCGGCATTGGTCACGCCCAATCGATGGTCCGTGTGACTCCCAGGGCGAGCAATCGAGGCTCAAGTCGCAGATCGGACGCGCCAGCGCTTCCGAGAATTGACGATTACTCCGATCTGACCGAGCTGGAACCCGGGCAACGGTCCGAGCGGGGCAGCCGCGGCGGACGCTCCGGCCCAAGCCGTCGGCCTTCGGGCCAACGGCCTGTCGTGCAACCCTCGACAGAGCGCTCCGGCTCGGATGAAGTTAAGCGAGAAGTTCAGCCGGATCACCGTTCCCGGTCCCGACCTGAGGGCGGCTCCTCTGGCGGTCGTGGTGATCGCGATCGGGGACCCGGCCGATCAGCCGAGCGTGGCCGATCAGCCGAGCGTGGCCGATCAGGCGAGCGCGACCGATCGGGCGAGCGCGGCCGCTCAACGGAGCGCGGCCGATCGGCCGATCGCGGCTGGCGAGGTGAGCGCGAATCGGAGCGGGAACGACAGCCGGCACGGGCGCCTCTCGCTCCATTCGAGTTACTCGCCGACCCAGATTTTGAGCCGAACAGTGTTCCGAAGCAGTTCGCGGTCGAGGTGCTGACCGATATCGCGCATCAGCTCGGTTTCGACGTACAGGTCACAGCACGCGAGCCTGAGACGCCGATGGACGGCCTGGGACACGCCGTGGCAGTACTCGACATCAAGCCGGTCGGCGACGAGGATCTCGGGCTGCTGATTGGACGTCATGGAGCCCATGTGGCTGCGCTGCAGTACGTCGTCAATGTGATCGTGAGCCGCGCCCTGGATGGCAACAACCCGGTGACCGTTGATGTCGATGGCTACCGCCGTCGTCGCGAGACCGCATTGCTGGAGATGGCCCAGCGCGCGGCGTCGGAAGTGCGAGATCGTGGCGAACCGGTCACGCTGGGCGTGATGCCGGCCGCAGAGCGACGAATCATTCACCTCCAGTTGCAGGACGATCCGGAACTCAAGACCGAGTCGTACGGCGAGGGCACGTCGCGCCGTGTACGAATTCTGCGCCGTGACGATTAGCTCCGACTACCCGACGTAACGGGTTGACCGTTATCCTCAGACGCAGGCGGTTGATGGGGCGGGCAAACCGTCTGTCCTCGGAGCTGTCGGAGGCGCGCTGACGTGAGTGTGGTTGCGGTAGCGAACCAGAAGGGCGGCGTCGGCAAGACGACGACCACCGTAAATCTGGCAGCAGCCACGGCGGAGCGGGGCCATCGCACCCTGGTGCTCGACGCCGACGCGCAGGCAAACGCCACTTCGGCACTGGGCGCAACAGCCAACGGCGCATTTCTCTACGACGTATTGCTCGGTCAGGTGAACCTGGGCGATTGCATTGTGCCGACCGCCTGGCCGGGTCTTGATGTGGCGCCGTCGTCGATGGACCTGGTGGCGGCGGAGTTGGAACTCGCGACCCGTCCAGATCGCGAGTACGTGCTGCGAGGCAAGCTGTCCGAGGTTGCAGCCTCGTACGACCTTGTCCTGATTGATTGCGGACCCTCGCTGGGCTTGATGACCCTCAATGCGCTCGCCGCCGCGGACGGGGCCATTGCTCCGGTGCAGTGTGAATACCTGGCGCTGGAAGGTCTGTCAGCGTTGTTGGAGACCATTCGGCGGGTGCAGGTGCATTTGAATCCGGGGTTACAACTGTTGGGTGTCGTAGCCACGATGTACGACGGTCGCACGCGGCTGTCGCAGGATGTCGCAGCGCAGCTACAGTCGCATATCAGTTCTATGTTTGATACGATCATCCCACGTTCGATCCGCCTGTCCGAGGCGCCGAGCTATCAACGCCCGATTATCGACTACGCACCGAAGTCTCGCGGGGCGGAGGCGTATCGGGAGCTGGCGGAGGAGTTGTTGAGCCGCCTGTCAGCACTTCCGCCGTCATCCCTGTATCGCGGCGGCGCGTTGGATGGAGTATCGGCATGAGTAAGGCAGAAGCACCGCGAGTGACGACATTCGGTACCCGGCCGCTTGAAGGGTTGGAACGCGATCGGAGGCGAGGATTGAGTCGGGGACTCGATTCACTGATTCCGGCTGCGCCGATGGGCGATACCGCCGACGGACAGCTGCGCGCGCCGATTGGATCGATTTCAGCGAATCCATCGCAGCCTCGGCAGGAGTTTGATCAGGAGCAGTTGGAGGAACTGGCGGCCAGCATCCGTGAGCATGGGATTTTGCAGCCGCTGCTGGTGCAGCGTTCCGAGGCAGGCCAGTACGAGTTGATTGCAGGCGAGCGGCGTTGGCGAGCCGCTGGGTTGGCCGGGTTGGACACCGTGCCGATCGTTGTCCAGGAAGACGCTGACACCGCTGAGGAACGCCTTACCCTGGCGCTGGTCGAGAATTTGCAGCGCGCGGACCTCAATCCGATTGAGATGGCGACGGCGTTTGAACAGTTGTCGGATGCCGGCTGGACCCAGGAAGATATCGCGAAGGAAGTAGGTAAGAGCCGGGTCTCGGTGGCAAATGTGGTGAGGTTGCGGCGGTTGCCGGACGTGGTGCAGTCCATGATCGCCTCCGGCTCATTGAGCGAGGGGCACGGTCGCGCGTTGCTGGGAGCGCCGGAATCCGAACGAATCACTCTGGCCGAGCGCTCGGCGAAGTCAGGTTGGACCGTGAGGAAGCTCGAAGCGGCAGTACGCACGTTGGTGGAGCCGGAGACCGTGCCACCCGCCGAGTTCGAGTCCTCGCCGTCTGTGCTGAACGCGATGCAGCGCCTGGAGTCGGCGCTGGGGACGAAGGTAGAGGTTCGCGTCGGGGCCAAGGGACCGGAAAGCGGCGGCCGGATCATCGTGTATTGGTACGACGAAGAGCAGCTCGCCGCCCTCGCTGCTCTGATGGGCGGCGACAGCGCGAAGGACGAAGAGGACCAGGACGAGTTCGGGATTTAGGAGTGTTCTGAATAACCGGCGTCAGTGGCTGATCGGGACCCCTTCAGCCCCCAGTTGAAGCCGGGTGCAGGCTTTCGGCAGCTTCCTCCGCGAGGTGACCTTTGCGTAAGTCCTGTTCTCCCCCCCCCTCGCGGGGGAGATGCCGTAGGCAGAGGGGGGGCTCCCCATCTCAAGTCCTATCTGGTCGCTGGCGGAGGATGCCACTCTGTCACTCCGTGACATCTCCCCCCGCAAGGGGGAGGGGGAGAGGGGATCAGAGTTGTTCAGAGCGTTCCGAGCGCCCTATTCCGACGAGTCGCTGGGCCGTTCGGGCTGATTGACCGGTTGGCGAGAACGCCTCCGACGTCTTCGCGGCCGGCGCTCGCCCCCGTCGGGCCTCTGTTGGGGCCCGGAGGATTCCTGCGGCTCGGGAGATGGACCCCCCTGTTGCTGGTTGACGACCTGCTGCTTGCGCCGTCGTCGCCTGCGTGAGGGTCGCCTCTCGGTTGCTTCCCCTTGTTGATCTGCGGCTGTCGCCGGCTGCGCACGCTGGCGTTCGTCACCATCGCGCCGGCCGGAGTCGTGACCCGATTGCGGGTTGCGAGAACGCCGTCGTCCGCGACGACCAGATTGTTCGGCAGGCGACTCGGATTCCCCGTCCGCCGATGCAGGAGCAGCGGCCTGACGCAGCGCGGCTGCCTGGGCGTCGTCTTCCTGCTGCACTCGTTCGGCATCGATCAGCGCCTGGTTGGGCGCATCCTCGGTGCGCACAGCCATGCCGATTTCAGCGGCTGGTACATCGACGCGCTGCGAATGATCGTCGAGTGCGATTGTGACCTTCTGCTTCAGGACGTGGAGCTTGATTACCTTGCCCATGCCTGCCGGTGTGCTGACTCGCTTACCCACGCGGGGCATGGAACCGCGCATCTCGCGGTAGACCTCGTGCTCGAAGGTGAGGCAACAGAGCAGACGCCCGCAGACTCCGGAGATGCTGTCGGGGTTGAGTGACAGGTCCTGGTCCTTGGCGACGCGAATGCCGACGTGCGGGAACTCGGTCATCCAACTTGAGCAACAAAGTCTGAGGCCGCAGATGTCGTAGCCGTCGACCAGTTGGGCGCGCTCGCGCTGATTGGCCTGTTGCATGTTGAGGCGGACGTCGTGCTTGTCCTGGACTTCACTGACCAGCGGGCGGAAGTCGACATGGTCAGGCGCCTGGAACCAGGCGGTGCCCTGGTCGCCGTCGAGGTTCAGTTCCACAGCGACTGGGTACAGGCCCATGTCCTGCCGAACGGCGGCAGTGCGCATGTCCTGCAGGATCTCGTCGGCGCGCCGGGTTTGATGTTCGGCTCGTTCTCGGTCATCTGCGTCGGCGAGACGGACGATCGGACGGACATCCCGGGGCATGGCCTTGGATGGCTCGTCGGGATCGGGCACGGTGACGACGCGAGCGAGTTGATCTCCTCGTGCGCGGTCGACCACGACATAATCGCCGGCGAACACGCGGTCTTTCGGCGCTGAGAAATGGTAGATCCGTGAGGCTTCCCGGATCCTGATGCCAATCACCACCTGCGGGTCAGCGTCCAGGCTGGAGTCCGGTTCGGACAGCGAGTCGGCTGGCTGGTTGGTAGGTGAGTCGGATTCAGTCGGATCAGCGGGTTCGTCTTGCGCGGTTTCGGCCGTCACTTGTGCAGCGGGGCCCTCGTCGGTCTGTTGATTCATAGAGCCTTCCTGGGGACCGGAATGTTAAGGAGGAGCACGTCAAGCGCGAGTCGGGCGTTGACGCCCTTTTGAATGAGCGCGCGAGTGCGTTGTATCTGCTCCAGAAACTGGCTGAGTTCCTGTTGATCGTACAGCGCTGCGACCTGGCTGATCCGGTCGCGTTGTGAGATGTGAATCAGTGCGCCGATCTGATTGGTCTGCGTGAGCCAGAGATCGCGCCACCAATCGGTCCAGGCGTCGAGGATGAGTTCAAGGTTGGCAATGGTCTGCGGAGACGCTCCGCGGCCGACGACCTGTTCGGACCAGGCGAGCCGCTCAGCACGATCGGCGTTGGCGATGCGCACGGCATCGTCGATCTGTGCCGCTCGAAGCGTGACGGGATCGCCGTCACGCAAATTGGTTTCCAGCCAGCCGGGGCGTCCACGTGCCAGCCGGGCCAGCTCTCCGCGACGTTCGGCCTCGATCGGCAGTTCCACTCCCTCATCGGCGGCCCATTGCTCAAGCCAGTCGTCGAGTTGACTTGCCGGAAGCGGGGCCAGCGTCAGGGTGCGGCAGCGCGAGCGGATCGTCTCAGATAGCCGGGCTTCCTGTGCAGTCAGGAGAATGAAGTGAACCCGGTCGGGCGGTTCTTCCAGTGTCTTGAGGAAGGCATCGGCCGCGTCGGAGGTCATCGCCTCGGCCGGGTTGATGATGACGATCCGGCGTTCGGCTTCGAACGGAGTGAGCGTGGCCGCGTGCTCAATCCGCCTGATCACACAAATGCCTATCGTGCGGGAGTTGCGGTGATCGTGGTCGGACTCAACGCACAGCGCACCGGGCGCGATGATTTCGACGTCGGAGTGCTGTGGGTCGAGGCTGGGTTGCGCAGGGTCGTGTAGGCGTCGGCAAATGCGGCACTCGCGACACGGCCCCAGGCTCATGCGAGGGACTGAATCGCAGAGCAGCGTCTGGGCGATGCGAATGGCGAGGTCTCGCTTGCCGACTCCGACGGGACCCGTGATCAGCAGGGCGTGCGGCAGCCGTTCGGCATCAAGCATGGCGGTCAACGTGTGCCCGGCCAGGGATCCGGCGTGCGGTCCCCAGTGGTTGTCCGGCTCGACTGAAGCGGTCATCAGAGTTCCACTTCATTGTTCCAGGAGGAGCAAATCGTCGAGGGTCTGCCGCCGGCGTACGAGGCGGGCGTCCCCATCGTTGACCATCACAATGGCCGGGCGGAGGGCAAGGTTGTAGTTGCTCTCCATGGCGACCTGGTAGGCCCCGCTGGCCGGGATGGCGATCAATTCCCCGACTTGCAGCGAGGGTAAGTTGGCGTCGCGGACGAGGATATCGCCGGATTCGCAGAACTTGCCCGCGATGGTGGCGACCAGGCTGGGTGCGGTGTGCATTTGCTCTGCGGCGGCGGCTTCGTACTTCGACTCGTACATCGCCGGTCGGATGTTGTCGGCCATGCCGCCGTCGACAGTGACATAATTACGGGTCTCGGGGATGTGTTTGCGGCTCACGACCGTGTAAAGCGCGACACCGGCGCGTCCGACGACTGAGCGTCCCGGTTCGATGTGGACATCGGGCATCGGCAGACCGTGCGTATCACAAGCGGTGTGAATGGCGTTGGCGATCTCGACGGCGTATCGGTCGGTCTCGGGTGCGACGCGGTCGGCGGTGTAGGTCAGAGCCATGCCGCCGCCGGGCGAGAACTCGCGCCACACATAGCCGTGGCGCTGCTTCATCTCGGCGGCGAACCGGCCAATGGTAGCGATGCCGTCGGCGTAGGGCTCGACGTTGAAGAGCGGCGATCCGAGATGGATGTGGAGGCCGGTGAGGTCGAGGAAGGGCGCTGCCATCGCGCGTACGACCGCAGCCTCGGCCTGGCCCGAGGGCAGCGGGAAGCCGAACTTGCTGTCGCGCAGGCCGGTCGTGGTTTTGGCGTGAGTCTGTGCGTCAACGCCAGGAGTGATGCGCAGCATGATGCGCTGCTCCCGTGCCCGTTCGGTGGTCAGTTGATCCAAGAGGCCAAGTTCGTCGTCGTTGTCGACCATGATGCGGCCGATGCCCTTGTCCAGGGCGTATTCGAGTTCGTCTCGAGTTTTTCCATTCCCGTGGAACGCGATGTGTTCCGGGTCCATTCCGCCAGCGAGGGCGACGTGGAGCTCTCCTGCGGAAACGACATCGAGACCGAACCCCTCTTCGACGAGGATTCTCGTGAGGGCCGGATTGAGCCACGCCTTCCCGGCGTAATGGGCGCGGGCGCCGGCCAGTTGAGCCTGGAACTCGCGTAGGTAGGCCCGGCAGGTCTCGCGGATGGTGTGCTCGTCGTAGATGTAGAGCGGGGTGCCGAACTCCTTGGCCAGGTCGCGGACGTTGCATCCGCCAATTTCGAGGACGCCGTCTGCGTCGGCCTTGGCAGTCAGGGGCAAGACGTCGCTGAGTGCGGCAATGGGTGTGGTGCTGGTCATGGAAGATCCTAGGGGCTGGCTATGCTGCGAACAGTTGGCAGATGGCTGACAGATTGGAGTGGGTCATGAGTATGGAACTGCACGTGGAATCGCGTTTGTTGCGAGTGTATTCGCGCGTGGTGGTGATGCAGATGTCGTGGGGTCCGTTTGAGAACAACGCCTTTGTGCTGGTTGACAAAGGAACGGGCGACGCGGCGATTATCGACGCCGTGGCGCAGCATGAGCTGGTGATGGCGGGCGTCGAAGATTCAGGCGCGACGCCGAAGATGGTGCTGTTCACGCACTCGCATCCCGATCACATCAAGTCGTACCACGAGCTGCGCGAGAGGCTGGGGCCGAATGTGCCGTTCTACATGCACACGTTGGACACCGTCGCAGATGAGCAGCATCCCTGGCTGGAGACCGACCTCGAGATCGACATCCACCTCCAGGGCGGTGAGACGATTCTCCTCGGCGGTTCGGAGTTCGAGGTGCTGCACACGCCAGGTCATACGACCGGCTGCGTCTCGTACTACAACGCCGAGGAGGATGATCCCTACTGTGTCGTGGGCGACACGTTGTTCCCTGGCGGTCCCGGCAACACTCGTGGGATGCCGCAGGTGACCCAGGAAGTGCGATCGATTGTGACGAAGCTCTACGGGCTGCCTGAGAAGACCTTGACGTTCAATGGACATGGGGACGACACCACGATCGGCGCGTCTATTGACGAATTCGTGCGTGGCGCGATGGCGCACAGCATCGTCCGCGATGACGCTTCCGGCGACACCACGTGGGGGGCGGAGTAGTGGCGCCCGCGCCGGACGGAGCGCCAACAATCACGGTCCTGGACAACGGGCTGCGCGTCCTGTGCGCGCCGATGGCATCGGCGCGCTCGGCGTCGATCTCGTTTTACGTGGGCGCCGGATCGCAGTACGAGCCGGATGAGCTGGCTGGGGTATCGCACCTGGTTGAGCACTGCGTGTTCAAGGGATCTGAGATGCATCCGTCGCCGGCGGACATTTCTACGGCGATTGAGGGTGTCGGCGGATTCATCAATGCCGGTACAGACCGCGAACTGACCGTCTACTACGCAAAAGTTCCCGGTCCCGACTGGGAGACCGCTGTCGATGTGATCGTCGACATGGTCTGCCGGCCGAAGTTTGAGCGAGCTGAACTGGAGAAGGAACGCTCGGTCATCCTTGAGGAGCTGGCGCAGGTGGAAGATTCGCCGTACCAACTCGTTGGGGAGCTGTTGACCGAGCTGATGTGGCGCGGCACGCCGCTGGGACGCGATATCGCTGGAACGCCGGAGTCGGTGAACGCGATTCCGTACGAGGAGACAGTGTCGTACTGGCGGTCGCAGTATTCGCCGGGTAACACGCTGGTCTCGGTGGCGGGTGAGATCGACACGGACGCCGTGCTGGCCCGTGTGTCGGCGCTGACGCAGCGCTGGTCGCCTGGGGATGCGGATGAGCGGAGGTTGGCTCCGCTGTCGGCGGACGGCGACCGTGTGTCCGTGCGGATCAAGGAGACCGAGCAAACCCAGATTTGCGTTGGGTTGCCGGCGTTGACGTCGCAGCATCCGGACCGCCATGCGTTGGCGCTGTTGACGGCCATGCTGGGCGACGGGATGAGTTCGCGGTTGTTTCTCAAGGTTCGGGAGGAGCTCGGGCTGGTCTACGACATCCACTCGTCGCTGTCGCTGCTGCGCGACTCGGGCGTGATGCAGGTGTCGATGGGCGTGGACCCGGAGAACGTAGAGCAGGCTTTGCAGGCGACGCTGGGCGAACTGTCGAGGATGCGGGACGGGGTGTCGGAGGAGGAGCTGCAGCGTTCGCGTCGGCTGGCGGCGGGTCGGATGTTGATGGGGATGGAGGACACGCGGGCGGTCTCGGCCTGGAACGGCAGTCAGATGTTGCTGTTTGAGGAAGTGCGCTCGGTTGACGAAGTCAATGAGCAGTATCAGGCGGTGACGGCTGACGATGTCTCGCGGCTTGCGCATGAGTACCTGTGTGAGGATGAGTTGCGACTGGCGCTCGTCGGGCCGTCGGGTGAGGCGGAGCGTCTGGGGGAGATGCTGCGGTTCTAGGTGAGGCTGTCGAGGCTCCTGAGCTCCCCCAAGGGGGGAGGCGCCCCGCAGGGGCGGAGGGGGCCTGCGCGCATGTCCTCGTCGCGTCGGCCGGCCCCCTCAGTCGCTTCGCGACAGCTCCCCCAAAGGGGGAGCTCTTTTGGTGCGGAGTGGAGCGAGCACTTAATCGACCTGGTGGATGAGGGCGCGGAGGTGGTTGATTTCCCCGGCGTGGTAGACATCGTGGACGGCGATCGCGTCGAGGATTCGGCGGGTTTCCCAGGAGGCTCCCCAGTAGGTGGGTCTGAGGACGACGAGTTCGTGGTCATCGTTGAGGTGCTGGACTGAGTCGATCACCGTGTCGTGGGTTTCTTTGAGCCATTCGAGTAGCTCTTCGAATGAAGCCTCGCTGACGGGTTCCTCGCGGTCCCAGGTGGTCCAGAAGGTGTGGGTGGCGTCTCCGAAGGCGTGATTGGCGTGCATCAGCTTGACGGCGCCGCAGTGGATGATCAGGTCACGCATGGTACGACCTCCACCGGGGACGATGGTGTCGAGGTCGTCGGTGGTGACGGAGGAGAGGTTGGCGATCAGGGAATGTTCTTTCTTATTACGGAAGGATTGTTCGAGGCTCCAGATGAGATGTTCCAGGACGTCTCTTGACATGGCGGTGGCAGCCTCTTTGTCCTTGTTTGAATGTCCGTCAGAGCACGCTGATCAATTGGTCGCCGGTCGCGCGCCGCTTGGCGATCAGGTCGCCGAGCTTGAGTTCGCAGAGCTGCGCGGCGTGCTCCATACCGCAGACGTTACAGCCGTCGCGGCAGTCGGCGGTGGTCAGTTCTTTCTGGGTTCGCTGCCACTCCTTGCGCAGGAAGGCCTCGGAGACGCCGGAGGCGATGTGCATCCAGGGGAAGCGCTCCCAGAGGCCGCGCTCGCGGTGGCAGTAGAAGGCTGGGTCGAGACCTTCCTGGGCCATGGCGTCCCACCAGATGTCCTCACGCAAGTGCTCGCTCCAGGCGTCGAAGCGGGCGCCGTTGCGCCAAGCGGTTTCGATCACCGGACCGAGGCGTCGGTCGCCACGGGAGAGCACGCCCTCGAGGATTGATTCCTGGGGGTCGTTCCAACTGAGGTCAAGGCGGGCTCGGCGGGTCATTTGCTTGAGCAGTTGGTGCTTGGGCGCAAGCTCGGCGGGTGTTTCCTGTCGGGCCCACTGGAATGGGGCGTGCGCTTTGGGCACGTGGTTGGATGTGGAGACGCGGACGCGGGCGCGGTTGCCGACGATCTGGCGACCGATCTGCTTGACTTGGGCGGCCCAGTCGACAATGCCTTCGACGTCGGCCATGGTCTCGGTCGGCAGGCCGACCATGAAGTAGAGCTTGATCGAGGTCCAGCCCTGCTCAAAGGCGTTGCGGGCGGCGTCGAGCAGGTCCTGCTCGTCGACGACCTTGCTGACGGCGTTGCGCAGCCGCTGCGAGCCAGCCTCGGGGGCGAAGGTCATCGAGTGCTTCTTGCGCGGCGAACAGAGCAGGGCGACGTCGACGCTGAAGCTGTCGACGCGGGTCGAGGGCAGCGAGACGCCGATGCCGTCGCCGAATTCGGCGCGCAGGGCTCGGACGATGCCCTTGATTTGTGAATGGTCGGTGGAGGAGAGGGAGACAAGCGAGAGGTCGTCGAAGCCGGTGTTGCGGAAGAGTTCTTTGGCTCCGGCGACGACTTCCTCCGGTGTCCGTTCTCGAAGCGGGCGATAAATCATGCCGGCCTGGCAGAATCGGCAACCCTGTGTGCAACCGCGCTGGATCTCGATGCCGGCTCGGTCGTGGACTGTTTGGAGGTAGGGGACGATCGGCTTGGTCAGGATCGGGGGGAGACCCTGGATGAAGCGCTTGACGACCGGGACTGAGGCCGCGTCGTCGGTGGTGTAGACCTCAGCCGGCGTGCCATCGGCCTCGTAGCGCCACTCATAAAAACGCGGAACGTAGACGCCGGGTGTGCGGGCGAGGGCTTGCAGCAGGTCGAGCCGTGATGCGCCCTGCGATTTGGCCTCGTGCAGGAGTTGGTTGACCTCGAGGATGACGTCTTCCGCCTCGCCGAGGATGAAGGCGTCGATGAACAACGCGAGCGGCTCGGGGACGAGGGCGCCGGAACCGCCGGCGAAGATGATCGGGTCGTCCTCGGTGCGGTCGAGGCTGCGGATCGGGATGCCGGAGAGGTCGAGCATCTCGAGGATGTTGGTGTAGATGAGTTCGTAGGAGAGGGAAAAGCCGAGCGCATCGAAGTCGCGCAGGCCGCGCCGGTTCTCGAGCGAGAAGAGCGGCTGGCCGTGGGCGCGGAGGCTGTCGGCCATGTCGGGCCAGGGCGTGTAGCAGCGCTCGGCGAGGGTGTCGGGCGTGTGATTGAGGATGTCGTAGAGGATGGCGAGTCCACCGTTGGACTGGCCGATGTCGTACAGGTCGGGGTAGATCAGAGCCCAGCGGACGGCGCGTTCGTTCCAGTCGTGCTCGATCACGTTCCACTCGCCGCCGACGTATCGGGCGGGTTTGGAGACTCCGCGCAGGAGTGGATCGATGTCGATGCGGGGCATCTGCGGTCTCTCAGTTGTAAGTCGACATGTGGGCGAATTGCTCTTTCACGCTACCAGAGGGTGAGGTGATGCTGCGACGGTGTTTTGCATTCGGCATTGCGGTCCTGGGTCGGAGTTTTGCCGTGACAGCGCACGCTGTGGGGCGGGGGAGGGACCCCCTCAGCCTTCGGCAGCTCCCCCTGCAAGGGGGAGCAAAAGGAATGGGGCGGCAGGTCTCTCTGCAAGGAGACCTCTTCGTAACTCCTCTTCTCCCCCCTTGCGGAGACCTTTGAAAAGTCCCCTTCGCCCCCCTTGCGGGGGAGATGCCGAAGGCAGAGGGGGGGCTCCCATCTCAAGGCCTATCTGGTCGCTGGCGGCGGACCCCCCCTCTGTCACTCCGTGACATCTCCCCCCGCAAGGGGGGGAGAGGGGAACTTGGGAAGTTAGCGGTTCGCCCTGGTTAGGGGAGTAGGAATTGGGCGGTCGGAAGAGGGTTGGGCGTGACCGAGTGGCAGAATCGGCGCGGAATCCTGTATATTTGGTGTTGCGCAGGGATGCGCCTGGATTTATTGGGCGGTTGACCGCTCTGGACTGATTGGCGGCCGCATGGCCGCCATTTCCAATTTTGGGGCTTGCCGTGATGGAGGCTGTTCGTCGGTTGTGGGACTGGTCGCTGTGGCCGGTGTGGTGGCTGCGACGGGGGCTTCTGCGCTCGATTTCGACACTGGAGATTTTGCTCGGCGGGTTTGGGTTGGTTGCGGCCCTGGTCACGGCGGCGCTGTTGTCGCCGGTGTTGGGGGCGCTGCCCGGCGCGGCCGGGGACTTTGCCCCGGTTGGCGTGGCGATCTTGCTGTCGCCGATTGGGATCGGTGTGGCGCTGGGGCGGCGGGTTGAAGTAGAGCGCTTTGTGAACACCCTGCTCGGGCGGGCGGACGAGGTGGCGGGGTCGGTGGCATTGATTCGGCCTGCGGCTCCTTCCGAGGTGATTCTCGACACTTCCGCGATTATCGATGGGCGCATTGCGGAGGTCGCCGCGAGCGGCTTCCTGCTGGCCGACGTAGTGGTGCCTCGGTTTGTGTTGGACGAACTGCGCCGGGTGGCTGATAGCTCTGATGCGTTGAAGCGTGGCCGTGGACGAGCTGGATTGGAACTGCTCGCCCGGTTGCAAGGAGAGAAATCGGTATCCACGGAGATTGTTGACGACGGTTCGACCGCGGCGGATGGCGATGTCGATGCTCGGCTGGTGCGAATGGCGGTGGAGCGAAGGTCGGCGCTGGCGTTGACCGATTCCAATCTGGCGCGGGTGGCTGAGCTCGAGGGCGTGCGAACGCTGAATCTGAACGTGTTGGCCAATGCGGTGAAGACGAACGTGTTGCCTGGCGAGGGGTTGACCGTGGAGTTGATTGAGCTGGGTCGCGGGGATCAACAGGCCGTGGGTTATTTGCCGGACGGCACGATGGTGGTGGTTGAGGAAGGCGCGTCGGCGATCGGTGAGGTGCGCAATCTGGTTGTGAAGCGCGTGATCCAAACGCAGGCGGGCCGGATGGTGTTTGCTCAGCTTTCCGATAGTGGGGACGCGGCATGAGACACGACAGATGAGAGTGGGGGCGATCATCCTGGCGGCAGGCAGCAGCCGCCGGATGGGCGGCGGCGACAAGCTGTTGGCGGATTTGGCCGGAAGACCGGTGCTGAGTTGGACACTGTCGGCGTTTGATGAGTGTGAGGCGATCGATGACATTGTGGTCGTAACGTCGCAGGCGAATCGGTCGGCTGTGGCTGAGTTGTGCCGCGGGATTGGCAAGGTTCGGGCGCTGGTTCTGGGCGGGAAGGAACGGCAGGACTCGGTGTGGGCCGGACTGTCGGCGCTTTGGCGGGCCGATGTGGTGGCTGTGCATGATGGAGCGAGGCCGTTGATCACGTCCGAGGGGATTGCCGGATGTATCGCGTTGGTGAGGCGCGGTAGGGGTGTGATCGCCGGAGGTCCCTCCGTTGACACGATCAAGGTGGTGGATTCCAGGGAGAGAATCGTGGCGACGCCAGACCGATCGAGGTTGAGGGCGGTGGCGACGCCGCAGGTGTTTCGCGCAGGAACGCTTCGTCGCGCGCATGAATCGGCACGCGCCGACGGATTCATGGCGACGGATGATGCGGCTCTTGTGGAGCGAATTGGGGAGCGGGTCGTGGTACACGATGTTGGAGGACCGAATCCGAAAATCACTTCGCCGTCCGACTTGATCGTGGCTGAGGCGTTGTTGGGGTCTCGTTTTGAAGTGCGAACCGGAATCGGGATTGACTCCCATCGGTTTTCGGCTGACCGCAAGTTGGTGCTGGGCGGGATTGAGATTGCCGGCGCCGAGGGGCTCGCAGGGCATTCGGATGCGGATGTGTTGACCCATGCGATCATCGATGCATTGTTGGGCGGCGCTGGTCTGGGCGATATTGGCGCGCACTTTGGGACGGCTGATCCGGCCTGGGCCGGCGCTAACTCTGTGGCGATGCTCTCGGTGGTCGTGGAGCAGCTCGCGGCCGTTGGGGCGTCAGTGCAGTCGGTGGATGCGACGGTGATTGCGGAGCGTCCGCGACTGCGTCCGCACATTGCGGCGATGCGAGCGCGGCTGGCCGAGGCGTTGGGACTGGATGTGGGGGCGGTGAATGTCGCAGCGACGACGGCTGAGGGCATGGGCGCGCTCGGGCGCGCGGAGGGGATGGCTGCCCACGCGGTGGCGACGTTGAGAGTTCGTCGGTCGGGACTGTCCGACGTATCGGACGTATAGGCTGCTGACATGGAAATCCTGCGACAGATAGAGGCACGGTTCAACTCGTTCGTTGACGGCGTCTGGGCGGATATCCAGTTCACGATGGAGCGCGATCCGGCGGCGATGTCGTGGCTTGAGGTGCTGGTCGCGTATCCGGGGATTCATGCGCTGATGCTGCACCGGATTTCCAGCTCGTTGCTGCGGCTTGAGGTTCCGGTATGGCCTCGCTTTCTGTCGCACATGGGGCGGTTGCTGACCGGGATCGAGATTCACCCGGGCGCGCAGATTGAGACGCCTTGTCTGATTGACCATGGGATGGGCGTAGTGATCGGCGAGACGGCGCGGTTGGGGAAGCGTTGTCATTTGCACCAGGGCGTGACGCTGGGCGGTACGTCGACGATGCGGACGCAGCGGCATCCGATGTTTGGCGATGAAGTGTTGGTCGGAGCGGGGGCGTCGATCATTGGCGCGGTGACGGTTGGTACGGGCGCGAGGATCGGGGCCGGCGCTGTCGTGGTGTCGAACGTGCCGCAGTACTCGACGGTGGTCGGGGTGCCGGGCCATGTGGTGGCGTACTACGACCCGGGCGACGATACGGTGCTGCGTCTGCCCGACCCGGAGCATGATCGGATTGAATCGCTCGAGGTGACGGTCTCGGACATGAGGATGGAGCTGCGCCGGCTGCGGGATCTGGTGGAGGATTCGGAGCCTCGGCCGGGGGAGTCGGCGGCGGGCTGACAGACGATGAGATGAGGGCGCCCGCTCCGTCCCCCGTTCGGGTCGGGGGCAGGCCATTTTGTGACACGTGGCCCACAGGAGGGTGTCTCAGAAGCACAAGATTCGTCATTCCCGCGCTCCGTCGCGGGAATCTCGCCGAGTGCTGCACCAACGCTCGCACCCGAGGAACTGCGCCCGATTCGATCGCACAGCTGGCTCCTGGTTGTCGTGCCAAGCACAGCGAGATACCCGCGGCGGAGCGCAGGTATGACGGAATTTGAGGTCGGACGACTTCTGAGACACCCTCACAAGGGAGGACTACAAAGGGTTGTTTAGGCTTTGATTGACGATCCGAACATGAACGGGGTTGGTCTGTGGAGCTGTACAACACGCTGACTCGTCGCAAGCAGGCGTTTGAGCCTCAGGACGATCCGATTTCGATGTATGTCTGCGGGATTACTCCCTATGACGACGCCCATTTGGGCCATGCGATGTCGATCATCATTTTCGACACACTGCGGCGCTACCTGGAGTGGAGCGGTCGTCGGGTGCGGTTGGTTTACAACTTCACCGATGTCGACGACAAGCTGATCGCTCGGGCGGCGCAGGAGGGGATGACGGTCGCGGAGCTGGCGGAGCGGCAGATCTCGTCGTTTATGGGTGAGTGGCGGGAGTTGGGGATTGCTCCGGCGGATGTGCATCCTCGGGCGACTGAGGAGATTCCTCAGATGCTGGAGTTGATCAGTGGATTGATTGACAAGGGAATGGCGTATCCGGCGAGCGGCGACGTGTACTACCGGGTGCGCGAGATGCCGGGCTACGGGAAGCTGTCGGGTCGGTCGTTGGACGACATGATCTCGGCCGAGCCGACGGATATCGGAGTGGGCAAGGAGCACGCGATGGACTTCACCCTGTGGAAGGGGGCGAAGCCGGGCGAGCCGCAGTGGGAGAGTCCGTGGGGACCGGGTCGTCCGGGTTGGCATATTGAGTGCTCGGCAATGTCGATTCGCTATCTGAGCGAGCAGATTGACCTGCATGGCGGTGGGATGGACCTGATCTTTCCTCACCATGAGAACGAGATTGCGCAGTCGGAGGGCTATTCGGGCAAGGAGCCGTTTGTGCGTCACTGGATGCACAACGCGATGATGCAAGTGGGCGGCGAGAAGATGTCGAAGTCGACCGGCAAGATTGTTCGGCTGCGAGAAGGGTTGGATCGCTACGGCGCGGACGGATTGCGGATGTTTGTGTTGGGCGGGCACTATCGGTCGCCGTTGACGTATTCGGAGGAGTCCTTGTTGTCGGCGGCGCGCGCGGCGGAGCGATTGCGGACGGCGGCGACGCTGCCGCTCGTGGATGGTGGTGGCGAGATTGATGCGACGGCGGCTCGGGAGAAGTTTGTGGCGGCGCTCGAGGATGATCTGAATACGCCCCAGGCTCTGGCGGTGTTGTTTGATCTGGCTCGCGAAATCAACCGGGCGCGCGCTGAGGATCGTCCTGCGGGCGCGGCTCGGGATGCGCTGATTGAGCTGGGCGGCGTGTTGGGATTGGGCTTTGCCGGTGTGTCGGCATCGGGCGAGTCGGACGCGGGGCCGTTTATCGACTTGTTGGTGACGATCCGGCAAGAGTTGCGCGGGGCCAGGCAGTATGACCTGGCTGACTCGCTGCGGGATCGTCTGACTGAGTTGGGCGTGGCGCTCGAAGATACGCGTGATGGAACGCGATGGCGCCGGGTCCAGCCCGAACCTGAAGCATTCGAGGAGGAGCCCGGCGCCGAGTCGTTGGTCGAGAGCGCGTTGCGCTTCTAATCGCCTATAGCAACGGTTCTTGAGCGGGCATTGGGAGGACTCCCCCCTTCAGCCCTCCGCTCAGGAGGGTGTCTCAAAAGCCATTTCAACTGGCTGAATCCCAGTCCCCGCTTCACGCGGGGACCCGCTCGGGCAGCACGGGCTATCTGGTGGTGAGTAACTGGGCGGGGGAGGAGCAGGTCCCCGCTTCAAGCGGGGACTGGGAATGCTCACTTGTGAGACACCCTCTCAGGCCGGGGGCAGGCGTTCGGCTGCTTCCCCCTCAGCGAAGACCGATGCAAGACCGTCACGCCCGCACACGACTCCGTCACACCGACGCTTGCCGTGGAGCGTGCCGCCGGCCTGAACGGCGGTATCTCGCGGATCCGAGCACGGCCGTCGGTGCTGTACACCGCGAGATTGCCGCGACGGAGCGCGGCAATGACGGAGATTTGGAGTTGCGCATCAGTCTCCTCGGCGGGGGAAGCCGGAACGGGTTCGATTAGTCCCTGCTGCGCACGGTGATGCGGCGTCGACCGGCGACTGCGGTTACGGCGATTGCGAGCACGGTCAAGGTGGCGATTGCCGACCAGAGGCCGGTGCGGGCGCTGGAATCGGCGAGGCCGCCGGTACCGGCGTTCCCGTACTGGACTGGCTTTTGGTCGTCCATCTTGTCGTCGGCCATCGCGCCTTCACAGGGAACGATTTCTATGCCGGCCGGCATTGCCGCTCCGAATTGCTCCAGCAGGCCGATCGCTTCCGCGGCCGAGAAAGACTGACCGAGCACGTCGATGCTGGTGACCTCGTTGTGGTCGCCGACGTTGATGACGAGTTCGTATGTCTGACCACTGGCGGTCGCAGACGCATTGTGGCTGCCGGGCTCGAGGTTGAGGCAGATTTGAGGGGCTGCGGTCTGCGCGCTCTCGCCCTCTAGGGCGTCGCCGCCGCAATCCACGAAGGAGACGCCGTCGGGGAGCGGATAGGCGTCGGCGCCGGCGAAGATGTCGAGCATGGCGGCAGGTGGGATCGATTGTCCGCCGGGCTCGGTGAAGCCGGTGACGACTCCGCCCTCGCCGACCGTCACCGTGAATGTGACTTCGCCTTCGCGATCTTGGGCGGGAGCGGTGAATGAGTGCTCGCCCGGTGGAAGCGAGAGGCAGACGGGCGGTCCGCCTGGTTGGGCGGAGACAGGCTGCAGAGCGGTCAGACCGGCGGCGCCGACCACCAGCGCCGCTGCGACCACAGCGATCAGGATGCGTTTCACGGGAGTCCTTTGCTACGCGTTTATTGGACGTGCGGAATGATGGATAAACGCAATACGTAGGATAGTGAGACGGTGGGTTGCCTCGATTGCAAGAAACTGTCGATGGCGGGAAATCGGTCTAGGATCGAGTCAGGCCCAGGTGGCGCAATTGGCAGCGCAGCCGATTTGTAATCGGCAGGTTGGGGGTTCGAATCCCCCCTTGGGCTCCATCTTGAGGCGTAGGCGACGCTTGTCTTTGCGTGCTGGTGAACAGAGCGCAGCGGGTGTGGCGGTTGTGATGTTGATGTGCGGACGGGGCAGAGGGGAGTAAGATGACAGGAGTGTCGGGGTGGGTGAGTGGCTAATACCACCGGTCTGTAAAACCGGCGCCGAGAGGCTTCGCAGGTTCGAATCCTGCCCCCGGCACCAGACATCGACAGCAATTTGTTGGGGGCTGCCGCGGCACAGTCGAGTGTTGTCGGCGGTTCTCTTGTTGGATCGGGCCGGATCGGCAAGGATGGTTTGGGCGGAGCCTCGCCCGCATAGCTCAGTCGGTAGAGCGCGTTCTTGGTAAGAACGAGGTCTTCAGTTCAAATCTGAATGCGGGCTCCATCCGCCACTGCGGTCATGTTGCCAGATGCGGTTCATTCGACCAGTTTCAGGAAGTCACGACTCAGTCACCAGGAGACACGAAGATGGCGCGAAAGATATACCAGCGGACGAAGCCGCACGTAAACGTGGGCACGATTGGCCACGTAGATCACGGCAAGACGACGTTGACGGCGGCGATCACGAAGACGCTGGCGATGCAGTCGGACAACGTCTCGTTTTCGAGTTTCGACTCGATTGACAATGCGCCGGAGGAGCGGGCGCGGGGGATCACGATTGCGATTGCGCACGTGGAGTACGAGACGGAGGCGCGGCACTACGCGCACATCGACGCGCCGGGTCACGCGGACTACATCAAGAACATGATTACGGGCGCGGCGCAGATGGACGGCGCGATTCTGGTGGTGGCGGCGCCGGACGGGCCGATGCCGCAGACGCGGGAGCACATTTTGCTGGCCCGCCAGGTGGGGGTGCCGCGGATGGTGGTCTATCTGAACAAGGTGGATCAGCTGGACGACGAGGAGTTGCTGGACCTGGTCGAGCTGGAGGTGCGGGAGTTGTTGTCGGACCAGGACTTCGACGGCGACAACCTGCCGGTGATTCGGGGCAGTGCGCTGGCGGCGTTGGAGTCGGACTCGACGGATCCGAGTGCGGCGGAGTACGAGAGCATTGTGGAGTTGATGGCGGCGGTGGACGAGTACGTGCCGACGCCGGAGCGGCCGCGCGACATGCCGTTTCTGATGCCGATTGAGGACGTATTCGGGATCAAGGGTCGGGGCACGGTGGCGACGGGCCGGATCGAGCGTGGGGTGGTGAACTCGGGCGAGGAGATTGAGATTGTGGGGATCAAGGACACGCGCACGACGGTGGTGACGGGCGTGGAGATGTTCAAGAAGACGTTGCCGACGGGTGAGGCGGGGGACAACGTGGGATGTCTGTTGCGGGGCATTGACCGGGACGAGATATCGCGCGGCCAGGTCTTGGCGGCGCCGGGTTCGATCACGCCGCACACGGCGTTTGAGGCAGAGGTCTACATTCTGGGCAAGGACGAGGGCGGGCGGCACAGTCCGTTTTTCCCGGGGTACCGGCCGCAGTTTTACATTCGGACGACGGATGTGACGGGCGAGATCGGGTTACCGGAGGGGATCGAGATGGCGATGCCTGGGGACAACGTGCAGATGAAGGTGCGCTTGATCTCGCCGATTGCGCTGGAGGAGGGGTTGCGCTTCGCGATTCGCGAGGGCGGCCGGACGGTAGGCGCGGGCGCGGTCACCTCGATCATCGAGTGATCATTGAGTGAACTGGGAATAGCGCGGCAGCAACGAATCGTGCGAAGATAGTTCTATTCGTCTGGCAACGTTGACGTTGTCGGCGTACGAGGAAGGGAACTGGCCATGGCGAAGGGTGATCGCGTGTTTATCACGCTGCGCTGTCGTGAGTGCCAGTCGCATACGTATCACACGACGAAGAATCGCCGAAACGATGCGGAGCGTCTGGAGCTGACGAAGTACTGCCCGAACTGCCGGGAGCGTCGCGCATACCGAGAGACACGGTGATTCGTGGCCAGATCGCGAGATAGTCGTCGACGGCGAGGTCGCCGCAGCGGTCAACCTCGTTCGGCGTCGTCCACGCCGCGTCCGGTTCGGCCAACTGCGGGTCAGCCTGAGCCTGCTTCTACTGAGGCAGCGGGTATTTCTGGCGGGGCGTCCGAAGCGGCAGCGCTGCCGGCGCGTCCTCGACGCGAGATTGCAGCATCACGTCCGACGACGGCGGATGCGCCACGGGTGCAGAATCTGTTGTATCGGCTGATGCATCCGCGGGCGATCATGTCAATCATTGATGAGCTGCGGAAGGTCGTGTGGCCGTCTCGACAAGAGACGGCGAACCTGACCGTCGTAGTGTTGGTGGTGTCGATTGCAGTTGGGATTTTCCTGGGAGTGATCGACTTTGGTCTGAACCGTGTCGTAGAGGAAGCGCTGTTGCCCAAGTGACGACATCACCGGATACACAAGAATCGGCACAACAGCCCGCCCAACAGTCTGCAGGGGTCGATAGCGGATTCGGCCGCCGCGAGATCTCCGCGGCGGAGCGGGAGCTGCAGGACGTTTTGGCTGCGGCGCGGGCGCTGGGGATTGAGTCCGAAGAGGAATCGGCGGAGTCGGCCATCGACGTCACGGCGGTGGAGGCGCTGGCCGCGATGGAGTTGGACCGACCGGTCGTGCACGAGGCGACGCCCATTGCATCGTTCTTGCAAAGCGACGAGCCGGAAGCAGAGGCGGAACCGGCGATTTCGGTGGAATCGATCCAGGAAGCCGACGCGGCATGGTTCGCGATCAATACCTACACAGGCCACGAGAATCGGGTGCGGGATGCGCTCGATCTTCGAATCCGCAACATGGACGCCGAGGAGCAGTTCGTTGAGCTGAAGCCTGAGCAGGCGGGAGTGGCCAAGAAGGGCATGGCGGAGAAGCGCTTCGTCCTGGTGCCGACACAACAGGAGGTCGAAATTCGGGGCGGCAAGCGTCGTGAGGTGGAGCGCAAGCTGCTGCCGGGCTACGTGCTGCTTCAGATTCGCCTGGACAACCATACCGGCGAGCTCTCCGACGGGTCGTGGCACGTAGTCAACGGCACAGCCGGGGTGACCGGCTTCGTTGGCACGCGCGAAGACCAACGAGATCGGGCACGACCACTGCCTCCGGCGCAGGTGGCGAAGATTATTGGCCAGACACAGGTCGAAGAGCCTCGGGTCCGTGTGGGATTCGCGGTGAATGATTCGGTCCGCCTGACGGACGGTCCGTTCCTCGACATGGTGGCTGAGGTTGAAGAAATCAATATCGAGAAGGGGAAAGTCCGAGTGCGGATCTCGATGTTTGGTCGGGAAACGCCGCTTGAACTTGACTTTGATCAGGTAGAGAAGCAATAGGCGGACATGCTGTAGGACTGTAAGCTGGGCACTTGTGTGTTCGCGCCGCCGGCGGTTGGCCGGGGGCGGATAGGGAGATAACTGGATGGCGAAGCGTGTACGAGCAGTGTTGACACTGCAGTTGGAGGCGGGCAAGGCCAGTCCTGCGCCGCCGGTCGGTCCTGCGCTGGGTCAGCACGGCGTGGGCATTATGGAGTTCGTCAAGAGCTACAACGAGCGCACGGCGTCGAACGCGGGCGAGTTGATCCCTGCGCAGATCACGATCTTCGAGGATCGGTCGTTCACGTTTGAGCTGAAGACGCCGCCGGCGTCGGATCTGATTCGTCGGGCGGCGGGTCTGGAGAAGGGCGCGTCGGAGCCTCGCCGCGAAGTGGCGGGCTCGATCAGCTCGGATCAAGTGCGGGCGATCGCTGAACAGAAGATGCAAGACCTGAATGCGAACGACATTGAAGGGGCCATGAAAATGGTCGCCGGCACAGCGCGTTCGATGGGTGTGGAAGTCGAGGGCTAGTCATGCCGAAGCACGGCAAGCGCTATCGAGGCGCGTTGGATGCATACAACAAGGAATCGCACTATCCGCCGGAAGAGGCGGTAGCGCTGGTCAAGCAGCTGGCAACAGCGAAGTTCGACGAGACCGTTGAGCTGCACATCCGAACCGGACTGGACACTCGCCACGCCGATCAGCAGTTGCGCGGCACCGCGCGTCTGCCGCATGGCCTGGGTAAGGTCGTGCGAGTCGCTGTGTTTGCCGAGGGCGACGCCGCGACGGCGGCGACCGAGGCCGGTGCCGAGATTGTCGGTTCGGACGACCTGATCCAGCGGGTGCAAGATGGCTTTACCGATTTCGATGTTGCGGTGGCGCAGCGCGAACTGATGGGCAAAGTCGGCCGATTGGGTCGCATCCTGGGTCCCCGCGGTCTGATGCCGAACCCGCGTGCGGGCACGGTGGTCGGTCGCGGTGAGGTGGGCAAGGCCGTCACCGAGGCGAAGGCCGGCCGCGTGGAGTTCCGCACCGACCGTGAGGCTTCGGTGCACGTGCCGTTGGGCAAGGCGAGTTTTGCTGAAGAACAGCTGATGGACAACCTGGCGACGATGGTGTCGGAGATCGTCAAGGCGAGGCCGTCGGGTTCGAAGGGGAGCTATATTCGCTCCTTGAACATCGCATCGACGATGGGTCCTGGCGTCAAGCTGGAACAGCAATCGACGCTGGCCTTGAGGCTCGATTAACACTTGTCGATGGTTCCGTCGCTCAGGCGTCGGACGCGGGTATAGGGCCTGGACTAGGCTGAGGATCGAGAAACGAGAGTATTGCCGCCCGAGACCGCTGGCGGACTCGCACCTGCGCTTGATGCGTGGCGAATCCCGAAACGACCAGCGCAGGCAGCAGCCGATTCGATGCTCGCGAACAGCGCGAGCCGATGTGTGGTTGCAAGTCTGATGGTGGAGCGGGTAGGGGCGGCGGAAGCGACAGATTTGCATGCAAGTCGGGGGGCGGAATGGCCACTGAACGAAAACGGGAACAAGTCGCGCTGCTGACTGAGCGGCTGGGCCGTGCGTCGATCACGATTGGGATCGACTATCGCGGTCTGAGCGTGAAGGACATGCAGGATATGCGTCGCGGGATTCGGGCGGATGCGCCCGAGACCGAGCTGCGCGTGATCAAGAACACTTTGTGGCGTCGAGCATCGGAAGACGCCGGCGAGGCAGGCGCGGCTGGGCTGGCCCAGGAATCAACTGCATTGCTGTTCGGCTTCGGTGACCTGACCGAAGCGCCGAAGGCGATGCGAAAGTACACGCGCGAGAAGCGGCTTGAGATCCCGATCCACGGTGTGTACTTCGAAGGCGAACTGCAGGACGGTTCGCAACTGGTGGCGTTGGCCGATGTGCCGAGCCGACCCGAGCTGATGGCGAGGGTCGCAGGCGGATTGAACAGTCCGATTTCGGGCCTGGCCAGCGTGCTGAGCGCCGTGTTCCGCGACATTGCGGCGATCGTCGAGGCTCGCGCCGAGCAGCTGGAGTCGGCAGACTCCGGAGCGGATACAGATAGTGAAGCTGAGTCTCAAGCGGAAGCTGAAGCGGACACTGAAGGCGAACCTGAAGCAGGCGCTGAAACCGTAGCCGAAGCTGAGTAATGCGAAACTCGCCTGGGGCAGACTCAGGCGTGGCAAACAAGTAACGAGCGGTCTGAACGACCGGCATTGAGTGGAGACTGACATGTCGAAGGTTGACGAAGCGTTTGAGCTAATCAGCGCGATGACGATTCTCGAGGCGCGTGACCTGGTCAAGCGGATCGAGGATGAGTTCGGTGTGACGGCGGCAGCCCCGGTGGCGACCATGGCGGTCGGCGGCAACGGCGCAGCGGCGATGGCCGAAGCGGTCGAAGAGCAGACCGAGTTCGATGTCGTGTTGCAGGCGTTTGGCGAGAAGAAGATCAACGTGATCAAGGCCGTGCGCGCCGTGACGGACCTGGGCCTGCGCGAGGCGAAGGAATTCGTCGAGTCAGCGCCACAGACGGTCAAGGAAGCGCTGCCGAAGGAAGAGGCTGAGGCGATCAAGGCGTCGCTGGAAGAGGCCGGCGCGACCGTCGAACTGAAATAGCGGTCCCAAGCGCACGGTTTCGAGTTGGTGCGTTCTCTTCGGCGAGGGTTGAAGGGAATAAGCACTTTAGCGTGTTCCCAGTGCGCTATCGTTAACCCCGCTTTACAGTTTCGCGCCGGCAGATGCTGTCGGCGCGTCCTTCGGGGGCTGCGATGGCGCTTGACAGCCCGGTCGTTAACTTCTCTCTCCATGGCGAATTGCGCAATTCGCGCATCGTCGAGCTGGGGCTGGTGGTCGCATTGACCGTGGCCGTGGTTGTGGTGGCAGCGTTATGGGGAACGTCCTCGAACTCTTCTGAAGCCGTTTCGGTTGGCGCCCTGGATTCACCAGGCGCAGCTCCTGCAGCTGACGGTTCCACTGAAGTGCAGCAGGGCGGGAACTCTCCGGCTGCGGCCCATGTCGAAACGGAATCGGTTGTTGGTGAGAGCGGGACGCCGCAGATTGCTGCGGTAGCGGCGGCGGCGCAGCGCGATTTGGGAGCCTCGATGAATCCGGCTCAGACGGGGATCGTTCCGGGTCGGCCGGATCCGATTGAGCCGGCGCTTCCGCAGTCGTTTGAGCAGTATCAGGTGCAACGCGGTGAGTCGCTGTTTGCGATTGCCGCTGCGAGAGGTGTGGCAGTGTCTGAGTTGGTCCAGTGGAACTGGCATTTGCAAGAGGATTCGAGCCTGATCCGGGGCGAGTGGATCTGGATCCCTCAGTGGAGTATGCATTCAGTTGCGGATGAGTCGGTGGAGCTAGCGGATGATGGGAAGAGTGGCCGTGGCGGCGGGTAGGTTCGAAGGGCTACGGGGGACGCAAGTACCCGACGATCAGCGTGCGCGCAGAGGGATTCTGCGCTCGATGGCGATCTGGACGCCGGCGTTTGGTCTGCTGACGGTCGGTGCGGTGTACATGATGGTGGAGGCGTTGGGTGGCAACGGCGGATCGTGGTTTGGGTTCTCGCTGTTTGCGTTGATCGGGTTGTTGTCGGGCTTTTCGGCGCTGTCGGCGTTTCGTGACTGGTTCTCTGAGCCGATTGATACGACGGGTCAGGTGGCTCGCAAGTGGCGCAAGTTCGACCTGCTGATCTTCTTCCGAGCGCACTACGTGTTGGTCGCTCGGCGCGTCTATCGTGTGCCGCAGTTAATGTTTAGTGAGATGCCCGAGCCGGGGGGTTGGGTCTATCTGAATCACTATCCGCACACGAACGCGGTCGTGTCCTGGCGTCGGCTGGGCGAGGATGAGCGTCCGCGCACAGAGGAGGAAGAAGCCGAGGAGGAGCAGCAAGACACCTGGGAGGAGCGCCGCCGCGAGCGGGAGCGTGAGTCGACGCAGACTCGCGAGCGAGTCGATTTGCCGACGTTCGGCGACAGTCGCGACGAGTGATCAGGTGCGAGATTCTCTAGCTGAACTCCAGGCGGCCTGGGCAACGGAGGACGCAGAAAGGTTGCGATCGGCTGAAGAAGCCGAGTTGGCCGTCGCAGACACACCGAAGCCGACGCCTCAGCGGATCAAGGACATGGATCCGACTGATCGTCCGCGAGAGCGGTTGTTGCGGCTGGGCGCCGATGCACTGTCGAACGCTGAGCTGCTGGCGATTCTGCTGAGTTCGGGTCGACAGGGCGAGAACGTGCTTGAGCTTTCGCGCCGACTCCTGGCGGACCGCGGCCTGGTCGGCTTGCTGCGCTCTGATGTCAAAGAGGTGATGCGTGTCTCGGGGCTGAAGGAAGCGAAGGTGACACGGATCAAGGCTGCGGTCGAGCTGGCGGCGCGGGGCTTGGCGGATGATGAGTGGCCGGCTCGGGAGCCGTTTCGGACTTCGCGGCAGGTGTACGAGCGCTATCGAGGACTACTGGGCGACCTCGTGCATGAGGAGGTCTGGGTGCTGGTGATGGATCAGCAGCACTGTGTGATCCGCGAGGAGCGCCTGTACAAGGGGATGGTGCATGGGGCGTCGGTTCGGGTCGCTGAGCTATTGCGTCCAGTGATTGTGCATCAGGGGCCGGCGATGATCGTGGTGCACAATCATCCGTCGGGGTCGCCGAAGCCGTCTGCGGCCGACCGCGAAATGACCAGAGACCTGTGGGCCGCGTCGGCCACCATGCAGATTGAGTTGCTCGATCACGTGATCGTCACTCGGTCGGACTATGCGTCGATGGCTCATCTGGGCTTGCTCACTGGGGAAGCGCAACGGTCGGCCGCGGCGGACTCCAACGTTTCAGATGTCGTTTCCGAGGCCGGTTATCGCGCTTGACTGCGTGATAGCCGGACCTGTGTACAGTGAGCCTCGTGGACGATTCTGGGCTATTTCTGGGCTTGAGTTGGATCGATGTGGCTATCCTCGCGGTGGCTGTTGGGATCGGCGTGTGGGGTTGGCGGATGGGGATTCTGCGAGCCAGCGTGGCGCTGCTGGCGATCGTGGTGGGGGTGTTGCTGGCGGGGGCGTATCACGAGCGCGTGTTTGTCGATCTGGCCATCGCGGACGCCCCCTCAGGCGCGATGCAGGCGGGCAGCTTTGCCGTGATTCTGTCGTTGGTGTCGGTGGGCGGCTACGTCGTGGGGACGTTCCTGCGCGGGTTGGCTTCACTCCTGTTGTTGGGCTGGGCCGACCGGGCAGCGGGTGGATTGTTCGGCGTGTTGTTCGGGCTGTTGCTCGCGCAAGCGGTGATCGCGATCGTGGTGTTTGCAGGATTGGACGACGCTAAAGGCGATATCGGTGAGTCTGTCGTGGGCTGGACGATGATGGACAATGCACCGGTGGTCCGGGCGCTGCTGCCGTCGGAGTTTGATCTGGCAATTCAGGAGTTTGTCTCGGAAGTGGGCGAGCTGCGGTCGGATGTTGACGAGGTCGGCGGGGCATTGGGTGGGGGCTAGCTGATAGCGCCGGATTGGGCTAACAAGACGCAAACGTCCGGCTCGCGGTGGCGGTGGTACGATCACGTCGGTGCGATGACGGTTCTGAACAAATCAGTATTGGTGTTGAATCAGAACTATGAGCCGTTGCATGTCTGCAATGTGCGTCGGGCTGTGGTGTTGGTCGCTCGTGGCAAAGCAGAAGTGATTGATCGGCTGGACCGCGCCAAGGCGCTGCTGCGGTCATTCGGCGATGAGTTCGAAGTGCCCTCGGTGATTCGGATGGTGTACTTCATCCGTCGGCCTCGTCCGGTGTTGCGGCTGTCGCGGCGCGAAGTGTTCATTCGCGATCGGTTCATGTGTCAGTACTGCGGTCGGCGTACGGCGCTCAAGGAGCTGACGCTGGACCACGTGATGCCGCGCTTCCGCGGCGGCAGCCATACGTGGGAGAACCTGGTCTCGGCCTGTCGGGGTTGCAATCACCGAAAGGCCGGTCGGACACCTCGTGAGGCGCGGATGGCGTTGCAAACGGTGCCAAGGCGTCCAATGGTGACGCCGGTGAACCTGTTCGGGCAGTACCTGGAGAGTCAACCGGGCTGGGCGCCGTTTATCCCTGGCTCGGAGCGGGTGTTGTCGGTGGACTAAGGATCCGGTTTAGCAAGGCCGTTCTTCGGCTCTGTGAGGACTTTGCTTCAGCGGGTGTCTCGGTAGTCCGAATTCCTTCGTTTACGTCATTCCCGCGCTCCGTCGCGGGAATCTCGCCGAGTGCCGCGCCGACGCTCGAACCTGAAGAACCCCGCCCGTCTCGATTGCTCAAACGGCTCTCCGCTGTTGTGCCGAGCACAGCGAGATACCCGCGGCAAGCGCGGGTATGACGGAAGTGGAAGCTGGGCGATTCTTGAGACCTGCCCTCAGCCCTCTGTACGAGATTGGAGCTGGCTAGTTGGGTTGGCAAGTGCGGCAGAAGGATGTGATTCGGCGGTTGGGCGCGATTTCGGAGATGGGATTCCCGCAGCGCGGACAGGGCTCACCACCTTTGCGGTGGACGTTGAGGAAGTCGCGCGGTTTGCTGTCGATCTTCTGCCCGATCTCGGATGCAGCGATTTCGGCGGCCCAGGTGAGGGTGTCGCGGATCGATTGGTAGAGCCGGATGCGCCGGTCTTCGTCCAGCGTGGAGATCTTGGTGAACGGGTGGATGCCGGCGTTGAACAGGATTTCGTCGGAATAGGCGTTGCCGATGCCGGCGATGAACCTGGCGTTGACGATGGCGTTCTTGACCTGGCCGCGATAGCGCTTCAGTCGCTTCAGGAACGCTGCCTGATCGAGCGAGGGATCCAGGGCGTCGGGGCCATGCTCATTGAATACCGGAATGCGGTCAAGATCGTCGGCGTCGACGAGGTAGATCTTGCCCAGGTAACGCTCGTCGATGTAGCGGATGCCGATGTCTACTTCGGTGTCGTCGCCACGGAATTTCAGCGTGAAACAAGTCCGGGCGTGCGCCTTCTTGTTGCCATCGGGCCCTGAAGTCCACTGGAAGCGTCCGTTGAGCATGGGATTGACGGCGAGCACGCTGTCGCGATCGGTGCGGAAGAGGAGGAACTTGCCGGTTCGCTCGACTGACCTGAATGATGCGCCGAGCAATCCGGCATCGAAATCCTCCCGAGGCAGGCGGATGACGATCGGCTTCTGAATGTCGACGTTGACGATCGGCCGATTGGCGAGGCGGTCGGTGAGAACCTGGGCGATGTGCTGAAGCTCGGGTATTTCGGGCATGTCGATCGGTCCTGATGCGAGCGGTCAGGGTCTGGGCGCCTTGGGATAGCTGCCGATGATGCGGAGTCTCTCGAGTTCGGGTTCGAGCCGTTCGAGGGCGTTGGCCAGAGCGGGGTCGGTGCGGTGCCCGTCGCAGTCGATCAGGAACAGGTAGGAGCCGAGCTGCTCGCGGGCGGGTCGCGACTCAATCCTGGTGAGGTTGATATCGGCGTCGGCGAAGTGTTGCAAGACGCGGAGCAAGGCGCCGGGACGGTTCGCGGTGCTGAAGAGCATCGTGGTGCGATCGTCACCGGTGGGCTCATGATCGCTGTGTGCGAGAACCACGAAGCGCGTCGCATTGCGATGATCGTCTTCGATCCCGATTTCGAGGATTTGAGCATTATGCAACACAGCGGCGCGGCGCGGCGCGATTGCGGCCACCTGGTCACCGATCTCGACAGCACGGGTGACGGCTTGCGCGGTCGAGAGGGTGGCTTCAGTACGGGCGTTGGGAAAGCGCCGGCTGAGATACCGCTGGCATTGTCCGAGCGCTTGAGGGTGGGAATAGATCACGCGGATTTCGGAGATGTCTGCGCCGGGCGCAACGATCAGGCAGTGTTCGATGGGGATGATGAGCTCGTTGACGATCAAGAGGTTGAGCTGGTGGATGATCAGGTCATGCGTTTCGCCGACGGCGCCGGCGAGCGAATTTTCGAAAGGGACGACGGCGACATCAACCTCGCGATGGGCGACCGCTTCGGCAGAGGCGGTGATGCTGGGGAACGGGATGAAGTCGGCGCGCGCATTCTCGCCCGCAAAGAGGACGGCGGCCTGTTCAGTGAAGGTCCCGGCCGGACCGAGATAGGAGATTCTGAGGGGATCGTGGCTGGTGTCAGTCATGGGATCACGATTCTCCGGTCAGAACGGTCCGCAGTTCTACTTCGTGCTGTGGCTGGGTCACGGCGATCACCACGTCGGCCGCGTTGATGATGGTGTTTGGGCCGGGGACCTCGGGCTGGTCATCGGCACGGATGACCAGCGCCAGAACGGTATGCGACGGCAAGTTGAGCTCTCGTACGGTACAGCCGACCGCGGGCGCGAGATGCGGGATGACGAGTTCGGCGAGGATAAACGCGGTCGAGCGGAGCTGCGTGAGGCGAGTCAGACCGGCGCTGACCTCCTGCTCGATGGCGTTGACGATCGCGGTGGTGGCGGAGATGGTGAAGGTGAACCCCAGTGCGCGAAAGATGCGCTCATTGCGCGGGTCGTTGATGCGGGAGATGACTTTGTCCACGTTGAACCGTGTGTGAGCGGTTTGAGCAACCGCGAGGTTGGCTTGATCGCGGCCGGTGCAGGCGACGACGACATCGGCGCGGTTCATACCAGCCGCACGCTGGACGTGGATCTCGGCGCCGTCGCCGAGGAGCGCGACTTCTCCAAGTTCGTTGTTGATCGACCAGGCAGTGTTGGCGTCACGTTCGACGACGCAAACCTCGTGTCCCATATCGATCAGGTCGCGGGCTGCGCCGCGTCCGACCTTGCCGCCGCCAACGATGATGATGTACATGGGCTAGCGCGCTGCCTGACTGGCTTGATCGTTCTCAACGGCGTGGTCGTCACCGAAGGCGGCTTCGCGGACCATCCGGTCGAGGATCGTGGTGGGGTTGACGACGTTGATACCGAGTTGACGGTAGATGTCGGCGCGTTCGGGATCGTAGATGCGGGCGACGACCCGAGGCGCATGGTGAATGTGCTTGGCGATCTGGACGGCCATCGCGTTGCGGTTGTCGCCATTGGCGAGCGCAAGGAAGATGTCGGCGCGCTGGACGCCGGCGGCCTTCTGAACTTCGATGTCCTCTCCTGCTCCGACGATGGTTATTCCCTTGAAATCGTCCTCGAGCCAGTTGAAGGCGGCGGCGTCGACGTCAATCACGGTGACGTGGTGGCCCTCGGAATCGAGCTCTCTGGCCAGAGTGGAACCCAGGCGTCCGCAGCCCATGATGACGACGTGCATTGGAGATGCGCCTGTTTCCGTTGTCTCTTATCGCCCGACGACAGTGCTGTTGGATGTCGTGGCGCGGTGGATGGCGGGTTCCCTGACGACGACGACTTCGCATGGCGCGTGGGAAAGGATGTAATCGGCGGTGTGGCCGAGGTCGATGGCAGCGCCCGATCGGCGCGCCAGGGCGGTCTGCTCCCCGGCTCCTCCATGGACGGTGTTCGCGTGGGAGACACCGAGGACGATCAGGTCTATCTGTTCCGTGGCGGCCAGGTCGACCACGGCCGGTCCGGCGCTGCGCGCCTGTAGCAGGATTGCTTCGCTTGCGACTCGGGCCTGTTTCGCGGCGGCCTCCGCTTCCGCCAGACAGGCTTCTCCCTGGGCCGACTGTTGGGGCAGGTCTGAATCAACGGGGTAGGCGCGGTCGACTTCGACGACATAGATGGGGAGAATGCGGGACTTGCGTCGGTCGACGCGTGCGAGATGCAGGGCGACATCGAGACCGCGCCGTGACTCGGGTGATCGGTCGAAGGGGACCAGAACGGAAATGCCTGCCATATGAGCAGCGTATTGGCTGGCGTGGACAGAATGGTGAAGATTCTGCGGAACGACTATGTTCGCTGGCCGAGGTGGGGACCCCTCGTAAGCTCCCGTTCAGGCCGGGGGCAGGCTTGCGGCAGCTTCCCCCGAGAGGAGACCTTTGCAACACTCACGATTCCCCTCTCTCTCTCTCCCCCCCCCCCTCCCCTTGCGGGGGGAGAGGTCACGGAGTGACGGAGGGGGGGTCCTCCGCCAGCGACCAGATAGGCCTAGAGATGGAGAACCCCCCTCTGCCTTCGGCATCTCCCCCGCAAGGGGGGAGAAGAGGACTTACGCAACGGTCTCCGCGAGGGGAGGGAAGGACTCAGGCAAAGCTCTCCGCGAGGGGGGAAGCAGAGACCGGAGTTGCTCTGAGGTTTGGCTAGTAGACGTACTTGGGTTGCTGGCGGACGACGTGGGAGCCGTTCTCGTCGAGTTGCTCGAGCCAGGCGTGGAGGCGGCCGTTGTTGATTTCGATGAAGCCGAGTGTGCCCATTCGCGTGTCGAGGTTGCGGGGATACATGGGACTGCCGGGATTGATCAACAGGACGCCGCGGATGGTCTCGATCGAGGCGACGTGGGTGTCGCCGTGGATGACGACGTGCTGGGGCGCGCCGAAGTAGTGGTCCATCATCGATTCGACGGTTCGGTAGGGCGGCCATTCGGGGAGGGCCATGTCGTGGGTTAGTCCGAAGCGGAAGCCCTCGAACTCGAGTGACCAGGCTTCACGGAGGCGCGGGTCTTCGGGCTGGACCGGTCGTCCACCGGAGCCGTCGTCTCCGTTGCCTCGGGCGACGTAGATCGGGGCGACCTTCTCGAGTTCATCGATGAGCGAGATGTCGTGGATGTCGCCGCCGTGGAGCAGCACATCGGCTGTCTTGATCCGTTCCCAGAGTTGCGGCCAGAGTTCGGCGCCTGCTTCGGGAACGTGGGTGTCGGAGATGAGACCGATGCGCATAATTGGTAACCTAACGTGACTCGCAGCGCGGTACTTGTCAGATGGTACCCGCGTTGCTCGGCTGGATGGCGGAACAGGGAGAGCAGGGCGTGCTAGCGCGAAGGGTTGAGCGACTCGCAAACGAAGGTTGGATCCGCTGGGTTGTTCTGGCTGGCCTGATCGCGCTCGCAATGGTGGCGGCGTACGTGTGTCGGGTGGACAGGGATGTGTCGCTGCTGGCCGGTACTGGGGCACTGCCACCCACGGATATTCGGGTGGCCATGGTGACCCACGGAGGGATTGGCGATCCGTTCTGGGACGAGGTGGCAGCGGGAGCGTTTGCGGCGCAGCGGGAATTTGGCATCGAACTGTTTTACGACGGCGACGGGAATGTGAACGAGCAGGTGCGGCTGTTCGATAACGCGGTCGCGCTGGGCTATGACGTGTTGATCGTGTCGCTGGCGGACCCCGATGCGTTCGAACAGTCGATTCGCTCAGCTGTCGAAGCAGGATTGCTGGTGATGACGATCAACTCGGGTGAGGAACGGGGACGTGAGTTCGGCGCGGTGACGCACTTCGGACAACCGGACGGAGTGGCGGGACTGGGAGCGGGCGAACGAATGGTGTTTGCCGGGGTCAAGAAGTTGCTGTGTCTGATTCATGAGGCGGGCAACGTTGGATTGGAGGCGCGATGCGCGAATGCCGGCTTGGCGATGGAGCTGTCGGGAGGGACGATGCAGCGATTATCCGTGACCGGAACCGCAAACCGGGTCTCGACCACCGGCGAGATTGGCAATGTGCTTCAGGCCGATCCAGCAATCGACGGCATCCTGGCGCTGAATTCGGGGATTGCAGAGTTGGCGATGTCGGCGATTCAGTCATCGGGATCGGAGGCCCAGTTGGCGACGTTCGATGTGTCTCCGGCGATTCTCGAGGCGATCGAGGCGGGGGATGTGCTGTTCGCGGTAGACCAGCAAGCGTATTTGCAAGGGTTTCTGCCGATAGCGTTCGCATACTTCCGTTCGCTGGAGGCCGATTCCCAGACGGGCGGCATCCTGGCGGGGATGGAGCGCTGGGCGGCGTCGGGCAGATTGGTGACAGGTCCCGGGTTTGTGGATCAGTCGAACGTGCGCCGGTTCCCTCAGTTGGGGGATGAGTGATGTTGACCGGGCTGAGGGCATCGCGAGGCGTGGCAATGGTGATCGTGCTGGCCTGTGTCGGCCTGGCAATTGCTGGATGCGCAGAGGCGGCTCGGGAACGGTTGGGGCTGGGGTTGGCGCCTCCGATGTCGGTAGCGATGATTGTTCACGGGGCGGAAGACGATCCGTTCTGGGCGGATGTGCGCGCAGGGGCGGAGGATGCCGCTCGGACCTTTGATGTCAATCTCTTCTGGCGGTCGACGCCGGATGCGGATGAACGGGTTCGCCTGATTAACGAATCGGTGCAGCAAGGCTTCGACGTGTTGGTTGTGACGCTGTCGGACCCTGAGGCGATGTCGGAGGTTGTACGGGACGCGGCGGTCATTGGAGTCACGGTCTACGTGATTAATGTTGGGGCGGACATTGGCGTGGCACTGGGAGCGGACTCCTATTTCGGGCAAGTCGAGACCGTGGCCGGATTGGCGGTGGGAGACCGATTGGTCGATGCCGGGGCCACACACTTGCTTTGCGTTCAGCACGAGGCTCGGAACCTTGCATTGGAAACTCGTTGCAGTCGAGCCGGTTCAAGGTTGGAGGAGCTGACCACGTTGTTGGTCGTGCCGGGCCAGGGCACGATCGAGCGACAGATTGAGGCAGCGTTGTTGGATGACGACTCGATCGACGCCGTGTTGACGATGAACACCTCGGTGATGACCGAGGCGGTGACGGCCTTAGATAGCGTGCGGGCTTCGCGACCGGGCGGGCGCACGGTGATTCATGCAGTGTTCGAGTTGAACGACGAGGTGCTGGACGCGATTGAAGATGGCAGCGTGGTGTTTGCGGTGGATCAGCAGCCGTATCTGCAGGGCTATCTCCCGGTCGCATATTCCCGGTTGGTGCAGTACTCGGAACTGACCCAGGGGGACGAGTTGGCCGATGCGCTCCTGCAGTGGATCGCAGGTCGCGGTGTATTGCTGGGCCCGGGTTTCGTCGACTCACATAATGTCCAGCGGGTGCGAGACGCAACAGCGCGGTCGCATGCGGCGGCGGACACAGATGATCAGACAACGGAGTAATCTGCCGTAGATCGGCGGACGAGGGGGAAATCGGTGTCACTGTTGCAGTTGCCCGCGTTTGGCAAAGAGCGACCGTGGGTGCGAACGGCAGTATTGCGTCCTGAGCTGGGTTCCCTGGTAGCGGCGGCGTTGTTGTTCATTTTTTTCAGCATCGCGAGTTCGGGAGCGATGTTGGAAGTCCCGACGATCGCTCGTGTGCTGGACACCGCGTGGCCCTACGGAATCATTGCCGTGGCGGTTGGTCTGCTGATGATCAGCGGAGAATTTGACCTGTCGGCGGGTGTGATGGTGGGAACGGCCGGAGCGCTGTTGGGGGTCATGGCGGCCGAGTGGGGAATGAATCTGTGGTTGGCGCTGCTGCTGTCACTGGGGGTGTGCCTGGCGCTGGGGCTGTGGAATGGCGTGCTCGTGGTTTGGACGGGGTTGCCTTCGTTCGTGATCACGTTGGGTACCTTCTTCGGTCTGCGCGGCGCCAATGTGGCGTTGTCGAAGCACTTCACCGGCGATGCGTTGATTGAGAACATCGACGAAGCGGCGGGGTTCGACTCGCTGCATGCAATCGTGGCGACGGTGTTCGGGACTGCGCCGTCCGACTTCCGGGTGTCGTTGTTGTGGTGGGGTGGGTTCACACTGATTGCCACCTGGATCCTGTGGCGGACGAAGATAGGCAACTGGATTTTTGCGACGGGCGATGATCGTGAGGTGGCTCGCGCGGTGGGCGTACCGGTCAATGCCACCAAGATCGGGCTGTTCATGCTGACGGCGGGCGCGGCCTGGTTTGTCGGCGTCAGCAACGCAGTTCGCTACACCTCGGTGCAGGCTGGGCAGGGTGTCGGCGCCGAGTTCTTCTACATCATTGCGGCGGTCGTCGGCGGCTGCCGGATGGCGGGAGGCTACGGATCGGCAGTCGGTCCCGCGATTGGCGCGCTGATTTGGGGCATTGCCTTCGTCGGAATCCCACACGCCGGCTGGAACTCCGACTGGCGCTGGGCGTTCCTGGGCGTCTTGTTGTTGTTATCCACGCTGATCAACCACATCGTTGGAGAGCGTGTTCGCACAGCCCGATCGGGCTGAGCGTGTGTGCGCGCGATCGCGCCTGAGATGGAGTCAGACATGAAGACGAAGCAAACCGCAGATCAGAGCAACGGAGCGTCGCAACTGTCGGATGAAACTCCGGAAGTGTCTGTCTTGGAAGCGCGCGGGTTGGGCAAGCGGTTCGGTTCGGTCGTGGCGCTACGGAATGTCGATGTGTCGCTGCGGGCGGGTGAGGTGACGTGTGTGGTTGGTGATAACGGCGCAGGGAAATCGGTCTTCATCAAGATGTTGTGCGGACTGATTCGGCCCAGCGAGGGCGAGATTCTGCTGGATGGAACGCCTACTGAGTTCTCATCCCCGCGTCGGGCGAGATCGTTGGGGATCGTGGCGGTGTACCAGGACTTGGCGTTGACGCCGACGATGTCGCTGTGGCGCAACTTCTTCATGGGCGCGGAACCGGTCAAGGGTTGGGGCATCTTCCAGCGATTTGACGTGGAGTACGCCAAGCAAGCGATGCAGACGGAGTTGGAGAAGCTGGGCGTTGAGTTGGGCGATCCGGATCGGGCGGCGCACACGCTGTCGGGTGGCGAGCGGCAGGGATTGGCGATTGCTCGCGCGCTCTACTACGGCGCACGGATACTGATTCTCGACGAGCCGACATCTGCCCTGGGTGTTCGGCAGTCGGGCGCGGTGTTGCGGCTGATCCGGCGAGCGGCGCAGCGTGGGACCGCGGTCATCCTGGTGACGCCGAAGCCGCAGCACGCGTTTTGGGTAGGCGATCGGTTCCTGGTATTCCAACGCGGGCGACTGATAGAGGACCGAGCGAGCGAGACACTGACGCTGGAGAGTCTGTCGTATCTCATGGCGGGCGGCGGCGAAGTGGACGAGTTGGAGAGTGCTATCGCGAATGCATAGAGCCGCAGGCTCGCATGGCTCTCGGATGGTTCTCGCAGAGCTCTCGCAGGGTTACTGCTTACGCATTGGGCGATAGACTGATTTCGAATAGACCTTGAGAGGGGTTTCGATGGTCATTGAGGCGGCGACGCAGACGGTCAAAGCGGGCCTGGCGCAGATGCTCAAGGGTGGGGTGATCATGGACGTGGTAACGCCCGAGCATGCGCGGATCGCCGAGGAAGCAGGCGCCTGCTCTGTGATGGCGCTTGAGCGCGTGCCGTCGGACATTCGCGCGACCGGAGGCGTAGCGCGAATGTCAGACCCATCGCTGATTCTCGGGATCATCGACGAGGTCTCGATTCCGGTGATGGCCAAGGTGAGGATCGGGCATTTCGTTGAGGCGTCAATTCTCGAGGCCCTGGGCGTGGACTACATCGACGAGTCGGAAGTGCTGACGCCGGCCGATGAGGCCTTCCACATCAACAAGCATGAGTTTCGGGTACCGTTCGTGTGCGGCTGCCGCGACCTCGGCGAGGCGCTGCGGCGGATTGCCGAAGGCGCCGCGATGATCCGAACCAAGGGTGAGGCGGGGACCGGCAATATCGTCGAAGCGGTGCGGCACATGCGCTCGGTGCAAGGTTCGATTCGCGCGCTGCAGAGCATGGGCGACGAGGAATTGGTGTCCTATTCGCGTGACATCGGTGCGCCGGTCGAGCTGGTCCGGCAGACTCGAGAGATGGGTCGGCTGCCGGTGGTGAATTTCGCAGCGGGCGGCGTTGCGACGCCGGCCGATGCGGCGCTGATGATGCGCCTGGGCGCGGACGGTGTGTTTGTTGGCAGCGGCATCTTCAAGTCGGAGGAGCCGTCGCGGATGGCGAACGCGATCGTTCGCGCGGTGACGCACTACCAGAACGACGACGTGCTGGCCGAGGTTTCGACGAATCTGCCGAAGGCAATGCCGGGCATCGAGATCGCGGAAATTCCGGAGCATGAGCTGTTGGCCAAGCGGGGTTGGTGAGTGGATACCCGTTTGGACTTGACAGCGGAATGGGGTTGATGACGGAATTGACTGCGCAGCTCGCCAGCTCAGTCGTTGTTGGGGTACTCGCCCTGCAGGGGGATTTTGCGGAACACGCGGTGTCGTTGCGCCGGATTGGCGCACAACCGCTCGAGGTCCGCACATTGGATCAACTTCAGCAGGTTGACGGGCTGATCATCCCTGGCGGCGAAAGCACCACGATCGCGCGGCTGTTGATCACCTACGACCTGCGCGAGCCGATCATCGCGATGGGCCGAGCCGGATTTCCGATTTGGGGCACGTGCGCCGGAGCGATTCTGCTGGCCGAGGAAATCGTGACGCTCGATCGCCCAGGGCTTCATCTGATGCCGATGACGGTAGAGCGGAATGCGTACGGTCGGCAGATTGATTCCTTTGAGGCCGAACTGGATCCCGGCACGCTTGGCGGCGAGCCGGTACACGCGGTGTTCATTCGTGCGCCTCGTATCCGGTCGGTTGGGGACGAAGTCGAAGTCTTGCTGCGTTTGGGTCCCGACTTTGGTTACGAAGCGGTCGCGGTTCGGCATGGGATGCTGATCGCGTCGACGTTCCATCCGGAGTTGACCGAGGATGGCCGCTTGCATCGCTATTTCGTGGAGATGTGCAAGCAATACGCGGTCGGGCGGGAGAATCAGCAGGCGTCTGTTGCAGCTGGAGGGTTTGGCTAGTGCTAGATCCGGTCAGTCCGATGCAGGCAGGGACAGGCGACGATCTGGATGTGCTGCTGTCGACGCTGCCGGCTGTGATTCGCAATGCGATCGGCGAGCGTGGGAAAGAGGCGGGGCTGCTGGAGATCGTGTTGGACCTGGGGCGGCTGCCGTATGCGCGCTATCTGGGGGGCGAAGTGGTGCTGCGCGAGACGGAAGTGACCAACGCGGAATTGCAGTTGGTCGTCGCGGGATTGGGTAAGTTCGGCGCGGACAATCGGGCCGGAATTCCTCGGACATTGCATCGGATCGCTTGCATTCGCAACCGGCAACGCGGCGTGGTCGGGTTGACGATGCGAGTGGGACGCGCCGTGACGGGGTCGGTGGCCGTGATCGAGGACTTCGTCAAGGCGGGCGCGTCGATCTTGCTGCTGGGACGACCGGGCGTGGGCAAGACGACCATTTTGCGCGAGGCGGCGCGCGTGTTGGCCGAGCAGGGCAAGCGTGTCGTGATTGTTGATACCTCGAACGAGATCGGCGGCGATGGCGACATTCCGCATGAGGGCATTGGGCGGGCGCGACGGATGCAGGTCGAGCGACCTGAACTGCAACATTCGGTGATGGTCGAGGCGGTGGAGAACCACATGCCCGAGGTGATCGTAATCGACGAAATCGGCACCGAGTTGGAGGCGCAGGCGGCGCGCACGATTGCCGAGCGCGGCGTGCAGTTGGTGGCGACGGCTCACGGCAACACGCTGGCGAACCTGATGCTGAATCCGACGCTGGTCGATCTGATCGGTGGGATTCAGACTGTGACTCTGTCGGATGAGGAGGCTCGGCGTCGGGGGACGCGGAAGTCGGTGTTGGAGCGCAAGGCGCCGCCGACGTTTGAAGCGTTGGTTGAGATTCAGTCGTTTACTCGTGTTGCGGTGCACTCCGACCTGGACACCACCGTGGATGCGCTGCTGCGAGGCGAATCGGTGGCGGCTGAGATTCGGGAGGTGGATGACGACGGGGACGTGCATATGTCGACCGATGCGGTGGAGTCGGTGGTTGCGGAGGGTCCAGTGGGCGGGTTTGGCATGTCGTTCAACGACGTGTTCGAACGCCGTTCGACTGTGATGCCGAAGACGGGCAATGGCGCCAGCTTCGGCAACGGTTCGTCGCACGAAGCGCCGCTGCGGAATCGGATGGGGTCCCGGCCTCGCAACGCGGCTACGGGTCCACATCAGAAGGTGTATCCGCTGGGCGTGTCGTTGTCTCGTCTGCGAGAAGCGATTCGTGAGACCGGGACTAACGTGTCGATTGCGGAACGGGTCGAGGAGGCGGATGTGCTGTTGACCCTGCGAGCGTCGTTCAGGCGGCGCCCGCCGGAGCTGCGTTTGGCGGAGTCGCGGCGATTGCCGGTAGTGGTCTTGAAGCACAACACGGTGCTGCAGATGGAGAAGAGCCTGCGTGCGTTGTCGAAGGGCTCCTCGCCGAACGACGCCGTGACGGCCGCATTGGCGGAGGCGGAAGAGGCGATCACGCAGATTCACTCGGGTCGGCAGTCGGCGGTGGACCTGGCGCCGCAGAATTCCTACATCCGCAAGTTGCAGCATCAGTTGGCCACTGACCAGGCGTTGGAGTCGGTCAGCAAGGGTCGGGAGCCGAACCGTCGAGTGCGGATCCATGCCGGTTGAGCAGGCCTCCGAGCAGCATCGAGGCGTCTTCATCACCGTCGAGGGCGGGGATGGAGCGGGCAAGACGACGTTGGCGCGGTCGTTGGCGGAGTGCCTGGGTCGGTCTGGCCGGACGGTTCGCTTGACCTTTGAGCCGGGCGGGACAGAGTTGGGGACGCGGCTGCGATCACTGGTGTTGGATCCAGAGCTGGAGATGAGCGACTGGATGGAGACCTGGCTGTTCCTGGCGGCGCGGGCTTCGCATGTGCATGACGTGCTGGCTCCGGCGATTGCGGCCGGCGAGTTCGTGTTCAGTGATCGGTACATCGACTCGACCCTGGCCTACCAGGGATATGGCCGCGGTCTCGATCTGGAACGTCTGCGTCGGCTGAATGGCGAGGCCACGGAGGGCCTGACGCCCGATCTGACGTTGTTGTTGGATGTGCCGGCCGAAGTGGGCCTGGCGCGGACTCGTGTGCGGTCGTCCGTCGCAGACAGGATTGGCGATGCGGACCTGGCGTTTCATCAGCGTGTGAATGCCGGCTTTCGGGCGCTGGCGTCGGAGCATGCGGCGCGGATTCGGGTGATTGACGCCTCGCGCGCGGCATCGGATGTATTGAGGGACGCGTTGTGGATTGTGAACGACTGGTTGGATGCACGGGATAGGGACACATACAATGTTGCGCGATGACTACTGAGACTTGGCCGGAACACTCGGAGGCGATTGAGCCGTTGGGCCCGATCACGGTCCGGGTACCTGCGACATCGGCGAATCTGGGGACAGGATTCGACGCGGTCGGTGTGGCCTTGCGGCGCTACGTCACGGTGACGGTGTCGATTGCTTCCGGCAATGAGGGCGAACGCTCGCCGATGTCACGGCACGTTCGCAAAGCGGTCCGAGAGGTCTATCGGGAACTGGGGCGGGAACGTCCGGAGTCCGAGGAGATCGAGGTTTCGGTGCTAGCGGAGTTTCCGCTGGGCCGTGGTCTCGGCGCCAGCGCGGCGTATCGCGGAGCGGGCCTGGTGGCCGCGAATGCGTTGCTGGGTCTGCCGTTGCCGGAGCATCGGGTGCTGGAGATTGGGTCGGACCTGGAGGGTCACGCGGACAATATGGCGCCGGCGCTGTTTGGCGGCTGCCAGATTGTGGCAATGGATGGTCCCAAGGTGACGCGCGTTTCGCTACCCGTGGCTGAAGGACTGCGGTTCGTTGGATTCACGCCGAGCTTCAACATGTCGACGAAAAAGGGCCGCGCGCTGCTGCCGGACCAGCTGTCGCGCCAGGACGCCGTCCACAACTCGTGTCGGTCGGCGTTGCTGGTGGCAGCCTTGACGACTGGCTCGTGGGACGCGATGAAGACTGCGGTCGACGACCGCTTGCACCAGATCCCGCGGTCGAAGCTGTTTCCGACGATGTTCGAGATGATCGGGGCTGCGGAGTCCGCCGGCGCGTACGCGGCGTATCTGTCGGGCGGCGGGTCGACGTTGATGGCGCTCTCGAGTGAGGAGCGAGCTGAGGATGTGCGTGAGGCGTTCGTTTCGGCCGCGTCAGAGCGAGGGATATCGGGCCAGGGATTTGTGACAGGCATCGACGTAGGCGGGGCTCAGATCCTGTGACGGTCGTTCAGAAGTATGGTGGGACGTCGGTCGGTTCAGTCGAGCGCCTGCGAAACGTTGCGCGCCGAGTCGCGGCTCGAGCCGAGGATGGCGAGCAGCTGGTGGTGGTCGTTTCGGCGATGGGTAAGTCGACGGATGACCTGTTGGCGTTGGCGCGCGAGGTCAATCCGCGCCCGCCTCGTCGGGAGACCGATCTGCTGATGGCGACCGGAGAGATGGTGTCGAGTGCGCTGTTGACGATGGCGTTGGTGGATATCGGCTGCCCGGCAGTAGCGTTGACCGGCGCGCAAGCCGGTGTGTTCACCGACGAAACGTTCGGCCGGGCGCGGATTCGCAGCATCGATACGTGGCGGATGTATGAGGAGTTCTCGGCTGGGAATGTGGTCGTGGTGGCTGGGTTTCAGGGACAGAGCCCGCAGGGCGACTATGCGACCCTCGGCCGCGGTGGGTCGGACACGTCGGCTGTGGCACTGGGCGCGGCGCTCGAGGCTGACCAGGTTGAGATCTACACCGATGTGCAAGGAATCTACACGGCCGATCCGCGGATTGAGCCGAGGGCGCGTTGTCTCAAGGATATTGCGTCGGAGGAGATGCTCGAGGCGGCGCAGCAGGGCGCGGGTGTCATGCATCCACGAGCGGTCGAGTTGGGATTGCTGTACGAGGTACCGATTTTGGTCGCGTCGTCGCAGGCGGAGTTTGGCTCCGGCGGCGGCACGTTGATTCGCAAGGAAGTTCAAATGGAGCCTGAGAATCGAGTACGGACGATCGCGCTGGATCGGGACGTGGCGTCGGTGACGTTGCGGCATGTGCCGGACCGACCAGGGATCGCGTCGCAGATCTTCGGTCCATTGGCCGACGCAGGGATCTCGGTGGACACAATCGTGCAGAACGCGTCGGAACTAAAACTGACCGACTTGACGTTCACGGTGACCGGTGACGACTGGGAGCAGACACAGGAGATCAGCCAGCCACTCGCGGCCGAGTTGGGCGCTGCAGAGGTGCTGTTCGCACATAACCTGGTCAAGGTGTCGTTGATTGGGACGGGGATGCAGTCGGGTCCGGGCTATGCGGCGACGATGTTCCGCTCGCTGTCGGACGCGGGGATCAACATTGAGCTGATCACAACGTCGGAGATTCGGATTACGTGCCTGGTGCGGTCGGAGCGCGGGGAAGAGGCAGTGCGGGTGCTGCACGCGGCCTTCCGGTTGGACGAAGAGGTCTAACGCAGGAAATCGCCAGCTTGTCGCAGCGTTCTTCTCTTCCAGCTGGTCCGACCCTCCATCGCGTTTGAGGAATCCATATAATGTGACACAGTTGTTTCACGTGAAACAATTGGTGGCGCTGTCATGACTTCCTCTGCCTCCGTGATGTGGCTGTGAAATCGTCGCGTGACCAGATATGGATCGATATCCCCAATCCACTCTGATCCGGTGGACAGAGGGGATGTCTTGTGACGAATCGAGCGCCATCCGTAACCCTCAGGTGAGTCGTGTTGAGGCTCACAGGGAGAGGGTGAGGGCTGATGTTCGCGCACTTGCATACGCATACCGAGTACTCGGAGTTGGACGGGCTGTCGAAGATTTCGGCATTGGCGGCTCGGGCGAAGGGGTTGGGGCAGGATTCTCTGGCGATTACCGACCATGGGAATTTGTATGGGGCGATTGAGTTCTATCGGGCTTGCCAGAAAGAAGACATTCGGCCGGTGTTGGGGATGGAGGCGTATGTGGCGCCGGGCGATCGGCGAGACAAATCGGCGGGGCGCGAGGCGGCTTCGAACTCCTTTCACATGGTCTTGTTGGCGCAGAACGAGGTTGGCTGGCGCAACCTGATCCAACTCTCGACGCGAGGGCATCTGGAGGGGTTCTACTACCGGCCTCGGATTGATCGCGAGCTGTTGGCCGAATATTCGGAGGGGCTGATTGTCCTGTCGGGATGTCCGTCGTCGGAGTTGCAGCGGGCGCTGAGGCGGGAGGATGTTGCGGAGGCGCATCGGGTGGTGGAGTGGTATCGCGAGGTCTTCGGCGACCGCTACTACTTTGAGATTCAGCGTCATCAGGAGCTTCCGCAGTTCGAGCCATTGCTAAAGCACACGGTTGACCTGTCGCGTGAGTTTGAGATCCCGTTGGTGGCAACGCAGGATGCTCACTATTGCGAGCCCGGCGATCACGATGCGCATGATCTGTTGCTGTGCATTGGCACGAACGCCTTGCAGACGGATGAGAAGCGGTTCCGTTTTGACGGCGAGGACTTCTACCTGACCTCCGAGTCGTACATGGCGGAGGTCTTTGCCGACGTCCCCGAGGCCGTAACGAATACCCAGTTGGTCGCTGAACGCTGTGATGTGACGCTGGAGTTTGGCCGTCTGCTTCTGCCACAACCGGATATTCCCGTGGGCAGGAACGCGCTGGAGCACTTGACGGATATCGCGTACGCCGGCCTGGAGCAGAGGTACGGTGAGCCGCCTCCAGGCCATGTCGATCGATTGGCCTATGAGCTGCATGTGATCAAGGAGACGGGCTTTGCCGAGTACTTCCTAATCGTGATGGACTTCGCCCACTTTGCTCGCGACCGCGGGATCGCGCGGGCGGTGCGTGGGTCTGCGGCGGCGAGTCTGGTGCTGTACTGCCTTGAGATCACCGACATCGACCCGATGGAGTACGCACTCGTCTTTGAGCGGTTCTTGAATCTTGAGCGTCGTGAGATGCCCGATATCGACATGGACTTCGCCGATAACCGGCGCGACGAGGTGATCCGCTACGTGGCTGAGAAGTATGGACGCGAGCGGGTGGCGCAGATCATCACCTTTGGCACGCTGGGAGCGAAGGCGGCGATCCGCGATTCGGGCCGGGCGTTGGGCGTGCCGCTGGGTGATACCGATCGCGTGGCGCGGATGGTGCCGAATCAGTTGAACATCTCGGTCGCGGATGCGATCTCGCAATCGCAGGAGATGCAAGCGGCGCAGCAGAGTGATTCGACCGTCGCGGAGCTACTGTCGTACGCGCAGCGGCTGAATGGCGTGGTGCGGAATACATCGACGCACGCGGCCGGCGTTGTGATTTCGCAGGAGCCATTGGCGGACAATGTGCCGCTGAGACGTCCAGTCAATGAGACGTCGGACGAGGGCTGGATCCCGATGACGCAGTGGGGGATGGACGAGGTGGCGGCGGTCGGTCTGCTGAAGATGGATTTCCTCGGACTGACGAACCTGACGATCCTTGAGGAGGCGGTCGGACTGTGCCAGGAACACGAAGGGGTCGAGATTGACTACGTGAATCTGCCCGACGGCGATCAGAAGACGTTCGATCTGTTGGCTAGCGGGGACACATTTGGGGTGTTCCAGTTGGAGTCGGGCGGGATGCGCCGTGTGGTCGCAGACTTGAAACCCACGTCGATTCGGGACCTGGCGGCGCTGCTGGCGCTGTATCGGCCGGGGCCAATGGAACACATTCCCCGATTCATTGAGAGTAAGCACGGTCGTCAAGCGGTGTCGTATCCGCATGACGACCTGGGCGAGATCCTTGACGACACGTATGGCGTGATCGTCTACCAGGATCAGGTGCTGCACATCGCGCGGAAGTTCGCCGGCTACACGCTGGGTCAGGCGGATGTCATGCGGAAGGCGATGGGTAAGAAGATCGCCGCGGTGATGCAGGCGGAGCGAGGGAACTTCATCAACGGCGCCCTCGAGAAGGGGTACACACAGGCCGACGCGCAGACAATCTATGAGCTGATCGAGCCATTTGCCGGCTACGCGTTCAATAAGGCGCACGCGGTGTCGTATGCGGCGATTGCGTATCAGACAGCCTGGTTCAAGGCGAATTATCCGGCGCCGTATATGGCGGCGGTCTTGCGCGCGGCGGCGGGCAACAGCGATCGGGTTCGCGAGGCGGCGGCTGAGTGTGGTCGATTGGGGATACCGCTGCTGTTGCCTGATGTGAATCGATCGGAAGCGACGTTCACGCTGGAGAAGATGGCCGACGGGCGTAGCGCGATCCGGTTTGGTCTGGGGACGATCAAGAGCGTCGGCCGGGCGGCGGTGGAGCCGTTGATCGCTGAGCGCAAGGAGAACGGGCCGATCCACAGTGCGACCGACCTGGCGGAGCGGCTGGACTCGAAATCGATGAATCGCCGAGCGCTGGAGGCTTTGGCCAAGGCCGGGGCGTTCGATGGGATTGAGACTCGCGGGGCGATCGTGGCGGCGGCGGAGGACATCATCAAGCGGGCTCGGCGAGCTCAGGAGCTGCGAGATAGCGGCCAGACGTCAATGTTTGACCTGTTCGGGACGGAAGTAGAGACGCCGACTCCGACTGTGACACTCGAAGAGGATATGGACGCGACTCCTCATGAGCAGCTCAACTGGGAGCGGGAGTTGTTGGGCGCGTACGTGTCGGAGCATCCGCTGCAGGCGGCGACGCTGGCGTTGCAAGGTCGCGTGGACGCGCAGTTGGCGGAGTTGACCGAGGATATGGCCGGGAATACGCAGACCGTGGCAGGGCTGGTCAACAGCGTGCGTCTGCTGACGACGAGGAAGGGCGACCAGTTTGCGGCGGTGATGCTGGAGGACCTGTCGGGCACGGCCGAGGTGACGGTCTGGCCGGATCAGTGGGCGCTGACGAAGCAGCTGTGGCAGCCGAATCAGATCGTAATCACGAAGGTGAATATCCGCACGCGGATGGATCGCTTGACACTGGCGGTAGAGAACGTGTCGGCCTGGAACGAGCAGATGGCGTCGAGGCAACCGGCGGAGGCGCTGAATGACATCCCTGGCGCAGTGGAGGTCCCAGCGACTAAGCAAGCTCCCCCGCCGCCGTGGATGTCGAAACCTCGTCAGCCATTGCCAAGATCTGAGGCTTCTGAGGCGGCGCCTGCCGTCGTGCCGACGCCGCTTCCCGTTGCTGAGCCTGAGGCGAAGCAGGCAGAGTCGGCGTTGTGGATCACGATTGATGAATCGGGTGTTGAGGCTGCCGATGTCCAGTTGATGGAGCAACTGGAGAACGGACTCAAAGCGCTCAAGATGGTCCACGCGGGCAGCGATGCGATCTATCTGCGGATTCGATCCGGTGAACAGGTGGAAGTCCTGGTCTGCTCCGATGAGTGGCGGCTCAAGGCCAATAACCAGGTGGTCCAGTTTGTCTCGGGAACACTGGGCGAGCGAGGCAGCGTGAGGATGGCGCCGTTGCCCGAGCAACCCGTTCGCGCCGCAGATAGCGCGGCTGGGTTGTAGATGACGCACTCACGTTCTATTATGAACACAGGTTCGTTTGTGTCCGCATGTGTTGGGCGGTTCGCTGTGTGTCGGTATGGTTGCTTGGAATGTCCCAAGGTTCGAGCGGAGCTATCTGATGAAGGTTGTGTTTTTCGAAGAGGTCGAGGGAACCGCGCTGGCAGGCGAGATCAAAGTGGTCAAGAACGGGTTTGCGCGCAACTATCTCTTGCCGCGAGGTCTGGCTGGACCGACGACGCCGAACAACATGGTCCGGGCCGAGCGATTGGCCCAAGCGGACGCGATCCGTCAGGACAAAATGGACGGCGAGGCGAACCCGGTCGCGCTGGCGATTGCGGGCGCCGAGATGACGTTCGAGGCGCGAGTCGGCGAGCAGGGTCGGCTGTTTGGCTCGATCACTGCACGCGACATTGCCGAGCGGCTGACCGAGATTGCCTCGGAGAAGGCGCCGGGCGCGGTGATCGATCACCGGCAGGTGCTGCTGGCGCAGTCGCTGCGGACGCTAGGCGCCGAGGATGTTCGCATTCGGTTGACACGCAATGTGTCGGCGGAAGTGCGAGTGATCGTCGAGCCGGATGCCGACAGCTTCGACCTGAGCTTCGACGAACTGGTCGCGGAAGTGGACGAGGCCGAAGCGACCGAAGACGCGGAAGCAGCCGAAGCAGCCGAAGCGGCGGGGGCCGTCGAGGCGTAGCACTCGACTGTACGGCCGCTCTTCGAGAGGGGAGCGGCTGTGGTTTCTAGCGATCCCACCTATGACGAATTAGCCGACGAGTACGGCCAGAACGGTCGCGGTCGGTCGGCACCGCGCGGTGTGCCTCAGGATCAGGCGGCCGAGGAGTCGGTGCTGGGCGCGATCCTGGCGGAACCGGGCGTCTATGAGCGCCTGGCGGGGATGCTGGAACCCAACGATTTCATGGACCCGCGGCATCGGGCGATCTTTGCCGCGGTGCTGGCGGTGTTTGATCGCTATGAGGCGATCGACCAGATCACGGTTGCGGCAGAACTATCGACGCAGGGTCGGTTGCAGGAGGCGGGCGGACAGGCGTACCTGAATCAGTTGGTGTACGAGCTGCCGGCAACGGTCGGCGCCGAGCACTATGCGCGGTTGGTGCAGCGGGCGTCGACGTATCGCGACATGATTCGCGCGGCCGGCGAGATCGGTGAGCTGGCCTATCGGGCAGACCCGAATGTCGGCGAATCGCTGACGCGGGCGGTCGAGCTGCTGTACGGGATTCGCGGGGCCGATCGGCGCCAGGATTTTCGCTTGTTGCAGGACCTGCTCGGCGATGTCCTGAGCGACGGCAGTGATGCTGAGTCGGGCGTCCAGGGGCCGATGCGCACCGGGTTCGGGGATCTGGACGCGCTGTTGAACGAAGGGATGCACGCGTCTGATCTGATGGTGCTCGCGGCGAGACCGTCGGTGGGCAAGTCGGCGTTGGCGTTGACGATCGCGCGCAATGTCGCGATTAGTCAGAAGCAGCCGGTCGCGATCTTCTCGCTGGAGATGTCGGCCGAACAGGTGGCGGGGCGGTTGGTCTCGGCGGAGTCCGGAGTGGAACAGGCGCGACTGCGAATCGGACGGCACACGGAGGAGCAGGAGGCGAAAATCTCGCGAGCGATTGGTTTGTTAAGCGGGGCTGAGATTCACATCGACGACACCGCGGGCCAATCGCTAGCCGAGATTCGGGCCAAGTCGCGGAATCTGCACACGCGCTTGCAGGAGCAGGCGCAACGGCGTGGGAGTGATCGGCGGGGTGGACTTGGCCTGATCATCGTTGACCATATTCAGTTGGTCCACGCGTGGTCGCGGGCGCAGGCGGATACGAACCGGGTGAATGAGATTTCAATGATCTCTCGGACGTTGAAGGAGATTGCCAGGGAACTGCAGATTCCGATTCTCGCGTTGTCACAGCTCTCACGCGCAGTGGAGCGTCGGCATCCGCCGGTGCCTCAGCTCTCGGACTTGCGGGAGAGCGGCTCGATCGAGCAGGACGCGGATGTGGTGGTGTTTATCTACCGTGAGGACATGTACGACCGCGACGAGTACCAGGATGACCTGGTCACTGACGCGTCGCGTAGCGGACACCACGAGGTGGCGCAGTTGCTGGTCGCCAAGCATCGACATGGAGCGGTTGGACGTGTCGATGTGCGTTTCGTGCCGACGGTGGCGAAATTTGAAGATTTCTATGCCCAGCCTGAGCCGGGGGCGGATGAATTCTAATGAGCTTCGACGGTTTCGCCTCTGGAGCGCCGGTGACGCCATTGCCTCAGGCGTTGCTGCGCGATTTGGCGCCAGCGATGTCGGATCCGGCTGAGTTGATCGTGATGTTGTATGCGGTCGAAGCAATTGCCAGGCAACGCCGCTATCCGCGTCGGGTGTCGGTGGTCGACTTGCGGGAGTCGCGCGCGATCATCGAAGCGCTGGCTGGGATGTGTCGTGGGCGGGAGGTGGAGGATGCGTTCAATGAGGGATTGTTGGCTGCGGTGGAGCGTGGGGCGCTGCTTCGGTCTCGGATCGTGACAGACGGGCGATGGGCGGAGTGGATTGCGCTGAACGATGCTGATGGTCGGCGCGCGTTGGCGTTGGGTGTGGGCCTGCCGACCGCGGAACCGATCACGGGGCGCGTGGAGATTGCCAGTGAGGTCCCGAGCGTTTGGCAAGACGCGTTCGGCACGCCGATGCCTCCGATCCTGGCGGAGGAGGTCAAAGCGGCTGAGGCGCGCTTCGGGTCAGACTGGCTGCACGACGCTTTTGCGGAGGCAGCGGCAAATGACGTTCGCAGTTGGCGCTATGTCCAAGCGATTCTCGAGAACTGGGAAGCAACAGGACGGGATAGGGAGGGCCGCGATGGAAGAGATGCAACGGCTCGGTCCGCTACTGGCGGGCTGGAGTCATCGCGCTACCGACACCTCTTCCGCGAGTGAATCCGAAGCGCCCGTGGAGCGCGACGAGTCACTGTGGACGCCGGAGGGCGAGGCCAACTGTGAGATCTGCGGCGGCGCGGGCTACGTGCGAGTGTCGAGGCCGGTGGGCGATCCGAACTTTGGCCGAGTGCAGCCGTGTGCATGCCGGCGAGCCGAGGAGCAAGCGAGGGCGGCTGAGCGGTTGCAGCGGCTGAGCAACCTGGGGCCGTTGTCGGATGCTCGGTTGTCTGAAGATGAGCAGACGGCGGGTCCGGGTCGTGATGCGTGCGAGTTTGCCGACGCTGCGGACGATGAGCCCGGCTGGCTGTTGATGACTGGCCCGGCCGGGTCGGGACGGACTCGGTTGTCGGCAGAGATGGCGAACCGCCGGATCGCTGCGGGTCGGGCGGCGCTCTACTTCGTCGCTGCCGACTTGCTAGATCGGCTGCGGTCGGCGATGAATGCCTCGAGCGGCGGCGATCTGTCCTATGCATTGTTGTTCGAGCATGTCCGTGACGCGCCGTTTCTGATTCTTGACGACCTGGACTGCATCTCGCCCACGGATTGGGCTCGGGAGAAACTGTTTCAGCTGCTGAATCATCGCCGCAACAGCGGTCGGCGGACGGTGTTGGTGTCTGAGGCGGCGGATCTTTCGGCCATGGGGTTGCAGTCGTTCCTGACGTTGGATGTGCTTCGGCTTGAGCTGGGTGGTAAGGCGTCTGGTAGGCGGTATAGGGAGTTTGGTGGGATGACTGAAGACGTCATCTCGAATTTCACTTTCGACAGATTCCAAGTGAGTGGGACCGGGCATTCCAGAACTGTCGGAAATCTATACAAGATGAGAACCGAGGTGCTTAAGTGGACGGATAAGCCAAGTGGTTTTCTGACATTATGCGGAGAAACTGGTGTCGGTAAGACGCATTTGGCAGCAGCCGCGGCTGCCGCACGACTCAGTCAAGGCGACTCTGTCTGTTTCGCTGTGGTACCTGACCTGCTGGACGCCCTACGGAAGTCGTACCGCGATAGTGGCGAGGCTTCGTTCGAGGAGTTGTTTACTGCCTTGAAGGAGGTTGACCTTCTTGTGCTAGACGATCTCGGAGCACATCAAGCAACGTCTTGGTCGACGGAGAAGCTGTATCAGTTGTGTGCGTACCGCTATCTGCAACGGTCGCCGACGATATTCACAATGAACTTCAACCCCGAAAAACTAGATGCGCGACTGGCTTCCCGGCTGATGGACCAATGGCAAAACGCAGTCTGTTACTTCAATTCTACCCTCGATTATCGAACTGGTACTGAGAATCCCGGATCAGAGAGTGGGAAGCGTCCTCCCGGTCCTGGCTTCGACTACGAAGGGGTCTAATGCCTGCTCACAGCGGCTGCTGGGGGTGGTAGGAGAGCCAAGCAATAGCGATAGTGGGGAGAGGGGGACCCCCTCAGCCTTCGGCAGCTCCCCCTGCGAGGGGGAGCGGGAAGAGAGAGAATAGAGCCTCATTTGGGGCTGTGCTACATCAATCAAAGCGTGACTAGGCCGAGGAGTCGTCGATCTCAGCGGCGGGGATGAGGGAGCCTTCGATCCACTCTTCGCCGTCGGTCCAGACTTCTTTTTTCCAGACTGGGACGATGGCCTTGAGCCGGTCAATGCCGTAGTGGCAGGCGTCAATGCCCTCTCCGCGATGGGCAGAAGCGACGGCGACGGCGACGGAGGCCTCGCCGATTTCGAGGCGCCCGATGCGGTGGTGCATGGCGATATCGAGGACGTCCCAACGGTCGCGAATTTCGGACTCGATCTGACGCATGACGCGAATCGCCATGGCGGGATAGGCGTCGTATTCGAGATAGTTGACATCGCGGCCGAGATTGTTGTCTCGGACCACGCCGACGAACAGCGAGACCGCGCCGGCCGGCGGTGACAGGACGAGATTGTGGAGCGCGGTGGGGTCGAGCACGTCGCGCGTGATCTTGAAGAACGGATCCTCGGCCGCGTCGCCGTGGTCAGAACCGCCGCTGACCGGCGGGATCAGCGCGACTTCGTCGCAGGGCATGACGGGGTGATCGGCAGAGACGTACTCGGCGTTGACCGCGAACATGATCGAGTCGCGCATGGGATCGAGTTGGGGAAATCGACTGATGAATGCATCGATCACCAGGGCCGCCGTGAGCGGTTGGGGCAGGTCGGACAGCTCAATCTGCCGTGCACCGCAGGTCTCGGCGAGGTTGGCGAAGAGTTGTACGGTGAGCCGCATGGATTCAGTCTATCGGCCTGTTGGATCGGCGCTGGAAGCAATTGGGGCGGCCGTTGAGGTGGCGCTGCCTGCTCATTGTGTGTCGTGTGGCACGGCAGGCGAGCTGATCTGCCAGGCGTGCCGCCTCCTGATTCAGCGTGCGGACGGGACGCGTTGTCGTCACTGCTGGCTGGCCTCGGAGGCGCCGGTCTGCTCGGATTGCCTGTCGCGGCCGCTGGCGGTGCGTGAGTTGCGCTCGGGGTTTGTCTACGACGGACCGGTTCGGGCAGCGGTACTGGCGCTGAAGCATCGAGGCGTGACAGCGCTGGCCCGTGAGCTGGTCGAGATGGCGGGGGAGATTGCACCTGCGCCGGATGTCCAGATTGTTGCGCCGATTCCGATTCCACTGCTTCGCAAGCGGCGTCGCGGAGGCAATCAGTCCGAGCGACTCGCGCGTGTCGTCGCCGAACGGACCGGATTGAGGCTTGAGTCCTCGGCGCTGCGCAGACGTGGATGGTGGGGTCCGCGACAGGCGCAGGCCCGGTCGCGAGCGGATCGGCGACGGATCGTGGTCGGCGCGTTTGCGGCGGACGCGTCGCTGGTGCGGGGTCGGGGCGTGTTGCTGGTTGATGATGTGTCGACTTCGATGGCGACGCTCTCGGAAGCGGCGCAGACCTTGCTTGGCGCCGGCGCGACCGCGGTGGACGCCTGGACGGTGGCTCGGGCGGACTGAGATGCCGGACAGCAGAGCCTCCGAGTTCTGGTTGTGCCACCGACCCTTCGGCGACGACTCTGACGCCGTCCGAATGGTTGACGAGGCTCGCGCGGCGGTGGTCCGGGATACAGCTGAACGGGCATTGGCGGCAGGGTTCGTTCGCGTGCGGGTGTTCTCGACTAGAGCCATCGAGGGCCTGGATGTCGAGAAGACGCAACCGAAGCAATTGATCGGCGACATAATCTCGGCAGCGGCTTCGGGAATCGATGTTCCCGTTTGTTACGGCGGTGGCGGGATGCCGGCGATGATGGCCGCGGACTGGGAGCATGTGCTGGAAGCGATCTCGGATGGCGGGGCGGTCTCGAATCGGATGTTCTCGTGTGATTGGGTTGGAGCGCCTCGCGGGCGACTGCTGGCATCGGTGGCTGGAGAGTCCGTGGACAATCGATTTGCGCTGCGATTGCGCGACGACTCCGGCGTTGCAGTGAGGCAGTTTGAGCGTTCGGCTCGATCGTTGCTTGATCTGGATACTCCTACAGACCTGGTCGTGTTGTCGGTGGCCGGCGAAGTTGGCTCCTTGCAGATTGGACCTGCATTGGCCGAAGTCATCGAACAGTGGCGAACACGGCTGAGTCCCAGCGTGGAGCGGGCGGTTGACGTCTTTGAAGTGATGACAAAGCGCGACGCCGAGCTGATGACGGTGGGCAGAATCAGTGGCGCGGATTGGGCGGTGGTGGATCGGGACACTTCTTGTCGAGTGCGCGTAGTGTCGGAAGAGCGCGGACTGCGGGTTCGCGGCGCTCGGGCGCGATCACTGGTCGGAGCGCTCTATGAGTCGCTCGGCTGCGAGCGGTTCGTGTCCGCACTTGGCGGGGTTGCCGACGGCGTGATTTGGGACACGAGACCGTTTTTTTCACATCTGGAGTGGGAGGTATCGCGGTCGGACCGGTTCTGGGCCGATCTCGGCCGACCTGACGAGATTTCCTTCCAACCATTGGCCGAGTTGGTATCGGCGCTCAGGGGTCAGCCGGTGCTGATCGGTGGTCATTCGCTGGTCAGCGGCGGGATGCTGGCGGGGATTGATGCCGCGTGGACACGGCGGGAGTTGTCTGGTTGACTCGGCTTTCTGTGGCGCGTGTAAGCTGGCTTGGACTAGTGGTTCGTGTGCTGCCCGGCATCTGACGTTTCGTCTGACAGGGCGGCGGCCCGATTCGGTCGGGTCTCCATGACGCGAATGGGTGAGATATGGCGTTGACGTTGGCTGGGGCTGCCCTGGATGCAGTGGATGCGGAGATTGCCTCCGCGATTGAGCTGGAAGCGGGACGGCAGCGTGACGGACTCGAGCTGATCGCTTCAGAGAACTACCCATCGGAGCCTGTGCTGGCGGCGATGGGGTCGGTGCTGACCAACAAGTATGCCGAGGGATATCCGGGCAAGCGCTACTACGGCGGTTGCCAGTTTGTGGATGTGGTTGAGGAGCTCGCGATCGAGCGGGCGAAGTCGTTGTTTGGGGCGGATCACGCGAACGTGCAGGCGCACTCCGGGACGCAGGCGAATATTGCGGCGTACTTTGCGCTGCTCTCGCCCGGCGACACAGCGATGGGGATGGAACTGAATCACGGTGGTCACCTGACCCACGGTCTGCCGGTAAATATCTCAGGTCGCTGGTTCGATTTCGTCTCGTATGGCGTCGACCAGGAGACCGAACAGATCGACTACGACGCGATGGCCGTCCTGGCGCGCGAGCATCGGCCGAAGATCATTGTGGTCGGCGCCACGGCGTATCCGCGCATATACGACTTCCCGAAGGCGGCTGAGATTGCCGAGTCGGTTGATGCGGTGTTGATGGTGGATATGGCGCATGTGGCTGGGCTGGTTGCCGGTGGTGTACATCCCTCGCCGGTGCCCTACGCGCCGGTGGTGACGACGACGACGCACAAGACGCTGCGTGGTCCTCGGTCGGCGCTGATGCTGACGAACTCGGAGCTGGCTCGCAAGATTGACCGGGCGATATTCCCGGGAACCTCGGGCGGGCCGCATATGCACACCATCGCCGCCAAGGCCGTGGCTCTGAAAGAGGCGGCGACGCCTGAGTTTGCGGAGTATGCCGCGCAGATTGTGGCAAACTGCAAGGCGCTGGCTGACGGGTTGCTCTCGAATGGCTGGCGGTTGGTGTCGGGCGGCACGGACAATCACCTGTTGCTGCTGGATGTCGGCGTGAAGGGGTTGACGGGGAAGGCCGCGGAGGCGGCGCTCGACCTGGCCGGGATCACGGTGAACAAGAATACGATCCCCTATGACACGCAGCGACCGACGGTGACGTCGGGCGTTCGGATTGGCACGCCGGCATTGACGACTCGCGGGATGCGCGAGGATGACATGGCGCAGGTTGCCGGACTGATCAGCCGGGTGTTGGATCACATCGACAACGCCGACGAGCAGGCTCGCGTCCGCGCAGAGGTGCGCGAGTTGGCGTCGGGCTTCCCGATTCCCGGGATCAGCAACTAGCACGAGACGATGAACTGAGTGTTCGAATAGAGGAGCGATACATGGCGCAGGCAGCGACGGAATACGAAATCATGGTGGTGCTGCACCCCGACATCGAGGGCGACCTGATCGAAGAGCGAATGGCTCATCTGCGTGGCACACTGACCGATCACGGCAATGACGTGACCGAGGTGTTCGATTGGGGACGCCGCCGTCTGGCGTACCCGATCAAGCAGGCCTATGAGGGCCACTACCTGATCGCGCACTACGAGGGCGGCACAGAGTCGAGGCGGGACGAGCTGGAGCAGTCGATGTTGATCGACGAGCAAGTACTGCGGCACCTGATCATCCGCCGCGACCACTAGCCTGCGGCTGAGTGATCGCAGGGAGAGATTCTGATGGCTGGACTCAACAAAGTGATGCTGATTGGTAATCTGGGAGCTGATCCCGAATTGCGATTCACCGCAAATGGCGCGGCAGTTGCCAATTTTCGAATCGCGTGCAGTCGCACGTACACAGATCGCGAGGGACAGCGCCAAGAAGTGACTGAGTGGGTCACGATTGTTGCTTGGCAACGGCTGGCCGAGCTGTGCGGTCAGTATCTCAGCAAGGGCCGTCCCGTCTACGTGGAAGGTCGCCTGCAAACGCGGCAATGGGAAGACCGAGAAGGCAACAATCGGTACACGACAGAGGTCGTTGCGAACGACATACAATTCCTTGGAGGCCGAGGCGGCGGTGGTGGCGGCTCCGGTGGCGGAGACTCGCAGGATGGACCGAGTGATTTCGGTGGAGGGCCCGATGCGGGCGACTTGCCGTTTGAGTAGACAGATTCAGCACGCCGCGTTCCGTGCGTGCAGCGGATAGTTCATGTGGAGAATGATTGATGACAACTGAATCAGAACCGAACATCGAGGCGGCGCCGGCTGTCGCTCCCGTTGAAGCTCCAGCGCCGCCCCCGATTCCACGTATTACGCCGGCGCCGGAGTCGGGCGACCGACTGCCGCACATGATCGAGCGGACGCGTCGCCGGGGCCGTCGGCGTCGAGCGCCGGTGTTCACGCCGCAAGAGGTCAGGACGATCGACTACAAGGATGTCGACCGTCTGAAGAAGCTGATCTCAGACCGTGGCCGAATCGAACCTCGGCGGAAGACCGGTCTGACGGCGAAGGACCAACGTAAGATTGCGCGCGAGATCAAGCGTGCGCGGCAGGTGGCGTTGCTGCCATACACGGCCGAGCACATGCGCCAGACATCGCGATTCCGCATGGTGACGCGGATGGCGCAGCGGGCGATGCGAGCGGAGTTGGACGATGCGCCGCCCTCGCAGCCGGCGGAAGGTGGAGCCGCACTAGAGGAGCCGGTCACCGAATCGGCGCCGGTCGCGGCCCAGGTCGCGCCCGAATCAGTCACTGAGGTTGCAACCGATGCAGCTCCGGAAGTTGCAGCCGAAGCAGCTCCCGAGGTTGCGCCTGAAGCTGTAGCCGAGGTTGCAACCGAAGCAGCTCCCGAGGTTGCTGCGGCAAACGAAGAACCTAGCGTCTGATGGGTGAGTCGCTGGGGATTGGCTTGCTGGGTCTGGGCGTTGTCGGTCGCGGCGTCCTGGAGGCTTTGCAGGGCAATGCCCTGGCGTACGAGTCGCGCTGCGGCCAACGACTGGAAGTCAGGGCCGCCGCCGTTCGAGACGTGGCCGCGCGGTCCGACCTGTCGGCGACAGGGCTGACGATCTCGAATGACCCGATCTCCATTTCGTGCCACGACGATGTCGACTTGGTGGTCGAGTTGATGGGCGGCGAGTCGCCGGCGGCGGAGTGTATTGAGGCGGCGCTGTCGGCTGGCAAGTCGGTGGTGACCGCCAACAAAGAGGTGATGGCGAAGCGAGGGCCGGCGCTGTTGGCGTTGGCGGAGGAGCGCGGAGTCGAGCTGCGGTACGAGGCTAGCGTCGGCGGCGGGATACCAATCATCGGGGTCTTGCAGCGCGACTTGCAGGCGAATGACGTGTCGTCGGTCCGCGCGATCATCAATGGCACGACGAATTACATGATCACGGCGATGTCGCGCGACGGGATGAGTTACGACGACGCGTTGGCAGAAGCGCAACGATTGGGATACGCCGAGGCCGATCCAACGAACGACGTTGATGGGATTGATGCGGCGTACAAGTTGGCGATCCTGGCGTCGCTGGCTTTCCACTCGCAGGTTGGGCCGGACGATGTGCACTGCGAAGGCATTCGATCATTGGCGGCGCGTGACTTTGTCCATGCCCGAGACCTTGGCTACGCGATCCGCATGCTGGCCACAGCACGGCAAACATCGATTGGACTCGACCTACGAGTGCATCCGACGCTGGTTCCGATGTCGGATCCGATGGCTGGCGTGGAAGGCGTGTTGAACGCGGTTTCGGTATCGGGCGATCTGATTGGGTCGGTAATGTTGGAGGGTCCTGGGGCCGGCTCAGGCGCGACATCGAGCGCGGTGGTGGCCGACATCCTCGAGGTGGCCGGGCGTCTTGCATCGAAGCAGGCGCCGCGTCGGTTGCGACCGATAGACGAGTCGCCGCGGTTTGCCCCGCTGAGTGACATATTGGTGCGGACCTATCTACGGCTGGAGGTTCCCGATCGGGCTGGCGTGCTGGCAGAATTGGGGGCGGTATTCGCCGCCGAAGGTGTAAGCATCGCTTCGGTATTGCAGACGCCTCATCCCGAGCACAGTCAATCGGCGGACCTGATCGTGACGACCCATGGGTGCACGGATGGCGCGCTCCAACGGGTGTTGGATGGCCTGCGACGTTCCGAGTCGATGATCGAACTGGGTGTGCGGCTGCGGATCGAGGATGGCTGTGACAACGACTGATCCGCTTGACGGCGCCGACACTCGCTGGCTGCGGCTCGAGGAGTCGATCTCCGGGTTGCGCAACCGGACGGCCGAATTGGCGCAATCGCACGTGCGCGATGAGCGGGAGTTGAATTCGCTCGATCAGCGGCTTCGTGATCTCGAGGGCAAGGCGATCTCGCTGGCGGCGGAGATCGGTTCGGCGATGCGGCAACTGGAAGAAGTGCCGTCGCTGCGGGAGCGGATAGGCCGTTTCAACGGTGAGTTGGATGAGAGCAAAGAGCTGTACGAAGGGTCGATTCGCCAGTTGCGACAGGAAATCGACGCCCAGCGTGAAGCGGGCAACGATGCGCAGCGTCGGTTGCAGTCGAGCGAGAAGGCCCTGAACGATCTGCGAGAACGCCTGACGGTGTTTGATGACGCGATCCGACGGGTGAACAGCGAAGGTGGCGAAATCGCACACCGGCTGTCGCAGATCGAGAATGGCCAGGTGGCGGTAGGCGCGCGAATCTCCGCCAACGCGGATGGATTGCGCCGCGCGTCCAGTGAAGGCAATGCACTGGAGACTCGGATTGAGGCTCTGGAGCGCCAGCTATTCGGCCTGACCGAACGCGTCGATCTGTCCTACCAGGGACTCCGACGTGTTCAGGAGACCGCCGAGCAATGGGACGATCTGCGCGACAGCGTCGAAGCGATGCGCGGTCGCGTGGAGGAGTCGCTTCAGACCCTTGATGCGTCGAAGACGCTGGTCGCGTCGGTGCAGCGGGGATTTGAGACGCTGGAAGAGCGGATCGGGAACGTCGAGCGTGTTGGCGAACAATTGCGGGCGCGAGACGCACGCCGCGAGCGCGCCGTCGCTTCATTGGGGGACAAAATCGAGAGTGTGTCCTCGCTGTCGTCGCAGGAGCAGGATCGATTCGTCGCTCTGCAGGAACAGATCCGGCGGCGTCAGATCGAGGAGCTTGAGCAGGAGATTCGTGAGCTGAAGTCCTATCTGCGGGTTAGCGGCGATGGCTAGCGGCGCAGCAGGCAATGGTTCGTGGGCCGGCGGTGGTGTCCTTGAGCGCTATGCAGCCTGGTTGCCGGTGACGGCGTCGACGCCGTGCATCACCCTGGGCGAAGGCAGCACGCCGCTGGTTCGGGCAGAGAGCCTGGAGCGGGCGACCGGAGCCGATGAAGTCTGGCTGAAGTTGGAATTGTGTAATCCGACAGGGTCGTTCAAGGACCGTGGCATGGTCGTGGCGGTGGCGAAGGCTGTCGAGCAGGGCGCGACCGCGGTGTTGTGCGCGTCGACCGGGAACACGAGCGCATCGGCGGCTGCTTACGCGTCGCGTTGTGGATTGCGCTCGTTCGTCCTCGTGCCTGAAGGGCGGATTGCCCAGGGCAAGCTGGCTCAGGCTGCGGCGCATGGCGCGCGGGTGTTGGCGGTCGACGGCAACTTCGACGACGCCTTGCGCCTGGCTCAAGAGTTAACGGATCGGTTGCCCGTGGCGCTGGTCAATTCGGTCAATCCATACCGGATCGAGGGTCAGAAAACGGCGGCGATGGAGATCGTCGATGCGCTTGGCGACGCGCCGGATCTGCACTGCATCCCGGTCGGTAACGCGGGCAACATCACCGCGTACTGGCGCGGATATTGTGAGTACTTCCGCGCGGAGCTGGCAACGCAGCGACCGAGCATGCTGGGCGTGCAGGCTGCGGGCGCGGCGCCGTTGGTGCATGGTCACCCGGTCGAGCAGCCGGAAACGATTGCGACGGCGATCCGGATCGGCGCGCCAGCGTCCTGGGATGGGGCGGTGACGGCGCGGGATGAGTCGGGTGGCGCGATTATCGCAACGACGGATGAGCAAATACTCGATGCATACCGGATGTTGGCCGATACTGAGGGCATCTTCTGCGAACCGGCGTCCGCGGCATCGGTGGCAGGCTTGTTGGCGCGACACGGGGATGGATCGCTCAGTGGACAGCGGGTGGTCTGCACGCTGACGGGACATGGACTGAAGGATCCGGAACGAGCAGTGGAGTCGATCGAGGCGGACGTGGTAGAAATCGGCCAGGGATACGACGAGGCTGCTGCGGCGATTGCGGAGGGATTGGCATGAGCAGTTTGGTAGACCGCCCTCGCGCGGAAGCGGCTGTGCGGGAACTGTTGCTGGCGTTGGGCGAGGATCCTGATCGCGAAGGGCTGCGGGACACGCCGAGACGTGTGACGGCGGCGTTTGAGGAGACCTTTGGTGGTCGAGACGTGGACCTCCCCAAGTTGCTGGCGGTGGGATTCGAGGAGGGCCACGATGAAATGGTGATCCTGCGCGACATCCCGTTTTTTTCGACGTGCGAGCATCATCTGATGCCCTTCCACGGCGTGGCGCACGTTGGCTATGTGCCCAATGGGCGTGTCGTCGGGTTGTCGAAGCTGGCTCGACTGGTCGACGCCGTGGCGAGACGGCCTCAGCTTCAGGAACGGTTGACGGCACAGATTGCCGACATGCTCGAATCGACGCTGCACACACAGGGCGCCGCCGTGGCAGTTGAAGCGGAACACCTTTGCATGCAGATGCGTGGGATCAAAAAACCCGGTTCAAGGATGCTGACCTCGGCGATGCGCGGCAGCTTCAGGGATCAACAAGAGACGCGGGCAGAGTTCCTCTCGCTGGTGGGGACGCAGCGGCTGTGAGTTTGACTGTGGTTCGGGGAGGATTCGCCGAGTTGGGCGATCGCTGGAGCGCCTTGTGCCGCTCGGCGGAGGCGATGCCGTTTTCGACCCCGCAATTTGGCCAGGCCTGGTGGTCGGTCTTTGGTCAATCAGGTGAGGCGGAGCTGGAATTGCTCGGTCTCGAGAACGGGACCGGCGAGCTCGTTGGATTGGCGCCGCTCAAGCGATGTGGGACGCACTGGACGTTTGCCGGCGACCACGAGGTATCGGATTACCTCGGTCCGGTGAGCGTGAATGGTCACGAATCAACATTGGTCGCCGCAGTGCTGGATCGACTGGATGCCTGCGACGCGACTTCTGCCGAGTTTCGGGGGATTGAGCCTGGATCGAATTGGATTCAGGCCTTCCAGGCCGCGAACGAGCGCGGCTGGGATGTCGAGATTGCTGACGAGGCGGTGTGTCCGACGATTGCGATCGAGGGCGGATGGGACGACTATCTTTCGGCCTTGCGATCACGCGATAGACGCGAGGTGCGGCGCAAGCTGCGTCCGCTGCGGCAGTTGCGGGGAGCGGTGGAATTTGAGGCGGTGGATTCGCCGGAGGCGGTTGAGGCTCGGATGCCGGAGTTCATGGCGATGATGGCCGAATCTCGCGGTGACAAGGCGGTCTTCCTGACCGACGAAATGCGCGAATTTTTCGAGCGGCTGAGCGCGTCGCTGTCGGAAGCGGGCGTGCTGCGGCTTTATGTGATGTCGGTTTCGGGCGAGGCAGCAGCAATGGTGTTGTGCTTCGTCGCGCGCAATCAGCTGCTGCTGTACAACAGTGGCTATGCTCCCAAGTTCCGTGATCTATCGGCGGGGTTGGCCTCGAAAGTGCTCTGCATTCGCGACGCAGTTGAGCGGGGGATGTCGAGCGTGAATTTTCTGCGCGGTGACGAACCATACAAGTACGACTTAGGCGGCAAGGACGCAGTTGTGCGTCTGCTGCGACTGACGCGAGAGGGCGGGGAATGATGAGGCACCGACCGCTCCAAAGGATGGGACGCCGCCGGCGATTGGCGGTGATGTCAACGCACACGTCCCCTTTGGCCCGCGCTGGTACGACCAAGGCCGGCGGGATGAACGTCTATGTGGCCGATCTCTCGCGTCACCTCGCCGAGATGGGCTGGGAAGTCGATGTCTTCACGCGTCGTGATCGAATCGACGCGCCCGACATAGAAGAGCTGGCGCCCGGGGCGCGGTTGTTCCATGTCGACGCCGGGCCTCCGGTCAGTCTGCCGCCGATCGAGATTGGCGCGCACGTTTCGCAGTTCACCGAAGGCGTCGAGCGGATCGTTGCGGGACTTGAACCGTACGACCTCGTTCATTCGCATTACTGGGTGGCCGGGTTGAGCGGGATTGAACTGGCGCGTCGCTGGCAGTGTCCTCACGCGGTGATGTTCCATACCTTGGGCGCCATCAAAGAGGTGTTCCAGCAGCCGGAGCCGCCATTCCGTGTCGCGGGCGAGCGTCGCGTGATTGCCTGCTCGGACGCGATTATCGGCGCAACCTCTCATGAGCGCGCATTCCTGATTGGCCAGTACGGGGCAGAGGCCTCGCAGATTCGGGTCGTCCCCTGCGGGATCGACCTGGAGACGTTCCATCCGGCCGGGATACCGGAGTCGCGCTGTCGGGTTGCTCGCTCGTTGCCCGAGTTGGGCGTCGAGGATGGACCGGGCGTCCTGTTCGTGGGGCGACTGGAACAGGCCAAGGGCGCCGACCTGCTGGTTCGGTCGCTGCCACTGATCCGCAGCAGATCCGACGCGAACCTCTGGATTGTGGGTGGCGACGAACGCGACGAGGCCGAACGTGGCCGCTTGCGCGCGTTGGCGGCGGAGTGTGGCGTGGAGGACCGCGTGCGGTTCGCAAGCGCCGTCGGCCGGCGACAGCTGCCCGATCTGTACCGGGCCGCCGCAGTTTGCGCCATTCCTTCGGCGTACGAGTCATTCGGGCTCGTGGCGGTCGAGGCGATGGCCTCTGGTACGCCGGCGGTCGCGACGCGAGTCGGAGGATTGGCCAGCACGATCGCGCACGGCAAGACCGGATTCCTGGTCGGCGATCGCCGCCCGGAGGGCTTCGCATTGGCATTCGATCGTTTGCTCGCCGACAAGGGCTTGCGGGAGCGGATGGGCGCCGCCGCTGCGGCGGAGATGTCGATCTACTCGTGGCGCAGCGTGGCGCGCAGTATTCTCGATGTGTACGAAGACCTGCTGAGCGAGCGAACCGCCGCCGGCTCGTCGCGCGAAGCGTGCTGTCCCGACTCGGTGGAGTCGTTGTTGGTGGCGGCCAGCTAGACAACAGGGAGTCGTCTGAACAATTCCCGACGGAGGCCGATCGGGGACCCCCTTCAGCCTTCGGCAGCTTCCCCCGCGAGGGGGGAAGCGCGGATCAGAGTTGTTCAGCGCATCCCAAGCAGAAGAGGGGGCGAGATGTCGGACGCTGAGGCTCCTGTAGCGCCTCGTCGGGCGCTCGTGGTGATGGCCCACCCCGACGACATCGAATTCACCTGTGGCGGCACCGTCGCGCAACTGTCGGACGACGGCTGGGATGTCACATTCTGTCTGGTCACCAGCGGTGACAAGGGGACGAAGGATCCGATGCTGGGTCCGGCTGATCTTGGCGCGCTCCGAGAGGCTGAACAAGAGGCGGCCGCGTCCGAGCTGGGGATCAAGCGATGCATATTCTTGCGCGTGCCCGACGGTCACGTGGAGGACGGCTCTGAGTTTCGCGGTCAGATGGTACGTGTCCTGCGCGAGGTGCGGCCGGAGCTGTTGATCACCTGGGACGGATATCGCGGATTCAATCATCGCGACCACCGGACGGTTGGGATTGCGGCGCTCGACGCGGCGTTTCCCCTGTCGAGGAACGCGAATTCATATGCGGAGCAGGTCGCGACCGGGGTTGAGCCGGTACGTGTCAACACGATTTTGCTCGCCGGCAGCAATGAGCCCAACTATTTTGTGGACGTCTCGGACCAGCTGGAGCGACGGATCGACGCGTTGTTGCGACACGCGTCGCAGGTACAGGCGGCAAATCGCGAGGAGATGGTCAAACGGATGCGGAATCGGGCGGAACAGGCAGCACGCGCCGGGCGGACGCCGTGGGCAGAGGGCTTTCGGCGTCTGACATTCGGGGGCGTCAGTGCGCCACGACGTCGGGATGCGCTGAGGGCAGAGCGGAAGGCGAAGGAGAAAGCGGAAGCCGCAGAGGAAGAGAAGGCCGAGGCCAGCAATGGCTGAGGGCGCACTGTTCCTGCTCTGGGCGAGTTTCGTCGCGGCGGGTTGTGCGGCGTTGATGTCGGTGGTGTACGCGCTGCAACCTCGGCTGCGATTCGCCTGGGCGCCCCGTCGCGTAGCGGCGACTGAACCGTCGATTCCCTCTCCGGACGCTGCACCGCTACGTTCGCCGACATTGGGTGGAATCGCCACGCTGAGTGTGTGGACGGCGGCGACGTTGGGGATCGTCGGGTTGGTGATGCGTTCGATTGCGCTGAACCATGCCCCGTACAGCAACCTGTTTGAATTCTCGATGTCGTTCGGCGTAGCGATTGTGCTGCTCTACGGCATCTTCGAACTGCGGTCGGGGACGCGGCTGGCCGGTTCGTTTGTGTTGCCGGTGGCCTGTGGGCTTTACGGTTCGGCGCTGGCGTTCCCCAGTGGGGGCCAGGAGGTCCTGGTGCCGGCGCTGCAGAGTCCGACGCTGCTGACGATCCATGTGGCATTGATGATTCTCTCCTATGCGGTGTTGGCCGTGGCGTTTGGCGGCGCGGCAATGCATCTGGTGCAGGGATTCCCCGGTCGCGTGGCGGAACTCGGCGGACGGTTCGATTGGCTACCGTCGGCGGCGCGTTGCGATGAATTGACATATCGCGCCGTCCTGGTGGGATTCCCGCTGCTGGCGACCGGCGTGGCGCTCGGCGCGTTCTGGGCGAACGACGCCTGGGGTCGCTATTGGGGCTGGGACCCGAAGGAGACCGCGGCGCTGGTGACCTGGCTGATCTTTGCCGTGTACATCCACGGTCGCGGTCTGCGCCAATTGCGTGGGGCTCGTAGCGCGTGGATTGTAGTGCTAGGGTTCTTTGCGGTGTTGTTCACGTATCTGGGAGTCAACCTGTGGATATCCGGTCTGCACTCCTATGCCGGTGTTTGATCTCGGTCTGACTCATCTGACAGGTGAGCAACACAGATTGGTCACCTCGCGGTACGCGCATCTGACCGGATTCCTTGCAGGGTTGGCGTGACTTGGGATATTGTTGTGTTTCACGCGCCTGACGCCGAGAGTATTGGCGTGTGGAAGGGTCGAGGCCGACCTGAGGTTGAAGACCACCGGCGTTGCGCCGGTTTGCTCAACCAGCGGCTTTGACCCTGTATTCGTGCCAATGAACACTTGATGTCATTGGTTCGCGCCAGAACGAAGCGCCGAGAGCAATCGGAAGGCGAGCCAACGTGCCGACGATCAATCAGCTCGCCCGCAATGGGCGCAAGAAGACCCGCAAGAAGGCGAAGGCGCCGGCACTGCGGTTCCGCTACAACGCATTGACCAGCCGAACGACCCAGGACACGGGCTCGCCGCAGAAGCGGGGCGTGTGCACGGCTGTCCGGACGGTGACTCCGAAGAAGCCGAATTCCGCCCTGCGCAAGGTTTGCCGCGTTCGTCTGACGAACGGGATTGAGGTCACCGCCTACATTCCCGGCGAAGGCCACACGCTGCAGGAGCACTCGATCGTGCTGATCCGCGGCGGTCGCGTTCGTGACCTGCCCGGCGTGCGCTACCAGGTCGTACGCGGCGCGCTTGATGCCTTGGGCGTCGCCGATCGAAAGCGCAGTCGTTCCAAGTACGGCACTCGCAAGTCGGCAGGATTGTCAACCGCGACCACCCACTAACGGGTGGTCGTCCTAGTGTTGCGGGCCGCCTCGGCCTTGGTCGGGGAGTGCTCGCGTTAGAGATGGACAACGCAACGTGCCGCGACGACGACGGCCCGACAGACATGAAATCCGGCCTGACGCGGTCTACGGATCACAACGGGTGCAGATGGTGATCAACCGCATGATGCACAGCGGCAAGAAGGGCACGGCCGAGAGAATCGTGTACCGCGCCCTGGACATCCTTGAAGAACGTGTTCGCCAGGATCCGCTCGAGGTGTTTGAACAGGCGTTGAACAACATCACGCCGGAGATGGAAGTTCGACCCCGGCGCGTCGGCGGCGCGACCTACCAGGTTCCGGTGGAAATCCGCCACGACCGGCGCGCCTCGTTGGGGATTCGCTGGTTGGTGATGGCCTCGCAGTCCCGCAAGGGGCGGCCGGCGCACCTGTCGCTGGCGGACGAGCTGCTAGACGCATACAACAATTCAGGAGCCGCTGTGCGGCGCCGTGAAGAGACGCACCGCATGGCCGAAGCCAACCGAGCATTCGCGCACTACCGCTGGTAAGGCGACGCACGGAAATCGACTACACAGAAGCAACCCACGCCAGAAGCGAACCAGGGTGGAAGCGCCCGCTCCTGACGGTCGCGCGATCCACATAGCCAGAGACCGACCAGAGAGCAGACCAGAGGACAACCCGAATATGCCCGCTGACCCGCCCATCTCGTCGCTCCGCAATATTGGCGTGATTGCTCATATCGACGCTGGCAAGACAACCGTGACCGAGCGCATCCTGTACTTCACCGGGCGCACATACAAAATCGGCGAAGTCCACGAGGGCACCGCCGTCATGGACTTCATGGATCAGGAACGCGAACGCGGCATCACGATCATGGCCGCGGCGACCTCCTGCGAATGGAACGAGCACCGAATCAACATCATCGACACCCCGGGCCACGTCGACTTCACGGTCGAGGTGGAGCGCTCGCTGCGGGTGCTGGACGGCGGGGTCGTGGTATTCGACGCGGTCGCAGGTGTTGAGCCGCAATCGGAGACCGTCTGGCGACAGGCCGACAAGTACCGAGTGCCGCGGATCTGCTTTGTTAACAAAATGGACCGGATTGGCGCCGATTACTGGCGGACGATGGAGATGATCCGCGAGCGGCTGGGCATGACGCCCGTGCCGCTGCAGATTCCGATTGGCTCCGAGGATAACTTCCAGGGCGTGATTGATCTGATTCGACAGCGCGCCTGGTTCTTCAGCTCCGATCGCGACGCGGCGCCGGTCGAGGGTGAGATTCCCGAGGCATACGTCGCCGATGCCGGCCGCTGGCGCGAGACGATGATTGAACGGATGGCCGACTTCGATGAGCAGGTGATGATTTCGTACATCGAGGGTCATGAGCTTTCGGTCGACGAGATTCTCAAAGCCGTTCGTCGCGGGACGATTGGCAACTCGTTCACGCCGGTGCTGTGCGGTTCGGCGCTCAAGAATGTTGGTATACAGCGTCTGCTGGATGCAGTCGTGGATTACCTGCCGGCGCCCGACGAGGTTCCGCCGGTTCAGGGCGTCGGCCATAACGGCCCTGAGATTCGAAGAGCCGACCCGTCGGAGCCGCTGACGGCGCTGGCCTTCAAGATTGTGACCGACCCCTACGTTGGTCGCATCGCATATGTACGGATCTACGCTGGCACGCTCAAAGCTGGAGCGACCGTGTACAACTCGTCGCGGGACGAGGTCGAGCGGGTCGGACGTCTGCTGCGAGTACATGCCGCCGACCGCGAAGATATTGACCACGTGACGGCCGGCGACATCGCCGCGTTTGTCGGTCCCAAACAGACGTTCACGGGCGACACACTGTGCGCTCGCGATGCGCCGTTGTTGCTGGACCAGATTACGTTCCCGGAGCCGGTCGTCTCGATTGCGATTGAGGCGAAGAGCGCCGACGACCAGGATCGGCTGGGCGCGTCGCTGCGCAAATTGGTCGAGGAAGACCCGACCTTCAAGGTTGAGTACAACGACGAAACGGCCCAGACCGTGATTTCGGGGATGGGCGAGCTTCATCTCGACGTGATCGCCGACCGATTGCGTCGCGAGTTCAAGGTCATGTGCAATGTGGGCCGGCCGCAGGTGTCGTACCGCGAGACGATTCGCCGGACCTCCGTTGCGGAAGGCCGTTTCATCCGACAGACCGGTGGTCGCGGTCAGTTTGGCCACGTTGTGCTGCGGGTCGAACCGAACCAGCCCGGCAAGGGCTTCGAGTTTAACAACGAAACAGTCGGCGGCGTGGTGCCCCAGCAGTACATCAACTCGGTGCGCAAAGGCGTCGAAGATGCGATGCGCTCGGGCGTGGTCGGCGGCTTCCCGGTCGTTGATGTCAAGGTGGCGTTGACGGACGGCTCTTACCACCAGGTCGACTCGAGCGAGATGGCTTTCCATACCGCGGCGTCGATCGGATTCCGCGACGCGCTGCGCAGGGCGGCTCCGGTTCAGCTGGAGCCGATGATGAAAGTCGAAATCTCAACGCCTCGCGAGTACTTCGGCGAGGTCGCCGGCGACCTCTCGAGTCGGCGTGGCGCAGTGCTCGGCACTGAGGAACGCGGCGCGGCACAGATCATCCAGGCGCAAATGCCTCTGGCGAATCTGTTTGGCTACACGACGGCGCTGCGATCAATGTCGCAGGGTCGGGCGACGGCCAGCATCGAGTTTGACCACTACGAGGAAGTCCCTCAAAGCGTGCTAGCGGAGGCTCGCTAGGCGCTGCCAGGCGCTATCGCAACACGACATTTCAGAGGAGCAGCGCAAGCTGCAGAGTTACAGGCAGGAGACACGAAGATGGCGCGAAAGATATACCAGCGGACGAAGCCGCACGTAAACGTGGGCACGATTGGCCACGTAGATCACGGCAAGACGACGTTGACGGCGGCGATCACGAAGACGCTGGCGATGCAGTCGGACAACGTCTCGTTTTCGAGTTTCGACTCGATTGACAATGCGCCGGAGGAGCGGGCGCGGGGGATCACGATTGCGATTGCGCACGTGGAGTACGAGACGGAGGCGCGGCACTACGCGCACATTGACGCGCCGGGTCACGCGGACTACATCAAGAACATGATTACGGGCGCGGCGCAGATGGACGGCGCGATTCTGGTGGTGGCGGCGCCGGACGGGCCGATGCCGCAGACGCGGGAGCACATTTTGCTGGCCCGCCAGGTGGGCGTGCCGCGGATGGTGGTCTATCTGAACAAGGTGGATCAGCTGGACGACGAGGAGTTGCTGGACCTGGTCGAGCTGGAGGTGCGGGAGTTGTTGTCGGACCAGGACTTCGACGGCGACAACTTGCCGGTGATTCGCGGTTCGGCGCTGGCGGCGTTGGAGTCGGACTCGACGGATCCGAGTGCGGCGGAGTACGAGAGCATTGTGGAGTTGATGGCGGCGGTGGACGAGTACGTGCCGACGCCGGAGCGGCCGCGCGACATGCCGTTTCTGATGCCGATTGAGGACGTATTCGGGATCAAGGGACGGGGCACGGTGGCGACGGGCCGAATCGAGCGTGGGGTGGTGAACTCGGGCGAGGAGATTGAGATTGTGGGGATCAAGGACACGCGCACGACGGTGGTGACGGGCGTGGAGATGTTCAAGAAGACGTTGCCGACGGGTGAGGCGGGGGACAACGTGGGATGTCTGTTGCGGGGCATTGACCGGGACGAGATATCGCGCGGCCAGGTCTTGGCGGCGCCGGGTTCGATCACGCCGCACACGGCGTTTGAGGCAGAGGTCTACATTCTGGGCAAGGACGAGGGCGGGCGGCACAGTCCGTTTTTCCCGGGGTACCGGCCGCAGTTTTACATTCGGACGACGGATGTGACGGGCGAGATCGGGTTACCGGAGGGGATCGAGATGGCGATGCCTGGGGACAACGTGCAGATGAAGGTGCGCTTGATCTCGCCGATTGCGCTGGAGGAGGGGTTGCGCTTCGCGATTCGCGAGGGCGGCCGGACGGTAGGCGCGGGCGCGGTCACCTCGATCCTGGAATAGCAGCGAACTACAAGAAACGCACGGCAGAGAGACGGCAATATGGCTCGGCAGAAGATTCGCATCCGGCTGAAGGCGTACGACCATCGAATTCTCGATGAGTCGGCCGCACAGATTCTCGACACCGCCGAGAAGACCGGCGCGGGCGTCGCCGGGCCTATTCCGCTGCCCACAGAAATCCGCAAGTACACGGTGATTCGCTCGCCGTTCGTCCACAAGGACGGTCGGGAGCAGTTCGAGATTCGCACACACAAGCGGATCATCGACATCATTGAACCCACCGGCCGAACCGTCGACTCCCTGATGCGGCTGCAGCTGTCGTCGGGTGTTGATGTCGAGATCAAGCTCTAATCATGGCGATACCCGGACTCCTTGGTAAAAAGTTGGGCATGGTCCAGGTCATTGGCCAGGACGGTGCGGTCGTGGGCTGCACCGTTCTTGAGGTCGGACCCTGCCCGGTCACGCAGATCATGACGGAATCCCGCGACGGCTACTCCGGCGTGCAGTTGGGATACGGCGAGCGGCCGGCCTGGCGGATCAGCAAGGCGGAGCGCGGGCACACCGGCGCGAACGGCCCGCTGAAGCATCTGACGGAGTTCCGCGCCGACTCGGACGAACTCTCCGACGTTGAGGTCGGCGCCGTGGTCAATGCGACCGAGATCTTCTCGGCCGGTGACCGCGTCGACATCCAGGGCGTCTCCAAGGGCAAAGGCTTCGCCGGCGTCGTGAAGCGTCATGGCTTCCGTGGCGGTCCGAAGACACACGGTCAGAGCGACCGTCACCGAGCACCCGGCTCCGTCGGCGCCGGTACGACGCCGGGACGCGTGCTCAAGGGCACCCGGATGGGTGGCCGGATGGGTGGCAAGAAGACGACGTCGATGAACATTCAAGTGGTGGATATCAACGCGGATCGGCATCTGGTTTACGTCAAGGGATCGGTGCCGGGCGCGACGAACGGTCTGATTCGGATTCGACAGACCAAGCGGCGAGGCGGCAAGCGATGAAACTTCCGCTGATTGATGGACAGGGCAACGCCACCGGCGAGATCGAGGCGGACGACTCCGTCTTCGGGATCGAGCCGAACCTGGCGGTCGTGCACCAGGCGGTGACGGCTCAGCGCGCTAATGCGCGCCAGGGGACGCACTCGACGCTCGACCGCTCGGACGTGCGCCAGGCCTCGAAGAAGACGGGTCGTCAAAAGGGCGGCGGTCGGGCTCGATTGGGTACGCCCTCGTCGCCGACGAGAATTGGCGGCGCGGTGGCGCACGGTCCACACCCGCGCTCGTACCGCAAGCGTCTGCCGAAGCGGATGCGTCGCTTGGCGATTCGCTCGTTGCTGTCGCAACGAGCAGCCGAAGGCGGTGTGTTGGTAACGGGACCGGACGTGGTGTTTGAGCCGAAGACCTCGGCGATGTCGAACCTGTGCAAGGCAATCGGCGTGGAGCGCAAGGCGTTGCTAGTCTCGGACGGGGTCGACGATGTCCTGGTCCGCGGCACCCGGAACCTGCCCAATGTGCAGGCGATGCCGGCGCAGACGCTGAGCAGCTACCTGATCCTGACGCACGACCAACTGATCATGACCGAGGCGGCCGTCCGGCGCTGTGAAGCGATGTGGGCGGTTGACGGCGCCGAACGTAGCGAGGGGGACGGCGATGCCTAAGGACATTCACCCGTTTGCCGTCCTGCGCAAACCGATTATCACTGAGAAAACGACCGAACTGGCCGAGACCGGCAAGTACGTATTCGAAGTAGATCCGCGAGCGAACAAGCTGCAGATTCGAGAGGCGATTGAGATCGCGTTCTCGGTGCAGGTGCGCAAGGTCAACGTGATCAATGTGCACGGCGCTACGCGACGGATCGGTCGCGGGCGAGCGGGTCGCGAGCGCGACTGGAAGAAGGCGATCATCACGTTGGCCGACGGCTACGAGATCCGCCTGTTTGAGGGGGTCTGACGTGGCGATCAAGGTTTTCAAGCCGACCTCTCCCGGACGCCGCAACTCTTCTGGTCACTCGTTTGAGGAGATCACGAAGAAGAAGCCGGAAAAGAGCTTGCTGGCTCCGCTGAAGAAGAATTCGGGCCGCAACAACAAGGGCCGCGTGACCGTTCGTCACCGCGGCGGCGGGCACAAGCGCCGCTACCGGATGATCGACTGGAAGCGTCGCGACCGGATCGGGATCGAAGGCCGCGTTGCGGCGATTGAGTACGACCCCAACCGCACGGCGCGGATCGCGTTGATTTTCTACACCGACGGCGTGAAGCGCTACATCGTGGCGCCGAACGGCCTGAAGGTTGACGACAAGGTGATGTCCGGTCCCGGGGCGCCGATTCGCGTGGGCAATGCGCTGCCGATGGCAGCGATGCCCAACGGGACCCAGGTGCACAATGTTGAACTGACCGAGGGTCGCGGGGCGCAGATGGTGCGCTCAGCCGGCGCGGCGGCGCAAATCATGGCTAAAGAAGGCGACTACGCACTGCTGCGCTTGCCTTCAGGCGAGATGCGACGAGTCCGCGCCATGTGTTACGCGACGATTGGGCAAGTCGGCAACGTTGAGCATTCCAACATCAAGCTGGGCAAAGCAGGACGCAACCGGCACCGTGGTCGTCGACCGACGGTGCGCGGCTCGGCGATGAACCCCGTCGACCACCCGCACGGCGGCGGAGAGGGTAAGGCCCCGATCGGCCTGCCCGGTCCGAAGTCGCCATGGGGTTGGTACACGCTTGGTCGCCGCACGCGGGGCAAGAAACAATCCGACAAGTACATCGTCCGCCGTCGCGGCCGACGGCGCTAAGGCATAGATCAGAGGATTTGCGCGATGTCACGATCGACGAAGAAAGGTCCCTACGTGGACCACAAGCTGATGCAGAAAGTGCAGCGAGTGCGCGCCTCCGGCGCTCGTACAGTGATCCAGACCTGGGCCCGACCGTCAACGATCGTGCCTGACATGGTCGGTCTGACGATCGCGGTGCACGACGGTCGCCGGCATGTGCCGGTCTTCGTGACCGAGAACATGGTCGGTCACAAGTTGGGCGAGTTTGCGCCGACACGCACCTTCCGCGGACACATTGGTCGTTCCGATCGCGGAACGAGGGTGAACTGATGCAAGTGCGGGCCAGCGCCAAGTTTGTTCGCACCTCGCCGCGCAAAGTTCGCCTGGTCATGCAGGGGCTGCGCGGGATGCCGGTCGAGGCTGCTCGACTGCAACTGCGATTTACACCGAGGCCGATTGCGCGGGATGTGGCCAAGGTGCTTGATTCGGCTGTCGCCAATGCCGAGAACAACCACGGGCTCGACGCCGGCGACCTGAAGATTTACGCGATTCACGCCGGCGATGGCCGCACGCTGCGGCGCTTCCGGGCGAAGGCGCGTGGACGAGTTGGCCGAATTTTGAGGCGCACTGCGCATATCACCGTCGTCTTGTCTGACGGCCAGGACGCAGAGGACGGATAACGCTATGGGTCAGAAAGTTCACCCGACGAGTTTCCGCATCGGCTTCATCTACGAATGGCGCTCGCAGTGGTACTCGGACAAGCAATATTCCGAGTTGGTCGACGAAGATCGGCGGATTCGCGATTTTATCAACGATCGACTGAGTGAAGCGATGATCTCGCGGATCGACATCGAGCGGAACGCGAACCAGCTCGGCGTGAAGCTGCACACCGCGAAGCCGGGCATCGTGATCGGTCGCGGTGGACAGAATGTGGAAGAGTTGCGCCGCGATCTCGAGGCGCTGATCTCACGACCGATTCGGCTGCGGGTCGACGTCTCGGAGATTCGCGTGCCGGAGCTCGACGCGCAGTTGGTGGCGCGCAATGTCGCCGAACAGATGGAGCGCCGGATCGCGTTCCGCCGCGCGATCAAGCAGGCCGTTCAGCGGACCATGCAGCGCGGCGCCGAGGGCGCCAAGATCGTCATTTCCGGTCGCCTGGGTGGGGCTGAGATGTCGCGCAAGGCGAAAGAGATGTCGGGTCGAGTGCCGCTGCACACGCTGCGCGCGGACATTGACTACGGCTTCGCCGAGGCGAAGACGGTGTTCGGGCGGATCGGCGTCAAAGTGTGGATCTACAAGGGCGAGATTCTGCCCTTTGAAGCGGAAACTGAGACATCCGGCGGTCCGGCTCAGGCGATTGAGCCGGCGGCCGCGGGCAGGCGGGGAGGCCGCTGATGTTACAGCCGAGACGAGTCAAGTGGCGCAAGCATCACCGTGGTCGACGCCGCGGGATGGCGCAGTCAGGCAACTCCGTGGCCTTCGGTGATGTTGGTTTGCAGTCGCTTGAGGCGGCCTGGATCGACGGTCGGCAGATTGAGGCCGCTCGTCGCGCGATTACGCACCACGTGAAGCGTGGCGGTAAGGTCTGGATCCGCGTCTTCCCCGACAAGTCGGTCACGCAGAAGCCGGCCGAAACACGCATGGGCAAGGGCAAGGGCGCGCCCGAGAAGTGGGTCGCCGTGGTCAAGCCCGGTCGCGTGATTTTCGAACTGGCCGGCGTGCCGGAAGCGGACGCTCGCGAGGCGCTGCGCCGCGCAAGCCACAAGCTGCCGGTGCGGACCCGCATCGTTGTGCGAGAGGCTGAGGTGGTGTAGCTATGGCAAACGCACTGGCCGAAGAGGCCCGCACGATGACTGACGCCGAATTGGGAGCAGCGATCAACGAGGCGTACCGCGAGGTATTCAATCTGCAATTCCAGATTGGCACGCGACAGCTGCAAAATCCCATGGCGATGGGTGCTGCGCGACGCCAGGTGGCACGTCTACGGACGATCCTGCGAGAGCGACAGTTGGCGGAAGCAGCAGGCACGCCGCTTGAGCCGAACGGCCGCGCGGCAGACGCCGAAGAAGTCGAAGACGATGACAATACTGCCGAGTCCACCGGTCCGTCCGGAGACGACTCGGCGAGCGAGGAAGCATAGCCGATGGCCCGCAAACGACGTGTGGGATTCGCCGTCGCTGATGCGCGCCACAAGACTGTGGCAGTGCGCGTCGAGCGAACAGTGCGTCACCCGCTTTACAAGAAAATCATGCGCCGCCGCAAGCGCTACCTGGTGCACGACGAGCTCAACGATTGCAAGAATGGGGACCGCGTGGTGATCGAAGAATGTCGTCCGCTGTCCAAGCGCAAGTCTTGGCGCGTCGTCGAGATTCTCGAGCGCCATGAGGTCGCCGAGATTCAGCCGCAGGAGATCGGCGCTCCCTCTTTGGAGGAGGCCGTTTCCGCAAGTAGCACAGGCGGGGCTGCTGGGAATGAGGACTCGGAGTGATTCAGCAAGAATCTTCGCTCCGCGTCGCCGACAACTCAGGCGCTCGCGTGATCAAATGCATTCGTGTGTTAGGCGGGACGAAGCGGCGTTACGCCTCGGTCGGCGACACGATCGTGGCGTCTGTGAAGCAAGCCGATCCGAATCGTGAAGTCCGTGCCGGGCAGGTCGTGCGTGCTGTGATTGTCCGCGTGGCCAAGCAGTACCGCCGGGTTGACGGCTCGTACATCCGCTTCGACGACAATGCGGCGGTCATCCTGGCTGCCGACGGCCAGAATCCGACCGGCACCCGAATCCTCGGTCCGGTCGCGCGCGAGCTGCGAGAGCGCAACTTCATGCGGATCGTCTCGCTCGCTCCGGAGGTGGTCTAGATGCGTCGAGTGCAACGCGACGACCTCGTTGAGGTTCGTTCCGGCAAGGACCGCGGACGACGTGGTCAGGTGCGGCAGGTGTTTCCCAAGAGGGACCGCGTCATCGTGACCGGCGTGAACATGATCAAGCGCCACATGCGCCCGACACAAATGGGCGCACCGGCCGGGATCATCGAGCGCGAGGCGGCGCTGCACGAATCAAACCTCAACGTCGTCTGCCCGAACTGCGACCGTCCAGTGCGGATTGGTTTCCGCGAGCGAGCGGATGGCGCCAAGACTCGCGTTTGCCGCCGCTGCGATGGGGATATCGACTAATGACAACGAATGGTGCAACAGCCACCGTGCCGCGACTGAAACAGCGTTTCAACGACGAGATCGCGCCTCGACTGTTCGAGGAGTTCAGTTTCGAGAACGTGATGCAGGTGCCGCGAGTCTTGAAGGTCGTGGTCAACGCAGGCATCGGCGAGGCGCTGGGCCCGGGCGGGGCGGCGATCCTTGAGAACTGCGTCACCGACATGACCACGATCTGTGGTCAGAAGCCGGTGGTCAACAAGGCGAAGAAATCGATCGCGAACTTCAAACTGCGTGAGGGCAACAACGTGGGCGTGTCGTGCACCTTGCGCGGTGCTCGAATGTGGGAGTTCCTCGACCGCACAATCAATGCAGCGCTACCTCGTATTCGCGACTTCCAGGGCGTCTCCCGGACAGCCTTTGACGGCCGCGGCAACTACTCGCTCGGGATTCGCGAGCAGATCGTGTTCCCCGAGATTGACTACGGCAACGTGGACAAGGTGCGAGGCCTGCAGATCAACATCATCACTACCGCTCGCACTGATGCGGAGGGCCGGCGGCTGCTTGAGCTGCTGGGCTTTCCCTTCGAGCGAAACCAGTGAACTTGACCGTGAGAACGATCAATGAACAGCCAGGAACTGTGCTAGCAGGCAGGATTCGCAATGCCAGTGACTGATCCCGTCGCCGACATGCTGACGCGCATTCGCAACGCCATCCATGCGGGACATCCGCGGGTGGAGATTCCAGCGTCGAACATGAAGATCTCGATCGCCAACGTGTTGGCGGAAGAGGGATTCATCCGCTCCTATCAAGTTCGAGATCGCGCCGGCCGCGCCGGCCGCGACCTTGATGTCGAACTGCTCTATGACGAAGTAGGCACGCCGGTCGTCACCGGGCTGAAGCGCGTGTCCCGACCGGGCCTGCGCGTGTACGTCCAGAAGCGAGAAATTCCGCGTCCCTATGGCGGCCTGGGCGTTGCCATCTTGACGACGCCTCGCGGCGTGATGACCGGCGCGCAGGCACGGCGTGAGAACGTGGGCGGAGAAGTACTGTGCTTCGTCTGGTAACGATTCAGATCAACACCATGGGAACCAAGATGGGAGGGGCGCGATGAGTCGAATTGGCCGTCTGCCCGTGCCGGTTCCGGCCGGGGTGAATGTCGAAATTGCACCTGGGCGGGTATCCGTCAAAGGACCGCAAGGCGAGCTCGACCAGCATGTCCATCCGGATCTGCACATCGTGTTTGATGATGGGCACGTGATCGTGACTCGTCCCAGCGACCGTCGCGAGCACCGATCTCAACATGGACTCGTGCGCTCGTTGATTCAGAACATGGTCACGGGCGTCTCCGAAGGCTGGGCGAAGACGCTAGAGATTCAGGGCACGGGTTACCGCGCTGAGATGGACGGCGGAACACTCGTGCTTCGCGTTGGGTTCTCGCACCTCGTGCGCAAAGATCCCCCTGAGGGGATTACGTTTGCAGTCCAGGGACAGCTCGTCACCGTGCGTGGCGCCAACAAACAGATTGTCGGCCAGCAGGCCGCCGAAATTCGCGCGGTCCGACCGCCCGAGCCCTACAAGGGCAAAGGCATTCGCTACCAGGGCGAATGGGTCCGCCGCAAGCAGGGTAAGAGCGCGACCGCCTAAGCCCAGGCGCCAGTGGGGTGTACCGGTATTGGCGCATGTTGATGTGGAGAACATGAGATGACGATGATTCGCCGCAAGCGGCGCACGACACAAGCCGCTCGTCAGCGCCGGCATCTACGCGTACGCAAGCGCGTGCACGGAACGGCGCGACGGCCGCGACTCTGCGTCTTCCGCTCCGCGAAGCACATTTACGGACAGATCATTGACGACGATTCCGGCGTCACGCTGGCCAGCGCGTCTGACCTGGGCGCCAGTGCAGCGTCTGCGACTGAGGATGATGGCTCCGGCAAGCGCGCCAACGCTCGCGCGGTCGGCCGTCAACTGGCGCAGGTCGCACAGCAAGCGGGCGTGTCGGCTGTCGTCTTTGACCGCGCCGGCTATCAATATCACGGACGCGTTCGCGCATTGGCGGAAGCCGCGCGCGAGGCGGGACTGGTCTTCTAAGGCCTCGACTACCGCCGGACGGGGAGCAGGAGTAGCACATGGTTCAACAACGAGATGGCGGACGCGGGCGAGGACGGCGTCGCGACCGCGACGAACCGCAAGACGACATCATTGAAAAAGTCGTCTCGGTGTCACGCGTCGCCAAGGTGGTCAAGGGCGGACGCCGATTTTCCTTCACCTCGGTGGTGGTGGTCGGCGACGGCAACGGCCGAGTCGGGATCGGGATCGGTCGCGCCAACGAGGTGCCCGACGCGATTCGCAAAGGTTCGACGATCGCTCGTCGCGACATGGTTACGGTGCCGATTCGCAACGGGACGATTCCCCACCCGATCACGGCACGATTCTGCGCCTCGCAGGTGTTGCTCAAGCCGGCGGCGCCCGGTACCGGCGTGATCGCCGGCGGCGGCGTGCGCGCGGTCCTGGAGGCGGTCGGGCTGCGCAATGTGCTGACCAAGTCGCTGGGATCGAACAACGTGGTCAACGTGGTTCAGGCGACCAAGCGTGCACTGGTCCAGCTGCGCGATCCGGTCCAGGTGCGCCGCGAGCGGCTGCGACTGGCCGGTCGGCTGCCCGCCGAGCCGGTAGCTGCTCCTGTGGCGCCGAAGCCGGCAGTCGAACTCGCTGCGGCGGGAACGGGTGAGTAGCTGCCATGGCACTGAAAATTACATACATAAAATCGTCCATCGGATACCGCTCCGATCAGGGCCACACGATCCGTTCGCTCGGTCTGCGTAGGCTGGGCCAGAGCACGGTCAAAGACGACACGCCCGACGTACGTGGGATGCTGCACAAGGTGTCCCACCTCGTCACCGTTACGGAAATTGAGGACGCCTAATGGTCCTGCGTTTGAATGATCTGCGCCCCGCGCCCGGGTCACGCCGCAAGCGCAAGCGCGTTGGCCGGGGTAACGCCTCGGGTACGGGCACCTACTCGGGCCGTGGGCTCAAGGGCCAGCGCTCCCGCTCCGGACGCGACTACAACTCTGTGTTCGAGGGCGGCGCGATGTCGATGATGCGCACGCTGCCGCGGCGCAAAGGCTTCAAAGCCCCGTTCCGCGTGGAAGCGCAGCCGATCAATGTCGTCGAGCTCGGTCGCCGGTTTACCGACGGTGATACGGTCGATGCAGATGTACTCGTGGCCGCTGGCCTTCTGCGGCGCGCGAGCCAGCGATTCAAGGTGCTGGCCGGCGGCGAGATTGCCGTCGCGCTGCATCTGAGTGTGGAACGAATCTCCCCAGCCGCAGAAGCGAAGATCGTTGCCGCGGGTGGCAGCGTTGAGGTCATCAATGCAGCGAACGCAGACAGCGGCGGGGCCGACCAGGCCTAAGCTGCTGCAGGCGTTGGTTGACGCCTGGCGACAGCCGGACGTTCGCCAAAAGATCGCCTTCACGCTGGCCATGCTGGTCGTATTCCGGCTGGTTGCCCACGTACCGATTCCCGACATCAACAAGACGCAGCTTGAGAACGCGCTGGACAACAACCCCGTTCTCGGTTTTCTGAATCTGTTCTCGGGCGGTGGTCTCGACAACCTGTCGATCGTCGCGCTTGGCGTCTACCCGTACATCACGGCCTCGATCGTGATGAACCTGATGCAGCCGATGATCCCCAAACTGCAGGCGCTGGCCCAGGAGGGCGAGTCGGGCCGCAACCGGATTCAGCTCTACACCTATTGGCTCGCGGTGCCGATGTCGATCGTGCAGGGCTACGGTCAGCTATTGCTGCTAGAGAATGCGCGCGCGATCACGGGCATCGGCTTCGGCGCCGAGGAGTGGCTGCCAACCCTTTCCGCGCTGGTGACGATGACCGCCGGCACGATGTTCTTGATCTGGCTGGGTGAGCTGATCACTGAGAAGGGCGTCGGCAACGGCATCTCGTTGATCATCTTCGCCGGCATCGTGGCCAGCTTCCCGACACTGTTCAACTCGGTTCGACTGTCGGACATCGGCTGGTCGGGCATCGCCGTGGTCATCGGGATTGCGATCGTGCTGGTCGCCCTGATCGTCTTCTTCCAGGAGGCGCAGCGGAGGATCCCCGTTCAATATGCCCGGTCGGTCTTTAGAGGCGGGAGGATGTACCGCCAGAGCGGGCAGTCGTATGTGCCGCTGCGTGTCAATTCGGCGGGCATGATCCCACTGATCTTCGCCTTCTCGATCATCATCTTCCCCTCGGTGCTGGCCGGCTGGGTGACCGGCGCCGCCGGCGAGGAATCGCAGACGCAGGTTGCTGTCGAGCTGCCGTTCACTCGCGAGGACGCGGACGAGTCGTTGGCCACGCTGTTGCCCGATCTCAGCAATTCCGGCGAGTTCGTCGTCAACGAGGGCATCGTCGAGTGGAATAAGGAAGAGGATTCCTTCCAGGATGTCCTGGACCGGATCAACTCCAACTCCGATTCAAATGTGTTGACCCAGGTCGAGACGACAAGTGATCCACTTGGCGGTGACACGATTTACGCCTGGCGGATTGATGCGAATGAGATCTCGGAGGAACCGATCCGTCTTACAGACCGCGAAGGCAACTTCGTTGCGGTCTCGGAGATCAAGACGCACGAAGACCCGGTCGACAATCCACTGACGCCGGATATTGCTGAGGGTCAGACGCTGGGTGAGCGGCCGGGATGGATTATCCGTGCGGCCGATTGGGTGCAGCTCAACCTCTCGCCGGGACGTCCGGCCTATTGGGGACTTTCATTCGTTCTGGTCGTTGGGTTCACGTTCTTCTATACGTTCGTGACGTTCCAACAGCAGAACCTGGCCGAGAATCTGCAAAAGCAGGGCGGGTTCATTCCGGGGATTCGGCCGGGACGGCCGACTCAGGACTACATCAACCGCGTGTTGGCTCGGATTACCTGGGCGGGGGCGTTGTTCCTCGGCTTTGTGGCGGTGGTGCCGTTCCTTGCGACCGAATTTATTCCCGATTCCACGGCGCTGACAATTTCGTCGACGGGCTTGCTGATCGTCGTAGGCGTCGCGCTGGACACGATGCGGCAAATTGAAGCGCAGCTGCTGATGCGCAACTACGAAGGGTTTATTCGCTAGCCATGACCGACCAGACCATGACCGACCAGACCATGTACGTCATCCTGCTCGGACCGCCAGGAGCGGGCAAGGGCACGCAAGCGGTGCAAACCGCCGAGCGCACCGGATTGCTGCACCTCTCGACCGGCGAGATGTTCCGCGAGAACCTGCGCCATGGCACGGAGCTGGGCAACCTGGCCAAGACCTACATGGACAAGGGCGAACTTGTTCCCGACAATGTCACGATCCGGATGCTGCTTGAGCGGATCGGTCGCGACGACGCAAAGGCGGGTTGTCTGTTCGATGGCTTCCCGCGCACGGTCGAGCAGGCGAGGGCGCTGGATCGCGCGTTGACCGAGCAAGGTGATGAGATTGCCGTGACGGTGCTGATCGACGTGTCGAATGGGGAGATCACCCGCCGACTCGGTGGCCGGGTGAGCTGCGCGTCGTGCGGGAGCGTCTTTCACGAGGTCTTCAATCCGCCCAACGCCGATAGTCCCTGTTGCGACAACGCCAACATGATTCAGCGAGACGACGACAAGCCCGAGGCGATTGCGAATCGGATGCAGGTCTACGCGAATCAGACCGAACCACTGGTCGCCTACTACGCGGCTGCGAGCAAGCTATCGACAGTCAACGGTGAGCAGTCGCCGGATGCGGTGGGAGTCGACTTGCTCGCCGCGTTACCGGCATTGAGCGGCTAGGGTCGGAACAGCCGATGTCCACCTCCCAGCGTCCTCGCCAGGTCATTTTGAAGACCGACGCCGAGATCGAGCAGATGCGTCGAGCCGGTCGGATGGTCGGTGAAACGCTGGGCGAGCTGGTCGAGATGGTGCAGCCCGGTCGCAAGTTGTCGGAGCTTGACCAGTTTGTGATTGACAAGTTCAAGCGCCAAGACGTGACGCCGACCTTCCTTGGTTATCAGGGCTTCCCGCACACGATCTGCGCTTCGATCAACGACCAGATCGTGCATGGATTCGCCACCGAGCGCCAGTTGCAAGAGGGTGACATCCTGTCCATCGATCTGGGCGCGACGATTGACGGTTGGGTCGGCGATTCTGCGACCACTGTGGGAGTGGGGACGATAACTGCCGACGCCCAGCGATTGTTGGATGTAACGGCAGAGTCGTTGACGGCGGGGATTGCGACGGCGCGGATCGGCGTACGTAAAGGCGATATCGCTGCAGCTATTCAGGAAGTGATAGAATCAGCGGGTTACGGAGTTGTCCGTGGATACGTGGGGCATGGCGTGGGACGTGACATGCACGAACCGCCTTCCATGCCCAACTATGGTCGCCGAGGTTCCGGGATGACTATGCGTCGCGGGATGGTTGTCGCCCTCGAACCAATGGCGACGCTCGGCGATCCGGCGACCGCAGTGCTTGATGACGGCTGGACCGTCGTGACGGCCGACGGGAGCCTGTCGGCGCACTTTGAACACACCGTTGCGCTCCGTGAAGACGGACCGGCGGACATCTTGACTCAGGCCTGAGTACAAAGCAACGGGGGTTCGGTGGCGAGAAATCGGAACACAGGTGGAGGACGGCGGCCTCGGCGCACACCGGCGCCATCGCCGCCGCCCAAGCAGGACAAGATCGAAGTCGAAGGCGTCGTCAAGGAGCTACTGCCTAACGCCACCTTCCGGGTAGAGCTGCCCAACGGCCACGAAGTGTTGGCCCACCTGGCCGGCAAGATGAGACAACATCACATTCGAGTGCTGCGCGGTGACCGCGTGCTCGTCGAGCTTTCCGAATACGACCTGACCCGTGGGCGGGTCGTCTACCGCTTTAAGAGCTGATCAGAGTCAAGGAATCCAGAACCTCCCGGCAAGATTGCGGCCGCGGGTGAGAGGAACCAGGGCATGGCAAGAATCTCGGGCGTCGATGTCCCCGACAACAAGAAAACGCCGTACGCGCTGCGCTACATCTTCGGCATTGGGGCGACGCGAGCTAAAGAGATCGTCGACAAAGCCAACATCGACCCGGAGCAACGCATTCGTGAGCTATCGGACGCCGAGTTGGCGCGGATCCGTGAGATCGTTGATCGCGACTACCTCGTTGAGGGTGACCTCCGACGCGTGGTCCGCGGCAACATTCAACGTCTGATCGACATCAACTGCTACCGCGGCCAGCGGCATCGACGCAATCTGCCGATGCGCGGTCAGCGCACGCGCACGAACGCGCGCACGCGGCGCGGCTCCAAGAAGACGGTCGCCGGTCGCCGTCGCGCTGTGAAGCGCTAACGGATCGCTGTGAAGCGCTAACGGATCGCTGTGAAGCGTTAGTACAAAGACGAGGGGAACGGGATGACCAGTCCACGCCGAGAACGCGGTCGACGGCGGCGCGAACGCAAGAATGTGCCGCATGGTCGGGCGTACATCCAGTCGACCTACAACAACACGATCATCACGATGACCGACCTGGCCGGCAACACGCTTGCCTGGGCGTCGGCCGGCAGCACCGCCTCAACCCGCGGATCGCGCAAAGGCACGCCGTTCGCAGCCCAGCTGGCTGCCGAAGAGGCGGCGCAGAAGGCGATGACTCACGGTATGCGGCAATGCGACGTCTACGTCAAGGGGCCGGGACAGGGCCGGGAATCGGCAGTCCGCGCGCTCCAGGCGCAGGGCCTGACGCTGCTCTCGATCCGTGATGTCACGCCAATTCCGCATAACGGCTGCCGGCCGCGCAAGCGCCGCCGCGTCTAGCCAACCGCAACCTCAACTACATACAACCCGAGACAGACTCTCAACCAGAGCTACCGACAGAGAGAACCGCCAATGGCTCGATACACCGGACCCGTCTGCCGCATCTGCCGCCGCGCCGGCGAAAAGCTGATGCTCAAGGGCGAACGCTGCGTTGGCCCCAAATGCGCCATCGAGCGTCGCAACCAGCCACCAGGCCAGCGTTCGCCGCGGCGCCGCAAGGTTTCCGACTACGGCGAGCAGGTCAAGGAAAAGCAGAAGGTCCGCAAGACCTACGGCGTGCTGGAACGGCAGTTCCGGCGAATGTTCGCCGAGGCCAACCGTCGGCCGGGCGCCACAGGGGAAAACCTGCTGCAAATGCTTGAGCTGCGCTTCGACAACGTCGTCTACCGTCTGGGCATCGCCGAGTCTCGCGCCCAGGCGCGACAGCTGGTGCGGCACGGTCACATCACGCTGAACGGCAAGAAAGCGGACATCCCGTCGATCGAGACGGTGATCGGCGACAGAGTCGGTTGGACGGATCGAGGACGCAAGAGCAAGTTCTATGAGATGGCGCGCACCTGGCAAGGTTCCCGCGAAGTCCCCGGTTGGCTTCGGATCGACCCGATCCAGCTGGAAGGCGAACTGACCGCTGCGCCAGCCCGTGAAGACATCGATATGCGAGTCGACGAGAACGCCATCGTCGAGTACTACTCGCGCTAAACCCCGGCGATCTGCCAAACCCCAGTCCCAGGGAGGGACGCGACAACGTGATCCTGGCTACCGAAACTCCCAAACTTTCGATCGAGGAAGAGCGCGGCAACTACGTGCGCATCGCGGTCGAGCCGCTATCTCGCGGATTCGCCCACACCGAAGGCAATGCCTTACGGCGCGTCCTGCTCAGCGGGATCCGCGGCGCGGCGATTACGTCGGTGCGGATCGACCAGGTCCAGCACGAGTTCTCCACGATTCCCCAGATGAAGGAAGATACGACCGAGTTCCTCTTGAACCTGCGCGAGATCCGGATTCACGCCATCGCCGACCGACCGGCGGAGATGCACCTCAACGTGACCGGCGCCTCGCGCATCACCGCGGGCGACATCCAGGTCCCGGGCGATTACAAGATCGTCAATCCGGATCTGTATCTGGCGACGATAGACGGCGCCGAGGGTCGGCTCGACGTGGTGATGGATGTGGAAACCGGATTCGGATTCCAGCCATCCGAGCGCAACAAGAACGGCGAGCATCTGCTCGGCGTGATTCCGCTTGATGCCGTCTTCACTCCGGTTCGCAAGGTCTCCTACGAGGTATTGCCTGCGTCCGGTGGACGCGGCAGCGAGTATGAGCAGCTGCTGATCGAGGTTTGGACGGACGCCACGATCTCCGGGCTCGACGCGGTTCAGGCGGCGGCTCGTTCGCTGCGCACCGAACTCGAGTTGTTCGAGACCATGGGCCAACCAATCACCACTCGTCAGTTGCCGGCACACGCCAGAGTAGGCTTGACTGCCGAGCAATATGACATGCAGATCGAAGAGCTACAGCTCTCGGTTCGCGCTCACAACTGTCTCAAGCGCAGCGGGCTGATGCTCGTTGGGCAGATCCTTGAAAAGAGCGATGACGAGCTGCTCACGCTGCGAAACTTCGGCGAGAAGTCGTACATCGAACTGATCGACAAGCTGCTTGAGCTGAATCTGATTGACGACGATGATCCGCGCGTGCGTCGCGCTCGCGATGGCGTGTTTGCGCCCAGCAGCGAAGAGATTCTGACAACGTTGCCGCCGTCTCCGGATGAGACATCACCCATCCCCTCGTTGATCGCTCCGCCGCCGGCCGAAGCCGAAGTTGCCGTCGGTGGTGAAGAGGATCCGGAGATTACCGGTTCGCTGGGCGCTGCCTTGCTCGAGGCGTTGCGCGAGGCCGGCAGCGGCGTTGACGACTAACGAAGCCGACGAACAGCGTCATGACGGACGCGATCGGAGGAGTGGACGATGAGGCATCGAAAAGGTGGACGTGCGCTAAGTCGCAGCCGATCTCATCGCGCTGCGCTGGTGCGCAACCAGGTCACGGAGTTGCTGCGTCACGAGGCGATCGTGACGACTGAGGCGAAAGCGAAGACCATTCGTCCGGTCGCGGAGCGAATGATCACGCTGGGCAAGCGCGGCGATCTGCATGCTCGCCGACAGGCCGGCGCCGTTCTGACCGATCGCAAGGTGTTGCGCACGTTGTTCAACGACATTGCGCCGCGTTTTTCCACGCGAAACGGCGGATACACGCGAATCATCAAGCTGGGTCCGCGCCGTGGCGATGGCGCGCAGATGGCGCACATCGAACTCGTTGAGCGGGCAGCTCCGGTTGTCGCCGACGGGGCCGATGAAGAAGCGTCGGACGAATAGTCCGAGAACAGGTCAGTGAGCCAGCGTTGGGCGCTGTTGCTGCAATACGACGGTACGGAGTTCGCAGGGTCACAATGGCAGCCCAATCGTCCAACCGTGCAAGGCGCGCTGCAGTCGGCGCTCGAGGAGCTCACCGGCGTTCATTCGCAGGTCTCCTTGGCGGGACGCACGGACGCCGGTGTTCATGCCACTGGACAGGTGGCGTCGTTGATCACGGAGAAGTCGGTCGACTCGATGCCGGCCCATCGCTGGGTGCGCGGACTGAATCACTTTCTGCCATCGGCCATCGCCGTTCAGGCAGCCGCGCCGGTGTCGGCAGACTTCGACCCTCGGCGCAACGCGGTTTCACGCTCCTACGTGTACCAGTTGCATCTGGCGAATCAGCGCCAACCCCTGTGGGAACGACGAGCGTGGATCGTGCCGCACATGTTCGATGTCGAGCGAGCGCGAGCAGCGTTGGCAGCCCTGGTGGGCCAACACAACTTTGCCGCGTTCACGCCTCCAACCGACGATCGCTCCACCATCCGGACGCTGCGCGACGCATCGCTCGAAGTCAGTGGCGCAACAATCTGTTTTCACTTCCGGGGCGACTCGTTTCTTCAGCACCAGGTCCGTCGGATGGTCGGCGCCGTGGCCGAAGTGGCGCGTGGACGCGAAATGCTGGAAGACTTTCGTTCGGCGTTTGCACACGCGCAACCTGGATCGATGGGTCCGACGGCTCCCGCCTGCGGTCTCACGCTCGCCGAAGTCATATACCCGTTAACGCTGTTCAACAACCAGCCCGTCACTGGGCCACCCTGTCATTGGGATCGTGAGGGAGATTGAAGGATGTCGACAACCGTGTTGGGGCCACATCAGGTCTCGCGAATGTGGCATGTGATTGACGCCAACGACCGGCCGCTCGGCCGAGTGGCGACCCAGGTCGCGACGCTGCTGCGGGGCAAGCACAAGCCAGCCTTTCATCCGTCGCAAGACATCGGCGACTACGTCATTGTGGTCAACGCCGGCAAGGTTGCGGTGACCGGGCGCAAGCTTGAGCAGAAGATGTACTACCGGCACTCGGGTCACCTGGGAAAACTTAAAGAGACGGCGCTCAAAGACATGCTCGAGAAGCGTCCGGAGCGGGTGATCGAACATGCGGTTCGCGGCATGTTGCCCAAGAACCGCCTTGGTCGGACGCAGTATCGACACCTTCGGGTTTACGCCGGCGCCGACCACCCACATGCTGGTCAGATCGCCGAATCCCTCGTCGGCAGTGAAGCGGAGTAATCGATGACGACCAACGCAGGACACTATTACTACGGATTGGGCCGTCGCAAGACTGCCATCGCGCGCGTACGCCTCTACCCCGGCAATGGACAGATCACGGTCAACGGCAAAGATTCGGGCGAACTGTTCCGACGACCGGAACAGCGTCGCCTGATCGAGGAGCCGCTGCGCCACACCGGCCTGCAGAACAGTTTCTCGGCTGTTGTGCTCTGCTCGGGTGGTGGAATCAATGGTTGGGCCGGCGCGATCCGGTTGGGCATCGCTCGCGCGTTGCTGGTCAGCGACGAAACGCTGCGTCGGCCGCTGCGGCAAGCCGGCATGCTGACCAGAGACCCCCGGGCCAAGGAACGCAAGAAGCCCGGTCTCAAGCGAGCTCGCAAGGCGCCTCAGTACACCAAGCGCTAAGACCTAGCAGGCTGCTGAAACAGTCATCGGCTCTCAAATCCGTCATTCCTGGCTTGACCAGGAACCCATGCTCCATATCTGATCAGCCCTGGAATCCTGCGTTCGCAGGAATGACGAATAGGGAAGTTCGGCGCTCGGAAGCGGATTCTTCAGCAGCCTGCTGAGGCTGTTGCACAAACCTCATGTTCGTCATTCCCGCGAAGGCGGGAATCTATTCTCCATATCTGGTCAGGGCTGGATTCCTGCGTTCGCGGGAATAACGAGCACGGGGCGATCGAGGGTTTGCGCAACAGCCTCTGCTAGTCGGTCAGGCCCGCTGCTTCTCGCAATGCTGCGCCGTGATGGTTTTGCTCCCAGGGCAGGTCGAGGTCTGCGCGTCCGAAATGGCCGTAGGCGGCGGTGGGTTCGTAGATCGGCCGCTTGAGGTCGAGGTGGTGGATAATGGCCGCGGGTCGCAGATCGAAGTGAGCCGTAACCAACGAGGTCAGTTGCTCGTCTGAGATGCGGCCGGTCCCAAACGTGTGTAGCGCCAGGCTGGTGGGCTCGGCCTTGCCGATGGCGTAGCTGAGCTGCAGCTCGACGCGTCCTGCGAGGTCTGCCGAGACGATACTGCGTGCGACGTGTCGTGCGGCGTAGGCGGCGCTGCGGTCGACTTTGGACGGATCCTTGCCGGAGAAGGCTCCGCCGCCGTGCCGTGCCATGCCGCCGTAAGTGTCGACGATGATCTTGCGACCGGTCAGACCGGCGTCGGCCAAGGGCCCGCCGGTGATGAATTGTCCCGACGGGTTGATGTAGATGTGGGTTCGATCATCGATCATCTTCGATGGAATCACGGTGTCGATCACGTGTTGGCGAATGCCGGCTGCAATGTCGTCCTGGCTGACGTGTTCAGCGTGCTGAGTGCTGACCACGATGCTGTCGATTCGGTTCGGTCGCCCATGTGCGTACTCAACTGTGACCTGCGCCTTGCCGTCGGGCCGCAGCCAATCGACGAGTCCGGCGCGGCGGACCTGGCTAAGTTGTCGTGTCAGGTGATGCGAGAGCTCGATCGGCAGCGGCATCAGGCTGTCGGTTTCGTCGCAGGCGTAACCAAACATCATGCCCTGGTCGCCGGCGCCGTGGCGATCAAAGGGGTCGTCGCCTCCATGCGAGGCCTCGCCGGCGATGCCGCGGACTCCGGCGTCGATGTCGGGCGATTGACGGTTGATCGAGAGCATCACTTTGCAGGTATCGGCGTCAATGCCCCAGGCGCGGTCGGTATAGCCGATGCGGCGAAGGGTCCTGCGGACGATCTGTTCGATGTCGAGTGAGGTAGACGTTGAGATTTCGCCAAAGACCATCACGAGGTCGGAGGAGACGGCGGTTTCGCAGGCGACGTGCGATTCCGGATCGCCGGCGAGACAGGCGTCAAGTACGGCATCAGAGATTTGATCACAGACCTTGTCGGGATGACCCTCGGTCACGGACTCGGAGGTCCAGAGACCGGAGATGGACTCCCTATTGGCGGTGGACGCTGCGGGAGTGGTCATGTGCCTTCATCCCAGGAGGTGAGATAACGGCGCTGCGCATCGGTGAGCTGATCGAGTTTGACGCCCATGCTGGCCAGCTTGAGACGTGCGACGCCGTGGTCGATTTCGGTCGGGATATTGTGGACGCCCGGTTGCAGCGCTGGGTCGGCGTTCAGCAGGTGCTCAACGGCCAGTGCCTGATTGGCGAAGGACATATCCATCACGCTGGCAGGATGTCCTTCGGCTGCGGACAGGTTGACGAGGCGTCCATCGGCCAGGACCAGGAGTTCGCGCCCGTCGGCTGTGGCATGCGCAGTGACGTACGGTTTGAGCTCGCGTCGCTGCTCGGTGATTTCTTCGAGGGCATCGAGGTTGATCTCGTGATTGAAATGGCCCGCGTTGGCCATGATCGCGCCCGAGCGCATCTGCGCGAAGTGCGGCTCATCAATCACGTGGATGTCTCCGGTCGTGGTGATGAAGATGTCGCCTTCGGCGGCGGCGGCGGCCATGGGCATGACGCGGAAGCCGTCCATCACCGCTTCGAGCGCTCGCAGCGGATCGACTTCGGTGACGATGACGTTCGCCCCCATGCCGTCGGCCCGGGAGGCGACGCCTCGGCCGCACCAGCCGTAGCCTGCGACGACGATGGTCTTCCCGGCGAGGAGGATGTTCGTGGCGCGGATAATTCCATCCAGCGCGCTTTGTCCTGTGCCGTAGCGATTGTCAAAGAAATGCTTGGTGGCGGCGTCGTTGACGGCCATGATCGGGTAGGCCAGCGCGCCGTCGGCTGCCATCGCGCGCAGCCGGATCACGCCTGTCGTTGTCTCTTCGCAGCCGCCAACCACGGCGTCTAGCGCATCTCGACGTTCCTTGTGCAATGTGGTGACGAGGTCGGCGCCGTCGTCGATGGTGACCTGCGGCCGGGTATCGATGGCGCGGTGGATGTGCTGGTAGTAGGTCTCGTTTGACTCACCCTTGATTGCGAAGACGCTGATCCCGGCGCGTTCGACCAGCGCTGCGGCGACATCGTCCTGCGTCGACAGCGGATTGCTGGCGCAGAGCGTGACATCGGCGCCACCGGCCTGCAGAGCAAGGACGAGGTTTGCCGTCTCGGAGGTGACGTGCAGACAGCCGGCCATGCGCAGACCTTCGAATGGCCGCTCGGCCGCGAAGCGCTCGTGAATGTGCGCGGTGACCGGCATTTCGCGCGCCGCCCAGGCGATGCGCTGCTCGCCGTATTCGGCCAACCGTGGGTCTGCAATATCGCTTTCAGGCTTGCTCACCTGTGTGCTCACGTGCTGACGACCTCCCGCACTCCGTCGGGACCGCGCCTGCGCGCGGCCCATCGACGCATAGCGGTGATCAGCGTACCGGTATGTCGCGTTGCAGAGGCCTCGATGATCTCGCCGACCTGGACATAGCCAAGTTTGCGATAGGCATGGATCGCAGGCTCGTTCTGAGGATCGACTGAAAGCACCACTTCGTCGACCTGCTCCAGCAACGCGGCTGTAACTGCCGAGGTGGCCGTTGTCGCATGCCCGCGTCCGCGGAATCGGGGATGCGTGAAGACATTGCCGAGGATCGCGATGCTGTGGGTTCGACCGATTGCATGGGTTCCTGCGACGGCAACCAGACGCTCTTCGTCGACAACGCCCCAGTAGCAGCCGTCGGAAATGTGTTCGCGGCGGTAATGGGTGGGGTCGCCTTCGGCGTTGTAGAGCCGATTCAGCAGGTCGACGTGCGCGCCCAGCATCGGCTGGGCCTCGCGGTTGTTGGGACGAAAGCTGTCTCGGGTGACCAGCATGCGCATCATGCGACTGATGTGCCGGAACGAGTAGACCGATCCAAGGGCCTCGCAGTGATGCGGATCGGAGATTGCAAAGGTGTTGGGAAATCCGGGGTGCAATTGGAGCATGGCCTTGATGCCGTCAGCAGGACCGGACAATGTCGTGGCGTAGCCCAATCCGCCGCGAGAGTGGCAGAGGGTTGCATCGCCATTCGGAGTGCGACAGACCAGGAACTCAGCGTCTTCCCAGGCGTCGTCGTCCAGTTGGGCGAGAGCGTACGCGGCGTTGTAGCGGTCGGGCTGAAGGCGCGCAGCCAGGGCGTCACGATCATCCGCTTGCGAAATGTCGACCATCACACGTGCGTCGCCAAGCCGGATTGAAAGCGCCATGGCGGAAACGTTAGCGGCTCGGTGGGATCAACGTCGATGCCGGGATGCCGTTGACCGTGATCAGAGCAGTTCGGTCCTCAATCGCCTCGCGTGTCGCGCCGAAGATGCCCTGGATGCCGAACTCTTCGATTGCAAACGACGCCGCAGCGCAGCCCCAAACGGCGGCTTCGATCAGATCACAACCGATGGCGAGCGCGCTGAGCAGGGCGCTGATGAAGGTGTCTCCGGCGCCGGTGGGATCGGTCGCCGCGATATCCGGGACCGCACTGATCACGGTTCGACGTTCATGCTCGAAGATCTCAACTCCGAGGGACGCTTTCTTCAGGATGAAGATGGTCGGTCCCAATGCGCTGATCTCGCGCCAGGCAGCCATTGGCAATGCCGGATCACTCTGGTCGCCGGCCCACTGAATGAGGTGGGCAGCTTCAAGCGTGTTGATCGACACGAGGTTGGCGTAGCGCAGTTGCTCGCGGAACTCGTCACGCCGCTCGGCGACTTCTCGTTCGATCGTGTCGATCGCGACCAGCTCAGGCTCGATCATCTGCTCCATGGCGCGATGATTCTGATCGGGATTGCCGGCGGTCAAGAGGACGAAGCGGGCGCGTCGAATCGATTCTGTGACGGTGATCGGGTGCGTGTCGTAAACGCCGGCCCTCGTGTAGAGCGTCTCGCGAACGTCGCCGTCCTCGGAGTAGCGGCAGCCCCAGCGGAAGTTCGGCCCGTCGGCTCGTTCGATACCGTCCAATAGCACGCCTCGATCGACCAGCGGCTGCAACAGCGCAGGATCAAAGTCATCGCCGATGACCGAGATCGGCGCAACGCGAGCCAGCAGCGACGCGGCCAGACTGGCGTACACCGCAGATCCGCCCAGGAGTTGGTCGATGTCGCCTGCCTGGCTGTGGATCTCGTCCAACGCGACCGCCCCGACGACGGCGACATCGATGTCGGCGTCCGTGGTCACGGCAGACGTCCTTCGATCAGCAGGGCGTAGCGTTCCAGCGTCTCCGCCGGGATCCGGCGTGAATCGGTCATGATCGCGCCGAACAGCGCGCCTGCGGCCGTGGAGGTCCAGTCGACCGGCAAGTGCTCGGCAACATCGGCAATGATCCGCTGCGCGGACTGGACGTTCTGGGCGACAATCTCTGAGACGGCGGCGGCGGTCACGTCGGCCTCCGACTCGTGCCAGACGTCGTAGTCGGTAGCGGTGGCGAGCATCGCGTAGGCGATCTCGGCTTCACGAGCCAGCATGGCCTCGGGCACGGCGGTCATGCCGATGATTGAGGCATCCCATGAGCGATACATGCGCGATTCGGCTCGTGTGCTGAACAGTGGACCCTCCATCGCGATGTAGCTTCCACCGGCGTGAACCGTCCGACCGACACGGTCGGCGCTGTCGACCAGGCGCGAGCTGAGGTCTGCGCAAAACGGGTCGGCAAAGCCGACGTGGACGACGATTCCGTCGCCGAAGAAGGTCGTTGGGCGGCCGCCCCTGGTGCGGTCGATGATCTGGTTGGGAACGACCATGTGTCCCGGGACGATTTCCTGTCGCAATGATCCAACGGCAGAGACTGCCAGAATCCCCTGAACACCGAGCGCCTTGAGTGCCCAAATATTGCCTCTGACGGGGATCTCATGCGGCATCAATCGATGTCCGACGCCGTGCCTGGGCAGAAACGCCAACCGCTTGCCGTGCAGGCTGCCGATGACGATGTCGTCGGAGGTTTCGCCGAACGGCGTTGTTGGGGACCAGGTGTCAACATCAGTCAGGCCGGGCATCTTGTAGAACCCTGAGCCGCCGATGACAGCGAGCTGCGCAGTTGGTTGGTCCGTGGTCATATCAGGATTCTTCCCAGTGTCAATAGACGAGCAGCGACGCGATCTCATGAGGCTGGAGTCGCTCGCGTCCGTTGAGCGCGGCGAGCTCGATGAGAAAAACGACGTTGGCGATATTCGCTCCGGTTTGGAGGATGAGCTGGACGGACGCTTCGGCGGTGCCCCCGGTGGCGAGCAGGTCGTCGACCAATGCGACGCGTGAGCCGGGCGTCAGGCCATCGGCGTGTATTTCGATGGTGGCTGACCCGTATTCGAGGTCGTACGAGCGGGCAATGGTGTCCGCCGGTAGCTTGCCGGCCTTGCGGATCGGCACAAAGGGTCGGTTCAGTCGCTGCGCGATCGGCGCGCCGAGGATGAAGCCTCGAGATTCGACGCCCACGACGGCGTCGGCGCCGTCGCATTGTTCGGTCAGCCAGTCAAGGGCCTGGCTAAAGGCGACCGGTTCCGCCAACAACGGCGTGATGTCGCGAAACAAGATGCCCGGCTCCGGGAAGTCCGGAATCGCACGAATATATTGCGCCACCAGGTCGCGGGGAGTTGGGGTGTCTGTCATGGGCTCAGCGTACTAGCGGGCTGTGTTCTGAGTGGCAATACGAACGTATTTCGCTGGTACTCTGACTCCCAGCGGTGCAGCGGGTGAGCGGAGGCCGCGTTGGACGATCCTCTCAGCTGGTCGGCAGATGATCAGGAACAAGCGCTGCGAGCAATCGCGCCGTGGTATGACCTCGATTTCGGTCCACTGAGCGACGACGTGGCGATGTTTGAGGAGTTGGCGTCTGCCGGCCAACGGGTACTGGAGCTGGGCGCCGGCAGCGGCCGAATCGCAACGCCATTGGCCGAGATTGGATGCCACGTAACAGCGGTCGATTCTTCGGAAGCGATGTTGGCCGTCGGCGAGCAGCAGATGCGTGAGACGGGCGTTGACGTGGTGCGCGGTGACATGCGTTGCCTGCAGCTCGGCGCAGAGTTCGATCTGGTCCTGTTTGGATTGTCGACGTTCCAGCATCTCCTGCGTCGAGAAGAACAGCTTGCCGCATTGCGTATCGCCAACCTCCACCTGGCAGCGGGCGCCCGGCTGATTATCGATTGGACCGCTCCACGTTCGGATGATGTCGACCCGTCATCGCAGATCATGCACCTGGAATGGGTGCGACAGTCGGAATCTGGCGAACTGGTGACCAAGAACGCCGCCCAGGAGCTGGCATCAGAGCGCAGCAGCGGACTTGCGGTCGACCGGGGCTCGCCGATTGCCTGGATCACTTATCAGTACGACGCGATCAATGAAGGCGGCGAACTGCGTCGCTCGCTGGCGAGATTCCCGTTGCGCGTGAACCTCAACGTTGGGGAGATGGCAGGTCTGCTGGCCGAAGCGGGCCTGCGACCGGTCGATTGGTTCGGCTCGTGGGATTTTGAAGAGATCGGCGAGGGTGACCGTCTCATTGTTATCGCAGAGGCGGCATCGTGAATCGCCTGAAGGTCGCTTCGGCGGTCGCGTTGCTGGTGCTGATGGCCGTGGTCGTCGCCTGTGGGTCGAGTCCGAACGAGCACGTCCAATCGAACGAGCTGTTTCGGCCGCCCGCCGAGGGCCAGCAACAGTCGACAGCAGACGCTGCTGATCAGGGTCAGCAGACCCAGGGGAGAGCGCAGACCCAGGAGAGCGCATCCGAGGAGTCGGCGCAGAACCAATCGCAATCCGCGCAAGAGACGGATCAAACAGAATCGACCGACGACCAGCAACAATCGGCCAATGATCGAAATCAGGAAGAGGATGACGGCGCCCAGTCAGCGGCGGACGACGACCGGCCATTGGAGACTTCTGAGGACATCGTCCGTCGGTATAGCAATCCTTCCTACGGCTATTCGTTTGAGCTGATCTGCTCGCCCTTCTGTAACCCGAACTCCAACGGGATCGACCGGGTGTCGTTCGTGTCCGAGACCGGTCGGGCGCTGATCGGCGTTGACGTCGTGCTGGATGATGGTTCCGACTCGGAAACGCTGCTCCGGTCTGCGCTGTCGTTGCCGGAGAACGTCGAGTTCTCGTTACGCGAAGAGACAACAACCGTGACGGGAGAGCCAGCGGTGCGATTCGATTGGGAGGAAGATCGTCGCGCGACCGGTGGGTTCCAGGTGCGCTGGCACGCCCTGTACGTTCCTCTGCAGGAGGTGGTCATGATCCTCCGCGCCGGCGCGGTGCTGGAGAACTACGACGGCGTTGCGCCGGCGCTCGAGCGCGCGTTGGCGTCGTTCATCCTTCCACTTGAACTCACGGCACGACCAGGGCGCTACGACCGCTTCAACTTCGTCATCGCCTATGACATCGCAGATGTCACGCAAGAGTTCGGTCAGCCGACCAACAATCCACCGAGCGAAGAGGCCGGCATTTTCGTCCTGCAATCGAACTTGGCATTGAAGGCAGTACTGACCTGGCAGGTGTTAGGAGAAGCCTTCTATGACGGCGATACGGCGATCCAGCAGTCGTTGAGGGACGCGCTGGGCATTGAGAGCACCACCGGATTGGCTGATGGCGGCGAAGTGGACGGGCAACCGGCGCGTACGGGAGAGTCGGAAACACAATTCGGCGAGGGCGTTATGAAGATACAGTCCTACGCCTGGTACTGCCGAGCCGGCGGTCGCGAATTTGCCCTCCATGTGCTCGATCCGGACGACCCTGAGTCTGTAGCACTACCGTTGATTGAGAGTTTCCGCTGTGACGCCGAGAGTGCAGAGGAAGCGGACGAAGATGAGTAGTAGCCGAGCGACCGGACCGTGGCGGAGTGGCGCCTGATGCAACGTACTGCGCAGCGAGGAACCGGACACCGACCGATCACTGTCGCCCTCGATGCGATGGGCGGCGACAATGCGCCGGCCGCGATCGTGCGTGGCGCACTGAGCGCCGCCCGTGAGCTCGATGTTGACATCATCCTGGTTGGACGCGGCAGGGAAATTCGCAGCCTGCTGCCAGCCGCTCAACGGAATCTACGGATCCAGGAAGCATCCGAAGCGATCGCGATGGATGCGCCGCCGACTGCCGTCCGGCGAATGCGCGACTCGTCGATCATGGTTGGGTTGGGCTTGCTGGCGGACGGCGAGGCCGACGCGTTCCTCTCGTTTGGCAACACCGGCGCGGTGATGGCTGGTTCGCTATTCAGCCTGGGCCGCATTCCCGGGGTGGCTCGTCCGGCGCTGGGCGCGCTGTTCCGCAACGGACGCGGAACGACCTCCCTGTTGTTGGATGTCGGGGCCAATGTCGAAGCGCGGCCGCAGTATCTCTGTCAGTTCGCCACGATGGGTCGGGCATACGTGGAGCGCGTACTGCGACACCGGAATCCCAGCGTGGGCCTGCTCAACGTGGGGGAAGAGGAAAGCAAGGGCACGCATCTGCACCAGGAGACATATCGCCTGCTGGAGCGCCAGGAACCGAATTTCGTGGGCAATATCGAAGGCAACCAGTTGATCGCCGGCGCGGCGGACGTGATCGTGTCGGACGGGTTCACTGGCAACGTTGCTGTCAAATTGACCGAAGGGCTCGCCGAGCAGCTATTCGGCGAACTCAAGCGCAGCATTCAGGCCAACATGTTTCACATGGCCGGCGCCTGGTTGATGCGCGGGGCATTTCAGGGGATTCGCGCGCATTGGGACTATGCCAAGGTTGGGTCCGCGCCGTTGTTCGGGATTGATGGTGCGGTGCTGGTTGGTCATGGACGGGCCAATGCGGAGGCGGTGACGAGCGGCATCCGGTCGGCAAGAAGCGTGGTCGAAGCCGGAGTCGTGGACGCGATTCGCGATGCAGTAGCGGGTACGGCGCCGGTCGATGACGATGACATGCCTGATACGCCACAGAGCCCGCAGCGCGATGGTCAGGTGAGCGACACTTGGCGATATGAGCGCGGCTAAGTCTTGACGAAGATCGCGTGCGATGCGATACATTTGACCCGTTACCGCTGGGTAATCTCGTATACCGCTTGGAGGAGTGACATGGCAAAGCCACAGGAAGTAACGGACGGAAGCTTTCAGGCAGACGTCAAAGACAACGAGCTGCCGGTGCTGGTGGACTTCTGGGCGCCGTGGTGCGGACCTTGCCGCATGGTCGCTCCGATCGTCGACGAGCTCTCGGATGAGTACGACGGCCGCGTTGCCTTCTACAAGCTGAACACCGACGAGAACCCGGGCATTGCCACCGAGTACGGCATTCGCAGCATCCCCACGCTGCTTGTCTTCAAGGGTGGCGAAGTGGCCGGCCAGATCGTTGGCTTCCGACCCAAGAGCGACCTCGCCAAGCGACTCGACGAAGTCCTCGCGTAGCTCTCGCTCCAGCCACAATCAAGACAGCCCGCGAAAGGCCGACGGCGCACGATGACGCCGTCGGCCCGTTTCGCGTATCCTGCGCCCGTTCCATACTGACGGAAACACCCTGAAATGAGGAAATTCGCATGAAGGTCGGCGTTCACTTTAACTTCCAGAACTACACCGATTGGGAGCGTTTCGAAGCGCAGGCGGTCTCGGAAGAGATGCCGGTCAGCGACCAGCAGATCTATGAGGAGGACCTCCACCTGGGCGGTCTGGTCGAGCCGTTGGGCTTTGACTCCTACTGGTGCATCGACCACCACTTCTCGCCCTACATCATGACCTCGGGCGCACTGCAGAACCTGACCTATTTCGCCGGCAAGACCGAGCGGATCGACTTTGGCACGATGGTGGTTGTGCTGCCGTGGTACGACCCGGTGGCGATCACCGAGCAGATCACGGTGCTCGACAACATGCTCCAGGGTCGCAAGCTGACGCTGGGCCTGGGCCGCGGCGCTGCCAAGCGCGAGTTTGAAGCCTTCCGCTCGCCGATGGGTGAGTCCCGTGACCGCTTCTTGGAGTCGCTTGAGATCGTCCGCAAGGGTCTGACCCAGGAATATTTCTCGCACGAGGGCGACTTCTACACCATCCCGGAAACCACGATCCGACCGCGGCCGCGCAACCCGCAGCAGCTGCTCGACTCGATGCGCGTGGCCTGGATTTCTCCCGAGACCCTGGAGATTGCCGCCAACGCCGGACTGGGCATGCTCTTCACCAACTCCAAGAAGTGGGAGGAGTACCAGTTGGACGTCCAGCGCTTCAATGAGATTCGTGTCGGGCATGGCTGGGAGCCGCGACAGCCGACCGTTGTCGCCAACGTCGCCTGCTTCGATACGGAAGAAGAGGCCTGGGACGTGATGGTGCAGCACACAGGCGAGTTCCAGGAGAGCGTCGAGCGCCACTACCGCTTCTCGGAGTCGGCCCGTTTCGCCGCGACCAAGGGCTACAAGTACTACGCCGAGTTCGGCAAGACCAACGAAAAGACCACGCCGGAGCAACGCGCGCGTTTCGCCGCGATGCCGCAGGCCTGGGGCACACCGGACCAGGTGATCGAGAAGCTGAAGCACATCCAGCAGATGACCGCTGCGGAAGAGATGATCATGAACTTCCGGGTCAGCGGCGGCATGCCGGCCGGGAAGGCCGAGCGCAGCATGCGTCTCTTCGCCTCGGAAGTGCTGCCCGCACTCCACGAGCTTGAGGCAACGATGCCGGAAGAGCTTTCCGGTCGTCCGGCGGCCGAGCCGGTCTCGGCCGACTAGTCGGATGCCGGCAGTCGAACTGCAGGGCGATTGCGATCCGCGCTTCGGTGCGGTTCGCGACGCCTTCGCAGCCAACTGGACCGATCATGTTGAGGTCGGCGCATCGCTTTGCGTGATTGTCGGCGGTAAGACCGTCGTCGATCTGTGGGGCGGACACGCCGACGCTGAGGCTACTCGCTCCTGGGAACGCGACACCATTGCCAACGTGTATTCGTCAACGAAGGGCATTGCCGCGGCCGCCGCAGCGATGCTTGTGGATCGTGGCGAGCTGGATGTGGAACGTCCGGTCGTTGACTACTGGCCGGAGTTTGGACAGGCCGGCAAGTCGGAAATCAAGGTGCGCCACTTGCTGACGCACGAGGCCGGACTGGCCGGCGTCGATGAAGAGTTGCCCGACGGGGCAGTGCTCGATTGGGACTACATGATCGGCGTGCTGGAACGTCAGGCGCCGATGTGGACGCCCGGCGAGGGCATGGGCTATCACGCGATCAGCTACGGCTGGCTGGTCGGCGAAGTGATTCGCCGAATCGACGGCCGGACCTGTGGCGAGTTCGTTCGCGACGAGATTGCCGGGCCGTTGGGTATTGACTTCTACATCGGTTTGCCAGAGTCCGAGGATTCGCGAACCGCTGACTTGTTGCCTGCGCCCGGAGCAGGTCCGATCGGCGTGAGCGCGCAGGATACCCTGGCCGCGCGAGCACTCGGACTCGCGGCGCCACGTCTCGCAGGGACTGTGAACTCTCGCGAGTGGAGAGCGGCAGAGCTGTCGGCCGCCAATGGTCACGGCAACGGACGGTCGATGGCGACGATCTACTCGGCGCTGTCACAGAGCGGAGGCGACCTCCTCTCGAAGGACGCAATAGAGGCCTGTGGTCCGACCGAGCATGCCGCGCGAGAAGATATGGTGCTTGGCTTCCTGGTTCGGCGCTCGCTGGGGTTCATCCTCAGTACGGCCGGTGGTCGCTATGAGTGGGGGCCGAATCCAAGGACGTTCGGTCACTCCGGCGCAGGTGGCTCAATCGGCTTCGCCGACCCCGACGCCGAAATTGGCTTCGGCTATGTGATGAACCAGATGTCGGCCGGCCTCGGCGCGGATCCTCGCTGGAAGCCAATGATCGACGCGGTGTACGCGAGTCTGTAGCCGGCGTGCTACGTTCGTGGTCGAAGAGCGCGAGGGCGGGAACAGCATGGCGACCGAGATAACAGCGACTAAAGTCGTGCTCGGACCTGAGATGCCGTCATGGATCGTGTGGAGTGACCTGTCTGACTCAGAGGAAGCCACGTTGCGAAGGATGTGGAATGAATCTGTGGATCACTGGCTCACGTGGGCACTCGGATTCCTAGATACAGAGCCGTCAGGGACAGACTTTTCAGTTTCTTGGGACTTGCGCTTTACCTACATCACGAGCCGTCAACTGACTGAGTTGAGAGAGATCCCGGCTGGAGATGAACGTCGTGAGTGCCTCTACGAGATGCTACGTGAGCCGGCGGATCGCTCTCCAGAGTGAGGTTTCAAGGAGTAGCTCGCGCTGCAGGAAACGGGGCGCTGGGCATTGAGACTGGCGGCGCTCCCACGATAGATATCCACGTCGACATCCTGGGACGCTCTGCGACGGTTCAGTTCGACATTGACACGGGTTCTGCCGTGACGATTCTGAGCGATGGCGACGCGAGCCGCTTACTTGGCGTCGAACATGGTCTCGTGGAGTTTCAAGCTGATGCTCAGCGAATTGGCTTACGAGGCCTCACCGGTCTGACAGAAGGAACGATGCTCGAAGCGCAGCTAACCTTGCGCAGCTAACATTGCGCAGCGACGAAGGCCAATACCGTCTGAGTCAACGAATCGTGATTCCACCTCCGGCCAACAGAATCTTGCCGCGATCGTTACCCAGCCTGCTGGGCCGCGACGTTCTGCGCCACTTTCGGCTCGAACTAACACATGGAGGCGCACCCTCCGTGCTGTTGGAGACGCTCTAAGCCGCGAGTTGGCGCCGGCCCTCGTTCAGATGGGCGCGAAGCTCGGCTTTGACCAGTTCGCGGCGCTTTTCCGTCCAGCCCATCTCTCTCGCGATGGCGAGCGCCGGCTGGCGTGTTCCTGAGGAGAAGGGGCCCGTCGCCTCGTGGAACGTGCCGATGTGTACTCGTGAGGCCCCGGTCTCGATGATCCGGCGAGCAAACGCACCGACGTTCTCGATCGGCAGAACCGGCGCCACGTTGATCCTGGTTTTGAAGCCGGCGTCCGACATCTTAGTGATCGCCTCGAACCGCCGATCAATACTGGCGCACTGCGGTTCGAATCGCTTGCGGACTTCGTCTGAGTCGGTCGTGATGCTCAGAGTGATGTTGATGTTGTCGAATTGCTTGAACAGGTCGATGTCACGAGTGACGAGCGGGCTGCGCGACAACACCGCCAGGTGGGCGCCTCGCTGGGCGAGTATGGGTAGCAGTGATCGGGTCAGTTCCAGCTTCGCTTCGAGCGGTTGATACGGGTCGGTGGCGCTGCTCATCAGAACGGTCTTGCCCCGAAGGTCCTGTCTTGAGTTGCGCAACTTGGCGATCGCATTGGTCTTCACTCTCACCCACTTGCCCCAGCGCTCACGCTGCTCTTCTTCGGGCACGAAGAACGCCGCGTAGCAGTAGGTACAGGCAAATGTGCATCCCTGGTACGGGTTGATGACGAAGTCGAGGTCGGCGAGGCGGCCGGTGGGGCGAGCGAGGATCGCTGAGGCATCGGCGTAGATGACGTCGGCGTTGCCCTGAGTGGCGGGGCGGCGAGGTGATGGATTGGGGTCGAAGAGAGATAACTGCATCATTCGAAAAGAGTACACATGTTCTTATGTTGTGTCCACCTCCTTCTGTAGATCCACTTTCAGGTCCGGCAGAGCGTCAAGTGCTTTCGCAACTTCATCAGCAAGCTCCGAGTAGAGGCAGGAGCTGCCCAAATCAGCCAATGGATTCAAGCTGATCGACTTCTGTTCTGGAGGCAAGCGATGTTCGGCGACGATGTAGAACTGCCATTGCCCTGGCTTCCGATGGTCGGCGACTCGTGGATCGGTCTCATCATGCCAAGCCATGACATAGATATCTGCCTGACGCATCCATCCAGTCGGTTGCCATTCGCTGCCCTGCTTGCTTCCGTCATCCGAATACCCGCTTCTGGCTCTGATGTCGAACGAAGGACGGGCCTTGCTGTTCGAAGTAGGGACCGACCACGTTTGCAGGAACGCCGACTGCTTTACCTCAATCCTCGCTCCAGTGTCGCGTTGTACCAGATCCCATGCCGCCCAGGTGTCCGTCAGGGACCAAGGCGGTTGGGCTTCGCTCAGTGCGAGTTCCACCATGCACTCCACGTATTGGCCGCGTTCGACGTTGCTGATCAAGGGTCTATTGAAAACCCGCTCGATCAGTCGTTGCGCAACCAATTGGTGTACGACCCGGTGGAGAATGATCCGCTCAATGTTGGAGTCGGCCAATGCGGTACTCCTCGGACGGAATACGAACGAGGCCGACGACGACTGTCGCCGGCCTCGGCGTCATTTGCCGGCCAAGCGGCGCCTTAGCGCGCGCCGCGGATCAGTTGGCCTGGTCGGGCTCCGGTTTCCTCGCCGTTTCGGCTGATGACTTCGCCGCTCACAATGGTGGCGACGTAGCCTCGCGACTTCTGGATCAGGCGCATGGCTTCGGTCGGCAGGTCGTGGACGGCTTGCGGCCGCTCGAGCTGAAGCGCGTCGTAGTCGATGACGTTGACGTCGCCCTTCTTGCCGACTTCGAGCGTGCCACGGTCACCGAGTCCGTAGAGCTCGGCGGTGTCGTGGGTCATCCGCTTGACGGTCCACTCGAGTGGAAGGGTTTCGCCGCGGCTGCGGTCGCGGGTCCAGTGCGTGAGCATGAAGGTCGGCATCGAGGCGTCGCAGATCACACCGCAGTGCGCACCGCCGTCGGAGAGGCCCATCGCCACGCGTGGGTGCAACATCATCTCGCGGGTCGCGTCGAGGTTGCCGTTAGCGTAGTTGAAGAGCGGTGCGAAGAGCACGTTCTGACCATCGGCCTGGCAGAGGAAGTCGTAAGCGAACTCGAGCGGCGTCTGACCAACAGCCTCGGACTGTACCGCGACCGACTGGTCAGCGGTCGGTTCGTAGTTCGGCGGGTCGGTCATCGGGTAGAGCTTGTTCCACATGATGAAGCCGAGCGCTGCGTCCGGCGCAGTGACTTCGCCGAGGATCTTCTCTCGACGCTGCGGATCGCGCATCGCCTCTGCGCGATCAGACCAGTCGAGTTCGTCCAGCTCGCGATAGCTGGCGGAGTGGATGAACGGGTGACGTCCACGCAGTGTCAGCAGAATCGAAATGCCGCGGGCAGCGACCTGCGGGTAGAGCTCTGCGCCATCTTCCAGCGCCTCGAGCGAACGGTCGAGCGCGTCGCGCCAGGCGTCGGGTTCGTTGTCGTACTGGACCATGGCGAAGCTGACCGGTCGCTCGATCTCGGCCGAGAGCTTACGCATCCAGGCGATTTCCAGCTCGGGGGCGTTGGCGTCGTCGCCGGTCACCCCGGCCGGAGCGACCTCGTAGATGCCGGTGCCCAGTTCCTTCAACGCCCCTCCGATGCCGAACAGTTCATCCTCGGCGGCGAAGGTGCCTGGGACCGGTTCACCGTCGATTGCGCGGTGGGCCAACGTACGGGAAGTGGAGAATCCGAGCGCCCCGGCTAGCAGGCCTTCCTTGACGATCGCGGCCATCTCCTGGATGTCCTCGGGGTTGGCGTCCTCGTTGCGCGCTCCACGGTCGCCCATGACGTAGGCGCGGACGGCGCCGTGCGGCACCTGCGTGCCGATGTCGATCGCCATGGGCAGCTTGTCGAGGTAGTCGAGGTACTCGGGGAAGGTTTCCCAGCCCCATTCCATACCCTCGGCGAGGGCGGAACCGGGGATGTCCTCGACGCCTTCCATCAGGCCGATCAGCCAGTCGCGGCGATTTGGCGCTGCGGGGGCGAAACCGACGCCGCAGTTGCCCATGACGACGGTCGTGACGCCGTGCCAGAAGGACGGGGTGAGCAGCGGATCCCAGGTGATCTGACCGTCGAAGTGGGTGTGGATGTCGACGAAGCCCGGCGTGACGAGCAGGCCCTCGGCGTCGATTTCCTCGCGGCCGAGGTCGTTGACTTCACCGATGGCGGCGACGACGCCGGCGTCGATGGCGATATCGGCTTGGCGCGCCGGCGCGCCGGTGCCGTCGACGACGAGTCCGTTGCGGATTACGAGATCGTGCATGTGTGTTCCTTCAGTTCAGTTGTCGCGCTTTCGCGCATGCCATCGGACGACACGCTCTTCAAGTGTGTCGCAATGGGCACAGTATGTCAGATAGGGAGCCAGGGCGTGTTCACATTTCCTCCGTGCACGACCCGCGTTTCTCACCTTCCCTAGCCCGCCTCGCATTTGATCAGGTTGCCGCTCAGAGGCGAGGTGGCGTTCGGAAACGCCGGGGAGCGGGAAGTGTTCGGAGGACCATGCGGATTTGGCGCTCTGGACTGGGAATCGGGCGATCTTTCGTTCGATCTTGTTCGGGTTTGTTCGGATTTGTTCGATTCTGTTCGGAATCGGCCGGTGCTTGCCAGCGAAACTTTCGGTTGGTTCGGAGCGGTTCGGGCAGTCGAACTGAAGCAGGGGGTGGTCATGGTGAACTCGCTGATTTGCTACGCGGAACCGCGCGCAACCGATTGTATACGAACTGACGTTCTTTTGGGGCAATCGTTTGGCGCCGCTTCGCTTGACGGCGGAGGAGAGCCCTTCCGTCCCAGCGAGGCAGCTTCCCGCGCAAGCAGACCTTTGAACAGTCGCTCGTGGGGTTCTGCTCGTCCCCGCCCCGATCGGGGACCCCCTCAGCCTGCGGCAGCTCCCCCCGCGAGGGGGAGCAACGGGAATGGGGCGGCAGCTCTGCTGCGAGGGGGAGCAAAGGGAATGGGGCGGCAGCTCTGCTGCGAGGGGGAGCAAAGGGAATGGGGCGGCAGCTCTGCTGCGAGGGTGGGAGCGGGGAAAGAGAAAGCTGCGTCTGCTTCCCTCGGCGAGGAGGGAGTGGGGATCAGAGTTGTTCAGGGCGTTCCTAGTGTCCTGAGTCGCTAATGCGATGAACAAGCGGGTATGGTGGAGTTGGTTTGGTCATCCGGGGTTCTCGGTGGAGTGTCATGCGTACCCAACTGGGCCGCCCGACGGTGACGATCGTGCTGAGTGCGGAGGAGCGAGAGACGCTGGAGCGCTGGGCGCGCCGACCGAGCACGGCGCAGGCCCTGGCGCTGCGCAGCCGGATCGTGCTCGGAGCGGCGGCCGGGCAAACGAACACGGAGATCGGCGCGGCGCTCGGTTGCCATCCGGTCACGGCCGGCAAGTGGCGGCGACGCTTCGCCCAGCGTCGGCTGGATGGGCTGAGCGATGAGCCGCGTCCCGGCGCGCCCCGCACGATTGGCGACGAGCAGGTGGAAGCGGTGATCGTCAAGACGCTGGAACAGCAACCGCGCCACGCGACTCACTGGTCAACCCGTTCGATGGCCGCCGAGATGGGCATGTCGCAGACGGCGGTCTCCAGGATCTGGCGCGCCTTCGGCCTCAAGCCGCACCTCGTCGAGCAGTTCAAGCTGTCGCCCGACCCGCAGTTCATCGACAAGGTGCGCGACGTGGCCGGCCTCTATCTCAACCCACCCGACGCGGCGGTCGTCCTGTGTGTGGACGAGAAAACCCAGATCCAGGCGCTTGACCGCACCGCTGCGACGCGGCCGATGCTGCCCGGCGTGCCTCGCCGTCAGACTCACGGTTACGTCCGTCATGGCGCCACCAACCTCTACGCGGCGCTGGATATCGCCTCGGGCCACGTGATCGCCGACCTGACCCCGCGACACCGGGCCCGCGAGTTCCGGCGCTTCCTCGACCTGATTGACGAGCAGGTACCCGACGAACTCGCCGTGCATGTCGTCTTGGACAACGTGGCCACCCACCGGACCGCCGAGATCCAGCGCTGGCTCCAGCGTCATCCCCGCTTCAGCTTTCACTTCACGCCGACCTACAGCTCCTGGATGAACCTGGTCGAACGCTGGTTCGCCGAACTGACCACCAAGTGGCTCAGGCGCGGCGCGCACCGCAGCGTGGCCGACCTGACCCGCGACATCGAACGCTGGGTCGCCGGCTGGAACGAACACCCGCGCCCCTTCGTCTGGCACAAGACCGCCGACCAGATCTTCGACAACCTCGCCGGATATCTCAACCGTATTCCCGACTCAGGACACTAGCGCTGGTGTACCAGGCGCTCGCCGGGGATCGGCGACTTGGCGTGGACGACGTAGTCGCTGCGGATTGAGCCGATGTAGAGGTCGGTCATGTCGTCGCCGCCCCAACTGACGTTGGTCGGCGCCTGCATGATCTCGCCTTCGAGGTCTTCGATCATCGTGACGACGTCGAACTGTGGCGTGATCGCAACGACCTTGTTCGACATCGGCAGGGTGACCCAGAGGTTGCCCTCCTGGTCGAAACCGCATCCGTCAGTCAGGCCGAGTTCGCCTCGTTGCTGCGCGTTGAGCGGGCGCATCGCGGCGAGGTCATCGACCGACTTGCCGAGCTGCGGGCCATAGACCTCGCGTTCACCGAGTGTGCCGTCGGCACTGATCGGGAAGCGCAGGACGTGGCAACCGGTCGTCGAGCAGACGTAGGCATTCTCCTCACGCGGGTCGAGCGTGATCCCGTTTGCGAACTCGATCTCTGTCGCCAGCATCGTCAACGAGCCGTCGGTCTCGATCCGGAAGAGGAAGCCGTCAGGGTCGTCGGCCGAGAACGCCTCAGGGCCGGAGCGGGATGTCGAGTGGGTGACCCAGATGCGGCCCTGCGAGTCGACGTGTGGGTAGTTGGACGCGAGTAGCGGGATGCCGTCGATCTCGTCGGCGAGGATTTCGATCTCACCGGTGTCGACATCGAGACGCTGCACCGGTCCCGATGTCCCGCCGCCGTCGAGTCCGCCGACGTTGGCGATGATGATTCGGCCTTCGAGGTCCATGTTGTTGCCGTTGGGCGAGCCGCCGGCGTTGCCGACACGGTTGAGCGTGCCGTCGGGCAGCGCCTCTGCGGCGGCCGAGGCCTGGTCGGACATCCAGATTCGTCCGTCGCGCGAGACGACGACATCCTCGGGGCGCTGGACGCCGATTCCGACTTTGCTCAGTTGGTCATGGCGGATTGGTGTGAGGGGCATGGCGTGTTCCTTTTCGGCGTGATTCATAGGCAGAGTACGCCGAGGAGCGGCTGCGGATCAGGTTGGGCTTGAAGAGGCTACTGAACAACAGGCTTGGTTCTTCGAGCGCCTCCTTCGGCCTTCCACAGCTTCCCCCGCAAGGAGATCCTTGAAAAAAGTCGCGCTTGGAGATCTTCACCGTCCCCGCCCCCGAGCAGGGACCCGTTCCGCTTCGCGAGGCTACGACCTCTCAATCGCTCACCACCAGATATGCACCCCGCCATGTTCATTCAGCCTGGAGGGAACCGGGGCAGGTCCCCGCTCGGGGGCGGGGACGGAACACCGGGAGTGCTGGAGTTTTTCTAAGGTCTCCGCAAGGGGGGAAGCGGGGATCGGTCCATCCTCAGGAGATCACTTCGTCCCAGACGCTGATTTCCGGTCCACGCCAGTCGTGCTCGACGCGGACGTTTGGGCCCAGGACCATGATTGGCCTTGTTTCGGGGTCCCAGGCGGGAGCTTCGGCGGCGTCGCTGTTGGGGTTGCCGGTGCGGGCGAAGGCCAGCCAGGTGTCCATGGTCGCCTCGGCGAAGGCGTCGGCCTCGGGTCCCGAACCGGCGAACTCAGGCGCTGTCCCGTGGGTACCGAAGACGAAGGGGAGTTCGAGGGCGTGACAGGAGCCGAGCGCGCCGTCCATGCCAGGTGACTTCCAATCGAAGAGGTAGGCGTAGGTCGGGGCCCGGGAGGTCTGAGCGTCGGCGAGCCTGATTCCTGGAATGCGCAGCATCACGTCGCCGATCACCGCGACGAAGATCTCGTCCGGCGAGTCGTCCTCTCCGCGCTCGCGACGGGCGGCGCGATACGTGGCATAGGCGCTGGCTCCATCGGGATGCATCATGCCCAGCACAGCGGTGACCGCTTCCTCGGTCATCGGCTCGGCCGCTCCCGCCGCAGCCAGCAGCTTCATTTCCTCATCCAGCGACCCGACCAGCGTTGCGACGCCATCGGCGGAGCCGTTGCGGATGTGTTCAATCGGCAGTTGATACAGGAAGGCGCCATCGATCACGGGCTGGAACGGCATCTGTGGTGTCGGGGAGGCGCCGAGATCGGCCATCTCGGCGGCAGACTCCGCATTGGCGAGTGGGTCGACCGCGACGGAGGCGGCGAGAATGTCCGCCGGATTGGCTGCCATCAGCGCGCCGATGTCGTCGGGCTTGACACCGAGTTTCTCGCAGAACTTGAGCGCAGTGGCGTTGGTTTCCTTGATGCTGAGCGCGTTGTGACCGGCGCCGCTCTGCGGGATTGCTTTCTGGAAGAGTCCCGCCGATTCTGGCGAAGCCATCAGCGATCCGACGCTCATCCCGCCGGCGGACTCGCCGAAGATAGTCACGTTGCCCGGGTCGCCACCGAAGTTGGCGATGTTGTCCTGGACCCACTTCAAGGCGGCGACCTGGTCGCGCATGCCGAAATTGGTCTGGCCTAGTGCGGGCAGATTGAGGAATCCGAGCGCGCCGAGACGGTAGTTGATCGTGACGATGACGACATCGCCGCGTGTGGCGAGATTGGCGCCGTTGTAGTACTCCTCGCTGCCCGAGCCGATGGTGAAAGCTCCGCCGTGAATCCAGACCATCACGGGTCGGGCTGCGTCGTCGAGGCCTGGCGTCCAGATGTTGAGAAAGAGGCAGTCCTCGCTCTGCGGCTGCGGCGTCTCGGGCGGCGGTAGGAGTGCTTCGAGCATCTCGTTGGGGGCCTGTAGCGAGATCGGGCCAAACTGCTTGGCTTCGCGGATACCGTCCCAGGGTTCAACCGGTTGGGGCGCTTTGAATCGGAGGTTTCCCACAGGAGGGGCGGCGAATGGAACGCCTCGGAAGATGCACAGTCCGTTCTCCTCGGTGCCTTCGATCTGGCCTGCGGTGGTCTCGGCGATGGCGCTCATTGATTCGTCTCCATGTTCAGGGATCAGATCGAGACGAGGCTACATCTTCCAGAGGAGTCTTACTTCCTTGTCGCGAAGCAACTATTCCAGTCCCCGCTTTACGCGGGGACCCGCTCGACCAGCGTGAATCATCGAGTGTCTTCCATCGGGCGGTGAGGGAGCAGGTCCCCGCGTAAAGCGGGGACTGGGAATTAAGTGAATAGAAATTCGTCGGCGCTTGGACAACGATCCAGAAGCACGCACTCGCCGCACTTGGGACGCTGCTTGTTGCAGACTCGGCGGCCGTGACGGATCAGGGTGACGTGGAAGTCGTAGAACTTGTCGGGCGGCAACTGGGCTTCGAGCATGTCGTGCGCGGGGAGGGCGGCGACTTTGGGGCCGAGCAGACCGAGCCGTATGGCGACTCGGTGGACGTGGGTGTCGACGGGCAGCGCGGGTCGGCCGAGCGAGAAGAGCAGGACGCAGGCGGCGGTCTTGGGACCGACGCCGGGCAACTCGGTGAGCCACTTCTTCGCCTCGTCGATCGGCATGTCCTCGAGTCGGGAGGCGTCCCAGTCGGGTCCGAGGCGTTCTCGGAGTTGGGAGAGGAGCGCCTGCATTCGCGGGGCTTTGGTCCTGGCCAGACCGCCGGGTCGGATGGTGTCTTCGAGTTCTTCGACGGGCGCCTCAACCACGGCGTCCCAGTCGGGATAGCGCTTGACCAATGCCTGGAATGCGCGCCCTGAGTTGGTGTCGGAAGTGTTCTGCGAGAGGAGGGTGAGGACGAGTTCGGTGACGGGATCGTTGGTCGCTCGCCAGGGCGTGAGTGGGGCTTCCTTGACTAGGCGGTTGATGATCGCGGTCGGTCTCAGCGGTTTGGGTTGTCGGCGTCGGCGTGGCATGACTATCTATCGGCGCAGCACAGGTCGCGGGCATTGGTGGATTCTTGCCTGTCGATCAACCTTCTGTTCATGCACTTCCCAGTTGCCCATCTTTCCGCACAGGTCACATTCCCAGCGATACTGAACTTCGCCATCGCCAGTGTGGTTTTCCCTGATGTGTATGTCGTCCAAGGGAGTGAACGCGACCTCCGACGGCTCAATCGGCTGGCGCATTCCTCGTTTAAGATCTTCAATGCGAAGCTGCCGTTCTGCCTCATCCTCTTCGCTCGGTCGCATGAGCAGCGCAACGATCAAGCCGATTGGTCCCAGCAACACCCCGAGCGCGAATCCTCCACAACCGCTTCGACCTTTGCCTGACATGATCATTGCGCCTACCGCGCCAAAGACCAGCCAGATCACGAGGAAGATCAGAATTTCCATGGGAGGGTGCCTCTCAGGCTGCTGCTCGGCGTCGTGATGGACTCAGACGGATAATACGGGCGCGCTGGTGATCGTTCGTAGCGCGAGTCTGCCGCCCGGCAGCACCGACTACTCATCTACATACGTGCCGTCGCCGCACATGACTCGGAAAATGATCCCAGAGGTAGTTGACGTGTTTCGAGGATTTCAGCGCGAGCCAGGGCCAGGTGGTGATGCACCAGTAGTAGAGGCGTGAGATGGTTCGCGCGGCGTTGAGCTCGGGTTGGATCTCCCGGTTGATGGATCTCGTGTATGTGATGGCGGGATTTTCCGACGTGAGCACCGCCTCGGCTCCGAGGTTGGCAGGGCGGACGGCGTAGGCAATGACTTCGGCGGTGAACTCGTCGGTCAGCCCGGCGGCGTCACCGAGGAGGAGGGCATTCCTGACAGGTGAAGCGGACGAGATTGGCCGGGGCATGATGGATTAGCGTATCGGTCGTGCGTTGAACGGTTGATTGGTTATACTTTGTGCGCCTGCGATTGGGTCGCGGGCTGGTGTGCAGAAGCCCGAGGAGCTGATCATGGACTATGAATTCACTGAAAACGACGAATCATTCCGCGGCGAGGTCGTCAATTTTATCGACGACAACTGGGTTCCGCCCTCGGGGCCGAACGTCGAAGGCGACGACTCGCATTTCGAGGCCGAGCGTGCGTTCGAGAAGCGGGCGGCGTCCAAAGGCTGGCTGACGATGGCCTGGCCGGAGGAGTACGGCGGCCGCGGCGCGAGTCACATTCAGCAGATGATCTACCGCGAGGAAGCGGCCTATCGCGGCGCGCCCGGCGCTGGTGGTCAGGGCATCTCGATGGTCGGCCCGTGTTTGATGCTGCATGGCTCAGAGGAACAGCGAAAAGAGCACTTGCCGCGAATCGCCAATGCGGAGTCGTACTGGGCGCAGGGCTTTTCGGAGCCGGGCAACGGCTCTGACCTCGCGGGTCTGCAGACGCGCGCCGTCCGCGATGGCGACGACTTTGTCATCAACGGTCAGAAAATCTGGACCTCAGGCGCGCACTACGCCGACTGGATCCACATCCTCACGAGGACCGACACCGAAGCGCCGAAGCATCGCGGCATTTCTTACTTCCTGCTCGACATGAACACCCCGGGCATCGAGGTGCGGCCGCTGATCAACATGCTCGGTGAGCATGGCTTCAATGAGGTCTACTTCACCGACGTGCGCGTGCCCGCCGCGAACATGATGGGCGAGTACAACCGCGGCTGGTACGTCGCTGCGACGCTGCTCGACTTCGAGCGCTCGGGCGTGGCGTGGTCTGCGACCTCGCGTAAGAGCGTTGAGATGATGTCGGAATACGCATCCGAGCGACCAGGCCGTCGCGGCGGCGCCAGGCTGGTTGACGATCCGGGCGTCCGCAACGGCCTCGCCAACCTGATGATCGAGTCGGAAATCTCACGTCTGATTTCCTACCGCGTCGTCTGGATGCAGTCGCAGGAGCTGGTCCCGAACCACGAGGCCTCGATGTCGAAGATGTTCGGCTCGGAGCTGGGACAGCGCGTCGCACGCTTCGGCGTCAACATGATGGGTCTGCACAGCCAAAGGATCGACCCCGACGACGCGGATGCGCCAATGGCCGCGAGGATCGGTCGGGCCTACATGTCGACGGTGCCGAGCACGATTGCCGCGGGCACGAGTGAGATTCAGCGCAACATCATCGCGACTCGGGGGTTGCAGCTGCCTCGTCAGTAGATGCTTGGTGTTTAGCTCGACATCGCATCTCTATCGGGGCACGATGGAAGAAGAGGCAAAACTGATCGGAAGAACTCATGAGCGACAAACCAGACGTGGTTGACCTACCAAACCAGGAAACTACTAAGGAACTCTTCGAGGCAATCGAGAAGGCGCGCAGAGCCGTTGAGTCGCGCAAGCCCAGAAGAGGGATCATCGTCCCGTTCTCCCACACGATTCCGCCGAATCGAGTAGACCTGTGACGGGAGACACTGAGGAAGGCCAGATACTAAAGGGGAGTTCACAGAGAACTCCCCTTTTTGAAGCCCGGCATTTTTCTCGCTATGCGCGACAGGAACTCATTCGACAGTATCAGGGGAGATTCAACTGTCGATTAGTTGTCTTGGTCGGTGAATTGCAGCCACACAGCGTTTCATTGTTTGAGGAGACTCTCTTCGACGCAGATAGTAACGAAGAGCTTCACACTCTTTTGAACACCATCGGGGGTGATGGGGAAGTAGCCCTCCGGCTACTTCGTCAGGCTCATTCCCGCAGCTCCAGGTTGACCGTAGCAGTGCCTAACATCGCCAAGAGCGCCGGAACGCTCTTCGCGTTAGGCGCGCACCGGATTCTCATGGGACCGATGAGTGATCTGGGACCGACGGACCCTCAGTTGAGAAGACGTGACGGCGCCACAATGGCGGCTAAGTCGATTGTCGCGGCAGTGGAATACGCGATCGAGGCGATCGCTGAGCGACCGGAGACACTTGAATTGCACGCGGTACTGCTAGCAGAGCTCTCGGCCTTGGATGTCCAGGCGGCACGTGACGCACTGAACTATGCCGATGATTTGCTGGTGGAGGCAATCGCATGTCTTCCAGGGCGCACAAGGGAGCAGGCCAAGGCAATCGCAGGAGAACTAAGAACGCCACTCATCGGCGATCCAAACGACCATGGCGCGAGCATATCGGCTGAACGTGCCATTGAACTTGAACTTCCGGTCGTGAATATGGACCCTTCATCCGAGCAATGGCGAATGCTGTGGCGGCTGTGGGCGAGATACTTCGAGATGGGAGATGTAGAGGTATATGAGGGAGAGCGGGCCTCTAGCATTTTTCGACTGACAAGAGAGTAGAAGACTCTCGTCTGCCCGCAATGAGCCCGCGCCTATTCTCGCGTCAGCCTTGGGCGCCCTTGAGCAGATCGCCGATGTGTTCGCGGACGTGACCGACGGCGACGCCTTCGAGTACGTCGAGGAGGGTTCCTTCGACGCCTCCCGCCGAGCGGGTCGGTTGCTTGAGCAGCTCCTCGTCGGCGGCTCGGATGGCGTCGATCGTCTCCGCTCGGTTGCGGCGGAACTCGGTGAGCAGTTGCTCGACGGGCTGGTCGTCCCGTCGGGCGACCTGCTTGGTGTTGTAGGCGTCCATGTCGAAGCCGGCGCCTCCGCCCTGGGGGATGTCGCCGCCTTCGGCGCGCTGTTCGGCCCGTTCGATCAGGCGCGGGTAGGTCCATTCGATGGCAGCGATGTGGGCGAGCAGCTGGCGTGCGTTCCAGCCCTGCTCGTAGACGCCGCGCTCGAATGCCTCATCGGGCAGTTGGGTGACAGCTTCCTGGAATTTCTCGCTGTCTTCTTGCAGCGCGGCAATCAGTTCTTCGCGGCTGGAGATTGTCATGAGGCTGGCCATTCCGCTCCGGTGATCTCATTGGATAGCTCCCAGAGGCGTTCGGCAGCTTGCGGATCACTTGCGTGCGGTTGCGGCTGCGTGCGGGTGTGGCGATCGAAGTAGGCGCCGGCGTCGGCGCGTCGGGCCGGGTCAGTGGCGAGCTCGACGACTGGCGCCGCGCCCTGCTCGGGACTGCGCAGCAAGGGTCGCGCGACGCGGAGGACCGCCCGCAGGGGAGCCGGGAAGTTCTGCAGGAAGTTGGTTGCCACGACGCCCGGGTGGACGGAGAAGGCGGCCAGCCCATGATCGTGCGCGCGTCGATGCAGCTCGTTGGCGAAGAGGATGTTGGCCAGCTTGGTCACGCAGTACGGCCAGATCCCGCCCCAGCGATGCTCGAAGTTGAGGTCGTCCAGCGGCATCGCCTCGACGCGCTCGTAGACGCGCGAGCTGACGTTGACGACGCGGGCATCGTCCGACTCGAGCAGGTTCGGCAGCAGCAGCGAGGTGAGGAGGACGTGCGAGAAGTGATTCGTCTGCATCATCGTCTCGAGGCCGTCGACGGTGAGCTGTCGGTCGTTGAGGGTGAGCCCCGCATTGTTGACGAGGACGTCGAGCCGCTCGGTGCGTTCCAGCAGTTCGTCGGCGGCTCGTCGAACGGAGGCGAATGAGGCAAGGTCCAGTTCCAGTAGCTCGACGGCGATCGAACCGCTGTCCTGCTGAATCTGGGAGACGGCGGCCTGGCCGCGTTCGGGCGAGCGGGCGGCGGCGAAGACGTGCCAGCCGCGCCGCGCTAACTCGGTGGCGGCAGCCTGGCCGATGCCGCTGTTGGCTCCGGTGATGAGGACGGTCTGAGGTTGGGTGTGTTGGTTCATTCTGTGAGTGTACGAAACGCGTTGACCGCCTCGGTAAACGTCGCGTCGAGGTCGGTTTGCGGCAGATTGAGCTCGTCGATTGCTTTTCGGGGATTGAAGAACTGACGCTGGCGAGCCAGCCTGACGCCGGCGATGGTCGCCCGCGGCCGCTGCCGGGTCAGGGAGCTGACCAGGTACTCGTCAACCAGAGCGGCGATGTAGGCAACCGGCGAGGGAATTGCCAGGCGAGGAGGTTGGGCTCCAGCGGCTGCGGCTGCGCGTTCGATGATCTGCTGCAGCGTGAGATTGCCCTCCTGGTGACCGAGGATGTAGCGCTCGCCTATACGTCCTATCGTCGCGGCATTGACGTGGCCGACCGCCACGTCTCTGACGTGCACGATGTTGAGTCCGGCGGAGCTGATGTAGGCAGGCATCGACCGGGACGCCGCGTCGCGGATCAGCCGGCCGGTAGGCGTGGGCTTCAGATCGAGCGGACCGATGGGAGCAGTGGGCAGGACGCAGACTGCGGGCAGCGCCTCCGATTCGACCAGATCGTTGATCAGTCGTTCGCTGAGAATCTTTGTCTCTTCGTACGGTCCAGGGGCGTGGTCGACCTCGGCCCACTGGGTTTCGGTGGCGGGGCGCGCCGAATCTTCCGGTGGTCCGATCGCGGCGACTGACGACGTATGGACGACACGGTCGACCTGAGCCTGCAGCGCGGCCAGCATGAGTGCTCGGGTTCCATCGACGTTGGCTCGATAGGCGCCACGCCGAGCACGACGACTGAGGTCGTAGCGGGCGGCGACGTTGAACAACGTGTCAATGCCATGGAGAGCGCTCGCCAGTGATTCCGGTTCCGTCAGGTCGCCGAATACGACTTCAACAGGGAGACCGTCGAGATTGCGCTGGTCGCTATTAGGTCGGACGAGGGCGCGCACCTCCACGCCGACGTCGAGCGCGGCTCGGACCACGTGCGCGCCGATGAAGCCGTTGGCTCCGGTGACAAGGGCTCGCTTCACGGCGGTCCTGCGCGACGACCTAATCAGGCTGGTCGGGCTGGTCGGGAGCGAGCGCGGGAATGATCAGCGTCATCGCACGCTCAAGCTCCTGCATCGCGGACTGCCGCTGTAGACCGAGCGAAATCAGCTCCGGCAGCAGTCGCGGACGCCGGAACGCGCCGATCGCGATGTCGAGCGGTGACGGCTTGCCTCGCCATTGGACGACTTCGTTGGGGATGTCATCGTCGAGCGCGTCCATCACGACGCGAATCGAGACAAACGGGATGTCCGCCGCGGCGCAGGCCTCGGCCCATTCCGCGTCTTCCATCTGGACGATCTCTGCGCCACTGTCGGCGGCGGCCTTCTTTTCCGGTCGCGTGAACAGAATCTCCGGGGTCGTAATGCTGGTCACCGACTGCCAGAACATGTCGGCCTTGTTCAGCAGCCGAATCGTCTGTTTGCGGAGTTGGTCGTCGGGTTGAAATGTGGCGCCGTCTGTTTGTCGAATGATGCTGGTCGGCAGCGTGATCGACGGTCGGCGCAGGGTATTGGTGAGTCCGCCGGCGACGCCAATGCTGATCACGTGGCTGGGCTTGCGCTGCTCAATGGCCTCTTCCGCCGCATCGCGCGCCCGGTCGGGACCGACGCCGGTGGTGAGGATGCGCACCCGTCTGCGTCCGGCAATGGCTTGTCCGGCGCGCGCGGCTTGCGCCTCCCAGGGAAGTGCAGCGGTGATCGTGAGCATAAGAGTCAGTCTACGCCAGACGCCGATTCGCACGGCTTGGTTATGCAATACGAGCAGCGAGGAGCACAGGGTTCGACAAGGCGTGCGAGGAGTGTTCGCTGGTCGGACGTCGTGGCATCGGTGGGTAGACTAGGTGTCGAGGCATACTGAATTGGTGAGGTCGTTTGATGTACGAAACCCTGCTCTACGACATTGACGACGGCATCTGCACGATCACGTTGAATCGCCCGGAATCGCTCAATGCGTTGAACGGAACGATGCTGACCGAGTTGCCCCTCGCCTGTGAGGCGGCAGCAGCGGACAACGACGTGCGCGTCGTGATCCTGACCGGAGCGGGCCGGCTGTTTTGCGCCGGCGGTGACCTGAAAGACACGGGACGCGGGGACATTCGCAATCTCGAGCAGAGCATCTACTCGCTGACGCACTCGGAGCGGACATCGATTCTGCTGCACCAGATGCCGAAGCCGACCATCGCGGCGATCAACGGCGGCGCGGCCGGCGCGGGATGCTCGATCACGCTGGCCTGCGACCTGCGCTACATGTCGACCACCGCCTATCTCTACACCGCGTTCCTGCGGGTGGGATTCTCGGGTGACTTCGGTGGCACGTGGATGCTGCCGCGACTGGTCGGCATGGGCAAGGCGCGCGAGATGTACCTGCTGCCCGATCGCGTGCAGGCGGAAGAGGCGCTCTCGTTGGGTCTCGCCAACGGTGTGTTCGATCCCGAGGAGCTGATGCCGGGTGTGATGCAGGTCGCGGCGCAATTGCGCGATTCTCACCCAGGCGCGATTGCCCAGATCAAGAACAACCTGAACGACGCATTCACGATTCCGCTGGCGGAAGCGGTTCGGCGTGAGGCGGACCGGATGCGTCGCGTGGGCGAGAGCGAGGATTCGATCGAGGCGCGACGGGCGTTCGTCGAGAAGCGACGCCCGGTGTTCACGGGCAGGTGAGTCGGAGCGGCAGCCCCCCTCTGCCTGCGGCATCTCCCCCCGCGAAGCCGGGGGGAGAACAGAACGGGGAAAGGCGGTCGAACGTGTTGCGAATGAGACAGATTTGCCTGGTGGCTGAGGATCTGGACATGATTGAGACGCACCTGCGGGGCGTTTTCGGGCTGGAAGTCTGTCATCGCGACCCCGGAGTGGGACAGTTTGGCTTGCACAACTTCCTGATGCCGATTGGCAATTCGTTCATCGAGGCGGTCTCGCCGATGATGCCGGGAACGGCGGGCGGACGCTTTCTGCGGCATCGCGGCGGCGACGGCGGCTACATGGTGATCATGCAATGCGACGACATCGCCGCCAGGCGGTCTCATGTCTCAGAGTTGGGCATTCGGCTTGTCGTGGACTCGTCGAATGATCAGACGGACGGCATTCAGTTGCATCCAAAGGATCTGCCCGGAGCGATCGCCGAGTTGCGCTGGAACACCGGTGACGACGTGCTCGACGGTCCCTGGAATCCTGCGGGCGACCATTGGCTGCCGGCCAAGCGCGAGCACGTGGTCACCGCGATGACCGCGGCTGAGTTGCAGAGTGCTGATCCCGTTGCCATGGCGGCTCGGTGGTCAGAGGTTCTTGAGATCTCAACAGGCTCCGACGACCACGGCCATCCAACGATCTCGCTCGACGACGCAACCTTGCGTTTCGTCGAGGCGACCGATGGTCGAGGCGACGGCCTGGGCGGATTGGACGTGGCAACCGTTGATCGCGAGCACGTGGTTGCTACGGCGCGGCATCACGACCTCGATGTGTCGGAGGATGAGTCGACGGTGACTCTGTGTGGAGTTCGCTTCCGGCTGGTTTAGGAATCTTCATACAGCTCCGACCGGAAAGGTGCGGAGCGCATGACAGAAGCGCTAGTCTCCGTCATTGCCGCGCTTCGTCGCGGCAATCTCGATGTACTCGCGACCGCTGTGCCGCGAGCAGCGAGATACCCGCGACAAGCGCGGGTATGACGAGGAGCTGTCCGGCGGCAACAGGAATGATGTTCAAGTGTTGAGCCAGTGAACGCGATACCGACCCTGATGGCAGCAAGTTGTACAGGCCCGAGCGCGAGCCGAGCTAGCGGATGCTGCCGACGAAGCTGCGCAGGCCGGCCTTGAGGTTGGTCGTCGCGTCGATCACGGCTGAGGCCTCGTAGCCGGAGTGAACCATGCAGTCGACGCACTTCGGGTTGCCCGAGGCGACGCCGTAGTTCTCCCACTCGGTCTCGTCGATCAGCTCCCGGAAGCTCTCGGCGTAGCCCTCGTCCATCAGGTAGCAGGGCCTCTGCCAGCCGAACACGGTGAAGGTTGGGTTGCCCCACGGCGTGCAGTCGTACTCGATTTCGCCTTTGAGGAAATCGAGGAAGAGCTGCGAGTGATTGAAGTTCCAGTGTTTGGGCGGGTCGTCGAGGATGTCGCGGAACAGTTCTTTGGTCTGGTTGCGGGCGAGGAAATGCTCCTGGTCGGGCGCCTTCTCGTAGGGGTAGCCCGGCGAAATCATCAATCCATCAACACCGAGCTCCATCAGCTTGTCGAACATCAAGCGGATGCGGTCGGGCTTGGCGCCGAGGAAGAAGGTGCTGTTGGTGGTCACACGGAAGCCGCGAGCCTTGGCTTCTTCGATCGCCCTGATTGCTACCTCCCAGATGCCGTCACGGCAGACGGAGTCGTCGTGGTCCTGCTCGAAGCCGTCAATGTGTACGGAGAACGTGAGGTAGGGGTTGGGCTCGAAATCCTGCAACTTACGCTCGAGCAGGATGGCATTGGTGCAGAGGTAGACGAATTTCTTGCGGTCGGTGTAGCCCTTCGTTATCTCGACGATGTCCTTGTGGATCAGCGGCTCGCCGCCGGCGATGGCGACGACCGGCGCTCCGCATTCCTCGATGGCGTCCCAGCACTGCTGCGGGGTGAGCCGGCGGCGGAGGATGTCGTTCGGGTGCTGGATCTTGCCGCAACCGGCGCATTCGAGGTTGCACTGCAGCAGCGGCTCCAGCATCAGCACGAGCGGGTAGCGCTCGGTCCGGCGCAGCCGTTGACCGACGACATATTTCCCGACCTGAATCGTCTGTCTGAGGGGGGTGGCCATATGGTCCACTCTATTCGCTGGGTGGAACGGGTTCCTCGGACTCCGAGGTTTCCCGCACCCGTTGAAGGTTACTGAATGCTAGGGCGCGACGGTAGGCGTCGGGAGTGTTCAGGTTGAGCGTGACGATCGGGTCGTCAATCTCCAAGAAGATAGTGCGCTCGGCATGACGGCGTCGGACCGCTCGGAGTCCCTCTTGACGTTCAGTCACGGATTGCAGTTCCGGCAGCAGGTTGGAACGGAAGATCGGTGGGTGGCCGTTTCGGCCTTCATGGCGAGGAACAACGATCATCGCCTCCGGCGCCGATTCGAGTGCGTTGGAGAGCTCGCGGATGACATCGGCTTCCGCAGGTTGGTCAACCGATGAGACGACGACTGCGTCGGATGTCGGCGGGACGGCGCGAGCCCCCGTGCGGATCGATGATGCACGCCCTTCGCGCCAGTTCCGATTTGTGGTGACTTGGACATCGGCGCGTGACGGGATCAGCGGTCGCAGCCTGTGCAGATGAGCGCCGAGCACGACCACGACGGGTCGGCAACCTGCCGCGAGCAGCGCTTCGGTCTGAGCAACGACCAGCGGCTGGCCATGCCAGTCGAGCAGCTGCTTGGGCTGCCCCATTCGGGACGACTCACCGGCGGCGAGGAGGATAGCGGCGATCATGCGGTTGCCTCAGCAACTGGCCAGCGTCAATGCGGTCGCGGAGTCGTCGGAACAGACGTCGGACAGCGTCTTCAACCTGGTCCACGGCGGTGGAATTGGTGAGGTCGCCGACGCCATAGGGCTGAGCTTCCGAGCGCGCGGTCTGTGCGGCGAGGTCGATGACGCGATCATTGAGCGTTCGCCCACGGACGAGGGACTCGATTTGTCGAGCGCGCACTGGATATGGGGCAATGCCGACCAGCATTACCGCGGCGTCGCCATTCATCGAGAGCCGGGCGGCCGCGCTCACCTGTGGGTTGGACTTGGCCGCGGCCAACGCGGTCTGCGCGCCCCTCGGAAGCCGAGGGATGCAGAGCTGCTGCGCGGCGACTGCTCCTTCACGCCCGTCGATATCGACGCCGCCATTGGCCAGCAGGCGCTCGTCGATGCGCGCCGTGTCGCCATCGGAGAGGTCGAGGTAGGCGTCGAGCACGATCAGTGCCGCGGCGAGCGCGTTGTGTCCGGGATCTTCAAGGCAGATACGGATCGTCGAGACGGAGTTGCCGATCGCGAACCAGTCAGTGAGCGTGTTATCACCCTTGGCCTGTAAATCGAGGACCGTTTGTTGGAGCGGTATCCGGCGCACCCTCACGCGGATCGGCCCACCAACGCACGTTCCCGATAGTCCTCAAGCGCCCGCTTGAGAGCGGCTGCCACCAACACAGAGCAATGAACCTTGGCTTTGGGCAAACCGCCGACTGCGTCGACGAAGTCCTGGCGCTTCAGCTTCGCCGCCTCGTCGATGTTCATATCGGTGAGGACGACGGTGGCCATGCTGCTCGTCGCGATTGCGGCGGGACATCCGCGGGTCTGGAACTGTGCTTGCGCGATGGTGTCGTCTTCAATGCGCAGCATCAGCTTCATGTGGTCGCCACAGACGGGATTGCGGTCCTCGCCCACGGCGTTGGCGGTCGCGAGGGCGCCCGCGTTGCGGGGATGTTGGAAGTGGTCAATGACGATGTCGCTGTAGGCGCGCAGGTCTTCGCTGGGCATGGGATCAGTCTAGTCAGGTGATGTGTGGGCTATGAGTTCCCAGTGAGGTCGAGCAGCATCCGGGCAATCACCCGAAGCGAGCGGCTGCGATCGGTTGGATCAAACCACTCGCGGATGCTGTGCTGGTTGTCGGAGCGGCCGCCCCAGCTCATCGCGACGGCCGGAACTCCGGCGGCGATGGCAGCATTCGCGTCGGTCGATGCTGCGATCAGATGAGGCAGCAGCTCTTCGGCTTCCAGCGATCGCTTCGCGGCCTGTACCAATTCGCTCTCGACAGGTGTGACACCTGCGGGCCGGTCACCGATCTTGGTTACCAGCGGCTCCTGCGCTCCCTTGCTCCGACGTTGATGCTCGCGACGGTGGCCGTAGCGGATGATCTCCTGCAGATCTCGGTCGAGTTGGTCGAGTTGACCCGGCGATTCACTGCGCAGGTCGATGTCCATCTGCGCCAGTTCCGGAATCGCGTTGACGGTTTCGCCTCCCTGGACGACACCCACGTTGTATGTCGTGCGCGGACTGCGCGGCAGGCGGATGTCGGCCAGTCGATCGGCTGCTGCGGCGAGCGCGAAGGCGGGGTTGTAGCGGCCGAAATGTGCCCAGCTATGTCCGCCACTGCTGCGGTACTGCACGTTGTAGCGTCGGGAGCCGATCCCGCTATTGACGATGGCGGCCGGGTCGGAGTGGTCGATGGTGATGAAGGCGCGGGCTGAACGTCCCAGTTCGGATTCGAAGAAGTGTCGCGCCCCGCGCAGGTCTCCGCGGCCCTCCTCTCCGACCGTGGCCAGATACAGCACGTGCTCAGCGGCGGGCGACGCTCGCAGTGTCCGAGCGATCGTGAGAATCGCAACCAGCCCGGCCGCGGCGTCGGAGATTCCGGGCGCGTGGAACTCATGTTCCGGAACAATTTCCGAATGGCGATACGGGTTGCGCTCGCCCGGCCGGGCGACGGTCACGGGCTGGTCGGAGCCAAAGACCGTGTCGAGGTGGGCGCTGAGGACGATTGGATTGGTTCCGGCGCCGGGGTGTTGGGCGATGACATTGCCCACGTCGTCGGATCGCACCTGCAAGCCGATCGAGGCGAGCTCGCGTTGTATGTATTGGGCGCGAAGCTGCTCCTGATCCGTCGGCGCGGGAATCTCGCAGATGGCGATCTGCTCTTCGAGAATTTCGTTTGCCATCGCCTCGAAGGAATCGAGCAGAGCAAGCATTAGATGTCCAGCCCGAGGGCTTCGAAGACCTGTTGGTAATGGCCCAGGTTGTTCGGTTGGTAGAACGAGATCGCGAGCCGAATCGTGCCGTCGGGGTGGGCGACAAACGCGGCGCGCTGGGCGCGCTTGGTCGCCATATCGGCGACGCCAAAGGCGCTGGCGGCATTGAGGTCGGGATCCGACAGTAGAAGGAAGGGGAAGTGATGCTCTGCGCTGAACCGGTCGTGTTCGTCGGCGGAGTCACTGGAAATGGCGATGGCGTCTGCTTTGAGTTCCCTGACTATCTCGTAGTCGTCGCGAAAGGCGCAGAGCTGTTGCGTGCACAACGGCGTGCTGGCCTCGGCGTAGAAGAGGATTAACAGCGGACCATCACCGAGATAGCGGCGCAAGTGGAGAGCAGTGTCAGGGAGTCGGTCGCCGACGTCGATCATGGAGCGGTCCAGCCTGGCAATGGGCCGATGGAGCCACGTGTGAAGCCCATGACGGCGATCCGGCCGAGACCGGCCGGATCGGTAAGGGTCTCGGCGGCGCGGCGGGCCGCGAGATAGGCGTTCGTGTCGAGCTTCGCGTCGGCCACGGCGGGCAACACCGCCGCGCCCAGACCGTGCAACCACTCGGCCTGACTGAGAACCGGCAGGGCCCTCAGGCCGCCGGCCACGGCCGACTCCGTGACCTGATCGATGTCAATGTGTGCCGTGATGTCTTGCTCGCCCGGGTGAGCATACGGATCGTCGCCAGGAATGTGATTGCGGAATGTCATCAAGGTGCCGTCGCGCCGCCAGGATGCGTAGAGCCGATCACGGGCGTAGCCGTAGTCGAAGAGCAGCAGCAGACCGTGATCGGCGACGGTGTCGGCCAAGGTAGAAACAAGCTCGGATCGACTCGGTCCCACTTCCACGATCTGACCATCCGCGGCCGCCATCTGACTCAACGGTTGAAGCAGGACTTCGTTGGTCACCTCCGACGGCGCGTCGTGAAAGCCTCGGGCCGTGGCGAAGTCGACCAGGATTTCCTGCCAACGGCCATCGCCGAATTGGAGACGGTGGACCGGAAGCGCATCGAGCAGCTCATTGGCGACAACGAGATGGTGTGTCCCCGTAAGATTGTTGATGCTGTTTATGTTGTGGACGCTGTGGAGAGGACTGAGCCGCTCTCGCTGGCGATCCGCGGCCTGCTGATCTGGTTCGATCAGGGTGTAGCGCGTCGCTTCAGCGAGCTCCGGCGACGTGGCATGGATGTGCCGCAGCATCGACTTCGCGAGTGCGCCGGTTCCCGGCCCGACCTCGGCGATACGAAACGGTTCGGCGCGATCACCGTGACGCCACAGCTCGAACGCCAGGTGTCCGATGGCGGCGCCGAAGATCGGATGGACTTCCGGGCTGGTGAGGAAATCGCCATCGCGTCCAACCGTCGGTTGCCCGCGTCGGTAGTAGCCGTGCTCGGGGTGGTAGAGGCATTGTTCCATCCAATCTGCGAAGGTCATCGGACCATCGCGCTGGATGCGCGCCGCAAGAATTCGGGATAGCGGAGTATCGAGCGTTTGTTGGGCGACGGCCAACGGATTGAAGGTGGTTAGGCCGCTCTGGGTCATGGATTGAGTATAAGAACGACCGCCTCGGCGGATGCCGAAGCGGTCGCAGGTTGGGTCTGTGGAGTGACGCCCGACTTACTCGCCGGCGACTCCCAGCACCGTCACACTGACGCGGCGGTCACGCGCTTCGTCGAGCTCGACCAGGAAGATCGATTGATACTCGCCGATGTGCAGTTCGCCGTTGAGCACGGGAATGGTCTCTGAAGTGCCCAGCATCATGTGCTGGACGTGGGAGTGACCGTTCTCGGGCTCGTCCTCGTGCATGTTGACGGTGCGGATATCGAAGTCGTTGTGCCGGTAGTAGATGTCGGGCGGCGCCCACGCGATCAGGCGATCACGCAGGTCGGCGAGGAGCAGTGGTTCGTGCTCCTGCAGAATGATGGCAGCGGTCGTGTGCTGCGAGAAGACGGATACCTGGCCAAACCCTACCTCGGATCGGCGAACAATTTCGCGAACCGCTTCGGTGATGTCACGAAACGATGGGCCTGCCTCCGTGCGGTAGGCGAGCTCATCGTGGACGTGACGGAAGGCGTTGACAGGCAATGCGCCATTCATGGCGGACATGTTGACCGTGCGCAAGGCAGTTGCGTTGGCCATTCCCCTTAGTTTCTCAGGCTGCGAGATGATGAGATGATGAGAATGAGATCAGCGCCGCCGGTTGCAGCATTCCCAGCGGCCGCCACATGTGAATATAGCGGAAATCCATCTGGTGTTGCGGATTGGTAAACGGGCAACCAACGGGAACAGGCAGCGCTAGCTGCTGCCTTCCGCGATACGTGTGCGGACGCGCTCGATGAAGTCGGCGACTCTGTCGTGGTCGGGCGCGTCGCTGGCATGTTCCTGGTACTGCTGCAGATCGTCGAGTGCTTCAATGTACTGCCCGGTCTGATAGCAGAGCAGTCCTCGGTCTCGGCGATCCTCAAGCGACCAAGGTGAGAGGGCGAGCAGGAAATCGGTTGCGGTGATGGCGGCGAAATAGTCGCGCTTGCGGACGCCTGCGCCTTTGAGATTGGTCAGGATGCGTTGCAGAATTTGGCGCTTGGTGACCGAGGCGAGGAACGATTCCGGGTTTGGTCCAGCGCCGCGGTTCGTGGCGCGTAGACGGTCGGTCAGTGCGTCGCGATCGATCTCGCGTCCGGCGTGGAATGGATCGAGGAAGCGCTCCGCCCTGGCATCGTGGTCGTCGTACTTGACGAGGAAGTGGAACGGTGCGCCCACTCCGTGCAAATCGAGTCCCACGCGTCGAGCGACCTCGATCATCAGGACGGCGAGCGTGATCGGCATGCCTTGGCCGGTTTCGAGAGTGGAATGCAGGCAGCAGTTGACCGGGTCGTAGTAGGTGTCGGTATCGCCGCGGAATCGATGTTCCTGGAACAGCACCTGGCAAAGGCGTTCGACCTGCTCCGGTTCGCTGGTTGGACTCGTCTGGCGAATCTCAGTGGCCAGGGCGTCAAGCCTCGTCAGCGCTGAAAGCTGGTTGAAGTTTGGCTCGACAATCCGACCGATCAGGAAGCAACACAGGTCGAGGCGAACGGCGTGTTCATGCCCCCTGGCGAGGATGCCGAATTGCCTGGCCAATTGGAGATTGTCAAGTTTTACGAAACGTTGCGTTGCATCCTCGTCCATGGATCGAGGCTAGCAGGCAGAGCGGGCGTCGGCAGACGTATGATGGATGGGAGTCGCACACTTCGGAGCGAGGGGCGTGTTGGCTGAAATGTCAGATGATACGACAGGTTCCATACGGTATAGCGGGGCCAGCGCTTCCAACGGTACGTCGGGAAGCGCCAATGGCCGGTCAAATGGACGGGCGAAACAGCCCCGGCCACAGGCCAAGAAACAGCAGCTGACCAGAGCCGGACAGCCGATTGATCGTCGGCAGCGCCTGCGGATTCCACCGCACCACGTAACCAAGCAGACCCCTCATGATCGCGTGCGTAACTGGGACGAGGTGTATTTCGGCTACACCGCCGGCCCGGCCATGTTTGAAGCGCAGCGCTGCATCCAGTGTCCGGCCGCTCCGTGCATCGTGGCCTGTCCAATTGGCAATGACATTCCGGGCGCGCTGGCATTTCTAGAGATCGGCAAGCTCGCCGATGCGGCCGCCGTCTTCCGCCAGACTTCAGAGATGCCGGAACTTTGCGGTCGTCTCTGTCCGCAAGAGGCGCTGTGCGAGGGTTCGTGCGTGATTGGCAAGAACGCCAAGCCGGTCGCGATCGGCAAGCTTGAAGCCTTCCTGGGCGATTGGGACCGCGAGCAGCGCGGTGGATTCCCGGTTCCCACGCCTCAGTTTGAGAGTGGGCAACGCGTTGCAGTTGTTGGCTCTGGACCGGCAGGGTTGGCGGTCGCGGAGCAGATGCGCGTCGCCGGTCACGCGGTAACCGTTTTCGAGGCTTGGCCCTCTGCTGGTGGCGTGCTGCGATACGGCATTCCTAACTTCAAGACGGCCAAAGACATCGTTGATGAAAAAGCTGATGCGCTGGAAGCTGCTGGGGTGAAATTCCGATTCGACACACGCGTGGGCGTTGATATCAGTTGGGACGAACTGTCGCGTTGGGACGCGGTCTTCCTCGCCCACGGGGCCAGCATGGGCAAGCGACTCGGCCTCGATGGGGAGCGCCTAGCTCGCGTCTACAGCGCGACGGAGTTCTTGGTGCGCGCGAACCTGGGCGACGATCTCTTGCCCGCGGCGTTGTGGAGTGCGCCTGATGTCGGGCGCAAGCTCATCGTGGTGGGCGGCGGCGACACCTCGATGGACTGTGTCCGATCCGCAATTCGGTTGGGCGCCGAGCAGGTGACCTTGCTGTACCGGCGCAGCGAGAACGAGATGATGGGCCGGGAAGAGGAACGGCGACACGCCCGTGAAGAGGGTGTGATCTTCGAGTACCTGACGACGCCCGTTGGCTTGATCAAGAAGGAAGGCGCGGTGGTTGGCGTTGAATGCGCGCGGATGAGCCTGGGTGAACCAGATGAAAGTGGCCGGCGTCGACCGCAACCCGTTCCCGGCTCGGAGTTTGTCCTCGATTGCGACGCCTTTGTGGTCGCCGTGGGCTACGACGTTGGCCGCGATGTTTACGGCGACTCCGGCATCGACGTCAACGACTGGGGTGAGGTGCTGGTGGACGAGCAGGGACGCACATCGAAACCTGGTGTGTTTGCCGGCGGTGACAATGTGATTGGCGCCGACCTAGTCGTCACCGCGTTGCGCGGCGCGCACGCAGCAATTCCGGCCATGCAGATATTCCTTGAAGAACTGAAGACCGAACGAGCACTGGCGATGGTCGCCGGCTAGCTTTCCTGCTCAGCCGGCCCTACTCAGCGGGCGAGCAGCCGGGAGCTCCCGGTATGTCCACTTCAGCCACGATCTCCTCGGCCGCGTTGCGGCAGAGCACGACCTCGGCGTCGCGGTCGTCGCGAGGATTGCTGATCTGGTGAATAGCACGCGGCGGTACGTAGAGGAAGTCGCCGGTTTCGACCTCGTGTACGTGCTCCAGTTTCTCGCCATAGGACATCACGATTGGGCCCTGCAGGATGTACATGGCCGTCTCGCAGTTGACGTGCCAGTGCGGCGTCGAATACATCCCGGGGGGAATCTTCTGGCGGGTCATGAAGACCCCTTCGGCGCCTGAGAGGTCGGCCGAGACGCCGAACTGAATGGCCATACCGGAACGGTGGTTTGACCATTCCGCCATTTCGCCGTCGGTCATCACGATGACGCCGTCGAGCGGACCATCGGCGTCAGGTTGTTGTTCGGTCATGCATCTCTCCCGACATCAATGAAGCGAGCCTCGTCGATCGAGAATGACGATATCAGCAGGCGCTTGTTGGGCAGTCTTAACCCAAGATGGCGTCGGTGCAGGGTTGGGCGAGATTCCCGCGTCGGAGCGCGGGAATGACGGAACCGAGCTGGCGGGATCGCGGTCGGCGCGCCGATCAGCTCGGCGGGCCGACGCTGTGGGCCCAGTCGTCGACCAGCCAATGGCCGCCGAGCTGGATGAGCTCGAATCGCATCCAGTCGCTCTCGGAGAGTTGGAAGTAGACGCGTCCACGGGAAGTGTGCAGGACATCACCGTAGGAGACGGACTGTAGAATCTCGCCGCCCAGATCGATCGATTGAATTTTCTGAATGTCGCGACCAACATCGCCGGCGTCGTCCCAACCCCAGATCGTCAACGCTTCGGGTCCGGCCAGGGCAAGAATCGTGGCGGAGTCGCCATCGCGCAACGCCTGGAGGAACGTCAGCGCCGCGCCGGCAAGGTCGGACGCGACGGCTTCGTTGACGGCGCTGGTCGGAAATCCTTCTTTGACTGTGATCCGGTATGCGCCGATCAGTTGGCGCTGGCCAACCTTGTTTGAAGCGGGCCACACCTCAACACGCCAGAGGCCGGCGGCATCGGCAGTGAAGTAGATCTCGGAGTCAAGTCCGTGCCCACCGTCGTCATCGATCTGCAGCAAATTGCCGTCCGGGTGGAAGACCTGTGCGAACACATCAACCCCGGTGTCACCATCAACCAGGACGAATACCTGCTGGTCGACTTGGGCCTGGAACTCGAACACGTCCACGTCGTCGGGTGTGTTGAGCCGACCATTCGCGCTTGAGCCGACCGAGATGATGGCGTTGTCATCGTCGACGCCGATCTTCAGCGTCTGGATCTGGATGATGAAGTCGCCGATGCCGTTCGAGTCGAAGGGTTGCACACGGATGAACTGCAGTCCCTCGGCCGGGATCTGGGCGATGATCAGTGAGTCTCGGTTGGTCGTGGAGAGATCGTCATTGATAGCGATCTCCGTCCCGTCGGGCTGCAGCAGCGTGGCAATGGGATCCATGCCACCCTTGCCGTTGACGAAGATACGTAGCCAGGCGCCGGTCGCGGCCTGGAAGCGGAACTGACGCTCGGTTTCGTCCGGGCTGATCGACGAGGCGAAGCGCTCGCCTTCGATCAGGATCTCGCGATCTGGATCGCTGACCACCGGCTGGCTGTCATCGGACTCCTGGGCCGTGTCTTGCGCGACCTCGGATTGTTCCGGCTGCGCGGCCTGCGATGCCGACTCGTTGTCATCGGCTTCGCTGGTGTCCTGTTGCGCGCTTTGGTCGCCGTCCGGCTGTTCGGCGGCGTCGATCGGCTGGGACTGCGTGTCCTCCGCTTGAGCCGCGGCATCCTGTGGTTGTTGCTGTTGTTGGGCAACTTCGGGCGGATCATCACCGCATGCGGCTGCGGTGGCGGCCAAGAGGAACAGGCCGACGGCGAGTCCGAACGCAGCGCGAGGAACGCGCATAGCAATATGCAACATTGGAGTTCCTAATCCCGGCCGCCTCAGTTCCACTATAGGAGCAATGACGGCAGATCGGCGTTCGGTCGTTGGCTTGATTGAATGCCATAAGCAGTCGTGGATATACTTGCGGGAGCGCCTTCAGGGGTACGCAGAGGAGTTGGCCGTGGCCTACGACATTGTTGAGACGTGTATCGGCTGTACAGCCTGCACGAATCGCTGTCCCACAAACGCGATTTGGGGCGAGCGCAACACGATTCACTACATCGACCCAGCGCTCTGCATCGATTGCGGCGCCTGTGGCGCGGTTTGCCCGGTCGAGTGCATCCTCGACGAAGACGGGGACATCTGCCGTAAGTTCGCCAAGAAGGAATGGCCGAAGGCTGAGGTCGACCCCGACAAGTGCATCGGCTCGGGCTGCGAACTTTGCATCAATGTCTGCCCGTTCGAAGCGCTGGAGCTGGACTTCACCAGCGAAGCGTCGGACTTCTTCGGTCAGGCGGTCGTGATCGAGAAGAATTGCACCGGCTGCCGCCTCTGCGAGCAGTCCTGCGGCTGGGACGCGGTCCATATCTTCCCGGTCCGCGACGAGCTGAAAAAGCTCCACTACCCGAATGACAAGCCCACCCCGGGCCAGGAAAAGTTCCTGCGCAGCAAGGCCTAAACCTTTCCGGGGTCGCTCGCTTCGGTACTCGATTCTGAGGACAGGGGTCTCAGTCCATCTCTGTCATACCCGCGCTCCGTCGCGGATATTCCGTAGCTCCCGGCACAAAGTCCGGAATCAAGCTGGGCGAATGGTCGAGTGGTAAGCCGTGCTCAGAGCGTCGGTGGATGACTCGGCGAGATACCCGCGACGGAGCGCGGGTATGACGGAGGGGGAGACGGGTGGCCTCTTGGAGGCCGACCGGTGATTGTCGGCGTTTCCCGCTTGTTTCGGCAAGGCAGCAAATGCAAACGCACAGGCTGCCCTTGCTATTGGCTCATCCCTTGGACCTCTTGAACCTATCGGTGGATCGCTTCTAGGAACGAGCGGTCGATCGCTTTCTCGATATCGACATCGTTCTCGAGCGCTTCGTATTCGAGCAGGACATCGGTCAGTGCGCGGAACTGTTGCTGGGTGAACCAGCCGACGCCATTGGCGCGAGTTAGGTCGTTCTGCGCGTTCTTGATCTCCGTGTCGAGGATGAAGCGTTCGTGGACCAGGTCGGGCGGCGGGTCCTGGGCCATGAACTTGGCGGTGGACTCGATTGCGGCGGCGGGATCGTTGACGGCAAACTCAAAGGCTCGGACCGTCGCCCGCAGGAAGCGCTCAAGCTTTTCGCGATTCGTGACGTCCTCGAGGAACTCCTCTGTCACCAGGTAGACCACGCCGAGCGTCGGCACGCCGTAGTCGGCGGCCTCGAAGACGGAGATGTCCTGGCCCAGGTTGCGGCTCAGCGTGTCTGGTTCGTTGGAGAGGAAGACGGGGTAGACATCGATCTGTTTTTCGACGAGCACGACCGGATTGAAGCCAACGTCGATCATGTTCATGTCGTCGGTGGTCAGGCCCTGAGCCGCAAGCATTGCGTGGAATTCCGCCTGCACGATGCCCTTGAAGCCAACGTCACGTCCGGCGAAGTCGGCGGGAGATTCAATGCCCGACGAGTTGAGGACGGCGTAGCCGAAGTCTCCGCGCTGGCCGAAGAGCATCACGGCGACATAGGGCGCGCCGGAGTTGGCGCGAATCTGCAACATTTCCGACGCTGGCAAGGTGGTGATGTCGACTTCGCCGGCGAGGATCAAGGTTTTGTGGCTGCCGGTGAAGCCGGCGTGCTGGATGTCGACCTCGAGGCCTTCGTCGGCGAAGAAGCCTCGGTCTTCGGCGACGTAGACGGCGACGAAGGGTAGGTTGGCCTGCGGCTGGAATCCGGCGATGTATGACATGGACAGGACATCGTCGGAGTCGTCGCCGGAACAGGCGAGGCTCAGTGCGGCAGCCAACGCAGCGACAGCAGCGAGGGCAAACAGCAATCGGTTGCGGAACGAGACGGACATCTGAAACATGGGCGCAGGGCTCCTGGGCTTGACGGACGCCGGGCGATTCTCATTGCCGGGCCGGCTAGCCGGAGCCGCTTCCGTGGGGTTGCCACGGCGATAGCGACCGTTAACAGCCTATGAACGGAGTCGGTCAGCGGCAAGCAGCTAGCGGTCTGTGGAACGCGTATCTGTTTGCAGCGGACGCGGGTCGCGCAAGACCGACGACTTGTACCACCAACCATCGACCGCATCGCGGCGGAACTCAGCGATCAGACGATGCTCGCGACGCACCTTGAGATCGGTGCCCAGGTCGACGTCGTCGCCCTCCAGCTCCAGAATGAATCCATCCGACGAGAACTTGATGACGACGGAATCGGCCCGTAGCGGCGCTCGCCGTTCAGGCAGGCGGTAGTCGGTTCGCCCGCCGTCATCGGCGGATGGATCGCGAGGGGTAGTCATGGCTGCTCCATGGATTGAGCTTATGCGGCGCTGACCGGTTGGTCGATACGCCAGGAGAAGAGCCGCTCGGCGACGAACACGGCTGTGGAGAGGGTCACACCGATCAGGGTCAGCATCAACACCGCGGCGAACACTTTCTCCAGCCGCAGGTTGTTTTGCTCAATCCAGACCACTGCGCCTAATCCTCCATGCCCGGCCAGGAAGAACTCGGCGACCACGGCGCCAATCAGCGACAGCGTGACGGAGATCTTGAGCGACGCAAACAGATACGGCACGGCGGCCGGCAGTCGCAGGTGACGGAAGATCTCCCAGGTCGAGGCATCGACAGAGCGGAAGAAATCGTGCATCCGTGGATCGATGTCGCGGAATCCGGCGATTGCGTTGACCAGGACGGGGAAGTACGTGATCAGCGCGGCGATCGCGATCTTCGGGTACCAGCCGTAGCCGAGCCAGATGATGAACAGTGGAATGAACGCAACGACGGGGGTCACCTTGACCATGATCGCAATCGGCAGGACCGCGCGTTCAAGAATTTGTGAGTGCGCCACGCCCGCGGCCAGCAGGGTGGCCGCGGCGGTACCGAGGGCCAGGCCACCGAGCGAGACCGCCAGCGTCTTCATGCCCTCCGAGAAGTAGCGGCCGAAGTCGGCGAAGAAGTTCTCAATCACGCCTGTCGGTCGCGGCATGACCCAGATCGAAACGTCGCTGACTCGAACCCACAGCTCCACCGTTACCGCCACCAGGAGCAATGCGATCAGAGGTGGCAGAATCCAGGCGAGCAAGGGTCGCACGTCCGGCGACGACAGCGGAATTCGCCGCGGCGTTGGAGCATCGTGCTGTTTCAGATCCCGGATCGGTTCAGTGACCATGGGAGCCTTAGGCCGCATCGAGGGGGACGGCGGTGGTTGTTGGCGAACGCAGAGCGGCGCGGACGATGGCGGTGTCGTTGATAAAGCGGTCGGAGTGCTCGTGTTCGGGACGACGCGGTCGCGATGTCGTGATCGGGATATCGGCGATGATTCGTCCCGGACGCGGCGACATGACAAGCACGCGGTCGGCGATGGCGACGGCCTCGGCAACGGAATGGGTCACGAAGACGGCGGAGCGCGGCGGCTCGGTCGGGTCGTGTGAGATGCTCCAAAGCCGTTGCAATTCGTAGCGCATCTGCTCGCGGGTGATTTCATCGAGGGCGGCAAACGGTTCGTCCAATAGCAGCAGCGGCGGATCGATCGCGAGCGCGCGAGCCAGTGCAGCCCGCTGCTGCATCCCACCGGACAATTCTGCCGGCCGGTAGCGTTCGAACCCGCTCAAGCCGACCAGTTCGATCAGTTCATCGACGTTGGTCGACGAATGCGTTTCGCGTGGGTTGAGTTGTAGTCCCAGGCGAACGTTGTCCTCGACGGAGCGCCAGGCCAACAGCGCCGGTTCCTGGAAGACCAGCCCCAGGCGCTTGTATCGTTGTGCGTCCTTGGGAGTTTGACCAAAGACTTGCACCTCGCCGCCGGAGGGTAGCGTCAGCCCGGCGATAATTCTCAGTAGCGAGGTCTTGCCGCAACCCGATGGTCCGACCAGGGCAGTGAACTCCCCGGCGCGGATGGTTAGGCTGGTTGGATCGACGGCATCCAGCAGAGCGCCCTCTTTGGTCACGTAGGTCAGGCGGACATCGCGGAGCCGGACCGCAGGTTCAGCGTCCGGCTCGATCGGATGCTTGATCACGAGTGGCGCGGTCGGCGCTGCCCTGGTTGTAGTTGTCGTCACGGCGCTGGCAGAAGGTGGCGTTAGCCTAGATGTCGTGCGTTCGGTCAGAACGCTTTTCAGTTTAGGCGTAGATCGGGAGTGGGCATGGCGACCATTGGCTTTATCGGCGGGACGGGACCTGAAGGGCTGGGACTGGCGATGAGGCTCGCCATGGCGGGCGAGCGCGTGTTGATTGGTTCACGCAGAATCGAGCGAGCCGAAGACGCCGCGCAGACCGTACGCGATGCCGTCTCCAAGGCGGGCGGAACGCCGGACGCCGGCGGCGGCGTCAACCGCGATGTCGTGGAACAGTCGGATGTGGTGATCATCGTGGTGCCGTTCGACGGCCACGAGGCGACGCTCAACGATCTACGCGACGTGATCGGCGACAAGCTGGTCATTGACGCTGCAGTTCCGTTGACCATGGAGAACCGCGTGCCAGGCATCTCCGACGTTGCCCAGGGTTCCGCCACCGAGCAGGCGCAAGCGCTGCTGCCCGACGCCAGGGTCGTGGGCGCGTTCCACAACCTGAGCGCTCGCAAACTGCAGAAGCTCTCGGACCCAATGGAAGGCGATGTGCTGATCACGGCCGACGACGCTGACGCGAAACAGGCGGTCGTGGAACTCGTCGGCAAGATGCCCGACCTGCGACCGATTGACGCTGGCCCGCTGTCGATGTCGAAGTTCGTCGAAGACCTGACCGCGCTGATCATCGGCATGAACATGCGCTACAAGACGCAAGCCGCTGTGCGGATGGTGGGGATCGACTAATGGCTGCCCCATCCGAATACCGAGTCTTTGCCGTCGGAGGCATTCCTGAGGTCGTTGACGGCGACGATCTCGCCGAGTTGATCGATACGGCGCTCGCAGCTCAGGAGACGCCGCTTGAAGCCGGCGATGTCCTGGTCGTGACGCAGAAGATTGTGTCCAAAGCTGAGGGTCGGGTGATCCGGCTTGATGACGTCACCGCGGGAGAGTTCGCCGAGGACTGGGCCCAGGACTGGGAGAAGGACGCACGCGCGGTCGAGTTGGTCCTGCGCGAATCGAAGCGGATTGTACGGATGGCGCGAGGCTTGATCGTCTCAGAGACGCGGCACGGCTGGGTCTGCGCGAACGCCGGTGTCGATCAGTCCAACGTCGGCGGCGGAGCAGCCGTTGCGTTGTTGCCAATTGACTCGTCTGCGTCGGCGCTGGCGATTCGGCAGGGACTGGTCGCTCGGGGACAGGTTGATGTTCCCGTCATCGTGACCGATACCTTCGGTCGACCGTGGCGAAACGGATTGATGAACGTGGCCATTGGCGTGAGCGGGATGAACCCGATCCGCTCCTACATCGGCGAAGTGGACTCCGAGGGATACGACCTGCGCGTCACCGAAATGGCGATCGTGGACGAGTTGGCGTCGGCGGCTGAGCCAGTGATGAACAAGCTCGACGCGGTGCCGGTAGCGGTCGTGCGGGGACTGAACGTTCCCGTCGAGGAATATGACCACACCGCATTGGTGCGACCGGCGGAGATGGATCTTTTCCGATAGGACGAGACCATGGCTGCGACGTTCAGCATCGAAGCTGATTTCGAATGCTCGCTGGACAGCCTGTGGTCATTCGTGTCCCACGTGCCGAACCAGGATCACTGGATCTTCGGCATGTCCGATTCCGAGGTGGTCGGCGGCGGCGACATCGGCGTCGGCTCCGAAATCGCCGGCACGTCGACCGAGCGGGGCAAGTCCTTGCGCGTCACGATGGTGGTCAAAGAATATGACGCGCCGTCGCGTGTGTCCTGGGAGAACACGGATGGGCACACGCCGTTCGTCACTGTCATCACGTGCTCGGGAGACGAGACCGCGTCACGGATGAAGTACGAGGTCACGCTGTTTCCCACGTCGATGATGTTGAAGGTGATGATGGGTCCGCTCCGACCTCTGGGAGGCATCGTGGCCAACAAGATGCTGAGGAATGAGATCGTGCATCTGCGCGAGGCAATGGGTCTGAAATCCTGATGGTCAGCATGTCGACTAGCGCGTCGGTCACCATCGCGCGCGAACCGTTAGATGTTTGGGCCTACGTCTCCGATGTCAGCAACCAGGACCAGTGGGTCGATGGGATGTCTGACTCCGAAATCGTGGGCGAGGGACCGATTGGTCGTGGCACGCAGATTCGCGGCACATACACCTACGGCGGCGGCTCGGCGCCCGTGTTGATGACGATTACTGAGTTCCGCGAGGGTCGTCGGCTTGCGATTGACGCATCTGAAGGTCCGTTTCCGTTCAGCGGACTATTGACACTGGAGCGATCGGCGAGCGGTACCGTGGTCACGAACTCGATGACGGCGGGCAGTGATCACATCGTGACCTCAATCATGTTCACGGTGTTTCGGCCACTCATGAAGATCATGATGGGCCGACAGCTGCGCAAAGAGCTGGGACAACTAAAGGACATCCTCGAGTTGGGCAGCGCTGACTAGGGCACGTTCATTTTGCACTGATTGAGCATGGCGAGGCCTTTACCACTCGCCAAACAACCGATTCCAGTCCCTGCCCCTGGAGCCTGTCTCGAAAGTCGCTTGATCTCTACCTGTGTCATACCCGCGCTCTGCCGCGGGTATCTCGGTGTGCTCGGCACGAAAGTCTGGAGTCGGTATCGCAACCGGACCAGCCGCCGTTCCTCAGGTTCGAGCGTCTGTGCAGCACTCGTCATTCCCGCAGCGGAGCGCGGGAATGACGAGTCTTTTTCTGTGACACCCTCTGGAGGATGGGTCTGGCGACACGGAGCTCATGCGAACAGGCCCTACGGAACTCGCTCGTCCGTAAAGGCGATTTCGAAGTCGTCGAAAAGCATGGCGGCTTCGGCCGAGGCGGCGACTGTTCGTTTGTGCGCAGCGAGGAATGCTTCGCGATCGTTGTCCTGGAGCGCATTGAACTGCGCGTTGTAGCCGCTATGAAGTTGCGAGATGCCGGTCAGATATCGGTTGTGCCAGTCGACAGCGTGTTCCGGTGGTTCGAGGTCGAATAAGGCGTCGCGGAAGCGTTCAATCGTTGGAAGTCCTCGACGCAGGTTCTCGCGGTGGATTCGGCAATCGACGTTGTTCTCCACGCAGTTCGTTGCGGTTTCGGGATCGATGGTTGACTGTATTTCGACCGTCGCGCGGGCGACGAAGTTGCACAGTTGATCGAAGTAGCCGCCTGGCGGATAGTCGCAGGAGGCGGTGACCGATGGCCCGACCGGCGCGGGGTCGCCCTCGAAGATGTCCAGCTCGCGCAGCAGGAACAGCGCCGCGATGAATCCGATGATCGCGCCAATGATCGGGATCAGCAGCGACGGCGCCTGCCGACGGCCTCCTGATTCCGTTGGCGACTGTCTAGAGGACATCGTTGAGGAAGTCGCGGACGGCTTCGACGAACGCCTCCGGTTGGTCGCCGGCGACAGAGTGGCCCGCTTCGGCGATGGTCACCAGCTTCACGACCGGTACCTTCGCGGCGAACTCTTCCGCTTGCTCCCGCTTCAGGACGGGGCTCTTCTCGCCGTGCAGCAAGAGCGTCGGCACGCTAAGGGCCATGGCCGATTCCCAGATCCCGGTACGCGCGTCGGCGACACCGCGGAAATCGGCCTCACGGAAGCGCTCGTCGAACATCTTGGCCATCTTGCCGTCCGGCGTCTCGCGCAGGGAGACCTCGAGGCGCTTGCGGATGCCCTCTTTCGAGCGGAACGGATAGTACTGGTGAGTCATGTCGACCCATGCGTCGAGGGAGTCCATTTCATAAGGACCGGCAACGAACTGTCGGACCTGCTGGACGCCGTCAACACTGACTCCGGGACCGACATCAATCAGTACCAGCGCACGCAATTGGTCGGGGTGCTGCGCCGCGAAGGTCATCGCGTTCATGCCACCCATCGAGTGACCAATCACGACCGGCCGATCGAGGCCATGCGACTCGACGAAGCCGCGGATGTCGTCGGCCATGTGATCGCGGGAGTAGTTGCTGAGCTCAATCGCGCGATCGGAATGTCCGTGTCCGCGCTGGTCGAGGGCGTACCAATGAAGCTGATCCGAAAGGGCGGGCGCGACCTCATCGAATGAGTGGCAGTTGAGCGCGAACCCGTGCAAGGCAACCGCATCGACAGCGGCTTCACCGCCGTGGTCGAGGTAGTGCAACTTGAGACCGTTCACCTCGGTAGTGTGCTGGCTGCTCATTGGACATGCCTCATGCTGCTCTGACTCGTGCTTCCCTAGCAATAGACTATGCGCGCCATGCGAGAACGAGGGCCAACGCTTCGATACGACGTACACGAACGTCCGCCGCTACTGATTGCCGCAGGCCTGGGCCTGCAGAATGCGCTCTTCGTCATTTCCGGCGCGATTTTCCTTCCCATCTTCATGCGCTCGCAGGGCTTGATTACAGATGGCGAAGCTGCGTTTCTCGTCGCGGCGACGCTTTTGACTGCCGGCCTGTCGACAGCGGTGCAAGCGTTTCGAGTCGGTCCGGTCGGCGCCGGTTACATGTTGTTCATGGGTACATCGGGCGCCTTCTTCGCGGCGACGATCGATGCCATCGAACTGGCCGGCATTGGGTTCGTGGCGGCGTTGGCGTTGATCGCCGCACCGACCGAATGGCTGATTGCCGGGTTCTTCCGCATGTTGCGCAATGTGTTCACGCCCACGGTTGGCGGGGTGGTGGTGATGTGCGTAGCGGTCACAATCGTGCCGCTATCGATCGATGCCTGGCAAGGGACGGGCTCGGAGAAGGACGGCTCGCTGGAGTTTCTGGCGATCGGCGGCGTGTCGGTCCTGGTGATGGTGGCGATGATCGTAGCTGCGCCCTCGAGATATCGGCTCTGGGCGCCGATCGCCGGCCTGGCCGCCGGCTGTCTGGTCGCCCTCGCGACGGGTGACTGGTCTCTCAGCCAGACCAGGGATTCTGCAATCGTCGGCTTCCCGATTGGCGAATGGCAAGCGCCCACGTTTCCCGGTTCGGCAGAGGCATTCGCCGTTCTGGGCGCATTCGTGATTGCCACATTGGCCGGCACATTCGAGACCGTCGGCGATGCGATCGCGGTGCAAAAGGTCTCGCAACGCAACTTCCGCCGGATTGATTACGAGTCGATACGTGGAGCGTTGAATGCGGACGGTGTCGGCAACGCGCTGGCCGGGATCATGTGTACGACGCCGAACACGACCTATTCCACGCCGACGGGCATGATTCCAATCGTCGGCGTCGCGTCACGCTGGGTGGGATTGTGGGGCGCAGGGATCATGATGGTCATGGCCTTCTTCCCGATTCTGACCGGATTTGTACTCGACCTGCCGGGACCGGCCATCGGCGGTATTACCTTCGTCTCGATTCTGCTGCTGTTCATCATGGGCATGCAGATCGTGATCGACGCCGGCATCAACGGACGCTCGGCGTTGATCGTGTCGCTGGCGTTCTGGGGTGGGTTTGCGGCAGAGCGCGACCTGTTTTTTCCAGGTCTGATGCCCGAGGCGGCGGCGCCGATCCTGGGCAACGCGATATCCACGGGCGCGGTGATCGCCGTTGCGCTGTCCGGGCTGTTCTTGCTGATTCCTCGCCGGCGCTATCGATGGAGTGGCGATGCGGCAATTGCAGCGCTGGAGCAAGTCACCGCCTTTGGCCAGGATGTCGCCAACAAGCTCAGTTTGAGTCCCGGACCGGCGAATCGGCTGGAGCTGTGCCTGGAGGAATTGTTCACGCACCTGGTGGAGGACGGAGATCCAGGTCGGACCGTCCGGATTGAGGCGTCGGCCACGGAGGACGAAATCGAGGTGGTTGTGACCGACCGGTCAGATCTGCGGGATGTCGAGCTACCCAATGTGCCTTCGGAGCTGCTGGAAGCCGACAATGATGAGCTACAGGACCTGGGCTTAGTGTTGTTGAGCAGGATGGCGTCGCACGTCAGTCACACGACCATTTCGGGTTGGCACTATGTCTCATTCGTCATCGACCGGCACGGGCAAGCAGTCCCCGGCGCTCTACTCGCCTGAGCTCTGGCTGGCTCTCTCGGACGAAGAGTTGGCGGCGCAGTGCCGGGTCGATCGATTTCGGGTATCAGGTCCCGGTGGCCAACATCGCAACAAGACCGACTCGGCGGTGCGCCTGACACACGAACCGAGTGGCGTCGTTGGGTTCGCCTCCGAGCGACGGTCGCAGCATCAGAATCGGTTGGTGGCGCTGGCCCGGCTGCGTCGCAACATCGCCATCGAGGCGCGGACGGACATCGACCTCGACATGTATCGCCTACCGCGAACTCTGCAGCGGATATTGCCGCGTTCGGTTCAGACCAAGCTGCCAGGCAAGGATCGCGTCGGTCCGAAGCATCGAGAATTCTGGACCGGCGCGGGCCCGCTCCTGGACCTGTTCAATGCGGTGCGCGGTTCGACCAGCGACTGTGCGTCGCAGATCGGCTGCTCGTCGAATCAGTTGACGAAGCTATTCGCCTCGGAACCGCACCTCTGGGCGGCCGCGAACGCGATTCGAGAACAGCACGGACTCAGTCTGCTGCGTCGATGACGGCGTCCGCTTCAATCTCGATGACCATGTCGGGATGGATCAGCGCGCTGACTTCCACCATCGTCGCCGCGGGGCGGATGTCGGCGAATGCGGCATGATGCGCCTCGGCGACGGCCGGGTACTGGCTGATGTCGGTGATGAAGATGCGCGTGCGAACGACATCACTGAGTGAACTGTCCAGCTCGGTCAGCGCCGATTCGATGATGGCCAGGCAACGCCTGGTCTGTGGACCGGCGCCGCCTGGCGTGACCGAGCCGTCGGGCTCGATGGCGGCGGTCCCGCTGACGTGAGTCAGATTACCGACTCGGACGGCGCGGGCGAAGGCGAATTGTTCCTCGAACGGGCTGGCGGATTGCGTGCTCCGGCGTGAGGTCACAGTCGATGCTCCAGTTCCTCAAGAATGACTTCGGCCGCCGCACGGCCGCTGCGCACGGCTGATTCCATCGTCGCGGGCCAGCCGGTTGCGGTCCACGCGCCGGCCAGAGCCAGGTTGCGGATCGATGTCCGTGGCCTGACTCGGTGTGCATTCATGCCGGGCTTGGGCCGGAAGGTTGCTTCAGCTTCCTTAACCACGCGGGTGGCCAGCAGCGTTGCGCCTGAAGTCCGTCGCAGCGCACGGCGCACGGCGCGTTCGACTCGCTCAAGGATCTCCGGTTGCGGGAGGTTTACGATGCTATGCGCTCCGCTGAGGGAGACGGAGATCCAGTGCGGCGGAGTCTCCCACCCGTGAATCTGTGAACGGTTGAAGATGAACTGCGCGTCCGGATCGAGCGATGCGACGAAGTCGCGTCTCATCACCGGTCGGTCCCACTGCATGTGAACATTGACGATTGGGCTCACTTCATGCTGGCTCAGGCGCCAGAACGGTTCACGCCTGCGCCATCCGGCGGGAATCAGGTTGAACGCGCTGCGAGGAGGCAGGGCGACAATCACCCCGCTCACATCCAGTTGCTCGCCCCGGCCGTAGCGGACGGCCGCCGCGTCTCCGCCTCTGGTGACAATCTCGTCGACATTCGCATTCAACTCGACTCGAGCGCCGTGTTCGCGCAGGTACGCGAGCGCTGTATCGGCAACCTCGCCGAGCCCGCGTGTGAACACGCCAATATCTGCTGCACGCGGGTTGCGGCTGAATCCCTCCTGGAAGACCTGGATCGCCTGCGTGGCGGATACGTCGGCACTGCGGTCGTTGCACGTGGGAAGAATGATCAGGTCCCAAAAGCGCTCGATCACTCGTTGACTCTGGTGATGGTCCTGCAACCAGTCGGCGAACGACTGTCGATCCAGGGCCAGCCGCTCAAACTCGCTCATGCGCCGGATCGGCTCGAACGCCAGGCCGAGGCGAGTCCTCTCTGCGACGCTGAGGTGCTCGTAGGTGAGGATCGAAGGAAACATGTGCAGCGGCGCCGGCAAGAGCTGTAGACCGAACCTGGCCAGGGTTCGTGGTTGCCCGGACGAGATCACGCTGACGTGGCGTCCTTGAGAGTCGGGATCAATCACGGCCACTTCGAGGTGATCCTGATAGCGGACGATGTCGGGGCAGCCGATCCGCTCCAGAAACGCCTGTAATTCCGTGCAGCAACGCATGGTGATGTGCTGCCCGTTGTCGAGCGTGACGTCGTGGTTGGGATCGTCGAACGAGTACGCTTTACCGCCGGCGTATGGTCGGCGTTCGAACAGAGCGACATCCTTGCCGGCGTCGACAAGATCGATAGCGGCGCTTAGCCCGGCGAATCCGGCGCCAATGACGGCGATTGGGGCGTCGGCGGCGTATTGTTCCACGATGGAGTCAGCCGATGCGAGCAACGTTGGGCAGCGCGCCGATCAACCACAGCTCCAACAACCGTACGACCCGTCCCGCTTTGGATGGCGATACACGCTGGCTGTATACGTCGTATTCGCGTTCGACGATCGCGTCAAGAATCATGCGGTAGACACCCTGCAGCCCATTGCAGCAAGCGCGACTGCGAGGACCGTTCAGCAGCGGGATCAGAAGATCGCCTTCGTGGTAGAAGGCGTAGGCGCGCTGGGCGTAGTCGGCCATCAGGCTGCGGAATTCATCGTTGTAAACGCCGCTGAGAATGTCGGATTCCGAGACGCCGTGTCGGTCGAGGTCCTCAAGCGCGATGTAAATGCGGCCTCGCTCGGCGTCTTCCTTGACGTCGCGCATGATGTTGGTGATCTGCAACGCTTTGCCCATTGCGACTGCGGATTTGATCGCCAACTGAGTCTGCGATCGGTCATAGCCGAAGATGCAGAGGCAGATCAGTCCGATCACCGATGCGGCGCGATAGCAGTACTGTTCCAGCTCGCTCCAGGTTTCATAGCGCGTGAAGGTGAGGTCCTGCTCCATCCCCAGGACCAATTCCTCGAAAAGTTCTCGAGGAATGTCAAAGCGGTCGATGGCGTCCGCAAGTCCGCGCGCCAACCAGTCCGGATCAGCGTCGCCGTTGTTGTACGCGGCCTGAAGCAGGCCGTGCGCCTGATGCAGAGCCTGGGCTCGCTGCTCCCGGCTGCCCGCCTCGTCGACGGCGTCGTCAACGGTCCCCGCGTAGGCGTAGGCGGCGTAGATTGCACGGCGTTTGAGTTGCGGCAACGCGGAGAACGCGAAGTAGAAATTCGTCGCCCGTCCGCGGGTGAAGGACTGACACTCGCGGTAGGCGTCGGCGACTTGCGGATCGAGGCGGCGTTGCATTGTGGCGTCAGGTTAGTTTGAGTTTGAGTCCCGCGCGTAACGCGAGCCAGGCGCGAGTCGTGTTCCCGACTGTTGGTCGACGACTCAGCGTGTCGTAGTTCTGACCCTCGATCGCCTTGAGCACCGCGCGTCCACCGTCGGTGAAGAGTCGCAAATCGATTGCCAGCTCGGGCGGGACCTCATCGATCAGTCGTTCGCCCTTGCGGAACCAGGCCTCGGCGCGATCGACCTGGAATCTCATCATGGTGCGATAGGCGTCCGGGCAGCGCCGTTGGCGAATGCCCTCGGCGATGACCTCTTCCGTCAGTCCAAAGGCTCGCAGGTCTTCTTGCGGCAGATAGATTCTGCCGGCGTTGAGGTAGTCTCGGCGCACATCCTGCCAGTGATTCGCGATTTGGAGCGCCGTGCAGCTGGCATCGGACAGGTCGCGGTGATAGCGCCCTGCTTCACTCTCCGTGTCGATGTCCCAGAGCGCGAGCACCATTTCACCGACAGGATTGGCGGAAAGGTTGCAGTACGCCAGCACGTCCTGGAAGGTGTTGTAGCGGGACTTCTGCTGGTCGAGGCGATTGGCCTCGATCAGACGACGGAACGGATCGGCGTTGAGCGGCTTCGATTCGGCGACGTATTGCAGCGCCAGATTGATCGGGTGCAGCGGTTGGTCGCCGACGAATGCTCGCTCGAGATCCTTTTGCCAGAGGTCGAGCCGGCCGATCCGCTCCTCTGGGGTGCCCTCGGATTCGTCGCCGATGTTGTCGGTATAGCGACAGAACGCGTACACGGCGAACATCGTCGCCCGAAGTTTGCGGGGTAGAAACCAGCTGACAACGGTGAAGTTCTCACCGTTTCGACGGGTGTAACGCTGGCACCAACGGAGCGCGTCGGCAGAATCGCCCGCGAACCCAGTCGAGAGGTGCGTCGTTGTCATCGGCGCTTGATGCCTGCGGCTGGTTTCACTAACCGCTGCGGGGTATATCTAGTCGTCGTTCAGGTCTTCCGGATCGAGGACACGGAAGCCCACGCCCACCTTGACCTGGAACCAGCCAATCTCGCCGTCGTTCATCGCGCCGCGGATCTCCCGCACTTCAAACCAGTCAATATTGCGCAGGGTTTCACCCGCCCGGCCGACTGCGTTGCGAATGGCTGCGTCGACGCCCTCAGACGATGAGCCGACGAGTTCAACGATCTTGTATACGTGGTCTCGATGTTCTGCCATGTCGTCCTCCTGACTCCTACTGTGCCAGATAGCCCGATGTGTGGTTATCCGGCGCCCAGTTCGTGATCGAGCATTTCGTAACATGCCCAACAGAGCTGCTTGCCCTGCATGGGGATCAGCGTCAGCACCGGCTGACCGCATTCTTCGCAGACAAGCCGCTGCTTGGTGTCGAAGCGCATGACGACGAGGTCGTGCAATTCACCGTCGGCCGAGGCGACGTGTCGCGTCAGCACGGCATCCTCGACGAATCCCAGCCGTTCGAAGATCTTGCGCGCGCCAACCTGATCGGGCGTCATCTGGGCAATGATCTTGGCGACGTCGTCCGAGAGCGCGCTCTCGAACGCGAGTCCGAGCAGCACATGGCCGAGTCCCAGCCGTCGGGCGGAAACATCAACCATGACGCGAATCTCCGCGACGTGACGGGTCCAGCGCAGACGCCCGCGCTCGATCGTCGTGTAACCGATGATCGCGCTGTTCTCTACCGCCACGACCGAGCGGACTCGTCCGGCTTCGGTTTCGTGAATCCAGTCTCCGATGTCGGCGACGTTGGTGATGTCGCGCTCCTGGAAGAGCAGATCCTCGTTGGGCTGTCGGCGTCCGAAGTCCAGCAAGGTGTTGCCGTCGTTGGGCGCCAGGTGCCGGAGGCGGATCGTGCGTTCGCCGCGGCGCAGGTCGCGGGGCAATTGATGCATCTCAATGTCTGGAGTCGTCGTCATGATGCCCCCTCCCACTGCTAGCGGAACCTGATCAGTGAACTGTCATGCTAACCGCTCCAGGTTCGGGCCAAATGGAACGAGTTGTCGTTCTGTCACGACCGGCGCCCACAGCTCAGCGAGGAGCGATGGCGCGGTCGTAGCGCCCGAGCGCCATCAGCGGGAAGTAGTGGCGGTAGAGGTGATAGTTGATCATGAAGTCTCTGGGGAATCCGGTGCCGGTGAACTCAGGCTCGTCCCAGGTCCCATCTTCGCGCTGACGTTCGATCAGGTATCGAATCCCTCGGGCAACCGATGGGTGTTCGGCCTCACCGGCTGCGATCAACGACATCAGCGCCCAGGCAGTCTGCGACGGCGTTGAGGGGCCCAGGCCGCGCAGCGAGGGATCGGCATAGGTGTCGCAGGACTCGCCCCAGCCACCGTCGGGCAGTTGATGCCGGAAGAGCCACTCAACCGCGATGCGCACCGCCGGCGCCGACATCGGCTCGCCCAGGGCTTGCAGCGCCGGCAGCGACGCACCAAGACCGTAGATGTAGTTGACGCCCCAGCGCCCCCACCAGGATCCGTCCGGCTCTTGCAGGTCGTACAGAAAGCGCAAGCCGCGACTGGCCGGTGGATACTGCCCGCTGTATCCGAGCTGACCGATGTACTCGAGCGCATGCGCGGTGACATCCGCCGTCGGAGGGTCGAGCAGCTCGCCGAAGTCGGCGAAAGGAATCTCGGCGAGGAAGGTCTTGTCGTTGTCCACATCGAATGCGCCCCAACCGCCGTTCGACGCTTGCATCGACAGCATCCAATGCAGTCCGCGGTCGAGCGCCAACTGCCGTTCGGATTCGAGCCCCGGCAGGGGGATGCGCTCCAGCGCCATCATCACGACGGCGGTGTCGTCGATGTCGGGGTAGACATCGTTGTCGAACTCGAATGCCCAGCCGCCCGGCGGCGTGTCGGGATTCTTCACCTGCCAGTCGCCGCCCGACAGCACCTGCTCGCGCAGCATCCAGCGTGCAGCGTTCTGTAAGGCGGGGTGCTGAGGGCCGAGTCCCGCGTCGAGCAGCCCGAGGGCGGCCAGGCAGGTGTCCCAGACCGGCGATTGACAGCTTTCGGTCCAGATGTGTTCGCCGTCGGCATTGTCGCGCTTCCAGGTAAAGCGGTCGAAGCCCGCCAACGCTCGTCTGATCACAGGATGATCGAGCGAATATCCCATCGCCCGAAGCGCCAGAACTGCGTAGATCCAGGGCGGTTGAATCCCGCCCCAGCAGCCGTCCGCTTCCTGCCGGTCGAGCAGCCAGCGCTCGGAGAACGCGAGCGCGCGATGCTCGAACGGCCGGATGTGGTTGCGATCGAGGAAGCGCAGCACGGTGTCGAACGCGAAGAACGCGCCTTCCGCCGAGAAGAGATTCCTGGGCAGAGGCACGGCGAACTTGCGTCGGTCGGACGGCTTCACCCAGAGTTCAGGCACGCCGGCGCCGGCGGGCAGGGTGGCCGTAGGCCGCAGAGTCATGATTACGGTGATGCCGACGATGGTCGCCCGAGCCCAGCTCGCAAATTCATACAAGTTGATCGGCAGCCAGGAAGGCAGCAGGTTGATCCACGGCGGCATCGCCGGCAGACGGTCCCAGTCGAACTCGCCGAACATTGCCAGCCAGATCTTGGTGAAGACGCGCACACGGACGATGCCGCCCTGCTCCAGAATCCACTCGCGGGCTCGCGTCATGTGCGCTGAATCGGGGTCGTCGCCGACGAGCTTGAGCGCGAAGTAGGCCTCGACCGAGGTTGAGATATCGCCGGGTCCATCGAGGTATTGCGCCCAGAATCCCTGTGGTCGCTGTTGCGCCCTCAAGTAGCGAGCGATGCCGTCCCACTGTTCCCGATCGCCGATGCCCAGATGGTGCGTGAGCAGCAGATATTCGGCCGTGATCGATGGATTGGACTCAAGCTCGCCCCACCAATAGCCGGATGGGTTCTGTTGATCGATCAGCCAGGTCGTGGCGCGTTCGATCGTGCGGGCGAGCGCACTGTCAGTGATCGAGTGCTGCGCGGCAGTCGTCATGGGCGTACGTTACCGATCCCGCTCCAGCGTGAAGAGCGCCAGCGCCTCAAGATCGGCGACGGCTTCGGCGCGAGGGTTTCCTCTGCCCAGCTCCCGACGGAACGCCTTGTACTCTTCGCGCGCGGCGCGATCGGTCGCCTCGTCGGCGCCGATTTCGCCGAGCATGTTGTGCACCCACTCGACCTGTTCATCCGGGAGGTCGGCGCCATGATCGCCACGATGGGCATCGTAGATCTCGACGAGTTCTCGCCTGGCCTGGGCGGGCGCATGGCTCAGCGTGTACAGAATCGGGTAGGACTTCTTGCGCCGGCGGATGTCGGCGTCGGTCGGTTTGCCCAGCGCGTCCGGATCAGCCCAGATGCCGAGCCAGTCGTCGCGCATCTGGAAGCAGCGTCCCAACCGCTTGCCGGCTCGGTCGATTGCGTCGGCCTGTTCCGAGGTCGCGCCCGCGAGCGTGGCGCCAATGGCGAGCGAGACACCCATGATCGCGCCGGTCTTGCGTTCGACCATGGCCAGATATTCGTCGACCTGGACATCCATGCGTTGCTCAAAGGTCAGGTCGAGATACTGTCCTTCGATCATCAGCATCGTCGCCTGGTTGAGTCGGCGGATGGCTTCGAGGAGGGATTCAGGTGAAGCGCCGTGCAGCAATGCTCGTCGCATCGCAGCGTCGGCCAGTTCGCGCATCAGGTCGCCGGTGTTGATCGCCTGCGCAACGCCCCAGACGCGCCAGACCGTCCGGCGGCCTCGACGCTCGACATCGCCGTCCTGGACATCGTCGTGGACCAGCGAGAAGTTGTGAACGATCTCGACCGCGGCCGCTCCGGCTGCGGCTCGTTGAAGGGCCGCAGGATCGTTGGTGACGGCTTCCGCGCCGAGCATCGTGAGCGCGGCTCGCGCGCCTTTGCCTGATGCGTCCGCGGGTTGGCCGTGTTCATCGAGCCAACCAAGCGCGTAACGGGCCATGTTGTAAATCGGCAGGTCGACATCCGGGAAGGCCGCCCGCATCTCCGCCTGGACGGTTTCGTGATACCGCGTCAGCACTGCTGGAGTCGTTGTCATGATTTCCGCAGAGACGACACGCAGGACCGACAACGACCATAGACGGCCCAATGATCGGGATCCGCTTCGAAGCCGAACTCGGACGCCAGGCGATCAGCAAAGTTAGCCAGCACTTCGTGGGGCAGTTCACTCATGCTTCCGCATGAGGTGCAGACCAGATGGTGATGCGGACGCTCCGAGCGCCAGCTGTATGTGCGTTCGCCGCCGCCGAGGTCGGTCTGTGAGACGAGCCCAAGGTCGCGAAGCTGCGTCAGCGTGCGATAGACGGTGGAGGCGTTAAGCTCGGGCGCGTCGAGGCGGGCGCGGTCGTAGACGTCGGCGGCAGTGATGTGCTGGTCGGAGTGTCGTAACACGCTGAGCACGGCGAGTCGTTGGCGGGTAACGCGAAGCTCGTTACTTCGCAGCAGGCGTTCCGATTCTGTCGTGCATGCCATGAGCGGGCTCAGGACGATTCTGATGGGAGATTAGGCGGAAAGAACGCGATGCTGCCGGCGGACACACGTCGTGGCGGCGCCGATCCATCGGCGGGGACGATGTAACAGCCGTTCTGCGGTCCAAACCCGCGACGACCGGAACCGCCATTGCCCAGCGCCAGACCAGCGAACGTGATCCACCGACCGCAAGGGCTGACGATTTGATGCGAATGGGCAAATTGATCGTGGAAGTTGAGCATGGTCGCAAATTCGGCCGACGGCTGGAAACGCGCCAGTCGCATGTTGCCGACGTACTCGCCGTTGCGGTCGAGGTCATATCGAGTCAACGCGATCATCGTGCTCGAGGGCTGCGGCTCGAACGCGAAGACGGCGCGACCGTCGGGCGCCCAGAAGATGCCGTTGATGGCGCGATCGATGATCGGTTGTTGGCCCCCGGTTGCAGGGTCGAGGATCGTCAGGGAGCGACCTTCCGCGTCACTGGGGGCGAGCGTGAGCACGGCCAGTCGGTCGTCGCTGCGGGACGCGACGAATGAAGCCGGACCCGTCAGCTCCATCAGGTCCTCATGCGAGCCGCCGCCGCCGAGTTCGTTCCGCTTCGCCCGAACGACGATGGAGCCGCCTCCGGGTCGCGGCTTGGCGAAATAGATCGCCGATCCGTCCGGCGACCAGGCCGGGGAGCGGAAGCTGGGCCGAACGCGTTGAATCTGGATCGGACCTTCGGATTCCGCAGTGAGATCGAAGAGGACGAGCTGTGCTGCTCGATGCACGAGGATTGCTCGGCCGTCGGGCGACCAGCAGAAGTAGAGCGGCGCGCCATCGACCAGGCGCTGAGGCCGGCCCTGTCCGCCGGCGGTGACCAGGTTGACGGCTAGTCCGCTGCCGACATTGCCGACCACCGCCAAGGCCCGGCCCGACGGCGCCCAATTGACGTAATGGGCGAGTCCGGCCGCGATGACCTGAAGTCCGTCGCGTGGGTTCTGGAAGATCGATGCGGCCGGACCTTCGTTGAGCGGTGTTCGCCACAGCTCAAGCTTCGGATCCTCTCGCCGCTGCGAGGAAGCCGAGACCGTGATTTGTTCGCCGTCGGGCGACCATGACGGCCACATGAACACCATCTGCTCGGTACGCATGTCGAGTCGCGCCTCGACGCTGGCCTCCCAGTCGCCACTCTCCCCTGAGATCTGGGCGATGTGGAGTGAAGCGTCGTCGGAGATCAGCGCGAGCGGCGTTGACGTCATGTCACTCACTACTGCGCCGCATCTGATTGCGTGGCAGGACGGGAGCGAATCGCGTCGATTCCAGCCTGCTGTTCTTCATATCGAGCCAGGTCGAAGAGCACGGAGGATGCCCGATTGAGATATCGGATCGTCTCGTCGTTGACCGGATGACCGTGACCGCGCAACCGCACGGTTTCCCGTTCGGCGCGCCGGATCGTTGTGCGCGCCAAGTCGAGGGCAGCGGAGCCTGGCGAACCGCCGGGCAGGACGAATTCGTTCGGCGGCGGCGCCAGCTGTTCCAGTTCGGCGGCCCAGGATTCCAATTGGTCTACGTCGTCGGTGTGCGTGGTGAAATCGTCCGGAATCGGCTTGCCGGGCGCGACCGCCAGTTCTGCCATGATCAGATACAGGCGGCGTTGGATATCGATAGCAATCTCTCGGGTGCGCGGATCCGCAGACAGCGCACGACCGAGACCGAGGGCGGACGATGCCTCATCAATGGCCCCGTACGCCTCGGGCTGAGGATGATCTTTGGGGATGCGTCCTCCGCCCCACAGCGTCGTGGAGCCGTCGTCACCCGAGCGCGTGTAGTGCGGCATGGAGTGAGTGTATCTGGCGATGCGTCGCCGACTAGTCGAGCGCAGTCGCCGGTTGCAGTTCCGTCCAGGCGCCGAGCAGTTCGGGAGTGGTGCTGATCCCGAGAATAATCTTGCCCTTCTTGCGCGGGCGACGATCATCGACATACCCAACGAACTGGAACAGCGCTTCGCCGTCGGCATCGACCAGGCGCCAGTTCCGATCGGGCGCGTCCGGGTCGAGCAACGGGGACTCGGCGTCCTCGGGCCATGCGATCACGCGGCCCTGGTCCACGCCGCAGCCGGCTGGCGCGAATCCGGTCCACTCGGCCTCGCTGAGACCGGTCACGGGAGTCCATGCGTCGGATCCGGCAGTGAGCTGGGTCTGGAGATTGCAGTGGTCGATCTGGCGGGACATGTGGGTCTCCTGCTTGTTATTGGTGGGACTCGGCGGCCGACAGGACGGACTGCACCACTCGCTCGAAGGCCTCGTACGCCTTCTGATCAAAGAGGACGAAGCGCACGGAGCGCATGCTCCGGTCGCTGCCGGAGTGCGCGCGGCAGACTTCGATCATGATCTTCGCTGCCCGACCGTAGTCGAATCCGCCCACGCCGGTGCCGAGCGCCGGGAACGCAATCGTGGAGTCACCAAGCTCTTCGGCCCGCTTGAGCGCGTTGTCGGTGGACGCGCGAATCTTGTCGGCCGAGGTGTGCAGGTCCTGTCCCATCGCCGCGGCGTGAATCACGTGCCGGCATGCGAGATTGCCTGACCCGGTCACGATCGCCTCGCCGACCCCAATCGGTCCCTGGCGGATGGCTTCGTCCTCGATTTCGCGTCCGCCCGCGCGCACGATCGCGCCCGCCGTGCCCGCGCCCATCCAGAGATGGTTGTTGGCAGCGTTGACGATCGCGTCGACATCCTGCTTGGTGATGTCGCCCTGGATGATTTCGATCTTGGTGTCGGTCATGTCCGGCGGCTCCAGACGTCCAGTGGACTGTGGCGTTGTGCTGCTGGTCGTCTGTTCTCAATCTACTAGGCGCCTGACTACGCGCTTCAAATGGGCAACTACTTGATGGCGAGTCCATTGGGCGGGCTGCCGGTCCCTCCCTGAACATTCAGCGGGGCTGCGGCGAAGAAGGACTCGTAGACGCCGTCCTCGGCGCAGTCGTCGGCTAACGCATCGAGCGTGAACATCTCACCGATCGCCATCCCGAACCGACCGATGATCCAGTGGTGCAGGAACCCGTCGGGGTCGGCAAAGTTGGGCGGCGGCCACGATTCAAGCGCGGGGTTGTCGGAGCAGACCGCGGCCGGGTGGTGGTCAAACAGGTAGGCGGCCATCTCCTCGGAGCAGCCCAGGCCGGGGAAGGCCAGATTGGACATCTGCGAGAGCGCCTGGCGCGTCCCCATGTCGGATTGCTCGTACCAGCCGATCCAGCCGATGCGGATCAGCAGCACGTCGCCGGTTTGCAACTCAACGCCCTGCGCGGCACGGCAGGCTTCGAGCTCGTCGGGCGTGATCGGGCGGTACTCGTCCATCGGCAGCGGTGTGCCCTGTGACTCGAACCAGCGCCCGAGGTCAAGCAGCACCGCGCGACCAGCAATCCCTCGCTTGGCCCAGTGCTCGATCCCGAGCTTGGGTGCGTCCTGATTCGCGAGCAGCCACTCATTTGTCACGCCGCCCCAGAAGCCATGCTCGAAATCGCCGACGTGAGTAAGCGCGTCCCACTGCGACGACTGCTGCGTGTAGAGGTTGTCGAGCACATCGTCGCCGTGGTGTCCGAACCCGGCGCGTCGGAACACCGTGTGTCTGACCGCGCCGCGGTTATAGAGCGGCGGGCTGGGCTGCGACTGGTCCCAGTTCATCGGGAACATCGCGCCCTTGCGAATCAGCGAAGCAGCCTGCGTGATCCGCTCAGGAGTCTGCAAGTTCAACATGCCAACCTGGTCGTCATCGCCAAACAGCCCCCAGGCCGTCTTGGCAGGATTGCCAGCCTTGTAGGGAAGCTGGTCATAAGTCGGGAGTTGGTCGGGTATGTCGGGCATCAGAATCCAGGTTCGATTGAAACGAATTTAGGAGAAGTCTAGCTGGTTGGCGTAAGTCCAAACGACTTTCGACGCAGCCTACGTCTACCGATTAATTCGATTCTCGCTTCGAATGCCGCTGTGATTCGTTGGCAGTCAACCCATTCAGCAGGGTCGTAGTCCTGCGAGTCGATTACGTCCAGCATGGGGCGCGCTAGCCCGGTGATAAGAGCCCGATCTTCAGGCTGCTGTTCTCGATCGGCTGGACGAAGGAGGTACCATTTGTCGATAGTGGAGTCGTCAAAGTAGCTCCACAGTTCCGTGTATAGCCCCAATGGGGGCCGATCAGGCGACTCAAGGCAGAGAACAACGTCAGCTTCTCCGATGGCGCTCATTTCGACTTCGTGTGGCGTGGCGTCCGGAAGAGCCTTGTGGAGCAACTCTGGTATTGTCACCGCGCCAACAAATCGGTGGTCTTGCAGACGATTGCGCAGTTGAAGGCGCTTGGTGAAGCCTTCGGTTCCACGCCCGTCGCCAAGAATTGTGACCTCGAGAGAAATCGAACTCTCTGCGGCCTTTCGCGCTTGGCTCAGGGCTGCCAACCTTTGCTCTGCGCGAGACTGCGCATCCATCGCTCCTAGTCACTCTCGCTCAGCATTTGGACTACCAGGCGACGCCCATCTCTAGAAACGGTGAACTCCGTTCCAGAGTCATTTAGGAGTCTGGAACGCTGCAATCGGGAGAATGCAATCCACTCTTCAGGTGTTTCCATCCAAGCGGCCAGTTCGTCGCAAGTGGCATGCCCTCGTTCAAAAATCCTGCCAAGCAGCGTCATCGCTTCCGTGTCGAAGGTGACTGAATTCTGCTCAAGGTCGATGGTATTGGAGAGAGCCTTGCCGAACGCAAGCGCGTGTGGCCCCGAACCTTCGGTGAGCTCAGTCACGTTCAGAGAAATTGAACCCCACTCTTGGTCACTGTGGCGCGGAGCATCCATCAAGGTCGCGCCAGCTAGACCTGTTGACCCTACCCCGACCAGCAATGGATAGAGGCTTGTCGCCCAACCCGTGAAAAATCCGGATTGTCCACTCACTTGTTTTGAATAGAAACCTGGTTCTGATCCACCTGGGGTCCCTCGGGATCCAGAAAGCCGCCAGACATGCCTTTCCGGTTTAGTGCCGATGAGGTTGGTGTTGGGCGAAATCCTCTGACTAGGTCGTTCTCGCGTAGCTGTATCAGGCATGCGATCCTCCATTCCCCACAGGAATCCGCCTAGGCACTTACAAGTCTCGATACGAATGCCGATGCCTCGGCCTGGATAGTAGCTGCTTCGCTCGACAGCATGTCCACTTGTGGGTGACGATCAAGATGAGCGTTCACCGTGAACCTGACTCTCGTTTCCATTTCAGAGGCGGTCTGGAGTTCAAGGGCAATCGTCATTAGGTCGGCAGAAGCAGAGCCTAACTCCACCTGAATCTGCGGGATTCTCCATGCCTCATTCTTGCGTGAGCCCAACGCCGTTGTGATTTGGTGAGTGTTCGTGAGGCCACGAATTGCTTGTGTGGCATCCGAAGTCCGAATCGAACCAGCGATATTCCAGCCGTAGGCGGCAATCGCGAAATTGAGCTCCTCCAGAATCTCGATGACAGCGACCGAGACTCGGATAAGCGGTTCGCGAAAAGGAGTCGATTCGGCGTGATCGGTCACAACGATGGTGGATGGTTGCAAAGTGATGCTCAGTTGATCTCGGATACTGACTATCCTGCGCTCGTTTTCAATGAAGGTCGGATCGTGCATGAAGCCAGCGAACACCTCAGCGCTGACTTCGCCGGATCCTCCTTCTGGCCGCGGTCTCGGAACAAGAGTCAAATTGGCGATACCTGACTCGATTCGTTCACTCACCTTGCCTCCCCCAATTCCCCTTCGACGGATTCCATGCCTTCTAGGATACGCACACGTGCTAGGGCTTTGGCCTTTTGTTAGTCCAACAACCCCGGATACAGGATCTGCTTGATCTGCCCCCGGAAGTTAAACGTCCCCGACGGCATGAACTGGGTCAGGAAGATCACAATCATGTCCTCGACCGGGTCGATCCAGAAGATTGTGCTGGCGGCGCCGCCCCAGTAGTACTCACCGATAGATCCCACATTCTGCGTGCGCGCCAGGTCGACGATCATGGCGAAGCCGAGACCGAAGCCGACGCCGTCGTTGGCGGTCTCGGAGAAGGTGCCGAGTGCGCGCTCGGACAGATCTTGGCCGTCGGGCAGATGATTCATCCTCATCAGCTCGATGGTCTTGGGACCGAGCAATCGGGCGCCGTCGAGTTCGCCCTCGTTGAGCACCATCTGGCAGAAGCGGTGATAGTCCTGCGCCGTCGAGACCAGGCCGCCACCGCCCGAGTAGAAGGTCTGCGGTTGGGCATAGTTGCTGGTCGCCGGATCGTCGAGCAATCGCAGCTTGCGATCCGGGCCGCGCTCGTAGTTGGCGGCGAAGCGGTCGATTTTCTCCGCCGGCACGTCAAAGCCGGTGTCGACCATGCCCAGCGGATCAAAGATGTGCTCTTGCAGGTACTCGTCGAACCGCTGTCCAGAAAGAGTCTGCACCAGATAGCCGCAAACATCGGTTGAAACGCCATAGTTCCAGTTGTCGCCGGGCGAGAACTTGAGCGGCATCTCGGCCAGGCGGTCGACCATTGACTGGAGGTCGCGGCCGGCCATCGTCCCGGCTGTGTAGACATCGGCCTTGTTGTAGGCGCGCTCGAGCTGACCCTCCATGAATCCATAGGTCAGGCCGCTCTGGTGCGAGAGCAGGTCGCGGACCGTCATCAGCCGGTCGGCCGGCCTGGTCTTGAAGTTGGGCCAGTCGCCGCCGTCCATGACCTGGAGGTCGCGCCACTGCGGGATGAAACGGCTGACCGGATCGGTGAGCTGGAACATGCCCTGCTCGTGCAGCTGCATCAGCGCGACCGAGGTGATCGGCTTGGTCATCGAGTAGAAGCGGAAGATCGTGTCGATGCCCATCGGCTTGTTGCGTTCACGGTCCATGCTGCCCATCGCCGAGAGATGAGCGATCTCGCCGCGCCGCGAGACCAGAGTGAGACAGCCCGCGATTTTCTCGGGCTGGACGTAGCGGCTGAGGAGGTGCTGGTCGAGGCGGGCAAGCGAGTCAATCGAGATTCCCGTGGCGCCGACTGTGGCTGTCATCGTGTAGTCGCTTTCTTTGGTTCGGTCTCTGTTCGAGGGATCAATCGACAAGCCCTGGGTACAGGACCTGCTTGATCTGGTCTCGGAAGTTGTATTCGTCCGAGGGCATGTACTGGGTCATAAACACCACGATCAGGTCCTCGACCGGATCGATCCAGAAGATCGTACTGGCTGAGCCTTCCCACCAATACTCGCCGACCGAGCCGACATTCTGGGTGCGCGGCTGGGATAGCGTCACGGCGAAGCCCAGGCCAAAGCCGATGCCGTCATTGACCGGTTCGCTCCATGTGCCGAGGGCGTGTGCGCTGAGCTCATCGTCGTTGGGCAGATGATTCATCGTCATCAGCTCAATGGTCTTGGGGCCGAGGATGCGCGTGCCGTCAAGCTCACCATCGTTGAGCATCATCTGGCAGAACCGCCAGTAGTCCTGAGCGGTCGAGACGAGTCCGCCGCCGCCGGATAAGAACGACGGCTGCTCGAAGAATTCGTCGGCGCCGAACATGTCGGTCGGGCGCAGCCGGTTGTCGGGACCAAGCTCGTAGTTGGTGGCGAGTCGGTGATGCTTGTCGGCCGGCACGTGGAAGCCCGTGTCTTCCATGCCCAGCGGATCAAAGATGTGATCGTGGAGGTACTCGTCGAACCGCTGGCCGGAGATGACCTGCACGAGGTAGCCGCAGACATCGGTCGACAGGCCGTAATTCCAGTGGTCGCCCGGTGAGAACTTGAGCGGCAGCTCGGCCAGGCGGTCGATCATCGACTGGAGGTCACGTCCCTGCATCGTGCCGGCGCGGTAGACCTGACGCTCGAAATAGCCGGTTTCGACCGGACCGCCCATGAAGCCGTAGGTCAGGCCGGACTGGTGCGAGAGCAGGTCGCGCATCGTCATCGGGCGATCGGGCGGTCTGGTGATGTAGTCGGGGTAGTCGCCGCCGGCCAACACCTGTAGGTCGCGCCACTGTGGGATAAAGCGGCTGACCGGATCGGTCAGTTGGAACATGCCCTGCTCATGCAATTGCATCATCGCCACAGACGTGATCGGCTTGGACATTGAGTAGAGGCGGAAAATCGAGTCGATCGCCATCGGCTTGTTCTGCTCGCGGTCCAACTTCCCCATCGCCGAAAGGTGGGCAATTTCTCCATGGCGCGCGATCAACGTCAGACAACCGGCAATGTTCTCAGGTTCGATGTAACGGGAAAGGAGAAACCGGTCGAGACGCGCCAACGCCTCGATGCTGATACCGGTATTGCCTGCGGTAGCGGTCATGCTGCTGCCATTGCGATGGGTGTTGATTGAGTCGTTCTGAGCGTAGTGGAGGGCTGGTCAACCAACGGACCATCGTCCGGAGAGCCTCGATTGCGACTTGTGCCATTCCATCCTGGCCGCTTGCGCCATGACGAAACCGGCCAACCTCCGTCATACCCGCGCTTGCCGCGGGTATCTCGCTGCACTCGGCATGAAAGCCAGGAACCAGCTGAGCGATTGAAAGGTGTGCGGTCGCTCAGGTTCGAGCGTCGGTGCAGCAATCGGCGAGATACCCGCGTCGGAGCGCGGGTATGACGAATCTTTCGCTTCTGGACGCATTCCCAGAGCGGGTCCCCGCGCGGGGACAGTGACTGGAAACGGAGGTTTAGGGAGAGTGTCGCAACCCTCAAACACTTCAACATGAACAGGCCCTGCACAACGAAGCCCAACGAACACGCGTACTTTGGTAGATGAGCCAACCCGCTCCACGGCTATTGCTGAGACGAGGGAGAACGTGATGCAGCATCTGAAGCGGTTACTGACCTGGTTGACGACGAGTACGAAGGGGCGGATCGCACTGACGGGGCTGGTGGTGGCTGCGGCTGCGGGCATCTATCTGGCCTACTGGCTGGTGTCGCCGTTATTCATTGATGAGACGGTCGACGAAGCGTTCCCGCTGAGCGCGACTGCGGTGATTCCGGAAAGCATGACGCGCGAGGAGGCGGAAGAGACCATGGAGCAGGCGGCGGAGGTGGAAACGGAAGTCGTGGAGGCGATGACCGAGGCGATGGAGTCGGCGCAAGCGCTCAAGTCGGGCATGTTTATCGACGGCGACGCATTCCACAAGGGCATGGGCGCCGCCACGCTGTATCGGCTGCCGGACGGTTCACATGTGCTCCGCTTCGAAGATTTCCGCGTGACGAATGGTCCCGATCTGCGGGTGCTGGTGAGCCCTCACCCCAACCCGGGCGGTCGCGGCGATATATCAGACGCCGGCTACACCGAGCTCGACAAGCTCAAGGGCAACGTCGGCAGCCAGAACTACGTCCTCCCGTCCGATCTCTCGCCGGACGATCTGAACTCGGTGATCATCTATTGCAAGCCGTTCCGCGTCGTCTTCAGCGTCGCCTCTCTCAGCGGGAACTAGCGCCAAGTCACACAACCCGGAACCGAAGCCCGATACGATCAGCACATATGCGCTCAACAAGCTCGGAAGTGCCCACCATGCTCCGTCGACATCCCGCTCTGAACCGGATCGTTTCTGGTCTCACCCGGATGTTTCCTGCTGAAATCCCTCAAAATCGAGCCGCATCTGGCCGAATCCAGACAATTCTGGACAAATCTGACCACCTGAACGCACCATCCTCAGTACCTGACAGGAGATCCGACCGCTCTCCCCGATATTCTCGTCCCGCACACCGTCGGCACACTCTGCCCAATGCGAAAGTCCCTAGGCTGCGCATCGAGCGAGTGAAGACGTAGATCGGAGAGACAACATGGCAGCGATTATTCAGACAGAGGCAGGACGCATCCACGGATCATCCGAGAACGGCCTGAGTGTCTATCGTGGCGTTCCATTCGCGGCGCCGCCGGTTGGCGAACTGCGATTTCGCGTCGCGCGCCCACATCCAGGATGGGATGATGTGCTCGACTGCGAGTCGTTCCGCCCGATCGCCCCGCAGGTTCCAAATGAGGCGCTCGACTCCATGCTCGGCCTCGCCCCGCAGGAGCAGTCGGAGGACTGTCTCTTCCTCAACATCTGGACGCCGGGGACGGACGCCGCCGCTCGGCCGGTGATGGTCTGGATCCATGGCGGCGCGTTCACGATCGGCTCGGGCAGCGACGGCCTCTACAACGGCGCAATGCTGGCCTCGCGCGGCGATGTCGTAGTCGTGACGATCAACTACCGGCTGGGCGCGCTCGGATTCCTGCATCTGCCGACGCTCGAGGAATCGAACTTCGGCATGCGCGACCAGGTCGCGGCTCTGCGCTGGGTCCGAGACAACATCGCCAGCTTCGGCGGCGATCCAGGCAACATCATGATCTTCGGTGAATCGGCCGGCGGGATGTCGGTGGCGTCATTGATGGGTTCACCGGAGGCGCAGGGGCTGTTCCACAAGGCGATTCCACAGTCAGGCGCCGGGCATCACGGTATCGAAGATGTCCAGGCGGTCAGCCACGCTCAGCAGTTCTGCGAATTCCTGGGACTCGATCCGGAAGATGCAGCTGGGCTCCAGGCAGCTTCTGTGAGCGACCTGCTTGAAGCGCAGGCACAGCTGGAACAGAAAATGTTGTACACGGCAATGGAAGAGAGTAACCAGCCCGAAATGCCGTTTCGACCGATCATTGACGGCGAGTTCTTAACTGAGATGCCGATTGAGGCTGTGCGCGGCGGGCAGGCTCGTGGCGTCGCTGCTTTGATCGGCTGCCTCGACGAAGAGAGCAAGCTGTTCGCCGCAATGGTCCCAACCGAGCCGCCGAACGAGGAAGACGCCATCGCCGCGATGGATGGTCTGCACGGCGACGGTCGTCGCTTGTATGACATATACCGTGCCGCGCGCGAGGCACGAGGGGAACTGGCAACGCCCTACGAGATTCAGACGGCAGCCTCGGGCGACGAGTTGTTCCGAGTCCCGGCGCAGCGGCTGCTCGACGCGCAGTCACAGCACAGCGACCAGACCTGGTGCTACCTGTTCGACTGGAAGTCGCCGATGCTCGACGGCGCGCTCGGTTCGTGCCATGCGCTTGACATCCCCTTCGTCTTCGGCACGCACAAGATCGCAGCGGCGTTCGCCGGTGAGGGCGTCGCAGCCAACGCGCTGGCCGAGTTGACGATGGACACCTGGCTCGCATTCGCACGAACCGGCAATCCGTCGACCAACAATCTGCCTTGGCCAAAGTGGGACGCCGACAGTCGGCAGACGGTCGTGCTTGGGGAGTCGGCGAGAGTCGAGGATGACTTCCGTGGTGAAGAGGTCGCCGCATGGGAGGGTGTGCTGTAGACCTTCAAGCGCTCCCCCTTTGGATGCCTGCGCGTAAACCCAATTCGCGCGATGTGGAACAAGTTCCCTCTCTTACCCCCTCTCCCTCAGGGAGAGGGCTGGGGTGAGGGTCCCCCCGTCCAGCTATCTGGTAGCGGCCGCGTTTGCCTCGCGGCCTGGCCCTCACCCTAACCCTCTCCCTGAGGGAGAGGGGACCGGAATCAGACGGCTGGTGATTTACGCGCAGGTCTCCTTTGGGGGAGCTGTCGCAAAGCGACTGAGGGGGCCGGCGACAGAGACGAGCGGTGGTCTGGCCGGCCCCCTCCGCCCCTTCGGGGCGCCTCCCCCAAGGAGGGAGGTCTTGTTTCATACCCCCTCAGGCGATGATGCCGCGAGACCGTAGGTCTGCAAGTTCCTCTTCGCTGTAGCCAGCACTGGCGACGATAGCGTCAGTGTCACGGCCAAGCGGCGGGGATGAACCCTGTGGCGCGGTCGGTGTGGCGCTCATCTTGAGCAGTGGTCCGACCTGACGCTGGGGTCCCGAGAGGTCGTGGTTAAGGTCAACGACCATGCCATTGGCCTCTACCTGTGGGTCGTCAGCGAGTTCCTCTGGGAAGCGGATCGGACCGCTGGGGACGCCGTTGGCTTCGAATCGCTCTAGCCAGTGATCGGTGGAGGATGCGCGAACGTGGGCTTCGACCTCACGGACTCGCGCGACAGCTGCGGCCATGGCGTCCGGATCGGTGAAGTCGAGATTGGGGTCGGCGAAGCCGAGGAAATCGGTCTCCAGCGCGGCGCGGACCTTGGCCCACAGCGTGGCTGAGAGTGCGCCGATGGCGACCGCGCCGTCGCTCGTCTCGTAGCAGCGGTAGTAGATGTTGAGCTCGCCAATCGGTCCGCGATCTTGGTAGGCGTCCAGCAGTTCGGCGTAGGACACGTTGGCTTCGCGCAGTCGGTTGACGTTCTCCATTTTCTGCGTGACGGTGGCATCGGCGGCCGGCAGTTGCATGACCGAACTGCCCTGCATCGCCAGGGCGCTGTTGAGTAGCGTCGTCTCGATCATCTGTCCCTCGCCCGTGCGCTCGCGATGATAGAGCGCGGCGCTGACTCCCCAGGCGATCACGATGCCGGTGGCATAGTCGGCAACCGGCGCCGAGACGGGACTGGGGGCGGTGCCGTTCGAGTCGAGCTTGCCGTCAAGGGCCATGAAGCCGGAGACGGCCTGGGCGACGATGTCGTAACCGGGTCTCTGCGCCCATGGCCCCAGTCGACCAAACGCCGTGTTGTCGACGTAGATCAGGTCGGCTCGGATAGAGCGGAGCATGTCGTAATCGAGCTTGAGTCGCGCAGCGACATCGGGTCGGTAGTTGATCACCACGACATCGACGTCGGGGACGAGTTTGTGCACGATGGCCTGCGCCTCGGGGTCTCGGAGGTCGAGCACGAGCGAGCGCTTGCCTCGATTGAGCGATTGGAACCACTTCGATTCGCCGGGCATGAACTGCGAGAATTGCCGCCAGGCTTCGCCTTCAGGCGGCTCGACCTTGATCACTTCGGCGCCCATGTCGGCCAGGTTCTGACAACCGAACGGTCCGGCGATGATCTGCGAGAACTCGAGCACGCGGATGCCGCTCAATGGTCCGCCGTGGGGTGCGCCATCGTGCGTGGTGGTCATGGTCGTTACCCTTTCGCTCTAGCAAGGTGCGCGGCGCGCGCTAACACTTGAGCAGACGCCGCTGATGAAGCGAGCTGATTCCGTGCAGGCAGTATCCGCCATGACCGTGTTACGAGTGCCTGGCCTTCTAATCGTCGGGGTTGTGTTGGCGCTCGTGGCCGCTGCATGCAGTGATCCGATTCCCGAACAGTCCGACGTGCCGGTCACGATGGTGACGCCATCGGCCACGCTGTTCCGCGACGCCACGGAATCCTCGGGATTGATGTATGTGCAGCATGAGGCAAGAGAGCCGGGGAACTGTCTGTTCGACAACATGTCGAGAGAGACCGAAGAGGAACAGCGAGGCATGTTGTGCGACGCCGAGCGGATGACCGGCGGCGCAGCGGCGGGCGACTTCGATGGCGACGGGGCGATCGATCTGATCGTGACCCGGCTGGATGGACATGATCTGCTCTATCGAAATCGTGGCGACGGCCGGTTTGACGAAGTGTCGGCTGAAGTTGGGCTGAGCGACTGGAATCTGGCCTCGAACGGCGCGCTCTGGGGCGACATCGACAACGACGGCGATCTTGACCTGTTCATCACCACGGTCGGCGATACGCGGCATTACCTGTTCATCAATCAGGGCGGCGAGTTCACGGAAGAGGCGATGGAGCGAGGCACAGCGGTCGAGACCGGTGATCGGCGGATTGGATTCTCCGCGGCGTTTGGCGACTACGACCGTGATGGGTACCTCGACTTGCACGTGACCGAATGGCGTCCGTCGCAGTTAGTCGGCGAGGCGAGAGCGGGCGTGCGATTGCTGCGCAACCTAGGAGCAAACGCGCCGGGATACTTTGAGGATGTCACCGAAACTGCCGGCGTGGCGATGGAGCAGGTCGTCTCGCAGACACAGCAGGATCTGACCGTTGGCACGTTTGCGTTTGGTTCGACATTTGTCGATCTTGACGGCGACGGTTGGCCGGAGTTGGCAGTCTCGTCGGATTTTGGCACGAGTCGCCTGTTCTGGAATAACGGCGACGGCACGTTTACGGATGGCACGCTCGATGCACGGGTCGGGACTGCGCAGAATGCGATGGGCACTACGTTTGGCGACTATGACGCCGACGGTGACCTCGACTGGTTCGTGACTTCGGTCTACTCGTCCAGCCGGGGTAGTCCCGGTGGCGATGAGGAGGGGACGAAGGACGGCAATCGGTTGTTCCGCAACGATGGTGATCGCCGGTTTAGCGACGTAACGGACCTGGCCGGGGTGCGGAACGGTTCCTGGGGTTGGGGCGCCGCCTTCTTCGATGCCGACAACGACGGCGACCTCGATCTGACCATGACCAACGGCATGTTGATGATGCCTGGATATGGCGCCGACGCGATGCGCTATTGGGAGAACCAGGGCAAAGGGACGTTCCGCAGCCGAAGCACCGAGGTTGGCCTGGACGACATCGAGGACGGCAAGGGCCTGCTGGTCTTCGATGCCGACGGAGACGGCGATCTGGATGTGTTTGTTGTCAATAACGCGTCGGAGCCGCGCTTCTACCTCAATCAGTCACGCGGTGCGGGAAGCTGGTTGCGGGTCACGCTGGAAGGCACGATCAGCAATCGACAGGGACTCGGCGCCCGGGTATCCGTCAATGCGGTTGGTCTGCCTGAGCAGATTCGGGAGATGGGTGTGTCCAGTCATTTCCTCGGTCAGAGCGAAAGTGCGCTGCATTTCGGGCTGTCGGACGCTGACACTGCCGATCTGATCATCCGCTGGCCAGCGAGTGGATACATCACCACGCTGAACGGCGTTCCCGCCGATCACTGGATTCTAGTGACCGAAGGCGAGCCGGGCTACGAGGTCGTTAGTCCTCGGCGTTGACCTCGTTGACCTCGTTGACCAGGTGCATCAGGCGCTCGAGGTTGGCGATCCGGTCTCGGACCGTTTCACCCTCGACTCCGGCGCGGAACGTGTTGACACCGGCGTCGCGGTAGATGCGGAGGCGCTTCTTAACCTCAGCGTCGTTGCCGATCGCGTTGATCTTGAAGGCGAGCTCGACCGGGACGCGGTCTCGGGCGAGGTCTCGTTCGCCGGAGATCCAGAGTCGTTGGACTTCTTTGGCGGCGTCGGCCCAACCCTGGCGGCAGAAGGCGTCGTTGTAGAAGTTGGTCTTGGCCGAGCCCATGGCGCCGAGCGTGAAGGCGATTCCTCGGGCGTGCTGAGCGGCGTGCTGTTCCGGATCGTCGGTGAAGACGACGCCACCGCCGGCTTCGAGATCGATCTCGTCGATGCTGCGTCCGGCTCGGTCGGCGCCGATTCGGATGTCGTCGAAGAAGACATCGGCGGTCTCGGGGATGAATGAGGAGGCGAGCCAGCCATCGCCGAACTCGCCACACATTTGCAGGCTGCGGCGGCCGAGTGAGGCCATGTAAATCGGCGGCGGTTCAACCGGCGGCGAGCCGGAGCGGATTGCCTTTCCCTCGCCACCGGGCAGCGGAAGCGTGTAGTGACGACCGTTGTAGACGACGCGCTCGCCGTTACAGACCATACGCACGATCTCGGCAGTTTCCTTGAGGCGCGAGACAGCGCCGGCGAATGGCACGCCGTGCCAGCCCTCGATGACCTGCGGTCCTGAGGTGCCGAGGCCGAGCATGAAGCGACCACCGGACATCGATTGCAGGCTCATTGCGGTCATGCCGACGAGTGCCGGCGTGCGGGTGCCGCCCTGGATGATGCCGGTGCCGAGCTTGATCGTCTCGGTCTTGCCGGCCAGGTAGGCGAGCGGCGTAATGCCGTCGTAGCCCCAAGCCTCGGCCGACCAGATCGAAAAGACGCCAAGTTTCTCGGCCTCCTGTGCGTAGAGGGCGGCGGAGTCCCAGTCGTCGATGCGGTCGCGGTGGAGGCCGATTGCCACTTTCATCGGTTGTCGGGTCATCCTGGGAAGCCCTCGGTCTCTTTGATTGCCGCTACCTGGTTGGCGTGGTCGATGTCGTGCACGCGCTGGAAGATGAACCAGGCGCGACCGTGCAGTTCGCCGAAGAAGCCGTGCGGCGAAGTTGGCGCGAAGGCAGGAGGCTCGGGCAGACCTTCGATCACGTTGGCGAAGATACGAGAGTCGTCGAGCAGGGCAGTCACAAGGTCCGGGAATGGCAGGTCGGCCTCGCGCTGGGCGGGGTCGACCGCGCCGATGCCCTGCGGAGAGGCGGTCGGCTCACGGCCGTTGGAGAGGTCAGTGACCAGGCTGGCGACTCGGCGGGAGCCGTCGAGCACGTGCTGGCCGACCTCTTCGATGCTCCAGGAGTCTTCGGCTGGTTTCCAGGCGGCCTGCTCGGCGGTGACGCGGTTGAGCGAGTTGAGGAACTCAATGCGACCGCTAACGACTCGCGGCCAGAGATCGAGCCAGGAGTACTTCTCGCCCTGCGCCAGCATGTAGCCGGAGACGCGCTGTCGTTCCTCGTCGGGGATGGGTCGTTGGGGCATGGGGATGCTCTCAATTGCGTGGTTGGCTCAAGGATTCCTCTGAACAACTGGTTTCGCTGGCCGAACGGGACCCCCCCCTTCAGCCTTCGGCAGCTTCCCCCGCGAGGGGGGAAGCGGGGATCGGAGTTGATCAGAGGATTCTTAGCGGCCCTGGAAGTTGGGGTCTCGCTTTTCCATGAAGGAGCGGACGCCCTCTTTGAAGTCGTCGGACTGGAAGAGGGGCAGGAGCTGGAGGTAGATGTGGTCGACGGCGGCCTCGAAGGGCTCGTCCATGCCGAGGCGCATCATGCGCTTGGTTGCCTGGATCGAGAGTGGGGCGTTGGCGGCGATTTCGTTGGCCAGCTCCATGGTGCGGGTCATGAGGTCGTCGTGGGGGACGACTTCGTTGACCAGGCCGATGTCGAGCGATTCCTGCGCATCGAGCACGCGGCCGCGGAAGGCGACCTCGGCGGCACGGGCCCAGCCGAGCAGTCGCGGCAGGATCCAGGTACCGCCCGACTCGGGCAGCACGCCGCGGCGGGCGAAGACGGCGCCCATCTTGGCGCGGTCGGAGGCGATGCGGATGTCGGCCAGAAGAGCCATGTCCATGCCATAGCCGGCGGCGGCGCCGTTGAGCGCGCAGAGCACCGGCTTGTCCATCCGCTGCAGGACGACCGGCGGAGCGTCGCGCAGGTCGAAGAGCGAGTATCCGGGTCGTCCATCACCGTCGCCGGCCATGCGCTGCTGTTGGTCGACGAGGTCGAGTCCAGAGCAGAAGCCGCGGCCGGCGCCGGTCAGGACGATGACGCGAACGTCCGGCTCGCGCTGACAGGCGATGAGTTGAGCAGAGAGCGCCTGCAGCATTTCTTGCGAAATCGCGTTGAGTCGCTCGGGACGGTTGAGGGTGATGATCGCGACGTGGCCGCGTTGTTCGAAGAGCAGCGTCTCGGTCGCGGGAGCGGTCAGAGTGGTCATTGTGCGTCCCCGTATTTCATGTCTTCACGAGTGTACCTGCGCCGCTGATTCGCTAATGCGCACTCAGACTTAGGCGGCCGCAGGCTCGAGTGCCGCTGACCCAGAGTCCTTCTTGGCCTGGAAGGTGTAGTCGTCTTTGGCGTGGTTGACGACGATTGTGGCGCCTTCTGGGAACTCTCCGGCGATGAGCAGCTTGCTCAGCGGATTTTCGATTCGGCGCTGAAAGACTCGGCGCAGAGGGCGGGCTCCGAAGGCTGGGTCGTAGCCGTCTTTGGCGAGCTGTCGGCGTGCGGCTTCGGTGAGTTCAATGCTGTGCCCCCTGTCGGCGAGTCGGCTGCGCTCCTCGGCGGCGATCAAGTCGACGATCTCCAGGAGTTCCTCTTCGCTGAGCGGGTTGAAGACGACGATTTCGTCGACTCGGTTGAGGAACTCGGGCCGGAAGAAGTCACGCAGTGCGCGTTCCGAGGTTCGGGCTCGCTCGTCGTGGGAGCCGGCGAAGCCGAGGCTGTTGGTTGGCCGTGAGGTGGTGCCGAGGTTGCTGGTCATGATCACGACCGTGTTGCGGAAGTCGACGGTTCGGCCCTGGCCGTCGGTGATGCGCCCGTCGTCGAGCACCTGCAGGAGCAGGTTGAAGACGTCGGGGTGGGCCTTCTCGATCTCGTCGAGGAGGACGACGCGGAACGGTCGGCGGCGGATGAGTTCGGTCAGACCACCGCCGTCGTCATAGCCGATGTATCCGGGAGGCGCGCCGACGATGCGGCTGACGGTGTGTCGTTCCTGGTACTCGGACATGTCGAGCCGGACGAGGGCGTCTTCGGAGTCGAAGAGGTACTCGGCCAATGCCTTGGCCAGCTCGGTCTTTCCGACGCCCGTGGGTCCGACGAAGATGAACGAGCCGATCGGGCGAGTGGGATCCTTGAGACCGGCTCGGGCGCGCCGGATGGCGTCGGAGACGACGGTGACGGCTTCGGACTGACCGATGACACGGTCGTGCAGTTCTTCCTCGATTCGCAAGAGACGGGCTTCGTCGTCGTCGAGCATGCGGCTGACAGGGATGCCGGTCATCTCGCCGACCAGTTCGGCGATGTCGCGTTCGTAGACGGTGTCGCGCTCGGCGTGTTGGGCGTCCCAGTCGTCGCGGCTGGCGTTGGCTTCTTGCTGGATGGCGAGCAGTTCCTGCTTGATCCGGGCGGCTGATTCGTAATCCTCTCGTTGGGCAGCGGCTTCCTGCTCCGCCTTCAGCTCGGCGACGCGTCGGCGCAGCTCGACGACGCGAGACGGCGGCGATTGGTTGTCGATCACGAGGCGTGAGGCGGACTCGTCGATCAGGTCGATGGCCTTGTCGGGCAGTCGGCGTTCGGTCAGGTAGCGCTGCGAGAGTCGCACGGCGGCTTTGATGGCCTCTTCGCTGATCGTGACTCCGTGGTGCGATTCGTAGCGAGGCTTGAGCGCGGTCAGGATGGCGAGGGCGTCCTCGGTCGATGGCTCGTCGAGGTAGACGGGCGCGAAGCGGCGCTCGAGTGCAGAGTCTTTCTCGATGTGGCGCCGGTACTCGTCGAGCGTGGTCGCGCCGACGACGTGCAGTTCGCCTCGAGCGAGCGGCGGCTTGAGCATGTTGGCGGCGTCGATGGCGCCCTCGGCTGCTCCGGCGCCGACGACGGTGTGGATCTCGTCGATGAAGAGGATGACCTGGCCCTGGGACTCGCGGACCTCGTCGATGACGGACTTGAGCCGCTCTTCGAACTCGCCCCGGAACTTGGCTCCGGCGAGGAGGGCGCCCATGTCGAGTGACATCAGGCGCTTGCCTCGGAGATTCTCTGGGACATCGTCGGCGGACATGCGCTGGGCGAGCGCTTCGGCGATGGCGGTCTTGCCGACGCCGGCCTCGCCGATGATGACCGGGTTGTTCTTGGTTCGGCGGTTGAGGATTTGCAGGACTCGGCGGATTTCTGTGTCTCTTCCGATGACGGGGTCGAGCTTGCCCTCGGCGGCGAGACGGGTGACGTCGGTGGCGTAGCGGTTGAGCGCGTCGTAGTGTGACTCGGCGTCGGGCTGGTCCACACGCCGCGAACCACGAATTTGCTGGAGGGCGCTGTAGAGACGCTCGGCGGTGATGCCGTGTGAGCGGATGATCTGCGCGGTGGGTCCGCCGGAGTCTCCGGTGATGGCGATCAGCAGGTGCTCGACGCCGACGTATTCGTCGTTGAGCCTCTTGGCTTCGACGTTGGCACGTTCGAGGAGCTGCACGACGCGCGGCGTCACGGTGAGTTGGACGACGTCGTAGCTGAGGCGCGGCGCGGCGTCGAGGGCGGTGTCAGCGTCGGCGCGGAACCGCGCGCGGTCGACGTTGAGGGCGTTGAGCAGGTCGTTGGCCAGTCCGTCGTTGACGCCGGCGATGCTGGCGAGCAGGTGCTCGACGTCCCATTGCGTGTGCCGCTTCTCGCGCACGAGCTGCTGGGATGCTTCCAGCAGTTGCTGGGCCTGGTTGGTGAATCGGTCTCGTCGCATCATCGTCGCCGCTCCGTTCCCTGATCTCTCATTCGTTCGATGGGTACGGTCGGGAGCTGCTGGTCGCGGTGCTTTTGCAGCGCCCGCTTGAGTTGTCTGTTTTCTGCCTGGAGTTCGTCGATATGTTGTCGCAAGCGCAAGATGATGTCGGCGCCGGCGAGATTGACGCCGAGTTCGTCGATCAGGCGGCGGATGACGAGCAGGCGCTCGATGTCGGCCTGGCTGTAGAGGCGTTGCCGGCCCGAGGATCTCGCGGGGATCAGCAGGCCTTCGCGCTCGTAGGTGCGCAGCGTTTGTTGGTGCACGCCGACGAGTTGAGCGGCGATCCGAATCGTGTAGACCGGTTGATCGCTCATGAGTCGTCGCTCTCCAGGTTGCTTTCCAGGTCGCTTTCCAGGTCGCGTAGTTGCTGGAAGAGGGCGATCTGCTCGGTCGTGAGCTGCTGCGGTAGCTGCAGCGAGACCTCGGCCAGGATGTCGCCGCGACCCTCGCGCTTGAATCGCGGCATGCCTTGCCCGCCGAGCCGGAAGACGCGGCCGTTCTGCGTACCCGGCGGGATCCGCAGGGCGAGTCCGCCGCTGCCGCTGAGCGAACGAACGACCGCTTCGCCTCCAAGCGCAGCGGTCGTGACGGGAACGTCGACGAAGACGTGGACATCGCCGCCGCGTCGCTCGAAGACCGGGTCGTCGTCGACCGTGATCGACAGGAACAGGTCGCCGGGCTGACCTCGCGGGCCGTAGGGGGATGCTTCGCCCTTGCCCGAAATCTTGATCCGCGAGCCGCTGTCGACGCCCGCTGGAATGGTGACTTGGATGCGCGAGCCAGTTGAACCGCGTTGGCCCACTTGGACCGCGCGAGTGGTGCCGCGAAACGCTTCGCGCAAGGAGACCGTGAGATTGTGCTCGATGTCGCGTCCGCGCGTGGGCTGTTGGGGAACGCTGGCGCCGCTGCGACCGCCGAAGAGACTGCCGAACAGGTCACCGAGTTCGCCGTCGTCGCCGAAGTTGGCGTCGGCAAAGTCGAAGCGTGTGTTTCCCTGCTGCCCCCGGGACGATTGCCCGCCACCGAATCCGCCGAAAGTTCCGCGCTGGCGCTGCATTTCTTCGAGTTGGTCGGCGTGCTCCCATTGGTCGCCCCACTTGTTGTAGGCGGAGCGCTTCTTGGGGTCGGAGAGCACGTCGTGGGCGGCGTTGACTTCCTTGAACTTCGCTTCGGCGTCACGATCACCGCCGTTAACGTCGGGGTGATACTGGCGCGCCAGCTTGCGGAAGGCGGAGGTGATGTCGCGGTCGGAGGAGTCACGAGCCAGGCCGAGGATCTGGTAGAAGTCTCCGGGCATCGCAGTTTCCGTTCTTGATAGTGAGACTATCAGAGTTTATGCGAGACTTGGACGATTGTCGTGATATTGACAGTGATACGATTTGTAAAGCTGAGTGTATCTATATAAGGTTTCATCAGAAGGTCGGATCAAGGACAAGAAGATCCGGCAAGAGAAGCCCAGAAAGGGACGAACGATGACCAAGATTCTGATTCGTGATCCGTTTGCGGAGTTCGACAGCCTGTTCGCCAACCAGTTCTACGGGGCCTTCGGACGACGTCCCCAGCTGGTGTCCGCGCCGGCGCCGACGCCGACGCCGACGAGCAACTCGACCCTCCCGGTCAACGTCTACGACACCGACGAGGGCGTGGGAATCGAGGCCTGGGTGCCGGGCTTCAAGGAGGACGAGATTTCGGTGACCGTGGACGACGGTCAACTGCGCATCCACGCGGAGCGCTCCAGCGACGTGGAATCTGAGAATGGCGCCGGCGAGGACCGCAAGTACCGCCGCCGCGAGGTGGCGCGTACGGTGCTGTCGCGCAGCTTCCGGCTTGACCCGTCGTACGACGCCGCGAAGATCGGGGCCCACCTGGCCAACGGCGTCCTTGAGTTGTCGTTGCCGAAGTCGGCAGAGGCGGAGCCGCAGCGCATCGCGATCAAGACCGGCGCTGTCAGCGAGGCGGTCGCCGAGGTGGTCGCCGACACTGACGAGAGCTAACAGCCGCCCGAGCGCTGAACGGTAATCATCAGCGGCCCACAAGTGGCTTCTCCGTCGGTATGGCGGAGGAGCCACAGTGGTTTAACCTGTGTTCATGGTGCAGCGAATGTTGGCCCTGGTTCCCGACGAGTTGGCTCGCGACCAGATTGATCTGGTGCGCGCTCTGTACGACGGTGAGCAGGTCGACGCGACACCGCCGCATATCCCGGTCACGGACCGATTCGACGATCATTACGGCCTTGAGGATCTCCAGCAGATGCTGGAGATCGTTCTCGGTCTGTTTCGTCCCTTCCTCTTGGAACTGGGCGCCCCGCGGTCGTGGTACGACGACGGCGAACACCTGCTGCAGATGGTGGCAGAGAAGGGCGCTGAGGACGCGCAGCGCATAGCGTCGATCGTGTACCGGGATTTGTATCCGGAGCAGACGCCGAATGCCTTGATTCGCTCGCGCTCGCCGCTGGAGCGGACGGCGCTCACGGTTGGTCGCTTCAAGCGAGAGGCCGAAGCGCTGAGGGCGGCGCAGGCGCTGTCCACGCAGCGTTATTTCCTCGTCGTCACACACGTGGGAGTGTTCGACGTCGTCGAGCAGGCTGAGGGGCCGCCGGGCTGGTCGCTACGACGGTCGTTGCCGCTGGGCTCGATGATCGCCGACTGTTAAGCCCAGGTCTTGCTCGCACGAAGCTCATTCCTCGTTGCCCCGTGCTTGACACGGGGCCCAGACCTCATTCGTCGCGCGTCGCTTGAAGGTCGCCCGTGCCTCAGCTGTTGCGCGAAGCCTGCTTCGCTCAATTGCTGTGCTCGGCGATCAGTGATCTCGCGTGCAACCTTGGGTGCTCTGGACCCCGTGTCAAGCACGGGCTGACGGAGTCTGTTTCCGCCGTGCCACGTGTTCCCTGTTTGACTACGGGACTATTTGGTCGTGAATGACGGAGCGGGATACGTGAGCAGTGGCGAGTGGCCATCGACCGCGTATCCGTTGGAGTACTCTGGGCGAACTATCTAGGCAGCCCGGGAGGTGTCCCATGCCGGTCGTGACTGTTTCCAGCCAGTACGGCGCTGGTGCGCGCGATGTTGCGCGGCATCTGAGCCGCGATCTCGGGCTTGAATACATTGATCAAACGGTGCTGGTTGACGCGTCGCGCCAGCTGGGCCGGACTGTCTCGGAGGTCGCCGAGAAGGATGAGCGCACCGACTCGCTGCGCGCGCGGCTGGGCCATTTCCTGCAGCGCGCGCTGGAGCGGTCGGCAGCCGGCGGCGCGATCGATCCGATGCTCGGCTCCGGCAACCTTGAGCTGATGCTTTCGCAGAGCTACCAGGAGTTGTCCGACAGCGGGTCGGGTGTGGTTGACGACCGCGCCATCCTCAACACGACATCGCAGATCATCGAGTCCATCGCGCAGCGCGGGAATGTCGTCATTATCGGGCGCGGAAGCCAGATGATCCTGCGCGAACTGCCCGATGTCACCAACGTCCAACTGGTTGCCGAGCCGGAGGTCGCATTGGCCCGCATTCAGCAATGGGAAGGCGTCGACGAGGTCATGGCCGCGCGACGGATTGAGGAATTCAACAAGGGCCGCGCCGATTTCCACCGCAAGTTCTGGCAAGTCGATGTGTGGTCGCCGTTGCTCTATGACCTGGTGATCAACACGACGCTCCTGACTTACGCCCAGGCGGCGCAGTTGGTCGCGGCGGTGGTTGAGAAGAAGGCGGCCGCAGCGGTCTGAGCTAACTGGTTCGGCTCGGTCTAGCCGACCAGCGAGCGCAGGACATCCTCGGCGGCAATCAGCCGTGGCGCCATGCCGAACTGCCCGTGAATCTGGAGACCTTCGGCGTCGAGCGCTTGACGCGGGCCGATCGCATCGCGGTAGCTGACCATAATCGGGTGATCGTCACCGACGGCGTCAGCCAGCAGCTCTTCGGTCGAATCGCGCCAGCGCATGAAATCTTCGGTCGTGGGACCGATCGCGCGGATGTATCGGGAGCGTTCCAGCAACTGGTCAATTTGTTCGTTCAGGTTCATGCCGCAAAGTGTATCGCAGGGTCGCGGGACTGGAAGTCGATCTCCGTGATTCCCGCGCTCCGCCGCGGGAATGGCGCCGAGTGCTGCACCGCTGCTCGAACCTGAGGAAGCTTGCCCGTTTCAATCGCTCAGCCGGCTCCTCGCTTTCGTGCCGAGCACAGCGAGATACCCCCGTTCAGGCCGGGGGCGGGCTCCGCGGCGGAGCGCGGGTATGACGGAGGGCCTAGGAGAGGTGCAGCCTGATCGGGCTCCTATTCGGGGACCTGAGCCAGGCTCTTAACGGCCTCCCGTTAGCAGCGGCAGCGCAGATTGGAGTTGTTCAGAGGATTCCTAGTGTCCTGAGTCGCTAATGCGATGAACAAGCGGGTATGGTGGAGTTGGTTTGGCCGTCCGGGGTTCTCGGTGGAGTGTCATGCGTACCCGACTGGGCCGCCCGACGGCGACGATCGTGCTGAGTGATGAAGAGCGAGAGACGCTGGAGCGCTGGGCGCGCCGACCGAGCACGGCGCAGGCCCTGGCGCTGCGCAGCCGGATCGTGCTCGGAGCGGCGGCCGGGCAAACGAACACGGAGATCGGCGCGGCGCTCGGTTGCCATCCGGTCACGGCCGGCAAGTGGCGGCGACGCTTCGCCCAGCGTCGGCTGGATGGGCTGAGCGATGAGCCGCGTCCCGGCGCGCCCCGCACGATTGGCGACGAGCAGGTGGAAGCGGTGATCGTCAAGACGCTGGAACAGCAACCGCGCCACGCGACTCACTGGTCAACCCGTTCGATGGCCGCCGAGATGGGCATGTCGCAGACGGCGGTCTCCAGGATCTGGCGCGCCTTCGGCCTCAAGCCGCACCTCGTCGAGCAGTTCAAGCTGTCGCCCGACCCGCAGTTCATCGACAAGGTGCGCGACGTGGCCGGCCTCTATCTCAACCCACCCGACGCGGCGGTCGTCCTGTGTGTGGACGAGAAAACCCAGATCCAGGCGCTTGACCGCACCGCTGCGACGCGGCCGATGCTGCCCGGCGTGCCTCGCCGTCAGACTCACGGTTACGTCCGTCATGGCGCCACCAACCTCTACGCGGCGCTAGATATCGCCTCGGGCCACGTGATCGCCGACCTGACCCCGCGACACCGGGCCCGCGAGTTCCGGCGCTTCCTCGACCTGATTGACGAGCAGGTACCCGACGAACTCGCCGTGCATGTCGTCTTGGACAACGTGGCCACCCACCGGACCGCCGAGATCCAGCGCTGGCTCCAGCGTCATCCCCGCTTCCGCTTTCACTTCACCCCCACCTACAGCTCCTGGATGAACCTGGTCGAACGCTGGTTCGCCGAACTGACCACCAAGTGGCTCAGGCGCGGCGCGCACCGCAGCGTGGCCGACCTGACCCGCGACATCGAACGCTGGGTCGCCGGCTGGAACGAACACCCGCGCCCCTTCGTCTGGCACAAGACCGCCGACCAGATCTTCGACAACCTCGCCGGATATCTCAACCGTATTCCCGACTCAGGACACTAGCGCCATCGTTCCACGCATGTGCCCCCTCGGTCATCCCATTGGAGTTCGATTCCGTCGGGCCACGAAGCGCCGACGCGACGGGTCGGTGGTGAGATGGACTCCGAGGGCGTCTCGATGCTCATGAGGATGCCGTCCTCTTTCGGCTTCGAGTAGAGATTGCGGCGTACTGCATCTTCCTGGAAGCCTCGCGATCGGTACAGGGTCCGGGCGGTCGTGTTGGATTCGCGGACTTCCAGCTGAATCACCTCACAGTTCAATCGCTGAGCCAATCGAAACACGCAGTTAAGTAGGACGCTGCCGAGGCCTTGTCCGTGGAGCTTGGGATCGACGGCGAACGTGCAGAGTTGAAGCTGATCGACGATGTGCCAGGCGCCGAAATACGCCCAAAGCGATTGTTCGGCTTCCGCGGTCCCGCTCAGGACATAAAAGACGCTGATCGGCGATTCGGTGATTTCGCCAACGAAGTGGCGTCGGCTCCAGCCCGATTCGCCGAATGCGCGTTGATCCAGCGCGGTGACGCCGTCAACGTCGACGAGCGTCATCGGACGGAGAATGAGGCGGTCAGACATGTTCGTTCGCCCATTGCCAGAGCGCTGCCGAGTGCGTCAGAGTTAACCGGAGGCGCGTCGCAGGCTGTCGCAGAACCGGAGCGCCACTATACTGCCGGTGAACTATGACTCAGTTTCAGCGGCGCACCGATGCCGGGGCGACTACCACGAACCGCCCGGTCGGGAGCCGAATTTGACCGCCCAGACAGCAAATGTCCAATCCGGCCTGAGGGGTCGTGTGCCAGTCTCGATCCTGCTTATCGCGCGGGTCATGCGCTTCGCCCTGCCCTACTGGAAGGGCCTGACGATTACGGCGTTCGCGATTCTCGCGACCGCCGCATTCGCAATCGCGACCCCGTGGCTGCTGCAGTTCGCCGTAGATACGGCCATCTCGACTGAGATCGTCAACGGTGTCACGGAAGTGGCGATTACCGGCTGGCTGGTCGCTGTCGCCGGAGTCGCCCTGGTTGGCGCCGCCTTTCTGCGTGGCATCACCATGTTCATCCAGCGCTATCTGGCGGAATGGGTGGGCCAATCGGTCGCCTACGACCTGCGCAATGCCATCTATCAGCGCCTGCAGACGTTGTCCTTCCGCTTCCACGACGGGTCGGAGACTGGCCAGATCATGGTCCGCGCGACTCAGGATGTTGAAGTCGTGCGGATGTTCATCAACTTTGGCGGCGTGCAGTTGTCGTTCACCGTGGTGCTCGGCATCGCAACGCTGGCGATCATGGTGTCAATCAACTGGCCGTTGGCGTTGATGGTCTGGGCGATCATGATCATCATCTCGGTCCGCTCCGGGATCGTTGCCCGACGCCTACGCCCGATCTGGAACGACGTGCAGGAGTCACAGGCGCAGCTGGGCACGGTGCTGCAAGAGGCGCTTTCCGGTATCCGTGTCGTTAAAGCATTCGGGCGCGCGGAGTTCGAAGGTCAGAAGTTTGGCCGCTCGGCTGGATGGTTGCAGCAGCGCTCGTACGACGCGTCGATGGTGCAAGCGGTCAACATGCCGCTGATGACGGCGCTCGGCGCGTTGACCATCGTGCTCACAATCTGGTACGGCGGCCGAGAGGTCGTCGCCGGCAATTTCACCGTCGGTCAACTGACGATGTTCCTGATGTTCCTGACCATCCTGCAAATGCCGATTCGTGGCCTGGGCTGGATGGTGATGATGGTCCCGCGCGCGGCGACAGCCAGCATGCGCATCTTTGAGATTCTCGACCAGGAATCGGAAGTCCAGGACGATCCCACCGCGGTCGCTCCGACACGGCCACAGGGCAACGTCAAGTTCGAACAGGTGAGCTTCGCTTATGACCCGCGCTCGCCGGTGCTCGGCGGCATCGACTTCGAGGCCAAGCCGGGCCAACTGATCGCGCTGCTCGGACTGACCGGCAGTGGCAAGTCGACGATTGTTAATCTCATCCCTCGTTTCTACGACGTCAGCGCCGGACGGGTGACGTTCGACGACGTGGATGTACGCGACTGGCCGATTGAGGCGTTGCGCCGGCAGGTGGCAATCGTGCAGCAGGAGGTCTTCCTCTTCGCCGCCACGCTGAAAGAGAACATTGCCTACGGTCGACCCGACGCCACCGATGAGGAAATTGAAGCCGCCGCAAAGTTGGCGCGCATCCATCACTTCATCAACCGACTGCCAGAGAAATACGACACTTGGGTCGGCGAGCGCGGCGCGAACTTCTCCGGTGGGCAGAAACAGCGCATCGCGATCGCTCGCGCGCTGTTGATGGACCCCCGAGTCTTGATCTTTGACGACTCCACCTCGTCGGTGGACGCCGCGACCGAGTTTGAGATTCAGCAAGCGATGGCCGCGTTGATGCGCGGACGCACGACCTTTGTGATTGCGCATCGATTGCGCTCCCTGCGTGAAGCCGATCAGATTCTGGTGTTGGACAAGGGCCGCATTGTGCAGAAGGGCAAGCACGACGAGTTGCTGTCGCAGGGCGGCCTGTACCACGAGATCTATGATCTGGAGCTGCGCGACCAGGAGTCGTCGAAGGCGTCGCCGTTGGAAGCCGCAGCAATAGCGGGCGGGAGCGGCTGAGATGGGCATGATGGGCGGCGGCATGGCCGGCGGTTGGTCTTCCAACCTGGGCGGCGGCGGACACGGTCCGCGCAGCGGTTGGGCGTCCTCGGCGTCGATGGCCGACGGCTGGGACAAGGAATACGGCTCCCTCTACAACCCGAGGTTGGTGCGCCGTTTCGGCCGCTACATCGGACCGCACAAGAAATTTTTGTTGGCTGCGATCGTCGCCAACGTCGTGTTCGCGCTTGCTCTCAACGTTCAGGTGTTTGTCGTCTACCAGGCGATGCAGGGCGCGCTTGAGAACGGCGTCGCGTCCGAGCTCGATCGGATTGGGATTGCATTTGGTGTGATCGTTCTGGTCTCGTGGGCCAGCGAGTTTGTGCGCCAATGGTTAATGGCCAACATTGGCCATCCCATTCTGCGTCAGATGCGGCAAGACGTGTTCGATCATCTGATGCGCCTTGAGCATCGCTTCTATGACCGCGGCGAAGTCGGCGCGATCATGTCCCGTGTCACCTCTGATGTGCAGGTCCTACAGGAGATGCTGACCTCCGGCGTGTTGACCGTGATTGGCGACATCTTCGGGCTTGTGATCATCATGGGCGTCTTCATCTACATCGACTGGCAGTTGGCGCTCGGCGCATTCGCGGTGCTGCCCATCCTGATCGTCGCGATGGCGTTTTGGAGCAAGCGTGCTCGCAAAGCGTTCCTTGAAACCCGTGTCGCGATTGCTGCGGTCAACTCAACGTTGAACGAAGACTTGAATGGCGTTCGCGTCGTCCAGAGCCTGAACCGCGAGTCGGAGAACGCTCGCCGATTCGACCGGATCAACAATTGGAACTTGCGCGCGACTCGACGGGCAGGACTGCTTTCGGCCGCGATCATGCCGTTGGTCGAGGTTCTGATCGCCATCGCGACGGCCATCATCATTGCCATTGCCGTCGCTCGATTGAGCAATGGCACGTTGACCGAGGCAGCGGGCATCGCCAGTATCGTCGCGTTCTCGATTGGGATTCAGCGCTTCTTCGACCCGGTTCGCGACCTGGTTCTGCAATACACGATGTTCCAGCGCGCCATGGCCGGCGCCGAGCGCGTGTTTGAAGTACTCGATACGGACCCGGAGATTGAGGACTCGGCGGAAGCGAAAGACTTGCCCGATATCGCCGGACACGTTCAGTTCGACAACGTCTCGCTTGAGTACGTAGATGGCGTCCGGGTCCTCTTCGACCTTGATCTGGAAGTGCAGCCGGGTGAGACCGTGGCGCTCGTCGGCGAGACCGGCGCCGGCAAGACATCGATTACTTCGCTGATCACTCGCAACTACGAGGTCACCGAGGGCGCGGTCCTGATCGACGGACACGACGTGCGCGAAATCTCCCGAGCCTCGCTGGTGCAGCGAGTCGGCGTGGTGTTGCAGGATCCGTTCCTGTTCTCGGGCACGGTGCTGGAGAACATCAGGTACGGCAACCTCGAGGCGACGCGCGAGCAGGCGATCGCTGCGGCTAAGGTGGTCGGCGCGGATCGATGGATCGAGCGCCTGCAACAGAGCTACGACACGCCGCTGGCCGAACGCGCGCAAAACCTCTCGATTGGGCAGCGACAACTTGTTGCATTCGCTCGCGCGATCCTGAGCGATCCGCGCATCCTGATCCTCGATGAGGCGACGGCGAACGTGGACTCACAGACCGAGGCACTTATTCAAGAGGCGATCTCGCGGGTGATGCGCGGACGGACTGCGTTCGTGATCGCGCACCGGCTCTCGACGATTCGCTCCGTGGACCGGATCATCGTGCTGGAATACGGCCGGATCCTCGAACAGGGCTCGCACGACGAGCTGCTGGAGCTCGGCGGACACTACGCCAAGCTCTACCGGATGATGTACGCCGACCAGGAGTCGGTGGAGTTCGACGAGGACGCCGCTCTGGCCGTGCTCGACCGGATGCGAGAGCGGACCGCGGCGAACGGTCGCAACGGCACGAACGGGATCGGCCCGTCTGCAGAACCGGCGCTGTCGCTCGACTGAGTGTCCCGCCCAACTTGATTTCCTCGGGGCCGCCCGGCGCTGCCCCCTCTTCGCTCCCCCTTGCAGGGGGAGCTGCCGAAGGCTGAGGGGGTCCCCTCCCTGCTGCTCCGGCCGAGCGACCCCTTCAGTCGCTCCGCGACAGCTCCCCCTTGCAAGGGGAGCAAAGGAGCTGCGGCTGCGTGCCAGCGATCTTGAGATGGCGAGTACGGCGCCAGCCCCGGCCCTAACCTGAGCCGGCCTCGAAGAGCGTTCCCTGATCTGGTGTGGATCCTTGCGGTGTGAGCCCCAGGTGGCTCCAGGCGGCAGGCATGGCGACGCGGCCTCTTGGTGTACGGGCGAGGAATCCGAGCTGGATCAGGTAGGGCTCGTAGACGTCCATGACGGTGTCGGCGTCCTCGGCGACGGCGGCTGCCAATGTGTCCAGGCCGACGGGCCCGCCGTTGAATCCTTCAATCAGGGCGCGCAACAGGCCACGGTCGTGCTCATCGAGACCGAGCGCATCGACCCGTAGACCGCGCAACGCTTGATCGGCGACAGGAGCGGTGATGATGCCGTCGGCGCGGACCTCGGCGTAGTCCCGGACGCGGCGCAGCAGTCGGTTGGCGATTCGGGGTGTGCCGCGAGCGCGCTCGGCGAGCGTCCTCGCGCCGGCAGGCTCAAGTTCCACCTCCAGTGCGTCGGCCGAGCGGACGATGACCTGTTCGAGTTCTCCAGTCGTGTAGAAGTCCAGACGCTGGACCATGCCGAAGCGGTCGCGGAGCGGTGGCGAGATCATGGCATAACGCGTCGTCGCGCCGATCAGTGTGAACGGCTTGACCGAAAGCTGGACACTGCGCGCTGCCGGTCCGCTGCCGATCATCATGAATAGTTGGAAGTCTTCCATCGCGGAGTAGAGCACTTCCTCGGCCGAACGCGGCACGCGATGGATCTCGTCGATGAAGAGCACGTCGTGCGTCTGCATGGTCGTCAGAATGGCGGCGATGTCGCCGGCCCGCTGGATCGCCGGACCGCTGGTCGGACGCAGGTTGACCCCGAGTTCCCTGGCGACGATCCGTGCCAGCGTGGTCTTGCCCAGGCCCGGCGGTCCGTAGAGCAGCAGGTGATCGAGGGCTTCGTTGCGAGCTTTCGCTGCGTCGACGGCGATCCTGAGGGCCTCGTGCACCGTCGATTGACCGACGAACTCCTCGAGGCTCGTCGGCCTGAGCGCTCGGTCATGTACGTCGACTACGGTTTCACCAGCATCAATGACACGCCCGATCGCCGAGCCTTCTTCGCTCTGGTCGCCGGGTGTGGTGTCCTGAGTCGTCATTGCGATCGCCGTAAGAACGCATTTCGGCTGGCGACGGCGAGCGGATGGAGCGGTTTCCCACTATTGAGCTGGGCGGTCAATCTGCGTTCGAGAAAGATTGCCGCGGCGGCATGGAGATCGTGTTCGGCTGCTGCTGCGACAGCGGAGAGACCGGGATCACGCTGCACCTTCTTCGGGTCGATCTTGTCGGCCAGGAATACGGCCAGCGATTCCAGCGAGTAGTCGGGGTGGGCCGTGGTGTGATACGCGATGGCGGTCAGGATCTCGTCGTGTTGGATGTCCAAGGCGTCTCGGGCATAGGCAGCGGCCAGCGGACCGTGGAGGATGATCGGCGCCGCCTCTTCGTCCTCCGTGATCGGAACACGATAGTGGCGAGACAGCGCGAGCAATTCGGCGTCGCTGCAGTGACGGAAGAGGTCATGCCCGGCGGCGGACGCGGCGCAGATGTCTCGGTCGAGCTCATGCACGACCGCCAAATGCAAAGCGCCCTTGACAACGCGCTGAGCGTGGCGCTGAAGCTTCTCCGGCCGGTCGCCCATCGCCTGCTGGAAGCGTTCACGGATTGCAACCGGGTCGGTCAGGCGCCCGTTCTGCGTCATCGCCGGCCTCGACGCGGCCGATCCTCGGGCGCGCGGTCAAGTTGCACGCCGACGAAATCAGATACGGCCGCTCCGACATCGAGCGCTTCCTGTTCAGTCGGGAAGCGACCGATACGCATCATGTTGCCGTCGGCGAATGAGATATGGGTGGTGTGAGTGCCGCTGAACTGCAGCAGGATCGGACGAGAGCGCTGATGCGTCAAGTTGATGGTCTCGATGTCGTAGAGCTCAAAGTCCCAGTCTCGATTGATGACCCACAACATGGACTGGTGCACCTTGCCCTTGTCGTCCGAGAGGTCGAAGTCGACTTCGAGCACGTCGCCGCCGACGACGCCCAGAACGGCCCAGAGGATGCCGCCACCGAAGTACCCGGCAGCGGCGCCAACGATCGCCGCGCCGGACCAGTCGGACTGGCCGAACGTCAACACGGCGATGACGGCCGCGATGGCTGCGGGAATGGCTCCGTATGCCCAGTTGGGCAGCGGCGACCAGAAGGTGCGAAGGCGCAACGTATCCTGATTGGGGAACGAGAGGCGCACGATGGAGGAGCGGGTCTTGGGGGCCGCCGATTCGGGCGTGTCGGCAGGGCGTCGGCGTCGTCTGCGGGCCATGATTAGAGGCTATCCGATGAAACGCTGGACGGGATTTGTGGCCGCGGCGCTGTTCTGGGCGTTGTGGGTGTCGCCGGCGCTGGCCCAGGAGATTGTCATGTCGGGCAGCCGCTACTCAGCCCCGTTGTGGACCTGGATCGCGGCGATTGCGGTGGCAGTAGGACTGAGTGTCGTCGGTTTGCTGATTGGTTTCTGGTTCCTGCGCAAACGGTCGCGGATTGAGTCGTCGGACTAGGACCTATCCACAAATCCAGTTCCGTCACGCGAAAACCTGGAAATCACAGGATCAAACGGCGGACGCAGTGCACGAATGAGCAGCTTCCGATGCCCCGTGCTTGACACGGGGCCCAGAGCACCCAACGTTGCCCGCAAGATGACCGATCACTCAGCACAACCGCCGAGCGCGAAAAGCTCCGCGCGACCGCTGCGGAAACAGTGACGTTGGCCCTACGCGCGACCCGCGAAGTCTGGGCCCCGTGTCAAGCACGGGGCAACGAGGACTGAGGCTAATGTGAACCTGTCATGGATAGACTCACACCCATTCGGGCAGATGTGACAGAGATGCGAAGGGGCCGCTCTCAGGCGGCCCCCTCAGTCCCTACGGGACAGCTCCCCGAAGCCGGGAGCGCTTAGATCTCGAGCAGCTCGGCGACCTTCTCGCGGTGGTGGTCGGCGTCGCCCCACATGAGCTCGGCCATCTTCTGGCGGCGGAAGTACAGCTGGATGATGTACTCCTTGGTGAAGCCGATGCCACCGTGGATCTGCTGACCGTGGGCGACGACGCGACGGGTCGCGTCGGAGCACCAGGCCTTGGCCATCGCGACCTGGAGCGCGGCGTCGGGCTCGCCCTCGGTGACGGCCCAGGCGGCGCGGTACATGATGAAGCGCGAGCCATCGACATCGGTAATCATGTCGGCGGCCTTGTGCTGGATCGCCTGGAAGGAGCCAATCGGGCGACCGAACTGGATGCGCTCCTTGGCGTAGTCGACCGAGATTTCGAAGTCGCGCTGGGCCAGACCGACGAGGTAGGCGCAGTAGGCGACGGTGAAGTACTGTTTGGCGGCTTCAATCATCTCCCAGGCATTCTCAACTTCGCCGAGCACGGCGTCGGCGCCGACGCGGACACCATCAAGCTTGACCTCGCACTGCTTGTCGGCAGCGATGGTCTGCAAGACGGTGGTCGAAAGGCCCTCGGCGCCACCGGGGACGAGGAACAGCGAGACGCCCTCGTCGCCCTCGGAGCCCGGGGTGCGTGCGACGACCAAGATGGTTTCGGCGTTGTGGGCGTCGGGGATGAAGAGCTTGGTGCCGTTGAGCACGTAGCCGTCACCGTCAGCGGTGGCGGTGGTCTCAATGCCCGAGCTGTCGAAGCGGGCCGACGGCTCGGTCAGAGCGAAGGTCATCACGTGCTGCCCGGAGGCGACGGCGGTGCAGTACTGCTGCTTCTGCGCGTCGCTGCCGATGGCCTCGACGAAGCCGGCGGTGAGCACGGTGTTGATGAACGGTCCGGGAACCAGTGCGCGGCCGAACTCTTCCAGCAGCACGCAGAGGTCGAGGAAGGAGAGGCCGGCGCCGCCGAGTTCCTCGGAGGTGATCAGACCCATCCAACCCTGGTTGGCCATGCCACTCCAGAGGTCGTCGGTGTATCCGCGCTCGTCCTCTTCCATGTCACGCACGAGCTTTTCGGTGCACTCGTTGGTGAGGAAGTCGCGGGCGAAATTCTTCAGCAGTTCTTGCTCTTCGGTCAGTCCCAGGTCCATGTCATCCTCCGTCGCGGCCCATCGTCCGTTGAGGGGTCCGCAGGTGTGAGTGGGAAACGGGCACGTAGAACGTGCACAACGCTTGTGAGGCTATCGGAAAGGTCGGTATCGCGCCAGATACGGGAGAGACGGCGATGCGATTGCCTGCGACGCAACCGACAGTCGGCCGGCTGCGAAGTTCTGTATCGAGTCTGCTGCTCGTTCCTCTTAGTGGAATCATGCCCTAGCGTTCGTGCTTGTTCCCTCGAAGTCAACGTAACGGCAGGTCCGGGATATGAAGTCGATCGTTCTGTCAGCCTTGAGCCTGGTGTTGGTTGTCCTGATCGCTGCCTGTAGCGGTGCGCCGGAACCTGCAGTGGAAGCGCCGGATGCTCAACAGCAGACGGTGTCTCAACCGGAAGCTACTCAAGAAGAAGCGGTTGAGGAGGAAGAAGTCGAAGCCCAGCCACAGGTCGAAGAGCAGGCGACTGAACAGGTTGAGCAGGTCGGACAGGAGACCGCGCAACAGGCGACACCCGAGGAACTGGAGGAAGCCCAAGTCCAGCAAGAAAAGGACGTGCAGGAGCAGCAGGCAGTGCGTCCGCCTCAACCCGCGCGAGCACCCGGGCAGCTCTTCATTGCTCAGATCAGTTCAGGCGGGTTTCACAATTGCGCATTGTGGTCGGATGGTGCGATCGAATGTTGGGGCGCGAATCAACGTGGCCAGTCCGACGCCCCGTCTGGCGCGTTCACGCAGATCGACGCCGGGTACGAACACACTTGCGCACTGAACGATCGTGGCGAAGCTCGCTGCTGGGGCAGTAACGAATATGGAGAGCTCAATGTGCCTCTGGGTAGGTACACCCACGTCAGCGCAGGTCGGGAGCATTCCTGCGCGATTCAGGCAGCGTCCGGGCAAGGCGTTGTCTGCTGGGGTCGCAACCATACCGGCCAGCTGAATGTGCCTGTCGGTTCCTACCTCGCTGTCAGCGCCGGCAGTGGTCATAGTTGTGCGTTGCGTGACGACGGCGCGCAAATCTGCTGGGGTTACGACGAATACGGCCAATCGGCGTCCTATCGCGGCCCGTCGGTCACGGCAACAGCTGGCGCGGGACACAGCTGCATGTTGGTCGAAGACGGCCAGATGTTCTGCTGGGGTCGGGACGAGTATGGACAGGCCGATAGTCCCCCTGGCACGTTCAAGACGGTCAGCGCTGGCGCTCTGCACACCTGCGCTTTGGACTCTGTGGACAATGCGCAATGTTGGGGCACGAACACCAGCGGGCAGAACAACGTCCCGGCGGGTCGATTCACCCAGGTCAGCGCGGGCTGGTACCACACTTGCGCGGTCCGTGAAGAAGGCGGGGCGGTCTGCTGGGGCGGAAACGACAACGGTCAGGCGGTCGCTCCTACCTCGCTCGCCAACGCACTTCCAGGACCTCCCTCCACAGACAACCGACCTGCCGTCCAGATTACGAAGGAGGTCAGGTCGGTTGGCGTCGGTGCACGACACACCTGCGCTTCGTCTATCGACGATGCAGTCTGGTGTTGGGGTTCGAACGACGCTGGACAGAGCGCGCCGCCCAACCGCGCCCTGCGCTGGCTGGACATCGGCGCCGATTACTCCTGCGCGCTCACCCCTGATGGCGAGCCCGTCTGCTGGGGATCGCGATTTGTACAGGCGAACTGGCAGGAGAACGGCACGACCAACGTGTACTGGGCCTACCGAGTCGGCATCGATCACCGCTGTCGCCGGCACTCCGCGGACGGAGGCCAGGACGAGTATCGCGTGGTCTGTTTCGGCGATAACACCTACTACCAAGCCGAGAACCCGTCCGGCCTCTACGACCGCGTGAATGTCGGCGGGTATCACAACTGCGTCCGCACGCTCGATGGCGAAGTAACTTGTTGGGGCCGAAACGACTTCGGTCAGTCCGATGCGCCTGCAGGTCGCTTCCTGGATGTCGCCGGGGGCCTCGCGCACACTTGTGCGATCACAAGCGCCAACGGACTGACCTGCTGGGGCGATAACCGCTATGGACAGCTGGATGCTCCAGCGGGCAACAATTTCGTCGAGATCATCTCTCAATCGTCGGCTTCGCACACATGCGCAGCCACCGATCAACGGAAGTTGGTCTGTTGGGGCCGCAACGATTCAGGTCAACTCAATGTCCCGGAGGTGTTTCGTCCATAGCGTGACTTCTGAATAGACCGCTCTTGGACAAGTCAAGCATGGGACCCCGGATGCCGTCTGATCAAGGGGCGAGCCACGCGATTGACCCAGTGGTCGCGTGGCTCGCCCTGCTGTTGCGCGGCGCCGAGTGAAGTTTCGCCTCAGCGAAGCAGAAAATACAGCGACATCAGCGGTGTAAACCACGGTGCCCGGACGCCTGCAGCGGATGTCCGTATACATCGCCGATGTTGCGCTCGGAACTTGTGAATTTGTTCGCCAATCCCTGCGCCGACGTGCGACATACCGTCAGTCTCAGACAGGAACACACGGGGTGCCCCGAAGGGACTGAGAAAGGCAGTGGCTATGTCCGACGCAGCGATGCCCAACGCATTGGTTGACCGACAGCAGATCTATCAATACCTGACCTACGCGGATGCACCGGCGGCCATCGACTGGCTGTGTCGCGTGTTCGGCTTCGAGCAGGCGAGCGTCTATCCCGTGGAGGACGGCCGAATCGCGCATGCAGCGCTGTGTCACGAGGGCCACTTTGTCATGTTGGCCTCGGAGTTCGAGCAGCTCGACAATCACGCTCCGACCGGTGAGGAAGTGGCGACATCACGGATTCACATCTACGTGGACGACGTTGACGCCCACTACGAACGCGCCCTGCGCGAAGGGGCGACGATCGTCCAGTGTCTCGAGGACAAGTTCTGGGGTCTGAGGAGTTACCACTCGCTGGATCCGGAGGGTTACCGCTGGAGCTTCTGCCGGCGCGTGCGGGAAGTGCCGCGTGAAGAGGTCGAGGACGGACTGCTGACCTGGTAAGGCTCGCGCTGCTTGATATGTCTTGTCGCCCCGCTTGGCAATGATCTGAGCGGGGAGGCTTGTTTATCAGAACATATATGCGCTACAGTGCCGGTTGTGCGCGAGTGACCAGGCCGAAGGATGATCGCAATGTCGGACGAAATGCAGCTCGATCATCAGCGAATTGTTCCGAGTCTGACCTATACCGACGCGCCCGCGGCGATCAACTGGCTGTGCCGGGTCTTTGGCTTCGAGGAAGTTCGGCGGATGGAGGTCGGAGACGGCCGGATTGGCAACGCGGCGCTCAGTTTCAACGGCGAACAGATCATGTTGGCCTCGGTGTTTGAAGAAGCTGGGACGTTGTCTCCTCAGGATTTGCCTGGTCTGCACCAGCAAATCACCGTGTACGTCGACGACGTCGATGCGCATTTTGCCCACGCTCAGGCCGAGGGCGCTGAGATTCTGGAAGAGCCAACGGACCAGTTCTGGGGCGCCCGGAACTACTGGGTCCAGGACCTGGAAGGTCATCGGTGGACCTTTCAGCAGCAGGTGAGGAACGTGCCGTTTGAAGAAGAGGCCAGAGAGATGTTGAAGATCGCGAGCGACGAGGCCTAGTTGTGGTCGAACAGCAGCGAGTCTTTCCCTACCTGGTTTATGACGACGCGACGGCGGCAGTTGAGTGGCTCTGCCGAGTGTTCGGCTTTGAGCGCGTCGATGTACAGACGATCCCGGATGGTCGCATTGTGCACGCTGCGTTGTCGGTGCAAGGCGCGCAGGTGATGCTGGCCTCGCTGTTCGAAGGCGGTGGATACCGCTCGCCCAAGGGTCTCGACGCACTCCCGAGCCATGTCCTGATTCACGTTGATGACGTCGAGGCGCACTTCCTCCGAGCTGAAGCGGAAGGCGCGAACATCCTGTACGAGCCTCGAGATCAGCCCTGGGGCGCGCGACTATATGAAGCAACCGACCTGGAGGGGCACCGATGGGGCTTCTCCCAGGAACAAGCAACGGAAGCAAACTGAAAGAGGCTACTCATGGTCCAGAACCCACCACCAGGCAGTCAGCGCATCCTGCCGTATCTCAACTACGCCGATCCGAAACCGGTGATTGAATTCCTGATCAACGCGTTTGGGTTCGAGCAGGGCATGCTGCTTGAAATGCCGGATGGCTCGGTCGGCCACTGCGAACTGCTGATGAACGGCGAGACGTTGATGCTGTCGAGCGAGTTCCCCGAGGGTGGACTGAGCAGCCCCAGGACCCTGGGAGGCGTGCACGCCACGGTGGTGGTCTATGTCGACGATGTCGATGCACACTTCGAACACGCGAAGGCGTCCGGAGCACAGATCGTGGAGGAGCCGACCGACCAGTTCTACGGCGACCGCACATATCGCGCTCTCGACCCAGAAGGAGTCGGCTGGGAGTTTCACCAGCACGTCCGTGATGTCACGCCAGAAGAGATGATGGTCGCGATGACACAGATGGGCGAATAAGGAGCAGACAATGACGGACGACATCCCTCAAACTACACAACGAATCGTGCCGGCACTGTCGTACGACGACGCGCCGGCAATGATGGAATTTCTCTGCCGTGCATTCGGCTTTGAGGAGCGATTTCGGCTAGATATGCCTGATGGCACAATCGGGCATGCGTCGCTGACGAGCGACGGCGCGGAGATCACGTTGGCGTCGGCCTATCCAGAGGGTGGACTTGGCGGTCCCGTGGGACTGCCACATCTGCACGCGAGCATCATGGTCTACGTTGACGATGTTGATGCGCACTACGCTCGCGCGGTAGCTGAGGGCGCGGAGATTCTCGAGGAGCTGACTGACCAGTTCTACGGTGATCGTACCTATCGCGCCGCCGATCCAGAGGGCGGACATTGGTGGTTCCATCAACCGCTTCGCGAGGTCTCGGCCGAGGAAATGCAATCGACGATTGACTCCGAGGAATAGCGGCCTGCTTTAGATGTCACTGAATCCACCTGCCGGGTCGCAGCACATCGTCCCGTACGTCTACTACGAGAACCCGCGCGCCGCGACGGAGTTTCTATGCGATGTCTTCGGCTTCAAGCAGATCATGATGCTCGAGTGGCCGGACGGCAGCGTCGCGCAGGCAGAAGTAGCGATGTCGGGCGAGCGTGTGATGATTGGCAGCGCCGATCCACGGTTTGGACTCGTCAGCGCCCAGGCGTTCGGAGCAGTCCACACGGTGCTCTGCGTCTATGTGGGAGATGTGGACGCGCACTACGAACATGCGCAGGCATACGGCGTGGAGGTGGTGCGCGAAATCACCGATGCGTTCTACGCAGCGCGCATCTACTCGGCCAGAGACCTGGACGGCAACCTCTGGGAATTCCGCGAGCAGCAGAGCGACCCGACAGAGGAAGAACTGACTGAGTCCCTGGCCGAGCTGGCCGGGATGATCGGTCGCTAGTTCAGTAGTTCACCCGCTTGTTGACCGCCACCCGGATCACGACACCGGACATCTGCTCGTCGTTCTCGGCCGGATACTTGTCCAGCTGCCAATAGAGGGGCGTTAGCTCGTCGAGGAGCTGGTGGTTGTCAACCGGGATGATCTCTGCCGTGCCGCGAACTTCGGTGTAGGTGTAGCCGCTGGCCTCGTCATGGATGCTGACCGCGATCTTCGGGTTGTTTCGCAGATGCTTCGTCTTGAGCGTCTCGACCGAAGTCCAGAACTCGATGTCGTCCTCGCCGCCGCCGTCAACGCGTTGGTGCCAGACGACTGAGGAGCGCGGCTGGCCGGTCGAGCTGATCGTGGCGACGTGAGCGAAATGCGGGGGATTGAGGAGGTCGGTACCGGCTTCCGGGAGTTCGAGCGACGGCGGCGCGTCGAATGCATGAGCAACGACACGGTCGACGTTGACGGTCACACGGTAGCCCTCGCCCGTGCCCTGCTTATAGGGATAGTCGGTACCCAGGTAGGTCTGCGAAATCTCGTCGACATCTGTCCAGCCATTGCGCGGCTCGAGCGTGACGTGGCCGACGATCTCGAGCGTGCGGTAGGGGTTGGCGACATCGTGGATCGAGACCGAGACTCGAGGATCGCGGACCAGATTGAGCGATTTGCGGTACTTGAGCCCAGTGCTGAAGCGAATATTCTCAACCGAGCCGTCGGCATTGACCTGCCCGGGGATGATCCAGACCGGCGACGATTGGGGGAATCCATTGGGATTGACGGTCACAATGTGGCCGAAGTGGGGCGCGCCGCAGAGGTCGGCGAACTCGGGAGGGACGGATGCCATGCTGTTCTCCTAGCAGGAACTGATTCACGACCGGCGCTCAGCCGACTCGGTGGGTTGTCTCGACCCGGATCGCGACGCTACCCGTCGGCTCAACGTCCATCGGGAACGCGTCCAGCTTCCAGTAAAGCCGCGTCAGCTCGTCGGCCATTTGTCGGCCCTCGATCGGAGTGATGTGGGCGCGTCCTCGAAGCTCGGTATAACGGTACGGGTCGACTTCGTCGTGGATGCTGACGGCGATGACGGGGTTATTGCGCAGGTGTCTGGTCTTGAGCGTCTCGGCGCTGGTCCAGAATTCAATGTCATGCTCACCGCCGGTCTCGGGTCGCCGATGCCAGACCACCGAGGAGCGCGGCTGACCGGCAGAGCTGACCGTCGCGATGTGAGCGAAGTGGGGCGGGCTCAGTAGGTCGGAGCCGGCCGCAGGAGGGTCCACGAACGGCGGCGCAGGACCGTCGTTCGGCAGGGTGACGCGGTCGATCTCCACGGTCACGAGCCAGCCGGCCGGATCGTCGCCCTTGTAGGGATAATCCGTACCGAGGTACTGGTTGGAAATGGTGTCGAGTTCGTCCCACGACGTGCGCGGCGCCAGGGAAGCGGTTCCGACGATCTCCAACATGCGGTAGGGCTGATCCGCGCCGTGGATCGAAAGCGCCACGCGCGGCTCGCGCTGTATGTTGAGCGCCTTGCGATAGCGCAGCCCGGTGACGAAGAAGATCGATTCGACTGCGCCGTCCGCGGAGATGCGTTCGGGTCTGATCCAGATCGGCGAGGATTGCGGAGAACCGTCGCGGTTGACGGTGACGAGATGGGCAAAGTGCGGCGCGCCGACGAGGTCGGCATGATCAGCGGGGACAGATGCCATTGGACTGCTCCATCGTTTCCTGTGTCAACGACAGAGGCGGGGCCGCGGCCCCGCCTCTGAAGCTGAGATTGACTGATCGACGCCTATCGGCTCAGGGTGGCGGAGTAGCCGCCGAAGCGGGCCTGGCCCGGCATCGCGTGCTGCTCGACCTCGACGTTGACGACCGCCGGCAGTCCGGATTCCATCGCCCGCTCGATCGCGGGTCCGATCTCTTCGGGCTTGGTCACGTGCTCGCCGTGTCCGCCGAGGGCGATCGCGACGTCCTCATAGCGCTGGCCATAGCCGAGCGGTCGGCCTGGCGTGTCGTTCGAGCCTGCGGTCCAGCCGGCATTGTTGGAAATCACGATCGTGGCGGGCAGGTTGTGCCGGACCATCGTGTCGATCTCCTGGACGTTCATCAGGAACGAACCATCGCCAACAAAACCGATCACCTGGCGCTCGGGCGCAGCGGCCTTGGCCCCAAGTACGAACGGCAGGCCAACGCCCATGCAGCCGTTGGGTCCCGGGTTCAGCCGGCCACCCTCGGTGTAGGACGGGATGTACTGCCGCGCGAAAGCGAGCGTCGCATTTCCGTCGACACAGACGACTGCGTCACGGTCCATGCGCTGAACGACCTCGTCGGCCAGGCGCAGCGGGTGAATCGGGACGGTCGATGAGTGCGCGAACTCGAGCGATTGCTGACGGCGGGTGTCGTCCGATTCGCGTAGCTCGGCGATCCAGTCGGTCGGTGGAGCGAGATTAGCCTCGCGAGCCGCTGCGGTCAGCGCCACCAGAGCGCGCTTGGCGTCGGCGACCATGCCCACGGTCGCTTCCTTGTTGTGTCCGATCTCAGTCGGGTCGGTGTCAACGTGGATGACCTTGAGGTCGGGCGACCAGCGCGGCGGCAGACCGGAGCCGATGACGAAGTTGAGTCGTGTGCCCACGACGAGCGCCACGTCGGCCTCGCGGAACGCTTTCGAGCGAGCCGCGATGAAGCAGAGGTCGTGGTCTTCGGGCACCACGCCGCGGCCCTGCGGCGTCGTGTAAAAGGGAATCTGCGCTGTTTCGACGAACTCCCGGAGCTCGGCCGACGCGTCTGACCAGAAGATGCCTGTGCCGGTCAGCACGATCGGCCGCTCGGCGTTGGCGAGCAACTCGATCGCTTCCTTGACCTGATCAGGGTCGGCACTGGGACGCGACTTGGGTCGGCCGGTCTTGGGGAACCAGACGGTCTCGTCATCGGCCTGTTGGTAGAGCGTGTCGCCCGGCAGGTCGAGGTACGTCGGTCCCGGCTTGGGACCCTGGGCCTCGCGGTAGGCGAGGTTGAAGAACTCGGGCATGCGGGCGGAATGCGTCACACGACTTGACCATCGAGTGACCGGAGCAGCCATCGCGAGCTGGTCGTACTCCTGGAAATCGTCGCGCTCGAACGATGAGAACGCCGCGGCGCCACCAAGGGCGACCATCGGCACGCCGTCGAGATAGGCGTTGGCGACGCCGGTCAGCAGGTTGGTTGTCGCCGGACCGGAGGCGGCCATGCAGACGCCGGGCACGCGCTTGACGCGGGCGTAGCCATGAGCCGCCATCGCAGCGCCCTGCTCATGGCGGCAGTCGATTGTGCGGATCCCGTGCTCGGCGGCGTAACCCGCGGCTTCAATGATCGGTCCGCCCATGATGTAGAAGAGGTCCTCGACCCCTTCGTTCACCATCTGTCGGGCAAGTAGTTCAGAGCCCATCTGATCGGGCATGATCTGGTCCTTTCCATATCTTCCAACTCCCCCTCGCAGGGGCAGCTGACGAAGGCTGAGGGGGTCCTCTCTTGATCTGTGCTGATTCGCGGACGGCCCCCTCAGTCGCTCCGCGACAGCTCCCCCAATGGGAGAGCGCTCGATCAGTTAGTCGGGAACTTAGTCGGGGACGTCGTAGCGGTGCAGCACCGGTCGCGCAGTGGTGAACTCGCGAATCCCGGCCATGCCTGCCATCGCCTCGGACGTGCCGTGGGCGGTGATGTCTTCCTCGGTGGCCCAGTTCTCGAACAGGATGTAGCGTGTGTCGTCGTCAACGCTGCGGAAGAGGTCGTAGTTGTTGCAGCCGGCGTCCTCAGCCTTGACCTTGGCTGTCGCCCCGGCCAAGAAGGCTTCAAACGCTTCCGCCTTGCCCTCGGCAACTGTGAATTCCACCGTGAGACCAATAGCCATCTTCAACTCCTTGCGAGAAATGCACGATGCGGCGAGCCCGCATTCAATGTGGACGTGTTTGGGCAAATGATAGCGCTCAGCAAGTTCAGACATGGCAGAACGTAGTTCGGACCGCTGTCGGACACGCCGTAGACTGCCGTCATGCTCGAATCGCTACGTATGGATGGACGCCGGGTCATCGTCACCGGAGCGGGTCGAGGGCTCGGACGGCAGATGGCGCTGCACCTGGCCGATGCGGGCGCCGACATCGTCTGCGCCGCACGCACGAGGTCGCAGATCGACGGTGTCGCGGCGGAGATCGAGGCCAAGGGTCGGCGAGCGCTGGTGATCCCGACCGACGTGAGCGACTCTTCGCAGGTTGACGCGATGGTCGAGCGCACCATCGACGAGTGGGGCGGGTTCGAAGTGATGCTCGCCAACGCCGCCGGAAGCGGGCCTGCTTCAATGAAGCACGTGACCGAGATCTCCGACGAGGATTGGCGCGAGACGGTCGATCTCAACTTCTCCAGCGTCTTTTATTGCGCTCGCGCGTCGGTGCGGCATTTCCTCGCCGAGGCTAAGCCGGGCAACATCATCGCGGTCTCGTCGGGTACGGCGATGCGAGGCGGAGGCGCGCGCTTTTTCGTCGACGGTGCGGCCAAGGCCGGCGTGCTCAACATGACCCAGACCTTGGCCGTGCAACTTGCACGCCAAGAAATCCGGGTGAACTGCATCGTGCCCGGGTTCGTGCTGCAAAAGGCCCTGGAAGACCAGGACGAGATCGAACTGGCCCGCAACCAGGGTTCGCGCATTCCGGTTGGCCGGGTCGGCGAGGCCTGGGAGTTGGGGCCGCTGGCTGTCTATCTCGCCTCCGACGCCTCGGCTTACATGACCGGCGAGGCGTTCATCATCGACGGCGGCGGACTGGCCGGCGGACTGGCGCCGACCGGCTGGGACGTGGTTTCGGGGATTGGTGGGGTGCCGTTGTGAGTCAACAGAACCCATTGCCGCCGCCCGAGGTAAGCGAAGGCAAACTACAAGGCTTCGACCTCACAGGCCGGCGGGTCATCGTCTACGGAGCGGAGAAGCCGGTTGCGGGCGCCATCGTGGAAGCGTTGCGCGAGGCAGGCGCGGCGGTCGGTGTGACCAGCGCGAACACGGACGGCACGTCGCTGTTTCGCCTGAAGAAGGCAGCGGCGGGCGGAGCGACCGAGGCGGTCGATCTATCCAACGGAACCAACGTGCAGGTCGCGACGCGCAAGATCAGCAAGGCGCTGGGCGGCGTGGATGCCGCGATCGTCGTTCCCCAGATGTATCACACAGCGCCAATCCGCAAGACGCTTGACGCCGATATCCAACGCGTCCTCATTGCCAATCTCGGTGGAACCTACGCCGCATTTCGCAGCGCGACGCGAGAGTTTCGCGGTCGGCCCGGCCGCTTGATCGCCGTGCTCGACGCCACCGCGGTGCGAGGGATGACGAACCTGAGCCTCTACAGCGCTGCGCAGTCGGGAGTGATCGGCCTGGTCAGATCGTTGAGCCAGGAGCTCGCGCCAACCGGGACCACAGTAAACGCCATCGTGGTCGGCTGGACCGATTCGACGCCGGGTCGAGGACCGTCCTCGGAGGACGAGAACCTGCTCCTGCGCTTCATCCCAATGAGGAGATTCGCCAAACCGGCCGATCCGGCCCCGTTGGCGGTGTACCTCGCCTCGGAGGCAAGCGGATACATCACCGGTCAGGCAATCCAGGTCGACGGCGGGGTGTTGAAGCACCTGTAAGGGTCGAGCCGGGACAAGTGCGGTTCCTTTGTCTATGGCGCCTCCAAGACAAAGGATATGAGATAACCTTTGTCTATATTACCTCAGAGACAAGGGATATGAGATAACCTTTGTCTTTAGCGGAGAAGGGACAAAGGATCCATGCGCGGCTGTTTGGTCCCTCGAATCTGGAGGGCAAAGTCGGATTCGCTCGCGCCGAAGCGCTTCCGTGCAGACTGCAGTTACGACGCCTTTGTCCCAGAGCGGATAGACATTTCGCGGCTTAGTTTGCCAATAGATGTCGCAGCTGATCTGTCCGAGGCAGAAGCGGCGATCCAACGGCTGCAAGAGCACGGCGACATTTTGCTCGATCCACTGGCTCATCTGCTCATGCGTACCGAGTCGATCGCGTCCTCAAGAATCGAAGGAATTCAGATCGACGCTCGCGAACTTGCTCACGCCGAGGCGAGACAGCGCGTTGGCCGACGTGTTGGCGCACGTGCACGGGAGGTGATCAACAACGTCGAAGCGATGCAGCTCGCCATTGGAGAGGCGGCAAGAGTCGACCGACTCAATACACACGAGTTGCTCAGAGTCCACGGTGTGCTCATGCGGGGACAGCTAGTCTCCGCCGGACAATTGCGCTCGGTGCAGAATTGGATCGGCGGCAATGACTACAACCCGTGCGGCGCCGATTACGTGCCTCCACCTGATGAGTTCGTTGCCGAACTGATGGATGATCTGTGCGCCTTCTGCAATTCCGATCAAACTCCTTCCCTATTCCAGGCAGCAATCGCACACGCGCAGTTCGAAACGATCCATCCATTTGACGACGGCAATGGGCGTGCCGGTCGCGCGCTCATCCACATTGTGTTGCGGCGGCGCGGGCTTGCGGCGCGAGTTGTCCCTCCTATCAGCGTGGCGCTCTCGCGCAGTCCTAACGTCTACATTCAGGGGCTGACGGCGTTCCGCGACGGCGATCTTGAAACTTGGCTGTTGGGATTCATCACGGCGGTACGGCAGAGCCTGCAAGTAGCGGAGCACTATCGGAAGTCGGTCATCGACCTGATGAGCGAGTGGCGGCGCCGTTTGGGAGGCGGAGGACGTCCCCGGAGACATGCTGCCGCCTGGGTGATCCTCGATGCGCTGCCTGCATATCCCGTACTGAACCGTGCAGATGCTGTCGAGTTGACAGGCCGTAGTCTGCCTGCGGTCGATCACGGGCTCCGACAGCTTGAGGCCGCTGGGGTACTCATTCCGATCAGCGACCAGCCTCCCAGTCGCCGAAGCTGGGAGCCGGCTGGGCTGCTTGACCTAATCATTGAGCTTGAGTCAGGTGAGGTCATGCCCCTCGGTTAGACTGACCGCGCTGACATCTGGATTTCAGGAGACCCCTTGTGACTGACTTTGAGAACATCCTCTATCGCGTCGAAGACCGTAAGGCCTACGTGACGCTGAATCGACCGGAAAAGCTGAATGCGCTCTCGATTGCCCTGCAGGACGAGCTCTCGCAGGCGATGTGGGAAGCCGACAACGACACCAACGTCCACTGTGTGATTCTCAGCGGCGCAGGACGCGCCTTCTCGGCCGGCTACGACCTGACCGGCTCGACCCGCGATTCCCAGGAGACCTACGACAAGGTCTACCGCGGCCGGGTCACATTCGACGATGACACCTGGGGCATGGAGAAGGCCCAGCGCGCGCGAATGTCAATCTTCGACATGCACAAGCCGGTAATCGGCAAGGTGCACGGCTACTGCCTCGCCGGCGGCACCGACCTGGTGCTGCTGACCGACATCATCATCGCGGCCGAAGACGCCGTGATCGGCTTCCCGCCCGTGCGCGCGATGGGCGCGCCGCCGGCGCATATGTGGCTCTATCACGGCGGTCCGCAGTTTGCCAAGCGCATGCTGCTGACCGGCGACAGCATCTCCGGCGCCGAGGCGGCTAAGCGCGGACTCGTCTACGACGCGGTGCCGGCCGACCGGCTGGACGAGGAAGTCGAAGAGCTGGCCGACAAGATGGCCATGATTGACCACGAGCTACTTTCGGCAAACAAGCGCATCGTCAACCTGGGCCTTGAGATCATGGGCGCGCGCACGCTGCAGCGGCTCGCAACAGAGAACGACGCACGAGCCCACCTCGCGCCGGCGGTGATGGAGTTCGGCAAGGTGTCGCGCGAGAAGGGGCTCAAGGCCGCGCTCGAGTGGCGAGACAACAAGTTCGGCGACGGTCGCGGCTCGTCCGCGGCGCAACAGCGCAAAGCTTCGACGACCTAAGTTCGATTCATGGCCACTCCCGATCGCTTCCGACTCGATGGACAAGTCGTCCTGCTGACCGGAGCAGGTCGTGGCCTCGGCCGGGCGATGGCGATGTCATTCGCCGACGCCGGCGCCAAAATCGCCGGCGCGGCGCGCACACTCTCGCAGTTGGAAGAGACCGCAGCGCTCGTCGAGCAGCGCGGCGGTGAGGCGATCTCAATTCGCACCGATGTGATCGATTCGCAAGCGGTTGATGCGATGGTCCAGGAAACGATCGACCGCTTCGGACGGGTCGATGTCCTGGTCAACAACGCGGGCGGAGGCGCGGACGGTGATGGATCGCCGCTCGAACAGCTCACTGACGAGCAGTGGCGATTCGGCATCGACATGAACCTGACCTCGCAGATGCTCTGCGCCCGTTCCGTGCTACCGCACATGACAGAGCGCGGCTCCGGCGTGATCATCAATGTCGCCAGCGGTTTTGGCCTGCGCGGCGGCCGCGATAACTGGATGTATGTCTCGGCCAAGGCGGGCGTGGTCAATCTGACCCGCTCGCTGGCAGTCACCTATGGTCCTTCCGGCGTCCGCACCAATTGCATTGCACCCGGGATTTTCCCACATACGCCTCAGGCATTGGAACGCTGGCGCGGCGGACGCTATATCCCGATTGGCCGGGTCGGACTCGCCTGGGAGATGGGACCGCTGGCCGTATTCTTGGCCTCCGATGCGGCGGCCGGAATCAGTGGCGAGACCATCGCACAGGACGGCGGCGGTCTCGCCGCGATCGGACCGACCGGTTGGGCGCCGCGAGTCCGGCTGACCGAACCGACCTAGGAAGTCGCTCATGTCCGAATTCGTGCCGACTCCCAATCCTGACCAGCCCGAAGATCCCTTTCTGCTCAAGGGCCGTGTCGCACTGGTCGTAGGCGCCGGCGATCCTCTTGGACGCGCAGCGGCGGTCGCGCTGGCCGAAGCTGGCGCTGATGTCGCGGTAGCGACTCTGCGCGCAGGCCCGCAGGAAGTCGTGCGTGTCAACTCGGTGGCAAACGAAATCTGGTCGCTAGGACGCGGCAACACGGCGATCACGCTTGACGCTAGCAACGAGAACAGCGTTGACGCCGCGATCGCTCGTACGACCTCAGAACTCGGTCGGCTCGACATCCTCGTCAACGCAGCCGACCTGCCGGTGGCTGCGCCGCTGGACGAGTTGTCGCCCGAAGACTGGCACGCGATTCTCGCCGCCAACCTGCTGGCGCCGGCATTGACCTCGCGCGCCGCGGCCCGAGTAATGAAGATGAATGGCTACGGACGGATCATCAACCTGGTTTCGGTCCTCGCTGCCCGCGGAGTGGCAAACACGTCCGCGTACGCGGCGGCCCATGCCGGCGTCCTCGCCCTGTCACGGTCGCTGTCCCAGGAATGGGCCCGCTCCGGGATCACCGTCAACGCGCTGCAAGTTGGTATCTACGAGGGTCAGCGAGGCTTCGGCGACGATCCAGAGTCCGCGCAGCAAGTCGCCCGGATGCTGCCGGCGAAGCAACTGGTCAAACCCGAGGATGTGGGACCCGCCGTCGTCGCAATGGCTGCCGACTCAGGATTCATCACCGGCGAGACCATCGCCGTCGACGGAGCCGCCACCGCCCGGGTCTGAGCGCGAATTCGATACGCTCAAGGTCCTGAGGAGCGGTTGAGTATGGGCGACAACGTGAAATTCGTCTTCGATGAACGAAAGGCCGGTCAAGCGGCTGCCTGGCTGCTGCGTCGGCACGGCGAGCCGATGGAGGCGGACCGGCTGATCATGCTTCTGTACCTGGTCGATCGGCGAGCGTTTATCGAGAGCGGCTACCCACTCACCGGCGACGATTTCGTGTCCGCTGCGGACGGTCCAACGCTACGAGCATTGAGCTATCTGGTGTTCGACGACGACGGATTGGCGGGGAATGAGTGGAGCACATATGTCGAGCGGGTGGGAACTGACCGATTGACCCACACGCAGGTGGAAGATGTCGGAACGTTGTCGGAGCGAGATTGTAAGCGGCTCGGAGAGATCCTCGACAAGCATCAGTCGATGCCGTGTTCTCTCATATCCAGGAAGATTCGACACCTGCCTGAGTGGCAGGCGCCTACAGAGATGTTCGAGCCGCTTGATCCTTTAGTCCTGTTGCGGGATGCCGGATACTCGAATGAAGAGATTGAAGAGGTAGTGGGGCTGGTCGGGTCGATTCACTGGCTGCACACCACCCTGGGTCAATGATCCAAGTTGGCGATACCTTCGATGGATTTGACGATCAAGGCCATCTCTACGTCGTGTTGAGCAGGCCCACGGTGCATGATCGCATCGCGGTGGCGAATCTAACTTCGCATTATGCCGAGCGACCCAGACACAACGAGGAATGCGTGATCATTCGGCCTGAAGAGCATCCATGGGTGCGCCGAGTCTCGTGCATGTTCTACCAGCGAGCTAACTTCGTGCGCTATTCGATGCTCGACGATGGCACTCATGATGGTGCAGTACGTAGTCATCCGAGCTGTTCGCCAGGACTATTGAGACGAATCCAAGAGGGCGCACTGGCTGCCGAGGAAGTGGGCGCCGATGTGAAGGCAGCGATTTGGGACTCACTTGTTAGTGACTCGCAGACGCCAGATCCGTAACCGCCTGCTCGATTCGACCGCGCTGCGGAATGCAAGCCAACCACCGCTGAGGAATCGCCGATACGCCATATCGCGCGCCCAGGACTGCGCCGGCAACCGCCCCGTTGGTATCCGTGTCGCCTCCCGCGCTAACGACTCGAATCAGTGCGTCTTCGAGGCTGTCTTCGGTGTCCAGACACCACAACGCCGCCTGCATGCAGAGGTAGGTGTGACCGCTAACCCGCTCCTCGGCGATGCGCTGCTCGATGTTCCAGGGAATCGCCCGAACCCATTGTTCGATATCGCGCGGCGCGCCGTCCCCGACTGCGGCCGCTGCCAGATCGATCGCGTTCAGATTGTCGCCGCGCAGCAGCATCGCGATCGCCGCATTAACGATGATGCACGACCACTGAGCTCCGGGCGCATAGTGAGTGACCGCACAGGTTCTGGACGTTTCGCTGATTAGGCGCTCAGGACGCGAAGCATGACAGATCGCAACCGGAGCGCATCGCATCAGCGCGCCATTGGGCTGAGTCACAGGGCGTCCACGCGACTCCCAGTAGGCGCGCGCGGCGCCGGGTACGCCGAGACCATCCTCCAGATCGTCGATCACCGATGAAGTCATGATGCCGATGCCGCGACCGTTTTCCTTGCGCCAGCGGACCAGCCTCTCCGCCAGTCCGGATGCAGGATCATCATCCTCGACCAGCGCCTCGGCCAGGTCGACCGCCTGCGCGAGGTCGTCGTCCATCGGTCGGTTGCGCTCGGAGGGGTCGATCTCGCGGATGCCGTTCGGGTACCTCTGCGTAATGGCTTCCCGGCTCGCCCCCTCGACCGGTAAACCCAACAGGTTGCCGACCGCCAGACCGAGCATGACGCCGCGCGCGCGGTCAATGTCAACTGCCCCGTTTGCTCCGGCACAGATCAGTGCAGCGATCTTCGGCGCGGTTCGGACGATTCCGGGATCGCTGAACGTTGACATCGTCTGGTCAGCCTAGACACATGAACGTTCATCCGACGCATCATTGCCAGCTACTCTTAGCCCTAGATCGGCAATCTGAGGAGCAACACATGACCATGCCCAACGATGCTTGGGGCCAGCCCCTGACCACCTCCGAGGAGGCAGCCGAGGCCTATCGGCTCGGCGTGGATCGGATGCTGTCCTACTCGCTGGGCGTCGACGAGGCGCTGGGCCAGGCGATTGAGCTTGACCCCGGCTTCGCGTTGGCGCACTCGCAACTGGGTCTGTTCCATCTCTTTCGGGGCAACGGCAAGCAAGCCGCCGAGTTCGCCAACCAGGCGCATGAACTGGCCGACGCCGCCACGCCGCGAGAGCAACGGCACGCCGCAATCCTCGGAGCGACGGCGCGAGGCAAGGCGTCCGAAGCTCCGGCCTTGATCAACGAACACCTCAACGACACTCCGCGCGACGCTCCAATCGTCCTGCAATGGTTGGGCGGCAACTTCTACGGCGGCGGCGTCGAGAAGCGGGAACGCATGCTGGACAAGTTCGACAGCCTCGCGCCCGCCTTCGGCGACGACTGGTGGTTCCTCAGTTGGCACGCCTTCGCCAACCACGAGATGGATCAACTGGAAACGGCTCGACGCCTGGTCGAGCGCTCATTGGAACTGCGCCACGCCAATGGACAGGCGGCGCACGCGATGTCGCATGTGTTCTTCGAGGAGCACGACATCGACGGCGGCTCGGATTTCCTCGGTGGGTGGCTGACCGATCATCCCGATCGCGCGGGATTCTTCCGTCATCTGACCTGGCACCAGGCGCTGTTCCTGTTGGCCAACGGCCGTCGCTCGGACGCGCTGGCGCTCCACGACGAAACGGTGCGTCCCGGTGCAGACGAACACGGCGACGCCCTGGGCGAAGTCGCTGACGGCGCCTCCCTGTTGTGGCGTTGCCGCCTGCACGACAGCGTTGCCGGCAACGGGTCCGACCATCCCGACTGGCGAGCAATCGCCGACGTCGCCGACAAGGCCTTCCCACGCGCAGGCACAGCCTGGGTCGACGTGCATCGAGCCATGGCGCTGGCCGCGCTCGGTGACCAGGTCGGCCTGGGCAAGCTGCTCGACGGACTGCGCGAGGCGGCAGAGCGCGGACACCCGACCGCCGGAATCGTGGTCGCTCCCGTCGTCGAAGCGCTATCCGCATTCGGACAGGGAGACTTCGAATCGGCCGCGAACGGTCTCACCGAGGTAAGAGAGCTGCTCGTCACCCTGGGCGGATCAAATGCCCAGCGCGACGTCTTTGAGGAAACCCTCGTTGAGGCGAGGCTGCGAGCCGGTCAGACCGAACAGGCGATGGAGTTGCTGCAAGAGCGGCTCGATCGCGGAGCGACGGCGCGCGACCTCTTCCGTTGGGGTCGGGCCCAAACGGCGCTCAGCGAGCTAACCGAGGCCAAGTCCAGCTTCAAGCGCGCAGCCGAACTCTGGACGGAAGGCGACGCCGATGCGCCCGAGCTACAAGCATTGCGCGAGGCCGCCGCATGAGCACCCAGCCTTCACTGCCGCGACCTGATGTCATCGTCGAGGACGACGTCGACGCCGAGCGCCGCAGCGAGCTGGAGAAGCGCTTCCACCTCTTCCTGCACGACTCTGATGATCACACGTACGAATACGTGATCGAGTTGCTGGGAGCGGTGTTCGGTTACTCGAAGGAGAAATCATTCGCGATCGCCTCAATGATCGACGGCCACGGACGAGGCATCGTCGAGACGGCGGACTACGAAACAGTCCGCGGACACCAGGAGAAAATCCACAACTGGGGTCCCGATCCGCGAATCCCGCACTGTCGAGGGTCGCTCTCGGCGACCATCGAAGAAGCGCCATAAGGCGACTGGCTAGAGTCTGTCCACGCCAGCCACGCCAGCCAGGCCAGCCACGCCAGCCAGGCCGCTTGGTTCAGGACGGCGTCGGCGGCATTGTCATCCGTATGACACAGGGAAGTCCCCTGTACTCCACTCAAGCGGGACAGTCCAATAAGAATGCCTGTTCGCATACAATGGGCGATGTCCAACATCCGCCGACCAGCCAGGAGAACGCCATGACCCCCGCACAACCCACCCGACTTCACCAAGAATTTCGCAGCGATTCGTCGGATCACCACTCCAACATCAGGACAAATTCTGACTAAATCTGACAAAACCTGACCAAATCTGACCACCTCCAGCGCGAATTCCCAGCCCACAACGCTGAATTCGCACAATTCGCCCGAAATTTCCTCGCGCCTCCACCAGCGCGTCCCGCTGAGCAACCGGCACAAGGCAAGAAACCGCGCTCTGGACAGGCCCTAGCCTGCGCGCGATATGAGCGGAGAACAACAATGGTTCGACTCAGCGATCTACATCCCGAAGAAGCCGAGCACATGCGCGGGCGAGCCGAGGGCTTGCGACGCAGCCAGTTCGACTTTGACGCCACGCCCTGGATCACGCCTCCACCGCTGGCCGAGTCCAAGATCGCGTTGATCACCACCGCCGCGCTCCACCGGCGCGGCGATCTGCCCTTTCGCTTTGCCGATTCCGGCTACCGGCTGATACCCGACGACATCGACCGGAACGATCTGGTGCAGTCGCACATCAGCGTCAACTTCGACCGGACCCATTACCAGCGCGACTTGAATGTCGTGCTGCCAATCGATCGCTTGCACGAGCTCGAGGCCGCCGGCGAAATCGGCGGCGTGTCGCCGATGCACTTCTCCATCCTGGGGGCGACTGAAGCCTTTCTGCTCGAACCGTCGGCGGCGGAAATGGCCGACCGCATGCGCGACCTGGGTGTGAATGCAGCGCTACTGGTGCCCGTTTGACCGGTCTGTACGGCCGCCGTCGGCGTCCTCTCACATTTCCTACAGCGACACGGGATCGCGACCACCAGCATCAGCTTGATCCGCGAACAGACCGAGGCAGTGCGGCCGCCGCGAGCACTCTGGGTGCCGTTCCCGCTTGGACGACCGCTCGGCGTCGCCGATGACCCCGACTTCCAGCGCGACGTGCTGCGCAACGCGTTGGGCCTCCTGGAATCCGCAACCGAGCCGACAATCGCCGACTATCCACACGAAGCGCCCGACGGCAACGGAGAAGGTGTCTGGGCATGCGCAATCGAGCTGCCCACGCCCGAGGTCAGCGAACTGGAATCGTCGCTGCGCAGCGAAATCGATCTACTCATGCCCCGCTACGAAGAGGCGCGGCGCCGTCGCGGCAGAACGACATTCGGGATGAGCGGCGCGAAGCCGGAAGAAATTGATGCGGTGGTCTCCTTCGCCATCGCGGTCGCGGAGGGTTCGGGATTCATCCAAATTCCAAAGTCAGCAAGCGGTCCGGACTGGATCCACCCAATGCCAATGTTGATTCGCTTCGTCGTTGAGGACCTGCGAGCGTTCTACCAGGAGTCGGTCACGTCGGATGAGGGCTCATCAGCGCCGTCGCAATACGACATGCACAAGTGGATCTTCGAGCAGACCGCGCTCGGACGAGTGCTGAAGCAGATCGCGCAACTGATTACTAACGACGACGATGCGCGGTTGCTGTTCGTGCGCGGCCTGATCATCCCGGAAGGTTTCTGGGAGGGCGGCGCCACATTCGGCGGACCGCCGCCCGGCGAGGATCCACGAGCGTTCTTGCTCCGGTCGCGTCAATACCTCGCCGGCGTGGAAACGTAATATCAGCCCGGGACCCAGATGGCCGGTCTCCCAGTCCCGGCCCCTGAGGTTGTCTCATAAGTCGCCCGACCTCAACCTCCGTCATACCCGCGCTCCGCCGCGGGAATGACGAATCCTGTACTTCTGAGACAGCCTTGCAGGAGCTTGCAGGAGCTTGCAGGAGTAGGTAGAGAGTTCCCGTCTCGACGGTCCGCATTAGCGAGCCACTGACTAGCCTGTTGGAGAATGAGTGGAGGACAGCGATGGTCCGTCTGAGCGATCTACACAGCGAAGAAGCCCAGCACTTGCGCAACATAGGCGAGCGATTTGCGCAGATGGAAATCGGCCCTACTCCCTGGGTGACACCACCGCCGTTGGCCGAGTCGAAGATTGCCCTGGTCACGTCGGCGGGACTGCATCGACGCGACGACCGACCGTTTCGCTTCGGCGATGTCGGCTACCGCGTGATTCCTAACGACATTGACCCTGCGGACCTGGTCCAAACGCATGTCAGCGTGAACTTTGATCGAACGCACTACCAACGCGATGTCAACGTGGTACTGCCGCTGGACCGGATGCGCGAGCTGGTCGAGGCAGGCGAGGTAGGCGCAGTGTCCGAGTGGCACTACTCAGTGCTCGGCGCGAGTCCGGACCCGTCGCATCTCAAGGCAGCGGCGAAGGACATGGCGCAGCGGATGCACGACTCCGGCGTCGATTGCGCAATGCTGACCCCGGTTTGACCGGCCTGCACGGGTACCGTCGGTACCCTCTCCAACTTCCTTCAGCAAGAAGGCATCGCCACAACGGGCATCAGCCTGATTCGCGAGCACTCCGAGGTGGTCAACCCGCCGAGAGCGCTCTGGGTGCCGTTCCCGCTCGGGCGGCCGTTAGGCATCGCCGACAATCCCGATTTCCAGATGGACGTCCTGCGCAGCGCGCTGCGATTGTTGGAGACGGCCACGGAACCCACGATCGAGGACTATCCCCACGAGGCGCCCGACGGAAACGGCGAAGGCGTCTGGGCCTGTTCCGTCTCGCTACCCGAGCCCAATGTCAGCGACCTCGAGTCGGCGCTACGAATCGAAGTCGACCTGCTGACCCCGTGGTACGAAGAGACGCGCCGGCGCCGAGGTCGGACGACGGTCGGGATGAGCGGCGCGACCCCCGAAGAGATTGACTCGGTGGTGTCGTTCGTCGCAGCTTGCGCTGAGGGCGCCGGATTCACGGAAGTCCCCGACTCGGCGGCCGGCCCGCAATGGAGGCATCCGATGCCCATCCTCTTGCGCTTCGTCGTCGAAGACCTGCGCGCCTTCTATCAAGAGGCAGTGACCTCGCGTCCTGGATCTGGAGCGCCGTCGCAGCACGACATGCACTCCTGGATCTTCGAAGAGACGTCGCTCGGCAAAGCACTCTTGCAGATCGGCCGTCAGATCGCGGCAGTCGGAGATCATCCCCTGCTCATCATGCGAGGCTTCATCATTCCCGAGGGATTCTGGACGGACGGCCCGTCCTGGGGCCAACAGCCACAAAACGTCACCGCCAACGACACCATGGAGCGCGCACAGGCATATCTGGCCGGCGAGTTGAGATAGGTTCGCGTCGCTCGGGCATTGGCGATAGTCTCCATCTACACCTCCGGCGCTGGATGGGGCGAGGCGACCGTGACCGAAGCGTTGGCAGTTAACTCGGACCGCCTGCTCAGCGCTCTCCACGAGCATTACGGATTCGACTCCTTCCGACCGCAACAGCGGGAGACGATTGAGCATGTGCTCGCGGGCGGTGACGCGCTGGTGCTCATGCCGACCGGCGGCGGCAAGTCGTTGTGTTATCAGTTGCCCGCAATCCTCTCCGACGGCCTGACCGTCGTGGTCTCACCGCTGATCGCCCTGATGCACGATCAAGTGCAGGCCTTGCAGCGGACCGGGGCGAATGCGCAATACCTCAACAGCGCGATGTCTCAGATGCAGAGCTCCCAAGTGGAGCGGCAGGTAGCCGACGGCACGGTGCAGTTGTTGTACGTCGCGCCTGAACGAGTCAATACCGATCGCTTCCGCGACCTGCTGGAGCGGCGCAATCCAAGCCTGATCGCGATCGATGAGGCGCACTGCATCTCCGAATGGGGTCACGAGTTTCGCCCCGACTACCGCGTGCTGCGACGACTGACCGAACGATTCGTCGATGTGCCGACAGTCGCCTGCACTGCGACCGCGACGCCGCAGGTCCAGCGCGACATCGTCGACCAGCTGGATCGTCCGCGCATGGAGACGTTCATCACCGGCTTCATGCGCGAGAACCTGACGCTGCGGATTGTGCAAAAGCGCAAGGCAATGGATCGGCTGATCGCCCGACTTCAGCAGATGCCCGGCGAGGCGGCGATCATCTATAGCCAGTCGCGCAACAGCACCGAGGAGAACTCGGCACAGCTGCGCCGCCACGGGATCAGCGCCGAGCACTACCACGGAGCAATGACCGGCGACGCCCGCCACGCGGTCCAGGATCGGTTCCTGAGCGGCGAAACGCCGGTGATCTGCGCCACGATCGCCTTTGGCATGGGCATCGACAAGCCCAACATTCGACTCGTCGCGCACATCGACATGCCCTCCTCCATCGAGTCCTATTACCAGGAGACCGGCCGCGCCGGACGCGACGGCGAGCCGGCCGAATGCCTCATGTTCTACACCAAGGGCGTCTGGCATCAGCAGATGTTCTTCATCAATCAACTGACCGACGACGCGGAGCGTCAGCAGCGAATCAATCGCTTGCGTACGATGATGAACTTCTGCGAACAGTCGCAATGTCGTTGGTCGCGAATCCTCCAGTACTTCGGCGAGCAACCGGCATCAGCGCAGTGCGGACACTGCGACAACTGTCTCGGAGACACAGTCGAAGAAGTGCTGACGGAGTCGCCGCGTCTCGTCGATCCTGATAATCCGCCATCGCCGCCGGGACGCAACGAACCGCGACCGCTCAGCGAGACCGAAGAGGAACTGTACGAGGCGCTGAGGCAGACTCGCACGCGCCTGGCCAGGGACGAGTCGGTGTCGGCCTATGTCGTCGCCGGCAACAAGGACCTGGCAGCACTGGCCAGAGATCGTCCGAGCACCCTCTCTGAGTTGAGACAGGTAAAGGGGTTCGGTTCCCGGAGAGCATCAAAGTACGGCCAGGCATTGTTGGAAGTGATCGCGCAATTCATGGATGAACGAATACACGACGGTCCCGACCCCTCCCTGTCATTGCAAATGCAGATGACGCCCGACACGGAGTCGCCAGACGAGGAACAACCGCCCCAGCAATGGCAACAGAGATTCAACACCCTCGCCGCCTGGCGCACAATGACCAGCACCAACGAAGAGTGCGATCCATCAAGCCTGCTCACCTTCCCCGCCATGCGTCAGATCGCAGAGACCACGCCCAAGTCAATCGAAGAGCTGTCAAACGTCGAAGGAGTAGGACCACTCGCAATCGAGCGATACGCTGACGAACTCTCGGTCATCTTGGGAATCCAAGCGTCACAGCCTGAGCCGCCGACAACCGTGTCGGTCCCAAAATCAGCTCAAGCACAAAGCTGGCAGACCACACTCGAGCTGTTCCAGTCGGGACACACGGTGCTGGCCATCGCCGAGCGTCGAATGCTATCGCCAGGCACGGTTTCGTCTCATCTGACTACAGCGATGCGAAACGGACACGAAGTCGATCTACAGCCCGCGTTGCCCTCGATCGAACAGATTCAAGAAGTGCGCCGGCAGTTGTCGCATGATCCCGACGCCAGCACCGCCGTGATACACGACCGCATCGAATACCGGCTCTCGCGAGCAGAACTGCAACTGGTGATCGCGCACCTACGTCCACCAGAACGGATCGGGGACTAAGGCCTGTTCACCAAGCGCACAGTGAGCACTGATCCCAGTCCCGGCTCCTACGCCGGGACCCGCTCGGCTTTCGCCTACACGAACAGGCAACTGACCGCCAGCTCCTCCAGGTATGCAGGCACGGCTTGATCAAAGCGTGAGAGGGGAACGGGTCCCCGCTCGGGGCGGGGACTGGGAAGTGAAGCCTGATGCGTAGGCAATCTAGTCCGCCGCTGCGACTCCCGACGTCAACGGTTCCACCGGAACACCATCGACCAGCGTGAGCCTGGCGCCCAACCGTGAGGGGACCTTCTGGCCCGGGAGCAGAATGCCGACCAGGTTGCACGGGTCGCAGGTAGCGATAGTGACCTGCTCATCAGTCGTGGCCGCCCGCCGCACCGCTCGGAGCTGATCGAGCGCCGACGGCAGTGCAAACTGCTCGCCCAGCAGGCCCTGGATAAACCGACCGCCCCGAATCTCGCCTCGTGCTTCGAGTCGGCGCAGTGCCCGCAGCACGTCTCGCCACTGGATCGTCAGGCTCTCGCGAGTGGCTAGCTCTCGTGAGACGACGCCGTATCGATGGAGCAGAATACGCGCGACTCGCTCCGCCAGTTCGTCGGCTTCCTCAGGGTCGGCCGGTCCAGAAATCGCCGGCGGCAGCGCTGCCCAACGACCAGCCGGTCCCTCACCGATGAACACGCCGCCACCCCCATAGCGAGGGCGCCGCGACTTACGATTCGGACGCAATAGCTGACGCAGACCCTGGAACCCGTCGGCATGTGCGAGACCCGAGGCGACCAGTTCTCTGAGACCTCCCTCGACATCCGTTGCGATCCGGCGCGTGCCGTCGACAAGTTCATCGAAAAACAAGGCGCCTCGATCTTCCAGGAGACGAAGAATCTGGCTGGCCGCTCCGCCTTCGGCGTGAAGCTGCTCGGCGACATCGGGCTGAGGTTCCGGCGCTGATCGTCCGCGAGCAGCCGGCACCGGCGCCGGCTTGCGCACTGCCGCCAACAGCGAGCGGAAGTCGCGGCGCAGAGCCAATGTGATCGGCGTCGATTTGGTCGGCGTCCGACGAGCCGAGCGCGGCGTCAGACGCGCCCAGGCGATGTCGCCGCCGAGGCAAAGCTCGTCCAGCCACGCTTCACGGTAGTCGGACACGCGTGGCGCCAGCAGGTCACGCTCCCATGCAGCAGCCGGAGCCTCGAATCCCTGCAACTGCTCGATGACCGCGCGCACCCCGGCCTTGCCCGACAGGCGGGTATCCGGCGTCAGATGCTGCCAGCGCAGCAAGAAGCGCAGGTAGTGCTGAACGGTGACCGCTTCAATCTCCGCTCGCAAGCGGGCAATCGTGTAGCGGTGAATTCTGGCCAGCAGACGGCGGTCGCAATATTCCTCAACGTCGTCGGCCTGCAGCGTCGGCGTGAAGTGTCCGCGCATGACCTCGCCGTACGCCTCGAGCTGAGCCAGGCCATAGCCGCAGTCCTGAGGCGACAATCCACAACGGTGGGCGAGTTGATCCGGAGTGACCGGTCCGGAAAACTCCATATGTCCGCGCACGAGTCGCAGTCGCGCGTCCTCACGATCCTTGGGCAGGATCAACGCCGATTCCGGCACCGTGAACGACGGATCGACAGCGTGATCGGGGAAGAGTTGGCGAATCGATTCAAGGTGTTCCGCCGCAAACCAGATCGCCCCGTCGGGGCCTTCAGCCCGAGCCGCGCGACCATCCAATTGAAGCGAAACAAACTTCGCAGGAAGATCGAGCTCGCCCAGCGCCGGAGACACGCTGGTCAAGACGCCCTCGCGTAGAGCCAGCACCGAGATCAGCAGCTCATGCAGCTCGTCGGGATCGCGGATCGGTGGGAATGCCTCGTCCTGAACCCGCTCGATGGCGTCAATGTCGAGTTTGCCGAGATCGCGCTGCTCATTCGGCAGCGTGCGGCGAGTCATCACGGCGCGGGCGCGGCGCTCCTCCAGTGGCGCATCGTCGAGGAAGCCGAACGGGTTGATGTTGATGATGCTCTGCGCCATCCCCGACGGCGTGACCGTGTCGCGTGCGTGCAGCCGGATTTCTCCGCGTTCGATCCGCTCCAGCACCTCGATTAGCGCGTCGGTGTCAACCGCCTCATGCAGGCAGTCGTCCATGGTCTGAGCGATCAGCGGGTGGTCGGGCACCTCGAGCGGGCCGGCGAGGTTCTCCTGGCAACCGACCTGCGCCGGGAACACGGCGGCGAGCAGGTCGTCGGCGATCATCCGCTGCAGATACGGTGGCACTTCCTTGGCGCCGCGGCGACGCGGCACGGCGAGCGCACGGGTCGCGGCCCAGCGCCAACGGGTGTTCCAGAACGGCGCGTAGAGCACGGCCTGGCGCAGCGACTGCTCGGCGTTGTCAGCCTTGAGATACTCGAACGCCTCCTCAAGCGGGAACGACTGCGTCGGTCCCAGCGAGAGCAAAATGCCCTCCTCATTGGCCGCGGCCTGCAATTCAAAGTCAAAGCGGACACAGAATCGCTTGCGCAGCGCCAGTCCCCAGGCCCGATTGACCCCCGAACCGAACGGCGCATGGACGACCAGTTGCTGCCCGCCGGCCTCGTCGAAGAAGCGCTCAAAGACGACGTCAGTATCCGACGGCATGACCTGTAGCGAGTCCTGCGTTTCGCCGAGATATTCCACCATCTGCTCGGCTGCGATGGTCTGCATGTGGCACTCGCGCTGCAAGCGTCGGACGGCTGACTCAACATCGCTCGCCATCTCCCCGACATCCCGACGCAGCTCACCGACCGCCGCCGAAAGCTCCGTGCTCCGACCTGGCGCTTCGCCCAACCAGAATGGAATCGTCGGCGGCGCGCCGTGTGCATCCTCAACGCGGACGATGCCTTTGTTCTCGACGCGCCGGATCCGCCATGACGTGCTGCCGAGCAGAAAAATGTCACCGGCCGCAGTCTCAATCGCGAAATCTTCGTTCACCGTGCCGATGAACGCGCCCTCAGGCTCCTTGATCACGCGGTAGTCGCCGGTCTCGGGAATCGTGCCGCCGTTGAGGATCGCTGTCATTCGGGCTGCGCGTCGAGGCTTGACGACGCCATTGATGCGGTCGCGGTGCAGCAGCGGATTGGATCGTCCCCCGCCTTCGCCGACGCCGGTCGCCAGCATGTCAACCGTCTCGTTGAATGCGTCGCGCCCCAGCTCGCCGTAGGGCGCGGCGCGACGCATCAGCTTGAAGAGGTCATCCTCAATCCACTCTTCCTCCGACGCAGTCTCGGCGACGATCTGTTGCGCCAAAATCTCAATCGGCGCTTTGGGCTGGCGGATGCGGTCGAGGTCGCCGCGCTCAACGGCGCGGACCATCGCCGCGCATTCGATCAGCTCGTCCAGCGACGTGGGGAACAGCGCGCCGTGCGGCACCAGTCCGAGGGCGTGACCCGAGCGTCCGACGCGCTGAAGGAAGGTCGCGATCCGGCGCGGCGAACCGATCTGACAGACCAGGTCGACCGAGCCGATGTCGATGCCTAGCTCGAGCGACGCCGTCGCAACGACGGCCTTGAGATCGCCGTTCTTGAGCCGCTGCTCCATCACGTGCCGGCGCTCCTTGGACAGCGAGCCGTGGTGTCCCGAGACGTGCTCCTTGCCGACGCGGATGCCGAGCTCATGCGCGACCCGCTCGGCCAGCGAGCGTCGGTTGACGAAGATCAGCGTCGTGCGGTGTTGGAGGATCAGTTCCGCCAGCCGGTCGTACACCGCGCCCCAATGTTCGTGGGTCGCCAGGGCCTGCAGCGGCGCGTCGGTCGTCTCAATCCAGAGTTTCAGTTCGCGCCGGTGCCCCAGGTCGAGGATGCGGCAGGGCAGCGCCTCGCCCGATGCGTCGAGTCCGGTCAGGAACGACGCAATCTCGTTCATCGGCTTCTGCGTCGCCGACAGACCGATTCGAGTCGGCCGCTGCTCCGCGACATGGTCGAGTCGGGCTAGCGAGAGGGCTAGGTGCGAGCCGCGCTTGTCACGCACGACGGCGTGGATCTCGTCCACAATCACCGTCCGTACCGTGCGCAGAATCTCGCGCGACAGCTTCGCGGTCAGCATCAGGTAGAGCGACTCGGGCGTCGTAATCAGAATCTGCGGCGGGCGTTTGACAATCGACCGTCGCTCGGACTGCGTCGTATCGCCGGTGCGCACCCCCATGCGAATCCGCGGCAGCTCAACGCCGCGCTCGTCGGCAAGCTGCCGAATCTCCGTCAGCGGCTCCTCAAGGTTGCGTCGGATGTCGTTGGATAGCGCCTTGAGCGGCGAGATGTAGAGGATGCGCACCTCATCGGGCAGCGCGCCATCGTCGTTCAGTTCGCCCTCGCGGATCAGCTCATCAATCCCGGCCAGAAACGCCGTCAACGTCTTGCCCGACCCGGTCGGAGCCGCAATCAGGCAGTCCTCGCCAGTGCGAATCGCGGGCCAGCCATCCTCCTGCGCATAGGTGGGCTCAGCAAAGCGTCCGACAAACCAATCCCGGACCATCGGGTGGAAGGCCTCGAGGACGGGGCTGGGAGCAGGAGTCGCTGTGTGGCTCATATGTTCCGTATCGTAGCGGGCGCAACCGCTCCACATCAATAGTGGCCAATAGAATGTGTGTGCTACGATGTCCAAGCCCGATATCGTGGTAGAAGTCGAGCGCTGCTGAGGCACGGACGGTCGCAATGAATCTTCAGAATCGGACCATCTACATCGGCGACAACCTCAAGCGCCTGCGCGGAATCGACAGCGAGTGCGTCGACCTGATCTATCTGGACCCGCCATTCAACAGCCGAGGCGAATATCAATGGCCAATCGGGAAGGACGACCGGTTCGACGATCAGGTCGCCGAGAACTCCGACGGTTTGGATGACGAAGCGCTCGAAAGCCTAATCGGAGGAAACGGGCTCGACAAATTCAAGGACGCATTCACACTCGACGATCTTGACGAGCACACCCTGCAGGAGTTGCTGGTCAACGGCGAGCCGGCCGGCTATGTCATCGCGGCGGCGGGCGCAGCCGTCGGATCGGGAACGCAGGCGTACCTCACCTTCATGTGGGAACGCTTGGTCGAGATGCGCCGCATCCTTAAATCCACCGGCAGCATCTACCTGCATTGCGATGACACCGAAGGCGCGTGGCTCAAGGCGTTGATGGATGCTGTCTTTGGACGATCCAACTTCCGAAACGAAATCACTTGGAGACGTACGAGTGCGCACAATGATGCAGGCCGATTCGGTCGAATCGCAGACACATTGTTGTTCTATGTCAAATCTGACGCTGCGCCGTTCGATCGCGAAGGAGTTGCGCGCGCGCTGGATCAAAGCTATATCAATAAGGAATACACACGCGGAAGGGCCGATCCGAGAGGTCGATGGCGAAGAAGTGATCTCACAGGTCCAGGGGTCTCGGAAGGCGAGAGCGGCCAGTCTTGGGGAGGTTACGATCCCACGCCCATTGGAAGATGCTGGTCCGTGCCACGTGCGACAGGTAGGGGCGAGTACGCAGACTGGATCGCGGAGAGCATTATTGATGGATACGAACAGATCGAAGGCGTACATGCTCGCCTTGATGCGTTAGATGCGAACGGTCTCATACATTGGACGAGAACGGGAACTCCCGAACTCAAACGTTATCTTGCCGCGACGACGGGCCAAGTGCCCGGAACAATCTGGACCGACATCAACCCAGTCGTTGCTGGTTCGAAAGAGTGGCAACCTTGGGATACGCAAAAGCCCTTGGCATTGCTTGCGCGTGTGATTGTTGCATCTTCACAGGAAGGCGACTTGCTGTTGGATCCGTTCTGCGGATGCGCCACTGCTTGTGTGGCAGCGGAACAATTGCATCGTCAATGGGTCGGCATGGATCGCTCTCCCCGCGCCGGCATCCTCGTCCGCAAGCGGCTGCGTGAGCAGGACGAAGGTATCGCAATGTGGGCTCACGCGGTCAACGTGACCAGGGCGACCCCCGTTCGTACGGATATCACAGAGCCGCCCCTGACCAGGGCGCAACTGAAGGCCGCCTTGTTCGAACGACAGTCGGCTCTCCGCGGCGACTACCCGATTCCCCATGCACTCTGCGCCGGACCCCGCTGCGATACCGCGCTCCCAATCCACCTGCTCGAAATCGACCGCATTCGCCCGGGAGCCGCCGGTGGCGAATACGCGCTGCACAACACCCAGCTCCTGTGCGGCTGGTGCAATCGAGTCAAGGGAAATCGCGACATGGACTACCTCGCCAGCCGCATCGCCCAACGGCGACAAGCCGAGCTGGAGTCCTGACATGCCGACGGTGACGGTCCCTCCTCTCCCCCGAACATCACCCGAACGACGCCCAACATCGGAAACATTCACCGTCCAGGCGACGCAGATTTCCGAACAAAACCGAACAAAACCGAACAGCACCGAACAGCACTGGGCGGAATTCCCAGCAATTCACGGTCTGTTCGCGCCAATCCACCGAAATTCCTTCTCCCGCTAGCCTCCAGGCAAGGAGCCCTCAACCATGACCACCCAAATCGACTGGCAAGCGAACTTTGACGAAGCGCTGGACTTCTTTGTCAAGTACCTCCAGATTGACACCTCGAATCCTCCGGGCAATGAGAAGCCGGCGGCTCGATGGTTGGGCGGCATCCTGGCCGAGGCGGGGATGGAAGTTGAGTACGTCGAGATTCAGCCCGAGCGCGAGGCTGTGTTTGCCTGGCTGCGTGGCGATGGCTCGAAACGGCCGATGATGCTCTGCAACCACACCGATGTGGTGCCGGTCGAGGAGGAGTATTGGACCAAACCAGCGTTCGAGGGCTTCATCGAGGACGGCAAGGTCTACGGGCGCGGCGCGGTCGACATGAAGGGCTGCGGCGTCATGCATCTGATGACGATGCTGGTGCTCAAGCGCCATAACGTGCCGCTGACGCGCGACCTCGTCTTCTGCGGCGTGCCCGACGAAGAGGCGGGCTCGGTTTGGGGCATGGACTGGCTCTGCAAGAATCGCCCCGACCTGGTCGACGTGGAGTTCGAGCTGTCCGAGGGCGGCTCAGGGTCGACGCAACTCATGGGCCAGGAGGCAAACATCTTCTCGGTCGCGACCAACGAGAAAGATATCTGCTGGCTCAAGTTGACCTCAATCGGAACGCCGGGCCACGGATCGCGCCCGCACTACGACAACTCGGCCGTCCACCTGGTCAATGCGCTGTCCAAGTTGGCGGCCTGGGAACGTCCGGTGACAATCACGCCATCGACCCAGATCTGGCTAGACCGGCTGATCGAAGAAGGCCACATCCCGCCGGTCAAAGACGCCGACGAACTGGCGGAGCACATCATCGAGCACCCAGGCACGCACGCGATGTTCATTAACACCCTGAACGTGACGATGATCAACAGCGGAATCAAAGCAAACGTAATCCCAGCCAAGTCGGAGGCGACGATCGACTGTCGCCTGCTGCCCGGTCAGGAGCGCGAGGATTGGCGACAGCAGGTGATCAGCGTCATCGACGACGACCGAATCGAGGTCGAGTTCTCGGGCTGGGACCAGGAGCAGCCGGTCGAAGTCGATTGGGACACCGAGCTGTATCGGACAATCGAGCTGGTCGTGAACGAGGCGGTCGAGGATGCAACCGTCGTGCCCTCAACCTGCGTCGGAGGGACCGATAACCGTTTCCTCCGTCAGCAGGGCATCCCCGCCTACGGGTTCATCCCCGTGCTGCTCAGTCCAGAAGAGGCCGCCGGCTTCCACGGCAACGACGAACACATGACCATCGAGAATCTCAACATGGGTGTTGAGCTGACGTACGAGATCGTGCGTCGGATGGTGACGTAGATCCCAGACCTCCCCCCTTGGGGGAGGCGCCCCGAAGGGGCGGAGGGGGCCCTTCGGCGTGCGCACTGCACTCGCCGGCCGGGCCCCTTCAGTCGCTTCGCGACAGCTCCCCCAGAGGGGGAGCGCTTGGGAACTACTGCAGCTTCGAGTAGGGCAGCGGGTTAAGGAAATAGATCTCCTCCTCCGGCGCATGCTTGCGCAGCGGACCGATCACGTCTGCCAGAGGGTCGCCGGGCTGATATTGCATCATGAAGTCGGGCCCCTGCGGCATAATCCACAGGTCGGTGAGCTCGCCGGTGCGCCCGATCCGCGAGGCGTAGGCCGTCACCAACTGCAGGGCGCCGCCTTCGCCCATGCCGTCGATCAGCTTGCCGAGCATCTCGATTGCGGGCAACAAACCGCCGCCGGCAGTTTGCAGGACGGCGAGCATGTACTGACGCGGTTGGTCGGGATTGGCGTCGAGCGCCGCCTGGAGCCGCTCTTCAGTGCCGTAGGAGACACGGTTGGCGAACTTGGTGATCTCTTCGATCTCGACTTCGCCCCTCAGCTTCTCGACCTCCGACCAGAGCGTCTTGTCCTGCCCCAATGAGCCGAGGCATTCCTCGGCGTGGGCCATGCTCTCGTAGCGGTGAATCGAGAGGTCCCAGCCCATCTCTCCGCCGGTGACCTTCCAGCCGCCGATCAGATCGATGCCGTGCCGCTCCATGGCGGGCACGACCGTGTCGGAGTAGAAGTCAACGAACAGGTCGAATGCGGTGTTGGTGATCGGCTTGATGCGGTGTCGGACTTCGAGGTAGACGGGCATGTTCGGCTCCGGGTGTGTTGCGCGAGTTGTCGCGCAGGTTAGAGGCTGGGCGCGAGCGCTGCGATGAATTCTCGTGTGTGCTGTCGCTCGTCAGCGTTGAGTCCTTCGAAGGCGGCGTAGAAGTCGGTCACGCCGATTTCTTTCCAACGCAGCAACTCACGCTCGATCTCCTCCTCGCTGCCGACAATTGAGACGCCGGCGGGGCCGTCGGCGCCGGAACCCTGGATCACGCGCTGGTAGGAGGGCAGCGTGTTGTACATCGCGAAGGCGCGAGCGATTCGCTCGCGGACTCTATCGGGGTCGGCCGTGATCGCAATCGGGACGCCGGCGATGATTCGAGGATCGGGCTTGCCGGCGTCGCGTGCGGCTGATCCCATCTCGGGAATCACGACCTCTTCGATCCATTTCGGTCCGGCCAGCCAGAGTGCCGTGCCGTCGGCCAGGCGTCCAGTCACTCTGAGCATCTGCGGACCAAGCGCAGCGACAATCACCGGCGGAGCCTCGCAGTCTGGTAGCTCGATCTGAGAATGGACCTGGAAGGCTTCGCCCTCGTGGTTGACCTCTTCTCCCCGCATCAACGGAACCAGCACCTCGAGATATTCGCGCATGTGGCGCACAACGTTACTGAAGTCGAGGCCCCAGGAGTCCTTGATCACGACCTCATGTGAGAGGCCCAATCCGAGTGTGAATCGCCCATCGGCAGCGGCGTTGGTCGCCAACGCCTGCTGCGCCATCGCGACCGGGTGTCGCGTGTAGGTCGGGATGACGTAGGTTCCCAACTCAATCTCGGAGGTCTCACCGGCGGCGAGTGAGAGCACCGTCATGGCGTCGTGGCCCATCGAGGGCAGAAACGCGCCGGCAAAGCCGTCGGCTTCGAGTTGGCGGACGGCTTCGATTTTGCCGGCGAGTGTGGTGGCGTTGGGCGGGGCGAGGATGCGCATTGGCGGTTCCGATCTTGCTTCGTTGCAGTATTGCGCACGTAGTTCGTTAGCCTGCGTTCGCAAGCAACGTCTGCCTGACTCAACGAAGGAACACCAACCATGGCATCTGCTGAGCTGCAAAAGGTCCTGGGACTGTTGGCCGAGCGCCCACTCGGACAGGGAACTCCCACACTTCAGGAAACGCGCGACGGGATGGAGGCGAGTTCGTTTCCGGCGACCGACGCCGCGACGATCACGCCGGTCAACGCGAACGGCGTCCCCGGCGAATGGGTCACCGTGCCCGAGTCGGACCCCAACCGGCGTTTGCTCTACGTCCACGGCGGTGGCTATGTGATCGGCTCTGCGGTGACGCACCGGCGCTTGTGCGAAGGCATCGCGCGGGCAGGCGGCTGTGCGGTCCTGAACCTGGACTACCGGCTGGCGCCCGAGCATCCGTTCCCGGCAGCCGTCGAGGACGCGATCGAGGGCTTGAAGTTCGTCCAGAGCAACGGTCCGGACGGCGAAGGGGCTGCTGAGGCAGTATTCGTCGCGGGCGACTCGGCCGGCGGCGGACTGACCCTGGCAACACTGCTGGCCGCCCGCGACCAGGGCGTCGACCAACCCAACGCGGCGATCGGCATCTCGGCCTGGACTGACCTCGCGATCTCGGGCGAGACGATTCAGACTCGCGCCGACGCAGACCCGCTAATCACTGACTCCGCGATGGTCAAAGGCATGGCTGCCCAGTATCTCGGTGACGCAGACGCTGAAGACCCGCTCGCCTCACCGCTCTACGCCGACTACGCCGGACTGCCGCCGCTGCTGCTGCAGGTTGGCGACGCAGAGATCCTGCTCTCCGACACCACCCGTGTGACCGAGAAAGCGCGCGCCGCCGGTGTTGACGTGGTCGAAGAAGTCTGGGACGAGATGTTCCACGTCTGGCATGCCTTCGCGCCAATGCTGCCCGAAGGACAGGCTGCGATCGATCGGATCGGCGAGTTCATCAACCAGCACGCGTAAGCCCCGCCGCAAGTCGGATTGGAGCAGCCCATGCCATCCAAGGAGTACTACGAGGTCGTCGAGGCGATGCAGGCACAGGCGGCGAGCTTGATCGCCGCTGATTTGACCGTCGAGCAGCAGCGGGAGGCGATGGAGACGGGGTTCAGCTTCCCGATGGAGGACGACGTCACGCTGACCGCGGTCGACGCCAACGGGGTGCCCGGCGAATGGACGGTGTTGCCCGACTCCGATCCCAATCGCCGGCTGCTGTACGTCCACGGCGGTGGGTATGTGCTGGGGTCGATCAAGACGCATCGTCGGTTGGTGGCCGATATCTGTCGGGCGGCCGGATGTGTGGCGCTGAGTCTGGACTACCGGCTGGCCCCCGAGCATCCGTTCCCTGCGGCCGTCGATGATGCGATTGCCGGCCTTGAGCACATCTGGGCCAATGGGCCCGATGGACCGAGCGAGGCGGGTACCGTCTTCGTCGGCGGAGACTCGGCGGGTGGTGGTCTGACGCTGGCCACATTGATTGCCGCCCGCGAGCGCGGCGTGCGTATGCCAACCGGCGGCATCGGACTGTCGGCCTGGGCTGATCTGGCCGCCGGCCCCGAGGAACTGTCCGCATTCGGGCTCGAGGATCCAACCATCCCGGACAACTCATTCGCAATCACCGCGTCGCAAAGCTGGGCGTCGATGTACGCCGGCGACGCAGATCGATCCGATCCGCTGTTGTCCCCGGTCTTCGCAGACTACGACGGGATCTGTCCGTTGCTGCTGCAGGTCGGCGGCGTGGAGATGATCTGTCGCGACACAACCCGCATCTCTGAACGGGCCCGCGCCGCCGGCGTCGAGGTCGTTGAAGAGATCTGGGACGACATGTTCCACGTGTTTCAGGCATTCGCGCCAATGCTGCCCGAGGGCGGAGAAGCAATCGAGCACATCGGCGCGTGGATTCGCGAGCACGCCTAGAGGTGGATGATCTCTATGTCGTTCCAATGCTCCCGCAAGTACTCGGCCGCGAGTCGGCGATGACAGCGCTCGGGTGAGGCTTCGCTGCAAAGCAGCACGCCGTCGGCAAGGAGTTTCGGGTCTAGTGAGGTCTCGACCTGTTGCTCCCGTAGGACTTCGAGATATCTCTCGCCGTATTCCTCCCAGGTCAGATCGCCGGCTCGGTAGTCGCCGAGTAACTCGCTGCTCGGAGCCAACTCTGGGACGTGGACGTAGTCCATATCGCAAAGCCGCTGAAGCAGGAACTGAAAATCACCGCCGGACTTGCCGACCTTGGCGAAGCCCGAGAGCTGTGAAGATGGCCGCGCGCGAACGTCAAGCACTCGCTTGGCGCCGGTCGGCGCTAGCAAGTATTCGAAGAACTCCTTCGCTGATTTCTTCGTGAAGCCGATGGTATAGAGCTTCACGGTCGTCTCGCGTCAAGGAGTAAGGAACGGACGGCGCAGAGGACCGAGAAGAACGAGCGGACAACGACACTCATGGTCGAAGAACTCTGCATGCGGCGCTCCATCAGAGCTTCCCCAGCTGGTTTACGCTGAGGCCCTGTCCGACCCTGGGGGGCGCCTCCACCTCTCTATGCGTATCTGGTCGCTGTCGGAGGACCCCTCCTCCGTTACTCCGTGACATCTCCCCCCGCGAGAGGGGGAGAGGGGAACTGGAGCAGCAGCGTTTGCGTTTGCGGCCGCTGCCGCAGGAGCAAGGTTGATTGCGACCGGTGTGTCGGGGGAGCGTGGTGTTCGGCTGTTCAGAGGATTTTATTTCTGGGGCTGTGACTGCGCTGATCTCCCGTGTTCTGCTGGGGATCGTGGGTGGGAGGTGTTCAGGTTTGTTCAGCGCTGTTCGGTCGGACTGAACGTGGTTGGCCGGGTCGGGGTCGGCGAGTTGGTCGTCGGGGAAGGGGAGTTGTTCGAGTTCGATGACGTCGCCAGGGGGTTGGTGGTCGGCGGGGACTTGTTGGAGGAGAAGGCGAAGTTCGCGGCAGGCGGCGTTGAGGCTCTGCTCGCGCAGGGCGTGGAGTCGAGTTATGGCATCGATGGTGACGGGTGGGTCGGGCGAGAAGCCAACCTCTGCGAGGAGGCCGGTGGGGGTTTGTTGGATGAGGCGCTGGATGCGCCGGTTGAGGCGGTTGATCTGTTGCAGCAAGAGGTCGTTGCGGGTGGCTTGGGCGATGTCGGTCCAGTCCGTTTCAAGCGCGCGGAGATCGGCGTGGACGGTTGCGGCGGAGACCTGGAGGCGTTGAGCGATGTCCCGGAGGGAGGAGCCGTGTTGGCGGAGGTTGTGGGCACGGAGGATGCGTCGCCGGCGTTGCGGGGAGAGGTACATCTCGCACTCCTGTTCGTAGGTAGATAATAGAACGTATGACTTTATTGGCGCGGGTCAATTGTGTGGAGGGGTTTACGTTGGAGGCCGAGTGGGCACAGGAAACTGCCCATCTCGAGGCCTATCTGGTCGCTGAGGGAGGACCCCCCTTCTGTCACTCCGTGACATATTCCCCCGCAAGGAGACCTTTGAACAAGTCACGCATTCGGAATGATCCAGTCCCCGCCCCCGCGCGGGGACTGGGGACCTAGTGTCCTGAGTCGGGAATACGGTTGAGATATCCGGCGAGGTTGTCGAAGATCTGGTCGGCGGTCTTGTGCCAGACGAAGGGGCGCGGGTGTTCGTTCCAGCCGGCGACCCAGCGTTCGATGTCGCGGGTCAGGTCGGCCACGCTGCGGTGCGCGCCGCGCCTGAGCCACTTGGTGGTCAGTTCGGCGAACCAGCGTTCGACCAGGTTCATCCAGGAGCTGTAGGTGGGGGTGAAGTGAAAGCGGAAGCGGGGATGACGCTGGAGCCAGCGCTGGATCTCGGCGGTCCGGTGGGTGGCCACGTTGTCCAAGACGACATGCACGGCGAGTTCGTCGGGTACCTGCTCGTCAATCAGGTCGAGGAAGCGCCGGAACTCGCGGGCCCGGTGTCGCGGGGTCAGGTCGGCGATCACGTGGCCCGAGGCGATATCCAGCGCCGCGTAGAGGTTGGTGGCGCCATGACGGACGTAACCGTGAGTCTGACGGCGAGGCACGCCGGGCAGCATCGGCCGCGTCGCAGCGGTGCGGTCAAGCGCCTGGATCTGGGTTTTCTCGTCCACACACAGGACGACCGCCGCGTCGGGTGGGTTGAGATAGAGGCCGGCCACGTCGCGCACCTTGTCGATGAACTGCGGGTCGGGCGACAGCTTGAACTGCTCGACGAGATGCGGCTTGAGGCCGAAGGCGCGCCAGATCCTGGAGACCGCCGTCTGCGACATGCCCATCTCGGCGGCCATCGAACGGGTTGACCAGTGAGTCGCGTGGCGCGGTTGCTGTTCCAGCGTCTTGACGATCACCGCTTCCACCTGCTCGTCGCCAATCGTGCGGGGCGCGCCGGGACGCGGCTCATCGCTCAGCCCATCCAGCCGACGCTGGGCGAAGCGTCGCCGCCACTTGCCGGCCGTGACCGGATGGCAACCGAGCGCCGCGCCGATCTCCGTGTTCGTTTGCCCGGCCGCCGCTCCGAGCACGATCCGGCTGCGCAGCGCCAGGGCCTGCGCCGTGCTCGGTCGGCGCGCCCAGCGCTCCAGCGTCTCTCGCTCTTCATCACTCAGCACGATCGTCGCCGTCGGGCGGCCCAGTCGGGTACGCATGACACTCCACCGAGAACCCCGGACGGCCAAACCAACTCCACCATACCCGCTTGTTCATCGCATTAGCGACTCAGGACACTAGAGTATTTCAAAGGTCTCCGCAAGGGGGGAGGGGATCGGAGTTGTTCAGAGCGTTCCTATGGATAAAACAGCTTCTGCGCGGCCTTGCGTAGCTCTGCCCGGAAGTCCGGGTGGGCGACGGCGATCAGTTCCTCGGCCCGATTGCGGACTGTCTTTCCGAGCAGCTTGGCGATTCCGTATTCGGTGACGACCGTGTCGGCGATGTCTCGAGGGACCGTGACGATTTGGCCGGGGTCGAACTGGGCCATGATGGTCGAGATCGTTCCCGATCGATTCGTGGACGGCAAGACCGTGACGGAGCGGCCCTTGGGCGCCAGGTAGGCTCCGATTGCGAAGGCCAGATGTCCTCCGACGCCTGCGTAGACGCGCGGGCCGATTGTGTGGACGCCGATTTGGCCGGACAGGTCGACCGTGAGTGCGCCGTTGATCGCGACGATGTTCTCGTTGCGCGCGATCTGACGTGGGTCGAGCAGGTATTCGATGCTGTAGGCCTCGAAGGCTGGGTTGCGGTGTACGACGGCGTGCTCGTCGGGCGTGTTGCCGATCATGGTGGCGACGAACTTGTCGGGATGTGTCTTTGAGTACTTGCCGGTGATGACGCCACGCTCGACCAGCGGGACCAGGCCTTCGGTGGTCAGTTCGGCGAAGTAGGAGAGATTCTCGCGTTCGTCGAACGCACCGAGTCTCGCGAGGGCGCCGGAGTGTGAGCCAACCCCGACCTGGATTGTGTCGCCGTCCTGGATGAGCTGGCCGACGTAGTGGGCCAGGCCTAGATCGGTTTGGTTCGGTTCCGGATGCTCAAGGTTGACCATAACCGGCGAGTCGCCGGGGACGAAGCGGTCGATCTCGGAGACATGCAGCCAGGAGTCGCCGAAGGTCTCAATGACGTTGTCATTGACCTCGGCGATCACCTTCTTGGCTCGCTTGGCCGAGGTCACACCGTCCCAGACCGAGCCACCGAGCGAGACAAAGCCGGCTTCGTTTGGCTGGGTCGTGCGAATTTGCAGCACGTCGATGGGCCAGGCTTCGTCCTCGCGGCCGGCGTCCCAGGCCTTGTGAATGCCGACCAGCCAGTAGGGGTGATAGTCAGCGATGCCGGCATTAACGGCGCCGCGGTCGAAGAGGGTGCCGAACTGCGGCGCGACACTGAATGCGCCCATCATGTCTTCGGTGAACCAGCCGGCATCGGGCACGACAATGCCCCGGACCTCGATGCCCTCGAGTTCGTCACTGCGTGCGACGAGCGCTTCGAGGATTGGCAACGAAGCATGTCCGGGTGGGATCCAGAGATGGTCGCCGGAGTTGAACATGGCAGCAGCCATCTCCGGCGTCGCCAGCCGCTCGGCGTAGGTGTCGCGCCAGTTGATGGTGGGGTCAAAGCGGGTGCTGCGTCGCTGGTAGTACGGGGACGTGGTCATCGCAATGCCTTTTGCTTCCGCCGGGCCTGCTACTTCTGCTGGGTGGTTAGACTCGCGATCAAGGTAACGCCGACTGAGCAGATTCCAACTCAACAGGTTCCAGCAAGGGGGGACGAGATGGCAACGGATGGACGAATGGACTTTGGTATTTTCATGGCCCCGTTCCACCGGGTCGGCGAGAATCCGTCGCTCGCGATTCACCGCGATCTGGAACTGGTCGAATGGCTGGACCAACTTGGCTACGACGAAGCCTGGATCGGCGAGCATCACTCGGCCGGCTGGGAGCTGATCGCGTCGCCTGAGGTATTCATCGCCGCCGCGGCCGAGCGAACGAGCAACATCAGGCTCGGCACGGGTGTGGTCTCGCTGCCGTACCACCATCCGCTGATGGTCGTCGACCGGATGATCCAGCTGGACCACATGACTCGAGGCCGGGTGATGATGGGTGTGGGACCCGGCGCGCTCTCGTCCGACGCGCGGATGATGGGGATTGATCCGCTCTATCAGCGCCAGCGCATGGACGAGTCGTTGCAGGCGATCCGCGCGCTGCTCAGGCAGGACGGCCCGGTCAACATGAAGACCGACTGGTTTGAACTGAACGACGCGCGCTTGCAGGTCTCGCCGTATACAAAGCCGCACTTCGAGATGGCCGTGGCTTCGACCGTGTCACCGGCAGGCCGGATGATCGCAGGCAAGTACGGGATGGGGATGCTCAGTATTGGCGTCTACCTGCCGGGCGGACGATCGAACCTCGAGGGTCAGTGGGCGGAAGTGGAGGAGATCGCCGAGCGTGAGGGTCAGGTGGTCGACCGCAACAAGTGGCGACTGGTGATCCCGATGTACATCGCCGAGACGCGCGAGCAGGCGTTCGCCGAGTGTCGCGAGGGTTGGCGAGCCTGGCAGATCGATTATTTCCGCGACACGCTGCAGGCCGTCCTGCCGGGCACGGCCGAGACGCCGGAGGGCGCGGTGGCAACCGGCGGCGCGATCATTGGCAGCCCGGACGACGCCATCGAGGCGATCCAGATTCTGCAGGAGAACTCGGGCGGCTTCGGTGGCGTGATGATGCTCGCCCACGAGTGGGCGAATCGCGATGGCATCCGCAAGTCATTCGAGCTGTTCGCGCGCTACGTCGCGCCGAAGTTCCAGGGCCAGTTGGCGTCGGTCGAGGGCACCCAGCAATGGGTCGCGTCCGGTGGCGGCGCGGTGTCATTTAGTCGGACCGACGTGCTCGCGAAGGCGTTCAAAGACGCAGGCCAGGAGGTTCCCGACTTCCTGCAAGCGCCGGCCGAGGCGGCGTCGGACTAAGACGTGCGCTAACGACGTCTGGCATAGGAGGCGACACGATGGCGCTTGGTTGGGCCTTGAAGCAGATGTCCGATCAGCAATACCGGCAAATCCTTGAACAAATGAATGATCATGTGAAGCGCAACTTCACAATTCTGAAAGCAGTCCGAGGTGAACTCCTCCCAGACGAAGATCTGTTGACCTTCATTGAGGCGCAGGATGGCAATGATGTACAGAACTGCTTGCTCGCATTGACAGATCGAAGGCTTGTAGTAGCTCGGAAACGTCGGGGAGGCCAATTCGTTCTAGAACTCATTCCATTCGATGAGTTAATTTTCGGAGGCTATAGACGGACTCGAATGTACGGTCGACTCGATATCTGGCAAGGGCAAGTAGAGCGGCACTTTAACAGCACCGATAAGGACCTGATGGAGGCTTTCGGCCAATTTTTCGTTGACAAGTTCGACTCTTGGTACGAGAGGTCGTCGCATTGCGGACATGTGGAAGACTTGGAGACTACCGACCTGCAAGCTCAAGCTCCCGATTCCTTGCAGCTAGACAAGTTGGAGCGATTGGCTGAGCTTTGGCGGAACGGTGCCCTTGACGACGCCGAATTTCAGCTGGCGAAACGGCTACTGCTGGGCTAGATCGTCACTATCACCAAGCGAGTTCGTCGCTGATTCGTTTGAGGGCATCGCGGCACTGTCGGTACTCGGGCATGATCGACTCGACGAGCTGCCAGTAGGCCGGGCTGTGATTCGGTTGGATGAAGTGGCAGAGTTCGTGCACGACGACATAGTCGACGATTTCCGGTTGGGCGAACATGAGCCGCCAGTTGAAGCTGAGCGTTCCTGTTGATGAAGCGCTGCCCCAACGGGTCTTTTGATTGCGGACCTGGATTCTGGCCGGCGCCGCGCCGACTCGCGGCGACCAATGGGCGACTCTGTCGGCGAACTCCTCGTAGGCAAACTCGCGGAACCATTGCTCGGCAGCTGCGTACACTCTTGGGTCCGTGTCGTCGATCAGGAAACGCTCGCCGACAAAGGCAAACAGGAACAGATCCTGCTCGATTTCAACCGGGTAGCTGGCGCCCAGCAGCGGCAGTTGTCCGCCCGCTCTGAGTTGGAGACGCAACCCCGATTGGCCCGGTGGCGCGATCCGCTCGGCGATCCACTGCGCTCGCTGTTTGATCAGCTCGTCGATGTGTTTGAGGGGTGTGCGCTTGGGCGCGAGCACCCGTAACAGATCGCCCTCGACCTGGATGCTGATGCTTTTGCGCCGGTTTGCGCTGCGGTGCAGTTCGTACGTGATCGACTGACCGGCAACGGTCGCTCGGCGTTCCGACGGCTGGCCGCAGGGCACGACTAGCTACCGTTTGCAGCTCTGTGGAACGCTCTGCCGAGACGGTCGGCGGCTTCCTCGAGCGTTTGCGCTGGCGGCCAGGAATATGCCAGACGGACCGACTCTCCGTCGTCTCCGGCGTCGTTGCCGGGATAGAAGTGATTGCCCGAGGGGAAGCTGAGCCCGTCTACGGCTGCAAAGTCGCGCACGGCGTCGCCGGTCAGACCCTGACGCAGCTTGAGCCAGAGAAAGAAGCCGCCCGACGGCTCGGTCACTTCGAAATAGGGTTCGCCATACGGCTCAAGCGCAGAGGCGAGTGTTTCGGCTTTGAGGCCGTAGAGCTGTCGCATTTGCTCGACGTGTTCGCTGAAGTTGCCGCGAACCATGAACTCGTGCAGCATCCGGTGCAGCAATGGGCTGTTGCCCATGTCGAAGCGAGCCGGCACCATCGCGTTGATCCAATCGGGGCGCGCTTGCACCCAACCGACGCGTAGCCCGGTTGCGATCACCTTCGAGAAGGTGCCTACGGTCAGCACGCCCCAACCGTCGGTCAGTTCCGACAGGGTTGGCGGCGGCGGACCGTCGAAATAGAGCTCCGAGTACGCGTGGTCTTCCATCAACAAGATTTGGCGACGGGCGGCCAGTTCGATTAGGCCGAGGCGGCGCTCCAGCGTCATCGTCAGGCCGGTCGGATTGTGGAACGTGGGCTGGGTGTAGATCAACTTGATCTTCTTGCCCTCGCCTTCGAGCCGATCGATCGTCGCTTCGAGTTCGTCGAGATTCAGGCCTTCGTCGTCCATGCCCACACCCACGACCGAGGCCTGCTTGCCCCGCATTGTGCGCAGCGAGCCGGCAAACGTCGGGATTTCACTGATGACGACGTCGCCAGGATCGAGGAACGATGCGCAGATCGACTCGATCGCGCCGGCCGCGCCGTTGGTCAGCAGGTACCAGTCGGCGTCCGGCTGGGACGGATGGTTGCGAGCGAAGAAGCGCGCAATCTCGTCGCGCAAGGGCCGATAGCCCTGCGGGCCGCCGTAGACGAGCGGTGCGTCGCCCGGGGTATCCAGTACCCGAGTCATCGCCGCAAGTAGCTCTGCGCGGGGCTGGGTTTCCGCGTCGGGGATGCCGCCGCCAAGTGAAATCGGAGAAAGCTGGCTCTTCGGAGCGGCTCCCGAGAGTCCCCACTCGGTCATGTTCCCGGCCGTCATCCCCTTGGTCGCGGCGTTCGCGGTGTACAGCGCGGGAAAGTTGTCCCAGGCGTCACGCGCAGCATCGGCGGCACGACTGCTGATCGGCGCAAGCGACTGATTCGGGGCGTCGGAACGAGTGGTCATTGAGGTCTCCAACGGCGTGCGGATGGCGAGAAAGCGTGCTGTGTCGTCCCTCTCAGCTTAGGCGAGCATCGGGCGTCGGTTGTAGGCTGACGGCATGGTGCAAGACATTCGGCTGGGCGTGCTCGATCAGATTCCGATTCGGGATGGCGGCACGGCAGCAACGGCGATCTCGGAGATGTTTGAGCTGGCCAAGGCCTGCGATCGACTCGGCTACTCGCGCTATTGGCTGGCGGAGCATCACAATGCAGGCTCGCTCGCGTGCGCGTCTCCCGAGGTCTTGATCCCGCAAGTCGCTTCGCAAACGTCTCGGATTCGAGTCGGTTCCGGCGGCATCATGCTGCCGCACTACAGCTCGCTCAAGGTGGCGGAGAACTTCCGCACGATGACGACGCAATTTCCCGGCCGGATCGACCTGGGTGTCGGACGCGCGCCGGGCTCAGACGGTCGGACGGCTCGCGCGCTGGTCCACGGCCCCGGCTCCCTGGGTATTGACCATTTTCCTGAGCAGCTGCTCGATCTTTACGGCTGGCTGGCCGACGACCTGCCTCCGGATCATCAATATCGCGAAGTGCGCGCTGCGCCTCCCGGCGCCCCGATGCCGGAGCTCTGGCTGCTGGGTTCGTCACACTATGGCGGACACGTCGCGGCCGAGCTCGGGTGGTCACATTGCTTCGCGCACTTCATTTCGCCCGAGGGCGGCGAACAGGTGGTGCGCAACTATCGCGAGCGATTCCAGCCGTCTCCAGTCAGTTCGGAACCGCGAGCCTCGTTGGGTGTATCGGTCACGGTGGCGGAAACCTCGGAGGAGGCGGAGCGACTCTGCTGGAGTCGCTGGTGCTGGCGGATCAAGGGAAATCGAGGGATGCGCGGCGGGATTCCGTCCGTCGAGGAAGCGCTGAATTTCCCTTATTCGCAGCCCGAGCTGGACTATCTCGCGTACATGCAAAACCGCAGTATCCACGGGTCGCCCGAGCAGGTCCGGGACAAGCTGGAGCAGCTGGCGCAGGCATACGAAGTAGACGAGTTCATCGCCCTGACAATCACGCACGAGTTCGCCGCCCGCGTGCGGTCGTACGAACTGTTGGCCGAAGTGTTCGAGCTGCCGACCGGCGAACTCAGTCAAGCGGTGGCTGATTGATCAACGGCGTTGGATCGAGGCCCTGTCCGGCCAGGATGTCCGCGCTGATACCCCGCACCCGTTCATAGCCTGCATCTGTACGAGCTTCAGCGACGACCGTCAGATACGGCGTGGTGTTGGACGCGCGAACGATGCACCAGCCGCCCGCGGCCTCGACCGAGAGGTCGATTCTCGCGCCGTCCATCGCGTTCACCGGCCAGCGCTCTTGCGCCAGATTGGCAATCGCCGCTGAGACCGCGTGTTTGCGTTCATCAGGACAGGCGATCTTGACCTCAGGTGAGATCCGATACCGAGGAATGGCATCGAGCATGGGCTCAAGCGAGGACCGCGAAGCAAGCTCTGCGATCCGACAGGCGGTGCGGACGGCGTCGTCGGTGATGTGTGGCGGGTCGTTGAGTCGGTAGTAGTAGTGGGTTGACGCCTCGCCGCCGAAGTCGATGCCGCCATCCTGCATCGCGTACTTGCCCAGCGAGTGGCCGACAGGTCCAAAGACTGGGCGACCGCCGAGCGCGTTGATGTGGTCGATGACTGCCTGCGACGTTTTCACGTCGATCTGAATCTGTGCAGCGGGATGCGTTGACAACCAATTCTGGGCTAGTAGGGCCAACGCCTGGTCAGGAGTGGCGCGTCGCCCGCGACCGTCGACAAGCCCCAGGCGATCGCCGTCGCCATCGAAGGCGAAGCCAAGGTCTGCACCCGATTCCCGGACGAACTCTGCTAGCTCCTCAACGTTGTCGGCGTGTTGTGGGTCTGCCGGGTGTGGCGGATTCGGCTCGTCGGGATCGTCATTGATGGCGCGCAGCTCGGCGCCAATGGCCCTCAGCGCCGTCGCAGCCGTCACCGAGGCGACGCCGTTGCCGGGATCGATCGAGATTCGCAGCGGCCGTTCTAGCTTGAACGTGTTTCCGAGATTCCGCCAGTATTCGGGCTTGGGATCCCACGAGTCCCGCGTGCCTCGACGTCGGCTCTCATCGATCCCAGATTCGATGCGGTTGGCGATCTGTTGAATCGGCTCAGGCCTCAGTGGCATGCCGCCGGGTTCGAGCAGCTTGATCCCGTTGTCCTGGGGCGGATTGTGCGAGGCGGTGATCACAACGCCGCCGGTCGGTCGCGTTTGGTGTTCCAGGGATGTCGCCCAATAGACCAGCGGCGACGGCGCCCGTCCGATGTCGATGACATCCACGCCGCCATCCCGCAGTCCCGCAATCGAGGACTCCATCAGCTCCGGCGTCGTCGGTCGTTGATCGCCGCCGACTACGACACGTAAAACAGGACTGATGTAGTCGGCGTACGCTCGTCCAATCCAGTAGGCGAGCTCGGCGGTCAGGGGCGCGTCCTCGCCCTCTGCCCGGCCACGGATGTCGTAGGCGCGGAAGATCTCTCGCGGCACGGACACGGGTTCGCGGCTCATCGATCACTACCCTACGGCCATGCCGCTTGAACCGACCGACATCGATCTGCAGAGAACGTTGTTCAGGTTTCTGACCAAGTCAGCCCGCAAGGGTGAACTGGCAGACGCCGAGGCTGCCCGACACCGATTTCCGCCTGAAGTGGGCGAAGTGAATCTCACATCGCTCGCTGGCGGCATGCAGGATCGGATTCGGGAGATGTATCCGGCTGCTCCCAATCTGCGCGGTCTGCTGGGCGGCGCGTCGGATGACGAGCTGGCGGCGATGCAGCAGTTTGATTGGGTCACGGTTGGAATTTACGCCTTCGGCCTGCCTCCGACCAAGACTCGCTCGGGAACGCCGGAAAGCTCGGCGCACCGAGCGCTCAAGGAGTGGGCCGCCGCGAACGGACCGACCCTCGGAGCGCCTGCCGACGCAACTGGCGTCACGGAGCGTTGGTTCCCGTCGGGCGACGAGTCGGACGCGTCATTCATCAGTGACTCTGAGTCGCTGATCGTGGAGGTCCGTCCGGGGGCAGCCGAAGCTCACGAGTTGCAGCAGGCCTTGTTCACGCTGGTCAAGATGCGAGCCGTGATGCAAGCCGAGCATCAAGTAAATGGGCGCATTGGCTCGGTACGCGTGATGTTGGTGACGGAGTCTGAGCCAGACCGATCGATTCGTGAACTGACGGATCAGCTCGAAGTCGAACTGTTCGTCAGATAGTCAGATCAGCGGTTGCGGTCCGACGGTCGGGGCCTCGTTGAGCTGCTCGATGCCCTCCACCGCCCGGTGTGCTTCAAGCACGGCGTGCAACTGCTCAGCCACGCGACAATAAGTGGCCTCGTCGTCTGCTTCGAAGCGGAGGCTTAAGGCCGGCGCTGTGTTAGAAGCTCGCGCGTGGAGCCAGGCGCCGGAAAGAGAAACGCGGGCACCGTCGCTTCGGTCGATCTGGGCCTCGGGATGGCGCTTAGCAAACCAATCGCCGATGGCAGCGGCGACGCCGGCTTTGAGCTCGTCGGGACAGCCGAGACGCAGCTCCGGCGAGATCGGTCGTGGCTCGATCTCTGCCATCTCCTCCGCTAACGATCGGCCCGTCCGAGAGAGATAGGCCAGCAGCGCGCAAGCGGCGTAGACGCCGTCGTCGATCCAGGGCGCGTGCTCGCCTGGTCGGTAGTCGGGACCGAACATGATGTGTCCACTGGTCTCGCCGCCGAATGCGATCTCACGATCCCGCATCAGGCGTCGGAAGAACGAGTAGCCCGTCCTGGCCGAGACCGGGCGGCCGCCGTGGCGTTCAACGTCTTCAATCACGCTCGTGCTGGTTTTGAGGTCGAGCAACACCTTGGCGTCGGGGACGCGTTGCAGCAATGGACGCGCGAGCAGCGCCACCAGCCAATCGGCTTCGTAGCGGCGCCCACGATGGTCAACGACGCCAATCCGGTCGCCGTCGCCATCCCAGGAAATGCCCAACTCGGCTCCGAGCGCACGAGTGGTGCGGGCCAGATCGCGCATCGTTTCGGGGTTCTGCGGGTCGGCGGCGACCTCGGTCGCCGGTCGGGCGGTGGAGCGAATGGCGTGGACCCTGGCGCCGGCGTTAAGCAACGCGCGCGGAGCGGTGAGGGATGTAACGCCGTTGCCGGGATCGATGGCAACGGACATATCTGTCGAGTCGGCGAATCGTCGCTGGAGCAACTCGAGATACGGGCCGAGCGCATCGAACTCAATGCGCTTCCCCTTCAACGGTGCGGCTTCCGGCTCGATTCCGGCCACTTCGACGATGGCATCAGGCATCAGCGGCCGCGCCTCGTCTGCGAGCAGCTTGAACCCGTTGTACTCGGGCGGATTGTGGCTCGCCGTCACGACTAACCCAGCGCCGAGCTGCTGCTGATCGACCGCCCAGCCGATGACCGGCGTCGGCGACAACCCCGCTGCATGTACGTCGATGCCGGCGCTCAACAGACCATCGATGGCCGATTCATACAGTGCAGGCGAGCTTTGGCGGGCGTCTCGACCGACGACAGCCGATGTCGCCCCACGCTGCCTGAGCCACTGCCCAAAGGCGTTGCCAATCCTCCAGGCGACCAATTCATCGATCTGGTCGGGCACGGCGCCACGGATGTCATAGGCGCGGACAATGCTGGAAGGGAGAGGGTCGTGAGGCATCGCAATCACTTTACGCTGCACTCAAGACTGAAATCGCCGCTGAAATGAGGCGTGTTCGATGCCCGGAATGTTCGAGCGCGACGATTGGCAAGCGGCGTTGACACGCTGGCACGAAGCGGGGTTGGTTGACGAGGACACGGAGTCCGCCGTCCGGGAGTGGGAGTCGGCGCGATCGGGAGCATCTGACGGCGCATCTGTACGTCAACTGAGCCATGGACGCATTGCCGACGTCGCCGCATATCTGGGCGCGTCCATTGTGGTCATTGCCTGGTTGCTGTTGACGGTGGCGTTGTTCGACGATGGATGGGGATGCTTCGGGATCACGCTTGCGGGCGGCGTTGTTGGGGTTCTGACGGCCAAGTTGGCGTACAACAATCGAGCAGCGGCGCTATCCGATGCGAGCTCAGGCGTCGCCGTGCTGTTGGTCGCGGTGGCAGTCGGGTTTCTGCTCGACGAAATCGGCGATGGCGAGCAGCTCTGGCTCGGGTGGCTACTAATCAGCTTGGTCGTCGCAGGCATGGGCGTCCTGATGCTCCGACTGACGCGGTCGCTCCTCGCGATCTTCGCAGCGACGTTTGCATTGGCGCAAGCGCCGGCGGCGTTGGCCGTTGGCGCGGGCGCCCTGGACCTTGGCATCTATGGCGGCGGCTCCCGATCGCTCGACAGCTGGGAACTCTGGCTGACGCTCACGCTGGTGCTGCTGATCGGAAGTGCTCTGCTCTTTGGCGTCGGACGCGCTCGGCGCTGGCTCGATCCTGAGCTGGCTGTCTGGGGACGACTCGGCGCGTCGCTGGGTGTCGCGTTCGCCATTCTGGGGCTGGCCGGGGCATCGACCGAGCCGATCATCGATTGGGCGACCATCCTGGTCGGCTGGGCGGTGACGGCCTGGGCGCTGCGAGATGGGCGTGCGGAGTTGTTACCGGCGTCGGGCGTGCTGCTGGTCGGCGCGCTGGTCGGCGGCGTCTCCGATGTTGACGATGGAGCTCGACTGGGACTGACCGTGGTCGTGTTGTTGACGGGGATCGAAGCGACGGCGTTGGGGATGGTGGGACCGCGGTTGTTGGGGCGATTGTCGGATCACTGGTTGACACCGCTTTGGGAGACGGCGCTGCTGGGTGCCGGAGTCGTCGCTGCGGCAATGCTCGCGGCACGAAGTCCGGAGTTGGCCGCCATCGGGATCGTGTGGGCGTTCTTCGTTCTCGCCGCGGGCGTGGCGTATCAGCATCGGATTGGATTCGCGCTGGGGGTGATCGGGAGCTACGGCACTCTGCTGACGCTGATCATTGCTCAGTTCGACTCGAGTGTCGCGGGGGCTCTGGGGACATTGGCCCTTGGACTGCTGATCGTGGCGGCGGGAATCGTCTGGCGACGGCGATTTCGCGTGTCTACGGCTGATTCCCCAGCGGTGCAATAGCGCTCAGAACTGTCCAGGGCTCGTTACGCCTTCGGGCCCACAGGGCGACACCGAAGGTCATTGCCAAGCCAAGAGCCATTGTGACGACGACGGCAATCACCGCAGCGTTGGGGCTTGGGCTGTCTGTGGCCTCTGATTGGGAAGGCGTTCTGCATGAATGTCGCCCGGCGAAAAGCACAGACCACGAGGGGTCTTTCGACGCAGCGTCGTCTCCGCCCAAAGCGGACTTGGCGGTCATCACGGTCGATTTGCCCGGGGAATCGGGTCGGTTTGGAAAGGCTCGCCGTCGCGGGCGGCGCGGTCACGTCGCGATTCTTGCTGCGCTGGGAGATGCAAGGCCTCCACTACGCGGATGTACGAGGCGTCACATGGCGACGAAACCGAGCGAGGAAACGCTGGCCCGCTTCGCCAGCACAGGATTCCTTTTAGACGAGCCGATAACGTCGCCATCTTCGTTTGAGGCTGAGTCCGGGTCGCCCACGCGGGACGATACCCGTGCCGCGCAGGCGGGCGACATCGGTGCGGCCTTCGGAGCGCTACGCGGTCGCCCATTTGCGCTCGTCGTGGACGGATTGGCACCGTTGATCGTGCTGCTGGTGACGGTCATCGACATACTCGGCGCCACTGTCGGCGCCGGATTTGGCACGATGGTGTTCGGCGTCACGTGCTCGCCGCCGTGATCTTCTGGCGGGAGGAAGTCGCCGCATTCAGGCGTCGTGACATGATTCCCACGAGCCTTCCCCGATTGACACTGACGCGAACCCGCCTATAGCCTCCGACATATTGCCGATCCCGATCGGCTGCAATGCCGTGTCTGCTTTGCGTGAGGTGAAGTCATGGAAGATAAGTCAGTTTCGCTCGTCAACGGTCGCTTCAACGTCGGTTACATGGAAGCAGGCTCCGGCCCCGACCTGCTCTTCATCCACGGCGCGGGCGGACTGATGTGGGACCCATTCCTGGAGCAGCTCTCGCAGCACTACCGCGTGCTCGCGCCGAAGCTGCCGGGTACGGCCAACTCGACCGGCGTCGAGTGGCTGATGGACCACCACGATGTCTTTTACTTCTACTGGGACTTCCTTGACGCCATGGGTGTGGACGACGTGATCGTCGTCGGGCACTCGATGGGTGGCTGGTTCGCCGCCGAAGTCGCTGCGATGCAGCCCAATCGCGTGTCCAAGTTGGTGCTGATCGCTCCGGTCGGGCTCTGGAACGACGATTACCCGGTCGCAGATTTCTTCGCGATGTTGCCGAACGAGCTCGTGCCGGCGCTGTTCCACGACCAGGAGCACCCGGGCGCGAAGATGATGACCGCGCCGCCGCCGGAGGACCCGGCCGAGCTGCAGACAGCGACAGTCGAGCGAGCCAAAATGTTGATGACTGCGGCCCGATTCATGTGGCCGATCCCCGACAAGCGACTCGCCGAGCGGATTCATCGCGTGACTTCGCCAACGCTGATCTGCTGGGGCGCGTCCGACGGCCTGGTGCCGCCGCAGTACGCAGAGGACTTCGGCAACGCCATCCCCAACTCGGAAGTGGCGATGTTCTCCGCCTCCGGCCACATGCCTCAGGTTGAAGAGCCCGAGGCGTTGCTGTCCAAGCTCGGCGAATTCCTGAGCGCCTAGCGCGCGGCCATGACCTCCAGGAGTGGTCTGGATGCGCCGACGGCGGCGCACTATCGAGACGTATTTCATCGCTTCGCGCGGGTTGAAGCGCCTGACCTGGCTTCGCCGATGTACGCCGAGTTGGCGTACGGGGTCTCGCTCGATCATGAGCTGCTAGCGCTCGCAGCGCAGAAGCGTCGCCGCCAACCTGCGCCGAATATGCTGTTCGCGGCCGTACAGTATTTGCTGCTCAGCGGCGGAGAGTACGCATCGCATCCGTTGTCGGCGCACTATCCAATCGTCTCAGGGTCGGAACGGCCGATGGAGCCCGCATTCCCGGTATTTCGCGAGTTCTGCCTCGACCAGCGCGACGAGATTCTGGAACTGATTCAGAATCGGCGCACGCAAACCAATGTGGTTCGTCGTTGCACATGCCTGCTGCCGGTGTTCTCAATGGTGCAGGCTGAATCCAACCGTCCGCTGGCGTTGATCGACATCGGAGCGAGCGCCGGGCTCAATCTGAATGTGGATCGATATCGCTATCGCTACATGCGAGGCGGGCAGCAAGAAGCCTCGTGGGGCAGAAAAGAAGCTCGGGTCGCGCTCGAGGCCGAACTGCGGGGAAGCGGGCCGCTGCCGCCGCTCGCCGACGAACTTGCAGTCCAGTTCCGCGGTGGAATCGACATCAACCCGATCGACCTGACCAATGAAGCAGAGCTCCGCTGGTTGCAGGCACTGATCTGGCCAGAGCACGTCGAGCGTCATCAACGCCTGCTCGACGGAGCAGCAGAGCTTGAGCAGTCACCGGTCGATCTGCGATCAGGAGATGCGGTCGAGTTGCTTCCGCAGATGATCGCCGACACACCGGAAGACGCAGCGCTGACCGCCTACTCGACGGTCGCGCTCTATCAGTTTCCGGCATCGGGCCGGCAGAGAATCATCGAGACGCTGGCCGAAACGAGCCACGAACGCCCGGTATGGCTGGTGACGCTGGAGCTGCTACTGGATGACATTGACGACGCGCAGGCCCCAGCGCTCGCAATCACACGCTTCCGCGACGGTAAGAGTAGGCGGCAATTACTGGCCTACTCCTCACCACATGGCTGGTGGATCGAGTGGGCGGCGTGATCATTTACCCGCCGTTGGCCCGACGTGCATTCTCTGACATGTGCCATTCCGCAGCCTCAGGCTGCTCAACAAACTCTGTAAGGACGGCGGACTCGTGCTGCTCAAGTGCATCACGCACTTCCTCAGGGGCAACGTAGAAGAACTCGCGTCTCAAGTTCACCAGGTTCACCCGCCGCGACTCGAATTGCTTGTGCAGGTCCTGCTCTAGCGATACGGCGTCATCAGAGAAGACAAGCGCGTGAATGTCATAGCCGAATGGCACAGAGGCGTCACCCAGTTCCTTCACTCTGTCATAGGGATCGAGTCTGCGAGTCATTCCAATCTTGATCATTGTGTTGCCGAAGGTGCCTACATTAGAGATCACATAGACGTGTCCAGCCCGCCTGTTCGCAGCGCGTTCTTCGACAGACACGAGAGCTTCGTCGATTTCCTGAACGACTAGCTCTTGTACCGCGGCTTCATCCTCCCTTCCGTCCTCGACCAGTTGCTTGACAATCGCTTCGTATTTCGCACGCTCCTCCAGAAGGTGCTTCTGTTTTTCCTCAATCTGCTTGCGCGCCTTGGCTTCGTCTCGACGAAGTGCGCGTTCTTTCTTTACCGCTTCCTTCTCTTCTTCCTTCTTCGCTAACCAGTCAGCAGCCAGTTTGAGTTCCCTAACTCGAAGAGTGTGATACTGGCGACTGATCGCAATCTCCATCGGCTGGGCGCCCAATCGGTTGATTGCGGCTCTGGACTTGTCCAGCCGCGAAATTGCTGCTTCGAGCCGAAATGGTCGTAGCTTGTCTACGAGTGTGTCGGCCTCATTGTTGTAGGCGCGAAGAAGCAGTTTCGAAGTGTCTCGAATCATATTGCGGCCTTTGGCCTTGGAGTCGTTCACGGTCCAAGTCGAATCGGTCGTACTGACGGCGTCGCCGTTCTTGGCAAAACCCTTGATCAGCTTGCGAAGTTCTGTGAGAGCCTTCTTGTAGTCGGAGGCGTCCTCCATCGGATGGCGGTAGTCATAGACACCGACTTCTTGGAGGATTGCTTCGTCACGTAGTGCCACAACCTCCTTCCGCAATTTGGCGTGTTCTTGCCTGACCTCCGCGAGCTCTCGGTTCTCTCGCTCGTAGTCCTTACTCAGCTGTTCACGTATCCCTTCCAGCTGTTCGACCTGCTCGTCTAGCTCGGCGTAACGCTGTGGAATGGCACTGGGCAGCACATCAGCAATGAAGTCTCGGAGTTCATTGATCTCCGCTTCCATAGATTTTCGTCCCGTGAGACGCCCGTGCTTTCTTGGAGACGGTGGGACGAGGTTGACAATTGGGCTGGAAGCAGTGGTGGGCGACATTTGAATACTCCCTTTGCGATTTGGTTCCGGCACGATGGGGCCAAGCTTGGCCTACGGGCCAGCATCGGAATCTGTGCTGAATTCGTCGAGATACCCGCGGCAAGCGCTGGTATGACGAATCACCAGAGGCTAGCCCTTGAGCGTTTCGAGGATGCGAGCGAACTCGTTCTGGTCGTCCTCCATGACGTTGGCGTTGTGCATCTGGGCGCCGGCGGCGGCTTCCTGCTCCAGACGCTCGACGCACTCTTCGGTCGTGCCGACGAATCCGAACTGCTCCAGCATGTCCTCGGGAATGCCCTGCGCTGCGGCGCCGCCACCGCCCTCTTTCCAGGCGACGCGCGCGGCGTTCGCTTCGTCCTCGTAGCCCATCCGTGACAGCTGCCGGTAGTAGAACTCACCCATCCGAGCGCAATAGAAGGCAAGCGTCCCGGCCTGGCCGGCGCGAGCGCGGGCCTTTGCCTCAGGGGTATTGGCCACGGTGACCCCGCCCGGGGCGCGGACAGTGAAGTCGGCCGGGTCCTTGCCCGCCTCGCGCACCCAATCGTTGATCTGGTCGATCTCTTCCTTGAGCCGGTCCATCGGAATCATGATCGGCAGCCAGCCGTCAGAGATTTCGGCGGTCATCTGCACCGACTTGGGGTTCAGCGTCGCCAGGTAGATCGGCAGTTGCTTGCGGTAGGTATCGAAGCGCAGCGTGAACCCGCGCTGGAGCTTGAAGAGGTCGCCGTCGTAGTTCAGACGCTCGCCGGAGAACAGGATCTTCATGATCTCAACGGTCTCGCGCATGCGCTTGAAGGCTGGTTGGAACGGGACGCCGTGGAAGTGCTCGATCACCTGCGGACCGGAGTTGCCCAGGCCGACGATGACCCGACCTTCCGACAGCTCGTCGATGGTGGCGAAGTGCTGCGCCAGCGCTGCCGGCGTGCGCGAGTAGATATTGACGATGCCGGTCGCGACCTGAACGTTGGTCGTGCGCTCGGCGAGCTGGACCAGCGTCGTAAACGCGTCCTGACCCCAAGCTTCGGCGACCCAGAGCGAATCGATCCCGACTTCATCGGCGATCTGGGCGCGCTTGAGCGCCGTCTCGCGGTCCATCGATCCTTGCCAGTCGAATCCCATGCCAATGCGTCGGCTCATGATCGGCTCCTCGGTGTCAGCAGTAGTTCTCGTCGATCCCAACCAGCGTAACGGCGTGCCATTTGATCGCCGAGAGGACGCTATATCGGCATGAAGTTGTCGGAAAGCTGCTCTCAGACAGCAGCCGAATCTGCAAGAGGAGCAGGGTAAACCACTATGGTTCGTTGATTCGGCCTAATGACAATGGCATGACGACGTGACAAGATTGACAACATATCGGGGGCGATCTAGCTTCCTCCTGCAGGACAACGACAAAGGGGTGATAGATGCCAGTTCAGCGGGCCGGGGGCTTGAAGCCGAGATTGCTTAGCTGGATTGCTTCTCCGTTCGAGAGCTCTCCTGCGATGATCAGCCGCCCTGAAATTGGCTCGGCGCACGTCATGGTCTTCTGTGACGCTCTCCGAAAGAACGAGAACGCGTTCTTGAGGTGCGGTATGGACTTCATGGACTTCAGCGACCAGGCATTCGAATCGTTTCATGTCGTGTACAGCCCGATGAGGGAGCCGCTGACTACGTCTCTGCGGAGAGACTTCGATGAGGCTCTGGGCGGGCTTGGCGACATTCTGGATGCCAATCGGGTGATGTTGGCGGTTCCGAAAGGCGATTCCAGTAGTGACTGACGATGGGGAGTCATTGCCCGAAGCAGATCTGAGCGGGTCAATCGTCCCTGACGGTATTGCGACTTCTGTTGACGGGCCGGAGAGCGAGTCGTCCGCTCTTTCGCTGTCAGCGTTCATTGGCCCGATGCCACATCCAGATCTTCTGGAGAGATACGAGAAAATCCTGCCCGGGTTTTCTGACCGGTCGCTCTCTCTGCTGGAGAAGGAACAGGTCAACCGGAACAACATCGATAGGCGCAGTTTAGATCTTTCCTCCAAACACATGGATCATGTCACCCGTAGGTTCCTAATCCTTAGGGTCTCGAATGTCTTAGTGCTCACCATTCTTGGACTTCTTGGCGCAGCAGTTGCATTCTGGGCAGGAGGCCCCACGATTGGCGGAAGCGTTTTGGTCGTAGAGGCTGCTGGAATTCTGCTGAACACCCTCGTGTCCAACTTCAAGCCCGAAGGATCTGAAGAGAAGTCCGAAGATGAGTGACTCAGGGGAGTTATCCAAGTGCTTGCGGGGCCGTGAAGTGATAATTCCAGCCACACGGCACACTATGATACTCGCGCCACCGACGATCTTGCGGCGCCTGGTCTCTGCCGGCCGTCTCGGTCGGAAGACCGGGCGCGGCATCTATGAGCATGGTGTATGAACACGGTGGCTAACGGAGGTTGAACATGGTTGTCACGTATGAGGTTTCGGATCGCATCGCGACGATCACCCTTGACCGGCAACGGGCTCTGAACTCGTTTGATCGCGAGCAGTACGCGGCCTTTGCCGAGGCTTGCGCACAGTTCAAGGATGACGATGACGCGTGGGTCGCGATCATCACCGGCGCCGGTGATCGGGCGTTCTCGGCCGGCGCGGACCTGCGCGACATGATTCCGGCGATGATGGATGAGCCGTCGAAGGAGCGCTTCGAGTTGGCGCCTACGATCATGCGCGGGATGTACATCTCCAAGCCGCTGATCGCGGCGATCAATGGGTATGCATTCGGTGGCGGTCTCGAAGTGGCGTTGGCCTGCGATCTGCGGATTGCTTCGACCAATGCACAGATGGGCCAGCCGGAGGTTGGACTTGGACTGTTGCCGGGTTGGGGTGGCACGCAGCGCCTGCCACGTCTGTTGGGCGAGAGCCGGGCGATGGAGATCGTACTGACCGGCGATCCGCTATCGGCGGAACGGGCATTGGAAATCGGGCTCGTGCACAAGGTCGTCGAGCCTGACGAGCTGATCGGCGCGGCGCGCGCGTTGGCGGAGCGCATCTGCCGCAATGGACCGCTCGCGGTGCGCGCTTGCAAGTCTGCAGCCGTCCGCGGCATGCAGACCTCGCTGGACGAGGGCTTGCAGATCGAACAGCTCTACTTCGAGCGGCTCGCCTACACCGACGACATGAAGGAAGGCGTCGCCGCCTTCAACGAGCGCCGCACGGCTCAGTTCACCGGGACCTAGCCGGGACTACTCGCGATCCGACTGGTGGTTCGCCTCTTCGTTGCCGACCTCAGGATGGGCGCTCCAGGTCTCGAACGCTTCCTCGGTGGCGGTCAGCGTGATATCCATGGCCTCTCCAGGATCAAGGTCGGTGGGCGTTGTCGGACCCAGTTCTGTGCCGTTGGAGAGATGTACCTCGACTCGCACGCGTGAGAGCGTGTCATCGGTCGTGTTTTCGACCGTGCCGACGAACTCATTCGCCTCGCGGTCGTAGGTCAGAATCAAGCGCGCTCCGTTGCGAGTGTGGTCGTAGGTGTCTGACTTGCTGAACTGAACTGCGGATTGTTCCTGGCCTTGTCCCTGGCCTTGCTCTTGGCCTTGTTGCTGCCCGTGGCCTTGTTCTTGACCCTGTCGTTCGCTGTGTTCCCCGGACCCCTGTTGTGTCTCGTCGCCGGAGCAAGCAACCGCGAAAAACGCCACTGCGATCAGCGCCGCCAACCCAGTTCGAATGATCATTTGACTGCCTCCGATATATTTCCGTGCCGAAGGCAATGGTCGTCGCACGAGGTACGCGCGCCGTTCGAGATGTGTACGCAGCCGGTTAGAAGCGCCAGCGCGTCGCATTGCTGGGGAAACCCTGTTCGCCCCAGGCGATCGCCTTCTTGAGCGCCAGGCGGTACACGGGGAAGCCGTCAGCCATCGGTGGCATCTCGTACTTACTGTTGAATGCGTCCACGACTGATGCTGTGAGGTCCGCCTGCTCAAACTCTCCGAACAGCATCACTACGTCGTCGCCACTTTCGAGATGCACTTCCGAGGCCGGGTTTTGAGCCAGGTTTGTCGCGGTTAATGACTTCAGATCGGTCAGAAAAAAGAATGTGTCTTCCGTCCAGGCGCCCCAGACCGGGACTGAATGAGGCTGTCCCGAGGGTCGAGTCGTGGATATCCAGTAGTTGCGGGCCTCTGTCACGCGCTCAACGACGGACGACCACTCAATCGGTTCGAAGGGGAAGTCGGGATTACCGACGCCGAAACTCTCAGGCATCTCCGGACGGTCGGGTTGTGGTGAATCGGTCATGTGTCTACTCATTCTCTGCGAGGGGGTCGTACGTGCCGAGGTGCCAATGGTTGCCCTCGTAGTCCTCGACGGTGAAGGCGTGTGAGCCGTATTCGGTGTCGATCAACGGTTGCACGACGGTCGCGCCAGCAGCGAGGGCGCGCGCGTAGATTTCGTTGACCTGCGCGGTCGATTCTGCAGTCATGCTGATCGAGCCGTGACGGTGGGGTAGGTCGTGCTGGTCGCCCCGCAGGTCGCCGAGCATGACCAGCGACCCGCGCCAGGCCAGCTGGGCGTGTTCGACTTGGCCTGCTTCGTTGCGGACGACGAAGTGCTCGGTGATGCCGAGCGCGTCGTTGAGCCATTGGATGGCTCGGTTGGCGTCTTCGTAGCGAAGGGTGGGGATGACGGTCTGTCTGGGGATGGTCATGTGGCGCCTCTCCGGAGTTGTTCAGTGTTCAGGGAGATTCTTTTGTTTTGGGCAGCCGGATCCATGATCTGCTGTGTGTTGCAGGGTATCGGGGCCTTCAGGTGTTCAGAAGTGTTCAGGTTTGTTCGGTTTTGTTCGGTTTTGTTCGGCGATGTTTGGTTTGGATCCGCGTAGTTGGCACGTGTTCGGGATGGGTTCGGGACGGTCGGGTACGGATTGGGAGAGAAGTGCGGAGTCTGCGTGCTGCGCCGAGGCGAGCCGGGAGTGGGTGGCGGCTCTCGGGAGTTGTTCGGCGTTCAGGGAGATTATTTTGTTGTGGGCTGTGGGATGCGTGATCTGCTGTGTGTTGCAGGGAATCGGGGCGTTCAGGTGTTCAGGAATGTTCAGGTTTGTTCGGGTTTGTTCGGCGATGTTTGGTTTGGATCCGCGTAGTTGGCACGTGTTCGTGACGGGTTCGGGATGGTCGGGTGGGGATTGGGTAAGAAGTGCGGAGTCTGCGTGCTGCGCCGAGGCGAGCCGGGAGTGGGCTGTCACTGCGGTTGTCGATACGGCTGAGGCGGTCATGGGATGACGTTAACGAATATACGTTCTTTGATATGAGTTGTGGTTGGCAGAGGCGGCGGCCTCCTCGACCTGCGGCATCTGCCCCGCAGATCGAGGAGAGAGGGGAGAGGGTCAAGTGAGTGGTTGGGTGAGGGCGGTGTTGAGGTCGGCGGCGGTGTGAACCGGCGCGGAGCAGGCAAAGGACTGGCAGACATACGCAGTCGGCTTGCCGTCCTGTTGTGGCTTGTCGGCCAGTTGGGGGACGGCGGTGTCGCCGTCCGAGCGTCGCATCACGACCATCGGACGAGGCGGCCCCGACCACAGGTCGCGTCGCATCTGCATCAGCTCCGCATCGTCGGCGGGGCCAACGAGTGCGACCGAACGATGTTCGGTCAACCAGTCCTCGACCGAGACGAACAATCCCAGCATCGTCGGCGCTTTGCTCAGGTAGGCGGAGAACGCGACGCGCATCGCTTCGATCAGGTCGGCGTAGCGACCGTCGGATGTGAGCGCATACATGCGCGCCAGCGCACGAGCCGCTAGCGAATTGCCGCTCGGCGTCGCGCCGTCCTGGGTCGGTTTTCGCTGCGCGATGAGCTGTTCGCCACCTCGCCCGACAGTGAAGAAGCCGCCGCCCTCGTGATCCCAGAAGCGGTCGATCATCGCATCAATCATGGCCCGCGCCTCGGAGTACCAGGACTCGTCGCCGGTCGCCTCGTAGAGCGAGATCATGCCGTCGGCGAGTGCGGCGTAGTCCTCGACGAACGCCACAACCGAGGCGCGCCCTGCGGAGTGGATGCGCAGCAGACCGCCGTCATCCGATCGCATGTTGCTGAGGGTGAACCGCGCGGCTCGCTCCGCCGCATCGATGAATCGGGGTTCTTCCAGTATGGCTCCGGCCTTAGCCAGCGCGTCGATCGCCATGCCGTTCCAGGCAGCGATGATTTTGGTGTCTGTGGCCGGAGGGATGCGTGTCGCGCGATGCTCCAGCAGTGTGTGGCGGCTGCGTTCAAGCGACGCTTGCACCACGGTCAGTGGCAAGTCGAGCCAGCGAGCGACATCCTCGGGTGACTGCGCCGCGAGCAGAATCGAGTTGCCCTCCCAGTTGCCGCCGATGTCGACGCCCCACCGACGGCAGGCGATCTCGGCATCGCGTTCGTCGAGCAGTTCGTGCAGCTCATCGCGCGTCCAGACGAAGTATTTGCCCTCGACCCCCTCGGAGTCGGCGTCAGTTGAGGCGAAGAATGCGCCGTCGGGGGTCTGCAGGTCGTTGAGCAGATAATCTGCGGTCTCTCGGGCGATGTGGGCGAAGAGCGGATCGGCTTCCGACGCATCCTGTAACCGATGTGCGTCCAGATACAACGGAATCAGCAGCGCATTGTCATAGAGCATCTTTTCGAAGTGCGGGACCAACCAGATCTGGTCGACTGCGTAGCGGTGGAAACCGCCGGCGAGCTGGTCATAGATGCCGCCTTCGGCCATCTTGCGAAGTGAATGAGCGAGATGCCGGCGGGCGTCGTTGCGGTTGCTGGCTGTTTCGTCGAGCGCCTGTTGGACAAGGAGCTGCAGATAGAAGGGCTGGGGAAACTTCGGCGCCGCGCCAAATCCGCCGTGCGTGCGGTCGGCCGCCTGGAGCATGGCGGTCGCCGCGCGGGAACGGACCTGCGCGGCAGATTCGGTGAGTTCCTCGCCGGTGAGCTCGACGCGAAGATTGAGATGTTGAGTGAGCTGCGTCGCCTGCTGCTCGACCTGATCGCGCTGCTCGCGGAAGGCGCGGGTGACGCCTTGCAGCACGTCAGTCCAGCCCGGCATGCCTGTGCGTCGCTGAGGCGGGAAGTAGGTGCCGCCGAAGAAGGGGCGACCGTCGGGCGTGCAGAAGACGTTGAGCGGCCAGCCGCCGTGACCGTGGATCATCTGCTGGGCGTCCATGTAAATCTCGTCGACATCGGGTCGTTCCTCGCGGTCAACCTTGATGCTGACGACCAGGTCATTCTGTAGCGCGGCGATCTGATCGTCCTCGAACGATTCACGCTCCATCACGTGACACCAGTGACAGGCGGCATAGCCGACGCTGACCAGGACGGGCTTGTCCTCGGCCCGCGCTCGGGCCCAGGCTTCTTCTCCCCATGGATACCAATCCACGGGGTTGTTTGCGTGTTGCAGCAGGTAGGGAGATGTTTCCCGGGCAAGTCGATTTGGCATAGCCCAACCTTAACAGCGCGCACACTCCGACCTTTGTCGTCGCTGTTAGCGTTTCGTGCGGAATGTCGGTGTCGAGCTGGGAGGTGGCAGAGATGAGTCCTATCGAGCAGGTACTGGCGCCGGGGCTGCGGCTGCTGAATCCATTGGTCGCGGCGCTCAGGCTCGACCAGGCCAGTGTGAACGGAAACGCCCGCCAGTTGATGGCGGAGGTTCTGGGAACGTTTGGGCTCGTCTTCTTCTGCGCAGGGTCGGCCCACGTTAACTGGTGGTCGGGTGGACAGCTGGGCGCATTGGGCGTTGGTTTGGTCAATGGATTCGGCGTGGCGGTGATGATCTTCGCGTTTTGGGCAATCTCAGGCGCCCACCTCAATCCTGCGGTCTCGTTTGGACTGTGGCTCAGTGGGAAGTTGCCTGGACGAAAGTTGTTTCCCTACATCGCGGCGCAGATTGCCGGCGCGCTGATCGCCTCCTCGGTGATGCACGGACTGTTTCGCAATCACACCGGCGAGGGCGAATCCTGGCTGGGGGCCAACTTCAGTAACGGTCCGCTGATCCAGGCATTCGGTACCGAGATTGTGATCACATTCTTCCTCGTCTACGCGATCCTGATGATGGCGGAACGAGGACGCAATGCTACGGTCTTTGCCCTCGCAGTGGGTCTCTACGTAGCGGCGGCGGTCACAATGACCGGCAGCGTCTCGGGTGCATCGATGAATCCAGCCCGAGCGTTCGGTCCGGCGGCCATCGCCTGGTTCTGGACAGATCACTGGATCTACTGGGTCGCGCCCGGTTTGGGCGCGCTGTTCGCGTCGGTGTTCTTTGCGGTGTTGCGGGATCGGAATGCGTCAGAAACTGGGTAGGATCGGGTTGGAGGGTTGACGATGGTTGATAACAAGCGGGAGCTAATCACGGCAGATTGGGTGGATTGGTGGAAGCCGAGCGAGTCGCAGGTGCAGTGGCAGGCGGCTCTTGTCGAGCTCAAGAGAAAGCAGATGGTCGCGCAAGCCGAGGCTGGCGGCTATGGTCAGCTCGCGGAGTATCTGGTTCCTCCGGAGTACGAATTTGACGTCGATATTGTCGACCCGGATCCGACCTGGGAGGAAGTGGAGGCGATGCGAACAGCTGCCGCAGGACCGGTGGAGCCGCTGCCTATTCCCGACGGCGACTGGTCGATGTTTGACGACGATGACTATCCGGAAGATGTCGAATTCATGAAGTGGTTGGACGCGCGATTTCCGATGGGTTGGAACTGGGTGTACTGGTTGGATCGGACATCGACCGAGGGCATACGTTTCATTGCCAAGCTGAGAACCGAACGTCCAGAGGCGGCCGAGCATTTCTGCTACGAGGAAGACGACAGTCGGTGACTCAGAGCGGTCCGCGTTGGATCGTCTACAGAACTCAAGAAGCCGAGGAGGAGTACCGGGCGCTCACACATAAGCGCAAAAGCGACGTGAAGACGGTGCTCAAGTCACTGTCCGACGGGCCGAGTGGGAGGGAAAGCAAAGAGCTACAGGATCATCCCGGCGTCTACCGCGCTCATGTCCCGGGTCGGTGGCGGGTGTTGTTTACCGTCGAAGCGGAGGCGCGCCGGCTTCGCGTGTTTCGAATCCGCCCGCGCAGAACTGCCTACATCGGATATGAGCGCCGACGGACTCGCTAGGGTCTGTTCACAAAGGGTGGTGAAGAGCAAGAAGTGCCCCATTCCGCCTGGGCGATGGGAGGCGGGACCCCCTCAGCCTTCGGCAGCTCCCCCTGCAAGGGGGAGCGGGAGAGTTGATAGGCCCTTTGAATGGGATCGCCGCGTCAATGTGAACATGCCCTAGTCCGCGCCTATCCCGTGCGCTTTCAGTGCGATCCTGAGCGCCTTGTAATTGTTTCTGGTGAAGTGAAAGGCCTTCATACCGATGGCCTGTGCCGCCAGCACGTTCTCTTCCAGGTCGTCGATGAAGAAGCAGTGCCTGGCGGGGACGCCGATTTCCTCGGCGGCGTGTTCGAAGATGCGCGGGTCGGGTTTTCGCATGCCGATCTCTCCTGAAACGATGATCGCGTCCCAGCTCACCTCGACCGGCAAGTTGCTGAGGAAGCGGTCTCGTAGATCGTCGGGTGCGTTGGAGAGCACACCGATCTTGTGACCGGCGGCCTGCAGATCGTGGGCGAGCTCGAAGTTGGGATGGTGGTATTGCCAGGGCTGTGCGTACCAGGCGTCGAGCAGGCTCTGAACTTCTTCCACGACGTCACCATGGAGGTACGGCGCGAGACTTTGTTCGACGCCGCGCTGCCAGATGTCCCAGCTGCCGCGGCCGGTCTCGATCGCGTGCCACTCAGGGGTTCGATAGAACGCGTCGACCAATGTGCCTGCTGGCAGATTCCAGCGTTTGCCGAACTCGTCGTAGCCGTCCCAATCCATCCGGATCAGGACACCGCCGAAGTCGAACAATACGGCTCGCTGGGTCATCGCTCAGCCTCCTAATTTCCCACAAATGGTGCGCCAACAGCGAGTCTACGTGCGATCCCGACGATCCGGTTAGCAGCGACGGCAAACGGCCGTTCGCGACCCCAGCGCGCCGCCGATTCGCGGTGTCGGGCGATCTCGCGGGTTTCGTCGGCGTGCAGGGCGCGCCTGATGGCGGCGGCGAAGGCTTTTGGCGTTGGATCGGCGATCCAGCCGTGCCGTTCGTCGACCGTGGCTCGCGCTCCGGCATGTGGCGCCGCAATCACTGGAACGCCGCTGGCGAGCGCCTGCGCGATGGTCAGGCCGTACGCCTCATAGAAGCTGGGAGAGCAGAACGTATCCGCTGCGGCCAAGAGGTTCCACTTCTGCTGACCGCTGACGTATCCCGCGAAATGGACCTCTGCATGCTCCAACGTCAAGGCAGCACGCTGCAGTTTTCGGGCATACGACTCGCCGCCCATGTATGCCGGCGCTCCGGCGACCACGAGCTGAATTCTCTCGGCGGTTGACGGCGACTGTCGTTCGATCAACTTCAGTGCGTCGATGACCAGTTCAATGCGTTTCTCCGGCGAGATGCGGCTCAGTGTCAGCAGCGTGAACCGGTTCGGGTCCGCTCCAAGGTCTCGAAGTGTTTCCCGTCGATGCTCCCGTAGTTCGGGATTGGCGTCGCCGATCACACCCCAGGGAACGATTTGGGTGCGCCGGGCGACCCCGGTGCCGGGGTAACAATCGGCAAGTGAGCGAGCAACCGGCGCCGATGGCGCAATCGGTACGTCAACGTACCTCGCGAGATCGCCCTCCTTCGGCCAGACAAGACGGGCGATCTCGGGTGCGTGGTTGGTCAACCCACGATCCTGCGCGAATCGCCAGAGAGCGGAGAGGTGATGTCCGCGAATCGGAATGCCTGTCGGCTGTGAGAGGTAGCGCCGACTGAAGAACTCACTGACGATCACGTGCAATAGCGCCATCTGTCGGAACCCGTTGGCGTGGAGTTGGGCGAACGGTGGTCCTTCCGACGTGTCGTTGGCCAGCACAACGGCGTCTGCCGGTTCGATATCTGAGAAGTATCGGCGCAGCGCCGACTCCCACTCCAAGGCGAACCGGGCGTAGCGCCGGGCGTTGAGGTTGAGGATGCGATCTGGTTTGGCGCGAGCAAGGGTCGCGACTGGTAGCGATTGACGCAGACCATCGAACGACTCTTCGCGGCCCGGTGTGAGCAGGGTGACGTCGAAACCGGATTCGATCAGGTGCGGGATCAGCGCTTCAAGCACGGCGACGCCTCCGCCGACGGGAGCGGCCTCGGTCGTGAGAGCGCCGGTCGCGCTGCAAAGGAAGATGCGCGGCATGGGGTTGAGACTATTCGTTCTTTGGGGATGCGGCTCAGAGCTACGCTGCGAGCACTGAGACGAGTGGAGGCAGGACCATGGTGCTGAAGTACGAACGCCTGGACGGCTTGATGGCAGCCCAGGTGACGCCGTTCACCGAAGGCGGGCGTGATGTCGACGTGGACTGGATTGGTCCACACATCGACTGGATGCGGACGATGGGCATCACCGGGATTCTCACGCTCGGCACGAACGGCGAGGGTCCATCGGTCGGACTGGAAGAGCGCAAGCGCGTCGTCGTAGCGGTGAAACAGGCTTCTCGGGGTATCGGTGGCGGGTTGGTCGTGGTTGCGGGCGCTACTTCGCCATCGCTGCCCGACACCATCCGGGCAGCCAATGATGCCCTTGACGCCGGCGCCGACGCCGTGGCGTTGTTGCCGCCGTTCTTCTTCAAGAACGTCGATTCACGCGGAATGATCGACTGGTTCTCGGCGGTGATCGAATCGCTGCCCCCGGAAGGACGGGCGTTGCTCTACAACATGCCCGCGCAAGCTGGGATCGACATTCCCGACGAGGTCCTCGCCGGGGTGCTGCGGCGGCATCCCGACCAGCTGATGGGGATCAAGGACTCAGGTGGCGACGCCGAGCGGACCGAGCGCTACATGGCGCAGGTTCCTTCAGAGGGTCCCGGTTCCGAATTTCGAGTCATGGCCGGTTCCGACGCAGCACACGCGGCGCTGTACGGCGTCGGATGCGTCGGTGGCGTCTCAGGCATGGCCAACGCGGTGCCGGCGCTCGTCAAGACGATTCAGTTCGCCCATCGCGAGGGCCGCGAGCCGCATCGACCGCAGGATCAGCTCAACGAATTGCATGCGATTCTCAACCTGTTCCCCCGAGTGGGGGCGCTGAAGCAACTGATCTCGATCACGAGCGGACTGCCGCTCACGCACACCAGGCCGCCCTATCGCGACCTGGATCCGCGTGAAGTATCGGCGCTGGAGGAAGCGATGGGGCGCTATCTGCTCGGCGAGGCGGTCTAAGGTCGGTGGAAAACCTGACCAGCTGTGCGCAATAGCCACCGGAATTGGATATGGTGAATAGGCAGATATGCAGGTATGACTCTGGAATGAGAGATCATGGTTCTCGAGGCAGTCGCGATCAAAGTCCTCTACGCGGTGATTGCCCGAGGGATTGCGGCAAGCGGCGGTACCGGTAGGCCTGTTGACCTTGACCGCGTCGTCAAGAGGACGAGCGAACGATTTGAAGACGTTCCAGGTGTAGAGCCCACTCTGGAGGAGTGGATCGCGAGTGCTGGGTTCGCAGAGCTGCCAGGGAGAGTGATATCCGGTGAGCGGGAGTTCGGCTTGCATGATCTGGTCGAGGCATACATCGCGGACGGAGGATTCTACATGCCCGACGACGGGGAGACTCTGCGCTTGGCGAGGGCGATCCTCGAAGAATTTCTTGGCGTCTTGGTATCTGAAATTTATTCGAGCGATCAAAGCATCTCGGCACTCGCCAATCGTCAGGAAGAATTGCACCTTGGGACGCTAAGCGACATCAAGAGGCATGTAACCGCAGAGGTCGAGGCCATCAGGACCGACGTGTTTCGATTGGCAGCCCAAGCATCCATACCGGAAACTCCTTGGGGTTCGGAGCCGGCGATGGATCCAGAACACCTCAAGCTGACAACACAGCTTGATGGAGTGAGAGAACTCATCAACACCGGTCTCGTTCGGACGGCGCGCCGCCAACTCGATGAGCTGCTCGACAGTTCCGAGATGCCAGACGGTCTCGCTTTTCGCGTCACTACGTAGCTAGGGCTCTGCGCGCTTGTGGAAAGCGATTACGAGCGGGCTTGCGAGCTATTCGACGATGCTCACCTGATTCAGCCGGACGAGCCACAAGGAATCGCCAATCAAGCAGTTGGCGCCAGCCTGCAAGAGGACTTCAGAAGAGCGGAGAAGTTCGCACGCAAGGCGCTCGAAATGGACCCGAACAATGGCAAGGCAGCAGCGGCGCTAATACACGCGCTATGGAAGCTTGAGAAGAGCGAACAACTCGATCAACTCATGCTGGCTAAGAGTTGGATAATCGAGGATGATCAAGCTGGATTGGCGTTGGCGCAAGTACGAGTATCCGAGTCGAGAGGCATCGAAGCAATCTCGATCTGTCAGCACCTGACAGATAACGACGCTGAGAACTTCACTGCCGCCTTGCTGTTGGGCCAGACGCTGTTGAATGAAGCGCAGGCGAAATTCTCTCGGTCCGGCGGGTCTGACGTTGAATCGTACCCAATGCTGGTCCGCGCCGAAGCGGAGGCGCGCCGTGCAATCCGCCTGCTCAAGAACACCCAGAGAGACTCCCTGCGGGCCGATGCACATGCGCTCAGAGCACTCGTTCTGGGTGCACTCGGGCGGACTGAGGATGCGGCTTGCGAAGCTGAAAGGGCACTGGAGGACGCTCCACACCATCATGCCGCGATGCTCTGCCGTGGATTGACTCTGCTGCAAGCGCGAAAGCCACGCGAGGCTATCGAAGCCTGGAAAGATCTGGGAGCAGATGAGCTTCCAGACGGCTTCGAAATTTTCCTCGCCGACGCCCACTTGGAGGCAGGCGAGTCGACCGAGGCGCGCGATATCCTGCGCGCCAAACTTGACTTTGAACATCCGGGATTGCATCTCTTGGAGCACGTGGAGCTTCTGGCACGCGCAGATTCGCTCGACGGCTTGACGAGCGACATCTGGCGAGACTTAGAGGCCGCGACGGCGCAACATCCCGAGGATTCGTACCTGCTGACCGCATCCGCGATTCGCAGCCGAGTTCGTGGCGATGATGAGCACGCGGCGCAGTTGCTTGAGCGCGCGTTGGACAGCGTGGCGGATACGGACCGATGGACGATCCAATTGAGATTGGCCGAAGTGCACATGTCGGCCGAGCGGTACTCCGAGGCGGCGGACGCGCTCGCGGAAGTGGTCGGCGAGGTCGCCCGGCATCCCTTGGCCGAGCGATTGCTGGTATGTCTGGTCAATGGCGGGCGGTATCGCGAAGCGCTTGATTGGTGCCAGCAGATGCGCGGTGCATTGTCGGATTGCCCGAAGGCAGTGATCGACGCGGAGGCGCAGCTCCTTGAGCGTGCCGGCGATCTCGCTACAACTCGAACGTTGCGCGAGCAACTTTGTCAGCGTTCAGATGCGACAGCCCGAGATTTCTTCAGGCTGGCGCTTGTTCAATTTCGGAGCGGAGATCAAGATGCTGCGCGACTGACGGTGCGGCGGATCGATCAAGGCGCCCTAGTGTCCTGAGTCGCTAATGCGATGTACAACGTCGTATGGTGTTGATGGAGCCGGTTTGGCCGTCCGGGGCTTTCAGTGGAGTGTCATGCGTACCCAACTGGGCCGCCCGACGGTGACGATCGTGCTGAGTGCGGAGGAGCGAGAGACGCTGGAGCGCTGGGCGCGCCGACCGAGCACGGCGCAGGCCTTGGCGCTACGCAGCCGGATCGTGCTCGCGGCGGCGACCGGACAGGCGAACACGGAGATCGGCGCGGCGCTCGGTTGCCATCCGGTCACGGTCGGCAAGTGGCGGCGACGCTTCGCCCAGCGTCGGCTGGATGGACTGAGCGATGAGCTGCATCCCGTCGCGCCCCGCAAGATCAGCGACGAGCAGGTGGAAACGGTGATCGTCAAGACGCTGGAACGGCAGCCGCGTCACGCGACTCACTGGTCGACTCGCTCAAAGGCCGCCGAGATGGGCATGTCGCAGACGGCGATCTCCAGGATCCGGCGCGCTTTGGGCTTCAACCCGCACCTCGTTGAGCAGTTCAAGCTGTCGCCCGACCCGCAGTTAATCGACAAAGTGCGGGACGTGGCCGGTCTCTATCTGAATCCGCCCGACGCAGCCGTCGTCCTGTGCGTGGACGAGCAGACCCAGATCCCGGCGCTCGACCACACGGCGTCGACCCGGCCGATGCTGTCTGGTGTGCCTCCCCGCTAGATCCACGGTTACCTGCGTCACGGCGCCACCAATCTCTACGCGGTGCTCGATAACCTGCCCCGTACTTGATGCGGGGTTGCCTCCGGCTACGTGATCGCCGACCTGACCCCGTGACAGAGGGCCTGCGAGTTCCGGCGCTTCCTCGACCTGGTCAACGAGCAGGTACCCGACGAACTCGCCGTGCATGTCATATTGGACAACGTCAACACCCAGCGCACCGCCGAGATCCAGCGTTGGCTCCAGCGTCATCCCTGTTTCCGCTTTCACTTCACCCCCACCTACGGCTCCTGGATGAACCAGGTCGAACGCTGGTTCACCGAACTGACGACCAAGTGGCTCAGGCGCGGCGCGCACCGCAGCGTGACCGACCTGACCCACGACGTCGATCGCTAGGTTGCCGACTGGAACGAACACCCGCGCCCGTTCGTCTCGCACAGGACCGTCGACCAGATCTTCGACAACCTCGCCGGATATCTCAACCGTATTCCCGACTCAGGACACTAGCAGGATGCTGAAAAAGTCAACAGCGGTGCAATTGTTGCGATTCGACGGCCCTCGATCATCCCTCGACCAGATAAGAGCTGATCGCCCGATCGAGCGACACAGGCAACGTCCGAGCGAAACAAGGCGTTTACCAGCACCCTGTTAGGGCTCTCTGCGCGTAATCTCACTTTGTTCGTCGCTTTGGTGATGTCAGCGTTGCGCGCGGGGCGTGAATTCATAGACATCTGGAAGCCATTTCGAGACTTCCTCGCGCAGCATCGAGGGCTATCTCTAGTTCCACCCAAACGCTCTGCGGTATTGAGCATCGTTGACGACTACATTATCGCTCGGCACCTGCAGTTGAAGCCTAGATAACGCTAGAAGTGATTCATGCAGTGCATGGCGTACTCGGTCGCGAAGAGGTGGTCGGCCCTGATGAGCGCAGACTTGTCGGACGCTTCGATTCGGCCCAGCCGGTGTGCGTAGGTCGCCGATAGCGCGCCGGTTGCGAGGTGCGCCATTGTGAACACGTCCATTGTCAGTTGCGGTGCTTCATCGACCTGGCGGATGTCGGCGCCCTCGGGACCGGTTGACAGCTTCCAGGTTCCCTGGTTCCAGTCGCAGAGATCGTCGATCACGCGGAAGGTTAGCTCGGACTCGACCTGATAGTTGCGAGTCATGAGCGCGCGCGGCAGGTCGACGATGCGGACCAGGATGCCGTCGCCGACATCGACGCGGAGTGTGCGCGGGTCGCGGGCGAAGTGCTGGATTGGGTCGTCGGACGGCGCGTCGTTGAGGTGGATGCGGTAGACGAGGTCCTGTCCGGCCGCGAATTGCCACATCGCGACGTAGGCCTCGGGCGTGAGCCAGCCGTACTCGCGGATGGTCATCTTCTGGTCGCGTTGACCGGCGCTGAACGCGTTCAGGGAGCGGTCCTCGCGGCTCGTGTAGACCATGTAGCCCAGCGCTTCGCCGTCCTCTTCATAGAGCAGGACGCGAATCGGACCTTCCTGGATGTCGTCAGGCTCCGACAACACCTCGGCATTCCACAGATTGAGACCTCGATGCAGCAAGCCGTTGCGTGGCTGCATGAATTTGCGGTAGAGGTCGCGGACCACCACTGCGTCTTCCGGCAGGTCCTTGGCGTTGGCGATGCTCAGTTGTCCCGTTGGCGTCGGCGCCTGGACGAAGTTCAGATCGAGCGGGTCGATCTCGTAGCGATGGCTTCGCGAGCAAATCGCGTAGCCGAAGCGCTGGTAGATGCCGGCTTGCGACGCGTACAGCGCGGCCAGCGACTGTCCACGCTCGTATTGCTCATCCAGAGAGTGTTCCATTGCGAAACGCAGGTAGCCGCGGCGGCGCTTGGTCGGGTCGGTGCCGACGGCGGTGACACCGGCGACGTGCGCGCGTTCGCCGTTGAACCGCATTGAGAACGGCCAGGCGCCGAAGGTCGTGGACAGCGAGCCGTGTTCGAAGACACACGTCGACCACTCGGGCTGCAGGAAGGTGACCGGGTCGCGCATCGGATTGCCGTGTTCCTGCAGCGCCAGGTTGGCGATGAAGCGGAAATCTTCCATTTCTTCGGCGTTGGCAGCTCGGACTTCGACCCCAGCAGGTATTTCGCGACGCGGCATGTGGTACTCCTCGGAATTCGAACACGTAGAGGCTATCAATGACTCGCGGTTCGCAGCATTGCACGGATGCTGTTCGCGAACCGCGTCTTCTAAGGATTCAGGTTCTATAGTGAATTTTGGTTGGCTGGCAGGCGAACGCCATGAAAATACTCATCGCTGATGACGAACCCCACATTCGTGAGTTGGTTCGGCTGTACCTCTCGAGGGAGGGATACGAGCTGGAGTTCGCCTCGGACGGCCAGGAAGCCCTTGAAAAGGCGGTCATGCTGCAACCGGACCTGGTTGTTCTCGACCTGATGATGCCCAAACTGGACGGCTTCGAGGTCACCAAGGGAATCCGTCAGGACTCCGATGTTCCGATCCTGATGCTGACGGTGCGACGTGAGGATGCCGTCAAGGTGGCCGGCTTCGAGCTGGGCGCCGACGACTACCTGACCAAGCCGTTCAATCCCAAGGAGCTGGTCGCCCGGGTCAAGGCAATTTTGCGCCGGGCCGACGGAATCTCGCGCTCTGGCGTCGAGGTCGCAGTTGGCAGTCTGATCCTCAATCGCCAGACGCGAGAGGCCACGCTGGGTGGAGCCTCGCTGAAGCTTCGGACCAAAGAGTTCGACCTGCTGTTCGCGCTGGCGCAGAACCTGCAAACGGTGATGTCTCGAGAACAACTGCTGTCCTTGGTCTGGGGCTACACCTTCAGTGGAGAGACGCGCACGGTTGATGTGCACATCAACCATCTGCGTCAACACTTGCGCGACAGCGACTTGCAGATCGAAACGCTGCGGGGAGTCGGCTACAAGATGACCATGCGTGACAACCCGTCCTGTCTCTCTCTGTCGCCCAACGGCGACGCCGACTAACCGGCCTCAACCATCGTTGCCGACAGGGCGCATCCCATGATCCCCGGAACGCAGCGACGGTTACCCACTCTGGGCTGGCCGTGGTTGCAGTTCAGTACGATTCGCTCTCGGATCTACGTGACCCTGGTCGCGATCGTCGTGCTGACGCTGCTCGTGGTCGGATTGATCAGCTTCCTGTTGCTCGGCGGGTACCAGGACCGAGTTGATCAGTCCCGCTTGCGCGAATTGGCGGCCGCCTGGGCTCCCGAACTGTTCACTGAGGAGTGGGAAGGCCGTGAGCCGGACAATCTGCTGCGCCCGGAGAACCTGTTGCGTAGTTTTCAGACCGAGCGGCGCCTCTCCGGCTCGATTGTGAGCGAGCTCGATGTTCCGGTCTTGGGTGTGACGTCCTCGGGCGAGGTCGTGCGCGTGCTGGAATCGGGTGATCGTTTTCTCGGCGAGCGACTGACCCTCGATCTCGGCGCATTGGACACGAACCAGATCGTGCAAGGACAGCTCACGACGGACGACGGCGAGCGGCTGGCCTACGTCCTGACCAGCCTGCCCAAGGAAGAAGAGGAGCGGCAAGGCTATTGCTGCGTGGTGGTGGCGTTGGTGGGGGAGTCACGAGGGGCATTGTTGGCGGACCTGGCGCCAAACTTGTTGAGCGCGGGCGCGATTGCACTGGTGGTCGCCTCATTGGTGGGCTTCCTCGTGTCTCGTTCGATCTATCGACCGATTCAGCGTGTCGCGGCGGCATCGCGCAGTGTGGCTCGCGGACAACTGCAGCAACGGGTTGACGTCGGTGGATCTCAGGAAGCGCAGGAGCTCGCCCGATCGTTCAACCAGATGGCTGAGGAGGTCGAGCGCCAACAGACCGCGTTGCGAGACTTCCTGGCTAATGTCTCGCATGATCTTCAGACTCCATTGACCTCGATCAACGGCTTTTCGCAGGCGCTCATGGACGATGTGGTGAAAGGCGACGAGCAGCGAAACGCCTATCGGATTATTGAGGACGAGTCGCGGCGCCTGTTGCGGCTGGTTGAAGGGCTGTTGGACCTGTCACGGATTGAGTCTGGGCAGGACGATGTGGAGTCGAATCCTGTGGATGTTGCCTCCTTGCTCGAACACGTTGGCGATCTGTTCGCGCTGAGGGCTCAGGAGCTCGAAGTCAATCTGTCTGTGGCTCCCTCGAATGTCGGCGATGTGCTCGGGGATTGGGACCGGCTGGACCAGGTCTTGGGCAACCTGCTTGACAACGCCCTGCGCCACACGCCGCCGGGCGGCGACGTACAGTTGAGCGCACGGAGCGAGAGCCAGGGCAGCGTGTCGATTGCGGTCGCCGACACCGGCGTTGGCATTCCTGAGGAAGCAATTCCCAATTTGTTCGACCGCTACTACAAGTCGGACAGGCCGGGCGCGCAAGGCGGCACCGGGCTGGGTCTGGCGATCGCTCGTGAGCTGGTGCGGGCACAAGGAGGAGAGATTCGGGTGTCGAGCGCGCAGGGAGTCGGCACGACGTTCCACATTGTGCTGCTGGCCGCTCGTGGAGACGGCGAGCTAGTTGAAGCGATTCGCGATGCTGGGGAACCCTCGATTGCGGAGCACGGCTAACGTGCCACGTTGGTTGATCGCAGCCGGACTGATTGCCATCGTTGCTCTGATGACGGCGACCGTCTCGGCCTGTAATGGAAACGGCCAGCAGCCCGATCCAACACCTCAGGTCGATCCGCCGACGGGGCAACCGCCCCTAGATCTTCCAGTAACGCAGGTGTTGAACCCAATTGAAGGCTTCACGCTGGAGATCCCCGACGAAGTTGTCGGGGATCATCTGGAATCAACAGGAATTTCGGTCCCGTTGGACCTGCTGCTGCAGGAAGCGGATGATCAACTCGTCAGCGCGTTGCCCAGACGCAGAGAGGAATCGGTCGGGTTGCTCTATCAACCTACATTGGACAGTCCGACGCAAGAAACGTTCTGGGTTCATGTCATCACCGACAGATCGCAACAAGCGGCGACTGATTGGGTGAAGTATCTCGCCTCGCAACCGCCTACTCTGATGGGGTTCATCGTGCCTCATCCCGAGTTGTTCTCTGCGGAGTTTCGGCCAACCCCGGTCGTCGGTGACGCGGCGGTATCAATCCGGCTGATCTCCGGCCACAGCGGTGGTTGTTGGTTATCGGAGCTGCTCGTCTTTGCCCAGAGGAACGCGCTCGTCTTTCTCAAGAATGCGATTGAGATCACCTCTCAGGATGGCAATGCTGAGGGCGGTGGACAGTGCGACGAGACGCGGGCGCAATCTCAGCTGACAGACATCGATGCGATTGCCCGTCTGATTTCCGAACGGCTGTCCACACCCCGTTAAGACAACGCGTGGTTAAGACATCGCGTGCACAGATCGTTAACCTGTATCGCCAGAGTCGGTAGGCTTGATTGCGCTACTACGGCCGATCATGCAGGCAATCTGATCGGGCAGAGCGGGAGGGCAACGCGGGCGTGCGTCGGGTGCAGAGCATCAGCAGTCGAGAGGCAATCGGGGCCGTCTGCTGGGCCGCATTGGCGGTCGGGCTGATTGCGTTGTTTCTGCGCCAGACCGTCTCTCTGGAACCGGTCGTATTTGCTCCGATCAGCGGAATCGCTGTGGTGGCGGTGTTTGTCCTCGCCCGGCGATGGGGCGATTGGGGCATCCTCGTTGCCTACGCCGTCGCAATGGCCTTCTTCATTCAGCTCCGCGATGCCGCCGACGAGACCGGTCTGCGCACGTTGACCGGCTACGTACTCGACTGGGAGCTGTGGATGTTCGCCGGCGTCACGCCGTCCGCCTGGCTACAGGCGCGGATCGGCGGCGCCGGTTCCGACCCGGGATTTCCCGCGTTTTTCTCAGCGATCATTCACTGGACCTGGTTTGTGTTCCCGCATGCCGCCGTGATCGGCGTATGGCTGTTTGCACGCAAGATGGCCTGGCGCGTCACGATCATCGTGGCGCTCACTTTCTACCTCGGCGTCCTGCTGTACTTCACGGTGCCGACCGCCCCACCATGGATGGCGTCCGACCAGGGCCTGATCGAGGGAATCGCCCGCGGCATGAATTCCGTCGGACCGGCCATACTGGGCGTCGATTTCTACAAATGGGCCTTCGACACCATGGCCGAACCGAATCCCATCGCCGCGATGCCGTCGCTCCACTTCGCCGCGTCCTTTGTCGTGGTCGGAGTCGGCATCGTGCTCCGCTCGCGTTGGGTGGTGACGGTTGCCCTGCTCTACTCCGCGGCGTTGACTTTCTCGTTGGTGTACCTGGGCGAGCATTACGTCGCCGACATCCTCGCCGGCGGAGTCGTGGCCTTCATCGCATTCTCCGCGGTTGAGGGCGGACGCTACGTGCAAGCACAGATCATCTTGCGTCACGCGCAGCTGAGAGGAAGCGGCCAACGAGTGGCCCAGGGGCTCCGGGAGGCGTTGCGGCTACCTCCGCGTCGGATCGAGGCGGGCTAGCCTCCGCCTGAGTAACGGCGGGGTCGGTGATGACAATACGGATTCCAGGTTGGGCCACAGGTCCGTTTGCGCGTCTGGCGTTAGGTCTGGGCGGCAGCACCGTCTTCCTCGTGCTGTTCTTGCGAAATGCAGACTTTCACCAGGTCGGTCGCGCGTTCACCGAGGTGTCGGCCTGGTGGATCGGACCGGCGCTGGTTGTCTACTTCGCCGGCATTGCGGCTCGAGCCTGGCGCTGGCACTGGTTGTTACTGCACATCAAGAACATCTCCTGGTGGCGCCTGTTTCCCATCGTTGCGATCGGATTCGGGGTGAACAACGTGCTTCCGCTCAGAGCGGGAGAGTTTGTCCGAGCGCACGTGTTGTATCAGTTGCACGACATCTCCCGACTGACCGGCCTCTCAAGCATCTTCATGACGCGCGTCTACGACGGGCTGATGCTGACCTGCTTCCTCGTGATCGGCGTGATTGCCAGCCTGGTCGGACTCTGGGGCATGACCGACGCCAGCGACGAGTTGACCGGCGCGATGTCCTTCCTGGTCTTTGGCATCACGGGGGCATTCCTCGTGTTCGGGGCGATCGCTCGCCACCCAACTGATGCCGAGCGCATCATCGGCCGACTCCTCGGTCGGCTGCCCGGACAGTCGCAGCGAGAATGGAAGCTGTTGGGCCCGTTGATCACCGGGATGTCGGCGCAGGCGAATCGGAAACAGGTGATTGGCGCGCTGGTCGCCAGCCTGATTGCCTGGGCGCTCGAAGCCCTGATGTATTGGATGGTCGGACAGGCGTTTCACCTCGGTTTGCCATTCCCTGTCTATCTGCTGGTCGCAGCGGCGGCGAATCTGCTGATCACGGCGCCATCGACCGCCGGCGGCGTCGGTCCGTTCGAGTGGGCGACAAAAGCAACGCTGTTGATCTGGCTACCGACCCTGGGAGCGGTCGGGATGCAGGACGCGGAGTCGACGGCCGTGGCCTTCGCGGCCATTTTGCACGGGCTGGTTCTCATTCCAATCTCTTTGACAGGCCTGATCTTCCTCTGGGTCTTCCAGGTCGCCCCCCAGCATCGGCTGTTCCAGCCCGAGTCCTAATCTGGGCAGTGCATGCGCTGGTCAGAGAAGGGCAGATCCGATGACAACCTTGGACGGACCGTTGGACGGGATTCGCGTCGTCGATCTTTCGGCGCTGGCGCCGGGACCATACTGCTCGATGCTGCTGGCCGATATGGGGGCGGAAGTGATCCTGGTCGAGCAGGCGGGACGACCACGCGGACGACGCGACATCGCCGGCAAGGACCCGAACGAAGAGCGTCGGCGCTTCTCCTCCTACGCACTCGGACGAGGTAAGCGCTCAATCGGACTGAACCTCAAGTCCGACGAGGCGCGCGACATCTTCTATCAGCTCGCCGACAGCGCCGACGTGGTGCTGGAAGGGTTCCGTCCGGGCGTCGTTAAGCGGCTGGGCGTCGACTGGGAGACACTGTCCGCCCGAAATCCGCGACTGGTCTATTGCTCGTTGTCTGGATTCGGCCAGACCGGACCCTATGCGTCGCACGTTGGACACGACATCAACTACATCGCCACCGCCGGCGCGCTCGGCATGATCGGCGACTACGCGACGGGCGGACGTCCGGCGATTCCGGTCAACATCATCGCCGACTTCGCCGGCGGCGGCCTGATGGCGGCATTCGCCATCGTCTGCGCGCTACAGGCGCGGGAGCGCACTGACGAGGGTCAGTACATCGATCTCGGAATGTCGGATGGAGCGATGTCGCTAATCACGTCAGCCATGGCGGGAGCCGAAGGCGCCGGCGCCGACATGCGTCCGGCTCAACATGTGCTCAATGGAGGCGAGCCGCACTATCAGGTCTACGAGACCGCGGACGGGCGTTGGTTCTCGGTTGGGTCGATGGAGCCGTACTTCTACGCCAACCTGTGTCGAGTGTTGGACGTCGAGCAGTTCAGCGACGACCAGGGCACGTCCGACATCGAACGTCGAGAGGAAATGCGCGCGGCGTTCGCAAGGGCCTTCAAGACTCGAACGGCCGATGAGTGGCACACGCTGCTCAACGATGTCGATGTCTGCGCCAAGCCGGTGCTCAGCCTGGAGGAGGCGTTGAACAACGAACACAACATTGCCCGCGAGATGGTGGTCGAGGTGCCGACCCCTGATGGCGGCGTGATGCGCCAGGCTGGAGTGGCGCCAAAGTTGTCGGCAACGCCGGGACGCATCCGAGGCGGCGCGCCGGCTCGCGGTCAGGACACCGAAGAGCTGCTTACCGCGCTTGGATTCAGTGCGGACCAAGTTGCGTCGCTGCGCGAGCGCGAGATTGTGGCTTGAGCGGGAGTGAAGTTAGTCGGTCGATAAGAGTCGAATCCGTGAACGAATATTGGAGCGGAGCGCCGTCCGTCGGCGATCGACTCACGCGAGATCGTCGCGCTCAGAACCGGTCAGCACCGGCAATGTCTCCGACCCGACGCCGTCGGCGTGGACACCATTGGCTTGAACTCCGTTGCCATGGTCCACGTTGCTCGCGCCGATCAGCCGGCCGACATTGGCCTGCGGGGCTGGGCGGATGCTGATTCGGCGCAGCGCGTCGGTTTGTTCTCGGCGGTGCGATTTTCGCCATACGAGCCAGAAGCTCACGCCGACCGTGAGCACGACGCCGAGTGAGAGTCCGTAGGCGAAGCGGAAATCGATGTTGTCCGCAGAGGCCGAGATCAGCGGCACGATCAGCGCCATCTGCGCGGCCATGATCAACTCGAAGATCGAGAGCACAGTCGCCCGCTGATCGGAGCGGATGCGTCGATTGATGTATCCGGTCGCAATTGGCCGGATCGCGGCGTGAACGCCGCCCAGAATCGCGATTGGGGCGATGATGCTGAGGTGGTCGAAGATCAACAGCGGGATAAAGAGGAAGGCCCCGCTAATCATCAAGATGGGGATGGCACGGCGCTCGCCGACCCGCGCCACGAAGGGAGCAGCCAAGAGTGAGCCGACGGACATCGCCGCGAATCCCGGAACGATCAACCCACTCCAGATGGCGCCGTCGATCAGACCGCCCGATGGGCTGAGTCCGTGATGACGGAGAAACGGCTGCACGAAGAAATTCGGCATTTCATACGCCACGGTGACGACACCCGCGAGAAGGATGATCCAGAGCACGGGTTTTTGCCGAAGCACGATCCGGAAGCCATCAAGGATGTAACTGACGATGCCTTGCGGCGACCGATCATCGGCAGCAGCATCGACGGCCGAAATGGGTGCGGCATGCAACCCGTCTTCGCCAAACTCGGCCTCGGTTCGAGGCGGCTCGCGGAGCAGGAGCGCGATAACCCCAGCCAGTGCCATCGTGCCCGCGCCGATCAGGAAGACGGCTTCCAGTCCCCAGAGACCGGCCATCGGTCCACCCAGGAGCGCCGCGCCAAGCAGCGCGCCGGTCATCATCGCCTCCGAGCGGCCCATGTGTTTCTCGTACTCGCGACTCCGACCCAGCGTGCGCAAGGTGTCGAAGAGCAGTGCGTGTCCTGACCCGGAATAGAGGGTCATCGACACGGCCATGATCACGTAGCCGATCGCGAGACCCGCGAAGCTGTCGGCGATGACAAACACGAAGGTCCCGGCCGTGAACAGGAAACCGCCCAGTGCGAGCGATGTGCGACGTCCCCATCGATCGGCGATCGCACCCGTCGGGACTTCCGCGACGAACATCGAGACCCAGAAGACGGCTTCGATCAAGCCAACCTGGGTCAGCGAGAGACCGCGTTCATCCTGCAGGAAGATGATCCAGACGGGCACCCAGATTAGGAATCCAGTGGCGAACTGGAACAAGTAGTAGATCGGGATGTTGCGCGCGAAGCGTTCAGTTTGAGTCATCGGAAGGCGCGTGCAGGCTACCGGTCAATGCTGGCAATGCAGTAGAGCGTAGGGAGTTCAGGCGGGCCCGAGACGACAGTTCGGTACCCGTCAGTCGAGGTTCTGCGCATTTGGGTACAGAGCAGGCCTCTCGCCGCTATGACCATTCTGACTCACCATCGGCCGATGGTGAAGCGCCTGCGGCTTGGGAACCGTAAGCGACCACTCTCGGATCCGCTCTGTCTGGTCACGTCGATGGGCAAACCGCCAGAGCAACCACAGCGCCACGCCGACGGTCACGACCACCAGCAGCGCCAGTCCGAATGCGGCAGGGAAGGAGATGAAATCTGCTGTCGGCAGGATCGCGATCATGACGATGCTCATTGCGCCGCCGTGGACCAGCGAGAAGATGGACAGCACAGTGGCACGTTGGTCCGAAGTGATGCGTCGGTTGATATAGCCGGTAGCGATCGGTCGAATTGCGGCCTGAGCAATGCTGACCATGAAAATGGCGCCAAGCAGACCGAGGTGGTTCCAGATCGCGAGCGGAATCAGGAAGACGGCTCCAAACGCGAGGATGGCGGGGAAGGAGCGTCGCTCGCCCAACTTGCCGAGCAGTCTCGCGGCGGCCAACATGCCCAGCATGGTCCCGACATAGCCGGGAATCAGCAATGCGGACCAGATCAGTCCGTCGGTCGCGCCGGCGAGCGGGTCGAGGCCGTGCTGCGCTACAAAGGGCTGAGCCAGAAAGCGCGGCAAGTCGAACAGGGCGATCAGCACCGCGGCGAACGGAATCAAGTAGCGAATCGGGCGATTGCGCCAGACGATCCGAAATCCCTCGATCATCTCGTTGAAGATCGGCACTCCACCCGGCACTCCACCCGGCTCAGGACCCGGCTCATGGTCCGCCGCCGTGTGTTTGACATCGGCAGGCGGCGCGTGGAGTGGATCCGGCGGGAAATCGGACTCGCGGCGGGGCGGTTCCCGGAGCAGCAGCGCGGCCAGGGCGGAGATGAGGAAGAAGCCGGCCGAAACAAGGATGGCCGCGGAATAGCCCAGGAAATAGGCGGCCGGCCCGCCGATTGCCGTCGCGAGCACCATCATGGCCCAAAACAGCCCATGTGAACGCCCCGCGTGACGCTCGTATTCGCCTGTCCGGCCCAGGACTCGCAGGGTGTCGTAGAGCAACGCATCCCCGGCGCCCGAGTACAGGGTTAGGGCGATGCCCATCACGAGATAGGAGCCAAGCAGCAGCGAGAACGTGTCGGCCATCGCGAAAATAACGGTGGAGACCGCGAACAGGATGGCTCCGAGCGCCAACGAGACGCGCCTGCCGAATCGGTCGGCGATTGCGCCGGTCGGGACCTCGGCGATGATGATCGTGAGCCAGAAGAACGATTCAAAGACGCCGACCTCTGTCAGGGACAGGCCGCGTCCGTTCATCAGGTAGATGATCCAGACCGGCAGAAAGAGCATGAACCCGGTCGAGGCCATGAACAGGTAGTAGACGCGGATATTGCGCTTGAAGAGACGAGGATCGTATTTGGGCAGTGCGGAAGCGAGAGCGGACATGCCCAGTCAGGGTACGGGCAATCCTGGCACGCTGTCAGTGGCGAGACCGTATCGCGGACAACGGTCGCCGGCGTATTTGGGCCCAGGATCGCGGATACCGGACATCCGTGGCGCGGACCTTGGTCGCGACCAGGATGTCATGCGGCGGATCGATGGGGGTGATCTCCGCGCCCAGCTCGCGAGCCGTCTGCTCGACGCGTTCCATTACGGCGTCGGAGAGCTCTCCTGTCCACGCGGCCGCGATTCCACCAATCTGCAGAAACGGAATCATCAGCTCCAACGCCGCCGGGGGAGGAGCAAGCGCACGACTCAGCGCCAACGAGAACTGGGAACGCAGATCAGTGTGCGCGGCAATCTCGGCCCGCTCCTGACGCACGCTGATCTGCGGTGCGTCGAGTAGGACGATGATCTCATTGAGGAAGCCGGTGACACCCGATCGGGAGTCCAGTAGCGTCACCTCTCGTTCCGGCTCGCAGAGGGCGATTGGCAAACCCGGTGCGCCGTTGCCGCTGCCGATGTCGATCATGGGACCGTGCGGCACCGGCAGATCAGCGCCGATCAGGCGATGGCGGCCCTGCAACGGCTCGATGATGTGCTTGAGGATGGCTTGCTCAGGCTCTCGGATCCCGGTGAGATTACGAGGCGCCTCCAGCACCATGGTCAGCCATACGCTCAGCTGCGCGGGCAGATGGGGATTCAGATCCACCACATAACTTAGGCCTGCACGGCCAAGTGCCTCTTGAATCTGGCGTTGGTCTATCAGGTACGACATAGGCAAGGGAGTAGGATAGGGGTATCGGAGCTGGGTGACGCTCTGCTCGTGTCGCGTGTCGTGCGCGATTGAAGCAAGGAACGACTCGATAGCTGCTCGATAGTTGGAGACGACTGATGGCATTCTTTGACGACGATCAGACAGCCGACGCGGTGGAAGAACTCGTGGATGATGTGGTGGAGGGTGACACCGAGGTCTTTGATGAGCCATTTGCCGCACAGCCTGGCAACGGTTCCGGCCCGGCCGCGCAGTCGATGACGTTGGACCTGGCGGTGATGGAATACTTCAACTGGGAGGAAGAGCGGGAGGCCAAGCGCTCGCGTCGCAAGACGACCACTGTGACCCGGCCCCGCCGCGGCGCATTTGTCCTCGACGAGCCGGCGCGTGAAGCGGTCACGCGCTTTCTCTGGCACTTCGGTCCGACCACGCCGATCTCGGAACTCTCGCCCAAGACGATGGAGGGCTTTCAGGAGACGATCGGCGCCAATGCCATGGATCTCGCGTCGCGCCTGCAGCCGGTTAAGGAATTCTTGCGCTATTGCTGGAAGCAGGAATACACGGTCACCGTCGATGCCGAGGGCCAGGCCAGCGCGCAGAACCTGGGCAATTACCTGCGGATTAAGCGTGCCGCCGGTGTGGTTCGTGCCGGGTCTCGGTTCCAGCACGAACAGGCGCAGACCTTTGAAATGACCGCCGCCGGGCTCCAGTCACTGAAAGACGAACTGGAACAGCTCAACGCGGAGATGCCCGAGGCGATCCAGGCTGTGGCCGCTGCGCGCGAGGACAAGGATATCCGCGAAAACGCTCCGCTTGAGGCTGCACGCGAGCATCAGGAGCGCCTCAAATCACGGATCGACGAGCTCGAGTACCAAATTGCGCACGCTGCGGTCGGCGGTGGGCGAGCGACCGGTCGGGCGAAGTTGGGCAGCCTCGTTTCGGTCGTCGAAGTCGACGATGACGGCGGCTTGCTGGGCGAAGCCAGAGAGTACACTCTGGTTGGAACCACCGAAGCGAATGCCGCGGCGCGGCGGATTTCGGTTGAGAGTCCGCTCGGTCGTGGATTACTCGACCAAACTGCCGACCGGCAGATCGAAATCCAGGCCCCCAACGGTCGCAAACGGTTCCGCCTGCTCGCGGTCAATGGCTAATCGGCCACACCCGGCCGGCAGTCGAAGCGAGACGCAACACGAGCGAGATGTGCCGCCTCCCGTGCGCACCGGGACGCGGTGTCCATCCACTACCTCACGGTGCGCGCGGAGAAAGGGACGCCGGTGCCTGACATTCCGACGATTGAGTTCACGATCACCAACGCCAATCTCGATACAGGCCTGCGCGGCTATCCGGTGGGTACCTGCGAAACCAGCTACGTCGACCCGCAAGAGGGTGTTTCCTACGTCGGCTACCCGATCGCCGAACTGGCTTTCCTGCCGTCCGAGGACATCATCCATCTGTTGTTCAACAAAACGCTGCCGACTGACGTCGAGCGCCAGGCTGTTGCCGATGACATCGCAGAGCGTTCTGAGGTATCTGAGGAGGCAGTGGCCGCAATCTCGGCGCTGCCGCCATCCGGCCATCCGATGGACCAGTTCTGCGCCGCCATCCAGATCCTGGGTATGACTGGCAAGACCGATGACTACTACGAGGATGCGCTCAACCTGGTCGCCCGGACGCCAGCCGCGCTCGCGGCCATCTTCCGCAACCGTGAAGGCTGGGGCGACCCGATTCCCTCGGAACCCGCACGCGGCTACGTGAACAACTTCGTCCACATGCTGGGCATGCCCGGTGGCGACGAGGAAGCGCTGACCCGTCTGCTGTCGGTCTATTACAACCTGCACGCCGACCACGGCGGCGGCAACCTCTCGACCTTCACCGGTCGTGCAGTGGCCTCAGGCCTGGCCGACATGTATCGCTCGATGACGTCGGGCATGAACGCGCTTGCCGGGCCACGGCACGGCATGGCCAACCAGGACGCCTTCAAAATGGTGCGCGACGTCAACACGACCGACCACGAAGTAGCGACGGAGATTCTACGCAAACGTCTGGCCGGCGGCGGGCTCATCTTCGGATTCGGCCACGCGGTTCTGCGCCGAGAAGACCCACGGGCCAAGGTCCAGTTGGGCGTCGGCGAGGAACTCTGCCCCGACGACTATTGGTTCAACGTGGTCAAGGCGGTTCGCGAAGCCGGGATCAAGGTGCTGAGCGAGAACCCGAAGGTCTCGAACCCGTACCCGAACGTCGACCTGATTTCCGGCAGCCTGGTCCATGCCCTGGGCTTCACCGACCCTGACTACTACACGACGCTGTTCGGTTGGTCGCGGATCGCCGGGATCGGCGCTCAGATCGTTGACGAGCGCACACGCGCGCGCAATGGTCGCGGCGTGGCGATCTATCGGCCTCGCTACATTCCCGTCAACCAGCCGGCTCGATCGCTCTCCAGCTAGCAGTCGGGTTGCGAAATCTGTGGACTCCTGGGACTCAAGTCAGCTTGAGGGGATAGCCACTGTCGCAGGGCTGGGTTAGGATCGGAGATCGACCGCGCCCCATGCCTGGGGCGCGGCTGAGCGAGAGGCGAACAGACGGCAATGCCCACGCTGGAATCGGCGAGGCAGAAGCGCGGGAACGTCCTTCAGCAGATCGCTGAGGCGTCGTACGGCTATCCCAACGACGAGTTCCCTGATCGCGAAGTCACGACCAACTTCCCTGAAGAACAGATGGGCGTGCGAGTCAGGTCGGGTGGCTGGCTGTACCCCGACATCGTTGTCACGGACGAGCCCGGACACTTTATCGCCCTCGCCGGCGACCTTGCGCTGACCCATGAAGTCACGAATCAAACTGCGATTGAGCGCTGGAAGCCGCTGGCTCAGGCGGCGCCCTTAGTCCTCTATGTCCCCATGGGACAGAGCGGACGGGCCATCCGACTCTGCCGAATCAACGGAATCAAGCTGCACAGGCTGATCGCCTACCGGCAGCGGCCGGCCAGCTTCGGCCTCGATCTGCAGCAGGCCTACAGCGGTCCCGACCTGTTCAAGCCCATCGCCGGGCTGCTGCCACCGGCCCTGCGGCCGATGGCCTACCGAAACGAACGCAAGGTCGTAGCCGACAGCTACCTCCAGCCGCTGCCGGCGTCACGCACCGGCGATGTGCCGGCGCTCGCTGCTCCGGCTCAACAGCCGGCCGCCACGCTGGCGCTGGCGTCGGGCCTGGCGTCGGGCCTGGCAGACGAGCACGGACACGGCGCGCACGACGCGCCCGAGTCGCATCTTCCGCCGCCAAGTCTCGCGCCCGTGTTGTTTGCACTAGGTCTGATTATGACGGCTGCCGGCGCCGTGTTTGTCGGCGAACTGCTGGGCGTCGGTATCACCCTGATTATCATCTCGGCGGTTCGCTGGTTACTGGAAGACATGGGCTACTTCGAAGCGGGCGGCCCCGCCGAGTTTCGGCAGCATCCGTTGAAGATCATGCCCGACGTGTCTCCACCACCTGGCATTCACATGCCACCGCCGAGCATCTCTCCGATTATCTTTGCCATCGGCCTGATGATGACGGCGGCGGGCGCGGTCTTCACCTCCTACGTATTGGGGGCTGGAATTACCCTGATTGTGTTTGGTGGCGTCGGTTGGTTCCTGGAGGACATCAAGTCCTTTGAGGAGCCAGCACACGACGACCACCATGACGACCGCGACTCGGACGCGCCGTTGATGCACCGCGCAGGCGCAGACGGCGCCGGGTAACGACGACGAAGTAACGACGACGAATAGTGCTGAAACAGGGCTGAAACAGGGAGAGAAGGGAGCGGGCGCGTGACGGCATTTCAACGGTTGTGGCGAACGCGATTCGGTCGGCTGACGCTGGTCATGGGCGCGACCGCCCTGGCGCTGCTCGCTCTCTCGGGTTTGGCCGGTGCGCAGGTCGCCCCACCCCAATCGGTCTCCGAACAAGGCGATTCGATCCGCACGCTCTACTTCATTTTCCTTGCCATTGGCTTGATCGTCTTCATCATCGTCGAAGCGATGATCCTCTGGGTCGTCTTCCGCTACAAGCGCAAATCCGACGATGAACTGCCCACGCAGGTCGCACACAACGCCACCGCCGAAATCCTCTGGACCGGCATCCCAACCGTCATCGTCGTGATCCTGTTCTTCGTCTCGTTCTTCGTCCTGCAGGACATTCAGGCGGCAGCTGATCCCGAGGAGGAAGTCACCATCGTCGATGTCCAGGGCCGACAGTGGGCCTGGGCGTTCAACTACGCGGTCCCGCTCGGTACTGAGCTGGCCGAAAGTATGTCCGCCGACCTGGCCGAGACCGAGATTCATCTTGAGGATCCATCCCTCGTGGTCCCGTTCGTCACCTTGAAGATGGGCGTTGAGCACATGCGCGTCGTCGCTCGGACGGGCGATGTCGTCACCGTCGAGCGGGCGGTCAACGGCACGGTCGCCATCCGGCACAGCGCCGGCTTCGAGGTCATGCGTGTCTTCAACGGCACCGATACCGTCCCCGAGGGTCGTCTCCAGGCCGCCGACAACACGCCAGTTGTGACCGTCCCGGTTGGTCAGATGATTCGCTTCAATATCGCCTCGGCAGACGTGCTCCACGCCTTCTACACGCCGCAGTTCCTGACCAAGCTCGACGCGGTCCCCGGGCGCGTGCAGACGTTGTGGATCCGGATCACGGAAGCCGGTGATTTCCAGAGCCAATGCGCCGAATTCTGCGGCCGTGACCATGCACGAATGATCTACACGGTCAGGGCGTTGTCGATGGCCGACTACCACGCCTGGTTCGAGGACAAGGCGGGCGACGCACCCGAGCCGATCGAGGGCGACTTCGGCGGCGAGGAAGAGGTCGAGCTGGAGGAGGGCGCCATCGGCAACCCGGCCAACGGACAGAACCTCTTCTTCTCGCTGGGCTGCAACGTCTGCCACGGCGACCGCGGCGAGGGCCTCGTCGGTCCAACGATCGCGATGACGGTTGTTCCGCTCGAGCGTGTTGTCCAGCAGTATCGCGAGCCGCTCGAGGCCATGACCGCATTCCCGCCGGATCAGGTCTCCGACGACGATGTTGCCGACATCTACGCCTGGCTGCAGACGGTCGAACGGCCGCACGCAGCAGACGAAATCCCCAGCAAACTGGCTGAACTGATCGAGGCCGGCGGCTAGCCCCGTCTACGGCGCACGCGACGACGCAGAGGGAGGCATCACGATGGCGACACTGGCGGGGGCTCAGACCACACCATATGCAGGCGCAAATGTCTGGCGCACGATCCTCGAATGGTTGACCACGGTCGACCACAAGAGGATCGGGATCATGTACCTCTGGACGGCCGGCGCATTCGGACTCGTCGGCATGGCATTCTCACTGGTCATGCGCACCGAGCTCGCGCAGACCGGCACCATCATCTCGGCCGAGACCTACAACTCGATCTTCACGATGCACGGCAGCGTGATGATCTTCCTTTTCCTGCTGCCGATTGGCGCAGCGTTCATGAACTACGCGATGCCGCTGCAAATCGGCGCGCTCGACATGGCGTTCCCGCGCATCAACGCGCTCTCGTTCTGGATCTTCCTGTTCGGCGGAGTGCTGCTGACGCTCAGTTTCGCCGTCGAGGGCGGAACTGCCGCCGCGGGTTGGACTGCTTACCCGCCCATCACGCTCGACACCGGCAACAACGCCCAACCGCCCGGCGCCGGGATGGACATGTGGTTGGTCGGTGTCATCCTGTTGGGTCAGGCGGCCATCTTCGGTTCCGTGAACTTCTTGGTCACGATCTTCAAGATGCGTGCGCCCGGGATGACCATGTGGCGTTTGCCGCTGTTCACCTGGACCACACTCGTCACCGGACTGCTGATCCTGCTCTCGACCCCGGTCCTCGCCGCGGCCTTGGCGCTCGGTTTCATCGACCGCAATGGCGCCGGCGGAGCCTTCTTCGACCCGGCCGCCGGCGGACAGCCACTGCTCTGGCAGAACCTGTTCTGGTTCTATTCGCATCCAGCCGTCTACATCATGATCCTGCCCGCCATGGGCATCGTCTCCGACGTGTTCGGTGTATTCACCCGACGCCCGGTCTTCGGCTATCGCTCGATGGTCCTGGCGCTGATCGGTATTGGCTTGCTCGGGTTCATCGTCTGGGCCCACCACATGTTCACAACCGGCGGCGTCTTCCTGCCCTTCTTCATGGGCGCGACCTTCCTGATTGCCATCCCAACCGGCGTCAAGATGTTCAACTGGATCGCTACCATGTGGCGCGGCTCGAACATCTTCCCGACCGCGATGCTCTTCAGCGTCGGTTTCCTGATGCTCTTCCTGATCGGCGGAATCACCGGCGTCTTCCACGCTGCGGTTCCCGTCGACTTCGCCCTCCACGACACCTACTTCGTCGTCGGCCACTTCCACTACACGATGTCGATCGCCGCGACGTTCGGCTTCCTCGCCGGTTGCTACTACTGGTTCCCCAAGATCTTCGGCAAGTTCATGAACGAAGGACTGGGCAAGCTGCACTTCTGGCTGGTCTTCATTGGCGTCAACCTGGTCTTCTTCACTCAGCTCCTGCTCGGCCTCGATGGCATGCCGCGCCGGATCAACGACTACGTCGACAACCCCGGCTGGGAGCTGATGAACATGCTGATCACGATTGGCGCATTCGTCTCCGCCGCCGGCATGATGGTCTTCATCTACAACGTCTTCTACTCAGTCAAGTGGGGCGAGCGCGCCGGCTCCGACCCGTGGGAAGGCACCACGCTCGAGTGGGCGACCACCTCACCGCCGCCGCCGCACAACTTCGACTCACTGCCCGAGATTCGCTCCGAGCGACCGCTCTTCGACCTGCGCTTCGGTGAGAAGCTGCAGGACGACCCGCACTACCACGTCAACAACGGGCGCAACGGGCACAACGGAGGAAGCGGCGCGAAGACGCCCTCTGCGTCCAGGCGGGAGGAGAGTTAGTCATGGCAGCAGGAGCCATCACTCACAAGCGGGTACACCCCGTGCGCAGCTTCCTCGTCGGCGACGAGCCAATGACGACCGGCCTGTGGGGCATCATCTTCTTCATCTTCTCCGAGATCATGTTCTTTGCCGGACTGATCGCGGCGATGCTCGCCTTGCACAGCGACACCCTCTTCTGGGAGCCGACCAACGGCGCGCACCGGCTCGAAGGCGCAGAGTTGCGGCCGATTCTGTTCACGATCCTGCTGGTCAGTACCTCCATCCCGATGCAGATAGCCGCCTTCTCGATCCGCAAGGGCAATCGCAAGGCGATGATCATCAGCATGGCAATTGTGCTGGTGATTGGCATTGCCTTCATCGTCAACCAGTACTTCGAGTGGCAGCACGCCGGATTCGGCATCTCCGACGGCCCGTACGCGGCGACCTTCTACACGCTCACCGGCTTCCACGGCGCCCACGTGATCGGCGGTCTCGTATTCATCTTCGCGCAGTGGTTGCGAGGATTGCTGGGACACTTCGACGCTAAACGCAACACGGCGATTGAGGCTGCCACGCTGTACTGGCACTTCGTGGGCTTTGTATGGCTGCTGGTGATCTTCCCGCTCGTCTTCTTCCTCAGCTGACTCGGGCAGGCTAGTGACAATCAGGCCGCGAGCGCTGCTCGCGGTCGCCTGCGGGACCGCTGCGGTACTCGCGCCCTCAGCGGCGCTGGCCCACGACGGTCGGTACGCCGAGTCGGGCGGCTTCCTTCATGCCCTGGGCGCCTGGAGCGTGGATGCTCCCGGCTTGGCGCTGGTTCTGATCGTGGGCGGACTCTACGCCTGGGGCTACTATCGGCTGCGGCGTGATTCGCCAACCTTCCGCTTTCCTCAATGGCATGGTTGGTGTTTCTTCGCCGGCTGGGTCTTCATGTTGCTGGGACTGATGTCCCCGATCGACACGTACTCGGACGATCTGTTCTGGGTACACATGCTGCAGCACGTATTCATCACAATGCTGGTGGCGCCGCTGATGCTGCTGGGAGCGCCGGCAACCCTCGCGCTCAGGGCTGCTTCACCCCGCATTCGCTCTACCTACCTGGTGCCGTTCCTCAATTCTCGGGTAGTCCGATTCCTGACCTGGGCGCCGGTCGCGATCATCGTCTATATCGCGAGCGTCTGGAGCTGGCATTGGCCTGCCGCCTATGACGCCGCCATCGCTTCGGAGCCGTTGCACTTCGTCGAACACGGCGTCTTCCTCTTCGGCGCCATCCTGCTCTGGTGGATGGTGATCGGGGTAGATGCCACGCGCCTGCGTCCCCATCACGTCTGGCGATGCGCGCTGCTGGTCGTTGCGATCCTGCAGAACATTGGGCTCGGAGTCATCCTGATCAATGTCGGAGAAGCGATCTACGACACCTACGCCACGGCCGCCTCGGTGCGCGAATGGGGACCAACCGCGCTAATCGACCAACGAATCGGCGCGGGAATTATGTGGGTGCCGGGCTCGATGATGTTCGCGCTCGCCGTCATTGTCACGTTCTACTTCTGGGCGGAGCGAGAGGGCTTCAAGGATCGCCGCAACGACACTGTGCGCGACATGCAGATCCGCGTCCACGGAGAGATTCCAACCCTGGGGCCGCGACCGGGTGACCAGTGATGCACACTGCTGCACAGTGAAGACGCACAGTGACGCACAGTGAAGCAGTGTGCGCTCTGCAGTTCGCCGATACGCGGAAGAGTGCAACACTTAACGGGGCAAGTCCCTTACTCGCCGGTTGCTAGACGGATCTGCGTTCGATGGCATCGATGACCAGGTTTCAACGCGTTGGTCTGGGACTGGTCGTCGGTCTATTGGCGCTCACAGCCCTGGGCGGGATTGTGCGAGTCACCGGCTCGGGCCTCGCCTGCCCCGACTGGCCCGCCTGCTACGGAGGCATGATTCCCTCAGGCGACTTTGGTCGATTCGCGGCACACCAGGTCTGGCTTGAATGGACCCACCGGCTGGTCGCCGCAATCATGGGGTTCATCATCCTTGGCTACGCCATCGTCGCATGGCGGCAGTATCGAGACCGCGCCGGCATCTGGCTCCCCGCAGTGCTCGCGATTCCTTTGCTTGCACTTCAGGTTGTTCTCGGCGGCCTGACCGTGACCGAACAGCTTGAATCGCTCATTGTCACCTTGCACCTCGCCACCGCCATGTTGATCCTCGTGACAGTCGCCGTCTCGTGGTTGAGCACCTTCGCCTGGCGAGCCGTGACACTCGAGGACGATGCACCGCTCGGCACGGACTCGCCGTCTCAGGCGCGAAACTTCGCTCGCATCGTCCTGGTCACCGCAGTCCTGGTGTACGTCGTGGTGGTGGTTGGTTCCTACGTGACGCACGTCGGGGCTGGACCTGACGCGGGAGCACACGTCGGTCCTGGAGGCGCAGCCTGCGGGAATCAATGGCCGCTCTGCTACGGCGGACTGTTTCCCGAGGGCGAGTACGCTCAATGGAATATGGGTCACCGATTCCTGGTCCTGATTGGCGGACTCGCCCTGTTCGGCGCTTCGATGGGCGTCGTGATGCTGCGCCCGAGATCGCGACCATTGACGTCCCTGATTCACGGAGCGACGGCTCTCTACGTCGGTCAGATTTTCATGGGCGCTGCGATGATCTGGATCAACTTCGATTCCTGGTCGCGCGCGCTGCACCTCTCGATGGGGTCCATCGTCTGGCTTCTGGCTGCGGCATCTGCGTTGTTGGCGGCCTACCGCGCCGGATGGCTGCAATCCGATCCACGGAGCAGCGGACATCTAACGCCGGCATCAATCGGCGCCCACGAGGTCTCGGCGGAGAGTGAGAGCAACGGATGACCGAACGTCCGCTCACCCTGCAACGACCTGCGGCAATCTCGGTCCCTCGTCGCACAACCGATGTCGCGCGAGGATTCTGGGACCTGACCAAGCCGGGCATCATTGGTCTGCTGCTGGTCACGACCGTGCCCACGATGATCGTCGCCGCCGACGGTTGGCCGCGAGATAGTTTCGTCGACGGCCTCGCGCTGATCGTGCTCACGCTGCTCGGCGGAGTCCTGACTGCCGGCGGCGCAAACACCTTCAACCAGTGGTTCGACCGCGATATCGACGCAATCATGGACCGCACGGCCGGTCGGCCGTTGCCATCGGGTGTGATTCAACCCTGGCAGGCGCTGGCCTGGAGCGTGCTCCTCGCAACGGTCGGTGGGATCCAGCTCGCGCTGACCGTCAATCTGTTTGCCGCCTTGTTGGCCGAGGCGGCGGTGCTCTTCTACGTGTTCGTCTACACGATCTGGCTTAAGCGTTCGACGAAGCAGAACATCGTGATCGGCGGCGCCGCCGGATCGATCCCCCCGCTCATCGGTTGGGCGGCCGTGACCGGCGATGTTACATGGACGCCCTTCATCCTCTTTCTGGTCATCTTCATGTGGACGCCGCCGCACTTCTGGGCGCTGGCGCTCAAGTACCGCGACGACTACGCCAAGGCCGGCGTACCGATGCTGCCCGTCGTATCCGGCGAACGTGAGACTCGCAAGCAAATGTTGATTTACTCGGTCGCGTTGGTGGCCGTCAGTCTGCTCGGACCACTGGGCGGACATCTCAGCTGGTGCTACGAGACGACTTGCGCAATCTCGGGCGCGATCTTCATCTACATCGCCTGGCAAGTCTGGAAGGAGCAGACGCCGCCGATGCGCTTGTTCTTCGCATCGATCGCCTATCTGTTCATCATCTTCGCCGCGGTCGGACTCGACGTACTCGTCTAACGGGTGACCCGCTCGACCGCTGCCTGCAACTCTGCGGACTCGACCACAATCTCAAAGTGCGCGGCAACGACGCCGTCTCCGTCAATGACATAGAACTGTGGTTCCGCCTGAATCACCCAGGTCTCGTTGGCGGCGTCGATCAACGCTTGCAAGACTGCCCGCCGGGGTCGGCCGAACGGCTCAACGTGGAGCACTGCGATCTTGTCCTGCCCGTAGATCTCGCGCGCCTGGTCGACTGCACGAGCACAGGCCAATCTGCCGGCACAGCGATCAGCCGAGGCCCAGACGATCAGGAACGGCTCGCCGGCGGCAATCAGCCGCGATGCCGATTGCTCGTACATTCCTCTGTCCGACTCGGCGGCCGCCATGCGCTCCAGCACTCCGTCGTCAATCGTCGGTGTGGGAATGCCAGGCGCGGCGACGCCAACTGAAGGCCCACGAGGCGCATCTTTCACCGGAAACGACAATCGTGGGGAACTCTCCGCCTTGCCGTCGGGCAACTCCACCGTTACTGCTATCGCCCATTCACCGGCGGCATCGAACGGCGGATCGTCGGCCACCAGGTAGCGCAGCCCTTCAACATCGATCGAAGTCAACTCCGCTTCCGAGTGGAATCTGATCCCGCCTTCGGTCGGCACGAAGTATCGGACGCGGAACATCGCGTCCTCGCTGAATCTCGGTTGCCGATCACGCTCCAACAGCGTCAGAACCAGCCTTGGGACCCCGATATAGACATCGGATGACTCAATTACCGGCACGAACGAGGCTTCCGAGGACGTAACGACGCCCCGATCGTCTGATTCCTCGCAGGAGGCAAACGCGACCGCGCAGACGACCAATCCGATGAGAAACCAGCGGGTGTCCACGCGAAGATTCATTCGCTCACACCGCTCTCGGCGCCCGTCTTAGCCCAACGACGAACAGCACCACCGCCAGACCGCCTAGTACGAGTCCGTCGATCAACGGCCCAATCAATCCATCGGGCGAGTCGGCGTAGGACGCGTAGTGCAGGAGGTCGACCGCATAAGTCAGCGGATTCGCGTAGCCGATCACCTCCAGCCAGGTCGGCACCTCATCGAGCGGGAAAAACGCGCCCGAGAGGAAGAACAGCGGGAACAGGACCAGGTTCATGATCAAATGGAACCCTTGCATCGTCTTGATTCTCACGGCCAGCAGCAGCGACAACCCCGAGAGCATGAAGTTGAGCGCGAGGATCGTGACAACCACCGTCGCGACGCCTCCCAGCCATCCGAACTGCCAGGAGAGATCAATCCCGGGGATCACCACCGCCAGCACCAGCACCGCCAACGCCTGTAGCGATCCGATCAGTATTGCCCCAAGCGCCTTGCCGAACAGGATCGTCTGAGCACTGTGCGGCGAAGCCAGCATGGCCCGCAGCAGACCGCTCTCGCGGTCGCGGTAGAAGCCGGCGCTGGAAAAGGTGGAGGAGAAGAGCGCAGTCATCGCAATCATGCCGGGCGCGAGGAACGAGGTGTAGTCGCCGTCGAGAATCCTGGGCGATGTCGGCGACAGTCCGCTGGAAACCCCGGTTCCCAGAAGTGCGAGCAGCATCAAGGGAAACAGAATCGACGAGTACAGCTGCGAGCGGGAGCGCGCGACCGCTCGCAGGTCGCGGCTCAACAACGCCCAGGTGGCAGTTGCGGCGTCAATCATTCCTCGTCCTTCGCTTCCTCCGTTAGCGGCCGTCCCACAATCTGGAACCAGGCGTCTCGCAGGCTGGATTCGCGAATGCGCAGGCCGACGATCTGCGCGCCGTATGTCTGAAACAGCCGCGGCACGATTTCGGCAGAACTGTCAACGGTCAGGTGCAATCGCCCCTCGGTTCGCAAAATGGCGCCGACTCCAGGCCAAGACTCCAACTCAACCACGTCGGCATCGCTTGCGCCCGGCCAGTCGAGCTCAAGCGCGTCCGCACGCAAGCTAGATGTCAGATTCGCCGGACTGTCCTCTGCGACGACCTGTCCATCGCTCACGATCACGACCCGGTCTGCGTAGGTCTCCGCTTCAACTGTGTCGTTTGAACACACGACGACGGCGGCTCCGTCCGCGACCCGCTGACACAACGTTTTCCAGATGGCGGCACTGGAATCTGGGTCGAGTGCGAGCGTGGGCTCGTCAAGCAGCAACAGGTCGGGCGCATGCAACAGCGCTCGTGCGATATCCAGGCGTCGCCGCAAACCGCCCGATAACGTTTCACAGCGGTCAGCGGCCCGATCGCCGATGCCCAGCGAATCGAGTAGTTCCGTGCAGCGCCGATCCAGCTCTGCGCCGCGCAAGCCGAATAACCGGCCGTGAAGTTGCAGCGTTTCACGCACGGTCATCAGATCGTCAGTGCTCGCCTCTTGCAGGACGAGTCCGATGCGCCGACGCGCGTCGGGTCCGTGCTGCTTGCCGAAGATGGACACCTCACCTGCCTGTGGTGTGATCTCGCCGCTCAACATCTTGAGGATGGTGGACTTGCCCGCTCCGTTTGGACCGAGCAACGTCACCACCTCGCCACGGTGGACGGTAAGGTCGATTTCCGCCACGCCACGCCCGCCCGGCCAGGCAAACGCAGCGCCGCTCAGTCGCGCTGGGAGATCGGAATCGGGGATGTCAGTCGGGGATTTCGGCACAGGTCAGAGTGTATCGGCGGTGCGATACTCTGCGATCCGTTAGCCGAATTGCTGTAGGAACGCTATTCAGGAGGCTCCGTGCGACGCTTGCGCGTGTCGTTGGCGCAGATCAACGCGACTGTGGGCGATCTCGACGGCAACGCCGCCAAGATCATCGATCAGATCGGCGAGGCCGAGTCCCTTGGAGCGGATCTCGTCGCCTTTCCCGAGTTGGCGTTGACCGGATATCCACCGGAAGACCTCGTGCTGCGGCGCGGTTTCGTCGAGGACAACCTGTCGACACTCGACCGCGTACGTGAAGCCACAACGGGGCTTCATGTCACCGCAATCGTCGGCTTCGTCGACTACGCGCACGACATCTTCAATGCCGCCGGTGTCCTGCACGATGGTGAGCTGGCCGGGTCCTACCACAAGCAGTACCTGCCCAACTACGGCGTCTTTGACGAGACCCGCTACTTCAGGGCGGGTCAGGGCGTGCAGCTCTTCGACATCGCGGGCGCGCGTGTTGGTGTGACGATCTGCGAGGACATCTGGTATTCCTCGGGACCGATGCAGGACCAGTGTCTTGCAGGCGCGGAGGTCGTGATCAATATCAATGGCTCGCCCTTCCATGCCGGCAAGTCGCAGCAACGCGAGCGGATGCTCGCGACCCGTGCCGCCGACAACGCGGTGCTGACCCTCTATTGCAACCTCGTCGGCGGACAGGACCACCTAATCTTCGACGGCGGCTCAACCGTCTACGGACCCGGCGGCGACCTGATCGCTCGAGCGCCACTCTTCACCGAACAATTGCTCACGGTCGATCTGGACGTGGAAGAGGTACGTCAGACGCGGCTGCACGACCCGCGCTTGCGACGCTTGCCACAGAAGCAGGCAGAACATGCGATGGTCTCGCGAGAGCTTGATGTCGACAGAGGACCACTCATCGGGACGAGCATCGCAGCCACGCTGCCCAGCGATGAGCAGGTCTACGAGGCGCTCGTGCTTGGCACGCGCGACTACGTCCACAAGACCGGATTCAGCGACGTCATCATCGCGTTGTCCGGAGGGATCGACTCGACGATCACGGCGGTGATCGCCGTTGATGCGCTCGGTGCGGACCATGTGCGCGGCGTCTCCATGCCTTCCCGCTACTCCTCCGAAGGCAGCGTCGCCGACGCACGAGCGTTGGCCGACAACCTTGGTATGCACATGGATGTGCTGCCGATCGAGGGCCCGTACCAGTCCTACATCGACACGCTGGCTCCGCTGTTTGAGGGTCTGCCGCAGGATGTCACAGAAGAGAATCTCCAGGCCCGCATTCGCGGCGTGTTGATGATGGCTATCTCCAACAAAACCGGCGCGCTGGTGCTGACCACTTCCAACAAGAGCGAATCCGCCACCGGCTACACGACGTTGTACGGCGACATGACCGGTGGACTCGCCGTGATCCAGGACGTGCCCAAGTTGCTCGTCTACCGCATCTCGGAACTCGTGAACGTCCGGGCCGGCCGTGAGATTATTCCTGTTTCGGTGCTGACCAAGCCACCCAGCGCCGAACTCCGCCCCGACCAGTTCGATGAACAGTCCTTGATGCCCTACGACCGTCTTGACCCGATCCTTCAGGCGTTCGTGGAGGAAGACCGGTCCCTCGATGAGATCGTTGCGGCAGGCTTCGACGAGACTGACGTCAAGCGCGTCATGTCACTGGTCACCGGCGCCGAGTACAAGCGTCGGCAGGCCGCGCCGGGACTCAAGATCACGCCTCGAGCTTTCGGTCGAGACCGGCGCTTCCCGATCGCCAACCGCTACCGCGGCTTCTGAGACTCGCATGCCCGCCCCAGAACCTACCGAGTGGCAATCGCTGGCCGAACGAATCAGCGCGCGACATCGCGGTAGAGATTCGCTGGTTCGTGGTGTCGCTGTCATAGGCGACTACGCCAGGAACCAGATCTGGCCCGCGTCGTTGTTGCAGATCCTGCTGTTTCGCCATCGCAATGAGCCATGGATCGACGAAGGAGCAGTCACCCACGAGAACGGATTCTCGGTGACGGTCGACTCGATCACGTCCGGTTCGTTGGTCGAACTGGAAGAGCTCCTGCATCTGGAGCCGCTCGCCGGAAACCTGGCCGACATGCACACGCTGCGGATGGCGGACTCCACGCTGCGTGACATCCTCGCGGCGTTTCGCGACCGTTACTACTCCGCGGAGGGTCGCCAGTTGCGGGCATCCCGCGCCTTGCGGCGCGCCAGAGTCTCGCTAGACGACTACGAATCAACGGGACGACCAATCGATGCTGTGGAGGCGGTCCGAAGCGGCATCTTTCCTGCGGTGAGCGCCATCGTCGGTGAGCCGGTCGATTCCCTGCGAATGCCGAGACGCCTGCGCGCCGGCAGCCGTCTGCTCAAGCTGACCGATCTCTGGCCTCGAATCAGCGATGCGCTTGGGCTAGATCAACACCAGACCGAGGAGCGTTGGGCGGCAGTTGACTCCCTCCATTCCCTCGCGAAATCACACCTCGATGCGCGAATGCCTGAAGTCGGCGCCGCGCTGGTACCGCGCCTCGATCGCGCGTTGGCGCCGGCCCGCCGAGGCAGTGCGTCACTCTCGAGCGCCGGAGACGCGAGCGGCGCCACATGGACCGCGATTGCTGCAGCGGCGGAGTTCGATTCAATCGTCGAAGCGGCGTCTCCCGGATGGCGTGAAAGGGATGACTACCAGCTCCGTGCCGCGGATGTTTACGGCAGTCCTGAGATTCGGGAGCTGCGCCGGGTCTGTGTCGAGGTTCAGTCGCGGGTCAACTGAGGCGTGCGTCAAGTTCGGTGTTAGGAATCCTCTGAACAACTGGTGTCGCAGGCCGAGCGGGGACCCCCTTCAGCCTACGGTAGCTTCCCCCGCAGAGGGGGGAAGCGGGGATCGGAGTCGTTCAGAATATTCCTAGGGCAGGACGACCAGCGGGTCGACGTACCAGTCGTTGTGACGCACCTCGAAGTGCAGATGCGGTCCGGTACTCAGCCCCGAAGTGCCGTTGTAGCCGATGATGTCGCCCCGATTGACATATTGTCCCTGGAACACGTTGAAGTCGACCAGATGCGCATACGTCGTGCTCCAGCCGTGGTCATGCTCGATCTCGACGTACCAGCCCAGCCCCAGCAACGCGTCGCCGCCGGCGAACGTGACGATTCCGTCGGCCGCGGCAACGATCGGCTCATAGTATTCGAGCGCCATGTCGAGGCCGTTGTGCCGATATGAGCAGTCCCAGCTCCGGCAGAGACCGAAGGGATCCGTCAGTTCCGCCTGTGCCGGCCAGGCAAAGGCGGGCATCGCCAGGGGCAGGATGATTTCCTGACCGATCACGATCGCATTCGGATCGTCAACGCCGTTCGCCGGATCTGCCAGGATCAGCGCCATGTCGACTCCGTGGGCATTCGCGATCCCCAGGAGCGTGTCGCCCGCTTGAACGGTGACCAGCAGGCCCTCGCGAGTCGGCAGTCGCCATGAAGTGCCGGCGCTGAGCCATTGGCCAGGTTCAACCGAGCCATGATTGGCAAGCAACGTGTGAGGCGTAACGCCGAGCGTCGACGCGGCGTACTGCACGAGGTCTGCTTCCCACAGCGTGCGCTCTTCCGAGACGATCGGAGCATCGATCGTGCCGGGCAAATACAACAGCTCGCCGATGACCAGTAGATCGTTCGGTCGGAGCGGGTTGAAATTTCGCAGCTCCTCAAGGGTCAGGCCGTGCCGCTCGGCGATATGGGTGAACGTATCGCCCGACTGGACGACATACGTGCGCCGCCGAACCTGGACAGCAGGAACAGTTCCGGCCTGGGCATTGGCGGCAGTCCCGGTCCAGGGCACGGTGATCGTCTGCCCGACATAGATCGTTGACAGGTCCGCGCCGCCATTCAGCAGGCTCAGTTCCTCAACTGTCATGTCGTAGGTCTGCGCGATGAATGTGGCATTGTCCCCGCTGCGCACTGTGTAGCGCTCGGTCAGTCCACCCAGGACCTCCGACGGATCGAGCGCCGGCGCCCGATGGTCGGGAATCGGGATATACATGACCTGGTTTGGGTGAATCACGTCGAAATTAAGGTGAGGATTGTGCTCACGCAGCGCGTCCAGCGAGACACCGTTGGCCTCCGCGATTTCCGACGGCGAGTCGCCGGGCTGAATGACGTACTCGACCGTCTGACTAGATGTCGGACGAGGGTCCGGCGTTTGGATGCCGGCATTCAGCGTCGGCTGAGGCTGCTCGACACCATGCGCGATGCCGAGGCCTGCGCCACGCTGAACATTGATCTCGTTACCGACCCACAACAGGTTCGGATTCAGCCCGGGATTGAGAGCGAGGATGGTCGCGACATCGGTGCCATGCGTGTAAGCAATCTCGCTCAGGGTGTCATCCGCGCGGATGCGATAGATAAAGGTGAATCCCCCGCCGCCCAAGCCGCTGCCCAAGCCGCCGGCTGGCTGGTTGTCCTGCGCACCGCTGCCACTGTCCGAGTGATCGGTCTGTGGTTGTACCGCGGTGTGATCGGGGACCTGGATGTTCTGTCCGACATAAATGTCGTTCGGAGAAGTGATCTCCTCGTTCAGCGCCAGCAGTACGGAGACACCAATCTGCAGCCGATTGGCGATGTCCCAGAGGGTGTCACCTTGTTGGATCGTGTAGGTGTCGGCGGAAGCGCGATCCCAGCCGAGTAGAGCTGGCCTGACTCCTGACCACGCGCTGACCATCGCCAGCACGACGGCCAACTGAATCAGCATCAGTAACCTCAACGAACGGCGCATATGTCACTCTATGCACGACCAGGGACGATGCAAGGTCGTCCAATGTCAAGGGAGTGATAACTTCCTTGAAGGTGACGTAAAACGGCCGTTGGCATAAGCGCCGGCTGACCTCGACCAGATGTCGCACATTGTGAAACAGGAGCAGACCTCTCATGACGTACGAACTGATTGAAGTTGAACAGCGCGGAGCGGTTGGCATCATCCGCAAGAACCGTCCCGAGAAGCTGAACGCCTGGAGCCGCGCGATGGCGGCCGAAGAGAAGGACGCAGTCGCCAACTTCAACAACAACCCGGATGTTGCCGCCATCGTCTTCGCCGGGAACGGTCGCGCCTATTGCGCCGGCCTGGATCTGCAACAGCAGCAAGCCGATGTGAATACCGGAGAAGCCTCGCGCCGCGCCGGCGAGGCCGACGAACACGACGAGACCTGGGTCGATTTCTGCAACGCGAGCAAACCAATCATCGCAGCGGTTCACGGCTACGCCGTGGGCGTGGGCGTGACCACGGTCCTGCCATTTGACTTCCGCATCGCCGGCGAGAGCGCTCAGTTTGGTTTCCGCTTCGTCAAGATGGGATTATTGCCCGAGGCGGCGTCCACCACTTTGCTGCCTCGTCTCGTCGGCGTCGGTCGCGCGCTTGACTGGTGCCTGACCGGTCGCTTTGTCGGCGCACAGGAAGCCCTGGAAGCGGGACTGGTCCGCGACGTGGCGCCCGACGACGAGCTGCTTGATCGCGCTGTCGCGCTAGGTGAAGAGCTGGCGGAAAATCCCGACTCGATCATGCGACGCGTGAAATCGCTGTTTTCGCAAAATCAGCTGGAAACGAATATTGGGCTGGTTCAACAGCGCGAAGGCGAGGCGCTAGAGTGGGCGATGCAGACACCAGAGCATGCGGAAGCAATCTCGGCGTTTCTTGAGAAGCGCCCGGCCAGGTTCCGCTAAGCGACATGCCTTCGGGCACTATGCGGCGGGGTGACTCGGTTGGGAGACCGGGATGTCCCTGCAGGAAGCGGCCTCGTCGGGTTCTTTTAAGCCTCACGCGGCCCAACCATCCGACCCACAGCGAGCCGAATCGCCATTCAATCCGCCAATGGCGGAGAGTGACGTCGATCAGGTGATGGCCGAACCGGCCTCGCCCTTTGGCGCCACATACGAATTCGTGCCCGGCACCGATGAGGCGCTGGTCGACGGTGGCGAACCAGACATGAGCGCGACGCGTCGTCGGGCGTGGACCGCCATCAGTCTGGCGATCATCATACCCGCTGCCGTTGCTGGCATCATCGCCTGGCAACTCTTCGGGAGTGACACGGAGCCCGCTCCGACCGTCACGAGGGTCACCACGACCCCGGCCGAGACGGTGACGCGGCAAGGTCAGGCCGCAACGGCCTCGCCGGTGAAAGCGACCGTCGCTGCCAGGACGGCAACGCCTTCGTCCGTGACCTCAACGCCGACCGCCGCAGTTGCGACCTCAGCTGAAGCCGCGACTGGTACCACTGCTAATCAGCAGGCCGCCGCTACGGCAACGCCAGCAGTCGATCTCTCATCGCTCGAGCCCGCCGCTCGCCTCGCTGCCTGGACTGAGATCGAAACGATCCAGGTGCTACCGGGTGAGACGCTCTGGCTGATTGCCCAGAACTATGGCACCACGATCTCTGCGATTGCCACGCTGAACGGCATCACTGATCCAGAGACGCTGAGCATCGGGCAACAACTCATGATCCCCATTGGCTTCACCGAGGAGATCATCGAGACCGCTCCGGCCGAGACGACCGAGAGTGCCACGGTTGCCAACGAAGAGGGCTCTGTTGCCATCACCGCAGCGGCAACCGACGCTCCACCGTTGACCGACGACCTCATGAACTGGCACACGATCGCGCCGGTTTCGATCGAGGAAGGCGACAGCCTGGTAGCGATCGCCGTCGCCAACAACACGACGATGGACGCGATCATGGCGCTCAATGGCATCGCCGATCCGAACCTGATCTTTATCGGCGACGTGCTACTCGTGCCGGTCGGTTACAACGGCGACGTGTCCGTCGGTGGCGTGACCGTCGGTGGCGTGACCGTCGGTGGCGTGACCGACACAGTCGCGCAAGTGGAAGTGACCCCCGAGACTCCAGCCACCGACACCCCAGCCACCGACACCCCCAGTGACCTCATGGGAGAAGAAGGCGCCAGCACAGGCTCCAACCCCGACATGCTTGAGCAATAGCAGCGAAGATCACAGACACGCCAAACGCGCCCCCCGCGTTCGCACTGCTGCGTGAACGCGAAGGGCGCGTTGTGGTGTGTCCGCGCCAGGGGCGGAACTAGTCCTTGGGGTCGGGCGTCACACTACGAGTCGTGAAGCGCCACTGGTCGTCGATCTTCTTCAAGGTGTCGTCGTAGCGACCGGACACGATGCTGGCACTGCCGTCCTTGGTCTGGACGAGGTTCAAGTAGCAAGAGTGCGTCGCTTCGTCGCCGTTGATGTCAACGACATGGTTATTCGTCCAGTGCCGCGCGCCGGCCATGTTGGTTCCGAAGCCGGCCGCAAACTGCGCCAATGCTTCGTGGCCTGTCACGGGCTTCGGACCGCCGTTGAAGACGCCGTCCTCGGCGAAGGTGCCGGCCCACGCCTCGGGGTCGCCGTAGTCGATCGCAAAGTTGTAGCGTGCTGCCAGTTGCAGGATTTCCAGGGTGTCCGCTGCGTCAATTGCCATGTCGGTTCCTTCCGGTTACTTGAATTCTGGTTCCTCGGGCAGGATAGCGAGGTCTCGTGAAACCTGGTCCACCGACCGATGCACGCCATGCTCGAACAACAACAGCGTGGTCAAGTTCAACGTCAGAGGCTCATCGCCGGTGTATTGTTCTCGGATCCACGCGACCTGAATCGGTGCTTCGGCCTCGCTGGGAAACGAGGAGCGCAAGTCAACGACGCCTGCCAGTAGGGACGTCAAGCGGGCCGATTCCTCCGGAGTCAGGCGAACACGTGGCGGCATGGAGCAACGGTATCCTGCCCCCGAAGCTCTCGCGCGAGGCAGCAAGGCAGAAGTATGCAGGGACCTCTGGACGGCTATCGTATCCTCGATTTCACCCGCTATCAGCAGGGTCCGTACGCAACGGTGCTGCTCTCCGACCTGGGCGCAGAGATCTGGAAGGTCGAGCCGCCGGGTGGAGACCCAGGCCGAGGCTCCGATCTGTCGGCGGACGGCTTTTCCCGCTACTTCGAAGCGTACGACCGGGGCAAACGCTCACTCGTCCTGAACTTGCGAGAACAAGCGGCGGTCGACGCCGCCCTGCGAATGGCCGAGCAGTGCGACGGCGTGATCGACAACTACCGGCCAGGTGTGATGGACAGGCTCGGTCTCAGCTACGACGCACTCAAGGCACGTAATCCGCGGATTGTCATGGTCTCCGCCTCCGCGTTCGGGGCCAGCGGCCCACAGGCCGGGGAGCCGGGCTACGACGTCATCGGCCAGGCCACCGGCGGTGTCATGACCCTGCAGGCGCTCGGCGACGCAGCCGAGCCGCGCACACTTCCCGGTGGATTCGCCGATCAGGTCGGCGCGATGCAGGCCTGTATCGCGATGCTGGCCGGGCTGATTGCCGCCAAAGACTCGGGACAGGGACAGCAGGTTGACGTCTCGCTGCTCGGATCGCAAATCGCCCTGCAGTCTGTCTACTTCACCGGGTTCCTCAAGAATGGCGTGCAGCCGCATATGACGCGCAGACGGATGCCCACGTTCACCTTCTATCAGACCTCCGACGGACGCTGGCTGGTGATCGGCGTTGTCGATCCCAAGAACTGGCGTGCGCTGTGTGACCTCATGGGCCATCCGGAGTGGGAATCCGACGCGCGCTTCGCCACTGCCCAGGCAAGACTCAAGCACACCGCCGATCTCGAGGCGCTGCTCGAAGACTCTTTCGCCACAGCCGACCGCGACGAATGGCTGCGACGCCTACGCGATGCTGACATTCCCTCCGCGCCGGTCAACAGCTATGCCGACGTCGAGGCGTCGCAACAGGTCTGGGAGAACGGCTACCTGGCCGAGATCCCCGACCCCCGCTTCGGAACTCGTCGCGTCACCGGCTTGCCCTGGAGTTTCTCCGCCACTCCCGGAGCCATCCAGGGACGCGCCCCGGAACTCAATGCCGACGCCGACTCGATTCTGGCCGAATGCGGCTATAGCGTTGGGGACATTGCAGAGCTCCGCGCGAACGGCGCCCTTCCTTCATAGTGCCTGCATAATGCCTGCATGATGACTGCATGAGGCCCGCCTAACCCATTGGAGAGGCATTCCCATGAGCGATACGCCAGCCGACGTGATCGGCTTCTATGCCAACCAACTCGGTGTCGATGAAGCGGCGGCTGAATCCGTGCTGGACTCAGCCCTCGGACGTGGCGAATCGTTCGCCGAGCTCTACTTCGAGCACAAACGCTCCGGCTCGCTCAGCTTCGAGGACCAGCAGGTCAAGTCGACGCAGGCGTCGCTCTCGCAGGGCGTGGGCATTCGCGTCGTCGAGGGTGACGCGATCGGCTACGCCTACACCGAAGACCTCTCGCTCGACGCCATGCGCCGAGCCGCAGCCACTGCTGCGCAGATTGCGCATGGAACGACAGATGCTGATCCGGTGGATGTCACGGCCGAGTCGTATCCCGCCGACCGCTACGCCATCGCTTCGCCGAGCACGTCAACGCCGCTCGCCGAGAAGGTCGAGCTCCTGCGCCGCGCCGATGGTGCGGCACGCGCCTGGAATTCGAGCATCACCCGCGTCGACGCGTCCATGGTCGACGAGGAGAAGCGGGTCCTGATCGTCCGCAGCGATGGGCGCCTGGTCGCCGATTACCAGCCCCTGCTCCGATTCAACGTCTCATGTCTCTCCGAGCTCGACGGTCAACGCCGCAATGCCCGTTGGGGCGGCGGCGGACGCATGGGCATGGCATATTTCGACGAACACTCGCCGGAATCGCTGGCCGAAGAGGCCGCCCGTCAGGCGGTACTACAGCAGGAGGCGCGCGAGGCGCCGGCTGGAACATTCCCCGTCGTGCTGGCCGCCGGCGACTCCGGAATCCTTCTGCATGAGGCGGTTGGACACGGGCTCGAGGCTGACTTTAACCGCAAGGAGACCTCCAACTACTCGAATCGAATCGGACACTCGGTCGCCTCGGACCTTGTCACGGTGATCGACGACGCAACGCTCAACCTGTCGCGAGGCTCGGTCAACATTGATGACGAGGGAGAAAACGCCGGACACAACCTGCTGATCGAGAATGGACAACTCGCCGCCTACATGCAGGACCGAATCTCGTCCGACCACTTCGGCGTCACGCCATCGGGCAACGGACGGCGCCAGTCGTTTCGCCACGCGCCGATGCCGCGGATGACCAACACCTACATGACCGCCGGCGAGGACGAGCCGGAAGACCTGATCCGACGCGTCGATTTCGGCATCTACTGCAAGGCATTCAGCGGCGGACAGGTGAACATCACCAACGGAGACTTTGTCTTCTCGGTCACCGAGGGCTACCTGATCGAGAACGGCCAGATCACTGCGCCGATTCGAGACGTCAACCTGATCGGCAATGGCCCTGACGTCCTGTCCAAGGTCACCGGCGTTGGACACGATCTGGAAATGTCCGATGGTCGCTGGACCTGCGGCAAATCGGGCCAGTCGGTGCCGGTCGGCGTGGGCATTCCAACCGTGCTCGTTTCAGGCATCACCGTCGGCGGCACGCAGATGCGGCCGGGCGCTGGGATGTCGGCATAATGGCGCAGCCGACACTCTCCACGCAGCCTCTCGAGATCGCAGCACGACTGCTGGAACTCGCAAAGGCCGCAGGCGCCGACCAGGCCGACGCAGTCGCGGCCAGCTCGACCAATGCGTCCACAACCGTCCGCAAGCAACAGATCGAAAAGGTCTCCGAGTCAACGTCGCGTTCGGTTGGACTGCGGGTCATCCTCGGTGGACGACAGGCCACCGTGTCGACCAGTGACATCAGCGACACAGCGCTCGCCGAGACCGTCCAGACTGCTCTCGAATTGGCGCGGGTTTCAGAACCAGATCCATTCGCCGGCCTCGCCGATCCGAGGGACCAAGCCCGCAACGTTCCTCAATTGGGCCTGTTCGACGAGCAGATTCCCGAAGTCGACGGCGACCATCGACTGGCGCAGGCCATGGTTTGCGAGCAATCGGCGCTCGACGCCGACGAGCGAATCGTGAACAGCGGCGGAGCAACCTTCAGCACGAGCGTCAGCAACTTCGCACTGGTCGATTCCAACGGATTCGCCGGGACCTACGCCGACACCGGCGCATCGATGTGGGTCGAGGTGATGGCGCAAGAGGAAGACGGACAGCTGCGCAACGCCGGCTGGTCGACCACCGAGCGCAGCCTGCACCGACTGGACAGTCCCGAGGATGTCGGTCGCGAGGCGGCCGCTCGCACCCTCCGTCAGCTCGGCGCGTCCAAGGCATCGACCTGCGAGGCGCCCGTCGTCTGGGAGCCGAGGATGGCGGCCGGCCTGGCCGGTATCGTCTCCGGCGCCGCAAATGGAGAGGCCCTCTACCGACGCGCCACGTTCCTCGCCGACCTCAAACAAACCGAAGTGGCGTCGCCGCTGCTCACGATTGTTGACGACTCCACGATGACCAGCCGCCTCGGCTCGCGTCCGTTCGACGGCGAAGGCGTCGTCACGCGTCGCAACGCGCTGATTGAGCATGGCGTCTTCCACGGCTTCCTGTTCGACTCCTACAACGCCCGCCGACTCAACGCGTCCAGCACCGGCTCGGCCTGGCGCAGCGTCGGTGGACTGCCCCAGATCGGCAGCGGGAATCTCGCCATCGAAACCGGCGATACTCCCCCGGAGCAGATCATTGCCGAAGTCAGCGACGGCCTCTACCTGACGACGCTGATGGGATTTGGAATCAACTACACCACGGGAGACTTCTCACGCGGCGCGGCGGGCATCTGGATTCGTAACGGCGAACTCGCCGAACCGGTGCAGGGAATCAACATCTCTGGGAATCTGCTTGAGATGTTCCAGCGGGTCGACGCCGTCGGCAACGACGTCCAATGGTTCGGCGCAAGCTCGGCGCCGACACTGCGAATGTCGCGGATGACTATCAGCGGCGTCTGACTGCTGGCCCGAAGAATGCTCTGAATGTCCTCTTTCTCTCCCAGGTGAAGGTGAAGCTGCCGCAAGCCTGGCCCCGGCTTGAGGAGCGTGTCTGAGAAGTCGCCCGACCCCAACTTCCGTCATACCCACGCTCCGCCGCGGGAATGACGAATCTCGCAGTTCTGAGACAGCCTCACGAACCGAGGCTGAAGGGGGCGATCGATCTTCGACGGCAGCTAATCAGAAGATTCCTAACTCGGAAGAAACACCACCGCCGATGATCGCACGCTGCGGTCGCCCGACGCCTGCTCGATCCATAGCTCGAGATTTACCTCGCGCCCGGCTTCGGTCTCATCGACTCGCGTGACCTGGCCGCTAATCGTGAAACGATTGCCGTGATAGTCGGGACGCCGGAATCCTGATTGCAAACGGACGATCTTACCGTTCGGTTTCACCAGTCGTCGAAGATATCCAAGCAGAAATGCCGACTTGTACTCCGCCGGGATCAGCGGACCCTCAAGTCCTGTCTGACGTGCGGCCACGGGATCGAGAAAGATCGGAATCGCGAATCCCGCAGCGCCGATGAATTTGGCCACGTCCATGATGTCGGGCGCGACCGAGTACTCGGGCAGCGAGACAGCTTCGCTCAGCTCACCCAGATCGATCAGACGCGGCAGAGACACGAAACTGGTCCGACCTAGTCGAACGCGATCGATGCAGCGCCGCGCACCGAGCGGTCGCCCTGCGGATTGTCGATGTGAATCTCAAGGTCGGCCATCCGCCGTCCGTCAACCTCGTAGGTGCGAGTAATCTCGCCGCCGAGCGTCATCTCGGCGTTGTGCACATCTGGGCGGCGATGATTGAGCTGTAGGCGAGTGATCTGATTGCGTCCGAAATGCCGGCGCAGGTACTGATCGAGAAAGCCCTGCTTCATATTGCCCGGAATGATCGGTCCGGGCAGGCCCATCTTCTCTTTTGCGAACTCGGGATCGAGAAATTGCGGTCCTCCGTTGCCGGTCGCGTTACAGAACGCTATGACCTGTTCGGTCGTCGGCGTGCGCTGTTCGCTTGGGAGCTCTGTGCCCTCGCTCAGGGCGTCGTATTCCAAAGTCATCGTGCTGTTACTCCCCTGTGTGCCGCGCCTGGAAGTGCGCCACCGTGCGACGCACCCGAGCAACTTCGACATCGTCCTGGTTGGTGTAGACCCACTCGTGATGAATAAACAGCGAGTGTCCGACCCGGCCGCCGATTCGCTCCTGGATCTCTGCCAGTCGCGGCACAATCGTCATGGTGTCGCCGAGGTGGATATCCGCCTTGACCTCCCACGCATCCGCCGCCATCAGCGCGCGCTCAGGAGCGTCGGGCACGGACATTTGGCGCTGCGAAGTGCTGGTCGTGAGTAGGGCGTAGGTCGGGATCGGATACGTCGCGTCGCCCGCTTCGACAGCGGCGATCAACTCTTCGTCTTCTTCGTCCAGTGCGTGCATCAGGCGCAGCACCAGCTCTTTGTCGATGGTCACTTCCCGTGGCTCGCCTTCAATACCGATGGCGGCCTCCATTGCGGGCGTGATCAGACTCTCGTCATCGCTCATGATGGACTCTCTTCTCAGGCCGCGGTTCAGGCCAAGGGGACTCAAACGGATTCGTTCAAGTATCGCCCGCCCGCCGCTCATGCGCTATCCGGCGTTAGTGGTCTGCGGGTTCGAAGAATCGATCAATGTCCTCGGCATGCTCTGGGTAGTGTTCCAGAACGACACCGTCGACCATCCGATTGATCGTCTTGCCTTCGCCGAAGCGACCCGCATCGACTTCGCCGACGGCGCCAGCGAACTCGGCGTGCGCAGCGTCGAACGCCGCTCTCGCTTCTTCGTAGCTTTGCTCGCCCCGCTCGGCGACGAATCCGGGATTCCAGTCATCGGGGTCTGAGTAGTCAACGCCCTTGGGCGTTGGACGCTGGCCGGCGTTCATGCGCTCCACGCCGGCGGTCATTTCAGTCAACCAACCGTGCAGATGTTGCAGCAACTGCGTCACCGACCAATGGCCAATCGCGCCCTCCCACGATCCGTGAGCCTCGTCGATTCGGCTCAACCGATCATCCAACGCGGCCTTCGCCTCAGCCATCGCCGTTAGTGTCGCTGCCCGGTCCGTCATGCCTGTCCTCCGGTTACTCAATTCTGGGGAGATCAGTTCGGAAGATTCAGCCCACCCGGCGTGCGACGCTCGCCCGGCTGCGCCCCGCGCTGTTCGAGCGTTTGCAGGATGAAGGGATTCTGCACCCGCTCCGCGGCCAGGGTGGTCTGGTCCATGTGACCAGGCAGCACGATCGTCTCGTCGGGCAGCATCAGCAGCTTGTCGACAATCGACGACATCTCCTGGTTGTAGTCGCCACCCGGCAGGTCGGTGCGTCCAATGCTTTGTTTGAACAGCGTGTCGCCCGAGAACAGCACGCCATGCCCGTAGAAGCAGACCGATCCGCGCGTGTGCCCCGGAGTGTGAATCACATGCAACTCGACGCCGTCGACTTCGACCTTCTGCTCATCGTCGATGTAGTGATCGGGGTCGGGAGGCTGCTCAACTTCCATACCGAATCGCGCAGCGGATTCCGCCGCGCCCTGCAGGATGTCGAGGTCAGCCTCATGCAGGAGAAACTCGGCATTGCTGTCCGACTGCACACCACGAACGCCCAGCACGTGGTCGAGATGTGCGTGGGAGTTGGCGATCAACTTGATCGTGACGCCCATCTCCGAGGCCATATGCACGATGTCATCGGCCTGATCGCCCGGATCGATGCAGATTGCCTCACCGGTGTGGCGATTACCGATGACCCAGCAGTTCTCCTGGAACGCGCCCACGAGCAGGCCGCGGACCTCGATCTCGTTGACAAACGGCTCGGCGGCGGTCTCTTGCTCGTGGTCGCTCATGTCAGTTTGATTTATCGCCTCGCAGGAGCCGGTTGACCGCCTCCATGATGTCGTCGCTGTCCAGCGGTTCGGCTTCCATCTCGTCGGCCGGCGACTCCTCGTCATTCTGAGCTTCCAGTTTGCGGACATAGTCGCGAATGTCGGGTTTGTCTTCCAGGGCGGAGTCGATCTGCGCTCGGTAGCGTTCCTGGGCGCCATCCAGGTGATGGAAGTCCAGCCCGAGGCTGAAGACGCGATCGAGCTCGGTCAGCAGCGCCTTGGTCGCGCCGGGATTGTGGCGCGAGGTCACGTAATGCGGCACCGACGCCCAGAACCCCATCTGCGGAATCTGAGCGATCCGGCAGGCGTCGCCAATCGATCCGACGATTCCCGTGGGACCCTCATATCGCGACGCCTGGAAGCCGAACTGCTTTTGCCGTTCGGGGTTCGACGAACCACCGGACACTTTCGTCGGTCGCGTATGCGCGACATCCGCCAGCAGCGCGCCGATCGTGATGACCTCTTCAACCTTTGCCATCTCCGCGACCTGCAAGACGGCTCGGCAATATCGGCGCCAGCGCAGGTCGGGCTCGGTGCCCAGCCCGACGATCAGGTCGTGCTCCGCCTGAGGACGGCGCAGCACCGTAAAGTCGGTGACCGGCCAGACAACCTCGCGACGGGCGTTGTCGCCGTCGACCCACTTGACCGTCGGACGGTGTTCGCTGAAGACAAAGAAATCGTCGGGATCCAGTGAAGCAACCGGCGCGGTTTGATCAATATTGCGGAGGAATCGCACAGCGTCCGTCGCCGCTTCCGCGGCGTCATTCCAGCCGAAAAAAGCCAGAACCAAGATTGGCCGACGTAGGTCGTCGGGTATGCCGTCGATCGTCAGCGCCTCATCGATGCGGTCATTGCTCATGTGCTGAGGGTAGCCGCAATCGAACGAGCGAGGCAGTCAACTAGTGCCTGTTCACATCGCGGCTTCGTTCCCCTGCTCAGGCTTGACAGCCGGGATGCGGTCGGGCCGAGGCGGGAAGTTTTCGGTCGAATTGCACGAATGTGTCTCTGTGGGCTGAGAATTTGCGCGGCAGGTGGTCAGATTTGGTCAGGTTTTGTCAGATTCGGTCGGAGATTGGTCCGATCCTGGGGGTGTGCGTCGGCGAACCGCTGCAAATTTCTCGGTGATGTCGGATGGGATGGCTGGAGGTCATGGGGTTCTCCTGGTTGGCTGACCGATGTGTTGCGCCGTTGATTGTATGCGCACGGACGTTCGATTGGTGCGATCCCGGATGAGGCAAGCGCAGACGATCTGCGGGTGTCGTACGGGCGACAGTTCCGCCGACGCAGGCCTGAGCCGGGCGGCAAGTCTGCGGGAAGGCGAGTGTCAATGGACCTTAGAGTTCGACCGCCCCATACTTCTCGCGCAGCGCCGGCACGACCTCTTTGATGTAGACCGACAATGCTTCGTCGCTCCAGGGAGCTCGCAGCGCCACATTGACGCCGGCAGCGCCTGCGTCACAGTACATCGAGACGCGGTCGAACGCGTCGTCCGGCGTGCCCTGGAGCGCGCCCTCGGAGACGCGGGCGGCCTGGTCGCCCCACTGTTCAATCAGTTTTTCTCGAGTAATCTCAGCTTCAGCCGCGGTCGGGCTGAGGTTGAACTGCAGGTTGACCGTTCGGTCGATGGTCGCTGGATCGCGTCCCTGCTCTTCGCAGCGAACATCGAGCACGCCTGACAGCCGCGCAAATTCTTCGGGGCCGATGTACGGGACGTTCCAGCCGTCGCAATATTGGGCCGCCATGCGCAGCGTCTTGCGCTCGCCCCGACCGCCGATCCAGAGCGGAACGTGCTCCTGCACCGGGCCGGGTTCGTTGGTGGCGTTGAGCGCGTTGTAGTGGACGCCTTCAAAGGTCGTTCGCTCCTGAGAGAGCATCCCCTTGATGATCTGCGTGCCTTCCTCGAGCATCTCGAAGCGGGTCTTGAGGCTGGGCCAGCCGTAGCCGAAGCCCTCAAACTCCATCTGATGCCAACCAGCGCCGAGTCCGGGCTCGATTCTGCCGTTGGAGATGTGGTCCAGCGTCATCAGCGACTTCGCCAGATAGGCGGGGTTGCGGTAGGGCACGCAGAAGACGAGACAGCCAATGCGAACCCGCTCGGTCTCGGAGGCGATCGTCGCCATACAGGTCAACGACTCAAAGTGCGGCGACATCCCATCGACAGGCGGCGCCTCGTAGAAGTGGTCCCAGACCGAGATCCAGTCCATCCCCTCGTCGTCGATCCAGCGCCAGAGGCGGCGCAGGTCGCCCATCGTCACATTCTGTTGTCCAGTGTGAACGCCAAAAGAAACGGCCATCAGAATCTGCTCCTATCAACGCCGGACACAGCCGGCGTACACGCAGTCTGTGGAGGATAACGCTCGACCAATTCCGTCATTGCCGATTCCGGTCCCCTCTCCCAGAGGAGACCTGTGCGTAAATCACCTGCCGACTCTTTCTGGTCCCCTCTCCCCGAGGGAGAGGGTTAGGGCGCGAGGCAAAAACTGGCCGCCACCAGATAGCTGGAAGACGGGACCCTCACCCCAGCCCTCTCCCAGAGGGAGAGGGGGTAAGAGAGGGAACTTTTTCTCGTCGTGCGAATGTGGTTTACGCGCAGGTCTCCAGAGGGAGAGGGAGCATCTTCCCCATCGCGCTCAGTCAGGCAGCTCGACCGGAATCACATCACGCCAACCGGGGATATCCATCCCGTAGTAGCGAGCCAGCAGCAGGATCGCGATCTTCTGCTTCGCCGGACCTATGCCCGGAACGCCGCCGATCCGCTTCATGATCGTCTTCGCGTCGGGTTGGTTGTCCCAGATGTTGGCGGCGTCGTTGTCGAAATCGTCGCGCACCATCGCGCATGCAGCCTGGACTCGTTTGCCCATCGACGCCGGGAACCGGTGAATCGCCGGCTTCTCGCGGAAGATCGTCAGAAACTCGTCCTCGTCCATCTCGGCGATCCTCGCCGGATCGAGATGGCCCAGCCGCTGCATCAGGTCACGAGGACCTGCGAAGGCCTTGGTCGACGAAATCTGCTGGTCGAGCACGATGGCGATCAGCAGCGCGTTCGGATCTTCGGCCAATAGCTGGTTGGCGTCATCGTCGTTCGTGAACTTGAGCACCGGCGTGCCTGAGTCGGTGAACTCGGGAGCCAGATCGATGTACATCTCGGGGTTGCCCATGGTGGAACTCCTTCTGAAATGCGAGGCGGTTAGGGGAACAGTCCCAGGTCGAGGTAGCTTTGCGCGACCAACTCCAGCGAGTACAGATACGCGGCGCAGCGCAGATCGGGCAGTTCCCGCTTCCGGCGCAGCGTGGAGATTCGGTCATACGACTCCGCCATTGTCTGCGCCAGCGCGTCGTAAACAATGTCGCGTTCGGACGGTCCGCGCTCCAGTTGCCGACGCTTGACGTCGTCGATCAGGGCGCCGGTCTGCTGTTCAATCGTGTCGAGCAGCCGGCGATTGTGCATTTCGGCGTTACGGCTCAGCATCCGATCGAACGAGACATGCGAGAGATTCTTGATCCACTCGAAGTACGATACCGTCACGCCGCCCGCATTCAAGTACAGGTCGGGAATGACAGTGATCCCACGCTTGCGCAGGATCCGATCGCCGTCGGGGGTGGTCGGTCCGTTCGCTGCTTCAGCGACGACTGACGCCTGAATCCGTTCGGCGTTGTCGGCCGTGATCTGGTGTTCGAGGGCCGCCGGTACGAGGATGTCGCAGGGTTGCTCAATCGTCTCGATTGAAGCGGCGAATACCTGTCCGGCTGGATAGCCGGCGATGCCGCCGTGTTCCCATCGATGCGCCGTGACCTCTTCCAGGTCGAGACCGTTGGGGTCGTAGACGCCGGCGTCGATTTCGGCAATGCCGACGATCCGAGCGCCGTGTTCCGACAACTCGCGCGCGACGTGATAGCCCACGTTGCCGAGGCCCTGGACGATCACGCGCTTGCCATCGAGCCCGGGCGACAGTCCGTGGGTCTGATGTGGATCGCCCAGGCACTGCATGATTCCGTGGAACACGCCGAGACCAGTGGCCTCACGGCGTCCGGGAATTCCGTGCAGCGACAGTGGTTTGCCGGTGACGCAGCTCCAGTAGTTGATGTCGTGCGGATTGAGCGTGCGATACGTATCGGCAATCCAGGCCATCTCGCGCTCGCTGGTGCCGTAGTCGGGCGCCGGCACGTCGACGGCAGGACCGATGAAGTTGTGCGAATTCAGTTCAATCACCAGCCGCCGCGTGACGCGTTCGACGAACTCGGGCGAGGACTTGAACGGATCGATGCAGACGCCGCCCTTGGCGCCGCCAAACGGCACATCGACAATCGCGCACTTGAACGTCATCAGCGCCGCCAGGCCCTTGACCTCTTCGGCGTCGACCATCGTCGAGTAGCGAATCCCGCCCTTGGTCGGCAGGCGGTGGTGACTGTGCTGGGCGCGGTACGCCTCGATCACTTCGATCTCTCCGTCGTCATTCTCGACGGGGAACGTCATCTGGTAGACGTTGTTACAGGTCTTGACCTGCTCCAGCAGATGCGGATCGTGCTGCGAGTACTGAGCGGCTTGCTCGAAGTACTCGGTGAAGTCGTCGTAGAGCGATGCCATCGTGCGTCTCTCCGGCACGGTTCAGGCTGAAGTGAACCGAAATCCTGATTGCTGAACACGCCCGTTAGCGGGACGGGACCCCTCAGCCTGCGGCAGCTCCTCCTGGAAAGGGGGAGCGGAGATCATGCGCGAGGCAAGCCCAGGCCTCGAGTGGCGATGATGCCGCGCTGAATCTCGGACGAGCCGCCGGCGATCGTGGCCGGTACCGACGACATGTACTGCTCGGTGAACCAGCCCTGCATCTGCGCGTACGGGTCGCCCTTGCGGACCTGGCCGTAACTGCCCATCGTGTTGATCCCGAAGCGCGCAAAGCGCTGCGACAGCTCGGACGAGAACATCTTCGCCACCGACGCCTCATGGTTCGGCGCCAAGCCGCCCTGCTGCATCGAGAGCACGCGCAGCGAGAGCAGCCGCGAGACCTCGATATTGATCGCCGTGTCGGCGACGCCGAGTTTGGCCTCACGGCTCGTCTCCGGACTCTCGCCGAGAAACTCGATGAAGTCCTCAAAGTTGCGACGCAAAGCCGCGCTGCCCGAGAGTGCGCTGCGTTCGAAGTCCATCGTCGCCATACCGACGTACCAGCCGCGGTTTTCTTCGCCGACGCGATTCTCCGCCGGGACGCGCACATCTTCGAAGAACACCTCGTTGAAGCCGTGTCCGCCGAGCATGTTGATCAGTGGGCGCACCGTAATGCCGGGCGTTTTCATGTCGATCAGCAGGTACGAAATGCCGCGATGCTTGGGCGCGTCGGGGTCGGTGCGGACCAGCGCAAACATCCAGTCGGCGCGGTGCGCGTTGGAGGTCCAGATCTTCTGCCCGTTAATTACGTAGTCATCGCCGTCTTTGACGGCGCGCGTCTGCAGCGATGCGAGGTCTGAGCCGGAGCCCGGCTCGGAGTATCCCTGGCACCAGGATGCGCGAGCGTTGACGATGTCGTCGAGGTGGCGTTCCTTCTGTTCTTCGGTGCCGTAGACCAGCAGCGTCGGTCCGACGTAGCCAACCGAGATCAGGTCCGGCCCGGGTACGCGGTGGTAGGCAAGTTCCTCGTTGAAGATCGCCTGCTCGGCGAAGGACAACCCCATGCCGCCGTGCTCGCTCGGCCAGGCCGGCGCCGTCCACTGCTTCTCCGCCAACTTGGCGCGAATGCCCTTGGCGAATGCCCAGGCCTCGTCCGAGCCTTCCTCGTCGTTGGAGACGTCCAGGCCATTCCAGTCAGCGCCGAATTGCTCGCGGATCCAGCCGCGAATTTCGTTGCGCCAGGACTCTTGCTCGGTCGTGAATTCAAATTCCATCGTGCGTCCTCGCTGTCACTTGCGCTATCCGCCTCAGTCTACCGGCGACCTTCAGAATCCCACGCTATTGCCGCACTATTGTCGTGAGAACTGATACAGAATGTCTTCGGAAGTTGGCGTCCCATCGGGACGACCCGCCGGTACATCCCGGGAGACGACGAAGCCGATCAATTGATCGTCGGATTCGAGCGCATTGGGGTTGATCGACACCGCCGCACGACCTTCAGCGTCACGTTCAAATCGTGGCCCTGGCTCGATAGCGCCGGACTCTCTGACCAGCCAGAGCTGCCAGGTTTCGCTCACACTCAGTTGCGGCAGACCCCAAAAGATCAGGGCGAACAGTCGGTCTTCGTACTTGGGCAGCAATACACCGGTGGCGCCGTCATTGGTTAACGCGATCGCTCGGCCGGAGATCGGTTCCTCAGGACGAAAGGCGAGATAGCCAAAGAAGGCGGCAATGGACACCAGGCCGACAAGCAGGACTCCAAGCGCGCCTCGGCGCGCCACACGCAACGCGCGATGCGAATGAACGGCAGGCGGACGTTCGATTCGCGCGCGCTGGATCAGTCGTTGCTCAAGCCGCGCTTCCACCTGATTCGTGTCGACAACCAGCGTCGCACAGGTAATCGCAGCGGCAGCCGTTGGCCAGGCCGCGCAGCGGCGTCGAATGGCAGGAACGGAACGAACCAGCCGCTCGACTTCGTCGTGCTCCTGCGGCGGCAGCAGGCCAAGAAAAAACGCAGCCAACGGTTGCTCTGAGCGCGTCGTGCGAGAAGTCACCGCTTCACCGGCGTCCCGGCGATCATCGGTCCGACCGCGCGATGCGACCGCTGTTGATGTTCTCGACCAGTGCGTCCATCGCCTTGTTCAATGACTCGTCGCCATGTCGAATCGCGTCGAACCAGGCATCCTCAAGATGCCTCCCCCGGTCAAGCGGCAACCGGAGTACCGCCCGCTGTAACGCTTCATGATCCAGGTCGTGAACGACGTCTGGCAACCCGGGAACAGGCCCGATGGGAAAGGGCTGTACTTCGTCCACCGCAACTGCCGGCGTGATGCCGCGTCGCCGAACCGCTAGCGCGATATCTCGCACAAGTCTCAGGATGTGGACCTCCAACGCGGCAGAGGCCCAGTGCTCGGGATCCGTCCAGATCAGGAGAAAGGCCTCTTCCACAATGTCGTCAGCTTGATCAGGTCCGACGATCCGCCTGGCCAACTCTCGCGCCGTCGCGCCGTAGGCGCGAAACGCGTCGCGTAAGGCGATCTCATCACCCTCAACGATTCGCTGGAACAGTTCAGGCGCGGCCACGGAAATCGCAATCAGACTTGATCAAGCACGACCACAGACATCGGCGCGGCCATAATCGTCGGCCAGCCGGACTATGTCGTCCTCATCGTCGGGCGGACGTGAAGCCACTTCAAGGATGTTGGCCCCGTCGTCGCCCGCGCTCAAGCGGTGAACCACGCCGGCAGGGATGTCCTGACGCATGCCGGTCAACAGCGTCACCTGCCGCAACCGCTTGGCGCTGGGCCCGATCGTCAACAGAGCTTGCCCGCTGAGCAGCCTCAAGGTCTCGTGCTTGCGACGGTGATACTGCAGCGACAGGCGTCGGTTGGGATCGATCCGCAGCATTTTCACGATTGACGTTCGAGTCCGGCTGAGGACGAGCTCCTCACCCCACGGTTTGCTGATGCGCTCCAGGGGCGGCCCGGCGAGGCTCGTCACGGTCGCTGATTCGAGTACCACATGGCCTCCTCGTTGCTGGCATGGTTGGCCGGGCCCTGCTGCTTACTAGAGTGAGGGTACGAGGGCGAGCGGCGTCATCCAACTGCCGTATCGACGAGTTTGAGCACGAAGTTGAGCAAATGCGGGCAACAGGGGGATCGGCTTGAGCGGTCGATTGTGGGCACTGGTGTTGGTCTTGGCCGTGGCATCGGCCGCCGTAGGCGCAGGAGCTGCATTCCTGCTCCAACAAGATGATGACGCTCCCGCGACATTGACCGCGACATCGACCGCGACATCGACCGCGACATCGACCCGAGTCAGCGTCGTGACCACAGTGACGCCGAACCCTGAGGATGACCAGCAGACGCAGGTCGGCCAATCGCAACAACCAGCAACGGAACGCACCGAGCCGACTCGCCAGGTTCCACCACCCGCCGAAGCTGGCGAAGAGCCAACGGAGACGCAATCCGCGCCGACGCAAGCGGCCGCGCCTGACCAGCAGCAGGAACAGCAGGCCGAGACGCAAGCAGAGCCGCCTTCCGCCACGAACGGTGGGACGCCGGATTCGGTGAGCGTCTCCCCGAGCACCGTGATGCAGGGAGAGTCCTTCGCAGTCACGGTCGAGAGCAGTGAGGCCAAGGCAATCGCGGTCACGCACGGGCGGCGGAGCTGGAATCTGAGCGAGATCACGACCGGCGTCTGGTGGGGGATCATCGCTGTTCCTCGGGACGGCGAGATCGGCGCGTCAGAGGTGGTCATCGACTTCTACGGCGAAGGCGGGGTCTGGTTGCGTTCGACTGTTTCCCCGCTCGTGGTGCTTGCGAATCCTGCGCCGTTTGAGGAAATCATGCTGGGCGGAACGGGCGCCGCGCCCGACCCGGCCGCAATGGCCCTCGATATCGCCGTGCGGTTCGAGCAACACACCGCAGTGACCGGGCCGCCTCGCTGGAGCGGCCCCTGGATGCTGCCCGTCGAAGGTGAGGCGTCCGGAGCGTTCGGCTCACTGCGCTCGTACGACGGCGTCCCCTCCGACCAGTGGCATCACGGTCACGACATTGCCGCGCAGCATGGCGATCCCATTTTCGCCCCGGCGGCGGGAACCGTGGTCTGGACCGGCGACCTCGTGCTCCATGGCATGGGGGTGATCATCGACCACGGCGCCGGCGTCTATAGCGGCTACTGGCACATGTCGCTGATCGGGGTCCGTGAAGCTGTCGAAGTGGCGCCCGGTGACTATCTCGGCAATATCGGAACGACTGGTCTGTCGACCGGACCGCACCTGCATTGGGAAGTCATCGTGCAGGGCATCGATGTCGATCCGCTGCAATGGACCGGTGTTGACCGGCCGCCTGTGCCGCCAATCTCTGAGGAGTCGGCGGATACACTCGAATAATGCCCGATGCTCCGGCAATCGCAGAACGCGCGACCGAGCTCGCATTCGCCCTCGGGGCGAAATTCCCTGATCTTCGCGCTGATGACATCGAAATATCCCCGGAGCCGGACGCGGAGTTCATTCGCGCCGACTGGCAGGGCTGGACCGCGCTCTTCCCGCAATCGGAGGCGGCCGCATCGCAGCTCTCGATCATGTCCGCGGTGATGCCACACCTCCGAGGCTTCCTCAGCCCCGCCGTGCCGGTCTGGGAACAATCGAGCGGCTCCGATGACTGGAAGCGCCACTGGCGAGCGGCACAGCGACCCGACGGTCGGCCACTGCGGCCTGATCTGATCGTCGACCAGAACCGCGAGCGGCTAGTCAGGGATCTGGCCACCTTCTGCCACGAGTTGCACGAATTTTCGGTCGAGCGGGCGCGAGGATTGGGCGCAACGTCCTTTCGCGAGTGGCGTGCGGAGCACGAGGCGCTGTCCAGGCGATCGCTGAGGATCTTGAGACCGCTGATGACCTGGTCCGAGATTACCTGGGCCAGACGTTGGTGGTCGAGGTTCCTCAACGATGACGCTATTTGGAAGATCCAGCCCTCGCTCGTACATGGCGGTGTCTCGATCGACCGGTTGTTGGTCGACCCGCTGGTCCAGCACCTTGTCGGCGTGACCGGCTGGCACGGCCTGCGAGTCGCCGATCCGGCAATCGACTTTGCGCATCTCGTTGATGCCTACGGCACCGAGCTTGGCTGGCGCATCGTTGAGCACTACGGCGAACTCGGTTCAACAGCCAACGCATCCCTCTTCCGTCGAGTGCGCCTGTTGCAAACGGTCGGGCGGTTCCGGGAAGTCGTAGAGATCGCGGAACGTGAGGGGGTCGACAGCGAAACGATGGCGGCGGCGATCAAGGCACTGCGCTAGTTTCTGCGCTAACTACTGCGCTAACTTCTGTGCTAACAAGGTCGTGATTTTGGTACCTTTGACGGCACTTGAACTTGGATCGACGAACGATCGGAAGGATGACCAATCATGAGTGATGCACCCGCTCGCGCGATGACTCCCGTCGGCGTCAACCACCTGGTCCTGAATGTTCGCGACATCGAGGTCGCGCACGAGTTCTGGACCGGAGTGATGGGTTTCCGCCACATTGGATCGCTCAAGGAACGCGAACAACGTCCGATGAAAATGCGTTTCTACAACGGCCTCTCCGAGAGCCACCACGACCTCGCGCTGACCGAGATCGTGGGCCAATCGGAAGAGTCGGGTGACTGGTCAATGGCCCCCAAGCGCCCCGGCCTCAACCATCTCGCCGTGCACTACCCCGACCGCGACGCCTGGCTGAAGCAGATTGCCTTCCTGCAGTCCAAGGGCGTCAAGTTCAATCTGCGGATCAACCACGGGATGACGCACTCGGTCTACATCAACGATCCCGACGGCCACGGCATCGAAGTGCTCTACGAGCTGCCGCGCGAAGATTGGGAAGCCGACATCGACGGCGCGCTCAACTACGCGGATGTTCTGCCGACCGAAGGTGAGGAAGCGCTGGTTGACGAGCCCACGCCGGTCTTTGCTGCGCCTGGCGCCGGCGACTAGCCCGGCGCTCGGCAGCATCAATGGCCATGCGAGACGGCGCGGCCTATTTGGCCGGCCTGCACGATGGACGCCGAATCTGGCACAATGGCGCGCTGGTCGATGACGTGACCACCGCGCCGGGCTTCGCCGGCGCTGCGCGTACCATCGCGGCCTACTACGATTTTCAGTGCGATCCCGCCGTCCGCGACGTCATCTCCTACGAGGATGAAGACGGCGAGCGCTCGCACCGTTCGTTCAAGATCCCACGCTCGAAGCAGGACCTCCGCGATCGCTCCGCCGCCTACGCCGCCTGGGCCGAACACACCGGCGGACAGCTCGGCCGAGCGCCCGACTACATGAACGCGGCTATCGCTGGGGTCGCCGCAGCCCGGCATCACTGGGGGCAGAGCGATCCAGCGCTCGGTCAACACGCGGCGCAGATCCATGACCACTGTCGCCGCAACGATGTCTGCTTGACCCACACCTTCATCACGCCGCAGATCGATCGCAACACGCCGCTTGGCGAACAGGAGCCGTTCCTCAATGCCGGCGTCGTCAAGCGAACCTCGGACAGCATCATCGTGCGCGGCGCGCGGGTGTTGGGCACGCTGGCGCCGTTCTCGGACGAGAACTTGTCGATGGTGCTGCCGATCGTGAGTGGTGAGAGCGAACGCAAGTACGCTTTGGGCTTCACCATCCCCGTCGACGCGCCCGGGCTGCACTGGGTGTGCCGCGACTCGTTCGACCCGAACCGCTCAACCCGCGACTATCCGATCTCCAGCCGCTTCGAGGAGATCGACACGGTCGCCGTCTTCGACGATGTCGAAGTGCCCTGGGAGAACGTGTTCGACTACCAGGACGGGAAGATTCACAACACGGCGCTGATGGTGATGCGGTTCCACGAATCGCTGGGACACCACGTGATCGTCAAGAACGTGGCCAAGACGCGCTTTCTGCTCGGACTCGCCCACCTGATCGCGGAGAACGCCCAGACCAACTCATTCATCAACGTGCAGATCCGACTCGGCGAGGTCGTCACGATGCTGCAAACCCTGGAGTCAATCGCGATCGCGGCGGTCGAGGGCTCATTCGAAGATCCGGCCAATGGCGTCTGGTACTGCAACTCCAACGCCATCGTCGCCGGGTTGCGCCTCTTCCCCGAGTACTACGTCCAGATCATCGACCACATCAAACAGATCGGCGGCAGCAACTTCATGGCTGCGCCATCGGAAGCCAACATGGAAGCGATCAGCGAAGCACTTGGTCCATCAGTCGAGCGCTACTTCAAAGGCGCGGCCGACATGAACGAGGAAGGTATCGAGAAAGTCCCCCTCTTCCGCCTCGCCTGGGATGTCGTCGGCACTTCACTCGCCGGTCGCCAGGAGCTCTACGAACGCTTCTTCTTCGGTGACCAGCAGGTCTCAACATCCCAGTCATACCTCCGCTACGACAAAACCGAAGCCATCGACATCGTGCGCCGCCTCTTGGATCCGGGTTGGTTGGGTCCCGCTTAAGCGCCGTCGCAGGTAGTCAGGCTCGATACACTGACCTTGGAGACAGGGAGTGCCCGCGATGGATCGCGAAGAGGAAGTCAAGGAAGTTGTGAGGCAACCCGCCGGGAGTGAGCCGATAGAGGTTCCACGTCCGCTCCTCGATTGGGGCGACGAAGAACCAGACTCGTACTGGGAAGACCTTTACCACCGGGGACTTGTGAATCCTCCCTATCGATTTCCAAAGGAACAGCGAGAGTTCTGGAAATCGTTCTTCGAGGACTACAAGCCCGTCGGAAAACCGATGACCAATGACGAGTTGATGTGCGCACTGGGTCGCTGTCATTGCGACCGTTGTGAATGACCATCCAGCGCGTTTACTTCGACAGTAGCGCGTTGGTCAAAGTGCTCGTGCCAAGCGAGGCGAGCGAGGCGAGCGAGGCGAGCGCCGAGATTGCCTCAGAACTGTTCTATTCCGGCGGGCGCCAATACACGAGTCGGCTTTCGCGTCCGGAGACCTTGTCCGCGCTATCCCGTCGCGTTCGCAACCGAGAAATCAGCGCGTCCGATTTGAGCGAGGCGCAGATCCGATTTGATCAGGCCTGGTTGCGACTAAACGTGATTCCTGTACTTGATCCGTACCTCGATGACGCCGCCGAGCTTGTGATCCGCTACACACTTTCCGGCGCCGACGCCGTCCATCTGGCTACAGCTCTCGAGATGCTCCAGCATGGTGAGATGACATTCGTCACCTGGGACAAACAACAGGCGCGCGCCGCTTCCGCTCTCGGCTTCGACGTTCGGCCGCCCATCGATTGACCCTTCCCCTCACGCAGGCCTAGTCTCCTTACGACTCTCCACAACGAGGATCGGAGCGCGCAATGGGACATCTCGATGGCAAAGTAGCGTTGGTGACCGGCGGCGCCGGTGGCATGGGCTCACAAATCTGCAAGGTCTTCGCCGAGCAGGGCGCGTCCGTCGTCGCCTGCGACACCGGTTTCGACGTCGAAGGCCGGGCCGGCATGGACCCGTCCAAGGTCCAGGCGGTTGTCGATGGAATCATCGCCAACGGCGGACAGGCGACCGCAGTCGCCGGCGATATCGCCGACATGGAGACCGCGGAACGCGCCGTGCAGACGGCGATTGAGACCTACGGCGATCTGGACATCCTTGTCTGCGCCCACGGCATTCTGCGTGAGCGCATGATTTTCAATATGACCGAGGACGAGTGGGACGGCCTGGTTCGCATTCACCTCAAGGGCTGCTTCGCGCCGACCAAATTCGCCGCCATCCATTGGCGCGCGAACCGCGACAAGGGCAACCGGCGGATCATCTACTTCACCTCGTCGGCCGGCGTCCGCGGTGAAGCCGGTCAGCCCAACTACTCAGCAGCCCACGCGGGCAAGATCGGGCTCTCGCTTTCCAACGCCGAGGCGCTCGAGCGCTACGGCGTGACGAGCAACTGCATCTCGCCCGGCGCAGCAACCCGCATGACCGACCGCGGGCGTGGAATCGACCAGTCGACCGAAGCGCCCAGCGCCACGGCGACCGGCACACCGATGGACCCCAACAACGTCACCCCGGCCGTCACCTTCCTCGCCTCCGACGCCAGCGCCGAGATCAGCGGTCGCGTCGTCGGCACAACGGGCAACAAGATCACGATCTGGAAAGAGCCCGAGTGGGAGCAGACGATCTGGAACGTCGAGCCGTATTGGGACATCGACACGCTATTTGAGCTGATGCCGCAGACACTCGAAGTGCAGGGTGTCGGCCCGCCTCCGAGACAGTTCCCCTAGACCAACGACAAACTTAGCGAGAGGTGGGAATCATGGCAAAGCATCTGGAAGGCCGGATCTGCATTATCACCGGCGGAGCGGGCGGTATCGGCTCGAATCTCTGTCGCGTCTTCGGCGAGCAGGGCGCCAAGGTCGTCGTCGCCGACACCGGCTTCGACGTCGAGGGTCGGTTCGGAATGGATGCCTCAAAGGTTGCGGCGATCGTTGCGGAAATCCGTGACGCGGGCGGCGAAGCCGTCCCCTTCGTCGGCGACGTCGCAGACATGGACACCGCCGAGCGAATGGTCCAAACCGCGCTTGACGAGTTCGGTGGACTCGACGTGCTCGTGTGCGCTCATGGCATCCTCCGCGAGCGGATGATCTTCAACATGCTCGAGGAGGAGTGGGACGGTCTGGTCCGCGCTCACCTCAAGGGCTGCTTCGCGCCGACAAAGTTCGCTTCGATCTACTGGCGCGCCAATCGCGAGGGCCAACACCGGCGCGTTGTCTATTTCACCTCCGACGCCGGGATTCGCGGCTCGGCGGGCCAGCCGAACTACTCGGCAGCGCACGCTGCCAAGCTGGGCCTGATGCGATCCAACGTCGGCGCGCTCACACGTTACGGGGTCACGACGAACTGCATCGCGCCGGGCGCATCGACTCGCATGACCGACCGCGGTCGTGGCGTCGAGGCTTCGGGACCAGCGCCTTCCGAAACGGCTGCCGGAACGGCCCGCGACCCGAAGAACGTCGCTCCGATCGTGGCCTGGCTCGCGTCGGACCAGTCGGATGCCGCCAATGGCCGCATCTTCGGCGCCAGCGGTCATCGCATCTCGCTGTTCTCCGAGCCCGTCCTCGAGCGCTACCTGCACTTCGACGACAACCGGATCGAGATCGACACATTGTTCGATGTCTGGCCGCACACGCTGGGCGCGGTAGGATTCCCACGCAACAGCATCCGTCCCGGCGTGGTCTAGGTTGGCGCCCTTCTTGCAAGTAGTTGCAATAGCAAGAATCCGAGCGTAGGCTGACCCCGCATCTTGAGGGGAAACGCCGCAAATGGGGCGGTCGGCTGTCCGCGCATTCTTGGCAATATTCGCGCTTGTGGCGGCGTTCGTCGCGGCGTGTGGTGGTGATAGCTCCGACAGCGACACCTTCCTCGTTGTAACCACGGTCGCACCGCTCAGAAGCATCGTCGAGCAAGTCGGAGGGGACCGGATCGAGGTCGTCGGCCTGGTGCCCGAGGGCGTCAACAGTCACACCTACGATCCACCGCCCTCGGCGGTTGGACAACTCGAGCAGGCCGATCTGATCGTCATCAACGGACTCAACCTGGAGCTGCCGACGCTCGAGTTGGCCGAAGCCAACCGCTCTGACGAAACGCCAATCCTGCAGCTCGGCAACGAGGCGGTCTCGCCCGACCAATACGTCTACGACTTCTCCTTTCCCAAAGCAGACGGCAATCCCAATCCGCATCTCTGGACGGCGCCCCATCTGGCTGTGAGGTACGCGGAGATCGTCCGCGATGCCCTGATCGAGCTCGATCCGGACGGCCGCGACTATTACTCAACCAACGCTGAGAGGTTGAGCGAACGGCTGTGGGAGTTGGACGAGGCCATTGCCGAAGCAACCCAAACGATTCCCCAGGAACACCGCAGACTCATCACCTACCACGACTCGTTCCCCTACTTCGCGCCCCGCTACGGACTGGAAATCATCGGCGCCATTCAACCGTCGAATTTCTCGCAACCGTCGCCGCGCGAAGTGGCAGAGCTCATCGAGCAGGTCAGAGGCGCAGGCGTCCCGGCCATCTTCGGCTCGGAAGTCTTTCCCTCGGAGGTGCTACAAACCATCGCTAGGGAAGCCGGCGCAGTTCAGGTTTCGACCTTGTCCGACGACGACCTGCCAGGCGAACCGGGCGACGCAGGCAATACCTTGGTGGGCATGATGGTCGAGAACGTCCGCACGTTGGTGACCGCACTCGGCGGCGACGCCTCCGCGCTCGACGGATTTGAGACGGGCAGCACATGGCAACCGTCCGGGTAGGAGAACTGGTTCGCCTGGACGGTGTGGCGTTGGGTTACGACGGCGAAGTCGCGCTTCGAGACGTCAATCTTCAGATCTCCCCGGGAGAGCTGATCGGCATCGTCGGGCCGAGCGGCTGCGGCAAGACAACCCTGCTGCGCTCGTTACTGGGCGAGACTGAGGTTTACGCCGGCGACTCATCGGTCGCCGACAACACCAGAGTCGGCTACGTACCACAGGTTGAGACGGTTGATTGGAACTTCCCGATCACGGTTGAGCAGGTCGCCCTGCTCGGAAGCTGGCGCACTCGGCGCTGGCTGCCTTGGACGAGTCGGGCCGAACGCAGCCGGGCGCGCGTCGTCTTGTCGCAGCTCGGCATCGCCGATCTCGCAGACCGGCCGATTCGCGCACTCTCCGGAGGAGAACAACAACGGACATTCCTGGCGAGAGCGTTGGTCCGCTCACCCGATCTGTTGTTGTTGGATGAGCCAACGTCCGGCGTCGATATCAAGACGCGGCACGAAATCCTGCATCAGTTGGCCGCACTGAACCATGCCGGCGTGACGGTCGTCTTGACGACCCATGATCTGAACGGTGTTGCCTCGCACCTGCCCAGACTGATCGCGCTGGGAGAGCAAACGGTGCTCGCCGACGGGCCGCCCTCCGAGGTCCTACAACCTGCAATCCTGGAGCGCGCCTACGGCCAGCCGATGTTGGTCGTCCAGAGTGGTAACGAGACCTACGTCCTGCCGGTGCCGGAAGAGGCGCCGGGCGCGCACAAAGAACCACCGGCGCGGCCGGATGTGGTCAACGTCATTGGACGTCCGGACGCCGACGATGCTTGAGCCGTTCGATTTCGGCTTCATGCAACGCGCGATGATCGCAGCCACGCTGGTCGGCGGGGTCACGGCGGCAGTTGGCGTGTTCGTCATCTTGCGACGACTCGCCTACATCGGACACGGTCTGGCGCACAGCATTTTTGGCGGCGCAGTGGTGTCATTCACCCTGGGCATCAACTTCTTCCTCGGCGCAAGTATTTGGGGCGCGTTCTCGGTCTTCCTGATCAACCAGGCAGCGCGCCGACGGCAAATCGGCGGCGATGCAGCGATCGGCATCATTACGACTGCGGCATTCGCGATCGGCATCGCCGTGATCTCGCGTGCGCGCAGCTTTACACGAGACTTCGAGGCCGCCCTCTTCGGCGAGATTCTAGGAATCACCAATCAAGACCTGTACGTGACGGCAGGCATGGTCCTGCTGATTGCTCTGGTGCTCTTCTTGCTCTGGAAGCCACTGGTGTTCATTACGTTTGACCAGGACGTGGCAACCGCCTACGGCATTCCGGTGCGCTGGGTCGAGGCGATCTTCTCATTAGCTCTGGCCGCCACCGTCGTCGCGGCGCTACAGGTGTTGGGAGTCACGCTGATCGCAGCCGCATTGGTGATTCCACCGGTCGTTGCCCGCTTGATGACCGACTCGTTCCCACGGCTCTTCGTGATCGCAGTGCTGATCGGCGCATTCACCGGATTCCTCGGCGTCTATATTTCCTGGTTCGCGGATGTCTCGTCAGGCGCAACCATTGTGTTGGTGCAGGCGGCTGTCTTCGTACTGACACTCGCCTGGGGCGTCCTGGGGTCACGTCGTGGGCGAAACGCAGCGCGTCGCGCCGAGCGGCTGGCTGGTCTCGAGCGTTCGCTCACTGAATAAGCGAATGGGTAGCGAATGGGTAGAGTCAGGACAGATTGAAGTCTCCGGTCCCTCCGAAAACTTGACACATGTCCACCCAGCATCCGTCCCCACCTGTCGATGAAGCAGGGGAATCTGCGCCGCTCTTCGATCTGGCTGCGCTTGAAGAGGGCCAAACGCCGCTCGATCCGCCATCGCTGGTGCGGGTGACTGAGGCGTTGGCCGAGATCGAAGGGCACAGCGCCGGTGGATGGCTGACGGATTGGCCTTCGGCGGCCTCCATTGAGACGCCGCCACCGCTGGCGCCCAAGCCCGCGCCGGCTCCGCTTTCGCTTCTACCCGACGTTGAGACGGCGCCAGCTTCGACTCGTCGGCGAGCCAGGCCGGCAGAACCGCCGGAGCTGGTCGGCCTGTCCGATGCTGAAGTGGCGCAGCGCATCGTCGACGGCCGAGTGAATCAAGACACGTCGAAGCAACGATCCGACATCGACGTCATCGTCTCGAACGTCTTCACCTACTTCAACATGATCCTGTTCGGTCTGATCGGCATTCTGCTGGTGCTCGCCGTGACCGAGCGGAAAACCGATCACCTACAGGACGCCGCATTCGTCGGCATTGTTGTGCTGGTCAATGTGCTGATTGGCACCTTCCAGGAGTTGCGCGCGACCCGCAAGTTGCGCCAACTCGTCGCGTTGACCGCACCTACGGCAATCGTCGTGCGCGGAGGCTTCGAGCTCGAGGTCTTCGCCACCGATGTCGTGGAAGACGATCTGCTCGTCTTGCGCAGCGGTGATCAGGTCGTCGCCGACGGTCCGGTGGTCTGGGACGAGGCCGAGCTGGATGAGTCGATTCTCACCGGTGAATCCCGTTCAGTGCGTCGTGGACCGGGCGAAGAGATCGAGTCGGGCGCATTCTGTGTTGGGGGTTCCTGTTACTACCGGGCAGCGAGGGTTGGCGTCCATTCTCGAGCAGTCCGCGAAACGCAGGACGCGCGAGAGCTCAAGCGAACCCAAACGCCGCTCCAGCTCCGATTCAAACGAATCCTCGATGGGCTCATTGTTGGCACCGCGATTCTCGCGCTGTTGATTCTGATTTCCTTCCTGATCACCGGACGCGAGTTCGACGAAGCGGTGAAGGCGACGATCGCCACGGCGACATCGGTCGTGCCCGAGGGCTTGATGCTCGGTTTCACGGTTGCCTTCGCCGTCGGCGCGCTGCGCGTGTCGCGCTTGGGCGCCATCGTGCAGGACAACACCGCCGTGGAGGCCCTGAACTATCTCGACACCATCTGTCTCGATAAGACCGGCACGATCACGGCGAATCGGTTGCAGGTCGATGACGTGCGCTGGGCGTCGGGCGGACGTTCGCTCGCCGGTTGGCTGGGCGCCTTTGCAGTCTCGACGGCGACCAACAACAAGACGGCCGAGGCGCTTTCGACAGCCTTCGCCGCTCAATCCAACGGGGCGCAACTGGTCGACGACGAGCCGTTCAACTCAGAGCGGCGCTGGAGCGCGGCACGCTTGCGGCTCGACGACGAAGAGCGTGTTTTCGTCCTGGGCGCTCCCGAACGGTTGCTGCGTACGACGACAACCGCCGAGGACGACGAACGAGCCGAGCTGCTCTCCGAGTACGAGCAAGCCGCGCAGCGTGGGCTGCGTGGGGTCGTCTTCGCCGAAGCGGCGGCGATGCCGGATGCGGAAACGGATTCCATACCATCCCTGCGCGTCGTGGCGCTGATCACCGTCGCCGATGAGCTGCGAGGAGAGATCGCGAACGCGTTCCGCATGATGGACGATCTGGGCATCGAACCGAAGATCATCAGCGGCGACAATCCGGCAACCGTCGCGGCGCTCATCCAGCAGTTGGGAATCCAGCTCCCCGGAGGGATGACCACCGGGACGGCCTTGGAGCGGCTCAGCGAGGACGAGCTGGCCGATGCGGTCGAGGAGAACTCGGTCTTCGGCCGCATTGCGCCGCAGCAAAAGGAACAGATCGTCGCGGCGCTGCAAGCGAATGGGCACTACGTCGCGATGGTCGGAGACGGCGCTAACGACGTCCGCGCTCTGCGCCAGGCCGATATCGGAGTGGCCATGGAATCGGGCGCCAACACGGCCAAAGGCGTAGCAGCGATCATCTTGCGCAACGACTCATTCGAGGCATTGGTGCGTGGCTCGGCCATCGCGCAGAATGTGCTCGGCAACGCCTCTCAGCTCTCGAAATTGTTCGTGACCAAGAGCTTCTACGCCTTCCTGATCATCTTCATCTCGAACATGATGGGCCTCGAGTTTCCATTCCTGCCGCGCCACGGCTCGTTGACCGCCTTGTTCACACTGGGCGTGCCGGCCGTGTTCATCACGCTCACGCGCCCGCCCCGATCGGCGGGGCAAAACTTCCTCTCCTCAACGATGCGGTTTGCGATCCCCGCTTCGCTGGCGCTGGCCGTCGCGGCGGTCTCCGTTCACCTGCTCACCGAAGGCATTCTCGGTCGTCCGGTCGAGGACGCGCGCACGCTCGTCTCAACCACGATCGGGATTGTCGGACTCGCTTACATGGTGGAAGTGATTGGCTTCGAGGGCGCAACGCGGGATAACTTGATGCGTCCGGCGCTGGTCTCCTTCTTTGGCGTGGCGTTGTTGGGCGTATTCATCTTGACGCTCTATACGCCGCCGCTGCGAAACTTCTTCGACTTTTCACCGCTCTCGGCACCGGAATGGTCGATTGTGATCGTTGCGGCAGGGACCGCTGTAATCGGCAAGTGGGTGCTCTCGACTTATGCCGCACAAATCATGCGACGCCTGACAGGTCAGGCATACGAAGAGCTCGCCTCCAGAGGCCGAGCCAACTAGGCGCTGTACAACTCCGCGAGCTCAGGATCCTTCTTTGACAGCATGTCGGCGAGATCGAGCAACACCCGGCACTGTTTGTACGTCGCATCGTCCTGCATCTTGCCATCGACTACCGCAACACCACCCGATCCGCCGGCCGCCTGCATCGCAGCCACGACGCGACGCGCAAACGACACCTCGTCGGGATTCGGCCTGAAGACCGACTTTGCAATCGGAATCTGCTTGGGATGCAGCGTCCACGCGCCGACGCAGCCAAGGATGAACGAAGCGCGGAATTGATCTTCGCAGCCAACGGGATCGGAGAAGTCGCCAAAGGGACCGTAAAACGGATAGATCTCATTCGCTGCGCAGGCGTCGATCATCCGAGCCAGCGTGTAGTGCCACGGATCCTGCATGTAAGACGTCCGGGCGGCAGATTCGTCTTGCGGGTCGGCGTCGGTGCGCACCACATAGCCAGGATGAGGCCCACCGACGCGAGTCGTCTTCATCCGTCTGGACGCGGCGAGATCGGAGGGGCCGAGGCTCATCCCTTGCAAGCGCGGGCTCGATTGAGCAATCGCCTCGACATTCGATACGCCCTGCGCCGTTTCAAGGATCGCGTGAATCAGGATCGGCCGCGTCAGTCCGTTGCGGGCCTCGAGCTGCGCCAGTAGCAGATCGAGGAAGCGAATCTCCTCTGGTCCATTGACTTTGGGCAGCATGACCGTGTCGAGCACGTCGCCGATTTCGGCTGTGAGCTCGAGCATGTCGTCGAGGAACCAGGGACTGTCGACGGCGTTGACACGCGTCCATAGCTTTGTCGCGCCAAGATCGAGCGTCTTGCCGACATTGATCAGCCCGGCGCGAGCCGCCTCCTTGGCGCTCGGAGGAATCGCATCCTCAAGATTCCCGAGCAGAATGTCCACGGTCGACGCCAGCTGCGGCAATCGCTTCAGGATGCGCTCGTTGGAGGGATCGAAGAAATGGATCATCCGCGACGGATATGTCGGAATGTCGGCTGGTGGGTTCGGCGCGCCGAGCACGAGCGGCCGCAGGAACTGGCGAGGGGTGGGCATGGGCAGGTCTCCTCTGCGCTGCGTTGAGCCTATGACCGCCCATCGCTACGTGCAGGTCGGACCTGGCGGGTCGCGGCTATGATCGCGTTGGCCGTCCTAACACGGACGGCTATTGAAGAGGGAGATCACAATGGCAATCGATCTGACCATGGGGGCCGTGCTGCCGACCAACGAAATCGGCGCCGACCCATCAGCAATTCGCGACTTCGCACAGGCGGTCGAGGGCATGGGCTTCGACCACCTGCTGATTTACGACCACGTGCTCGGCGCGGACCCGTCGGTGCATCGCCTGACCGGGCCGTACACCGATCAGGACCAATTCCACGAGGTCTTTGTCACGCTCGGCTTCATCGCCGCCTGCACCAGAAACCTAGGCCTCGCGACAGCGGTGCTGATTCTGCCACAGCGACAAACCGCGCTTGTGGCCAAGCAGGCTGCTCAGTTGGCGGTGCTCTCCGGCAACCGATTCCGACTGGGCGTTGGCAGCGGCTGGAACCAGGTCGAGTACGAAGTATTAGGGGAGAACTTCCGCAATCGCGGACGCCGGCAGGAAGAACAGATCGCCCTGATGCGAGAGCTGTGGACGAACCATCTGGTCGACTTCGACGGCGAGTTCCACCAGGTCAAGGCCACCGGCATCGAGCCGCGTCCGACGGAACCGATCGAGGTGTGGTTCGGCGGCTCACACGATCTGCAGCTCCGCCGCACGGCAACGATCGGCGATGGCTGGTTCCCAATCGGTTCACCGAACGCCGACTCTGCGGCGATGGTAGAAACGCTGCGAGGCTACCTGCGAGACAACGGACGCGACGCCGACAGCTTCCCGATGGAGCCGCAGGCGCAGTTCCGCGGTGGCAACCCCGAACTATGGAACTCGCACGCCGAGCGATGGGTTGAACTGGGAGCGACTGCCATCTCAATCGCAACCATGAACTCCGGCCTGCCCGACGTCGACGCGCACATCGAAGCGGTCCGCCAGTACCGAGAAGCCGTCACCGCGTAGTAGCGCTCGAGGTTTAGGAGTCGCCGCGCTGGGCCTGACCCTGCGCGGCCACCGCCGCGGCCGCTTCAGCGGCCGCCGCCTCACCTGCCAGGTAGCGCCGCTCGACGACATTCAGGTTGTCGTCGAGCGTGTACGCGAGCGGCATTCCCGTGGGGATGTTCAACTGCGGGATGTCCTCGTCCGAGATCGACTCAAGGTGCTTGACGATCGCGCGAATGCTATTGCCATGCGCCGCGAGCAATAGTCGCTGACCACCCCGCAGCGCGGGCGCAATCTCGTGCTCCCAGCAAGGCAACACCCGTTCCAGCGTGAGCTTGAGCGACTCCGCGCCGGGTAGCGCAGCTTCCGGAATTCCGGTGTAGCGACGGTCGAAGCGCGGATGGTCGGGATGTTCATCGTCCAGGGTCGGCGGGGGAATGTCGTACGAACGCCGCCAAATGTGGACCTGGTCATCGCCGTGCTGCGCCGCAGTCTCGGCTTTGTTCAGACCCTGCAGGCCGCCATAGTGGCGCTCATTCAACCGCCAGTCGCGATACACAGGCATCCAGGGCGTGTCGATCTCGTCCAGGATGATCCACAGCGTGTGAATCGCGCGCTGCAACACCGATGTCCAGGCAGCGTCGAATTCGATTCCTGTTTCACGGATCTGTCGTCCGGCGCTGTGCGCCTCGACGATTCCTTGATCAGTTAGATCAACGTCGATCCAACCGGTAAAGCGGTTCTCGCGGTTCCACACACTTTGCCCGTGACGGACGAGCACCAGGTTGGGAGTCGAACTGCCGCCGGTCATGCGCACAGGCTACCCTGCGCTTGCTGTAACGAACCCCAGGAGGAAGAAGTGTGAGTGACGCTGAGCGTTCGTCGGACACGGTGTTTGGCGCGATTGTGCGTGGAGAAATTCCCGCAGACATCGTCTATGAAGACGACCAGTGCCTGGCGTTTCGCGACCTCAACCCGCAAGCGCCGACGCATGTGTTGGTGATTCCTCGCGTTGCCATCACGGGCTTGCAGGAAGCCGATCAAGCCGATCCGGCGCTCCTGGGACACCTGATGCAGGCAGCCCAGACGGTCGCTCGCCAAGAGGGGTTGGAAGAGGACGGCTGGCGCGTGGTGGTGAATGTCGGCGAGAACGCCGGCCAGACCGTCGCACACTTGCACCTGCACGTGCTTGGAGGGCGCAAGCTGTCCTGGCCGCCGGGCTGAGGCGATGAGGCGAAGTCATGGAGGCGTTGCTGGACGTTCGCGAACTGGACAAGCATTTCGGCGGACTGCGCGCGTGTGATCAGGCGACCTTCCACGTAGAGGAAGGCAAGATCGTGGGAATGATCGGCCCGAACGGAGCCGGCAAGACCACCGCGTTCAATTGCGTCGCGGGATTCCTCAAGCCCGACGGAGGCCAGGTGTTTTTCGCCGGCGAAGAAGTCACCGGCTTGCCGGCTCACCGAATGTTTGACAACGGCCTGGTGAGAACGTTCCAGATTCCGCAGGAACTGGAAACGATGACCGTCCTGGAAAACCTGATGCTGGCCGGTGAGCATCAGTCGGGCGAGACCGTCTGGCGGAACTGGCTGTTGGCCGGCAGCATCCGTCGCGAAGAGGAACGGCTTGAAGTCCGCGCGCACGAAGTCTTGGAGCAGACCCAACTCGGGCATCAGGCCTACATTCGCGCCGGCGCCCTCTCGGGTGGCCAACGAAAACTGCTCGAACTCGCGCGTGCGCTGATGGCGGAGCCTCGCATGATCCTGCTCGACGAGCCCGGCGCCGGCGTCAATCCTGCGCTCGTCCGCCGGCTGGCCGAACACATCCGCGAGCTCCGTGAGCGACTCGGTCTCTCATTCCTGATCATCGAGCACAATCTCGATTTCGTCCGCCAGCTTTGCGATCCGGTGATCGTGATGGCGCAGGGCCGCGTGCTGGATGTCGGAACGCCCGACGATGTGTTGTCCAACCCCGAGGTCCAGGCGGCCTACCTGAGGGGACAACGGATATGACCGAGCGTCAGCCCTTGTTCCAGGTGGAGTCGTTCTTCGGTGGCTATGTCGACGGCATCGACATCATTCACGACGTGGCGCTCGACCTCTACCGCGACGAAATCCTGACGATCATCGGACCCAACGGCGCTGGCAAGTCGACGCTGCTCAAAGCGATCGTCGGCGCGCTGCCACATGAACGCGGCAGACGCGTGTTCCAGGGCGAAGATGTGAGCGGCTGGTCCACGCCAAGAATGATCGCCGCCGGAATCGGTTACGTGCCCCAGGTCGACAACATCTTCACCTCGATGTCGATCAGGGAGAACCTGGAAATGGGCGGCTACATGCGCAAGGAGGGCTTGCGAGAGCGGATCGCGGAAGTCCTGGCCATGTTTCCCGACCTCGAGAACCGTCCTCGCGAGCGGGCAAGCCGGCTGTCAGGGGGACAGCGGCAGATGCTCGCGATGGCACGAGCGCTCATGCTTGACCCGGTGATGTTGTGCCTGGACGAGCCAACGGCCGCCTTGGCGCCCGCGGCACGCGGTGAGCTGTTGGGACGCATCTACCGAATTCACATGTCGGGCGTCGGCGTCCTGATGGTCGAGCAGAACGCGACCGAGGCGTTGATCTGGTCCGACCGGGCAGTGGTGATGGTCGACGGAGAGAAGGCGCTGGAGGGCACGGGCACCGAGATGTTGACCAGCCCTGAAGTCGGACGGGCCTTCCTCGGGCAGGCCGAAGGAGAGGGGTTCACGATCGAGGAAGGGAGCCACTCATAGAGATTGCCCAGCTAGTCGCGATCGGGATCATCGTCGGTTCGATCATCGCGCTCGGCGCGATGGGGCTGACCCTGGTCTTCGGTGTGCTCGGCATCGGCGATTTCGCACACGGCGACAAGATGGGCTGGGGCATGTTCCTGGCCTTCTTCGTCGTCTCGGCCGAGGGCGCCAACCTCGGCTTCGCCGGCGGACGCTTCGGATCGCTCTCCTTTGGCTGGGGACTCGTCGTCGGACTGCTGGTCGCGATGGTTGGCGTCGCGCTGATCTCGGTGATCCTGGAGCGCCTGGTGTTCCGGCGACTGCGAGCGACCGGCGGAGGATTCTTCGTCTTCGCCATCGCCTCGCTGGGCATCTCGATCATGTTGCGTGCAGCGGTCCAGCTGATCTGGGGACCGTCAAACTTCCGCTACACCCCAGGCATCCACCCGGCCATCGAGATCCTCGGCGGTATTCGGGTCAAGCCCGATCAATTCTTCATTGTCGGTATCACGGTCTTGGCGGCCGTGTTGCTGTACTGGTTGTTGTACCGAACCCGATTCGGCAAGGCCATGAGGGCCACATCCGACAATCCCGGCCTGGCGGAAGCGTCGGGCATCGACACCAACCGTATTCGCATCGGCACCTGGATTGTCGCCGGCATCCTGGCGGCGCTGGCCGGCGTCATGCTGGGACTTCAAGCCGAGGTTCGCTTCGACGCCGGATTCCGCCTGCTCTTGCCATTGTTCGCCGCTGTCATCCTGGGAGGGATCGGCAATCCGTGGGGAGCGCTGGTTGGTGGACTGACGGTGGGGATTGCCCAAGAGCTGTCGACCCAATGGATCAACACGGGCCTGAAGCCGGGTGTCCCCTTTGCCATCGTGATCGTTGTGCTGCTATTGCGTCCTCGAGGACTGTTCGGACCGGCGCGCTGAGATGGAACAGCTGATCGTCACACTGGTCACATTCGACGGCGGTGTCAACTGGACGGTCGGCTTCCTCACGACCGTGGCGATCTTTGCGATCCTGGCGCTCGCGCTCAACATCCAATGGAGCGTGGGCATCCTCAATTTCGGCGTTGCGGCCTTCTTCATGGTCGGCGCGTATACCTCCGCAGTGCTGACATTGCCGGCCCCTGAGGGCTTGGAAGCCTACGTGGGCGGCTGGGGCATTCCGATCCCAGTCGGTTGGATATTCGCTGCGATCGCGGGAGGCGTCCTGGCCATTCTGCTTGGTATACCCACGCTCCGTCTGCGCGATGACTTCCTCGCGATTGCCACCATCGGCGTCGCAGCAATTTTGCGCAGCATTGCCAACTCGGTCGAAGGACTGGTCAACCGCAGCCGGGGCCTCAACGGCATCGATGGATTCCTGCAGAACGAAGTCCAGGGACCCAACTACCGTTGGGTCGAGCTTGCCATCGTGCTCGTCGTCCTGATCGTGGTCTATTGGTTCGTTACTCGTGCGACTGCATCGCCCTGGGGTCGCGCCTTACGGGCGATCCGCGACAACGAGGACACGGCCAAAGCGTCGGGCAAGAACACTGTGCGCTTCCGCATGGGCGCCTTCATCCTCGGAGCCATGTTGATGGGTCTGGCCGGGGCGATTTACGCCCATCGCAGCGGGACGATCTCGCCGCTGACCTTCTCCGACCTGCTCGGCACCTTCTTCGTCTGGACGATGCTGATCGTCGGAGGCAGCGGCAATCATCGAGGCGCGGTGCTGGGCGCGGTCGTCGTGGGATTCTTCTGGTTCGGTACACCGTTGATTCAGGAGAGCTTGCCCGACTGGTTGGGCAGCCGCGTCTTCCAGGTGCGACAGTTGCTGATCGGACTGCTGATCGTCGTGTTTCTGCTCTGGCGGCCGCAAGGGCTGCTGGCCGAGCAGGACCGCGTTAGCCGATTTGTGTCCCGAGGACCGGACGATCAACCCGGCAGCGACGCGGGCACAGTCTGGCAGCGACTCAGAAGCGCGGTCACGCGCCAACCGTCCGCTATTCGGTGAGATCCACCGGTACGCGCCGTCCGTCGATTGCGCGGCCTGCGCTGCCAGCGCGGCAGCAATCGTCGCGTCGTACACGGAGGGCACGAACGTGATGTTGGCAGTAGGAGGCCGGCCCCACATCTCGGTGAAGCCCGCAGCGAAGAATCGGGTCGAGTCGTTCTGCTCGCCGAAGGATGGCGCTGCGCCGGTCAGCCCCGTCGCAATCTCGCTCCCGAGCGCATTGAACGTGTTGGGACTCTGGGTGCAGTCGCTGAGCAGGAACTGGTCGAAGAGGCCACTCTCCAGGGACTCCGAGATGACGGTCGCGCTTTCCTTCCAGCATCCGAGAACCAGCAACACCGTCGTGCCGTCGGCTGCGACCTGCCCGATCTCCGTCATGAACGTGTCGCCGTTCACGTGGTCCAGCGACAAGGAGATCGCTTTGCCGTCAAACGCCCGGACGACCTCATCAGCCAAGCCCTGCCCGTAGGCGTCATCGCGATGCAGGACGCCAATTCGTTCGTGCCCCTGCTCCTTTGCGTAGTCGGCAAGGATGGCGCCTTGTCCTGCACCGTCGGACGGCGTCGTGCGGAAGAAGTAATCGCCGGGGTCTGCAATACGGACATCTCCCGAAGACTCGGAACTCGTACGAGACTGACCGTCGACGCCGGCAACTTGCCAGATGGCTAAGGTCGCCAATGTGAGCACGATGAGGCCCGCCATCGCCAAGATGGCGGGCCTGAAGCGATAGATATCCAAGGTGTGGCTCCTTTCGTTGAGCCTTGAGGCCGGCCAGGAATCCTCTGAATAACTGCCGCTGGTGGGCGATCGGGGACGCCACCTTCAGCCCGCATCAAGTGCGGGGCGGGCTACTCCGTGACATCTCCCCCCGCAAGGAGACCTTTGCATAAGTCACGCATAGGGGTTCTCCCAGTTCCTGCCTCCGCGCGGGGACCCGCTCCGCTTCACGCTGCTCGCGCTTCTTCATCGCTCCTCACCAGATATGCGCCCTACCGTTTGTGGCTCAGCCGACGAGGAACGGGGTCAGGTCCCCGCGCGGAGGCGGGGACCTGAGAACCAGAAGTGCCGGAATTATTCAAAGGTCCCCGCGAGGGGAGGGGAGAGGGGAATCATGAGTTTTCAAGGGTCTCCGCAGGGGGGAGAGGGGATCGGCCGGGGAAGCGTGGCGGCTTTCGCTTCGGCTTTGAGTTGGAGGGCGGCCTGTCGGAGTGGGTGGTCAGGGTTGTGTTGGGGGTAGTCGTTGATCCAGTCGCGGGTTGAGTGTTCGAGGAAGGCTCGGATTTCGTCGGGGATGGCGCTGGGCGGGGTGTGTTCGGTCGGTGCCGGGGATTTTTGGTCGTTGTTGGCGGATTTGCCGTTGTGGGCTGGGTTTTCGTCGGTGTTCTGTTCGGATTTGTTCGATTTTGTTCGAATGGGTGCGGCTGGTTCGTTGGCTGGTTCGTCGGTGGGGGCACCGAGCGGGTCCCCGATCAAGTCGGGGACGGGGGGCGCGGTCGAGTCGGCTGGGCAGGTCATGGGTAGGTCGGGGTCGAGTTCGGTTTGGGCGGGGAGTTGGGCGTTTCGTTCGAGTTTGGCCGATTCCTGGGGGGTGGGCGGGTGCCTGCGGTTGAGCATGGGGTGGCGGTTGCCGTAGCGGTCGACGGAGACGCCGGCCTGGGTGAGCACGCCGACGCGCTGGTATTCGTCGTATCGGATCTTGGGGACGGCGGTGAGGAGCAGCCGGAGCTCGCGGAGGGCGGCGAGTCGTCGGTCGTGATGTTCGTCGGCGAGGTCGGCGAGTTGGATGACGTGCGAGACGATCTGGTCGGCGGCGAGTTCCTGGATGAGGTCGGTGCGGAAGAGTTCGAAGTCGTTGAGGTAGCCGGCGACGGTGGAGTGGGCGCAGTCCATGCGTTCGGCGATCTGACGGAGGGTGAGTCCCTGCTGTCGGAGTTGGTGCGCGTGGAGGAGCTTGGCTCGTCGGGCGGGGTTGGGGAAGTTGGGGAAGGACATGGGCGCTCCAGGGTGCGGCAAGTGGGGGGCATGTCCGAGAGTACATATGTTCTTGTTGGTTGATTGGGGTTGGGATGTGTCGTGGGCGACTGAGAGTTGGGAGCGGGAGGGAGGGGGCGGGTCCCCGCTCGGGGGCGGGGACGGTTAGGGCTCAGGCGACGGAGAGTTTGGAGCGGGAGGGAGGGGTGGGGTCCCCGCGTAAAGCGGGGACTGGGAATGCCGACTTCTGAGACACCCTCGGGGGGCGGGGACGGTGGGGGGGTTATGCACCGGTTTCCGCAAGGGGGAGGGAGAACCGGAGTTGTTCAGGGCGTTTCTGAGCGAGGAGCGCCTATGGCGCTTCGTAGGGGACGATTTCCACTTCCTCGAAATTACCGTCGTCGGTGTAACGCCAGATGCTGCTGAAGCCGGACGACAGGTCACCGTGTTCGTCCCACTCCATGGCGGTAGCGGCGCCAACGTAGTCCACGTCGCCGCCCTGCGCCAGCGTCTTCAGGCCTTCCGCAACAGAATCGGGACTGGCGATCACCTCGTCGCCGGGCGCAGATGCGATCGTCCGCAGCTGATCGCGAATCGCGGCGCCGTCACCGGAACCGGCTGCCTGGGCCGCGAGTGCCAAGGCGATTGTGGCGTCATAGGTCTCCTTGACGTAAGGAATCGCGGGCGGCTCGCCATACTCGTTGATGAACGCTTCCAGCCAGGCGTCGGCGGACTCGCTGTCGGTCGCGGAGGCTGGACCGGCGCCATACATACCGGCGAGGTGCTCCGCGCCGATCGTTTCAATCAGTTGCAGGCTTTGCGCGCCGTTGCTGAACACGAACTGGTCATAGAGACCCTGCTCAATCGCCTCACGAATCATGATCTCCGCCTCAGGAACAAACGTGACCACCATCAAGGCTTGAGCGCCATCGGCGACGGATTGCTGTAGTTCGGCGATGTACGTCGTCTGGGTCGGATCGATCGCGATGCTGGCAATCTCGCCTTCCCAGGCTTCCTCGAAGGCGGTGGCGTAGCCCTGACCCCAGGCGTCGTTGCGGTAGATCAAGCCAACGTTTTCGAATCCGCGGTCCGCTGCGACCTGGGCCATGATCGGGCCCTGGGCGGCATCGGACAGGGTCGAGCGGAAGAGGAAGTCGTTGTCCTCGGCCAATGTCAATTGTGGCGACGTAGCGGATGGACTGACGGTGGGAACGCCGGCTGAGGCCGTGATGTCGGTCACCGCCAGGGTGATGCTGCTGGCCGTGCAACAGACGAAGGCATGGATCCCCTCCACCTCAACGAGCCGGCGCGCCTCTTCAGTCGCAATCGTGGGGTCGAGCGTTGAGTCGGTGACGTACGCCTCCAGCGGCTGTCCCCAGACGCCGCCCGCTGCGTTGATGTGTTTGATTGCTAAATCGAAGCCCTTGCGCATTTCATTTCCGTACTCAGCCAGACCGCCGGTGAAGTCAAGCATCAGGCCGATCTTGAATGGCTCTGCCGCTGTCTCAGCTTGATCTTCGTCACCAGAACAGGCCACGACGAAGGTCGTGAGTAACAGGGCAATGAACAGCGCGGAGATGAGTTTGAGGGTATTCATCGCAGCCAAGACCTTTCCAGTCCCTGCGTGTGGTTGGAAAAGTTAGCGGTTTGCTATTGATGACAGTCAGCTTGCGGTAAAGCAGTATTCAATGGCTATTGATGCTAGTGTGGAACAGCTAGTTAAGTGATACGAATTGGTCATTCTCCGTATGGGATCACACCGGTATCTTCAATCGCGCCTTCAGCCGTGAACCGCCAGATACCGACGTATCCACGAGCCAGGTCGCCGTTCTCGTCCCACTCCAACGACTGAGCCGCGCCCTCGTAGTCGACATCTTCGCCGTTGCTCGCCGCCTCGAGACCGAGCCTGATGCTGCCGACATCGGCGTGCACGACCTGGCCCGGCGCGCCGCCGATGCGCCGGAGTTGGTTGCGGATGGCCGCGCCGTCGGTTGAGCCGGCGGCCTCGGCAGCCAGGGCGAAGGCGATGGTCGCGTCGTACGCCTGCTTCGTGTACGGGAAGCCGTAGGGACGCTCGTACTCCTCAATGAAGGCCGACTCCCAGAGCAAGGCCGATTCCGTGCCCGGCGCGGTGCCGGGGGCAGTGCCCTGCATGCCGGCCAGATACTGCGCGCCGATCGCTTCGAGCAGCTGCGGATTGCGACTGGTGGGGCCGAAGACGAAGTGGTCGTAGAGGCCGTTCTCGATTGCTTCGCGCAGAATGATGGTTCCCTCAGGCACGTACGCCAGCATGATCAGGGCCTCGGGCTCGTTGCTTCGTGATTTCTGAATTTCACTGAGGTACGAGGGCTGCTGTGGGGCGACCGGAATCGATACGACCTGACCGCCCCAGGTCTCGGTGAACGCCTGCTCAAAGGACTCGGCGATTCCCTGTCCCCAGGCATCATCTCGGTACACCACGCCAACGTTGGAGTAACCCTGTTCGTAGACGAGTTGAGCCAAGGCCGGCCCCTGGACCTTGTCATTCAGCGTCGCGCGAAAGAGGAAGTCACTGTCGGCGGCGACAGCCAGTTGCGGCGACGAGGAAGCCGGAGAAATCTGTGGAATCTCGGCCGGTCCGGTGATGCTCTCGGCGATCGCGATTGAGTTCGTGCTTGAGTGCGCTCCCACAATCACGTGCGCGCCCTCAATTTCAATCACGCGCCGCGCTTCTTCAATCGCAATCGTCGGATCGGTGTTGGTGTCGCCGAGCACGAATTCAACCGGCTGTCCGAAGACGCCTCCGGCTGCGTTGATGTGCTTGATCGCGAGAAGGAATCCGTCGCGCATTTCGACACCGATTTCGGCGAGGCCACCGGTGAGGTCGCCAATGAAGGCAATCTTGAGCGGACCGGGTTGACCCGACGATTGCTCCGTCTGTTCGGTCTGTTGACTCGCCTGTTGCGCTGCTTGAGGCTCTTGAGTCTCGGCTTGCTGCTGTTGCTGAGCCGTAGCTGCCGGGTCGGGCTGCGCATCATCGCTGCCGCCGCAAGCAGAAAGTACAAGCAGGAAGGATAGGACGAACGACAGGGAGAAGAGAACGAGCGGTCGGCGCACAACGACGCTCCGATGGCATGAAACGATCACTTGCCTGGGAGGTTATCCAAATCGTCACTCGGCAACGAACTCGAACACCTCAAGATCCTCGACTGACCCATCCTCCGCAAATTCCCAGATCCCGATGTAGCCGTGAGTGCTATCGCCATGCTCATCCCAATCGATGGTGCCGGAGGCGCCCTCGTAGTCGATGTCCTCACCGGCCGCAGCCGCTTTCAGACCTGCGGCCAGGCTCTCGCGGCGTGGAGTCACCACCAATCCCGGCGCTGAGCCGATGCGCCGCAACTGATCACGAATCGCTCCGCCGTCCGACGACCGGGCGGCCTGGGCAGCCAAGGCGAGCGCGATAGTCGCGTCATACGCCTCCTTGACGTAGGGGCGACCGGGTGGTCCGCCGTATTCGTCCTGGTATGCCTCGTCCCATGCCGCGGACGAGTCGCTGTCAGGAGCAGGTGCGACCACCGTGCCTCGCATCCCAGCCAGCGGCCCGGCGCCAATCGCGTCGCTGATCGCGGGTGTCTTGGCCGCCGCGCCAAATACGAATTGGTCGTAGTAGCCGAGCTCCAGCGCTTCTCGCACGATGAGGATCGTTTCCGGCGGAAACGCAATCAGGACTAGCGCCTGCGGCCCGAATTCGACCGACTGCTCGAGCTCGCCGGTGAAGCTGGCGCCGTGGGGATGGACTCCGATCGACTTGACCCTGCCCGTCCAATGCTCTGCGAAGGCCGTCGCCATGCCCTGTCCGAAGGCATCGTCGCGATACAGCAGTCCGACATTGTCGAATCCCTGCTGCCCTACGAGCCGAGCGAGGTAACGTCCCTCGACGCGGTCGGCGAGCGAGACCCGGAATAGGAAGTCGTCATCGTCGGCCAGCGTGATCTGTGCAGACGTGGCGACCGGCGAGATAGTCGGAATCCGGGCCGATCCGCTGACCGATTCAGTGACTGCCAGGGTCATGGCGCTCGACATCGGCCCGACAATGCCGTGAACGCCTTCAATCTCGATCAGTCGGCGCGCCTCTTCGACGGCGATGGTGGGAACGAGCACGGTGTCGCCGATTGCGGTTTCAACCGGCATCCCCCAGACGCCGCCGGCCTCGTTGATGTGCTTGATCGCCAGCTTAAAGCCCTTCAGTAGTTCGGGACCGTACTCCGCCAGTGCTCCTGTGAAGTCCAGCAGGAAGCCGATCTTGAGTGGACTAGTCGGTAGTTCCGTAGAATCGGCCGAATCCGATTCGGCATCCGCCTGCTGCTGTCCCTGCTCTCGCGACGCCGACGCCTGGTCAGGCCCAATGGACTCATCACTGCAAGCAGAAACTAACAGCAGCGCCAACAGCCCAACCAGGAGCGACAGAAGAACGACAACGCGACCAACTGGTCGAAATACAGCAAGCACTGTCATGACACGCGGGCCTCTGCGGCATTGAACTGAAGGATGATCACCTGCGGGCAACGCATTTGCGCTGCCCGCAGGAGGTCGATTGCCGCAGTCGAGTTTAGTCGGCATTAGTTGCCGAGGTCGAATGCGGTGACGCTGATTTCGACGATCTCGCCGCCTTCGTATGCCCAGACTCCGATGTAGCCGGACGTGATGTCGCCGTTCTCGTTCCAATCGAGTGAGGTTGCGGCGCCTTCGATGTTGATGCTGTCGCCGTTGGCGAGCGCTGCGAGCGCCCCGGCGACGCCTTCCGCGCCAGCCGCGTAGGCGGCTCCTGGAGGAGCGGCGATCTCGCGCAACGCGTCTCGAATCTCGGATGGATCGATTGAGCCGGCGGCCTGAGCGGCCAGACCGATTGCCATCGCCGCGTCGTAGGCCTCAGGGATGAACGGCAGCGGACTCAACTCGCCATATTCGGCTGTGTATGCATCCTTGAACGCGCGCAGCGAGCCTGACTCCGGACCTGGCGCCGGCGCGGTGCCCCTCATGCCATCCAGGTAATCGCCGCCGATGGCATTGACCAAGTCCTGGCTTTTGCTGCCATCGACAAAGAGGAACTTGTCGAACAGACCTTGTTCAAGCGCCTCGCGAATGAAGATCTCAGCCTCCTGCGGGAAGGCGATCACGATCAACACCTCAGCGTCGTTGTCTGTCGCCTGCTGCAGCTCGGCCAGATAGGTCGCCTGCCGAGGCTCGATTGAGACGAAGTTGGCATCGCCGTCCCAGGCCGCCTCAAACGCCTCGGCCAGGCCCTGACCGTATGGGTCGTTGAGGAAGATCACGCCAACGTTGGTGTAGCCCTCATCGGCGGCGAGTTGTGCGAGTACCGGTCCCTGCGCGGCGTCGGAGACCGTGCTGCGGAAGAGGAAGTCGTTGTCCTCGGCGATCGTCAACTGTGGAGAGGTCGCCGACGGCGAAATCACGGGAATCCCGGCGTCGGCCGCGACCGACTCGACGATCGCGAGCGTGATCGACGAAGCGAGCGGTCCGACGATTGCGTGGACGCCCTCGACCTCGATCAGGCGGCGCGCTTCCTCTGTGGCCTGGGTCGGGTCGAGCGCCGTGTCGCCGATCACGATCTCGACGGGATGCCCAAGTACGCCTCCGGCGTCATTGAGATGCTTGATCGCCAGTTCCACACCAGTCTGAATGCTTGGGCCAAACTCTGCGAGTGGTCCCGAGAAGTCGGCCAGGAAGCCAATCTTGAGCGGCTCGTCCGAGATGATCGGCTCGGCCTGCCGTTGTCCGGTGTTGGATGTGCTGGGTGTGGCGACGATCGGGCCGCCGCTCAGATCGAATGCGGTGACGCTGACTTCTTCAATCGCGCCATCGGTGTACTGCCAGACGCCGATGAAGCCGGAGGTGACATCGCCGTTTGCGTCCCAATCGAGCGACGTCGCCGCGCCGGCGTAGTTGATCTGGTCGCCGCTTCGGATCGCGTCGAGGGCCTCGGCGATACCGGCTGCGCCGGCCGGGTAGGAGTCTCCAGGAGGCGCGGCCGCAGCGCGAAGCTGCCCGCGAATGGCCTCGGAGTCGGCAGAGCCGGCGAGTTCCGCTGCCAGTCCAACAGCAATCGCGGCGTCGTAGGCCTCACGGATGAATGGCAGCGGCGAGAGTTCGCCGTACTCAGCCACGTACGCCTCATTGAACGCACGCAGCGAGTCGGACTCAGGCCCCGGGGCTGGCGCGGTGCCCTGCATGCCGTTCAGGTAGTCGGCGCCGATGGCGTCGATCATGTCCTGGCTCTTGGTGCCGTCGACGAACAGGAAGTGATCGAAGAGTCCCTGCTCCAACGCTTCACGCAGGAATACTTCAGCCTGCTGAGGGAATGCGATTGCGATCAGCGCCTGGGCTCCGTTGGCCGCAGCCCGCTGAAGTTCCGACAGGTACGACGCCTGTCCGTCCTCAATCGAGACCAGGTTCGCGTCGCCGCCCCATGCTCGTGCGAAGGAGTCGGCGAGACCCTGCCCGTATGGGTCGTTGAGGAAGATCACGCCAACATTGCTGAGGCCCTGGCTGGCAGCGAGCTGCGCCAGCACCGGACCCTGCGCAGCGTCCGATGTGGTGCTGCGGAAGAGGTAGTCGTTGTCCTCGGCGATGGTCAGCTGTGGCGAGGTGGCGGATGGTGAGATCACTGGTACACCGGCCGGCGTGGCGACCGATTCTGCGACCGCGAGCGTGATCGACGAGGCGAGTGGTCCCACGATCGCGTGGACGCCTTCAACTTCGATCAGTCGGCGCGCTTCCTCGGTTGCCTGGGTCGGATCGAGCCCGGTGTCGCCAATGACCAGGACGACATCGTGTCCCAGAACCCCACCGGCATCATTCAGGTGTTTGATCGCCAGCTCAACGCCGGTCTGAATGGCAGGACCGAACTCGGCCAGCGGACCGGAGAAGTCGGCCAGGAATCCAATCTTCAGGGGCTGATCGGAGACGGCAGGGGCGGTGGGCCGATCCTGTTGTGCCTGGGCTTGTCTCGCCGGGGCCGCAGCCGTCGTCTGCGACTGCTGCTCGTCCTGTTGCGCACCCGCCGCCTGTTCTTGCTGCTGTGGTTCGTCGTCGCCACAAGCGGCGAACAACCCAAGCGCAAGCGTTGACAGGAGAGCGATCGCGAGAGTTCGTAACAGCTTTGTGGTCATGGCAGACCTACTTTCACTTAGCTGATTCGCACTCGGTTATGCGTCAACGGCAGGTTATCGATTTTTTCAATGGCAACGCTTGCCGTTCCCGATCAAGAACGGGTGAAGTGTTGGAAATGTGATACCAACGACGACGCCGGCGAAGGGCCTAATCGTCGAACGCGCTGAGCACCTCGGAATCGAACTGTTCGTACAGGCGCGGATTGTTCGGAATCGACTCAAACACGAACCCACTGATACCGATGGCCTCGTACTCCTGGAACAGGCTGACCAGGTGTTCGGCTGGACCGATCGGGAGACGGGTCTTCTGTTCGTCCGACATGCCTTCACCGTGGATGTCGCGCAGACGGCTGATTTTGTGATCCTCGACGACGAGCGCGGGTCGCATCACCGTGGTCAGTTCGATTTCAGCCGGGTCCCGCCCGGCGTCTTCGCAGTGCCGGTGGATGATGCCGATTAGCCGCGCGATCTCTTCAGGAGTCCCACGGATGTTGCTGATATCCCCGTAGCGCGCCAGGGTCCGAAGCGTGCGCCGTTCACCGTTACCGCCAATCATGATGCGGATCGCCCCGCCAGGATGATCCGGGTGCGCGCGTGGCGCGAACGGCGCGTCCTTGAGCTGGTAGTACTGACCGTCGTAGTCGACGCGGCCATCGGCTCGGAACAACGCCCGGATCAGCTCGGTTGCCTCTTCCAGCCGATCAGAGCGTTCTCTGATGCCAGGAAAGTCCCAGCCATAGAATCCGTGCTCCCGCTCGTGTCCAGCCGCGCCCAGGCCGAGGATGGCCCGGCCGCCCGTGTTGTGATCGAGCGTCGCCGTCATCTTGGCGACCAGGCTCGGGTTGCGATATGTCACGGCCGAAACCAGCGTGCCCAGCATCAGTGTCGAGGTCGCTTCTCCGATTGCAGCCAGCGACATCCATCCCTCGAGCGAATCACCCGTTTCGTCCATGAACCCCAGTGGCGGGACGAAATGGTCGTATGTCCAGGCCGAATGCCAGCGTGTTGCATCCATCGTCTGCGCAACGTCGCGCATCAGAGCAAAGTCAGTCTGGTTGCCGGGAATCTGTGCGCCGAACGTGAGTCGCATCGTCATTGGCGTGGGATGTTTCTTTGCTTAGTCGTCAAACGCGCTGAGCACCAGCTCGTCGAACTGCTCGTAGAGTCGGGGGTTATTCGGGATCGACTCGAACACAAACCCGCTGATACCGATCGCCTCGTACTCCTGGAACAGGCTGACCAGGTGTTCGGCCGGACCGATCGGGAGACGGGTCTTCTGTTCGTCCGACATGCCTTCACCGTGGATGTCGCGCAGGCGGCTGATTTTGTGATCCTCGACGACGAGCGCGGGTCGCATCACTGTGGTCAGAACGATCTCTGAGGGATCGCGCCCGGCGGCCTCGCAGTGCTTGTGAATGACACTGATCTTCTGCGCGACCTCTTCCGGCGTGCCGCGGACGTTGCAGATATCTCCGTATCGAGCCAGCGTGCGCAGCGTGCGCCGCTCACCGTTGCCGCCGATCATGATCTGGATGAATCCGCCGGGGTGATCGGGATGGACCCGCGGCGAGAACGGCGCGTGGTCCAGCGAGTAGTACTGTCCCTCGTGCTGGACGGGATCATTGGAGTGGAACAGGGCCCGAATCAGTGCAGTCGCCTCTTCCAACCGGTTGGAGCGTTCCCTGAGCGCAGGGAAGTCCCAGCCGTACGCGGCGTGCTCGCGCTCGTGCCAGGCCGCGCCGAGCCCGAGAATGGCGCGTCCGCCCGTATTGTGATCGAGCGTCGCCGTCATCTTGGCGAGTAATCCCGGGTTGCGATACGTCACGCCGCTGACCAGTGTGCCGAGCATCAGATTCGATGTCGCTTCGCCGAGCGCAGCCAACGTCATCCAACCCTCGAGCGAGTCCTCGGTCTCGTCCATGAAGACCAGCGGTGGGACAAAGTGGTCATAGGTCCAGGCCGACGACCAACGCGTCTCGTCCATCGTCTGGGCGACATCTCGCATCAGCGAGAAATCGGTGGAGTTTCCGGGAATCTGTGCGCCGAAGTTGAGTCGCATGGTCATGGGTCGAGTACTGCCTGTTCCGCAAATTCCCGCGCCTGCGGGAATCTCGTTGTGTGTCGCTTACATTGCGCTTTGCTGAGCTTAGTTGCCTTTGAAGATCGGGTCGCGCTTTTCGGCGAATGCCCTGGGACCCTCTCTGAAATCGTCGGTCTTGCGGATGTGCGCCGAGAGCAATTCTTCCATCCGAATTCCCTCGTCGAGTGGCAACGAGAGCCCGCGAATCGCCGCCTCCTTGATCGCCCGCTGAGTCAACGGCGCGCCGGCGGTCAACTTCTCGGCCCAGGCTCTGGCCATTGGCATGACTTCGTCCGCCGGCACGACGCGGTTAACCAGCCCAACCGCGAGCGCCCGCTGGGCGTCAATGTGTTCGCCCATCAGCAGCAGCTCCATCGCCACCGACCAGGGCAACTGCCGGGTCAACCGCTGGGTCGCGCCGAGCGTCGGCACAATGCCGCGAATTACTTCGGGGAGACCAAACTGAGCGTGCTCGGCCGCGATCCGCAGGTCGCACGCAGACAGCAGCGTCAAGCCGGCCGCTAGACAGTAGCCGTTGACGGCGGCGATCATCGGCTTCCAGATCTGCATGCCGCCGTCAATCGTGTGCCTCGCCGACGGTTGAAAGACCGGCCAATTCACACCCTCAGCGCCCGGCCGGGTAGGAATGGTCTTCTTCAGGTCAGCCCCGGCACAAAACGCCCGGTTGCCGGCCCCAGTGACAATCCCAACCCAGATGTCCGAGTTGTCGCGAATCTCGGCCCAGATGTCGGCCAGCGAAGCAATCGTCTCGGGATCGAGAGCATTCATCGCCTCAGGACGATTGAGCGTGACCGTGGCAATCCGGTCGGATAGGTCGAAGATGACGGTGTCATTCGTGAGGTCTGGCATAATGCGCGCAGGTTATCCCACGCCGGATGCACACCTATACTCGTCGCAGGCTCCAACCCCTTTGATCTTGAGCTTCGGAAAGAACTGAACATGTCCTACGACAACGTCCTCTACGACACCAACGACCGGGTGGCCACAATCACCCTGAATCGACCCGAGAAGCTGAACGCGCTCTCGAACGAGCTGCGTGGCGAGATGTTCCACGCGCTCAAGCGCGCCGAGGCGGACGCGTCAATCGGTGTCATCGTGATCAAGGGCGCCGGACGCGCGTTCTCGGCCGGCTACGACCTCCAGCCCTCGCCCGACCTGTCCAATCCGCACACGAACGAGTGGACCGGGCTGCCCGACACCGGCACGACCCACCCGCAGCACTACGACTGGTCGCGCCATGCGGTGATGGGCAACTTCATCATCTGGGAACTGGCCAAACCGGTCATCGCCCAGGTCCACGGATACTGCCTCGCCGGGGCCACCGAGCTCGCCTCGGCCTGCGACTTGCGGATCATCGCCGAGGACTGCCAGGTCGGCTATCCGCCGGTGCGCGCGATGGGCACGATGGACGCCGTGTGGGCGCCCTGGCATCTGCCCCAGGCCAAGGCTCGCGAGTTCGCCTACCTCGGCGACCCGCACTCGGGCGCCGAAATGTATCGCTGGGGCTGGGCCAACTACGCTCTCAAGGCCGAAGACCTGGACGAGTTCACGCAGGAATTCGCCGCCCGGATGGGCCACGTCGACAACCACCTGCTGATGTACTCCAAGCGAGCCGTCAATCGCGCCTACGAAATCCAGGGCTACAAGACCGCGATGATCTCCGGCACCGATGTCGAGGCGATGTCGAAGCACCGACCAGAAGCCGGCGAGTGGGGTGAGCGCGTGCGGCGCGACGGCCTCAAGTCCGCCCTCGAGTGGCGTGACGGTCCGTTCCGTGACTTCCGCGGCGCTCGCGCAAATGCCCCGCACGATCGCGAGCTGATGCGCGGCGCCGGCGCTCCGTCGAAGCCCAGTTGGGACTAGTCGCCCGACGTCTCAGCGGACGGCTTCTTCGCCGTCCTGCTTCTGGCCGCGAAGCGCCCCGTGCTCATGTAGAAGTCGAGTAGCGCCACAGCGATGGCGGTGAGCGGCACAGCCACGAATGCGCCCATGATCCCCCAGAGCGCAACACCCGTGGCGACGGCCAGGATCACCAGGATTGGGTGCAATGAGATCGAGCGGCCCAAAATGTACGGGGCCATCAGGTTGCCCTCGATCTGCTGAACGATGAGCACGAGGCCGCCCACGATCAGAGCGGCCGTGACGCCCTCTGTGGCGAGCGCAATGAAGAATGCCGCGAGCCCGGCCAGGACGGCGCCGATGACTGGAATAAAGGCCCCAAAGAATGTCAGCACCGCGAGTGGCAGGGCAAACGGGATACCAATGATCACCAGGCCGATGCCGATCAGGAAGGCATCCATGAAGGCCACGATCGTGACGCCGCGGAAGTAGAGGCCGAGCGTCTCGAAGAGTCCGGTCGTCAGGAGCAGGAAGTCGCGGCGGTGACTCTTTCCGAGCCGCCGGGCGATTGCTCGCTGCATCGACTCGGCGTCCTTTACCAGTAGGAAGACCAGCACCGCCAACAAGATCACTCCGGCCAGCATCTCGGCCGCGAGTCGAACCCCCGAGAAAATACCGCCCGCGATGGTATCCGCGTTGCCGCGCACGCCCGCGAGCACGTCGTCGATCGCCTCATCAACCTGGTCTCCGGACATCCCCGCCCAATCGCCGACCGATTGCACGACTTCGGTGAATCCAGCTTCTACGTCGACTTCCAGCTGAGAGAACTCGGAGGTCAGCGTGGACGCGGTGAAATAGCCGATCACGCCAAGAGCGAGCAGGCCGCTGACGACCACAACGATGGCGGCGATCACGTTGTTCAATCCGCGGCGCATCAGGAGATGCTTTGCCGGGAGCAAGGCGGAAGAGAGGATGAGCGCGGCAAGCAGGGGCAGAAAGATTAGTCGCAGGCGATCGATCGCGAGACCCATCAGGATCAGGAATGCCGCAATCACGATCGCGCGCACCGCAAACTCGGACAGGGTGACGAGCCAGCGCGGTGCGAACGAGGTCATGGCAGCATCCGAAGCCGCTCTGCGGAGAGAGAGCAGTAGGCGAAGTTCATGAAACGGGCTCGTTCAGTGGTTGGTCCTCCGTCTGCACAAATCCGCTGCAACGCCCGACGGGCAACGACGGATACTTGGGAAATCGTTGATCGGTTTCCGATCGCGCGCATCGAAGAAATGTGGAACCTCGCCGGGATTGGACCAGCCTCGCCCACTGACAATCGCCGCAGAGCCCCATTTGGCGGCTTGAGAGTGTCATAGGCAGCGCAGTCTGATGCGGGGTTGGTTGAAGCAGCGCGAATGAGCCGCATACGATTGTTGGAACTTCAGGTGAGCGCGTGGACACTCCGAGGCGCGTGAAGGTACAGAATTCGGTTCGCGATGCGGCTGACAGTTCTCGGCTCCGGAGCGGCGTGCGCGGCTGCGGGCGACAACAGCTCGGGCTATCTGATCGAGGATTCGGGTGTGCGCATCCTCCTCGACTGTGGTCATGGCGTCGCCAGCGCGCTCGTCGGCATGATGCCCGCCAACGAAATCGATCACGTGTTTGTCTCGCATATGCACGCCGATCACTTTATCGATCTGCTGCCCTTGCGCTTCGCTGCCTGCAAGGACATGGCTGGCTTCGACGATCGCCGGACCACGGTCCACTTGCCGCCCGGCGGCAAAGAGACACTGGCCAAGCTCCTGGAACTCGTATGCTTTCCGCCTGACTTCTTTGAGAACGTCTGGGATCTGTGTGAGTACCAGACCGGGCAAACTTACCAGTTGACCGATTCCGTGACAGCCAGGTTTGCCGGCGGCGTCCACTACATCCCCGGTTGGGCGATTCGAATCGAGGGCTCGGCCAGCATCACATACACCGGCGATACGGCGCCGTCGACAGCCGTGTGCCAGTTGGCGATGGGTAGCGATCTGGTCCTGGCCGAAGCGACACTGGACGAGGCGGAAGACGGTCCGGTACGCGGACATCTGACGGCTATCCAGGCAGCAGAATTGGCTACTGCCGCGGGAGCCCGCCGGCTCATGCTGACGCACTTCTGGTACGACGCGAATCGCGAAGCCATGGCCGCCGAGGCGCAGCGCTGCTTCCCCGGTCGCGTCCTGGTCGCGTCGGACGGCGCGGTCCTGGAGCTCTAATCAGGATGCGAATCGCGCTCGTCGCATTGATGGTCGCGATCGCGATCACATTGATCGGCTGCGAGGGGTCAGATTCCACCGAGCGAATCAAGCAGTCTGCCGACAACCAGATCCAGCAGCAATCTCGCACGCCATCGTCTGAGGTCGAGACCCAGAGGCAAGAGCAACCCGCTCCGGCAACGACAGCCGTCGAGCAGGATGCGGCTGAGACCGAGACTGAGCAAGCGACAAACCCGCAAGCAACAGGTGTGGCCGCCGGGCAACAGGCGAGTACCCAGCAATCCGCTCAGCCCGTCGAGGCTCAGACAGAGCAACAGGCCGAGGAGGTCCCCGACGGGACGCGAATCATCAGCCTGTTCGGTGACATCACAGAGATCCTGTATGCACTGGGCGTCGAGGACTTCGTCGTCGGCGTGGATGTGTCCTCAGTGTTCCCGGAAGCGGCGGAGGAACTGCCGGATGTGGGTTTCGCCGGCGCGCTGAATGCGGAAGGAATCTTGGCGCTGTCGCCGACCATGGTGATCGGCGGAGGAATCGTGCCGCCAGGGCCACCCGGCGTCCTGGAGCAACTCGACCAGGCCGGCGTCGAGGTCCTGATCCTGCCCGAGCTGGTGGGGCTGGACGCACCGGGCGTCAAGATCCGCATGATCGGCGATGCGATCGGCATCCCGCGGCGAGCTGAGGCCTTGGCGCTGCAGGTCGAACACGACATCGAACTGGCCAAGCCGAAATCAGTCCCGACCGCCGAGACCACCGGGACCACCGAGCTCAAGGTGCTGTTCGTCTATCTGCGTCGTGGCGGAATCCAGCTGGTGTCCGGCGCGGGACGCGAGGCGGAGACGATCATCACTGCATCGGGAGGCGTCGACGCGGGAGCGGCGGCCGGCATCGAAGGCTGGCAGCCGCTGAGCCCTGAGGCGTTGCTCTCCATCGATCCCGATGTCTACCTCGTGATGCAGCTTGGATTCGACGCGGTCGGCGGCCTTGACGGTCTGCTGGAAATCCCCGGCATGGGCGAAACCAAGGCCGGCAAGCATGGCCGGGTGATCGTCATGGAAGACATCCTGCTGCTCGGATTCGGACCGCGCATGGCGGAGACTATCGTGCAATTACGCGACTATCTCGACGAGGTGCGGGCGTCGTTGACGGAATCCTCCGGCGCAGAAGAGTGATGCGATGACGAGCGGTCCGCTGGCGCAGCTCCGTGAACGCCGTCCCAGCGCGCCGCCGGCAGTCGCCGCATTGCCGCGCTGGCGGATGCCGTTCTCCTGGACGGTGCTGCTCACTCTGTTCCTGGCGCTCGTCCTCGCAAATCTCGGACTCGGCGCGTTCGATGTCGGCGTCGAGCGGATCATCGCAATCTTGCTCGGCAAGCTCGGCCTTGACATCGGTGTGGAATACACGTCGGCCGAAGAAGCGGTCGTCTGGGTCATCCGCGTGCCGCGCATGATCCTGGCGGCGTTGGTCGGCGCAGGACTGGGCGTGTCGGGAGCGGCGCTGCAGGGCCTGTTTCGCAATCCGCTCGCCGACCCCAGCCTGATCGGCGTCTCGAGCGGCGCTGCATTCGCCGTGGCGCTCTCAGTGATGCTGGGCCTGACGTCGGGCGCTGTCTTCATCCAGCCCCTGGTCGCGTTCGTCGGTGGACTGGTCCTGACACTTGGCATCTACGCATTCTCGCGTTCGGCCGGCCGAACGCAAATGGCGACGATGCTGCTAGTCGGGATCGCCGTCAATGCGCTCCTCGCGTCGGCGATCTCGTTCATTCTGTCGCTGTCCGACGACGGCGCCTTGCGAGACATCGTGTACTGGATTCTCGGCTCGCTCGGAGGAGCGGTCTGGAAACACACGGTCACCGCTGGGCCCTTGATCCTGCTCGCGATCGCCGTCCTGGTCCGTCAGGCGGGGGCGCTCAACCTGCTGACCCTGGGCGACGCCGAAGCGCGGCACCTCGGCGTGCGAGTTGAGCGCTCACAGTTCACGATCGTGTCCGCCGCAGCTCTGGCAACGGGCGCAGGCGTCGCCGTGGCGGGAGTCGTGGGCTTTGTCGGATTGGTCGCCCCGCATCTGGTGCGCCTCGTCGTTGGACCAGATCACCGCAGCCTGATTCCGGCCAGCGCCGTATCAGGCGCGATTCTCGTGCTCGGCGCCGACCTCGGCGCTCGCACCATTGTCGCCCCGGCCGAACTCCCGCTCGGCGTCGTCACGGCGGTCATCGGGACGCCGGTGTTCCTCTATCTCATTCATCGCGCCCGACGCAGTTTGGCCATGGCTGGTTGGTAAGAACGGCGAGTAAGCTAAGGCTGTGAACGCCAAGGAGCCCGTCCTGCGAGGCGCAGGCCTCACCGTGCGCGTCGAAGACAAGACGCTGCTCGACAGCGTCAGCATCGGCGTGCATGGCGGTGAGCTGCTTGGGGTGGTTGGGCCGAACGGGGCAGGCAAGACGACTCTGCTGAAGGCGTTGTCCGGTGACGTGGAGTTAGCCGAAGGCGCGGTCTACATCGACGAACGGCTGCTCAGCGACTTCGACGCACGCGAGCTCGCGCGCCGCCGCGCCGTGATGCCGCAGAGCTCCTATCTTCCGTTCCTCTTCACCGCGCGCGAAGTGGTCCGAATGGGCCGAGCGCCGTGGGAGGGCGAACGAGGCGAGAGTGAGCACGGCGCAACACTGACCGACTACGCGATGAGCCTGACCGACACGCGAGACTACGCCGTCCGCGCCTACCCGACGCTCTCCGGAGGCGAACAGTCGCGAGTCACGCTGGCACGCGTCCTGGCGCAGGAAACGCCGATCCTGCTGATCGACGAACCGACCGCGCATCTGGATCTGCGACACCAGCATCTGGTCTTGCAGTTGGCCCGCGAACTGGCCTCCGAGGGCGCGGCGGTCGTCGCCGTGCTGCACGATCTGAATTTGGCCGCGATGTATACGGATACCGCTGTCGTGTTGCATCGCGGCGCGGTCGTGGCCAATGGACCATCTCAGGAAGCGCTGCATCCCGACGTGCTGTCGCCGGTCTTCGGCATGGACTTCGTCTTGCAGACTCACCCCGATCTCGAGCGTCCCATGCTCATTCCCTTGCCGGCATCGGTGTCGCATGATCGAGGCTGAGTTGGAGCCCAAGAGCTGTGGGCTCACCTCACAAACGACAGTTGGGCGACAGAGCTTGGCGCCTGTGACAATCTTTTCTTGCGATTTGCGCATATTTGCGCATATTTGCGCAGTGATAGGGATAAACTCGGAAGTGTCACTCCCTGGCCGGCGCTTTCGAGTGATTCGCGCCGGCTAGTGGATGTGGGGATGGGAAGCTCAGATGCGACCACGTGAAACTCGAACGAGTCTGCTCGAACGCGTCGTAGAGCTCGGTGGAGCGACGGTCGCTCAGCTTTCGAACGAGCTGGATATCTCCGACGCCACGGTGCGGCGGCATCTCGATCGCCTCGAAGCCGAAGGGCTGTTGCAGGTCGAAGCGCTCAGGCGCGGACCCGGTCGACCCTCCTATCTCTATCGCGCCACCGACACCGGTGTACGCGCCGTGCGCGATCACACGCCGGAGCTGGCAGAGCGATTGCTCAGCGAGATGGCTCGATTACAGATTGAGAAGTCGGCATTGTCCGAGGCGCTGTCCGATCAGGTCGCCGACGCACACCGCGCTGAGGTACCTGACGGGTCCCTGGAGCAACGAGTCGACGCTGTCGTCGTCGCCCTACGCCCGGAAGGCATCCTCGATCACTGGCAGCGCAACGGCGACGAACTGAAGCTGGTCAACAACGCCTGTCCCTACCTGGGTGCGGCGACAACCAATTCCTGCGTCTGCGACGCCGACCGCCTGGTCATCGAAAAGCTGCTCGGCGTGGAAGTCGAGCAGACGCTTCGGCTGGCCGAGGGCGATGATGGCTGCGTCTACATCGTTCCCCTACAGCCGATATCGCTCGACGCCAAGTTCAAGCAGGCGGTTTGAGTGAGCGTTCCGCTGAACCATGCGCTGCGTCACGCTGCGCCCGAGTTCAAACCAACAGAAGGAAGCCGGTGAATGACACCGACCCCGCCACTATTCGAGATTGATGCGCTGCAAGTTGCAGTCGAGGACAAGCCGATTGTCAACGAACTCTCGTTGACCCTGCGTCCCGGCGAAGTCCACGCGATCATGGGTCCGAACGGATCCGGCAAGAGCACGCTAGCCAACACGCTGATGGGCCACCCGCGCTACACCGTCAACGGTGGCGACGTTCGCCTCAACGGCCAGAGCATCATTGAGATGCCCCCCGATGAACGCGCGCGGGCCGGCTTGTTCCTCGCCTTCCAATACCCGACCGACATCCCGGGAGTCTCGATGGTCAACTTCCTGCGCCGCGCGATGACCGCCAGGCGCGGAGAAGAGATTCCGATTCGAGAATTCCGCCAGGTCCTGAACGAGGTGCTCGGCAAGCTGCAAATGGACGAACAGTTCGTTCGCCGCTACGTCAACGACGGCTTCTCCGGCGGTGAGAAGAAGCGCGCCGAAATCCTGCAACTCGGACTGCTGCAACCGCTCGTCGCGGTGATGGACGAGACCGACTCCGGCCTCGACATCGACGCGCTGCGGATCGTGAGTGAAGGAATCAATACCTTCCACTCCGACGAAAATGCGATTCTACTAATCACGCACTACCAGCGAATCCTGCGCTACGTTCAACCCGATCATGTGCACGTCTTGATTGACGGACGCATTGTTGAGTCGGGCGACGCCAGCTTGGCTGGAGTGCTTGAACGGGACGGCTACGAACCGTTCATGGAACGAACCCAAGAAGGGGTGTTGAGCTCATGACCACAGCTGCGATCGATACACAGGTCTCTCCTCAGAGCGACTACGAGTTTGGCTTCCACGACGACGTCGAGGCGATGGTCAAGCTGCCCAAGGGCTTGTCGCGCGAAGTCGTCAACACGATCTCGGACCTCAAGAACGAGCCCGAGTGGATGCGCAAGCTGCGGCTTAAGGCGCTGGACCACTTCAACGCTCGTCCCATGCCCGACTGGGGCGGCGACTTGCGCGAGATCGACTTCAGCGACATCCACTACTACGTCAGCGCGACCGACCGCGACGAATCGTCGTGGGACGACGTCCCCGACTACATCAGGGACACCTACGACAAGCTGGGCATTCCCGAGGCCGAGAAGCAGGGTCTGCTCGCCGGCGTCGGCGCGCAGTACGACTCCGAGGTCGTCTATCACCACATCCGCGAAGACCTCGAAGAGAAGGGCGTGCTCTTCCTCGGCACCGACCAGGCGCTGGAGGAGTATCCCGACCTCGTCCGCGAGTACTTCAGCACGGTGATTCCGGCTAACGACAACAAGTTCGCGGCGCTGAACACCGCGGTCTGGTCAGGCGGCTCGTTCATCTATGTTCCGAAGGGCGTCAAGGTTGACATTCCGCTCCAGGCCTACTTCCGGATCAACTCCGAGAACATGGGCCAGTTCGAGCGCACCCTGATCATCGCCGACGAAGGCTCGCAGGTGCACTACGTCGAGGGCTGTACCGCCCCGATTTACTCGTCCGACTCGCTGCACTCCGCAGTCGTCGAGATCATCTGCAAGGCCGGCTCGAATGTCCGGTACACGACGATTCAGAACTGGTCGAACAACGTCTACAACCTCGTCACCAAGCGGGCGATGGCCTACCAGGACGCCGTAATGACCTGGGTCGACGGCAACCTCGGCTCCAAGCTGACCATGAAGTACCCGTCCGTCTACCTGATGGAACCGGGCGCGCATGGCGAGGTCCTCTCGATCGCTTCGGCGGGCAAGGGCCAGCAACTGGACGCGGGCGCAAAGATCGTCCACGCCGCGCCAAACACGACCTCGGTGATTACCTCGAAGTCGCTCTCCATGGACGGCGGACGATCGACCTACCGTGGCCTGATTAAGGTCTACGAAGGCGCCGAACACTGCCGCTCCAACGTCCGCTGCGACGCGTTGATGCTCGACGAGCACTCTCGCTCCGACACCTACCCGGTGATGGAGATCGACGAGAAGCGGGTCGACATCGGCCACGAGGCGACCGTCTCCAAGGTCGGCGACGAGCAGCTCTTCTACCTGATGGCCCGTGGGCTGTCGGAGGGCGAAGCGACCAAGATGATCGTCAACGGCTTCGTCGAGCCGATCATCAAGTCGTTGCCGCTCGAGTACGCGGTTGAGATGAACCGACTAATCGAACTACAAATGGACGGCGCAATTGGCTAGCCAGAGGTTACCAAGCAATCTGCGCCCATCCACAAGTGAGGGGCGGTCGATGACGCAGGCAACGTTGGAAGCGCCAACCGACACGGAAGTCAAACCGGACGATCTTCGAGCGCAGGTATCTGCGCTCAGTCGTTCGCTGGACGAACCCGATTGGCTGTTGGCCTTCCGCCTGACAAGTCTGGAACAAGCGCTGGCGCTCGAGTGGTGGACGGGCCAGGAGGAATCTTGGCGCCGCACGCCGCGCGAGCGTCTGCCCCGCCGTGCCCGGGTTGGCTCGCTCGGCAGGCCGACAAACGGCGCGCCTATCAATGTGCCGCCACACGTATTCGCTCCCCACGCCCATTCGGGCATGGTGCACCAGATCGGTGGCCGCGTGGCCGCAACCGATCTCAGCGATCAGGCCGAAGCCGACGGCGTCATCATCATGCCGCTCTCCGCGGCGGCTCGCGAGCATTCCGCACTGGTCCAGAAATGGCTGGGCTCGGTCGGACAGCCGCAGGACCGTTACGACGCGTTCGGTCGCGCCTTGTGGACGCAGGGCGTGTTCGTCTACGCGCCGCCAGGAGCGGCCGTCTCGGACTCGCTCTTCTACCTGATCACCCAGGACGTCGCCGAAGGCGACCACTGGCACTACACGTTGGTCGTCGCCGAGCGCGAGTCCGAACTGTCTCTGATCGAAGCAGGCGACGCCGACCATCGTCGAGCAGAGCTCGATGAAACACCGCTGATTCATGCTTCGGTCGAATTGCTCGCCGAGGACGGCGCGCATCTACGCTTCGCATCGGTCCAGCGCTGGCATCGGCAGACGGCGGCCATATCGACAACGCGAGGCCGAGTTGGACGTGATGCATCAATCCGTGTGACCACAGCCGCCTTCGGCGCAGACCTCGACAAGCAACGCATCGACATGGAGATGTCGCAGAACGGCGGCTACGCCGACATCCGCGGCCTGTTCGTCGGCGACGGCAAGCAGCACATCGAGCACATCACGCGCCAGTATCACAACGGCGTCGGCGCGACCAGCGACCTCCTGATTCGCGGCGTCCTGACCGACGAGTCGCAAGCTGTCCAATACGGCCTGATCCAGATCACGCCCAAGGGACAGAAGACCAACGCGCACCAGACGATGCGCAACCTCCTGCTCGACGAAGGGGCAGGAGCCGACTCAATCCCGATGCTGGAAATCGAAGCCGACGACGTCAAGTGCTCGCACGCGGCTGCGGTCGGGCCGGTCGACCCGGATCAGCTCTTCTACCTGCAATCCCGGGGCATTCCACCGAAGGTCGCCGAGCGACTCGTCGTTCGCGGCTTCCTCGCCGAAATCGCCGACGGCGTGCCCGACGAGCACATGCGTGAAATCATCGACGAGCTCGTCGAGATCCAACTGGAACCAGCGAAGGTGTCCGTATGACCTTCGAGAGTGTCGGCAAATTGGACGAAATCGCTCCCGGAACTGCCCGGGTCGTTGAGTTTGGCGGGCACAGCATCGCGCTCTGCCGCGTCGAAGATGGAGACCTCTATGCCATCGAAAATCGTTGCACCCACGATGATGGCCCGCTCGGCGAGGGTGAACTCGAGGGCGATCGAATCGAATGCCCCCGGCACGGCGCGCTGTTCGACGTCACCACCGGCCGCGCCGTGACGCTGCCCGCGATCGGCAAAGTCCGCTGCTACGCAGTCGAAGTGGCCGACGGCGACGTCCAAATCGAAGTTGACTGACATGACCGCCACGACCAACGGGGTTCCACTCGACACGACGGCGATCCGGAAGCAATTCCCGATCCTGTTGCGTCAGGTCCACGGACATCCGCTGATTTACCTCGACAACGCCGCCACGACGCAGAAGCCGCAGTCGGTGATCGACGCGCTGTCGAACTACTACTCGACGATGAACGCCAACATCCATCGAGGCCTGCACACGCTCGCCGAAGAGGCGACCGTCGCTTACGAAGACGTTCGCAAGCAGGTCGCGGCCTTCATCAACGCCTCGAGCCACCGCGAAGTCGTCTTCACCCGAAACACGACTGAGTCGCTCAATCTTCTTGCCTACACCCTTGGCGCACGGCTGAAGCCGGGCGACGAAATCGTGCTGAGCGCGGCGGAGCACCATTCCAACCTCGTTCCCTGGCAGTTGGTCACCCAACGCACAGGAGCCAGGCTGCGATTCATCGAACTGAACGACGATCAGCAAATCGATGTCGACACTGCTCGAGCTGCGATCAACGCCAACACTCGGATCGTCTCCATCGTGCACATATCCAATGTGCTCGGCAGCATCGCGCCGGTCGCGGAAATCTCCGAAATGGCCCGCGCGGTTGGCGCCACCATGATTGTCGACGCCGCACAGAGCGCCCCGCACATGCCCGTCGATGTCGCCGACCTCGGTGTCGACTACCTCGCCTTCTCAGCGCACAAGATGCTGGGACCGACCGGAGTCGGCGTGCTCTGGGGCCGACAGGAACTACTGGCCGACCTCGACCCGTTCCTCGGTGGCGGCGAAATGATCAGCGTCGTCACCCGCGAGGAATCGTCCTGGGCCGCGCTGCCGCACAAGTTCGAGGCCGGGACACCCAACATCGCAGATGTGATCGCGTTTGGCGAAGCGCTCAAATATCTCAACCGGATCGGCATGGACGCCGTCGCAGCCCACGACGCCGAACTCACCCATTACGCGGTCGACCGTCTCTCGCGCCTTGAGGGCCTCGACATCTACGGTCCCGCTGACCCTGCCGAGCGCTCGGCAGTGGTCGCATTCAACTACCGAGACATTCATTCGCACGACGTGGCCACGATCCTCGACCGCGCCGGCATTGCTGTCCGAGCCGGCCATCACTGCGCACAACCGTTGATGCGCACGCTCGGCGTCCCGGCGACGGCGCGCGCCTCGTTCTACCTCTACAACGAACGATCAGAAGTCGATGCGTTGGTCGATGGTCTGCTGGAAGCCGGCGAGCGATTCGGATTCGAGCGACAGGATCAATTGGGGAGTCTGAGCAATGGCGAGTAATCGAGAGTCACAGAACGCTGTCGATCTTGATGATCTCTACCGCGATGTGATCCTTGATCACTACCGGCGTCCCAGAAACCGAGGGACGCGGGAAGACGCGACCGTCGCCGCCGAAGGATTCAACCCGTCCTGCGGCGACGAGATTCAGCTCTCGCTCGTGATCAACGGCGACAGTGTGGCCGGTGTCGGCTACGGCGGCAGCGGCTGCTCGATCTCGCAGAGCTCAGCCTCAATGATGACCGAGTCCATGACCGGTCGCTCCATCGAGTCGGCGCGCGAGATGTCGAAGCACGTACAGCAGATGCTGACCGACGACAGCTTCGACATCGACGCAGTAGATTTGGGCGACCTGGAAGCGCTCTCCGGCGTGGCCAAGTTCCCCGTCCGGATCAAGTGCGGACTGCTCGCCTGGAAAGTGCTCGATCAGGCGCTAGCCAATGCCACGGGCGAATCCGTCACAGACGACAGCGACATCCCCACCCGCGTCACCAGCGGATAGCGACAAGAACCCTCAAGGACAGGAAACAGTAATGGCCAGCGAACAAGAAGTGCTCGAGGCGCTGAGAACGGTCTTCGACCCCGAGATCGGTATCAACATCGTCGACCTGGGCCTGATCTACGGCGTCGAGACGCCCGCCGAGGACAGTGTCAAGATCTCCTTCACGCTCACCTCGCCGGCCTGCCCGGTCGGTCCGATGATCAAGGCGCAAATCGAACAAGCCGCCTCAACCATCGAGGGCATCGACAACGTCGAGTCCGAAATCGTCTTCTCCCCGCCGTGGGACCCGCGAGAGATGTGCTCGGACGAGGCAAAGTTCGAGCTGGGCATCTTCTAACCGCCGGTTACTTCGGCGACCGAGCTGCCGCCCCTATCTCTTTGCTCCCCCTTGCAGGGGGAGCTGCCGAAGGCTGAGGGGGTCCCCCTGCTGGCGCCTCCACGCCAGGCATGTGCCAACTTCACCGCATACGTGGCAGCCTCTAGCCGCGAGTCCGCTCACTCGACCCTGCAACGCCGCCCGGCGTCACGCTGGCGGCGCCGTTGGCGCCTACCCCATTTGATCCTTGGTGCTGAGGCTCCAAACGAGCCACGAGGCTCGCGACCAGCGGCCGGATCACGCGCAGCGTCGGACTGGGAATTCGCGGGTTAGGAACGTAGTGAGCCAGCGTGAAGAACGCCATTGATGCAATCGCCGAGCCGATGAACGCAATGAGCAACAGGTCGTAACGTCCTGTGATGTCGAAGATCCAACCGCCGAAGTACGGCGCCAGCACCTGACCGATCGTTTCGACCATGAACATCGTGCCCATAATCGCTCCGAAGTGACGTAGGCCGAAGACGCGCGGCAGGATCAGTGGCTCGAGTACGGGCCCGCCGGCAGAGCCGACCATCCAGCAGGCGATGAAGAGGCCAATGCCGAGCCAGCTGCCCCCAGTCAGCAGCAGAATGCCCATACCTATGGACATAAACACCGCAAGGCATACCGAAGCGAGTTCGATACTCGGTATCCGCTCGGCCAAATAACCGAAGGTCGGTCGAGTGACAACACCGCCGAGCCCGGCAACGGTCATCAACAGCGAAACCGTGCCTCGCGGAATTCCGAATGACTCAAAGACGAGTACTCCGTTTATCATCCATCCGAACATGCAGAAGAAGAAGGTCATGAAAGCGAAAGCGATGACCCAGAAATTGATCGTGCGCACGGCTTGACGGACCGTCAGCCCCGGGAGCTCATCAGTCGTTGACGGCACACGCGAGGCGTTCAGGCGGTGTGGATCTCCGTCGGGATTGAGGCCTTTGTCCTTCGGTTCGTTGCGGACGACGAAAAATGCGACCGGCAAGAACACAGCGGCAAGAACGATCGCGGTAAAAATGAATGAGGCCTGCCAGGAAACCTCGTCGATAATCGTCTGCATGATCGGCACCATGACCACACCAAGCGAGAATCCGGTTGCCATGATCCCGACTGCCCGCCCGCGTTTGCGCACGAACCATCGCGAGATCAGCACCTGGAACGGGATGTAGAACATGAAGCCGCGAAAGAACGAGTTGATTGAGAAATAGAGGTACCACTGCCAGAGAGTCTCGGTGGTGGCGAGCAGGGCGTAGGTGGCGCAGGTAGCGATTGTGCCAATCAGGATCGCGCGACGCGCCCCCTGGAGATCGACAAGACGCCCCGCCAATGGCGACGCCAATCCACTAACCAGCAGCGAAGCGGAAATGCCGCCTTGCAACAGAGCGCGCGACCAGCCGAATTGCTCCTCAAGCGGGGCTACATAGAAACCCATTGACCAGAACGAAGTACCGGCTGCAACAGCCATGCAAACGACGGCAGCGATCAGCACATACCAGCCGTAGTAGGCGGTTCGGAGTTTGGTAATCACAAACGACTCAAGCGACGGTCCATGGGCGCCCCATCAGCGCACTACCGACGCCCGTGCGACGGGCGAACAGCTGAATGCTATCCCTCCCGTGGATTTCCCCGTATCGCTCGCGTTGCAGCAGGTGCGTTTGCCCGCTGATGCTCAATCATCCACCCGGCAATGCAATCGCCGCAGCCGGATCAATCCGCTGACCCTCAACCGCCACGACCGCCGTGATCGCATTCGACGACCTGAGCTGAATCCAGGGATGGCTTCGGGAGCCTCCCTCATAGCTCAGCGCGCTCCCCCGCGACAACCAAGCCTGCCGCACGTCGTGCTCGCAAGGAATCTCCGTCGCCGCGCCCGATCCGTTACTTGGCTGGACAACTAACAGCGGGTCATATCTGACGATGGCAACCGCAGCCGCCTCGGTGGTCGGAGAATCGAGGGTCACCGTCAAGCCGTCGCCGGCGTCGAAGCTGGAGCGAATCGCCTCATCGGATCGCTCAATGTCGATCTCGCCAACACTTGGCAGATAGTTCCAGTGCGCGGCGATCGCGCCGCGAGCCGCTTCCGTATTGACAACGGCGGCCACGACGTACAGCGCCGGAATCATGCCGACCCGACAGCCGACCATCAGCAGCGCTTCACGATAGGGACCGACCGGACTGTCGGCACGGTCGATCACGCTGATCCGTCCGTAGGTTGGGGCGGAACGAGTCACGACATCCGGCAGGTTTCGCCGCGCATTCGCGACCGGCAGTTCAAAGGTGATGTGCTGCACCACTGCCTCGCCGATCTCCCACGGCGGGGCCGGCGCGTCTGTTTCGGCGCTCACGACTGGCAGGCCGGCGCTCTCGATCAGACCCGATTCTGGCATGATGCTTCCTTCCCGCCGGGACAAGAGCGCCCGGTGATTTCTGTTTCGCTGTGCTGGTCTATGCCGGAGGCGCCTGGCAGAAGCCAAGCCCCCAGGCCCCGGCGCCGAGCAGTCCGCCGACCGTCGGGCCCAGCTCCGTCACATGAATTTCGTCAACGGACAGACGGGAGGCCGCCTTGGCTCGCAGCCGTTCGGCGGCCTCGGGCGCGAGTGCATGAGTCACGACGAGGATTGCAGGCTGTCCGTCGAGGATGTCTGCCGCGCGGTCCAACAGCATGTCCTCCGCCTGCCCAGCGTCATCGGCGAGATCAACGGCCTTGATCCGGTCGCGAGCGCCGAATACCGGCACGCCGAAGTCCAGCGAGCCAATCCCGCTCTGCGATTGCACCGCAGCCAGTTCCCCCGCCCGATCCAGGCCGTCAACATCGGGCGCGATCATGAAGATGTCCGCGCTTCCTGTGACCTCGTCCAGGGCGTGCTCAACCGCTGCACGATCGCCACCGGCTTGAGCGACCCGAGCCAGCGCCAGCGCGATGGCCGCCTGGCCCGCGGTCGAGCGAGGCGTTTGATGGACGCGGACAGCGATCTCGTTGAAATGCGCAACCCGTCGCGAGGCATATTCGGCCGAGTAAAACGACGGACTCGATGACCCAAACGCCTGGCACAGGCAGATCAGGCCTTCATCGGTATCAACTTCAGCCGACTTGAACACGGTCTCCCAGTCTTCGGAAGTGACACCGTTGATGACCAGCTTCTCGCCTCGCGAGAGCGCCTCGTAGAACTCCTCAGTGCTCTGCTGCCCCTGGCTGTAGTAGGTCGAACCGAGGCTGTAGCCAACCGGTGCGGTATGCAGACCTCGTTCGACCAGCAGGGCTGATGGAAGATCAACCGATGAATCACAAACGATGGCGACCGACATAGCGTCTCTCGCCTCCCAAGTTGACTGGTAGAACTCAGCGATGACTACATGAGCGCTTTGCCGTGAATCACGTCAGCGCGCGCCCAGAATGCTAGCATTTTTGCCACGCCAGCCCTCCTACCGAGGGGATAGCGTCAACTGCCCGATGGGCGCAATTACGTGCGCCCGCCAGGATTCAGCGAGTTCGACATGAAATTCGGCATCTTCTACGAGCACTCCGTTCAGCGACCCTGGTCCGAGATTTCCGAGTGGCGCGCCTATCATCAGGCGCTCGAGCAGATCTGTCTCGCCGACCAGCTTGGATTTGACCAGGTCTGGGAGGTCGAGCACCACTTCCTCGAGGAATACAGCCACTCGTCCGCGCCCGAGGTCTTCCTCTCAGCCGCAGCAACCATGACCGAGAACATTCACATCGGCCAGGGCATCGCGCTCTGCCTGCCGCAGGTCAACCACCCGGCCCGCGTCGCCGAGCGCGCCGCCGCGCTCGACATCATCTCCAACGGACGCCTCGAATTCGGCACCGGCCGCGCCGCCACATGGACCGAACTCGGCGGCTTCCAGGTCGAACCCGACGACACCAAGGACATGTGGGACGAGGTCATCCGTGCAATCCCTCACATGTGGACCAACGAAACGTCGAGCTGGGACGGCAAGTACTTCTCGATGCCCGAGCGCGCCGTCCTGCCCAAGCCGGTGCAGAAGCCGCACCCTCCCATGTGGGTCGCCGTCTCCAGCCCCGAGACCGCAATCCAGGCCGCCGAGCGCGGCATGGGACTACTCGGCGTCTCGATCGGTACCCCCGACCAGTACGAGCAGCGCATCGCCGACTACCGCCGCGTGATCCGCAACGCCGACCCGGTCGGCAAGTTCGTCAACAACTGCGTCAACGGCGTCGGCTGGATGTACTGCGGCGAGACCGATGAGGAAGCGAAGGCGATCGGAGGCGCCGGCGCCGCCGCATTCATGAACGCCGCCGCACACCTCGTCGGAGTCGGCAGCATCTATCCCTCGCCCGCCTACAGCTCGCAGGCCAGCGCAATCCAGCTTCGCAACCGCCCGGGCGACGTAATCAACCCGCTCCAGCAAGGCACGCCGATCGGCAGCCCCGACACGGTGATCGCCGCGCTGCGCCAGTGGGAAGAGATCGGCGTCGACCGCATGGTCTTCCTGATCAACTTCGACCAGGTCGTGCCGCAAGAGAAGATCCTCGCTTCACTCAACCTCTTCGCCCGCGAAGTCATGCCCGCCTTCGAGGAGCCCGAGCGCGAGCCGCTCACCCGCCTGCCCGATTTCGGAGCCGTCGAAGAGATCGGACTGCTCGCCGCCGCTGGCGGCGACTAGTGGAAAAATCGGCCTCGCCGGAGGCATGCGCGGCAAATAGGAGGACGCGGAGTATCCAGTCCAACAAGCGCAACATCAGTCAGTTGATGAAACCCAAGGAGCGAGACATGGAACGCAGAAACTACTGGCAACGGATGAAGCGATCGAGTATGAGTCGCCGTGCCATTCTGCGGGCCAGTGGTCGCGCCGGCGTCGGCGCGGCCGGTCTCGCGTTGGTCGGCTGTGGCGACGACGATGACGACGACGCCCAGCAGGCACAATCGGCGGCGCAGGTCCAGCAACAGCAGGATCAGCAGCAGGATCAACCCGCTGCCCAGCAGCAGCAGCAGACGCAGCAGCAAACCGAGCAAACTGCCGAACAAACCGCGCAGCAGCAGGATCAGCAAGAGAGCGTAACCGCCGCCCAGGAAGATCAAGATCAGGACCAGGTGCAGCAATCGGTGGCGCAAGCGACCGGCAATCGACAATACGGCGGCAACTACTCGATCTACACGCCGGCCAACTGGGACGGTTTCGATCCTCACCGAACTAACCTCGCCCATCCCTTCCAGGTTTACAACGACACGATGGGTCGCCTAGTGGAGATCTACGACAATTCCGGACCCGAGTACGGCCCGGACCTGTCGTCACTGCCGGAAGTGCCTGATGACGAGACCTACATCTTCCGAATCGACCAGGGTGCGCGCTTCTGGGATCGATATCCGACTGAAGGCGGCCGAATGTTTACCGCGCAAGACGCGGAGGCAAACATCACTCGGCAGATCGAGGCGCTCGATGCCGACGGAGCGCCTGATGCCCGTTTCCCGCGTCAGACGAGTTACGGGTCCACAGTGTCAATCGATGTACCCGATGACGCGACCCTGATCTGTAAGACTGATGGTCCCGACGCGACGTACCTCGAGTCTGTCCACATGCAGTTCTCGTTCATGACGTCCATTGAGGCGATTGAGCTGTGGAGTCGTGACTGGATCGACGAGCAAACGAACGTCGAGTTGGTGTCGGGCTGCGGACCGTTTATTCCAACGTCGTTCGAACCGGAAGGGCGCTTGCACCTGGAACGCAATCCGAACTATTGGAAGAGCCTCGACGGGCAGCAGATGCCCTTCCTGGATTCAATTACCTGGGTGATTCTGAGCGACCAGACGGCGGTCGAAACCGCCTATCGCAATGGCGACCTCGACGCGGTCAGCCTCAACGCGGTCGCAATCGAGGGCCTCGAGGCAGACTTCCCTGAACACATCAGGTACGACCGCGGCGTCGTGCTCCCATTGATGATGCGATTCAACTACAACCAGGATTGGCCGGACAATCCCTGGCTGGATCGCCGCGTCCCCTACGCATTCCACGTCGCCATGGACCGCGACAACATTATCGACTCTGTCTACTTCGGCAAAGGCAAGCCGTCAACGATCCAGCACTTGAACTGGTATCACGGTTGGGCCATCGACCAGGAGACGACTCGAACCCTCCCCGGCTATCGGCCCGACAAAGATGCCGACATTCAGATGGCTCGCGAGTTGTTAAGCGCCGCCGGCGTCGAAGAAGGCAAAGAATTCACGATGATTGTGGCCGATATCTTCGAGGGCCTGTACCAGGGATCGTCGGAGTTGTACCGGAATATGTACGAGAACGCCCTCGGCGTCAAGATCGACATTCAGCTCGATCCGTACGACTCAATCTTCGCCCAGCTCGCCACCGGGACGTTCCCCGGACAGATGCCGATCTGGGTGGGGGCCGGAACCGGTGACCCCACTGGAGCTTGGAACTCACGCTACGTGCCCGGAGGGGGCGAGAACTGGGAGAAGTACGACTTCCAGCCGGTCACAGATATCGTGACCAAAATGAAAGTCACGCTCAGCGCTGAAGAGCGACGCGAAATGGCGCGCGAGGTTTCCTGGATCCTGCTCGGTGAAGATGAGCGCTACGGGCTCGATGGCTTTGCACCAGCGGCGGTGATGGGCAACGGCATCGACACCGCCATCTATTGGCCATACCTGAACGTCCCCGAGCGCAGCCTCTACGTCTGGGAGCGCGAGGGTTGGCACTGGCGCAAGGAGGTCTGGATGGACACGTCCCATCCCGACTTCCCCGGCGAACGCGCCTAGCGCTGACCTTTCGGCTCAATCGCACAGCTTGAACGTAAACTGCGCGATTGAGCGCGTGGTCCAAAACGGCGCTCGGACGCGCGCCCTCGCCTGTGGCGCTTATATTCTGTTGCAATCACGTTCCGCGAGTTCGTGCAGAATTTCACACAGATGTTGAGAGGCTCGCCAATATGGCTGACCCAGTGTCCGAGGCGCACCAGCAAATCGCCGTCCGCTACCCGCGCTCCGCTTCCTTGCGCGACGGACATCGCATCACCCTGCGGCTGATGGCGCCCGGCGACGAGGATCAGATCCTCGCCTTCGCCCGTTCGCTGCCGGGCGACGACCTGCTCTTCCTGCGCCGCGACATTACGCAGCCAGCTGCGGTCGCTCGCTGGATGCAAGAGGTCGAAGAACAGCGCACCTTCACGGTGCTCGGCTTTGACGGCGACGAACTGCTCGGCGAAGGTGACCTCAACTACTCCTCCGCCGACTGGACCCGCCACCTCGGCGAGATTCGCCTGCTGCTCTCGCCGGCCGCGCGCGGCCGAGGTCTCGGTCGCGTCCTCGCCGAAGAAATCTACGCCATCGCCCAGCTGCTCGAGTTGCAGCTGCTCACCGCCCGCATGGTCCTCGACCAGGCCGCCGCACAGTCCGTCTTCCGGCGACTCGGCTTCCAGCGAGAGGCCGTCCTCTGGGACTACGTGATCGACGCCGACGGCAAGACCCACGACCTCCTAATCGCCACCCGCCGAATGAAGTCTCCCCGCTCCGGCTCTTAGCGCAGCCAGCCGTTCCTCGCCTCCGATTCCCCTCTCCCCCCCTTGCGGGGGGAGATGTCACGGAGTGACAGAGCAACTGTCTTGATGTTCAAGCGCTGAGGGGCGCTTGCCAGGGGGTATTGGTCTTGAGGATGGCGTTGAGGATGACCAGCAGCTTGCGCATGCAGGCGGTGAGCGCCGACTTCTTGGGCTTACCCTTGGCCAGCAGGCGCTGATAGAAGTCGCGGATCACGGGGTTGTGCCGGCTGGCAACGAGCGCGCTCATGTAGAGCGCGGCGCGGACACTGGCGCGACCGCCCCAGATGCTGCGCGGGCCGCGCCACTGGCCGCTGTCGCGGTTGTAGGGGGCGACGCCGACCAGGGCCGCGATCCGGCGCCGGTCGAGTTGGCCCAGTTCAGGCAGTTGGGCCAGCAGCGTGCGCGCGAGCTGCGGACCGACGCCGGGCACGCTGCGCAAGAGCTGGTCTTGCGCCCGCCAGTGCGGACTGAGTTGGACGCTGGTCTGCAGCTGATCGTCGAGTTGCGCCCGTGCCTGCTGCAGCCAGGCGATGTGCGCCTCGATCCCGGGTCGCACGGCGGCGCGGGCGGCGCGCCGGCGCTGGCGCTCGGCGACCAACATCGCGAGCAGCTGCCGACGCCGGGCGACCAGGTCGCGCAACGCCTGGGTCTCGGCGTCGGGCAGCGGTCGCAGCTCCGGTCGGACCGCCTCGGCGAAGTGGGCCAGGACCTGAGCGTCGAGCGCATCGGTCTTGGCCAGGCGGCCCGTGGCGCGGGCGAAGTCGCGCACCTGGCGCGGGTTGACAACCACGACCGGCAGCGCCGCTGCGGCCAACGCCGCGACCAGCGGCAGCTCCAGACCGCCCGACGCCTCCAGCACGATCCGTTCCGGCGCCACAGCGCCCAGCTGCACCACCACAGCCTCGATCCCAGCCTCGTCGTTGGCCAGCCGCTCGGCTCGCCCCGCCGGCCGGATGCCGACATCCAACCAGTGCTTGGATACGTCGATGCCGACGTAGGTACTCGTCTCCGTCATCTCCAGCTCCTATCCTGCGCTGGCCCGTCCTTGCAACATGCGGGCTCGGGGGCCCAAGCAACTGTTCGGGCTCTTTCGCTGGTGGGGTGCGGCGACCCAAGCTCTGTCACGGCCTCGAAGGCCCAGGGGGGATCGGTCTGCCGCACCCCGGTTCGCCTCGGGAGTCACGTGCTCCCGAGGCGATAGCGAAGATACAAGGGGGGTCCGCCGCCAGCGACCAGATAGGCCTTGAGATGGGGAGCCCCCCTCTGCCTTCGGCATCTCCCCCGCAAGGGGGGCGAAGGGGACTTATTCAAAGGTTTCCTTGCGGGGGGAGATGTCACGGAGTGACAGAAGGAGGGTCCTCCCCCTGCGCCCGCAATGGCTAGTCCATCAGTCCGTGCAGCCGATTGAAGTCGATGTGCCGCTCAGGATTCAACTCCCGATCCGCCAATCCTGAGTAGTCACCGTCGTAGCGCCAGGCTCGGAAGACCCAGTTACACAGATCGCCGCGCTGCGTGGTCAAGAACGGCGAGATCCACTCCCAGACCACTCCGCCGCTCCCGTCGATCTCGAACAACCGGCCGGCGGCTCCCTCGGTGATTAGGTAATTCCCATTCCCCAATTGCGCCGCGCCCGAGATGTGGGCCGAGAAGAACTGCTCGCGCGGCTTGCCCTGGAAGACCACATCGAATTCGTCAGTCGCAGGATCGATTGATAGCACGCGCGAGTAGGCGACGTCCTGAAGCCGGTGCATCCCGTTGTCAAAGACCAGGACCCGACCGTTCGGTTGCCAGGACGCATGATGCTGGTGCGAAATCTCCGGCTGACCGAACCGCCAACGTAGCGTCCCCGGACCGTCGCCCTCGGACGGATCAACGATGCCAATCGTGCTCGTATTGCGTGCCGAGAACAGGAAGCCACCGTCGGGGATCTTCTCGATGCTGTTGACGTGCGTCCACTCCCAGGTGTTCTCCAACGGACAGATCGGCGCGTCCTCGGGTGACAGCACCCGCCACAGTTCGACGCGGCTCACTTCGTTGCCCTCGGCGTCGATTTCAATAATGTCGTCACCCATCATGTTGGGCGGCATCGGCTGGTCCGGTTGGCGTCCTCCGCCGATCACGGTGTCCTCGATCTCCTTCGTCATCGGAACCCACTCCGCCGAGACCGTGTGACCATTCTCCAGTCGGTGAAAGTCGTGGTGAATGCCCGGGTTCTCGTACTCCCAGACGACATTCCCGTCCCAATCGAACTCGCGCAGGCCATTGCCGCGACCGCCGAGGAAGTTGAAGATGCCGGGAAGGCCGCCCGGATCAATCGAGAAGCGCGACTGGTTCTCGCTGGTACGCGGCGGAGGCGGATGATCCGGCGCCACCATCGCCAGCAAACGGCCGTTCGGCAGTAGCTCAATATTGAACAGTCGCCGGTCGTCAATATGCCACCGATGCACGACCCGACCCTGCATGTCGAGCAGCACTGCATCCTGCGAGTTGGTCCCGCACATCAGGGTGTAGCCCTTGGACGAACGAGACGGATTGTGATGAGTCAGTCCCGTAGGACGATAAATCGGCCACCCCATGATCAAGCCTCCTCTGCGTGCAATATCTTCTCGGCGTTGACGAGCGGAAGCACGTCGTAAGCGATGCGCTCCGCCTCCTCGAGATGCGGGTAGGCCGACAAAATGAACTCGTCGAATCCCATCCGCCAATAGGCGCTCAGCTCGTCGGCGGCCTGCTGCGGCGTCCCGACGATGGCAGTGCCAAGATTGACCCGCACCCGCGAGATCCCGTTCCACAGGCGCTCACCGAGTCGGTCATCCTCAACCCGTCGCGCCTGAGCCGCTGCGCCGACCATCGCCGTCGATTTCACTGCCGCGGCTCGTTGAGACAGCACATCAGGGTGCGCTTCCGACAGCAGCTCAGCCGCCGCATCCCAGGCTGCCGATTCGCTGTCCCGTACCACGAGGTGCGTGCGAAGTCCGAGCGAGGGCGTGCGCCCGACCGTCGCATAAGCGTCCCGCGCCCGACTGATCAACGTTCGCATGGCGTCGGGAGGCTGTATCCAACACAGCAGGACATCCGCCCGCGCCGCGGCCAGTCGTAGCGCCGCGTCCGACGCGCCACCGAGGTACCACGCCGGAGCAGGCGGCGCCGGCGTCGGTGAGACGACGGCGCCGCTCAGCTTGATAGACCGTCCGTCAAAGTCCAGCGGACCACCCGAATCCCAGAGCTGAGCGCACGCGTCGACGAACTCATCAGCCTGGGCATACCGGTCGGCATGTGAGCCATGAATGCCCAGCCGCTCGTTGTCGCCCTGAATCCCGCCTGGGACGATGTTGATATCGATCCGTCCAGCGGAGATCTCATGCAGCGTCGCCGCCTGCTGAGCGAACAGCCCGAGCGGTGTGACGCCAGGGCGAACAGCAATCAACAGCCGAATGCTCGATGACACCGCGCAAAGCGCCGATGCCGTCGTCCACGTCTCGGCGAGTGGAGCGGAGTGCTCGAACGACCCATTGGCAAACCGTGTCGGAATCAGCAGCGAGTGATATCCCAGCCGCTCGGCGTTCAGCACCACCTCGCGCAGGTAAGCAAACGTTGGCTCCCGCTGCGCTCGCAGCGACCCAATCCGATCGCCGTCGCCATCAATCGGGACGAACCAACTGAACTTCGGCGCCGGACGGGGAGAAGAATCATCGGTCATGCGCGAAGTCTACGCGCCAGCCTCGACTACTCGTCGAGGAACTCAGTGACTTCCCGCAGGAAGGTCTCGAGCTGGTCGTGGTGTACCCAGTGCCCGGCATCCGCAACGCCGACCCTCTTGGCCTGCGGGAACGAGTTCGTGCGCTCGTCCTCGTTGGGATCACCCTGCGACTCCATCCCCGTCACCAGCAGCGTTGGAATCCGCACGCGGGCCCAGATCTCCTCGGCATCGTTCTCATTGAAGGGATACGGCGACGACGAGCGCGCGTAGTTGTCGAACTTCCAGATGAACGTGCCGTCCTCATTCTGATGCACCGCGTGGGTCGTCAGATGCAGCGCCTGCTCGGCCGACAGCCGAGGATTAGCCTCCTGCATCCGCTCAACGGCATCCTCAAGCGTCGGATAGCGATGCGGTAGCCGACCGGCGAAGCGATGCGTGTCGGAAATCCATTCCGACATGCGTCTGTGCGCTGGTTGGGAAGAATGCGAATCCGTCACATTCCGGGACGGGCCGAGTCCTTCAACGGCAATCAGCTTTGCCACCCGCTCGGGGTAGATCCCGGAGTATTCCAGGCAAATGCGGCCGCCCAGCGAATGCCCAAGCAACGTGACCGGCGCCAGGTGCTTTTGCCGCACCAGTTGAGCCAGGTCATAGACATAGTCGATCATCGAATAGCCGGAGCCATTCACCCACTCAGAGTCGCCATGACCGCGCAGGTCGGGCGCGATGACGTGGTACCGATCCTTCAATGCCAGCGCGACCCAGTCCCAGGATCGGCAATGGTCGCGACCGCCATGAACCAACACCAGCGGCGGCGCTGTCGGATTGCCCCAATCGACGTAGTGCAGGCGCAGTCGCTGGGAGAAGTAGATCTGCGAGGCCGGGTAGTCGGTAAGTTCTGTCATGCCTGGATCGTACTTGCCGCTCCAGCCTGAAACGAGGAGCCATTCGTTTCGGATCGGCCCTACTCCGCAGTCGGCAGCAGTGCCAGGTTGTTGCGATGGACCACGGACGAGCCGTAGTTGTAGCCCAGCACCTCAATGATCTCTGACGATTTTTTCCCCTGGATCCGTTCTGCTTCGGATGATGAGTAGTTGCTGATCCCCACGGCGATGGGCATCTTGTCGGGGTCGTAGAGCTGGATCACATCGCCGCGATCGAATTCGCCGCGGACGTTCGTCACGCCGGCGGCGAGCAGGCTGCGTCCCTGCTTGGTCAACGCCGCGACTGCTCCGTAATCGATGTCAAGTCCCGCGCCGTTGTGCAGGCCTGCCAGCAGCCAGCGCTCACGGCTGTCGCGGACGGTCGTGTCCGCCGGGACCAGCGTGCCCAGGCGTTCGCCTCCTGCGATCCGGCTGATCACGTTGGGCTCATGTCCCGACGCAATGACGACATCGGTCCCGCCCGCCGATGCTCTGCGTGCAGCTTCCAGCTTGGCTCGCATCCCGCCGCGGCTGCGCTCGCCGACATCGCCCGCGGCTTCCATCATCGAGGCCGGGTTGCGAAGCACGGAAATCAACAGCGCGTCGTCATGTGATCGCGGGTCTTTGTCGTAGACGCCGTCGACATCGCTGAGCAGAATAAGCAGATCGGCGTCGATCAGATTTGCGATCAGTGCGGATAGTGCATCGTTCTCGCCAAATGCGCCGCCACGCAATTCGTCATCCGCGACGACGTCGTTTTCGTTGATGATCGGCACGACGCCGTACTGCAACAGTCGCAGCAACGTGTTGCGAACGTTCAGATAACCGCGTCGTTCGGTCACATCTCCGCGCGTGATCAACGCCTGCGCCGCGGTCAGTCCGTAGCGCTGCAGCAGCGAGTCGTAGCGCTGAACCAGTTGCGCCTGTCCGATCGCGGCCAGCGCCTGTCGAGCGCCCACTGATGACCGGGCTCGGGTTGCCCCGACGCGAGCGCGACCCGCGGTCACGGCGCCCGATGTCACAACGGCAACCTCCGCGCCATCGCGGCGCAGTTCGGCGACCTGGCGTACGACCTGTTCCAGCACAGCGGGATCGAGACGGTCCGTGCCCGAAGTTAGTAAGTTGGTTCCTAACTTGCAGATGATGCGTCGGGGTTGGCTGTCGGTCATGAGAGCAGCATCCGTCGCGACCATGCTGTTCGTCGGGGGCGGATAATGGTCGCATGCGACGGTCGATAGCGACAACACTCGATGCGGCTGTTCTCCGGCTGGCGCGTTGGCGGCGCTGGATCGTCATGCACGTCGGATGGTGGCGAAGCGACCTCTGGCTGCTGGCCAAGCGCTCCGTTCACGAGTTCATGGACGACCACTGCCCGCAACTCGCCGCCTCGATGTCGTACTACGTCTTCTTCTCGCTCTTTCCGCTCGCGATTCTGGTCGTCTCGGTGGTGGGTGTTCTGCTCACCGACGACGGTCTGCGCGAACAAGTGATCGACGGTCTCTTCGACCTGCTGCCACTGCAGTCGGGCGCGGGCAAGGAGGATCTCGAGTCGCTGATTGAACCGATCGCCAGTGGACGCTCCGCCGTCGGCGTGATCTCCGTGTTTGGACTGATCTGGGCGGCGACGGGCATGATGTCGGCGCTCCGCTTCAGTCTGGATTCCGCCTGGGACCTTGAGTTTCGGCGGCCGTTCGTTCGCGGCAAGCTGGTCGACCTCGGGCTCGTGATCGGCGTCGGCGGTCTGCTGTTGGTCTCGATTGGCGCCACCGCCATGCTGCAGGTCGGTCGCGACGTGTCGGGCTCTGTTGCTGACTCTCTGGGCCCATTTGGCGCCGAGGGGACCGGATTCTTCCGCGTATTGGCCGTGTTGCTGCCCTTCATGCTCACCTGGACGACGTTCACCATTATCTACAAGGTCGTGCCGAGCGTGACCGTCCGAATTCGGGACGTGGTCGCCGGCGCATTGGTCGGAGCGCTGCTGTTCGAGGCGCTGAAGCACGGGTTCGCTTTCTATCTCGGTAACTTCTCCAACTATGACGCGATTTACGGCTCGTTGGGGGCCGCCATCGCGCTGCTCTTCTTCGTCTATCTCGCCGCCTGTGTCCTGCTCTTCGGCGCCGAGATCGCAGCGGAGTGGCCCCGAGTCATGTACGGACACTATGACGAAGAGAAGGATCCAGAGGCAACAGTCTCGCCCTTGAGGCAGCGGTTGCTCGATGTCGCCTCTCGACAGCTCCGGCACTCTGAGCCGATCCCAACGAACCATCCCAACGAAGAAGCTCGAGGCGCCAGGGTGGAGCGCCGCGCAGTCGAGCGCAAGAAGCGGCTCGGCGGTCAGTGAAGCCGCCTGCGCTCTACTCGACTCAGGGTCGTTAAGCGCGGTCGAGCGCCAATACGATTGCTGCCCCATCGATATCCGCTTCGGTTCGGTATCCGGCGACCTGCTGCTCTGCCCCATCGACCGAGATCGAGGTTGCCAACGTCTCCGCCGCAATCAACGACTCAAACTCTACGAGCGCCGTCTTGAGGCCAGGATCCTGCGACGCTAGCTGTAGCGAAATCCGGTCGTCGGGATCGAGACCGGAGTCGCGGCGCAGGCTCTGGATCCGGTTGATCACCTCGCGCGCCTGGCCCTCGGCGATGAGCTCCGGTGTGAGCTCGGTCACCAGTTGCACAGCGCAGCGCTCATCTTCGGCCGATGCCGCGTCGACAGCCGCGTCCGTGTCGACCTCGATCAGCAGGTCGCTGGGCTGGAGACTGATGCCTTCAATTTCCATCGATTGACCCGCCTCAGCCGCCTGGGCAATGTGCGAGGCGAGTTCAGGCGACAGATCGTTCAGCGCAGATCGCAGGGCTGGAAGTTTCGGACCAAGTCGTGGCCCCAGCACCCTAAGATTCGGCTTGATTGTGTATCGCCGCGAGTCGGCATCAGCGTCGGCGAGGATGACCGACTTGACGTTGAGCTCCTCCGCAATCGTGCCACGATGTCGCTCGACCGCCGCAGCATCTTGCGGGGTCCGCACGGCCACACTCACCGCAGACAGCGGTTGTCGCACCCTGATCCCAGCGCCGCTGCGCGCCGAGCGTCCCAGCGACGCGACCCGTTGCACAAGCTGCATGTCCTGGTTCAACGCTTCATCGATCAGCGACGCGTCGGCCACCGGCCATTCGGCTAGATGCACCGATTCTGCGGCATCGGCATCGACCTCGGCGGCTAGATTGCGCCAGATGTCCTCCGCCAGGTACGGAGTCATCGGAGCCAACAGTCGAGCTAACGTCGTCAGCACGGCATGAAGCGTCTGATACGCACTCTGTTTGGCGTCAAGGTCCGCCGCCGCGCCGCTGCGAGCAGACGACCAGAAGCGGCGCCGGCTGCGTCGCACGTACCAGTTGGACAGCGCATCGACGAAGCCGTCGATCTCTCTCGCGGCGGTCGTCGGGTCATAGTCGTCCAGCGCCGTTGTCACCTTGTTGATCAGCGCATGCAACTCGCTGAGGATCCATCGGTCCAACTCGACAGTCGGTGGCGACGCGTTGGACGCGGGAGTCCAGCCGTCGATGTTGGCGTAGGTGACGAAGAACGAGTACGTGTTCCACAGCGTGTGCAGGAAGCGACGCTGCGCCTCGCTGACCAGGCGCTCTGAGAATCGCCGAGGATTGCCCGCCGGCGATGCGACGTAGCAGTACCAACGCAGCGCGTCGGCGCCGCTCTGGTCCAGCACCGTCCACGGATCGACGACGTTGCCCTTCGACTTCGACATCTTCTCGCCGCTCTCGTCGAGAATGTGGCCCAACGAGATCACGTGCTTGAACGAAATCGGTTCAGGGACCGCCTCGGCCCGATACAGCATCGCAGCCTCGGCATGAAGCGAATAGAACCAGCCGCGCGTCTGGTCAACGGCCTCACAGATGAAGTCGGCTGGGAATCGCTCCTTGAACTGCTCCTGGTTCTCGAACGGATAGTGCCACTGCGCATACGGCATCGCGCCCGAGTCAAACCAGGCGTCGGCGACTTCGGGACAACGCCGCGCCGTTGATCCGCAGCGCTCGCAGCCAATCTCAACTTCATCGACAAACGGCCGGTGCGGATCAGAAAGGTCAGGCTCGACGCCGCTGAACGCCTTGGCCCGTTCGCGTAGCTCGTCAAACGAGCCAACGCACGAAACATCGCCGCATTCGGTGCAGCGCCAGAACGGTAGCGGCGTGCCCCAGTAGCGTTCTCGGCTGACGGCCCAGTCAACGTTGTTAGCCAACCAGTCGCCGTAGCGACCGGTGCCCGTGTGCTCGGGATGCCAATGGATCTGTTCCGCGTTGGACTTGGTCAGCGAGTCCTTGGCCTGCGAAGTCGCGATGTACCAACTGGGTTTCGCGTAGTAGAGCAACGGCGTGTCGCAGCGCCAGCAAAATGGATAGGTGTGCTCATAGACATCCTTGCGCAGCAATAGGCCGCGCGACTCAAGGTCGTCCATGATCATTGGATCGGCGTCTTTGACCCACTTCCCGATGAATGCGGGGGCATCCGCCGAGTCCGCGTCGCCGACGATCCGTCCACCCAGGTCGACCGGCTGCCTGAAAAGCAACCCGGTCTCGCGTCCCAGCAGATAGTCGTCTTCCCCAAACGCCGGCGCAATGTGAACGATGCCGGTCCCGCTCTCCATCTCAACAAAGTCGCCGGCAGCAACCTTCCGATCTGGAAGTGGGCCGTCTTCCTCGCGCCATTCCACGAGCCGAGCGCCATCGAATCGGTAAGTTGGCACGCCCCAGCGATCGGGGTTGTAGAGGCCGTCATAGGTGACACCAACCAGCTCGGCGCCCGAGACCATTCCGACCACTGTCGGATTTTCCACGACGCCGTCCAGCGATGCATCGAGCAGTTGGTGAGCCAGGATGACGCGCTCGCCCTCGGCGATCTCCACAACGGCGTAAGTTTCGTCGCCCGCAAGCGCCAGGCCGGAGTTTGCCGGCAGCGTCCACGGGGTCGTCGTCCAGGCGAGAAAGTCAGTCGTGCCCTCCCAGCGCAATTGCTCGGGCAGCGAATCGTTGTGTGCGCGGAATCGCACGGTGACCGCCTGGTCGCGAACGCCGTCCTGCATCCCCTGCGACAGCTCATGGCTGGAAAGAGATGTCTCGCAGCGCGGACAGTGCGGCGTCGTGCGACGCGCTTCATAGATCAGTCCGGCGTCCCACAGCGTCTTGAAAATCCACCAGCACGATTCGACGTACTCCGGCGTGTAGGTGCGGTAAGCGTCGGACATGTCGATCCAGAACGCGACCCGCTCCGTCATGTCTTCCCACTGCTCGACGTACTCCATCACCGATTCCCGGCAGTGCCGATTGAACTCGGCGATGCCGTACTCCTCGATCGCCGGTTTGCTATCGAGGCCGAGCATCTTCTCGACCTCGATCTCGACCGGCAGGCCATGCGTATCCCAACCGCCTTTGCGAGGCACTCGCTTGCCGCGCATCGTCTGGTAGCGAGGGAACAGGTCCTTGAACACGCGCGAGAGAACATGATGCACACCCGGCGAGCCGTTGGCCGTTGGCGGACCTTCGTAGAACGAGAAGATGTTGTCGGCCGGACGCTCCTCGACCGAGCGCCGAAAGATATCGCGCTCGCGCCAAAAGTCGCGGATCCGCGATTCAAGCTCGCGGTGAGGCATCAGTGAGCCAACCGGTCGGAACGGTTGGTCGGTCACGGATGGGTCGGTTGAACTGGGTTCGGTGGGTGCAGCGGAGGTTGCTGACTGATTAGCTTGTTCGGCCATCTTCGGTGGAATCCTTGGGGAATCGTCTCGCGATCTGCGCATCGGCGAGTTCGGCGATGCGGTCGCGGGTCTGTTGGTCGAGCAGGTTGGCAGCTTCGTCGAGCTGCTCGCTAATCCAGCCGCGAGCCTCTCGCGCCGAGGCCGCCTGTCCGCGGCGACGGGACTGATCGACCAGCGCCTGTGCGGCGCGTTCGGGATAGCGGGACACGTTGTCGGCAACTTCGGCGTCGCTTGGAGGCCGCGCGGTGGGTCGGCCCTGCCCGCCCATCAGGCGCATCCAGCGTTGCGCCAGCGAGTCTGCCATATCGTCCTTCTGAATCGCGCAGTCAGTGCGCAGTCAGTGCGGAATTTGCAGTCAGTGCGAACAGTGCTTAGGAGCGGCTGCGTTCGTAGTCGGGCGCTTCGACGCCCGGCTTCGGAGCAATCAGTCCGCGTCGCAGTTCCTGATTGATGCCCTCAACCTGGCACGGGTGTACGCCCCAGCGTTGCTGAATCTCGTCCATCTGGTAACCCAGCGTCATGATCCGCTTGACCGTCGTGCAGAAGACCGGGCGATCGCCGCGCGGCAGGAAGGGGACTTCAATCATGTCGCTACACATCGCGCAGGCCGCCGGGTGCATCTGACGCGGCGTCCGGCCGCCAAAGGAAGCCGCGCCGCCGTAACGAACGTAGCCGGCCTCAGCCTCGGGCGAGGTGCGGATCGACTTGCGCACGGTGCGGCATTCGGGGCAGCGCACCGGGTCGTTCTGTAGCCCCTTGGACTGGTAGAACTCCTGCTCACCCGAGGTGAAAACGAAATCGCGGCTGCAATCGCGGCAAACGATCGAACGATCCTGCAAGGCCATGGTTACTCGCTATGTGTGCTGCTGGAGTGTCGGTGCGTGGACGTCATTGAGCCGTTCAGCAGCGGAATATGGTCAACTCTATCAGAGGAAGCGAACCAGTCTCGAACGATCATCGCCGGAGTGCACGCGACACGACAGATTCCGCCCGCAGGAACAGCGCCTCAGCTTCGTCCTGCTTCATGATCAGGCTGAGCGCGAAATAGACGACCCCGCCGCCGATCACGCCCAGCATCAGGGTGATCCAGGAATCCCTGGCGAAGTCGAGCCCGACTAACACTTCGATCAAGAGCCAGACCAGCTGTGCCATGATCACCGTCGCGACGACCGTCTTCGTCGTCGACCACCACACCGTTCGCGACAGCAACTGGCGGTTCAACCTGCTGTTGAGCAAGAGCGCGAGTAGTACAAACTCGGCGATCGCCGAAACCGACAGCGCCAGCGCCAGCCCCTTCAGTCCCATTGGCCCCACGAGCACCGCCGACAGGATGATGTTGAGCAGCATTGATGAAATCGCCAGCGCGACCGGCGTCCGAGTATCTCCGAGGGCGTAGAACCCGCGCGAAACGATCTCAATTGCGGCGTGTGCGAACACTCCGATCGAGTAGAACAGCAGCGCATCGCTGACCAACTGGCTCGCGGCAGCGTCGAATGCGCCATGCTCCAGCAAGGTGACGACGATCGAGTCTCGCAGCAGCAGCATCCCGACCGATGCCGGAATCGCCAGGAACAACGTGAATCGCAACGTTTGCGAGACCAACGAGTTGACTGCGCTCGGTCCACCCACGGCCGCGCGTTCAGCCAGGCTGGGAAAGACGGCTGTCGCCAATGAAATCCCAAACAATCCGACGGGGAACATCAACAGCAACCAGGCGAAGTTGAGCGCTGAGATCGTCGAGTCGCCGATCAACGAGCCGAAGAACGTCAGCACGATCAGATTGATCTGCGCCGCGGCCAGACCAAGCGTGCGCGGCGCCATCAACCGCAGTACCTCTCGCGCCTCCCGGTCGCCCAGATTGAAGTTGAACCCCAGACCGCCGCCCGACCGAACCAACGCCGTGGACAGCGCCGGCAACTGGATCATGAGATGCAGTCCCGATCCGGCAACCACGCCGATCACCAGTGCCTCAACACCCAGCTCTTCTGGCAGCAGCAGCGCGCCAAGGATGATCGCCAGGTTGTAGAGCATCGGCGAGATCGCGGGCAGCAAGAAGTGCCGCCTTGCGTGCAGGACGCCCGTCAGCATTCCACTGACGGCGAACAATATCGGCGATAGCAGCAGCACCCGCGTGAGAAACACGGCGTCTTCGATGATCGCGTCCTGGACGCCCGAGTCCTCGCCCAAGCCAGGCGCCAGCGCCGGCACGATCCACTCGGCGGCAAAGAACACAGCTACAGCCAGCGCGATCGTGCCGATCAATACCCAATTGAGGACGATGCTCGCCAATCGCCAGGCTGACCGCTCGCCCCGGTTCTGCAGCACGCGCGCGTAGACAGGAATGAACGCGGCTGCCAGCGTGGCCCCGGCCAGCAGCTGGAAGACGAGATCGGGCAGCCGCATCGCCACCCAAAACGCGTCCAGTTCGACGGATGTGCCGAATTGGTCGGCAATCACCCCCGTCCGCGCCACCCCGAGCAACCGCGAGCCAAGAAACGACAGCCCGATCAACAGCACAGCGCCCATCACGCCGCTGCGACTGCCAAGCAAACGTCTACCCAAAGAGGACGGCGCGTTCAGGCTCATTCACGCACTGTGGCAAACTGCGGCGGATTGTGCACGGATCGAGCGCAATGTCCCAGTGAATGCCCAGTGAATGCCCAGTGCTTGCCCTCGATCCTCGCTTCTGCCCTTGTCGGGCAAGCTGCCGCAGGTGGAAGGGAGTCCCTGCTAGGCCGGCGACAGCAGTGAGTCAGAAGGCTCCTAGACATTGGCGGATCCGCTGATACGATGAGTCCGATTGTGAAAGAGGGGTTGTCGTGGCCAATAAGGCTGCTGCCATCAAATACTTGCGCCAGAGCCAGAAGCGGCAGATGCGCAACAAGCCAGTCCGAACCTACGCTCGCGGCTCCGTCCGTGCTGCGCTTGACGCGATCGACGACGCCGTCGACACGCAGGAATGGTCCAGCGCCGATGTCGCGATCGAGCGGGCAGTCAGCGCTCTCGACCGCGCGGCCCAGCGAGGCGTCATCCATGCCAACACGGCAGCTCGGCGAAAGTCGCGACTGCTGCGCCAATACCATACGTCGAGAAATCCCGACGTGGCCCGGCGACCACGCACGCGACCGCCCGAGCCGGCGCTCGCGCCCTGATCTCTCTTGGCGTTCGGTGCGCACGCTCGAATGGTGCGCGTTCGGTGAGCACGCTCGAATAATGCGCGTGCGCTGAGCACGCTCGAATAGTGCGCGTGCGTTACGCACGCTGGGCATGTCGCGATAGGCGTACACATGCGAGCTCTTGTTTTCCATCGGCCCGGAGAAATTCGGGTAAACGATGTCCCGTCGCCCCAGCCCGGTCCCGGAGAAGTGGTCATCGAAGTGGGCGCGGCCAGCGTTTGCGCCTCCGACCTGCGTGTCTATCGCGGTGAGAAATACGCTAAGCCGGGGGTCATCCCCGGACACGAGTTCGCCGGACAGGTAGTTTCGCTCGGTGAGGGAGTGACTGACCTGAGCCTCGGCGACGGCGTCGCTGTCTACCCGATCATCGCCTGCGGCGGCTGCGAGTTCTGCCGACGCGGACTCCGCAATCGCTGCTCGTCCAGACAGACCCTCGGCTACGACGCTAACGGCGGCCTCGCTGAACAGGTCCTGTTGCCTGCCTCGCTTGTCGCCCAGGGTCACGCCATCAAGCTCCCAGACGGCGCAGACTGGGGACGCGCCGCGTTGACCGAACCAACGGCCTGCGTTCTCAACTCACTCGAATCGTGCCGCTTCCGCGCCGGTGCGAGCGTCGCCGTGCTCGGCGCCGGACCGATGGGTCTACTGCATGTGCTGCTCGCGCGAGCCCTAGGCGCCGGAGAGATCATCGTCTCGGAGCCAGTCGACGTGCGGCGTGAAGCGGCGGCAGACATCGGCGCGAGCCGAATCTGCGGCGGCGATCCCGGCGAACTGCGGGCAACCGTCGACGAGGCCACCGGCGGCAACGGTTGCGACATCGTTATCGTCTCAGTCGGTCTCAACGGCCTCACTGAGGCCGCACTCGAGGTCGCCGGCCGACAGAGCAGCGTCAACCTCTTCGCCGGCTTCCCGCCGGAGTCGTCGGCGGTCGTTGACGTCAACGATCTCCACTACCGAGAGGTCTCCCTGACCGGCACGCAGAACGCTACTCCCGACCAGTTCCGCCGCACCGCAGCGCTATTGCCCTCACTGGAGGCCGTCGACCGTATCGTCTCCCATCGCTTCGCCCTGTCATCGGCCGATCAGTCGTATACCGCACGAGAAGATCCGGCGGTGCTCAAGACCGCCGTGATTCCGGACGCCTGACCATGATGGGTTCAGAGACCGGCTATACCGGCATCGGCGAGGAACTGCGCCAGGCCAGAATCCGCCGCGGACGCTCGATCGCCCAGGCGCATCAGGCAACTCGCATCGCCCGGCACTACCTGGAAGCGCTCGAGGCCGAAGACTGGCGACGCATGCCGGCGGCGCCTTTCGCCCGAGGCTTTCTGAGTTCGTACGCGCAGTACCTGGGAATCGACGATGGCCCGCTGCTCCAACGCTTCCCCTTCGAACCAAGCTCGCCGGGAGAAGGCCTGCAACACTCCGACGAGACCATCGAGTCCTATCAAGCAGCCGAGCGCAGCGGCACACCGAGGGAAGAGCTCCGCCCGTCGCGAGTGCACCTCGGACCCTGGTTAGCCGCCGCGGTCGTGGTGCTGGTCATCATCGGAGCGGTCGTGGCGGTCGTGAGCCTGCGCGACGAGGTTGAGCCCGTCAAGCAGGAAGAGACATTCTTTGGCGATCGCAAGGTGTCCGATGAAGTGGACGAAGCCAGCTTCGCCAACCCCATCAACACAGATTTCGAGCCGCTTCCCGACCTACGGGCATACAGCTCGCGAGAGGCGATCAACTACGTCAAGCTGCTCAATGCGCCGTATGTGGTGGTCTCGATCTATGACGACTCGCCGGTCGGTACCGTGTTGGAACAGTCACCCGCACCCGGAGCACAACCCCAGGAGGACGCCGTTGTGACGCTCGTCGTCAGTCGCGGCCCGAGACCGGGAAGCTCGAGAGAACCGGCGCCGGATACGTCGACCGACGCACCGATCGACTCATCGACCGACACATCGTCTGGCGGAGGCTGATGCGCTATCAAATCGTCACGCTCGGCTGCCCGAAAAACACCACCGATTCTGATCGAATCGCCCGAACGCTCGAGAAAGAAGGGCATCGCGCCGTCCAGGATCGCGCCGATGCGGATCTGGTGATCCTCAACACCTGCGGGTTCATCGACGACGCCCGTGAGGAATCGCGCCAGGCTGCGGAGATCCTCGGCGCCGACCGCTCCGCTGATCAGCAGGTGATTGTGACCGGTTGCTGGTCGCAGATCGAGCGTGAGCAGGTCATCGGGATTGACGGAATCGACGCCACCTTCGGCATCGAAGCCTGGAAGGAAATCGCCGAACACGCTGGAACGGTTGAGGCCGAGCGGGACATCCCCGAAACGTCGCTGAGCGTCGGACCATCTGCGTATCTGAAGATCTCCGACGGCTGCGCCCGACCCTGCACGTTCTGCAACATCCCCGGCATCAAGGGACGACAATTCCGTAGCGCCCAACCGGACGCGCTCGTGCAAGAGGCGCGCGAACTTGTCGCTCGCGGCGCTCGGGAAGTCGTGCTGGTCGCGCAGGACAGCACCGCCTACGGCGCCGAGTGGGGTGACGCCAACGGTCTCGCCCGGCTGATCGAGCGCCTGGCGGCAGAATCAGGAGCCGACTGGCTGCGCCTGATGTACGCCTATCCCGGGTTCGTCACGCCCAGCCTGATCGAGGTCATGTCGCAAACACCGCAGGTTTGCAACTACCTCGACATCCCATTGCAACACGGCTCGACATCAGTGCTGCGGAGGATGAAGCGGCCACACAACATGAACATGGTGCGCGGCACGCTCGAGCGACTACGGACGGCGATGCCCGACATCGCGATCCGCACGACGTTCATTGTCGGATTCCCGGGTGAAACGGATACCGAGTTTGAAGAGTTGCTCGACTTCGCTTCGGCAGCCGAATTCGATCGCGCCGGAGCATTCATCTACTCTCCGCAAGACGGAACCCCTGCGGCTGATATGTCAGAGCAGATTCCCGAAGCCGTGAAGCAATCGCGGCACGAAGAACTGATGATGTTGCTCGCCAACGTCTCCGCCAGCAAAAACGAGCGCCAAATCGGCCGGCGCCTCCAGCTCCTGGTCGAATCGGAGCCCGGCCAAACGACCGAGGACGGCGACCCAATCATCGCCGGACGCACGTACCGCGAGGCAGCCGAAGTCGACGGACTGGTCTTCGCCCTCGGAGAAGCGAATCCTGGCGATCTGCTCAATGTTGAGATCGTCGAGTCAATGGGACACGACCTCTGGGCGGAACTACTCGACTAAGGCTTGTTCGCCTTGACCGTTGCAAGCATCGAGGGACCCTTGTCCCAGTCCCGGCCCCCGCGCCGGGACCCGCTCGGTCTTCGGCCGCACTATCCGGCGCTTGGCCGTCAAGCCTGCCAGGTGTGCAGGCAAGGCTTGGTACTAGCGGCAGGAGGGAACGGGTCCCCGCTCGGAGGCGGGGACTAGGTATTCAGCCCCAATATGGACGGGGCCTAAAGCGAAATCGTCTCGGTCGATACCTCGCCGACCTGGCAGTCCATACGCAATTCCTCGATGAACGCCAGCACCTTCTGCGTCGTCGCGTGGGAGATCTGCGCATCCGAAGAGATTGCTGCAAAGGCCAGAGTCGCTCGCGACGGATCGTTCTGCGTATCAACTTCGGACGCCGCCACAGGAAACTTGTTTCTTGTCCGTTGCGTCACCTGCCGCACGACTGCTCGCTTGTCCTTCAGCGACGCCGAGTCGAAAATCAGCAGTTCCACTGTTAACACGGTGATGAAGGTCATACGTCCTCGTCCGTCTCGAGCGGCAGCACAGCCTGTTGAGCCGGCGGCTCAAGGTTCTCTAACGGCGGCAACTGGTCCAAAGCCGATAGCCCAAAATGGTCAAGAAAGCGCGGCGTCACGCTCCACAGCAATGGCTGTCCGACCGTATCGAGCCGTCCGGTCGGCCCAATCAGGTCTCGGGCCCGAAGCGATCGAATGACTCCGGAAACGCCGACGCCTCGAACCCGCTCAATCTGATCGCGAGTGATCGGTTGGTGATAAGCGATCACGGCGAGCGTCTCCAGCGCGGCTTTGGACAGTCGCGGCGGCGTGTCCAGTCCCAGTAGCCGCTCAACGTAGGGCGCAGCCTCAGGCGCCGAGACCAGCGCTACGGTCTCATCGTGGCGACGAAGACGAATACCGCGCGTGTTATCCGCCTCGAGCTCTCGCAGCACCGACTCGACAGCGTCCACCGACACCACTGTCACGCGCGCAAGCGTGCGCACAGTCGGAGGTGATTCGGCAACGAGCAGCAGCGCCTCGATCGTCAGCCGCAAATTCTCCGGCGGCGGTAACGGATCACTCCGGTCGGTCGTCATCCCACCAGCTCGCCGAGCAACATGGTCTCGTCAACCGATGTGATCCTCACACTGCGCAACTGATTCGTCAGATCGAAGCTCGCTTCAACACGCACCGGCAGATACGTGTCTGTCAGTCCAGAATCGGCGCTCTCAAACAGGACTGTCTCGACGGCTCCGATGCGCGCGTTGAGCGCATCGCGCCTCTGGCGAGCGCCGAGCTCGCGCAGCTCCCTGGCCCGCGTGCGCTTCAAGTCAGGAGGGACGTCATCGGCTAACAACGAGGCAGACGTGTTCGGACGCTGCGAGTAGGGGAACACGTGAACATCGGTGAAGCGCACATCTTTCATCATCTGCAGCGAGTCCTGGTGATCGGCGTCGCGCTCCCCGGGAAATCCGGCGATGATGTCGGTCGTGACTGAAGCGCCGGGAACCGCGACGCGAATGGCGTCAACTGCATCACGGAACGCTCCGGCGGAATAGCGTCGCCGCATCCGCGACAACACATGGTCGGATCCGCTCTGCAGCGCGACGTGGAAGTGACGACACATGCGCGCGTCGTCCCAGCACGCGAGCAACTGAGGCGTGATGTCCTGCGGTTGAATTGAGGAGTAGTGAATCCGCGCAGCATCAGTCTGACTGAGCAGCGCCTCGATCAGCGTCGCGGCCGACGCGCCATCCGACCGATCGCGACCGTAGGCCCCCGGTTGCGTGCCGGTCAGCACGATCTCCTGTACGCCCTCGTCGACGCGTTCCCTGGCCGCAGTTACAATTTCATCAATGGGAATCGCCCGTTCCCGTCCACGCACATACGGCACGATGCAAAATGCGCAGACGTCGTCGCAGCCTTCCTGGATCTTGATGAACGCCCGCGTCCGGCCGCTCGACGCCGACGCAGTGCCCGATGACGGCTCGATCCCTGCGATTGCCGATAGAACGGCAGCAGCAGCGTCGCCCTTGCGTACATTCGGCACAACTTCAACGTGCGCCAACTCCGACAGCGCCTTTCCGTCACGCTCGGCGTAGCAACCGGTGACAATCACCGGAGCGTCAGGTGAGAGTCGCTGAGCGAGCCTGATCAGCCGTCGCGCCTTGCGGTCGGCAACGTGGGTAATGGTGCAGGTGTTGATCAGATAGGCGTCGGCCCGGGCCGGTCGGTCAATCGTCAAGCAGCCATGCTGCTGTAGCTCTCGCGCAGCCTGCTGAGTCTCAGCCTGATTCAGCTTGCAGCCCAGCGTCAACGTCGCGACCACGGGAGCGCGACTTGGACTCTCAGAAGATGCGCGACGGTTCATGCCCATCTACGATACTGATAGAACACGACAACGGAGGCTCACGATGGTAGAGATCGGTTTGGCAATCCTCTTCGTCAGCATCCTCGTCGCCGCCGACCGAGGGCGCTCCAACACGCTCAACGAAAAGATGAAGGACTTCGTCGACTGGCTCGACCGTCCCGAAGACCAGCAGTAGGCCTCTCGCCTCACTTCCCTTCCGAGGCACATCCCCACCTCGGTCATTGCCGCGCTCCGCCGCGGCAATCTCGCGGTGCACTGCACAGATGTCCGTGCCCGACTCAGCGAGATACTCGCGACAAGCGCGGGTATGACGGTGAGTGGTCTCGCCTTTGTCAGTTAGGCATTGAGTTTCCTTCGAGGGAAAGCTGCGTGTTCGCGATGTATCGCAGATTGCGGACATAATTGACAACACCGTACGCCCGTACTATATTCTGACTTAACAGAACGGACGTGCAAGGAACGACGATGTCGAGCAGTGCCCACGCTCCCGGATTCGGACCAATTGCACGAGGCGCCCAACTGCCGCTGTTGCTGGAACCGATCCTTGCTCCTGAGGCTTCCTCGCCAGGTCCCCGTCGCGGAAGCTCTGTCTGTCCCCGCTGTGCCGGACCAACCGCCAGCCACGGCCGTCGCGTCGTCTGCGTCATCTGTGGGTTTGGCGCTCGTCCCTACCAGGCTCGCCGCCGTCGGAGCCACCGACCACGTCAACGTGCCTTGAAGTCTGTGGCTTAGCCGACTGCCGGGCCAACGGCTTCCCTTCCCCCACCGATGCCCGGATTGGCCGTACAGTAATTGGCGTGAACAGCGTTGTCCTTCTCGTACTCGTGATGGCGATCATCACGGCCCTCTGGCTCAAGGGTTACCTCAGCTTCGGCAGCATGTTCTCCCTGTACAAACGTATCCGGCTGGCCGCGCTGCTCTGGGCCGCGGCGATGGTGACCATCGGCCTCCTGCGCATCTTCGGCATTGTCGGCGAGAGCTTCTGAGCTCATGCGTGTGGTCATCGCACCGCAAGAGTTCAAGGGCAGCCTGACCGCCGTCGAAGCCGCCGCCGCGATCGAGCAAGCAATCCGAGCCGTCCTGCCCGACGCCGAGATCGACAGCGCCCCGGTCGCCGACGGAGGCCCGGGAACCGTTGAAGCCATCGTCCACGCCGCTCAGGGACGAACCTCAATCGCCCGAGTCGACGGACCGCTGGGATCGCCGGTCAACGCCCGCTGGGGCCGAATCGACGCAGGCCGATGCGCCGTCATCGAAATGGCCGCCGCCTCAGGTCTCACCCTGCTCCGTCGTGACGAACTGGATCCACGACGAGCCTCAACCCACGGCACCGGCCAACTGATCAAGCACGCCCTCGACGCCGGCGTCGAGCGCATCCTGATTGGAGTCGGAGGCAGCGCCACGAACGACGGTGGCGCCGGGATGGCCGAAGCGCTTGGCGCGATATTTCTCGACGAGCGCGGCAAACGCTTACCTCCTGGAGGCGCAGCGCTTGCCGACCTCGCCAGGATCGAGATTGACCAATTCGATCCCCGACTTGCTGAAATTGAGATCCGCGTCCTCTGCGATGTGCAGAATCCGTTGCTCGGACCCGAAGGCGCAAGCGCCGTTTACGGACCGCAAAAGGGCGCGGATCCGGCCTGCGTCGCGCAACTCGATCGCGCCCTTGCCAACTTCGCCGCCATCCTCGAGCGTGATCTCGACGCCCACATCTCTGACATCCCGGGCGCTGGTGCGGCCGGTGGACTCGGCGCAGGGCTGATGGCCTTCTGCGCCGCCACCCTGCAATCCGGTTTCGCCGCGGTCTCCGAGGCCGTGTGGCTGCCCGAGCGGATCGCCCAGGCCGACCTCGTCATCAGCGGCGAAGGTCGCCTGGACACGCAGTCCGCCTACGGCAAGACAGTCGCCGGCGTCGCCCTCCTGGCGAGAGCAGCGAACGTGCCCTGCCTCGCCGTCGCCGGGTCAATTGAAGGCTCCGCCGCACTGCCCGGGTTGGTCGACAGCGAAGCCTCAACACCGCGAGGAATGTCGGTCGAAGAGGCCATGTCGCGAACCAATGAGTTGGTTCCAGCGGCAGTCGAGCGCATGCTGAGGCGCTATGTGCGGCGCTATTCGAGGTAAGGCAGGCGGCGCTCGGTCAAGTTGATCGCCGCTCGGTGAGCGTTCTTGGGCGGCGGCGAGATACCAATCTTGTCCAGCCGGTCATCATCGATGCCGAAGTGATGCGCCACCTCATGCAGCACCGTCTCGCGCACCTGCTCAACGACTTCGTCCTCGCTGCGGCAGATGCTCTCGATCGGCTGCTGGTAGATCATGATCCGATCCGGCAGCGTCTCGCCGTACCAGCCGCGATTGGTCAACGGCTGACCGACGTACAGGCCGAGCAGCGTTTGGCGTGGGCCCAACCCAAGCGCCTCTTTCTCTTCCGCAGTCGGCTGGTTGCGCAGCAGGATGACGACGTTGTCCATCCGAGCGGCAAGCTGGTCGGGAATTTCGTCCAGCGCACGTTCAACCAGGCGGCGGAATCTCGAGCGTCGCATCTACCTACGGTACCCAGTTGTTGAGAATGGCGCCTTCGAGGATGCGCCTGACGAGCGGCCCAGCGTCTACGGACCCTGACTCCCCATCGTCCAGCACTACGGTCACCACCAATCGCGGTTCGTCAAAGTTCGCCCAGGCCGAAAACCAAGCGTGGTTGGATGATCGTTTGCTTTCTCCCTCGTCCTCTTCCTCTTCAACCGCTTCTTGCACCCCGTCCTCCCCCGTTTGTTCACTGTTCAGCTCTACCTCTATCTCACCGTCCTGGGCAGGTTCTTCGGCCTGCGTGTCGTCAACGTCCGCCAACGCGTCAGGCTCGACAACCTGATCCTCGGCTGTTCCCGACTTGCCCGCAACACGTAAGGTGGTGCCTCCGAAGACGCCGAACGCTGTTCCGTACGGCTGCGAGACCGTCGTGCGCAGCGCCGCCTGCAACTGCTCTAACGTGTCCGCTGACACAGGCAACACACTGATTGAGCGGCGCTCGATCACTTGAGGCGCCGCGCCGCTGGGCTCAATCGACTGCGCGATGAGGGGTGTGCTGATCACTCCGTTGGTCGCGAGTGCGGCGTACGCGTTCGCCATTTGCAGCACAGTGACAGCGACGAATCCCTGGCCGATGCTCATGTTGATCGTGTCACCCGTGAACCATGCCTCGTTGACCTGCTCTACCTTCCACGTCGGCCCTGGATTGACGCCATCTTCCTCATTGAGGCCTATGATCCCAGTCGCCCGACCGAACCCGAATCCAGAAGCGACCAGAGGCAACAGCTGTTCATCGATTCGGTCGAGGTGCAAGCCGATCTCGTAGAACACTGTGTTGCACGACTCGGCCAGCGCCTGTGACAAGGTGATCCGCCCTTGGTTTTCTTCCTTCCAATTGCGCAGCGGTCGGTCTCCGACTTCCATCCACAGCGCCGGACAGGAGATCCGATCGGTGATCTCGTACCCGCCTCCTTCTAGGGCAGCCGCCAAGGTGACGATCTTGAACGTTGATCCCGGCGCATACAACTGTTCGACCGCGCGATTGATGAATGGCTGTCGCTTGTCGAAGAAGTATGTGTCGTACTCCTCCTGCGTGACGCCATCGACGATCGTGTTCGGGTCGATTCGCGGATACGACGCCATCGCCAACACGTGACCGCTGCGCGGATCGATCGCGACCACCGCTCCCGGCTGCTCGCCTAGCGCCAGCTCAGCCAGTTGTTGCACGCGCACGTCCAACGTCAGGCGGATGCTGGCGCCGGCGATGGCGGGACGATTGACAATCTCGCGGACTGGACGACCGATCGGATCGACGACCAACAAACTGCCGCCTCGGCGTCCGGCCAGAATTCGTTCGAACGACTGCTCGATGCCGTCTCGGCCAACCATGTCTCCGGCGCGATAGCCCTCGACAAACAGCTCTGCCAACTCGGTCGGATTGATCTCCTGGAGATAGCCAATCACATGCGCGGCCATATCGCCTAAGGGATAGTAGCGACGAGTCTGACGAGTCAGCAGGATGCCGTTGGAAGCGAGCCGATCGAACTCCGCAATCGCCGCCGGCGACGTATCGATCGGCAGCACAGCGACCGGAATGAACTGATACGACGGCAAATCCTGGTAGATCAACGCCCGCACATCCTCCTCCGCCATGCTCAGGCGGTCGACGAAAAAGTTCAGCACCGCCTCGTCGTCGGAGATCGAATCCCAATGCACGCCGACGATCACCACCTCAGTCTCGCCCGCGAGCGTGATGCCGTTGCGGTCGAGAATCAATCCACGCGGCGGCGTTTCGATCAGAGCGCTAATCAGATAGCCGGGTGAGCCCAGTCCGCTGAACATCAGGTCCGGCGTCCAGTTGACCACCCAATGCGGCTGACGCAGCGTGCGCGCCTGGAGGATTTCCTCGATCTCCCCGAAGAACGTGGTCTGATAGTGGATCACGACCTCGTGCGACGACGCATTCGGATCGTCCTGCGGGATCACTTCCCAGGTGAACCCACCGATCGTCGCTTCTGCCCAGACATCCTGGTAGCGCTGTTCAAACGCCTCGGCGCTGATCCGCTCCTTGGTTTCGGTCGAGGTCCGCTCGTACGCGCTGCGCAGATCACCGGTCGCGACGAGGTGGAAGAAACTCTGCACGGCGAACAGCGCCGTCGGCGGCGCGACTTCCAGGTCTTCAAGGTCCTCAGCCGGAGGCGTGTAGGCGGCGTGCTCGCTGCCCTGCGAATCGCCCGGTGCGGCGCCGGTCGTCGTTACTTCTTCGGCCGCTTCCGAGCCTTCTTGAGGAGGTGGGGGGAAATACTCAGACAGATCCCGTTCGGACTCTCCCCCGAATACACATCCACTCAACAGCCCGCCGAATAGCAGTGTGACGGTGACCAGCAACGCCGGCATGATCTGGCTGAACGTTGGAGTTCGCAAACTTCGCAAACTTCGCAAACTTGGTCGCAAACGTGGCGCGTCGCGCATGCCCGAGTTACCCGCTCACCCCGCTCCATCGTCACCTTACCAGCCAATCGAGGTGCTGGAGTGCCGGAAATCAACACGACAGGCGTTAGACTTGAATCGTTCCAGCACCGGATATGGGCCGCAGAGGGGATTCGCCAGATGGACTATCGCGAAGATCAAACAATCGTCGACTTCCGCTCCGAGGTGAAGTCGTTCATTTCCGACAACTTGCCGAGCGACTGGGGTTCCGGTTCGGGTGGCGAAGGCTACGAGCAGGACGTGATGAACCTGACCCGCAGTTTCCAGTCCGAAATGGCCAAGCGCCGCTGGCTGACGTTGGCCTGGCCGGAGGAGCACGGCGGCCTCGATGCGCCGCATTCGCAGCAGATGATCATGGCCGAAGAAATGGCCTACCATCGCGCTCCCGGCGGCGGCGGCAACATGGGCGTCCAGTGGGTCGGCCCCTCGCTCATGCTCTACGGCACCGACGAGCAGAAGCAAGAGCACCTCTCCGGCATCGCCGACGCCAAGACCTGGTGGTGCACGCTCTACTCCGAGCCCGGCTCCGGCTCCGACCTTGCCTCGCTGCAGACTCGCGCCGTCAAGGACGGTGACGACTACGTGATCAACGGCCAGAAGATCTGGACCTCCGGCGCCCACGTCTCCGACTGGGGCTGGCTCGCCGCTCGCACCGACCCCGACGCGCCCAAGCACAAGGGCATCACGATGTTCATGATGCGCATGGACACGCCCGGCATTACCGTGCGACCGCTGATCAACATGGCCGAGGGCCACGGCTTCAACGAGGTCTTCTTCGAGGATGTTCGCATCCCGCAGACCAACGTGGTCGGCGAAACCAACCGCGGCTGGTACCACCTCGCGGTCGCGCTCGACTTCGAGCGCAGCGGCATCGGCGCATTCGCCGGCGGCCGCCGCACAGTGGAAGAGATCACCGACTTCGCCCGTCAGAACAAGCATCTCACCGACGAGCGTCCCAACGCTCGCTACGAGCTCGCCGAGCGCGCCATCGAGGTCGAAATCGGCACGATGATGGCCTACCGCATCGCCTACATGCAGGAGCACGGCGTGGTCGCCAACCACGAGGCCTCGATGTCGAAACTGTTCGGCTCCGAGCTCGGCCAGCGCGTCGCCAAGACCGGCATGGACCTGCTCGGCCTCCAGGGAGGCCTCTGGTCAGACGGCCCCTACGCCGCCCTCCAGGGTCGGCTCAGCCGAAGCTACGTGAGCGCGGTGAGTTCGACGATCGCTGCCGGAACCTCAGAGATCCAGCGAAACATCATCGCCACCCGAGGCCTGGGCCTGCCTCGCGGCTAAGTCTCCCAAACCGAGTCAAGTCAAGCAGGGCGGCCATTCGGCCGCCCTGCTTTGTTGTGGGCGGGAACCCGTGCGAACGCTGCGTCGTCAGAGAATCAGGGGCGCTAGATTGACGCCACCGACCGACGGGAGTTCCCGATGAATCGATCCCGCCTCTGGCTCTTGGCTATCGCGCCGATCCTCGTCGTCGCCATTCTGGCGACGCAACACCTGGCGTTCGCCGACAACTCCGATTCACCCATTCTCCGCACATTCGAATCCTGTGCAGACCTACATGACCGCTACGTCGAACTGGCCCTGGAATCGAGAGATCACCCGATCAACGAACGACGCTGGTGGAATGATCCTGGGTACGAGGAAGACGGACCATTCGATGAGAGTGACTTCTCGCTTCCCGTCTCCTCGCATCGGGACAGCGAATCCGTCCAAAGTTCTCCGAGCCAAAGCGACAGGCAGGCCATCACTGAGGGCGGAACGAACGTCGTCAATCGCGCCTTCGGACAGTCCGATGTCATTCAGTCGGATGGCAAGTACTTCTACATCCTGCGTCCCGGATCCCTGTTGATCGCCAGGATCGATGATCAAGGGGTTCCGACGGAAGTTGGCCGGCTACAGCTCGAAGAGCTGGCATTCCGTCAGGAGCTGATCGTTTACGACGACAGAGCGGTCGTGTTGCGGCAGCTGTACTCCAAGAGGACTTCGCTGGATTTCAATGAGGAACTCATCGGGCACCCGCTATCGGAACTGCCCCAGCCAGAAATTCCCGCCTCCTACTCCCTCAGCCAGACGAGAGTCCTTGAAGTTGACATCAGCGACGTCTCTGCGCCGGAAGTCATTCGGGAGCTCAATCTGGATGGCGCATTCCTCAGTGCACGTTTGTATGGGGACAGTCTCAGTGTCCTCATGCGACACGATTCTCCTGTGCCGAGGCATGGAGAGCGCTGGTTCGATGAGCCTGATCAGGTCGCTGAGGCGGAGAAGTACAACGAAGCGCTGGTCAAGAGCTTCACCATCGCTCAGTGGTTCCCGCAATTCGTGCTGCGTGACGGCGTCGCAGGAACTTCTTCAAGTGGCCACGCGATCCATTGCGCGCAAGCGTTTGCGCCGGAAGAGCCGTTGCCCATCTACTCCTTCAAGCCGGCAATCATGACATACGTGCTTTCCTTTTCAAGAACTCAGGGCCTGGCCACCTGGGGCGGAGTCGCCGTGTTGGGAATGCAGGAAGCGCCGACCACCTACGTCCCGTACCAAGCGCTGTACTTCGCGACACCGTTCAATGACAGGTTTGATACTGCGATTCATCAATTCGATCTCAGTGACCCACTCGCCCCGATGTATCTGGGCAGTGGGGTCGCGGTCGGCCGATTGGTCTCTCAATGGTCGCTATCCGAGCACAATGGCTATCTGAGAGTGGCGACGTTCGACCGATATCGGGAGAAAAGCGAGGCCAGGCTGACAGTCCTGTCGCCGCCGGCAGATCTGCCGGCTGGTGAATCTACCACGAGTGGTTCCGATGAGCTTGAACAAGTGGGCCTGCTGAGTGGACTTGGTGACGGCCATTATGTTGGGCCGGTTCGCTTCGCCGGGGAAACTGCCTACTTCAGAACGCGCGATTGGGGGTCCGGCAGCTCCTGGGACATACTCGATATTTCCGATCCGAGCGACCCGCGCAATGTCGGCAGCTTTGTCGCATCGGGTTCAACGCAATACCTCCATCCGTTACCTGGCGAAGCAGTGCTCGCGTTCGGCCTCCCCCGTTTCCAACCAGCCGGTGGACCAGTGGGTTACCAGGTAGTTCTCTACGATCTCTCCGACTCGGCGAATCCCATCTGGGTGGAAGTGCTATCGCTTGGCGACAACGCTGCCAGTCGGCTCGAGGCAGATATACGGGCGTTTCACTATCAGGATGGAACCGCATGGATCCCGATACGCCCGTATTTCTTGCACTACGACGATCACAATCGCCACCCCCACGACGGGGCGTATCTGGCGGTTGAAGTGAGCACAAGCGGGTTGATTCATCGATCGACATTCCGCGTCCATGGCCAAGCCCTGCGTGCGTTCGCGCTCGCGGATTCCGTTCACTTGCTTTCCGAGAAGGAGCTTCGCACTTACTCCATCGGGGATCGTCGATTTGCCGGCGGCATCTGGTTTCCTTTTGAGTGGGACAACCGCTGGGTTCCGCTCCCACCGAATTGATGCGCCGTACAGCGGCCCGATTCGAGCCGCCCACTTCGAGCCGCCCACTTCGACGCAGTGGCCATTGCAAGTGTGCAGGAACATGAACAGTGGTTTCGTCGTCTAAGAATCAAGGGCGTTAGATTGACGCCACCGACCGATGGGAGCTTCCCATGACCCGATCTCGACTCTGGCTCCTCGCCATCGCTCCAATCTTGATCGTCTCCGTGCTGGCGACTCAGCACTTCGTCCTTGCCCAAACGAGCCCATCCATTCGGAGCTTTACCAGCTGCGGTGATCTTCACGCCCACTACGTGAAGCTGGCCGTGGAAGGACTCGGGCAGGAACAATACGAGGAAGAAGAAGGGCCGCTCGCGGAAGAGGACTCCTCCAGTGACTTCCCAGCGACCTGGGGTGGTAGGGACGAACCAGCTGCGGAAGAAGAAGCTGAGGAAGAGGCGGTGGCCGAAGAGACCGCCTCTGATGAAGGCGAAGTCTCCGAGACCGGCACCAACGTCCAGGAACGCGGCGTTGACGAGTCCGACATCATCAAGACCGATGGCACGTACTTCTACATCCTGCGCCCTCAGTCCCTGTTGATCGCCGAGATTTCCGAGGACGGGCCCCTGTCGGAAGTTGGCCGAATCGAGTTTCGTGAGCTCGGCCTCCGCCAGGAGCTGCTGATTGGCGAGGGCAAGGCAGTCGTCGTCCGTCAACTCGACGGTGTTCAGGCGACGCTCAAGATCGACAAAGCCGTGCGCGACAAGCACGGCGATAGCTTCGTCGAGCCGACAAACCCGTTCACCTACTCGCGCGCACAATCGGAAGTGCTTGAGATCAGCATCGGCGACCCCACGTCGCCGAGCCTGCTGCGTGAACTGAACCTCGATGGACGCTTCCTCAGCGCGCGGCTGGTCGGCAACGACGTTCGCATCGCGATGCAGCACAGCTCCATCGTGCCACGTGTCGACTATTGGCAGTTCGGCGGATGGAATCGCTATCAGGAGGCGCTCACCTACAGCCAGGCGCTGCAGGACAGCCTCAAACTCGGCCAGTGGTATCCGCTGTTCGGGCTCCAGGACCATGCCGAGAATTCGTTCTCGCACGGTTACGCCGTCGAGTGCTCGCAGGCCTATGCCCCGGCCGATCGCCTGCCGACTCGCTGGGGCGCCGCCCCGAGCATGGCCTACTTGCTGACCTTCGACCTGACCGATGGCCTCGGCGAGTGGGGCGGCGTCGCCATGCTTGGCATGGCAGACAATCCCACCGTCTATGCCAGCCAGGATTCCCTCTACCTCGCGGCGCCGACCGACTACTGGCGCGACACGACCATCCACCGCTTCGACATCGCCGATCCGCTCGAGCCGAGCTACTTCGGCAGCGGGACGGTGACCGGACAACTGCTCTCGCAATGGTCGCTGTCGGAGCACGACGGCTACCTGCGCGTCGCGACCACCGACTGGAACAAATGGCCCACGGTCAGCAGCGTCACCGTGCTGGAGGCCGTCCATGACGAATCTGACGAATCGGACGATGATGCCGACACCAACGATTCCACCGGCAGCCTGCAACAGGTGGGACAGGTCACCGGACTCGGCGTCACCGAGAGCATCCGCGCGGTGCGCTTCGCCGGTGATGTCGGCTACGTCGTCACCTTCCGCCAGATCGACCCGCTCTACGTCCTCGACCTCTCCGATCCGACCGACCCGAAGCAGGTCGGCGAGCTGAAGATTCCCGGCTTCTCGCGCTACCTGCATCCGTTGAGCGGCGGCCTGCTGCTCGGTGTGGGGCGCGACGCCGATCCGCGCACCGGCTGGGAGCTGGGCCTGCAGGCGACGCTGTTCGACGTCTCCGATCCGGCCAACCCGACGCAGGTGTCGGTACTGCCGCTCGGCGACAACGCATTCAGCCCGGTCGAGACCGACCACCGCGCCTTCCGCTACAACGACGGCATCGCCTGGATTCCGGTGGGTCCGAACGACTACTGGCTGCGCCAGAATCACGACGGCGCATTCTTCGGAGTCGCCGTCAGCGCCGAGGGCCTGACCCTCGAGTCAACGCTCCGAATCCACGGAGAGGCGCGCCGAGCCATCCCAATCGGAGACCAAATCCACCTGCTCTCAAGCGAGGAAATCCGTAGCTACAACCTCGAGGACAACGCAGACCTGGGAGCCCTCAGCTTCGCGCCCGAGTGGGACAACCGCTGGCTGCCGGTGTCGCCGGAGTAGTCGGAGGGTCGGCCGGCAAGTCATTGGAGACCGAGGGCACGTCTGACGAGTGGGGTGTTCTTGGCGGAGGTGGGGATGTAGCCGAGGGGGTTGTCCCAGCTAGCGGGGTGCTGGGGTCCGACTGGCTTGCGTGGGGGTTGGGGCGGTGATTGTTCGGATGGAATTGGATAATTTTCGTCGTCGGTCGGGTATGTGGCGTGATTTTCAGGGAATTCGGAGTTTTCTTGTTCGGTGGTGTTCGGGTTTGTTCGGATTTGGTCGGTTTCGGGTGGTTCGGGGTCGGGGTCGTTGGCGAATGCCGCGTAGGGGTGCGGTAGTAGAGCGGGTTCCCGCGCGGGGGCGGGAACTGGGGCGGGTTTCGGCTCGGGGGCTGGGACTGGGGGAGTGATGTTGTTGACGAATTCTCGCATTTCGTCGGCGGGGATGAAGCGCTGGAGTTGGTTGAAGGGGAAGACGTCGGGGTCGAAGTTGGCGGGATCCATGTATGGGTGGCCGGCTGCTTGGAAGTGGGTGATGAGTTTGTCGAGCTGATTGAGGAACTTCATGTCGTCCAGCTCCTTGCTCTCGGAGATGCGTCGCGTACGGCGCTGCTGGCGGTCGGCGATGCGGTCGAGGGTGTCGATGAGGAGGCGGAGTTCGCGGGCGGCGCTGATGTGTCGGTCGTGCAGGTCTGAGTCGGAGGGGTCGAGCCGGCTCAGGGAGTGGACGAGGTGGTCGGCGGCGAGGGTCTCGATGATGGCGTCCTGGTGGGTGTGGAAGTCTCGAAGGTATTGGGAGACGGTCGAGTGGGCGCAGTCCATCTGGTCGGCGATTTGGCGGAGGGTGAGTCCCTGGCAGCGGAGGTCGTGGGCCTGGAGGAGTCTGGCTCGGCGTCGGGGGTTCATGGTGGCTGGTCCTGTCGGTGCGGTGTCGGGTGGGTCATGGGGTTGATGGTATGCGAATGGATGTTCTGTGAGGTGTGTATGTGGCGACTTGAGGGCAGGGATGGCGTTGGGCAGTGTCCGGTTGCTGCGCCTGAGCCGGGGGGGACTTTGTACTTCGGTCAGTGTTGGGTGCTCTGGGCCCCGCGTCGGGGCGCGGGGCGACGGAGGGGGGCGGGGAGACCTTCAGCTGCAAGGGAGAGCAACGGGATGCTCGTGGCGGATTCCGCTGTGAGGGGGGCGGCGGGCGCGAAGCGGGACTTCGCTTGGAGCGGGAAATGGGGAGGGGCCCCCTCAGTCACTACGTGACAGCTCCCCCAAGGAGACCTTTGAAAAACTCCAGCACTCCCGGTGTTCCGTCCCCGCCCCCGAGCGGAGACCTGCCCCGGATCTCCCCAGACTGAACGAACATGGCGGTGCGCATATCTGGTGGAGAGCGATTGAGAGGTCGTAGCCTCGCGAACCGGAACGGGTCCCCGCTCGGTGGCGGGGACGGTGAAGATCTCCAAGCGCGACTTTTTCAAAGGTCTCCCCAAGGGGGGAGCTCTTTAGGAGTTGAGGGTTTGTTGGATGCCTTGTTGGCGCTTTTGGCGGGGGGCTTTTCGGAAGGTTCCTTGGCTGGCGAAGCGGGGGTACTCGGGTTGGTCTCCGCTGAGGAGCTGTTCGATGGTGAGGATTTGGAGCCTGGGGTATTGGTTGCCGGGCAGACTTTCCGGCTCGTAGAAGCCGGCGGCGATGGCTTCCTGGGTCATGGGGTTGGTTGGGGGTTCGAGTGTGATGAAGATGCCGAGGGCGGCGTTCTCGCGTTCCATGTCGCCTTTGAGGGTTGCGATTTGGCCTCGGTTGACGTGTCCGCTTTTGACCTGGACGATGATGCGCTTGGCCTTGTTGGAGTTGTCGTCGAAGAAGTTGATGTAGCCGTCGACGCCGGAGTCGGCGCCCTTCTTGCCGCCGGCGGCGGGTCGGGCGTCAACGAGGCCGAGCGCCCAGTACTCGAACTGGTAGCGGCCGTCGTTGTTACTGTCCTCGGCCAGGGCGCGAGCGCTGGCGACATCCTCAGGCAGGCCGACGACGTTGTACTCGGAGAGGTCGGCGCCGAAGGTGTCATTCAGCCGTTGCTTCATTAGAGAGATCGCTAGGTGGGTGACGTCTATGCCAATCCAACGCCTCTTGAGTCGCTGGGCAACAACAACTGCAGTACCGCAGCCGCAAAATGGATCCAACACAACGTCACCTTCGTCGCTACTAGCCTTGATGACTCGCTCGAGAAGCCCTTCTGGCTTCTGCGTCTCATATCCCAGACGTTCCCGATCTGTTGGGCTCAACCACTTCACATCTTCATCGATTCCGTCCTCCGTACCAAACACGGTTTCCTCGGAATAGGGCTGATACGCCCATATGTCGGAGAGTGGCTGACCATCTTCTGGAGTGATGTAATGCTGGTACATTGGCCAAGTTGCGCCTTCCTTTAAGGTGATATACCCAAGCTCAAAGAGGCGATCCAACTTCGCGCGTTGGTTAAGATCAGACAGGTCCTCGGCGACTTCTTCCAACAGCCTTCCTGGGATCGCCCAATGGCGGTTCTTCGGAGTTGGGTCTATACCCATCCACGGATTGCCGGATAGTCCGTTTCTGGTACCTGATCCGGTGAGAACGTTGCCGTAGTAATTGGTTCGCCAGCCGTCTTCGTCTTGCACAAAGTACTCCTCAACGTGCCCTTTCATGTATGGCCGACGCTGACGACGCCACTTTCGCTTGTTGCTCTTGGAATAGAAGAAAAGCGTGTCGTGAATCGGTCCAAACCGCTTTGCTGAGTTGTGAGATCCTGTACGACGCCAAACTATCTCACTGCGAAACTGGTCGTTGCCAAACACAGCGTCCATTAGCAGCTTCAAGTAATGACTCGCAGTTGGGTCGCAATGGAGGTAGATGCTTCCGGTTGGTTTGAGGACTCGGTGGAGTTCGGCGAGGCGCTGGGCCATCATTGTGAGGTAGGCCATCATGTCGTTTTGGCCGAGGAAGTCTCGCATAGCCTGGAGCAGTTTGCCGAGCTTGTCGGGGCCGTCGGTGACAACTTCCTGGTAGGCGCGCTCGGAGTCGAAGGTCCAGTGCCAGGTGTCGTCAAAGGCGGTGATCTGGGCGGCGGAGTCCTCGCCGGAGCGTTCCTTGAAAAGGACGTTGTAGGTGGCGTTGGAGTTGAAGGGCGGGTCGAGGTAGATGAGGTCGACGGACTCGTCGGGGATGTGGTTGCGGAGGACGCTGAGGTTGTCGCCGAAGTAGAGCTGGTTGGTCCAGTCAGTCATTTGAGGTCTCCGCTGGCACTGTAGGGCAGGCGGGGGCGGGGACCCCCTCAGCCCCCGTTCAAGCCGGGGGCAGGCTTTCGGCAGCTCCCCCTGCAAAGGGGGAGCAAGGGGATGCTTCGTGGCGCCTCCACAACGGATGGCGCTCTTGGGATCCAGGCGGCGAATATACTCGGCTTCGTACTTGCTGCTGTAGAGGACTTTCAGATGACCCCACCGCTCACCGATACCCGCGTCCTCGACCTCTCCACCGGATCCGTCGGTGGTATCGCGACCATGGTCCTCGCCGACTTCGGGGCTGAGGTGGTTAAGGTTGAGCCGGTTGGCGGGGATCCCTGGCGGGTGCTGGCGGCGGCTCCGATGTGGCTTCGCGGGAAGCGCTCGTTGGAGCTTGATGTGGCGGCCGATCGGGAGCGGCTTGAGGCGCTGATCCGAGAAGCGGATGTCGTCGTCTCCACCGACTCACCGGCTCAGGCGAAGGCTCGGCGGCTGGAATACTCCGACATTCGTGCGCTGAACGAGTCGGCGGTGTTCTGTTCGATCACCGGCTTTGGGCCGACCGGTCCCTATGCCGAGTACCCGGCCTATGAGGGCGTGGTCGCGGCCAAGGCGGGGCGGATGATGTCGTTTGCGGGCCAGCGATTGCGTGAGGGCCCGGGCTTTGCGGCGGTTCCGGTTGGGTCGCATGCAGCGTCGCAAGGGGCGGTGCAGGGGATAGTGGCGGCTCTGATTGAGCGACAGCGCTGCGGCCGGGGACAGATTGTTGAGACGTCGGTGCTGCAGGGGTTGATGCCGTTTGATTTGCTGCTGTTGTTGTTGACGCAGTTATCCGAGCGCGAGCCGGAGGTCTATCCGCAGATCTTCAACATCGGCGGCGGGATGCCGACGCTGAACTATCACCCGGTGATGACGCGCGACGGTCGCTGGATTCAGCTCGGCAACCTGCTTGAGCACCTCTTCTACGCCTTCATGGACGCCGCCGACCTGACCCTGCTGTTCATCGAGGAGCAGTGGCAGGGCGGGCCAGCCGAGTGGACGCCGGAGGCGACGGAGGAGATGCGCGACCGCATCCTTGAGCGGATGCAGGAGAAGACCTGCGACGAGTGGATGGAGATCTTCCGCGCACAGGGCAACGTCGCCGCCGAGCCGTATACACCGACCCACGACGCAGTCGACAACCTCGACATGGCCGCCAACGGCGACACGGTCACGATTGACGATCCTGAGCTGGGACCGGTCAAGCAGGTGGGTCCTATTGCGCACTTGCGCGAGACGCCCGCCGACGTATCGCGTCCCGCGCCGGCTGTTGGAGAGGCCAACGGATTTTCCTGGCCATCTCGCAATGGCGATCTCCCGATGAGCGCCCCTGCCAACGGCTCATTGTCCTCTGGGCCGTCGGGCAAGCCGCTTGATGGATTCACCGTCCTTGAGTTTGCGACGATCATTGCCACGCCGATCGGCGTCTCGATGCTGGCTGATCTGGGCGCTCGGGTGATCAAAGTAGAACCGATTGGCGGCGACCCGTTCCGCGGCATGGGTGGCGGTCCGCTGCGCGGCCTGCTCGCGTCGAAGACGAACGCGGCCAAGGAGTCGATCTGCATTGACCTCAAGTCGCCGGAAGGTCAGGCGATTGTCGCCGACCTGATTACCAAGGCCGACGCCATTGTGCACAACTACCGGCCTGGCGTCCCCGACCGGCTCGGCATCGGCTATGAGACGGCCAAAGCGATCAAGCCGGATATCGTCTGGGTCGCGGCGAATGGGTATGGGCCGGACTCGCCGGGCGCCCGACGGCCGTCGGCGCACCCGATTCCCGGCGCGGCAATCGGCGGGGCGCTGTTCCAGGCCGGCTCGGCGATGCCGCCGCAGGGTTGTGAGACGATTGGGGAAATTCGCGAAGCGTCGCGTCAGTTGATGCGGGCGAATGAAGCGAATCCCGATCCCAACACCGGCGTGCTGGTGGCGTCGGCAACGCTGCTCGGTCTGTACGCGCAGCGTCGCTACGGCATCGGGCAGGAAATCTACGTCAACATGCTGACGGCCAACGCCTACGCCAACAGCGACGACTTCCTCCAATACGAGGGCAAGCCGCCGCGCCGCCAGGTCGACGGCGAGCTCCACGGGACTGCGCCGTGGTATCGGCTCTACGAAGCGTCGGAGGGCTGGGTCTTCTTCGCTGCGCTGACCAGCGAGGACTGGACGGCCTTCTGCGACGAGGCCGCGCCTCATCTGTCGGATCTGAGCCGCGACGATGAGGAGGCGATGGCCGCTGCAATCGCCGAGGTCTTCGCCCAGGCCCCAGCCGACGAATGGGAAGCGCGGCTGACCGCGGTCGGAGTGGGCTGCGTCCGAGCCGATGCTGCAACAGTCGGGCAATTCTTTGTCCATGACGAGCACGTTCTGCAGAACGAATTCAGCCCAATCGCCAAGCACAGGCGAATGGGCAGTCTGCGTCGCTGGGGGCCATTGACGAAGATGGCCGGCGGTCGTGATGACTACGGTCCGGGCGTGCTGGCCGGTCAGGAAACGGGCGAGATCCTGGGCGAGGTGGGTCGGAGCGACGAAGAGATTGCCCGGCTGCGGTCGGAGGGTGTCGTCTGGTCGGAGGCGGTCGAGTTGGCGTGAATGATCGGGAGTTCTTGAGGCGCGCAAGGAGGTACGCTCGGAGGAAGCGTCTGTCGTTCCGTTTCGACCCTGAACACGGAAAAGGAAGTCACGCGATTTTGGTTGTCGGTTCCAATCGGACTACTGTTCCTCATGGAGAGATCGCCACCGGCACGATGGTCTCGATGCTGAAGGACTTGCGGATCGACCGGAGGGAGTTCTAAATCATGCGCTACACCTATCCATGCCTGATTGAGCGTGACTTAGAAGAACTGCAAGCCACGGGTCGAGAGGCTTACGTGATTACGTTTCGCGACGTAGAGGGCGCCAACTCTTGCGGGTGGTCTTGGTCCGAAGCGCTGTACATGGCTGAAGATTGCCTGCGAGCAGCGCTATCTATGTACGTGGATGAGAACGAGGACCTTCCGATCCCCAGTCCGCTGCAGAGGGGTGAGGTGATGATCGCGGCGTCACCAATCGTGGCCGGAAAACTGGCGCTCTACTCCGCTATGCGTGAACAAGGCGTGACAAGCGACGCTCTGGGTGAGCAGTTGGGTTTGGACGAAGACGGCATCCGGCGGCTGCTTGACCCTCGCTACCGCACTCACTTGACTACGGTTGAGCGCGCTCTAACAGTCGTGGGACGCTCCTTGATCGTGGAGGACTGCGCCATCGCGTCGCCGCCGGAGGCCGTCGCTGCGCCTAAGAGCTGACGGCCATTCATTCCGTCAGCGGCCCCGACGTAGACTGCTCCTGATACCGAAACGGAGCAGATCATGGGACTTCGAGGCGAAGCGGCGATTGTTGGGATTGCGGAGTGGAAGCCGGAGCGACACCCCAGCGCTGCTCCGATGTTCACTCTTGAGCAGTGGGCTCAGCTGACTCGCGAGGCTCTGGACGACGCTGGTATCGACCCGTCCGAGGTCGATGGCATCTGCGCTACCAACATCCGCGAGTCCGATTCGTTTGTCCCCTCGACGATCACCGAGTATCTCGGCATGCAGGTCAACTTTGCCGAGGTCGTCGATCTCGGTGGCGCTTCCTGTGCGGCGATGGTCTGGCGCGCGGCCGCGGCGATTGAGCTGGGCATTGCCAATGTCGTGGTGATTGCTGCGCCCTCGTGGCCCTCGCCCCGACCTCCGGTCGTGCCTAGCGGGCCGAGCAGCTGGCGTTACGGCGCGTCGTCGGCCAACTATGGGTCGCCTCAGGCTGAGTTTGATATTCCCTATGGCAACGTCGCGCAGAACTGCGGCTATGCGCAGATCGCGATGAAGTACGGCGCGGAATATGGCTACGACGCCGAGGCGCTGGCCAAGATTGCTGTCGACCAACGTATCTCGGCCAATCACAATCCTGCAGCCGTCTTCCATCACGTGCCGATCACGGTCGAGGATGTGCTCAACTCGCCGGTGATCTCCGATCCGATTCACATGCTCGAGATCGTGATGCCCTGCGTCGGTGGCGCAGCGATAGTTGTCGCGTCGAAGGATGTGGCGCGACGCTCGAAGCATCGTCCGGCCTGGATTACCGGCTTCGGCGAGCGCGTCCTGCATAAGACACCGACGTATGCCGAAGACATGCTCACGACCGCGTTGATTCCCGCAGCCGATGCCGCGTTCAGCATGGCCGGCCGCACACGCGCAGAGGTTGACCTGATCTCGGTCTACGACTGCTACACGATCACGGTGCTGATGACCATTGAGGACGCTGGATTCTGTGCTCGCGGCGAGGGTCAGCCGTTCGTGCGCGAGCACGACCTCTCGTTCAAGGGCGATTTCCCCTGCAACACGCATGGCGGGCAGCTGGGCTTCGGTCAACCTGGACTCGCAGGCGGCATGTCGCATATCACCGAGGGCGCGCGACAGGTCATGCGCCGCGGCGAGGGTCACCAGGTGCTCGACGCCGATGTCGCCTTCATCACCGGCAACGGCGGACTGATGTCCGAGCAGGTCGCGCTGATCCTGGAGGGCGACTAATGGCTGACCTGTCGCTGCAACCTCCTCTGCCGACGCCGATCGACCGCACGCAACCATTCTGGGACGCGCTGCGTGAGCACAAGGTCAAGATTCAGTACTCGGCGTCCAGCGACCAATGGGTCTTTTATCCGCGCTCGCACGCGCCGTTGACGTTGGCGACCGATCTCGAATGGCGTGAGATCTCGGGCGACGGGACGCTTTACACCTACACCATCGCCCGGCGTCCAACCGCGCCGGTTTTCGCCGGCGAGGAACCGCAGATCATCGCCGTGGTTGAGTTGGACGAAGGGCCGCGCCTGACGTCGACGCTGGTCAATGTCGAAGAGTCGGCGATTCGCGTCGGGATGCGAGTACGACCGGTTTTTGAGGACGTGCCGGACACGGAGACGACGCTGCTGCGCTATGAACCCGCGTCGTAGGTTCTTCGCGCTCGTCGGTACCGCGTTAATCCTCGTTGGAGGATTGGTCGTTGCCGGGTGCGGTGGTGATAGCGAGCCCGGCCAACCCACTGCACGGCGACAGGCAGTGCAGGATCAGCAAGAGCAAGACACTACTTCGGCGCGGCGGTCGTCCCAGGCGGAACAGGCATCGCAGACGACACAGCAGGACCAACAGGAGACTGATCGGCAAGAGGTCGCTTCTCAATCGCAGCAGGAAGAACAACAAGACACAGAAGGTCAGCAGGCTCGACAGTCCCGAGGACAGGATCGGCAACAGTCCGACGCATCAACGGACGAACTGAGGCTGACCGTTGAGCCGATTCTCAATGGCTACCAGTTTCAACAACCGATCGAGATGCTGCCTCTGCCCGACGGTTCGCTCCTTGTGGCCGAGCAACGGGGATACATCACACGATTCGTTGACGACGACGACGAGATTGAACAGTTCGGCATCCTCGACCTGACCGAGTCGATTCGGTTCGGCGGCGAAGAGGGCCTGCTGAGCATGGCGCTGCATCCCGATCTACAGAATGAGCCGTACCTCTACGTCTACTACTCGCCGCAGGAGGCCGGGGTCACTCGGCTATCACGGTTCCGGCTGGTGCTCGGTTCGGCGCTTCATGCGTCGGAACTATTGATCATCGAAGTCCCGCAGCCCTACTCCAATCACAATGGCGGCGCCGTGCGATTCGGACCGGACGGCATGCTCTATCTCGGCTTTGGAGACGGGGGCGCGGCGAATGACCCTCAGGGCAACGGACAGAATCGCGAGACACTGCTGGGCACGATCATCCGGATCGACGTAAACGGCATCGACACATCCACGTCATATCGGATCCCGAGCGACAATCCGTTCCTCGGCATCGCCGGCGTCCGGCCGGAGATTTGGGCCTGGGGACTGCGCAATCCCTGGCGTATGGCATTTGATAGCGAAACAGGCGACCTCTGGGTCGGAGACGTTGGTCAGGATCGGGTGGAGGAGATCGCAATCGTCAGGGCCGGCGAGAACCACGGTTGGAACGTGTTCGAAGGCGACGAGTGCTTCCGCTCGGAGGAGCAATGCGACGCTCTGACCGACGCAGTGGCGCCGGTTGCGACATACACCCACGACGAGGGTTGCTCGGTGACCGGTGGCGAGGTCTATCGCGGGACAGCGATTCCCGGGCTGTACGGCCACTATGTCTTCGGCGACTACTGTTCGAGCTTCGTCTGGACGGTCGCGCCCGACGGCTCTGTCGAGCAGCGGATGCAGCTCGATAGTCGCATTGCCTCGTTCGCGGTCGACGATGACGGCGAAGTTTATGTGTTGACGTTCAACGGACCGATACTCAAGCTGGTCGCCGAGGAGCGCTAGCCTGAATCGACACAGCATGCTGGTCCGATGGAGCCTCACATGACCACTTCACGAGCTTTCGGCAAATCGCCTGCGCCCGACGTCCCCAGCGGGATGACCTGGCTCAACACCGGACGCGAGATGTCGATGGCCGACTTTCGCGGTCGGCTCTTGATCCTGCACTTCTGGACCTACGCTTGAATCAACTGTCTGCATGTCCTTCCGCAGTTGCGGAAGCTCGAACGACGCTACAGCGACACCCTTCAGATCGTCTCGGTCCACTCGCCCAAGTTCCCGACCGAGCGTGAGACTGGGAACCTGCGGCAGGCGATCCTGCGACTGCGGATCGAACATCCAGTCCTCAACGACGCCGACTTCAAGTATTGGCAGACCTTCGGCGCTCGTGCCTGGCCGACGCTGTTCTTCATCGATCCGAACGGCAATGTACTCGGCCTGCATGAGGGCGAACTGACCGAGGACATGGCTGCGCCGTTGATCGACGGCTGGCTAGCCGAGTATGAGGCCGAACAGTTGCTCTCACGACAGAGCCTGGGGCTCGAGCGTGAGACCGGTCACGACAGCGCCCTCTCGTTCCCTAGCAAGGTCGCGTGGGACGACGAGACGGGACGGCTGGTTGTCTCGGACAGCAACAATGACCGGATCATCATTGCCGATATCGACGGCAATGTGTCGCTCGTGGTCGGTGGTTCGGAAGCCGGCTTCACCGATGGCTCGGCAGCGGAAGCGACATTCAATCAACCGCAAGGCGTCGAGAGCTACGGCGACTACGTCTTCGTCGCCGACAACGAGAATCATGCCCTTCGCCGAATCGACGTCCGCGACGGCAGCGTCGTCACAATCGCCGGAACCAGCGAGCAGGCGCGGACGATGCCCTCGGGCGAGCCTGCCCGCGCGACAGCGCTCAGTTCTCCCTGGGATGTGGCCGTACACGATGGCGATCTCTACGTCGCCATGGCCGGGATTCACCAAATCTGGCGGATGCCGCTGGGCGACAGCGCCGGCGACGACTCGTACATCGGTCCCTGGGGAGGCTCCGGTCGCGAGGGCATTGTCGACGGTCTGAGGATGCAATCCGAGCTGGCCCAGGTTTCAGGGTTAGCGCCGGGTCCGAGCGGGCTCGCCTTCGCCGACTCGGAGTCAAGCGGCGTCAGGGAGATCAGCTGGGACCCCGACGGCCGAACGACCACGTTCATCGGTAAGACGGGCGAGGGCGGGCTCTTCCACTTCGGAGACGAGGACGGCGGTCGAGCCGTGGCCCGGCTGCAGCACCCGCTCGACGTGGCAAGAGTTGGAGATGAGCTGTACGTCGCCGACACGTTCAATCACAAGATCAAGCAGGTCTACCCACTGACCGAAAACGTCAACACGCTGGTCGGAGGCCACGGCGACGCGCTGGGAAACTTCAGCGAAGTACTGTTCGACGAGCCAGGTGGGATTACCAACGGTCCGGGCAGATCGTTGTTGGTCGCCGACACGAATAATCACCGGATTGTGCGGTTAGATCTGGAAACGCGGCAGGCTCGGGAGATCGTGCTGAAGGTTTAGCGCTACCTCCGTCATTCCCGCGCAGGCGGGAATCTCGATCCTCAGCCATGAGCCACGCGGAACCGACCACAGCCGTCATTCGGATTGTCCAAGCGGTGACATGGAGGGACGCCTGTAGTCGGAGTTGCAGTCGATGTTGGGTGCTTCGCGATTCCTGCCTCCGCAGGAATGACGGAAGCAGAACGGGCAGGTACAAGAGCTGCTCCTACACGCATTCAAACGACAGCGTCGCCCCGCTGCAGCACAAAGACTGATTGGTCGAGATCGCGGATGTTGGCGGCGGGATTGCCTGCGAACGCGGCCAGGTCGGCGTCGAAACCCTTTTCAAGCCGGCCGACATCATCTCCCACGCCGATGGCGTCGGCGCTGTCGCAGGTCATGATCCTTAGCGCCTGCCATGGCGTCATGCCGATGTCTTCGACGAATGCCCACGCCTCGGCGGGGGCGCGGTTGAAGTCGGCGTAGGCCATGCCCATGTCGAGTCCTGAGGTGAACCTCGCGCCTCGATTGTGCATATCGCGGACGATTTCCAGTCCCTGCTCACGGGGAGAGGGGCCCTGGAGGTTGGGATTGCGGCGGGGCGAGGCGTCGCCTCGTGCGCGCGCTTCACTGGCGAGTAGGCCTAGCCCGATTGTCGGATTGACCCAGATGCCTTCGTCGGCGATTCGTTGGGCAAGCTCCGGGTCGTATTTGAAACCCTCTTCCGGGTTCGCTGACAGCCAGCGGCAGTGAATCAGGTGTCGGACGCCGCCCTCGACCGCCGCGCGGATGCCTTCGGCTGCGTGCGTGTGCGCTGCGACGTCTATTCCGCCCGACTTGCCGGCCTCGACGATCTCGCGGATGGTCTCCGGCGGATACTGCCGGTCGCGTGGATTCGATGTCGGCGTGAAATTGCCGCCTGAAGCCATCACCTTGAGGACATCAGCGCCCTGGTCGACGTGCGCCTGCGCCATCGCTCGAACGGATTCCGGCGTATCGGCCTCGCCGCCCCAGAACCAGCAGTGGTCCATGGTGCGAGTGATCGGCGCTCCCGAGGCGAGCAGTCGCGGTCCCGGGATCACGCCGGAAGCGATCGCATCCCGGACGGCGAACACGACCTCGTTCTTCGAGCCGAGGTCGCGCATCGTTGTGATCCCGCTGCGCAGCGCCAGTCCCACCGCGTGAGCGGCCCGCATCAACGCGGGCTCGTTCGGCTCCTGCGAGATGATGTCGAACGCGTCGACTCGCGGGGGACAGGGGATGTGCGTGTGTCCCTCGACCAGTCCGGGCAGCAGGGAAACGTCGCCGAGGTCGACGACTTCGCCGTCCGGCGCGTCGGCGGCCGGGAGCACGTCAACGATCTTGCCGTCGGCAACCCCGACCGCATGGTCGGGGAGCCAGCCGTCGAGGGTTGCGTTGGCGACTCGCGCAGCTCGATAGAAGCGTCGCCCCGTCGCGCCGGTCGTCGACATCAGCGAGCGCCCCAGGTTGGCGAGCGCTTCTCGCGGAAGGCCTGAGGTCCCTCTTTGGCGTCGTCGCTGACGCGGGCGACGCGGCGCATGGTTTCGCCGAAGCGGATTGCCTGGACGAAGGGGAGTTCCTGGCCTCGGTGTGCGACCTCTTTCGTCGCGCGCACGGCGAGCGGCGCGCCTTTACATAGCCGCTGAGCGAGGTTGTTTGCCGCCTGCATCAAGTCGTCGTGCGGGACGATCTCCCAAACCAGGCCCATCTCCTTCGCCCGCCAGGCGTCGACGCGGTCACCGATCAGCAGCAGTTCCATCGCGTAGTGCCAGGCGATGCGCTTGGGCATGCGGATTGAGCCCTGAATCGTCGGGACGCCGATCTGCACCTCGGGGAAGCCGAACTGCGCGCGATCGGAGGCGATCACGAAGTCGCAGGCGGCGACGAGCGTCAGGCCGAAGCCGAGCGCATAGCCATTGACGGCGGCGATGGTCGGCTTCCAGATCTCCATGCCCGACTCGAGCGAAGTCAGCGACGGCACTTCCCAGAAGGTGTGTTCCTCGGGCGGCGCGGGCGAGCGCAGGTCGGCGCCGGCGGAGAATGCGCGTCCGGCGCCGGTGACGATCCCAACCCAGGCGTCGTCGTCGTTGCGGAACTCTTCCCAGGCGGCGTTGAGGTCGGTGCGCAGTTCGTGGTTGATCGCGTTCAGAGCCTCGGGCCGGTTGTAGGTAATCGTGGCAATCCGGCCGCTGCGCTCGTAGGTGACGGTGTCGCCCATCGGTGCCTCCTCTTGACTTCGCAGATCAGGTTAGTCGTGGAATGTCTAAAGAGGCTCTGCGCCTTCGTTCAGGATTTCTATATACGCGCCGTAGGCGAACAACCGACCGCGCCGCCTACCTGTGATCTCTCTAGCGATGCCCAACTCAACGAGTCGCTCAACCGCAGAGGCTGCGGTCGGCCAAGACGATCCGCTCATTTCGGCGAGTCCGCGAATGGAGAGAATCGGACGCTGAGAAAGCGCGTGATGAACCGCTTGCACGGCAGCGTTGTACGAGAGAGTGCTCTGTATGCGAGCTCGATCACGTGCAATCAGGCTGGCGAGTCGTTGAGCCATGTCGACTGCAACTTCCGCGGTGGAGCGAACGCCCTCCAGAAAGAACCGCAACCACGCTTCCCATTCTCCATCGCGACGCACTTCGTTTAGCAGGTAGTAATAGGTGCTTCGATTCTGCTTCATGTAAAGGCTGAGATAGAGCAACGGCTCGGTCAACACACCTGCTTGGCTCAGGATGAGGGAGATCAACAGCCGTCCGACTCTGCCGTTACCGTCCAGAAACGGGTGGATGGTCTCAAACTGCGCGTGGGCCATTCCTGCTCGAACCAGCGCTTGTGGTCCGTCCAGGGCACCTATGAATTCGCAGAGATCCCGGATGCAAGGTCGAACTTCTTCAGGCGGCGGCGGTACATACTCTGCATCTGCGGGATGGCGGCCGTTGATCCAGTTCAACTTTTGCCGCAGTTTGCCCGGTTCTTTGTCTCCTCCACGTGTCGAGTCGAGCAGAATTCCGTGGGCGCCACATAGAAGATCCTCGTCGATACTCCTACCATTGCGAATCTGCTCCATTGCGAAGTCCAGGGCATCAACATAGTTGGACACTTCTCGAACATCGTCGAGTGGGACTCCGGGCGGGTCATCTAACTCAAACAGCAGCAGGTCGGAGATCGAAGATTGCGTTCCCTCGATCTGTGATGACAGGACGGCTTCGCGTCGGACGAAGGAGTAGATGAAGAGATTTGCGTCGGGCAATAGCGTGGATACTGAATCGAGACGGCCAACCGCCAGAGCGGCGGCGATTTCCACATCGTTGAGCTGTTCCATGTCTAGCGGCGGGAGGGGAGGGAGAGACTCGGGCACAAATGCCTCGACGGGAATCCCTTCGAAGACGGTTGGTACCAAGATTCCGGTGGCTGATCTGTGCATTTCCCAGTGTCTCTTCACGACCGAGCGGCGCTCTTGTCAAAGAATATCTGAAGATCTGCGATATGGCGGCGGTCTTATCAAAGGATCGTTGACCATCGGCAAGGCTATCCAAGAATATCAAGAAAGACTTGACGCGGGCTGGCAGTTATTCAAGGATTCTGAAGAAGCAGATTCCTTATCGCAGAATTAGCACGAACTTGAGATTGCGACCGGTCTTGTCTCAAGTTCACCTCGGACATGAGATAAGACTGGCAAAATAGGCGCGCTAGTCGCTCTGTATGTCCTCGATGTACTTGCCGGCAAACTCCGCAAGCACCGCCTCGGCGTTGGCGGCGGGGTGGATGTTGGCGATGGCGTGATCGAAGCCTCTTGACTTCATCTCGCCGAGGGTCTCGGCTGCCTCGTCGATTGTGTCCTCGGCGATCACCGTGATCCGGTTGATCATCAGGCTCAGCGCCGACGCGTCACGGCCATTGGCCTCGGCCTCTGACTTCACCAGCGCCCAATCTTCATCGAGCGTGTCGAGCATCGTCGGGTTGGCCAGGTAGCCGTCGGCGAAGCGTCCGGCTCGACGGAGTTGGCGTGGGTTGTTGCCGCCCAGCAGGATCGGGACTCGGCGCGGCGGCTGCGGTCGGCAGTACCAGCCCGTTGTGTTGTAGAACTCGCCCTCGAACGAGCCGACTTCGTTCTCCCAGAGATCGCGCAGCACCTGCAGATACTCATCCATCCGCGCGCCGCGCCGATCGAACGGCATCGAGAGCGCCTCGAACTCTTCCTTCCACCAGCCCACGCCGGCGCCGAGGATCAGCCGACCGCCGGCGAGATGGTCGAGGGTCGCCATGATCTTGGCGTGCAGGACCGGTGCGCGCATAGGCGCGACCAGAACGGCCGTGCCCAGCTCGACCCGCTCGGTGACCGCGGCGGCATACGTCATCAGGGTCAGCGGCTCGAGGAACGGGACTTCCGCCGGGACGAGGAAACGTCCGTCCTCCGAGTAGGGATAGTCGGATCCCTGATCGGGACGCAGAACGACGTGGTCGAACGTCCACAGCGAGTCGTAGCCGTTGGCCTCCACGGAGCGCGCGACTCGCGTAATGTTCTCGGGGCTGGCGACGCCACCGACCTGGGGCAGATAGATTCCAACCTTCATCCGGCGCTCCTATTCCTCGTACGAGTCGTCGTTTGACGCTGCAAATGTCGATGGAGCGGTACCCTCCGCAGATATGCCGCTCCCGACCGTCAACCCGCTGCACAGTATGACTGACCCGATGCCAACGCGGCGGATCACGCCGTGAGCCTGCGTCCGGCTGTTGCTCGGCCGCCGCTGCGCCGGCTGTTCCGTATTCGCGACTACCGCGTGCTCTGGGCTGGCGCGTTGTGCATGATTATTGCGCAACAGATTCGTTTCATTGCCATCCCACAGTGGTTCCTCGATCAAACCGGCGCTGATTCTTTCACTGAGGTAGCGATCATCGGCGCGGTCCAACTGCCGATCCAGGCGCTCGCCGTGCTGTTTGGCGGCGTGCTCGCTGATCGGTTCGACCGCCGCTGGCTGATGGCGGGAGCAAACATTGCTGTCCTCACCACGCTCGTTGTAGTGGCGACGGCGGCCACGGTCGACGTGCTCGAGTTCTGGATGGCCTGGGTCGCGCTCGGCGTGTTAGGCGGTCTGGCCACATTCGTTGCTCCGGCCCGCGCGACAATCACGCCTCGCGTGGTGCCGGCGCGCTATCTCAGCGCTGCGGTGACGCTGGACGCCAGCACGCAGATGGGCGGCTGGATTCTGGGCGGAGTGATCGTCACTGCGCTCGCCTTCGGCCTTGACGCCATTGGCATGCTCTGGGTCGCCGCCGCCTTCGCCGCGATTTCTGCTGTGATGCCGATGTTGATTCGCACACCGGCTCGCGCGGTCTCAACACAGCAATCCGCGCTGCAAATGGTCAAAGAGGGCGCGAAGTACGTCGCCCGACATCCGATCCTTCCCGGTCTCTTCATCCTCGACTGGGGTATCACGGTGATCTCGTACTACCGCGAGATTCTGCCGCTTCTGGCCACGGGATTGTTCATGGCCGGCGTCGGAGCGGCAGGGGCGCTGAGCACGGTCAACGCGGTGGGTTCGGCCTGCGGCATGATGTTGGCGCTGTTCCTGGTCAACTACCGCGCCAAGGGCGTCATGGTGCTGGTTGCGTCCGCTGTGTACGCGGCGCTGCTCTTCGCCCTCGGCGCCGCGCCCTGGTTGTGGGTCGGCATGATCGCGATTGCGATGCTTGGCGCCGCCGACGCGGTTACCGTCGCCGTCCGGCAGGTGACGGTCCACCTGACCACCCCCGACGAAATGCGCGGCCGCGCGTTCTCGGTCATGGTGCTGATGGCACAGACGGCCAACAACCTCGGCATCATCTGGGTCGGATTCTGGGGCGACAAGATCGGCGTCGACAAGACGTATTTCCTCGGCGGCGCGATTGGGCTGGGCGCGACACTCTTGATCGGCATCCTCTGGCGCTCGATCAGCCGCTACCGTGCGCCTCAACATATTCCGGGACCTGTCGGTAATGTCGGAGGCAGCGGCGACTCGGACGAGCCGGCTTCCACATCCGGCAGCGAAGAGAACAACGACTGACTTCGCAAGTGTGTGAACGGAAACGACAATGGTCTTCAGCGAGCAACTGATTGACTTCCTGGTCGAACTGGCCGGCCACAACGACCGCGAATGGTTCAACGCCCATAAGGACGATTACGAGCATGTCCTGCGAGAGCCGGCACGTGAATACATTCGGCAAGTCGGTGGACCACTGGCAGACCTCTCACCGCACATTCTCGCCTCCGATCGCAAGCAGGGCGGCTCACTGATGCGGATTCACCGCGACGTGCGATTCTCGCGCGACAAGTCGCCCTACAAGACCAACGTCGGCATCCAGTTCCGACACGAAGCGGGCAAGGATGTCCACGCGCCGGGCTATTACGTCCACATCGCGATGGACGACTGCTTCATCGGAGCGGGAAGTTGGATGCCGGACCGCGACGCGCTCCTCGCCTACCGTCGATCCATCTCTGAGCATCCCCGTGATTGGTTAGCAATCAAAGAGCTCGCCGATTCGGACGACTGGCAGCTAGACGGTCACCAGGACTCGCTCAAGCGTCCACCGAGAGGATTTTCTGCAGACGATCCAATGATCGAGGACATCAAGCGCAAGCACTTCATCGTCACGCATCTGCTGGAAATCGAAGACATCGTCGCACCCGACTTCGTGGACTACACGATCGAGCGGTTCAGGGAGTCGAGGGAGTGGATGGCATTCCTGGCCAAAGCGATCGGTCTGCCCTTCTAGCTCCTTGTTTGGGCGCGAGCAGCAACTTCGGCGATAGCGTCGAGCTTCTCGGTGACCTCAGGATCGATGTCGTGGTCGGGTAAGTATTGAACCAGCTGGTGAAAGTCACGTTTCAACACCGGCTGCTGTCTGCCTAGATTGCGTTCGAACGCGCGGAGCAGGTGCGGCAGAGCGTCTTCACTTGCTTTTGTGCCGGCGGACCAGATCGAACGTTGGCCCAATGTCCTCGACGCTGCTTCGATTTCCGAGATAGCATCGCGCATGTGGTCTGCATCATGTTGGGCATATCCAATGAGTGTGCCTGGAGTACAGATATAGTTTTCTATTTCTCGCCTGCGCCAGGTGAGACAGCGAATCGGATCTATCTTGGGAACCCCTCCGTCGGGCCGGTCAAAGAGCGCGACTGCGGCAAGATCGGATTTCGCTTCACGCAGTCCGAAAAAGTGGCTTCGGACTGCCGTTGCGTTATTGCCAACGTAGTGAATGAACGGGTGCTCAAGCGCTTCCAGTGCTGCATGGTGACCCAGACGTTTGGCGAATGCCTCCAACATCGCTCGATCCGTCGAGCCTTCCAGGTACAGGACCCATCCGATTTGCAATGCCTGGGCGTATTGATCCCAACCGATCTGTTCAAGCGATTTTGCTACTTCAGCGCTGTGTTGATTGATCACGTAAGGAGTACCCACGAACGCAACAACCGTATCCTTGCCCGCCGCTTCATTGAGAATGACTTCCGAATGAGAAGCAATCACGAGCTGCGAATTGTGTTCTTGTGCGGTCTCGCTCAGCAGCCGATAGGTCTGGCGCTGGCGTAGCACTTCCAGGTGCGCGTCGGGTTCATCGAGCAGAAGAACCGAACCGCGATTCAGAGTCAAGTGAGCAAGCAGTAGCAAGGTTTGATGCAACCCCCTTCCAGCGGCAGTGAGATCGAGCTGAACGCCTCCCTGTCGATAGGTCATCAAGATTTCACCGCGCTCTGCGAGATACCGAGGCGGGTCGAGTTCCACGCCGAACAGTTGACCGATGCGTTCTACGATTCTGGGCCAGTCGTTTGGATGGAGGTCACTTCGATCCAGGTAGATGGTGTAGCAAAGGTTGCGTAGTATCTCCGCCGTGCGGCCTTGACCAATGCGAACGTTGACGGCCCCAGGCGGAATCGCGACTTCAGCGTCGATCAATCCTGAGCTCGGGGACAGAAAGGCACAGCGAATATCCTGCGCCGGGGCTGGCACGGGAGTCCAATGATCGTCGGAGCTGAAGGGTGTTTCGCGCAACCGAATTGGATGAGCGTAGAGAGACTCTTCGTTCGCATACTCAAACGCGAATCCGCAACTCCAGCGGACGCCTTGCTCTTCTCCCTCAACGATGATTTCGATCAGAGCGTCTTCGCTTCGGCGATTGCGCCAAAGCGTGTCGGCCTCAGGCGTGGGGATCATCGTCAATGACAGCCGATTGAGCGTCGCGCCTGGTAAGCCTGTCGCTTCATCTGCTGGAAGGGCGCGCCCATTCCATTCCCGGCGTGCCAGTTCCCATAGCGTGAGGGCCTGCATCGCTGTTGTTTTGCCGCTGTTGTTGGGGCCGATGAGCACGACGGGATTCGCCAGGGGAATCTCAACCTCGTCGAAGCGCTTGAAATTGCGGACAATCAACTTGGTCAGCATCGCTGCGGCTCCTCAACTGGAGGGTATCCTGCGCCGAACAGGTAGAGGAGGACGCGATGACCCAGCAGACGCCTGAACGGGATATGCCTCCGGTGGCTCCCGATCTCGAAGGCGACCCGGTACCGCCTCCCGAGGACTCGCGGTTTGTGATTAAGCCGATCAGCGAGACGCCGATCAGCATTGGCCGCAATATCCACTCGCGACGCATGTTCACGACCGCTGAGGGCCGCTTTGAAAGCCCTCTCCAGTTTGTGCTCTACAACGTGCTGCCGGTCGGCGAGACGAATGTGCGGCACATCCACGAGGACATTGAGAAGGTCTACTACTTCCTCAAGGGCAACGCTGAGATCGACTGCGGCCCCTGGCGGACCACGGCGACCGCCGGCGACTTCCTCTTCTTCCCCGCCGACATCGCGCACCAGATTTACAGCCAGGGCCCTGAGGACCTGGAGTTCATTGTCTGCGCAGTCCAGACCACCGGCGAGGTGCGCGGCATGTCGGACGGCGGAGTGCTGGACGCCAGTGAGGGGAACGACGACTAATGGCCGACCAGGATGCGACTGAGGTCGTCCCGCTCGAACCGCTGCGGGTCTTTGGCAAGGCGGTCTATGAGGCCTGCGGCGTTCCGTCGGAGGACGCTGAGTTCACGGTGGAGATTCAGCTCACCGCCGACCTGCGCGGCGTCGATACGCATGGGTTCCAGCGGCTCGGCTGGTACGCGGGACACCTGCAGGCGGGTCGATACAACCCGACGCCGAGCCTGGAAGTGCTCAAAGAGACGCCGGTCTCGCACGTCGTCGATGGCGATGGCGGGATTGGTCAACTCATCGTCGCCCGGACGATGCAGCGCACGATCGCCAAGGCCAAGGAGACGGGTCTCGCGCTGGGCACGCTGCGCAACAGCAACGACTGGGGCATGGGCGCCTTCTATCCGATGATGGCCGCCGCCGAGGGATTCGTTGCGTTCTGCACCACGACGAGTGTGCCAACGATTGCGCCGTTCGGCGCACGGACGCGGATGACCGGCAACAACCCGATGGCGTTTGCCGCTCCGCGTACGTCGGGGCCGCCGGTCGTGCTGGACATGGCGCTGACACCGGTCGCGCTGGGCAAGGTCATGCGAGCCCGCGCCGAGGGTCGGGACATCCCCGAGGAATGGGGATTCCAGGACCTCGAAGGCCAGCCGACTACTGATCCCGAAACCGCCATGGGTGGGGTGATCCCGGCGCTCGGCGCCGTGTCGGCCTACAAAGGCACGGGACTGAGCATGTTCATGAATCTGCTGGCGGGCGCGTTGCCTGGTGGATTCCACAGCAATCAAGTGAACATCGGTAAGCGCGGACAGTTCTTGCTGGTGATCGACCCCGAGATCTTCGGCGAGGCTGATGTGTTCACGTCGGCGGTCGACGAGATGGTCGAGCAAGTCAAGTCGGCGGACCCGCTGCCAGGCGTCGATGAGGTCTTCGCACCGGGCGAGATTGAGCAGCGAGCCTACGAGGAACGGATCGAGGCGGGTCACGTGATCTACCCATCGTCGACGCTGCAGGATCTGCGAGACCTGTCGGCGGAGATGGGCATTCCGTTGGACATCTAGCGCGGAATTTCTTTACGTACGGCGCGCGGCCCGAGCGGGTCCCCGCTCCGAGGCGGGGACGGGATGAAGACGCTCAGCGCTCGCAGACCACACCGTCGCCGTCGCCGTCCCTGGCTGATGGAACGGCGTCTGCGGGGAATCCGCGACCGTTGCCCTTGCTGCCGGTTTCTCGTTCGAGACCCGCAGCCTGGGCCTCGTCGCAGGAGGCATACGCCTCGCCCTCTGCCGCGGGCGTAATTGGTTCCTCGTCGTCAATGCTTGGCTCGGGCTCAACGTGGACAACCATGGGTCGCCGCTCGGGATGTTCGGACGGTCGCTGATAGTTGGCCGGACAGGTGTCGAGCATCTCTCGAAGCGCATCGACCTCGGCAGTGTCGGCGCTTAACGACCACTGCAGTTTGACGGCGATCCAGTCTTGCGCATACTGACACCATGCGCCGCGAAGCGGCGGCTTCCACTCGGCTGGATCCTGTGCGCTCTTGGTCCGATTGCTCGAGGCCGACACCGCAGTCAAGGCCGCCGGGAATCCGAGATCATTGGCAAACCGGGATTTCCGCTGAGCTGGCCAGCGAGCCGCCCCAGATCGATGCGCTTCGGCCAGCGGCACCATGTGGTCGATGTCGAGATCGGACGGGTCATTGAACGGCTCATCGTCGTACCAGGAGCGCCAACGGCCGTCCAGGGGCCGACAGTCCTGGTCGACTTCTGAAATAGAGACCGCTTCGGAGATCAGCACGAGCTCGCGCACATTGCAACCCGGCCGAACGGTTTCGGCCCACCCGCGCGGCATATAGAGGTCGCGGTCATAGTCGATCCCGCCGTCGGACTCGGGATCGATTGTCAGTCGGGCGAGCAGCTCGGCATACGGGTCAGGGGCCTCGGGCTGAGGCGCAGTGAGCGACTGGCTCGGTTCCTCCGCCTGCTCGGCTGGTTTCGATTCGAGCTGCTGAGACTGTTGCTCATCGGCAGTCGCAGGCGATTCGGCCGACGGTTGAGCCGGTGCATCCTCTGGTTCGATTGTGCAGGCAGTGGCAATACACAGCGCCACCAAGAGCGCAGCCAGCAGCCGCAGCGCACTCAAACGCATTCCGTTCTCCTCTTGCGGTGCGGGTGTTCTGGAGTCGGAACGATACCAGCGTTCCTTCCCCCTCTCTTTCGTTTATGCATCCCACTATCCTGAATCGGAAGTTGAGAGGACGCTTGTCATGGTTAGCCCCATTGTGTATTCCTGTGATTCCCACGTGGTCGAGGGACCTGAGGTCTTTGATGGACTCGTGGAAAGGTTCGGCGACCGCGCGCCGCGCGTGGTGGACGGCTGGAAGGGACGCGAGGGCGTCTACCTGGCCTGGCCGCAGATTGATTTCGCCATGCTGGTCGGACGGCTGGGCATCGCCGGCGCGAACCTCAATCTTCCCGAGACCAAGGAGAAGATGCAGCGCGGTTGGGATCTGATCAACCCCGGCGTCAAAGACCCGGTCGCCCGGCTGACTGAGCAGGACCAGGACGGCGTCGTTGGCGAGGTGATGTACCCCTCGATCAACATGCTCACCTACATGGTCGATGACGTTGAGGTCGTGAGCGCCGTCTTCCAGCGACACAACGACTGGATTCGCGACTACTGCTCGCACAACCCCGACCGTCTGATCGGCATCGGCTGTCTGACCTTGCGCGATGTCGACGCCGGCATCGCCGAGTTGGAGCGTTGCGCCAAGATGGGCATCAAGGGCGTCGCCATTCCCTGTACCGCGCCCAAGGACTTGCCCTACTCCGACCCGTACTACGAGCCCTTCTGGACGGCCGCCGAAGAGGTCGGGATGCCGCTGACGATGCACATTTTCTGCGGCTCCCAGCCGGGCATGGGCCTGCCCAAGGAATGGGACGAGGTCGTCAGCTACACCCTCGCCCACGGCGCGGCCTGGAACACGATCTCCAACCTGGTCACCTCAGGCGTCTGTGAGCGTCACCCCAAATTGCGCTTCGTCATGGCCGAGTGGGAAACCGGCTGGATCGCCCACGTGCTGCAGCGCTGGGACCACGCCTACTACCGCGCCCGCGCTGTCGACCGCACGCCCGAGCTGCCGATGCTGCCCACCGAGTACTTCAAGCGCAACTTCAACGTCACCTTCGAGGATGACGAGATCGGCGTCATGACCAGGCACGGCATCGGCGTCGACAACCTGCTCTGGGGCAACGACTACCCGCACCACGACGCGATCTGGCCAAACTCGCGCCGCATCCTCGATGAGATCATGGAAGGCGTCCCGCAAGAGGAGATCGACAAGATGGTTTGGGGCAACGTGCAAAAGCTCTACAACATCGACCAATCGGCGTTGCCTGTCTGATGGAGGCAAAGTCAATGAAATTGACTTCAAACTGACTCTTCGACACAGATCGGAGAGGCTTAGGCTCACCACTCCTCGTAGATACTGATAGTGTCAAAGTCAATGAAATTGACTTCAAACTGACACCTCGCGAGGAGTCGAACGGAATGCGGCTACCTGAGCACTCCCCTCTAGTGCAGTCGTTGATGTCCGAGTTTGATGCGCTCGATCCTGCTCAGCGTGTGTGGCTGCTCGACGAATCCGACGTACTTGACTCCAAGCGACGCTACCTGCACTGGGATCAGGTCCGTCGACGCCCGCCACCCGAGGGGCTCACGCACAAAACGTGGTGGCTAGGGTTTGTCCTGGCTCGGCGCGCCGGGCGGCAGCGGCTGCCGCTGCTCGGCAAGGGCGGCGTCCCATTCTGGTACTGCAATGCTCCGCCAGTCATGGAGGGCCTTCAGCGCGTTGACCGTGAAATGTCTGGCCACATTCTGCTCGATCAGGATGTCGTCAGCAGCGTTGACAAAGATCGCTATCTCGTCAGTTCACTGATGGAAGAAGCAATTCGATCGAGCCAGTTCGAAGGTGCGAATACCACTCGCCTCGTTGCGCAGGAAATGCTGCGCACTGGTCGACAGCCCCTAAACAAGGGCGAGCGAATGATCTTCAATAACTTCGCCGCTATGCAGGCGGTCGAGCGCTGGGCCCGCGAAGACCTCGATGTGAGTGAAGAGCGATTGTTGCGCCTGCATGAGATCGTCACAGACGGCACTCTTGGCGATGCGGAGGACTCAGGTCGGTTACAGGCCCTTGGCGAAGTGCGAGTCGCCGTCGTGTCAGGCGACGGATCAGTCGTTCACACACCGCCGCCGGCCGCTGAGTTGCCAGAGCGGATTGCGCGCCTCTGCGACTTTGCCAACGGCAAGACCGATGACGGTTTCTTACATCCAGTGATCCGTGCGATCATGTGCCACTTCATGATCGCCTACGACCATCCGTTTGTCGACGGCAATGGACGTACGGCGCGGGCGCTCTTCTACTGGACAATGCTGCGCAGCGGCTACTGGCTCGCCGCCTATCTATCGATCTCCAATCTTCTGCACGAAGCGCCGAGTCGCTACTCACGTGCCTACGAGTACGTCCATGCCGACGCCAATGACGCCACGTATTTCCTAATCCACCAACTCTTGATCATGCAGCGTGCAGCTGACCAGCTGCGCTCTTACATCGCACGCCAATCGGAACGAGCTGCGTCTGTGGCGCGGCTGCTACAGCAACGGCGCGATCTCAATCACCGCCAGGAGGTGATCCTGGATCGAGCTCTCCGCGGTTCACAATCCGAGTTCACCGTCATCGGGCATGGAACCGAGTTTCGGGTAGCAAACGGGACAGCGCGCAGCGACCTCATGGGTCTCGTCAAGAGAGGACTCTTTGTCCGTCAAGGCAACCATCGCCAGTACTTCTTCCGACCCGCGCCCGATCTTCAAGAACGGCTGGGTCCCGTCAGATAGACCGCTCAGGCAACCAACCCGGCCTCTGGTTCTTCTCCGTCCGAGGTGAGCCGTGCTATCGTCAGAACAAATGGTCGTATGAAAGCAGAATACGATGCCCGTCCCTCGTCCAATCACAGTCGCAGCCTCCGCCGAACCCCGTCCGTACCCGGCCGACCGAGCGCCACAGCGCCGAACCAAATCGTCCAAAGCCGAACAGACTCGAACGAAATTCGCTGAACCAGACCGAAAAAACCTGAAAGAACCTGAAAAAGCTGAAACACGATCTCCAGTGTGTGACTGGAAATCATGCCCTCCGAGCCCCGAAAAAACAATTCAACCTGAAAACCCCTTTGGCACAACACACCCGTCTCGACCGACCACAGCGCCGGAGCGAGAAAGACCGCTTCCCCAACTCGCAACCGCGTTGAGACTGGTCCATCGCCAGCTATGTAAACAGGCCCGGGGCGGGTAGCCTGCTGATGTGAAGGAGTGAGCGATGGTGTCTCGACGTGAGCAGGCCGGTCTGCCGAAGGGCGCCGCGATGCGGGCGCTAGTGCTCGATCTCATGAAGCAGATCGCGACTCCTGTGAACCGTGAACAAATTGGTGCGGCAGTGGCCTCACAGCTTGAGCTAACCGCAGAACAGCGAGCGGTGAACGAGCCCGGGCCGAAGCGAGGAGGTCCTGAAAGTCCTCGCTCTTATGTGTCATGGATTAGCGAGTACACCTGCAACGATTTGAAGCACATCGGGGTCTGCGAGCAGCCTGGTCGTGCCCTCTACCAACTGACGGAAGAAGGTTGGACGATCTCGCCGGAGGAGGTCGAACGCAGAAATCGCGAGCGCAATCGGCGCTACCGGCAGGGACGTCAACAGCCCGGTGGGACGACCGCGGCGAGCGACCAGGCTGATAGCGAAGATAGTGACGACGAACCACCGCCTGACTGGCGGCAAGAGCTGCTCAATCGGCTCAAAGTCATGACTCCGACCGCATTCGAGCAACTTTCTAAGAGTTTGCTGCTCGCCGCGGGATTCAATGATGTGCATGTCACTGGAGGATCGGGCGATGGCGGGATTGATGGCATCGGTACCTATCGTCCAGAAGGATTGATCTCGTTTCAAACGGCGTTTCAATGCAAGCGCTACCAGGGTGCCGTAGGCCCAGGGATCGTCCGAGACTTTCGCGGTTCGTTCATTGGACGCGCTGACCGAGGTCTGATCATCACTACCGGTCATTTCACCAGCGCAGCCAAGGAAGAAGCGAGTCGGCCAGGAGCGAATCCCATTGACTTGATCGACGGCGAGGGACTCTGTGAGCATCTGAAAGAACGTAAACTCGGCGTTCACGTGACCCGTCGAACCATCGAAGATGTCAGCATCAATTTCAAGTTCTTCGAACAGATCGAGGAGTCCCAATGAGTTCCATGCGTCCCGTTCTCCTTGATGTTCTCGTTTCTCTGATCATTTTGATTGCTGGTGGCGCGATCTTCACTCGCATTGCGGGGGTTGAAGAAGGTGAGTCGGCGCCGGCCTGGGTTCAGTTCGGTCCTCTGGTGCTGGCGATGCTCTTCCTCGGTTGGCGGACGCTTCGGCGCAACCGACAAGCTCGCGACGCCGCGTCAGAGGCGGGCGAAGCGCCTGAAGCGCCTTTCGAGAACCGGCGCGAACTCGAACGTATCGAATCCCCGCCGATGGACGAATACCAATGGCGCTCACGGGTGGAGTCGTCGATTCGCAATCTCGGGCGTAGTGGATTTGAGCAATTCACGATTGTCATCCTGCGCTCAATTGGCATGATTGATGTCAGCGTCGTCCGCAACGCGTTTGACGGCGGGGTGGAATGTGTCGGCGTCCACGATGACGAGGAGCGGGCGAACGTGTATGCGATCTGTCGCCGCTCATTCGGCGCCCTGGGCGCCAACCAGATTCGCGACTTGCGAGCTTCGATGAAGGGCAAGGCCTCGGAGGGTCTCCTGATCTCGAATGGCGAGTTCTCTTCCTCGGCAATCGACGAAGCCGAGAGCGGCGACGAGAGCATTGAGCTGGTCGACGGCGATGAGCTGCTCGACCTGATGCATACCAACCGACTCGGCCTGGTCTTTGATGAGATCGGGCAGGTGACAGCCATCGATGAAGAATGGTTCCGGGGCCTGGAACGCGACCAACGATTTGCGGATGGAGACTGACCATGGCCGATGAAGCGACAGTTGGAGTCCTGCCTGGCGACGACGCAGCGCCGGAGGCGGTGCACGCCTCAATGGCCGTGCTGCAGGCGATGGAGCTCCCGCTCACCTTCGAAGTGCTGCCCGACGGCGTTGACCTGACACGCGAGATGTCTCGTGAAGAGGGCGAGAAGCTGGTTATCGACACAGCCGATCGTTGCGACACCGTGCTGTTCGGATCGACCAGCGGACAGACGCCGGGCGTTGGCTATTTCCGCTGGGGCAAACAGACCTTCGCCAACGTGCGGCCGATCAAGTGGCGCCCGGGCTTTCGCTCGCCGTTGGCTCAGCCTGAGGGCATTGACTACATCATCGTCCGCGAGAATCTCGAGGACCTGTACGCCGGCATCGAGGGCGACCTCTCGGAAGTCGCAGCCTCGGGATTGGCCGACCGGCCGCGATTTGGCGGCGTCTCGCGCACCCAGGTCCCCGGTGGGTTTGGGCACTTCGCCGAGGCCGAAGGCCGCTACGCGATCAAATACTTCACTCGCGCCAATGTCGAGCGCGTAGCTCATTTCGCCTGTCGACTGACACAACAACGCAAGGCCGAAGGCTACGCCGGCAAGCTGACCTGCTCGGCCAAGACCAACGTGCTGCCCAAGACCGACGGCTGGTTCGTCGAGATCGCAGCCGAGGTCGCGTCGGGATATCCCGACATCGAGTTCGAGACATTCATCGCCGACGACTTCGCTCGCCGACTCGTGGCCTCGCCGCACGACCTTGATGTGGTGCTGCTGCCGAATCTCTACGGCGACATCTTCTCGGACGAAGGCGCGGGCACAATCGGCGGCCTCGGCCTGGCCCCGTCGGGCTGCTTCGGCGAGGATTGGGCCTACTTCGAGTCCGTCCACGGCACCGCGCCGGACATCGCCGGGATGCACAAGATCAATCCCACCGCGACGATGCTGTCAGCCGTGATGATGCTGCATCATCTCGGACTGCACGAGCAGGCGTCGGGTCTGGAAGACGCGATTGAAGCGGTCTACGTGGCGGGTGAGCGGCTGACTCCCGATCAGGGTGGATCGGCGAGTACTGAGGACTTTGCTCAAGCGGTGATTGACGCTCTCTAGGTAGCTGTTGAGCAGCCGACTCATCCAAGCCGCCGTCATACCCGCGCCCTGCCGCGGGTATCTCGCTGCGCTCGGCACGAACGCCGGGAGCCGGTTGAGCGATTGACACGTGCGAAGTTCTAAGGATTCAAGCGTCGGTGCTGTACTCGGCGAGATTCCCGCGACGGGGCGCGGGAATGACGGAATTGCAGATGTGGCGGGAGCGCATGGGAGTCGAACCCACCCGAGACGGTGCGGACCGCCCCGCATCAGTGTTGAAGACTGTGGAGGACACCGGTCCCCTTCCGCTCCCCTGTAGCTGAGGTTATCCCACGTACAAATCAACCGACGCTGGCGTCACCTCTGCCTCAAGTTCGGTGCGGAACGCTCCCCAGCGATCGCCGTGGCGCGAGCTTCTGAAGGTGGCATGCAGACTCGCGGTTCCGGCGTTCTGGGTCATTGACGCCGTCTTGAATCCTCTGAGATTCGTTTTCAGGAACTGCAAGAGCGCGGCCTCGTGCTCGGTGTAGTCCGTTGCCGGCATGGTGATGATTAGATCCTGGCTGCCGGCGCCCAGACCGCCGAGCCCGGCGCCGGAGAAGATGCGCTGTCCGACGAGCACCAGCGCGACGGCGGCGAACAGGATTCCGATCAGTTCGTAGTTGTAGGTCGCTGCGCCGATCGACGACGCGATGACGACCAACAGGTATCCGATTTCCGCTGGATCTTTGATCGGCGTGCGGAAGCGGACGAATGAGAGTGCGCCCAGCAGTCCCAGCGACAAGGGCAATGACCACTGGATTGCGATGAAGAGCAGCGTGATTGCTGGTCCGGCGAGGAGGAAGACACGATGAATGCCGGCTCCGCGTTGCCAGTCGCGATAGAAGATCAGGTAGAGCGCGTAGGTGGCGACCGACGCCGCCAGCGAGACGATCATTGCGAGCAGATATTCCTCAAGCGCGATCTCTGAGGTCGGACCAAGAATCTCGGGCCACTCGATCAGGACAATGGGCATTGGCAGCTCCTGGTGCGGGTGTTCCGATTATCTGATCTGGGAGCGCTCGCCGCCGTACAGCAGTTCGACGGCGAGCGCGTACTTTGAATGGGCAGTCCGGCGCAGACCAAGCTTGCCCAGGTGAGCAATTTGCTGGGGCAACTCGCCGGTCGATTTGAGCTCCAGCACCGATCCGTTGGAGACAGGCAACCAGATCGGCGCGCCTCTTGGATTCGCCGCCTGAACCTGGGTGTCCAGCGAGGCTCGCAACAGTCCGTCGGGAGATTGCCAGCGAATCCGTTGGTAGCGGATGAACGCGGCGGGCTCGAGCGTTGGATCGAGCGAAGATGTCGCCAGTTCGCTCATATCTCGCAGGCAGCGGGTGAGTTCGGGTCGGTCGGGCAGGACAAGACCGAGCTGATTGGCGACGCCCGATATGGGATAGCGAGCTCGAAGCTTCTGCGAACTTGCTCCGGCGCGGGACTTGAGTTCGATCCAGACGCCGGCGTGTGGGTCGATCGGATCGCCATACCAGCGCAGCCTGAGCTTTTGCTTGGCGAACTCGCCGTCGACGGACTCCTGGTACGCGTCGAGCTGAGCGGTGTCGTAGTAGCAGCTCGTGATCACGCCAACGGGATACTGCGGATCGCGAGGCAGCCGGGCATCGAGCCAGGCGGTCAGCAGCGCCGCTCGGGCGTCGGGCAGCGGATACTTGCGCTCCTCGCGCGATTCGCTCGCGCTGGAAGGCATGGGGCTTCTCGGCCTGGGCAGCGTCACAGCCATGCAGGTAGGCTAACTCCTTGTTGACGCCATGCACGGGGATTGAGCAATCGGATGAATCGCCGCACGGCAATGTCACTGACAATGTCACTGGCAGTGGCGGTCGCGGTGATCGTCGCGGCAGTGGTGTTTGCCGTCAGCGGCGAATCACTGCCGGCCCGCGTGCCGTCCAACGCTGCGGAGTCGACCATCGGCGTCGATCAACAGCGCAGTGATCCGTTCAACGTCGTCTTCGACATATCGACGGTACGGACCTACAACATCTTGATCTCCGAGGAATCGCTGGCCAAATTGAACGCCAATCCGACGGCCGAGGTATACGTAGAGGCGGCCGTGGAAGTCGATGGTGAACGCTATGATCCCGTCGGCGTTCGCTACAAGGGATTCTTTGGAGTCTTACGCTTCTGCTTTCAAAATGGTCGGCAGGTCTGCCCCAAGCTGTCCTGGAAGCTCAAGCTGAATCACTTTGAACCGAGTCTTCGCTATCACGGGTTGAAGCGATTGAACTTTCACTCGATGAACAGCGACGAATCGCAGATGCGTGAAATCCTGAGCTACGAGGTCTTCCGCGACTCCGGTACTGCGGCGCCGCGCTCGGTCTATGCCGAACTGCAACTCAATGGCGAATCGTTGGGGTTGTTCACAATGACAGAGGACATTGACGATCGGTTCATCGCGGACCGCTTCCGGGATCGCGGTCGCGGCGTGTTGTTCAAGGAGATCTGGCCGGGCAACATTGACAATCTCTGGGTCTTCCAGGAGACGTTGTCTGACGCAGTGGCTCGGGGACCGCGCGACACCTCGCGGCTTGAGGCGTTCTCCGACGCGCTCAAGGCGGCGGAATCCGACGAAGCCTTCTACGAGGTGTTGCTGGAATACATGCAAGACGACAATGACATCTTCAACTACCTCGCCGCCGATCGACTGACCGACAACTGGGACGGCATTGTGGCCTGGTATTGCGTGCCGATTTGCGGCAATCACAATTACTTCTGGTACCAGGATGCGTTGTCGGACGGATTCACATTAATTCCCTGGGACGTCGAGCACACCTGGCGGTCGCCCAGCCCGATTCGGACGGCGTACAACATGCCGGACTGGGATGAACTGGATCGGACCTGCCGGATTCGCAAGGTCTTCTTCGATATCGACGCCCGCGCACCGCATTGTGATCCGACCATGAATGCCCTGGTCACGCTCGGCTGGGAGCGTTACATCGAGGCGTCGCGTGAGCTGATGCGCGAGACGATCTCGTTGGAACTGATGCATGAGCGAGTCGATAAGCTGGCCGAGCTGATCGACGAGCACGTCCAGGCCGACACCAAGGGTCCGGGCCAGATCAAGTGGCGTCTGGCGGTGGACCGTCTGCACGATGAGATCGATGATCGATGGCAGTACATTGACGCCAAGATCGACGCGTGGGATCTTGACAGGCACGCTAGTCGGGCACGCTAGTCCGGGAAGGGCTTTCTGATGGCTGATCTGATTCTCCGTGGCGGCACAGTCGTAGACGGCACGGGCGGCGCGGCCTTCCCTGCCGATGTCGCGATCGACGGCGACCGGATCTCGGCGATTGGCGATCTGTCCGGGATGACGGCCGCTCGTGAGATCGATGCTGCCGGATTGGTCATCGCTCCCGGATTGATCGACACACACGCGCACTCAGACGGCGTGCTTCTGCGCGACGCCGTCCATGCGCATGGCCTGGTTCAGGGCGTGACCACCGAGTTCATCACCCAGGACGGTCTGTCCTACGCCATGCTGTCCGGCGACAACCTTCAGTCCTACGGGCGCTATATCGCCGGCTTGTACGGCCCTCCGCCGACCGACCTTGATATGTCCTCGATTGCCGCGTTTCGGTCGCACTACGACGGCAAGGGCTGCAACGTCGCTGTACAAGTACCGCACGGACCCGTGCGGCTGGAAAGCGTTGGCTTCGAAGATGTCCCGCTGCGCGGAGACGGGTTGGCGAACGCGGAGCGGATGGTCGCCGAAGGGATGGAACAGGGCGCGACCGGCTTTTCAACGGGGTTGTCGTACTACCCGAACTCATACTCGGACACGGAAGAGCTGGTCGCGCTGAACCGCGTCGTCGCCGCGCACGACGGCGTCTACGTGACACACATCCGCAATCACAATGATGATCGCGCCCCCGACGGCTCGGGCATCGTTGAGGCGATGAATATCGGCCGCCGCAGCGGCGTCAAGGTACACATTTCGCACTACCGGACATTTCCGAGCAACGCCGGACAGATCGACTCGATCATGTCAGAAGTTGACAAGGCCAAGGCGGAAGGTGTCGACGTCACGCTCGAGTGCTATCCCTACGCCGCCGCCGCGACCGTGCCGGGATACTTCTTGCGGGGCGAATGTCATGTGGGCGGCATCGACCGATTGTTGGAGCGGCTGGGCGACCCGGCCTGGCGCGATCGGTTGGTCGACTCACTCGAGAATTTATTCCCCGGACGAAACGACAACGCCTCCTGGACCTGGATCGGCGCTGAGCATCTAAAGCAGCTCGAAGGCATGTCCTTTGGCGACGCCGCGACGCTGATGGGCACGTCGGTGACTGAGATGACGCTGACCGTGATGCGCGAGTCGGGTATGCAATGCGGTTTCCGCGACGGACTACCAGCCAGCGCCTCGCTGGTGCGACAGGTTGAGGCAGACGTGGTAGCGCTGCTCTCGCGCGACGACTACATGGTCGGCTCGGACGGGATTCCGTTTGATGAGGGCATCCCGCACCCTCGTGCGTATGGGACATTCCCGCGCATTTTGGGTCGGTTACGCCGACGCCTGGGCGTGTCCCTGGAGCACCTGGTGCGCGGGATGACGTCCTTGCCCGCCAGTCGGTTTGGGCTGACTGACCGTGGCATCGTCGGAGAAGGCAAGTTTGCCGACCTCGTGGTCTTTGACGCTGAGACGATCATCGACACTGCAGACTTCACCGATCCGCGAACGCGTCCCTCGGGCATTCCCTACGTATTGGTGAATGGGCAGGTCGCCGTGGACGGCGGGCGTCCAACGGGATCGCTGGCTGGGCGGTCGATTCCCTGAGGCCTATTCGCATCTGACTCCATTCCAGGGCACGGCGGTCGGACGGTGTCTCAGAAAAACATAGTTCGTCATACCCGCGCTCCGCCGCGGGTATCTCGCCGAGTGCTGCACCGACGCTCGAACCCGAGGAGCCGCGCCCTATTCAAGCGCTCAGCCCGCTCCTGGCTATCGTGCCGAGCACAGCGAGATACCCGCGGCGGAGCGCGGGTATGACGGAGAGGGAATGCTACTCGACCACGCCGTCGACCATCAGTTGCTGAAACTCCGCCTCGCTGTAGCCGCAGAGTTCTCGGTAGACGTATTCGGAGTCCTCGCCCAGCAGTGGCGAGCGGCGTGGCAGCGGTGGTGGGGTCTCGCTTAGACGCCAGGGTGGACTCTCGTAGGACAGCTCCCCGATTATGGGATGGTCGCTCTGCCACCAATGGTTTCGATGTGCTAGCTGTGGGTCCTCGTGGGCGTCGCGGACCGTTGACGCTCGATGGGCGGGCACACCGACGGACTGCAACGCTTGCTCGACTTCGTCGACCGTTCGGGTTGCTGTCCATTGCCCGATCTGCGAGTCCAACTCGTCCTGCGCAGCCAGCCGGCCATCCAGATGGCAGAGGTCGGCGGACCCGATCCAGTCGGGACGCTGCATCACTTGTGCGAGGCAACGCCATTGATCGTCGGACGTGACGGCGATGGCGACCCAACGATCACTGCCGGTGTCGTCGTCAGCGCACGAGTAGACGCCGTGTGGTGCGTAACGCAGGTCGCGATTGCCAAGGGCCTTCGCCACTCGGCCTGTGTTGGCGGCGTCGATCACACCGGCGTCGAGCACGAGGGTTGAGGCCTCGAACTGCGAGAGGTCGATGTATTGGCCCTCGCCGGTGCGCCGGCGATGATCGAGCGCAGCCAGGATGCCGATGATCGCAACGTGGGTCGCGACCCAGTCGGTGTAGGCGACGCCGGTTCCGACCGGCGGCAGGTCGGGCCAACCGGTTACGCCGGTCACGCCGGCCGTCGCCTGAAGGGTGAGCCCAAAGCCGCGGAATTTGGCGTGCGGCCCGGTCTGGCCTTCCATCGACATCGAGCACATGATCACGTCGGGTCTGATCTTGCGCACTTCCTCGTAGCTGAGGCCGAGCCGATCCATGAATCCCGGTGCAAACGATTCGGTCACGATGTCGGCGCTGGCGACCAATCGTCGTGCGACCTCCGCGCCTCGTTCATGGGCGAGATTGATCGCAACTGAGCGTTTGCCACGGTTGAACTTGGCGAAGTAGGCCGAAGCGTCGAGCGAATGATCGCCGGCCGGTCGGGGTCCGCCGGAGCGGAACGTATCGGGGCGGCGCGTCGACTCGACGCGGATCACTTCCGCGCCGTGAAACGCCATCTGCATGGTTGCGTTTGGTCCGACGCCGACCCAGGCGAAGTCGGCGATGCGTACGCCGTCGAAGAGGTGCGCGCCGGGAGTTTCGTTGCTGCTCATTGCTTACGTTGAACCTGCCAGACCTAGCGTCGTTGGAAGCTGGGGTCGCGACGCTCCCTGAACGAGCGCGCGCCCTCGCCGGCGTCCAGCGAGTGTCGCAGCCACGACTGGTTGAGCTCCTCCAACTGCGCCTGCTGAGTGGCGTCGTTGTTCAGGGCGGCGTAAATCGCGCGTTTGGTCAGCGCCATCGCCCAGGGAGCGCCCTGCGCCAGCCGGTCGGCCAGGGCCAGCGCCTCGGGCATCAGGTCGTCGTGCGCGACGACGCGATTGACGATGCCCAGCTCCAACGCGCGGTTTGCGCCGATCGGGTCGGAGGTCCAGAAGATCTCCAGTGCTCGCGAGTGACCAGCCAGACGGGTCAGCGTCCACGACGCGGCCCAGTCTGGTCCGAGACCAATTTTCAGGAATCCGGGGTGGAATCGGGCAGTGTCGGACATCAGACGGATGTCGGCGGCGAGGGCGATCGCGAATCCTGCGCCCGCGGCTGCGCCGTTCACAGCGGCGATGACCGGGATCTCCAGTTGCTGGAGTTCAGCCGCGAATCCGTAGCGCAGCTCGGTGGAGCCGAGCCCGGGCTGCGACTCGGCCGCGACCCGCTCTTCGCGATTGGACAGGTCGGCGCCCGAGCAGAAGCCGCGGCCGGCGCCGGTGATTATGAGCGCGCGAGCCTCGGGGTCGGCCTTGAGGTCTACGACCATCTCGCGCAGACCAGAGCGGATGCGGTTTGAGAGAGCATTGAGCACTTCGGGTCGGTTGAGCGTCGCGACGACGACGCCATTGGCTCGCTTATCAATCAGCAGGTGGTCATCGGTCATGTGCTTCTCCAGTCACTCGCGATCTGTTCTGATCGGAAGATATCTCCGTGTCGGGTTGTCGCAGTGGTTGGATTGCGCTGCGGAGAAATTTCGAGCGAACTGCGCGAGTTTGCCGCTGAGGATTAGCAATTGGGCAAATTTGCGGTCAGGTGTGGTCAGGTATGGTCAGTTTTGGTCAGATCCGGTCGGATTTGGTAGCCGTGTTCAGCCGCCCTGCTCGGACTGGTAGGGATTGTGTCGGCAGGAGCGCGAAGGATGTTGGTTGTCATAAGGGCCTCGTTTGTTTGCTGCGCGGCGTCGCGCATTGGTCATCGTATGCGCATGGAGGTTCGTCGAGCGATTGGATGGCGTGAGCGTGGCACGGATGACAGTCAGTCGGCGCCATCGCCGGAGGCAATGCTGCGGGCCTTAGCTCTGGGCGGCTTGAGGGAGGATCTCGCGGTTGTGTTGGCCGGGCGTCGGCGCGGGACGTGATTGCCAGGGGGTGGCCGACATCTTGAACGGCGCTCCAGGTGTCTTCAGACGGCCCAGCGCCGGATCGTCGACCTCGGTGAAGAAGGCGCGAGCGGCGAGCTGCGGGCTGTCGACGATGTCCTGCATCGTATTGACCGGACAGATCATAACGTTGAACTGCTGTCCCGATTCGTACAACGTCTGCGCGCCGCGAGTGGCGAAGAATGCTTCAATCTCGGCTTCAAGCCCGGCGACTTCTTCCACTGAAGGGGTGCGGTCGCCGGCGATGGGCATGTTGGCCCAGTACTCGGCGTCGAATTGTGGGTCGCCGTGTTCGGCGGTCATCCAGCGATGCAGCGAGTGGATCGAGGCCGGCACACGAACGAAGGCAACATAGCCGTCGGCGCAGGGGTAGATGATTCGCGTCGCGCGGTCGGCAAACGCCCGAGCGCCTCCGGCGCGTTTGGTGATGATGCCGTCCATCTCCCAGTAGAGACGCGCGTTGCCCAGCGTGTTGGCCATTGCCGCCTGCATTGCGACATCGACATGCTGTCCGCGACCGGTCAGATTTCGCGCGTGCAGCGCGATCATCGCCGCCGATCCGGCGTTGAGCGCGGTGATGCTGTAGGCCTGCTCGACCGACGGTCTGAGCGGCGCGCGTGCGGGATCGCCGACCAACGAACTCAAGCCGCCGGAGACGTGTCCGATCAGATCGGATGCGGCCCACATTGACTTTGGCCCGCTCTGACCGAAGGGTGTGATCGAGACATAGATCAGTTCCGGCGCGCGTTCGCGTAGATCGGCGTAGCCAAGTCCGCGTAACGCCATCGCGCCCGGCGCATCGGACTCGAAGAGGAAATCAGCGCCTTCACAGAGTTGTCGTAGTTGTTCGCGGTCCGCTTCGTCGTCGAGATCCAGAGTGATTGATCGCTTGCCGGCATTCATCTGCGCCCAGTAGAGCGAGGAGTCCTCATCTTCTCTGAGCATGGGGCCGCGCCGTCGAGATGGATGTCCGCCGGGCGGCTCGACGCGGATCACGTCGACGCCGAGTCCGGCCAGCAGCATGGTCGAGAGCGCGCCGATTTCAGCCGTCAGATCGATGGCGGAGTAGGGGCTCAACGCTCCCTGAGTTGTCTGGGACATACGAAGTAAGGTACGACAGGTGGTGTTGAGGCGCGTCGGTGTATCTTCATTCTTTCTGAGTAGAACGGAATTTGTCGTGAGTACCTCGGACTCCGGATCGCCAATCCGGGCAGCGATCATCAATGTGACGGGCTATGTCGGAGCGGAGCTGGCGCGTCTACTGGACCAGCATCCGGCGGTGGAGATTGTCTGCGTCACCGGTCGTTCCGAGGTGGGTAAGCGTTTGCCCGATGTCTTCCCGCACCTGTGGTCGGTTGACCTGCCGATCGTGGCGGATGTCGAGGGAGAGGTCGATGTGATCTTCTCCGGCCTGCCGCACGCCGCTGCCGCCGAGCGCCTGACGCCCTTCATCGAGCGCGGTACCCCCGTCATCGATGCATCGGCCGACTTCCGTCTCTACGACAAAGAAACGTACGAACAGTGGTACGGAACGCATCCGTCGCCGGAACTACTTGGCGAGTCGGTCTACGGACTACCGGAGCTGCACCGCGAAGCGATTGTCGAATCGCGGTTGGTCGGCGTGCCGGGCTGCTACCCGACCTCGGCAATCCTGGCTCTTGCCCCTCTCGCTGCACAGGGATGGCTCGATGGTCGGACCGTCATTGACGCCAAGTCGGGAGTCACTGGAGCGGGTCGCGCGCTGAAGCTGACATCTCACTTTTCGGAAGTTGATTCCAACTTTTCCGCCTACGGACTCACGGGTCACCGGCATCAACCGGAAATGGTGCAGGAACTCTCGTCGCTGCAAGAGACCGCCGAGAGCGACGGAGAGTTGAGCATCACCTTCGTGCCGCATCTCGTGCCGATGACGCGGGGCATCCTGGCCACCTGCTATCCGTCGATTCTGGACGGAGCCTTGCCCGAAAACTCTGAGGAGCGAGCCGAAGCGCTGCGAGATGTCTACGAGTCTTACTACGCCGACGAACCGTTTGTTCATGTGGCGCCGAACGCTCCCTCGACCAAACAGACGCTGGGCTCGAACGCTTGCATCGTGTACCCGATGGTCGATCCGATGACCGGCGAAGTGATGGTGATCAGCGTGATCGACAACCTCGTTAAAGGCACGGCCGGCGCTGCGGTGCAGTGCTTCAACTTGATGTTCGGCATCCCTGAAGAGGTCGGACTGAGCAAGATTGGCTTGTACCCATGAGCTCCACGAACGACGCATTGCGCGCCGACGAGAGCGCCGAAGGAGCCGTCACCAGAGCGCGAGGTTTCTCGGCCTGCGGATTCACGGCGGGGATCAAGGAGTCGGGACTGCCCGACCTGGCGATGCTGGTCTCGGATCGACCGGCGACGGCGGCTGCGGTGTTCACCCAGAATCAGAGCACGGCGGCGCCGGTTTATATCAGCAAGGAACACACGTCCGATGGCGCGCTGCGGGCGGCGGTGGTCAATTCGGGGAACGCGAACTGCGCCACGGGCACACAGGGTCTCGAGGATGCGCGTGAGATGACGCGGCTGGCTGCGGCTCGGGTCGGTTGCGCGGCGGCGGAAATCTTCGTCAACTCGACCGGCATCATCGGTCACTACCTGCCCATGGATCTCTTGCGTGCGGGTATTCCGCAACTTGAGCCGAGCCCTGACGGTGGCGCGGAGTTTGCTGGCGCGATCATGACCACCGATACGTTCCCCAAGGAAGCCGTAGCGAGTTTCGAGGCGAATGGCATCACATACACGGTCGGCGGATGCGCCAAGGGCGCGGGGATGATGCATCCCGATATGGCGACGATGCTGGCCTTCTTCAGCACCGACGCACCGCTCGCCGCGAGTGACCTCGACGCGGCGTTCCGCCACGCGATCGATCGCTCGATCAACATGGTCACCGTCGACGGCGACACATCGACCAACGATTCCGCCGTCATCCTGGCCAATGGCGCTGCCGGGGGTGATGTGCTGTTGGGCGAGGCGCTTGAAGCGTTCGCGCGGGCATTGTCGGAGGTGGCGACGCGGCTGGCGAAGATGATCGCTCGCGACGGCGAGGGCGCGACCAAGCGGATCGCGATGACGGTCACCGGGGCGAAATCCTGGGAAGATGCTCGCGATGTCGCGCGGACCATCGTTGTGTCGCCATTGCTGAAGGCGGCGCTGAGCAAGTACGACCCGAACTGGGGCCGCATCCTGATGGCGGCCGGCCGCGCCGGCGTGCCGTACGACCTGGACAAAGTCCGCATCTGGATCGCCGACCTCTGCGTCTTCGACGGCACAGCCACTGCAGTGACCGATGCAGAGGCGTCGGCCAAGACCCAGGGAGAGGAAGTGTTCCTGAGGATGGATCTCGGACAGGGCAATGCCGAAGCAATCGCCTGGGGCTGTGACCTGACCGAGGAGTACGTCCGCTTCAACGCGGACTACGTGACGTAGGTGAGTCCAGTCGATCGAGTAAATTGGGCTAATGACACAGGATTCTTCAGGCAAGCCGTGGATTCTGCCCGGACGCGAACCGTCGCCTCGTCTACCGGTCCAGGTCGGAGAGGCCTGGTACGACGCGGACTCTTGGGATGAGATTGAGCGCATCCAGGCCTTGCTCCCGCGGTCGGAGCGAGGCGGTGTCTCCGACCATGACCTGATGTGTTCGATGGGAATGACTGCCGATAGGCTGCTCGATCATCTGAGGATGAGCGACGAGGAGATCTTCGAGGAATTTGGCGAGACGCGCGACAAACTGGCGGCCTCCCTGGGGTTGCCGTCCGAGGCAGAGGTGCTTGAGTTCCTGGAACAATACTCCGAACACCATGCCGTTTCGGATTGAGTACAGCGACGAAGCCCTCTCCGACTTCAGGGCCCTGCGGCCGCAGAACATTCCGCCCACTCGAAAGTTGATTGGCAGTTTTGCCCACGATCGGTGGCTGATGGCAAGTCCTTCAGCGGAACAGTCGCAACCAGACTTAGTTGTGCGTGAGCTGGTCAACGGGCCGATCAGATTGGTGTTCGAGCTGGACCGCGCCAACGAAGTCGTTGAAATCTTGCGCATCTTGGTCGCGGGTGACTGACGACACGCTGTCACTGCAGCGGCAACGGTGACTGCCACCATGACGGTTTGCTGCTGACTTCGATCTTTGTTACCCATTTGACCCAGTTGTAGCCGCGACGACCCGGCGCGATCAGCCGCAGCGGGTAGCCGTGTCCCGAGGAAAGCGGTTCACCCGCGACGTGCGTTGCGAGCATCAGCCTGTCGGCGTCGGAAACAGAGAAACGTCGCGTAAATCCCGTGGCCGATTCGATCAAGACGCTTTCTGCACTCTCTGTGGGCGTCGAGAGCGCCAGCACATCCGACAGTCTCACCCCGCTCCAGTCCTGGACGGTGTACCAGCCGCCGGTACAGTCGAGCGTGGCTGTCGTTCCATGGTTCGCGATGTCGATGATGGTCTCGTAGTCGAGCGTGGTCGGTTGAGCGACGTTGCCGGTTATTGTCAGCCTCCACTCGCCCGCGTCAATCCGCTGTCGGCTGTCGAACAGCCATTGCGTGACCGGATGGGCGTTGCCCTGTCCGCTAGCCACCTCCCGAGAACCGGTGAAGCGTGGACGTTTGCCTGCGACGGGAGCCGCTGCCGAGGCGCCCTGCCAGAGCAGCAGGCCGCCCGCGCCGACGGCTAGCAATCTCAACGCTGCGCGTCGATTGGTGAAATCGGTGTACTTCAACCGCCGCGGCCAGCGCATCGCCGCGTGAGCGATCAGTGGAATCGTCAGCGCGAGTCCCAGCGACGTGTGAATAACGAGCAGCCGAACATCGCCGTAGAACGGAATCTGGATGCCGCCGCGACCGATGATCGCCCAGAGCGTTCCGGTCGCGAGCACGCCGACGAAGAGCAGGACGAGGACAATCGAGCCCACCGTTTCTGAAACGACGCCGCGCCGTCGGAACGACCGGAGGATGATCCGATACTTCCAAACAACGAGCCCGACCAATGTAAACCCGGCAATGCCGTGTAGCCAGAAAATCCATTCGCCGCTGGGCCGTCCGACCGTGAACGAAATCAGCCCGGAGATCAGCTCGGCGCTGAGCAGAAAGAGAATCGCGTGATTGGTCGCACGAGCGCTCATACCGCGACGGTATCGGGTTCGCAATCGAGTCCGACTGCTATCCGACTGCCGGCAGTGGGCTAGGCTTGCATCCATGAGTTCCCACATCCCTCACGGCGGCGCCGTCGTGATCAAAATCGGCGGTTCGACGCTTGGCGAGCATGACACCTCGCTGTCGGATTGTGTTGATCTGCATCGAGAAGGTCGGCAGGTCGTCGTCGTACACGGCGGCGGCGCAGCGGTGACGGATTGGCAACGACGCCTCGGCGCGGAAGCGGCATGGGTGGACGGACTACGCTCGACGACCCCAGAATCTTTGGAAGTGGTCGTTGCGGTCCTGGCCGGCTTGATCAACAAGGAGCTGACCAGACGCTTGCAGGAGTTGGGGGCGCCGGCCATTGGACTGAGCGGTGTGGACGGCGGCACGTTGCGCTCACCGATTTCTACAAGAATTGGCTTGGTCGGAGAGACCCCCTGCTGCAATCCTCACACGCTTCGGCGGATTCTCGACGCCGGGCTATTGCCGGTGCTCGCGCCGGTTGGGTTGGCGGACGATCTGTCCACGACCCTGAACATTAACGCCGACGCTGCAGCCGGAGCGGTCGCGACCGCGTTGGGCGCTTCGTCCCTGATCTTTCTGACCGATGTAGCGCAAGTGCTCGATGGAGATGGGGCCGGAATCGACTGTCTAAATGACGCACGACAACAAGAACTAATCAAGTGCGGGGTGATCGCCGGCGGAATGTTGCCCAAGTTGCGCGCTGGGCGCGCAGCGGTTGGTCAGGGCGCTCAGGTCCGTATCGTGGACGGTAGACAACCGCAAATCGTCCGCGCAGCAGTGGATGGCGCAGCGGTGGGAACGGTCCTCGTATGAAGTGGTCCACCTGGGTCCATCGCAGTCAAGGTGGATGGCGTAACGGCAGCGACGGCCCGCACGACGTGCCGCCGTCCGACGAAGGCCGGTCCGGCCAGCTCGGCCCGCCGCCGCCCGTCTTCCGCGAAGGCCTGGGCGGAGGCGCAGGCGACGACGAGCCGCCGCCCTACACCGCGGCCGAAGGCCAACCGCCTCTGGGTGATCGCACCTGGCCGCGTGTCATCGTCGCCGGCGTCGCCCTGCTGGTCCTCCTGATTCTGGTCAATATCGGCATCGACATCTACGTCGACCGCCTCTGGTTCGACAACGTCGGCTACCGCGGAGTCTTCGACCTGCGCATCGTCACCCAGGTCTGGCTGTTCGCCGCCGGCGCAGGAGTTTCCTTGCTGGTGCTCGGCGCTTCCTACGCGGTCGCCTGGCGCATGCCGGTCGAGGCGATGGCGCCGGTCGTGAACGACCCACAACTATCGCGCGTGATCCACATCATCGCCGCCGTCGCGATGATCCTGTTGGCCATCATCTTCGGCTCGGTTGCCGCCGGACAGTGGGAGCTCATCCTCCAGTACCTGCATGCGAAACCGTTCGGCACGACCGACCCGCAGTTCGGCAGGGATCTCGGGTTCTACATCTTCGAGCTCGAAGCGCTTCAGTTCATGAAGGGTTGGGCGACCGGCCTCGCGATCATGACGATGCTGAGCACGGCCGCGACCTACGGGGTGCGGCTGATGATGCATCACGGCAACGCCCGCTCGACCCTCGGCGTGCGGATTCACATCGCGCTCACCATCGCCGCGGTCATGGCCCTGTTCGTCTGGAGCTACTGGCTGGCCCGATTCGAGCTAGCGCTCAGCCCGGGCGGATTCGTCTTCGGCGCGACGTTCACCGATGACAGCATCCGTTCCCCGGTCCAGATCGTCAAAATGATCGCGGGCATCGTCGTCATCCTCGGCGTGCTGTCGTGGCCATTCCATGAGCGGCTGCGATTCGCGATCGGTCCGATTGCGGCCTTGATCCTGGTCTCGATCGTCGGAGGGGCCATCCTGCCGGCGGCGATTCAGCGCTTCACCGTTGAACCGAACGAGCTGCAACGCGAGACGCCGTACATCGAGCGCAACATCGCCGCGACGCGAGCCGCATTCGCCCTTGACAAGATCGAAGAGCGCGAGTTCGCTGCCGACGACGCGGTGGAGGAAAACGACCTGGTGCTCAACCCCGAGGCCCTGCTAAACGTGCGCCTCTGGGATCACCGTCCACTCAATGACACGCTGAATACGATTCAGACCATCCGTCCGCTGTATGTCTATCCGGATGTCGATGTCGACCGCTATAAGGTCGGCGGTATAGAGCACCAGGTCTTCCTCGCGGCGCGCGAGCTTGCGCAGTCAAACTTGCAGTCGACGCAGCAGGGCTGGGTCAACCGGCGATTGCAATTCACCCACGGCTTCGGTGTGGTGATGACGCCAGTCGACGAGGTGTCGCCCTCCGGCGAGCCGGTCTTCTGGATCTCGAATATTCCGCCTGAAATAGCCGAAGAAACATCAGGGGGACCGCTCGATCTGCGAATCGATGAGCCGAGGATCTACTACGGCGAGGTCACCGACTCTTACATCATCGCCAACAGCCGGACCGAGGAGTTCGACTATCCGCTCAGCGGAGATGAATCGACCGGGGAAGCCGATCAGGCAACGACCCGCTACTCGGGCCTGGGTGGGATCGAGCTGGGCGGACTCTTCCGCCGTATGGCGTTCGCCTGGTCCTTCGGCGACGCCAACATCCTGATCTCCAGCTCGGTCGACGGCGAAAGCCGGATCCTGTTCCGCCGACTGATCCAGGAACGGGTGAATGAGCTGGCGCCGTTCCTGCAGCTTGATGCCGACCCGTACATCGTGGTCGGAGAAGACGGCCACCTACATTGGATCCAGGACGCTTACACGGTCACCGATCGATATCCCTACTCACAGCCGCACGGCGTGGGCTACAACTACGTCCGCAACTCGGTCAAAGCGGTGATCGACGCCTACAACGGCTCGGTTGACCTCTACATCGTCGATGACAGCGATCCCATCATCCAGGTCTGGCAGGACATCTTCCCCGAGCTGTTCAAGTCGGCCGATGAGTTCCCCGTTGACCTCCAGGAGCACTGGCGCTACCCGCAGGACTACTTCCAGATCCAGGCCGACCAATACCTCACGTATCACATCGAGTCCCCGCGCGGCCTGTTCAACCGCGAGGACCTCTGGGCGATCCCGCAGGAGCTGCTGCGCCAGCAGGAGATCGCGGTCGAGCCCTACTACGTGACGCTGCGCCTGCCCGATCAGCCTGAGCCGGAGTTCCTGCTGATCCTGCCCTTCACGCCCCGCAACCGGTTGAACTCGATTGCCTGGATGGCCGGCCGATCAGACGGAGAGAACTACGGGAAGCTGTTCGCGTTCCGCTTCCCCTCGAACAAGAATGTCGACGGGCCGAAACAGATCGAAAACCGGATCGACCAGGATGTTGCCGTGTCGCGGCAATTCACGCTGTTGGGTCAGCAGGGATCCGAGGTGATCCGTGGCAACCTGCTGTTCATCCCGGTCGGCGACTCCTACGTCTACGTCGAACCGATCTACTTGCAAGCCGAGACCGGACGCTACCCGCAGCTCAAGGGAGTGATCGTCGTCAACGGCGACCGCATCGCCTTCGAGGACACATTCGTCAACGCAGTGCAGGTCGCGTTGGGCAATCGGGCACCGAAGGGGCTGTCGTTCCTCGGCGATGTGCCGGGTCAGCCAGGTTCGACTGAGTCGTCAGCAGAGCCTGAAGCCGAACAGCAAGCGCAACAGCAAGCCCAACAGGATCGAACTCCAGTCGTGCTGTCCGATGACGCGGCAGAGCTCACGGCACAGGCGCAAGAAGTCTTCGAGGAAGCGCTGGATAAGCAGCGCGAGGGCGACTGGGCCGGCTACGGCGAGGCGCTTGATCGCCTGGGCCGGATTCTCGATCGCCTGGCAGAATCCTCGGAGTAGGCCGACCACTGTTCCCCGCTCCCCCTTGCAGGGGGAGCTGCCGAAGGCTGAGGGGGTCCCTCCCCTGTCGCTAGCCCTCAAGCCGCGCACAGCGAATACCCGTGACGGCGCCCGGATTGGCGGAGTAGCTGGGATCTGCCTGTCTCAGAAGTCGACCACCGCTCCACTTCCGTTATTCCCGCGAAAGCGGGAAGCCATACGGCGCATCGAGTCCGAGTGGGCTTCCGCTTTCGCGGGAGTGACGGAAATCGACCTCTGCGACACTCTCAAGAGGATCGCCGCCCGCCTGTAACCCGACGCTCACTGCGAGCGCTTTGAGTTTCATAGACGCCTGACTATCGCTCGCGTAGTCTGAATCGGATTGAATCTCCCCAATCGGGTTACCGGAGTGACGAACATGCCCACCACTGCTGAGCGCGAGTCCGCTGTCTTCATGATGTCGGCGGGTCGGTTGCCCGTCACGCTGGTGCGCGGTGAGGGCACGAAGGTCTGGGACGACGCGGGCAACGAGTATCTCGACTTCGTCGCCGGGATTGCGTCGGACAACCTCGGACACTGCCATCCCAGGGTCGTCGAAGCGATCAAGCAGCAGGCGGAGACGCTGCTGCACGTCTCCAATTACTTCTACACGATTTCCCAACTCGACCTGGCTGACGTCGTGCTCGAGCAGTCGGGCATGACCCGTATCTTCTTCTGCAACAGCGGCACTGAGGCGACCGAGGGCGCGATCAAGATCGGTCGCAAGTGGGGCCGCACCCGGCGCGACGGCGCGACGGAGATCATCGTCATGGACGAGGCCTTCCACGGACGCACGCTGGCTTCGGTCAACGCGTCGGGCAATCCGCGCTACCGCGAGCCGTTTGGCCCGCTCGACGGCTTCCGCCACGTTCCCTTCAACGATGTCGACGCTGTGCGCGACGCGGTCGGTCCGGAGACGGCAGCGATTCTCGTCGAGCCGCTGCAGGGTGAGGGCGGCGTTAACGTCGCCGACGATGGCTATCTCTCTGCGTTGCGCGCCATCTGCGACGAGCACAACCTGCTCTTGATGCTGGACGAGGTCCAGACCGGAATTGGCCGCACGGGCAAGCTCTTCGCCTGGCAGCACGAGGGTGTGCAGCCCGACGTGATGGCGTTGGCCAAGGGTCTCGGCAGCGGCGTGCCGATCGGCGCCATCGTCGCCAACCAGCGCGGCGACATCCTTGAGCCCGGCGACCACGGCACGACGTTCGGCGGCCAACCGTTCACCACGGCCGTCGCGCTGGAGACGTTGCGCGTCATCGTTGAGGAGGACATCCCGGCGCAGGCGGAGGCCCGCGGCGAGCAGTTGATGTCGGGGATTCGCGCGCTGGAGGATCGGCATCCGCTGATCGACCACGTGCGCGGCAAGGGTCTGCTCGTGGCCGTGCAGCTCAGCGCCGACGTGGGTCCTGCGCTGGTGACGGCAATCCGCGACCGCGGTCTGCTCTGCAACGTGGTCAAGCCGAATGTCCTGCGACTGGTCCCGCCCCTGACCATCTCTGAGGACGAGGTCAACCAGGCCATTGGCATCATCGACGACGCCCTTTCGTCGCTCGCCGAATAGCTCCGAATTCGTCCGACCAGCGCCGAATATAGCCAAACAGGTTCGAACGGAATCGAACAACACCGAACAACACCGAACAAGACTGAACACAATCCGGACAACGTAGGGAGACCCGGGTGGCGAAACGAACTGATGAAAAGCGCGTCGTGCTCGCCTATTCGGGCGGACTGGATACTTCGGTGGTCACCCGTTGGCTCACGGAGCGCGGCTGGAAAGTCATCTGCATGACGGCGGACATGGGTTACCTCGAGGGCGTTGAGGAGCTCGAATCACGTGCCTATGCCGCCGGCGCGGTGGAATTTGAGATGCTCGACCTGCGCGAGGACTTCGCCCGCGCGTTCTGCTTCCCCGCCCTGATGGCCGGCGCACTCTACGAGGGACGCTATCCACTGGCGACAGCGCTGGCGCGTCCGCTGATCGCGAAAGCGCTCGTCGATGTCGCTCGGCAACACAACGCCACGGCAGTCGCTCACGGTTGCACCGGTAAGGGCAACGACCAAGTGCGATTCGACGTCTCGGTGCAGGCGCTCGCGCCCGACTTGCGCATCCTGGCGCCGGTCCGCGAGTGGGAACTGTCCACCCGTGAGTCGGAGATCGTCTACGCCAACGCGCACAGCATTCCGATCACGGTGAGCGTCGAGAAGCAGTACTCGACCGACGAAAACCTCTGGGGTCGCTCAATCGAGGCCGGCCCGCTGGAAGATCCGTGGACCGAGCCGCCCGACAACGTCTGGGAGTGGACGGTCAACCCGGAAGACGCTCCCGACGTAGCCACGTATCTGGAAATCGGCTTCGAACATGGCCGACCGACGTCGCTCGACGGCGAAGCACTCGACGCCGTCACGCTGATCAGCCGCGTGCATGACATGGCCGGCGCGAACGGCGTCGGCCGGATCGACATGGTTGAAGATCGACTCGTTGGCATCAAGTCGCGCGAGGTCTACGAAGCCCCGGCCGCAACGACGCTGCGGATCGCGCATCAGGCGCTGGAGACGCTGACGCTCTCCAAGAGCCAAATTCGGCTCAAGCACCGGCTGATGCAGGACTACGCCGACCTGATCTACGACGGCCTCTGGTTCACCGGCACGCATCAAGACCTGGCCGCGTTCACGGCCTCGATGCAGAGACACGTGACCGGCACATCGCGAGTCAAGCTCTACAAGGGACAGGCTGTCACCGTGGGCGTCGAGAGTCCCAACAGCTTGTACCAGTACTCGCTGGCGACCTACGACGTCGGCGACACCTTCGACCAGACCTCGGCGGTCGGATTCATCGACATCTTCGGACTGCCGGTGCGTGTGCAGGCTGAGAAGCAGTTGCTGCGTCAACCGGGCGGCGTCTTGGACGTATCATCGGGACACATGTCGTAACCGGTCGACCGGCTGTCACGTTGATCGGCAATCGCGTCATGAGCAGGCAGGGCGGCCAGATTGGATAATGGGCGATGACGACCGACGCCTCTGACATCGAGATCGCGATCGAATACGAAGCGGCCGTACCCACGGCGGGCGGTCCCGACGCGGCGGATTTCCAGATCCGCCGTTCCGGTCACGCAACGCTGGAGTGTGCGCTCTATCTCGCCATGGACGCCAAGCAGTCGTTCGAAGCGCTCTGCGGGGCGTTGTCCGAGGATGAAGTACAGCGGGTGATCCGCGCCCTGGCCGATGGCCTTTACCCCGCACAGATCGCCCAGCTCGGTGAGCCGGCCGCGATCTGGACGATTCGCGCTCGGGACCTGTCAGCGGAACAAATCGACGCAGCCATCGGGGCGGCGGGGCTGACCAAGCTCCCCACCGGCGACTAGCGCAGCAGCAGTGAGCCAACGGCGGGCGGCGCATGACTGACGCCAACGAGGCCAGCGAAGCAACTGAGGCCGAGTCGCAGCGGCTCTGGGGCGGACGCTTCGAGCAAGCGCCCGACGCCCTCGTGCAGGCCTACACTTCCTCGATCCAGACCGACCTGCTGCTGTTCCGGCACGACATCGCCGGGTCCCGTGCACACGCGCGGATGTTGGCGGCTCAGCGCATCATTGGCGCGGCCGACGCAGCCAGAATCATCGAGGGACTCGACCAGGTCGAATCGGAGATCGAGTCCGGCGGATTCGAGATCAACCACGAGCTGGAAGACATTCACACCCACGTCGAGGCGCGGCTGAGTCAGATCATCGGCGCCGACACCGCCGGTCGGCTACACACGGCGCGCTCGCGCAATGACCAGGTCGCGCTCGACACGCGGATGTTCGTCCGCGACGCCATCGTCCAGGCAGTCGGCGCGGTGCGAGGCTTGCAGGCATCGCTGATCGAACTGGCCGAACGTTCGATAGATGTTTACCTGCCCGGCTACACGCATCTCCAACGAGCGCAGCCGGTGCTGTTCGCGCATCACTTGCTCGCCTACCTGGAAATGCTCGACCGCGACGCCGAGCGCCTGGTCGATTCCTTCGCACGCGCCGACATCATGCCGCTCGGCAGCGCAGCCCTGGCCGGCGCCGCGTATCCGCTCGACCGACAGGCCGTCGCCGATGAACTTGGCTTCGAAGCGATCTCGCGCAACAGCATGGACGCGGTCTCGTCGCGCGATTACATCGTCGAGTTCCTGTCCAACGCCGCGATCTGCATGGTCAACATCTCGCGGCTGTGTGAGGATGTCATTCTCTGGAGTTCCGCCGAGTTCGGAGTGCTCCAGTTCGGCGACGCCTTCACCACCGGCTCGTCGATCATGCCGCAGAAGCGCAATCCCGATATCGCCGAGCTGGCGCGTGGTCGCTCGGGCAAGGTGCTGGGCCATCTCACCGGTCTGCTGGCGACGTTGAAGGGCCTGCCGCTGGCCTACAACCGCGATTTGCAGGAGGACAAGTCCGGCCTGTTCGATACTGCGGAGACGCTGATCGGCACCCTGCACGTGCTCGCACGAGCGTTGTTGACCGCGAAGGTTGACGGCGCCCGCGCCCGCGCCATGGTCGATGACGACCCATTCATCCTGGCCACCGACTATGCCGACTACATCACGCGCAAGGGCGTCCCCTTCCGAGAGGCGCACGGAGTGGTCGGCCGGCTGGTCAGAACCTGCGAGCAGCGTGGCTGCAAGCTGTCGGAGTTGACCCTGGAGGACTTGCAAGCCGAGCATTCGGCGTTCGAGGCCGACGCTGTCGGCATGACGGCGCAGTTCTCGCTGGAATCCCGGAATATCCCCGGAGGAACGGCGCCGGTCCAGGTCAAAGCGGCGCTCGAAGCTGCAAAGGAACGTCTCCAGCTCAAACCGGCAACCCAACCGGAACCGACGCAAGCAGAGCCTCAGCTGGAGACCGGTCTCAACCGCTCCCAACGCCGAGCGGCTGAGCGTGCCGCCGCGAAACAACAGGGCCGACGATGACCGCAAAGACGAACAGGTCGGTCGCCATCGCACCGTCGATTCTCGCGGCAGATTGGACGCGCCTGGCAGAACAGATCGCCGATGCCGAAGCCGCGGGGGTCGATTGGATCTCCCTCGACGTGATGGACGGCAATTTCGTCCCGCCAATCACCTTCGGCGCGCAGATGGCGTCGGCGGTTCGATCACTGACATCGCTGCCGATCGAGGCGCATCTGATGGTCAGGCGCCCTGAGGCTCACATCGACGACTTCATCGCCGCCGGCGTGAACTGCGTGACCATACACATCGAGACCACGCGACACCCGCACCGGCTGCTACAGCAGATCGCAGAGAGCGGCGTTGAGGCGGGAGTGACGCTCAACCCGGGGACCCCGCTCAGCGAAATCGAGGCGGTCGTGCCGATCTGCGACCGCATCCAGATCATGAGCGTCAACCCAGGCTGGGGCGGTCAGAAGTTCATCCCCGAATCGCTGGAACGGATTCGCCAGGCTCGGGCAATGTTGGATGCCTGCGGACGCGAGTCGTCACCGGTGGCGGTGGACGGCGGCGTGAATGAGTCGACGATCGCCGCAATCGTCAATGCCGGCGCGACCTGGTTGGTGGCGGGCTCAGCGGTCTACAACGATCGCGAGTCGGTTTCGGACGCGGTCGCACGGTTGCGCCGCGCTCTGGCAAACGCGAACGGGCAGCTCCCCGCCCGACTACCTCACCACTAATCCAAATCCGTCATGCCCGCGCTCCGTCGCGGGAATCTCGCCGAGTACGCACCAGCGGTTCAACCGGGTACGGGCGCGCGAGCGCATGTGCTGAGTCGCATCCAGGCTCCGAGCCGCGCTCGGCGAGATACCCGCGGCAAGCGTGGGTATGACGAAATGAGGGTGGAAATGACAGGATGGTCGCTGAGAGCGGAGACGCCTACAGAGGCTTCTCGTAGACGCGGTAGACCTTGTAGATCCTGGCGTCGGTGCGTTTGAGGGCGTGGATGAGGAGGTGGTTGTCCTCGAGCACCCAACCGAGTTCGGCCCACAAGTAACCTTTGGCGGCGCCTCGGACGTGAACCTCGGCGGTGAGCATCTGGCCGAGTTGTGCGAACTCCCTGATCCGCCACTTTTGGCGCACGCCAAGTAGCATCACCCGACCGCTCTCAGGCTTGCGCTTGAGCCGCCAGAGCAGCTTGAGCCAACCGAAGGGGAAGAGCCGACCGTCGATGTCGCGCGCGCACTCATTCAGATTCGGGATGGAGATCACCATCGCTGCCGGATCGCCGTCGATCTCGACGAAGGAGGTCAGTCCGGGATCGGCAAATTGCACCAGGTCGGAGGCGAGCTGGTCCGCCTCCTCGGTCGTGATCGGGACCGAGCCCCAGTTGTCGACCCAGGCGTCGTTGAAAATATCTGCCGCAATTCGGACGTCGCGGCGTAGATGCTTCTTGTCGAACGTCCGCACGTTCACGCGTGGATGATCGTGGATTCGCTGCCAGGCGCGTTGACGTCGCTCGCTCAGTGGCGTATCGACCGGATAGTGATAGGCCCAGAGGTCCTTGACCTTGGCGTAGCCGTTGGCTTCGATCAGCTCGGGAAACCAGCGCCGGCCATGGGGCATGGCGATCATGGACGGCTCGTCGAATCCCTCGACCAGGCAACCGGCTTCATCGTTGATCGTGAAGTTGAACGGTCCGCGAACGAAGGCTGCGCCACGCTTGCGTAGCCAGGATTCCGCTGCGTCGAACAGTGCCGTCGCGACTTCCGGGTCGTTGACACAGTCGAAGTGGCCGAAGAAGCCAGCCGCTTCGTTCCATTTCTCGTCGTGCAGTGGATTGATCTGCGCAGAGATCCGGCCGACATCGCGTCCGTCTCGCTCGGCCATGAAGAGCTGAGCCTGGCCATAGCGCAGAAACGGGGTTTTGTTCGGATCGAGGCGTTCCATCTGGACACGACGAAGCGTCGGGATCCACGTGGGATCGCCGTCGAATACGTTCCAGAGGACGTCAATGAAGGGTGCGGCCTGACGCCCGAATCCGATCTCTCGGACTCGGACGCCAGACGACACGTCGCTATTCGTTCGTTGATTGCGCCGAACGGGTCTTACTAGCGCTGTCCGCGGTCGGCGTAGCTGTCGCGCGAGCCGCGATCGTCGTAGCGAGGCTCACGGTAGCCACCGCCACCGCCGCCAGCGCCGCCGCCGCCACTTCGGCTCTCACGGTAGCCGCCACCGCCGCCGCCACCGCTGTCGCGGTAGCCGCCGCCGCCGCCAGCGCCGCCACCACCGCCGCCGCGGTAGCCGCCACCGCCGCCGCCGCCGCCACGGTCGTCACGGTAGCCGCCGCCACCGCCGCCGCCGCCAGCGCCGCCGCGCGGTCGCGCTTCGTTGACGCGCAGCTGGCGTCCGTCCATGTCGTAGCCGTCAACCGCGGCGATCGCGGTGCGCGCTTCCTCGTCGTCCATGTCGACGAAGCCGAAGCCGCGTGAGCGGCCGCTGTCGCGGTCGACGGGGATCACGCAGTCCTGGACTTCGCCGTGCTCGGCGAAGATTTCGCGCAGTTCCTCAGAGTTTGTACGGAAGGGCAGGTTTCCAACGTAGATTCGCATATTCCTCGGTCTCAGTGTGTCTGCACTGTCTCAATCATTTGGAGACAGGCTTCGCGGGTCATCAATGGCGGACGCTTCATCCGCGGCTCTGGCTTGTGGGCGGTTCGTTGTTCCGATCGGGGTCTGGCTCGCGCTCAACAGGTCGTTGCCTGCCGCTAGGCGGCGAGCCGTTTCATCATCGTTCGTAGGCAGGCGGTGCACACGTTGAGCCGTTGGGTTTTACCGTCAACGGTTACCTTGTGTCGGTGAACATTTGGCTTGAAGGTGCGCGAGGTGCGAGGCGCCTTGCGCTTCCATCGTCCCGAGTGCTTGTGCCGGATGTTACGACCGAACGTGGTCCGCTTGTCACAGAGATCACACTTGCCGGCCATCGTTCCGTCCTCAATCCGTCTTCCACGCACGCACCGGTCACGGCAGTCGCCGGTGCATGACAGGTATCATACCAGCAACGTACCCCTGTTCCGGGCAGGCGCCCATGGCGACCCAGGCACTCTATACGGGAGGCTACAGATGGTCGAACTCGATGTTCGCGAGGCCGGCGCCCACGGCCTGAGCGGCGAGGACGTGAAGCGGATGATCCGGGGCGCCGCCGGCTGGGTCGCGCTGCATCGTGAAGCGCTGAACCTGATCAATGTCTTTCCCGTCCCCGACGGCGATACCGGAGCGAACCTGGGTCGCACCCTCGCGGCTGCCAGCGAAGCCTTGAACGCCTCGTCTGAGGAGGCGTCGGCGCACGAAATCGCAGCCGCTGCCGCCTCGGCGGCATTGATGGGCGGGCGCGGCAGTTCGGGCGTGATTGGCGCTCAGTGGCTGCGTGGCTTTGCTGCGGGACTCTCAGGCAGCGGCGATGCCTCACTCACCGGAGCATTCGCCGGCGCAGCCGAGGCGGCCCGAAAAGCCGTCACCGAACCTCGCGACGGCACGATGATCTCAGTCGCCGCCGACACCGCGAACGCCGTCGCATCAGCGACGGGCGATCCGCTTGCCCAAATGCAACAAGCGGTCGCCGCGGCCTACGAATCGGTCGAGTGCACGCCGGAACTGAATCCGGTGCTCAAAGACGCCGGTGTCGTTGACGCCGGCGCGCGCGGGCTTGAGTTCATGCTGCGCGGCATGGCCGGCGCTCTGGCCGGCGAGCCAATCCCCGAAGTGCCGGCAGAACTCGGCGTGATCGATCCGGGCTGGCTGGCTCGCCGGCTGGACTCAGGCAGCGACTTCGACGGCTTCTGCACTGAACTGGTGGTGGCCAACGTTGCAGACATCGACGGATTGCGCGAAGCGCTCGCCGGCGACGACGAAACCGTCATGCTCGCTCCCGACGGGAACGACCTGCGCATCCATCTGCACACCGACGAGCCGGCCGACGCCTACGCCGCAGCAGACGAGGCAGGCCAGATCCGGATCTTCCGCGCTGTCGATGAGCGCGCCCAGGCCGCGCGAACGCATGAATCGCAATCGGACCCTGCGGTAGTCGCCGTTGCGCAGGGAAGCGGGTTCGTTCGGGTCTTTACCGAGCTAGGCGCCGCGGCCATCATCTCGGGCGGCGCGGCCGACAATCCTTCCGTCGAGATGTTGTTCTCGGCGGCGGAGTCGGTCAAGAGTGAAGACGTGATCGTCCTGCCCAACAACCACAATGTCACACCGGCGGCCGAACGCGCGGCCGGGCTGGCCGCCGCAGCCGATCAGCCTCAACGATTCCACATCATCAAAACCGACAGTCAGGCCGAGGGCGTCGCCGCTCTCGCCGCCGTCATCGGCGGCGTCCCGACCGAGGACGTGGTTGCGGAGATGGAGGAGGCGCTCGGCGCGGTTCGCATCGGCCGTGTGACACTTGCTGCGCGAACGCTGGAGGGCGATATTCCGATCACAGAGGGTCAGCCGTTCGCCATGCTGGATGGCGAGATCGTTGGCGCAGGCGACTCCATCGACGGCGTCGCGCTGACGCTCGCCGCACAGATGGCCGACTCGTTATCCGGCGCGTCGTTGTTCACCCTCTACATCGGCGCTGACGTCTCGGAAGACCAGGCTGACGCGTTGGCGGAAGCGATCGAAGCATCGACCGGTCTCGAGGTCGACCTGATCGACGGGGGCCAACCTCACTATCCGTGGCTGTTGGCGCTCGAATAGGTCCGACGCCCGGAATCGGAAATGTCGCGGAAATACACCGAGGATAGAACATATGTCCATCGCAATCGTCACCGATTCCGCCTCCGACCTCCAGCAGGGTCGAATCGAAGGCATCACAGTTGTCCCGCTGTATCTGCATTTCGGTGAAGAGCACTTCGAGGATGGCGTCAGCCTGACCAAGCCCGATTTCTGGAAACGGTTGAACCGGGTCGTCGACGAGGGCGGTGAGCTGCCTACGACGTCGCAACCCGCGCCCGGCGTGTTTCGCGATATCTACCAGGGATTGATCGATGACGGCGCCGACGGCATCGTCTCGGTCCACTTGAGCAGCAAGCTGTCGGGCACGTTGAATTCTGCAAGGCAGGGCGCGTCGTTGCTCGAAGCTGCGCCACCGATTGAATTTGTTGATACCGAATCGGCGTCGATGGGCATCGCCTGGGCTGCCGAAGCGGCGCTGGCCGCGGTCCGCGACGGAGCGAGCATTGCAGCTGCCGCTGAGTCCGCCAGGGAGACCGCGGCTCGGGCTCGGATCATGCTGTTTGTCGAGACGCTCGACTATCTGCTGCGCGGTGGCCGGATCGGTCGCGCCAGGCAACTGGCCGGTCGGCTGCTCAGAATGCGTCCGTTGTTGGAACTGGTGGATGGCGAGATCGCCGACATCGAGAAGCCGCGTACGCGCAAGAAGGCGCTCGATCGGTTGTTCGCCCAGATCATGTCGAACGGCGAGCCGGAGCGAGTCGCGATCGTTCACGGTCAAGCCGATGCGGACGCCGAGGCTCTGGCCTCGCGCGTCTCGGACGCATGTGGTGGAATGGACGTCCCGGTGATCCTGAGCAGTCCGGTGCTGGGCGCGCACATTGGACCGGGCACAGTCGGCGCAACGGTGCTGCGCAAGAGCTGATGACCACGCAGCGCCGGCCGACGCAAACGCTTCAGTCCATGTTGGCGCTGGAGGCAAAGCTCGGCTACCCGGATCAAGCGGTAGCCGGCGGCCTCGACACGTATCTGCGCAACGTGCTCAAGGATGGCGAGCAGCGGCAGTTTTTCACGCGTATCGTCGCGGCGCTGCCCAGGGAGGGATACGCCTCACTGTCTCCCGACCAGAGGCGAAGCTGGGCCTCGGAGGTTGAGGCCGCATTGAAGCCGGGATCGCCGTCCAAGGGCGGAATGTCCCGAACGACAAAGGCCGAAACCCGAACAAATCCGAACAAACCCGAACAAACCCGAACGTCAACACGCTCCCGGGCGGCCCGTAAACGCCCGACCACCACGTTCGGCGACGACGATCCGCTTGGCCGCGATGTGTCGGTGCTGGGACGCATCCCGTCGCAATCGCGGAAAGCGATGACGACGCTCGGCATCAATACGGTCTACGACCTGCTCTGGCACCTGCCTCGGCGATACGAGGACTGGCGCAATGTCCGTTCAATTTCGGACGCGTTGGAGGGCATCGAGCTGACCATCGTCGGTGAGATCGCCAGCATCGGCGTGAAATACCTGCGCAAGGGCCGACAGGCGACGGAAGCGGTGGTACGCGACGGCTCGGGCAGTCTGCGCGTCTGGTGGTGGTCGCAGCCCTATCTGGCTCGGTCGCTTCGACCCGGGATGAGGGTCGGCCTGTCGGGCAAGGTTGAATTCCGCGGACGTCAGCTGCAGATGGTGTCCCCGGAGTGGGAGCGGCTCGACGATCCCGACGACGACACCGTCCACGTGGGTCGGCTATCTCCCGTCTATCCGAGGTCGAAGGGCCTGCCGAATCGAACGATCAGGCGACTGGCGCACGTTGCGGTCCGCGATTACCTCCCGTTGCTGGCCGAATCGCTGCCGCCGCACATCGTGCTGGAACATCAATTTCCCTCCGAGGCCGAAGCCTTGCGGATGGTCCACTTTCCCGAGCAGATGGAGGAAGTCGACGCCGCCAGGCAGCGGATCGCCTTTCAGGAACTGCTCTCGATTCAACTCGCGGTGCTCGCGCGAAAGCGCGAGGCGCAGTTGCGTGCGGACGCTCCGCCGATCCCGATGCCGGGTGACTTCCTCGACACGTTCATCGGCGTATTGCCGTTCGAGCTCACCGTTGCCCAGCAACGCGTCCTGACCGAGATTCGCAACGACATGTTCCGCCGCGAACCGATGGCGCGGCTACTGCAAGGCGATGTTGGATCGGGCAAGACCGTCGTTGCCGCGGCAGCCATGCTGGCGTCGGTGCGGGCCGGTCATCAGACGGTGCTCATGGCGCCGACCGAAGTACTGGCCTCGCAGCACTATGAGACCTTCCAGCGACTGTTCGCCGGCAAGGATCACAAGGGCGGCGACCAGCTCTGGCATAACTACAGCCTGGCGCCGGCGCTGGGGCGTCCGGTGCGCATGGCACTACTGACCGGCAGCGTGCGCGCCGCCCGCAAGCGGCAGATTCACCAGGAGATGGAGAGCGGCATGCTCGACCTCGTGGTCGGCACGCACGCGCTGATCCAGGAGAGTGCCAACTTCAAGGACCTCGGTCTCGCCGTCGTCGACGAACAGCACCGATTCGGCGTCCTCCAACGCGACGCCCTGCGCAGCAAGGGTCGCAGTCCCCATCTGTTGGTGATGACGGCGACGCCGATTCCTCGCACGCTGGCGCTGACCGTCTACGGCGAGCTCGATTCATCGGTGATTGATGAGTTGCCGCCCGGTCGGCTTCGGGTCCAGACGCAGATCATCGCGCCATCGGACCGCGAAGAAATCGTCTATCAACGCATTCGAGACGAGGCGAGGCTGGGCAGACAGTCCTTCGTCATCTGCCCATTGGTTGAGGAATCGGACAAGCTCGAAGTCGAAGCTGCGACGGAGCAGTTCGAGTTCCTGCGCAAGGGCCCGCTCAGCGAACTGGCGTCTCGGGTTCGGCTCTTGCATGGCCGCATGCCGTCCGAGGATAAACAGTCGGTGATGGCGGACCTGGTCAACGGTGACGCCGATGTGCTGGTCTCGACGATTGTGGTGGAGGTCGGAGTCGATCTGCCCAGGGCGACGGTGATGGCAATCGAAGGCGCGGATCGGTTTGGCCTGGCCCAACTGCATCAGCTTCGCGGACGTGTGGGCCGGAGCGACATGGAGTCGGTCTGCTATCTGATTTCAGACACTGAGCTTGAGCAGAGCCGGCAGCGGCTCGAGCTGATGGTGCAAACGTCAAACGGCTTTGACCTGGCCGAGGCCGACCTGGAGATGCGCGGTCCGGGCGAGTACTTCGGTACGCGGCAGTCGGGACTGCCGGAACTGCGCGTCGCCAAGCTCTCCGATCACGAGACATTGAATCTCGCGCGAAACTGGGCCAACCGCATCCTCGATGAGGATCCGCACCTGCGCGCGCCTGAGCATCGGCTGTTGCGAACCCGGGCCGAGAACCTCAATGTGTCGGGCGCGACGGCGGTGCACTGAGCACGGCGCTGAGCAGGGCACTGAGCACGGCGCGATGCGAAGTGGCGGGAATCGGCACTATCCTGCATCTTTGGTCCTGAAGACCCTAATGTGAGAATCGGTCGGGCTCTCCGTCCGGCACGGATTGTGGCTTCGACATGGCGCGTGCGACACGGGATCTGGTCAGTGATCTGGTCCGCAACGCCCTTGAACTGGCGCAGGCGGACAAGGCGCTGCCGCCCATTCCTCCCATCGAGCTGCGCATCGAGCGCCCCAAAGAGCGCGAGCACGGGGATTATTCGTGCAATGTCGCACTGAGGCTCGCCAGCGCTGTGCGTATGCCGCCGATGGAGGTCGCAGCCGCGATCGCGCAACGAATCATGCGCACCGAGCCGATCGCCGATGTCGATGTGGCGCGGCCGGGATTCATCAATATCAAGCTGGACGACGACTGGCAGCGGTCGCAGCTGTTGTCGGTGATCGACGCCGGCGATCAGTGGGGCCGGATCGAATTGGGAGCGGGACATCGCGTCCAGATCGAGTTTGTCTCGGCCAATCCGACGGGGCCGCTTCAGGTCGGAAACGGTCGCGGAGCGGTGCTCGGCGATGCGCTGGCATCGGTGTTGGACGCCGCCGGATTTGCCGTCGAGCGCGAGTACTACATCAACGACGCGGGCGCGCAGATTCGGCTGTTCGGCCGCACCCTGTACGCGCGTTACTTGCAGCAATTCGGTCGAGAAGCGGCCCTGCCCGACGGCGGCTATCTAGGCGCATATATGGTCGACGTGGCCGCGCAGCTCAAGGAAGAGTTCGGTGATGTCTGGTTGGACAGCGCTGAGGACCCGCCGGCTGAGCTCTCCGAACGTGGACTGCAGTTGATGGTCGAGCAGATTCGCGCTGACCTGGCGCTGGTGCGGGTTGAATTCAACCACTGGCAGCGTGAATCGGCGTTGTACGACGGCGCCGACGGCGAGTCGACCTATGACGTGGCGATGGGCAAGTTGCGCAACGGCTCCTACGTGATTGAGAAAGAGGGCGCGGTCTGGTTCCGTTCTGAGGATCTGGGCGAGGACAAAGACAACGTACTGATCCGCTCATCGGGCGAGCCGACCTACTTCGCCTCGGATGTCGCCTATCACTACGACAAGTTTCTCAATCGTGAGTTCGACACCGTGATCGACGTTTGGGGCGCTGATCATCAGGGCCATGTGGCAAGGACGAAGGCGGCGGTTTCCGCCATCGGCGGTGACGGCGACGCGCTTGAGGTCCTGCTCTACCAGTTGGTGCACCTGCGCCGCGGCGACGAGCGCGTGCGGATGTCGAAGCGGACCGGCGAAATCGTCACGCTGCGTGAGTTGGTCGAGGAGGTCGGGGCCGACGCGGCGCGATTCTTCATGCTGCAACGCTCTGCCGATGCCCAGATGGACTTCGACCTCGAGGCGGCTGCGTCTGCCGACCCGCGCCAGAATCCGGTCACCTACGTTAAGTATGCGCATGCGCGTTGCGCCAGCGTCCTGCGGACGGCCGGCGAGGCCGGAATCGCCCCCTCTTCGGACCACCTGGAGTTGTTGGACGCCGAGCAAGAGGCAGCGTTGATCGGTGAGATTCTGCGTCTGCCGGAGTTGGTCGCCGACATGGCTGTTCGCCGCGAACCGCACCATCTGACCTACTACGCCCAGAGCCTGGCGCAGGCGTTCACCATGTTCTACGACAACTGCCGAATCGTCGTCCCCGACGAACCGGAGCGGTCGGCTGCGCGGCTCACGTTGACGCAGGCGTCGCAAGCGGCGTTGGCTGCAACGCTGCGCATGATCGGCGTCGAAGCGCCGGACGAAATGTAAGACATCGGAGGAATCAATATGCAGGATCGCGTGTTCGCGGGCATCCGTGCGACCGGTCGACAGCACATCGGAAACTATCTGGGTGCGATCCAGAACTTCGTCGCGTTGCAGGAGCGGTATGAGTGCATCTACTCGATCGTCGATCTGCACTCGCTGACGACCCTGACCGACACTCATGAACTGCGGAACAACGTGCGCGAGACGGCGCTCGACCTGCTCGCGTCAGGCATTAGACCCGAAGAGACGATCCTCTACACGCAGTCCCACGTGCCGGAAATCTCGGAGCTGCACCTGCTGCTCTCGATGGTCACGCCGATCGGTCGTCTGATGAACGTGCCGACATTCAAGGAGAAGGCCAAATCGCAGCCCGAAAACGTTAACTATGGGCTCGTCGGCTATCCCGTCCTGCAGACCGCCGACATCGTCCTCTACCGCGCCAACAAGGTGCCGGTCGGTGAGGACCAGTTGCCTCACCTCGAACTGGCACGCGAGATCGTTCGCCGCTTCAACAACATCTTCGGCGACACCTTCCCCGAGCCGGAGGCGGAACTGACCAGTGCGCCGATGGTCTTGGGCTTCGATAATCGCAAGATGTCGAAGTCGTACGGCAACGCCGTCGACATCGCGGCGACGCCGGAGGAAACGTTCCAGGCGATTCGAACCGCAATCACCGATCCCCAGCGCGCCCGGCGCACGGATCCAGGACGACCCGAGGTATGCAACGTGTACTCGCTGCACGGATTCTTCGGGCCGGAGAAGCAACCGGAGATCGCTTCGGCCTGCCGCAGCGCCGAGATCGGCTGCGTGGATTGCAAGAAACAGCTCTCTGAGTCGGTCAACGACTACTTCGCGCCGATCAGGGCGCGTCGCGAAGAGTTGGCCGCCGACCCGGACGCGGTCGACGCGATCCTGATAGATGGAGCGCGACGAGCGCGAGTGATTGCAGCCGAAGTACTGGCCGAGGTGAAAGAGTCGATCGGCCTGCCGGCGTCGTTGCCTGAGGTCGCCGGTGTGAGTGTGCGACCCTAGCTTCCTTCTCCCCCCTTGCGGGGGGGGGGGGGGGGGGAGAAGCCGAAGGCAGAGGGGGGCGGGTCCGCTCGGAAGCGAACGTAGGCGGTCGATGCGACGCCCCCCCTTCAGTCCCTACGGGACAGCTTCCCCCGCAAGGGGTGAAGCGGGGAAGAACGCTACTTGCGCTCGATCACCACGATCGGAATCTGCCGACCGGCGCCGCCGGCTCGAATCGCGTAGTCGAGGTACGGCGCGAAATCCTTTGCCATGAGTGCGAAGAGCTTGTCTCGCTCTGCGCCATCGGCAGTTCGGGCGGTGGCCTCGAACTGCTCGGTGCCGACCATCAGTTGCACGTCGGGGTTGGCGTCGATGTTGAGGTACCAGGCTGGGTGACTTCTCGCTCCGCCCTTGCTGGCGACGATGACGTAGGCGTCTTCCGACTCGCCGTAGATCAATGGCAACGTGCGCCAATCGCCTGACTTCCGGCCCTGGGCCGCTAGCAGCAGGCAGGGAATCGGACCGGAGCCGTCGGGCCGGTCCCACATATGGCCTTCTTCGCCGCCCGAGTTCAGGTACTGCTCGGTGTGTGTGCGGATCCAGTCAGGGAGGTTCGGGTCAACGGTGAAAATGTCGGACATGTTCGCTCTCCAATGTGAATGGCTGGGTGGTCTGCGATGAGTCTAGGGCCGCACTCCCGCTTTGCTCTTGACGCCGAGGGTCGTTGAGATGGTGTCGTAGGCGTGCTCGAGGAAGCGGTAGATGTAGGACCGCGTCTGGCGCGGATCGATGATGTCCTCGATTCCGAACGCCTCTGCTGTGCGGAAGGGATTGCGGAACTGGAGCAGGTGCTCTTCGAGTTCTCGCCGTCGTTTGTCGGGATCAGGCGCGCTCTCGATCTCGCGTCGGTAGGCCGCGGCGACGCCGCCTTCGATTGGGATCGAGCCCCAGTCGCCCGAGGGCCAGCCGACGCGATAGTTGATCGTGCCGACGTTGGCCGTCGCCTGTCCGGCCATGCCGTAGTTCTTGCGCGTGATCACGGTGAAGACCGGGACCGTGGCGAGGTAGGTCGCCCAGTAGGCGCGCATTCCGTGTCGCAGCGTGCCGGTCGCCTCGGCTCGCGGACCGAGCATGAAGCCGGGGACATCGGCGAGGAACACGATTGGGATGTGGAAGTGGTCGCAGAGCTCGACGAAATGTCCTTGCTTGTCGGCCGAGTCCGCAGTCATCGCGCCGGCCAGTATCTTGGGATTGTTGGCGAGGATGCCGACGACATACCCGCCCACCCTCGCGAAGACCGTGTGCACCGTTGCACCGAACTCCGGCTTGATCTCGAAGTACTCGCCGTCGTCAACCAGCAGCTCCAGCAACTGCAGCATGTTGTAGGGGCGAGTCCGCTTGCGCGGGACGATGCTCAGCAGTTCCTCTTCTTCGCGGTCGGGCGGATCGTCCGTCGCCTTGAACGGTGGCTGCTGATAGACGTTCTGCGGCATGTAGCTGAGGAACGCCTTCATCTGCCGAACGGCGTCGAGTTCATCTGTGGCGCGATTGTCGATCGCTCCTGATTGAGCCACGTGGATGTCGGGTCCGCCCAGGTCTTCCTTGGTAATTTCCTGTCCCAGCGCTCGCTTGACGAGCGGCGGTCCGCCGGCGAAGAGCGCACCCTGCGGAGTCATCACGGTGAAGTGCCCGAGCATCGCTCGCGCGGCGACACCGCCCGCGGTGGCTCCCGCGACTCCGAAGATCAGCGGCACTTCCTGTCCGGCGCGGATGTCGGGGCCGAAGACGTCGAAGCTGCTGGGCAGATGACCGTGACCGTCGCCCTCGGCGGCGACGTTTGCGCCCGCGCCCTCGTGGAAGACGAACAGCGGCACGCGATACTCGCGCGCCATGTCGGCGAGGAAGAGGCTTTTGAATCGTTCCTGCGTGCTGATATCGGCCGCGCCGCCCGAGACGGTGAAGTCTTCGCCGCCGACCACGACCTTGCGCCCGTCGATCTTGGCCATGCCGCCGACGTATGGCAGCGGCTTGAAGTCTCGGAACTGTCGGTCTTCGTAGGTGCCGTAGCCGGCGAGACCACCGATTTCGTGGAAGCTGCCGGGATCGACCAGCGCATCGATCCGCTCGCGAATCGTGAGTTTACCCAGCTCGTGCTGACGGTTGACACGCTCCTCGCCGCCCATCTTTTGGGCCAGCTGGCGACGGAGATTGAGTTCGTCGACTTCGGGTTGCCAATCGGTCGGTTCGGGCATCGGGCGCTCCTGGGGCTCTGAGGGTCTGCGCGATCAACCTAGCGGATTGGCTGGGATCAGGCGGCCGCGGCCGCGCCCAACCATCCTATGAGGACGAACGGCAAGGCCGGCATGATCAGCAAGCGTTGCAAGCGGAGCCTGATCTCGGAGATGCGGCGCATCAGCATCCAGATACAGAACAGTCCCGCGATGATGATGTAGAGCAGCGGCCCCAGCATCCAGGCGAGGTTGCCGCCGGAGAGATTGATCGACGCCGCCGCAATCGCCAATCCCGCCGCCAGGACCGCCCACGACATCGGGATCGCCGTGTCGATGCCCAGCCAGTGCAGGACAGAACGTGAGCCGTCGAGATCGTCGATCTCGAAGTCGGGCAGTTTGTAGAGCATGAACGTAGCGGCGCCGGTCAGAGCTCCGACCGGAATCACCCAGAGCAGATGCGCGCTGGTGAACCCGGCATCCACCGTCTGGATCGCACCGACCGGCAAGAGGACGCCGATCAACGCGAATGCGGCGAATCCGAGCAGCGATCCGCGCCAGGCAAAGCTGTACAACGAGGCGGCGGCGAGCATGGCCAGGCCGATCACGCCGACGCGCCAATCGAGCAGGAAACCACAGCCACATCCCAGCGCCGTCGGGATCACAGCAGCGATCAGTGCCGATTTAGGCGTCATCTTCGATGCCGGAATCGGTCGCATCAGCCGGCTGGTCGAGTCGATCTTGGCGTCAAGGGCGTTGTTGATCAATCCGGCTGCGTAGGAAAACGCGACGACCATGCCGCCGTATTGGATCGGCAGTCCCCAGAAGAGTGAACCTTCGGCTGCGGTCAGCACCATCAACGCCGAAGTGATCAGCATCCAGCTGCCCGTCGTCGGGCGGCACAGCTCGAGCCAGGCGTAGGCCCGGCTACGAACCAGCCTGATTTGCCAGTCGAGTTGCGGGTCGGGGTCGCGCTCAGTCACTGAGTCAGCTTATGCGCCGCCCCGCCCTTCGCGAGGGCTGTACCTTCATAAGCAAGCCGTCTACATATACTCGCAACCAATATCGGGCATCGGACGACCACAATCGACAGGAACCACGAATGGCAATTCTGAATATGGTCCGCGACTACGAACGAGTCGCAAAATTCCAACTTGGACGTTTCGTCGGAATGAAGGGGCCGGGAATCGTCTGGTTGATTCCGATTATCCAGTCCGGAATCAAGGTTGACACCCGAGAACAGTATTTCGATGTACCGCCGCAGCGAAACATCACCCTTGACAACGCCGGCGTCGATGTCGACTTCGTGGTCTACCTGCGCGTCATGGAGCCGGAGCGCACCGTCCTCGAAGTCCGCGACTATCTCGGCGCGGCCCGCCAACTGGCAACGACGACGCTGCGTGCGGTGGTTGGTGAGATGAACCTGGATGAGGTGTTATCCCGACGCGACGACATCAACGATGCGATGCAGATCAAGCTGGACCAGGTGACCAATCGCTGGGGCGTGAAGGTGACCGCGGTGGAAATCCGCGAGATTGAGCCGCCGCCCGCGATCGCCGAGGCGATGACCCGCCAGATGTCGGCGGAGCGGACACGCCGCGCGCAGATTACGGAGTCGGAAGGTACCCGTGACGCGCAGATCAACGTCGCCGAAGGCGCACGGCAATCCGCCATCCTCGAAGCCGAGGGTCAGCGCCAGTCGCAGATTCTGCGCGCCTCGGGTCGCAAGGAGGCACAGCTGCTTGACGCGGAGGGTTACGCCAGCGCACTTGGGGCAATCAACGAGGTTGCCCAGGACGCCCACGGCAACACAATGGGTCTGCAATACCTCGAAACGCTGCGCACACTTGCCACCAGCGAGAGCACCAAGTGGATCGTGCCAATGGAGCTGACCAACGCGGCTCGCTCGATTGCGGAGCGCCTGGGGGTCGGTTCGAGCAACTCGGGCGGCAACGGCGGCGGCAGTTAGCAATTCGCGCGTCGGCTTGGAGCGTTTGTCCCAGTCCCCGCATCACGCGGGGACCCGCTCGGGCCGGCGCCGGCAGTGCTTGGCCAGTTGCCACGTCAGCGGCCGTCTGGTGGCGGGTCCCCGCGTGATGCGGGGACTTGAGACATCGGATTTACTGAGGGCCAGCGTGCTCGTGGACGAACTGGTGCATTTCTGACATCACCGTCTCGGGTTCCTCAGCCAAACCATGTCCGCCGTTTTCGATCAGGACCAGCTTCTTTGGCTCGAGCGCCCGCTCGTAGATGTCCTCCGATGCCCTGTGATCCAGGATGGCGTCGGAGGTGCCGTGGATGAGCAGCAGCGGCTTCGCCATTTCTTCCACCTGCCGGGTGCCGAAGAGCTGAGGCGAGAGCGAAATCACACCACTGACCCGAGGCATGATCTGCGCCGTTTTGATCACCACTGCGCCGCCGAATGAGTGTCCGGCGAGGACAATGCGCTCGGCGCCGACTCCTGACAGGAACGAGCATGCGCCGAGCAGATCGAGGACGCACTCCTCGAACTCGCCGGCGATCCGATAGTGGATGCGTAAGGTTGAGATGCCTTCGCCGGGCAATTGCTCCGCCAGACGCCGATAGACGCTGTCGGCGGGTCCGCGCGTTTCGTGCTCGCCGCCCATCGCGCCTGAACACGTGACCAGCGCTCCGGTCTGCCCTTCGCAGACATCGAGCATGGCCCGGATGTCTCCTCGAGTCGTGCCAAGCACCAGCTCAAGCCGCGACGGATCTGGTTCGCCAACTTCGACAGGACGCGGTCGCGCCTGCACGCCGGTGATGCTCAAGGTGAGATCTTCGGGCTCGGGCTCGTCGGGCAGCGGGTTCAGCTTGAAGGTCATGAGCGCAGGCTAGCGCCTGCCCGATGCCATCCCGACAGCTCTGCAGGCGGCGCTATTTGGCCATTGGCGCTTGGTAGAGGAAGCGCCTGATTCGTATCAGCGCCTCTTCGATCTCCCCGTAGCTCGTGGCGTAGCAGGCTCGGACATATCCCGCGCCCGCTGCGCCGAAGGCTGAGCCGGGCACCACTGCTACCTGCTCGCGTATGAGCAGTTGTTCGGCGAAGGTTTCGTCGTCGTAGCCGGTCTGCGCGACCGACGGGAACGCGTAGAACGCGCCGCGAGGCTCGGCGCAGGAGAGACCGAGCTCGTTGAAACCACGCCACATGAGCTGACGCCGACGGTCGTATTCCTCGCGCATCGAGATCACATATTGCTCGCCGGCGCGGATGGCCTCAAGGGCCGCGTACTGCGCCACGGTCGGAGCAGACATCATTGAGTACTGGTGAATCTTTAGCATCCCGCCCAGCAGGTCAGCCGGAGCCACTGCCCAGGCGACTCGCCACCCGGTCATCGCGTGGGACTTCGAGAAACCGCCCAGTGTGATCGTGCGTTCCTGCATGCCCGGGAGGGCGGCGATCGGTGTGTGCTCGGCGCCGCCGTAGACCAGGCGATCGTAGATTTCGTCTGAGATGACGAGCAAGTCGTGCCGCCGGACGACGTCCGTAATGGCTTCCAGGTTTGGTCGGTCGAGTACTGCGCCGGTTGGATTGGACGGAGAGGCGATCAGCAGTGCCTTGGTTTTGGGTGTGATCGCCGCTTTGACCGCCTTCGAGTCGAGCGCGAAGCCTTGCGCGGCGTGGGTGGTCACCGGTACGGGCGTGCCACCTGCCAGGAGGACCGCGGGCGCGTGCGCCGCGTATGACGGGTCGGCGACGATCACTTCGTCGCCCGGATTGATGATCGCGCGCGCGGCGAGGTCCAGCCCCTCCGAGACGCCGGTCGTGATCAACATTTCCTCGCGTGGATCCCATTCGACGCCGTAGCGACGCTCGAGGTCGGCGGCGATCGCTTCGCGCAACTCCAGCAGTCCCAGGTTGGACGTGTAGTGCGTGTGGCCTTGTTCGATGGCGCGAATGCCGGCTTCGGAGATTGGCCAGGGTGTGACGAAATCAGGTTCGCCGACGCCCAGAGAAATCACATGGTCCATCGAGGCGATGATGTCGAAGAAGCGCCGGATGCCGGAGCCCGGCACCGCCTGCACTCGCTCCGCGACTCTGCCCTGCCGGTCAGTCGCGTCCGTTCCCGATCCAGCCGCCGCAGACGCCGATCCAGCACCCGCGGCGCGAGTACGCCTGGGTTGGTCGTCGCTGGCGAATGAACGGTCGTTGGACGCTATCGGCATGGGTCTCTCGCTCTGAACTCGCTGTTGTTCCGCTGTTCGGGCGCTTAGAAGACGACCTGTTGACGGTCGTTCTGCAGATCGATTTCGAGGAAGACGCCGTCTTCCTTGTAGCGGCGCATCAGCACGCGCGTCGTTGTGCCCTTGACGCCCGACATCGTGGCCAGGCGGTCGCTGACGAAGTCGGAGATCCCGCGCATGTTGTCGGCCGCCACCATGACCAGCAGGTCGTATGCGCCGGAGACGAAATAGACGGTCCTGACCTCGTCGAAGCGGGCGATGCGGCGGGCGACAGCGTTGTAGCCGACGTTTTCTTGCGGCTCGACGGTCACTTCGACGACGGCGTAGACGGTCGAGAGGCCGAGGGTCTCCCAGTTGATTTTCGCGCCGTGTCCGAGGATGATGCCGCGGTCCTGTGCTTCCTTGATCGCCTCAACGACATCGGATTCCTCTGCGCCGACGGTCGCTGCAATCTGGGCCGGCGTCAGGCGGGCGTCACGCTCGAGTTCGCGGAGGACGGGTTCGAGGATTGAGTCCATCAGGATTGCACTGTAGGCCAGTCACCAGGTTCAGTCAGTGAGCGATCACCGCTTGCTCCGACTCTAGTTACGTTGAGTCAATAATGCTCGCCGGACTTACTGGCCGAGTGCGGTCGGCGGAATCGTGTTCCAGCCCGCGACTTGCTCGTATGCGTTGGCGACGCCAAGCAACGTGGACTCGCCGAGTCGTTGGCCGACGAACTGCAGGCCAACCGGCATTCCATCCTGGCCGAATCCGCCGGGAACCGAGATTGCGGGCAGGCCGGCGATGTTGGCGGGAATCGTGTAGGTATCGTTGAGGTACATCTGATACGGGTCGGTGATCTCGCCCTGCTTGAAGGCGACGGTGGGCGCCGTCGGCGCGACGATCACGTCGTGCTCGGCGAAGACGCGGTCGAATTCGCGACGAATCAGCGTGCGGACCTTTTGCGCTTGCAGGTAGTAGGCGTCGTAGTATCCGGCCGAGAGCGCATAGGCGCCGAGCAGGATGCGGCGCTTGACTTCACGACCGAATCCGTGCTGGCGGGTCGCCTCCATGTCGGACCACATCGACTGGCCACCGCGTGCGCCGTAGCCGTACTTGACGCCATCGAAGCGGGCCAGGTTTGCAGAGCACTCCGACGGCGCAAGGATGTAGTAGACCGGCAATGCCATTGGGACGGTGGGCATCGTGGGGGTTCGGTCAATCACTGCGCCGTTGGCTGCCATCAGGTCGAGTGACGCTTCAATGGTCGCGGCGACATCGTCATCCATGCCGTCGCCGAAGAATTCTTGAGGCGCAGCGACTCGGAGACCATCGAGCCCTCGGTCGAGCTTCTCGGAGAAGTTGGGTACCGGATCGTCGTAGCAGGTGGAATCGAGCGGGTCGGGTCCGGCGATGGCCTGCAGCAGCAGTGCCGCATCTTCGACCGTTCGTGTGAATGGACCGATCTGGTCGAGGGAGCTGGCGAAGGCGATCAGGCCATAGCGCGACACCCGACCGTAGGTCGGTTTGAGGCCGACCACACCACAGAACGAGGCAGGTTGTCGAATCGATCCACCGGTGTCGGAGCCGAGCGTCGCGATACATTGCTGGGCAGCGACCGCTGCGGCTGAGCCGCCCGATGAGCCGCCCGGCACGCGCTCCAGGTCCCACGGATTCGCCGTCGGGAACCAGGCGGAGTGTTCGGTCGACGAGCCCATAGCGAACTCGTCCATGTTTGTTTTGCCCAGCGAGATGGCCCCGGCGTCGCGCAACCGCGAGACCACGGTCGCGTCATATGGCGGGACAAGGTTATCCAGCATCCGCGAACCTGCGGTTGTACGGACGCCCTTGGTCATCAGCACGTCTTTGAGCGCAATCGGTAGGCCGGTGAGGGGAGCAGTCGCGTCGCCACGTAACAGCAAGTCGTCCGCTGCTTCAGCTTCAGCCAGCGCCGACTCTCCGGTCAGCGTGACAAATGCGTGTACGTCCTCGTCGGTCGCGTCGATTCGGTCGAGGAAGGCCTGTGTGAGCTGCTGCGACGTGATCTCACCATCGTGCAGACGCCGCGCGCCGTCGGCCAGCGTGATTGATAACAGCTCTTGGTCTGTGGAGGTCGTCATGACTGGTCGAGCACCGCATGGACGCGGAAGTAGTCGTCCTCGCGCTGAGGAGCGTTCGCCATAATCTGCTCGCGTGGCAATGAGGGTCGCGAGGCGTCGTCATCCTTGACGTTGAGCAGGTCGGCGCCGTTGTTGGTCGGCGGCACGCCGGTGGTGTCGATTTCGGACAGCGCATCGATGTGCGAGAGGATGGTCGCAAGTTCGCTGCGGAACTCTTCGACCTCGGATTCCGTCAATTCAATACGCACCAGTGATGCGAGATGACGGACCTGTTCACTCGAAAACTGGATGGTGTCTGGTTCTGACATGTTGGTTGGATTGCCGCGGATTGTTCGTTATCGCTGCGTGAAACGCAGCCTATCGCCCTGAGGCATTGTGGTCGTGTTATGCAGCACGAGACGTAATGTGGAGTCAGAGGAGGAGACAGCGCTTTGCCTGCTGAACGTAACACGGGACGCAATCGGCGGCTGAGCCTGGCCACGCGTCTTGCGATTCGCTCGCGCCGACGCAAGCGTGGAGAGCGCCTCGAGCCGGTCCGGATGCGTGGCTGGATGGTGGCCCTGGTCATTCTGCTTGGCGTGCCGATGGTCATGCTCGGCGCGGCGGCCGGCGCGGCCTACCTGATCTACTCCGACTTCGCCGCTGACCTCGCGCCGCCTGACGAGATCGAAGAGACTCAGCGATTGCTCGGTAGCAGCCGCATCTTCGATCGCAACGGCGAGGACGGCGTGTTGCTGTTCGAGTACGCGCGTGCACACGACGGTCTGCGAGCGCCGGTGCGTCTGCACGGGGTCTCGGAACACATCGTCAACGCCACGGTCGCGACCGAGGACGCTTCGTTCTGGAACAACCAGGGCATCAACCTGCGCGGCCTGATGCGAGCCGCGTGGGAGAACTTCGGCGTCGGCAGTTCCGACTTCTTCGGCGGTTCCGGTGGGTCGTCGATCACCCAGCAGCTCGTCAAGAACGTGCTGATTCCGCCCGAGGAGCGCAGCGGCCGCACGCTGGATCGGGTGCGGGGCAAGCTTAAGGAGACGATTCTCGCCGTCGAGCTGACCGACGAGTACAGCAAGGAGCAGATCCTTGAGTGGTATCTGAACTCGATTTACTACGGAAACTTCTCCTATGGGATCGGCGCAGCGAGCCAGCGCTACTTCGGAAAATCGCCATCCGAGTTGACTCTGGCCGAGTCGGCGCTATTGGCAGGCCTGCCTCAAGCGCCGTCGTTCTACAACCCGCTGGAAAACTTGGAAGGGGCAAAGCAGCGACAGCGCCAGGTGCTCGAGCTGATGGTGCGACACGGCTACATCAGCAGCGCGGAGGCCGATGCGGCGTGGAAGGAAGAGCTGGACTTCGACTCCGCCGAGTTCGATATTTCGGCTCCTCACTACGTGATCTATGTCGAAGCGCAGGTTGAGAAGCTCTGCCAGCTTGAACGCTTCGTCCCGCCCTTGGGCTCCGGCGGCTGCGAGAACCTGATGGACGACGGTGGGTTGAGGATTCGCACGTCGCTCGACTTCGCCCTGCAGGAACGAGCCGAAGTCGAGCTGCGCTCGGCCATTACTGGATTCGAAGCATCTACAGGCGCACATAACGGCGCGTTGGTCGCCATCGATCCCAGGACGGGACAGATCCTGGCGATGGTTGGCAGCCGCGACTTCTTCGACGAGGCGATCGACGGGCAAGTCAATCTCGCGACGGCGACGCACTCGCCCGGCTCGGCGCTGAAGCCGTTGACCTATCTCGCTGCGTTCCAGATCGATCCACGTATGTGGCATCCGGCGACGGTGCTGTGGGACGTCCCGACGACCTATCTCGAAGCGGATGGGACTGAATTCCGCCCCGTCAACTTCGACGGCGTCTTCCGTGGACCCGTCACGATTCGTAGTGCGTTGGCCAACTCGATGAACGTTCCCGCCTTCATCGTCGCCGACCGGCTCGGCAGCGGCGCATTGCTCGACACGATGCATCAGGTCGGGATCACCACGATGCATGATCCCGGCGCCTACGGCCCTTCGATCACGCTGGGCGGCGGCGAGGTGTCGCTCCTCGACATGACGTATGCCTACTCCACACTGGCCAATCTCGGAGAGATGAAGGGTCACCCGACGGTTCTGGCACTGCCGGACGGGTTCAGAGACCTGGATCCCGTTGCAATCCTGGAGATTCGCGACACTGAAGGTCGTTTGCTGTACGAATGGTCACCCACGGGCGACCCGGAAGTTCGGGCCGTCGCGCGACCGGGGCAGGTCTACCAGATCACCAACATCCTCTCCGATCACGCCGCTCGCGCGTTGCTCTACGGAACCAACAGCCCGCTGGTCCTCGATCGGCCGGTAGCCGCGAAGACCGGCACTGCCGGCGATCCCGGCATAGACGACATTCGACGGGACTATTGGACGATGGGCTACACGCCGCAGCTGGCAGTCGGCGTGTGGGTCGGCAATGCGGACGAATCGCCGATGACCGGCGGCTCGTCGGTGCAGACGGCCGGACAGATCTGGAATCGATTCATGCTCGCTGCTCACCAGGATGTCGAAGTGGAAACATTTGCAGTGCCGGACGGCTTACACGGATCCAACGTCTACGCGCCTGCTGTGTCGCCGCTTGCCTTCGGCGGACAACCGAGCGCAGAACTCCAGAACCCCTGCACCACGCCGCGACGGGAGCTGTTCGTATCGATCCGGGTCGCACCGCCCATCGACAACTACATCTGCTTTGAGGTGGAAGTCGACCGGCGAACGTTGCAGCGCGCGACGGTCGCCACGCCGGAAGAGTTCCTCGAACAGGGCGTGTGGCTCGAACCGCCGACGATCGCCAGGCGCGGAGCGACGGCGCACGATCCCATCATCGTCGATTGGCTGCGGCGAAATCGCGTCGCTTATCTGCAACCGGGCACGGTTGATGAGGCCAACGCGCCAGTGCGCATCGATTCGCCCGTTGCGGGGGCGATCATCGAACGAGGCAGTCTGCTGGTGACCGGTCGCGCGCAAAGCAGAGATCTGGTCGGTTGGACATTGAGCGCGCGCCGCCTGGGGGGCGGAGACGTCCTCATCGTCGCAGAGGGAGGCCGAGGGGTCGACGGCGGCGTGCTGGCGAGATGGGACAGCAGCGAGATCTCGGGAGGCGTCTATCACCTGCGTCTGGAGGTGGTCGATGGCTACCTGGGCTCGATCGCTCATGAAATCGTGATTGCCGTCCCTGAGGACCCCAGCGTCTCCGGGCTTGAAACCGAATTCGAGGAGTCCGAGTAACTCCAACCAGCGCGTGTGCACGTTCAGGGACGCCAGTGCGAGTCCTCATAGTCACTCGTGCCACTATTTCGTCATTCCCGCGCTTGTCGCGGGAATCTCGCTGAGTCCTGCACCAATGCTCCACTCGACCAAAGATCGCGGACCGGGGGTCGCTCAGCTCCCACGCGGCACTGGTGCTGCTCGCAGCGAGATACCCGCGGCAAGCGCGGGTATGACGGAATTGAGCGAGTGGCAGAGCAACGCCCCAATAAAGACGGGCCCTAGCGAGGCAGCAGAGCGTCGGCCTCCTCCGGCGAACCGATCTCTCGGATCGCTACCAGAAACCCGGCCAGAGAATCGCTTGACTCTCTATAGGCGAGCAACCGATCACCCCACTGGCTGGCGGACGAGGGACTCGCTCCGTAACCGCCGCGGAAGGCGAGGAAGGCCTGGTTGATTCGTCTGAATGGCCGGCCAAGGTCAATCAATTCCAAACGCACTTCCTCCATTCGGCGTTCCGCATCGTCGAGCTTGCCCTCGGCAAGTAACGAATCCACGTCCAGGCGTAGCTGCCTCAGGATGGGATCAGTCTCGGCGCGAATCGCATCTGGTTCCGGATCACGTTCCGCCTCAGATGCAACCTCGTAACCAGGAAGTTCTGCAGCGAACCCGCCGAGCTGATCGCCAACGATGTCGGCCACGGTCTCGTTGATCGTCCGCATGTCCGACCCGCGCCCGTAGGCCAATCCCAACGGATAGAAGCCCAGATGGTGGTGGGTCCATTCATGCGCCATGATTTGCAGCGTGCTGAGATAGTCGCGCGACGACACCACAAAGGCGGGATACAAGGCGACACCGCCCACGCGGCCGACCCAGGCCGACCAGCGTTGGTCCGCTTCAACCACCGATTCGATCCGCTCGTAGTCTTCGCGCTGTACGTCGGACGTCAACAACACCGAACGGACCATCCGCACTTCGTCCCGAGGTGAGACGGCGAGCACATGCAGCCGCTCGCTCAGATCCACGTCGATCGGCGGCCACACGACCCGGACACGGCCAAAGAGCGGCAGCGGAGAGTCCAGCTCCAGTTCAGAGACGGCCCGACTCAGCCGGCGTTCCAGCAGCAGCTCCGCTGCCTTTCGGTCGCGCGCATCGCCTCGCTCGAACCAGCGCTGTAGGACTTCGTCTTCATTGAACTCCGGTTCATCGACCCATCCGGCGACATTCGTCAACCATCGGTTCGGAAGATGAGTCAGTTCGTATTTGAGCAATGAGAAACGGTGCGTTTCGGTGGCGTTACCTAGCAGGTCGTCAAGTCCAGAACTGGACTGCACCCTCAGCGTTGATGCGGCAAACAGAGCGACAATGACTGTCATTGCGATGGCGAAGGCCGCAAACGCCAACGCAAGGAATACACGCCGGTTGCCCATGGATTCGATGCTACGCTCAAGCCAGTTGATGCCTCTTCCAGCGCCTGATCCCCTGCATATTCCCATCGTCCGCCGAGAAGCTCGTGCGGTCGCCGCCGCGATCGATTTTCTGGTCATCGGCCTGTTCAGCGCTGTCTGCGGCGCGATCGCCATCCTCGCCATGCTGATTCAGGTCGACCCGCTCGAGCGAGACCCAACCGCTGGTGAGTGGGGTGTGGGCTATGCCATTGCGCTGCTCTGGTTTCTGCTGTCGTCGTTGTACGCGGGACTGGGCGCCCGAACCGTCGGCGCTCGTGCGCTCCGGTTCCGGGAATTACGTGGCGGCAAGCGGACGTTCGTTGTCAGAGGATTGATCTGGTGGCCGTCGTTGCTGCTCTTCGGAATCGGATTGTGGTGGCCGTGGATTGACCCCCTGGGCCGCAGCCTGCCGGACATGCTGTCAGGCTCGTTGCTGATCGAGACGTCCGTCAGGTGAGCAACCGCAGCGTCCTGTACCGACCGCAGGTGGCGACGGAATCCGGCTGGCGACGTTCCGCATTGCTGATCACTGTCTTGCTCGCGTCGATTACCGCGGCAGTCGCTGTGATGTCTCTCTCGGCGACTCAGCACACGGAACGCGCGACCGCTCAGCATTATCTTGCTCGAGCGGTGAGCTCGCTGCTGGAGATTGACCAATTTGTCGTCAATGCGTGGCCTGCGTTGGAAGCAGCAGGAGCCCAGGGTGATCCGATTCCCCTGACCGATTTTCCAATCTCGCTGCAACTCGATCCTGCCGGTCTCGCCGATGGACCTGAGGTGGTCTCCGACGCCGTTGCCGCCGCTACAGCCTCGCTCGTCTACGACGAGGGATTTGATGTCTTGGCCGATTCCCCGCAGGCTTTCCGGTTCGTGTCTCGCGGCGCGGCGTTCGACAGCACGATCGGCAGGCTGACAAGCGGTGGACACGCCGTGGCGACCGTTGGGTTGATCGTCAGTGGAACGTTCGCGCTTCTGCTAGCGATGGCAACGGCAGCGCAGGCTCGGGGCTTGTCCCGGATTGGCCTTCCTGCGCTGGCCATCGGAGTCGGCGCGGCGGTCGTCTGGTTGGCCGCAACGCTCGTGCAGTCGGCGTTATATGGTCAGGCTGCGTCGGAAGTCGATCCGTTCGAGGCCGACCTGTTGTTGCTGGTCGCCGACGCCTCTTCATTGGTCATTCGTAACGCGGCCATCGCCGCCCTAGCGGCCGGCATCGTGGTCTCTACAGCCGTGATCGGAGGCGGATTGATCCGCCTGGTGGACCAACGCGGGAATTCCGGCGTTCGCGGCGGTTTCTGAGGTAATCTCGCTCATTCCATCGCAGTCCCTACGACGTGTACGATGCAAAGGACTGATTCGCACCATCTGTCGCGTCGGCACGTTGGCGCATCGGGAGTGATTGCGGGAGTAGCTCAGTGGTAGAGCATCTGCTTCCCAAGCAGAGGGTCGCGGGTTCGAATCCCGTCTCCCGCTCCACAATGCTCCACACATCCACCAGCCCAAAGTAGCAAGGTTGATCCGATGGAACTCCGATTCTCTGAAGCTGAAGAGACGCTGCGCGGCGAGGTTCGCAATTTCCTCCTCGACAACATTCCCGAGCCCGCCTCCACTGAAGGTCCCGGCGGCGCCCGCGAGAACGACGAGGACTTCGACAACGCCCTCGATTTCAACCGCAGGCTGGCCGACCGCGGCTGGATCGCACCGGCCTGGCCGAAGGAATACGGCGGCCTGGGCGCCTCGATCTACGAGCAGATCGTGTTCAACGAGGAGTTCGGCTACCACGGCGCGCCCGACACCGGGACGCGCGGCTTCGGCGTCGGCATGATCGGCCCGACCATGATCATCCACGGCTCCGACGAGCAGAAGGCGGAGTACCTGCCCAAGATCACCTCGGGCGAGCACATCTGGTGCCAGGGCTACTCCGAGCCCGGCTCCGGCTCCGACCTTGCCTCGCTGCAGACCCGCGCCGTCCGCGATGGTGACGACTACATCATCAACGGCCAGAAGATCTGGACCTCGGGCGGTCACCGCGCCAACCAGATGTTCTGCCTCGTGCGCACCGACCCCGATGCGCCCAAGCACCGCGGCATCTCGTTCCTGCTGATCGACGACATCAAGAACACCCCGGGACTCTCGGTCCGCCCGCTGATCAACATGGCCGGCCGTCACCACTTCAACGAGGTCTTTTTCGAGGATGTTCGCGTCCCGGCCAAGAACCGCATCGGCGAAGAGAATCGCGGCTGGTACGTCGGGATGACGCTGCTCGACTTCGAGCGCTCGGGCATCGGCACGACCGCCGGTCAGCGCCGTACGCTCGAGGGCCTGATCGAAGAGCTGCAGAATGGCGCGGCCGACAAGCGCGATCGCTACCGACTCGGTCTCGCCGACCTGGTCGTCTCCAACAACGTCGCCAAGTACCTCGGCTACCGAATCGGTCACATCCAGGCCACCGGCAACGTGCCCAACTACGAAGCCTCGGTGGTCAAGATCTTCCAATCCGAGCTGGGTCAGAAGATCTACAACTACGGGATCAAGATGTTCGGCCTCAGCGGCCAGCTCATCCCCGAGGAGCCGACCGCACCCTGGGGCGGCGACATGCCCGAGCAGTACCTGCTCTCCGTGCCAAGCACGATCTACTCCGGCACCAACGAGATCCAGCGAAACATCATCGCGACTCGTGGTCTCGGGTTGCCGCGCTCGTAGTTGCTGGCTCTTGATGCACGGGGAAGCGTAGGTGCTTTGTGGAAGTCAGGCTCGGTCTGCTTTGCGATGCCGCTAACGTGAGTGCCGAAGGAAAACTGAACGTACTGGGAATGTTCGATACCGTACCGGTGCCGTCCTTTCCCCACGTTCATCCAGTAATGGCGCTTGTCTTTCTTCTTAGTGCCAGCCCAGCTGAAATTGGCGATAAGCGCGACATAACCATTCGAGTCGTCGATCAGGATGGCGGGAACGTGGGCGAACTGAACGGCGATTTCGTGGTTCCGGAGGCTCATGCCTCAGGAATGAGCTCAGAAATGGGGCACATCCTTCGATTAGAGAGCGTAGAGTTTGAAAGTGCAGGAGACTACGCTTTCCACATCTTGATTGACCGAGATGACAAGTACCGGATTCCGCTGAGCGTGGTGGAATCCGTCCCCGCAGAGGAGAAATCCGATGACCAGTGAGATCTTCATCAGAAGCACGGACGGCGTGTTCAAGAGCGGATCGCCTCCGCTTGTTCCCGACCAGAGCGGCACCATTGAGGTGAGGAGCAAGTCGGGCATTCTTGACCCGAAACCAGACACTCGATACTTCTGGAGCGAGGAGTGGCAAAAGGGCGAACGTGAGGCTGATGAGGACATTAGAGCCGGCCGAATACGGCGATTCAATGACCCCGAAGAGGCGTTGCACTTCCTTCGCGACCTCTGATGGATTTGCCAACCTCTGAGTTCACTAGTCGGTTCGAGAGGGCGCTAAAGCGCAAGAAACGAAGACAACCACGCCTAGCGGAAGCTGTCCTTGAGACGGTGAAACGGCTTCTGCTCGATCCCGAGAATCGAGGGCTTAACACGCACTTGGTTGATCGTCGTCGGAGAATCTGGGAAGCCTATGTCAATGATGCGATTCGTGTCACCTATCGGAAAAAGGGCAAAGTGGTGACCTTTCGCAACAATTGCAATCATGTCATCATCGATCGTAAGCAGTGGTAGTGCGCAGAGCCCGCTGACAGGGGATATCACGCGAGCGGCTCTGAACTGCCGTAGCCGTTCTTCGCCGCGTAGACATAGCGCTCCATGTCGGCGCCGGTCGACTCGCCGCTCTTGCCGAAGAGGTCGTCGAGACCGCAGAGCGTGCTGAACATGGGTGGGTTGCGGTCCACGATTGCGGGATCGATGTTGTCGAAGCGCTCGACTGGGCGCATGTAATAGCGCAGATAGCTTTTGTGTAGCGAGTGTCGATAGCCCGGCGCGGTGCGCGTCTGGGAGCCGTGCCTAGAGTGACGCCGCGGATCCGGCTGCTCAGCCTTCCCAGAGTTGGCCGTTGTCGGTTTGATTGGTGATCGCGAACCAGTATGCGTTGTGTCCGCCGACGCGCAGCAGCGTCGCTCCGTCTGGACCTTGCAGGCTGTCCTCACGGATGGTCCAGACGCCGCCATCGGAGTCGGTGAGCGTGCCTGACGCTGGGTCGGCCGTAATGAAGCTCACATCGCCCGACTCATACGAACGGCCACCCTCGCCATCGGCGGTGGCGACCACGACAACTCCCAACCCGCCAACCTCGTCTTGTACCAACACGCGCTGGGCCAGCAGCGCAATCGGGTAGGCGGTCAATGATTCCTCCACCCTCACCACGTAGACGTCGTCTTTTGCTGCCAGCCGATCGTCCAGGACTGGGACATTGAACCAGGTGTTGGGGCTGTTGAAGTATTCGCTGTAGGCGACGCCGGCGCCGTAGTTTCGAGCGAAGCCGGTCTCGATGCTCAACACCGTCGTATCGGGGTGGCGCGCGTGCCAATCGCCCCAGGTGGTGACGACCACCGGCAGGACCTTGAGCCGAATGTCCTGGCCGACGAGTGGTCCCCAGGCCGGTTTGCCGCTGAACTGATTCCACAGGGTGCGCGTGTTGCGGTCATACATCAGCTTGTTCGAGCGGTAGAGCAGACCGCTCGTGCCGAAGCGATAGAGCTCGGGCCCCACTCGACCGTCGAACAGGATCGCCGACCCGCATAGCGTGCAGTACGCCAGCGAAACAGGGATGCCGCCGATCGTGTCGTTGACCATCTCATGCCAGGCGATGATCCGGATTGGATAGGCGCGTGCGTCGCCGTCAAGTTCGACGCCGACCACTACGTCGCTGTCGTTGATCCAGTCAGCCGCTTCCTCGGGGAAGATTTGTAAGGGGAATTCGAGTGGCGGAATGCCGTCGACGCGGACGCCGCCCCACATGATTTCTCTCGCGTCAATGACGATGTCAGCGTCGGGATTCATCATCTCCGCCATGTCCTCGAACTGGCTTCCGAACAGTGCCTGTTTGAAGCGGAGATATGCCGGTGTCGCTGTGTCCTCCGGATCAAACTCGAAGATCTGCGGATACTCGTAGATGGTCCGGTACTCCTCGCCGTAGCGACGGTTGAGATATTCCAACACCTGCTCCCAATAGGGATTGGGAAATGCGGCCAGGTCGATCACATACTTGTCGATCGCCGCTGAATCAGAAGCGAGCAGTCGATCGAGCAACGTCTGTCCCGCGCTGGGGATGGCCAGATATCTGCCAAAGAAGCCATCCAGCGGGCCCCAGAAGATCAGTTGGGAGAGGTCCACTGCATCGGGGTCGAACGGACCGTCGGCCGGTTCCTCGACCTGTTGTTCCGCTGCCTCCGCCGCCGGTTGTTCCGCGGTGGATTGCTCGCTTGGCTCTGCGGTCTGCGCGACGGATGCGTCGCCGTCGTCCGACGTCTGAGGCTGCACTTGCTTTGGCTGCTCCGATTCGGATTGGACCTGCGCGACAGCTTGCTGCTGCTCGGCGCGTTCGACCTGATCGGCCTGAGGAAGCTCGTCAGACCCGCTGCAAGCGGAGACCATCAGGATGAGAGAGAGAATCGAGAGCAACCAACGCATGTCACCGCCCCTCACGTCCGCTCTTCACATCGTACGGCGCGAGTGCGCCTGACAGATCGCGCGTCGGGCGGCGCCAAGGTGTTTGCCCGTATCTTCTCACTAGACCACGGAACACCGCTGAGTGGAGTCTCGCCATGTCTGAACCGCCCCTTCTCTTTGAGCCAGATCCCGCCAATCGACGCGCGCTGATGACCTTCAACCGCCCCGAGCGCATGAACGCGATGAGCCCCGATCTCCAGGTGCTGATGCGGGAAGCGATCGAAGAGTTCAACAATGATCCCGATCTGTGGGTGCTGATCGTGACCGGCGCCGGCGAGCGCGCGTTCTGCGCCGGCGCGGACCTCTCCAGCACCATTCCCAACGCGACCAGGGCGACCCGCGACGAGCCGCTCAAGGTCAGTGAGACTCGCAGCCTGCATAACGTGTTCAAGCCGGTGCTCGCGGCAGTCAATGGCTACTGCATTGCCGGCGGGCTTGAGTTCATGCTCGGCACCGATATCCGCGTCGCAGCGGAGCACGCCGAGTTTGGCCTACAAGAGGTGCGCTGGGGCATCGTCCCGGTCGGCGGCTCGCATATCCGTTTGCCGCGACAGATTCCCTGGGCCTGGGCCATGGAAATCCTGCTCACCGGACGCAGGTTGTCGGCGCAGGAAGCGTTGCATTGTGGACTGATCAATCGCGTGGTTCCCGCCGATCAACTGATGGAGACCACCAATGCCATCACTGACCTGATCTGCCGCAACGGCCCGCTCGCCGTGCGCACCGCAAAGGAAATCGCAGTGCGAGGCGCGATGGGCTTGTCCTGGGAGCAGGCCTGGAGCCTGGAGTCGGTGTTGGGGACGCGAGCCTTCGGCAGCGAGGACGCGATTGAAGGCCCGAGGGCATTCATGGAGAAGCGGACGCCGCAGTTCAAGGGACGATAGCCCGATACGCTCCGATTGGAGTCAAGGAGAATGCCGATGTCCGATTTGCCGCTGATCTACGAAAAAGACCCTGCCAACCGGCGCTGTGTTATGACCTTCAACCGACCCGAGCGGATGAACGCGATGTCGCTTGAGCTGCTGTCCCTCTTGCGGGACGCGACCGAGGACTTTAACAACGACCCCGATCTGTGGGTCGCGATCATCACCGGAGCCGGAGAACGCGCCTTCTGCGCCGGCGCTGACCTCGCCAGCACGATTCCGGCCAAGGCCGGAGGCGCTCGCAACGAGCCGCTCAAGGTGAACGAGACGCGCAACCTGCACCGTGTGTTCAAGCCGGTGCTGTCGGCGGTCAACGGCTACTGCATCGCCGGCGGACTCGAGTACATGCTCGGCACCGACATCCGCGTCGCTGCCGAGCACGCTGAGTTCGGTCTGCAGGAAGTTCGCTGGGGCATCGTCCCCGACGCCGGAGCGCACATCCGCCTGCCTCGCCAGATTCCCTGGGCCTGGGCGATGGAGATCCTCCTGACCGGTCGTCGGCTGAGCGCTCAAGAAGCCCTGCATTGCGGGCTCATCAATCGTGTTGTGCCCCTCGAAGAACTCATGCCCACGACCCACGCCATTGCCGACCTGATCTGCGCCAACGGCCCGCTCGCTGTGAGAACGGCGAAGGAGATCGTCATCCGAGGCTCAATGGGTCTGTCCTGGGAACAGGCCTGGAGCCTGGAGTCGGTGCTGGGGACGCGAGCCTTCGGCAGCGAGGACGCGATCGAAGGGCCCAAGGCTTTCATGGAGAAGCGAACGCCTCAGTTCAAAGGTCGCTAGAACCAGTCAACGGAGCACCGTCTATACAAAGGAGATGGCCATGTCCGATCTTCCAATTATCTACGAGAAAGATCCAGCCAACCGGCGCTGCGTCATCACGTTCAATCGCCCCGAGCGGATGAACGCCATGTCGATGGAGCTGGGCAGGTTGCTGCACAAGGCGATTGAAGATTTCAACAACGATCCCGACATCTGGGTCGCGATCATCACCGGTGCGGGCGAGCGCGCTTTCTCCGCCGGCGCAGACCTCGGTTCCACAATTCCGGCCAAGGCCGCCGGCGCGCGCGATGAGCCGCTCAAGGTGCGCGAAACTCGGATGTTGCACGAGGTCCACAAGCCGGTGCTGGCGGCGGTCAACGGCTATTGCCTGGCCGGCGGGCTGGAGTACCTGCTCGGCACCGACATCCGCGTCGCCGCCGAGCATGCCGAATTCGGACTGCAGGAAGTGCGCTGGGGCCTCGTCCCCGATCAGGGCGCGCACATTCGCCTCCCGCGTCAGATTCCCTGGGCCTGGGCGATGGAAATGCTGCTTACCGGGCGCCGGCTCAGCGCGCAGGAGGCCTTGCACTGCTGCCTGATTAATCGCGTGGTGCCGATGGAAGATCTTATGCCGACGACCCACGCGATCGCAGACCTGATCTGCGCCAACGGTCCGCTCGCCGTGCGAACGGCCAAGGAAATCGCGGTCCGTGGAGCAATGGGCATGTCCTGGGAACAGGCCTGGAGCCTGGAGTCGGTGTTGGGAACACGAGCCTTCGGCAGCGAAGACGCGATCGAAGGGCCGAAAGCCTTCATGGAGAAGCGAACGCCGCAGTTCAAAGGGCGATAGCCAAGGAGAGATAGTCGAGGGGAGAGAGGCGCCCGTTCTCGTTAGCGCACCCCCACGTCCGTCCTGTACGTTGGCGATCCCACGCGACTGAGCGCTCGCAACATCGCGTCAGGAGACATTGTCATGGAAATGGGCTTCCCTTCCCGGCCGCGACTGATCGACCGGTTGCGCCTGTTCAAAATCCTCCGTTCACATCTCGGAGAGGAAGATGCGACCGCCACAGCTGACGCGCTCCAAGATGAGTTCTCAGAAACGACGACGCACCATGACATTCACGTCCTGATGGTCTGGCTTCACGCCGAAATCAACGCTGCGATCGTGAAAGGGCTATTGGGGTCGGCGGCGATAGGCGGATTCCTGCTGGCGATCGCCAAACTGACCTGACTTCTTTCAGACTCTCTTAGTCCAGCGCCACAGTCGCGGCCGGCATGGCGCCTCGCGGGTCGCCCATGTCATCGTCCGGATCGAGCGTGCCGATTGAGGCTTCTATGCCGTCGGACAATCGCTTGACTGCATCCTCCGATGTCATGCTCGGATTTGCCGTCGGCGGCAACGGCGTGTTGAACTGATAGTTGGGCTCAACGAGTTGGCGCTTCCAGGCATGCCGCATCTCTCGCCAGGCGCTGATCAGCGTGCGGGGCTCCGGAAGATCGTCGGCAATCTCCCGACTCAACGACTTCAGGTTGTAGCACGGCACACCGGCGAACATGTGATGCTCGATGTGCTTCTCCATGTGCCAATAGAGGAACGACGAGACCGGGTCGAGCTTGATTGTGCGGGTGCACAAGCGGAAGTCGGGGACATTGTCACGCAGGCCGTTGTGCTGCGTTTGGCCGATGAAGTACTTCCACCACGAGCCGATGAAGATGGCGCCGCTGACGACGATCATCAGCCACCACAGCTGAAACACGATCGAGAGCACAATCACGGTCCCATGGAACGCGAGTAGGAATCGCGCCCAGCGGACGGCCGCGCGATAAGTGTCGGGATGCACTTCCGACAGAGCCCAGGTCCACGCCGTCGCCCCCGTTCCCCCGAGACTTCCCGAAATATCCAGGTCGAATCGGCCCATAGCCATTCGCACCGTTGCGTTGAGCAGGCGAATAGCGCCGCGGACGTTGATCGTGAACATCTCCAACAGGATCAACGGATGCAGGGACGACTCCCGTGGTAGCAAAATCTCGCGGTCGCCGTCGGGGAAGAGCGTGTAGCGGTGATGGAAGGTGTGGCTCATGCGGTACTCGTTGTAGTTGAACCAGCCGAATAACGAGAACAACCGCAGGAAACCTCGATTCAGTCAATTCGTCCGAAAGACGGTTCCATGCACCAACTCGTGGCATGCCAGCCCCGGCACAAACACCGATACCGTGCCCAACAACCACAGCGACACACCAAACACCAGCCACCAGCCCGACTCAAACGACACCGCCACCAAGGCTGCGAGCCCCACGATCAGTCCCAGATGACCCAGCGATTGCTGGAAGCCGCGACGGTTGGAGCGCTCCATCAGGCGCCACAGCGTGGGCTTATCGATCGGCGAGCGGTACCACTTAACCCGCATCGACTTGCGCACCTCGGCCAGCGGCGGCCATTGAGCCGGTCGAGCCTGTCTAGATTGAGTCATCGTCGCCATCGTTATGCGTCTTTCGGGCTGTTGGCTCAGGCTAGGGCCTGTTCAGACAGCCGGCGATGTGTTCGGTCGAGGCGTGTGTTGTGGTCAAGGGCGGTTTCAGGTTTTCGGTGGGACTTTTTTTCTGGGGTAGTTTGGGGGCGATCTCCCGTGTATTGCTGGAGATCGTGTTTCACCTCTTTCAGGTTTATTCAGGTTTTTTCGGTCTGGTTGAGGGAATTCTGGTCGGTTGTTGTTCGGATTTGTACGGAGCTGTGTGGATTGAGACGAACCGGTTGGGTGGGTTGTCGCGCGGTGCGCGGTGGCTGGGCGTGGGGTTGGCATTGGCTCCGCCCTTCAAGCGCTCATGTGTTCTGATGATAACGTGGCTCGGCAGGGTCGGAGCTGAGGCGCAGGGATTGATCAGGGGCTGACCGTCGCGAGCGTTCTGTGTGAACAGGCCTTAGCGTCGGCTTATCCTCCCTGTGGCTGGAAGGATAGGAGGCTCGAGGATGACTGAACTGACCGGATACGGCGCCGACACCCTGGACCCGAGCATTCGCTCGCGGTTCGTTGAGGGCGTCAATGGACTGACGATGCACATCCTCGAAGCTGGGTGGCAAGGAGAGGATCGACCGCGCCTGCTCATGTTGCACGGCTTCCCCGAGATCGCTTACAGCTGGCGCAAGGTGATGCCCTTGTTGGCTGAGGCCGGCTTCCACGTCGTCGCGCCCGACCAGCGTGGCTACGGCCGCACGACGGGCTGGACCGCAAACTACGACGACAGTCTGATCCCTTACGGGATGTTCAACCTGACCCGCGACGCCGTTGGCTTGGTCAGCGCCATGGGTTGGGACAGCGTCGCCGGTGTGATCGGTCACGATTTCGGCTCACCGGTGTCCGCCTATTGCGCGTTGATTCGGCCGGACATCTTCCACTCGGTCGTCAACATGAGCGGCCCCTTCACCGGGCCGCCGTCGCTACCGGCAGGCGAGCATGTTGGTTCGGGCGCCGCAGGTTCGGCGAGCATCGCCGACGACCTCGCGAGGCTCGACCGTCCGCGCAAGCATTACCAGCTCTACTACTGCACACGCCCCGCCGACGCCGACATGACCAACGCACCGCAAGGCGTCCACGACTTCCTGCGCGCCTACTACCACCACAAGAGCGCCGACTGGCTCGATAGCGCCGGTGCGCCGGGGAACCAGCCGCATCCGCTGGAAGCCTGGACCGCATCGGAAGTGGCGAAGCTGCCGACTTACTACGTCATGGACCTTGACGAGGACATGCCAACGACAGTGGCGCACGAGATGCCCTCGGCGGACGAGCTTGCGAACTGCTCCTGGCTCTCCGAGGCGGAACTCGCCGTCTATGCAGGCGAGTACTCGCGCAACGGATTCCAGGGCGGGCTCAACTGGTATCGGGCGACCCGCGATCCCCAATGTCTTGCCCAACTCCAGCTATTCCACGGGCGCACGATTGACGTGCCGGCGGCATTCATTGGCGGAGCGTCCGACTGGGGTGTGTACCAGTCGCCGGGCGCGTTCGATCGGATGAAAGACAGTGCCTGCACGAAATTGTTGGGCCGTCATCTCCTCGATGGAGCAGGCCATTGGGTGCAACAAGAGCAGCCGGAGGCAGTGGCCGATCTGCTGGTCCAGTTCCTCGACGCTGCGGCGTCTGAGTAAGACCTCGTCATACCCGCGCTTGCCGCGGGTATCTCGACGCTTCAACCTCAGACGTCCCTGCAGAACACGGCGAGATTGCCGCGGCGGAGCGCGGCAACGACGAAGTGGTGGCTTGCGTGGAGATCGCTTTAGTGGAGCTGCGCAGCGACTTCGCCGACGAAACGCTCGCTGCACTCGGAGTAGGGCTGGCTCGGGTCGAGCGTCGTGCCGGTGATCATGAACCGCGTGACGCCGAGTTCGATCAGCTCACCCAGGCGCTGGACACAGTAGTCGGGCGAGCCGAAGACGCCGAAGCTGTTGGCGAACTCCTGCGTCACCTGCGCCGACTGTGCACTGCCGGCGTACGCATGTTGGTGCATGTCGTAGCTGTCGTGGATCTTGGTCAACACTTCGCGTTGGGTATCCGTGACCGGCCCCACGATCTCGCCGTACATGTTGGAGAAACGAGCGAACAGCGACAGCCCCGCCGAGCCGATCGAAAGCGCGACCTCGGGGTCGTCGTGGACCACGGTGGGGATGTATGCGCCGAACGCAATCTCCGAGTCCAGTCCGGCCTTGTCGCGCGCCTCGCGGGCGACTTCCATGCCCCATTTGATCCGCTCCGGGTCGCCGCCGACGGCGAGGCTGACCTGATCGGCGTGCCGCGCCGCTGCGGCGATCACGCGCGGACCGGTCGCCGCGACATCAACCGGCACCTTGGTGTATGACGAGTCGAGCCATTCGATGCGGCTGGCCTCAGGCGTGTCGGCCAGGCCGAGGACATCGACATCGCTGTCGCCGAACGCAACCTCGTCGCCGCGCAGGTAGCCCTGTAGCTGCTCGAGGTAGCGCTCGAAGGCGGGCACCGCGTGCGGCGCCCGGCCGAGATGCGCCAGCGCGGAGTCGCCGCGTCCAATCCCGAGATACGCGCGGCCGCGGCTCTCGGCCTGGATCGCCGCGATCGCCGAGGCGGTCACGGCAGGATGGCGGGTGTAGGAATTGGTGACTCCGGTGCCCAGCTTGAGCCTCGTGGTCGCGTGAGCAGCCACGGTTAACGCGACGTAGCAGTCGCTCGCCCGATTCTGACTGTCTACAAACGTGATGCCGTCGTAGCCCAGCTGCTCAGCGCGCTTGGCTTGCTTGGCCGAGTCGAATACGGAGGGATCATCACTCCTCGTGCGTCCCCGCCCCGATGTCCAGAACTCAACTGCCATGTTGCCCCGCTTTCTGTCAGATGCTGTGAGAACAGCGCGCATCGTCTGATCGCGCTTACTGGAGCTGCGGAATCACTTCCTGCGTGAAGCGGACGCTCGACTCGGTGTCGGGATTGCTTGGATCGAGTGGCGAGCCTCGGAAGATGAACCGATCGATGCCGATATCGATCAGCTCACCCAGACGCTGCACGCAGTAGTCGGGCGAGCCGAAGACGCCGAAGGAGCGCTCGAACTCGGTCGGAATGACCTCAGCCTGCGCACTGCCGGGACGACCGTGGCCGTGCATGTCGTAGTGATCGTGGATATCGGTCAGGACTTTGGCCTGCTGGTCAGTCGCGGGGCCGACGACCTCGCCGTACATGTTGGAGAAGCGGGCAAACAGCGAGACCTGGCCGGCGCCAATCCGCATCGCCTGTTCAGGATCGTCGTGGACGGCGAGTGGGATGTAGGCGGCGAAGGGAATCTCCGGGTCGAGTCCCGCCTCTTCTCTGGCGGTACGCGCCACGTCCATGCCCCACAGGGTGCGCTCGACGTCGGCGCCGACGTTGAAGCTGATCCGGTCGGCGTGGCGCGCGGCTGCCTGGATCACGCGCGGTCCGGTTGCCGCGACATCGACCGGCACCTTGGGTCCCATGCGGCTCATGTAGCGGATGTTGCTCGCCTGCGGCGTGTCGGCCAGACCGAGCGCGTCAACGTCGCTCTCCTCGAAGGTGACGCTCTCGCCGCGCAGGTACGCCTGGAGGTCCTCCAAGTAGCGCTCGAACGCGGCGACGCCATGCGGCGCGAGACCAAGGTGCGCCAGGGCGGAATCGCCCCGACCGATGCCCATGTGCGCTCGGCCACGACTTTCGGCCTGCACCGTGGCGATGCACGACGCTGTGATCGCGGCATGTCGCGTGTACGAGTTCGTCACACCGGTGCCCAATTGGATCCGCGAAGTCGCGTGGGCCGCCAGGGCCATCGAGATGTAGCAGTCGGCGGCAAGGTTCTGGCTGTCGACCCAAACGATGCCGTCGTAACCCATCTGCTCGGCTTGCACGGCCATCTGCACACCGTCAAAGACCGCAGGATCGTCGCTGGTCGGCAATCCGCCGCCCATCGTCCAAAACTCAACTGCCATCGTGTGCCTCCTTCGCTGATCGCCGGGCTCTGTACGGATGATATCCGCGTCGCTGGACCAGATTGTCGAATCCCGATGATTTGGCAGCGGCCGGCGTTCGTATCCAAGGAGGGTTCAAATTCGCTATGTTTCGCGAATACGAACGTTTCGTATGTCGACAGGAAACACGATGACAAACCACTGGACACAACTCCGCAGATCACGGCTGACCCGGCGCTCGCTGCTTCGGGCCTCGGCCCGCGCCGGCGTCGGCGCAGCAGGCCTGGCTCTGGTCGGCTGCGGCGGCGACGATGACGACGACCAACAGCAGGCGGTCGCACAGTCTGTACAGCAGCAAGACCAGCAACATCAGGCGATGCAGCAGCAACAGCAGCAGCAAGCCATGCAGGAGCAGGCCCAGCAGCAGGCCATGCAAGACCAACAAGAGCAGCAGGTCGAGCAGCAGGCTCAGCAGGTCGAGCAACAGGAACAGCAGGAGCAGGAGGAGTTGGATCGATCCACGGCCCAACAGGAAGCTGCGGTCAGCGAAGTCGACCTCGACGCTGAACTGATCGTCGGCTACGGCTCGTTCCCGCCCACGCTCGACATCACCACCGCCGGTGGCGGCGGTGGTCAGGGCGCCAGCAACAACCTGCATTTCGCGGCGTTGGCGGCGTACAACTCGGGTCGTGTGATCCAGAGGACCGGCGGATTCGGCGACTGGGAGTTCGCCGAAGACCTCTCGAGCTTCCGCTGGAAGATCAAAGAGGGCGTCACGTTCCATAACGGCGAGCCGCTCAACGCCGAAGCGGTGCAGTTCTTCTTTGAGCGCATCCTAGGTCGGGCTGAGTACAACCTCGACTTCCAGTCGCAGCTACGCGCCCGGGCCGCCTGGATGGGCGAACTCACGGTCATTGACGAATACACGGTCGATATCGCGATGGACGTTCCGTTCGTCGATGCGGCTGAGCAGTCGGGCGGCATCAACTTCGGCATGCTGCCCAAGCAGTACATCATCGAGAACGGCGACGACCACTTTGCCAACAACCCGGTCGGTTTCGGCGCGTACAAATTCATGTCGTGGGTGCCCGACCAGGAGATTCGCAGCGAGCGGTTCGAGGAGTTCGCGTTCGACCACGACTCGCCCTTCCAGTGGAAGGCCGGTTGGGCCAAGTACATGACCGGCCGCTACTTCCCGGAGGAGCAGTCCCGAGCCGCTGCCCTGGAGGCCGGCGAGATCGACATCGCCTACAGGATCAGCCCTGATGTCGCCAGCCAGTTCGAGGACCGCGACGACTTTAAAGTGATCGCCCTGCCTGACGTTCGCGTCATGGCAATCGAGTTGCCCGTCAACGGCTCGGTCGACCCGAACACCGGCGGGGAGAATCCCTGGCGCGACATCCGTGTCCGGCGGGCGGCGAACTACGCGATCGACGCCGAGGCGATCATCGAAAACTTGCTAACCGGTACTGAAGAGCGCGCCTATTCGCCCTTCCCCGCCGGCTACGACCCGCCTCTCGGCAACCTGGAGGGTCAGTACAACTTCGATCCCGATCGCGCTCGGGCGCTGCTCGAGGAAGCAGGTCAAGTCGGATTCGCGTTCACGATCACACTGCCGACCGGCCTCTGGACCGCCGACCGCCTGTGGATGCCCGCAGTCCAGCAGATGTTGAACGACGTGGGATTCCAGGTCGAGATCGACTACGCCGACTTCGGCAACGCGCTCGCGCTGATGCGCAACAACGAGCTGCCGAATCCGTTCATCTTCAATCAGGCCGGCGTCACCAGTGGCGCGCCGCTGGGTTCGGCGTTCGCCTACCGGCTGGTCACGACGATTGGCGCTCCGTACTCGCACGCGCAGGCGGACGACGATCTCCTACCGGAGTTCCAGGAGTTCCAGGCGTTGATCGACGAGGCGAACGTCGACTTCGATCAGCAGCGCGCCAACGATCTGTACTACCAGGCGTCGGTAATCTCATACGAGAATGCCTTCCAGGTCCCGCTGTTCGGTCTGCCGCACCTCTACGCGACCACGCCAGATGTGCTGTACAACGAGTTCTACGGCACCTCGACCGGGCTCAACCCAATCTTCGCGCAGAAGCTCAAGACGTAGCGCCGATTACGGCACGACTCCTCGCCTCCGTGCTCGTCGGGCCGGATCCCCCTCTGTCGCTTCGCGACATCTCCCCCCGCGAGGCGGGGGGAGAAAGGGAGCAGCGTGTGATGAGCGGCAGCTGACCTGATCCAGAAGCAACAGGGAATGTGAGCGACGATGCGCAGCGAACTCGGGACGGCCGCCGCCGGACGGTTGCTGCGCTCGATCGCGGTCATCTTCGGCGTGGTCACCATCGTCTTCTTCATGAGCCGTGGGGCGGGCGATCCTGTCTCGCTGCTCGCGCCGATCGATTCAACCGCCGCAGAGATCGAAGAGGCGAAGACTCGATACGGACTGAATGACCCACTGATCGAGCAATACGGACGCTTCCTGTTGGATGTCGTGCGGCTCGATTTTGGCCAATCGTTCCGTGCGACCAGGCCGGCGACGGATGTGGTCGGCGAACGGTTGGTCGCCACGATTCAGCTCGGCGCCGCCGCCCTCTTCGTAGCATTTGCCATAGGTATTCCGTTGGGCATCGTGTCAGCGGTGCGGCGAGGTGGGGTGACCGACATCATTAGCAGACTGGGAGCCTTGTTCGGTCAGGCTGTGCCCAACTTCTGGTTGGGATTGATGTTGATCCTGTTCGTCGCGCTCAACGTCGACTGGCTTCCGACCGGGTCCCGCACGACTCCGCAGAGCATCATTCTGCCCGCGATCACATTGGGATCGTTCCCTGCGGCGGCCGTGATGCGATTCACGCGCTCGGCGATGCTCGACACGCTGCAACAGGACTACATCCGCACGGCTCGAGCGAAAGGCCTGACCGAGCGCGCGGTGCTGTTCAAGCACGCCCTGCGCAACTCTATGTTGGCCGTGATCACACTCTTAGGCCTGCAGGTCGGCAACATCCTCTCCGGGGCGATCATCGTCGAAACCGTCTTCGCCTGGCCGGGACTCGGGCAGCTGATCATTCAGTCAATCGTCTCCACCGACTATCCCGTGATTCAGGCATCGGTGCTGTTGACGTCGGTCTGGATCGTGTTTGTCAATCTCGTGGTCGATGTCTCTTACAACTTTATCGATCCGCGCATTCGGACGGGAGCGATCTGAGTCGTGACAGAGTCTCAGTCGCCACCATTGGAAGTTCAAGATCCGTTCGCCGGACGGCGTCGCAGTTTGCGTATTCGTTCTCCGAAGACCCTGGCTGTGACGCTGTCAATTCTGCTGCTGTTCGTGTTCGTCGGTGTCTTCGGTTCCTTTATCGCGCCCGAGGATCCCTTCAAACTCGATCTGGTCGGTCGGCTACAGCCGCCATTTTTTGAGGCCGACGGCAGCCTTGACCATCCGTTGGGCACGGATGATCTTGGCCGCGACACGCTGAGCCGATTAATTCACGGCGCCCAAATCTCACTGCTCGCCATCGTCATGGTGATTCCGGTCGCCACCGTGGTTGGCTCGATGCTTGGTCTCCTGGCGGGATGGTTCGGAGGTTGGACCAGCCGCGTGCTCATGGCCCTGGTCGACCTGCAACTGGCGATGCCCGCCATCCTGATCGCGGTATTCCTGCGCGCCATTTGGCCGCCTAGCTTGACCAACGTGGTCATTGTGCTTGTGTTCGCCTTGTGGGCCACATTCGCCCGCCTGGTCCGTGGTGAGACGCTCGGCCTCAAAGAGCGCGAGTTCGTGATCGCCGCCCGGACCATCGGGGCCAACGACCTGCGGATCATGTTGCGGCATGTCCTGCCGAGCCTGGTCAACTCGATCGTCATCCTGGCGACCCTGAATGTCGCCACCGTGATCATTGCCGAAGCCGGACTCAGCTTCCTCGGCGTCGGGATCGCTCAAGACTCGATCTCCTGGGGCATCATGATCTCGCAAGGCCGTGACCTGATCAGCATTGCCTGGTGGTTGGTCACGGTTCCCGGTATCGCGATCATCGTCGTCTCGCTGGTCGTCAACGTCTTCGGCGACTGGATGCGCGACTTCCTTGATCCGCAGTTGCGCAACGCGCAGTGACCGCACGCTCCGTCGGCTACTAAAGGGCTAATAGCTTGTGATGGAATGCTGAGGAGGTAGTCAATGAGCTGGCAACCTGAGCTGGATGAGATGGAGCGGCGCGCTGAGCTGGCGCGGCAGATGGGTGGCGCGGACAGCGTCGCCTTCCACCATGGGCGTGGGAAGCTGACCGTCCGCGAGCGGGTTGAACTGCTGGCCGACCCCGACGGCTTCCAGGAGACCGGTGTGTTGGCTGGTCACCCGGAATGGGAGGACAATGAGCTGAAGGGATTGATGCCGGCCAACTCCGTGGTTGGCGTGGCCAAGATCAACGGACGCAAAGTCGCGGTCCAGGGCGACGACTTCACCATTCGCGGCGGCTCGGCCGATGGCTTCGTCGGCGGCAAGGGCGGCTGGGCGATTCGCCATGCCTACATGAATCGGATTCCCTTCGTGCGCCTGCTCGACGCGACCGGTGGCAGCGTGCGTCACTTCGAGACGATCGGGCGCACCTACGTCACCGGACCTGAGATTGGTGGCGGAACCGGCGTCGACGACATCCTCTGGTACATGCCGACCGTAAATGTGGTGCTCGGCTCGGTTGCCGGCGCACCGGCCGTCTTCGCCTGCGACGGCCATTTCAACGTGATGGTCAAAGGCACGAGCCAGCTCTTCGTCGGCGGACCGCCGGTCGTCAAGGCCAGCCGCGGCCTGGACATCTCGAAAGAGGAACTGGGCGGCGAGGATGTCCATGTCTTCGAGACCGGGGTCGTGCAGAATCTCGCCGACTCGGAGGCAGAGGCAATGCAGCAGGCGCGCAGATTCCTCAGCTATTTGCCGCAGAACGTCTGGGAGATGCCGCCGCGCAGCGAACCGACCGACGATCCGGAGCGCCGCGAGGAAGACCTGCTCTCGCTAATTCCGCGCAACATCCGGCGCATCTACAACCCACGCAAGATCCTGGACTGGGTGCTGGATCGCGACTCGTTTTTCGAGATTCAGCCGCATTGGGGTAAGTCGCGAATCACCGGCCTGGCCCGCGTCGACGGCTATCCCGTCGGAGTGATGATCAACAACCCGCGCGAGAACGGCGGCTCCACCAACAAGGGCACGTCCGAGAAGATCATGCGCATGATTCAGCTCTGCGACACGTTCCACCTGCCGTTGATCTACTTCTGCGACGAGCCCGGCTTCTCCGTCGGACCAGCCGACGAGCGCACCGGCATCATCCGCACCGGCGCCCGGCTCATGCTGACCAGCCGGCTATCGCAGATGCCGTACCTCGTCTTCATCACGCGTCAGGCGTACGGCGTGGCAGGCGGGCTGCAGTTCCGGCGGGGCAACGCGCTCTACCGCCGCTACGCCTGGCCGTCGGCGCACTGGGGATCGATGCACATCGAGGGCGGCGTCACAGCCGCTTACCGTCGCGAGATTCGAGAGTCGGACGATCCGGAGGCAACGCGCCTGGAGATCGAAGGACGCCTCAACGAGCTCCGTTCACCAATGCGCACGGCCCATGCCTTCGGGATCGAGGACATGATCGATCCGCGTGAGACGCGGCCGCTGCTGGTCGATTTCGTCAGGGATGCGCAGTCATACATCGCGGCAAATCTGGGTCCGACGAGTCGAGTTCCGTATCTGCCGTAGTTATACGGGCCTTTGCTGACACTTCCCAAGTCTCCCTGATTTGGGGTGTCTCACAAAATGCCAGACAATCATCTCCGTCATACCCGCGCTCCGCCGCGGGTATCTCGCTGTGCTCGGCGCGAAAGCCAATAGCCGGTCGCGCGTTTGATACAGGCACGGTTTCTCAGGCTCGAGCGTCGGTACAGCACTCGACGAGATTCCCGCGACGGAGCGCGGGAATGACAAATAAATTGCGGCACCGATACCTAGAACGGCGGTGCTCGATGCGACTCAACCTCCGCAATCGCCTCGTCGTCGTAGCCGAGTTCCTGCATCACCTCTGAGGTGTGCTGGCCGAGGTCGGCGAACATGTTCTTCGGCTCTCCCGGAGTTCGGCTCATCCGGACCGGGATGCCTGCGACCCTGCGTCGACCGACGTGAGGAATGTCCTTCTCCACGATGTAGCCGTTGACCAATGCCTGCTCATCGTCCAACACCTCTTCGTAGTTCAGCACTCTCTGGGCGATGATGCCGTCGGGGTGGATCTCGAAGAACGCTTCCCACTCGCTGCTGGGGCGGCTCTTCATCATCTCCGCGACTAACGGGCGGACCTCTTTGACCCGATCCATCGCTCCCTGGTCTCGATACGGGTCACGACCCTCGCGATAGTTCCAACGCGGATCGTCGGCCAGGTCCGGGTTTCCGCCGAAGGCGCAGAACTCGCGCCAGGTTTCATCGTCGCGAACACCGAGGCAGAAGGCCCTGCCGTCCGAAGTCTCGTAGATGCCGCTCATCGCCGACACGACCGGATGAAATCCCCCATCGCGCGTAGGCAGGTGTCCGGTCGCAGAGGTGTGGTTGATCTCCCAGGCCTGCATCCAGATCATCGCGCCATAGGACGAGGTCTGCACCTTCTGGCCGAGCCCGTCGCGGTGACGCGCAACCAGTGCGGTCAGGACGCCCATCGCCAGAGCCATGGCCCCGCCGGTGTCGGCGATGATCGTGCCCGGAATGAGCGGTGGATCCTCGGGTGTGCCGGTCACACCGGAGATACCGCTTCGCGCCTGTGCGTATTGATCGCTCATGCGGTTCTCGCGGGCTGGGCCGTCAGGACCGAATCCGTTTGCGACCGCGTAGACCAATCCCGGATTGCGCTGCGAGAGCCGCTCGTAGCCCATCCCGATCCGCTCCAGCGCCGGTTCGCGGTAGTTGCTCAAGAACACGTCAGCGGTGTCGACCAGCTTGTCGACCAACTCCAACCCAATCCCTGTATGGATATCGACACAGACCGAACGCTTGCCGTGCGACGCGCCGATGAACTGTGTGCCGACCGACTCGTAGGCCAGGTCGTTGTTTGCTCCCCGGTACCAGCGATTGGCGTCGCCCATGGGCGGCTCGACCTTGATCACATCGGCGCCCATATCAGCGAGGAATCCGCCCGCGGCCGGACCCTGCACAGCAATCGATAGCTCCACAACCCGAATACCCTCAAGCGCTTCCATCCTGCTCCTCCTTCAGGCTGCGCCGGAAGGCGGCGTCCGGCCAATCGCTAGTATGGCGGAGGCCGCGACCTGTCGTTGTCGGCGGGTCGCCGCGAGTACGGCCCCTGACAACAAGGCCGAAAGATAAGGCCGAAAGATTGCGAGTCGGATTCCGCCCATGACGCTCCCGCTGCACGGTGTCCGCGTCCTCGATCTCTCCGATCATCGTGCGGCGATTGGCTCGAGGATGTTGGCGGACCTCGGAGCTGAAGTCACAATGATCGAACCGCCGGGCGGGAACTCCATCCGCCATCAGGCGCCGTTCATCGACGATCAGCCCTCGCCCGAGCGCAGCTACCAGCACCTGTACTTCAACGTCAACAAGCGCTCAATCGTGCTCGACTGGCGTACCAAGGCCGGCCTGGATCGCCTGCGAGCCTTGGCCACGTCCTCGGACATCCTGATCGAGACGCACCAGCCGGGCGAGTTTCCAGTCGCGGAGGTTCGTGCAGCGAATCCGCACCTGATCGTGGTCTCGGCATCGCCCTACGGACAACGGGGTCCGAAGTCGGGCTGGCGCGCGACCGATCTCACCGCCACCGCGGCCGGCGGACTGCTGCAGATCAGCGGTGAGCGCGATGATCCGCCCGTGCACGGCTCGGCCTATCCCGGGCACACCATGACCGGCCTGACCGTCGCGTCGTCGGCGATGACTGCCTTGCACGGACGTGACCGAACTCCAGGACAGCCGGGAGCGCACATTGACATCTCCATGCAAGAGGCGACTTCGTTCCAGGTTGTGCAGACCTCGAATCCGTGCGTCTGGCGATGGCGTGGCGAAGCGCCCTATCGGCCCGCGCTCTCTCAGGCGATTCGTTGCGCCGATGATCGATGGATGGGCTGCAACATCTCGCCCAACAAGCTGCCTGCGTTCATCGCGATGCTCGATGACGCGGGCGTTGAGCACGGCCTCGATCCCGACAACTGGCAGGTAGTCCACCGCGGCGGTCGGGCGGCCTGGCAACACCTTGAGAATCCATTGCAGGACTTGGCCATGGAATTGGCTGCGGTCTGGCCTCGCCAGAAGCTGCTCGACCGGCTCTGGGCCGCACAGATTCCCGCCATGCCGACGCTCCGCTTCAGCGAGTTCGCCGAGACGGACCACTACCCAAGCTCGGGCCAGTTCATCGACATCGAGACGCCGGCCGTCGGCAAATCGCTCAGCTATTCACGCAGCGCGCTCGACCCCGTCCAGTCGCCCTTGCCCATGCGTCCAGCGCCTCGGTTAGGCGAACACACCAACTCCACTCTCCCCCCGCTTGCGGGAGGAGGCGCCGAAGGCAGAGGCGGGTCTGCTCCGTTCCCCGACATGCCGCTGGCTGGAATTCGCGTTCTCGATCTGACATGGGTGGCGGCGGGGCCGCTCACGACGCGTCTGATGGCAAACTTCGGCGCAGAAGTGATCAAGGTTGAATCAGGCGGGGCGCGGATGGATCCGCTCCGCGTCCAGACGGTTGGGACCGAATACAACCCCGATCTTCCCGACCTCCTCAATGATGTGAACACAGGCAAGCAATCGATCACTATCGACCTTGCGAACAAGCGCGGCAAGGACCTGCTGCGTCAGTTGGTCGCCCATTGCGATGTGATGGTCAACAACTACTCAGGAGGGTCGCTGGCGCGGATGGGTTTTCCCTGGGAGGATCTGCGCGAGATCAACCCTCGGTTGATCAATGTCCATCTCCCCGGCATCGGTGGCGACAGTCCCTGGCGTCCGCTGCGGTCGCTGGGCAACCTGCTCAAGGCCGCGTCGGGGATGAACTTCCTGATGGGTTTCCCCGACCGTCCGCCGCGAGGCATGGGTGTCGCGTATCCCGACTTCACCTCGCCCCATGTCGGCGTGACGGCGATCCTCGCCGCGCTACGGGCTCGCGAGGAAACGGGAGAAGGCCGTGAGATTGAGCTGAGCCAGCTCAGCGCGACGGTTGCTCTGCTTGGTGCTCAGTGGATGCAGTTTGATCAGGTCGGTCAGGATCCGGAGCGTCCCGGAAACACCGATCCCAACATGGCGCCGCACGGCGTCTTTCGCTCAGCCGGCGACGACCAATGGGTCGCGATTGCGCTGGAGTCGGACGAGCAATGGCCGTCCTTCGCTCGACTAATCGGCCAACCGGAGTGGGCCGACGATGCCGAGCTGAGATCGCTGGCTGCCCGCAAAGCTCGCAACGACGAAATTGAATCGGCGATTGCTGGGTGGTCCGCTCAGTTGTCGAAGTGGGTGGCGGCGGAACGACTTCAGGCAGCGGGGATCGCCGCCAATGCTGTCGAAGATCTGCGTGACATGATGGACATTGACGAGCACTTCCGTGACCACTATCAGCGCGTCGAGCAGCCGTCGGCGCCCGGATTCGGCATCTGGGTCGATGGCGCGCCGTGGGAGTTTGCACATATCGAGCCGCGAACGTTGGAGCGTGCTCCGATGCTCGGCGAGCACAACGAAGTCATCCTGAGTGGACTCCTGGGAATGAGCGAAGCAGACATCGCCGAGTTGATTGAGGCAGGCGTCGTAGGCTGAGCACCGCTTGCTCAAATTGAAGAGGAGAGCACATGCCCAGATACGTCATGCTGCCGCCGATCGACGACGACATTCGCGAATGGGCCCAGCGTCTGCGAGACGAGATTCCCGGTCTCGATGTGGTCGTCGTGGAGGACGAAGAGCAAGGGCCGCAGGAGCTAGCCAACGCCGATGGCGCATATGGCTGGGTTCCCCCAGATGTCCTACCCAACACCGAGCGTCTGCGTCTACTGCAGAACCCGTTCGCCGGACCGCCGGTTGGTTGGTACTACCCCGAGTTGGCCGAGCACGCGGTCACGGTCAGCAACCCGCGCGGGATCTACTCCGACCACATTGCTCATCACATCATGATGTACGTGCTCGCGCTCTCGCGAGGTCTGCCGTACTACAGCGCGGCGCAGGCCGAAAGTCGTTGGGACACGAGAGCTCGCAAGCACGGCTACGTCGACCTCACAACATCAACAGTGTTGATCAACGGCGTCGGCGGCATCGGCGCCGAGGCGGCTCGGTTGTGCGCCGCATTCGGATGCCGAGTGATCGGCGTCGATCCTCGCCCGGCCTACGAAATAGACGGCGAGATCATCACACCGTCCGAGCTTGACGCGCGTCTGCCCGAGGCCGACTTCGTCGTCACAACCGTGCCGCACACGCCCAAGACCGAGTTCATGTGGAGCGCCGATCGCTTCTCGGCGATGAAGAACTCCGCCTACTTCATCAACATCGGTCGAGGAATGACGTGCAAGCTCGACGACCTGGTCGACGCGCTCGACAACGGTGAGATCGCCGGGGCCGGCCTTGACGTGTTTGAGATTGAGCCACTGCCCGAGGGCCATCCGCTCTGGCAGATGGAGAACGTGATCATCACGCCGCACATCGCGGTAGCCGACGCCGAGAACATCCCCGAGCGCCGCTTTGAGTTGATTCTGGAGAACGCCCGCCGATTAGTGGACGGTCGCGAATTCGTCAACGTGGTTGACAAGGAGAAGTGGTACTGACGCCACAGGCTGGAGATCGAGCTCCGTCATACTCGCGGCAAGCGCGGGTATGACGATCAGGGTTGGTCCCTAACGAATCACCCCATCGACGATCAGCTGGGTCACTTCGTCTTCGCTGAGGCCGAGTTCGTGTCGATAGACCTCTTCGTTGTGCTCGCCGAAGAGTGGGGCGCGACGGATCGGTAGGCGTTCGCCGTTCCAGAGGAATGGCTGATTCTGGGCCATGAACTTGATTCCGACCGGGTGATCGAACTCGTGGAAGAATCCCCTCATTGAGGGATCAGACTCGACCAGGTCTTCGATGTCCTCGTTCGGTCCGGCCGGCACTCCTGCCGCCTCAAGGCAGGCGGTCGCCTGCCAGACATCCTGGGTACACGTCCACGCGCTGATTGCCGCTTCAAGTTCGTCCTCAGCCGCCTTGCGACCCGCCAGCGTTCGCAGATCCTCGCGTGAGGCCAGGTCGTTGCGACCAATCACCCGACAAAGTTCGAGCCAGTCGACGGTGTCTCGGACGCCCAGAGCGAGCCAGCGATCGTTGCCGGCGCACTGGAACAGACCGTGCGGCGCCATCTCGGGCGAGCGGTTTCCGCGGCGCGGTGGCGTCACACCGTTCGCCAACTGATCGATCAGTTCGGTGTCGAGCAGGTGGATAGCTGCCTCGTACTGCGGAATCTCGACCTCCTGGCCGACGCCGGTTCGTTCGCGCTGGATCAATGCCGAGACAATCGCCGTCACCGCCAGTGGCGCCAGTGTGAAGTCGGTATGTAACAGCACACCGGTCGGCTTGCGATCCGGTTCGCCGGTGTGGGCCGCCAGACCACCGAGCGCGACCACGCTGTTGCCGATCCCCTTCCACGACGCCTTCGGTCCCCACGTGCCCATCACCGGGAAGCTAGCGACGACGATTCGCGGGTTGATCTTCTTGAGGTCGTTGTAGCCGAGGCCGAGGCGTTTCATCACGCCGCCGGTGAAGTTGTCGGAGACCACGTCGGCGTCGCGGATCAGGTCATAGGCAACGCGCAGGCCGTCGGGCGCACTGAGGTTGAGATTGATGCTGCGCTTGTCGGTGTTGCAGTCCTGGAAGAATGCGCCGGTCTCGATGGTGGGCGGATCGTAGGCAGGGAGCGCGACGCGAAGTGTGTCGATCCGAGCGTCGGACTCGATCTTGATCACATCTGCGCCGAGATTGGCCATCAGCTCGGTCGTCAGCGGACCGGCGGCCTGCCAGCAGAAGTCGATCACGCGGATTCCCTTGAGCGGGAGATCGTCCCTATCAACACCGCGCCTGGACGTCGATCCATTTGCTCCCCCCTCTGGGGGGAGCTGTCCCGCAGGGACTGAGGGGGGTCCCTCCGCGCGACCAGTGGATGCTTTTGTATGGCAATGAGGGCCTGACACAAGACCTTTGTTAACCAGGCTGTCGTACTTCGCCGAATCAACGCTCATCAGCTCTGCCAGCACATCAGCCGAGTCAGCTCCGAGAGTTGGCGCGGGACGCCCGACCGGCTTGTAGCCGGTGGAGTGAATCGGCAGTCGAGGCAGGTCGATACTTCGTGTTAGTTGTGGATGATCGACCGAGACGAACGCTCCACGTTCATGCAGATGCGGGTCATCCACGATGTCGCGCACTGAGTTGACGGGGACGGCGAGGAATCCTCGCGCCTGACCCTCAGCGCAGAGCTCATCCCGGGGCAGCGACGCGCAGGCCTTGATGAATGCGAGGTGCGTCTCGCCGCCGTAGTCCGGCATCCAGATGTCGCCCGGGTAGTCGGCGCAGATCAGTCCGTCGTAGCCGGATCGCTCGTAGAGCCATTGTGCAAAGTCGGCGAAGCGGGCCGGCGTGTTGGGCGTGATCCCAAACGTCACCCAGCCGCCGTCCTTCGCCTGCAACAGCGTTGAGATGTCGCCGCCGGGACGAAAGGCTTTCTCGCCCAACTGTCGCCACATGTTCTCGTTGGCGAAGTGGATCGTGGTCGAGAGGATCGCCTCCTGCAGCGAGATGTACACATGGCTGGCGTGAACACCAGTGCGACGGTCGTACAGCATCGCGGTTGCCGTCGCCGCCGAGACCTGGCTGGCCTGTTTGTAGGCGAGCTTCCCGGCCGGGTAGTCGGGCGCGACCTCGGGAAATCCCAACCCCTGCATCAGTCCGCCGGCAGCGACGCCGACAATGTCGGACGCGGGCAGGTGCTCGCCGCCTCGTCGCATAACCACGTCAATCACGCCCAGATGAGGATGCACGCGATGCAGTCGTTCAGGATCGAAGAAGCGCCGGGCCTGAACGGTCTTGTCCAGCGGAGCCAGCACAATGTCCGCGGCGGACAGCAGCCGATCAACGAGGTCCCAGGCGCCGGGCGCGTCGAAGTTCAGCGCGAGGCTGCGCTTGCCCGCGTTGTAGAGGATGTGGCGAAGTCCGCTTTCAGGGTCGTTGCGACCCTCAAGATGCGGGCCGCCGATGCGCAGTGCATCGCCGGCCGCCGCCTCGACACGAATCACGTCTGCGCCGAAGTCGGACAACCAGCGTGCTCCCAGACAAAGACACTCGTCGCTCAGGTCAATCACAACCGAGCCGGCCAATGGAAGGTCGGAAACCGCCATTAGTCCACGCTAGGTTCGTACGGATGTAGCCGATAGAGGTCGCTCAACCTGTGGCCGACCAGTTGCATGCGCAAGTCGTCGTCGAGATGCGGCCACAGAGAGCGGTTCAGCGATTCCTTGACCACGCCGAGATAACCGTGGCGGGTTTGCCCGATCGTGGCAAGCCTTTCGGCCAGCTCGTCAACTTCTTCCTGCAGCTTGCCGGGCTCTGCCACTTTGGTGATCAAGCCGAAATGAACTGGTCGTCCATGATCAGCCTCGTGGCATGTTTCAGCCCGACGTACTTGGGCAGGAATGCCGTCGCCTGGATGACCATCCGCAGCTTGGATTCGGGGTCGGCAATTGCGTAGTCGGAGGCCAGCATCAAGTCGAATCCTGAGCCCATGCAGTAACCCTGGACCTGCGCGATTACCATCTGCGGAATCCGTCGCAGCAACGATTGCAGGCGGAAGTATGGATGTCGCTCAAGATTGAATGGAGCGACATGCGGCGCGTGGTAGGGATTCTGCCAGGGATAGTCGGGGATGCTGCCGTCGCCGCCCTCGCTGACGTCGTCGCCCGAGCAGAACGATCGCCCCGCTCCGGCCAGGACAAGCACATGCACCGACGGATCTCGGCCTACCCGATTGACGACATCGACCATCGCGTCGCCGACTTCGGTGTTGATTGCGTTGTGTCGTTCGGGACGGTTGATCGTCAGCCGCGTGACCGGCCCGTCCTCGACGATGAGTTCGCTGTGCATATTCAGTCTCCAATGTCTGGCGCGAAGCCTAGTGCCAGTTGACGCAGCCGGGGATGTGTTCGGTCGAGGCGTGTGTTGTGGTCATGGGCGGTTTCAGGTTTCAGGTGGAGTTTTTTTCCTGGGGTGGTTTGAGGACGATCTGCAGTGCATAGCTGGAGATGGTGTTTCAGCTTTTTCAGGTTCTTTCAGGTTTTTTCGGTCTGGTTGAGGGAATGTTGGTCGGTTGTTGTTCGGATCTGTTCGGATCTGTTCGGTCTACTGATGGTCCTGATCGTTGAGTAGCCACGCGTACCTCACAAAGCGAACTCGTGCCTGTTGACGCAGCCGGGGATGTGTTCGGTCGAGGCGTGTGTTGTGGTCATGGCCGGTTTCAGGTTTCAGGTGGAGTTTTTTTCCTGGGGTGGTTTGAGGACGATCTGTAGTGCATAGCTGGAGATGGTGTTTCAGCTCTTTCAGGTTCTTTCAGGTTTTTTCGGTCTGGTTGAGGGAATGTTGGTCGGTTGTTGTTCGGATCTGTTCGGATCTGTTCGGATTGGGACGAACCGGTTGGCTGGGTTGTCCGGCTGTGCGCGGTGGTTGGAGGGTCGTCGCGGGCGAACCGTGTTGCGGCTGGGCTTGGGGTTGACATTGGCTCCGCCCTTCAAGCGCTCATGTGTTCTGATAGTAGCGTGGCTCGGCAGAGCGGGGACTGGGGCGCAGGGATTGGTCCGGTGTTGGCCGACTCGAGCGTTCTGTGTGAACGGGCCCTACGTCAGCGAAACGGTCCGCGTCGGGTTGCCATCTCCCCGCTGCTACCTTCGCGCAACACAGACTGACAACGCTGGAGATGTCCTCATGGCCGAACGACTGAACAAGGTGATTGAACTGATCGAAGCCGGCAAGCCCGCCTTCGGACCCTTCGTACCTGCCGGCTCGATTCCCGATGCAACCTGGATCGCGTCCTCCAACTACGACTTCGTCGTCTACGAGTTGGAGCACAACGCATTCAACCTGAGCGAACTGCGGCTCTCGCTGCAGTTCATGCTCGACCGACGCCAAATCCTCGAATCAGGCTCGCTCGCGCCGCAGGTGACGCCGATGGTGCGAATTCCGGTCAACGGGCGCGAGCAAAGCCAGTGGATCGTTAAGCAGGTGCTGGATATCGGCGTCTATGGGATCGTCTTCCCGATGATCAACACGCCCGAGGATGCCGTGGCCGCATTGCAGGCCGCCCGCTACATCCAGGCGTCGGATGCGCCCGATCAGGAACCGGTCGGACGCCGCGGACACGCTCCGGGCAACGTGCTGCGCTACTGGGGGCTCGACCAACCCGAGTACTTCGACCGCGCCGACGTCTGGCCGCTCGATCCAGATGGCGAGATCCTGCCGATTCTGCAGTGCGAAACCATCGAGGGCGTGAACAACCTGTCAGCCATCCTCGACGCCGTGCCTCAGCCAGGATTGATCTTGATCAGCGAGAGCGATCTCTCCGTCTCGCTCGGCCAGAAGGGTCGGCCCGGCCCGCTGGTCGATGAAGCGGTCCAGCGCGCGCGCGAGGTCTGCCAGGAACGCGGCGTGCCCTACGGCTCGCCGCAGGTCGACATGGCCAACGTCGAGCAGCGCATCAACGAGGGTTTCTCCTTCCTGATGCCCGGCGCGGCTCGCGTGTCTGAGGCGCTGAATCGGGGTAGGGAACTGGCCGGGCGGTAAACGAGCGCGCTGAGGGATTCACAGCAACTGCCTCCTGAGGGTGTCCTAGAAGCCACCTCACCTCAACCTCCGTCATGGCCGAGCTCCGCCGCGGGTATCTCGCTGTGCTTGGCACTGAACCCAGGAGCCAGCTATGCGATCGGAATGGACGCGGTTCCTCAAGTGCGAGCCTTGGTGCAGCGCTCGGCGAGATTCCCGCGACGGGGCGCGGGAATGACGAATCTTGGACTTTTGAGACACCCTCCGCAGGCGGGGACTGAATTCTCTGTTCGCCAAGCGATTGCTTGGCAGAACGTGTAGCTTGTGTTACGGAGCGTCACGCTTGGAGTGGCGCCGTCTTTGGGTATGGAATCTGAGGAACGACATGACGGACACGCAAGCAATTGCCCAGATGGCTCACCTGATGCGTCGAGCCGGATTCGGGGTCAGCCGTGACGAGCTGGAGCAGCTCGTCGAGCAGGGATACGAGGAGACCGTCGAGCAGCTCGTCGACCCGCCGGCGCACATCCCGCGGGCCGATATTAACCAGCTCTTCCGCTATCTGCCTTCGCTGGAGACCGGCGGTCCTGCGACCACGCCGGGCGCGGCTAACTGGCTCTTCCACTTAGTCAACACGCAGCGGCCGTTGGAAGAGAAGATGGCGCTCTTCTGGCACGGCGTCTTTGCGACCGGCAACTCCAAGGTCGACAACGACAATCACCTGATCCGCCAGGTCGACCAGTTCCGCGATCACGGGACGGGCAACTATCGTGACCTGCTGATCCTGCTGGCCCAGAATCCGGCGATGATTTACTGGCTCGACAACCACGAGAACCACAAGCGCTCGCCCAACGAAAACTGGGGACGCGAGCTGCTTGAGCTGTTCTCGCTCGGAGTTGGCCACTACAGCGAGAAGGACGTCTTCGAGTGCGCCCGCGCCTTCACCGGCTGGACGCTGGGCCCGAAGATTCCGCGCGTGCCCAACCACCGCTTCTTCTTCCAGTTCGAGTTCCGCCCGGAGGAGCACGACTACAGCGAGAAGGAGTTCCTCGGCCACACGGGCAACTTCGACGGCTTCGACATCATCGACATCGTCCTCGAACAGCCCGCCTGCCCGCGCTTCATCGTCAGGCACCTGTATAACTTCTTCGTCGCCGACGAGCCCCAGGTTCCGGCCTGGAATATCGAGCCGCCGCGCGACCCCGAGGCGATCGAGTATCTGGCCGGCGTTTTCACGGACTCAGGCTTTGAGATCAAGCCGGTCCTGCGCGCACTCTTCAACTCCGACTTCTTCAAGGAGTCGATGTTCCAGAAGGTCAAGAGCCCGGTCGAAACAGTCGTCGGCACCTTGCGCTTCACTGAAGACATGCTTGGCCCGCGACGCGAACTGGTGCCGCTCGGGCAGGAATCAGCCCACATGGGCCAGAGCCTGCACAATCCGCCCAGCGTCGAGGGCTGGCAGACCGGTCGCGACTGGATCAACAGCGGCGCCGTCGTGGGACGAATCAACTTCGTCGCCGACCGCGTCAGCAATGTTGAGCTCCCAGGCGTGCAGAAGCTCGTCCACCGCCTCGCCGCCTCCAATGGCGTGCAAATGTCGCCCGACCAGCTCGTTGACCAGTGCGTCGACCTGATTGGGCCGTTGCAGGTCTCGGACGCGACGCGTCAGGAGCTGATCAGTCACGCATCCGAGGAAGGCGAACTCTCCTGGGAGAGCGGCCACGCATATGATCGCTCGTCCGAGCGCGTCGGTGAGATGCTGGCGCTGATCGCCGCCACGACTGAGTACCAATTCGGCTAGACGAACCTAGAAGCAACGCAACCGCAGGAGACGAGAAGAGACTCGCGCCATGACCACTCCTTCCACTCGCAGTAAAGACCCCGTCGTCGTCATCGTTCAGCTGTCCGGCGGCAACGACTACATGAACAGCGTCGTCCCCTACGCCGACGGCCACTACAGGGACGCGCGTGACGGCGCGCTCTGCATCGGCGAGGACGAAGTCCTCAAGATCGATGACAAGTTCGGCTTCCACCCGACGATGGCTCCGCTCAAGGAGCTCTACGACCAGGGTGAGATGGCCATGATCCACGGCGTCGGCTATCCCAACTCGCCGCGCTCGCACTTCCGTTCCATGGACATCTGGCACACCTGTGAACCCACCAAGGTCGGTACCGAAGGCTGGGTCGGACGTGCGATCCGCGACATCGACCCGACCGGCGAGAACCCGGTCACCGGCGTCCACATCGGCCAGGGCCTGCCCCGCGCGCTGGTTGTGCCCGGCGTCACCGTGGCGTCGGTCGCAGACCTCTCAACCTACGGTCTGCTGACCAGCATCGAGCAGCAGAAGCAACGCGAGAAGATGCTCCAGCGCTTCGTCAACATGTACGGACGCGCGATCGGCACCGGAGCGGTCAATGAGTACCTCGGGCGCACCGGACTCGACGCGCTCAAGGGCGCCGACATCCTCAAGGAAGGTCTGGGCCGCTACGAGTCGAACGTCGAGTACGGCACCGAGCAGATCTCGCGCGGCCTGCGCGACATCGCCACAATCCATTGCGCCGACCTCGGCACGCGCGTCTTCTACACCAATTTGATCGGCTTCGACACCCACGCCAACCAGAAGCCGGTCTTCGAGAAGCTGTGGACCGACCTCTCGCGCGCGATCTCCGACTTCTGGGACGACCTGAAGGCGCACGACCGCGATGACAACGTGGTGATGATGCTGTTCACCGAGTTCGGCCGCCGCGTCCGCGACAACGGCTCCGGCTCCGACCACGGCGCCGGCGGCGGTGTCTTCGTGCTCGGTCCCTCAGTCAGGGGCGGCATGCACGGCGAGTTCCCCAGCATCAACCCCAGGGATCTCGACCAGGGCGACCTCGTGCCCAACCACGACTTCCGCGGCGTCTACTCGACCCTGCTCGAGGATTGGCTACAGCTCGACGCCGTGCCGATCGTCGACGGGCAGTTCGAGAAGCTCGACTTCCTCAACCCGTTGATGGCCACCGCCTAGAAGATCCCAAGCGCTCCCCCTCTGGGGGAGCTGTCGCGGAGCAGCCTCCCTTCTCCCCTCTCCGCGGGGAGATGCCGAAGGCAGAGGGGGGTCCGTCAACCGAACGTGGCTGTCGGAGACCCCCCTTCAGTCCCTACGGGACAGCTTCCCCCCAAAGGAGGGAAGCGAGGAACACAGACGTGAGAGAGAAACCGCCATGCTGACGAAGTCAGTCGCCGGACGCACCTGGCACTTCAGCCACTCGATCGGTCATCACGTCGGGCCTGACGGATTCACCCACCCGTCGCCGGTCACGGCGTCGGCCTCCGGTGTGATTTACGTCGCCGACATCGGCGCGGCCGAGGGCTTCGGCTTCTCCTACGGTCAGGGCGTCCTGCGCAAAATGCGCATCGAGGACGAGTTCCTCGGTGAGATGGGCCGGGGCGACCTGATCTGGCCGGATGGTCTGGCATTGGCTCGGGACGGCTCAATCTGGTGCTCCGATGCCTATAGCCACCGCATCTACGGCTACGACACGGAAGGCGCGCCGATTGGCGATTGGGGCGAGTTCGGCTCCGACGACGGCCAGTTCAACCGTCCCTCAGGGATCGCCTTCGACGCCGCCGACAACCTGTTTGTCGCCGACAGTCTCAACCACCGCGTGCAGAAGTTCACCAAGGATGGCGAGTTCCTCGACGCCTGGGGCTCTGAGGGCTGCGCTGAAGGTGAACTGGACCAGCCGTGGGGTCTGACGATCGACCAGGAGGGCGGAGTCTACGTCGCCGACTGGGCTAACGACCGCGTGCAGAAGTTTGCCCCCGACGGAGAGTTCCTCGTCCGCTTCGGTTCGCAGTTCGAGGGCGTCGACGACGGCGGGGCGCTCAGCCGTCCCTCCGACGTGGCGGTCGACAGCGAAGGCGATGTCTACGTCGTCGACTGGGGCAATCACCGCATCCAGATCTACTACCCCGACGGCGACATCATCTGCGCTCTCTACGGCGATGCGCGCGTCTTCTCGAAGTCGGGTCAACTAGTCATGGATGTCAACGCCGATTACGGGCGCGCATTCAACCGGGTGACGCCGGTCGAACTGATCAACCTGGGCAACTTCGACCGGCCGCGCGGCATCGCCATCGACGGCCAGGACCGGATCGCCATCAGCGACGGCGGTCGCGGCCGGGTGCAGGTCTACGCAAAGGACCTCGACTACCCGCTCCCACAGTTCAATGCCTAGACCCGGCGCCTGAAAGGCTACTCAGTAGCACTGCGCCCCGACGAACGCGACATTCCCGTGCAGGCGGGAATGTCGGACACGCGAACGAATGAAGAAACAGCGGAAGGTTCAGCCATGTTGACCAAATCAGTCGCCGGACGCACGTGGCATTTCAGCCATTCAATCGGACACTTCGTCGGGCCGCAAGGATTCACCTATCCGTCGCCGATCGCGGCCACGGCCGGTGGAACCATCTATATCGCCGACATCGGCATGGCCGAGGGTTACCCGGCCAAGATTTTCAAGTACCGGATCGAGGATGAATTCCTCGGCGAGATGGGCCAAGGCGACCTGGTCTGGCCCCAGGGCCTGGCCCTCGCTCGCGACGGCTCGGTCTGGTGCGCCGACGCATTTAACCACCGCATCTACGGCTACGACACCGAGGGCGCGCCGATCGGCGACTGGGGCGAGTTCGGGACCGGTGACGGACAATTCAACCGACCCGCGGGAATCGCATTCGACGCCGATGACAACGTGTTCGTCGTCGACAGCCTCAATCATCGGGTCCAGAAGTTCACCAAGGACGGCGAGTTCCTGGGCACATGGGGTTCCGAAGGCAGCGCGATCGGTGAGCTCGACCAGCCCTGGGGCCTAACCATCGACCCGGCAGGCGCGGTCTATGTCGCCGACTGGGGCAATGATCGCGTGCAGAAATTCACTCCGGAGGGAGAGCCGCTGGTCCGCTTCGGCTCGCAGTACGAGGGAGTCGACGACGGCGGCGCGCTCAATCATCCCGCCGATGTCGCAATCGACAGCGAGGGCGATGTCTACGTCGCCGATTGGGGCAACCGCCGCGTTCAGGTCTACTACCCCGACGGAGACATCGTCTGCGGCCTCTACGGAGACGCCCACGGCTTCTCCAAGGCGGCGCAGAAGGTCATGGACGTAAACGCCGACTACATGCGCGCGTTCAAACGGGTGAACCCCGTCGAGCTGATTAACTTCGGCATCTTCGACCGCCCGCGAGGCATCGCAATCGACGGACAGGACCGAATCGCCATCGGTGACGGCGGCCGCGGCCGCGTCCAGATCTACAACAAGGACCTCGACTACCCGCTGCCACAGTTCAACGCATAACTGAGACAGCGTGGTTCTTGCTCCAGTTCCGTTATACCCGCGCTTGCCGCGGGTATCTCGCCGCTTTCTGCACGTTCGTCGAGATTGCCGCGACGGAGCGCGGCAATGACGGGGTGGGTGGGCGCAGGATGGGCTAGAGCGAGTATGAGGGATTCGCCATGACCCTCCGCTTCGGCATCCTTGGAGCTGCGGGCATCACGCCGCGCGCCCTGATCAAACCAGCCGAGGAATTCCCCGACGTCGAAATCGTTTGCATGGCGGCCCGCGACCGTGAGCGCGCCGAGACGTTCGCTGCTCGAGCCGGTATCCCCACCGTCCACGACACGTACGACGAAGTCGTCACCGATCCCAACGTCGACGCGATCTACAACCCGCTCGCGATCAGTGGACACAACGAGTGGACGATCAAGGCGCTCGAAGCGGGCAAACACGTTCTCTGCGAGAAGCCGTTCGCGATGAACGAAGCAGAGGCGCGGGAAATGGCAGACGCCGCCCAGCAATCGGGCCTCGTCTGCGCCGAAGCGTTCCACTACTACTACCATCCGCTCTCGCGACGGATGCGCGAGATCGTGCAGAGCGGATTGCTGGGCAAGGTTCGCTTCGCCGACGCCCACTTCCAGAACACGGTTGTCGACGTCCCCAGCCAGATTCGCTACCGAATCGAACTGGGCGGTGGCGCAACGATGGATCTCGGCAGCTATCCGCTCCACTTTCTGCGACACACATTCGGCGCTGAACCTCAGGTCCTTTCGGCCAAGGCGGCGACGGTGCATGAACACATCGACCTCGAACTCGAGGCGCAGTTGCTCTTCCCCGGCAACATTCCGGCCAGGATTTCCTCGCGCATGAACGCGGCGGGCGGATTTTCCAGCGAAGTCAACGTCTACGGCGACGCCGGCTGGCTGAAGGTGGTCAACCCGCTCGTTCCACAGCGCGAGATCCACCGGATCGAACTACACACCACCTGGGGCAGACGAATCGAAACGTTGACCAAGACCCCGACCTTCAACTACCAGCTCCAGGCATTCATCGACGCGATCAGTGGCGACAAGCCGATGCCGACCGACGCCGAGGATGGCGTGATCAGCATGAGAGTGATTGACAACGTCTACCGAGCAGCGGGTATGAAGCCGCGCGGTCAAATCTGATTGGGCGGCCAGTGACCGATCGAATCCGCGCCATCGATTCCCTCGTCAACTCGACATTCCTCGACCCCTCCGGCGACAACGCCTTGAGCTATCTCTTCAAAGGAATAGAAGAACGCGGCGCGATCGAGACTCCTGAGCAACTGCTGGAAGTGCTCGACCAGTCGGACATTGGCGCCTGCGTCATCTCAATCATGGAGCCGGACCACGCAGCATGGGTCGGAGAGGCGCACAAGCAGTTTCCCGACAAGATCCTGCCCGCGATGATCGTCAACCCACTCAACGGCTACGACGAGATCCGCAAGGTTGTCGACTACTACGAGCGCTACGGAGTCCGTTGCCTACGCATTCCGCCCTTCCGCTACACCCTGCCGCCGACCGACCGCGTCTACTGGCCCTTCTACGTCAAAGCGATGGAGCTTGAGATCGCCGTCTCAATGAACGCCGGCATGCCGGGTCCGCGCAGGCCGGGCTGGGTCCAGAACCCGCTCCACTACGACGAGGTCGCCTATCACTTCCCCGAGCTGCGCCTAATCATGACCCACTGCGGCCAACCGTGGATCGAAGAGACAATCTCCACCATCGCCCACTGGGACCACGTCTACATGTCCTGCACCTCGGTCGCGCCGAAGTACTGGGCGCCCAACTTCGTCCAATTCATCAACACGCGCGGCAAGCAGAAGATGATGTTCGGCACGGAGTACCCAACAATGCCCTGGACAAGGGCTCGCGACGAGATCGAGTCGCTTCAGCTTCGAGAATCAGTCACCGACGACTTCTTCGTCGAAAACGCTCGCCGAGCCTATCGCTGGAACGCCGATCCGAGCTAGGTAGGTGATTCTGGCGACCCGAGGCTACTGGCAGGATGCTTCTAACGGGCGTCTTGACTTGGAGGGTGCGGGCAACCTGAGAGAGCGGAATAACGTCTGAACACCGGTGCAACAAGGAACGGTAGAACTGCAATGACTGTTAGGAAGGTGCGCGCGTGAACGCGCACCGGCAAAAAGATCCGTGGAGCCACTAGAGCATCGACCGTTTTTTTCAGCAGGAGGCGTGAACACGACGTTCGAAAGGACATGTCGAAATCCATTTCTACTACCGCCTCGTGCACCGGCGTGTCCCGGTGGCTTTCGCCTGGACCGGGATGGCAAGAGCCTATCAGCAGGATGCACTTACATCGACACAAGTCACTTTGTAAAGTTCTGCAAGAACACGCTGCCATACGGCTGATTGGTTCTGCATGAGTTCCCGCTTGAGCGGAACGACATTCCGGCCACGACGATTACTCAGGCCAATGAGCATTCATCAATTGCACCCAGGTGTGACGGGTCAGGGAGTGCCGCTCACGAGCGCTTTCCTGGAACAGCTTGAGTATCTCCTCAGACACTCCAGAGCCCGGATCCTCCGGCGTCCGTGTCGCGTGCCAGTTGCCGACGCTGTGATAGCCGGCCAGGTTGGTCACTTCCATGTCATCGCTCAGCACGGCGTCGTGAAAGTTGCCCAGCACCCGGTGCCCCATCGCGTCCATCGCCGGCCAGACGCCGAACTCTGTGAGCTCTGAGAATCGCTCCCAGTTGTCCGGGTCAATCGTCCAGCGGCGCAGACCATAGACGGCCCGGCGATCGGAGTCGGGAGTCTCCGCCAATGGTCGCCCTGAGTACGGGATCTTCGGTCTGGCTGTTTCGTTCACAATCAGCTCGCGCCGAACACTGCGATAGGCATCGTCGTCCAGTCCGACCATGATCTCCTGGCCTGCGCGCCAGTCGTCCCAGGTGGCAAAGCCAATGAAGCTGTGTACTTCTTCCGGCGTGCCGCCGATGGTGGGATTCAGTAGACACAGAGGCCGATAGCCAGCCTCAATCAACCGAGGCCAGGTCTGCTCAAGAAAGAGCTGGCGATACTCGCGAAATCGCCCCGGCTCGACCATCGTCACGCGGTGCTCGTAGAAATCCATGATTCAACCTCGCTGCTTGGCACATGCTCGTACCGACGCAGGGTAGTCTCAGCTTCAAGGACACTTGCATGACGGAACATTGCGACATTGTCGTGATCGGCGGCGGACCGGGCGGTTCAGCCTGCGCAACCATCCTCGCTGACAGGGGCTACAGCGTCGTCTTGCTCGAACGGGCGAAGTTCCCACGTGAGCATGTCGGCGAATCGTTACTGCCGGCCAGCATTCCGGTGCTGGAGCAACTCGGCGTGATGCCCCAGATTGAGGCGGCGGGGTTCGTCACCAAACGTGGCGCGACGCTTGTCTGGGGCAAGGATCCCGACCCCTGGAGCTGGTACTTCGCCGACGACCCGGGACAGCGTCCGACCTCTTTTCAGGTCGTGCGGTCCGAGTTTGACCACATACTGCTCAACAATGCCGCCGAGCACGGCGTTGATGTGCGCGAAGAGCACCAGGTCATCGAGGTGTACTTCGATGGCGAGCGAGCTGCGGGCGTGTCGTTACTGCATGATGGCAGAGAAGGCCGGATTGCCAGTCGATTCATCGTCGACGCCAGCGGACAGGCCGCCATGCTCAGCCGCAAATTGCGGCTGCATCAGTGGGACGATTTCTTCAAGAACCTGGCCGTCTACGGGTACTACCGCGATGCCAAACATCTCGATCCACCTAACGACGGCAACATCTTCATTGAGTCATACGAACACGGCTGGCTCTGGAAGATTCCGCTACACACCGGCGTGACCAGCGTCGGCGCAGTCGTTGACAAACAAATTGGACAAGAGGGGCTGCGAGAACTCGGGCCTCGGGGTTTCCTCGAAGCCCAGGTCGCACTCGCTCCGCACACCAGAGAACTGCTATCCGAGGCGACGCTGGTCGATGAGCCAAGCACCGAGCGTGACTGGTCATACACGTCGAAGGAGTTTGCCGGAGATGGCTTCGTGCTGGTCGGCGATGCCGCCTGCTTCGTCGATCCGCTCTTCTCTTCGGGCGTGCATCTGGCCCTGGGCAGCGCCGGACTCGCCGCGACCTACGTCGAGACCGCACTCAACGATCCAACCAACCGCCGACAAGCCGCGCAGGCTTACCAGACCATCTACGAACGGCAGTACCGCTATTTCCATCTGACCGCGCAGCTCTTCTACGGCACCAACCGCACCGCCGATTCATACTTTTGGGAAGCACGCCGCCTGTTCGGCGCCCAGCTCGGCGACGAAACGACCAGCCCGCGCGAGGCGTTCGTCAAGGTCGTCGGTGGCCAGCCGCCACACGGCTACGAACGGGCCGTGATCGAGCACGGCGAACTGCCCTCGGTGATCGCCGACGAGGTGCGCCGTCGTGATCGCTTGATCGAACAGCGCCAGGCAACGGCCGACTCACTGACCGCAGAACCTGGCGCTCTGATGCGCTCACGTCCAACGCTGCCGAGCCATGTACAGCTCACGCAGGACCGCAATCTGACCGGCGCGGGATACAAGCAGGCCTTCAAGTTGGTGGTGCGGGACGGAGGCGAGTTCTCTGACGGCTATCCGGTGACCGCCGTGATCGCCACCTGCATTGCCAGGATGGACGGCCGCACAACAGTCGGGGGCATCGTCGCCGCCGTCAACGCCGAGAACCGGCTGGGCAATCCCGACGGCCTGCGCAGAATCGTCGAACGCGACCTGCCCACTTTGATTGGCGCTGGTCTGGTCGAAGTGAGTGCGCCGTCGGTCGGCCGCAACGACCCGTGTCCCTGCGGATCGGGCAAGAAGTACAAACGTTGCCATGGCAGCTGATCGTTCATACACGCTCAATTTCGCCGAGCCCAGTCGCTGAGCCCAGTCGCTGAGCCCTGTGTCATTTTCCGTTAGTATGGGCGAAGTATCGGGGACCAGGCTAGACGGTGCGGTCGTGCCGTTGCATGACTTGGATAGACGACAGAGAGCGAGAGTAGGCAGATGGAACGCAACTATTGGTCACGGATGAAACGGCAGCGGCTGAACCGGCGCAGTCTTCTGAAGGCGAGTGCACGTGCAGGCGTTGGCGCGGCCGGATTGGCCCTGGTCGGCTGCGGCGGAGACGACGATGACGACCAGCCACAGGCCGTCGCCCAAACACAACAGCAACAGCAGGCGATGCAGCAGCAGGCTGACCAGCAGGCCATGCAGCAGGAGCAGCAGGAAGACGACACTCAGCAGCAACAACAGCAGGCCGCCGTCGCCCAGGCTCAAGACCAGGCGATGCTCGACAGCCAGGGCAACGCGATCCAGACCGGTGGCGTCTTCGAGCGCGCGGCTGCCTCGCAGCTCACCCTGATCCGCTTCCCCTGGAACTCGGCCGGCAACAACGGCACGATCGACTCGACCGGCTACATGTACAACTGCCTCACTCAGTACGGCGGCGTGCAGCTCAACGAGAGCGCCAATGAGTTCTGGGAGTTCGCCAACCCCGATTGGGAAATTAAGGCCGACGTGGCTGGCGGCTGGGAGACCCCGGATAACCTGACCTGGATCTTCGACATCAAGCCCAACGTCATGTTCCACGACGGCCGCGCCTTCACCGCCGACGACGCGGCACACAGCTACGAGGCGATCCGAGATCAGGGCGTCTCCGGCGGTGGCTCGCCGGCCTACAACCTGGGCAAGGTGATCGCCGGCACCGAAGCGATCGACGACTTGACCATGCGCCTCAACCTGGGCGAACCGCGCGGCTTCACTGGCGCCCTGACCGCCTATGTCCGCATGGGCCACCCGGAAACGGCCGGATCGGCCACCGCACCGGCGATCGACATAGCACGCAATGAAGAGGCCGTGCTGATCGGCACCGGTCCCTGGCGCTTCGACACCGACAGCTACGACCCCAACACCGGTTGGCGGCTGACGCCCTTCACCGAGGGCCACATGGGACCGCCGAACATGGACGAGATCAACTACACGATCTTCTCCGACGCCGATGCCATCGGGATCGCGCTCGAGGCCGGTGATATCGACTCTCACAACGGCATCCCATTTAACAACCCCGAGACGATCAACCGTCTGATCGACAGCGATGAGCACTGGGGTTGGGCCGGGACAAGCCTCGGCGGCCAGATCTTCCGCTTCGCCATCGACGTCGAACCGACCACCGACCCGCGCGCCCGCCACGGCGTCTGGCTGATGGTCGACCAGGAGCGCGTCGTGCGCGATTACTTCGGTCCCTACGACGACGGCGGCCGCCTGTTCTTCCAGCGTGGCTCGCAGGGCTACATCGAGGATCAGGACCGGCCTGCCTATGACCCAGCCGAGGGAGCCAAGCTGCTTGATGCCGCTGGCGTCGGCGAGGGCAGCGTGTTGACTGCCAGCACCCTGCCGATTCGCCCCTACGCTCCGGCGTTGGCGCAGCTCTTGCAGGCAGAACTTTTGACGCTCGACATCGAACTCGAGCTCGAACCGACCGAGTACAACGTCATGATCGAGAAGCAGCAGGCCGGAGACTTCGGCAACTTCCTGATCGGCTTCGGCAACTGGATCCGCCCAGAGAGCGCTGCGCTCGCCATGGTCATGCAGGACGCGCTGCACGGTGCAGGCAATGCCAAGCGCGGAGGCGACGCTGCCAACCCGGTCCCGGTTCGCGAACGCCCCTACATGGACAACTACTTCCACTGGTTGGACATGATCCTTGATGTCCAGACCGGTAACCACGAGGACACGGAAGAGTACTGGCGCTCGTTTAACGATACGTTCCACGAGGTGATGTTTGCGCAGACCATTGCGCGTCAGCGCGGAGCGGAGTTCTACACGAACCGGGTCCACGTGCCCGATCCGGGTCCCACCACTCTGAATCCGCAAAATATCTGGCTTGAGCAGACCTAGCGACGCAACCATTGGACGCGGACGCTTCCCTCGGGAACGTCCGCGTCCAAGCTGCCAGCCATCTGTATTCATGCGGTAGGCGAACGATGACCTACGTACTTCGTCGTCTGATCACCCAGCTGATCCCCGTCCTCTTCGTCGCCTCCATCCTGATCTTCGCCTCCGTGCGATTGATCCCCGGCGATCCCGTGGCCGGCGCCATCGGCGACTCGATGGGCAACACCGACCCTGAGGTGTATGCACAGCTCAAAGAAGAACTCGGCCTCAACAAGCCGATGTACGAGCAGTATTGGATCTGGATCGGCCGCATCTTGACCGGCGATTTCGGCAAGTCGCTCACCGGACTCCAGGTCACCGAGATCCTCGGCAACGCGATTCCCGCGTCGGTTGAGCTGGCTGGTTTGGCGATCATCATCGGGTTCACGCTCGGTCTGACCCTCGGCGTGCTCGCCGCAGTCAATCGCGGTGGATTCTTCGACTGGTTTGCCGCCCTCTGGACCGGTTGGAATATCGGCGTGCCGTCGTTCGTTGCCGGTCTGGTCTATCTGATCGTGTTCTCCGTCTGGTTTGATCTCACCCCGGTCTCAGGACGCGTGCCACTCACCGAAGACCCAATCAAGGCGCTCGAACATCTGGCGCTGCCCTCACTCGCCCTTGGCGGCATCGTCGCTGCCAATATCAGCCGCTTCACCCGACAGTCCCTACTCGACACCCTGACCGAGGACTACATCCGCACAGCCCGATCAAAGGGTCTCACCAATCGCACTGTCATCATTCGCCACGCACTGCGACCCAGCCTGATCCCGGTCGTCACGATCATGGGCCTCGAGCTCGCCTCAATCCTCAGCGGCACGCTGGTGATCGAGACCGTCTTCACCTGGCCCGGACTCGGCCGCGCCCTGATCAACGCCGTCAACAATCGCGACTACACCGTCATCCAGGCCACAACTATCCTGCTGGTCTTCGTCTTCGTCGTCGTCAACCTGATCGTTGATCTCGTCTACGTCGGCCTCGATCCGCGTATCCGCATCGGGCAAGGTGCGGAGGGGTAGCGATGTCTGGACAAATCGCAGCTGTCCCCTTCGCGGAAGAGAGTGATCGCTTTCACCTGCTTCGCGGCATCGGCGCCGAGCTGCGCGCCATCATTCGAGAGCCACGCGGCGCGTTCGCCCTCTCCGTGCTCACAATCCTGTTCTTCTTTGCGTTCATCTTCCCGGTGCTCGATCCGACCGACCCGAACAAGCCCGGTAGTACCCCGAAGAACGGCAGCATCTCCTGGGACGCGCCGATGGGCACCGACCATATCTCGCGCGATCTGCTCGCCCGCAACTCGATCGGTCTCGGCCGCACGATCAAGCACGGCTTTGTCGCTGTCTTTGTCGGTTGGCTCGTTGGAATCACGCTCGGCTACACAGCCGGCTGGCGAGGAGGACGCACCGACACCCTGATCATGAGAGGAGTGGATGTCCTCCTGGCGTTCCCCGGGATCGTCTTCGCGATCCTGTTGATCACGATCATGGGCTCAGGCATCTTCAGCGTCGCCGTGGCGATCGCCTTTTTCAACATTCCCGGATCGGCCCGACTCGCGCGTGCGGGAGTCCTCCGTGAACGTGAGCGCGACTACATACTCGCCGGGCGCTGTCTCGGACTCTCCGGACGCCGAATCCTCTTCCGACACGTGGCGCCCAACACCTTCGGCGCATTCACAGTGCAGGTCCCGCTTGCTGTCGTGGCTTCAGTCTTGATCATGGCTGCTCTCAATTTCCTTGGTCTGGGCGCCGAACTCCCCGAACCCACTCTCGGCGCGATTATGCAGGAAGGCCGACCCTTCATGCGCGACGCGCCACACTTCGTCCTCGGACCTGTCGTGATTCTCGCACTGATGTTGACCGCGCTGAACTTCCTCAGCGATGTCCTGACTGAGCGCCTCGACCCCGTCCGACGACGGCGAGCGTAGTACGCGTCTAACCTAGCCTCCGTATGAACTGACGAATCCCAACCAAGGAGAACCAACCTATGGCCGTGCTTGCAAACACCTTTCGCGAAAAGCTCGATGCCGGCGAAGCGACGATCGGCACCCACTTCCTGTTCAACGACCCCGACATCGCCGAGCTGATCGGCGACACCGGCCAGTTCGACTATGGCGAGTATGTCGCCGAGTACTCGACCTTCGACATGAAGACGCTCTACCACCTCGCCCGAGCGGCCCAGTGCGGCGATCTTCCGCTGATGATCAAGCTCGACCAGGCCAACCAGACCTTCTGGGCTCAGGCCGCGCTCGGCGCCGGCTTCAAAGCCATGCTCTACACCGACATCCGCACACCCGACGACGTCGACCTCGCGATGCAGGCCATCCGTCCCGACAAGCCGGGCACGCTCGGCGACCTGGGCGGCCACATGGGCGTCAAGACGCGACGTCCGGCGCTCGCGGGCTACTCCGCCGGAGACTACGGCGCAGACCTCGATGGGATCGTGACCGTGATCATGATCGAGAAGCGCGTCGCGCTGGAAGACATCGACGCCATCCTCGAACGCGCCGCCGAACTCGGCGTCGATATGACGCAATGGGGACCCGCCGACTACGGCTTCTCGTTCGACGAGCGACCCAATCCCGAAGAGATTCGCGCCGCCGAGGAGCAGACCATCGCCAAGTCGATCGAGTACGGCGTCGCCCCGCGCATCGAGATCGGCGCTGTCGAGCAGGCGCAGCGCTACCTCGACCTCGGCGTCAAGCACTTCTGCATCGGCTGGGACCGCTTCCTGCTCAATCAGGGCTACACCGAGCTCGGCAAGGGTCTCCGCGCCCTGATCGACGACGCATAGGAGTTCACGATGGTTACCGACAACTTTGACTGGCTCGGCACGACGGTCGAGCCTGCATTTGACCGCGACCAGCCAATCATCGACCCGCATCACCATCTCTGGGATGCGCGAGCCGATGGACGGCTACTGCGCTATTTCCTCGACGAGTTGTTGGAAGACACCAACGACCTGAACGTGCGCCAGACGGTATTCATCGAGTGCAGTGCGATGTACCGCGCCGATGGTCCAGAACACATGCGACCGGTCGGAGAGACCGAGTATGTGGCGGGCGTATCGGCGCAAAGCGCCAGTGGCATCTACGGCGACATGCGAGCCTGCACCGGCATCGTCGGACACGCCAACCTGATGCTCGGCGCTGCAGTCGGCGACGTGCTTGACGCACACATGGAGATCAGCTCACGCTTCCGCGGCATCCGCCATCACGCGAGCTGGGACTCCTCGCCCGACGTGCCTAACTCACGCATCGAGCCAGGAGCCCACGTCTACCTCAACGAGACCTACCGCGAAGGCTTCGCTGAACTCGGCAAGCGCAACCTCAGCTTCGAGGGCTGGCTCTACCATCCGCAGATTCCCGAGCTGACCGACCTCGCCCGCGCCTTCCCCGAGACGACGATCATTCTCAATCACCTCGGTGGCCCGCTCGGAATCGGTCCCTACGCCGGACGCCAGGACGAGGTCTTCGCCGATTGGCGAGAGTCGATCACCGAACTCGCCACCTGCGAGAACGTCGTCGCAAAAGTAGGCGGAATCCAGATGGTGATCAACGGCTTCGGCTGGCACGAGCAGGAGCGAGCGCCAAGCTCCGACGAACTACTGGAAGCAAACCGTCGCTGGTACGAGCACACCATCCAGTCGTTCGGTCCCGACCGCTGCATGTTCGAAAGCAACTTCCCGGTCGACAAGGCCTCATGCAGTTACACCGTGCTCTGGAACCAGTTCCTGAAGCTCGTCGCCGACTACCCGGCCGACGAGAAGAATGCCATGTTCCACGACACCGCGCTGAGGGCCTATCGACTGACTCCGCACTAGCAGAGGGCGTCAAGATCTCCCCCCTTGGGGGAGCTGTCACGTAGTGTTCTTTGCTCCCCCTTGCCGGGGGAGCTCCCGCGAAGCGGCTGAGGGGGTCCCCGCACCGAGCACCCCCCTCAGCCTTCGGCAGCTCCCCCCGTAGGGGGGAGCAAAGAAGATATCTAGCCGCTGCAAGCGAGCCGGACTCGATTACCATTCCTCCAATACCTCACCAAACGAAAGCCCCAACCACATGACCACCATCGTCCAGGCCGTACCCATCGAAGACGAACTCCACGACCACCTTGCGTCCGCCGGCGATGTCCGCGTCGTTGACGGACGCGACCGCGGCGCGTTCATCGAAGCCGTCAAGGACGCCGACGGCGTCCTGCTCAGCCCGATTGTCAAGGTCGACCAGCAGATTCTCGACCTCGCGCCCAATCTCAAGGTCGTCGCCACGACCTCGGTCGGTTTCGACGCCTTCGATGTCCCGCTGCTGACCGCCAACGGCGTCGCGCTCTGCAACACGCCCGGCGTGCTCAGCGCCGCCGTCGCCGACCTGACCATGGCCTTCTTGCTGATGCTCTCGCGGCACCTGATGGAGTTCGAGGCCTACAACCGCTCCGGCGGCTGGGGACGCCGTGAGCCGTATCCCGGGCTGGCCAACGACCCGCTGGGCAAGACGATTGGCATCGTCGGATTCGGACGGATCGGCCAGGAAGTCGCGCGTCGCGCGAACTTCGCCGGCATGAAGGCGATCTGGTACGACATCTACGACAACCCGCCGGCCGACGCGCCGCCTGCTGAGAAGCGAACGCTCGACGAACTGCTCGCCGAGTCCGACTTCGTCAGTGTCCACACCGACCTTAACCAGGCCTCGCGGCACATGATCGGCGCGCGCGAGATCGCGCTGATGAAGCCGACCGCTTACCTGATCAACACCTCCAGAGGCCCAGCCGTTGACCAGAAGGCCCTACACGACGCCCTGGTCGCCAACCAGATCGCCGGCGCGGGCCTCGACGTGCTCGAAGACGAACCGCCCGACCCCGACGAGCCAATCGTCAAGCTGCCCAACGTGATCACCTTCCCGCACATCGGCACCGCCACCGAGGAGACCCGCTACGCCATGAGAGCCTTGGCGACTCGGAACGTCGTGAACGTTGTCAGCGGCAACCGCCCGGAGGCGATCGTCAATCCCGAGGTCCTGGGCTAGATTCCAGTCCCCGTTCGTCAAGGTGGTCTCACAACCCGCCTGCCCTCAACTTCCGTCATACCCGCGCTCCGTCGCGGGTATCTCGCTGTGCTCGGCACGAAAGACAGAAGTCGGCTGAGCGACTGAAGCACGCGCAGTTCCACAAGTTCGGGCGCCGGTGCAGCACTCGGCGAGATTCCCGCGACGGAGCGCGGGAATGACGAATCTCAGAATTCTGAGACAACCTCCGTGGGCGGAGATTTGAATCCAATGCGTCCTGGACTTCGCACGTCTACCGATTCACACACCGCTATCCTCAAACTCATACGACCCCGCACCCGATAGAAACGGACGGCGCACCATGTCCTGGCGACCCAAGCGCATGAAATTTGGACTCTTCCTCGCTCCATTCCACCGTGTCGGCGAGCATCCCACCCTCGCGCTCCAGCGCGATGTCGAGCTGATTGAGCACCTCGACAACCTGGGCTACGACGAGGCCTGGATTGGCGAGCACCACTCCTTTGCCCGCGAGACCATCTCCAACCCGATGATCTTCATCGCCGCGCTGGCCGAGCGCACCAAGCACATCAAGCTCGGTACCGGCGTCGTCTCGCTGCCCTACCACAACCCGCTGATGATCGCCGACGACCTTCTCCAACTCGACCACATGACCCGTGGTCGAGTGATGCTGGGCGTTGGACCCGGCGCGCTGACCTCCGACGCGGTGCAGATGGGTATCGAACCGACGACGCAGCGGAAGCGAATGGCCGAAGCGTTCGACGCCATCGTCCAGCTGGCGCGCAGCGACGAGCCCGTCTCGATGGAGACCGACTGGTTCTCGCTGACCGAGGCTCGGCTGCAAATGGCCTGGTACTCAGACCCGCATCCCGAGCTGGCAGTCGCCGTGATTCTCACGCCGTCCGGTCCCCAGTTGGCCGGCAAGCACGGCGCCAGCCTGCTCTCCGTCGCCGGCGCCGACTCCGAGGGCATGAAGAATGTCTGGGATTGGTACGAAGAGGCGGCGGTAGAGAACGGCCACGAGGTCTCGCGCAAGAACTGGCGCGTCGTCACCGCGATCCACGTCGCCGAAACGCGAGCCCAGGCGATCGAGGATGTCCGTGCCGGCTTCCTCAAGCGCGCCTACGTCGGCGACGTTCGCGATCCCGGTCGGCGCGGTGGCATCTCCTTGCAGATGGCCGACACGATCGAGGAAGCGATCGACAAGAACATGGTCATCGTCGGTTCGCCCGAGGACGCCGTCGACCAGATCGAGGCGATGCACGAGCGCTCCGGCGGCATCGGCGGGCTGCTGGGGATGCACCACGAGTGGGCGTCGACTGACGCCACCAATCGCAGCTTTGAGTTGCTGATGCGCTATGTCGCGCCAAAGTATCAGGGCCAGCTTGACCGACTCGTCGCCTCGCGCGACTTCGTCGAAGACCGCCAGCTCGACATCTTCGGCGCAGGCGCCAAGGCGATGGCTAAAGCCTTCGCCGACGCCGGCAAGGAACTGCCCGAGGCGATGCGTGAGGCCCAGGAAGCTGCCGCCGCCGAAGCCAACGGCGCCGAGGCGTCGAGCAACGGCACGGGAGCCAAGGCCGAAGCGGAACCAGTCGCTGACTAGTCCCGTTCTCAGAAGAGAACGAAGAGAGCAGTGCAAGCCGTTGTCGCGCTGGCGGGCGAGATTCACGACTCACCCCTCGTCCGCAGCGCGCTCAACGGCGCAGCCCTGATCGTCGCCGCCGACAGCGGCGCAAATCGCCTGCGCAAACTCGGCGTCCTGCCGCACGTCGTAATCGGCGATCTCGACTCGCTCGCAGGTGAGGACCTGTTTCACCTCAAATCGGTCGGCGTCGAGTTCGAGCACCACCCCGATCCCGAGCAACGCACCGACGGTGATGTCGCCATTGAGCACGCCCTCAAGCGAGGCGCAACCAGCATTATCATCGTCGGCCTCTTCGGAGGCCCGCGCTACGACCACGCCGTCGCCAACCTCTACCTGCTCACGCATCCCCGCCTGCGCCAAACGCCCACCTGGACCGTCGACGGCTGGACCGCCCTCACCGTGCTCAACGGAGACGGAGTCTCGCAGGCGCATTTCCAGGGAAACATCGGCGACTACGTCAGCATCACCGCCGTCAGCGAGACGGTCGAAGGCATCACAACCGTCGGCCTCAAGTGGCCGTTGTCAGACGCCACGTTTGCGCGAGGCCTTAACCAAGGAACATCCAACGAACTGATCAACGATCAGGCGATGATCCAGATCGCTCGCGGGACAGCGTTCGTTTCGCATCACTTTCGCTCGGAGCGGTTGCCAGTTTAGGTGTGGGGCTGTCCGCAACCCGTCAGCGCCGAACCCTAGCGCAAGACACAACAGTTTGAGCCGGACGGTGACGTGCGAATCGTACCCGCCGAGGATGTCCCCCTGTTTCGCGAGACTCCGCAATTCAAAGTCAATGAAGACGCGCCTTCGAGTGAGCCTTCGACGGCATAGTGAAGTAGGTCTTGGCGATAGCGTGGGTATATGTGGTTCCGCTTGGCACAGACCGTAGGTCTTTGGCTGGTCACTGCCTGCGCACTGCCTGCGCGGTAGTATTGCTCGGGCGTGAAGGCGTTGAGCCTGTACGTGGCGAGGCGTTGGTAGGGAATGGCCACATACAGATTCAGTCCTCTCACGCCGATTGGTACCGGATCGCTGCCCTCTCTGTGCACGTGGACGCAGCGATTGAGGCGCTACTTGTCGAGCATCGATGTCCTCCGTATGGTTCCACTCCCTCATATGAGGGACAAGCAAGATTCGCCACGCTTGCAATTGACGAAGCCCTGAGCGCGACTCGGCTGATGTGGCGACATGTTCTAGCACTGTCGCCGCTGCTTACGAAGTACTACTGGCCACTGCGGTTGCGACTCGGACAGATTACGACGGTGTCTCCAGACGAACAGGCCGAGCTGGTCTGCCGTTCCGACTTTCATCGGATCCGAGGTCGCTGGAATCGGGCGTTGTCCGGTTCGCCGACTGGACTCGATCCGCCGTTTGACTGGTCCAGCTTGCAGCGACTTGGAGTATTGCGCCGGATTGGAACCGCGTTCGACGGTTCCGTGCGAACCACATGCCACAGCCTGGATGATCCCGACGCCGTACTAACTGCGTACCCCGCGCAGAGACTTGTCATCAGACAAAGCTTGCAGAACGCAGGTCCGACCTTTCGCAGCGCAACAGTTCCTAGCCCGCAACAACGCGGCGCGTTTCTGCTCTGGGAGGGAACGCAGCGAGCGCTCAGCGACTGGACGTACGACATGAATCGATCTTTGGAGGATGGCGTGCGCCGTCATGTATGCGGCCACGTGCTCTGGCATGTTCTTTGGGGCGCCTACTACAGCTGGCTATCCTACGGGTACGAACAAGATGCGGCGCAACGGCTCAATCTGCTACTGCACTGGACGCAGCTCGAGGTCGGTCTTCGCCAGTTCTGCGAACAGCCAGATGATCTCACGCTGCCGTTAATCGGAGACAGGATCGAGATGCTCGTGTCGAGGGTCGGCGATGTGGCGCCACTACCGCCCGATCTACGCCCACGGCGGGACGATATCGCAGCTGCCTTACATGAGTGGCTGCCCGCGCATGAGCGGGTGCGATCGTTGCAATTCGACGAATTGGGCTGCCCGCACTCGCACCTCCAATCCCTTTCAGCCCTGTTGACTGATGCCGCCGCACTGACAGCCGTTACGGATTGAACACGTCCCGCTTGCCGTTCCGGCTCGACGATGCGGCGAACGCAAAGATCCCCCGCGCCATTGACGAGTCCTGTTCATTGGCCCTGGCATCATAAATCTCCGCTCGGAGACCATGCACATCCGGACTATTCGGCGCAGCCAGCGCCGCCCCCTCGATCAAGTGACAAGCCAGCTGCAGATTGCCGTTCTGCATGTGCGCCCGAGCCCGATCCATCACCGGCTGCAGACCTCCAGCGAGCGTCACCCATTCCGCTGCTTCAGCTGAGCGCGGCGCAGGTAGGAGTCGGTCCGGCTCGCCCTCGTACCAGCCTCCGTAGTAGCGCCAGACACTATGCACGATGAACTCGGGGTGGTCGTAGGCCGACCGCAGCCAGGGCTTGTCCAGAAGCCGCTGCGGCAGCTCGATCGAGTGCAACACGCGATCCAGCGTGTAGCCCAGGTTCATCAGCGCCAGCGTCTGATTCTCGATCTCCTCGAGCAGGTCGGCCGTGTCATTTAGTGCCTCGGCGACGCGGTCCGCGCCGAAGATCGGGAAGCCGTGACCCGGACTCATGACCTCGGCGCCCTTGCCTGCCATCTGCCGCAGACCGGCCGCCCACTCGCCGACCCAGCGCTGCACCTTCTGCGGATTGCCCGCATTCGGCACCGCCCAGATGAACAGGTCACCGGGGAACAGCCACTTGCGCTCGGGAATCCAGGTCCAAGCGGCATCCTCGGTCTCGCCGCGTGTGTGCGTGACCTCAAAGGTCAAGTCGCCGACGGCAAATCTGACCGCGTTGTCAAATGTCACGTCCGGGTACCGAAACTCGTCCGGCCAGGGCAATCGAACCTGCGTCGCGTCCATGCCGGGGCGGATGAACTGCCGAGAGTTGATCGCCGTGTTGTAGCCGACCGTCCGCTTGTACCGATCAAAGTGAGCCGGAATGTGGCGCTGTCCATAGACGACAGGGCGAGCCTGACCCTTCGCGGCTGCCTCCTCGTCGAATTTGGTCACGCCGAAGATGTGGTCGACATGATGATGGGAAAAGACGGCTGCCCGCAGAGGAGTATCCGGACGCCAGCCGCGAACGGCCGAGAACAGGCCCTCCGCGTCCCGCGCGGTACCCGTGTCCAGCATCACCAGGCCGTCGCCGGTGTCAATCGTGTTCATCGACGCGGCCGACTTGATGTACAGGAAGCCATCGTCAATTTCTTCGGGCTCGCGGTTGTTCCACGTCGAGGTCACCGGGTGCGCCTCGTGGATCGTGTCAATCTCGCCTTGCCACAGTCGATCACAGAAATCTCGTAGGTCAGGCATCGCCCTGCTCCTTTGATCGGTTCCCCTGTTCAGTACACCGCGTTGGAATCGCGGGTCACCGTCGTAAGATATGACCCAACGACCAACCACAGCTCCGCATCCTCAAGGGAGGAAACACCTTATGCCGATGTACGAGTACAAGTGCCCCCAGTGCACCAACGTCTTTGATGTCCTCGCCAAAATGGGTCAGGCGCCCGACACGCCCGATTGCCCCGCTTGCGAAGGTGGAGTCGGCGCCCGCGTCTTCGGCGCCGGCGTCGCGATCCACACGGGATCAGGCGGCTCCTCATTCGACGACTTCGACATGGGAGCCATGGGCGGCATGCCCGACATGGGAGCCATGGGCGGTATGCCCGACATGGGTGGCATGGGCATGGGCGGCCACGGTCACGACCACGGCCACGATGACTTCGGCATGGACGACTTCTAGCCCATGCTCCTCTCTCCCGCCTTGCGGGGGGAGATGTCACGGAGTGACAGAGGGGTCCCGCTTGGCCAGCGGAACTAGCTGTTCAGTGGTTCCCTGGACCGTTGCTTCAATGATCTATTTCCTCCGAGTCCAGGGCGACTCCATGTCCCCGACGCTGCGCGACGGAGACCGTCTGCTCGCTCTGTCGCCCAAACTGCTACGCGTGGAACCGGGACGCGTCATTGCCTTCCGACGCCGGGCCGACCTCTTCATCAAACGCGCCCTGACCCGAGAGGGCGAGGGTTGGTTCGTCGTTGGCGACAACCCAACCCGCAGCACCGACAGCCGCCGCTTCGGCGCGGTGCCCAACGATCAGATACGCGCGGTCGCGTTGTTCAAGCTGCTGCCCGTGCCTCGACTGTTGCTCTGAGCGCCTGCAAAGTCGCCTGCAGAGCCATGCCGCTGTAGCCGATTTAACAGCGATGTTGCAGAGTCGTGAGAGCACGAAACGATAACGTCCGCGCCACTTGCGTTGGCGCAACAAATTCGACACAATACACGCGTTGGCACTCTCGCTATGCGAGTGCTAGAAACACGCAAACCAGCCGCAAGACTCCACGAAGAAGGAGAACACCACATATGGCCAAGGCACTGCTGTTCGACGAGGAAGCTCGTCAGGCCCTGAGCGATGGCATTGACGCCCTCGCCGACGCCGTCAAAATCACCCTCGGTCCCAAGGGCCGAAACGTCGTCCTCGCCAAGAGCTTCGGCGCGCCGACGATCACCAACGATGGTGTCACCATCGCCCGCGACATCGACCTGGAGAACCCCTTCCACAACATTGGCGCTCAGCTCGCCAAGGAAGTCGCCTCCAAGACCAACGACATCGCCGGTGACGGCACCACCACCGCCACCGTCCTCGCCCAAGCCATCGTCCGCGAAGGCATGCGCAACGTCGCAGCCGGCGCAAACCCGATGGCCCTCAAGCGCGGCCTCGAGAAGGGCGTTGAGGTTCTCTCCGACGCCATCCGCGAGAAGGCGGTCCGCGTGACCACCCGCGAGCAGATGTCGCAGATCGCCGGCATCTCCGCCGCCGACCCCGCCATTGGCGAGCTCATCGGTGAGGTCATGGAGAAGGTCGGCAAGGACGGCGTCATCACCGTCGAAGAGGGCAAGGGCATCCGCTCTGAGGTCGAATACGTCGACGGTATGCAGTTCGACCGTGGCTACATCTCTCCCTACTTCGTCACCAACCCCGAGCGCATGGAAGCTGAACTCGACGACCCTTACATCCTTGTCACCGACAAGAAGATCTCGGCCGTCCAGGACATCCTCCCCTTGCTCGAGCGGATCCTCAAGGTGACCAAGAACCTCGTCATCGTCGCCGCCGATGTCGATGGCGAAGCCCTCGCCACCCTTGCGGTGAACAAGCTGCGTGGGACCATCAACGTGATCGCCGTCAAGGCCCCAGGCTTCGGCGACCGCCAGAAGGACAACCTCGGCGACATCGCCACCCTGACCGGCGCCGAGGTCATCTCCGAGCAGCTCGGTGGAAAGCTCGACACGGCTGACATCGCTCAGCTCGGCCGGGCTCGCCGTTTCATCGCCACCAAGGAAAACTCGACCATCATCGAGGGTAACGGCGACCCGACGGCGATTGACGACCGTGTCAACCAGATTCGCCACGTCTACGAGGCGGCCAAGAGCGACTGGGACCGCGAAAAGTCACAGGAACGACTGGGCAAGCTCTCCAACTCCGTCGCCGTCATCAAGGTCGGCGCGGCCACCGAGGTCGAGCTCAAGGAGCGCAAGCACCGCGTCGAGGACGCTCTGTCCGCGACCCGTGCAGCCGTCGAAGAGGGCATGGTCCCCGGAGGCGGTGTCGCCCTGATCAACGTCATCCCCGCGCTCAGCACACTCGGGCTTGAGGGCGACGAAGCGACCGGCGTTCACATCCTCAACCGCGCGCTGGAAGAGCCGATGCGACGCATCGCGATCAACGCCGGCAAGGATGGGTCCGTCATCGTCCAGGCGGTCAAGGACACCGAGACCCTCAACTTCGGCTACAACGCCGCTTCGGACGAGTACGGCGACATGATCGACATGGGCATCGCCGACCCGGCGATGGTCACCCGTGCCGCGCTCGAAAACGCCGTCTCGATCGCCGGCATGGTCCTCACGACCAACTGCCTGGTCACCGACAAGCCGGACGGCAGCGCCATCGGGGCCCCGCCCGTCCCGGCCTACTAAACCCAGCCAACCGCCAATCAACGGCGACCAACAAACGGGCCGCTCCCACGGGAGCGGCCCGTTTGGCGTTCTTCCCCAGTTCCCGCTTCACGCGGGAACCCGTCTCGTCCCCGTCCCCGGCTCCGAGCGGTGACCCGTTCCTTGGCGTCCGCGCAGGATTGCAGCCATCTCCGAAGTCGTTGCAGTGCGCCGACCGAGCAGGTCCCCGCGTGAAGCGGGGACTGGAAACTCAGAATCTAGAATCGGGCGGTTCGCTCGGTCACCTGTCCGTTACGGAACGCACATCAGTCGACTGGTTCGCAGGCCTACAGTAATCAGAGGAGATGAAGCCAGCCATGACCTCACGACGCCGCGCCAAGATCGTCGCCACGCTCGGTCCCGCATCCGGCGATCCGGAAACGGTTCGCGCGCTGGTTGAAGCCGGACTCGACGTCGCCCGAATTAACTTCTCCCACGGAGATGAATCCTCCTGGACCCGCGCAGTCCACTCCATCCGTCGCGCCCAGGCCGAGACGGGCAAGCCGGTCGCTATTCTCGGCGATCTGCAGGGACCCAAGATACGCATCGGTTCGGTGCCCGACGGCACGGAGATCGCGCGCGGAGAGCGAGTCGACGTCCTCGTCGGAAGCAACGCAGGAGCCGAGTATGACGGCGCCTGCTTGACCATCAGCTGCAACTATGCGGCGCTCGTCGATGAGGTCGAGACGGGCGGTCGCGTGTACCTGCGCGACGGCGAACTCGATCTGTTGATCGAGGAGATTGTTGGCAATCGGCTCCGCACGACAGTCCGCGGCGGCGGCCTGCTTACCGCTCGGGCCGGACTGCACGCGCCCGGCGCGGGCAAACACTTGCCTGCGGTGACGGCCCGGGATCGTGAGCACATCGGCTTTGCCGTCCGGCACGGCTTCGACTTCCTCGCCCTCTCATTCGTGCGCAGCGCCCTCGATCTGGCTGAAGCCAGCGCTGGAGTCCACGCAGCAGGGGGCGAAATCCCCCTGATTGCCAAAATCGAAACGCTCTCCGCCATTCATGACCTGCAGGAGATCATCGCCGTCTCCGACGGCGTCATGGTCGCTCGCGGTGACCTTGGCGTCGAAGTGGGGCCGGCTGAAGTGCCGGTCCTGCAGCGGCGCATCATCGAAGCCGCCGGACGCGCCTTACTGCCTGTCATTATCGCCACCCAGATGCTTGAATCGATGGTCCAGCGCCAACGACCGACGCGCGCAGAAGCCTCCGACGTCGCCAACGCTGTCTGGGATGGCGCTGACGCCCTCATGCTCTCCGCCGAGACCGCCGTCGGGCGCCACCCGGTCGAGGTCGTCGCCATGATGGACGACATCATCCGCCGCGCCGAATCCGGCGACGCCGGACGCACGGCGGTCGCCCGGCCGATCGAACTCAAGGCCGACACCGCTCGAACCGTCGCCAGCGCCGTCGCCGCCGCGGTCGATCAGCACCCACAGGTCCGAGCAGTGATCGTGTTCACCATCAGCGGGCGTTCAGGACGCCTGATATCCCACGTTCGTCTCCCCGTGCCGGTACTCGTGCTCGCACCCGAGGACGCTGTCCTGCAGCGTCTGGCGCTCATGTGGGGCGTCGAACCGCACCGCTGCCCGCCACCCGGCGATATCGAGGGGATGCTGAGAGAGGTCGAACGTGCATCAGTTGACGCGCTCGGCCTCAAGGCGGGCGATCAAATCGTACTCACCGGCGGATTTCCCCTGGGTCAGGGCGAGCCCACCAACTTTCTCAAGCTTCACCGTGTGCCGGCCTCGATATCCTGAACTGAGTAAGAGCGTGACGAACCGAGGAGACCAGATGACCGACGACACACCGCAACTTGACGTACAAATCGGCGAAGCCTGCGAAATCGAGCCGGCTGCGGGCCCGATCGAGTCTCGCGATGCCGATCCAGACGCCGTGCGCGATGTCCTGGTCTACCTCACCGTGTGGTGTGGCGACTGCCGCCGAGCCGTGCGCTTCTTGGACGAGTTCGAGATTCCCTACCGAACCATCGATATCGACCAGGACGCTGAAGCCGCCCGCGTGGTCGAGTCGCTCAATCGCGGCAGTCGCTCCACGCCGACCATCCTGATCGACGGCGAGCACGTCACCACCGAGCCCAGCCGCTCCGAGCTCGCCAGCATCTTTAACATCGGCGATTCCGACGCAACAGGCGGGAGCAACAGCCCGCTCAACCTGTTGCGTCGTCGCCGATGACGTGCAGGTCGGTGGGGGCGATTCTCGCGAAGACTTCCTCACCCACCGACAAGTTCAGTTCGTCCCACATCACCAACGGCACGTCAGAGGTCAAGGTCAATCCTGCGCTCTTCAACTCCGCTCGTACGATCGGTCCGCGCGGTCGGACCTTGCGGACGACTGCTCGTATCTTGTTCTGGGCTGACTGACCCTCTCGCGTCAGGACGATGCGTTCAGGGCGGACACAGAGCAGCGCGGGCGCGCCCAGCGCAACTGACTTGTCCGTGGAAGCCAGTCGGATGCCTCCTGCGCGATAGACGCCAGACTCAGAGCGCTGCCCGGGCCAGACATTCTCCATCCCGACAAACTCCGCGACAGCGCGATCGGCGGGCCGGTCGAACACCTCCAGCGGTGGTCCGATCTGGCGAACCCGACCGCCGATCAACAAGGCGGCTTGATCGCCCAGACGCAGAGCTTCGTCGCGGTCGTGCGTGACCAGGATGGTGGTCGGTCGCGTCTCCGAGAGAATCTCGGCGAAGTCCTCGATCAGGCCCTCGCGCGTCGGCGCATCAACTCCGGCGAATGGCTCATCCAACAACATCACCTCCGGCTGCGAGGCAAAGGCCCGCGCCAGACTCACCCGCTGCGCCTCGCCACCGGACAGTTGCCGCGCATGACGTCGGGAGAGTGAGGCAATCCCAAATCGCTCCAGCCAGTGCTCAGCAAGTTCGCGCCGCCGTCGTTTATCGACGCCGCGAAGCCTGAGTGGCAGTTCGACGTTCGCGCGCACCGACATGCTCAGCAACAACGGCTCCTGGAACGCCGCCGACATGCGGCGTCTGGTCCCGACAGGATCGGCATCCATCGGTTCGCCATCGAGCGTCAACGTGCCACGCAGCGGATGAAGCACAAGCTGCAACGCCCCCAGCAGCGTTGATTTTCCCGAGCCGTTGGGACCGATCAACACGGTCACCAACCCACGCGGGATGTCCAGCGAGTCGATCTCCAGCACCGTCACTCCGCCGCGCTGCACGACGAGATCACGAACCTGTAGATGAGCATCTGGGCGAGTTGTCATGTGATGGGCCGACGCTGCTGCACGGTCGTCAGCACGAGATTGACGAGGAACGCCAGGGCGACCAACACCAACGACAGGGCAATCGCGACCTCAAAGTTGCCCCGGCCCGTCTCCAGCACCGTTGCCGTCGTCAAGACGCGAGTCTCGCCCGCCAGGTTGCCGCCAACCTGCATCGACGCCCCGACCTCCGAAATCGCCGCGCCAAATCCCGCCATCACCGCTGCCAGCAGGCCAAGTCGAGTCTCGCGCACCAACAACCACAGCACCTGAAATCGATTCGCTCCCATCGCCCACATCTGACCAATCAGTCGAGGGTTCACCGATTGAATCGAAGCCAAAGAGAATCCCACAACCATCGGCAGGCTCAGTAACAACTGCGCAACCACCATCGCGGTCGGCGTATAGATCAGGTTGAGTCCGCCGAGAGGACCAGTGCGCCAGAGGATCAGAGCCACAAACAGACCGATCGCCACCGGCGGCATACCCATACCCGTGTTGACCGCCGCGACAAGAAGTCCACGGCCCCAAAAGCGGCGCAGAGCCAACACCGCTCCTAGCGGGATGCCCGCGATCAACGCCAGCGCCGTCGCCGAGGACGAAATCGCCAGCGTCCGCAGCGTGATCTCAATGATCTCCCCATCCCCCGACCACCACAGCCGAGCCGCCTCACGAATCCCATCCCAAATCAAATCCATGCCGCGATCCTACTTGCGACAAGAGATCCCATCTCCCCCCGCACGGAGACCTTTGCAAAACTCACAAATCCCCTCTCCCCCCCTTGCGGGGGAGATGCCGCAGACAGAGGGAGGTCCGTGCTGCGCACCGACGTGGTATTGCTCAGCCCGAGGCCGCGCCTCGCTGCGCGATCGACGCCTCGGTCTCTCCGGCAGCAGGGACAAACAACGGCTGACCGTATTCCTCGCGCAGGTACTCACCGATCATCGCCTGGATGTCGTCGCGCAGCAGAAATTCCCTGAACGCCTCCGACGCCACCGTATTGATCCGACCCTTCGCCCCATCAACCTCCATCACGCTGTAGAAGTTCAGCAGCAGCGGATCACCCTCGACCAATGTGGTTAGGTCGGCCACATCGTCGGACAGCGACAGATACGTCCCTCGATCCGTGAGCGTGTACGCCCAGAGCTGATTCGCGACGGTCAGCGTCGCCGACATGCCTTGTCCCACTTCCAGGTACCAATCATCACTGCCCACCGATGGCGACAAGCCTGCCTCGTCCCACAGCGACCGCTCCTTCTTATGCGTACCGCTGTCGTCGCCTCTTGAGGCGAAGACCGCTTCCGACCTGGCAATCTGGGTCAGTGCTTCGGCGACGTCGCTCATTCCTGCGACGCCTGCGGGATCATCGAGCGGTCCGACAATCACGAAGTCGTTATAAGCCACCAGCGTCCGGCTGGTCACGTCGCCCGCCTCGACCAGCTTCTGCTCTGAGGGCGGCGCGTGCGTCAATAGGACGTCGGCGTTGCCATCCGCCCCCATCCGCAGCGCGGCGCCCGTGCCGACGGAGATGATCTTGACCGTGATCCCCTCTTCTTCCTCGAAGATCGGGACCAGTTCGTCGAGCAGACCCGAGTCGTTGAGCGATGTGGTCGTCGCGAGGATCAGCTCATCCTCGTTGTATCCGGGCTCACCGCCGCAGGCGACCGTCAAACCAGATGCCAGCAGCGCGACCAACAACACGACCAGCAGCAGCCAGCCCAGTACGCATACTCGGCTCATACCAACTCCCCCGAAGGACTATTCCCCGGAGGTGATCATCCCTGCGCCGACTGTCGCTGACGTCGCTTCATCGATCAGGATGAACGCCCCCGTCTCCCGCGACTCAGCGTATGGGTCAACCGACAATGGAGCCATGAGTCGGAGCCGGACTCGACCGATCTCATTCAGTGATAACTGCGACGCGGTCAGGTCGTATTCCAGCGTGTTCACATCCAGCCGAGCGCCGACTTCTTCGACCAGCGCGCGTGTGGTCTGCGTCGTCAGCTTCAAGACCAATCGATCCCGCTCGCGCAGTGGCACACGCTCGCTCATCCAGCAGATGTGTGCGTCAATAGACGTAGCGGCGACCGGTGGATGTTCAGCCGACACGATCATCGAACCGCGACGAACATCCAACTGATCGGCGAGCCGAACCGTGATCGCCATCGGTGGCGTCGCCTCCTGCAACTGTTGGTCGAACGCATCGATCCCTGCCACGGTCGTCTCGGCGCCCGAGGGCATCACCTTGACCCGATCGCCGACCCGCAGCACGCCCGACGCCATCGTCCCGGCGTATCCGCGGTAATCGTGGTACTCGTCTCGCAGCGGACGAATCACATACTGCACGGGAAATCGCGATGCCTGGTGCTGCGGCGGCTCGGACGCCTCAAGCGTCTCAAGCTGCTCCAGCAGCGGCGGACCGTCGTACCAGGGCATGCGAGCCGACGGATCAACGACCCAATCGCCTAACTTCGCCGAGATCGGGATCGCGCGAACATCAGTGACGCCCATGCGCGAGGCGAAGCGCGTCAACTCCTCCGTGATCTCGTCGAACACCGCCTGATCCCACCCGACCAGGTCCATCTTGTTCACGCACAGCACGAAATGCCGAATGCCCAGCAGATTGGACAGGTACGCGTGCCGCCGAGTCTGCTCCAGCACGCCGCGCCGAGCGTCAACGAGCAACAGCGCGGCGTCGGCCGTCGATGCGCCGGTCACCATGTTGCGCGTGTACTGCACGTGACCCGGCGTGTCGGCCAGGATGAACTTGCGACGCGGCGTGGAGAAATAGCGATAGGCAACATCGATGGTGATGCCCTGCTCACGCTCCGAGCGCAGCCCATCGGTCAGATAGGCCAGGTTGACATCTTGCTCGCCCCGAGTCCGCGAGGTGCGTTCAAGCGCCTCCATCTGATCGATAAAGGTCTGCTTGGAATCGAACAGCAAGCGGCCGATCAGCGTCGATTTCCCGTCGTCAACCGACCCTGCCGTCGCCAGACGCAGCAGCGTCCGCCGATCCGGCCCCAACGGGTCCTCAACCGCCCCGTTCAACGATGTCTGCTCTGAACTCACTAGAAGTACCCCTCGCGCTTACGATCCTCCATCGCCGCCTCCGAGAAGCGGTCGTCGGCCCGCGTCTCACCGCGTTCGGTGATCCGCGTCGCCGCAATCTCCGCCACCACCGCGTCCAGCGACTCGGCCTGCGACAACACACCGGCCGTACAGGTCATGTCACCGACGGTGCGGAAGCGCACACGCGCGTTAAACGGATCCTCGCCGGGCAACCGCGGGATGAAGTCGGAGGCGGGAAACAACATCCCGTCGCGTTCAAACATTGATCGGTCATGCGCGTAATAGAGCGAGGGAATCTCCAGGCGTTCCCGCTTGAGGTACTGCCAGACATCGAGCTCGGTCCAGTTCGACAGGGGAAACGCGCGAATGTGTTCTCCGCGCGTGAGGCGGCCGTTGTACAGATTCCACAGCTCCGGACGCTGATTGGACGGATCCCACTGACCAAAGGCGTCGCGGAACGAGAAGATCCGCTCCTTCGCCCGCGCTTTCTCCTCGTCCCGTCTCGCGCCGCCAAAGAGTGCGTCAAAGTTGTGCTCAAGCACGGCATCCAACAGGGTCACGGTCTGCAACCGATTGCGTGAAGCCCGCGGTCCGACCTCTTCGACCACGCGGCCTTGATCAATCGAGTCCTGCACCGAGGCGACAATCAGTTCCAATTCAAGCTCGGCGACTCGGCGGTCGCGGAATTCAATCGCCTCGGGAAAGTTGTGCCCGGTGTCGACGTGCATCACGGGAAACGGAATCCGCGCCGGCCAGAACGCCTTCTCGGCCAAGCGCAGCATCACAATCGAGTCCTTGCCGCCCGAGAAGAGCAGGCACGGTCGTTCCAGTTCTGCCGCGACTTCGCGGATGATGTGGATCCCCTCGGCCTCGAGCCACGACAACGTGTCCACAGAGGCCGGTCGGCTCGCAGTCGTGGTCGTGGTCATGTCGTCCTCACTGCCACCGCTGAACTGCGTCTTCAATCTTGACAAACATTACTAGATCACTCATATATGAATCCACCAACTACCCTGCTTGCCAGTGGTACGATTTACAGATCGGAAACGAACAGTCACCGATCGCCTGAAAAGGGGTGCGCAATGTCCGTCGGAACCGTGAGCCAGCTCTGGCGCTATCCCGTCAAGTCGATGGGTGGCGAACAGATCGAATCGACCGAGGTTGACCACAACGGCGTTGCCGGCGACCGCGGCTGGGCCGTCCGCGAGATCGAGGGCGACGAAACCCGCAGCGCCCGGCAGATTCCCAAACTGCTCCACTTCCGCGCCACGTACACGACCTCGCCCAGCGTCGACTCACGTTCTCCAGCCTTGGAGATTACGACTCCGGAGAACGGCCGCATTGAGTCGGGCCAGGAAGACATTCACACGCAGCTGTCCGATGCCGTTGGTCGCGCGGTCACACTCACGCCTCTGCATCCGTCCGACGACCTGGCCTGGTACGCGCGCGCTCCGATGCCGGAGGGCGTCGACCCGATCGCAGTGCTGCGCGAAGTCTTCGGCCTGCGCGACGACGACCCGCTGCCCGATCTGTCGGGGCTGCCGCAAGACTTGCGCGGATTCTCCTCGCCGCCTGGCACATACTTCGATTGCTACCCGGTCCACATCATGACAACCTCGTCGCTCAACACGCTGGCCGCCGCAGGCGGAGGCGACGACGTGGACGTGCGCCGCTTCCGGCCCAACATCCTGATCGACACCGGCGCCGCCGAGGGTCTGCTGGAAGTCGACTGGACCGGCAAGAAACTGCGCGTCGGCGGTGTGGTGATCGAAATGATGACGACCACAGTCCGCTGCTCAGTACCGTCCCACGCCCAGAGAGACTTCGGCTCAAGCGGAGCCGTCGGTCGAGCCCTGATCGAGCAAACCAGCCAGCATCTCGGCAGCTATTGCAACGTCCTCGAGGCAGGTCAAATCAGCGTCGGCGACGAGGTCGAATTGCTCGACTAGTGTCCTGAGTCGGGAATACGGTTGAGATATCCGGCGAGGTTGTCGAAGATCTGGTCGGCGGTCTTGTGCCAGACGAAGGGGCGCGGGTGTTCGTTCCAGCCGGCGACCCAGCGTTCGATGTCGCGGGTCAGGTCGGCCACGCTGCGGTGCGCGCCGCGCCTGAGCCACTTGGTGGTCAGTTCGGCGAACCAGCGTTCGACCAGGTTCATCCAGGAGCTGTAGGTGGGGGTGAAGTGAAAGCGGAAGCGGGGATGACGCTGGAGCCAGCGCTGGATCTCGGCGGTCCGGTGGGTGGCCACGTTGTCCAAGACGACATGCACGGCGAGTTCGTCGGGTACCTGCTCGTCAATCAGGTCGAGGAAGCGCCGGAACTCGCGGGCCCGGTGTCGCGGGGTCAGGTCGGCGATCACGTGGCCCGAGGCGATATCCAGCGCCGCGTAGAGGTTGGTGGCGCCATGACGGACGTAACCGTGAGTCTGACGGCGAGGCACGCCGGGCAGCATCGGCCGCGTCGCAGCGGTGCGGTCAAGCGCCTGGATCTGGGTTTTCTCGTCCACACACAGGACGACCGCCGCGTCGGGTGGGTTGAGATAGAGGCCGGCCACGTCGCGCACCTTGTCGATGAACTGCGGGTCGGGCGACAGCTTGAACTGCTCGACGAGGTGCGGCTTGAGGCCGAAGGCGCGCCAGATCCTGGAGACCGCCGTCTGCGACATGCCCATCTCGGCGGCCATCGAACGGGTTGACCAGTGAGTCGCGTGGCGCGGTTGCTGTTCCAGCGTCTTGACGATCACCGCTTCCACCTGCTCGTCGCCAATCGTGCGGGGCGCGCCGGGACGCGGCTCATCGCTCAGCCCATCCAGCCGCCGCTGGGCGAAGCGTCGCCGCCACTTGCCGGCCGTGACCGGATGGCAACCGAGCGCCGCGCCGATCTCAGTATGCGCCTGCCCGGCCGCCGCCGCGAGCACAATCCGGCTGCGTAGCGCCAAGGCCTGCGCCGTGCTCGGTCGGCGCGCCCAGCGCTCCAGCGTCTCTCGCTCCTCCGCACTCAACACGATCGTCACCGTCGGGCGGCCCTGTCGGGTACGCATGACACTCCAGCGAAAGCCCCGGACGGCCAAACCGGCTCCATCAACACCAGACCCCGTTGTTCATCGCATTAGCGACTCAGGACACTAGGGATGCTCTGAACAACTCCGGTCCCCGCTTCCCCCCTCGCGGGGGAAGCGGCCGAAAGCCTGCCCCCCACCTAAGAGGGTGCCTCAGAAGCAAAAGATTCGTCATTCCCGCGCTCCGTCGCGGGAATCTCGCCGAGTGCTGCACCGGCGCTCGAACCTGAGGAACCTGGCCTTCTTCAATCGCTCAGCCGGCTCCTGGCTTTCGTGCCAAGCACAGCGAGATACCCGCGGCGGAGCGCGGGAATGACGGAAGTTGAGGTCGGGCGACTTCTGAGACACCCTCCTGAACGGGGGGTAACGGAGGGGGCGCTCGGCCACCGACACCTGTTGTCCAGAAGCTTCCTCAGGCCCTGAGCTAGCCCTCCTCCGACCCTCTCCCAACAGCCGCCAGCGACACCACCTCGGTATCAGGGTGGAACGCCTGCCAGGCGAACCAGAAGTGGTCCGAGTGGATCACCCGCGTGAGCTGCGAGCCCTCAAGCTCGCCCCAAATCGCACGACCGAAGATGTCCCAGACTGAGCCTGTCTCCTCGTCGACAACGGTCTGACCATCGGCGTCATCCGGGTTTGCTGCGAAGGTCAACGCACGGCCGTCCAGCGAGGACTCAAACACCGCCGTCGTTCCGACCTCGCGCGCGTCGCGCAGTATGCCCGAGTCGAGAATCGACAACGCGCCGGGAGTCCAGAAGACGACCAGGTCGATACCGTCAAACGAATCGTGAATCACCCGCTCTTCAGACAGCGCCGACCACGCATACGCGATCGCCGCGCCCGAGGGCCCTTCGATGCTCACGACTCTCTCCGCTGGTGGCAGACGCTCATCGATGTTGTCGCGGTCGAAGAAGAATGAGTAGGGACCGCCGGTCTCGGGATTGTCATATCCGCGGTACGGATTCTGGCCGTAGGACCTTGCCCATCCGGTGTCCCGCGACATCACCAACGCATCGGGATAGGCGAAGCGCAATTGACCCACGGTCACCACCGACGCCGGCACGTACTTCAAACGAGCGCCAACCATCGTCCCGACAACTGCCCGGCCCGACGACTGCTGCCACAGCGACTCCGTATTGCGGTCATACATGACCAGGTCGGAATTGCGCAGCAAGCCCGAGACGCCGAATTTGAACACCTCTTCGTCGATCTGAGACTCAAACGCGATGGCCGTATTGCAGAGTGGGCAGAACGTCACCGTGACCGGCACGCCGCCGATGACATCGTTGACAATTTCATGCCAGGTCAGGATCTCCAGGGGGAATCCGCGCACGTCGCCGTTCACGTTGACCTGCACCAACGGCACATTGTCGGTGTAGTAATCCGACGCCTCCAGCAGCGATACGTAGAGCGGACCGGAAAGGGCCGGGATGGCGTCGCGCGCCGCTCCCTGGGACAGCTCGCCCAGGTCAACCAGCCGGATGCTCCAGTCGGTGCCCCAATCGAGACCGAAATACTGCGGCCTCTCGGAGTCGCGAATGATCGCGATCCCCTCAGCAGTTTCAGTCGCGTCCAGCGGCAGGAAGGTGTTGCTCGCCGACAGTGGAGCAGGCGCCTGCTGTTGCGTGTCCTGCTGCTCTGCGTCACTCTGCCGGACCTGCTGCGTCTGTTGGGACTGGTCAGCCTGCTCTTGTGTCGTTTGCGAGGCCGCTCGCTCCGTTTCCTGTTCCGGTTGAGCCGCTGGCGCTTGCTCCGCATCTTCGGCGCCCTGATCGCCACCTTGCATATCTTGTTGTTCGGAGATCGCCACCGACGGTCGCTGCTCCGCTTCCTCAATCTCGTCGCTGCACGACGCGAGCAACAACCCTGCGATGCCGACCAAAACCCCGGCCATGCCAACCGTGCGCGCAAAGTTCCGTATGATTTCCATAACCCCGAGCATACGCGCCGGCTCGATGATCAGCGTCCAGCGCGCGGTCGTCGTTCTGTGCTCACGTCTCGGTGAAACCCGGAGTTCTCGCATGCCCGCCGATGAATCGAGTCCTGACCCCGCAGAAGATCGCCGCGCCGTGCTCGAAGCGAATCGGGCCTTCTACGAGGCATTCAACGATCGAGACATCGAGGCCATGGCCGACCTCTGGCAACGCGGCGACGAAGTGACCTGCATCCATCCGCACCGCAACGTGACCAAGGGACACGCCGACATTCAGCGCACCTGGCGCGCCATCCTGACCAATCCCGACCAGCCCAAAATCGTCTTCGCCGCTGAGGATGCGCGCGTCGTCGGCGACATCGGCATCGTCGCCGGACGCGAGGTCGTGGCCGGCGTGCCGATCGTGGCGACCAACATCTACCAGCGCTCGCAGAGCGCCGACCTGACCGATAATGCCGACACGCCCGCCAATACCTGGTTGCTCATTCATCATCACGGCAGCCCGGTCCTGCACACCGAATAATCGACAACGAAAGAGCCATCCATGCCCGTCACACTCGCCAAAGGCGATCAAGCGCCCGACTTCCAGCTTTCCGATCAGGACGGCAACACTCACAAGCTCGCCGACTACGCCGGACAGACCGTCGTCCTCTACTTCTATCCCCGAGACGACACTCCAGGATGCACCAAGCAGGCCTGCTCGTTCCGCGACGACATGGACGAGATCACAGCCGAAGGCGCAATCGTGCTTGGCGTCTCTACAGACAGCGCCGACTCGCACCAGAAGTTCCGCGACAAGTACGAACTCAACTTCCCGCTGCTCGTTGACACGGATACGGAGGTATCCACGCGCTACGGCTCCTGGGGTGAGAAGACCCTCTATGGGCGCAAGAGCATCGGCATGACTCGTGCTACATTCGTCATCGGACCGGACGGCGTGCTGACCAAGGTCTGGAAGCGCGCCAAGGCCGCAGACCACGGGCAAGCGGTCCTCAAGGCCCTGCGGACAGGCCGCTGACGCAACACACATCGTCCGCCTAGATCGATCCCCGGAATGACTCGGTTCTTCAGATTGGCGCTTCGCGTCGTCTTGTTACTGCCGCTTGCGGCAGTGATGGTTGCTGCCTGTTCCTCCGATGATGAATCATCAACGGACGACACACTCAGCGTCGTGGCCTCAACCCAGGTCATCGCCGACTGGGTTCGCCAGGTTGGAGGCGACGATGTCACGGTCCGCACCCTCGTTCCTGCCGGCGCCGACGCACACACCCTCGAACTCACCGTCGACGACATTCGCGCCATCGCTGATGCTGATCTCGTGGTTATCAACGGCGCAGGGCTTGAAGCGTCCTACGAGGACGTAATCGAAGAGAACGCCGAACGCATTCTCGATCTCGCCGAAGCCGCGAAAGCGATGGGAGAAGCGCTGCACCCGTACGAAGGCATGATGGCGGTCAAGCACGACCAGGATCAGCAGCAACAGGACCAGCAGGCAGAACCCGCTCACGATCACGGCGACGAAGATCCACATTTCTGGTTCGACACCGACATCGCGCAGGCGGCGGTCAAAGCCATCGCGGCCGAGTTGATCGAGTTGCGCCCTTCCAATGCCGAAGCGATCGGCGATCGGTTGATCGCCTACGTCGCGGATATCGACAACGCCGACGAAGAAGCTCGCGCCCTCTTGTCCGACCTACCAGCAAACCAGCGCCTGCTCGTCACCTTCCACGATGCCTTCGGCTACTTCGCCCGACGCTACGGCCTGCAAATCGCCGGATTCGTCGTCGAAGGACCGGAACAGGGCGTCAGCGCCGAGTCGATCACCGAGCTGATCGAACTGATCGAGCACGAAGGCGTCGAGACCGTCTTCCACGAGCCACAGTTCGATTCCGCCATTCTCAACACGATCTCCGATGAAACAGGCGCCAAGCGAGCAACCATCCGGTCACAGCCAACGGACGACAAGCCCACGTTCATTGAAATCCTGATCGCCAATGCGCAGGCAATCGCAGAGCAGTAACGAAGCGCGCAACAGCACGTGCTAGGGGCGCCTCTAGTAGGGGTGTCTCATATCCTCCCGTCCCGGCGCCCCCGAGCCGGGACCCGCTCGGTCTCGGTGCTGTGCGGTCGACGCTGCCAACCCGGACCTGTCAGATAAGACAGGTGTCAGCCAGTACGACCGCCGCAGAGGAACGGGTCCCCGCTCGGGGGCGGGGACTGGAGAATCTCTCCGCAGGAGGGACTTCTGAGACACCCACTAGCCTGACCCAATGCCCGCTACCACCAACCCGTCCAAAAGCAATATGGTCTGGATCGACCTTGAGATGACCGGCCTCGATCCCTCGCAAGACGTCATCATCGAGGCCGCCGTCATCATCACCGACGCCCAACTCAACATCATCGCCGACGGTCCGGACTTCGCGATTCAGCGCACAGACGAGGAACTGAGTGTGATGAACGCCTGGAACCGGCGGACGCATCACGGCTCGGGACTGATCAAGCGAGTCAAGGCCTCAGATACCTCGATTGAGCAAGCCGAGGCGGAGATCGTCGAGTTCGTCCAACAATGGACCGTCGAGCGAGCCGCGCCGCTCTGCGGCAACTCCGTCCACCAGGACAAGCGTTTCCTCTACGGCGAAATGCCCAAACTGGTCGACTGGCTCAACTACCGGATCGTCGACGTCTCCACGATCAAGGAGCTTGTCAATCGCTGGTATCCGAATCTCGAACGATTCGTCAAGCAGGAAAATCACCGCGCCCTCGACGACATCCGTGAATCAATCGACGAGCTGCGCTGGTATCGAGATCACATCTTCCGTGACATCGACCCCTAACCGATGAGATCTACCGCTCCTGCGATCAACCGACCGTCGTTTCTCCACGGAGCGCACTGAACAGGCCACGCGGGCTGAGCACGAATGTCAGGGCCATAATTACGACGGCAGCGAGCACAATCGACGGCCCCGCAGCCAGGTCGAAGTGGAACGACGCGTACAGGCCGATGAACGTCGCCGCGACACCAAACACGGCAGACAAGATCATCATCTGACCCAAATGCCGAGCCGCCATCGCCGCCGCCGCCGCCGGCGTGACCAGCATCGCCACCGCCAGGATTACCCCAACCAGCCGGAACGCAACCACTGTGGCCACGGCGATCATCACCAGCAACCCCACCTGTATCAAGGTCACCGGCACGCCAGACACCGCTGCCATCTCCGAGTCATAGGCCGTCAAGCGCAACTCCGGCAAAAACGCCAGCACGGCAATCAGAACGACGCTGGTCAGGATCGCCATCACAATCAGATCGGTCCACGATGCGCCGAGAATATGACCAACGAGCAACGATCCCAGGTCCACGGCAAACGTCCGCTCCCGAGAGATCAGCATCACCCCCAACGCGAAGAATCCGGCAAACATAATGCCGATCGCTGTGTCCTCGCGTAGCCGGCCGCGAATCGTCAGCAACGCGACCCCCAGCGCCGTCAACACCGCAGCGATTCCGGCGCCGAGCGTGATCAGCACCGCGCCGCCACCCAACACCAGAGCGACAGCCGCGCCGGCAAGTTGCGTATGAGCCACCGCATCGCCGAGGAATGCCAGTCCTCGCAGCACCACAAAGACGCCGACCATCGCCGACGCGATCGACACGATCACACCCGCCAACAGCGCGCGTTGCATGAATTCAAACGACCACGGATCAGTCAGCCAGTCCACGACGTCCCTTGCCAGCGGCCCACTCACTACCATCATCAGACGCGAGCAGGACAAGATGCGGAGGCTGGATCATGGTACTTGAGCGACAGGTCACGCTAATCACCGGCGCATCGCGCGGCTTCGGCCTCGCCGCCACGGAAGAGATCACGCTTCGAGGACATCCCGTCATTGCGACCATGCGCAATCCCGACCGCGATCGTCCAAACCTGGACAACATCGACCCGGACTTGGTTGAGATCGCCCAATGCGATGTCACCGACCCAGCATCGATCGAAACGGCCGTCGCGGCTGGACTCCAACGATTCGGACGCGTCGACGCTCTCTTCAACAACGCCGGCTACGGACTCTACGGCCCGGTCGAGGACATGTCCGACGAAGAAGTCACGCGCCAGATGGACACCAACTTCGTCGGTCAGATTCGCATGGCGCGCGCCGTGTTGCCCGCGATGCGAGACCAGCATCACGGCAAGATCATCAACGTCTCATCACTCGCCGGACGGATCGTCGCGCCGATGATGGGTCTCTACGCCGCCTCAAAGTGGGCCGTCGAGGCAATGTCCGAGGCCCTGCGCTACGAAGTCTCACGCTGGAACGTCGACGTCACCATCCTCGAACCCGGCATGTACGCCTCCGACTGGCAGACGACCAACCTCGATGTCGCCCAGGCAGTGCGCGAGGGCCGTTCGCCCTACCAGGAATCAGCAGACCACGCCCTCAACACCTTCCGCACCCGAGCCGCCACGCGCCCCGGCTCCCGCTCCGTCGCCACCGCCGTCGCCGACATCGTCGAGCTCGAACAACAACTGCCCATGCGCTGGCCCATCGGCGAGGACACAATCCAAACCATCCGCCTCAGAGAAGCGATGACGGACCAGGAATGGGAAGCCAGAGTCCGAGGAGACACGAAGATTTACCGAGGAGCCTTCTTCCACGGAGTCGAAAACCCAATGGAAGACAAGCCCCGCTGACGGGGGTGTCCCCGCAGCGTCCAACTTCCCATCTAGGAGGGTCTCAAGAGTTTCCCTGCTCCCCCTTGCAGGGGGAGCTGCCGAAGGCTGAGGGGGTCCCCCTGCGTTGGCGAATCCCTCAATCGCTCGGCGACAGCTCACCCTCGCAGGGGCAAAGCAAGGGAATAGAAGAAACGTCGCAAACGACGGTCTCAGCCGTGCTTGCCGACCGTCCAGCCCGCCTGCGCCAGATGAGCGTCCGAAAACTCAACCGCGTCCAGCTCGAGCTCGTTCGCCAGTGTGTCGTTGAACCGATTGAGGAATCCAAACATCGAGATCACGCAAACGATCTCAACCATCTCCGAGTCCGACCAGTACTTCCGCAGTTCGTCAAACTGCTCATCCGTCGTAGCGTTGGGCACGCCGCCGGAGTCGCGAGCGATCCGCAACGCGGCGCGTTCGGCCTCGGAGAACAACTCCGACGTCTCAAACGCCCACACTGCTTCGACTCGCTTGTAGGTCTCTCCCGCAAGCGTGTGCGCAAAGTGTCCCGTATGCGCCTGGCAGTACAGACACCCGGCCGTACGCGAGACCACGTGCGCAATCAGTTGCTTCAGACCGGGCGGCACCGTTCCTTCCCGCATGATCGAGCCGAAGAACGGCTGAAACGCCTCCAGCACCTTCGGCCTACGTCCCAGGACATGGAACGACGTGGGAATCGTGCCTCCGTTGTTATGAATGGCCGACAGATACGGAGCTGCTTCCAGCAGCTCGGCGGTTGTCATCGGTGTAACTCGGTTCATCTTGCCCTCCATCGAATCAGCATCTGTTTCGGTTGATCGGGCAACGACCACGAGCCGTCCCGTTCAATCAGTAGGTCCGCCACCGCATCGCGCAATACCGGCAACCGCGACGAATCCTCAGCCAACCATAGTCGCCGTCGCGCCCATCCCATCGCGTCATCGGGCGAGCCGAACACAAACCGGTGTCGGTCTCCTCCGCGCCCAATCTCGACCGCATCAACCTGCGCGCCGCGCGCTTCCAGCAGTTCGACAAACTCATTAGCTCCAGGCAGATGCACCTGCGCCTCGCCGTGGACTGCCGGCCAGACTTCCCAGAACAACGAGCCGGGCGAGCGATCGTAGAGAATCGCCACACACTCCCTCGCCGCCGACCGCTCCAGCGTGTCCAGGAACTTGCCAATCGGTTCGATGTCGTAGGCGACATGCGAGATCAACGCCACATCGGCCATGTCCGAGATCTCCGGATTATCCGAGGGCCAACGCTGTTCGCGCAGCTCGACATTCATCACGCCGTGTTCCAGCTGCATCTGCGCCAACTCGGCCCTCATGCCCCGCGACGGCTCAACCGCGACCACCCGTTGGACATGCAGCGCCAGCGGCAGCGCGAATCTGCCGGCCCCGGCGCCAACGTCAACCCAGACGTCATCCTTCGACGCCAGCTCCAGCAGTGCCTCCAACGCCGCGTCGCCCGTGCGCCGAGGATCGGCGCGGAACGCCGACGCGATCGGCCGGTAGTGATCGTCACCGTCCGATTCTTCGCGCAGCCGCTCCGCCTGTTCCCGATTTCCCGCGACGCGCACAGCCCACGCCTGCGTCAGTTGCATCGCTGTTGCGCCGTTGGCGCTGGAGTAAACTTTGCTCATGACCACCTCACCTGACCTCAATATTGAGGAACTACCCAATCTCACCGACCCAGTCCTGATTATGGCTTGGGAAGGCTGGAACGACGCCGGCGAATCGGCCTCCAGCGCTGCCCAGTATCTGATTCAACAGTTGGGCGTGAAGCCGTTCGCCACCATCGACCCAGAGGAATTCTACGACTTTACGGACGCGCGGCCCATGGCCCGCTATCAAAACGGAGAACGCTATATCTCCTGGCCCGACACCGAGTTCGTCCACCTCCGCCCCTCCTCCAGCGGTCGCGACATCGTGGTCGGGATCGGCATCGAGCCGCAGTATCGCTGGAAGCGCTACATGGCGGCTATGTCCGAGCTCGTCGACGCCATCGGCGCCAAGCTAATTCTGTCGCTCGGTTCGGTCGCAGCCGGTACGCCGCACACACAGCCGGTACACGTACGCGGCTCGGCCAACAACTCCGAGCTCGCCCAGCGATACAACATGCACCCGTCCCGCTTCGAGGGACCCTCGGGGATCGTCGGCGTCTTTCACGACCACTGCCGGCGACGGGGCGTCGCCGGAGTCTCGCTCTGGGCCTCAGTGCCGCACTATCTGCCGGGCATCACCAATCCGGTCGGCGCGCAGGCGCTGTTGCGGGTCGTCAGCGACATGACCGGACTCTCCTTCGACCTCGATCCCCTCGAGCGCGGCATCCATCGATTCCATTCCCAGCTTGAAGAGGCGCTGCGCGATAACAACGACCTGCGCGATTACGTCGCCCGGCTCGAGGCCGCCAGTCCCGCGCCGCAACAGGAGCAAGCAGAGAGCGAGCTGCCCAGCGCCGACGCCTTGATCGCCGACCTCGAAGACTTCTTCCGAAAAGGCGGCGATAGCGCCAACGACTAGCCGCCATCGGCTCGATGCCCCAAGACGTACAGTGAACCTGCCGACGAGAACCTGCCGACGAAGTTGAAATTCGGATAGACGGGCGGAGCGCGATGACAGAAGTTGAAAGAGTCAGCGAGGGCGATCGACAGCAAGCGTCCGAAAAGAACCTCAACAAGATGACCAAGTTCGCGACCAAATTCGCGGACAAGAGTGGGTCCTACCTCCACCCGCAGGAAGACATCACCGAATTCCTCGTGATCGGTCTGGCCAAGCACATCGACGATTACGGTCGTCCGCTTTGCCCCTGCAACTTCTACGAGGACAAGGCCGAAGAGGTCAAAGAGTCCACCTGGATCTGTCCCTGCGAGGAGATGCAGCGTTGGAAATACTGCCATTGACTACTGTTCTGCGATGAGGAAGGTCTTCCCATCACCGAGTACCTCCCGGAAAATCACGAAGGCATCGCCATCTACGGTGTCCGCAAAGACCCACACCCAGACAAAGGCCGAGCCCTCGGCCGCCTCGAAGAGCAGAGTGGCCGCAAAATCGAAAAGCGAAAGCGCCGCGACTAGAGTTCCAGACCTCCCCCTCTGGGGAAGGTGTCACGAAGTGACGGAGGCGGCTCCCCAGCACGCAATCGACCCACAACATGACAATTGTGAAGCTCGGTCTAGCTCTGTCCGCCCGATCACCGTTACGCTCATCAGAACGATCTGCACACCCAACCACTGGACGACGCATGGCCCGAACCTCGAATATCCACCGCGACCTCAAGCGCCGCGAGATGCACGCCAAGTACAAGAGCCTCCGCGCAGCGCTCAAGCAGCAGCTCAAAGAAACCAACAACCCGCGCGAAAAGCAGAACATCCAGTACCAATTGCAGGCGCTGCCGCGTAACAGCTCGCCCACCCGGCTCAAGAACCGCTGCGCCGTGACCGGTCGCTCGCGCGCCTACATGCGCAAGTTTGGCCTCAGCCGCATCACCTTCCGCGAGATGGCCTCACTCGGCCTCTTGCCCGGCGTCCGCAAGAGCTCCTGGTAGGACCCGCCTCCACACCGATTTGATGCAGTCTCGTCAGTTGCATCCACTCAGCGCTCTTCAATCATCCCTCCGGCGGCGCGCTCGCGTAGGACCGCCAGGAGCCCGACCGCAGATCTCGTCTGAAGACCGAACACCGCCTGTGTCCCCTGCGTTGATGGCCTGGCCGCCCTATCGTGCGTCCAACCGCCCACTTACGCCTCTTTTCACCAAATTTGCTTTATTTGCAATGTATGGGGTAAATTGCGCGAGGCGTCGATGAGATCTCCTCGATGCTCCAGCCAAGAGACACACTTCAAAGGAGAACGTTCGATGACGAGAACGAAGTCAGGAAGGTCGACACTCCAACCGCGCCTCGCGAATGGACGTCTGACGCGGCTATTGGGCGGACTCGTGGCACTGGCACTGCTGCTCGGCGGTGGATTGGCCGTGATCGCGCCCGCCAAAGCGCAGAATGGTCCAGAGTTCGAGGTCCAGGTTCGGGCCCTGCTCCAGGCCGACGGAGACATTGAATTCGGTCTCCGTGCCGAAGGTCAAAACCTCACGCCGACCCTGCGGATTTTCCGCGCCAGCATCACTCATTCGCGCTGGCTGGTCAGCTCGGTCGTCGAGCTGCACGGCGTCCAACTCCAAGTCATCGCACGTCGCCAGGCCGATGGCGACACCGAGTTCGGCGTTCGCGCCGACGGCGAAGATCTGCTGCCTCGCGGCCGCATCTTTCCCGCCGACTCGCGGGTGAACAACTGGTTGATTTCCTCGGCCGTGACGGCCTCATCATCTGATGATGCCGGTGATCTGGTCATTTACTCAGGTCGTAGTGAATCGCTTGTCGGCGGGCTGATCGAGCGCTTCGAGCAAAAGACGGGGATCGACGTCAAGGTCCGTTACGGCAATACCGCGGCCTTGGCGATCGCCATCTCTGAAGAGGGAACCCGCTCGCCGGCAGACATCTACTACGGGCAGGACGCCGGCGCGTTGGCGTTCCTCGCCGAGGAACGACTCGCCACCCAGCTTCCAGCCGACATCATCGCGATGGTCGACGAGAAGTTCCAGGACTCCGGAGGCCGCTGGATCGCCACCTCCGGCCGCGCCCGTGTTCTGATCATCTCCCCCGAACGCGTGCCGAACCCGCCCGACTCGGTTTTTGATCTGGTCAAGCCCGAATGGAAGGGCCGGATCGGTTGGGCCCCGACCAACGGCAGTTTCCAGGCATTCGTCACCGCGATGCGCCAGATCCACGGCGAAGAAGCGACAGAAGCTTGGCTGCGCGGCATGATCGCCAACGACGTCAAGGTCTACCCTAAGAACACGCCGCAGGTGCAGGCGGTCGGCGACGGCGAACTCGATGTTGGCCTGGTCAACCACTACTACCGCTTCCGCTTCGACGACGATTGGCCGGCAGCCAACCACTTCACCGACCCAAGCGAGGCAGGTGCGCTCGTCAACGTGGCCGGTGTGGCGATGCTGCAAGCAACGAACAACCGCGTCAATGCGCTTCGTTTCATCCGTTTCTTGCTCTCCGAAGAGGGCCAGACCTACTTCCGCGACGAGACCAGCGAGTATCCCGTCGCTTCCGGCGTTGATGCGCGCTCCGAGCTGACTCCGCTCGCTGAGCTCAGTCCGCCGTCACTCGCACTGACCTCGCTGTCAGACCTCGATGGCACCCTCGAACTGCTGCGACAGGTCGGTGCACTCGAATAGCCCGCAACCAGCGGGCCCAATCATCATGCCCATCCCCGCTCTGGATGGCATGGCCGCTGTCGTCGCTTCGCCATGGGGGCGACGGCAGCGGTCAATCCAATTCTGGCAATGCTCTTATTTCATGCTCAATCTCTCCGATAGCCTCAACCCATGAGCATTCTCAGCGGCACGACTGAGTTCCCCTGGCGTATCCGCTTCAACATTCCGGCGATTTGGATACTTGCCCTCGCCGGCGCCGGCGCCGCCTGCATCCCTCTGCTGTATCTGATCGTTCGCGCGGCCGAGGCTGCTCCTGATACCTGGTCCAAGGTGCTCACTGGAGGCACGCTGCGGCTGCTCCTCAACACCGCTACGCTCACGGTTGCCGTCACCGCCGCTTCGGCGGCGCTCGCCTTGCCGATCGCCTATCTCACTGAGCGCACCGATCTGCCCCTGGCTCGGTTGTGGCGCTCAATCACCATCATGCCGCTCGCCATCCCTTCCTACGTGGGTGCGTTCGCCTTCACGATTGCGCTGGGCCCGAACGGTTCGTTGCAGGACCTCCTGGCGCCGCTGGGCGTCGAGAGCATCCCCGAGATCTACGGCTTCGTCGGCGCTTGGCTCACACTGACATTGTTTACCTTTCCTTACCTGCTGCTGGTTGTGCGGGCCGGTCTGCGCGACCTCGATCCCGCGATCGAGGAGTCCGCTCGTTCGCTCGGACAATCGGCCTGGGGAGCGTTCTGGCGCGTCACGGTCCCCCAACTACGCATCCCCATTGCCACCGGCAGCCTGCTGGTCGCCCTCTATGTGATCTCCGACTTCGGCGCCGTCTCGATGATGCGCTTCGACACCTTCACGCGCGCCATCTACGTACGCATTGGGACATCCTTTGACCGATCGAGCATCGCCGTGCTCTGTCTGATTCTGGTCGCCCTGGTCGCGGTCGTGCTCGCCGTTGACTGGTCGCAACGTCGCAACGCCCGCTACCACCGTCTCGGCAGCGGCGCCGCCCGGATGCCGAGACTGGTGGGCCTGCGCCGCTATCGCTGGCCGGCGCTGATCGGTATCAGTGTCGTCTGCGCCGTGGCGCTACTCGTCCCGGTCGGGGTGCTGTTTCACTGGCTGTCGGTCGGTCTGGGCAATGGTGAGAGCTTTCCCGGTGTCTGGAGAGCGGCCTTGAATTCGGTCTACGCTTCGGCGCTCGCCGGCGCGTTCACCGTTGCGATTTCTGTCCCGATTGCAATCGTCGTAGTCCGGCGTCCGGGGTTCCTGTCTCGGATCGTTGATCGCGCCTCCTATGTCAGCTACGCGCTGCCCGGAGTCGTAGTCGCCTTCTCTCTGATTTTTTTCACGCTGCGGGTAACGCCCTACATCTACCAAACGATTGTGACCCTGGTGTTCGCCTATGCCGTGCTCTTCCTGCCGCAGGCGATTTCCGGCTTACGCACGTCGTTGGTTCGGATTCAGCCAGGATTGGAGGAGGTGTCCCGCTCACTCAGTCGAAGCCCCTGGCAGACCTTTTGCAGCGTGACCTTGCCGCTAATGGCGCCTGGTCTACTGGCAGGGTTTGCGCTGGTCTTCCTGACGACCATGAAAGAACTCCCGGCAACCTTGTTACTCGCTCCAATTGAGTTTGACACCCTGGCCACCAGCCTCTGGGGACAGCAGGAGGACGTCTTCTTTGCCCGCGCCGCCGCCTCAGCCTTGCTCTTGCTCGGCTGCGCCGCAATACCGATGATCCTGCTGTTTGGACAAGACCGTGACCTCCGCGCATAGTCAACCCGAGAGCCATCCCAACCTCACCCCGGCGCTGGTCGTGCGAGAGGTAACGAAGTCGTTCGCCGAAACTGCCGCCGTCCGCGACGCCTCGTTCCAGGTCCAGCACGGCGAGATCGTCGCCCTGCTCGGACCCAGCGGCTGTGGCAAGTCCACGACGCTGCGCGTCCTCGCTGGCTTCGAGCGACCCGACCGCGGTCTGGTCCAGATCAACGGCGAGACCGCCGTCGGACCCGGAGTTTGGCGACCACCCGAACAACGCCGCATCGGCATGGTCGCCCAGGACTTTGCCCTCTTCCCGCACCTCAGCGTTGCCGAGAACATCGCCTTCGGCCTGCCCAACGGCCACCACGCCTGGTGGAGCCGCCCGCTGCGCCGGTTCCGACACACCGAGGAACCCGCGCGCGTCAGGGAAATGCTGGAGCTCGTCGGCCTCGATGACTTCGCACAGCGCTATCCGCACGAGCTTTCAGGCGGCGAAGCCCAGCGCGTGGCGCTCGCCCGGGCGCTCGCGCCCGAGCCGGCCGCGGTCCTGCTGGACGAGCCCTTCAGCAACCTCGACCAGAATCTCCGAGCCAGCCTCCGTCTCGCCATGCGCAACATCCTCAAGGCGGCCAACACCGCCGCCGTCTTCGTCACGCACGACCGCGAGGAAGCCCTCTCCCTCGCCGACCGCGTCGCCGTCATGCGCAATGGCAGAATCGAACAGATCGGCGCGCCCGACGACATCTACTACCGCCCCGAGACGCGCTTCATCGGCACGTTCGTCGGCGACGCCAACATCCTCCCAGGTGAACGAGTCCGCGGCGGCGCCCAGACCGAGCTGGGCTTCGTGGTCATTACCGATCCGCAGACAGAATCCACCGGTGAGCCCATCGACATCCTGCTCCGGCCCGAGCAGCTTGCGCTCAAACCCTGCCAGGATGACGGCCCCGACTGCGCCAATGTGATCAGCAGTGAGTACTACGGACACGATCAGGTCGTCCGTGTGCGATTGCAGTCCGGCATGGAAGTCGAAGCAAGACTGCGCACCGAATTCGTCTGGCATCCCGACGATCCAGTCGACGTAATCGTGCTCGACGACGCCATCGCCTTTACTCGCTAGACGCATCGAGTTTCGCACCGCGCGCTCGTACGAAAGCCCCTTACTATGCCAATACCGGCGCATCGCCGATGCGCGTGGCAGGAGTACTACCGATGCGCGTCGCCCTGATGGTCGAAGGACAGAACGGACTCACCTGGGATCGCTGGCGTCACATCCTCAAACTCGCCGACCGGCTCAACTTCCCGTCCCTCTTCCGCAGCGACCACTACTTCACCGGCCCGATCGCGACCAATCAGCAGGACAGCCTTGAGTGCTTCCTCAGCTTCGTCATGGCCGCCGAGCAAACCTCCAACCTGCGCTTCGGACCAATGGTCACGCCAGTCACCTTCCGCCGACCGGTTGATGTCGGGCGCATGGCCGCTCAGATCGACCAGCTCTCCGGCGGCCGCTTCGTCATGGGTCTCGGCGCCGGCTGGAACCAGCCCGAGCACGACGCCTACGGCCTCAATTTCCCGTCGACTAAAGAGCGCTTCGACCGCCTCGAAGACGCAATCAACCTCATGCAAGCGCTCTGGAGCCCTGGCCAATCCAGCTACAGCGGCGAGTACTACCAACTGGACGGCGCAGACTGCTTGCCCAACCCTGAGCCGGGCCGACCGCCCATCCTGATCGGCGGAGGCGGTGAGAAGCGAACCATCCCCATGGCCGCGAAGTACGCCGCCGAGTGGAATTGCGTCTCGCTCACACCCGACGCCTACGGACACAAGCGCGACGTCCTCGCCCGAGCCTGCGAGGCTATCGACCGCAATCCCGACGAGATCGAACACTCAATGATGATGTTCCACGCCGTCGGTCCGCCCGAACTGGTTGAGGCGGGAGGCAAGTTTGTCCAGGGCATGTTCGGACGACCCGGTCAGCCACTGGACGAATTCCTGACCGAGTTCAACGCCATGGGACGCCTCGTCGGAGGCGCCGACGAAGTCGTCGACGCCCTCGGCAAACTGGCCGAAGCCGGCGTCGCCGAGGTCCAGTTCCAGCACTTCATGTTCGACCGCGACGATGTCCCGGAATTCCTTGCCCGAGATGTCGCGCCGCAGGTCGCCGGCATCCCCATCGGCAGTCACACCTAAGGGAGCACCAAATGACCGTCCAAGAACTCCTCATCCATTTCATGCAGGCCCTGCACAACGGCTACATCGCCGCGCTTGACGACCTCGACGACGACCAACTCAACTGGCGCTACGACGACAACGCCGTCTCGCCCGGCTTCCACGCCTGGCACTACATCCGCACCAAGGACAACATCGTCAACTTCGTCTGCCAGGACCGCAAGCCGCCGGTCTGGCTACGACAGGGGCTGAACGAGTCCTGGAGCTTCCCCAAGGTCGCGCAAGGCACCGACATGGAGCGCTCAGACGCTCAGGGCTTGCGCATACCCTCCACCGGCGATCTGATCGGCTACTTCAACGATGTCCACGAGGACGTGATGCAATACCTCAACGCATCCACCGACGCCGACCTCGCGGGAACCGTCCGTGTCGTCCAGTTCGGACACCAGGCCAAGTCCCAGCAGATCCTGCAGACCTGCATCGCCCACGGCAACGGTCACCTCGGCCAGATTCTCAACACGCGTTCAGTGATGGGTTACCCGGCCCGGATCGACTTCTAGTCCAGCATCAAGCCGAGAGGCCACAACATGAAAATCAGCGACAACGTCCGCATGGTCCCGGTCCCCGAGGACCAGCCGATGCGCCCGACCTCGACCAACATCTACATCATCGGTCAGCGCGGCGGACAGACCCTAACCATCGATTCGGGCGAAGCGATTGACAAGTTCCGCTGGATGCTGCGCGGATACCTCGCGGCCATCGACCACTCCGAAATCGGCGTCGCGGCAATCACGCATCACCATTTCGACCACTCCGGCAACCTCAAGCACGTCAACGAGCACCTCAAGGCCGAAATCGCCGTCCCCGAGAACGCCGTCAAGCTGCTCAAGGGTCGCCTGCCCAAGGAGGGCGTCAAGACCTACACCGATGGTGACACGATCAACCTTGACGGCGGCATCAGGGTCCAGGTCATGACCAGCCCCGGTCACTCGGTCGACTCGCTCTGCTACTACATCGAGGAAGAAGGCATCCTCTTCACCGGCGACACCATTCTCGGCAACACGACCACAGTCGTCGGCGACATCAACTCCTACATGGCGTCATTGCGCCGCCTGCTCAAGCTGCCCAACATCAAAGTGCTCTGCCCCGGCCACGGCCCACTGATCCGCGACACCGAAGACAGCAAAGCCCGCGACCGGCTCGAGATGTACGTCGCTCACCGTCAGATGCGTGAGGACCAAATCCTCGAACAGCTCCAGGACGGCGAGCCCAAGACCTCCTGGCAAATGATGGAGAACATCTACGGAGACAGCATCGACAAGCGCCTCCGCCGCGCTGCCGACGGCAACGTCCAGGCTCACTTGAAGAGCTTGCAGAAGTCGGGAGTCGTCAGCGCGTCCAGAGGGGTCAAGCGGATTCAGAATCCCACGACGGCAGCCAAGAACAAACTCAAAGAACAGGAAAGCCACCGCATCATCAGGCAGGGCAAGAAGCTGGAGAAACAGGCGAGAGGCAAAGCCCTCGCCCAGCAAGAGAATCCTCCAACAGATCGTTGGAAGAAGCCGCCAACCTACCAATTGCGCTAATTCAGCGCCGATTACGCCGCATTTCCCGTTCAGAAATGCGCCAATGCGCAAAAGAATGATTCAAGATTGATATGATCCATTAAAATAAATGAGTCCTAACGGAGTTCGGCCGTGGAATTCGACGACGTCCGCGCACTACTTGCCCGCCTCGACGGCGAAACCGCCGACCAGATCGAGTCGCAAACCGTCGAGTTCAAATCCTGGAATCCGCAGCCGCGCTCGACCCGGGATCGGATCCGCGCGATTCGCGAGGGAGTGGTCGCCTTCGCCAATGCTTCCGGCGGGACGCTAATCCTCGGCGTCGCCGACCGCAAACGTACGCGCGCCGAGGCGATTCACGGTGTCGACGATCTCAATCTTGACCGCCTCCGGATCGAGATTCACGACGGCACATTGCCGCACATTCTTGTTTATCCCGAAGTCTTCGATGAGCCCGAGGGACGAGTCGTGGCGCTGCGTGTGCTACCAGGCATTCCGCCTCATACGACCTCGGAAGGGATCGGCAAAATCCGGGTCGGCAACGTCAGCAAGCCAATTACCGGCCATGACTTCGCCCAGATTATCTCGGGCCGCGGCCTGTTTGACTTGTCAGCCGAGGTCGTATCAGATGTCGACCCATCGGATCTCCTGCCGCGCGAGATCGAGCGACTACGCAACGTCGTCGCGCTCAACGGCGGTCAGCGTGACCTGCTCGCGCTCGATGACGCTGAGCTGCTGACGGCCCTGGGTCTCGCCTCGTCCCGAGGACTGTCTTTGGCCGCGGTCCTACTGTTGGGCAGTCCGGCCGCGATCCGCCGCGCCGCCCCGGCACACGAAGTCATCATGCTGCGGATGTCCGGCGGGGCGCGATACGACCTGCGCAAGGACTCTCGCAGCCCCATTCTGGCGTTGCTGGAAGAGTTCGATCAGTGGCTCCAACCCAATCTCGCCGTCACGACCGTCCACGACGGGTTCTACCATCGCGAGATCCCCATCGTCTCAAATCTCACAGCTCGCGAGGCGCTGCTCAACGCGATCGTCCACCGCGACTATGTGATCAGTTCGTCGATTCAGATCGAACTGCACGAGGATCGGTTGGTCTTTACCAGTCCAGGAGGATTCGTGCGCGGCATCACCGCCAACAACCTCCTGCGCCACGCCCCCGAGCGCCGCAATCCGCTGCTCGCCGAGGTCCTACAGAAAATCGGACTGGTCAACCGTGCCGGACTCGGCGTCGACCGGATCATTGAAGACCACCTGTCGCTGGGCAAGCAGATGCCGCGTTACCGCGATACCGGACTGTCGATCGAACTGACCTTGCCGACCCGCACGGACGAGGCATTTGCACGCTTCGTCACCTCAGTCATTCGCAGCGGCGCGCAGCTCAACCTCAACGAGCTGATGGCCATGCGCGGCGTGGCCAACGAAGGCGCTCTCAATCGCAACACCGCCGCCACGCTGCTGCAACTCCCCCAAGCAGACGCAGCGGACACACTCGTCTCGCTCCGAGAACGAGGCATGCTCAGTGCCCGTGGACGGGGAGTGCATACCCTGTACGGGCTGGCGACGGACTATCAGTATCTGATGTCTAAGGCAGCCCGAGATCAGACGGTCGGTCCGCTTGACCACGAGGCTGCCTCCTCCCTGGTCCTCGGTGAGCTGCGGTCGCGTGGCAAGTTGGCCAACGCCGATGTCAGATTCTTGACCGGCTACTCCCGCGCCCGCGCGCGTCGGTTGATGAACGACCTCTGCATCGCCGGATTGGCCAACCCGCGCGGCCGCGGTCGCGGATCGCACTACGTGCCAATCCCGCCCGAACGCGAACCAGCCGACGCGGAAAATGCGCCAAACAATGCGCGCGATCCATTTCCCTGATCCATTTCCCGTCTCAGCAACGAGGAAATGCACCAAACAATGCACGCGATCCATTTCCCTGATCCATTTCGCATCTCAGCGACGGGGAAATGCGCCAAACAATGCGCGCGATCCGTTTCCCTGATCCATTTCCCGTCTCAGCAACGAGGAAATGCACCAAACAATGCGCGTGATCCATTTCCCTGATTCATTTCGCGTCTCAGCGACGCGGAAAATGCACCAAACAATGCACGCGATCCGTTTCTCCGATCCATTTCGCATCTCAGCGAGGGGGAAATGCACCAAACAATGCACGCGATCCATTTCTCCGATCCATTTCGCATCTCAGCGAGGGGGAAATGCACCAAACAATGCACGCGATCCATTTCTTTGATCCATTGTTCTCGAGTGCGCTTCGGCTTCTCCCACCTCCATCGATTCATTCATCCCCAATCGCCGCACCCATTAGCCTCTGACCAGCCAACGAGTGCAAGGAGCCACCAATGGACTACGGCATCGGAATCCCCAGCTGGATCAACGCCTATCAGGAAGTGCAGCGCGCCGAGGCCGCCGGCTTCACCCATGCCTGGTTCTACGACTCCCAGTTGATCTACTCCGACGTCTACGCCGCGATGGCCCTCGCCGCGCATCACACCTCGACGATCAAGCTGGGCACCCTCGTCGCCATCCCTTCCAACCGGATCGCGCCCGTCACTGCCTCTGCCGTCGCTTCGCTCAACAAGCTGGCGCCCGGACGCATCATCCTCGGTATCGGCACCGGCTACACCGGACGCAACACCATGGGCCTGCCCGCCTACCCGATTAAGCGCTACCGCGAGTACGCCCAACAGGTGCGCGGACTGCTCAATGGGGAGGACGTGCTCTACACCGACGATGTCACCGGCAACGAGCGCTGGATCCGGCTGATCCACGGCCAGCACTCCGAGTTCCTCAACCTCGACGATTTCATCCCCATCTACGTCGCGGCTAACGGGCCGCGCGCGATGGAGGTCGTGGGACAGGTCGGCGACGGCTGGGTCACGACCGGCATGGGACTCAACGCAACGCAGGGCTTCCCCGCGATCGCCGCCGCGGCCGAAGCAGCCGGACGCTCGACCGACAAACCCTACACGGTCGGCCTCACCTCCGGACTCGTCCTGCAAGACGGCGAGTCGGTCGAATCCCAGCGAGTCATGAGCATCATCGGACCGGCCATGGTGCCCGGCGTACACGCGATGTGGGAGGCTGCCTACGGCCCCGGCGCCAACCTCGGCATGGATAATCCTGACCTCGCTGGCGAGTTCAACAACTACATCCGCGAGTACTCCGCCGCCAAGGGCACGCCCGAGGACCGCCTCTACCTCGATGTCCACGAGGGCCACATGGTCTACCTCAAGCCCGGCGAAGAGAAGTTCGTCCCGGCACAACTGATGTCGCGAGGCCTCGTCGGCTCGGGTGCCGAGATCATCGAGAAGCTCGAACACCTCGAATCAATCGGCGTCGACAACATCGCCCTGACCGCCAACGATCCTGCCGGGGCCCGAGAAATCATCGACGACTTCTCCCGCGAAGTCATCCAAAAGCGCGGCTAGCCGAACCACCCAGACAAATCGAAGGGCAACCAATATGGACTACGGACTCCTCGTTCCCACCTACATCGATATGTGGAAGGAAGTCGTCCGCGCCGAAGAAGCCGGCTTCACCCACGCCTGGTTCCCCGACTCCCAGCTGATCTGGTCCGACTGCTACGCCGCCATGGCGCTCGCCGCCGAGCGCACCTCGACGATCAAGCTGGGCACGCTGGTTTCAATTCCCTCCAACCGGATCGCGCCGGTCACGGCCTCCGCCATTGCGACGATCAACAAGCTCGCGCCTGGACGCACGATTCTCGCGCTCGGCACCGGCTACACCGGACGCAACACGATGGGTCTGCCCTCGTATCCGGTCAAGAAGTTCCGCGAGTATGCGCAGCAGGTCCGCGACCTGCTCGACGGCAAGGACATCCTCCACACCGACGACGTCACCGGCCGCGAGACCTGGATTCGCCTGATCCACCCCGACCATCCCGACTTCTACAACATCAAGGACCACATCCCGGTCTACATCGCCGCCAACGGCCCGCGAGCCACCGCAGTCGTCGGCGAAGTCGGCGACGGTTGGGTCACCTCCGGTACCGGACCGTGGTTGGACAACGGATTCCCAATCATCGAGCAGGCCGCGCAGTCTGCGGGTCGCTCGACGGAGAAGCCCTACACCGTCGGACTGACCGGCGCCTGCGTCATGCAGGAAGGCGAGGACCTCATGTCCAAGCGTGTCATCCACCGCGCCGGCGCGGTCGCCGCCGTCTACAACCACACCCTCTGGGAGTCCGAGTACGGCGGCTGGGGCGGCAACCTCAAGGGAGTCAATCCCGACATCGCGGCCGAGTACAACCAGTACATCACCGAATACGCCGAGCAGCGAGGCCGCCCGCTCGACCGCCTCTACCTCGATGTCCACGAGGGTCACTACAGCTACCTCAAGGAGGGCGAGGAGCGTTTCATCACCGCCGACCGGCTCAACGACATGATCATCGGCACGCCCGATCAGATCATCGAGAAGTCGGAGCTCGCCCAGTCCCACGGCGTTGACCACCTGGCCCTGACGGCGCTCGACCCAGCCGCCGCCAACGACCTGATCGACGAGATGGCCCCAATCATCGCACGAACGTCATAAGCCCTCCCGCTCCCCCTGCAAGGGGGAGCTGCCGCAGGCTGAGGGGGTCCCTTCCGCCCCTCAGATGGAAAACCCGACCTTGGTCCTATGGAAACGCCACTGACCTGGAATCTGCCCAAGTCGCCGCCCGCGCCGACGCTGGCGCTGACGCACGGCGCGGGTGCATCCACAAGTCATCCCAGCACCGCACACCTTGCCAAGCTGATCGCCGAGCGCGGCGTCCGCGTCGCCCGCTTCGACTTCCCCTACATGCGCCGCGCCGTGGAGGCCGGCCGGCGTCCCTGGCCGCCCGATCCCGAAGATATCCTCGCGGGAACCTGGGTCCAGGTCATCCAGCAGCTCGCCGAGCAGGGAGTGCCAACCTCCAAGCTGTTCATCGGAGGCCGAAGCATGGGCGGACGCATCGCCAGCTACCTGGCCGACGCCGCCGAGCCGGCCGGCATGGTCTGCATCAGCTACCCATTCCACGCACCCAAAGATCCGTCGCAAGCTATGACCATCCACCTCGAGCAGATGGGGACGCCAACGCTCATCGTCCAGGGAGAACGAGACGAATACGGCACGCGAGAGGAAGTCGAGGCCTACGACCTCTCACCCAACATCAAGCTCCAGTGGATCCCCGACGGCAACCACGGCCTCATCCCAAGAAAACGCTCCGGCCACACCGAGGATGGCAACCGAGAGCTAGCAGCAACCGCGATCGCGGAGTTTATCCACTCTCTCCAATAGAGGACCACAATTCCGTCATTCCTGCGTAGGCAGGAATCGCGATCCTCCGGCCGCCCGCCGGCAGCGAAGCCTTTGCCGTTGCTCAGCGACCGCGCGCGGAGATCCGAGGACGGCGACAGGTAGTGGCCCGCACATTGTTGGGCGCCTCGTGATTCCTACCTACGCAGGAATGACGAAGGATGTCGTTGTGTCCGACGCTACCCCCGCCAAACCACTTCCGCCGGCCGACGCTCAGCCGGCATCACCCGCATCTCCTCAGGCGCATAGCCCAAATACAGATACGCCACGATCCGATCTTGCTCTTCGATCCCCAACCAGCGCTTCGCCGCAGCATTCTCCGCCAGCGCCCCGGTGCTCCACTTTGAGGCCAGACCCCTCGACGTCGCCGCCAGCATCATGTTCTGGACCGCGCAGCAGACCGCCGCGTAATCTTCCCGATCCCGCACCGGATCATCCAACACCGCCTCCTGGGTCACCGCCACGAACAGCGGTGAGCGCATCAACTTCCCGCGAGGATCCTTGGTGAATTCGCCGCCGCCGTCGAGAATCGCCTCACACATCGCTTCTCGCGCCGACCCCGAGACCACATGGAATCGCCACGGCTCGGTGTGCTTGTGAGTCGGGGCCCAGCGCGCAGCCTCAATCAGCTCTTCCACCAACGCTGGCGACACCTCGCGCTGCGAGAACACCCCGATCGTTCGTCGTTCTCGGATGGCCTGATCGACTTCCATAGCCCCACTCACTTACCGAGTTGACTCCAACATCTGACGTAAACGCTGCGCACAGCATACGATCACGGAACATGATTCGCGCTGGCATTGGACAAACATTCGAGGCATTCGGCGTCGACACGTTCCGGTTGCACTGGATGCTCACCGTGATGGCCTTCATGGCCTTCTCGATGAACTTCACTGTCCTGCCAATCGTTGCCTTCGACCTGGGCGGAACCAATTCATCGGTCGCCATCGCGATGGCCGGCAACGGCATCGCCTGGTTCTTCATCGGACCCTTCGCCGGCGCCATGACCGACCGGCTGTCCAAGCGCCGATTGATCGCCCTGGCCCAGACCGCAATCGCGATCAACTACGCCTTGATCGGATTCCTGATCGTCATCGGTCGGATCGAGGTCATCTGGCTGACGGTCAGCACCCTCTTCCTTGGCGCATGCTTCGCCTTCACCGGTCCCTCACGCCGCGCCTATGTCGCCGATATCGTCTCGCCTCGCCTCGTCGGCAATGGAGTCGCGCTGCTACAAACCGGTCTCACGTTCCCCCAGTCAGTCGGCCCAGTCATCGGTTCGCTGCTCCTGTTCGCGCCCTTCATCCGAGCCGAGGGCGCCTACTTCGTCATGTCCGGCATCCTCGTGGTCACAATCTTTTCGCTCTTCCTGATGCCGCCGGGCAGCCCTCGCAACGTCCCTCGCGGTTCGGTCACGCGGGAGCTGTTGCTCGGACTCCGTTACGCCTGGTCCCAACCAAGACTGCGCGTCTTGCTGGTGACCCTGCTGCTCGTCTCAGCAACAGCCGGCCCGTATCAAAACCTGTTGCCCGGCTTGCTTGAGCACGTGTTCGACATCGATCCGCGCAATCTTGGGCTGGTGACCTGGCCGATGGGAGTTGGCTCATTCATTATTGGACTCTCAGTAGCCGGCGTTGTTGGCACTCGATGGTCGGGCGGCATCCTCCTGATCATGAGCTGCGCTTTCGGACTCGGTGTCGCGCTGCTCGGAGTGACGCCTAACGCGCTTGTCATGCTGCCCGTGGTCTTCCTGGTCGGTTCGGGATTCTCAGGATTCCAGACCCTGAACACTGCCGAAATCATCCGCCAGTCAAATCCCGAGTTTCACGGTCGCGTCACAGCACTGACATTCCTCCCCTTCGGAGTCCAATCCTTCACCGGACTAGGCTTTGGGGCAGTCGCGGACATCATCGGCGAGCAGGACGTGTTCCTCCTGATGGGCCTCTCAGCGATCGTGATCAGCATCATCTTCGGCACGATGTACCTGAAAATGAAGTCGCCCGTATTCAACGTACCGACCGCCCAAGCAGTCCTCCGCCGAACCCTCCGCCCCATCGCCGCGATCACACGCCCTCAGAAATAGCGCGCTCTTCCTACTCAGCCCGTCAATGGTTCTCTTGTTCCGCCCTCGAGGAGACCTTTGAAAAACTCATGATTCCCATCTCCCCCCCTTGCGGGGGGAGATGTCACGGAGTGACAGAGGGGGGGGTCCGCCGCCAGCGATCAGATAGGCCTTGAGATAGGGAGCCCGCCCTCTGCCTACGGCATCTCCCCCGCAAGGGGGGAGAAGGCAACTTACGCAATGGTCTCATCGAGGGGCAAGCCGCCCGATCTTCAACTCCGTCATACCCGCGGCGGAGCGCGGGTATGACGAATCCAAGACTCCTAGGACGCTCTCCTGAACAGGGGCCAATGGGCATCCCGCCCCTGCGCTTCACTTCACATACCGGTCAAACCACGCAATCATCCGCTCGTAGTACTCCTTGACCAGCGCCGGATCAGCCACACGGAACATCAGGTGCGAGCAGCTCGGGAAGCGCACCATCTCCGCTTTCTTGCCCCGATACCGCAGCCCGGCGAAATACTCCTCGCCCTGCGAGATCGGCACGCGCCAATCGGCTTCACCATGCAGAATCAGCACTGGACAGCGCACGTTGTCGACGTACGTAATCGGCGAGCGCTCCCGATACCAATCGAAGTTGTTATCCGGCATGTCGCCCCACTGATACGAACCCCACGACGGACCAATATCCGATACGCCCCACATCGACCACAGGTTCACAACCGGCGCACCGGCGATCGCCGCCTTGAATTTATCGACGTGCCCAATCAGCCACGTCGTCATGTATCCACCGTACGAATACCCGTGAACGCCCAACCGCGACGAATCCACATACGGACGCTCACAAACCACATCAAGTGCATGAAGCAGATCGAGCGAATCCTCGCCGCCCCAGTCTTCAGTCACCGCATCGGTGAAGTCAGCGCCATATGTCGATGAGCCACGCGGATTCACGAACAACACCAGGTAACCAGCACCAGCGATCACCTGGTGCAGCACATTGAATCCCTCGCCAAAGAAGCCGTTCGGTCCACCGTGAATCTCCATCACCAGCGGATATGACTGTTCAGGATCAAATCCCGGCGGATACATCAGCCCACAAGGAATCTCCCAGCCGTCACGCTCCACCGTGAAGAACTCGACATCGCCGACCTCGTGCGAATCGACGTAGTCCGCCGATACATCGGTCAACGCGGTCCCATTTCTCCCCCCTCTGGGGGGAGATGCCGAAGGCAGAGGGGGGTCCCCAGCGCACAAAGTCACGATCTCGCCGGGAGCGTCTGGAGTCGTCGACACGATCGCCATCGACCCACCGTCCGCCGACACGTCGAAGCCGCCAATCAGCTCTGCTTCAGCCCGAATCGCCTCAGGTTCCGACGACCCATCGGCCGCAACTCGATACACGCCGGAACGTCCCCGTACGTCCGCCGCAAACGTGATCGCGTCATCTGTCCAGACCATCGTCGGAGGACCAGAAATCGGAAAGAACCCCGACTGCGGATTGAGCGAATCGTCGGTCAATCGAGTCCGCTTGCCGCTGTAGCGCTCAACCCGCTCGAGGTACGACTGGTGACGCTGCGACGCATCCGTGACCGACACCGCCAGCGCCGATCCATCCGCAGACCAACACGCCCGCCCCGCCGACATCACACCCGGCGTCAGCCGTTCCACATGACCGCCGCCCGTGACACCCTGTGTCGACATCACGCAAAGCTCAGAGCCAAACGGACGCCGACCTTCGCGGTCCACGTTCCGATCAGCCGTAAACGCCACCCAGCGACCATCCGGCGAGACCACCGGATGCGCGTGGTTGTACGTGCCCGTCGTCAGTTGCAACGCATCGCCCGTCGACGCGTCAATCCGAAACAGTTGATGCCAGGCATCCTCGCGATACCCCAGCGTGTCGCCCCGATAGCAAGTGTCGCGCACGACGGTCGTCTTCGACCCGTCACGCTTGCCGCGATGCGGATCGATATCCACCACCGCGATCATCCCCGACCCATCAGGCAACCAATCAAATCCCGCCACAGAGTGATCCAGGTTCGTCAGCCGGCGAGCCTCGCCGCCGTCCGTCGGAAGCAGCCAGATCTGCCGAGGCGCGCCCGGCTCAGCCGAAGACGGCCGCAGAAACGCCAACACCGATCCATCCGGAGACCAGACCGGGCCCGAGTCGGAAGTACCCGAAGTCAACCGCCTCGACTCGCCGCCCTGAAATGGAGCGCACTCAACCCACGACACCCGCTTGCCGTCCTCCACCGGTCCGCGAACGTAGGCGACCACCGACCCATCCGGCGAAATCGTCGGCGACCCGACGCCGCCCAGCTCAAACACAATCTCCGGCCCAATCGGAGTCTTCATGGCTTCCCCCTTTTCCTGCTCCCCCTCGCAGGGGGAGCTGCCGAAAGCCTGCGCCCGGCTTGAACGGAGGGCTGAGCGGGTGCCCTCCGCCTGACGCCAGCAAATTGACCTCTATCCTACCCAGCGACGACTCTTGCCCGACCACTCCAACGGAGACCCTCCCATATGCCCAACATCGAACGCGACGGCGTCAGCATCTACTACGAGGCGAGCGGCGGCGGACCAGCCATCATCCTCTCGCACGGCTACGGCGCCACCTCGCAGATGTGGGCAGGCCAGATCGACCTGCTCTCCGCCGACCACCGCCTGATCGTCTGGGACATGCGCGGACACGGTCTCACCGATTCTCCCGAGGATCAGTCCTGCTATAGCGAGGCCGAGACCGTCGCCGATATTGCCGCCATCCTCGACGCCGAAGGCATCGACAGCGCGATCATCGGCGGACTCTCGCTGGGCGGCTACATGTCGCTCGCGTTCCAGGTCGCTTACCCCGAGCGCACGCGAGCCCTGATGCTGTTCGACACCGGACCCGGCTACAACAATCCCAAGGCCCGCGAGGGCTGGAACACCGGCATGGCCGTCCCTCGCGCCGAGTCGCTGGAGCGCGACGGCCTCGCCGCCCTCGGCGGCTCCGAGGAAGTGCGAGTCTCCACGCACCGCTCGGCCGACGGCCTCGCCCGCGCCGCCCGCGGCATGCTGGCCCAGTTCGACAACCGCATCATCCAGTCACTCGCGACCATCCCCCAGCCGACGCTCGTGCTCGTCGGCGAGAACGACACGCCATTCCTGGCCGGCACCGACTACATGGCCAACAAGATCCCCAATAACACCCATGTCGTCGTCCCTAACGCCGGCCACGCGTCAAACATCGACAACCCGCCCGACTTCAACGACGCGGTCACGTCCTTCCTCAGCAGCCTCGACTAGCCACCTCAACTAGCCGACTCAACAGCCAGCCCAGGAGCCCATCATGCAGGTCAGTCTCTTCTTCCTCCCCTCTGTCGGTACACGAGCAGACATCGAAGCCGGCATGGCCGGCAATCGCCCCGAGCTCTACCAGGACATGCTTGCCGACCTGTCCGCCTTCGCCAAGGCCGGCGACGTCCTCGGTTACGACTCGATCAGCTTTACCGAGCACCATTTCCACATCGAGGGCTTCGAGGTCTCGCCCAACCCAATCATGCTCGACCTCTACCTCGCCATGCAGACCGAACGCATCCGCGTCGGCCAGCTCGGCCTCGTGCTGCCCGCGCATAATCCGATCCGCGTGGCCGAAGACATCGCCATGCTCGACCACATGTCGGGCGGACGCGCCCTCGCCGGCTTCGCGCGCGGCTACCAGCGACGCTGGGTCGACACGCTCGCCCAGCAAATCCACGGCGTGCACGCCGCGCACCCCGGCAACCACGACGCCATCGACGCCGCCAACCGCGCCGCCTTCGAGGAGCACTTCCAGATCATCCGCAAGTGCTGGACCGAAGAGATGGTTGAGTACAAGGGTCAGGCCTGGCAAATCCCGCCCGAGGGCACGCCCTGGGACATCGAAGCGACCCGCATGTACGGCAAGGGCGTCGACGAGAACAACATCGTCCGCCAAATCGGCGTCGTTCCCAAGCCGCTGCAGAAGCCGCATCCGCCGATCTTCCAGCCCTTCGCCTCCTCCGAGCGAACCATCCGCTGGTGCGCCCGCGAGGGCATCACCGCCATCCTCCCGCCGATGTACCCCGACCTGCAGAACCGTCTCTACGAGGTCTACCAGGAAGAGGCCGCCGCCGCCGGCCGCAACCTCAAGCCGGGCGAAGGCCTGGGAGTCCTCAGAGACGTGATCATCACCGACACCGACGAAGAAGCCATCGATCTCTGGCGCCACTCCGCCGCCTTCGCCGGAGGAGCCTGGTTCGCCCCCTTCGGCTTCGCCGAAGCCCTCCGCCCCCCCGGAGGAGAACTGCTCACCCTGGAAGAGCAGCTAGACAACGGCCTCCTCTTCGCCGGAACCCTCGACAGCGTCAAAAGGCAAGTCCAAAACATGCTCGACGTGACCCCCGTGTCCTGGGTCTTCATGTGGCAATACAACGGCCTCCTCACGCAAGGCCAAATCCTCAGAAGCATGGAAGACTTCGCCGAAAAAGTCCTCCCCGAATTCGGCGGACTTGGCAACAACTAGCCATAGGGGCCTAGGAATCGCTCTCCATCAAAGTGGATCATGTGTGAGGGATTCTCTGCAACCCAGACTTCCGTTTCCCACGCGAGCTTCGGGAGGAAGCGAGATAGCGATTTCTTGTCGGCAAAGGCAGTCACAAAGACGAGTCCCAATCCTGATGGAGAGAACATTTCGGTAAGGTCCATTTTTCGTTTTGGGTCCATAGGCCCGTGCGACGTCACCGCTTCAATAAGAAATAGCCACTGTCTGCCTTCATCAAGCACTATGAGGTCCGGCATTTTCCCATGGTCGTCAAGAAATAGTCCCAAGTTTTCGAGGATTTCCCGATCGTGATGCGAGAACTTGTCTTGTGCATCCCCGATATAGACAACAATCCCTGCTGAGATGAATCTTGCGCAGAATTGCTCGACCAAGGCCTTGATCAGCGGGTTTTGTCCACCAGGCGAGAGAAGGATGTCGACTCCACCAGGGAGGGCAACAGGAATCATCCCCATGGCTCTCTCTTGCTGCCATTGTTCTCGAAGCGAAGGTGCTACCGAGAGCCATGCAGCGCGAGCCACTACCCACGCGGCAGTTCCATAGGTCCTGAGAACTTCAACAAGTTCTGTCGGGACCTGATAGACGGTGAGACCGCTATTCGTCGGTCTTTCGGGATCGTCAGGATTGACTAGCAACACTCCAGCGTCAACGAACTGGTGGACTGTTTGCCGCCGTACTGTCTCGCGTGAGTTCGGAGCGTAGTTCTTGCCGTAGTGGTCTCGCATGAATTCCATCATGGGCGTGATCCCGATCAGCGGAGAATCAGCCTCTGACCAGTCCTTGTCCGGCGTGAGATCCAGCGTAGCGAGTAACGTCAAGGCGGAGCGCTCGTTCGTTTGAGGTTTCGGCAATCCAAGTTCTTTCAGTAACTGCCGCGCCTCAAGAACCTTGTGGTGGGCCATTAGGTAGTCGATCCGTGCTTCCTGCTGTTCTAGATCGGGAACACACGATAGCACTAGTGTGTCGAGTGAGACTTGATCAAGGGAGTTGGAAGGTAGTGCTCGGCCCAATGACTCCAATTGGTGTTTGGTTGGATAGCGAAGTGATCGAAGGTCAGCTGCGTTGATCTGCGTGTGACCGGAAATCTGCCGGAAGTACAGGTCCACAAGAGTCGAGTTTAGGAATGCCGCCAACCCGGCGGCTTCGTCTGAGCTGATGGGTCGTCCGCCACGATGAATCAGATTAAGATGGTTCTCAAAGGCGAGGTGCGGCCCCGTCCAGGCGAGCGAACCCGTACTCGATGCAACAATGCGTTTGCGCTCCTCCTTCGCAGTGAACCTTTTGACGACGGTGTATGGCCCCATTGGCATGACCTGGCTAGCGGTCTCCTCGTTGAAGGCTATTGCGATCGGCTGGCCGGTTTCTTTGGACGACCAAGTGACGATACCTGTCGGTGAGAGATGTCGCGGATACAAGAGTGGAACTTCGGAACCAGACAGCGAATGCCTCAGGTGTGGGCGAGATCGGAACTCAACAATTTGACCCGTCGAGACAGCCATCCCCAGGTCGGCCAGGGTGCAAGGTAGATGAGCGATTCGCGAGTTCATGTCGAGGTCGATTTGGTCACGAGGCAAACGAATAGGTGCAGAGGGATTCATGGGCGGTTGTATCTCGTTATAGGGAACGTCTAATGCTGTATTGATGTCATCGTTGGTCAAGCCTCCCGTTGTGATAAGAACCTTTGGCGGCCGTGCTCGTTTGTAGGCGTGAAAAATAATGGTCTCTTGGAGTACTTGATCACGGGCAAATGCAGTATTTCTTTCGTCAATAGAATGAATAGTAGCAAATGACATTCGACTAAAGAAATCGTTTCGGAACTGGCGAAAGTAAGTGCCGTTAGTAAAGCTTCGTGGAGTGATGGCTACAAGTTGGCCGTTCGGCTTTAGCGTGCGAGCGGTTAGCGCGAGAAAGGCTGCGTACATATTGGAGGTCTCAATGTCAAGTGCATGCAATAGTGAGCGAGAGGTCGACCTGGAGGAGATCTTAAAGTATGGAGGGTTGAGTATCGCAAAATCGAAGGCCGACATGTCCCCGGCTAGAGGCGGCACCGAGGTCAAGTACCACTGAAGGAGGTCCTCTGCAACCAACTGAGACGATATCCCGTTGTTGTGAAGGTCACTGTGCATTTGTTTCAATGGCTGCAAGAGCTCCGGGTCACTTTCAATCGTGGTGATGTTGAGAGTGCCGTTGTCTTCCGCTAGCCATCGATCAGCGAATGCCGAGCTAAGAGCACCTAATCCAGCGCCAGGATCGAGTAGTGATGAAGGTCGCTTGTCTAGTTCGAATAATGAAGCCATGAAATGGGCAATGGTGGGCGGCGTGAAGAATTGTCCTCGTCGCGCTTTTTGTTGTCTATTGGTCGGAGAGGTGAGTTGTCGTTCTCGTGCGCTAACGCGATGGAGGTTCGCTGTTGACGGAGCATGCACGGCGGCGAGGACATGGGATGTTTTCGGGATGGGCATGTCCGAAAGATAGCACAGAAGAGCGATGTAGCGTCAGATCCTGATGCGGCATTCAAGAAGCGGCTGGCGATTCCCCGGAGCGGAACGCAGTTCCCCGACAAGGAAGTTCCCTGCTTTCTCATGTACGGCCGCGGTCAATCGTTCACAGCTGCGTTAGCAACGCCACGGCTCCGATAATCACCGCCGCCAAACCGATCATCGCGATCAACAACCGATTGACGATGCGCTCTTCCAGCGCGTCAAGGTCCTGCTTTGTCGCGAGATCCTCGAATCCTTCGTGCACAGCTTCCGTGAACTCGTCGGCCTGCTCAGAGGACGCGCCGATGTCCACAATGCTGCGATGAATGCGAAGTGGGTTCAGCGCCATGCCTCAGACCTCCTAGGGTCAGACTAGGGCCTGTTCACATCACGCTTGCGACACGGCTCAGGCTGGTGTCGCCTGCCCCCGCGTAGGCGAGGGCCGCAACTGTCGCCCCGACGACACCTCCAAATTGCCCGCGCTCGCCTCAAGCGCGAATGCGCCATCCGAACGGCCGTGCGCATATAATGAGCGATGCCCAACCTCGTTCTGCAACCAGGTGAACCCCATGTCCCCCGCCCAACCCATCCGACATCACCGAGCATTTCGCAGCAATTCGCCGAAACACACGAGCAAAATCTGGCGGAATCTATCCAAATCTGGACAAATCTGGACTGTTCTGGACACCTCTGGCGAGAATTTCCAGCCCACAGCGCCACATCCGTGCAATTCGACCAAAAATTCCCCGTCTGACCGCCTCACGGTTGGTCCCGCCCAGAGGAACGGACCCCCACGTGAACAGGCCCTAGATCAAGCGATCCATGATCAGCCCCAGATTCGCCGGGTCCGACCGCAGCTCACCGACCGCGAAACTCCGCACCACCTCCGACACCGCTGCATTCGCCGGCGTCGCGACCTCGACAGCCTTGCCCTGCTCAACGACCCAGCCATTCAGCGCATCAATCTCCACCCGGCGCTGACGAATCACGTCCTGCAGGAAGCTCGGACGACCAGCGCCCAGAGCCTGAGCCCCGGCAATCAACTCAGCATCGAGCTGCGTGGAATCCCCGCCATTGGCGACATCGACAAATCGCTGAGCGTCGATCCCCCACACGCCATCGATCTGATGACCGTGCGCGCGTCCAACCTCGATCACCTCAGCCGCAATCCGAATGCACAACCAGCGAGTGTCATCGCGACTGCGGACCTCGCCTGAGCCGTACCCCGAGAGCCCGGCAATTGGATTCGCCATGCAATTGACGGCCAGTTTGCCCCAGCGCTCGCCCCACAGATTGGTCGTCGACTCCGACCCCGCGACGTTGTTCATCATCGCCGCGATCTCGCGCGCCCGGTCCGAGTCCGAGCCGTCCAACTCGCCGACCTTGAAGCCCTGCGTTCGCGTGTCGGTGCGCATGCAATGGCCCGGGTCGTACATGCCGGCGCCGATTGTGATCACACAACCCAGCGTCCGCTCGCGGCCGGCGATCGCAGCCACGCGCTCATCGTTGATCCCATTCTGGAAATCGACGACCGCGCCGTCATCCTTGACCATCTGCGAGATGAACGACGTCGCCCATTCGGTGTCATAACTCTTGACCGACACGATGCCGATATCGAACGGCTCCGAGATCGCCTGCGCCTCATACAAATGCCGCGCATCCACGGGCACGCGAATGTCGCCAATCAGCGGACCGCTCAGACGCAGACCGTTCTGCTTCATCTCGTTGATGTGCTCGACCCAGTGGTCGAACAGCGTCACCTCGTAGCCGGCGCGCGTGAGCATCCCACCGACGACACCGCCAATGGCGCCGGCTCCAATGATGCCGATTGTCGTCATTGTTACGAGCCCCTCGTTCTAGTCATGGAGTGGCAGGCGCACGGTGGCCCAACCCGGCGTGGTCACGCCGAGCCGGTCGTTCTCCAGCCAGACCTCAAGCTCAACGACGCCGTGAGCATCGTCGAGATCAGACTTGGCCGTGACCTTGCCGCGAGCGTGAACCTGATCCTCGGGGATGTTCATCTTGCGCATCTCGAAGCGGAACTTGGACATCCAGCCGCCCGGTCCAGCCCAGTCGGTCACGACGCGGCAGAGCGCTGCCTGCGTGAAGCCCGTGTTGTAGAAGATTGCCGGATGCCCTGCCTCGGCGGCAAACCCTGGGTCGTGATGCACAGGGTAAAAGTCCTGCGAGCCGGACACCTGCTCAACCATCTTCGTCCAATCAAGCGTCAGGTCGTAGCCCTCGATCAGGTCGCCGACGCGGACATCATTCCAGTACGTCTGCTCCGTCGCGATGCTGTTGGGAGTGGTGCTCGTCGTCATAACGGTCGCTCGCCTTCTGCGGCTTCAACTTGTTCGGGAGTCCGGTGCGTACACAGCGTGTTGGTCCCAATCGCGACCAACTCGCCGTCCTGATTGGTGATTCGCATCTCGGTCACGATCCACACCGAGCGCGGATCAAGTCTGATCGACTTCTCGTAGATGTCAATCACTTCGCTCTGAGACGACAGGTGGTCGCCGACCCGCGCCGGCCGCAGGTATTCCCATTCCGTATTGAGATTGATGTTGCGCTCCCCGCGAGTCGGAACCTCGCGGATGATGTTGATCTGATCGTCAGCCTGTGGCGGCCACACTCCTGCGCCCGCGAAATACCGAGTCATTACGGGCGGAGCAATCACTGCACCCCACTCGGAATCCTTGCCGTATTGCGGGTCAAGAAACAACGGATTCGTGTCCTCGACCATGTGGCAGTGTCGCCGAATGCTGTCGTACTCGACCGGATACCGACCGGCAACGACCTCCGTCTTCCGCCCAATCCACTCGCGACGAACCGCCTCTACGTCGTACCGTCCTGCAACGCGAACCATCGTCGTTCTCCGGTGACAAAGCCCCAGTCTCGTGGCTAGGCTGAGGCTACCAGAAGGATCTGATTGAAATCCTGATGTGGAGGCGCCCAGCGATGATGAGAGGAGTCAAGCTCCGACGAGTACTCAAGGGCATGGGCGCGACGGACCAGCAGTCCGACGAGTTCATCGAGGCAATGGACGACTTTGCAACCAAGGACTACCTCCACCAGGAGCTGAAAGCGCTCGAAAGCCGCCTGTTCAACAAGATTGGGCTGGCGTTGATCGCCGTCGGTGGACTGATCATCGGCGCCGTGGCGCTGATCGTCTAGGAGGTTGACGACGTGTCCCTGATGAATCCGATCCTGAGAATCCGCCGAGTGATTCGCACAATTGGCGCCACCAACGACCAGGCCGACGAATTTGCTGACGCGATGGATGTCTACCCCACGCGGCGGGAATTCGAGATGCGGATGGAAGCGATGTATCAGCGGCACTTCAAGGAAGTACTGATCGCGATGATCGCCGTCGTTGGTCTCGGCGTGGCCATTCTGGCCCTGCTAATCGTGCTCTTTGCCTGACGAGCCGAGGAGAAAACGTGTCTCTGACTCATCCAGTCCTACGAATCCGCAAGGTCATCCGCTCGCTTGGCGGTACCAACGATCAAGCGGACGAATTCGCAGACGCGATGGGGGAATATCCCGGTAGGCGAGAACTCCAACTCATGCTGGACGAAATGTTCTCACGCTGGTTCAATCGCATCGTCTTCGCATTCATCGCGGTAACCAGCTTGGCGGTCGGAATCATCTCCCTCATCGAATGAGCACGACCGCTATCCCTCACTCCGAGGACCAAACGGCTCTGGACGGAACGGCTCATCTCGAGCTCTGAGGAACGCCCCGAACCCACCAGTCCGCCGAGCCTCATCGAGATGCTCCACCTCAGGCCCGTCCGCCGACGCCTCGACCATCGTCGACAACATCGATCCCACATTCAGCGCGTTGCGCAGACCCATCGCCTCGAGCCCGCGAGCCGTAATCAGCTTGTTGTAGCGAATCGAATGCGACGGCACGAGCGCTAGTCGCTGAGCCAACGCATTCGCCTTGTCCATCAAATCCTCGACCGGCACAATCTCGTTGATCACGCCAAGCCGCAGTGCTTCCTGCGCGTCAAAGTGGTCGCCCGTCAGCGCATACCGATGCGCCGCCTTCCAACCAGCCAGCGCCGCGAACAGGACCGAACTGTTCGAGATCATCCGCACTTCCGGCTGAGCAAACACCGCCCGCTCCGACGCAATCGTGATATCCGCCGCTAGCGAGTACCAGAAGCCGCCGCCGATGCACCAGCCGTTGACCGCTGCAATGATCGGCGTCTCCAGCGTCATCAGGTGCATCATCATGTCGGGATTGCGAGACGAGAAATTAAACCATCGTCCAATGTGCTCCGACACCGGCGTTCGCGAACCGCCGACCTCGCTGTCCAGCCCCCCATCGATGTTGTAGCCCGACGAGAACGCTCGTCCAGCGCCGGTGAAGATAATCGCCCGCGCCGACGGATCAGCGTTCGCCACATCTAGCGCATCGTGAAATTCCTGCTCCAACGCAGGCGTGATGGCGTTCAACGTCTCTGGATTATTCCACGTGATCGTGACAACCGGCCCGTCCTGCTCATACAGAATGTTCTCGTAATCAGGCATCGTCGCTTCTCGTTTCCTGCGCAATCAAGCTTCCCTGAGAGTCTACGTGCCAGACCTCGCGTAACCTGCGTCATTGAGGAGCGTGCGATGCCAGGGCCGCTTGACGGAATCAAGGTGCTGGAGCTGGCCCAGATCATCGCCGGGCCATATTGTGGCACCGCGCTCGCCGATCTCGGTGCAGATGTCGTCAAGCTGGAACCGCCCGCCGGCGAAGGCGCGCGCAGAATCGGTCAGTTCGCGCCCAATGAATCCAAAGCCTTCCACGGCCTCAGCCGGGGCAAGCGAGGCATCGTCATCAATCTCGCCTCGACCCAGGGCCAGGCCGTCGCCCATCAGCTGATCACAGACTTCGATGTGTTCATCACCAATGTGCGGCCGGGTGTGGCCGAGCGGATCGGTATGGACTACGAGACGCTGCGCCGGATCCGCCCCGACCTGATCTATCTCGATGTGACGGGCTTTGGCGATCGCGGACCGAGCGCTCAACGGGCCGGCTCCGACATTGTGATTCAGGCCTACTCGGGTCTACTGGCGGCCGACCAGAAGGTCGGCCCGGACGGGGCGCCCGAACACATCACCGCCACTGCGCCGGCCGACTACGTCGCAGCGCTCGGAGGAGCGATGGGAGTCTGCGCCGCGCTCTTCCACCGGCAGCAAACCGGCGACGGACAGCGCATCTCCACCACATTGCTCTCCGCCGGCCTGGCATTGCAAACCCCCTGGGTGTCACGCGTTCCCGTATCGGACGCAATGCTCATCGAGCCGCTGCGTGATCTCATGTCGGAGCTGCGAGCCACCGGCGCGTCATACGCCGAGCTCACTGCGGCACGGCGCAACCGACCTTCGCAAGGCAACGCATTCCGCCTCTACTACCGCGGCTACCCCGCCCGCGATGGCGCGATCATCCTGGGCGCGCTCACGCCGCAAAACCGTGAACAGATCCGCGCCGCCCTGGGCATCACTGACGATCCCACGGATAGCGACGATTTCAACGCGATCGGCCCCGAAGCGGATGCCGTCGTAGCAAGACTCGACGATCAGATCAGATCGAAGCTGCGCAGCGGCACGATGGCCGAATGGATGGCCCGCCTCGACGCCGAGGGAGCCCCCGCATCACCGGTCAACTGGCCCGAAGAGATCGCGGACGACCCGCAAGTCGAGGCAATGAACCTGATGAGAGACATCGAACACCCCCTCACCGGCCCCGAGCGCCACGTCGGTCCACTCATCGAAATGTCAAAGACCAAAACCGGAACCAACCGCTCATCGCCCCCACTCGACGCCGACACCGACGAGGTTCTCCGAGAACACGGATTCAGCGACGAAACGATCGCATCATTGCGAGCCGTCGGCGTGATCGGCGTTCGAACCCAATAGCTCAGACGCACTCATTCGTCGTTGCGACTGCTTTGACCCTCTCGACGAACACTCAGTTCCAAACGCCGACAATAGCCTCAGTCTGTTCCAGCAAGAGTTTACGAGTGCTTCGCGAGCTTCAGAGACTTGCGAACGAGGTTCACATCATCTCCGTCGGGTTCTGCACTACCGCGTTGACGCCAGGCTAATCCGCGATCGATTTCCAGCAGGGCCGAGGCAAACTCTAAGATTGAACGACCGAGTGCTGCCGTCTCGCTATGTTTCCGAAACTCCTCCTCGCACTCCTCCATTCGGTAGTTCAGGAGCACGATATGCAACCAGGGCTGCGCCGCCAGCTCCGCCCGTTCGTCCCAGTCTGTCGCTGCATTGAACAACGTGTCGCCGCCGTCGCTCAACTCCCATTCGTCACCCTCTGGCCGAAGCCGGATCGTTAGATCGTCACCGTTGCTGTAATAGACAGGCAGGTGCACTCGGTAGCCGTGCTCACCTTCAGGGCGCACGTCCATCGCTGCGGCTAGTGCCGCACGCAACTCGATTGGTTGATGACTCAGTTTCATTGCTCGCCTTGCCTCAGAGCGCGTTGCCTCAGAGTAGGTGAAACGGCAACTCAAGGTTCATGTCCACGTTCGCATCTTCGGTCAAGCATCGCCAAGCCCCCGCAAGATCCGAGTACCGCTCAGTGGCGACCGCAAAACTATCCTCCCGAGAGTTGGCTAACCGTTGGTAGCGCTCGGTGGCCTGATGAATGTGAAATCCGGCGAACCTGTTGCCTTCGAGTCGATTGTGATGCACGTGGGAATTCCCGTCGTAGCGTCGCAAGTGGAAGAAACGGCTGGGATTACGTGGACGTGATACCGCAAGCACGAGCGAGAAGTTCTGCTGATCCGTTTGTCGCTGACGTGCAATGACAATGAACTCGCCTCCGCTGGCCCCGTTCAACGGGATGGAGCGCTGACGGTCCTCCCGCTTGATCCGTATTTCCGGGCGCTCTTGCCAATCTGCGGCTAGCAATTTCTGGTCAGTCAGCAACGCGGCTATCGCGCAGTCAGTCAGCTCTACCAGCATTCCGTGAGCTTATGCTCTGACCAGAAGGCGAACGAACGGAGATTCAACATGCCCGGTGCGCTTGATGGAATCAAGGTCCTGGAAGTCACCCAGATCATCGCCGGACCGATGTGCGGAGTCATGCTCTCCGACCTCGGCGCCGACGTGATCAAGATCGAGTCCAAAGCCGGCGACGGCATGCGGCTGCTCGGTCAGTTTGTGCCCCACGAGAGCAAGGGCTTCCACGTCTTCAATCGCGGCAAACGCGGCATGGTCCTTGACCTCCAGCAACCCGACGGACAGGCCGTCGTCCACCGACTCATCCGCGAGATGGATGTCTTCCTGATTAACGCCCGACCAGGTGTCCCGCAGCGTTTGGGCATCGACTACGAGTCCTTGCGTGCGCAGAATCCCAACCTCATCTACCTCGAGAACACCGCCTACGGACCGAGCGGGCCATCAGCCCACCGAGCCGGCGCCGATATCATCGCCCAGGCTTACTCGGGACTGATGGCCGGCGACGAGAAGTTCGACGAGCATGGCGGACCCAACCTGATCACGGCAACCACGCCCGCCGACTTCGCTGCCGCATTTAACAGCGCGATCGCGGTCTGCGCAGCGCTGTTCCACCGCGAGCGCACGGGCGAGGGCCAGAAGATCGACACCTCGCTACTCGCAGCGGCCATGATGCTGCAGAACGCCTTCTCCTCCCGCTTGCCCGCCTCCGACGCCATCATGCTCGACCCCATGCTGGCCAATCTCGCTGCCGTCCGCGAGCGCGGCGGCAGCTATCGCGAGCTGGTCGGCGCCCGCGGCGGTCTGCGCGCACTCATCGGTGGCGCATTCCTGCTCTATTACGGCGGCTACCAAACCTCCGACGGCGCAATCATGCTCGGCTGCGTCACCCCGGCAAATCGTCACCAGGTGCGCAACGCGCTTGGTCTGGAACCCGGTGACGACCCCACCGACGACGGAGATTTCAACCCGCTCGCGGATGGCTCCAACGAACTCGTCGATCGGGTCCGAGCAACCATCGCCAAGCGCTTCGCCGCCGACACTACCGACAACTGGGTCGCCAGGCTCGATGCTGCCGGAGCGCCCGCCGCTCAGGTCAATATCCCCGAGGAAATGATCGACGACCCGCAGGTCCAGGCGATCGAGTTGATGGTCAATCTGGAACATCGCCTGACCGGCCCCGAGACCATGGTCGGCCCGGCCTTCCGTATGTCTGCGACGCCTCCTGCGTCCCAGGGATCATCGCCGCCGCTCGACGGAGATACCGACGACATCCTCCGCGAATTCGGATTCTCCGACGACAACATCGCCGCAATGCGTGCATCCGGCGCAGTCGGCCTCCCCTCCGACAGTTAGGAATACTCTGAACAACTCCGATCCCCGCTTCCCCCCTCTGCGGGGGAAGCTGCCGATTCCCCTTTCCCGCTCCCCCTTGCAGGGGGAGCTGCCGAAGGCTGAGGGGGTCCTGCTCCTCATTGGCAATGGAGTGAGGCATGAGAACGTACCCTGCCTATCCCATGTGAACAGACCCAAAGGAGCACAAATGCCAGGCCCACTCGATGGCATCAAGGTCCTCGAACTGACCCAGATCATCGCCGGACCGATGTGCGGCGTCATGCTCTCCGACCTCGGCGCAGATGTCGTCAAGATCGAATCCCCGCAGGGCGACGGCACGCGCATCATCGGACAATTTGCGCCCCACGAGTCCAAGGCCTTCCACGTCTTCAACCGAGGCAAGCGCGGCATGGTCGTCAACCTGCAAACTGAGGAAGGTCGCGCGGTCGTCCACCAGCTGATTCGCGACTTCGATGTCTTCCTGATCAACGCCCGACCAGGAGTGGCAGAGCGCCTCGGAGTCGAATACGAAAGCCTCAGCTCTCACAACGAGCGGCTGATCTACCTCGAAAACACAGCATTCGGACCAGAAGGCCCATCCGCCGGACGAGCAGGCGCCGATATCATCGCCCAGGCCTATTCAGGACTGATGGTCGGCGACGAAAAGATGGATAACGAGGGAAATCCGACACTGATCACCGCAACGACGCCTGCCGATTTCGGCGCCGCCTGGACCAGCGCCGTCGCCGTCTGCGCCGCCCTCTTTCATCGTGAGCGCACGGGCCGAGGCCAGCACATCGAGACCTCACTGCTCGGAGCAGCACTAACGCTGCAGAACTACGCAACGGCCAAACTGCCCGTCAGCGACGCCGTATTTCTTCAACCCACCCTCGATGCCGTGGCCAAAGTCCGCGAACGCGGCGGAACCTACCGGGAGATCCTCGAGGCTCGCACCGGGATGCGCGCCACAATCGGCGCGGCCTATCTGCTCTACTACGGCGGCTACCAGACCGCCGACGGCGCAATCATGCTCGGATGTGTGACGCCGCCCAATCGCCAACAGGTGCGCAACGCGCTCGGTCTGTCAGAGGGAGAAGATCCGACAGACTCGGGACGATTCGATCCACTCGACCCCGACTCCCCCGCCCTGGTCGAACAAATCAAGCAGCGAATCGCAGATAGATTCCGCAGCGACACCACAGCCAATTGGATCGCCAAGCTCGACATCGCCGGCGCGCCAGCCTCGCAGGTCAATCTGCCCGAGGATCTATCCGACGATCCACAAGTCAACGCCATCGGAGCCATGGCCGACCTGGACCATCCCCAAACAGGACCCGAACGCCTCGTCGGCCCCGCATTCCGAATGTCAGACTCACCCCCCGAGGCAACAGGAACGTCCCCCATCTTCGACGCAGACACCGACGACATCCTCCGTGAGCACGGTTACAGCGTCGACAACCTCGCGCAACTAAGGGCTTCTGGCGCCATCGGCGCGTGATCCCCATTCCCCGCTCTCCCTCGCCGGGGAGCTGCCATCTTCGTTCCCCGCTCCCCCTTGCAAGGGGGAGCTGCCGAAGGCTGAGGGGGTCCCTCTCCGCTTGACCCGCGCTCAGGATCTCGCCACACACTCGGACCGCCGATTACCCACCCTCAGCCGGATAAGGATCCACCGCGCTCAATTCCCGCTGAGAATCCAGAATCCGAATCCCATCGATCTCCTTGCCCTCCCACAACGTCTTCACATACTCAATCACAGCAACGATCTCATCCCGACTGAGCTCATCCTTGAACGCGGGCATATTGCTGCCGAAGCCAAGTCCCAGTCCGCCTTCGCTCACGACCCGAAACAGCAAGCCATTCCCGTGATGCCACGTGTGTCCCTCACCATTCAGCGGCGGCGGCGGCAGCCGACCATCCTCGTCGCGCTGCATCCAGTTCTTCGTGCCCTCGCCCGTCGCCCCATGGCAGGCCGCGCACGTCGAGGCGAATATCTCTTGCCCGGTCCGAGGTTCGCCGCCTGAAGCAACGCTCGATGCTTCGCTTTGTGGCTCCGGTGAAGCGCCCGAGCAGCCCAGCATCAACAAACCAGCGATGCTCAATCCAACCAGGACAGCAAGAAATCGCATAGATCGATGCATCTGTTCCACCGCTGTGCCAACGCGGCCGACGCGACTGTTCCCTGACCTGAGTCATGATCGTTGCGCAAGCCGACCCTGCGGTTAACCTTAATCCCGCCACAGACGCCATCATCGGAGGTCGAACATGGTGCTTCCAACCAGCGCGGCGCAGAATCTCGGGACCGAGACCGCATTCGAAGTCCTCGCCAAAGCCAACCGGCTCGCCGCCGAGGGACGCTCGATCATCAACCTCGGCATCGGACAACCCGATTTCGCCACGCCGGACAACATCGTCAAGGCCGGCAAGCGCGCACTCGCCGAAGGCAAGCACGGCTACACCCCGGGCGCTGGTATTCCCGAGCTCCGTGACGCCGTCGCTCGCGACCTCAAGCGTCGACACGGCGCCGATGTCGATCCCGAGACCGTGCTGATCACTCCCGGCGCAAAGCCGGTCATGTTCTTCGCCGCATTGCTCATGGGCGAGCCCGGCGCCGAAATCCTCTATCCCAACCCGGGATTCCCCATCTACGAATCGGTCATCCGCTTCTCCGGCGCAACCCCAGTGCCGATCGAACTGCACGAGTCGGATGGCTTCACCTTCGACCCCGACCACGTGCTCAGCCAGATCAACGAAAACACCCGCCTGATCATCCTCAATAGCCCGGCAAATCCAACCGGCGGCGTCTACTCCAAAGACCAGATCGACCGTGTCGTCGAAGGACTGGAGCAGTGGCCCAATGTCGTCATCCTCAGCGACGAGATCTACTCGCGCATCCTCTACGAGGGACGGCAGCATGTCTCGCTGCTCGACTATCCGCAGCTCCGCGACCGCCTGATCGTGCTCGACGGTTGGAGCAAGACCTACGCCATGACCGGCTGGCGACTCGGCTACGGCGTCTTCCCGCCCGACCTCTTCCCCTTCGCCGAGCGACTCGCGATCAACAGCTATAGCTGTCCCAACGCCGCGACCCAGTACGCAGCTCTTGAAGCCCTCAACGGCCCGCAAGAAGCGGTCGACATCATGACGACCGCCTTCAACGAGCGACGACAGGTGATCGTCAAAGAGCTCAACGCCGCCCCCGGCGTCAGCTGCGTTGACCCCGGCGGAGCCTTCTACGCGTTTCCAAACATCTCCGAAACCGGCATCAACGCACGAACCCTTCAGGAGCGGCTGCTCGATGAAGCCGGACTCGCCGTGATCGCAGGCACCAGCTTCGGACACCTCGGCGAGGGTTATCTTCGTTTCAGCTACGCCGCCTCGCTCGAACAGATCGTTGAAGGGGTCGCCCGAATGCGCACGCTACTAGCCGGATAAACGCGGATCCTGCCGAACATTGGTCGGCCAGCACCAAACGCATCCGAACAAAACCGAACAAAACCGAACAGAACCGAACACCCCGAACGCGAAAGGCCAGCAAATGACTGCACGATTCGAATACATCTCCCGAAACAAGCTCGAACTGAAGGGCGGCATGCGCCACGCGACCCTCGGCGACGTGCCCGAGCCCGTCATCTACGGAGTCCAGGGCAAGCTCAAGGAGCACTACGGAGTGCCCGCCGAAGCGCCGCCGGTCGCCGCCACCCTGGACCACATCGTCGCCGCCGTCGGCGGTTGAATGTACGGCACTCTCGCGCGGGCGTTGTCCGTGCGCAAGGTCGAGTTCGACCCAAATACCTACAAAGCCGACGTACTGGGAACCATCGAGGGCGACGACAATCAGACGATCCACATCACCAAGATCCACGTCGTCTTCCACATCCCCGGAGTGACCGAGGATCAACGTGCCGCTGCCGACCGAGCAGTCAAGTTCCACGCGCCCGGCTGCCCAGCACACGAAAGCGTCAAAGACGCAATCGACATCACCTGGGAAGCCAACTACGAAGACAATTAGGAAGACCGGGTACCTCCGATCTCCTGCTCCCCCTCGCAGGGGGAGCTGCCGCAGGCTGAGGGGGTTCATCCCCGCTTCCCCCCTCGCAGGGGGAGCTGCCGAAAGCCTGCCCCCGGCCTGAACGGGGGGCTGAAGCGGCTCCCTCCCGGAGAGCTAAAGCTCTGGCTTAGAACGTCCCCAACAGAGCCTCTCGCACAGAGTTTGTGGTCGGCTCCCGGGGGCTCGTTGACATCGGGAGTCGGCGCGGCGGTGTTGGACCGGGCTGGACAAGCGGGCGTGGCGAGGCTCGGTGCGCGGTCTGGGTGAGCGGCGGCCGAAGGGCGCCGGCGAGCCGTGGGGCTGAGTGTGGCGGTAGAGCTTGCGCAAGTTGTGCGTGGCGGCGATCAACTGCCATTCGCTGGCGCAGGCCTCGAAGCCGCGGTGCTGGAAGCGGCGGATGCCGCGGTTCTCCTTGATCTGGCCGAAGACTGGTTCGATCATCCAGCGGCGTTGCCCGTACAGCCGACGGCCACGCTGCGTCGTCAGCGTGCGGCGCATCCGCTCGCGCACCGAGAGCCCGGCCGGGATACGTCCACGCGGGGCCGGCCCGGCGGCGCGCCGGTTGCGGTCGTTGCGGCTGGCGATCAACAGCTCGGGCCCAGCCTCGGCCAGCGACCGGACGTTGGCGTCGGAGTAGTAGCCGGCGTCGGCCAGCAGGATCCCCATCGGCTCTTGACCCAGCGCCGCCAGATTGCGATTCGTCGCTTCGACCATCGGCCCCAGTTCCTGCACATCGGTCGCCGCGCGGGTCAACTCGGCCGCCACGATGACCTGCTCGCTGGTCGCCACCGCCTGCGCGTTGTAACCCTGGTAGTGACCCCAGTAGTCGCGCACGACCCGGCTGTCCGGGTCGCTCAGGTTGACCTTCGTATCCGGATCCGCCTCCGGTCGCTTCGGTTGACGCCCGCGCGCATCCTTCTGCTCGCGTGCCCGCCGCCGCGCTTCGTAGGCGTCCTGTCGTGCCTGTTCGCGCGCCGCCAGGCGCGCCTGGGCCTCGCGCAGCCGCGCCAGCCGCTGCGCGCGGCTGCGCAGTTCGGGCGGCAACGCGTCGCCCCGCTGCCTGCCCGCGTCCGCCTGATCCTCGGCGTCCACCTGCTCCGCCTCGGCCAGCATGCGCCCGACTTCGGCCGCCAACTGAGCCTGCGTTCGGTTGCGCTCGCGACTCGCGTTGGCGCGCAACTTGGTCCCGTCCAGCGCCACCAGCCCGGCCCGCACCAGGCCCACCTCGGCGCAGAGCCGCAGCACCTCCACGAACAGTCCCGCAAGGGCCGGCTCGTGGCGTTGCCGGAAGCGGCAGATCGTCGCATAGTCGGGCTGCTGGTTCGCGCTCAGCACGCGGTAGGCGATGTCCTCGCGGCAGCGCCGCTCGATCCGCCGGCTCGAACGCTCGCCCTCGAAGTAGGCATAGAACAGCAGCGCCAACATCATCGCCGGATCATAGGCCCGGCGCCCCCAACCATCGTCGCGATAGGCAGCGTGAAACGCCGACAAGTCCAACTGCTCGACCGCCTCCAACACGAACCAGGCAAAGTGGTCCTCGGGCAGCCAATCGCGCAGGCTGACCGGCATCAAGTACTGCTGTTCACGCTCGCACGGCAGATAGCGCTCAGCCATCGCGCCAACCCTTCGTTACACCCGGTCGTCGATGAACTGGGTGGGATCGATCAGCCGTGGGGTAACGAATCTCGTTGGTGGGAGTCACGCTCGCGGTCAGGCGAGTAGGTGTGGAAGTACGCACGATCCGGGGATACACCGGTGATCGTCATCTTCGATCTGGAAGGCGGTGTCGGACATGTCGCACCTGTCCCGGTGGCGAGTGAGTTCGTTGCCAAAGAGGCGCTGCCTGTAGCCATCACTCAGGAAGGTCTGAGATGGGGCGCAACCTGGGACACCGGCGAAGTTCACCTATACGCACTGGAGGGCGATGGACAGGTGATGGCGCTAGCCGGATTCCAGCAGGAGTTGGATCGCGGAATCTGGCAAGCGCTTGCCAGATTCCGCAAAGCGGCGTGGTCCTCCGAAGGGGATCAGGCGGCCGTCGTTGTATGCGAACGTCCGGTGGCATGGCCGCATAGCTGGAGTCGCGACGGCCTGCACGTCGTACATTGCGCGAGCTGGGATGGTGGCGGCGGCGTGCAAGTCCGGGTCTACGACCGTCATGACGGGCTCGAAAGCGCCTATCGCGCGATCGCGCGTTCCAGTTATCGGACCGGCACTCGCGCAGGATGGTCACCCGATGGTCGTTGGTTCACGATCGGCGGGCGGGCGCTGGTCGAGAGGGATCGAGGCTGGTCGGATTGGCTGCTCGACAGACTGGCCATCAGTATCCATGCGCAGCAGGTCGATGACCGCGTTCGTCGAGGTGTGTCGTTGGGCTATTCGACGCGGGCGAATGTGTCGCAAAAGTTCGGAGATAGGGTGGGCCGACTTATAAACGGCAGTGGTGATGCCGGAAGACGAACGGGTCGACGGTGACGCGATGCTGCTGGTGGCGGAGTGGCGAGAATAGCTCGCTCGGCTCGACGCGCACTGACCGAAGGTCGAGGGGCTATAAGCGGAGGTGCGGATCCTGGAACTCGATCTGGTGCTGCGTCGGGCGGGCGGGCGGCGGCTCCTGTTGCGCCTCCTCACACGGCGACTCCCAGCGTTGGACAGCGGACTTGACTGAAAGTCTGCCTAGAAGGACTCGAGCGCTGCCGTGCGGTCGTTGTAGATCGGAACGATCTCGGCGAAGCCTGAGTATCTGAACACATCGTGGACATGGTCCTTGACGGCGCAGAGGACCAGCTGGCCAGCAGACTCGCCGGCGCGCCTGGACGCCATCAACAGCACCCGCAGACCAGCCGACGAGATGTAGCTCACGGCCTCACAGTTCACCAAGATCTTCGTATGACCGGCGCTGATCTGATCGAGCAGCGCCTCTTCATACGCCTTGGCGTTGGCCCCGTCGATTCTCCCGGTTGGGTTGAGGATGAGGACTCCGTCCTCGTATTCGTCTTGTAGATCCAGCGTGAGGCGGTTCCTCCTTCCCGCTTGCCGGTTCAGCATAGGTAAAACTGCATCGTGCCATGCCGGCCTCACCCGAGGCCAAAGCCGGCGATGTCGAGGCCACTCGCGAGCTGACGGATCTTTGCATTGCTGAGGCGGCTTGCTGCACAGCCGAACCGCAGTTGATCGTCCGCCGTCAGCGCAAGCACTCGACCTGTTTGCTCCCATCGAGCGTCCGCTCCGGCGTTGCAATCTTCTGTCAACGAATCTAGGCTCGGCGCATTATCCAGCAACGAGGAGGCAGCCTGATGGAGCTTCAGTACAAGAACGCGGTGGTGACCGGCGCGGGACGCGGCATGGGTCGATCCATTGCGCTGGACCTGGCCGAGGCGGGAGCCAACGTCGCGGTGGCCGACATCGACCGCGAGACCGTTGAGGAAACCAGCGAAGAGATCAAGGGATTAGGTCGCGAGAGCGTGGCGATTCACGCCGATATGGGCAGCGTCGCCGACATCGACCGCATGATCGCAGAGGCCAAGGACGCCTTCGGGCGCGTCGACATCATCGTCAACAACGCCGGCGTGACCCGCTACCTCTACGTAATGGATGTCGAGGAGGAGGACTGGGACCGCATCCACCGGGTCAACGCCAAGGGTGTGTTCTTCTGTATGCAGCGCGCCGCCCGCGAAATGATCGCCCAAGGCGACGGCGGTCGGATCATCAACATCGCATCGGTCGCCGGCAAGGGCTACTCCGGCACCTCCAACGCGGCCTATGCCGCTAGCAAGGGCGCGGTGATTTCGATGACGATGATCGCCGCCCACCAGCTGGCGCAGCACGACATCAACGTCAACGCCATCTGTCCCGGCGTCACCGTGTCCGACCTGTCAATCACCAACATGCGGCAACGCGCGGAGAGCATGGGCATGAGCATCGCCGAGCTGGAACAGGCCCGCGACGCCCGCATCCCGCTCGGCCGCGCCAACACGCCCGAGGACATCGCGGCGATGGCGCGATTCCTCGCCGGCGAGGGCGCCCGCAACATCACCGGTCAGTCGTACAACGTCGATGGCGGCCTGGTGATGCACTAGCGGTGCGCATCGCGGCGTTTCGGCGCCATCGAGTGCCTCGTCAATGTGGGTACTCGAGAGCCGGTATGAGACAGCCGGTTCGGACGCTGGATACCGGGCAGACCACAGAACCAATACGTGATCGGACTGCAGTTGGCGCAACCCGGTCGTTTCGTGACCTCGGGAGTGACCGCAGACTCTCCCCACCGCATCTACCCAGAAGTGATCACGTTGGAGTCGTTGCCCGACGACAAATTGGTATACGGCGAAGCGATGCCTTTGGTCAGGGGGTGGCGGGAGCCAGGGCAGAGGCATCGTTCCCGGCCCAAGCCTGGCTAGGGGGATTTGATGTCTGCTCTCCCCTGCACCACTCGGAACGCGGGTTAGGCCCGAGTCATGTGTTCGTCACGAACGGCGCTGGACGCAGCTGCTGCGCTGGCTGGAGCGGCTGCTGGGGCTGCTAGGGTTGCAGCGGCGTCGCGAGTCGCACCGCTGTTGAATCAGAGCAAGCGATCGGGCCGGTTGGGTCAGGACTTGTTGCCAGCGTCGCTTCGGAGGCGTACTGCTGAGGGTGGTTTCCGGCTTTTGCCAGTTGTTCTTGCCCAGAACACTGGAGGGTTCGTCTCCGACCCGGGTCCGGCCAGAGGATTGAGCTTTGCTCTCCCGATGGTCCGGCTCACAGAGAGACAAGCGCACCCGCTGCGCGAACTGGTTGAGGGATTGAGCCTCGCTCCCCTGAGACTCGCTCGAAGTGCGGGACTGGTCTCCGAGGTCGTATCGACGACTCGCTGACCACAGATTGGATACCTGACCGGACTGCCACTACGCGCAGTTCGGTCGCTTCGTGTCCACGCAGGCAATGAGCAGACGCCAATCCGAGCGCAATTGCCCCCGGATTGCACCCGATTGCACTGCCGCTCCCCCCTTCCCGCACTCCGTTTCCCACGTGTCCGGCATTCGACCGTGTCCGGAGTGCGTCTGTCACACACCAACAACACTGACCTGCGCTCCGGATGCCGGCGCGGGTCTCCACGAATCCATCCGCAACCCATGTACACAGTCCGTCCCACCAGTCACAGCTCAATGGAAAGGAGCGCCAGATGAGGGATACGAACGAGACGACCAAGTCAGGAACACGAGGCCGCTACGTCGGACCATCGGCCGCGCGGATTGCCGACCTGCTGCCTCAGCGGGTCCGGTTCGAACGCGGCTGGTTCTGGACGGCGGCCGTCTGCCATGAGTCGGAGCAGGACCGGTTGGGCTTCCGCCAGCGGCCTGACGGCGACGGCATCGATGTCCGCTGCCAACGCACCGACGGCGAGGATCGCTGCTCGCGTGAACGGGCCATCCGCCAACTGGAGACGCTGACCGGGAAGCCGATCTGGTCGGCCTATGGACCGCACGAGGATTCGGCAAGGTCGGTCAACGCTGGCCCAACTCCTGCGGGTCGTCCGAACTGGCGGCTCCTGCTGCTGCCCGTCCTGCTCTTGCTGCTGGCCGCGCCCGTTGCCCTCGGCTACGACCTCCAGGTCGTGGCGCTGAACGCGTTCGGTTTCGGCTGGGCCGCCTGGCTCGTGCGACGGATCGCGCTCGATCGGCTGCGGCTGATCAGCGGGAGGCGCCGCAACTGACGCAACGCCACCCAGTCCAACCACACATGAAGGGCCGTCTTTCAAGGCGGCCCTTCTTCGTTGCCAGACAGGCAACACCCCATCCATCACGCAGTCAACCGTCCATAGCGAAAGGAGACCCAGATGACTGCCGCAACCAAGACGACCGCTCCACGGCCCACGTTGGAGGAACTGGTCGACCGACTGATCGACGCCATCTTCGGCGACGATGCACCGATCCCACACACAACCTCGCCGGCGAGGGGCATCCATGAGGCCAGGCGGCTTCGCCAGACGGGCGACCTCGACGCGGCGCTCGCCGTCTTCACCGAATTGGACCTCGTCCGAGCGACCGACGCCGAGTCTCGCTGGGCCTACGCCGAGTTCCTCGACCTGGCCCGTCGGCGATTCCGCGATGAGGATGCCCTGGTCTACAGCCCGAGCAGAGGCTGCGCGGCCGTCCTGACGCCGCAAGACGATCGGGCGCTCGAAGTCCGCGCCGTTCTTGGGATGACCTGGCGACCCGGGAAGTTGGTCTCGCATCGCAGCCTCAGGGGACTCAAGCTCCTCGGCACTGGCGGCGCGTCATGACCACCCGCTCCATGTCGCAGGTCGACATCCCCGCGCTCAAAGCCCGTCACCCGCTGGGCGGCGTGGTTGAGGCGTCGGGGCTCAAGCTCAGGGGGCGGGGACGCGTCCGCCAGGGCGTCTGCCCATTCCACGAGGAGACCGAGGGCAGCTTCACCGTCTACGCCGACACGCAGCGGTTCTACTGCTTCGGCTGCGGCCTGGGCGGCGACGTGCTGGACTTCATCCAGCGCTCAGTCGGCGTCGATCTGCCCGAGGCGATCCGCCGGCTGCAGGGGGGTGATTGGTCGTCGCCGGCGCCGGTCCAACCGGCTGCGGGCAGGCTGACCTCGTCAACGCCAGTCGCCCGCGACCCGGCGCTGCTGACGGCGGCGATGCGGTTCTACGCCGCTCAGCTCCAGCGTTCACCCGAGGCCCAGCGATACCTCGCCTCGCGCGGCATTGGTCAGGCAGCAGCCCCGCGCCTGGGACTTGGCTACACACCGGGCCACGGACTGCGGGAGCGCCTGCAGGCGCTGGGATTCGGCGACGAGCGGCTCGACGCCAGCGGACTGTTCACCGAACGCGGTGAACGGTTCCAGGGGATGGTCGTCATCCCCGAACTGCTCGCCGCCTGCCCCCGCATCAAGTGCGGGGCAGGCAGCAACCAACTCACGACACCCATTCAACGAACGGAGGGCCTGCCGATGGCCTCTGACTGACCGTGCCCTGGCACGGCGCGCGGCTGTCCGAACAAGCAGCCGCCCTCAATTAACCACACACCACTGAATCAGGAGCAAGAGATGAACAACGGAACTCACCGCAACGGGAATGGCAACGGAACCGCGACGGCGGTTCGGAGGAACGGGAACGGTTTGCGACCGAACGGCGCAGCCCCCGAGATCGTCGAACACATCCCCGCAACCACCGCCCCGGAGGCGCTGGCGCCGGTCGTCAGCGAGGCGCTGGCGCAACCGCTCGAGCCGGCGCTGGTCTCGCAGCGCAAGGGCCGCGGCGGACGCCAGTTCGACTACGTCGAGGGCCGCACGGCGATCGACCAGGCCAACCAGGTGTTCGGCTACGGCGGCTGGGGCTATGAGCTGGTCGGCGATGTGACCATGCGGACCATCGAGCAGACCGACTCGCGCAGCGGCGAAGTCACGTGCAGCGTGGCTTATTCGATGGTCGCGCGAGTCCGCGTGCCGGGCGCCGAACGCAGCACACAGCGGCCGTCGCGCCGGGTCCTGCAGCCGGCGGCTGAGCCGGAACCCGAGGACGACCGTGACGCCCGCAACCTACGGGGACAGTTGCTGGAACTGAGCGTCCAGCAGGGGTTCTCGGAGCAGCAGGTCCGCGCCGCCGTGTTCAACAAGACGGGCAAGGATCTGGACGAGCTGGGCGCGGCCGAACTCAACCCCTTGATCGCCTCGGCCGCGGACAAGCTGCAGCAACGGCAGAGCGCACGCTCCGCCTGACGCTCGCTACAAGCACCTGCCCAACAAATGCGGGGTCGCCTCCTCTACCGGGGCGGCTCCGCAACTTCGTTACAGGACCCGGGAAAGGACCCGAAATGGTTACCACCATCAACACCGCGGCGGATGCCTACAACCGCCCCGCCGCCCGGTTCGACCGCGACGGACGGCTCGACGTCCGCGCCTCGGCGCTCGGACAGTGCCGCCGCGCCCTCTGGTACGCGGCGACGGCGCAGCCCGTGACCAATCCGACCAGGCCGCAATCGCTGACCCTGCTCGAGGCGGGTAACGCGCTCGAACCGGTTGTCGTGCGCGCGCTGCAGCGGGCCGGCTGGTCCGTGATGCCCGCCGACCGCGAGGACCCACAGTCGGTCTCGGTCGAGGCCGGTCCACGGCTGACCGTGACCGGACACCCGGACGCCACCGGCTTCCTTCCGCCCATTGGCGGAGCGATCACCGCCGCCGAGCAGTTCCTGTTCGGCGCGGACGAACCGGCCGATGCCGGCTCGGAGCTCGTCGTCGAGGTCAAGACGCGCGGACCCGAAGCGTTCAAGCGCTGGCAGACCCTGGGCGCGGAGCGCAGCCACCCCGACTCGGTCGCGCAGGCCGCCTGCTACTCGCTCGGCCTGTTCGGCGAAGTCCGCGACGTGGTCATCGCCACGCTCGACACCGGTTCGCGCCGGTTGGACTACGCAGTGATTCCCGCAGACCGCGTTGAGCGGGCCTGGGACCGGGCCTGCGAACGGCTGGCGCCGCTCGCTGACCGCTACCAGACATGCGGCCCCGACCCGGACGCGCTGCCGGAACGCGACTTCGCAGCGGGCGATTGGCAATGCCGCAGCTGTCCGTACCTCAACGTCTGCCAGCCAGGCCAGGCGATTGAGGCGTCCGACGAGGCGGCGCAAGGCGCGTTGCGCGAGTACGAGCAGGTCCAACGACAGCTCAAGTCGCTCGATGCCGATAAGCGAGTCGCGCTCAAGACCCTCCAACACTGGCTGCAACGGAACGGAGAACTCAAAGCCAAGCTGGAGGGCTCGGAGAAGACCCGCACCGTGGGCATGGTCACGAGCCGACGCTACGCGGTCGACCACAAGCGGCTCAACGCGCTGCTCGACCCCGAACAGCGGGCCGAGATCGTGACCGAGCAAACTTCGGAATATCTCCGAGTCAGCTAGACGACCCCTCATTCGAGAGGTCGCATCATCCCGCATCGAATGCGGGGCCACACGGGGCCAGTCTCCACAACTCGGAGACCGGCTCCGCTTCCGTTTAACCCAACAGGCGCGGGAGTTCCGCGCCACCACGCTCTTTGAAAGGAGCACCACCGATGTCACGCGCGATCAACCGGATCGAACTGCTGGGCCGGGTCGGGACCGACCCTGAGTTGCGCCAGACCAAGAACGGGACGGCCGTCTGCCGCTTGCGGCTGGCGACCGACCGCCGCAACGGCTCGGGCGGGGAGACCCAGACCGACTGGCACAACCTCGTGGTCTGGGGCAAGACCGCCGAGGCCGTCGCCGAGTACGTCCAGAAGGGCGACCGGCTCTACGCCGCGGGTCGGCTCGGCTATGACAGCTGGGAGGACCAGGACGGCCAGCGCCGTCAGACGACCGAGGTCCACGCGAACGAAGTCGTCTTCCTCGACAAGCGCAATGTTTCGGCCAGCGGACGCCAGTCCGACGGCGACCAACCTTTCTAGGGCCTGTTCACACAGCCGGCGATGTGTTCGGTCGAGGCGTGTGTTGTGGTCATGGGCGGTTTCAGGTTTCAGGTGGAGTTTTTTTCCTGGGCTGGTTCAGGGACGATCTCCCGTGTATTGCTGAGGATGGTGTTTCAGCTTTTTCAGCTTTTTTCAGGTTTTTTCGGTCTGGTTGAGGGAATTCTGGTCGGTTGTTGTTCGGATCTGTTCGGTTTTGGACGAACTAGTTCGGGGGGTTGTCGCGCTGTGCGCGGGGGGTTGTCGCGCTGTGCGCGGGGGTTGACGGGTGTTCGAGGGCGTACCGGGTTGTGGCGGGGCGTGGGGTTGACACCGGCTCAGCCTTTCAGGCGCTCATGTGTTCTGATGGTAGCGTAGCTCGGCAGGGTCGGAGCTGAGGCGCAGGGATTGGTCTGGGGTTGGGCCTCGCGAGCGTTCTGTGTGAACAGGCCTTAGCAGGCTGCTGAAAAAGTCATCGGCTCTCAAATCCGTCATTCCTGGCTTGACCAGGAATCCATGCTCCATATCTGGTCAGCCCTGGATTCCTGCGAACGCAGGAATGACGAGAAGGGACGATCAGCGCTCGGAAGCGGATTCTTCAACAGCCTCTGGTAGGGGCGTTGCAGTCGCTTGACGAGCTTCCCGATCTCCTGACTAGAGCGAGAATCGCCGCCGGACTTAGCCAGCGCTCGCTCGCTGAGCAACTCGGGTTGAGCGAGCAGCAGATCCAACGGTACGAAGCAACGCGTTGGTCCGGCGCAAGTCTATCGCGCCTTGTTGAGGTTGCTCGAGTGCTGAACGTCGAGATCGCCTCAGAGTTGCCGAAGCAGTCGTCGGTGAGCCTCAGAGACATCGCGTCGCGCGTTAGGCACGCCGGCATAGATCGTGACTTCATTCGCCGCCGTCTTCTCCCCGCTTCGGCGGATCGTGCGACCGCTGCCGCACTCGACTTCGCCGTCCGTCTGAACCGGATCTTTGGATGGACTCCGTCCGATGTTCTGTCGGGTGACATTAGTAATTTGGAATTGTCAGCCAGACTCAGCGCGAGCTACAAATTGCCTGATCGATCCAGCGATTCTCGAGTGAGGACATACACCGCGTATACCCATTACCTCGCTCTTCTCACACTTGATGCGACCGCACATCTCCCCATCAAGAGCATCCCTACATCAGCGGCGGCTGTTCGCGATGCGATACTTGAGTATGGTGACACAATGGACTTCAAGTCGGCTCTACTGCTGGCGTGGGACTCCGGGATTCCCGTCCTAGCGCTTGCCGAACCTGGTGGCTTCCATGCCATCGTAGGGCGGACAGGCTTCGGGAATGTCGTTGTTCTCAAGCAACAGAATCGTTCGGCATCTCGTTGGCTATTCGACCTGTTGCATGAGCTTAGAGACACCGCCGAGGAACCAGGAGAATCCAAGCGGGTCTATGTGGACGATGGTGACGCAGGCGACATCGAGAGTGAGAAACAGGCGAATCTCTTCGCCGGGAACGTCATGCTTGACGGTCAGGCGGAGGCGCTCGCTGAGCAATGCGTTGACGCTGCGAATCAGAATGTCGCATTCCTGACACGCGTCGTTCCGGCTGTCGCTGAGAAGGCACGTGTGGCTACGGGCGATCTAGCGAACTACCTTGCATACCGCCTCTCGTCGCAAGGAATTGACTGGTGGAGTACAGCTTCCAACCTCCAACCAGAAGGGATTGACCCATGGATCATTGCACGCGAGGAGTTCTTCGCGCGCGTCGATTTCGGGATGCTCGCGCCGATCGATGCTCAACTCTTGGCGCAGGCGCTTACCGATTAGCTGAGGCTGTTGCACAAACCCCATGTTCGTCATTCCTGCGAAGGTGGGAATCCAGTCTCCGTATCTGGTCAGCGGTAGGTTGCCGCCTTCGCAAGAATGACTAGAACGGAGCAATCAGGGGTTTGTGCAACAGTCTCTGCTAGTCCCCCTCCCCAACCAAACGTCCAGAGCATTGCCAAAGTTCCCAAGTGGCGGCCAGCGCGATTCGTCCCGCCGATGTGACCCGCTGTCACGGCCTCTGGCGCAAGCACAGTTGACGCGCACCGGCAGCCAGCGCTGCGACCGACGTGCAGGAACTGAGGCCGATGGTTGAGGCGACGAATCGCAATCTGTCGGCGCTGGGTCAGGCGCCGATCGGGATCCTGCTGGCCGACGCCGGCTACTACTCCGACGCCAATGTCCGGGCGCTGGCCGCGGCCGGACCGGCTCCACGTAGGCGCATCGCGGCCGGGCTCTCTGTGCGCGAGCGGATGCGGCGCACGCTGACGACGCAGCGCAGCCGGCGGGTAGGGTCGGCGTCCGCGTCCCAATTTGGGGTGGACCGGCGCGATCCGAGCTTCCAGCTCGCTCCACGGCACAAGACCGTCAGACGTTCGGGGAAGCGCTCGCGGCGGGTCTGGCGCCGCTTGTGGGCAAACTCCAGGCTGCCAAATGTCGGCTCTTGCATCCGAGCGCTCACTTCAACGATCGCTACCCAGATCGTATCCAACCCCCAACATGGGGCCTTGTTCAGAGCGATCTTCGTGTTCCTCGCGGGAAATGTAGCACTGCCCACTCTGCCGGCCGACGCGAGGTTTGTGGTCACCGAATTGCTATAGGCGTCTATTGGGTGCGGCCTGCCTCTAGCGGCCGTCGCCAATGGATGCGTCTGCCTATTGGACCAGTGTTCAACGTTGTGTGGATATCTGTCGTCAACGCACGGCGATATGCCTGTCGCCATGGTCAATAGACATCAATTGCGTGTAGGCGTATGTATCACCGAGACGCGTGCTATCTGTGCTCCGAATCGTCGTTGCGTGCGTGTGCGATTGTTCTCGATGTGACTATCCATTGCGCTCGGCAAGTACGCCCAATACGTACGTCACTGCTGCCATATGTACAGCAACAAACTCCTCGCAAGAATGGTGCACACAACTCTGGCAAGCAGCGAGGCCTGGTCTGTACTGTTGCAGTCATCCAGTCACCCAGACGTGTTCACGAGCATCCGGTCGCAATCAGCCCGGCCCAACGGGCAAGGAGTCGATCAGCCCATGCGATGTTTGCCTGCGCCGCTGACAGGCTCGGCCGATAGTCCGTGCGACCGCGTCGCACGCCGCCGGTCCCTGGGCGCGGCGGCGACCTTCGTCGACCTGAGCAGTGGCGGCCACATCACACTTTCGCTCAGCGACGGCAGCGAACTCGCGCGTCACGTGCCGCCGGGCCAGACGGAACTGACCGCGCTGTTCGACGCGATGCGCTGACGCCCGCAAGTCGGCAAGACGCGACCGGCACGGACGTCAGCTCTCGCCCGCTTCGACGAGGCGCCCGGATTCTTCGGCAGGTGATGCGGCTGGCTGAGCGGCTGGACCAGGCTGACGGCATCCGTCAGTGGTCGAACGAAACAAAACAGCGCCAATCGATACGGTAGGCACACGCACCATACATGCATGGCGCAATGCCTACATATCTGCCTATAGTCAGATATCAAGTTGCAACTCGCTAGACGTAGGCGCTTGCCATCGCATCGAATGCGCAACGGTACCTGACGATTGCGTCGTTGATACACGGCAGCGCGGGAGCGACAACCAGTCGATCGCACTGTGTGTTTCGTCAAACGAGACGTTATTGACGAGACCAAAGGCAAAAGGCTACATTCAACGTCCGGCCCCTCCACTCGTTACATATCAGGCAGCTGCCCATCAAGCAGCGAGCAGGACCCGTGTATGAGCTCCCAAGCGGTATCGCGCTCGCGCCTCTGGCTGACACTACCCTCCGTCGGACTGCCGGGACTGATTCTGGCGTCAATCCTGCTTGTTGTGACCGTGACCGCCCAGGAGGGCGCGCCTCTGCGTCCGACCGGGCTTCAGGCTGATGCCTCGCACGACCGGGTCCGGCTGGACTGGGACGATCCCCGCGACGAGACGATCACCGGCTACCAGATTCTGCGCCGATTACCGGCTCTGGACCCGCCCGGTGAGTTCGCCGTTCTGGTCGAACACACTGAGTCAGCCGCGACGACGTTTAGCGACGATTCGGTCACGCCGCAGACCAGCTATGTCTCCCGCGTCAAGGCGATCAACGCACCGGGCGCCAGTGAACGGTCATCCTTCGCCAACGCGCTGACCCCGGCTGCGCCTGCGCCAGCCGCCCTGACGCCGGTCTGATCATGGTCGAATGCATGGCCGCCGAGCCCAATCGCGTCGAATTCGATTGCTGGCGCAATGTGTCGCCAAACAAACACGCCAGATCGGCCAGATCGTCACTGAGTCGTCACTCTGACGCCCTGGGCTACGGCACATTGACCGATGCCGGCCGCCTGGGCGTTGCCGGCGGAGAGCAAGGCCGCGTGAACCAACAAGACTCGCAGTTGAGCCCGAGCGGAGCGTAAGCGACTGGCGCGGGACGGTCGGGGATGACCGCCCCAGCTGCGCTCCAGTTTCTTCACAAATGCATCACATTGATGGCACGCGCGGCCCAACCCTGGTAGCCGCCCATCGCCGGCGGACATGCGCCGCCGAGACGGAGTTCAAGATGAAGACCAGACTCAAGCAACTCAAACTGCGCGACTTCGCCCTGTTCGTGGTCGTGACCAGCGTCGTCGCCGTGACCACGGTCTGCGGCGCCCAGGAGGCCGGGCTGGATAGCGAAGAGGCGGGAGCGCGAACCGATACGGGCCAGGACCAGCCAGTTCAGCCTCAACCCAACCAGGAGCAAGAACAATCCGCGGAGTCACTGACCATGACCGGTCCGAGCCGTTGCACGACGACCCGGGGACACTCCTTCGGCAACGACGTGGACATCTACGACGACGAGGGCAACTTCTTGCGGACGGAGCGGCAGTTCCATCAGCACAGCGGCGTTAAATCGTTTCAGGTCTCCTGGTCGGTGAGCGGCGGGACCGGGCCCTACACGCTGACCATCGACGGGGCGAGCGAGGATCGGTCGGGGCCGTTCAGCGGGGCCAGCGGCCAGGGCCTGGTGTTCTGCGCCGACACGACCGTGGAGACGTTTATCGACGAGATTGACAATCGCGGCTTTCGCGCCAACCCGATGATCGACTCCGGTTGGAAGACGGTCCGCGCGGTTGTGACTGACGGCACCGGAACCGCGGCAGAGACATCGATCAACGTCTATGTGATTCTTCGAGTAGATGGCACACTGGACGCCAATGAGAACGACCAAGTCCTGAAGCGAGGCCAAACCTATCGAGTGGCGGGTCACCTAATCACGGCCCCCGCCACACATGACTTGTTCATCGGCGGAATCGCCGAACGCGAATGTGCCGAGGACTCGCCTGAAGGTGAACGTTGTGAAGAAGAGTGGAGTTTTGGAATTGCCGGCGTCGAGGCTGGAGTGAACCTCTACCGAAGCGATTTCGCTGAAGCCAGTCGGTGGCACTATCCCGATTCGGACGGTGCAGTTGGCTCAGCCGATTCCAGTAACACCTTGGTAGAGGGTCTGCTGGATGACTTTGTCGATTCAGTTGGCGTGCAACCCGGCAGCAATGGAGGTTCCCCTTGAAACTGATCATCGCATCAATGGCCACTGGTGTGGCGATCGCATGTGGGTTGCTTGGAGTCGATTTGAGCGTGCAAGCTAATCTGCATGATGGAGGTGACCTGAGTCAGCAGCAGACGCCATCGGCGCGAGTTCGGTTCGCAACTACACCGCCTTCTGGCAGCGCACTGCCGATGTCGCATATCGACGCATCTGTCACGGGCCGCGAAGTCAAGCTAACCTATCTTACGATCGCCGCCACTCCCACTAGCAGGCTGCTGAAGAATCCGCTTCCAAGCGCTGATCGTCCCTTCTCGTCATTCCTGCGAACGCAGGAATCCAGGGCTGACCAGATATGGAGCATGGCTTCCTGGTCAAGCCAGGAATGACGGATTTGAGAGCCGATGACTTTTTCAGCAGGCTGCTAGAGTCTGCACTACAGATTCAGATGTCATACCGCACCTGATTCCGGTCCGGGTGCTGGCCATTCCTACTCCATCCACGCGCCTCCTCTACCGCCGCCGGCGTCCCTGTTGTATCTCCGCTGAAGTGCAGTGCAGTTCGTACCGCGGACGGCCAGCTTCAGCCCGTGAGGCGCAAGCATCAACGTGGTACACCCAGTTGCCGTCAGCGTCGCGCGATTGTGTCCGAGGCTCACCAACACTTGCGACCTTCGGTCCACTCGGAACCTCCGCAGCCCACTCGTTTCAATACGCGTGCTCGCGGCGCTGGCGGTCAACAGCAAGGTCGCTCGCCGCGTCCAGCAGCGCAGGCCGGTAGACTCGGACGACGTGTCGCCCGGCGCACGCGATGGACTCGGCTTCGTCCGCGCACGACGCCGGCGGCGCACGGCGCCGGCGCAAGGTTCAGCGCGCGGAGTTGCCGCATCTCGCGGTTGAGGTCTGCCTGCGTTTGGTGCGGTGCGGGCTGGTTCTCGACTTCACCTGCGTACTGCAGGTCGATGTATTGGCGGCGCAGCCAGTTTTCCACGGCGCCGGTCAGCAATGACTGAGTGTCCGCCGGGTCAACGATGGCATTCGGCGCGGATACCGCCAAGTCCGCCAGGAGCAGATCGTTCGTTGACGCTCGGCAGCGCTGCTCTGCCTCCTCTTGCGATTCCATGTCGCCGTCTCGCTGCTGTGCCTCCAGGCATCCAAGATCATGCCCTCTGGAGTGAGCATGCGCGTGTTGGCGGGGAACCGGCTGCCGCCGCTGGGCCGGAAGCCGAACTCGACCCGGCCGCTGGGCCGCTCACGCGCCTCCACGCGGCCCATTACGCTGATTACCTGCGGCAGGGGTGGGCGTGCTTGGGGGTGTAGTGGGACTCCAGCCCTTTCGCAATGCGCCAAGCCTCGGCTGCTGGGCAGGTCTCGTACAGCGACGCGGTCCGGTGGGTGTTCAGGTTGTTTAAGACTACCCGCACGACCTCGACCTCCGGGTAGCGTTCTGCCTCAGCATGTCGGCCTCCCTCTAATACTCTGTCAGGATGCGGCACGGGTGACGGTTACCGTGTAGGTGCGGTTCGACGTACCGTCCGCAGACAAGACTCTCACGTTGATCACATTGGTGCCGACGGCGAGGTCAACGACGTTGTCGTCGACTTGGTCGTCCTGATCGGAGGTGATGCTGTAGCTGGCGAACAAGTTGGTCAACTCCGGTACGACCGTGGTCGATTTCAGGCTGTTGGGCGCCGACGCGGAGTACGCGTTCAGGTTGCGGTTGAACTGGGCGGAGAGCGTGAGTCCCTCAAGCGACAGGCCAAGCAGTTTCGAGTTGTCCTTCCAGGGCGACTCGAAACTGGGCATATGCCTGTTGGCTCGTGTATCGCCCCAACAACGGAGGGTAGCGTCGACGCGCAGCCCGCAGAAGTAACCCGCCCACTCAGTCGATACCTGGGTATAGGGCAGGACACCGTTGTCCGGAATCGGCAGGTTCATCGTGCTGCCGGGAGACCGCCCGTCCCGAAAACACTCTATGACGCCCTCGGCCGTCAGGCCGCACATTTCGTAATTGGTGTTCTGCCCCACGGCTACCGCGACGAATGGGCCATCGTGGCTGGCGGAGTCGAAGCTCACGGAAGTGGGCCGCTGAGCCTTCCCTCTACCCGGCGGCCACCAGCAGAGGACCGAATCGTCCTCCATGCGGACCGCGCAGCCCAACCAGCGGTGCGCGTCGATGTAGCTGAATTCCGTATCAGGCTCCGGAAAAGGGAATTCCTCTGTTCCCCTAAAGTTCCAGTCCATACCCCAGCAGCGAATCAGGTTGTTCACGCCCAGACCGCAGGCCCAACCCTGGCCAACACCGATGGCCTTATACGGCCCTGCGACCAGCGATGCGGGAGGCTGTGAAGTGTTTCCGCTACAGTAGACGCTCTCGTCGTCGTTCAAACGACAAGCGTACCAATTGCCAGCCATTGAGAAGATCGGCCCGGCATTGTTGTTCTCGCTCATCGCGCCCGAGTCCGTGACGAGGCCCTTCACTCCCCGAGACGGGGTCACCACAGCTGTTCTGTCATACCTATCCTTGCACTGGATCGAGCCGGCTGCGTTGACGCCGCAGTAATAGCCCTTGCTGGCGTTCACATCTGTGAAGATCCCATCCGGTTGTAGACCGCTGGTGCTGCTGTTCCAGCAGACCATCGTGCCGTCGGCCCGCAGCGCACAGGCGGCGACCCCCTCGCCTACATCAACCTTGACGAAGCCCCCTTGGGTTGATCCTGCTCCTTCGTAGAGAGTTACGCGATACATCCGCGACGTGACGCCGTCCGGCGCGGTCACCGTAATCAAGATCGGTGAGTCAAACTCGTCCGCGCCGACTTGGAGGCCGTCAGCAGCGGCATCGGCGTCGTCAAACGAGTAGGTAATGGTGGCCATCGGGTTGGATGCAGTGGCTACAAGCGTTGTACTGTCGTCATCGTCGGGTATGCGGGCGAAATAGGAGTAGCGGTCCCATTCGAATGCGGGATTCAAATCGGTCCAGCTCAGGCTGAGGGAACTGAGCCAGGCGTCGTCGGCCCCCGAGGCGCCCCGCGTGATCGTCACCGTGTACGTTGCGGTGGTAGTCCCATCTTCGGCAGTGACGAGGATCGTTACCGCATTGGCGTCTTGTGACAGGTTGACTTGATGGCCGGGCTGATTGGTGTCGGCGTCGACCGGCGTGATCACCATCGTGGCCGAGCTATCAGTCAAGCGCGCGTACAGAGTGGCGCTTGACGCCGGCGATGGCGCCGTGACCGCGTACACCAGCTCGTCCGGCGTGAAGGCGGGGCTGAGCGAAAGCTCATACAGACGCAGCGATTGCAGACTCGCATCATCGCTAGGCGGCCGGACGCGCACCATGTAGGTGCGCTCGGTCTCCCCGTCCGGGGCCAGGACCGTCACGCTGATCGTCAGAGCTACCCCAGTGAATGAGACTTGGTGGCCAGCGGTCATCAGGTCGGCGTCTTCCGGGAGGACTGTGATGCCGGCATCCGTTTCTTTCGCCACGGCGGTCACGGTCACGACGCTGACACTAGCGGATACGACCGCCGTGTAGTCGAGCACCTTCTCGGAGAACGTCGGCTGCAGCGTCTCTCCAACGAGGTTGAGGCTGGAGAGGGAGGCCTCGGAAGAGGCGGGCTGAATGATGATCGTGTAGGTGCGGGAGGCCACTCCGTCCGGGGCCAGGACTGTCACGCTGATGGTCTGATCTGTCTCCGAGAACGAAACTTGGTGGCCATTCGTCAACGGGTCGTCGTCGTCCGGGACGACTGTGACCAGGGCATCCATTTCTTTCGCCACGGCGGTCACGGTCACGACACCGGCTTTGGTGGACACGGCTGTGATGTAGTCGAGCACCTCCGGGGAGAACACCGGCCGTAGCGTTTCGCCCGCCAGGTTGAGGCTGGCGAGGGAGGCGTCGGGAGAGGGGGGTGGCTCGCGCGTAATGCTGACCATGTAGGTGCGCGAGGCCACTCCGTCGGACGACGCCACCTCGATCGTGACGTCCGTGGCCGGGCCATGGGCGATGGAAACTTGGTGGCCTCTCGCTGATGGGTTCCCATCCGCGGGAGTGATTGCTGTCTGGGCGTTATTTTGGGCGGTGCTGGCGCGCAAGGTGATCTCGCTGACGTCGTGCGCCACGGTCGCGGTGTAACTGGTTATCTCAGGGTCGAATTCGGGAACAAGGGCTGCCTGCTCGATCTCCAGTCTGACGAGTGATGCGTCTCGATCGGACTGGTACGGCCGAGTGATCACCACACGGTATTGTTTGGTTTGGCTGCGATCCGGCGCTCTGACTGACAGGGAGAAATAGATTTCCTCACCCTTCCGGAGCCGGAGCTGGTGTCCGTCCGCTTGCGGATTTGCGTCGGGCAAGGTTGGTGTGACGCGAGCGTCGGTGTCGCTCGCGCGGAATCGCAGGGTGACCACTTCGGTTTCGAGAGCCAGGTCCACCTCGTAATCGGTTTGGGCGGGATCGAACGCCGGACTGAGGTCGAAGCCGTCAATGCCAATCTCGGCCAGGGTGGCGTCGCTGGTGGGCGGCAACGGGCGGCTGAAGTTGACGACGTAGAAATTGCTCATGCCGTCCGTGGTCCGGACTTCTATCAGCACGACAGTATCGCCGACGGCGACGGCCACTTGGTGGCCGGTTTGGGATGGGTCGATGTCGGGACTCGAAACGTGAACGCTGGCACGCCGGTCAGATGCGATTGCGAATATGGTGACACTGGTCGCGTCGTGCCGGGTCGTAATCGTGTAGCTGCTGACGTCGGGGGCGAAAGCCGGTTGCAGAGAGTACCCAGGCAGGATCAGGTTTCTCAGTTTGGCTTCCAGAGGCACGGCGCGGGTGATCATCAACTGGTAAGTCTGGCTGTCGCGTCCGTTCTCGGCGGTTACGACGATGCTGACCTCGTTCTCGCCGAGCTGCAGTGTGATCTGATAACCGTCCGTGTCGGGGTCAGCGTCGGTCTGACTAATGACATAGCTGGCGCCGGCGTCGCGGGCCGTGGGAGCAAGCGTGAGTCGGTCGACATCGGTCTTGACGAGAACCCAGTAGCGGAAGGTCTGAGCGTTGAAGGCGGGCTGCAGTCGTGCTCCCTCGACTGAGAGAGAACGGAGACTGGCGTCGTCCGAGGGCGGCCCCCCGCGGTTGATCGTCAGCCGGTAACGGCGGTTCGTGGCGCCATCCTCTGCGGTAACGACTATCGCGACCTGATTGTCGCCAACGTCGAGGTTGAGCTGGTGGCCCTCGGCGCCTCGGTCGGCGTCGGAAGAGCTCACCGCGTAGTACGCACCGGCGTGGGCCGGTTGGAGGCTGAGAGTAATCTGAGAATTCTCGTGTTCCGTCGCGACTTGGTAGTCGAGCACCTGCGGGTCGAACGCCGGGCTCAGCTCCGCTCCGGTGACGCCAAGCGCGCTCAGGGAGGCGTCGCTCGAGGGCGGGGTTGCTCGGACGATGGTCAGGGCATAGGTCCGCGTGGTGGCGCCGTCTTCCGCGGTCACTATTATCGTGACCAGGTTGTTGCCGACGTCCAAATCGACCTGATAGCCGCTGGCCAGGAAGTCGGCGTCGGCCGGATCGACATCGATGCTGGCCGACGAGTCGAGCGCGGACAGTCGGAGGGTGGCAGTCTCGCTGGTGTGGGGAAGGTCAACGCGGTAGCTCAGGACCTGTGCGTTGAATCTGGGCTGCAATTGCGTCCCGGACACCTCCAGATCACGGAGACGAGCTTCGCTAGCGGGGGGGGCGGCACGGACAACGGTCATCGAGTAGGTCCGCGTGGTGACGGCGTCCTCGGCGTGAACCACGACCCTCACCCGATTCTCCCCCTCGGCAAGTTCGAGTTGGTGCCCGGCGGTCGCGTCGTCGGCGTCGCGTGGGAAAATCTCGTAGGTTGCCCCGTCATGATGGGTCTCGACTCGCAGGGTCAGCCTCGTGGTCGAGTGCGGCGCGAGGACCTGATAGTTCATGTGTCCAGGGTCGAAATCCGGTTCGAGCCGCAACCCGCTCGCTACCAGCGCAACCAACCAGGCGTCTGTCGCCAGTTCCACTTCGCCGCGGCGGATGTTCACCACGTATGTCATCAGGCTGCCGTCCTCGGCGCTCACCTGCACGCTGACCTCGTTCGCGCCTGGCGCCAGCGAGACTTGGTGGCCCTCCACCTGCGCATCGGCGTCGGTCGGAACGAACTTCACCACAGCCACTTTGCTGCGCGCCTCCGCCCGCAGCGTGACCTGGTCGATGTCCGCCGCCACGTCTGCTGAGTAGTAGAACGAGTCCGGCGTGAACAGCCGCTCGTCCTCGAACGGCACTCCGTCCAACGCCAGGGACTGCAGCGCGTTGTCGCTGTCGGGGGGCGCTTCCCGGTAGACATTCAGACGGTAGATCTCGCCTCGGCCCGATTCGCGATCAGCCACGATGATTATCAATACGTTGAGTTTCGGCCCGGCCCCCAGTTGACTAGGCCGAAGGGTGAATTGATGGCCGAGTACTCCCGTGTCCGCGTCGATCGGGATCATCAGCAATCGACTGTCCCCGGTGGCCGTGGGAGTGACCGTAATCTGCGAGACGTCTGAACCGACTGTCACGCTGTGCTCCAGAACAGTGGCATCGAAGGGAGGGTCCAGCAGGCCCGGACTCACGCTCAGCGTGGACAGCCGCGGCCGCTCGGTGGTTGTCCTTGTGGAGTGCGTCAAGCTGGATGACCTTGTGGAGCGCGTCACGATGGATGACCCTGTAGAGCGCGTTGACGCTGTCGGGCCGCGCACGTGCGCGACGTACAATTCCTGCTGCTCCCCCTCCGCATCCCTCGCGTCAATCAGCAGCAGCGTGTCGCCGTACCTGGAAAGGGGCAACGGCGTGTCGAGATCATGCTCTACCAGGATGAACTCGTCCCCGCGTATCACCTGCGCCGAAAACTCCGTGTCGTAGGCGTCGGAGTCCACGTCGAACCAGAGTTCCCGCACGTCAACCAGCGCCTCGACTTCATATCGCCAACCGTCGGCCGTTGGCGCCACTTCGGCGCCGTCTAACGTCAATCGTCCCAGACCGGGCGCCTGGCCCTCATCCAGGACCGGGGGGATTTCGATCTCCAGCGCCTCCCCGGGTCCGCTCAGCAACGTGCCCGGCTGCTGGATCACCACTTCGTAGCGATACCGGTACTCGGGTTCAACGTCGTCGTCCCGGTAACTTGTCGCCTCAATGTTCTCGGCGATGGGCGGTTCGCTATAGCTCTGCGTGGTCGAGTCCAGGCGCGTCCGCCAAATGTGGTACACGGCGGTCGCATCGCCCGGCGGCGACGGCTCTTGCCAGTTCAGCCGAACCGCCCCGTCGCGGTAGCTGATCCGCAGTCCACTCGGCGCCGCTCCACGCACCCGCAGAATCGCCTCACGCGAGTAGGGCCCGCTCCACGGTTGCGTGTCGGCATCGCCGTCGTAACGCGCCCGAACACGGACCTTGTACTTCGCGCCGCTCTCCAGGCCAACGATGGTGTCAAGCTCTGCCGTAGTAGGGTAGGCGTTGCGGGCATTATTCAGCCAGGTGGGATAACTCTCCTCAACTTTGGCCCATGTCACCCGGTAGTTGGATGGTTGCGGAACGGTCTGGTCCCAGGCGACCTGCAGCGAACCCGCTCCGGGACTGGCCAGCGTGAGGCCCGTAATGTCTGCCCCGACGATAGCCGTGGGCGTGGGCGTGGCGGCGACCTGCAGGGACGCCTCGGCCCACGGCCCGCTCCAAGGACTGTTCTGATGTGCTCCGTCGTGATACCGGGCCCGCGCCTGCAGCTTGAACTCGGTCCCCTCCATGAGCCCGCTGAGGAGCAGCGAGGTCGCGTCGCCGGCCGGGTAGGCGTTGCCCCGCACGGTCTCGTTGTCGACCTTCCAGGAGAGATAATCGGCCCAAGCCGGCGCCCATCTCAGCCGGTAGTCGGTGGGCGCCGGGTCGGGCGCGTCCCAGGTGACGGAGAGGGTACCGGGGGAATCGCTGGTCAGCGTCAGGCCGCTGATCGCTCCATCCGACTGCTGGGCCTGCGCCACCGCAACCACGCCCAGGAAGGCCGCCAGGCCAAGCAACAGGAGTAGCCCGGCCCGCTCGCCTACCACGCGCGACAGTATGAGCCGAAGCAACTGAGCCCTAGCCACTGACGCTGACACATTGGACGGTCGGTACGGGAGTCGCATAGTTGCGCGCAACCCTTCAACGTTAGTTTGGGAAACCGTTGTTAGGCATCAGTGCCAAGGCTTAGTCGCGTGAGACTAGCAGAGATCCAGCGAGAACAACAACGGGCAAATACCACGCATCGCAGAGGCATATTGCAGAGGGCATTTGTATGAAACGGTTCGGGAGCACAACAAGGGCGTTTCGCCACCTCACCAGTGATACATTCGTATGTTTCTTATGATGCGATCTGCCTACGTATACTCGTGCTGTTATAGAGGGCACATCACATGGCCGATGCAATGCCGCACGCCCACATCAGAAACACGAAGGCCATTCGGAATGCCCCCGAGCGACCGGGTCGGACAGGGAGCTGAGACCCGCGTGGCCGGCGCTTGAGTCCGTCTAGCTTCAGTCTGTCAGCCCTCGCCCATCTGCCAATGACCGACCCTCACAGTTCGTCCGTCGGCCGCGGCGCAGACAATCGTCGGTCTTCCCATCGCTCCAAACGAGCGCCAATCCGGGCAGGACGCCTATGATTTCTCTGCGCAGGATCATGATCGCATCTGCAATAGCTAACGCATTCAGAGGTATCGGTCACAGTGCGACGGAGCGCTGCACACAGGACCTGTACCGGAGCCCGATCGCGACTCTACTGCGATGACTGCACGCAAGACTAGTCAAAGGCGAGCAATGCAGTAGGCGTCTTGCTGCAACGTACGCCCATCCACGATCGGCATACTGCACAAGCCATAGCGATACAAACGCACCAATCGAAACCTGACGCGCCATACCCAGAATTGGTTGAACGGGTTGAAGCTATACTTTGAACTCCAGCAGTCCAGTCAAACTATGTGATCCAGTGACGGCTCGGATGGCCGTAACGAGGAGGCGCTGGTGAGATTCCCGCTCGGACGCCGACACGTCTCCGGGGTGTTCGCGGTGGGACTGGCCGGACTCGTGCTGGCCGGTCGGTTGGTTGCGATCACGGTCTCGGCCCGGGAGCCGCCTCTGATGCGCCCGACCGGCCTGACCGCCGACCCGGCCCACGACCAAGTCAGCCTGGACTGGGACGATTCCAGCGACCCCGCGATCACCGGCTAGCGCATCCTGCGTCGGCTGAATGATAGGTAGCAATGCCCGCTAAGGACGAACGCGAGCAGTGCCATCGTTGGCGAGTACGGGTTCGGGCAAACGACGTGACGCAGACGACTGCCGACGCGCAGACAGCACAGTCCGGAGCGTCATGGTCACGCGGGACGACGGCGCAGTCGGCTGTGTGCGTGAGGGGGGAGATGAGGTGACGTACAGCTTCTCCGGCGGCATTCTCGCCGTCCTCGTGCTTGTGGCGTTGCTTGCCAAGAACCGCTGGCGACAGCAATCAGTGGTCCTGTTCCTACTGGTGCTTGCACTTCTCAGCTTGACGATCGTGCCGCTCCGTGCTGTCGCGCAGGGGACAGCTCCTGACGCGCCCACAGCCGTCGCGGTCTACAGCATCTCCAGCGAGAAACTTGAAGTGCGCTGGTCCTCGTCCGACACATCGACGACCTTGTTCAAGATCCAGTGGAAATCGGGCAGCGAGGAATTCGACTCGTCCCGGCAGCTCAGCAGCGATCCGGCAACGAGCATCCAAAACGAACAGACGACCTCGTCCGGCAAGCGGTACAAAGACACGCTCACAGGACTGACCGACGGCAGGGAATACACAATCCAGGTCATCGCCGCGAACTCCAACGGGGACAGCGAGCCGTCCGGGGAGGCGACCAGCACGCCGCAGTCGTCGCCCGGCCAGGCAAGGGAATTCTACGAAAACGAGGTCGTCAAGATCTTCGAGAGTTCGTTTCCCTGGCTACGTGAAACTTGGGACTATGTGACGACCCAGAGCGTGTCCGTTAGCCTTGACGCAAAGTCTGTCGACTGGGGGGTCCACGGTTGGGTATGCGTAGAGAACGGCGCCACCAGGCCGAACCTGCGGGAATGCCGAGTCTCGTCGATCAAACTGAGCAGCTTCGACCCCGACCTGATCTATGCCATCACTCACGAACTAGCGCATGTGTACACGTTGGCGAATGGCGTGACTTCCACGCCTGCTCCGTTGGGGATCGCCCATCTGTACTTCTCTGACTTGATCTCCTACCGCAATACGCTTGCTTTACAAGGTTGCGGACCCGTGGAATTGTACGCCGATGCGCTGACAGTGCTCACCCTTGGGGATGACTGGCCTGGCAGACGGGGCTATTGGGTGCAATGCTCCCGTACCCCTGACTCTGTGAGCGACGAGGCTCTGGCCATTGTCAGGAATGCCAGTACGGGGGTGGTGCCGGCCTGGTTCGAGGAGACCTACAACGACACGGTCGGCGATCCCGACCTGGAACGCGTATGGGCCGACGCAAAAGCGATATGGGCCTACCAGGCAGCCGCCGTCTTCCAGCTGCGCGATGCGTTCGGCGGTTATTGCGACGATTATAGGGCGACCCTGTCGGTGTTCAGTGACGGGGTCACGCGCAATCCGTGGCGCGACGGCGGCTGCTTTCCGGACGCGCCGACGGACGTGTCGGTCGCGGCAGTCGGCAACGGGAAGCTGACCGTGTCCTGGCAGGAGCCGCCCGACGACGGCGGCTCGCCGATCAAGGCATATTACGTGCAGTGGAAGTCCGGCGCTGAGGAGTACGACTTTCTCCGGCGGGCGTGGGTCAGAGGCCTGACAGATCTTCCTTGGACGATTGACGGGTTGACGAACGATATCAGCCATTCGATTCGAGTATTCGCCTACAACATCAACAGTGGTAATGGCGAGGCTGCGGAGGTGACGGCCACGCCGACCGCGGTCGACTCGACCCCGCCATCACTGCTGTCGGCGCGGGTTGAACGAACAGTGCTGCGCTTGAACTGGCGCGAGGCGCTGGACGAGACATCAACGCCGGAGACGAGCGCGTTCACGGTGAACGTGGGCGCCTCCACACGGGCGATCGACGAAATCTCGATCTCAGGCAGTGTCGTCACGCTGATGCTGGAGTCTGCCGTGAGCGCGAGCGACGCGGTGACGGTCGATTATTCAGAACCGAGCGGCAGCACAGCAACACCACTCAAGGACTCCGCAGGAAATAGTGTCGCGAGCTTTTCCACCGAAATGGTCCGCAACGACACAACTCAGGTTGCCATTACCTCTGATGCCGGTCCGGACATGACCTATCACTGGGGCAACGGACTTGGCACGGAGGACACGATAGTAGTAACGGTGACGTTCAGCGAACGCGTGCTGGTGAGCGGCGTACCGGAACTTGAATTGCTGATTGGTAGGAGAACGCGGCGCGCGGACTTCAGCAGCGGCTCGGGCACGACCTCGCTGGTGTTTCGCTACACAATGACCGAAGCCGAAACCGAAGCCACCGTGGTCAGAGTCGCGAGCGGAGCCGTTCAGACCGGCTCTGGCCTGGTCCGCTACTCCTCAAGTAAGCTCGTGGCCCCTGCGAACGTGGCGCTCGTCTCAATCTCTCGGCGTCCGAATACTCCTCCGGAGTTTCCACCCAGTGAAGACGGAACTCGCAGCGTCGAAGAGAACACACCGGCCATGCGAAATATTGGGACTCCGATTCTAGCCACGGACAGCGAACGTAACGGGCTCACGTATTCAATTTCTGGGAGCGACACAGCCTTCTTCGATGTAGTCGCATCGAGCGGTCAGTTGCGGACCAAAGCGGCGCTCGATCATGAGAGCAAAAGCAGCTACTCCTTTACGATGTCGGTCCACGACGGCAAGGATATCCACGGCGACGCAGACACGACGATCGACGACACGATCAGCGTGACGGTCACGGTGAACGACGTGGACGAAGGAGCGGACATCACGTTCACGGCGGGCAGCGGCGTGAATGCAAACAACAACGCGCTCTCCCTAGACGAGAACTACGACGGCACGCTCGCCAGCTTCACTGCGAGCGACCCGGAGAACAAGTCCGGCCTCACTTACACCTGGTCCTTCGGCGGAAGCGACCGTGGCGACTTCGCCATCACAGCCGCTGGCGTCCTCTCCTTCGCGAACGTTCCCGACTACGAGCGCCCCGCGGATTCCGGAGGGAACAACGGCTACGACGTCACGGTCAGCGTCCTCGACAGCGACGGCAAGACGGGCAGTATCGACATGACCGTCACGGTCAGGCCGGTCAACGAACGGCCGACTATCACAGGCAACGCGACTCCCAGCCTCGAGGAGGAGGGTTTCCAGCTTGTCGGAACGTACCGGGCCGCAGACCCGGAGAATGCGACGATCGCCTGGCTACCGCTGGCGGGGGCGGACGAGGACAAGCTCAATTTCAACCCATCCAAGGGGCGGCTCGAGTTCAAAGCCGCGCCGGACTACGAGAATGCCGGCGACACGGGCGGCAACAACTTATACGACGTGACGCTCAGCGCTGCCGCAGACGGCCAGACTACGCCGTTCGATGTCGCCGTCAGCGTGACGAACAAGGAGGAATTCGGCTCGCTCGGCTTCTCCTCGCCACAGCCGCAGGCCGACGCCGACTACACCGCCACGCTCAGCGACCCCGACGGAATTGTGTCTACGACTTGGACTTGGGAGCGATCAACGAGCCGCAACGGCCCCTGGACTTCGGTTAGCGGTGCTTCGGACAGTACTGAGACGAGCGCCTACCAGCCCGACGCCGACGATGTCGGCTACTACCTGCGGGTCACAGCCAGTTTCACCGACGGCCACGGTCCCAACAAGAGCTTCGTCGGGCGGTCGGCCAACGCCGTGATCGCCGCCCCCATGGACAATACCGCTCCGTACTTCGCCACCCTGACCACGACTCGCGATGTCGCCGAGAACGCTTCGGCCAACGCGACCGTCGGCGCCGCCGTCACGGCCACCGACGACGACCCTCGCGATGTCCTGACCTACACGCTCAGCGGCTCAAGCCGCTTCACTATCGACAGCGCAAGAGGCCGCATCCGCGTCGCCTCAGGCGCCATGCTCGACCACGAGAGGGGACCCTCCCACACGGTGAGCGTCACCGTCTCCGACTCCTCCAACGCCACGGCGAGCATTAGCGTCACGATCAGTGTCACCAACGTGAACGAGGCGCCGGAGGCCGACGACATCATCGAATCGACGAACGAGGACACGCCGGTGATCCTCAACGTCCTGGCTGACTCCAGCGATCCCGAGAACGACGTTCTGACGGTGAGCTTGGGCAGAGGGCCGCGCAACGGGTCCGCCGTCGTCGATCCCGACACCTACGAAATCACCTACACCCCGAAGTCCGACTACCACGGCGCAGACACGGTCACATACATCCTGACTGACCCCGGCCGCTTGACCGATAGCGGCGAGATTGCACTGACCATCCATGCGGTCAACGATGCGCCGCTATTCTCCCGAGGGCCGCTGAAACGGCAAATCGCACGCAGCGCGCAAGCCGGCGACGATGTCGGGAGTCCAGTGACCGCCACCGACATCGACGGCGACTCGCCTACCTACAGGCTGACCGGCCCAAATGCTTCAAGCTTTGAGATCGACGAGACGGGTCAAATCACGGTCGGCCCTGGAATCGTCTTCGACCCGGGCATCCAGTCCGAGTACACCGTGACGGTCGAGGCGCGTGACCGTGACTTCGGCGCTGAAGTCGAGGTCACGATTACGGTCGTGGAACGAGTGCAGCCGCCTACGACCGGCGGTGGTGGTGGTGGTGGTGGCGGCGGAGGGCCGCCCCCAGTTCCGATCCCCTCCGATGCCGACTTTGACTGGAACGTCACCCGTGACATCGAGTCGCTACACCGCGAAAACGACCTGCCGACCGACATCTGGTCCAACGGCAAGACGCTCTGGGTCCTGGAGAACTCGGCCTCAGGCGCGGACCGGGTCTTCGCCTACGACCTCCAGACCGGCGAACGCAGGCAGGACGCGGAGTTTGAACTCGAATCTCGCAACCGCTTCTCGCACGGCCTCTGGTCGGACGATGAGGCCGTCTGGGTCGCGGACAGTGGACAGGACAAGCTCTTCGTCTACGACCTCGCCAGCAGCGAGCGCCTGGCAGAGCGCGACATCGAGCTGGCTGAACGCAACCGCGATCCACGCGGCATCTGGTCGGACGGCGAGACGCTCTACGTGCTCGACAGCGTCAAGGACGCGCTCTTCGTCTACGACTTCGAGACCGGCGAACTGCTGGCCGAATATCCGCTCGACAAGCTCAACAAGAGCCCGCGCGGGATCTGGTCTGACGGCGTCACGATCTGGGTCTCGGACGACGGCGCCAAGCGCCTGTTTGCTTACGAGTTCGAGGACACGGCAATGACCAGGAATGAGGACCTGGAGTTCACATTCCGCTCGCTGCTCAAGGCCGGCAACGGCGATGCTCGGGGCCTCTGGTCGGACGGCGATGTCATGTACGTCGCCGACGAGCAGGACGACAAGGTCTACACCTACAACATCCCCGACGCGACCATTGCTCAACTCGCGTCGCTCAGCCTGAGCAACATCGACATTGAGGAGTTCTCGCCCAACCGCTTCGAATACACCGCAACCGCTGTTCAGGAGGTCTCACTAACGACGGTCACGGTTGAAGCATCGCAAGAAGCGGCCACGGTCGCGATTGAACCGGTCGACGCGGATGGTGACATCGAGAACGGAAACCAAGTCAATCTCGGGGCCGAGACCACGATCACCATCAGGCTCAGATCCGAGGACGGCAGCCGAACGACGACCTATCAGGTTCAGGTCAGCAAACCGCTGTGTCTGGAAGGTCTCAGCGACGAGCGTCTAAGCGAAGTCACGTTCGTCGGCGGCAGCGTCAGCGATTTGGAGGCCTGCGCCCGCAGCCTCGATGTGAGCGCGTTCTACCACCACCGCGACGGTGTCTGGCGCGCGCTCTTCGTCGTCCCGGATCTGCCCGAGTTCCTCAGTCAGCCGTTCCGCAATCGCTTCCTCCAGGGTCTGGTTCCGGGTGAACCGCTCATCGCTCATCGCCAGATGGCTGTGCTGGTCCCGCGCGGAAGGCCCAATTCCAACTAGTCGCGTCCCAGCCGCCCGCTCCAACCGGCCCGAGTCCTGCCCGACCATCGATCGTGTGATGCTGGCAGAGGTATGCCAGAGCCCTCCTGCAGAGAAAGCGGGAACCTCAACTCAAAGGTTCTTGATTCTGTCCAGTTTGGTGGAGCTGGGGGGACTCGAACCCCCGGCCTTTTGACTGCCAGTCAAACGCTCTCCCAGCTGAGCTACAGCCCCACGCCTTGCGCCTCTGACACTTCCTGGCGCGGACTACCAGCCTACGCCCGACCTCGCCGACGCGCTACTGCCCGAACTCCAGTTTCGTGATTCGCGTCTCCGTTGGCTGCCAACCAGGTCGCGACCGATTTACGCTGGGCTAACTGAGATTGCGGTTTCCGTTTGCCGATGTCGCCAGAAGCTGCATACATTGGCAGCACTGGCGTCGTGGGTGGCGCAAGGGATGGCGGCCATGCTCGACCGACTCCGAGATCTGTGGACCGAACGACCGGCGGTCGTAGCGGCAGCCGTGATCGCGCCGATTGCGTTTGTGATCACGTTGCTCGTTCTGTTCCTGGCCGTGGGCGGAAATGCCAGCGGCGATCAGCAAGCAGAGGCGGCCGTCGCCCAAGCTGAGCAGACGGACCAAGCTCAAACTTCGGTTGCTCGCCAGACCGCCGTTGTGCACGTCGAAACGCAGAGCGACGATCAGCAGGACGATCGGCAGGCGCAGCGAGAAGACACGGTCGACCAGCCACAGGCTGAGGACGTAGACGAGCAGGCTGAAGAGGCAGACGAGCCGCCTGAAGCGGTAGACGAGCCGGCTGAAGTCGTAGATGAGCCGGCTGAAGAGGAGGACGGGCCGCTGATCGTGGCCGGCCACGTGGTTGTGCCGCTGGACGAGATCCTGGTAGACGGGATCGACGAAGAAGCGCTTCAACACGGCACGGATGGCTCAGAGGGTGGCATCCTGCCGATATCCAATGGCGTCGTTGTCTCCAGCCGACCAGAACATCAGACGGCGTGGGAGTTGCTCGTTCCTTCGGCGGGTCTGAAGAGCAACATTGTCCGCGTGGGCAAAACGCACACCGGGGCGATGGGTTCTCCGGACAATCCATTCGTCATCGGTTGGCTGGATACGAGCGCCGAGCCGGGCGAGACGGGGAACATCCTGCTGGCCGGCCATCGAGACTTCGAGGACAAGTCGGGCAACATCGGCACCGGCGTCTGTTGGGAATTGGTCAACACCGTAGCGGGCGACCAGATGATTGTCCGCGATACCGAAAACGAGATCTACTACATCTACACGGTGACGGAAGCGGTGACAGTGAATCCACGCAATCGCGATGCGGCGCGCTATCTCAGGAACAGCGACGAGCGGATCATGACACTAATTACCTGTACCGGAGCGTTCAACGCGGAAACACACCAATACTCACATCGATTTGTGGTCGTGGGAGTGCTCGCAGCCGTGGCGTCGCCCGACGCCTAGGATGTCGAGGCCAACCGGATGTGGCGAAATCTGCGGGAGGTCTCTGGTTGGTGCTATGACTTGCTCTGGTATCTCGTTGATCTCTGTTATCGGCAACCCAAGCTGTTCGCCGGCATTGTCGCCTCGTTCGTCGTCCTGGTCATTCTTGTCCTGATTCCCATTCTCGGTATTGGCGGTAGTGCGACGCCACAGACGTCGAACTCGTCTGCTTGGCCACAGTCAGCGGCGCAGCCGATGGTGATGCGTCTCGGCAGGTGCGATACGTGCCCTACAACGGTCTGGCGAACTCGGAAGACGGGAATCTTGAGGAATCCGATGGCTTGCCGGCCGAGCCGGAGGTCGTGCTGCCCAGGTTGTCAGAGGTGCTGAAGGAAGACCTCGATCACTCTGAGCTGACCTTCGGGTCGGACGGCGCCGAGGGCAGCATCTTGCCCTTGGATAACGGCGTCGTGCCGTCGAGCGGCCCCAGATTCCATACGTCCTGGGAGCTGATTCTTCCCTCAGCGGGCATTCGGGCGGCGGTCGTGCAGGTCGGGTTGACTCCCGACGGCGCGATGGGCTCGCCCGACAATCCGTTCGTTGTCGGTTGGTTCAATCGCTCAGCAATTCCAGGTGAACCAGGCAATGCGTTGCTCGGCGGGCACCGGGACTACGAGGATCGTGACGGCCACATCGACGTCGGCGTCTGCTGGAAGCTGAACGAGACGCGCGTCGGCGACCAGTTAATCATGTTCGATCAGTCGTCCAATCGCTACTTCGTTTACGAGGTCGTCGATGTCGCCAACATCCGACCCGATTCCAGGGACGCCATCAGGTATCTGAGCCAGACGCGAGAATCCGTCGTGACGCTGATCACGTGCTCGGGAGACTTCGACGAAGACACGCACAGCTACGACGAGCGGATAGTCGTGGTGGGACTGCTCAGCGCAGTCGCCGAGCCGGACGCGTAGGCGCAGTCTCCGCCCTCGGAGGGTGTTTCAGAAGTTTAACATTCGTCATTCCCGCGGCGGAGCGCGGGAATCTCGCCAAGTGCTGCACCGACGCTCGAACCTGAGGAACCTTGCCCGTTTCGATCGCTCTGTCGGCTCCCGACTTTCGTGCCAAACACATCGAGATACCCGTGGCGGAGCGCGGGTATGACGGAAGTGGATGGAGGTCGGGCGACTTCTGAGACGGTCTCTTGGCTGAACCCGTCGGCTTACCAATACTGCCGACGCTTGCCGCGCTTGCGGCCTGCGCCGCTGTGTTTCCACTCCGACGGGTCCGCGGCTCGCTCGACGGCGACGGCGCAGACCTTGTACTCGGGGATGCGGGCGACGTCGTCGTAGACGTTGTTGGTCAGCCAGTTTGCGGCGCTGTCGGCGAGTCGCACGAAGGGGACGAAGATGGAGCCCTCGGCAACATCGTCGGTGACAAAGCCGACGCCCTCCAGGCGACCGCGGCGCGAGGCGACCCAGACGGCTTCACCGTCGACGATCTCAAGGCGGGCGGCATCGTTTGGATGGATGGCGACACGCAGTTCGGGCCAGGAGTCGACCAGGCCCTCGACGCGCCGTGTGATCGTGCCGCCGTGCCAGTGATAGAGAACTCGGCCGGTGTTGAGGATCAGCGGGTAGCGCTCGTCGGGCGCCTCCTCCGAGGGCGCCGACTGTCGCACCGGGATGAACTTGCCCAATCCGCGCGGGAATGACTCGTCGTAGAGGCGGGCTGTGCCGGGATGGTCCTCGCTGGGGCAGGGCCACTGGATGCCGCCTTCGGCGTCGAGCCGCGCGTGCGACAGACCGGCCATGATCGGCGTCAGCGAAGCCAACTCGTCGAAGACTGTGGCTGAGGAGCCGTGATCGAAACCGGCGGCAGATGTGCCGAGCTGACGCGCGGTGCGTCGCGCGACATCCTGCACGATTTCCCAGTCGGCTCGTGACTGTCCGACGGGTGGAATCACCTGCCGGACGCGCTGCACGCGGCGCTCGGAGTTGGTGAAGGTGCCCTCTTTCTCCGCGAACGAGGCGGCGGGTAGCACCACGTCGGCAATCTCGGCCGTTTCGTGCAAGAAGATGTCCTGCACGACGAGGAAGTCGAGCCTGGCGAATGCTTCGCGTGCGTGCGCCAGGTTGGGCTCGGTCAGGAGCGGATTCTCGCCGACGACGTACATGCAGCTAACGCCGTCATCGGCTGACAGAATGCTCTCGACCATGTCGGTCGCGCGTAGGCCCTCTGCAGCCGGCAGATCGGACTGCCAGACTTCGTTGAACTTTTGCAGAACCTCGGGCGTGTAACGCTGGTAGCCGGGCAGCGCGTCGGGGACGCAGCCCGCGTCGCCCGCGCCCTGCACGTTGTTCTGGCCGCGCAGCGGCGAGACTCCATTGCCGACGCGCCCGACCTGTCCGGTCAAGAGGGCAAGGTTGAGCAATGCCGTTGCGTTGGCGGTGCCGTTGGTGTGTTGAGTGACTCCCATACCCCAGATCAGGCATGAGCCGCCCGGTCCCGAGTCGGTCGGATTGGGTTGTGCATAGGTGCATGCCGCGCGGATCAGGAGTTCGGCAGGCACGCCCGACATTTCTTCGACGCGTTCGGGGGTGTACTCGTCAAGCTCTGCCCGCCACTCGTCGTACCCCTCTGTGCGATCAGCGATGAACGGCTCATCTGCCAGACCCTCATCGAGGATGACTTTCGCCATGCCGTTGAGCACGGCGACATCAGTGCCCGGATACTGCCGCAGCCAGAGATCGGTGTGGTCGCACATCTCAATCCGCTTGGGGTTGAGGACAATCAGCGAAGCGCCCCGGTCGACCGCCGAGCGCATCCGCGAGGCCGCCACCGGATGATTCGACGACGGGTCCGCGCCGACCACGAACAGGCAATCCGACGCTTCGTAGTCGCTGTAACTGTTCGAGGTTGCGCCCGAACCGAGTTGGGCGAGCATCGCTTCAACCGAGGGCGAATGACAGAGCCGCGTGCAATGGTCAATATTGTTCGTGCCCATTACGGAGCGGACGAACTTCTGCAGTATGTAGTTGTCTTCGTTCGTCGCCTTGGCCGACGAGAACGCACCAAATGCACCCTGATGCTCGGCGAACTTCTCCGCGACGAGGTCGAGCGCGTCATCCCAGGAAGCCGGCTGCAAGCCCTCGGGTCCACGAATCAGCGGCGTGGTGAGTCGGTCGGAATGATTGACAAACGCCGTGCCGAAGCGTCCCTTGACGCAGAGCAATCCTTTGGAAGAGAGGTTGTTCGGGTCGTCATCGACGTGGGTGAGAATGCCGTCCTCGGCCGTGATGTTGATCCCGCAGCCCACACCGCAGTACGGGCAGACCGTCGATACGGTCTTCGCGCCGGAGGCGGCGCGCTTGGGCATCAGCGCCTCGGTCGGGCAGGCGGCGACGCAAGAGCCGCAGGAGGTGCAGGTCGACTCGCCCAGCGGCTCATCAGCGAAAGAAGCAATGCGCGCAGCCTTGCCAGCGCCCGCGATCCCGATCGCGCCGATGTGCTGTCGGTCGCTGCAGGCTGAGACGCAGCGTCCACAGAGGATGCAGTCGGTGGCGTCGAACTTGTAGAAGTGATTGCTCTCGTCGACGTGGTCGTTGGATCGAGCTGTCCAGCGCGAGCCACTCGCCTCGTGTGTCCCGGCATGATGGCGAAGCTCGGTCTGTCCGTGTCCGTTGGCGTCGAGGCCGCGTTCGGTCATCGCCAGGGTGAGCTCAATGATCCCTTTGCGAGCGGCGGTGGCCGTCTCCGAGTTGGTGCGCACAACCTGTCCGTCGGCGAGCGGCGTGTGACAGGCAGCGGGCAATCCACGGACGCCATCAATCTCGACCAGGCAAGTGCGGCAAGCGCCGAGCGCCGGCCCGTCGTTGTCCTTGCACAGGTGCGGCAGATCAATGCCGGCAGCCAGAACGGCGTCGAGGATGGTCGCGCCAGACGGCGCCGTGCAGTCTTGTCCGTCTATCGTGACCGAAATCATGTCAGCAGCCATGTGCGCTCCTCATCAGATGGTAACCAAGCCAATCGTTTGGCGGTCAGCTCTTCGGTATCCAGCACCGACGCCAATTGTTGCCGCAAACAGCCGGTCATTGGCGTTGCGACGAGATTCCCATCGACGTACCCTTGGAGTTGGACTGGGGCATATCCCCGATCGGCTAGAGGCTTCGACATTGGTCGGAGCCTTTGGTTTATTCAAGACTGAGCACGATCAGTGATATGCCGGTCTCGTCGATGGGGTGGCGTAGGAGCTTAGGTTCCAGCAGCCGGAACGGAATCATGGGGTGCTCTTCGCCGAGCACCCTTCTTGCAATCGGGTTCGCGACCAGGTCCGCGATTTCAACTCCCACTTCTGCATCGAGTTTCCTTGCGAACCGGATGTGAAACCGAAACGCCTCGTATTGAGGACTCTGTGAACTGGTCAAGGAGTGCACCAATTCCAGAAGTTGTGCATCCTCTTTCTTGCCTCGTGAGTCGACGATAATCTCCGTTGGAGCTGAGGAGTCTGTGAGATCCGGAACTGCGACCAGGCAAGCCAAGAGTGCTTCAATAAATCGCCGATCATACGGAGCCCCATACTGTGCCGGATTCGCGACAAAGCGCTCCTTGCCAATGCCGACCGCAACGATAGAAAAGGGCATAGATTCCAGCAGTCGGCGCAATTGCTCTTCGGCTTCTTGCCGCTGAAGTTCGCCTCGGAGCCGACGAAACGGCCCTTCTCCCGGTCGTATCTCTCGCTCATGTAGCACTGCGAAGTCATCGTCGAACCAACGTCGCTTGTAGTCCTTGAAGTTCGGGACGACGATTTCTTCATAGTCCGCACGTTCAAAGATCGTTAGAGCGATGACAAATGCGCGTCCGTGGGAACGCACGTTGCTGAGGCCATGATCGCCGCTTTCGTCGGCGAAGATGATGTAGCGACTCTGTTCAACTTCGGAAGCCACTAAATCGCCGAGCCGCCGAACTGATGTCGTGCTGAGGTGATGGGATTTGGCGCCATCTGGCCGAGACCGCAGAGCGACCCTGCGGTGATCAATGGGATGAGTTCTTCAATATCGGCCCAGTTGCCTTCGGCGAGCGCTGTGGCCATTCGGGCCGAGCCCTCTCGGCAGGGTGTGCATTTGCCGCAGGATTCATTGGCGTTGTACTCGGCCCAGACGGCTAACGCCCGCTCGATGCCGAACGATTTGGGTATGCCAATGATCCCGCCGGCGCCAAGCAGAGCGCCATGTCCGTCCATGGCGCCCGGCGCGATCGGCGTGTCGAAGTTCTCCGGCGCAAGGAAGCCGCCCGAGGGTCCACCCATTGTCACACCGGCGAGCGTTTCCGTTGGTTCGGCGAGGTCCACGATGTCGGACACCGGTGTTCCAAGCGGCAGTTCGATGACTCCGCGATTACGGAACGCTCCGCTGAGCTGGATCAGCTTTGTGCCCGGAGCGCGGTCGGTTCCCACTTCGCAGAACCAGTCCGCCCCGAATTCAAAGATGTCGGGGACGTTGGCCAGCGTCTCGACGCTGTTGATCGCTGTTGGTCGTCCCCACAGCCCGTGCTCAGTCGGAAAGGGCGGCTTCAGTCGTGGCACTGCTCGGCGGCCCTCGATCGATTCCAGGATCACCGATTCCTCGCCGCACACGTATCCGCCTGCGCCTCGCCGGATTTCGACGGTCAGGCTGTCCATCAAACCTGCTGATTTCGCCGATTCGATGGCCGCCGCGGCGGCAGCCGCCGAGCGATCCGCCATGCCGTTGATGTACCAGTAGGTGTGCGATGCACCCAGCACATAGCAAGCGATCCGGATGCCCTCGAGGATGCGTTGCGGGTCGGACTCCATCAACCAGCGATCCTTGAAGGTGCCCGGTTCGCCCTCTTCGCCGTTGGCGACCAGTAGTGGTTGTCCGTTGCGCGAGGCGGCATCGACGGCGCCGCTCCATTTGATGTGGACAGGAAAGTATGCCCCGCTGCGCCCCAGCAGTCCGCTCTCGCCGACCAGCGCGAGGGCTTCCGACGGGCTGAGCTGTGAAGCCGCTGCCCATCCCCGCCACTGCGGCGGATCGCTGCTGCGGCGCTTCGTCACTCGCGTCAAGCCACCATCCACAATTGCGCGGGCGGCCTCGAACACGTCGTCTCCGAGCAATGATTCCAGCCGTCCTGCTCCAGATGCCGTGATCGGCTCGCTCGTCGCAGCGGCGCAAAGGAACATGCACTCGTGCGCCTCACCCTCGACATTTGTGTCGCCGCCCGCGATCCGGCAGGACATTCCCTGGCAGACCCTCACCGAGTCCGCTATCAGCGGGTTCCAACGGAATTCGGTGTAGCTGGTTGCGACGGCGAACAGCTCGGCTCGAGGCATGTGAATCCAGCGTGCCACTTCCTCCAGCGCCGCATGATCGAGAAACCCGAACGTCTCATCGACAAGATGTAGCGCCGGCAGCGCCTGAGTTTTCTCGCGAGGCAGCCCCGCGAGCGAATCTCGAAGCTCGTCTCTCAATCGGTCGACCGCTGTCTCAGTGACCACCGCAATCTGCCCTTCTTGCCCATCGAGTCAACCCGTCGAGACGTGCTGGGTACCATTCTAGATACCCCTCGCACCTCCTCAGGCAGGCAAAGGTGTACGTATGAGCGACCAACGCGACCTCCCGAAATCTTACGCTGACGCGCACGCGCGAAACCGGCCGCCCAATCAGTATGGACCGGGCAACACGTTCCTCGGCGTGCCCAGGGCCACTCTCCGCGACGCAGAAACGCTGGCAGATTCGCAGGCGGTCATCGTTGGCGCGCCGTTCGACGCGGGAACGAGCTATCGCCCTGGGGCCCGCTTTGGACCGAAGGCGATTCGTTCCACCGACAACCTTCCGCACACCGGATACCGTCCGCATCTCGGGCTCGGCGTTGACCCGCTGGGCGAGCTAGGTGTCGTTGACGTCGGCGACGTGCGCATGCAGCAGCTCGATAGCGAAGGCAGCCTGGTACGGCTGATGGAGGCCTGCCGCCAGGTTGCCGAGGCCGGCGCGATTCCTGTCGTGCTTGGCGGCGACCATACGATTACGTATGCGACCGCGCAGGGAGTTGCTCAGCATCACGGCTTCGGACGCGTTGCGCTCATCCACTTCGACGCCCATGCCGACACCGGTGATTCGGAAGGCGGCCTCTGGGGTCATGGCACGCCAATGCGCCGGTTGATCTTGAGCGGCGCGATTCGAGGTGATCGCTTCCTCCAGATCGGTTTGCGAGGCTACTGGCCCGATCCGCCCATCCTCGAGTGGATGGCCGAACAACGCATGCGCTGGTACGAGATGACTGAAGTCGTCGAGCGCGGCCTCGACGAGTGCCTCACTGACGCGTTGGAGCGTGCCGCCGACGATTGCGACGGCGTCTTCCTTTCGGTCGATGTCGATGTGGTCGATCCCGGCATGGCGCCTGGGACGGGAACGCCGGAGTCGGGCGGTCTGACGTCGCGTCAGCTCTTGGATGCGGTGCGCCGGATCGGAATGGAATCCAACCTGTTAGGGATGGATGTGGTCGAGGTTGCGCCGCCGTACGACCAATCCGAGGTCACGGCATTGCTTGCGAACCGCGTAGTCCTCGAGACGCTCTCGGGCGTGACAGTTCGCAGAGCCAACTCATCGACTGCATGAGTGGCGCTAACCGTTTTGGATCGATGACACCCTGGGTTCGCGGTATGAAACACATGTGCGATGTATCGGGTATCCTGACGGGACAACATCACGGAGCGAGTCATGGTCACCACCGCTGACAAACCAGAAGTCGAATCGTCTGAACTGCTGCCACAACTGAACTCTGCCGACACCTTGTTTGGTATCGGAGATCCGATCGGGCTGCGCTTGCCGTCGCAGTGGCGACTGACCGATGACGCGCTCTTCGAACTGTTTGAGCTCAATGAGCCGCTGACGTTCGAACGAACGGCGGAAGGAGACCTCGTCATCGTCCCCCCACCAAGCGGTCCAAGTCCCATGATGGGGGCCAGGATTAGCGCTCAGATTCTGAACTGGATTGACGCCGGCGCAGGAGGAGAAGTCAGAGATGCCAGCGGCGGGTACAAGCTCGGAGAGACGCCTCCGCCGGAAGCGGAAGAGCAGCAGGCGGAGCGGGCGCCCGACGTCTCCTGGTTTCCGCAGGAGTTGGTCGACAGCCTCGACTTTGACGCCTACGAGGACGAGACGCCGAACCTCTGTCCTCCGTTCATCGTGGAGATCATTTCGGCTAAGCAGCGTGTCGCTCCTCAGAAGCGAAAGCTGCGGGAGTGGATGGCGTATGGCGTGCAACTGGGTTGGCTGATCGATCGCAAGCGCGGCAAGGCCTGGATTTACCGGGCTGGCCAACTAGAGCCTGAAGAGCTTGATGAACCTGAAACACTGTCGGGCGAGGACGTGTTGCAGGGATTCACGCTCGATTGCGCCTTGATCTGGAAGTAGCAGCTCGTTGTTCATGCCGTACGCATCCAACTTCGTTGCGCGCCGAACCATACTCTGATTCCAACGAAGTCACGGAGCCGACCATGGTCACAACCACCGAGAAGCCAGGAGCAGCAACACCGGAATCGGCAGGCAGCCCCTTCGATCAGAGCGTGGGCGTAGTGGAGCCGATCATCCTCAAGCTGCCTGCTGATTGGCGTTTAACGGATGAAGCGCTCTGGGAACTCTGCGAGCTCAATCAGGTGCTGCCGTTCGAGCGGACGGCGGAAGGAGACCTCGTCATCGTACCTCCTGCACATGGCCGAAGCCCTGAGCACGGCGTAGAGATCGCGTTCCAAATTCGCTTATGGATGAGAGATGTAGGAAGCGGAGTGGTCCGAGACGCAAGCGGAGGATACAAGTTAGGAGAGATTCCTCCTCCAGGGGAGGAAGAGAAACAAACCACTCTGGTTCCCGATGTTTCCTGGATGCCGATGGAAATGGTTGATGGTTTGGACCCTGAAATGTATGAGGACGGAATACCGGTCGTTTGCCCACCATTCGTGGTGGAAATCATTTCCGCGAAGCAGCGAGTGGCGCCGCAACAACGAAAGATGCAGGAGTGGATCGAGTTTGGCGTGCGGCTCGGATGGCTGATTGATCCCAGGCGGGAGAAGGTATTGATTTACCGACCCGGCGAACAAGAGCCGCAAGAACTGGACAAGCCAGAATCGCTGTCGGGCGAGGATGTCTTGGAGGGTTGCATCCTTGATTGCGCGCCGATCTGGAGCTAGCGCCGGCTTCTTCAGCGCGACCGTTACCCTGATCGCATGCCCAACCGCTCAAATGTCGACAACGGCCAGATGAAGTTTGGCGTGCTGCAATTTTTCAGCTGGCCGGGACGCCGTGTGCCCTTGCCGACCGTCTACGAACGGGCGCTCAATCGCATCGACATCATGGACGAGACCGGTTACGACTGCGTCTGGCTGGCCGAGCATCACTTTTCGACGTATTCGGTTTGCCCGTCAGTCCACCTGATGGGCATGCATGTCGCCGGGCGGACCAAGAACATTCGCATCGGCACGGCCGTCACGCTGGCCTCGTTTTATCATCCGCTGCGGATTGCCGAAGAAGTGGCGCTGTTGGACATCCTCTCCGGCGGACGCGTCAATTGGGGCGCCGGGCGCGGTTTCGACAAGACTGAGTTCGAGGTGTTTGGTGTCGATTTCGAGGAGTCCTACCCGCGCTTCCGCGAGTCGGTGCAGATCGTGCTTGAGGCCTGGCGACAAGAGCGGGTCACCTGGCACGGCGACTACTTCGATTTCGACGAGATTGAGGTGTTGCCCAAGCCGCATCAGCAGCCGACGCCGCCCTTCTGGGTCGCCGCCGGCGGTCCTGACGCTATCGCCTGGGCGGCGAAACAGGGCTACTCGATCCTCATGGATCCGCACGCGACCCACACCGAACTCGGCGAGAAGCGGCGGAACTACTTCAAGGGGCTGGAACAGCACAGCCATCAAACGGAGGACCGGGTCATTCCGATGGCCCGCCTGATCGCCGTCGCTGAAACCGATGAAGAAGCCGAGCAGATCGCGATCAACGGTGCGCAGTGGACGATTGGCTCCTACGCAAATGACAAAGTCAGCGGCAATGCCAATCCGTCGCGATTGCTTCCCGATCAACAGCGCATTGATCGGTACGTCAACGAGGTTGTGATTCATGGCAGTCCCTCGAAAGTGATTGACGAGATCGAGGAGCTGCGAGAAACCATCGGTCTCGATTACCTCATTGCATCACCGTTCTCACACGACTCATTCGTGCGCTTTACCAACGAGGTGATGCCGCACTTTCAATAGTCAGTTGTTCGCCGCCGAAATCCAACGCTCAAGGAGGCTCAATCGATGGCATACGAATTCATCACCGTTGAACGCACCGGCGCTCTGGACGGCACGATCTGGATGGAGCTGAACCGTCCCGAGAAGCTGAATGCGCTGACCTTCCCGCTGCTCGCCGAGATGCTCGATGCGCTCTATAAGATCCGCATGGACCGCACGGCTCGATTGCTCGTGATCACCGGCAAGGGCCGCGGATTCTGCGCTGGAATGGATCACGCCGGCGGCGGGCGCGGTATCGATTTCTGGGACGAGAACCCTGACCCGCTGGTCGGCAATCCCGCCCCCGATGGCTACCCCGACAACGAGGGCCAGAGACTGAATTTCCGCTACGAGACCAAGACGTTTGCTGAGCTGCGGCGGATGGACATCCCCGTGATCGCCGGCGTCAATGGCGCTTGCGTCGGCGCGGGCTTCGACATGGCCTGCCTGGCCGACCTCTGCGTCGCCTCGACGAATGCTCGCTACCAGGTTGCCTACGTCAAGCGTGGTCTCTATGCGGACCTCGGCGGCTTCTGGGCGATTCCCAAGATCATCGGCTGGCGCAAGGCGATGGAGATGATGTTCACCGGCCGCTTCATGAGCGCCGAGGAGGGCCACGAAGCCGGCGTCAGCAACTACCTGGTCGGGGCCGACGACTTCCAGGAGAAGCTGCGCGAGTTTGCGCAAGAGGTCGAGAACGGCCCGCCGATTGGCCAGAAGGTCGGCAAGCTGATGGCCTACCGCACCGCCAATCTCGACTACGAGTCGGCGTTGGAACTCTCGGGCGCCGTGTTGCCGCTGGTACAGAACTCCTTCGACCGCATCGAAGGCGTGCAATCGTTCGTCGAGCGACGTGATCCCAAGTTCACGGGTTTCTAGACGTATATACAATCTCTCCCTTTGGGGGAGATGCCGCAGGCAGAGGGGGCTTGCCGATGTGCCGATCAATCAAGCGCCTGCGTCAACCGGCCGGGACTGAACCCGGCCCCGGCGAAATCGAGCAGGCTGCGCGACAGTTCGTGCGCAAGATTTCCGGCATCCAGCATCCGTCCTCGCGCACCGAGGACGCCTTCCAGCGCGCGATCGATGAAATCAGCTTCGTCGCGGCGCAATTGCTGCGAGAGCTCCCGCCGCTGCAACAACCCAGACGGCCGACCTACACCGAGGAGATCACGACATGACCAACTTCCAACTCTCCGAAGCCGACCGCATGGTCCAGCAGACCGCTCACGCCTTTGCTGCCAACGAGGTCCGGCCCGTCTCGATGGAGTATGACGAGCGCAATGAGTTTGCCTGGGATGTCGCCTCCAAGGCGGCCGAGATCGGTCTGACCGGTGTGCCCCTGGGCGGTTACTCGGCCGTGCCAGGGATTACGGCGATGATCACCGCCGAGGAGCTGAGCTGGGGCTGCGCCGGCATCGCGCTGGGCACGCAGGTCTCCGGTCTCGCCGCGACGGCGATCTCGGTGATCGGCACGCCCGAGCAGAACGAGCGCTGGATTCCCGAGTGCACCTCCGATGACGGCGTATTGCGTCTTGGCGCGCTTGCGCTGACCGAGCCGGACGCTGGATCCGATGCGGCAATGATCAGGACTCGCGCCGTTCGCGACGGTGACGAATACGTGCTCAACGGCACCAAGCGCTTCATCACCGGCGGCGGCATCGCCGATATCACGGTCGTCTTCGCCCGCGAGTCCGACTCCGAGGGCTGGCGCGATGTCTCCGCGTTCGTCGTGCCCAAGGACGCGGAGGGCTTCTCGCAGATCAAGCTCTGGGACAAGATGGGCATTCGCGCTTCGCACACGGCCGACCTCGCCTTCGACGACGTCCGCATCCCGTTGGAGAATCGCCTCGGCGACCCGGACCCTGACTTCCGCTCCGGCGGGAAGGGCGCGCTGGGCACCCTGGCTGCGACACGGCCATGGATCGGCGCGTTCGCGGTCGGCCTGGCCCGCGCCGCGTTCGAATACTCGGCCAACTACGCCCGCGAGCGCAAGACGATGAGGCGCCCGCTGATCGAGCACCAGGGCGTCGGCTTCATGCTGGCCGACATGGACATCGCCATCGACGCCGCTCGCCTGCTCACCTGGCGAGCCGGCGAAATGGCCTCAAGCAACCAACCCTTCGACCTCGAAGAGGCCAGCAAGGCCAAGACCTTCGCCTCAGACATGGCCATGAAAGTCACCACCGACGCCGTCCAGGTCTGCGGAGGCGTCGGCTTCATGAGAGAGCTCCCGCTAGAGAAGTGGATGCGAGACGCGAAGATCTTCCAGATTTTCGAAGGCGCCAACCAGATTCAGCGAATGGTGATCGCGAAGAACATCCAGAATCGGTACTTCGTATAAGTCCCTGGTCGCGTAAGAAGAACGCCGATCGTTCCCCACATAGAACGGGTGTGTTGGCTATGCTGGCGCAACCGAAGAAGGGGAAGAGATGGCGGTCTTCAATACGGCCCGGTTGCGGGATGTTCTTGTGCGTGGCAACATCGCACAGGATCCCGCTGCGACCGAACTTGTCGAAGAGCTGAACTCGCAGACCGAAACGGCGCTATCCGGATACGGGACGCTCGATCGAATGGACCTCATGGAGGCCCGAATCCTGCTCGCCATCGCTGAGGCAGAGAAGCGTCGTGCAGAAATGGAAGCGCGTCTCGCAGAAATGGCAGCGCAGCAGGCGCGGCACATCAATCAGTCTGTGGGAATTCTGCTGGCTGGAATCGCGTTGGCTATCGGGATCCTTCTGGGTTTCGGCTGAGTGTTCTCTCACTCGCGAGGTGCAATGACAGCAAAGAGCAGTGCACACAAGAAAAGCGTACCAATACTGAGCGCCCAAGGTCTCATCCCCTCCTTCCACACAAGGAAGTGAGTGAACCGATAAGTATCTCGATTGGATCCCGACCCATGAGCGAATCGTCACTGGCTGGCTGCTAAAGAGTTGAATTCGAAGTGAATCTTCCAGTCTTAGAGGCTTCGCAGACGCTGTTACCAGATAGGGGCTTTCAGCCTTTTCGGTATTCGGGCTCAAGGCCGGAATGACACTAGAGCTCTTCACCGTGCTAGTCGCTCCGATATGTGCTGATCCAGCGGTCTCTTGCCTGAAAGTGTTCTCTGATTCGAGTGTTTCGGTCCTCGAAGAAATCAATCGGTAACTCAGAGGCATTGGGATCGCCCAATATGCGTTCTGGGCTGGGGAAATGGAGGCTCGCGAACATGCCATTGCCACCGATTAGCATAACTAAGCCCATGAATCTGAACTTAAGTAGTCTATCAAGTGAAAGTAGAGCCTGTTCTCGTTCTAAGCGGGGAAGCATCAGAATGTCGCGAAAGAGTCGACATTGATGGGAAAGCCATGGTACCTCACGCTCCCATGCGATTCCAACCTCTGTAAGTCTTCTTAGGACGAAGTCATTGCACTCTTCCATGGACTGAGGGATCGAGAGTGAGTTACCATCGCTTGGATTCGGAATTGAGGTAGAGAATCCCAGATATTTCGGAAGTGTTTCGAAGTATTCAGCATCCTGTGCCAGTATCTCATGCGTCCCAGGTTGTTCAATTGGATCATTCGCTGCTTGAGCATCCTGCTCTCTAGCTCTCTCGGCAAAGGCAGGGGACATGTTCCAAAGTAATGAGTAAGAAGCTATCCCGAGAGTGAATTGCGGGAAAGCCATAAACTGCTGCCAGACCTCGACTGGCATACGACGAATCGTCTGCTCTCTCTGATCTAAGTTTGTTTCCAGGATTCGCAAGAATCCCCGGCAGAGTCGAGATAGCGGAGGATTTGTGTCTCCCCATATTGCAGATGCCTCTTGAAGTCTACGTCTGAGGAAGTAGATTGATGCTTGCGGAGTCCGGGGATGCCTGATGATGGAGTCTGACAATTTTGGCGGCCATTCCTAAGTGAGCTCTCGTCGAGTCGTGTTATTGTACCTGAAGTCGACACTCTGCCTAAACGGTATAAGTGAACTGGGCCACAGAAGAAAGTAGAAGCATTGGAGCACGGCGGGAGGAATATACCCTAGAACTTGTTTACATGAGGGAGGTGGTCGACCGATAGTCCCAACGGGGTATGAGTGATGGCAGGGAGGTCTTCGTCGGCCTTCTCTGCTCCCCGTTCAGGGGGGCAGGGAGGAGGAAGACGATTGGCGTGGGTTCTTGGTTGGCATGCGAAGATGCCCTAGAACACGCCGATCCAGGCGAGGAGCGCCCAGGCGACCATTGCCGCGAAGCCGGCTCCGAGGAGGAGCTGGAATAGGATTAGGCTTTCGGCGGGGCCTCGCTTTGGCATGGTCTGTGCTCCAAACTGGTCTTCGAGGGACAGAGTAGACGATGGCTGAGTTGGCAGTTTTTCAGGATTTCGCCGAGCTGCGTGATGCCGTGCTGATTCTGGCTGGGAGCGCGGCAGCTCTGGCTGCCTTCATCTTCCTCCTGATTCTGACCAAGCTGTCGTTCACGGCCTACCGCGTGGTGCGACGACTCGAACGATTCCATGAGCGACGCATCGCCGGTAGCGTTGCCGCCGCCGACGCGAAGCTGGCCGCCTGGCTGGAGGAGGAGCGCTGGTCGGCTCGCGGGATGCTTGAGCTGGCTCAGATTGCGGCTCAGAAGGTCCAGGAGCGACGCAACCCTCCGCCCAAGAAGCGGCGGTTGTTTGGTCTGTTGCCTCCCGCTTAGGTCGGATGTCTATCGCAACCACATTGCATTCCAAAGGCGCCCCCCCCCCCCCCCCTTCAGTCCCTACGGGACAGCTTCGCCCGCAGCGGGGGGCAGCGGAGAATGCCGATTGTTGTGTCGTCCTCAGTGCTCGCCTAGCATGAATGCAAGCCGCGCAGTGCTGTGCGGATTCTTCGTATGAGCTAACTGGGAAGGACCCATTTTGAAAGCTGCCATTTTCGACCCGACCAACCAGGCCAAGGACGGCGACCGCTCCGTGCTTGAGATTCACGACATCAACGTGCGTGACCCGCAGCCGACCGAGGTGCTTGTTCGCACCACGACCTCGGGTGTCTGCCACTCCGACCTCCACTTCATCGACGGCAAGTGGGCCGCCGCCTTCGGTGGACTGCCAGCCGTGCTCGGCCATGAGGCCGCCGGCGTCGTTGAGAAGGTCGGTGACGATGTCACCTACGTCCAGGCTGGCGACAACGTGATCATGTCCTTCCGCCCGTTCTGCGGCGAGTGCTACTGGTGCTTGCGCGGCGAGCCGAACCTGTGTCCCGACCCGGCCGGCGCCGCTCTGGCGCGCGACCGCCTGAACTGGGACGGCCGCCCCGTCGTGCAGATGGCGAGCGTAGGCTCGTTCGGCGAGTACATGCTGACCTCGCAGAGCGGCGTGCTCAAGATTCCTGATGACATCCCGCCGGCTGAGGCCGCGCTGGTCGGCTGCGGCGTGATGACCGGCGTTGGCGCCGCGCTCTACACCGCGAAGGTGCCGGGCGGCTCGGTCGTGGCCGTAATCGGCTGCGGCGGCGTCGGCCTCAACGTGATCCAGGGCTGCAAGATTGCCGGCGCGAGCCGCATCATTGCGGTCGACATCCTCGAGAACAAGCTCGACTACGCCGAGCAGTTCGGCGCGACCGACCGAATCAACGCCACCGAGGTGGATGCGGTCGAGGCGATCAAGGAACTGACCGACGGCGTCGGCGTCGAGATCGCCTTCGAGGCGATCGGCAACGTCAATGCAGCGCGTCAGGCCTGGGACATGGTCCGACCGGGCGGGACCGCCTGCATTGTGGGCATGATGCCGCTGGGCTCCGAGGTCAGCTTCCCCGGTCCCGAGTTCCTGCAGGAGAAGAAGGCGATCGGCTGCATGTACGGCTCGACGCGCTTCCGCGAGCACATGCCGAAGCTGCTCGACCTCTACCGCCAGGGCAAGCTCGACCTGACCGGCCTGGTCTCCAAGCGCTTCGCATTGAGCGAAATCAACGAAGCCTTCGCAGCCATGCAGGCCGGCGAAGTCGCGCGCGGCGTGCTGGACATCTCCCAGCCCTAGTTCGCACGCCACGACGAACCAGCGACCAACCAACGCGCCGTCCGAGCCATCGGGCGGCGCGTTTGCGTCACTTGATACCGTGAATAGAGGAGCCGCGGTGTTCTGATGGACCTAAATCAGCAGAAGGAACAATTCTCCCTAGCCTACGTCCATGCAGTCGCGGCCTGTGCCGGGTATCAGCTCGAGTTGCCGTCCTCGCAACGTGACGGGATTGACGGGCACATCTCCTCGGACATCGGCCTCAGTCCACTTGTCCAGTTTCAGGCCAAGTCCTCGGCACGTGACCTGCTGAGGGAGGATGGTGTGCACTACCCCCTCCCGATCACGAATTTTCGTACGCTGCAAAAGGACACCAAGAACAGGCGCATCCTCATCGTGGTCATGTTGCCAGAAGATCCAGCAGAATGGATGTTGCGTGACTATGAACAACTCTGCCTGCGTGGCAGCGGGTATTGGATGTCCCTGAGGGATGAGGTCGACTCCGCAAACAAAGAAACCGTCACCGTGCTCGTTCCCTCTGCGAATCCATTCGACGTTGATCAGCTGCGCATGATCATGCATCAAGACGAGGTGGGAGACAGCTGATGGACGTACAGATACTGGATGATCACACGTTGATGTCCGTCGCACCCAGCACTATCTCCACGTATCTTCGCAATCGAAGCTGGACCCAGATTGGTCAATGGCGAGATCGTGCGACTGTCTACGAGTGGCGTGACGGCGGGGAGCGATGGGTGGTGCATGTCCCGGTTCGGGACACCTTCGCTGACTACGTAGATGATACTGCTCGGACGCTTGGTGTCCTCTCGGAGGTCGAGAATCGCTCGCAACTCGATATCATCAGCGATCTGCGTTCCGCCGGGGCAGACAGGATTTGGATTGCAGCTCTCAACGCATCAGAGATCGCACGTCTCTCTTTGTACGACGCCAGTTACTTGATGGATGACGCGCTTAAGCTTCTTTCGTCAGCCGCTCGAGCAGCCGAAAAGCGGCGTCCTGCCTATCGTGGTCCTGTATCTCAGAGTGCATCACGTTTTCTGAGTGATCTCTCAGCGGCCCCAACCAACTTCGATTCATTTGAGATCACAATGTACTCGCCCGTTCCGGCCTTGATCGGCCAGGCTCCTTTGCTGGCTGAGGTCAGCGAACCACCGTTCTCGCGTCGCGCAGTCAATGCGCTCGCCGTAGGTCTCCAAGCTACACAGACTGCGATTGCTGGTGTGACGCAGTCGGACGACCTGTCACACTTCGATCGGGCGGTTCAGCACGGAGTAAGCGCCAATCTGTGCGGGGCGATTGCCGAACTGATCGAACACAGTCACGACTTTGGAAGCGGTGTTTCTGTCGATGTTCGCTGGGCTGACGTCCGGCCCGAACGCGGTGATCGGCGGAAGGTGATTCCGTTCAGCACCCATCAGTTCGATATTCTGAACGCGGCCCGGCATCACCTGCGCACCAAAGCCTCATTTGTCGATGAGCACCTGCTCGTTGACGTGGTGAGACTTGAGCGGGAACCCGAGGATTTTCATGGCCGCGCCGTCTTACTGGCCGACCTTGACGACCGCACCTATCGCATTGATGTCGAGTTTGAAAAATCCGACTATCAAATTGCTCTCCGGGCACACGACAAAAAACTTGCGCTTGAACTTGACGGTGACTTGCAACCGGCCGGGCGTGGCTACCAAATGCGCAACCCCCGCAATCTCTACCTGCATGACGAGTCCATCAAATGATTGACTTCGACGCATATCTCCCAGCTCGTTCGGCGCCGCGCCTGGGTCGCGATGGGACTGCTGCACAGGCGTTGCGGGAGATTCCCGATGGGGCTCGGGTGGTCATTCCACCGATGTCAGCGACTCCAGTAGGCCTATTGCACGCACTCGACGAGATTCGCGGGGGCTGGACCGATATTGAGATGGCCACGGGGAATCTGTTCCAGCATGTGCCTCCGTTGGACCATCCGCATGAGCCGTTTCGCTTCTCGACCTATCAGACCAGCGGTCCGCTGCGCGATGTTGAGGCGGCTGGCGCGCTGGAGCACATTCCCGCGACTTACGCGCAGGTACCGACGTTGTTCAGACCTGACGGCCCGCTTCCCGCCGACGCGATCCTGATCCAGGTCTCGGAGCCCGGGCCGGAAGGCATGTACTCGCTTGGGACATCGGTTGGCGGGATCGTTGACGTCGTTCGGACCGCGCCGCTGGTGATTGCTCAGGTGAATCCGAACATCCCCTACACATTCGGCGCCGCGGAACTTCGGCGCGAGGAGTTTGATTGGCTCGTCCCGCTGAAGAGTGAGGTGATTGAGCTACGTCGCGGCGAGCCTGGATCATTGGAGCGTGAGATTGCGGCCATCGTCGCCGAGCTCGTGACCGATGGAGCGACGTTGCAGTTCGGCATCGGCGGCGTGCCCGAGGCGATCATGGGGATGCTGGGCGAGCGACGCGAACTTGGCATCCACTCCGGGCTGATCTCGGACGGCGTCATGGGTCTGGTCGAAAGCGGCGCGTTGACCGGGACACAAAAAGCCACAGCTGCGGAACTGATCATCACCACGGAGGCTGCGGGCAGCGCCGCCTTCTTTCAGTGGCTCGACCGCAACCCGGCGGTTTGTATGGCGCCGGCGGGGTACACGCACTCGCTCCAGGTGTTGGCGCAGCAGACGAACTTTGTCGGGATCAACTCTGCGGTGCAGGTGGCGCTCGACGGCACGATCAATGCAGAGTCGCTGGGCAGTCGTCAGATATCCGGCCCGGGTGGACAGCCTGACTTCGCCGCCGCCGCGATGCTCAATGGTGGCATCTCGGTCGTCGCGATGCCGTCGACCGCGGCGCGCGGCAAGGTTTCGCGGATTGTCAGACGGCTCGATCCCGAGTCGGTTGTGACGACTCCGCGCACCCTCGCCGACAGGATTGTCACCGAATTTGGTCAGGCGGAACTGGCGGGACGGACGTTGACGGATCGGGCCGATGCCCTGCGCCGGATCGCCCATCCTGGCTTCCGGGACGACTTGGCGTAAACGACGTTCCCCTCGCAGCGCAACCTGTGCCACAGCACGCGGCTTGGGTAACAATCTTGTACCGCAACTGACGTTCTATCCCGCTATCTTGCAAGTGAAGAAATGCACAGCCAGCGTCATGACCGCTGAGGATCAGCCACGGAGGCTTCAATGCCGGTATCCATCGAAGACATGCTTGCCAATACGTCGCTGTTCTCTCGCGTTGACCGCGACGAGTTGCACAACATCGCCGGCTGGGTGCAGATCCAGGACTTCAAGGCTGGACACGTGATCGACCGCGAGGGCGAGCTTGGTACCACTCTGCACATCATCCGGACCGGTTCCGTCGAGGTGTTCCAGCACTATGGCACTGACGATCAGATACACCTCGCTACCTTTGGCGAGGGCGATTTCTTCGGCGAAATGGCACTGCTGCTGGGACGCCCGCGCTCGGCAACAATCGTCGCCAATACCGACACCGAGTGCCTGACGATTCTGCGCAATACGTTCGAGGAAGAGGCCAGCGTCCCGGTCCTGTGGTCCATGTTGCAGCACGTCGCCGAGCGCCTCGCGCACGCTGACGAGGCCATCGGCGAGATGCACGCGCACTAAGCGCGCGGGTTCCGCTCCCCCTTGCAGAGCCTGTCCCCGGCTTGTGAACGGGGAGGGAGCTGCCGAAAGCCTGCCCCTGGCTTGAACCAGGGGGCTGAGGGGTCCCTCCGCGCAAGAGGGACACAAGGCCTTGCGATTGCCTTCTCTACACCCAAGTGGACACGCTGTCGTGGCCTATTTGGTTATGGAGCGCCCGAGTCCGGACACCACGCGGGCCAGCGCCTGCGTCCCCTCGTCGCCCAACCCCGAGGTCTGCAGCTGGTAGTACAGCTGGTGGACCAACGACGTGTTCGGCAACGGCTGCAGCACGTCGCCGCCCGCCTCCAATGCCAGTCGCAGGTCTTTCTGCATCAGCTTGACCATGAAGCCAGGCGCGTAGTCTCCGACTGCGATCTTCGGTCCCAGGTTGGTCAGCTGCCAGCTTCCGGCCGCGCCGGCCGAGATCGCGGCCAGCATCCGTTCCTGGTCGACGCCCGACTTGTCGGCCAGCGACAGCGCCTCGCAGACGCCGAGCAACGCTCCCGCGATCGCGACCTGGTTGCATAGCTTCACAGTCTGCCCTGCGCCGCTTGGTCCGCAATGCGTGATGGTCGAGCCCATCGCCTCGAGCGCGGGACGGCATCGTTCAAGCACATCCGCGTCGCCGCCGACCATGATCGAGAGCGTGCCGGCCTTGGCTCCGGTGTCGCCGCCCGAGACCGGCGCATCGAGCATTGCAACGCCTCGCTCGGCCAGCTGTGACGCGATGTCGCGTGTGACCGCCGGAGAGATGGTCGACATATCGACGACCACAGAGCCCGACGCCAGACCGTTGATGGCTGCGTCATCGCGACCGACCAGCACCGAATCCACGTCCGGAGAGTCGGTGACGATCGTGATCAGGATGTCCGACGCCTCCGCCACCGCCTGTGGCGACGCTCCTGAGGATGCGCCCAATGCCGTGCAGGCGTCGATGCCGGGATGCGACCGATTCCAGACGGTTGGAATGAAGCCGGCCTTGATCAGATTCGCCACCATCGGCACGCCCATGATTCCCAGACCGATAAATCCGATGCGCTCCATGACCCACTCCCTCGCTTGATCCTGCTCACTTGATCCTGCTTAACAGGCGATTGCGACTACGATACGACCCATGCCGCTCTATCTGACCGATGCGCGTTGGAACGCCGAGCTTCCGCTGAGTGAGGCGCTGGGCGCCCTGGAGGAAATCGTCCAACGCACAGGCGGCCAGTTGTTGCAGGTGTTGCAGGTCGACGGATCGCTGTCGTTGACCGTTGAGACGCCCGACGACCTGTCGCTCTTCCGTATTGGCCGTGAGGCGTCGGAACTGGGTCTTGAGCTGACATCGCGCGTAGCATTGTCGCGTACAGAGGCGGAAGCGCTGGACGAAGCGCACCGGGCACGAAAACAGTAGGAGTGTCACAGATGGCCGATAACGCACGCTGTGAAGAGATGCGCGCCGAACGCGCGAGGCTGAGCACGCTCACCGACGACATGCCGGGCAAGCTCCCGCCGCAGCCAGGAGAGGGGCCGCTGGGTCGGCCGAATCCAGAGCTGCGCCGGATCTACGACCAGATCAACGATCTGCGCAAAGAGCTGCTCGCGATGGGCTGCAAGCCCTGACCAGACACTGAAACCAACAAATGTTCAGAGACATTAGTCGGTCGCGTGTGAACATGTCCCTCTTCTCCCCCCCCCCCCCCTCCCTCCCTTTGCGGAGACCTTTGAAAAACTCCATCAGTCCCGGTTCTCCGTCCCCGCCCCCGAGCGGGGACCTGCCCCCGTTCCCGGCAGGCCGAACGACAAAGGTGCGGTGCATATCTGTTGGAGCGCGACCACGAAGCCGTAGCCTCGCGAAGCCGAACGGGTCCCCGCTCGGGGGCGGGGACGGAGAGGTTCCCCAAGCGCGACTTTGTCAGCGGTCTCCTTGCGGGGGAGATGCCGGAGGCAAAGGGGGGCTCCCTATCGCAGTGCCTAACTGGTCAGCGTCGGAGGACCCCCCTTCTGTCACTCCGTGACATCTCCCCCGCAAGGGGGGGAGAGAGATGGGATTTGTGAGTACTTCCGAGGCCTCCGCCAGGGGGAAGCGGGGAACGGGCCGCGACTCTCATTGGCCCTTTTGCTCATGTCAACGCAGTGTTATCTCTCGCATTGGCATTGCCAGAATGGTTCTTGAGTGAGTACGATAGGACTCACAACTGAATATCAGGGCCGAATCCCTGCGAGGTCGTCAGACCGAGCGGGGAACGGGGGACCCAACACTTGGGGTGAATGCAGCGTTCGAACTTCGAGCACTGCACGGCGCACTCCTTCGCGCCGAACCCGTCAGCTAACCCCGTAGGCGACCGAGGGAGATGCGCGTCGGAGCGTGAGCTCTGACTGCGTTGATCAAGAACCCGTGTCTTGAGCACGGCTCCATCGGTTCGCCCTGCTGTAGAAATGCAGTGAACGGCCGCGAAACGTGAGAGTCCCGCCGGGAGCGACCGCCCGGCGTACTCAGGGGCACGGGTATCTCGCTCACCCAGCCCCGCTTCCTAGCCGACCCCCGGACATCCGTCCGGGGGTTCGGTTTTTCTGGTCGATCCTTCAGTCCCAAGGACTACCGGCCGATGAAGTTCGGCTTGCGCTTCTCGAGGAAGGCCTGCGCCGCTTCCTTGTTGTCCTGTCCGGCGAAGGACAGCGCCACGTGCGCGCCCTCCTGGTACAGCGAGTCGTGCAGATTCGACGTGGCGCCGAAGTTGAGCGTCCACTTCATCATCGCCAGCACTGACGTCGGTCCTTGCGCGATCTCACGACAGAACGCCAGACCTTCGGGAATCAGGTCGTCGTGTGGCACGACCTTGGTCACGATGCCCTCAGCCTCGGCCTCGTTCGCCGACAGCTGGCCGCCGAGCATCAGCAGCTCGCGCGCCTTGGTCATGCCAACCATGCGCTGTAGGAACCAGGCGCAGCCGTAGTCGCCCGAGACGCCGATGTTGCGGAACGCCGTGACGAAGCGCGCGCGCTCGGAGGCGATGCGGAAGTCCGTCGCCAACGCGAGACCAAGGCCACCGCCGGCGGCGGGTCCATTGACCAGCGACACGGTTGGCGTGCCCATCTCGTGCAGCATGCCCGAGGTCTGGATCTGGTTTCGGTGGCCATTGCGGTTGCCGATGCCAGGACCGGGCCTGGGAGCGTCGGAGCGCTTGTTCATGTTGTTGATATCTGCGCCGGCCGAGAACCCGCGTCCCGCGCCGGTCAGCGCGACGCAGCGAATCTCCGGGTCGTCTTCGCAGTCGATCAGCGAGGCGACCAGCCGCTCAATCAGGTCGTCGCCGAACGAGTTCATGCGCTCGGGACGGTTGAGCGTGATCAGGGCGACGCCATCGTCACGCTTGTCGAGGATGACGGTCGCGTCGCCGTTCATTTCTGACATCTTGGAACCTTTCATCGAGTGTGTTCGGATTCAATTCACATGCTCCGTGAAACGAAACAATCCAGCTAATGCTCCTCAATAGTAAGAGCAGACCTGCCTAGACTGACGGCATGTGCGGACGTTTCACCCTCACCGTCGACTCGCTGGAATTCATCGAAGCGGTCAAACGGCTCAACGTGAGGCTGTTCGGCGATCCCCCGTTCAAGCCGCGATTCAATGTCGCGCCGACGCAGGCGCACCCAATCATTCTGGCCGACGGCGAGGAGTTCGCCGCCCAGCCGGCGCGCTGGGGACTGGTCAACTTCTGGGCCAAGGACGCCAAGCGCGCGTCGCGCCAGATCAACGCCCGATCGGAGACCGTCGCGACAACTCGCGCGTACGCGCGACCGTTCAAGCGGCAGCGCTGCCTCGTCCCTGTCGACGGCTGGTACGAGTGGAGCGGGCCGAAAGACAACCGTCGGCCGCACTGGATCCACCGTGAGGACCGAGAGCCATTCGTCTTCGCCGGTCTCTACGACATCTGGCATCCGGAGCTGGATCGACCGGCCGTCACGTTCACTATCCTCACCACCGACGCGACCGAGGCGCTGGCCAACATTCATCCGCGGATGCCGGTCGTGATGCCGCTTGATCGCGCAGAAGCATGGCTCGACCGCGGCAATCAAGAGTCTGACACCGTTTTGCCGCTATTGAATCTGAGTCCCGACGATTCGTTCGTCACGGTCCCGGTTTCGTCGCGGGTCAACGCGGTTCGCAACGACGATCCCAGCCTCCTGCAGATTGAGCAACAACCGACGCTCGACATGGTCGAATAGTCGCAGACACTGGAGCCCACATGTTCACCGATATCGATGGCTTCCTCCGTTACTTCCGCTCCGTCAACGGCCGCGCGGTCCGCGATATGACGGCGCTGCCTCCCGAAGCCGACGGCTGGAGGCCCGAGGATAGCGAAGGCGGCACATTGGTGGGAGAAGGAGCGTGGTCAATCAACAAGCTGATCGGGCACATGTGCGGCTCACGCCTGTACTTCGCCAGCGCCTATCGACGCGAGGGCTGGATCTCGCCCGAGCCGCCTGATGTGAGCCGCCCGGAGCTATGGGCGCCCGCGCTCAACGCCAGCTTCGAAGAGTTCAGCCGTCTCGTCACCGAGGTCGGCGCGGATGGTCTGACCCGGCAGATTGAGATGATCGACACGCCGGGCGCGACATTGAGCGGTTGGCGACTGCTGCTGATGATGATGGAGCACGACATTCACCATCGTTCGCAGATCGATACTTACGCCGGTCTCAACGGCTGGGATCCGCCCGACATCTACTACCGATCAGCCGAGACCATCGCCGAACGCCAGACCGAGCAGATCGCAAAGTATCGCTCGTGAGCGCCAAGCTGGTTCCTCCGACGTTGGAGGAGGTCCGTCGCGCGCACGAGATCATCAAGCGGGAAATCGCCCTGCCGACCCCGCTGATTCACAGTCCCGGTCTTTCGGAGCAGCTCGAGGCGCACGTCTCGATCAAGTTGGAGGCCGCGACGCCCACATCGGCGTTCAAGGTTCGTGGTGGCATCTATCTCTCGTCACAGCTCAACGCTGACGCTCGTAAACGGGGTCTGGTCACCGCCTCGACCGGCAATCACGGTCAATCGATTGCCTACGGCGCAGCCAGCGCCGGTACGTCGGCGACGATCTTCATGCCGACCGACGCCAACCCCGACAAGATCACGGCGATCGAGCGCTTCGGCGGCCGCGTGGAGCTCGTCGGTGAACGAGTCGATGAATGCTTCATCGCCGCGGCGGAGTATGCCCACGAGCGAGGCGCTCTCTACGTGGAGCCGGTCAACCAACCCACGTTGATCGCCGGCGTCGCCACCGCAGCGCTGGAAGTGCTGGAGACGCAGCAGCCTGACACCGACCTGATCATCGTCCCGCTCGGCGGAGGTACCGGCGCCTCGGGCTGGGTCACAGTGCGCGACGGGCTGGGGCATCCGGCTGATGTCTGGGCGGCGCAGTCGTCGTTGTCGCCGGCCGTGCACGACGCTTGGCGTTCAGGAAAGATGGAGCCGCGACCCAATCGCACGCTTGCGGAGGGCATCGCCACCGGAGTCGTCTTCGAGCTGCCGCTCGGCATCCTCCGCGCTTCGCTCAATGACTTCATCCTGGTCAACGACGAGCAGATCCTCGCGGCTCTGCGCCAGCTCTGGGATTTGCAGCACATCATGTCCGAGCCGTCAGGCGCAGTCGGCGTCGCCGCCGCGGAACAGGAGCAAGGCCGCGTTCAGGGCAAACGTGTCGTGATCGTGATCAGCGGCGCCAACGCAACCCGCAGCCAGCTGTTGAAATGGCTGGCCAGTGAGCCCGACGGTACGCAAGGCGAACCCTCCAACGACTAATCTGGCATCACAGGCATGAAAACGAGTGCACAGTCCTTGAGCCGGGAAGAAGTATTAGCCGTGCTGCGTGAGCACAAGCATGAGCTGGTGAACCGATTCGGCGTACTCGATCTCGCGCTGTTCGGATCTACCGCGCGGAACGAGGCGAGGCCAACCAGCGATGTCGACATCCTGGTGAGCTTCGACGGACCGGCTAACTCGCGCCAGTACTTTGGTGTGCTCTTCTTTCTGGAGGATTTGCTGGAACACGAAATCGACTTGGTAACTGACAAAGCCTTGCGAGCCGATTTCCGTCCATTTGTCGAGGCTGAGGCAGTACATGTCTGACCCAGTCGGCCCGAGGCGTCGTCTAGTTGGTCACCTCAAGGACATGATCTCGATTTGTCACAAAGTCGGCGAATTTGTGGCTGGCATGGAGCAATCAAAGTTCGCCTCCGATATCCGTACCTACGATGCCACGTTGTTCAATATCGCATTGCTTGGTGAGGCAGCTACTCACGTTCCCGAACCCTTCCGCGAAGAGCATTCAGAGGTTCACTGGCGCGATATTATCGGCGTCCGGAATCGGATCATTCACGTCTATCCGGGGGTCGACGTGAATATCGTGTGGTCAATCATCGAAGATGACTTACCGAGGCTCGCTCTTCAGCTGCAGGCGCTCTTGAGCGAGCTGGAGCCAGACAAAGAGGAGAGCGTGGAATAGCTCGCCGAACGTCGAGCCTAGTCAGCAACCTCATTGATCTGGCCGGCGAGGACGAAGTCGAAGTCTGTGACGCCGCCGGCGTCGTGTGTGTTGAGCGCGATTGAAACGCTGTTGTAGACGTTTGACCAGTTCGGGTGGTGATCCATTTTCTCCGCCAGCAAGGCGACGGACGACATGAATCCGAAGGCCGCCACAAAGTTGCCGAACTGGAACTCGCGCGTCAGTGAGCCGCCCTCGTATGACCAACCCGCAATCTCGGACAGCCGACCGCTAATCTCGGAATCATCCAGCTTGCGTCGATCCGGCATGACAACCTCCCGGTGAATTCCCCAATGAACTAAACGTGAGACGTGCCGCGAGTATAGGAATTCCCATGCCCAACCTCGACGATGTCCGCGCCACACTCGAATCAGCCCGACATGGATACCTCTCCACGGCATCGGCGGAGGCGGATCCACACCTGCAACCGGTGGTCTTCCAGGTGGTCGCAGATTCAATCTACATCGCCATCGACGAGAAGCCCAAGACCACGCTTCGTCTGCGACGTCTGACGAATATCGAGTCCAATCCGAAGTTCGCGCTGCTCGTCGATCACTACGACGACGACTGGAACCAGCTCTGGTGGATCCTGCTGCGCGGCCCCGCCGAAGCTCTCTGGCCCAGCCAATGGGAGCAGGACGAAGCGGCGATGGTCATCGCCGCGCTCCGTGACAAGTATCAGCGATACGAGTCGATGGGGCTCGAGGAGCGCCCGTTACTCAAACTGACGCCGGACCGAGTCACGCGCTGGTCCGCGACTGGGGCCTACTGACGAGACGGTCGTTCGAGTCCGATGCATGCCTCGGCGCGGCGTCGCACGCGGATGATCTCGATTTCTCGATTCGGCTCGTCAAGACGAAAGACGATTCGCCAGTCGCCGAATTTGATGCGGTACAGGTCCGAGCGATCAACGAGCTCGAGTTGCTTCGACTCGGGCATGTGTGGACCGGTTCTCAGCTGCGTTCGGTATTCCTTCGCCAAGCGACGAGGAATCGGAGCTAGACGGCCAAATTCTGCTTGACCAGTTGCCGAGAAGCGAACCGCGTAGAGGACAGTCCGCGGACTCATTCCATTGGCATCGCGATCATGTACAAAAAGAGTGCGTCTGGGAATTCATCCTTGAGTCTTCTCATGAACGCCTTGCCTACTGGGGAACAGAGCTTGCGGTCTACGCGCATGTCCTCTCTTTCGGGAAACTCTGAGTCGAGCCGTTGGAAGAATTCCCAATCCTCGGGGAAGTGTCTTTTCTCGTACTCGTCGTCCCACACAACGCCTCGCGAAATTTCGCCACGAGCGAGCTGCGCTTCATACTCGAGGACGGATGCGATGTCTTCGGCGTCCTCCTCCGGCGTGAAGTCGGGGCCTGAGTCGTTTGCAAGGACCATGAACTTGGCCCAATCCTCGTCGCTCCCCGACAGCGCTCGTTCCAATGCTTCCATCCACTCTGCCTGAACTTCTGCCAAGCTGGGTTGTCGTTCCTGCAGAACCATCTTGAACACCCTCCGCAGCGGCTTCGAAGCTCATCATATCCAGATGAGCGCTACACCTGGCTCCAATCACGACCGGTGAGTTCGTCGTAGCGACCGTCGGGGCCGGTCCAGCCGCCGTCGACCACGAGCTGCTGGCCGGTGATGAATGAGGACGCATCTGAGGCCAGGAACAGCGCCGCGTTGGCGATGTCAATCGCTTCGCCGGAACGTCCGACCGGGTGCAACTTCGACCAGTTTTGGCGGGTCTCCTCGATCCGCTCCTCGGAGAGCCAGCCCTGGCCGGTCGCGATCCCGCCGGGGCAGATGCAGTTGACTCGAATGCCTTTCGAAGCCCACTCCCCCGCAACAGCGCGCACCATCGCAATGACCGCGCCCTTCGACGCGCAGTATGCGGCGATACCTGACAGTCCGGTCAGTCCGGCGACCGACGCGGTCGCGATGATCGACCCGCCGCCTGCTTGCTCGAGGTGCGGAATGCCATACTTCATGCCCAACCAGACGCCACGGATGTTGACGTCGGAAACGAGGTCATAGACCTTCTCCGGACAATCCCGGATATTGCCTTCATTCGGTCCGATGCCGGCGTTGTTGTAGATGATGTCGATACGGCCCCAGGCCTCGTCGGCAGCGGCGAACATGCCCTGCACGTCTTCGCCGTTGCGTACGTCGCTCTGGACGAACAGCGCGGAGTCGCCGATCTCCGACGCCACCCACGGTCCGCGTGATGCGTCGCGGTCTGCGATCAGGACTCTTGCGCCTTCCGTTGCAAAGAGTCGCGCCGTCGCTTCGCCGATACCCGATGCTCCTCCGGTGACAACTGCGACCTTGCCGGCTAGTCGGTCTGTCATGTTCTCGTCCTTTCGCGCCTGTGCGAAATGTTCTCAGGCCTGTTCGCATGGATGCCATGCACCCATGCCAAGCGCAACTCCATTCCCCGCTCCCCCTGCAAGGAGACCATTGCAACACTCCCAGATTCCCTTACCTCTCCTTGTGAGGGAGAGAGGTCACGGAGTGACAGAGAAGGGTCCTCTGCCAGAGGCTGTTCACGCAGGCGGCGATGTGTTCGGTCGAGGGATGTGTTGTGGTCATGGGAGGTTTCAGGTTTCAGGTGGACTTTTTTTCCTGGGCTGGTTTGGGGACGATCTCCAGTGCATAGCTGGAGATCGTGTTTCAGCTTTTTCAGGTTCTTTCAGGTTTTTTCGGTCTGGTTGAGGAAAATCTGGTCGGTTGTTGTTCGGATTTGTTCGGATCTGTGCGGATTGGGACGAACCGGTTCGCCGGGTTGTCGTGCTGTGCGCTGGGGTTGCCGGGTGTTCGAGGGCGTACCGGGATGCGGCTGGTCGTGGGGTTGACATGGGCTCCGTCTCTCTGGCGCTCATGCGTTCTGATTGTAATGTAGTTCGGCAGGGCGAGAACTGCGGCGCAGGGATTGGTCCCAGGTTGGCCGTCGCGAGCGTTCTGTGTGAACAGGCCCTAGGAAAAGTCGCGACCGGTCAAGTCGTACCAGCGGCGATCGACGGCCGTCCAGCCGCCGTCGACGACGATGGCCTGTCCTGTGACGAAGGATGACTCGTCGGAGGCCAGGTAGAGCGCGGTCTGAGCGATGTCGCTGCCCTCTCCTGAGCGGCCTAGCGGGTGCGCTTTTGCGCCGCGTTCGCGGCGTCGCTCAAGATTGTCCTGATCCTGGGGACCCTGCGAGTCGTCGCCGATGCGCGTAGCGATCGCTCCGGGACAGATGCAGTTGACGCGAATCCCCTTGGCCGCCCACTCGCCGGCGGCTGCGCGGGTCAAGGCGATCACGCCGCCCTTGGAGGCGCAATAGGCCGCGATCCCGGCGAGTCCGGAAATGCCGGCGACAGACGCAGTCGAGATGATTGAGCCGCCTCCGGCACGCTCGAGGTGCGGAATTCCGTACTTCATCCCCAGCCAGACGCCGCGCAGATTGATCGACATGATCTCGTCGAAGACTTCTTCGGGACAGTCGCGAACGTTGTCCTCACGTCCGCCGATGCCCGCGTTGTTATAGATGATGTTGACGCCGCCGAAGGCGTCGACTGCTGCCGAGTACATCGCCTGCACGTCCTCGCCTCGGGCGACATCGGCAGTGAATGCGATGGCCACCTCGCCGATACTCGACGCCGCATCCTCCGCGCGCTCGGCCCAACGGTCGACGATCAGCACACGAGCGCCTTCTTCAGCGAACAACTCCGCAGTCGAGCGACCCATGCCTGAGCCTGCGCCGGTAATCACCGCTACCTTGCCGTCCAAACGTCCAGCCATCGGAGACCTCCTCACAAACGCATCAGCGCAGCGACCGCCACGCTCGGTAGGGAGGGTAGAGCTTGGGACGGTGGCTCGTCAGGAAGGGCGGGAACAACTCCGATCCCCGCTTCCCCCCTTGCGGAGACCTTTGAATAAGTCACGCATGGGGAATCTCCCAGTCCCCGCCTCCGCGCGGGGACCCGCTCCGCTTCGCCCTGCTCTCGCCTGTTCATCGCTCCTTACCAGATATGCAATCGACCCTTCGTCGCTCAGCCGGCGAGGAACGGGGGCAGGTCCCCGCGCGGAGGCGGGGACTGAGAACCGCAAGTGCCGGACTAATTCAAAGGTCTCCTTGCGGGGGAAGCTGGCGAAGGCTGAAGGGGGGTCTCGCTCCGCCAGCGGAACCAGTGGTTCAGAGGTTTCCTACGTCAGAGCGTCGGCAATCGCCAACTGCGCGATCTGTTCGTCGTCGTAACCCAGGATTTCGCGGAGGACGAGCTCGTTGTCGCGTCCGATCGACGGCGCGGCCGAGCGATAATCGGGCGGCGTCTCGGACATGCGGCCCTTCGCCGCCTCGATTGTTGCGACGCCATGGACGGGGTGCTCGATCTGGATGAAGTGACCGCGGTGCTGCAACTGCGGGTCGGCGACAGCCGCTGAACTGTTCGAGACCGCGTGCGCCGGCACACCGAAGGCCTGCATCATGTACTCAATCTCGAGTGCGCCGTGTTCAGAGGTCCACGCCGCAACGATGCCGTTGAGTTCGTCCTCATTGGCTTTGCGTGCGGCGAGGTCGGCGAAGCGGTCATCGCAGGTCAACTCGCCCATGCCCATCCCAGCGCAGAGATTCGCCCAATCCCCGTCATCGCGTACCGCAATGGCGACCCAGTCGTCGTCACCTGACGTGGCGTAACACCCGTGCGGCGCCATGGCGGGATCGGCGTTGCCGACTTGCGGTGGAACGCGCCCGTTGACTGTGTAGTCGAGCAGCGCCGTGCTCATGAAGTGGAGCGATGATTCCGCTTGCGCCTGGTCGATGTAGACGCCCTCACCGGTGCGGTCGCGATGATCGAGCGCGGCCAGGATTGCCGGCAGGGCAAAGCGGGGAGAGAGATAATCCGTGTAAGCCGAATACGGACCGATCGGCGGTCCGCCGGGATTGCCGGCCAGCGCGATGTATCCCCCGATCGCCGCGCCCATCGTGCCGAATCCGGCGACGCGTGAGAGCGGGCCCGCCTGTCCGAAGAGACAAGTCGAGAGCATGATCAGATCGGGTCGGATTGCCTTCAGCGATTCGAAGTCCATCCCCCAGGCGCGCATCGCGCGAGGCGAAAACGACTCGGTCAGCACGTCACACCATTTGATCAGGTCAAGTAGGACGCCACGGGCTTCCTGTGTGCCGAGGTTGAGCGAAAGGCCCAGTTTGTTCGCGTTCATGTTGCTGAACAGTCCCGAGTGATCGGGACCCTGCGCGTTGTCGTGGAATGGACCGATGCCTCGAGCGGTTTCGATTCGGTTGGCCGATTCGATGCGCACCACAGTGGCGCCGAAGTCGGCCATTGCGCGAGTCGCCGTGGGGCCGGCGACGACCCACATCAAGTCGACCACTTTGAGTCCGGCGAGGGCGCCCTCGGTCGGGATGGACGGGACGTTCGGCAGTACCGTCGTCATTTAGATCACCCCTCGTTCTCTCAAGTCGTCAAGCGCTTCGGCATCGAGGCCCAGCTCGGCATAGATTTCGGGATTGTGTTGACCGATGGTCGGAGCGGGACGCCGGTACTCGATCTCGTTGCTGGAGAGCTTGACGAACGGCCCCGGGAACCTGACAGGCTCGGGCCAACCGGGCATATCGTGCTCACGCCAGAACTCTCGTGCCTCGAACTGCTCGGAATTGGCTACCTCATCAACCGTCGTCACGGGCACGATGAGCAGGGAACGGGACTGCGCTTCGGCAAAGAGCTCTGCTCGGGTCCGCTTGCCAATGAACGCTCCCACGACCTCCAGGAGCCGATCCCACTCCGTCAACGGCTTCTGGCCGGTGATGAACAGCAGCCCGAGGCCGATCCAGTCGAGATCGCGGTCTTCGAGCGAGCATTCACCCTCGTCGTACATCCAGTTGAACAGCCGCTGTGAGAACGGTCCGATGCCGGAGCCGAACAGGAAGGTGAGCGAGATGTAGCCGTCGGCGGCCTCCCAGATCAGTCGTCCCATGAACGGCCCGACGACCATGCCGCCTGACACGCGGGCGGTCTCGACTGCGCCGACTGATGAAGCGAGGATCGTTGACATGGTGGCTGTTGCGACCGACTGTTGGGCGGAGATGTCGATATGCTGCCCGCGACCAATGTTGCGCCGCGCGCGCAGGGCGATCATCGTCGCCATCGCCGCCTCGCCCGAGGCGTGATTCCAGGCCTGTGGCACCGACACGCGGACCGGGGCCTCGCCCGAGCCGCCGGCCAGAATCAAGGGGCCGCCGGCCGCCATCAGGATGAGGTCGGTCGCGGCGTAGTTGGCCTTCGGCCCGGTCTGTCCGAATGCCGAGATTGAGGTGTAGATCAGATCGCTGTGGTCGGCCGACAGGTGGTCATATCCCAGCCCGCGAGCCGACATCGCGCCCGGCTCGTCCGACTCCAGAATGAAGTCGGCGCTCGCAGCCAACTGGCGCAAGAGCGTCTGTCCCTCGGAATGGTCGAGGTTGCAGGTGATGCCTCGCTTGTTGCGGGCATAGGCCCACCAGAAGAGGGATCGGTCGGGACCCGGATCGTCGCCGGCGAACGGACCAACGCCGCGAGCAGAAGACCCGCTCGGCGGTTCCACGCAGATCACATCAGCGCCCAGGTCGGCGAGAATCTGGCCGGTGAGCAGGCCCCGCTGATCGGTCAAGTCCAACACGCGATACGGAGTCAACAACATCGTCCAGCGCTCCTCCCGCTCAGCAATCGAAGGGTATCGTAAGCGGAGAGCGTTCGATTCGCAGTCGCTAGGCTGAGCACCGAGGCGAACCATGACCACGACCGAGCGACCAGCCGAATCTTCGACCAGGGCGAAGCCGGTATCCGATGTCTACACCATGGAGCGAAACGGCCGAACCTACCAGTGCCAGAAGATGGATTACATGGGTGATGTATACGAAGTCTGCTGGGACAACCGGACCACGGCTGAGGTCTTCGACGAGATTTTCGAAGGCAACAGCTTGAAGCCTGGTGAACAGGGTCATGCAGAACTCGTCGAATACCTTGACCAGTTCCTGGTCACTGAGAACGACTCCAAGACTGGATGACGCCCCGCCAACCGATCTTCGTCGATAGCGTCCATTTGATAGGGATGTTTGTCGAGGGCGATCAATGGCACAACGCGGCGCGTGCCGCTAACAAAGCGTTCGCCGACCGCCCAAAATACACAAGCGAAGGCGTATTTCAAGAGTTCCTCGCGCATGTTTCCAGGCACGGCAGCCATGCTCGGCATCGAGCAGCAAACACAGTTCGCAGAATGCGGAATGAACCGTCAATCAATGTCGTATCGCATGCGAAAGCACTTCTTGATGCGGCTGTCGATCTGTACGACGGAGAGTTTCGCTATACCGGTCTGAGCCTGCAGGATTGTGTTGCGATCCAGATCATGAGAGATGTCGGAATCTCGGAAATCCTCACCGCAGACCAGGAATTCGCCATCGCAGGCGTCACGCCCTTGCTTCGTCGGTACATCTGACCCTGACTACTGCAGAGCCCCCGCCCCAGTGATCTCCCATTCTGCCTCAACGAGGCCAGATCTGTGCGCATACAACCTGCGATGAAGCAACACCGTGCTGTCGGAATAATGAGGGATCATCTCGACCCGATCACCGATGTTCAGGGGCTCACCCCCGTCTCTCGACAGGTGCGTGTGCTCGGCGCTCAATCCAACGCACTGCCAGCCTTCGGGATTGACCACCGACGGCATTCCGGTGTGCCGGCCGGTCGCCTTCCAGCCGGCGTCTCCGGCGGCGCGCTCCTTGTTTGTTGCGGAGACGACCTGGCAGATTAGACTCAGCGCCTGCCGGTGACCATCGACGCCCATGTGCTCGTAGGTCAAGTCCATGAGCGCCGCGCCGCCTGCTTGCAGTTCGTTCAGAGCGGCTTGCTGGAGCACGAAGCGGTAGTTCCCGCTGCCGCCTCCCGACATCACGCCGATGTCGTGACCCTCGGACTCGCACAGTTCTCGTGCCCGCTTGATGATCCCTGCCGCCGCCGCGGTCTCGCGCTCCTTTTCGTCGTCAGGTAGACCCATGACGTGGCCCTCGTAACCCATCAGGCCACGCAACCGAACACTCGGCAGGTCTTCGATCAGCGCGCATAGTGCCGGAGCTTCCTCGGGGGTCACTCCACAGCGATGCAGATTCACGTCGATGTCGACCAACAGGTCAATCGTGACATCGGCCGTGTCGGCGGCTGCGGAGATCTCGCGGATGTTCGCCGCGTCGTCGGCCGCGACGCACACCTGCGCCAGGCGCGCCACCTCGATCAGCCTGGCCACCTTCTGCTCGCCGACGACTTCGTTCGCGATCAGGATGTCCGTCGCGCCGCCCTGAGCCATCGCCAACGCCTCCGACGCCTTGGCGCAGGTGACGCCTACGGCGCCGGCCTCGATCAGACGCAGCGCCATCGCCGGCGCCTTGCAGGCTTTGACGTGTGGACGCCAGACGATTCCGGCATCCGCGCAGCGCTCAGCCATTAGCGAGGCGTTGTGTTCCAGAGCGTCCAGATCGACGATCAACGCAGGCGTATCCAATTCCCAGACGTAGGTCATACCATCCTCCCAACGCGACAATACCGCCGATAGTAACGAAACGCCGCCCAATGCCCTTCGCCGACATCAACGGACTCAAGCTGTTCTATCACGAACAGGGCCCAGACAACTCCCCAGGTGGTGATGTGCCGACCATCGTCTTCGTCCACGGGACGCAGAGCAGCGCGGCGGTCTGGGCCGACATGATCGACGTGCTCTCCGATCGCTTTCACTGCGCCGCGCTGAATCATCGCGGGCGCGCGCCCTCGGAGTCGCCGGATGATCCGTCGGCCTACAGCATCGAGCAGTTCGCCGACGACCAGGCGGCGTTCATTGAACTGCGCGGCTATCGCGATATCACAATGATCGGTTGGTCGCTGGGCGTGCGCACGACGCTGGCGTACCTGCATCGACACGGCAGCGAACGAGTGGCGCAGACAATCTTCGTCGGAGGCCCGCCTTCGCCCAACTTTGGCGGCCAACCCCTGAATCCACCCAACCGAGACGCGCCGCCGCGCGAAGCGTGGAGCCGATCGTTTGAAGCCTCAACCGAGGCGTGTTGGGAAGGATCGAGTGCGTCGCGCTCGACCTGCGACCTCGAGGCGACCCTGCCCGAGATTGACATCCCCGTCGCCATCTTCCATGGACGCACCGACCCGATCGCTCCCTATCCCGCCGCCGAGTTCATGGCCCAACAGATCCCGAACGCCACACTGCGCACGTTCGAGGTCTCAGGCCACGCTCCGCCGATTACCGAGCCAGGACGATTCGCCTACGAGACTGCAGCCTTCATCCAACGCTGCGCGGAGGCGCGGAACGCAGTCGGAGCGGACTAGCGATCCGGTTAGCAGGCTGTTCTGCGGAGGCCTGGCCAATGCTGGCGGCGCTGCACTCCTGATCTGAATCTCAAAACGGCTCGGTCCGCGAGGACAGGTGTTGGGATAAGCTCAGCGTGTGCCAGGAGAACGACCGCCGAGCGACCCGCGCAAGTAAGTGAACCAGAACGGAGTTCTGCGCTCGGCGAGGCGCACTCGCGCCCCTGAAGGGACCAACGACTTGACGACGAACGAGCACTGGTGGCCGGAGCAACTCAGCCTCAAGGCCCTGCGCCGCAATACCCCTTACTCCGATCCGATGGGGGAAGCATTCAACTACGCCGAGGCGCTCAACACACTTGATGTCGAGGCCTTGAAGCAGGATATCGAAGCGGTCATGACCACCTCCCAGGACTGGTGGCCGGCCGACTACGGACACTACGGGCCGCTGTTCATCCGCATGACCTGGCACGCGGCCGGCACCTACCGGATTAGCGACGGCCGAGGCGGCGGCGGCGCCGGACAGCAGCGCTTCGCGCCACTCAACAGTTGGCCCGACAACGCCAACCTGGACAAGGCGCGCCGCCTGCTCTGGCCAATCAAGCAGAAGTACGGTCGCCAGATTTCCTGGGCAGACCTGCTGATCTTCACCGGCAACTGCGCGCTCGAGTCGATGGGCTTCAAGACCTTTGGCTTCGCCTTTGGGCGGCCGGACACATGGGAGGCAGACGACACCGACTGGGGGGCTGAGGAGGACTGGCTGGGTGACGAGCGCCACGACGCCGATGGAACGCTCGACGAGCAGTTCGGCGCTGACCACATGGGACTGATCTACGTCAACCCGGAGGGCCCCAACGGTGAGCCCGACCCGCTCGCCGCCGCCGAGTACATCCGCAGGACGTTCAAGCGCATGGCCATGAACGACGAGGAGACGCTTGCACTCATCGTCGGCGGACACACGTTTGGCAAGGCGCACGGCGCCGCCGCCGAAACGAATGTCGGCCCGGAGCCGGAGGGCGCCAGCCTGGAACAGCAGGGAATCGGCTGGCACAGCAGCCACGCCTCGGGCGCCGGAGTGGATACGATCACGAGCGGCCTGGAGGGCGCCTGGACCGACAAGCCGACCCAGTGGGACAACGGGTTTCTCGAGAATCTGTACAAGCATGAGTGGGAGCTGACCAAGAGCCCGGCCGGCAAGTGGCAATACGCGCCCCGCGATGCGGCCGCGGTTGCGACCGTGCCGGACGCCCACGACCCGGACAAGCGGCACGCGCCGATGATGCTGACCACCGACCTCGCGATGCGGATGGACCCGGTCTACGGACCGATGGCCCAGCGATTCTTCGAGCAGCCCGACGAGCTCGAGGACGCCTTCGCCCGCGCCTGGTTCAAATTGATCCACCGCGATATGGGACCGCGCAGCCGCTACCTCGGCCCGTTGGCGCCGACCGAGCCGCTGCTCTGGCAGGACCCCGTTCCTGATGTCGATCACGAGTTGATCGGGGACGCCGAGATCGCCGCGCTCAAGGCCGACGTGCTCGCCTCCAGCCTGTCCCGCTCGCAACTGGTCGCGACCGCCTGGGCCGCGGCGTCTTCGTTCCGCGGCACAGATAAGCGCGGCGGTGCGAACGGGGCCAGAATCCGCCTTGCGCCGCAACGAGATTGGGATGTCAACAACCCGACCGAGTTGCGCGTCGCGATCGAAGAGCTAGAGCGCATTCAGGAAGCATTCAAGGCCTCGCGCAGCGACGGCAAGCGCGTCTCGCTGGCCGACCTGATCGTCCTGGCCGGCTGCGCCGGTGTCGAGCAAGCCGCCAGAGACGCCGGCTACGACGCTACGGTCCCATTCGCGCCGGGTCGTACCGACGCAACGCAGGAGTGGACCGACGCCGAATCGTTCGCCGTGCTCGAACCGGTCGCAGATGGCTTCCGCAACTATCTCTGCCTGGACCGTCCGGCCTGGCGTCGCGGCGGAGCAGAGGAGTTGTTGATCGAGAGAGCTGAGATGCTCACCCTCAGCGCACCACAGATGACGGCGCTCGTGGGCGGCATGCGCGTCCTGGACGCAAACACCGGCAACTCGCCGCACGGCGTGTTCACCGACCGGCCCGGGACACTAAGCAATGACTTCTTCGTCAATCTGCTCGACCCAAACACCGAATGGCAGGCGGCCTCGGAAGCTGAGGATCTGTTCGAAGGACGCGTTCGTGGGAGCGACGAAACCAAGTGGACCGCGACTCGGGCGGACCTGATGTTTGGTGCACACTCCGAATTGCGCGCATTGGCGGAGGTCTACGCCTCCGACGACGCCGAGGAGATGTTCGTCCGCGACTTCATCGCGGCCTGGGACAAGGTGATGAACCTGGATCGGTTCGACTTGCCCTAACTCGCCGAAAGGGCGTTCCAGATCCCCGCCACCTCGTGGGTGTCTTAGCAGCACATCACCCGTCATTCCCGCGTTCCGTCGCGGGAATCTCGCCGAGTGCGGCACCGAAGCTCGAAGCAGACGAATCTCGTTCGGTTCAATCGCTCAGCCGACATTCGGCTTTCGTGCCGAGCACAGCGAGATACCCGCGACGGAGCGCGGGTATGACGGGGATCGAGGTCAGCCAGACTTGACTCGTTCAGTCCACCACCAACGGCAACGAAGCGTCAGCCGCGTACTCCGACATCGAAGCGTCGTACACGGCGACGTTTTCGTATCCCAGCAGACTCAGCACCAGAGCGTCGTTCGACGCTGCGATGCCGCCTCCGCAATAGGTCACAACGCGTTCCGATTTCGATGCTCCGGCACCCTCGAATAGGGCTGCCAGATCGTCGGCTGACCGGTATAGACCCGTGTCGGGATCTATCAATTCCATGGAGGGGACATTGGTTGAACCGGGAATGTGACCGGCGCGACCGTACGTTGCCCCGCCGTCGGCGCCGGAATGCTGATCGCGACCGAGCGCGTTGATCAGGCAGCTTCCGCCCGATTCGACGAATGCATTGACTTCGGCCAGGTTGGCAAAGCGCGCGGCGTCCTCGGTTGGAATGAACGTCGTCGGCTCGTAGCTCGCTTCCGCTGTGGACATCTCACGACCCTCGTCTGACCAGCGGCGCCAACCGCCATCGAGCACTGCCGCATTCTTGCAGCCCATCGACTGGAACATCCACCAGAGCCGGGCCGCCCACATTGATCCAAGGCGGTCGCAGAGAATCAGCTTCGACGACTCCGAGATGCCGTGCCGGCCCGCCGCTTCGGCGAAGGCCTCGGCCGACGGCATCATGAATCGCAGCCGTTGCTCGTTGTCGGAGAAGTCGCCCTGCAGGTCGAGGTAGCCCGCGCCGGGAATGTGTCCCGACTCGTACTCGGCGCGGCCCGACTCAACGCGATAACCGCCGCCGTCGCGTGGACGCAGGAATACCGTCGACTCAAAGACGCGCACGTCTTCGTCCTCGATGTGTTCCGCCAACCAGTCCGTCGAGACCAGATATTCCGGATGCGCGAAGGTCATGTGTAACTCCTGTCGAAAGTTCTCGTCATACCCGCGCCCGCCGCGCGTATCTCGACGTGTTTGGCACAGTCCTAGTCATCAGATCGAGATTGTCGCGGCGGAGCGCGGCAATGACGAGGAGGACGACAATAGGCTAACCACCTGCCGCGATAGACTGCCTCCGAACCACTGGAATAGTCCCACGAAATCCGGCCCGTGCCCTATCTCAACACTTTTGCCCCAACCGCCAACGCTGTTGATCTCACACAGACGGACGAGTTTGCATCGCTCTGCGAGTCTGCCGCGGACCTTGGCATTTCCCACGCCGACCAGGTCCGCTATGTCTCGCGTAACGCGGTGATCAATCACCTGCGGCTGCACCTGCTTGAGTGGGGCGACCCAGCCAATCCGACCATCGTGCTGCTGCACGGTGGCAATCAGTCGGCGCATAGCTGGGACCTGGTGGCCCTGCATCTCGCCGACCGATTCCACATCATCGCTCCCGATCAGCGTGGACACGGCGATTCTGAGTGGGCCCGCGACGCTGCCTATGGGCCCGATCAGATGGCCTCCGACGCGCTGCACCTGATCCATGAGGAAGGGCTTGAGCGCCCAATCGTGATGGGCCATTCGATGGGTGGCATGGTCACGATGCGGCTGACCTCGCGCGAACCCTCGCTGCCTCGCGCAGTGGTCCTGGTCGACGTTGGACCGGAAGTCTCGCAGCGTGGCGCCGAGCAGATCCGCAACTTCGTCGTGCGCAATGTCGAGTTTGACCATCTCGACGACTTCATCGACCGCGTCGCCGCCTATGACCCGTTCCGTTCGCGTGAACACATGGAGCGGACAGCGAAGTACAACCTCGTGCATCGCTCCGACGGCAAGTATGTGGCCAAGTCCGACCGTATCCTGCACGACCCCGGCTTCCGGCGGCAGTCGGGAGACCGACGTGACGTCGCCGACGGCTTCCATCAGTTCGGTGGTGCGACATTGCTCGTTCGCGGCGAGTCCAGCAACATCCTCGAAGCGGATGCAGCGAAGCGATTCGTCAGCGATCTGCCGAATGCTCGACTAATCGAAGTGCCTAATTGTGGACATAACGTTCACTCACAGAACACGCCCGGTTTCATCGAGGCGGTCTCCGGCTTCCTCAATGACGCTGCCGCGATCTGACTGACGTAACATCGAGTCATGGCTGAGCAATACGTCGCCAGGGACAAGAACACGGGCTTTGAGGTCGCCGTGACCGGGGATTTCCCCGCGCATCCCGACGATCGCATGCGTATCGCTCGCACGACGACGCTGTTCACGCGTCTCATGTCGACCCTGCTCCAGCGCGATGATGCGCAGCGACGCGTCGGATTCCGCGCCATCGAGACCCAATTGGAGCTCGCCGACGCGCTGATCCGTCAGGACCACGCAGAAGTGCAGCGACTGGTCCGCGAGACGTTGACAACGATGGGTGTCAGCGAGGATCAATTGCGAGAGCTGGCCAAACGGCTGGCTGAGGCCGGTGGACTGGACCCGCGTGTGGCCGAGGAGCTGTCAAGGGCGTTCGGATTCGATGCGGATGCACTTAATGTCGAAACGGAACCGTCGCCGGCCGGAGAGCTTGAGACGGAAACCGACCGATCCGACCCGCCCAACCCACTCGATCCGCAGATCATGGAGCAACTGGAGCAGCTGCTCGCCGACGCGGATCGTAATGACACCGAATCCAGCGACTCGGAGCTCGATTCCGAAGACGACCCGAAAGGACCCGCGACATGAGCGCTTCGGCTGTTGGCTACATTAAGGACATGCTCAGTTTCATTCACGGCGGCTTCCGTGATGCCCGCAATGGACAGTCGGAAGAGCAACTGCACTTCGTCCCGGACGGCGAGTCACACTCCGTCGCCTGGGTGCTCTGGCACGCGGCTCGGGTCGAGGACCTGCTGGTCCAGGGCGCCTGGCAGGGCAAGAAGGAAATCTGGCGCGAAGGCGCCTGGGCCGAGAAGACCGGCCTGCCCGAGCGTGGCTTCGGCACCGGACAGTCGACCGAAGAGGCGTCCGCCGTCGCGATCGGCGATATGGACGCCTTCTGGGGATACCAGGATGCGGTCAACGAGTCGACGCACGCATTCCTCGACTCGCTCAGTGATGACGACCTCAGCCGCGAAGTACAGCTCGGTGAGAACACCGAGACGCTCGGTCAATCGATTACATTGCACCTCTGCACTCACCTCAACGGTCATCGCGGCGAAATCAACCTGATTCGCGGCATGCACGGACTTGACCCGGTGCGCCCGAACTTGGGCGGCTGAGTCCCGTGGCACGTGGAGCAAGGCGGAGAGGACTGGAGTCAACGTATGCACGTAGTCATCACTGGCGCGAGCGGTTTGATCGGTGGCGCGCTGATCAGTGAACTCCGTCGCCGAGGCGTCAGCGTCACCGCCGTGTCGAGAAATCCGCGCGCTCACAGTGCGCTGTCCGGCGTCAACTGGACCTCCTGGGACGGCCTCACCGATGCCGTTTCCGGCGCTGCTGGCGTCGTCCACCTCGCTGGCGAGGGCATTGTCGATCAGCGCTGGAGTAGCGCCCGCAAAGAAGCCCTGCGTAACAGCCGACTAGATACGACGCGACAGGTCGTGCAAGCCATCCAGGAAGCAGGAGAGCAGCCGGCCATACTCGTCAGCGCCTCCGCGATCGGCTACTACGGTAACCAGGTGGAGCGAGAGTCCACTGAGTCCGCTCCCGCGGGCGACGATTTCCTCGCCCGCCTCTGTGTGGACTGGGAAGCAGAGTCACACGACGCAGGCGTGCGAACGGTCAACGTTCGGACCGGCATCGTGATGGCCAAAGCAGGCGGCGCATTACCCCGGCTGCTGCTGCCCTTCCGACTCGGGCTCGGCGGGCCCATCGGATTCGGACGCGCCTGGTGGAGCTGGATTCACATCGACGACGCAGTCGGCGTGATTCTCCATGCTCTGGAGCATGCGCATGTCGAAGGCGCACTCAATCTGACTGCGCCGAATCCGGTGCGCAACCGCGACTTTTCGCGTGCGCTCGGACGCGCAGTCAAGCGTCCGGCCTTGATGCCGGTGCCGCCGCTGGCGCTCAAACTCATGTTGGGCGAGGGCGCGAGCGTCCTGCTGGCGTCGCAACGCATCCTGCCGACGCGGACGCTCGATCTCGGCTATCGCTTTAAGTTCACCGACATCGACGCGGCGCTCCAGGACCTGGTTGGATGAGCTGAGTCGGCTGACAGACATGGCCGACTCCATCAGCCTGCGTTACGGCATCAATCCCCACCAGGCGCCGGCCACCGCGGCGGCGATCGCCGAATGGCCGTTCGAGGTACTCAACGGTCAGCCGGGATATATCAACCTGCTCGACGCCATGAGCGCCTGGAACCTCGTCCGAGAACTCCGGCAGAGCCTCGGCCAGCCGGCGGCTGCGTCATACAAGCACGTCTCGCCTGCTGGCGCAGCCATCGGACTGCCGCTCTCGAAGCGGTTGGCTCGTTCCTACGAGGTCGAGAACCTCGAGCTCTCGTTAGTCGCGGCAGCGTACGTCCGCGCCCGAGGCGGCGATCTCGTCAGCGCCTACGGTGATTTCGCTGCCGTCTCCGACGTGGTCGACGAGTCCCTCGCCCGCTTCCTCCGACGCGAGGTCTCGGACGGTATCATCGCACCGGGATACGAGCCGGCGGCGCTGCAAATCCTGTCCAAGAAAAAAAGCGGACGCTACCTGATCCTGCAAGCCGATCCTGAGGTCTCAGCCCCCGAGGTCGAATCCCGAGACCACTTCGGCATCCGCCTGGATCAGCCACCCGACAGCAAATTGATCGATAAATCGGTCTTCGACAACCCTGTCACCGAGCTGACCGACTTCCCCGATGACGTGCGCCGCGACCTGCTGATCGCGACCATCGCGTTGCGCTACACCCAGTCGAATTCGGTCTGCGTCGCCGCCGACGGACAAGTCATCGGACTCGGCGCGGGCCAGCAGTCGCGGATCCACTGCACGCGGTTAGCATGCGGCAAGGCCGATCGCTGGATGCTGCAGCAACACGATCAGGTGCTGGGGCTCCACTTCGACTCGACGCTGAAACGCCCCGACCGATTCGCCGCGCGCGAACAGTACATCGCCTGGAGCGAACTCTCTCAGCCGGAGCGCGAGCGTCTCCAATCGCAGGTCAGCGACTGGCCGGGCCCACTTTCCGACGAGGACCGGCGCTACTGGATCGGACAGGTTCGGACCGTGCTCAGCCACGACGCCTTCATGCCCTTCCGCGACAACGTCGACCGCGCCCAGGCCTCGGCCGTGACTCACATCCTCCAGCCGGGCGGCTCAATCGCCGACAGCGACACGACCGCTGCGTGTAATCAGTACGGCATCGTCATGGCGCTAACAGGACATCGCTTGTTCCGTCACTAATCAGTTGTAACCTCAAGCCATGTCCGCTTTCACTGACTCTCCAATTGCGCTCTACGACACCCTGCTCCGCGACGGCTCGCAGATGGAAGGCATTGCCTTCTCTTTGCAGGACAAGATCACGGTCGCCCGGCGATTAGATTCGCTCGGCATTCACTACGTCGAGGGCGGTTTCCCCGGCTCCAACGAGAAGGACAAGGCGTTCTTCGAGCAGATGAAGTCGCAGCCGCTCGAGCGCGCCAAACTGGTCGCCTTCGGAGGCACCCGCAAGCCGGGCTCCGACGTTGAAACTGACTTCAACGTGGTCGCCTTGCGCGAAGCGGAGACGCCGGTCGTCACATTTGTCGGCAAGGCCATCGCTTCACAGGTCAAGACGGTGCTCAATACCTCTCGCGAAGAGAATCTCTCGATGGTGCGCGAATCAGTCGAGTACATGGCCTCGATCGGTCGCGAGGTCCACTTCGACGCCGAGCACTTCTTCGACGGCTACAAGCAGGATCCCGACTACACACTCAACGTGTTGAGCACCGCATACCGCTCAGGCGCGCAGTACCTGATCCTCTGCGACACCAACGGTGGCGCGATGACCCACGAGGTGATCGAGGCCATCCAGGCCGTCCGAGAAGTCGTACCGGGAGCAAAACTCGGCATTCACACGCACAACGACTGCGAACTGGCCGTCGCCAACTCGCTCGCCGCTGTCAGCGCCGGGGTGGAACAGGTCCAGGGTTGCCTCAACGGCTACGGCGAACGCTGTGGCAACGCCAACCTCTCCTCGATCATCCCCAACCTCCAGCTCAAGATGGGCATTCGCGTTGTCGACGACCAGCAGCTCCAGGAGATCACGAGTGCGTCGCGTTTGGTCGCCGAGTTGGCCAACTTGCCCTTAAGTGGGCAATCGCCCTACGTGGGCGCATCAGCATTCGCGCATAAGGCTGGCTATCACGTCGCCGCGGTCGTCAAGGACCCGAATCACTACCAGCACATCGAGCCAGCCGACGTTGGCAACGACCGCCGCGTGTTGGTCTCCGAGCTCTCTGGCAAGCGCAACATCCAGTTCAAGCTGGAAGAGCGCGGCCACGACATGCCGCTGACGACCGAAGAGACGACGGCGCTGCTCGGTCAAGTTAAGCAGATGGAGTCGCGAGGCTTCCAGTACGAGGCCGCCGACGCGTCCTTCGAATTACTCGCGCTGCGCTCGCGACCCGATTACCAGGCGCCGTTCGAGCTCGACGATTTCCTCGTCATCGAGCGCCGTCGTCCCGGGTCGTCCGAGCCGAACGACCGCGATGCATCGCTGATGATGGCCGAAGCCACGACCAAGATTCGCGTCGGCGACGACCTCTTCCACACCACGGCCGACGGCAACGGTCCCGTCAACGCGCTCGACAGCGCCGCTCGCAAGGGCCTCGAGCTCGCCTTCCCTGAGCTCGCGGCCGTCTCGCTGCTCGACTACAAAGTGCGGATCATCGACACCGACGCCGGCACCGAGGCGCAGGTTCGTGCTTTGATTGAATCGACCGATGGACACCGCACCTGGACCACGGTCGGAGCGTCGGCCGACGTGATTGAGGCGTCCTGGATCGCGCTCGCCGACGCTTACGAGTATTACCTCTTGCATCGGGACCAATGGCGGCCCGACGACGACTCCTCTGCCGACTAATCGCTGGTCGCCCTCCGTGGCCCAAGCAAACCCGACTTCGCAGGCGCTACCATACGCAGTGGACATCGTGGGCCGCTGCTGAGCGGGACTGTGCTGTGGATGCCGGTGAGCGGGCGCGGCCCAAGGGAGTTGTGGGGCGATGGCGAACGATGCAGTTGACATAGTTCAAGGCGGATTCCCGAGGTGCATGCAGTGCGAGAAGGGCGTGTTGGTGCCGCTCTCGGACTTCGGCGGACAGGGCGCCGCCGTCCATTACAAGGCGTGGATCTGTACCGACCCCAAGTGCCTCTTCAACCTCAAAATCCGAAACGGCGACGTCTACCTCAACGAACCCATCTACGACGGCCGCGAAGAGCGGCGCTGAGGGTAGGCCGCGCCGCTCTCAAATTGCTCCTTCTCCCCATTTGCTCCCCCTTGCAGGGGGAGCTGTCGCGGAGCGACTGAGGGGGTCGGCGCGGAGCGCCTCCTAGCCGGGGGACCCCCTCAGCATTCGGCAGCTCCCCCTGCAAGGGGGAGCAACGGATCGGCCAGGCAATGAACATCGCTCGCATCGACACCTACCCGATCATGGCCGGGCGACCGCAACTGTTCGTCGCAATTACCACCGACGACGGAACTGTCGGACTGGGCGAGTCCGGGCTGGGCCGCCAGGAGCGCGCGGTCGTCACCGCCATCGAGCGATTCTCAGAGCTGCTCATTGGCGCAGACCCAATGCGGACCGAGCATCTCTGGCAGGTGATGGCCCGCGCCTCGTTCTTCCCCGCCGACCTCGTCAACTCCGCCGCCATCTCCGCTATCGACCTCGCGCTCTGGGACATCAAGGGCAAGCTGCTCGGCCAGCCGGTCTACAACCTGATCGGCGGACTCGTCCGCGAACGGATTCACTGCTACCCGCATAACGAGGGTGAGCACGACCCGGCGGCGCTGATCGACAGCATCGAACAGACAGTCGCCGATGGTTGGCGATTTGCTCGCTGGAAGCTGAGCGGCGCGGACGATGAGTATTACGACCCACCCAGCGTTGTCCGCCAATCGATCAAAGCTATCCAGGCAGTCCGCGCCCACTTCGGTCCGGAGCTGGAGCTCTGTGTCGATGTGCACACCCAACTCGACCCACCCGATGCGCTTAACTACTGCCGCGCAGTCGAGGACGTGTATCCGTTCTTCATCGAGGACGCGCTGCGCTCAGAGCGACCAGCGGCCTACCGACGCCTGCGCCAACGCACCAACGTGCCGCTCGCCGCGGGCGAGCAGTGGCACGGCAAGTGGGGCTTCGCCACCGCGATCGAGGAGGAGCTGATCGACTACGCCCGCATCGATCTCTGTCTTGTGGGCGGATTAACCGAGGCGCTCAAGATCGCTCGTTGGGCCGAGACGCATCATATTCAAATCGTGCCGCACAACCCGCTCGGACCAGTCTCCTCAGCAGCGGGAGCGCAACTGATGCTCGCATCGGCCAACGCCGGAGTCCTGGAAATGGCCAAGCCACCGGGCAGCGCGCTGGAGGATGTCTTCCCGCAACAGACTCCGTTCGAGAGGGGCCACGCGCTGCCCACCGATCAGCCCGGCTGGGGCATCAGCTTCGATCCCAAGAGTGCGAAGAACTATCCAGAACCACCCCCCGGCTTCGCGCCCATGCTCAAGCGTCGAGATGGAGCCTTCACCAACTGGTGAACAGTTCGTCGCCCAATTGGTGAACAGCATGCAGCCCAACTGGTAGTAAGCTAAATCGGTCGGGGAGTGGCGCAGCTTGGCAGCGCGCTTCGTTCGGGACGAAGAGGTCGGAGGTTCAAATCCTCTCTCCCCGACCATTTTTTTCTCTTCCAAGTTTTGTTCCTACGCCAATTCTCGTTCCTGCCTTCGACTTCCGTCATACCCGCGCTCCGCCGCGGAGCCCGCCCCCGGCCTGAACGGGGGTATCTCGCTGTGCTCGGCACGAACGCTGGAGCTGGCAGAGCGTTTGCAGCGAGGGCGGTTCCTCGGGTTCGAACGTCGGTGCAGCACTCGGCGAGATTCCCGCGACGTCGCGCGGGAATGACGAATATTCCAAATCTGAGATACTTTCTGCGAGCGGGGACCAGTCCCGTTGCCCCCCTCGCAGGGGGAGCTGTCGCGGAGCGACTGAGGGGGTCGGCCGCCGACGGAGGGACCCCCTCAGCCTTCGGCAGCTCCCACTTGCAGGGGGAAGCAAAGTAGCAATGCTTCGATCGAGTAACTGTTGGACTACATGTCCAACTGCGACTGCCGAGCAAACGGCTGTGGCAACCGACTTGCGAAGAGGAAGACCACGCAACTGACCGCGACACAGATCGCGTACATGATCAGCGCCAGATCGTAGTTGCCGTTCCGGTCGTAGATGCTTCCGGCGATGACCGGCGAGAAGACGATCGCCATCGTCTGGAAGAGAAACGCCGTGCCCATGATCGTGGCGAAGTTGCGCAATCCGAACGCGCGTGACAGCATCAGCGCTTCCAGTGGCGGCGCCGCCGCGAAGCCGATGATGTAACACACCACAGCCACGCTGACGCCGGGAATGGTTCCTCCTGTGAAATAGAGCACCAGCAGTGAAGCGCAAACGAAGAGCGCGCCGACTGCGGCCACCCGCTCCGGGCGACGGAACCGTTCAAGCTGGTTGCCGGCCGTCAACAGCCAGATCACTGCGCCGCCGGCCGTCAGCGAGACGATCTGCGCCGACCAGGTGTCGGAGAAGCCCACTGACCTGTAGTAGGGGACGCCCTGCGACAACCAGCCGAAGACGACGAAGTAGAGCAACATCAGTCCCAGCACGAGCGCCCAGAACAAGGGCGTGCGCAGCGCTTGTCCAAGCGTCAACCCGCTCATCGCCAGCGATAGGCCTCCATCTGCGCTGTCCGGAGCATCGACCGGCTCGTCATTGTCGGACGCGGACGGACGGTCGCGGACGAAGATGAACGCGATGATGTAGGCCCCCACGACCAGAAATCCCGAGTAGAGAAAGGCATCGCCCCAGCCGAACGTCGAGATGATGAACTGGACCAGCGGCAGCATCACCAACTGACCCATCCAAACCGACGCGCCGATGATGCTGAGCGCCACCGCCCGACGGCTGTCAAACCAGCGCACCGCCAGTGCCTGGGCCGGAATGTACGCGATCATGCCCAGCGCCACCGATGACACCGCGAGGTACAGATACCACTGCCAGAGCTGGGTCATGAACGCCAGCAGCGTGAATGCGACGGCGCAAACCGGCGCGCCAATCAGCATCAGGCGACGCGGACCAACGCCGTCGATCAGCCTGCCCAGAAACGGGGCGAAGAGTCCAATCGTGCCAACAGTGACCGAGAACCCGATCGAGACTTCCGCGCGCGACCAGCCGAAGTGATTCTCGAGCGGCTCGATATAGGCGCTGAGCGAGCCAATCGTGACGCCCTCGGCGACCATCAGGGCCACCACCATGCCAAACAGCACATACCAGCCGTAGTAAATCCGGCCCAGCCGCCAGCGGCTCGCCCCCGGGGGCTTGTAGGTCGTCGCTTCGACTGCCATACCGCGCAGGCTAGCTGTGATTCGGCATGACGCCTAAGGCCAGCTCATCGCGACGGGCTGGCCAGGGTGTATCGGAACTCGCTTCGCCTCCATTTCCGTCATACCCGCGCTCCGCCGCGGGTATCTCGCTGTGCTCGGCACAAACGCCAGAGCTGCCTAAGCGATTCAAACGGGCGCGGTCCCTCAGGTCGGAGCGTCGGTGCAGCACTCGTCGAGATTCCCGCGACGGGGCGCGGGAATGACGGATCTTGGAGCTCTGACCCGTCCGAGCCTCTCAACACTGCCGATCCAGCGCGATATCTTGTACGTACGACCCGAGACGCACTCGTACGCCCGACCGCCAGCGAACGGACACCACTCCATGACCACCACTCTCAGCAGCATTAGCACCAGTCCACTGCCTTGGCCGAGCCAGCGTGAGCTGCCCGAGGTGTCACGGCCACTGCCGCTAGGCACCACTGTCATTTCCTCCGACAGCCACTGGCTGGAGACGGGCGAATTCGTCGACCGCATGCCGGCCAAATATCGCGACCGCGCGCCTCGCGGCGTCTTTAACGAGCGCGGCTTCCACATGGAGATTGACGGCAAATCGACCGACAACCCCGGCATGCCGAGCGAGCTGATCGAGGGTCGCGCCGGGATGTGGGACGCCGGCATTCGCGTCGAGGAAACCTCGCGCGAGGGTGTTGAGCAGGAAATCCTCTTTCCCCAGCGCATGTTGGGCATCATTCGCAACGAGGACTTCGACTACATCCAGGCCTGCATGGACGCCTACAACGAGATGTTGGCCGATTTCTGCGCCCAGCACCCAGACAAGCTGCACGGACTCGCCCTGCTCAACTACTGGAATCCCGACGCGACCGAGGACGAGCTGCAAAAGATCAAGGCGCTCGGCTTCAAGGGCGTGCTGATGCCCTCGCTGCCGCCGCCGCACGCCAAGGTCTACTACAACGCCCGCGCGCTTGAGCCGATGTGGAAGGCGATCGGAGAGTCCGGCCTGCCGCTCAGTTTCCACGTCGGTGAGACCTTCGACGCCCGTGGTCAGGGCGGATTGGCCACGACGATCGTCGTCGCCTTCCAGCCCTTCCGGCGTCTGTTCGCGCTGCTCACCTTCGCCGGCATCTTCGAGCGCAACCCCGGACTCAGAGTCATCTTCACCGAAGGCGGCATCTCCTGGGTGCCCAGCGCCCTGTTCGACTGTGACAAGGTCTACGCCTCGTTCGAGAGCGAGATGACGCCCAAGCTGGCCAAGCGGCCCAGCCACTACTGGTTCGAGAACTGCTACGCCACCTTCATCGAGGATCCCAGCGGCCTGCGCCAGCTCGACCTGATCGGCGTCGACAAGGTGCTCTGGGGCTCCGACTACCCGCACCCCGAGAGCGCCGTCGGCTACACCCAGCAAAGCCTCTGGGACGTCTTCAACGCCACCGACTCAGTCGAAGACGCACAAAAGATCGTCGGAGGCAACGCAAAGAAACTGTGGGGCCTGTCCTGAATTGGTCGAAAGTGACCATGAAGAGGCAGTGGCGACCCTCGTCTGCAACAACATGAGCGTAAGATTGACCATAGCTCTCCGCCTTGGAGCGCTCAATGGATGCAGTAAACTGTTGCCTCCTCCTAGTGGGTATGGCTTGTGAGCGTTTTGTCGCAGGGAGAGGCAAAACGACTTTTGGGCCTGGAGAAGAGAATCTCCGATGTTCGCGATTTCATCCTTCCTGCCCACGGTCAAAAGCGGACTTTTGCTGTTCAGGCCATGGACGGCCCTGAGGCCTTCTATCTGGATGTCAATTGTAGGCTTCTGCGGAGGAACGCCATGACGTGCCAGCTTCGCTTCGGGCTTCAGGATATTCTGGTAAGGCTCTGCTACTGCCGCGGCGTCCACAACAATCCAGATGGCTGCAAGTCTGGAGGAATCTCGTTGGGCAAGTCGCACTTCCACGTCTATGAGGAAGGCCTCAAAGACGCATGCGCGCAAGACATACCGTCCCCGAGGTTCAAGGATCTGCAGGACGCTCATCAGAGAGTGGAGGACTTTCTCCGATACTGCCAGATTGATACTGGCTTCCACATGAGACGGAAAATGATATGACTGAAAAGGAAAAACATCAACTTCAACAGAACTTTCTGAAGTGGACTAAAGACCACTTTCTGTTTTCTACGAGCCAGGACGGAGTCATTTTGACGACTCCTTTTCTTGACCTACACAATGACTGCATTGAAATGCTGATCGGAAATGACAGTTATACATACCGAGTAACTGACGGTGGTCAGACTCTTGCCGACCTTGAAATGTCTGGGGTGAACATCACTGACCAGCGAGAACAACAACTCGCTGAAGTCTTCAATCGGCTCGGAGCCACATGCATCGATGGGGAGATTTCGGCAACTGCATCTTTGGCAGGAACGTCGGCTGCGATTCACTCTGTTCTTCAAGGAATACTTGCAGCGCAAGGCTTAACCTTTAGCGTACGGCCTCGACGTAGGCCACAAATTGCCGACGAGATCGACGACGTGCTAAGGAAGAGCACACTCCCATACAACAGGCAAGTGCCTATTAATGGCAAGAGTGGACTGTCGCAGCAAATCGACTTCGTGGTAAGGGACAACGGTCGCTTCCCTCACCACTTGATTCAAACTATTGGCAATCCGGACAAAGGATCTATGGAACGCCAGATATTCTTCGCGTTGGATACTAGGGAACAGTATGCCGCCATAGCAAACACAGACCCAAGATTCGTGGCAGTATTGAATGACGCAGAGCAGCCAATAGCGCCGAGTATGATGGGCGCTCTTTCTCACTATGATGTTCTTCCCGTTGTCTTGAGTGAGGCTCGACTATTGGATTGGACGAGGTTTGTGGTAGGCGATGAAGTTGCCTGACAGACGAAGAACTTCACCAAGCAAATTGCGCATCTGAATGAAGCTCAGATGGTGCGTGACTGCGAGGAAGGAACTCAGCAGTGACTTCGGAACGATTCGACATCAATTCCTGCGAGCCATACGCTAATGGCAAGGAAGTCGGCGACGCAGGCGCATTCGAGCTGATCCACTTCACCGCTTGTTGCGTCGTCGATTCCGACGGCGAGGACGAATCGCACATACGCTGATATGTGCGAAATGCGCAGGACTCCTAAGGGTTTGGAGGACCGGTGTGAGTTTCAGTCAAGCCAAGTTGGCGTCGCCCGGCGAGGCTGCTGCATCAATCCCCGATGGCGCGACGATTACGATTTCCGGCACGATCGGGTACATGCTGCCGATTCCAGTGCTGGATGCGATCGAGCGGCGCTTTCTCGAGACAGGTCATCCGCGCGACCTGACCTGGTTCGATGTCTTTCCCACGGGCCTCGCCGGCATCGAGCCGCTTGCTCATGAAGGACTACTGAAACGGGTGATCAGCGGTTGGTACACGCTGCATCCGCGGTTGCGGGAGATGATCCTCGCCGAACAGGTCGCCGGCTATTGCTATCCGCTGGGCACGCTCGCATTCTGGTGTCGGGCCAGCGCCGCCGGACAGGCATTGCTGACCGAGACTGGGCTCGATACGTACATGGATCCGTCCTACGCCGACGCTGGCGCCGGCGGATGTCTGAACGGAACCGCGGCCAGCGAGCCACTGGTCGAGCGCGTCGAGTTCGATGACGGCCCGCAGTTGATGTTCCGCCCGCTGCCCGTGGATGTGGCCATCATTCGCGGGACCACCGTCGACCGCGCCGGCAATCTCTCGCTCGAGGGCGAGCAGGTCACGATGAGCGTCCTCTACCAGGCGCTCGCCGCCAAGCGAAGGCCGGGCGGACGGGTGATCGTCCAGGCCAGCCGGTTGGTCGAAGAGGGCAAGATTCCTCCGCGCAACGTCGCTATCCCGGCCGAGCTGGTTGATCAAATCGTGATTCATCCGAACGCTCACATGGACGAATCCGCGCCGATGCTCGACTGGATGGATCAGGAGGCTCGTCTGCCGCGACCGCCTCGGCAGGTACTTCTGGACCACGACCCCGAGGTCTGGCGTCGCTGGCAGGAAACCGGCGAGGCGCCGCCGCCCAGGGAGCGCAAACTGACCGCCGACATCATCGCCGGCCGACGTGCATTGCTCGAGCTCAATCGGGGAGAACTGGTCAACCTCGGACTCGGTCCACCGATGCGAGACGTCGCCGCAGCCGCTGTCGACGACGATGTCGACCCAGAGCTCCGCTTCTCAGTCGAGACTGGAGTGCTCGGCGGCGTACTGAACGGACGCTGGTACCGCTCCGGCGTGACCAGCATTCTCGAGACGCCCGACATCTTCAGCCTCTACACGACCTCAGTCATGGACGCTTCCTGCCTGGGCATGCTCGAGTTCGATGCACAGGGCAACGTCAACCTGCTCCGCTATGACGACACCATCGTTGGGCCCGGCGGCTCAATGGACATCGCTGCGCACATTCAGCGCCTCGTATTCATCGCGCCGTTTCGCGCCGCTGGACTCGAGGCGCTTGGGCAGGACGGCAAACTTTGCATCGAGCGAGAGGGCCAGTATCCCCGCGCAGTTGAGCGAGTCCAGGCCGTCTCATTCAACGGACCGCGCATGTTCGGACAAGGCAAATCCGTCCACTACGTCACCGAGCGCGCGGTCTTCCGTCTGACCGAACAGGGTCCGATGCTGACCGAAATCGCGCCGGGCGTCGATCTCCAGCGGGACGTTCTTGATCTGATGGAGTTCAAGCCCATCGTTTCGCCCGATCTGCGAACCATGGACCCCCGTGTCTTCAGGCAAGGCCCAATTGGAATCCGGAATGATTGGGGCCTGCCCCCGCTGGCATAGTCGCCCTAACCTGCGTGCATAACGAAAGCTGGACGAGCATGTCTGTCGAACGAATCGAAGTCACACAACAGGGTCCCTATGCCGACGGCCAGGAGTTCGGCGATGCGGGTTGCTTCGAGCTGATCCGCGCCCGACTGCATTACGCGGTGAACCCGAAGCTGCAAGACCACCAACGAATCACCGACCTTGACCTCGCGCCTCGTGGAGCGGATGGCTGCGTCCGCTACAGCGGCGACCTGGTGTTCATCCGCCCGCAGAATCCCTCGTCCGGCAACGGTGCGCTGGTGATTGATGTCCCCAACCGCGGACGCAGCCTCTTGCCGGGCGCGCTCAATCGAACCCCGCAAGAAATGTCGTTCACCGATCCGCTGCACCAGGGCGATGGATTCCTGTACCGTCGCGGGTTCAGCGTTGCCTCGGTCGCCTGGCAGTGGAACACACCGGAGCTGCCTACCCTGCTCCAGTTTGAAGCGCCGGAAGCGCTCGGCGACGATGGCGCCCCGATTGCGGGCGACGCGATCACCGACCTGCGTCCGAGTGAGCGCCTGGCCTCGATGCCCATTGAGCACCTGGGCCAGCCCGGCTACCCGGTCTCGAGCAGCGCGGCAGGCAGCGCCCGCCTCTACGTCCGTGACTTCGAAGACGACGAGCCCCGCGAGATTCCACACGACCGCTGGCGATTCGCTCGTCAGACCGACGAGGGCCCGGTCCCAAGCGCTCGCGACCTCTGGATCGAGGGTGGTTTCACGCCGGGACGAATCTATGAGATCGTTTATCCGACCGATCGCTCGCCGGTCGTTGGCGCCGGGCTGCTCGCGTTCCGCGATGCCGCCTTGTTCCTGCGCGGCTGGCAGCATCCGTACGAGCGCGTGCATGGCTTCGGGATCTCGCAGAGCGGGCGCTTCCTCCGCCACCTGCTTTATCTCGGCCTGAATCGTGATCCCGACGCTCCCACGCAGCGGGTGTTCGACGGAGTCCACATCCACGTGGCCGGCGGCATTCGCGGCGAGTTCAACCGCCGCTACGGGCAGCCGTCACAACTGTTCCTCGCGGGACCGATCCACGAGTTCCCGTTTGCGGACGTGGTCCTCGACGACCCCTTGACGGGCGCCAGCGACGGACTGCTGAAGCGCTCCGACGAGCAGGGCGCAACACCGAAGGTCGTCACGACGAACACCAGCTGGGAGTACTGGCGGGGCGACGCGTCGCTGATCGACATCGATCCTGCTACTGGCGAGGACATCCCGGCGCATCCCCAGTCGCGGCATTACCTGCTGGCCTGCACGCAACACGGTCCTGGACAGGCGGAGCCGACGGATAGCTTCTACATCAATGGCGACCGCAGCATGTACCGGCACAATGCCGTCGATCAGTCGCCGCTGATGCGGGCGGCGTTGGTCAACCTGGATCGCTGGGCCGCCGGAGAATCCGAACCGCCGCCGACAAACGTGCCGAGCATCGCAAACGGAACGGCCGCCACGCGGCGCGAGGTGCTGTCGCAGCTCAACGAGCGAGTGACGACACCCGACCCCGATCGTCTGTCGAAAGTGCGGACGGTCGACTGGACGACCTTGCCGTCCATCGAAGGGGCCGAGTACCAGGGCTACGTGTCCACACTCGACCTGGACGGCAACGAAGCCGCAGGCCTCCGGCTACCCGACCTCACCCAACCCCTCGGTCTGCACACCGGCTGGAATCCGCGCCATCCAGAAACAGGAGGAGAGGACCTGACCAGTCACTTCGTCGGCCTGACTGAGTGGTACGGACGAGAGGAAATCCTCGCCCGCTACGGAGACAAAGAGTCATATCTAGGCAGAGTCAGGACAGACGCCGCGCAGCTCGCAGAGGAACGCGCAATCCTATCGGAGGACATCGACCTAATCGTCGAAAACTGCGCCGAGCGCTGGGATGTCGCTATTGGCTAGCGACATCTGAGGTTCCGTCAATCCTGCACGCCTCCGTCATTCGCGCGCCCGCTCCGTCATTCCTGCGCAGGCAGGAATCACGATCCTCTTACGGTTGATCACGGCATGATATTTGGCCGTACCTTGAGGGTTCCGCGCAGGACGCTCGAGGTACGGCAACGGCCTGAGTTCCGGACGGAGTCATTCGTCTCGTGATTCCTGCCTGCGCAGGAATGACGGAGTAGCAGCGGAAGCGACGACTCCGTGAGATCGGCTTACACCGAGACAACCCCCGACTCAAGCAACGCCTCTAGCTCCGACACCCCAAGCCCAAGCCCCTCAGCCAGCACCTCCGCCGTGGGTTTACCGAGCAGCGGCGCACGACGATGTACCGCGTGGACTCCGCTCAAGTGATGCGGTCGCAGTCGAAACGATGGTGTTTGCCTTGAGGGCCCTGTTAGCTTTTGCTCCGGAGGGTAGACAATGACATTCCGGGAATCACTTGAGCAAATCCGCGAGACCATCGAGAAGCACGGCGACAAGCTCATCAACGAGGAAATGACCAAACAAGCCCTCATCCTCCCAATGATCGAGGCTTGGGGATACGACACCCGAAACCCCTCGGAGGTCATGGCCGAGTATCCGCTCAAACTACCCGGTGGAGGCAATGGTCGGGCTGACTACGTGATCATGCACAATGACAAGCCGGCAATCGTGATCGAATGCAAAACCGCAGAAAGACTTAACGATCCCGATATCATTGGGCAATTGCAGTCTTACGTAAACGCGATCGGCGCCACGGTGGGAGTATTCACGAACGGGACTCAGTATTCTTGCTACGCGGATACGGACGAAGCGGGGCGAATGGACTTCGCTCCGTTTAGTACGACAAACGTGACGGACCCGACATCAGAATCAAACACCGCTTTGTCGCCTCTCGTCAAAGAGTTATTTTCTCCGGCGCGATTGCGTACGACGGCCAAGTCAATGAAAGTGAAGCTGGATCGCACATATGACATCGATGTCGCCTTAGAGACATCACCTATAGGCGATGACATGTACCGCCTTGGAGCAATCAAGAGCGAGACAAGGCGCGTTGCTGAAGTTGAAGCGCTCGCTGACGAAGTACGTGGTCGGTTACAATCGCTAGTTGATGTGATTGCCCGCAATGGGCTGTCAAGAGAAGGTGGGGTCGTCACGACGAATGACGAGTTGGATGCCTACCTCATAGTGAAGGGCATGCTGCACGGGACTATCTCTCCAAGTCGCATTGGACATCGCGATGTCCGCACTTACTTCAGCGTGCTTGTGGACAACAACAACCGCAAACCGATTTGCCGCTTCTACTTCAATGGCCGAGTGAAACAGGTGGGCACGTTCGACGAAGACAAACTGGAAACCAAGCACGCGATCGAAGACCTTGACGACATGTTTGATCTGGCCGCTCGACTGAGGAGGACGGCGAGGCGATACGCCGACGGCTAACGCCGGTTGCGACGCAGGCTGGAGCGGGTCCCCGCGCGGAGGCGGGGACTGGGAACGGTGCCGAGCTGACAACTCAGGCCGTGGAGACAACCCCCGACTCGAGCAATGCCTCCAACTCCGACACGCCGAGGCCCAGCTCCTCAGCCAGCACCTCCGCCGTGTGCTCACCGAGCAGTGGCGCACGACGATGCACGGCGGGACTTTCGCTGAGCCGAATCGGACAGCCGAGCAGCGTCATCGCTCCCCGAGTTGGATGCTCGATCTCGACAAGCATGCCGCGTTCTCGCAGGTGCTCGTTGTTGAAGATCTCTCCCGAGTCCAGTACCGGACCGGACGGCACGCCGGCCTCTCGCATCGCGTCCATCACTTCGAACTTGGTGCGCTCACGAGTCCATGACTCGATCGCTTCACGCACGTCACCGCCCTCGTTTCGGGTGATGCCGCGTGACTCGTTGTTCTCGTTCAGGTCCGGCCGACCGATTGTCTCCATCAGGGCTTTGCGCATCCGACCTCCGGCGACCACAACCCAAACCCAGTCCGAGCGGCCTCCCGGCTTACAGGGAAACAGGCCGGTTGGAGCGGTCAGACCGTCGCCGTAGGGCGGCGCTGGATCGCCCGAGACCTCGCGCCGCGTCATTGGCACGCGGGTGTAGTTGGTCACCGCTTCTTGCATCGACAGCTCGACCTTCTGGCCGACACCGTCGCGCTGTCGCTGCCAGAGCGCGGCCAGCATCCCGATCGCCGCCTGCACGCCCGTGCCGGTGTCGCCGATTGTCGGTCCGGGCTTGAGCGGCATCCCGTCGGCCATGCCGGTCAGCGCCATCGCGCCGCCGGCCGCCTGCGCGACCATGTCGAACGACTTCGTCGGCGCCCAGGGACCGGTCGTGCCGAATCCCTTGACCGTGCAGTAGATCAGCGCCGGATGAAGCTCCTTGAGCGTGTCATAGCCGATGCCCAGCCGCTCCATCGTGCCCAGCGTGAAGTTCTCGACCACGATGTCGAACTTCGGCACGAGCTGCAGGAAGATCTCACGACCCTCGTCCGTCTTCAGGTCGAGCGTTAACGAGCGCTTGTTGTTGTTCAGCGTGATGAAGTAGGTCGAGTCCACCGCACCGGACCCAGCGCCCAACCGTCGCCCCGGCTCACCTCGCCCCGGAGGCTCGACCTTGACAATCTGAGCCCCCAACCAGCCCAACGCCTGGGTCGAAGAGGTCCCAGCCTCATACTGGGTCAAGTCCAAAATTCGAACATCAGAAAGCGCCAAGGCCATATTCAGCCCCTCTCAAGTCTGCGGTGAGGATAACCACTTTAAGGAAGGAAACCGGCGCGGCGGTCTGAAATCAGGCAGAGGCTTGCTCAAAGGACAGGTCGGGCAGGATGTTGCGTTCGCGCGCATGCTCGATGGTGAGCGCTACCAGCCCGCCATCGCAATCCAGGTCAACCAAGTTTTCATAGCCCAGATCCTGCGTGTCCTCCACAGGTGCATCGGTGAACACGATGAGCAGTGTGTCCGTGTCCTTGAAGTAGGTAGCTTTCATGGTGCGATCACCGCCTGACACCCTTGAGCCTGACCGCTGGTAGACGCCTCAGACGCTGATTGAGCGGGTCGACCTCGATCCCCAACGATTCAAGGGCCGTGACTCCGAGCAGTGGTTCGGCGTCATCGTCGCCAAACATGACGGTGGTACCAACGATCTCGCCGAGGATTTCGAATCTCGCAACAGCGATATCCAGGCGAATCTCGCTGCCGTCGGCCAATATGTACCGACGTTGTCCATCGGGGACGACGCCGATCTCATTCAAGCACTTCCTCGGCACAAGGGAGTCAGTCGCCCCGGTGTCGACTAGAAACAGCCCGCTCCACTCGCGGCCGTGATCGCCGGGATTGCTGACGTTGACGGTTACGTGCGTAGCCCCCATGTGCGGTCTCCTGTCGGGTTGCTCTGCTTTCGATGGTACCCACTTCAAGGTCACGAGCGCGTTTCTCCTCAGTCTGCCCCAACCACGACACCAGCCTCCGACAAGTCAGGCGTTTGCTCGCCGAGGACTTCCGACGCCCCAGAACCCGGGACCATCGCCGGCCGACCCACAGTGACCGGCGTACGACTCATCTTCACCGATGGGCCGTTGGTCCGGACTCGGCCTCGGCCCTCGTGCTCCCTGGTGATCGAGAACCCGAGCGACACCGCTCGCTCCTCCGTCATGGCATTCTCAACTGAGCCGACTGCCGATGCGCCGATTCCCTTGGCGGTCAACTCCGAGACCCATTCGGCGACCGTCTTGCTCTTGAAGTCATCCGCCGACGGCATGTCGTCGGCCTGTTCCGGCTTCGCGCCGACGAACAGCCAGCCGTCTGATGCTTCGTACAGGCGATGCAGCGGGCCCTCGCCGATAGCCTCCTGGCCGGCCGGCTCGTCCCAGTGCTTGCCCTCGTAGCCGAGCAGCATGTTCGATTGCAGGGTGCTCGCCGTGCGGGCGAGCGCGGTGAAGACCTGCTGACCCTCGCCCGTCCGCAGCCGGTGATAGAGCGCCATCCCGACGCCAAACGCGCCGTTGATGCCGGTGCCGTAGTCGTTGATCGCGAACGGTTGCAGCGTCGGCTCCGTGTCCCCGTAGCGCGTCATCATCCCGCTCGCCGATTGCGCCAACTGTTCCCAGCCGGCCCGACCAGCCCAGGGACCGATCTCGCCGAAGGCGTTCAGCGACGCGTAGACCACGTCGGGGTTGATCTGCCGCACCGACTCGTAGTCGACGCCTAATCCGCCGACCTTGCCCATCCGGTAGTTCTGAACCACGACATCGACATCGGCAGCGAGCTCCATGAAGACGTCACGGCCTGCTTCACGCTTCAGATCGAGCAGGATCGAACGCTTGCCGCGATTGATGTCCTCATGCAGCAGGATGCCGTTCTCACGCGATGGATTGTCAATCTTGACCACGTCGGCGCCAAACTCGGCCAGTGTCCGTCCACAGGTCGGTCCGGCGAGGATGATGCAGAGGTCCAGCGCGGTCATGCCCTCGAGGGCCTGCGACAAGCGTCCACCGGGCGCGGTCATCGCAGCCGGCGCGGTCCTCGACAGCTCGGAGAGGATGTCGCCGCGGTCGGAGTCCAGTGCCTTCCTGGGTCCGCGAATCTCGCCTGGCGTACCGCCCATGCGGACCTGGATGCCGGGCTGCAGCATCGGCCCCAGCTCTGGGTCGTCGATGTCGACGATGATCTCCGCCTCGCGGGCATGCGGTTCCTGCAGCCACTCCGAGGAGTCGAGACAGCGAACGGTCGGCGGGCCGGCCTCGTTGATCAGGTCTTCCCACTCTTGCGCTGTTCGCGTCAGGAAGATGTTGGTCAGTTGTGCTCGTGCCACATCGGCGAGCGCGAAGTCCTTGTGGATCTCCGACGCTTTCGACCACGGCTCATCCAACCACTGGGCCACGCCCGCCGCGACGCAGAACTGGCGGATGAAGTGCGAGTACGCCGCGTGAAAGAACACCCAGCGACCGTCGGAGCATTCGTACGGTCCCACCCAGGGGACGGGACCGCGCGGCGTGTCACTGTCGAGGTACTTGAGACCGCGAATACCGATCGCCTGGTACAGACTGTCGTGCAGCGACGCCTCGATCCGTTGTCCGAAGCCGTCGCGCTCGCGAGCGACCAGCGCCATCGACACCCCGGCGCAGCCGACGAAGGCCGCGTAAGACGATGCAATCGGCACCGCCGTATAGACCGGTTTCGGCGCATCGGCCATCAACGATCCGCTGTAGGTGCCGACCGACGCCGAGACCACACCTTCCCATCCGGGCATGCCGGCGCGATCGTCATCCGAAGAGAAGCCAGGCAGAGAGAGGTAAATCAGACGGTCGTTGATGTTGGTCGATTCCTCGGCCCCGAGGCCCAGTCGATCCATCACGCCGGGACGGAAGTTCTCGACCACCACATCCGCGGACGCGATCAATTCCTGCGCCGTGCGGCGACCGCTGGCCGTCTTGAGGTCGAGCGAGATCCGCCGCTTGCCGCGATTCCAGACCGCGTTGCCCGGCGTGTCCCAGATCGGACCCGAGGGCGGATCGACGCGAATCACGTCGGCGCCGTGGTCGGCGAACATCATCGCCGCCAGCGGGCCTGCCATGTATTGTCCGAAATCGATAACGCGAAGTCCGTCGAGCGCGCCCATATCCGCCTCCATCGCAAGGTTCGTTGTTGCGATCAGAGGCTAGCGGCTAGCGGTGATCGTTCAGGGCGCTCTCGATCGCTTCGTCGACGTTCGCCAGAAAATCCTCGACCGAGCCGTCGTTGTGCAGCACCAGGTCGGCCTTCGGCGCACGCTCGGTCCAATGGATCGCCGACGCCATCCGCTGCTCCGCTTCTTCACGCGAGAAGCTGTTGCGAGCCATCAGGCGCTGCAAGGCTGTCTCGTCCTCCGAGGCCACCAGCCAACCCGCGTCGCAGACCTCCATGTACGGACCTTCAAAGAGCCGCACCGCCTCAAACACTGCAATCGGCGCCGGGTCGTCCTTCAGCTCCCGCAGCAGCCGCATGAACTCGCCCTCGATGTCGCCAATCGCCGTCCGCAGCACCGCCAACAAGTCGGGCTTGCCAAAGACAATGTCGCCCAACGCCTTGCGGTCGACAAAGCCGTCGGAGCCCACCACAGGATCGCCAAACTCAGCAACGATTCGGTCAAATGCGGGCTTGCCGGGCTCGTACATCGTGTGGACATGGCGGTCGGCGTCGATGTGCCTGGCGCCGTGATCGTCAACGAGATGCCGGCACAACAGCGACTTGCCGCAGGCAATGGATCCGGTGACGCCGAGGACGCAGGCCATGTCGGCAAGGTACTCGAGGATTGCGCTATAGGCTGTCGAGCATGAATGAAGGAACTTCCAAGAACAACCCAGCCGGTGGTATGGCCGCGTTGCAGGTTGCTCAGTCTCACCTTTCTACGCTTCTGTCAGCAACCGATGCTCTGGACAGCAAGGGAAGTCTGATCGTTGCTGTCGGGGTAGCATTATTCGGAGTCTATTTCGGAGCACTGATTTCCGGCACAAGTCCTACCCCTTGGGTCGCTGTTGCGCCACCCGCAATCCTCTTCCTCCTTACACTTTTCGTGGGCGGATTGACACTGCGTCCTCGCGATATGGGTCAGTTCGTTTCTCCAGCGGATCTCTTGACCCACATGACCGGAGCATATGGAAATGATGCGTTGGCTTGGAGCTATGTTGAGAGCATCAGGGAGGCCTGCGTTGGAGTAACGAGAGTCCTCGAAGAGAAGGTGATTGGTTTGGCAGCGCTGAGCGTCTTGACGGTCTGCCAAATTGTCGCGTCAGCCGTGTCAGCTGCCGTCTGGATCCCTTGATGGAATACGACCCCACAACCCAGACCTGAACGGAGCTGGCCGAAGGGTTGGTGGTCGTCCCTCAATCGTCGCAACATCAGGATAGGTTGGACTTGGCGCATGCTTGGCAAGACGAGAACGGCCAAATAGCAAGAGCTTGAGCGCTTGCACCACAGTTCGCATTTGGGAGATCACTGCGTCGCTCCTGAATCTCGCCTCGACGGTACGGGCGGTTCCTTCTTCACCGGGCCGGGCGGCAGCGGTTGCGGAGTTTCGAGAGTAGTGCGCAAGTTGCCACTCGTCCTGAATCGAGGGCTCATCGCCAGTACCCTCCTCGTAAGGTCAGCATACGCTCTTGGAACAGATCGAACATGACCCAACGATGCCAATGGCCCGGCGACGATCCTGATCAACTTTCCTACCACGATCTCGAATGGGGCGTCCCGACACGGGTTGAGTCCGCCTTGTTCGAGTCACTGACTCTTGAGGGCGCGCAGGCCGGACTTTCCTGGCACACGATTCTGATGCGCCGCGACGGATTCCGGCGTGCATTCCGCGACTGGGAAATCGAGGCCATCGCGGCGATCGATGCCGATGGAGTCGAAGCCCTGGTCCAGGACGTCGGCATTATCCGCCACCGAGGCAAGATCGAGTCCACCATCGGCAACGCCCAGGCGACTCTGTTGCTTCGCGAGCAGGGACTATCTCTTGCTGAAATCGTCTGGGCCTACGCCGACTCCTCAAACGAACCACGTACCGATATTCAATCGCAGACCGCCGAATCGAAGGCAATGTCTCGCGAGCTCAAGCGTCGCGGATTCCGCTTCGTCGGTCCGACGACCTGCTACGCCTTCATGCAGGCCGTGGGAATCGTCAACGATCACGACGCCGACTGCTTCCGATTTGCTGAGATTGCCAGGATGCGGGGTACGCTGCTGAACGAACGGAGCGAACTATGACTTTCCAACACCTGCGCCTTGACATCGCCGACCAGATCGGCACAATCATGCTCGATCGTCCCGAGAAGCTGAATGCGCTCTCTTGCGATCTACACAATGAAATGGTCGCCGCCGCCAACCAGCTCCAGGCCGACGACGATGTCCGCGTCGTGATTGTGACCGGCGCAGGACGAGGATTCTGCTCGGGCGCCGACCTCACTGCGCGCCCGGGTGAGACACCTCGCGAATCGCAAAACCAGCGGATGGACGAGTTTGGCTGGGTCGGACAGCAGGCGCTGGCTTTTGGTCAGCTCGACAAGCCGACCATCGCCGCCGTCAACGGCGTGGCCGCCGGCGCGGGAATGAGCCTGGCGCTGTCCTGCGACCTGCGCGTCGGCTCCGAGAAGGCGCGATTCAAGGTCGTCTTCCTTGAGCGATCACTGAGCCCCGACGCCGGTATGACCTGGTTCCTGCCCCGTGTCGTCGGCTACCCCAAGGCCGTCGAGCTGGTCCAGACCAGCCGCTTCGTTGAGTCCGATGAGGCACTCCAGATAGGCCTGATCAACCAGCGAGTGCCGCACGAGGAACTGATCATTCGCGCCCGCGCGCTTGCGACCGAGATCGCCTTCTGGCCGCCGCTCGCTTCCCGAGCCGCCAAGCGCGTAATGCAGCGCAATCTCAACGCCACCCTTGAAGAGGCGTTGCGCAACGAGATCACGGCCATTTCACACGCCACTCGCTCAGCGCACGATGTCCGTGAAGCCCAGGCCTCGTTCATCGAGAAGCGGCTACCGGCCTTCACCGGCGAGTAAGGGACCGACGTGCCCGACGTCACCATCCGCGAGGCCGTCGCCAACGACGCCCAGACGATTCTCGATTTCATCATCGGTCTGGCGGAGTTCGAGAACGAGCCTCGTTCGATCGTCAAAGCGACGGTCGAGAGCATCCGCCGCGACGGATTCGGCGACAACCGTCTATTCGAGACGCTGATCGCCGAGCGCGACGACCAACCGGTCGGCATGGCGCTGTTTTTCCCGCACTACTCGACCTGGACCGGCACGCCCGCGCTGTACCTGGAAGAGCTCTTCGTGACTTCAGAGGCGCGGGGCACCGGCGCTGGATTCGCGCTAATGCGCGCGCTGGCCGAGATCGCAGAGACACGAGGCTGGGCGCGGCTCGACCTGTCAGTCCTTGATTGGAATCCGGCCCGCAAGTTCTATCACCAGCTCGGCATGACGCACGAGTCCGAGTGGCTGCTCTACCGGCTCGATCAGCACGGCATCGCAGCGCTGGCTCGGATGGGGCGGAATGGCTGATCTCAAGATCTACGGCGCGCCCTGGTGCCCCGACTGCCGCCGCTCCAAGGCGTTCCTCAGCGAGCACCGGCTCGACTACGACTGGATCGACATTGACCAGGACGCAGACGCGCTCGCTTACGTCGAGGAGCTTCAGAACGGCGGTCGCTCAATCCCGACGGTGATCCTGCCCAGCGGCGACATCTTGATCGAGCCAAGCGACGAAGAACTCGCCCAGGCGCTCGGCATCCAGGTCCGGCCGCAGCGACAGTTCTACGACCTCGCCATCATCGGCGGTGGACCGGCTGGGCTCGCCGCGTCGATCTACGCCGCGCGCGAGGGCATCGACACGGTCGTAGTCGAGCGCTCAGCCCTCGGCGGACAAGCGGGCTTGACTAACCGAATCGACAACTATCCAGGTTTCCCCGACGGCGTTGACGGAGACGACCTGATGTCGAAGTTCGTCGCCCAGGCGCGACGCTTCGGCGTGGAGCTGTTGTCAGCCGTGGGCGCGGCCGAGATCGATACCTCGTCGGATGTCCAGGTCACACTCAGTAACGGTGATCGCGTCGGCGCACACGCTGCAATCCTCACACCGGGATCCACCTATCGCCGACTCGGAGTCCCCGGCGAAGACGATCTGATTGGCACGTCGGTGCACTTTTGCTCAACCTGCGACGGACCCTTCTACGCCGGCGCCAGGCAGCTCGCTGTGATCGGTGGAGGCAACTCCGCACTGGAAGAGGGATTATACTTAACCCAGTTCGCGGATCAAGTACACATCATCCATCACGGCGATCAACTCTCAGGCTCGGCGGTCCTGCAGGAGAAAGTACAGTCGCATCCTCAGATAGAGTTGTCGCTCAATACGTCGGTCAGTTCGATGCAAAGCAACGGCAAACTATCGAGTTTGACCTTGCAATCGGGCGATGGAACCGTACAAACTAATCCCGACGGCGTCTTTGTCTTCATCGGCCTGCAGCCGAACACAGATTTCCTGCGGGGAGTCGTCGCGCTTGACGAGCGAGGCTTCATCCAGACAGACGATCGCTTCCAGACCAGCGTGGAGTCAATCTACGCCGCCGGCGATGCCCGAGCCGGGTCAACCAAGCAACTCGGAGCCGCCGTCGGAGAGGGCATCACGGCGCTGATGATGACCCGCGAATACCTCAGAGCCCACCAACACGTCCGCACACCGTCAACGGACGAGTAGCCGCTACCGTCCTCGTCCGACCGGCGGCTGATCCACCAACGTTCGATCCGCGATGAACTCGTCGATCTCTTCCGGCGCGAACCCCAGTTCCTCGCAGATCTGCCGATTGTCTCCACCCAACTGCGGGGCCGGACGCATCTCTGCCGGACCTTGCTCGCTGAAGTGGATGGGGAAGCCTCCGTGTTCGTAGACGCCGACTCCCGGCTGATCCCACTCGACGACGAAGCCACGATCCCTGAGATGCTCGGACTGCATCAGGTCGCCGTTGGTCATCGCAGGGAGCGCTGTGATGCCGGATGCCTGGAGACGTTCAGCCAGCTCAAAGCGATCCTGCGGGCGAGTCCACTCAGTGATCAGACTGTCGATTTCGTCGTGATGCTTGAACCGTCCGGACAGGTCTTGGAATCGACCATCCGCAAGCCGCTCGTCGCCGATTAGTCGATTGAAGCGCTCCCAGGCTGCGTCGTCTTCGATTGTGATTGCAATCCACATATCCATCGACTCACGCGCGTCTGGACTTTCGTCTCGGCATCGATACACACCCTGAGGCGCACAGCTTCGCGAATGGTTGCCTCGCGTGGGCGCCTGTCCCTGTGCCGACGTCTCCAGGACCAGGTCGCCGGAAATCGATGTGTATGTCTGCAACTGCGACAGGTCGACGAAGCAACCTCGGCCGGTCGCATCACGTTCCCACAGCGCCGCGAGTACAGCGAATGCTCCGTGCAGTCCACCGATCGGGTCGGGGAAGGCGTGTCCCATCTTCATCGGACCGCCCTCGGGGTAGCCGGTTGCCGAGGCTGCGCCTGAGTGCGCCTCGAGCACCGGGCCGTACGACACTCGCTGGAGGAACGGTCCGGTATGTCCATAACCCGTGCAGGAGACCGAGATGATCCGTGGATTCCACTGCTTGACGGTCTCGTGGTCGATGCCCAGACTCTTTGAGCCGCGCGGACTGAAGTTGTCGACGATCACATCCGTCTCTTCGACCAGCCGCCGCCAGATTCTTTTGCCCGATGCAGACTTCAAGTTCGCACACAGTCCTCGCTTGTTGCGATTGTGCTTGTTGAAAATGCCTGAGCGATTCCAGGGCTCCGGTTCCGGCTCACCCTCGGGAAACACCGACGCTCGCAGAGTCGGCTCGACCGCTTCGCCTCGTCGCCAGTCGTCGAGGGCGGCACGCAGCGCGCGGTCATCGGGCAGGTGTCCGCCGCGCGAGGTGTCCTGCTCCAGTTTGATCACGTCCGCCCCAAGATCGCCAAGCGTCCGACCGACCAGCGGTCCGGCCCAGGCGTAGCCAAACTCAACGACGCGCACTCCGGACAATATGCCGTTATTCATGTCTCGTCCACGTTTCCGGTATACCCACTCCCACGCTGACAAGGCATAAGAACCCGAGTTTCAGTCCCCATCCCGAGCTGGTCTCAAAAGTTGGTCGACCCCAACCTCCGTCATACCCGCGCTCCGCCGCGGGTATCTCGCCGCGCTTGGCACAAGACGCTGGAACCGGCTGAGCGATTGACATAGGCATGGCTACACAGGTTCGAGCGTCGGTGCAACACTCCGCGAGATTCCCGCGGCGGAGCGCGGGTATGACGGAATCGAGGATGATGCCGACCTCTGACATAACCTCTGAGTCCTCAAGCATTGTCGGAACTCACATTGACGACGCCCGCAGCCGCCAATGACTCGATCTCATCCCTCGCCATTCCCACTTCTTCAAGCACTTCCGACGTGTCTGCGCCGAGCTTCGGCGCCTCCCTGAACTCCTCCGGCGACGACGGCAAGACGAATGGCAGCCCCGGCATCTTCACTCCCTCTCCCAGATCCTGCGGATAGGCCCAATAGGCTCGCGCCTCAAGTTGTTCGTCCTTCAGGACCTCGTCCATCGACAGCACGGCGCTGGCCGGAACGTGATGACTCTGCAAGTGGTCCACGACTTCAGTCCTCGTTCGCGCCATCAGAAACGAAGCGAACCGCCCGTCAATCTCTTCCGCCAGGTCGAATCGCAATCCTGCTGTGGCGTAGCGGGGATCATCTGACATGTCCGGCAGTTCCAACGCGATGCACAGGTTGCTCCATTGGGCCTGGGTCGGCGCGGCGATGCAGACCCAACCGTCTCCGACCTGCATCAGGCTGACCGGATGATGCGCCTCGGCGTGTCGATTATTCGCGCGATGCTTAATCCGGCCCTGGTGCGACCACATGGCGAGGCTCCACTGATGCGCCGAGGCCATCGTCTCCATCGCGCCCACATCGACCAGTTGCCCGCGTCCCGTCTTGCGGCGTCCATGCAGCGCAGCCATCGCCCCGACGGCCGACGCAATACCGGCGGCATACGATGCCCACGGCCCCGCGCCCTGTAACGGCTCACGCAACGGATCGCCCGTGATGTAGAGATAGCCGCCGGCCGCCCAATCGGTCAGGTCGGACGAGCGCCAGCCGGCCCATGGTCCCGTCAGGCCGTAGGACGTGGCCGCCACATGGATCAGCGACGGGCGCTCGGCGCGAATCCGCCAATCAAAATCCAGAGCCTCCGATGCCGCCATTGTCGTGACCACCACATCAGCCCGATCCAACAATCGCCCGAGCGCTTCGAATCCCGCATCAGACGTCCAGTCCAGCGCTACGCCGCGCTTCCAGGCGGAGAGATACTCGAACGCCGCGCTGCGCATTGGATCACTTGCCGTCAGCAGCGGCGGTCGGGAGCGCATCGGCGAGCCGCTGGTCGGCTCGACCAACGTGACCTGGGCACCGGCGGTTGCCAGTAACCGGCAGGCGTAGGCGCCCGAGACCTGATCACTCAGATCAACCACGCGCAGATCGGACATGCCGGCCATGCGCTAGACCCTTGCTACCGGGACGACGCCCTCGTAGACGCCGGGAATCCACTCACCATCGGAGCCGAGGGCCCGATCGATCATCGCGGGCGCAAGGTCCTTCGCAGCCGCGTACAGTTCTTCGACGTCATGAAACGATCCAAACGATTCTGCGCGCAGGCCGGGACGCCAGACCACCGTCGGCACTATCGAGCCGAATTGGTCGATCTCCGACTTGGTCCGTTCTTGCACGGCGATCTCCATTGAGCGGGCCAGCAGATCGACCAGCCCTCGCGGTTGATACGGCGAAGGATGCACGCCGAGATCGACTGCTAGCGTACGGCTCGCGCCGTTTAGAACCGCCGTCTCCAGATCGAGGCCCGACGACAAGCCGCCGTCGACGCACCAGTGGCTGCCCAATCGGACCGGCGGAAACAGCCCCGGCAGCGCGATCGACGCCATGACCGTCTCCAACAACTGTCCCTTGGCGATCACGTGTTTGCGTCCGCTGGACAGGCTGGTCGTGACCAGAAGCAGCGGAATCTCTGCGGCGGCCATCCCGTCGACCGCGATGTGCTGCTTGAACAGGTCGCGCAAGAACCGGTTCGAATAGAGCGACGTGCCGCGAGTCAGCAGACGCCAGCCAATCCGAATCAGGTTCTTGTGCCACAACCGATTATCGTGCAGCGTCATCCAGAGCTCAGCCAAGCCCTCGATGTTGTTCGGATGTAAAGCCAGAAACGCGCCGTTCACAGCCCCGACCGATGAACCAACGATCAGGTCTGGTCGAATCCCGCGCCGAATCAGCTCTTCCAGAAACGGCACCTGGACAATCCCCGACGCCCCTCCGCCGCTCAGCACCAGCGCCAGCCGATTGTCCTCGAAGCCGCTCAGTGTTGCTGTCATCGGCGCTGCTCGCGATTCCAGCGATTGTCAGCAGATTGATCTATTCGGGCCATTGCAGTGGTTCCAGTCTCCGCTCAGAGAACTTGTCTCACAAGTTGCCTGGCCTCAACTTCCGTCATACCCGCGCTCCGTCGCGGGTATCTCGCTGTGCTCGGCACGAGAGTCAGAAACCGGCTGAGCGATCGAAACGGGTGCCGTTCGTCAGGTTCGAACGTCGGCGCAGCACTCGGCGAGATTCCCGCGGCGGAGCGCGGGTATGACGAATCTAAGGACGATCCAGACTTCTGAGACGGCCTCCAGAGAGAGGCACTAGACCTCAAGGAGCGTTCTCTCAAGCAGACGCCTGCGGCCGACGATCCGGCACGATCTCCGTCAGAATTCCGCCTGCGGTCTTGGGATGGAAGAACGACGCAGTGATCTCGTCGATTGGTCCGCCGAAGTCGATGTAGTTGAGACCACGCTCCATGAAGAGCTTGGTGTCGCCGACCACGTCGGTTGAGGCGTAGCCCAGGTGATGCAGGCCCGGTCCTCGGCGGTCGAGATACTTGCCGATCCCGCTGACCGTGTCATCGGGCAGCAGGATCTCGATTCGCGTCTCGCCGAGGTTGACCTTGACGAAGAAGATCTTCGTGCGTTCCGGCGCGAAGTAGCCGCCCTTGGGGAATGGCGTGCGCTCCTCGTCGTAGAGCAAACCGAGCTGGTCAACCAGCACGGCGCCCGCCTCTTCCAGGGAGTTCGCCACGATGCCCACGTGATCCAAATGCGTAATCATGCCCGCTCCTGTCGTCTGTTGAGCGATAGCTCGTTGATCGTTCGTCGATGGCGTCAAGATAACCCAGCGCTGATCACTCGATCCCACTATTGCAGACGGCGCAGCGTCGGTGAGAAGGCGCCGAACAGGACCAGCAACGCCAGCAACGCCGCGGCGACCACGAACACCGCCAGTCGGATGCCAATCAGTTCGGCCGCAATGCCGAGCACGAAGACGCCGCCCTGCATCAGCGCAAACTGCATCATCAACACCGACATCGTGCGGCCGCGGAAGGCGGGATCGGCCTGTTCCTGGATTAGCGCCGAGCCCATCGTCATCCGCCCGGCCTGTCCGATGCCCATCAAGATCATGATCGGCAAGCTGAGCCAGATCCACGGGGATATTGCGACTCCCATCGTCGCCGCGCCGACGCACACGCCCATCAACAGCAGCAATCGTCCTCGACCGCGACGCCGCAACGAGGCGATGATCAATGCCGCCAGGAAGGCGCCGATTGCGGAGAACGTCAGGAACAATGCGGCGAGCGCCGGTCCGGCGTCGAAGGCGTCCTGGACGAAGCCCGGCAGCAGACCCTGGAAGGGCATGCCCAGCGCCGAGACGGCGAACGAGAGCAACAGGATCATGCGCAGGACTCGATGTCCGGCGATGTAGCGGAAGCCATCGGTGATGTCGTGGAACGCTTCGCGGATCCCCCCGCGTCCCTTTCCCGCCTGCGCGACGACCGTAGGAATCGGCAGCATGGTGAGCATCGCGAGCACGTAGCTACCGGCCATCGCGTAGAACGTCACACCAGCGCCGGCGGTCGCGAGCAATGCGCCACCGATCAGCGGCGCCACGAACTGCATGATGTTCATTGCCGCCGTGTTCAGCGCTACGCCGTTCATGATCCGGTCGCGCGACACGATCTCGGAGACCATCGCCTGACGCGCGGGCACCATCAGCGCGACCAACACGCCTTGCGAGACCGACGAAATCAGCAGGTGCCAGAACTCAAGAATGCCCAGAATCGCAAGCGTGCCGATCACGAACGCGTTGAGGAAGCCAACAAACTGGAAGACCTGCGTCACTAACTTCTTGGGGAATCGGTCGGCCAGTACGCCACCGTAGGGTCCGAGCAGGAGCTGCACGACGCCACCGACCAGCGCCACCAGCCCCATCGCCGCGTACGAGTCCGTCAGTTCATAGACCAGGAACGAGCGGACAAACATCTGCCCGATCGCCGAGTACATCTGGGCCAGCGTCGAAACGAAGAACCACCGAAAGGCCGGCTCGCGAAACGATTCAAAGGTGCGCAGCCGCCTGCCGGACGCCCGCACTGGCGGCACTGGCGGCACTGGCGGCGCTGTCGCTGCAACCGGCTGGACGCCGTTCGGTAACGGTCCATTGGCCGCGTCCGGCGGCCGATAAGGGTGCTGGTCCGCCCGCCGGACGACGACATACGAACGCGGCCGCCTATCGGGCCTGCTCACAATGGCCTCGCTCTTCGTTGCCCCGTGCTTGACGCGGGGCCCAGACCTCGTGCATCGCGCGCAGTTTGTCGGTCACCCTTGCCTCACATGTCGCGCGGAGTCCTTCGCCCTGGACAACTGTGCTATGCGAACGTGTGCTAAGCGAACGTTCATTTCGCGAACAACGTTGGGTGCTCTCGGCCCCGTGTCAAGCACGGGGCATCGGAATCAGCTTCGTATGTGTCCAATGTCGGCTGATTGACCCTGAGATTCCCGGGTGTCGAATGACGAAGCTCGATCTGTGAACGTTCCTTAACCGCCATAGTGCCAGCCGGTATACAGCGACGTCAGCGGACCCTCATCAATGAACCCCGTGTCGCCATCAAACACGCGGCAGAGCGCCAGGATGTGCTCGCCGACGGGAATGAACTGCTGCGCCTCGGCCGCCACCCAGGCCAACGAGTCCGCCAACACCGGCGCGCCGCCCTCGAGCGACCCATGTTCCAGCTGCGTATAGTCCACGCCGCGCATCTTGTCGGGCGCTGCGAACTCGGATGAGCGACCTTCGATCTTCGACGGATCGGTCGGTTGCAAAAACTTCGCTGCCAGGTCCATCCCCGATTCCGGGAGCAGGCTCACTGTCAGTTGCCGCGTCTCGCGCAGGTTGCGCAGCGAGGCCGCGTCGCGCTCGAATGAGACGCAGATGATCCTCGGGCGGAACGAGACCTGCATCACCCAGTCCGCGACCATCGCGTTCGGCCGGCCCTCGGGTGTCACGGTGCCGACGACGTAGACGCCGTACGGCAGATGTTGCAGCGCGTCGCGGATGCGGGCCTCGCGTCGGCGTTCGCGAGTGGTCAGCGCACGATCGTTTCGGTGAGGCTCGATGATCGCCTCAATCGTGGGCGTGTCCGAGCCCAACAGCAGGTCCACCGCCGCATTCAGCTCCCGCATCCGCTCGTCCGCTGCGTCGTCGTCGGGATTCGCGTCGGGATGATAAATCCGCGCCAGCCGCCGGTAGCGGTCCCTGATCGTGTCGCGGTCCGCCGTGATCCCGACGCCCAAGAGCATCGCGGCATCGTTTGCAGTACTGGGAATCGACATCGTCTCTCCAGGTCTCTTCTTCTCGTTCAATCAGCGCAGGTGACGCTCGAAGTACCGAGCCACGCGGCGTTCCTGGTACTCCAGACCCGCCTGATCGCGCGGCATGTGACGCTCCTCCGGGAACATCAACAGGTCGTAGTCGCGGTCGGCGGCGGTTAGCGCCGTGATTAATCTTGCCGTGTGCCGGAAGTGGACGTTCTCGTCGACGCCGCCGTGAATGAGCAGCAGTTGACCTTCAAGCTTGCCGGCGTGGGTCAGCAGCGAGCCCTCGCGGTAGCCCTCGGCGTTGTTTTGCGGCGTGCCCATGTAGCGCTCGGTGTAGCCGGTGTCGTAGCCGTCCCAGTCCGAGACCGGCGCGCCCGCCACGCCAACCTTGAACAGCTCGGGACGCCGCAGCATCGACATCACGGTCATATAGCCGCCGTACGACCAGCCATAGATCCCGATTCGTCCAACATCGGCCAGTCCCTCCGAGACCAGCTGCTCCACCGCCGCCGCCTGATCGTCCACCTCGATCGTCCCCATGCGCCGATTCAGATGCGCCTCAAACTCCAGGCCGCGTCCCGCCATCCCGCGATTGTCGAGCTTGAGCACGAGGTAGCCCTGCTGCGCGAGGTACTGCGCGCGCAGATCGACGGTCAGCCCCCAGGCGTCCACCACCGTCTGAGCATGCGGCCCGCCGTAGACAGCCATTAGCAATGGATGCGGGCCTTCGCCCTCGGGTCGGTAGAGCGCGCCGTACAGCGTCGTGCCGTCCGCTGCCGAGAATGTCCGCAGCTCCGGCGCCTCCAGTCCCAGTTCGTCGATCGAAACCTCGGATTCATACAGCGATCGACGCGTTGAGCCGTCGGTCGCGACCAGCGAGATGCTCGGCGGCGCAGCCAGCGACGAACTCATCATCGCCAGCCACTTGCCGTCGCGCGACAGCGCCGCCCCGTGCACCCCACCAGGTTCCGATAAGGTCTCAATCTCACCGCCATCCAGCGAGACCCGCTCGACGCGGCGCTCCATCGGCGACCGTCGGGTGCTGCTGAAGTACACCCACCGCAAGTCCTCGTCGACGCCAATCACGCCATCGACAATCCACTCGCCCTCGGTCAACGAGCGAATCTCCGAGCCGTCTTCGGCCCGCAGCGACAAGTGCCGATATCCGCTCGATTCCGACGACCAGAGGAACGTCCCATCGGCCAGCCCACGCGAATCGTCGGCGACGTTGATCCAGGGTTCCTGCGTCTCATCGATCAAATTGGTTGCCTGATCGGAGTTCGAGATCGCCATCAGACGTAGTTGCTTCTGCTCGCGATCAACCCACTGCGCTACCAACCGTTGGCCGCCGACGGAGTCGGGCCACCAGGCGACCCGAACGAGATAACCATCCTCCTCGGGAAGGGGCAACTCCCTGTGCGTTCCAGTTGCGATATCCACAACCCGCAGCGACACGTGTGCGTTCTCGTCGCCGGCAAACGGATAGCGATGCGTCTCGACATCAACGTCGGTCGTTCCCTGATGCACGATTGGGTAGGGCGCGACATGGCGCTCGTCAACCCGCAGGTAAGCAATCCGTCCATCCTTCGACCACCAATGGCCGCGAAGCTGACCAAACTCTTCCTGTGCGATGTAATCGGCCAGACCATGGGTCAAACAGTCCTCCGCACCCGAGGTCAGCTGCGTCGCGTCCGTCCCGCCGTCGGTGTTGCTCACGAACAACTCGCCGCCCCGCACAAACGACAACTGCGTGCCGTCAGGGCTCAACATTGGAGTCAAGGCGCCCTTGGTGCCGGAAAGTTCTCGCAGCGGCTCGCCGTCGACTGAGATCCGGACCGTCGGACCAGGGATCATCAGCACGGGTACTTCGGACTCACGCGCCCACGAGTAGGACGCCACGCCCAGCTCCCGGGTCCGTGTTCGCTCGCGCAGCAGCTCCTCCTCGCGCGACATTGGGGCGTCCGCGCCCGGACCTGCAATCACCGAACGCTCCCCGCTTCCCACATCGATGCGCCACAGAGACCGCACCAGCCCGCCGTCCCCAGCATGCAACCAGTTCACCGCCGAGCTGTCCGGCGAGAACCCGATCATCCCCGGCGCGTCCATTCCGGGACGCGGATACGTCGCCACATCGGAGATCGTCAGTCGCTCAGCCATACATGCCGTCCATCAGGCGCCCAACGCCTCACGCCGAATCGCTTCAATCTCGGACGCCGCCGAGGGCAGCGCGGCGCTCAACACTTCGCAGCCCTCGCCTGTGATTCGCACATCGTCCTCGATCCGGATGCCGCCGAAATCAAGCATCCCATCCACGACATCCCAATCGACCATCTCCGCATATCGCTCACGCCGCGCAGGATCGTTCAGTAGCGCCGGCACAAAGTAGATGCCCGGCTCAACGGTGACGACATATCCCGGCTCGAGCGGAAGGTCGGCCCGCAGATAGGCGAGTCCAAACCGGTCCTCCGGCAAACGACCTTCGAGATAGCCGCCGCAATCATGAGTCGACAATCCGAGCATGTGGCCGAGTCCGTGCGAGAAGAACAGCGCATGAGCGTCCGCCGCGACCAGTTCGTCCACCGACCCACGCAGCACGCCAACGTCCACCAACCCCTGAGCAATCGTTGCCGAGGCCTGCAAATGCAGGGACTTGTACTCAACGCCCGGGCCGGCCGCCGCGATGGCCTCCTGCTGAGCCGCCAGCACGACGTTGTACAGCTCCCGCTGGATTGGCGTGAACGCCGGCGAGACGGGGAAAGTCCGTGTCACGTCCGAGGCGTAACCCTCAACCTCAGCGCCCGCGTCGATCAGCACCAGTTCACCGTCCGACATCACGCGCTCACCGGGTGTCCCGTGCAAGATGGCTGAGTTAGGCCCCGAACCGACGATCGATCCGTACGCCGTCCGCGCTCCACCCTGGCGGAAAAACTCCGCCTCCATCTCAATCTGCAAGGCGCGCTCAGACAGTCCATGGCGAGCCAACCGCTGCGCTGCCAAATGCCCTGCCACTGCCGCGTCGACTGCGCGTGTGATCCGATCCAGCTCGACCGCATCCTTCGCCCGTCGCAATTCCGCGAGAGCCTTGCCCAGTCGCTCAGTCGCGTCCTCGTCGACCACCGCCTCCAACGTTGACCACGTCTCGACGCCATACTCCGACGCTCGCGTCTCGATGTCGCGCGATCCCAGTAGCATCAATCCCTGCCCGCGTCGCGACTCCAGCCAGCCGGCGAGCTCCGAGCGGTCCACCGCCCGCCCGATGCCGGTTTCCTCGGCCAACTCCTCAGCCGAGGGCGGCGCCGACATCCAGACCAGGTCCTCTACCGACAGAGACGGCGCAAACAGTGTCCAACCCTGGTCCGGCTCCCAGGCCAGCGCCGCGCCCGGTTCGGCGACGCCGGTCAGGTATTGAAACTCGGGATGCGCGTGGAACTCGTGGAATTGGTCCGTGCCATCAATCGGAATGGGCAGGCTGGCCGGAATCAGCACCGGAGCGTCAGCGTCCGTGCCCGACCAGGCAGCCTCCACTCGCTGCCTGCGCTGCCTCAGGACATCTGCCCGCTCACCCGGGTTCACGTCGCCGCTCCCAGCTCGATCAGCACTGTGTCCTCATCCACCGATGCGCCCGCGGCCGTGTGAACCGCCGTCACGACGCCGGCGTTGGGCGCGGTCAGCAGATGCTCCATCTTCATCGCCTCCATCACCGCGAGAGTCTGACCTGCCTCCACCTCATCGCCAACCGCGACTAACACCTCAATCATCGTGCCCGGCATCGGAGCGCGAACCACGTTCGCGCCGCCCGCCCGACGACTCCGGCCGGCGCTCCGTTGTCGTCGCTCTCGTAGCAATGCCCACCGACGGCCACCACTTGCGACCACGACACCTCTCGGCGTGACGTCCGCCGTCCAATCGGGATCGACCGGCGCTGCAACCGCTTCGCCTCCGTCGACGGAGACAAACCAGCCATCCTGCGAGCGACGCAACCGCACTTCATACGCTTGCCCGTGCAGCAAGTATTTCCGAATCAGTTCGCCCGACGATCGCCACGCGCCACTCTCGGCCTCAGCCTGAGCCGCGGCTGCCAACGCCTCAACAGGTGCAGCCCGCTCCGACAGTTCCACTCGTTCCAACCACGCGATATCGACTCCACCGTCGCAGAAATCGTCCGACCTCAACACCGCCGCCAGTTGCGCGAGATTCGTCGTCACGCCGTCAATGGCCCAGCCGTCCAGCGCCTCCAACGCGAGGTCAACGGCTTCCGCGCGCGTCGGCGCATGCACAATCGTTTTGGCCAGCATCGGATCGTAGTGAGCCGTGACCACATCGCCCGTCACCGGACCGATGTCATGCCGAGCTCGCTCGTCCAGCGGAGCAAACCAGCGCAGCCGACCGGTCGAGGGCACATATCCACGCGACGGATCCTCGGCGTAGATCCGGGTCTCAATCGCGTGTCCCTCGAAGCGCACTTCGTCCTGCGCGATCGGCAAGGAATCGCCGCCCGCGACTCGGAGCTGCAATTCCACGAGGTCCAGCCCCGTGATCGCCTCTGTCACCGGATGCTCGACCTGGATGCGCGCGTTCACTTCCAGGAACACGAACGAACCGTCCGGCATCAGCAGGAACTCGACGGTTCCAGCGCCGATGTAGCCGGCCGCCCGACAGACCTTGAGCGCAGCATCTCCCAGCGTTGCTCTCAATGCTGAATCGACCGCCGGCGACGGCGATTCCTCGATCACTTTCTGCCGACGACGCTGGACCGAGCAATCGCGCTCGCCCAGATGGATGCCAGTACCGTGCGCGTCGAACATCACCTGGACCTCGACGTGTCGGCCCTCCGACAGCGCACGCTCAACCAGCAACCGCCCATCGCCAAATGCGGCCTGCGCCTCGCGCCTGGCTCCCGCGACCGCCGCTTCTAACCCGTCCGGTGCGTCATCGGCACTCTTCAACAAGCGCATGCCTCGTCCGCCGCCGCCTGCCGCGGCCTTGACCATGACCGGATAGCCGAGCTTGCCAATCGCTGCGGCTAGCGCCGCATCACCGTCATCCTGCTCGATACCCTCGGCCACGGGCACGCCGGCCTCCGACGCCAAACGTCGAGCCGAGACCTTGTCGCCCAACGCATCGATCACATCAGCCGGCGGACCGATCCAGGTCAGTCCCGCATCCGCCACTGCACGTGCGAAATCGGCCCGCTCGGACAGGAATCCATAGCCGGGATGGACCGAATCTGCGCCCGTCAACAGGGCCGCGTCGATCAGCGCCGGGATGTTGAGGTAGCTGTCAGCGGCTGCAGCGGGGCCGATGTGGACCGACTGATCGGCTGCCGATACGTGGGGCGCCGAGCGGTCGGCGTCGGAATAGACGGCAACAGTTTCGACGTTCAGAAGACGACAGGTGCGAATGATCCGCGAAGCAATTTCGCCGCGATTGGCAATCAGGACACGAGAGGGGAGCCTCGCTGAGTCGGACATGTCCTGAGTCTATCTCCGATGCTGATCGAGGCCGATACTCTGGTGGCATGACGACGCAGATCGAAGAACTCCACGTCTTCGCCGAGCAGAACTTCGGGCGCCACCTCGCGGCCAACAGCTATCCCGGCCGCGGCATCGTCGTGGGACGGCTCGAATCCCCCGAGAATGAAGAGGTCTGGGTCCAGATATATTGGATCATGGGCCGCAGCGAGAACAGCCGAAATCGCCGCCTCGTCGTCTGCGGTCCCGACGACACTGAACTGCGCACCGAGGCCCGCGATCAGGCGCTGGTCAGCAACCCGACCAACATCATCTACGACGCCATGCTCGAACTGCCCAACATCTACCTCGTCAGCAACGGCAATCACACGCGCACGATCCAGGACGCAATCGAACGGTCCGCGAGGTTCGAGGACGCGCTCGCCGTCCGCGAACGCGAGGACGACGCGCCTAACTACACCCCCCGCATCGCATCGATACTCGACCTCCGGGGTCACGGCGAACTCGCCTTCGCCATCCTCCGAGCGAACGCTGCCGACCACAGTGAAACCGACCGCATCGTCTGGCGATTCCCGTTCCCACCCAGGGGCCTCGGCTACGGAATCACGACCTATCGCCACGACGGCAACCCACTTCCCCCATACGCCGGAGACCCGCTCTGGCTCCCACTCGTCGGCAGCGCCGAAGAGGTCGCCGACGCCTACTGGAACATCCTGGACGAGGACAACAAGATCGCGCTGGCAGTCAAGGTGATCGACGCCGAAGGATCGCACATCATCCTGCGCCAGCCTTAGCGCCTGGCGGCGGGCGCTTGCATGAGCACGCTGATCCCGGCCAACGTAAACTCACGATCCGCTGTCAGCGCCTCCGAAATGCCCCGCTGGCGCATCACCAGTATCGAGATGCAATCCTGCAGGCTCAGGCTCGTATAGAGAAACTCGCCTGCGTACGCAGCGGTGCCAGCATTCACTAGTTCTCCAGTGAGTTCCACGACTTCGACACGAGGCGATGCCTTTAGGTCATTGATGTGTTCAATCGCCCGCGAACGAGTGGAGGCCCCACCACGTGAGAAGTGGGCCAGAAACTCACTCACAACTCCATCGGTCGTGACCAAGCGACGGGAATCAAACTCACCGCGAAGCAGAGCAACTGCGTCCGCCCAGTCGTCTCTGTCGTTGAATGCGGCGATTAGATAAACAGTGTCGACGAAGATTGGAGGGCGTTCTCTCATTCGGCCTGGTCGTCGAGGAGGCGGCTTGGTTCACGCGCAGCGACTTCGTCGAGATATGCCACCGAGATGGCCCTCATCCGCGCCCGCTCCTCTGGCGGTATCTTCAATGCTGCTCGCCTCGCGGAAGCAATGAGGTCGGATAGAGTTTCGATCGGTCGAAACTCTGGGTCCAGTTCCAAAAGCTCCGCATCGTCCGTTAATGGTTCGGTGCGTTTCGCGTGCGTGGTCATCGGACAACCCTCGGGATTGGACTAGCTCGCTCTACCTGATCATACCGGCCTTAGTCGTCCGACGAACTCAGCCCTCCCCGAGAAATCAGCAGCGGCGCGGTCGGCACATCCGACGTGATCTCCAGCGCGTATAACTCGGCGATCTGCTCTTCGTCGTAGCCCAACTCCGACAGCACCTCCTGGTTGTGTTCCGCGAAACGAGGCGCCGCCCGTCGGATTGACGGCTCGGTCCGACTGAAGCGCCAGGGCCATGACGGATAGGGATACACGCCGACCACCGAGTGTTCGACCCACTGGTAGAACTCGCGCGCGTGGATGTGCGGGTCGTGCAACACCTGCCAGTTGGCCAGGATGGGCGCAGCCGAGACTCCGGCGCGCTGCAACTCCCACGCTACTTCGTACTGTTCTCGCTGACTGGTCCATGCTTCGATGGCGCCGTCCAGCTCGTCGTGGCGAGCCGTCCGACCTTCCAGCGACGCAAGCTCGGCGTCGGCCAGTAGGTCGCTACGTCCCAGCGCGTGGCAGAGCTTCGCCCAATCGCCGTCATCCTGCACCGACAGCGCAATCCAGGAGTCCTCGCCTGCCGCGCGGTACGCGCCTTGCGGTGCGAAGCGGGCGTCGCGGTTTCCGTTGGGACGCCGAATCCTGCTGGTCGTCTGATACTCCATCAGCGACTCGAAGAAGTACGCCGCGCCCGCCTCGTTGAGCGCCACATCGATGTACTGACCTTCGCCGGTCTCCTCGCGATGTTCGAGGGCCGCGAGGATCGCGACAGTCCCGTGGTTTCCGGAGACCGGGTCGGCGTAGAACAACGGCGTCCGTCGCACCTGATCGGCGTGGTACCCGGTCACCGACGCCAGTCCCGACGATCCCTCGATGTTCGAGCCATAGGCCGACCAGTCGCGCCACGGCCCAGTTGCGCCAAAGCCCGACATCGACACATAGATCAGGCCCGGATTCTCCTTGCGCACGGTCTCGTAGTCGAGACCGAGATTTGGCATCACGCGAGCCGAGTTGTTCTCGACAAACACATCCGCCTCGCGCATCAACTCGAGGAAGATCTGCTTGCCCTCCTCGGCCGAGAGGTCGACGACTAGATCGCGCTTATTGCGATTGAGCAGGTTGAAGTACATCGCGCGGTCGTATGGGTACTTCTGCGGATCCTGCGTCGGTCCGGGCATGAACAACGCTCGCGTCGCCGGACGCGCTGCCCATTCCAGCTTGACCACGTCCGCGCCCAGATCTCCTAGGTGCCGTCCGACGATCGGTCCCGCCCAGTTGCCGGTCAACTCGACCACCTTGAGGCCGGCCAAGGGCAGGTCGCCTGTCGCCATCGCCGGTGGCGGCTTGGGAATCGCGACTTCTGCGAACTCCGCCTTCAGCGGCGACGTGTGCTCGCCCAACGCCGGCGCGGGACCCCGACGCTCCGCCGGCGTCGCCGACATCAGGTACGCCGGTCCGGGGAATCGCAGCTCGTTCCACTCCGCGTCTTCGCCCTGTTCCCACCAGCCGCGAGTAGCGAGCTGGATGTTCTCGTCCAATCCCTTGGCGTCGAGCACCGGCGTACAGGCGATCCGCAACTCCTGCGCTCTGGTGGCGACCTCTACCGAGTCATAGTCCTGTGCCCACGCTTCGACGTCCTCGTAGAGCTGTCTGAGCTGCTTGCGCCAGTCGTCGAGGTCGTTGATTTGCACCGATTCCATGCGCTCCGGCTGATCGATCAGCAAGAACACGTTGGGATTCGGCACCGCGCGCATGAAGTGAGCCCAGCCGTCGCGAGTCTTGGTGAAATCGTTGGGCACCCGATTCATCGGTGAGCCGCTGGCGATCCAGGATGAGACCAACCAGGCGTGAGCCGACAGATTCGACTCCAGAGCCGATATCTCAATCGTCTGCCCGTGGCCCGAGCGTCGACGTTCGCGCACGGCAGTTAGCGTCGCGATCGCCGCATGGACGCCCGCATGCAGCTCCGACTGCCCGCCGGGGATCATCAGCGGCGAGCCGTCGGGATCGCCGGTGAAAAACATGTATCCGCCCAACGCCCAGGTCGCGATCTCAGAACCGCGCCAACCGGCGTATGGACCATCGGACCCCCAGGGCGACAGTTCAACCGTCACCACACGCTCGGGCAACACGCCCGGCAATGCCGAGCGCCAATGCGATCCTTCGTCCAGGATTAGCACGTCCGCCGACCGGCACAGCCCCTCAAGCAATCGCCGAGCCGAATCCAGATTGGCAGGCGACGCAGATTCCTTGCCGCCGTTCAAATGAGCCCACGGTCCACCCCAGGCCCGGTCCTCTACCCCCCAGCGACGAAGCGCAGAACCCTCAGGCGGCTCCACCAGGACCACGCGAGCGCCGAGGTCGGCAAGCAGCTTGGACGCGTACGCTCCGCCTAATCTTGAACTCAGGTCAACGACCAGCAGTTCATCCAATGCGCTTCTACTCATGGTGTTTCCTCGCTAGCTACCCGTCTGATCTGGCAGTTCCAGTCCCCACGCGGAGAGGGCGTCTCAGAAGTACAGGATCCGTCATTCCCGCGCCCCGCCGCGGGAATCTCGCCGAATGCCGCGCCGACGCTCGAACCTGAGGAACATTGCCAGTTTCAAATGCGCAGCCGGCGCCTGGCTTTCGTGCCGAGCACAGCGAGATACCCGCGACGGAGCGCGGGTATGACGAAGGTCTATGTGAGGTGACTTCTGAGATGGGCTCAGGGGGGCGGGGACTGGAGTCGGTTGGAAGCAATGGGCGGCGAATCATGGCGTGGATTCTACCCACCCAACGACAACCTCAGACCAGCGGCCACGGATACGACCGCCGACCCTGCGGTGGCTCCGGCAGCGTTCGCTCCGCGATCACCAGCTCCGCACGACGGCGCAGCACATCGATTTCGCCTTCGCTGAGCAGGTCGGACAGCGCGGCCGTCGTCTCACCTTCCTCCGACAGCGTCGGAATCAACTCTTCCACATCGGAGATTAGTTCCGGCGCAATCGGCTCTCCGGCGTAATCCCAGATGACCGTTCTTAACTTTTCTTCCTGGTGAAACGAGAGACCGTTATCGATCCCCCACAAATGATCGCCAACTCCCTTGAGGATGTGTCCACCCTTGCGATCCGCGTTGTTGGACAACCAATCGAACAAGGCAAACCGACGCATGTCATCGGCATACTGTTCTCGCAACTCGAAGAACGTACAAGTGTAATCAGTGGGAATATACGACTGTAACGATCCGACTCCATACTCCATCCCTGCTTCACGCTCGATGGTCGGAGGAATCAGGTCCCAGCCAAGCGCCGCCGACAACCGAAACGCCGCCACCTCGCGCCGATACAGGTTGGGCGGAAAGTCCCACAGCGGATTCTCGCCCTTGCCCGGTTTGTAGACGGCGTACCCGAGAATCGGCGCGTCGTCATGCTGCAACTCAAGCAGAAACACATAGTTGGACGCATACGGAATCCGCGCCCCGTCGGTCACCGTCGCCGACGCCAGCCACGACGGCACACGCTCATCCAGCGGGTCCCACGACTGCTCGGGAAATCGGTCCATGGCGGCAGATTACGCGATCACCCAAGGACGACGATCTCGTCACCCACAGCGATCTCGCCACCAACGGCGACATTCGCCTCGACGCCGAAATTCAGATGCCCGTACTCGTCATGCAGCAGCTTCATCAGGTCGAGGTCACGACCCTCACCGGTCGGTGAGGCATTCACGGCGTTGCAGCGCTGAATCGGCGCAGTGACGTCAATCTCCACCGAATCGCCAATCCGCAGCCGCTTGCCAACCCAGTCCATCTCACCCCATTCGTCGATGCCGTCGACCGAGAAGTTCAAACGGAATCGCCGCATATCGACATCGACACCGGCCTTCGCAGTCAGGTCGGACAGCGACGCCAGACCGCCCAGCGAAATCTGCGTCGGCCCTCGGTCGGTGAAGCGCGCCTCGCCGTCGCCCAGCAGACGCAGCGGCTCTCGCTCCGGTCGTCCGCGCAGCGGATTCTCAGGCAGTCCCAACACCACATCGGTCATCCACTCGGACAGGTCGAGCCGTGACGCGTCATTGTCGACTTCAGCCGTTTTCGTCTGTCCCTTCATCGTGATCGAGAGCACACGGGCGTCGGGATCCCAGCCCGACTCAATCCAGGGCAGGTAGGGAGTATTCAGCATCGTCACCGATTGCCGCTTCGAGACCCAACCATGAGCGCCCAGAATCTCTGCATTGCCAAAGGCAAAGATGAACGCCCGGTCGCCCACGACAGACTCACCGGGACACAGACTCAAGACAGGCGCCAAATGCGCCGTCATCCCCTTGATCGGATACGTGTAACAAGCGGCGATTTGCATCTCAACTGTTCTCAATCATCGATAGAAAGTCTGTCTCTGACATTATCTGCAACCGCTGGCCAGCACCCACTCGCTGCTCAGCATTCTGACGCTGCTGCGACGGAAGCGAGCGATGCCACTCATCGTGTCCGAGCACCAAGATCGTCGCACTCTTGCTCAGATTCTTCTGCACTTTGTAGCCGTACCATTTCAAGGTCGACGCCAAGTCCGGGCGAAGAGAAGGTAGTGACGCCTCGCGTGAGAAGACCACCACCTCACCCAGGAGAAATTGGTCAAAGTTGGGCCAAAGTGCACCTTGATCGCCCGCGGCGTCATCAATCCGACGAGCGAGCGCCGGCACCGTATCTTCGCCCAGCCGCTCTGCCGCCGCCAAGTACACCGCCCCTGCGGCGCGAGCATCATCCAGCGCGTTATGGTGATGCTCCAGCTCGTGACCGATTTCCTTGCGGAGATCGGTCAGACCGTAGCCGCCGCGGACAAGCTGCGGCCAAGCCTGCCGCGCTGCTTGCGCGGAGTCCAGGAAGTCCCAGACCGGCGCGGGCAGCGCCCAACGCTGTGACGTTTGCTTGATTGCGTTGCGATCAAAGTGACCGTGATGAACGACCATGCTGCCGCGAACAAAACGATCCAGGTCCTCTGCCAGCTCCGAATAACTAGGTTGACCAATCACATGTTCGGGGCGAATTCCGTGGATCGCGATATTTCGAGCCTCAAAAGGTTCGCCTGGGTCAATCAGCCGATGCCACTCATCCACGACCAACCCAGAATCGAAGCGGCAAAGGCCGATTGCACAGATGGACGAGTAGTCCGGATTCGCCGTTTCCACATCGAGAGCCACAAAGCTGTTCATGGTGGGGAAACTATATGCGATCTGGCAACGGCTCTTGCTATCTATTCGCTTGCGCAACGGCAAATTCGCGACACGCACGCGACCGCTTCGCTTCGTCCAGCGCCTCGCGCAGTGGACGCGACAGGATGACCAGCTCGTCGCCCAACTCTTCAAGCAATGCCTCAGAGCGTCCGATCAGCTGATCCGACGGCGACATCTGACCCGGGTACATCGCGCCAAAGAAGCGCGAGGCGTATTCCTTTTCTCGCTTGTCGAAGACCGAGCGCACCTCGTCGAAGAAGCGGTCGGTGTAGCCCTCAAGCAGTTCCGCCTGGGGTCGCCACCAGAAGCCGTGCATCGATGCCGTCAGCATCTGCAGCGAGGCCTCGGTCTCCTCCTGGTATCGAGTCCAGGCCGCTGCCTTGACCTCGGCGTCGGGACGCGAGGTGCGAATCTGCTCCGCTGCACGACGGCCACGGTCGGAGCCGTCGCGCTCGAGTTCGGCATCCAGCCGCTCAAAGCCGCCGTCCATGCCATACGCCGTCGCCTTGGTGATCAGCGACCAGCGCATGTCCTGATCGAGTTCGAACCCATCGATCCCGGTGCCTTCGTCGGCCAACTGCAACGCCTCAGCGATGTGGTCTACGTTCTGCGCCGCGCCGATCATCACGCGCGACCACATGATTCGGAAGTCTTGCTCGGTCGCCGAGAACAGCCGTTCACGGGCGAACGCGTAGAGCCCCGCTGCGCTTTCGAGACGCATGTCGTCGGGCAGATACGCGCCGACCGCGTGCAAGGCGTTGTAGGCGACCGTCTGCGCAATCTCCAGCGTGCCTTCCGAGGCCAGCTTGTCGGTCGCCAAAGCCGCATAGTCCGCAGCCGAGTACTGCTGGTCCCGCACCATGTCCCACAGCGTGTGCCAGAGCAGCAGCCGCTGGAAGCCGTCGGGGAAGCGGTCCAGTTCCTCCTGGACAAAGGCCAGCGTGCGCTCGTCGAGCGCAATCTTGGCGAACGCGTGATCATCGTGGTTAGGGAACACCGCCGCCGGCGCGGGAGCGCCCGACAGCTCCTCGATCACGGTCGAGGCGCCTTCGATATCGACCGGTTGAGCGTCGCGAAGCTGCGGCCCGTCGTCCGAACGGTCGTAGACCGCAATCTGCGTCCGGTGCGGACGCAGCGTCGGATGGTCCTCAGGCGCGGTCTGTTGGATCGTGAACGAGTTAATCGCGCCCTCTGCGACATCCCACTGCGGCGCGAGCGTGTTGACACCCGCCGACTCTAGCCAGGCCTCCGACCAACGTCCTAGCTCACGGCCCGAGCCACGCTCCAGCGCCGCTAGGAAGTCGGCCAGCGTCGTGTTGCCCCAGGCGTGGGTCTGGAAGTAATCGCGCATCCCGTCGCGGAAGCCGTCCGCGCCGAGGAACGCCACGAGCTGCTTCAGCACCGCCGCGCCCTTGCCGTATGTGATGCCGTCGAAGTTGAGGAACGTCGCATCGGTGTCAGGCACGTCGCCGGCAATCGGATGCGTCGTCGGAAGTTGATCCTGCTCGTAGGCCCAGGCCTTCATCCGCGCATGGAACGCCGACCAGGCGCTATCCGACCAGCGCGTCGCGTGCTCCATCGCCAGGTAGGCCATGTAAGTCGCGAACGACTCATTCAGCCAGAGGTCGTTCCACCAGCGCATCGTGACCAGGTCGCCGAACCACATATGCGCCATCTCATGCAGCACGACCTCGGCCCGGTTGAGCCGCTGAAGCTCGGTCGGCGGGTCGCGGAAGATCATCCGCTCCGAGAACGTGATACAGCCCACGTTCTCCATCGCACCCATGTTGAACTCGGGCACAAAGACCTGGTCGTACTTGTCGAACGGATAGCGGAAGTCGAAGAACTCCGAGAAGAAGGTCAGTCCGTTGCGAGTGACCTCGAAGAACTCGTCCGGGTCGAAGTGCGGAGCAATCGATTCCCGGCAGAGCACACCCAACGACGTCTCGCCGGCAGCGTCCGACCACGTGTCCTCATAGCGCTTGTAGGGACCGGCTATGAAGGCAAACAGGTACGTTGAAATTCGCGGCGTCTCAGTGAAGACATGCGTCGTCCGGCCATCGCCCGCGTCCGAGGACGACACGACCGGATAGTTCGCCGCGACTTCCCATTCCGACGGCGCGGTCACCGTCAGGTCAAGCGACGCCTTGATATCGGGCTGGTCGAAACAGGGCAGCAAGCGGTGCGCGTCATAGGGCTCGAAATGCGTGTAGAGATATTCCTCGCCGTCCTCCGGGTCGACGAACTGGTGCAGCCCCGCGCCGATGTGGTCATATTCGTTGGTGTAGGAGATCGCAACCACGTTCGCCGAGGCGAGCTCGGCGCCGTCGAGGTAGAGCCGATTGCGCTCATGTTTGACCTCGGCACTCGAACCGTTCACGGTCAGCGACTTGATCGACTTCGAGGTGCAGTCGAGAAACGTGCCGGCCGATGGATCACTCAAATTGAAGCGAACCGTCAGCTCGCCGTCATAGGTTTCTGAACCTTTGGTCAGAGCCAGAGACAGCGTGTAGCCCACATCCGACACCTGCGCCGCCCGCTCCTGCGCTTCCACTTCGCTGAGCACATTCAGCGTGTCCGTTGTCGTTCCTGCAGCCATAGGAAGCCTCCCCTGTCGCGCTCCTGCCGATCTCAGGGCGAGGGTATCAGCGCGGCTGCCTTACCATGCCGCTCGGAACCGAAATCAACAACGACGCCAACTTCCTGGCGGAGCAGAGAGGCCGACGCCATGACAGACGGGTATACCCAATCCCCTATCGAGACCAGCATCGAGGTTGCCGGCATCCCGATCCAGATCCGCCGCGGCGGCGCAGGCCCCAGCATCCTCGTCATTCACCACGAGACCGGAAATCCCGGCTGGCTCGAGTTCCACAACACGCTCTCGGCCAACAACGACGTGATCCTACCCACGCTGCCCGGCTGGGACGGCACCGAGCGCGGCGACTGGATGCGCAGCGTCCGAGACCTCGCCGCCGTCTGCTCGCTCATCCTCGACGAGTTGGGTGTCGGCGAAGCGACGGTCGTGGGACTCGGCTTCGGCGGCTATATCGCCGCCGAGATGGCGACCGCCAACCAGTCGCGGATCAGCAGTCTCGTCCTGGTCAACGCAATGGGCCTGCAGCCCAACGAGGGCGAAATCCGAGACCAGTTCCTCGAAGCCCACGCCGAATACGTCAAGGACTGTTTCGCCGACCCGGCCAGCTTCGACGCCCTCTACGGAGAGGAAGTTTCAACCGAGCAACTCATCGCCTGGGACGCCAATCGGGAGATGACCGCCCGAGTCGCCTGGAAGCCATTCCTCTACAGCCAGACCCTCCCACACCTACTGCGAAACGTAAACGTCAAAGCCAAGGTCGTCCGAGGAACGGGAGACACGGTCGTCCCAGCCGCCTGCGCACAGCAATACGTCGAACTCCTCGGGAACGCGGAACTGATCGAGATCGAAGGCGGCCACAACCTGGAGTCGGATGCAGCGGAGGCGCTGGCCGAAGCAATAGTGGCCGGCTAATCCATAGAATGGGGTCATCGAGGAAAGTCGAACCGCCTCATGACCACAACCGCCGCTCGACCGACGAAGGCGCCAACCGAGGCAGCCCCTGAGCACTGGGGTCTGCTCGCGCTGCGTCTCCCGGAGGAATGGCAACTCACCGACGAGCTGCTGGAGCATCTCGGTCAGCTCAATCCTGAATGGCGTCTCGAACGCGGACATCACGGCGAACTGGTGGTGAACATGGGATCGGGCGGACCAAGTTTCTGGATTACGACCGAGCTAATCCTTGCGCTGGGAATCTGAGCAAAGAGTGTTGGAAGCCGCGCGTTCGGCGCCGATTCGAGCTTCAACGTGGTCGACCCACGGGGCGGCGAGCCCATGCGAAACCCCGATCTCTCCTGGATCAGTAAAGAGCAGTTGGAGGCGATGGGCGGAGTTCCCCCTCTCAGTGGATTCTGGCCGGTCTGCCCGGCATTTGTCATCGAAGTCCGTTCGCCCGGCGACAATCTGCGACCTCAGCAAGGTCGCATGACCGACTGGCTCCGATTTGGCGCTCAGCTTGGTTGGCTCGTCGATCCGCACAATCGCGACCTTTGGATCTACCGGCCCGATCAAGATCCCGAGCGCCTGCAACGACCGTCAGACGTAGCAGGCACGGCGCCTGTCGACGGCTTCAGCTTCGACTTCGAGCCAATCTGGGAGCTAGTTGATCAAGCGGAGGCGGCGGCTCTGGAGGCCGAATAGCGGTCTAAGAGTTTCCCGCCGGGTCCATTGGAAGTGTGGAGTGCTTACCCGAATGCAGCCCACGCGGAAATTGCCGCCGAAGTCAGGCCCGTCGCCACAGCCACAGCGCGATACAGCCGCACTTCCATTTGAGCAATTCGGGCATCCATTTGGGCGAATCGGACATCCATGCGAGCTTCGAATCGTTCCATCATCGCCGCGAATTTGGCGTCCGTGCGCTCTTCCAAAGATTCAAGCAGTATCTGCACAGGTTCAACTTGCCGGCGAATATCGTCTTCCGTGGCAGCGGCCTCTAACGATTCCGCGACCGCTTCCGCGAATTCCTCCGCTTCAGGACGCGGAACGTTGCCTCTGACGAGGATGCCCGCGACCTTCAGCTTGTCCATGAACAGCGCCATCGTCCAGCCTTCCTCGCTGCTCAGATTACCACTGAGCGTCGCCCGCTAGACTGCCCAGCGACACCGCATCGAAAGGGTCTTCCATGCACCTGATGTACTTCACCGAGCAGCCGATGTCGGAATATGACGAGCACGCCGCCAAGGAGGGCGTGACCGCTCTGCTGTTCTCCAACTCCAACTTCGACCCCGTCGCCGGCTCGAAGCTCTACAACGACCGCCTGACCGAATACAAACTGGCCGAGGAGGTCGGCGTCGACGGGATCATGCTCAACGAGCACCACAACGCGCCCTTCTGTATGCAGGCCAAGTGCAACATCTGGGCCTCGGTGCTGGCCGGCGCGACCGAACGCGTCAAGATCGTCCTGCTGGGCAATCCGCTGCCGCTGGCCGAGAACCCCATCCGCCTGGCCGAAGAATTGGCCATGATCGACATGATCTCCGGCGGTCGGCTTGTCTCCGGATTCGTCCGCGGCGGCGGCAGCGAGCAACTCGCGACCGGCGTCAACCCGGCCTTCAACCGCGAGCGCTTCGAAGAGGCTCACGACCTGATCGTCGAGGCCTGGACGCGACCGGGACCCTTCCGCCGGGAGGGACGGCACTACCAGCACCGCGTCGTCAACCCCTGGGCGCTGCCGATGCAGCAGCCGCACCCGCGGATCTGGATTCCCGGCGTGCTGTCTCGCGAGACCGTGGTCTGGGCGGCCAAGCACCGCTACCCGTACATCGCGCTCAACACGACGATCGAAGCGACCAAGCGCATCTGGCAGACCTACGACGATGCCGCGCACGAGGTCGGCTACGACCCGGGCCCCGAGAATCGCGGCTACCTGCTCCGCGTCCATGTCGCTGACACGACCGAGAAGGCAATGGAGAACGCATCACAGTTCATGTGGATGCAGGGCGAGTTCACCGGCCTCGCGCACCCGGTCTGGTCGAACCCCGCCGGCTACGCCTCGCCGCGTAACCGCGAGGCGCTGGTCGAGGTGATGAACGGCCGTCGACCACCGCCGCGCGCGCAGTCGTTCGACAACCAGATCGAGAACATGCAGATCATCGCCGGCACGCCGGACGAGTGCATCCGCAAGCTGCGCATGATTCTCGAGGAAACGCGGCCGGGCATCCTCGCGCTCTGGGGCAACGACGGCCGCGTCACGCACGAGGACTCGATGCGCTGCATCGAACTGCTCGGCACCGAGGTCATGCCCGCTCTGCGAGACATGGGAGCCGAGCTCGACCTCAACGGTCCATTCGACTCCGAACCGCCGGTCAGCATCCTCTACGACGAGGCCGCAAAAGCACGCGTTGCAGCGTCGGCAGCCGCCGGCTCCGGTGACTAGGAGAAAATTGACATGGCAACTCTCGACATCCTTCTGCCCGGCTACTCGTTCGGCACCGACTCAGGCACGCCCGCGTTCTGTGCGGTAATCTTGGTCGAATCGGACGGACGCCGCATCCTCGTCGACACGGCCCACGTCGGACGACGCGTGCAGCTCCAGGAGCAGCTCGCAAAGCGTGGACTTGGCGTGTCGGACATTGACCTCGTGTTCATGACGCACGCGCATTGGGACCACGTGCAGAACTTCGACGCCTTCCCCGGCGTACCGATGGCGATTCATCCGCACGAGCGCAAGTACGCCTCGGAGCCGCACGTCAACGACTGGGCCACGCCACAGTGGACCGGCGCGGCGATCGAGACGCACCCGATGACGGAAGTCAACGAGGGCGATGAACTGGCCAAGGGCGTCCGTGTGATCCACCTGCCGGGGCACTCGCCGGGCAGCATCGGCCTGCTGGTCGAGACTGAAGCCGGCATCGCCGGACTGACCGGCGACGCGATGCACACCGCCGCCGTCGGCAAGGCCGGGCGCAGCCCGCTCGTCTTCTACAGCGAGTCCCAGGCCAACGAGTCCATCGCCCGCGTGATGAGCGCCTCCGATCTGCTCTACCCCGGCCACGATCGCCCATTCAAGATGGTCGACGGCGACCCCGAGTACATCGAGGAATACAAGCTCACGCTCAGCGGCGTGCAGCCCGACATGGCCGGCCTGACCTTCGCCGACCCGCCGGGCGAACTCGTCACCTGGGTCATGCCCGGCATTGAGGATCAGCCCAAGTACGACTAGGAATGCGCTGAGCGGCCCTAATCCCTGCTCCCCCCTGCGGGGGAGCTGCCGAAAGCCTGCCCCGCACTTGATGCGGGGGCTGAGGGGGGCTCGGCCCGTTCAAGGTAGCCACTGCTTAAGGAACTCCTGGCTTGCGACTAGCGCTGATCAACGGCCGCCGGGTCGCCTACGAAATCAGCGGCGACCCGGATGGCCAACCCGTCCTCATCATTCACGGAGCCTGGGGCGGCCCAGCCTCCACGCTCTGGAACGGCCCATGCCTGCGCTGGTCCGCCCCGACCGACGGCCTCAAGCTGATCTGGTACGACCGCCGCTGCGCCGGACTCTCGCAATACGACACGCGACCGTTCACACTCGAGGATCTAGCAAACGACGCGGTCGATGTGCTCGACTATCTCGGCGTCGAGCGGGCGGCGGCGATTGCAACGTCGGCGGGTGGTCCCATCGGCATGCAGCTCGCGCTTGATCACTCGCAGCGCGTGAGCGCGCTGGTGCTGCTCAACACCGGCGCAGCGTTGATGTCATTGAGCCCAACGGGAATCGATCTCGCCGACCCATTCGTCGCCGACAGGCTCGAAACGGTCTCCCAGCGAATGGCCCTATTGGAACTCTTGGAGTCCGAAGGAGCCGAGGCGACCCTTCAGCATTCCGAAGACGAATGGCGTACCCCGCCCGAGCCGCAGAACCCCGATCCAGAGTTGGCCATACATCGAGCGAATCGTCGGCAATCCCTGAGCAACCTGTCGCAAAGCGAGCTGGTGAGACTCGGACAAGGCGCGCTGCTAAACATGCAGGCTCAACGTGGCATCGACCTCACCGATCAGCTGCATGAAATCAAATGCCCAACCCTCATCGTCCATGGTGACGCTGACACCACTGTGCCGATCGCCTTCGGAGAGGCGCTAGCGAATCGGATTCCACACGCGACGCTCTCTAATCTGCGCGGCGAAAGTCATGGCCTGATCAACAATCGCCGAGCGCAGGTATTGGCACAGCGATGGCTCATCGAAGTACCATCGGGACATGGTCAGCAGTGAACCGACGACCGAACATGGCATTTCGATCTGTCACAAGATCATCCGGGGCCACCTCGAGGTCATCACCGAGCCCGGAAACCTCCGCGCGCGAGTAACGGTGGAAGGCGAAGTGCCCATCGAAATACGCCTCCCAGGCGACGCACTGGAGCGGGCCATGTTGTTCGATGGCAAAGACGCGAGAGTGTCCTACCGGGAGACTTCCCTGGATGGCAAAGAGATCGATTGCACGGTCTCGATCATCAATCGGGGGGCTCCGATGACAGGTGATGAGTTAGTGGCGAGGCTTGATGCTCTCACCGAGCACATGACTCAAGAGCAGCGTGAGGCGCTCGCCGATTCAATGGATCCGCGATGGCGACAGAGCCTCTAGTCAATGGCGTTGTCCACTGAGTCGAGAGCAGATGTCTCTTTGGACACCAATGTCATCAGTTTGTTGACAAGCGGTCATGAGAATCGGAGTCTCTACTGGATCTTGCTCGGCGATCGTGGCCTCGTGTTGACGTATTTCGTTCAAGGTGAAGTGCTCGCGAGCGATTGGCGAGATTCCGATCCGATAGAGCTTAGAGCGCTCCTCAGAAGCGCGACTTATCTCCAACCGCCGGAAGCCAACGTCATCAATCACTTCGCGCTCCTGAAACGTACATCAGTCCAACTGGGCCTGCGATACGGCGCCGAGCGCGAGGATCTTTGGATGTTGGCTCAGTCGAGAAACCATGGCCACGTGGTAATCACCGCAGACCGCAATGCCGCGCGCGTTGCGAAAGCGTGCGACATGGAGGTCTTGACCGCGCTAAAAGATATCGAGCGAGACTATGCCCGAGATCGCCGCAGACTAGCGAGTCTTCGGTCGCCCTAGCTCAACTCCGACAGCACCTCATCCGTATGCTCACCGAGCAGCGGCGGACGCCTTGTGATGCCCCAGCTTCCCTTGGTCAGTTGATACGGCGCTCCCGGATAGATCACGTCCCGACCCAACTCTGGATGCTCCACCTTGACCTGCATCCCACGATCAACGAAATGCGGATCCTCCAGCGCTTCCTCCGGGCTGTGGATCACGCCGACCTGGAAGCCGAAGTTCTGCGCCTTGGTGAAGAACTCGTAGGCCGTCAGCTTTGTGGCGAGCAGGTCGAACGCTTCCCGACCTGCGCCGAAGATCGCCAGCAGCTCCTCGTTGTTGCCGCTAAAAACGTCCGCCAGCGAGAAGCTCTCTAGCTCGGCGCCGAGCAGGAGGAGCGCCGCTTCGGGAAGTTGATCCAGCAGTCCTTCGTCCTCCAACCATTGGTAAACGAGGCCAAACTCGGCCGGACGCCGAGGTGGAATGCCGGTGTTGACGTAGCGGCCGTCGGCGCATTCGATTTGCGACGGCATCGACGGCGCGACGCCTGCGTGACGGCCGGTCTGACGCTGTACGGTTGCATGCGCGACCAGCCAGGAGTATGAGCCCGACTCGGTCGTCACATTGACCGATGCATTGATGTTCACGTCAATGTGCTGTCCGACGCCTGTTAGATCACGATGCAGCAGCGCGGTCAGAATAGACATAAAGGCGTAGTTTGACCCCGTGTGGTAGGCCTGCTGCCCGCCGCCGCGCACCGGCGGCAGCGAGTGATCGTCATACCCATTCATCCAGGCGAAGCCGCCGTTGGCGGCCAACGTCAGGTCCGTGTGTGGCTCATCGTCCCTCACCGAACCGAAGCCGAAATTGGTGATGGTGCACCAGATCAGACCTGGGTTGTCGGACATCAACTGACTGTAAGACAGGCCCAGGCGACCAACTGGATCATACGTAGCGGTATCGAAGATCACGTCGGCTGACTGCACCAGCTTGACAAATGCGTCGGCGTTGGACTGATCGTCGAAGTCCATCACGATGCTGCGCTTGGACGTGTTGTAGTACCAGAAGAACAGCGAACGCTCATGGTGCGGTACGTCGTCGACAAACGGTTCGTACTGACGCGACGGGTCGCCCTCGGGCGGCTCAATCTTAATCACGTCGGCACCCATATCGGCCATCAGCTTGCCGCACCAGGCGCCGCGTTCGTCGCCGATCTCGAGTACTCGCAGATCGTCCAGCGTCATCATCGCCATGGGATTGGAATTGGTCGTCATTAGATCACGCCCTCCTCGTGCAGCCCAGAAATCTCATCCTGGCTCAATCCCAACAATTCGCCGTAGACGTATTCGTTGTCCTCGCCCAGCTTGGCCGCGCCTCGCGTCATTGACCAATCGGTCTTCGACAGGTGCGCGGGAATGCCGTCGACGCGGACGCGCCCCATCTCCGCCTGTCTGATCGTCGGCCAGAGGCCGGCCTCGGCCGAGTTCGGGTCCTGGTCAATCCTCTGCTCAGGCGTCTGCACAGGATTCGACGGCACGCCGGCAGCGCGCAGCATCTCCGCCGATTGGAACGGATCGCGACGCAGACACCACCCGGCGATGTTCGCATCCAGCTCATCCTGTCCCGCCATGCGTCCCGAGAGCTGACCGTAGCAATCGTCAGCAGCCCAGTCACATCCATCCGCGACCAGCACGTCACGCATCGCGTGCCAGTCCTCGTCGTTGCGGCAAGCGATCGCGATCCACGCCTCGTCGAACGTGCCGGGAATCGGCTTGGCCGCGTAGATGTTGTGCGGCGCCATCGCCGGATGCAGTGAATGGTTGGCGTCGGGGAAGCCGTCGCGACGCAGCGGACGACCGTTCACGGTGTAGTCCAGCAACACCGGACCGTTCAGGGTCAACGCTGCTTCGGTCGCCGCGACATCGACGTATTGGCCCTCACCGGTGCGGTTGCGATGGTGGATCGCCAGCATGATCGCCATCGCCATGAAGTAGGAGCCGGTGTGGTCCATGTAGGAGTAGCCCCAGCCGGCCGGCGGCTGATCGGGAATTGCCGAGGACATCGTCAGTCCGCTGGTCGCCTGGACGATCGGTCCCCACGTCTTGAACTTCTCGTACGGTCCCGAGTGACCGAAGCCGCAGTTGGAGACATAGATGATGTCTTCCTTGAGCTGTTTGAGCTGCTCGTAGTCGTAGCCCCATGAGCGCATCACGCCGGAGGAGAAGTTCTCGGTCACGCAGTCGGAGATGGCCACCAGCTGTTCGAACAGCTCGCGTCCCTTTTCGGTCTTGATGTTCAGCGAGATTCCCAACTTGCCCACGTTGTGGTTGTTGAACGGACCGCCCAGTTCCGGCCCGCGCCGGTCGTCCACATACGGCGGCATCCCGCGCAGGATGTCCCAGCGGCCATGGTTGGATGGATCCTCGATCCGGATCACCTCGGCGCCGAATGCGGCCATGAATTTGGTCGCGCCCGCGCCGGCCAGCTGACCGGTGAAGTCGCAAATCCGCAGGTGGGACAAGGCTTTGCTCTTGACGTGATGGGGCATCGTCGTCCTCCTCCAGCGGAGTCTATATGGCAAGTATGCTGCGGCAGTAGTTTGGGCGAGAGGGGACCCCCTCAGCCTTCGGCAGCTCCCCCTGCGAGGGGGAGCGAGTGGTAAACATGTCAGCTCCCCCTGCGAGGGGGAGCAAAGATCGTTTGAATCAGGAGCATCACCATGGCCAAAGTCGCGTTCATCACCGGAGCCAGCCGAGGCATTGGCAAGCAGCTCGCCCAGGACTTCGCCAACGCCGGCTACGACATCGTCGCCATCGCCCGCTCCACCGCAGACAGTCCGACCAAGCTCCCTGGCACGGTCGACGAGACCGCGCAACTGGTGGAGGACGCCGGCCAGCAATGTCTGCCGATCGGCGCCAACCTGTCCAACCTGGACGACCTCGACCGCTCCGTGGCCGAGGCCTACGACCGATTTGGCCAGATCGATGTGCTAATCAACAACGCCGCCATCGCGCCTCCGGGCAAGGCGCTGGAGTCACCGCGCCACCGCTGGGGACTGGCCGTCGAGATCAACGTCAACGCCCCGTTCTACCTCACCCACGCGATCGCCCCGAAGATGGCCGAGGCCGACGGCGGCGCGATCATCAACATCGGCTCCGGAGCCGCCGTCAGCCCCGACTTCGGCCGAGCCAGCTACACGACAACCAAGCGCGCGCTCGAGGCGATGTCGGAGTCGCTGGCCAGCGACCTCAAGGGCACCGGAGTCTCGGTCAATTGCCTACGGCTTGAACTCTCCGTCTACAGCGAGGGCTACGCTTTCACGCTCGGCGAGCAGGCCAAGCAAATGGACTTCGAAGACCCAATCATCATGTCCGACGCCTGCCTCTGGATGGTCGCGCAAGGCCCCGAATGGACCGGCCGAATCGTCACCATCGCCGACCTCCGAAAGTACGGAGCAGTGCGACCTCGGACTCGGATGACGTTCGAGGAGTAGGGCCTCGGTCGTAGCAACGCACAACACCTCGCAGTGCCTATTATGGAGACGACTGGCGGATGTCGCCGGTCGGCGTTGGGTGCTTTCCCGTGAGGCCCCGGCGTTCTGCAGGCTGGCGGACGTCGCCGGCCGGCGCACGGATTCGGCTCCTCGCCGACCGTGCGCTTATCACGGAATAATCTCGATTCCCGTCGCGAGCTTGGATTCGATGACGTCGAACGCGCGATTCGGCTGGTCGGGATGCATCACCTTCAAGCTGATGGGACGAGCGACCAAATCCGCCAGTTGCATTCCAGTGGAGTTCATTCGCTTGTCTGCGATCACCAGTCCGAAATCCAAGTCGTGTTCACTGTCACGAATGCGATCAAACTCATACTGCAGCCGACGGTTCTGTTTCGGCATGCGCCCCTCGATGACGATGTGGATACGTCCGTCAGATACGCCTCGTCGTTGGAGCGATCGCTTGGTTTGTGCCATGCAAGCCGCGAGTCCCATTGCATAGATGTCGCTCGTGTCGCGTTTCGTAGCTATCAGGCGGTCCTTGCGTATCGTGGTAGCGATAATGTCAAACTTGAGGCTTGAAATCGTATGTGCCAATCTGTTGAGAAACTCCTCACGTCGTTGGACATCAGCAAGAAACACAAACGGCGCCTCTCGCCTGGTAATCTCGCGTTCGTGAAGGATCACGGCGTCATGCCCAAAGTAGTCAAACTTCAGTCGTTGAAAAGCCGGCACTGCACGGTTTACATACTCATCCCTGGTGAATAGACAGAACACCAAAGTAAACACTGGAAAAGGATCCGAGACGCGCAGCCTCGCGTCGCCGCTTTCATCTGCATAGATGATGTAGTTGCTGAACTGCATCTGCCGATGATAAGCAATGCCACTGCTTCAAGGAAACGATGAGCTTCTCGACCAGTAACACGTTCGGGAACAGCAGGTGTTTGTTAGTTAGTCCGTCCGACTATCAACGACATCACGCAGTTCCCTCGAGCGGAAGGCCTTTGTCTCCAGCCTCAACTCATCCGGCTCCGGCGCTTCCTCTCCCTCGCCGCCTCCGAGCTCTCGCATTTGCTTTGCGCCTTGCAGCAGATTCCCTTGGATGGAGCTGACGCCCTCGTCGTAGGCGCGGACTGCGCTGTCCAGTTGCTTGCCTAGTTTGGCGTACACCGTCGCATGGCGACGCACACCGTTGTACAGCCGCTCACCGGCTTGCTGGATCTCCAACGCGTTCTTGTGCAGCAGTTCCTGTTGCTCCTCTTGATGCAATGCCGCCGCGACGCCAGTGACCAGAGCGATCATCGTGACCGGCGTGGCCAACAGCACTCGGTGGTCGGAGAACGCTTTCTCAATCAAATCCGGCATCACCCGCGTCGCGCCTTCGAGAATGCTGTCGGTCGGGATCCACATCACGACGAAGTCCAGCGAGCCTTCGAACTGTTTGTCGTAGCCCGTCTTCTTGAGCGCAGCCGCGGTCGAGAGCACGGTCGCAGCATGCTTCTCAAGCAGCACGGTCTGGTCGGCCTCATTCGCGGAATTGAGTGCATCGCGATACGCGTCGAACGGCGTCTTGGAATCGATGATGATTCGCTTGCCGCCCGGCATGCGGACCACGAAGTCGGCGATGCTGCTGCCGAGTTCACCCGACAGTTGCGTGTTGAAGTCCTTGCCTCGCCTCATCCCGGCGAGTTCGAGAATGTTCTCCAGTGTGGTCTCACCCCAACGGCCGCGATGCCGCGACGAGCGCAGAATTTCCCGCAGATCGCCGGTCTCGGTGCTGAGCCGTCCGACCTGCCGTTGCGTCTCCGTGATCAGCTTGTTGACGCCCTCGTACGCGCCGGCGCGTTCTTTCTCCAGATCCGAGACGTACTTCCGCAGTTGTTCCAGCTCCTTGCCGACCGGTTCGACGTGCTGCTTCAGTTCGTGGTCGGCAAGTTCTCGATGCCGTTTGAAGTCGTCACCGGCCTGCTTGCGGAACTCTTCGTTCGACGCTTTCGCTACCTCCGAGGCAATGCCCTTGAAATGGGTATCAAGCTGTTCGCGCTGCTTGTTCAGCTCATCCTGCCGCGTCTGATCCGCCGCTCGAATGGCTTCGAGCTCCGCCCTCACCTTGGACAGTTCCTCAACCGTGCCCTCAAGCGACTCCGACCGCTGCGCCAGTGCCGTCCGATCACGTTCAATCGCTTGTTGCAGTTCGCCCAGCGCTGCTTCTCGCGCTGCGAGTCGGGACTGCGTGTCTGCCAATGAGGATGCACGCGCATCCCGATCTCGACGTGCCTCGTCTCGTTCCGCAGTGAGAGTCTCCACCTCACGATTCCGCTGTTCCAATTCCGTATCGGCCCGTGCCTGCGCCAACTCCCGCTCTTGAACCATTCCGGTGGCTTCATCGAGGTCACTCCGCAGCTGCGACGCTTGCTCCTTCAACTCCGACACCTGCCGCGACACAAGCAATGCCACCACACCGCCGACCGCGAGACCGATGATCAAGCCGATGATAATTTCCATCAGAAACCTCCCGACATCTTCCTGACGACCCGTCCATGACTCGATCCGATGCTATCTAATGGACTCAGGATGTCATCGGCGTGAGTGGAGGAGTGCAGATGCTGACTGCGTTGCGCCTGTCGTTGGTTGCTGCCGTCGCCGGATTCGGTTTGCTGACGCTGGCCTGTGGCGACGGCGGTTCCTCCAACACCATCAGCGGCGCGGTGCGGTTTGTCCGTGAAGTCGAGCTTCCTGAAGGCGCGACCGTCACAGTGAAGCTGCTGGACACCTCCCTCGCCGACGCCTCGGCGATTGAGCTCGGCGAGGACGTGATCGAGAACGTCGATCGCCTGCCTGTCCAGTTCAGGATTGAGTACGACCCAGGCCAGATCGAGGACCGCAACGAGTACTCGCTTCAGGCTCGGGTCGAAATTGGCGACGAACTCCTCTACATCGACGACACGGTTCATGCCGTCCTCACAGGCGGCGCGCGGCGCAACAGCGACGTGACGGTGGTCTCAGTCAACCCGTTCGACCAGTGCGTCGAACCGCTGGCCGGACAACTTCACTCAAGCTTCTGGGACGGCGACCTGCCCGACAACGCCGTCCTGCACGTCCGGCTCTGGGATATCTCCGAACCGGAGGAGCGATTCCTGATCACCGAGGCGAGCTTCGAGGACATCGGCGAGTTCCCGATCGAATTCGAGCTACCCCATGAAGGCGTAGAAATCAGCCGCCATCACCGTTACGAACTCGAAGCAGAGATCTGGTACGACGGCGAGTTGCAGTTCCATATCCCGATGGCCGAGTGGCGACGAACCATCCTGGCTCACTGCCCCAGCAACGACTCGATGATTGTCAACGACGTCTTCCCGGTTTCGGAGTTTCCCGCTGAGTGAGCTGCCGGTTCGTCCCGGTCCGAGTGCAATAATGTTCCCGAAGCTGTTCTGAGACGCAGGCGGCGCAGACACGCCGTTCCGCGATCGATCGAGGGAGACAAACATGGAAGTCCCGCTGCTGGTCAACGATTTTCTGCGACGCGCCTCCAAGCTCTACGGTCCCGCCGAGGCCGTCGTTGACGGCGACCAGCGCTTCACCTGGGCTGAGTTCAATGCCCGCGTCAATCAGCAGGCCAACGCCCTGCTCGACGCCGGCATCGGCAAGGGTGACCGGGTCGGCATCATCTCGCCCAACTCGCACCAGTTCCTCGAGACCTTCTACGCGACAGCCGCGATCGGCGCGGTCATCGTGCCGATGAACTACCGGCTGATCCCGGCCGACTTCGAGTACATGCTCGAGCACTCCGGTTCGAAGGTCGTGCTAGTCGACGCCGAGTTCGCGCACATGGTCGATGACATCCGCGCCAATCTGACCACGGTTGAGCACTTCATCGCCGTCCCCTTCGAGGACATTCAGATCACCCCGGAATGGACTAACTACGAGGACTGGATCGCGAGTCAGTCGACGGCGCAGCCGCCCGACCCGGGGCTGGAAGAGACCGACCTGCTCTCAATCAACTACACCTCGGGCACCACGGCGCGTCCCAAGGGCGTGATGATCACGCATCGCAACGCCTACATCAACGCGTACAACTTCATCGCCCACTTGCGCATCTCGCAGGACGACGCCGAAATGTGGACGCTGCCGATGTTCCACGCCAACGGCTGGGGCGGCCCCTACGCGATCACCGCGATGGGCGCCAAGCACGTCGTCCTGCGAGCGCCCGACGCGGCCGACATCTATCAGGTCATCCAGGACGAGAACTGCACGTTCGCGTGCATGGCTCCCGCCGTGCTCGCGCGCATCCTTGAGTTCGAGCGCAAGGACGACTACAACATCACCGTCCGTCCGCGATTCACGATCGCGGGAGCCCCGCCGCCGCAGGCCTTCATCGAGCGCCTGGAAAAGGAACTCGGCTGGGAATTCATCCAGATCTACGGCCTGACCGAGACCTCGCCGATCCTCACCGTCTCCGAGGTCAAGCCGTACCTTGGCGTCGATGAAGAGGGCTACTTCCGCACCAAGGTGCGCGCCGGCCACGACGTAATCGGCGTCGAAGTCAAGGTCGTCCGAGACTCCGGCCGAGAGGTCGCCTGGGACGACGAGGAGGTCGGCGAAATCGTCGCTCGCTCCAACGTCGTTCTGCGCGGCTACTGGCAGCAGCAGGAGGAGACGGACAAAGTCATCGTCGACGGCTGGTTCCACACCGGAGACATGGCCACCGTCAACCAGGACGGCTACATCAATATCGTCGACCGAGCCAAGGACGTGATCATCTCGGGCGGAGAGAACATCTCAAGCATCGAGGTCGAAGACGTCCTCTACGGCCATCCCGCCGTGCTCGAAGCCGCCGTCATCGGAGTCCCCTCAGAGCAGTGGGGAGAAACCCCGCTCGCCCTGATCGTCCCAAGAGAAGGCCACGATGTCACCCGAGAAGACATCGTCGCCCACTGTCGAGCAACAATGGCCAGCTTCAAAATCCCCAGAAGGGTGGAGTTCGTCGAGACACTGCCAAGAACGGCAACGGGCAAACTCAAGAAGTTCGAGCTGAGAGAGGCCTACTGGGAGGGCGTCGAGAAGCGCGTGAACTAGCGGAGGGGTGTCCGACAAGAGTCGGGTGGCGGCGGCTCGCCTAGGATGAGCTGCACCGCCGCGTTTGACGCAGAGAAGGAGTAGCGGAGCGATGGCCCGCACGCCAGAAGTCGCTGTGGTTCCAGCCTTGCTGGAGTGGGCGTGTGAGCGCTCTGGTGTGGAACGCAAGCGATTGGAGAAGAAGTTCGGCGATCTTCCAAGCTGGTTGGCGGGGGATAAACAACCGACCGAAAGACAGCTGAAGGAATTCGCGAAGGCCACTTACACACCATTCGGCCAGTTCTTTAGTGTCGGGCCGCCCGATGACGCACTACCCATCGGAGACTTTCGGGTTCGCGGCGGAGGACCGCCGAAGAGGCCTTCCCCGCACCTTTTGGATACGGTCTTCATTTGCCAAGCTCGTCAGGATTGGTACCACGACTATCAGCTATCGCTTGAGGAACCTCCAGTTGCCTGGGTGGGTTCAGAGCAGGCCCTAACCAGCCCCGTCTCAGCGGCGACTCGTTTTGCAGAGAATGTCGGAATTGATGTGAAGTCGCGTGCAGCAGCTGCAACGTGGGAACAGGCCCTTCGAGAAGCGAAGGAGATGCTGGAGGAAGCTGGCGTCTTGGTCATGATCAGCGGGGTCGTGGGAAACAATACGTCTCGCAAGCTCGATCCCGAGGAGTTCAGCGGGTTCGCACTGTCCGACGACTTCGCGCCGCTGATCTTCATCAACAATCAGGACTACAAGGCAGCCCAAATGTTCACTTTGGCCCACGAGGTGGGTCACCTGTTGCTCGGCGAGTCAGGGGTGTCAGACGATTCGGTTGGGGTCGGGCATGCCCCAGAGAACGAGCAGTGGTGTGATCGGTTCGCGGCGGAGTTGTTGGCTCCAGTGGATGACTTGCGATCGCAGGCAGCGGAGTCATGGGACCTGTCGGAGGCCGGCATTAGGGAACTTGCACGGCGGTACAAGGTGAGCACTTGGGTAGTTCTGCGACGACTTCGTGCTTCCGAGTTAATCGACTCAAGGCGTTACACGCAGCTACTTGCTGATGAGAGAGACCGTTTCGCTCAACGCCAGGCAAGGCAAAGAGAAGAAGGCGGCGGCGGCGGCGATTTCTACAAAACATTCTTTCAACGTACAGGACGCAAATTCGCGTGGGCAGTTGTAGCCGAGACTTTCAATGACCAAGTGACGTACCGCGAAATGTCGCGTTTGCTTCAAATCAGGTCCATGGACACAGTCGATAGGCTGGCAGACCAACTGGGGATCTCTCGGGCATGAGCGACCTCATTGATACCAACGTCCTTGTTCGGGCCGTGAGAAGCTATTACCGCATGGACTTCTGCCCGGGGTTTTGGGACTGGTTAGCTAATGCAATTGCCTCTGGCGATGTCGTGCTAGTTCCGGAGGTTCGTATTGAGGTGATGAGGGCTGATGAACGACTTAAGACTTGGCTTCGCAATATCTCTATCGACCAAGAAGTAGTGACGCTCATGCCCATTGATGCTGCGCGAAGAAGAGTTCGCGCCGAGATCGATCAGTTGGATTGCACGGAGAGTTCGATCCAAAAGTTCCTTGACGGCGCTGATTTCCACCTCGTGGCGTACGCATTCGCTGGCCACCACAGGATTGTCACTCTCGAAGAAAAGGAGAGTCCTCAGGCCAGAAGCAAGAGGCTAAAGATTCCGGACCTTTGCGATGTCATGGGCATCGATTGGACCCGGACGCCTCACATGTTGGCGGATCACGGCGTTCGATTGGAGTGGTCTGGCAAGCATCGGTAGTCGGAAATCGAGTCGCGCGTGCGGCGACACGGTAAATCTCACCGATTCCCGCTCCGCGACAGCTCCCCCAAGGGGGGAGCTCTTACGGACCTACCCCAGACACCCACTGAGGAAGTTATTCACCCGATTCGTCGCGTCCATCCCCGCCGGAGTCGGGAACCCATCAAACCCGTGTGGCGCCTCGGGGAAAACGTGCAGCTCGGTCTCGTGACCCGCGACCTGCCAGCGAGCGGCCATAAACAGCGAGTCGTCCAGCAGTGGATCGAGCGTACCGACCGTGAAGATCGCGGGCGGCATGTCTGACAGGTCGGCGAGCAGCGGCGTCACGTCTGGGAGGTCTCGCAGCTCTGGCTCTTCCGGCGTGACGTAGTGGTCGATGAACCACTCCATGATTGGCGACGACAGGATCAGGTTGCGCGGTCCCCAGAGCCTCGCCGACGGCGAGTGGCGCAGGTCGTAGACGCCGTAGTTCAGCGCCGCTCCTTTGAAGCCCGTGTAGCCGTGGTTGTCCCGCATCCGCAGCAGCGTGGTCGCTGAGAGATGTCCGCCGGCAGATTCGCCGCCGATCGTGAACGCGTCGGTGCCGAACTCCGATTGGCCGTTCTCGACCAGCCAGACCGCGGCCGCCTCGCAGTCCTCGTTGGGCGCCGGATACGGGTACTCAGGCGAGAGCCGGTAGCCCACCGACACGACCGCCTGCTGGGTCGCCTGGGCGCGCTCCCAGAGCCGCTCGTCGGCGCCGTCGTGCGAGCCGATCACCCAGCCGCCTCCATGAATGTGTAGGTAGACGCCGCGCACGACCGGCGGAATGAAGACGCGGACGGGAATATCACCGGCTGGTCCCGGAATAGTGCGCTCCTGGGCGATGTCATCCAGCTTCGGCGGCGGCGGACCGAACGGGCCGCCCTCGGCCAGGATGTCGCGCAGCTCCTGTGGCTCCATCTCGTGCCAGGGCTTGCCCTGCGACGAGGCCTCTTCGATCATCACGTTCAACGCCTGCGTCTGCGGATCGGCTTTCATGGCAGGTTCCTTATCTAGGAAATATGTGCTACCTTCGACATCGGTCGCGATACACTGCGCCCGACAACTCAATCAATCGGAGTATAGGTAGAAGTTAGGAAGACGCCGATGCCGCTTGAGGGACCAGCTCTGTCCGCTTTCCAAACCGCTTGCGATCTGATCGAACGCATCCTCGCCGCCACCGCCGGACTCTCCTCTGAACAGCTCGATACCGCTCCGTGGGACGATGCATCAACGATGTTCATCCTCGCCACGCACGCGATCTCAGCGACCGAGTGGAACATCGTCGAGGTGCTCGCGGGCCAGAAGCTCGATCGCAGCCGCCAGGCTGAGTTCGACTCCAGGGCTGCCTCCGTCGACGACCCGCAAGGCAAGCTGGCAGAGCGATGGAGCGGTGCCAAGTCCGTGATCGAGTCGGCGCTTGCCGGTCTCGGCGACGACGCCTGGGACGATCCGCACTACCACATGTTCATGGACAAGCACCTGACCGGTTACGAGCTCATTGACCGAGCCCTCGCCCACACCGCCGAGCATGTCGGCCACGCCGAGATGACCCGCCAGTGGCTGGACGCGCAGTGAGACTTCCAACGGCTGACCACACCGAACAAAACCGAACAAAACCGAACAAGACACACGCCCCCAGAGCTGAAGAAACCTGAAAAATGCTGAAAGAACTTGAAACGCCTGAATTCGCGATCTCCCGTAGAACACTGGAGATCGCGGCTCGGTTTCTGTTTTCTCCGCCCAGAGAAAAAAGTTCACCGAAAACCTGAAACCCCCAACGCGCGAACCCTTGGACGGCAACCAATCACGTCCAGGATGCGATCAGGGACCTGGACGAGCCCGGTCCGACATGGGATGCCTGCTACCGCGTATCCTGTCCGCGTTGCGCCACCTGGCGCCTCGAAATCTAACCAGACACACCACACAAGGAGTGAACCATGCCCCCGACACCAGAGACCCAGGGACTGTTGGCGATGTTGGAAGAGGCCGGCGGCCCGGATATCTCCGAGCAGACGCCGGAAGAGGCTCGCGAGGCCATTGCCGGTTTCGCCATGATGCAGGCCGGCGCTCCCGAGCCCGCACGAGTTGAAGACCGCACGGTCCCCGGTCCCGGCGGTGACATCCCCGTCCGTGTCTACGCCGCTGCGGGCGACAACCTGCCCGTCGTGATGTTCTTCCACGGCGGCGGTTGGGTCCTGGGCGACATCGAATCGCACGACGGCACTTGCAAGCAATTGTTGGCGGAACTGGGCGACGCCGCCGTCGTCTCCGTCCACTATCGACTCGCGCCTGAGGACAAGTACCCGGCCGCGGCCGATGACTGCTACGCCGCCTCTGCCTGGGTCGCCGAGAACGGCGCTGAGATCGGCGTTGACGGCTCGCGTATGGCCGTCGCCGGCGACTCCGCCGGCGGCAACCTCTCGGCTGTGGTCGCGCAGATGGCGCGCGACAAGGGCGGCCCCGCGATCGCGGCGCAGGTACTGCACGTCCCAGTCACCGACCACAATTACAGCTACCCGTCCTACACCGAGAACGCCGAAGGCTTGCTGCTCACGCGCGCCTCGATGGTCTGGTTCTGGGACCACTACCTGCCCAACGCTGAGGCAGGCCAGGAAGCCTACGCCTCGCCAATCAAGGCCGACGACCTATCGGGCCTCGCCCCGGCGCTGATCCAGACCGCCGAGTTCGACCCGCTGCGCGACGAAGGTGAGGCCTACGGCGCAGCAATCGAGGCGGCCGGCGGCGATGTCACCGTGCATCGCTACGACGGCGTCGTCCACGACCCAATCATGATGTTCGCCATCATCCCCACTGGCATGGAATGCCTCAAGGAGGCCGCCGCCTTCATCAACGAGCGCATCTAGGAACGCGCTGGACAACTCTGATCCCCGCCTCCCCCGCAAGGGGGAAGCTGCCGAAAGCCTGCCCCCGGCCCGAACGGGGGGGCTGAAAGGGGTCCCCGATCGGCCGGCGACGGGAGTCATTCAGAGGATTCCTAGCCGAGATCAGACGAAACAAGCCGAACAGAATCGAACAAACCCGAACAAACCGAACACCTCGAACGGACCGATTTACGATGCCGCTGACCGCTGAAACCAAGGCCATCCTCGGAATGCGCGCCGGTGCTCCCGCCTTCCACGAGATGTCGCCGCAGGAAGCGCGCAATGCCATGACGGCCTTGCGCCTTCAAGTCGGCGATCCCGAGCCCGTCGCCAGCACCTTCGACATGGAGATTCCCGGTCCCGCCGGCGGGATTCCGGTTCGCGGTTACCTGCCGACCGAAGACCCGCGTGACCTGCCCACCGTCCTCTATTTCCATGGCGGCGGATGGGTGATCGGCGATATCGAGTCACACGACGCCGTCTGTCGAGCCATCTGCAATCGAACACCGACGAGCGTCCTCTCGGTCGACTATCGACTCGCGCCCGAGGCGACCTACCCGGCAGCCGCTGAAGACTGCTACGCGGCGCTCCAGTGGATGCAAAAGATGTACGCCGAGCGGGGCGGACCGTCCGACAAGATCGGCGTCGCCGGCGACTCCGCCGGCGGCAACCTCGCAGCCGTCGTCGCGCAGATGGCGCGCGATCGCGGCGGTCCCGAGATCGCCACGCAGATCCTGATCTACCCGGTCACCGACTTCGACTTCGAAACCGAGTCATACAAGCAGAACGGCGTCGACTTTGGTCTCTCCGAGGCCGGCATGCGCTGGTTCTGGGACCTCTACCTCAACGATGAGTCGGAAGGTTCGCAGGCCTACGCCTCGCCGCTGCAGGCCGCCGACCTCTCGAATCTGCCGCGATCACTGACGCTCACCGCCGAATACGACCCGCTGCGCGACGAGGGCGAAGCCTACGCCGCCGCCCTCGCAGCCGCAGGCGTGCAGTCCACTTGCACCCGCTACGACGGCGTGATTCACGGCTTCGTCAGCGCATTCGAGGCCGTCCCCGAGGGCAGCCAGGCACTCGATCAGATCGCAGCTGAACTGAGGTCCGCCTTCGGCATGGAATAGGACGGCGCTCCCCCTCTGGGGGTTGTCTCAGAAGTCCGCTTCCATTCACTGATTCCCAGGCCCCGCTTCACGCGGGGACCCGCTCCTTCTGCGCCTCAAACATCATGACCCGATAGGCCGCGCCGTCCGAGCAGGTCCCCGCGTGAAGCGGGGCCTGGGAATTCCAACTCTTGAGACGGGCCAAAAGGGGGAGGTCTTGGAGCCGCCTAGCCGCTCGGCATCTGCTTCTGGAATGACGCCAGGTCGAAATAGTCGCGCCAACGAGCAATCTTCCCATCCCGAATCTCAAACACGCCGCAGACCTGCACGGCGACCTCAGTCCCGCCCATGTCGAAGCGGTCAATCCGCTCGTTCAGCACGACGTCGCCATTCGTCGCCGAGTGCAGCACTTCCCACCCCCGCGATGTCATCTGCGAGACACCCGCGAGCGCAGCCTTGACCGCCTCGATCCCCTCCGCGGGAGCCATCGGCATGTTGTGATAGACCGCGTCGTCGGTGAAATAGGACGCCAACGTATCGGCGTCGGGATGCTCGGCATCAAACTCGGCCATGAAGGCGTTGACAATCGATTCAGCGTCGGACATAAGGCATTCCTTTCTTGCGTCCCGTGTGAGTTTACCAATTGAATCTCTTGAGAGCGTTCAAGCACCGGCTAAGCGAATCGGATCGCTCTGCCGCCCGCTCTGGTTGCCAATGGTGCTTTACGAAATCAATTAGCGTTGGGTTGTACCGCCGACCGATAACGTTTTTTGAGCCGGGAGAAGGCACGATGCTTCGCCGCACATTGTCGTTCATTGATTCTCGGGCTATAGCCACAACTGCGCGCTTTGGTTGTTCAAGTTCATCGGGGAGAGGAGGGATCAGCCCGGGATCGACAGCAATGAAATCGGCAAAGGTCGGATCCGCAAGAAGCCAAGACTCAATCTCCCTAACCGCAACCCGCAGACAAACCCAATCACGTCGCGCGAGATCGAGCCCTGAAATGAATGTAGGCGCGCAGGCGGCATCGTCGAGATCACACAGGACGAACCACTCTTGTTCAATATTGGACTCAGCCAATTGTTCTGCTTGGCGCAGCATTCTGGATCTGTCGTTGGGTCCCGCCAAGAAAATGGCAGTTCTCTTGCGCTCCTTGAGGAGCCTGTCTGCCACAGCGAAATCGACTCGCCCTTCAGCGCCGACAGCAATTACGCCTCTCGTGCTGCTCATAGGCCTAATGTCAGCTGGTAGCCAGTCACGGCATTGGCGCTGCGGAGCAGATACTCACCAGCCGAACCACCATTTTCGGCCAATGAAACTGCGGACGCATCCACAGAGCCGTCTGCAGCGACTGAGCCTTTGGTGCTAGGCCGAATTGTGATTACTTCGCGAGGCTCTATCCCGTGGTCTCGAAGCAGTTCTTCTGAGTGCGTAGTGGCGATCACCTGACGCATCGGAGGATCGTTGTCGAAGGCGAATGCCCACGCGAGATGAGGGAGTACTTCAACCTGGAGAGAGTGCTCGGGATGTTCGATCAGAAGCGGTCCGCCTGGTTGAGTTAACCTCCACATCATTCCAAGCAACGCGGCAGTGCCGTCTGAGAATTCTGGATCTTGGAGGGCAGCACCGTACCACTCGGCATGTGTGGCAACTAGGCGGCCAGCTCCATCGGGGTCCATCTCCACGGAGAGTGACTCAAGCTGTGGCTGGAACGTACGCAGTGCCTGAACGATGCGCTCGAGCCGGCTCGCTCTTTCGGTATCCGGAGTGGCAAATATCTCGTCAAACACTGTCGATCTTGGCTCTCGTCGGCGTCGGTTGTACGACTTTACCCAATCCCCTCGATGTGGTTCTGTCCAGATTCCGTCAAGAAACTCAATGGAACCAAGGGCATCGGCAACTCGGCGAACCTTGGAGTCGTCCACGACTCCGATAGGCGGGTGCATATGTCTAAGAGGAAGGTCGGCATAATCAGCAGATTCCGACCAGCGGTAGCACTGCTGCGAGCGTTGCCATACTTCTTCGCACTGAATGTGGCCAGCAAAGGACTTGTCGTCGGACATCAGCTTAGGCGCAAAAGTAATCTGGTACCGCCACTCTGCTCTTTCGCACCAGGGATCATCATCCATTTCGATTTCTATGGTGATTGGGTCTTTTGCGTCGCTTGCATAGTTGGAGTGGAGGCGTTGAATCCCAGATCGGAACTTCAGTGCCTTGTCGAATCCGACCTCATTGTCCGCGGTTTCGTGCAAAAACCAAAGCGCGTCAAGCAAGTTTGACTTGCCTGCTGCGTTAGGTCCAACGATAAACGTGCGTTGCTGGAGAGGTACATCAACCTCTGCGAAGTTGCGCCAATTGCGCAATCGGAGACGAGTTAGAAACATCGGTTCAGCTTACCTCTCCTACGCCCCCGATGACTCCCTCGCCAGCTCGCCCATCAGCTCGACCGCTTCTGGCTGGTCCGTCCTGACCGTGAGGCCGGTGATGTAGCTGTCCGCCCAGGCCTGGTAGCGTTCTCGGATACGGGCCGGCGAGCCGAGCAGCGCCTGCTCGTCGAGGAACTCCTCCGGTACTTCCTCGATCGCTTCGCCCTTGCGTCCAGCGAGGTAGAGCTCCTGGATGCGTTCCGCCGCATCGCCGTAGCCGCGACGAACCATGCTCATCTTGTGGAAGTTGACACTGCGAGCGCCCATCCCACCGACGTACAGCGCCACATTCGGCTTCATTCTTCGGAAGGCGTCGCGCAGGTCGTCGGTGATCTGAACCTCGGCCGAGGACTGCACCTCAAAATCGGTCCACCGTTTCGCCTCGCCCGTCTTTGCCTCCGAGCGTTTGAAGCCCTCTTCAATCCATGGCGCAAACGTGTCGACGTTGTACGGCGTCAGGCCGAGCGGCAGCCAGCCCTCGGCGATTTCGGCCGTCATCCGCACGTTGGTCTCGGTACCGGTACCCAGCCAGATCGGGATGTTGGGATTCATGTGCAAGATTGAGCGCAGCGGCTTGGCCAGCCCAGCGCTGCCAGGGCCTTCGTAGGGCAACGAGATTTCTTTGCCGTCATGTGTGACCGGTTCCTCACGGGCGAGGATCTTGCGAATGATCGCGACGTAGTCGCGGATGCGTGGATTCGGCTTTCCCCAGGGCTGGCCGTACCAGCCTTCAACGATCTGCGGGCCCGACACGCCGATGCCCAAGATGATGCGGTCGCCGCCGGCCAGCGCGTCGATCGTCGCCGCGGTCATGGCCGCATTGGCCGGTGTTCGCGCTGCCAATTGAATGACGCCGGTTCCCAGCCGAATCTTCTCGGTCACGGCAGCCAGGTAAGCCAGCGGCGAGAACGCGTCCGAGCCATACGCCTCAGCCGTCCAGACCGAGTCGTAGCCCAACGCCTCCGCCTTACGAACCATGTCAACCGGTAGCGACATGTTCGCACCGGAGTAACCAAGAGCCAGTCCCAGTTTCATTTCTCGGTCCCTTCCGCGGTCTCGCCCTCGGCGGGTGAGATGCTTAACTAAATTCTCTCCTCCCCCTTGCGAGGGGAGGCGCCAATCCCTTTTCTTTCCTCCCCTTGCAGGGGGAGGCGCCGCTCCAGTCTCTCTCCTCCCCCTGCAAGGGGGAGGTGCCGAAGGCGGAGGGGGTCCCTCGGCTTCGCGCCCGACCAGGCCCCTCCGGCCCCCGTTCAAGCCGGGGGCAGGCTACTTCGTGACACCTCCCCCAAGGGGGAAGCTTCCGCACCTTCAGCGCAGCGTGATCGAGCCGTTCGGACCCTCGATCACCGCGACCAGCGCAGGCTCAGAGCCCTCGCGAAGTTCCAACTCGACGCCCATCGCTTCGTGCGCCCGACGCACAGCATCAAGGTCGGGGTGCTCACCGTGCCACGACGCCAGGCGCGCGCCCTTGACCGCCGTCGTCGACGGATGCCGCGCGTCGCCCCAGTTGATCAGGAACGGCACCAGCCCGCCCAGCAGCGGCGGCCAGCCGCCGGTCGTCAGATGCCAGTCGAGCCGCGTGCCGTCGGCCAGCACACGACCCAGCGGACGCACCTCGCCGATGTCGAAGCCGGCCGCATGCGCAGCGGCTGTCCGCTCTTCGATCGCGTCGCCCGCCTTGTAGCAAAAGTGCGGCACGTGGGCGCCGCGCTCGCGAAACTCGTGCATGCCGAACGGCAGCGGACCTTCATGGTCGGCTTGGCTCGGGTCGGGACCGATGATCTCGAGGTAGGCGTCATCTTCAAGCGCGATCAGGTGGTTGTAGACGCCGCGGCCCTGGAAGTGCCCGCCCAGTTCCGCGCGAATCCCGGTCGCCGCCGCGATCGCCTCGACCGAGGCCTGAACGTCGGGCGTCGCCAGGACAATGTGATCCAGCATGGTGGTCCTCTTTTCGTGGTCTCAGCTCAGTGTCAGCTTGTGTGTGCGACTTCGAAATCGGACAGCGCACGATCCCGCAGATCAGGGTCGGTCAGCCAGTCGAGCGCCGTGTGCGCCATTGCCTTTGTCGCGGTCAGGGTCAGCCCGTGGCCCTCTGCCGAGCTCGCCGCCGCTGTGAACTGCGCCGTGTGATTGCCGCTCTCGTGCGGGATGTGGAACATCGGGTGGATCGACGGCACGACGTGCGACACGTTGCCCATGTCGGTCGAGCCGAAGCTGCCCTCCTTGGAGCCGTCCAGGTCCATCGCCCGCACGCCCAGGTCGAGCCAGCGCCGACCGTAGGCCTCGGCCAGCGGCCGGTTGTTGGCCATATTGCTGTATCGCGGACCCTGCCACTCGACCGACCACTCGCAGGAGGTCGCCAGCGCTGCGCCGGCAAAGCAGTCCTCGACCCGCTTGATCATCTCGTTCAGCCGACCCTCTTGCGGCGCGCGCACATAGAACTCGGCCTGCGCGTAGTCGGGGATGATGTTGGGTTTCTCGCCGCCGTGGTGAATCTTGCCGTGAATCCGCACCGTCGGGTGCGACTGCTGGCGCAGCAGCGCGATCGCCTGGTAGGCCAGCACCAGCGCGTCGAGCGCATTGCGACCCTCCCACGGCGCTCCCGCTGCGTGCGCGTTCTTGCCTCGGAACTCGACGAAACCCGTGTCGATCGCCAGGACGAAGGGATAGACGATGTCGCCCGTGCCGGGATGAATCATCATCGCCGCGCCGACATCCTCGAACGCGCCCTCGTCGATCAGACGAATCTTGCCGCCTCCACCTTCCTCAGCCGGAGATCCGAGCACGCGAACCGTACCGTCAACACCCTCGCGCTCCAGCGCATTCGCCACGGCCAAACCGGCCGCCGCACCCGAAATCGCAATCAGGTTGTGACCGCAAGCATGACCAATCCCCGGCAGCGCGTCGTACTCGCAGAGCACCGCAATCGTCGGACCGCCCGAGCCCTTAGTCGCCTCGAACGCAGTCTCCATCCCATATGCCGACGGCGTCACGTCGAATCCCGCGTCCGACAGGAAGCTGGTCAGCGCCGCGTGCGCATGCACTTCCGCGTAATTCTCCTCCGGATGCGAGTGGATGTCCATGCTCAGCGCCCGTAGAGACTCCGACGCCGCATCAATCGTCTCCGAAGCGATGCTCCACAATGACATGCAAGCCTCCTGGTGGTCTCAGTCCCCGCCTTGCGCGGGGACCCGCTCGGGCCGACGGTTGCCTCGCCTTACTCCGTGAACCAGCCGCCGTCGGGATGAATGATCTCACCCGTCACATACGACGCCTCGTCCGAGGCCAGGAAGCACGCCACCTTGGCGATCTCCTCCGGCTGACCGAAGCGCCGCATCGGCGTCAGGCTCAGGACCCACTGGTTCAACTCCTCGTGACCCGAGATTGCGGCGGTCATCGGCGTCTCGATGAAACCGGGACCGATTGCATTGACGCGAATCCCATCCTGCACCAGCTCCTGCGCCAACACCTTGGTCAGCATCCAGACGCCGGCCTTCGAGACGCAATAGTTGGCTGCGCCCGCCTGCGGGAACTTGGCCATGATCGAGGCGATGTTGATAATCGATCCGCCATTGCCCAACTCAATCATCTTCCGAGCGCACGAGCGGTCGGTCATCATCACGCCGGTCAGATTGACCGCCAGCACCTTCTCCCAGTGCTCCACGTTTTGATTGGCGATGAACGACGCCGTGCGGTCCTCGCCGATGTCGCTGCTCTCGCCCGACACGTACTCCGCATTTGAAATGCCGGCCGCGGCGACCACGATGTCCAGGCGGCCGAACTCGTCGACGCAGGCCTGCGCCGCGGCGTCGTTGGCGGCCTCGGTCGAGGTATCGCATTCGACCACGACGGCTCGCCGACCCTCAGCCTCGACCGTTGCCACAGTGTCGGCAGCGCGATGCGGCAGCAGATCGGCCAAGAGCACGTCGGCGCCCTCTTGCGCAAACCGAATCGCGCAGGCCGCGCCGATCCCGCTCGCTCCGCCGGTGATCAACGCCGCCTGTCCCTCAAGTGCTCCAGCCATGTCGCCCGCCTCTCAGCGTTCCGAGTCCAGCAGTGTGTCAGTATCAGTTGCCGACGGCAGGATAAGCGTTGCCGGCGCCGACTGGGGCAGAACATGGTCTCCCCCATAGGTCTCCCCTATAGGACTGAGGAATCGTTGCCGATACGATACGCGCCAACGTTGTTGAGCAATGAATAGCGAGGGCTCGGGATATGCGAACAATGATCCTGCTTCTCTTGGGCATGGTGGTCGGCGTGGCAGCGCTGAGCGCCGTCTGGGCGACCACAGGAGGAACCGACGGACACGTCGATGTGCGAATCGTGGTCGAGCGCCTCGATGATGGTCGCGTCGAAGTCGGTCTCCAACATCGAGAGGTCAGCGGAGAGTGGAGCGAAACGGAGAAGCCGTCGCATCGATTCCTGGCGCCCGACGCTGAAGTCGGCCAAGCCTTGCACAGCTCAGCGATCGTGGTCGATACCGACAGCCGGCACGAGCTGGTCGCCAACACCTACGGGGCATTTCTCGTCGAGTCCGGCGAAGAAATCGGCGACGGATTCTCCGAGTACTTCGGCGAAACAGCCGATGAAGACCTGCCCAAGATGCTCTGCATCGAGGACCTCAACGATCCTGGAATCGGTCAGCTCTGCGACGGCATGGAGTCGACCTATGGAGGCCCGGTCGAACGTCTCTCCGTCAGTGACTACGACGAATTCCGCAAGCAGATTGAGACCGCGGTCCGCGAGGATGGCGATCTCGGCGGCTACTTTGCCACGAGCGTTCCCCTGGCGGACATCGTTGACCAGACAATGGAAGCGAATCGCACCTTTATGCGCGGCAGCTATTGGATCGAACTGATCGACCCTCAACTGCCCAATCCCGACGACCTTCACTGCGTCATCAGCCACGGTGGCGAAGACGACCTGTTCTGGGGTCTCGCTTCAGAGTCCTCGGCTGCCGCTGCCGGCGCGCTCGGCATCGATGTCCGCACCGAGGTCTACGCCGTCGCCGCCGAGCAGGCTGAGGCCATTCGCCGCTGCGTCGCCGATGGCGCGGTGTCGATCGCGACGACGCTGGCCGAGCCGGAGGTCCTGAAGCCGGCGGTCCAGGAAGCCATCGACGCCGGCGTTCACATGATCTCGTTCAACTCCGGCGCCGAAGTCGCCGCCGATGTCGGCACGGCCCTGCACATCGGTCTCGACGACCGCGAAGGCGGTCGAATCGCCGGCGCAGAGTTCAGCGAACGCGGTATTGAGGGCAACGCACTCTGCATCATCCACGAACCCAACAACGTCGGTCTGCACAACCGCTGCGACGGGCTCGAGGAAACGTTCAACGGCACCGTCGAACGCTGGAGCCCAACCAGCGACGAAACCGTGACCGAAGAGCTTGAAACCCGGATCGCCGAAGGCAATGTCGACGCGGTGCTCGCGCTCTCGTCCAACACCGGAGTCGCGGTACGCATCGTGATCTTCCTGTCCGACGCAGACATACCTGCCGCAACGTTCGGTTGGACCCGCCTGATCAGCGAGCTGGTGTCCGAGGGTCGGATGACGTTCGCCATCTTCGACCATCCGGAGCTGCAGCCCTACCTGGCCGCAGTCGGCTCACTGATCGTCGAACGCCTGCGTATCGACCCAGCGGGCTACTTCAGCAGCACCCAGTTGTTGATCAAACCGATGGTCACCGATGCAGAGGCAATGCAAGCCTTGCGCAACTCATTGACCGCCGGGCAAGCCCAGCCATAGGACCAGCATGAGCAGGGGCAGCCACAATGTGGCTGCCCCGCAGTTCCCAGTCCCGACCCACGGAGGTTGTCTCAGAAGCACGAGATCCGTCATTCCCGCGCTCCGCCGCGGGAATCTCGATGAGTTCTGCACCGAGGCTCGGACCTGAGGAAGCGCGCCCGTTTCAGTCGCTCTGCCGGCTCCTGACTTTCGTGCCGAGCGCGACGAGATACCCGCGGCGGAGCGCGGGTATGACGGAGCAGCAGCGAAGTGGCGGTCTTCAGAGATCCCCTCTTGAGCCCGGAACGCAGAACGCGAAAGGCGAAAAGCCGAGAGACACCCCGTTTTCATTCGCGTTTACGAAACGACTTGCGGATCACGCGCCTGAGGGCGTAGCGTCCGAAGCGTCGGGGATGTACCGAGGGTTACTGAATGATCAGCCCGCGTGGCACAAAGCCCCCTGTTTCCAACGCTGTTCACTCTGGAATTGCGTATCTTGCCCCGTACAGGTCTATTGTACGGACGGGAGCCGTTCTCGGTGGACGCCACCGCAGACACCTTCCCGAGTAATCAGGCCGGCGCATCGCATTCCCGCGCCGTCCGCGGAGGCCGTTGAGAGATGACCACCACATCAACGCAGGCGAACGGGTCGGGCGGCTCCGGCGCGCCGATCCTCGAACGTGACCGCGTCACCGTCCGATTCGCGGGCGACTCCGGCGACGGCATGCAGTTGGCCGGCAATCGCTTCGCCGACGCCACCGCCATCTTCGGTAACGACTTCTCGACGCTGCCCGACTTCCCCGCCGAGATCCGCGCGCCAGCCGGCTCACTGGCCGGTGTGTCGAGCTTCCAGATCTCCTTCTCGAAGCACCTGATCTACACGCCCGGCGACGAGCCCGACACGCTCGTGGCGATGAATCCCGCCGCGCTGAAATCGCACCTCTCGGCGCTGGCCAAGGGCGGATTGCTCGTCGTCAACGAGGACGCCTTCACCTCCGGCAACCTGAAGAAGGCCGGCTACCCCAGCAACCCGCTGAGCGATGGCTCGCTCGATGGCTACCGCGTGATCAAGGCGCCGGCGACCACCGCCGCGGTCGCCGCTCTTGACGACCTCGGACTCTCCAACCAGAACGCCGAGCGGACCAAGAACTTCTTCGCCCTCGGCCTCGTCTACTGGCTCTACGACCGCGACCTGCAGCCGACGCTCGACTGGATCCAGGAACGCTTCGGTCGACTGCCCAACATCGCCGAGGCCAACCGTCGCGCGCTCTTCGCCGGCCACGCCTACGGCGAGACCACGGAAATCGCCGACGCCCACGTCCGCGTCCCACCGGCACAGCTCAAGCCCGGCGAGTACCGCACGATCACCGGTAACCAGGCGCTCGTGCTCGGTCTGATCGCCGCCTCCCACCTGTCCGACCTCGAGCTGTTCTACGGCTCCTACCCCATCACTCCCGCCTCCGACGTGCTGGTCGAACTCGCCGCTCTGCGCGAGTTCGGTGTGCGCACTTTCCAGGCCGAGGATGAGATTTCGGCGGTCGGTACCGCCATCGGCGCGGCCTACGGTGGCGCGCTCGGTGTGACCGGAACCTCAGGTCCCGGCATCTCGCTCAAGAGCGAGGCGATCAACCTCGCGATCATGACCGAGCTGCCGCTGATCGTTCTCGACGTCCAGCGCTCCGGTCCCTCGACCGGTATGCCGACCAAGACCGAGCAGACCGACCTCCTCCAGGTCATGTTCGGACGCAACGGCGAATCGCCGCTCTGCGTGCTCGCCGCCAAGTCGCCAGGCGACTGCTTCTACATGGTGCTCGAAGCGGTCCGGCTGGCCTACCAGTTCGTGACGCCGGTGATCCTGCTCTCCGACACCTACCTGGCCAACACCGCCGAGCCCTGGCCGGTCCCCGATATCACCCAGCTCGACAAGATCGAGGTCCCATACCGCAAGCTCCTGAACACGGCTCCGGAAGACTACGCGCCCTATGAGCGCGACCCGGACACGCTGGCTCGCGCGTTCATCCCACCCGGACAGCCCGGTCTGCAGCACCGTATCGGCGGCCTGGAGAAGGCTGACGGCAGCGGCGATGTCTCCTACACGGCGGAAAACCACCAGCGCATGACCAACCTGCGCGCCGAGAAGATTCAGGGGATCGCCAACTTCATCCCTGAAGCCGAGGTAGACGGTCCAGAATCCGGAGACATGCTCGTTCTGAGCTGGGGCTCCACCTACGGAGCGGTCTTCACCGCGGTCAACGACGCACGCGAGGCGGACTGCGACGTGGCACACGTACACCTGCAGTACCTCAACCCCTTCCCGCGAAACCTCGGCGACGTGGTTGCGCGCTACAACAAGGTGCTCATCCCCGAGGCGAACACCGGCCAGCTGCGGATGCTGATCCGCGCCAACTTCCTCGTCGACGCCAAGGGCTACAACGAGGTCACCGGCCAGCCACTCTCAGCACGACTGCTGACTGAAGCAATCCAGAAGCTCGCCTCTGAATAGACGCCGGATCGCACCGAATATCCCGTAAGATCGAGTACAGAGAGCCACAGGAGGCACGAAATGGTACTCCAGACACCGCATGCTCCAGAGCACGTCGAGAACATCATTCCGGTCGCGGAAGAGAACCTGACGCGTAGGGACTATGCCTCCGACGTCGACACCCGATGGTGTCCCGGCTGCGGCGACTACTCGATCCTCTCCCAGATGCAGCGCGCCATGTCCAACCTGAACGTCGCGCCCGAGAAAATGGTCTTCGTCTCCGGCATCGGCTGCTCCTCGCGCTTCCCCTACTACATGAACACCTACGGGTTCCACTCGATTCACGGCCGTGCGCCAACCATCGCCTCCGGACTCAAGCTCGCGCGCCCCGACCTCATGGTCTTCGTGATTACCGGCGACGGCGACGCGCTGTCAATCGGCGGCAACCACCTGCTCCATGTCCTGCGCCGCAACGTCGACGTGAAGATCTTCCTCTTCAACAACCGCATCTACGGCCTGACCAAGGGTCAGTACTCGCCGACCTCCGAACTTGGCAAGGTCACGAAGTCGTCGCCGAGCGGCACGACCGAGCGTCCGCTCAACCCGCTCTCCGTGGCGCTCGCCTCCGAGGCGACATTCGTCGCCCGCACTTTCGACACCGACCCGCAGCACCTGACCGCGACAATCGAGACGGCCGCCCGACACCACGGCGCCGCCTTCGTCGAAATCCTGCAAAACTGCAACATCTTCAACGACCGCGCCTTCTCGGACTACACGGACCGCGACGTCCGCGACGAGCGGCTGCTCTACCTCGAGCACGGTCAGCCGATGCTCTTCGGCGAGGATAAGAACAAGGGACTGGCCGTTTCGGCGACCGGCCTGCATGTCGTTGACACGCACGGCCCCGACGCCGGCCTGATCCTCACCCACGACGCGACCCGCCCATCGCCCGACGTGCATCAGTTGCTCGCCCGCTGCGCCTACCCCGAGATGCCGGTCCCCATGGGAGTCATCCGCCAGGTCGCGACGCCAACCTACGGCGACTACCTCGACAGTCAGATCGAAGTCGCCAAGTTCAAAAACCAACACGACGTCGTCCAACTCCTCCGAGGCAAAGCCACCTGGCAGGTGGAATAGCTCTCCACCTGCCATCGGTGGCCGATACCCTCAAAGCGAGGGAACCCCATGTCCACCGATCAGCCAGAGCCAAAGATCGAGCTAGAAGTCAAAAACTTCGGCCCAATCGCCGAAGCAAAGATCGATCTGCGCCCGCTGACGGTATTTGTCGGTCCGAACAACACGGGGAAGTCTTATCTGGCAACCCTGTTGTATGCCTTGCATCAGGCATTTGAGACAAGTGAGCACTACGACTCTGATTCGACTTCGTCGTTGTTCGCAGAAACACTCCAGCCAGTTCTACATGAACATGATCTGGACGAAATCGGCAAATGGATCGCAAGCGATTTGAGGGCTGCCCTATCTGACGAAACCAGCAAAGTGGTGCCGTCACCGCCTGATAGGTTGGAAGTGGCTGTACGAGAAACGCTATGTGGAAACTCGGAAACGAAACGAGTAATCATTGGTCAGCTCGGGCGGTACTTCGGCATATCCGAAGATCCAGCTCAAATCGTTCGACACGGTGCCGAGCAGGGCGCTGAGGTAATTGTTCGATGCACCCCTGACCAGGATGATGACACTCCCTACCCACTTGAGTATCGGTTCGTAATTAGCGACAAAGCCGTAAATCTATTAGCGACTGTCGCTTGGCGCTATGGTCATACGTCGATTCGACGTTCGGTTAAGGCTACGAGCACCTTACGACACATGCGGTCGTTGGAGCGCATGCTGAAACTCACTATTGATTCCGAATTACGACGGTCAGCAGCCTTTGATAGAGTTCGCACGCTTGCGCATTCTGCTCTGCGAAGTTGTCTCGGATCTCTGGAACGTCCAGCCTACTACCTTCCTGCCGATCGTACCGGCGTAATGCACGCGAATAACGCGGTGGTGGCAGCGATGATAAGCAGCGCGTCGTACGCTGGATTTTTCAGAAGAGACTCCGACGTAGTGCTGCCAGGTGTACTCGCGGACTTCATGCGCGATCTGGTGTTGGACATGGGTGAATCGTCGCATGGCGAGAGCGATATCGCCAGCGAGATCGAGACTGGCATTCTCGGCGGCAGCGCGCACCGGCGACTCTCTGAAGGCGGGCATCCAAGATTTACTTACCAGCCGCAAGGTTGGAAAGGTGAACTCCCGCTTTCGAGGGTGTCTTCGATGGTCTCGGAACTGGCCCCGATCGTACTTTACCTAAAGCACCTGGTAGAGCCCGGCGAAACAATTATCATTGACGAGCCGGAATCCCATCTCCACCCTGCTGCGCAGACGGAGTTTGCCACCTCACTTGCTCGCTTGGTCCGCTCTGGCGTTCGTGTAATCCTGACCACGCACAGCAACTGGTTTGTTGATCAATTCGCGAATCTTGTCAGGCTCAGCGACTTGGGGATGGAAGAGACCGCCGATCTTGATGGGAGTGATGCTGCGCTCAGGAGTGAAGATGTCGGAGTGTGGTCCTTCGAGCAGCAGCCGGAAGGTGCAGGCACCATCGTTAAGGAGATCCAATTCGATCGCGCAGGCGTGGGATACGATCCCGGGTATCTTGAAGTCGCCGAGGCCCAGTATCGAACGTGGGTCAAGGTTGGAAATCGATTGGCCGACAAGAGCCAAACGTGACCCAGTTGCCAGATGTTGTCAGGGGTCGGGCTCCCGCCGATTGTGAAGCTCAGGTTTGTGAGGATGCGGGTTGCTCGGCAACATTGGATGGAGTTGACGGGACGTGGTACCTGTTGGATCTTGATTGCGACGCGCTAGGTTTGGTCACGCAACGGCGGGCGGATTACGTCTTGGTGACGTCGGAGGGTTGGCTGGCCTGTATTGAACTCAAGAGTGGCGCTCCGAGCGGTGCGGTTCAACAGCTCCAAGCTAGCGCGGCCTTTCTGGAGACCGAGCTAATGAATCCGAGCGACGCAGTCAAGTTTCGCCCCGTGCTGGTTCATCCAGCTGCAATGAGCGCGAATCGCGTTGGACATTTCCGTAGCCAGCACGTTGAGTTCCGGGGTGAGCCTTACGGAATAGAGCTGCTCCATTGTGGAGACTCAATCGCCAATGCTTTGGACTAAGGAGCTTTAACGCCCCCGATTCCCGCCGCCGTCGATCGTGTGCATCGCACCGTTGATGTACCGGCTGTCATCCGAGCACAACCATGTCACCAGCGACGCGACCTCCTCAGGTTCTCCATACCGACCCAATGGATTCGCAGCTGCGAACATGTCGTGGACGCCTTCGGGGTTGTCCGGGTCGAACTGCCTCTCCAGGCTGCGCATCATCCGAGTCTCGATTGGACCCGGGCAGACCGCGTTGACGCGGACGGTTGGCGCGAGCTCTTGCGCGGCCGACTTCGTCATTCCGACCACCGCGTGCTTTGACGCGCCGTAGGCGATGATTCCCGGCGTCGGCGAGAGTCCGGCGACTGAGGCCGTATTCACGATCGCGCCGCCGCCCGATTCTTGCATCGCCGGCGCGACATGCTTCATGCCCAGCCAGACGCCCTTGAGGTTGACCGCGATCACGCGGTCGAAGTCTGCCTCATCCAGCTCCGTCAGCGCCGAGCGCACGCCTTCGATCCCGGCGTTATTGAAGAACGCGTCCACCCGACCGTAGGCGGAGAGCGCCTCCGCCACGTAGCGCGCGACATCCGCTTCCTGCGTGACATCCGCTTCGACCGTGCTGCACTCGCCGCCGACATTGGAGATCGCCGCCACCGTCTCATCGAGGTTCGAGCCGGCCAGGTCGACCGCGACCACCTTGGCGCCGTCCTCGGCGAAGCGCACGCTCGCCGCGCGTCCGATGCCGCCCGCCGCTCCGGTCACAATCGCCACCATGCCGTCGAATCGATCACTCATCGTCAGCCATCCTCTCAAGTTCGTCGCTCTGCGAAGAATACCCGCTCCCCCAGTAATGCGGAGCTGCCCAAGCCTCCCTGCTCCCCCTTGCAGGGGGAGCTGCCGCAGGCTGAGGGGGTCCCTCCTCATCAGCGAATAGAACCGTGATGTCTAGAAAAGCGGAGTGCGCCAGTTCGGCGCCGCCCACGACAACGCAATGAAGACGCAGAGCACGCCCAGACCTAACACGATCAGTTCCGGCAGCGGGCGCAACAGCTTGACATGCGACGCGGCGCTGATGAAGCCGCTCCACTTGGGAAGTGTCCAGAGAACTAGTGCGGCAACAGCCCCGACGATCATCCCGCCCAGGTGTCCGCCGATGCTGACCCCCGGCCAGAGGAACGAAATCGCGATGTTGATCACCAGGAACGCGAGGATGCCCGAGTCTCGGAGCCGGACGCCCGATGCCCGCTCCGCGATCACGACCGCGCCGGCCAACCCAAACACCGCGCCCGACGCTCCGGCCGTGAATGCGTTGGGCTCGACGATCAGCGCGCCCAACGCGCCACCGGTCAACGAGACGCCGTACAGCAGCAGCATCCGCCAGCCGCCGATGGCCGGCTCCAGCATCCGCCCCAACAGCATCAGGATGAACATGTTCATCGCCATGTGGATCAAGCCATAGTGCAGGAACGCCGACGTCACCAGCCGCCACCACTCGCCGTCATTGACGAACGCCCCATGCAGCGCAAAGTCGCGGTGAATCGAGGTCACGCCGCCGCCCCACAGCGACAGCGACCCTGAGTACAGCGCTACAAAGATCCAGATCAGCGCATTGACCACGATCAGCGCCTGAGTCACCCGGATCGGAGACGTCGTCTTCCACTCCCGAGTCCGCTTGCGCCCCTCGGCCACACACTCAGGGCACTGAAACCCGACCGGAGCCGCAATCATGCAAGACGTGCAAATCGGCCTCGAACAACGCTGACACAGAACCCCAGCCCAGGTGTCGGAGTGTCGATAGCAGGAAGCCTCGCGAGAACTCATGGACTCAGTGTATGAGCGAGGTGGTTAGTGGTTAGGGAGGAATTTTTCTCTGAGGGCGATTGGGAAAAAAGCACGCCGATCTCCAGTGTTTTACGGGAGATCGCGGGGATTGGGGTGGTTGGAAGTGGTTAGGTTTGGTTAGCGGTGGAAGGATGACGGTCATGGCGCTGCGCCTCTCCGGAGTGGATCGAACTGGTGTGCTCTATTCTATCCTGCCAGCCGTCCGGTTGGGCTTGCGTAGGATGCAGGTATGCCGACACCTGAATTTTGCGCCGAGCGGGCCCAACCGATTCTTGAGCGTCACAACAAAGTCGGTGTGAGCGAGGCCGAGATTGGCGCCGCGATCCGCGACTTCCTGATCAACACCGGTCTGGTCAACGCCGATGAAGTTGAAATGGAGCAGGCGCCGGCCGAAGGCTCGTCGGGACGGGTCGACCTGCGGACCCGCGACCTGATCATCGAGTTCAAGGTTCGCATTGGCAATCAGCTTGACCCCGACCCGCACCATGTCAAGCAAATTGACGATTACCTCAAGGCAGCCGTCGCAGGCGGACAGCCACAACGCTTCGGCATGCTGACCGACGGCAGGTATTGGATTCTCCGCTGGCCCGGCATGGGACCGGTCAGTACGCAATCACCGAATGCGTTCACGCTGGCGAACGCCGAGTATGGTCTGCAACTGTACGAGTGGCTCCGCGACCAGTCGCAAGTCCTGGAAGCACGCGGCATTCCGCCCACCGATGACGAAATCCGCGCCCGCCTTGGCAGCGGACCGCGCTACGAACGACAACTCAAGACGCTGCGCGAACTCTATGACGTTAAGCGCGACGATCCGACGATCGCCGTCAAGCGCGAGCTGTGGCGACGCTTGCTCGCTGCCGCCCTCGGACAGGTCGTGGAAGTAGACACTGACCTGGACGATCTCTTTGTCAGGCACACGTACCTCTCCGTGGTTGTCGGACTCGCCGTCCAGTCTGCGTTTGGCATTGACATCGCGAGTTCAGTAGTCACCGAGCCTGATCGCCTGCTCAACGGACAGCTCTTCTCCGACGCAACAGGCGTCAGCGGCGTTGTTGAATCCGACTTCTTCACCTGGCCGGTGGAAGTCGGCGGCGAGGCGTGGCTGCGCGATATCGCCACCCGGATCAGTTGGTTCGATTGGAACCAGGCCGAGTCCGACATCGCCCGCATCCTCTACGAAGCAGTCATCCCCGCCGACGACCGGCGCAGGCTCGGCGAGTACTACACGCCCGACTGGCTGGCCCGCGAGATCGTTGATGCCGTCGTCACCGATCCACTCAACCAGCGTGTACTCGATCCCGCCTGCGGTTCCGGTTCATTCATCTTCGCCGCGGTGCGCAAGTATCTGACCGCGGCGCAAGACGCCGGATACACGCCGGCGCAGACGCTGGACGGGCTGCTCAACCGCGTAGTGGGGATTGATGTGCATCCCCTCGCGGTGCATCTGGCCCGGGCGACGTGGACGTTCGCCGCTCGCGACGCGCTCCACGCAGCGCGCGGCTCAGGGATCGATGTCTCTGTGCCGATCTATCTCGGCGACTCGCTCCAACTTCGGACGGAAGCCTTTGGCCTGTTCGCCAACAGCAGCGTCACGCTTCGAATAGAAGACAGTGCAAATGGTACCCAACTAGAAGACCTCGCTCTCGAATTTCCGCGTCATTTGGTCGAACAGCCGGCCCGATTCGATCGGCTCATGTCGCGTATCGCAGACGAGATTGAAGGCGGTGGCAACCCACATTGGGCGCTTGATGACTCGAACATTAACGATCCGCATGATCGCCAAATGCTTGGCAAGACGGTTGACATTCTGCAACGGCTCCATGACCGCGGGCGCGACCACATTTGGGCGTATTACGCACGTAACCTGGTTCGGCCGATTTGGCTGCGGCAAACAGGCGTTGACGTCATAGTAAGCAATCCACCATGGATCGCCTTCCGTCGGACAGATGCGGTCTTGCGATCTGAGCTGGAACGACAGAGCCGCAGAGACTACGACATCTGGGCAGGGAGCCAATATGCGACGACCCAAGACATCTCGGGCCTCTTCTTCACGAGGTGCGTCGATCTCTACCTGAAGCCCGACGGAGTCGCAGGAATGGTGCTGCCTCACAGCGCGTTGCAGTCCGGTCAGTACGCCAAGTGGCGTCGCGGTACTTGGGGCGAAACGTCAGCCAATCTGGGCTACAGGCCAGCGTGGGATCTAGAGAGAATTGAGCCAAACTCGTTCTTCCCCGTCCCGGCTTCGGTTGTCTTCGCGCAAAAATCAGTTGGCAACGGCAAGGCCTTGTTATCATCCGTCGAACGCTGGCGAGGACCCGCGGGCGGTCCGTTCCAACGGGAATCAATAGCGCTCGCAAGTGCCTCCGGCGAGTTCACATCTCCATATGGCGCAAGCGCGCGTCAGGGAGCGATCATCATTCCTCGCAGCTTGTTCTTTGTCAATCTGGAAGAAACGACGGCCATGATTCGAGTAGAAGATATAGCGACAACTTCGCCCCGTCGTAGCGCACAGGAGAAGGCGCCATGGAAAAGTCTTGAGTTCAATACGCTGTCAAGCTTTCCAGTTGAACAATCACACGTCTGGGATATCCATTTGGGAGAGACCTTAGCGCCGTATGTCCTGCTGGAACCACTCAAGGCGGTGCTGCCGATGTCAACCTCAAGCTCTGAGTTGAGCAAGCTGAGCGACGGCCTGCATGGTATCGATCCCAGAATGCTTGGCAGTCGCATGCGTCGGCGTTGGCGGGAGATGAACCAACTTTGGGAACAACACAAGAACCCCAATACAACACTCAATCTTATTTCGCAGCTTGACTATGGAAGCAAACTGAGCGCACAGCTATCACCTATACCGGATACCCCGTTTCGTATCGTATACAGCGCGGCGGGTAGGCCAACAGCCGCTGTGATGACCGGTCACGAGATCGTTGATGTGCGTCTTGTATGGGTACCAGCACGCACGCTGGAAGAGGCCAACTACCTAACAGCAGTGATCAATAGCAGAACTCTTGAAAACTTGGTCGAGCCGCTCATGACGAAAGGTCAATTCGGGGCCCGAGACTTGGTCAAGCACCTCTGGCGTCTGCCCATCCCCGAGTACGACGAGTCCAATGATCTGCATCAGGAGATTGCCGCCGCCGGCGCCTCCGCCGCTGAGGCCGCAAAGACGGTGTTAGCCGAGCTGCGAGCGGAGCGGGAGGCGTCGGGAAAGTCGTTCAGCGTAACAATCGCACGTCGAGAGTTGCGTCGCTGGCTGTCAGAGTCGGAGGAGGGTCAGCGTGTGGAGGCGCTGTTGGGTCGGCTGTTGGGTGGTTAGCGATTTAGGAGGCACCTCTGCGGAGTTCGTCGGAGGGAATCTCCGGTACATTCAGCAGGTCATCCAAAGAGAGACCGTCGTACCACTTCAGCGCACTATCCTCAGGCTTGATGTGGGTCAGTCGAGCCAGGCTCGTCGGTAGCGTTGGTTCGGCCGAGGGGTTGAGTAGCAAGCAATCCTCAGTACCGCTTGGAGAGCCCTGTACCGGTTCAACATACTTGAACATCCATACTGCTGCCAGCTTGTTTCGCCACGAGGTGCCATTTGCGCCGTTCCATAGTCCGCTCTGCCCTGCGGAACCAACTCCCATTCCGTACACTGCTTGTGCACCTTGGCCTCCGATTCTCGCGAACCCGTCCATTGTATTGATAGCGATCACACATGGAGCGTCATAATGTTCTATCTCCTTGCTCTTGGCTTTGAGCCGAATTGACTCGCGCCACCTGGGAGCAACATCGTGCATTTCTCCGCCTGCCGATCGGATGACGTTAGAGAGCTTCACGATACCCGCATGTTCCGCCGCTCGAGGAATGAGATCTACTCTTGCGTGCGCATCGGCAATCTCCAGGAAGCCTATGGCTGAGGCGTAGTGTCCGTCCTCGAAAAGTTGTTGTCGAGTGACTTCAAGGTTGCTGAGTCGAATAAGTCGTGTGATCTGGGCACGGATACTCTCCTTCGTGGGAGTGTTGGATGGCGTATCTGAGAAGATAATGTGAAGGAAATAGTCCGGGATGTGCATCTCATCGATCCAATCGCAGACCGTGTCGAATATGGGACTTTCCAGAAAGTTGTCTTCTTTGGCATGGTTAACCATCGCTTCGAGATAGAATCGTTCGCCGTCAAGTTCGACTAGAAAGTCCGGCCTCTTGGTGGTACCAGGCACGGACGGCTCAACACTGAGATTGCCGCCCAACTGCGTGAGGACCTCGTGTAGGAGGAGTTCGAAGTAAGCGCTTCGGTGGTCTGCGTCCCTTTCGCTAGTGAAGCGCTGGTACATGCCTTGCCGATCGTCCGCTGGATAGCGGCTAAACCAGGCCTCGCAGAGAGATCGCGCGCGGTCGCAGACCGGCCATGACGACCGATTCAGAAACGGGTACAGACGTCCCGCATTCTTGGCCCGGGAATCGTCTGTCCTTTCAAAATCATCGAATAGTTGCATTATTTCGCTCCATTGAGGGCCATGTTAGCACGACTGTTCGCTTGTGGGATGGGGTTGGAAGAAGGGCCTAAAGGTCGCGGTAGGTGGTTTCGTTGCGGCGGAGGACATCGGTGATCACAACGACTCGTTCCGAGTTGTCTATGAGGTAGAAGACTCGCCAGTTGCCTACGCGAATTCGATGAGAACCATCTCTGAGTTTCAGTGAACGTCGTGGAAGAGGCTCGCTCGCAAGATCTCGGATCTTGGCGCCGATCTGTTCGTAATCATGCGGATTGATGCGATCCAATTGGCGTCGGGCGCGCGAGTCGTATTCGATACGAAAGGTACCCCCCTGACGGCTGCTCATTGCTGCGCGTCTCGCGCCGCCCGATCCTTGTCGTATTCCTCGAATGGACGAGTTTCCATTTGGCCGCTATGGAACTCCTTCCATCGCTTTTCAGCCAACGCACGGTCTTCCGCCTCTTCCTCTGGTGTCAGTTCGTCGAGCAGTTCGATTTGGCCCTGCTCGGCGAGGCTCGACACCGCCTCGGCGATTGTTACTGCGACGCGCGCGTCCTCCAGCGTGACTGGGAAGCGGTCATCCGCTTGCGGGCGCTGCTTCCAAAGTGAGACAAGCGCCGCCATCGTCGGTTCCAGAATGTACACGCGAGAGTAACCCTCGCACCAGAGGTCGGGGCGCGCTTCCCAGTGGTCCAGGATGACGCCCAGGTCGTCCGTCGGGTTGTCGGGCGTGGCAATCTGACGAAACGCCTGTTCAATCGCCCGAATCGCGCAAGCATATGCGTCGGCGGCGACGGACTCGTCCTCGCCCCAGGCCAGTTCTCGCGCCGTGCGCAACAGCTCGGCGGCTGGTGTGTCGACCGGGTGCTGGAGTGTCATGAGTCGGCGCCTTTCGCTTGGAGCAGCCGGTCAGGGTATCAGGAGGGCGACGTCTCCGTCAGCAACACCGAGGGTGGGTTGAGCGACAACTCCAGATCGAAGTAGCGCAGCGCGTCGCAGCCGAGCAAGCTGGGGACGCGCCAGTTGCCCTCATGGGAGCGGTATGAGGGACCCGGTTTGGCGATCAGGATGGGCATTCTGACGGCTTCCAGTTCCCCTGCTTCATCCTCAAACGTCAGGGTGGCAGGGACAATGATGGTTTGAGCCGGCCCCTGGCCCACACCTGAAACATCGTGTCGCTGCGTGTGCGCATCAAAGTCAAGCGATTGCAGCTCATCGCCGAGCAACCGCCATGCGTCCTCTGGATGCAAGATGGTGTAGGGGCTACCGGTATCGATCAGCCATCGCACGCGACCGCGACGCCCCAGAACGGTCAGGTCGCTGGCAATGTTCGGACGAATGACATCCACCAGAGCAGAGCGAGTCGCCTGAACCCGCCTGACGTTTCCCGTGAAGCGCCGGGTCATGGCCGAGGGAACCCCGTACAGAAGCAGTCGGCGTAGTCAACGTAATGATGGAATGCGGCGCGTGCCTGTTCTCGTGGCAAGCGGTTTAGAAATTCGTTCTGGGATATCGCGTCAGGAAAGTCGCGTAAGACGCCGCCGTCATAAATTACCAGGAATCTGTGCAGATAGCGCTCGGTGAGCTCGCAGTAGTTCTCGTTCCAATAGGCGACGTTTCGGTCGCTCGCGGCCCGCCGACGAAGGTTCGCCGCGCGTTGTTCAGGCGACGTTTCCACGTGGACAATGCGGTAGTCGGCGTGAGCTGGGTCTGCCATAACCATTTCCTCGTCAGTCCTCAGATTACTCGATCACCCCACCCTCTACACTGACCCCACGACCCCGCAACCGCCCTCCGAATGGAGCTGGACCCCATGAAATTCCACTGGTTCAACCTGATGCCCTGGCCGCATCTTCCCGATGACTTCCGCGAGACCAATCGCTCTGTCTGGGTCGATGTTGACTCGAGGCTCTATGACCCCGTCGAGGGGCACCGGGTCTACAACGAGTACCTCGACCAGCTTGAGTATGCCGCGAGCCTCGGCTTTGACGGCATTGGCGTCAACGAGCATCACCAGAACGCCTATGGGATGATGCCGTCGCCGCAGCTCATGGCTGCGACGCTGGCCCGCCGGACCAAGGACGTGACTCTGCTGCTGTTGGGTCAGTCGATTGCGCTCTACAACCCGCCGACACGCGTCGCCGAGGAAATGGCGATGCTTGACGTGATGTCGGGCGGACGCCTGGTCGCCGGATTCCCGGTCGGCACGTCGATGGACGACAACTTCTGCCTCGGCTCCAATCCGGCCACACTGCGCGACAAGTACCGCGAGAACCACGACCTGATCCGCCGCGCCTGGGAGGACCCTGACGTCTTTTCCTGGAACGGCGAGTACAACAAGATGCGCTACGTCAACATCTGGCCGCGCCCGATTCAGAAGCCCCCGCCGATCTGGATCCCCGGCGGCGGCTCGATCGAGACCTGGGACTTCTGCGCCGAGATGGGCTACAACTACTCGTACCTCTCCTTCAACGGCTACGTCCGCGGCGAGGCCCTGATGCAAGGCTTCTGGAATCGTCTGGGCGAGCTCGGCGTCGAGTTCAACCCGTTCCAGGGCGCCTTCGCGCAGCAGATCGTGGTCGCCGAGACCGACGACCAGGCCGAGCAGATGTACACCGAACACCTGCAGTACTTCTTCGATAAGTGCCTGCACGTCTACCCCGGCTTCGCCGACGCGCCCGGCTACCGCACCGAGAACACGATCCGCGCCGGACTCCGTGCCGGCAGCGCGCAGGGCCTCGGTATCGCCCACACGCTGACCTGGGACGACTGGGTGCGCGAGGGCTACATCGTCGCCGGCTCACCCAACACAGTGGCCGAGCAGATCGAAGCGCTCGCAACCAAGCTGCAGGTCGGGCACCTGGTCTCCCTGCTGCACTGCGGCAACATGCCCGACGACAAGGCCCGAGCCTCAACCAAGCTCTTCGCCGAACAGGTCATCCCGCGAGTCAAGCACATCTGGGAAGACTACGAAGACCACTGGTCGCCAAAGCCCATCGGCTCCGAGCGCATGTCAACACCCGCCCCGGTGCTCAGCGCCAACTAGGCGAGTGCTCGAGGACACGCTGCCTATGAACTCCTGGCTCCCCCTTGCAGGGGGAGCGCCAACTCTCATCCCCGCTCCCCCTTGCAGGGGGAGCTGCCGAAGGCTGAGGGGGTCCCGCCCGCCCATGCCCGATGATGTCGATCGCATCCACCAACTGCACTTCGCCCGCCGACTTCGTCGCGATGCAACGGAGGCAGAGCGCCATCTGTGGAGGCATCTCCGCCGAAGAAACCTGAATGGGCACCGATTTCGCCGGCAACATCCGATCGGACCTTACGTCGCCGATTTTGCTTGCTTGCATGCGCGTCTGATCATCGAATTGGATGGCGGACAGCACGCAGCGTCGCGATCTTACGACGCACAACGCGACGTCTATCTCGCTGAACGCGGATTTCGTGTACTGCGATTCTGGGATCACGATGTATTGACAGACGTGGAGACAGTGATGGACGTCATTCGCGCGGCGATGGAGGAGGGACCCCCTCAGCCTGCGGCAGCTCCCCCTGCAAGGGGGAGCGGGAAGCGTGTGGCAGCTCCCCCTAAAGGGGAAAGTGGGAGTTTGGCACGGGGGAGTGAGGTCCTGTGAAGTTCCACTGGTTTCACGGGATGCCCTGGCCGCATTTCCACTACAGCTGGTACGTGGGTAAGCACCTTGATCCGCGCTGGGCAAACGCGCCGCCCTCACCGGAGCCGAGCTTCAACGAACGCATTACGAGCGGTACGCTGATTGCCGGGTCGCCCGAATCGGTGACCGAACCGGTTGAAGACCTGGTCAAGCGGTTGAAAGTTGGACACCTGATCGGCGTCCTCCAGTTCGGCGACATGCTGCACGGCCTGACCAATCGCAACACCAGGCTCTTTGCCGAACACGTTGACCAGTGGTCGCCCAAGCCGCTCAACACAGCCCACAAATTCGACCAAAGTCGAACAAAACCGAACAAATCCGAACAAGCTCGAACGCTAAAACTCACTGGAGTGAACTGATGGCCGAACTGAAAACTCTCGACCTCCGGCCCGGTGGACAGACCGCACACGTCTGGCAAGGCGGCGACCCGGCAGCGCCGGCGCTGCTCTTCCTTCACCCGATCACCGGCATCCCCCGCTGGGGCGACGCACTGGAATCGCTGGCCAGGGACTTCCACGTCATCGCGCCGTACCAGCCCGGCTGGGGCCCGGCCAAGGACGATCTGCCCGGCGTCCGCGACGGACTCGACTTGGTCCTCTTCAACGTCGACCTGCTGGGCACCCTTGGCGTTGGCTCAGCGCATGTGGTTGGCGTCAGCATCGGCGCTTGGATTGGCGCGGAAATCGCCGCCATCCGGCCCGAGGCTGTGCAGTCACTCACGCTAGTCAATCCGCTCGGCCTCTGGTCGGAGAAGCATCCCGGCGAGGACTTCTTCGCGCAGCATCCCGGACACCCGACCGCCGTCCTCTTCAGCGACCCGGACAAGCGCAATGAGCTGCTGATGGAGGGTCGCGACGCGATGGACGCCTACGTCGAGGAGCTGCTCGACCTGCGCGCCTCGGCCAAATTCCTCTGGCCCATTCCCGACACGGGCGTCGGCCGCCGCCTGGGTCGAATCGACGCCCGCACCCTGATCGCGACGTCCGAGAACGACAACATCGTCGCAAAGGAAATGGGAGCCATCTGGCGATCCGCGATCCCCGGCGCCCAGTCAGTCGAGCTCTCCGGCTCCGGCCACCTGGCGGATCTGGAAGCGCCTGAAGCCCTGTCAGAACTGGTCAGGGACTTCGCCCTCGAGGGTGTCACCGCGTAGCACGCTGAACGACAATAGAATCGGTGTGCACACACCAAGCCAGGTAGGCGGAACCAACTCCACAGCGTTAGCGTCCTCTCTATATGGAACGTTCGTGTCGCCGCGTCATCTTGCTGCTGGCCGTGGTCTTGTTCTTCGCGTACAGCACGATTGCCCTGGCTGATGATCCCGAACCGCTGGCACTCTCGGTCAGCTCCGCTCGTGAGACTTGCACGCTCGGATCTGTGACCACGCTGGATTACACCATCGACGGAGGCGTACCGCCCTACCAGGTGACAGTCGATGGCCGAGCCATCGAGCAGAGTTCAAGCCCGGATTACGTCCCCTGTCGTCCGTCGGCGTTCTGGTCCCCCCTCGAAGAACTAGGCGGCGACAGCACGCAGCGAATCAGCGTGCGTGTGAGTGATAGCGCAGGTGATCGCGCCTACGCAATCGCCGAGCTTCAGCTCGTTCACCCACTGCCCGCTCCCAGGTATCTGAAGGTGTCCAGTGGAGTAGATGGCCGCTCCGCCCCGCACTTGTCGGCCGAATGGAATATCCCTTACCTGCCTCGTGAGAAGCGGACCGGCGAAGCTGCCATTCGTTGGAGAGCCTTGGGAACCAGCGAATGGATAGTTGAGCATCATCAAGGAGAACGTGTCACCATCCTGTTGTATCGCTCACATTGGGAGATCGATTCCTCGCTCGTTGGAGAGCAGCGAGAGTTGCAGGTGGCCCAGATTCGACACATCCACGATTTACAGGCCCCGGAGACGCTGGCCTGGTCCTCGACAGCGCTGGTGACCACGGCAGCTCACCCACACGAATTGCAAGCCGAAGCGACGCACGACAGCATCACGCTGAGTTGGGGTCCGCATGCGCCCGGTCTCCAATATGTCGCCAAGCTGAATGCAGTCGGGCCGGATCAATACCGCTCGCAAAAGCAACTTCATGTCACGACAGGGCCGCTGTATGAAGCGAAATTCAACGACTTGCTCCCGGACACGCTGTATCGCGTGGAGGTCTACCTGGACCGTGCCAATAGGTACGGGTACAGGCACACACTTGATCAGCACCTGTTTGAGATGCGCACCGATGCGGCCCCTGTTGGGTGGTCGTCCTCGTCAAGGACACCGACTGATATTTCGGCGACCGTCATCGACGGCGAGCTGGAAGTGACATGGACACCGGCTGATACCGGTTCACGCCATGAAACGAGTGTGTGCGCAAGACCGAGCGAGTATCTGTGGGGAGGTCATTGCGTCACTGTGCCCCCTGGTCAGGATGGTGCTCGGCTGCCGCTCCACCAACTGGGGGCTGGCGGTACATTCCTGATTCGTGTCGAAACGCTCACCGCTCCGCCCGGGACTGGTGAAGTAGAAGTACAACTACCGAGCTACGACCCCGCTCTACCCACTCGAGGGGCCCCGGCCGCAGCGCCCCAGCTCTTCGAATTGAGCTGGTCGCATCACCCCGAGAACCCCACACCTGGTTCCTGGAGGTTCCATTGGGACTATCAGGACACCGAGTTGGCGGAGTTCTCCTGGCGCGAGGACGGTCGCACCATCATTCGCGAAGTGCGCGGCGGCGATTTCCCGTACCACGCGGAGCGTGGCTTCCGGATCGGTTCGGAGTACGGACAGGCTCCCGAAGCAGTCCGGGTGCGGCTACTTCGGGACGGAGCATGGACCCCCTGGTCAGCGTCGGCGGATGTGCCCGATGTCAGGGGCGTGATTGGCAATCTTCGATTCGGCGAGCGACAAGACACTCTGGAGATTCGCTGGGATCGGCCTCAGTATGGGGACGAAGTCCTCGTCTATCAGGTCCATGTCCAGCGAAACGAAGGAACGGAAGAGGTCATCGACGCCGGACTTCAGACCAGTGTCGAGATTCGGATGAGATCAGACGACGAAGAGTATCGGGTGGAGGTCGGCGCCTTCACGCAAGATCGCAGACCGGTGGGACGCATACATCATGGGCGCTATGTCCGGGGACCACTCTCTCTCTCGGAGTGTCAGCTCGATACTCTCCGTGTCCATCATTGGAGCAGGCCCCGCTAGAGGTTTACTGGTACATCACTAACGGCGCGCCTCCGTTCATTCTGTCGATCGGAGACGAGGCAGGATTCGAGACTGAGCAGCGCTACGGCTTCAGTGTGGTTGAGTGTCGCGCGACAACAGACGGCACGATGCAAGAGATCCAGGCATGGGTGACGGATGCGGGCGGACAAACTGCCGTTGACACCCTTGAAGTCCATGATCTCCGGTTTGGTGAGCCTGAGCAGAGCGTCGACTTGCACGCTGTCCGTCTTGGCCTACGGAGCGTCCATCGTGATCGCGTATTCCTGAGCTGGGTCTGCCGCCTGTGGCCATATGAGACAGCGTTGCGATGGCGACTGCCCGGCCAGGTCGATTGGACCTACATAGCCAGCTTCACGCAACGCCGAGACGTTGACGAACGCTGCCGCGGGACGTGGGATGGTCTGGAACCCTTGACGACATACGAATATCAACTCGCCAGATATGAGCGACCTATCCAGCTTCGCTATCCCGAACGGCTCCAGTGGAATGAGACTCAGACCGTTACGACGCTTGGCCCAGCTCAGCTTCCCGTGATTGAGCGGAGTGAAGAGACGGTTGCCGTGAAGTGGCAGCGCCAGCCGGAAGCCCGGGCGTATCTCGTTGGCTTACGCGCTGAGGGGCGCTCCTGGTGGAAGCGCTACGACCCCAGCGGAGAGGCAACGGAAACCGTCTACTTCTATCGAATACCTCGAGATCTCAGCCTCAGACTCGAACTGATCAGCCCACCGCTAGAAAACGGCGCAGAACCAAGAACCAAGGGTTACGACATCAGCAGTGCTTACCTCCACGAGTGAGACGCCTGGGAGCCAATCAGTCGGTAACCTGCCTCTGAGATTGGAGCGCCTTATGACCAAGTTTGGATTCACCCTCTCCAACCGGGGCCTCGTCACTGGCGATTCCTCGCTGGACGAGATGCTTGAGCTCGCCCGCCTCGTCGATGCCGACGAGCGCTGGGACTCGATCTGGGTCGGCGATTCGATCACGGCTAAGCCGAGACTTGACGCGCTCTCGCTGATGAGTGCTCTCGCGGCCGTCACCGACCGCGTCCGCATCGGTCCGGGATGCTTTGCGACCACGCCGATTCGTCCGGCGCTGCTGCTGGCCTATCAGTTGGCAGCTATTGATGTCATTTCCAAGGGACGGCTGACCTTTGCCGCCTGCATGGGCGCTCCGGCGAACGCAGAGTTTGAGGACTTCTGTGTCGCGCCCAAGACCCGCTCCGGCCGGATGGAAGAGGCGATTGAGATCATCCGCCTGGTCACCTCTGAGGACCATGGCTCGTACCACGGCAAGTACAACGACTTCGACGACATCACGATTGAACCGCGCTCAGTACAGCGGCCGATTCCGATCATGGTCGTCTCCAACCCACGCCCCGACGACACGAACAATCGCCGGCGTGGACTGTCGCGCGTCGCGCGGTTGGGCGACGGCTGGATGAATACCGTGCTACCTCCGGCTGTGGTCACCGAGTATCTCAGCGACATTCGGGGATACGCCGCTGAGCAAGGGCGCGAGCTGCCGGACGACTTCGAGGTCCATACCTACTACACGGTCAACGTCAACGACGACCGTGAGATCGCCTTCCGCGACGCCAAGCGCTACCTCGACGACTACTACATGCTCGACCACTCGCCCGCCGCGGTCGATCGCTGGTGCACATACGGACCGCCCGAGCGGTGCATCAGCGACATCCAAGCCTACATCGACGCCGGCGCCACCACAATCACCTTGCGCGTCGCCGGGCGCGACCAGATGGCGCAGTACGACCGGATTGTCAACGAAATCCTGCCGGCCTTTAGCTGAGCACCGCCCTCACGCCACGATCATTACCCTGCGGTCGCAAGACCGGAGGAACATCGTGGTGAAATTCGGACTCACACTTTCAAACCGAGGCGTCGTCACCGGCGCGTCAACGTTGGACGACATGATCGCCCTGGCCCAACGCGCCGACGCCGACGAGCGTTGGGACAGCATCTGGGTTGGCGACTCGATCCTGGCCAAGCCGCGGCTCGACGCACTGACGCTGATGGGCGCGCTCGCTGTTGTGACTGACCGGGTCAAGATTGGTCCCGCCTGCTTCGCCTCGACGCCGCTTCGGGACGCGCTGTTGCTGGCGTATCAGTGGGCCTCGCTGGACTTCATGTCCAACGGCCGCACGATTTTCGCCGCCTGCATGGGACAGAACGCGCCCGGCGGCGGCGACATGATGCACGAGTTTGAGGCCTTTTGCGTCGCTCCGAACTCGCGGATGCGGCGGATGGAGGAGGCGATCGAGATCATGCGCCTGCTCACGTCGGAGGACGATGTCTCCTACCACGGCGAGTACAACGATTTCGACAACGTCACCATCGAGCCGCGTTCGGTGCAGCGACCGGTGCCGATCTGGGTGACCTCCAACCCGAGACCCGACGACACCGCTAACCGCCGCCGTGGATTGCGCCGCACTGCCAGGCTCGGAGACGGCTGGATGACGACGTTCCAGCCACCCGCCACCGTCAAGGAATACCTCGCCGATATCCATCGCTACGCCGAAGAGCAGGATCGCGAACTGCCAGCCGACTTCGAGACCTGCATCTACTACAACGTCAACGTCAACAGCGACCGCCAGGCCGCGCTCGACGAGTCTCGGCGCTACCTCGAGGCCTACTACACGACCACCTACAGCGACCCCATGCTCAATCTCTGGGTTGCGATGGGCACGCCCGACCAATGCATCGCCGATATTCAGAAGTACGTCGACGCGGGAGCCACGACGATCACGTTGAGGCTGGTCGGGTATGACCAACAGTCGATGTACGACCGGGTCGTGAGTGAGGTGCTGCCGGCGTTTGATTGAGCGCCCAGTCGTTTCAGGTTTTTCAGGTTTTTTCAGGTCACTTCGGGTCCTTTCAGGTGCGCGTGGGTTGCGGCTCGCGTGCTTGTTCGGGTGTTCGGGGGACGGTGTTTTTGAGCGCTCCGGGAGGCTGATCTCCAGTGTTTTACTGGAGATCGGGCGTTCGGGCTGTTCGGTTTTGTTCGGCATGGTTCTGTCTGTTCGGGCGCTGTGGGCGCTGCATTCGAGGCGGATTTCAGGTTTCCGCGAACTTTTTTCCTGGCTGGTCGCTGCGAAAAAAAAACGGCGTTGGGCGAGCGCGAGGCGTTCGAATCTGTTCGGTCTTGTTCGATTTCGTTCGATTGAGTTTCGACGGGTTTCGTGTTGATGGTGGAGGTTCGGCGGCGGTTTGTGGTTGGAGCGGAGGGGCATGGCACGGCGCTTTCGCTGCGGCGGTTGAGTCGGCGCGGTCGATCATACCTGCGCATGTGTTCTATGATGATGGAGTTAGTGGCGCGGATTACTTGCGGAGGCAGGTTGCCGTATTCCGCCGCAGGTGCGAACATATGCTCGAAGGGTTTTGCCGATGCCGAAGCTGAATGCGGCCAACCGGACGTTGTTCCATGGCGATAATCTGCCGTTTCTGCGCGGCATCAACTCGGGCACGATCCACCTGATTGCGACCGACCCGCCGTTTAACAAGGGGCGGGATTTCCATGCGACGCCGGACTCGTTGGCGGCGGGGGCGAAGTTCGACGATTCAATCGACGTCAGATTGGGACACAGCACGCCGAGGTCGGGTGGGGAGATGGGTCACTTCTCGAATCGGTTGTTGCATTGTTGGCCGTGTAATCGGATCAAGTCGAATGGGCTGACATTGAGTGGTCTGCGGGCTGAGAATCAGAAGCGCGGTCGGATGGCGAATGGAGATTGAATATGGCAACCTCCGGGAGAGTACGAACCAAACAAGAGGAGCTGTTTCACAATTTCCTTGGTAGAGCAGCGTCCATGTCGACGAATATTCTGTTTCTGGAGGGAGTCCTTAAGCCTGTTTCGGACGGAGACTGGGAATACCTGAAGCCAATGCTGGGCGAGCAGGTCCTGATGTCCCGAAACGATACTTTCACGACTGAACTGGATTTTTCCATGCAGTTGATCATCGGAATATCCATTCTTAGAGCACTTGCGGTGGAGTTGTACCTGAAGGCGCTGCTGGCCTCGGAAGGTAAAACTCCACCACACAAACACGATCTACTCGTTCTTCATGACAAGCTGGACCAGAAATCGCAAGGGGAGCTGGAAGGCGCATTCCAGAAATGGTCGGACGTAAAGGCTGAGCAAGGAGCCTCATACGTTCAAATGCCGAGCTTTAGGTCGGTAATGGAGCGGAGTCGGAATGACTTTGTCCACATTAGGTACGAGGAGACTTTCGAACAGTTCGTAGCCCGAATTCAAAGCGGAGTGAGCAACTTGAGTGCAGCTGCCATGGCCGCAATGGCGGTGTGTTTGCGGCACCCCTGGGCACAAGAATGGCAAGGCCACGTCTCCATGCTTGGCGATGCCCCGGCTGAGGACGTAGAGTCGTAGCCGCTCTGCAGCAATCTGTTTGCCTTGCCGACCTACTCGTTGGCGCGGCGAGATTCTCGCGTCGGAGCGCGGGAATGACGGAAAAGGGTGATTGGCTAAGCCAGTTCGTCCAGCTTGTCGACTAGCCGCTCGACGTGGTCGAGGTACCACTCGATGTCATCCCGGTCGTACGGCACGTCGTAGAAGTTGATGTACATCGTCTGCACGCAGCCGAAGTGGAGTCTGAGTTCCGTGTCGCCGTATTCCCGAATCAGTGTCCGAACCACCACCCACAAGTCCCGGTGTCGATCGTGCGGCAGACCCCGCGACTGCGCCCCTACTTTGAGCGTCGTGGCGACAGCTTCCCAACCCGTCCTCAAGGCCTGCTTGAGGTTGTCTTCGGCGAGGTGGATGCGGGCCTTGCTCAGGTACTCGGTGCTGAGTTGGCTGTAGTGGTTGGACTGGGCTGTGGTCACCGGAGCACAGTTTCCAGTTTCTCCACCAGGCGTTCGACGTGGCTGAGGTAGCGCTGGACATCTTCTGCTGGCAGACGGGCCTCGTAGAAGTTGATGTGCAGGGTCTCCGCGAGGCCGAAGTGGTCGGTCAATTCTTCGTCGCCGGTTTCCTCGACCAGTTGTCGGAGGATGCGCCGCAGGAGGAAGTGTCCGTTGTGATCGAGCCCACGTTCCTCCGCCACGGCCTTGATTGCGGTCGCTGCTGCGCCCCAGCCCTTCTCGGAGGCCTGGGTCAGGTCTCCCTCGGCCAGGTGGGTTCTCGCCTTGCGCAGGTATTCGGCGCTGAGTTGGCTGTAGTGATTGGTCTGGGCAGTTGTCATTCGAGCACACCTTCCAGCTTCTGTACAAGGCGTTCGACGTGCACGAGGTACTCTTCGACCTCTTCGCGATCCATCGCCGCCTCGTAGAAGTTCACGTGCAGCGACTGAGCATGAGTAACGTGCAGGCGCAGTTGGGTGTCTCCGCTTTCCCGCACGATTGCGCGGAGCGCTCGCCACAGGTCCCGGTGACCGTCGTGTTGCCAGCCCCGAGCCTCAGCGACTGCCTGGACTGCCGTGGCGGCTGCGCCCCAACCTTTTTCGGAGGCCTGTGTCAGGTCACCTTCAGCAAGATGCGTCCGGGCTTTGCGCAGGTACTCGGCGCTGAGTTGGCTGTAGTGGTTGGTCTGGGCGGTGGTCATGCAGTCAGGTTAGCCGCGCCGACCCTATCGCCCGCGCCCCGACATCTGGCCGAATCCAGGCAAGTCTGAGCGTCGGACCACCGCTCAACGCCGTCGCCAGCGGCTAATATTGGGTCAGGAGACCGAGATGGCAGACGACCCAACAGCCAACGGCGCCGATGGGAGCGACGCTCGCGAGCGGCCTAGTTGGTATGTGCCGATCCAGCCGATTCCCGAGACACACCACCGCACGCTTGCGGAGGTCCTGCTGGACACGTTCGGCCACGAACCGCTGGAGCTGTCGGAGGAAGACGCTGCTGAGACGGTGGCGTTTCTCGATCAGTTTCGAGTCCCGCGCGAGTCTTGATGGCGGGTCGCCGATTGCACACAAGCGCAGGAAGCTCGGCGAGACGGTAAGGTCGGGGGAGGAGGCGGAGATGTCGCAAGACGCACCAGCCAATGGCGCCGACGGGAGCGACACCCGCGAGCGGCCTAGTTGGTATGTGCCGATTCGGGCGCGCGAAACTGGCGATCCGACCACGCAGGAGTTGCTCGACCGGTTGATTGACATTGGCGATCCGGAAGAGCTTGGCCCAGCAGCGGACGACATTGACGCATACCTTCGGCGGTTCCTGCAGCCCAGCGATTTGTAGTGGCGGGACCGGAGCCAATCTTTGTCGACAGCGTTTACTTGATCGCGAGACGAGCGCGGCAGGACGATTGGCGAGCGGTGGCTGCCAAGGCCGCCGCCGAACTCGATCCGCAACAGCCACTGGTCACCAGTGACGGCGTCACTCTGGAGACCCTCGCGCATTTTTCACGTGCGTCCACGGCGCTGAGAATTCGCGTCGTCCGCAGTTTGCAGGCAATGAGGGCCAATCCGAACTACAGCGTTGTACCACACGATGCGGTCCTGATGGAGGCCGCGCTCGACCTCTATGCAGGAGAATTTGCCGCGTCAACCCTCTCGCTGCAGGATTGCGTGGCGATACAGATCATGCGTGAGTACGGGATCACGAGCATCCTGACTGCGGATCAGGAGTTCGCGCGAGCCGGCTTCACGCCGTTGCTGCGGCGCTACCTCGACTGACCCCCGCGCGGTCCGCCGGCCGGTCTCCTGATTGCTGACCGCGTTAGCCTGCGCGGGAGAGTGATTGGAGTGGCTGATGACACAATTGACGAGCCAACGGATTGACTCCAACGGGATTCGGATCAATGTGCTCACCGACGGCCCGTCTGATGGGCCTCCGGTGCTGCTGATTCATGGATTTCCCGAGACCTCGTATGAATGGCGGCACCAGATTCCTGCGCTGGTCGACGCCGGATACCGTGTGATTGTGCCCGACACTCGTGGCTACGGCGATTCCGACAAGCCTCCGGGGCCCGTCTCGCGACATACGCTGGCAGCCGATATGGCGGGCGTGCTGGACCACTTCGATGTCGATGAGGCGGCGCTGGTTGGGCATGACTGGGGCGGGATCATCGCCTTCAAGCTGCTGATCGATTGGCCCGAGCGCATCTCGAAGGCGGCGCTGATGGACACGCTCTGTACGGTTTGGACTCCGGCGGCGATTCACGGATTCTGGTTCAAGGCGCGGCCGCTGCCGGAGCACTTCTATGCTGAGTATCATGCGCAGTTCATCGAAACCATCTTCACTGGAACGTCCGATCCGCAACTACCCGACTGGCCCGCGTCGCCATGGAATGTCGCCGGTCGGCGCTTGACCCAGAATCGCTGGGCGACGGACGAGGATGTCGAGGTCTACAAGCAGGCCTTCTCCGATCCCGACAGCCATGCCGCTGCCATCAGCTACTACCGACACGCGCTGCCATTCCATAGGATGCGGCCCGACGAGAATGTCGCCGGCGGCTATCGCTGCGAGCGGCTGACCTCGGCGCAGGTCGGCGAGGTCTGGCGGCGCGGGCTGAACGATCACCCCTGGGGTCGGGAGTTCATGGAATACGGCCCCGAGGATCGGCACAAGCGCTTCGACAAGCCGGCGCTGTGGATGTACGGCAACGCCCGGCTGGGGCCCGGCGCTGCCGCTGACAACACCGTCCCCAGCGGCAACCCGTTCTTCGACCAGTTCTCGATGTATTTCCCCGACCTGACCGCAGTCGGCGTTCCAGGCGCCGGACACTTCTTCCCGGAGGAAGCGCCCGCTTTCACCAACAAGACACTGCTCGAGTTCCTCGCCCGAGGAGGGGAGCGGCCCTCACCCTGACCCTCTCCCTCGGGGAGAGGGAATTTTCGAAGGAGACAACCATGCCAACGAACGAATCAACTGAACTTGCGCTCAGACTGATGCGCCAGCTCACCGACACTGTCGAGCAACTGTCGGGTCTGTCGGACGACGACCTGACGTTCCCGACCGAGCACGGCTGCGCCATGGCCGGCGGGCTGGAGCGACTGCTCGTGCATAATGCCGAGCACGACCGCATGCACGCCGGCGCCGTCTCGACGGCACGCTTCACGGCGAGACAGATGCAGGAGTCGCCGCTCGCACATCTCACCCGCGACCTCATCTTCCAGCGCGCGGAGTTGGTCGGTCAGTTGCTGCACATGGACGACTCGCTGCTCGACGCGAAGGCGCCGAATGACGACTGGTCGATCCGCGAGCATGTCGAGCACGTCCTCTTCTGGGAGAACAACTCGATGACGCAGGTCGCGACGGAGATGAAGGCACAGGCCGGCTCAACAGCGGCCTCTGCGGCTGGGAGCTGAGCATGAGTACAGCCAACGGGCGATATGACGTGGCCATCGTCGGACTGGGCGCGATGGGTTCGGCGGCCGCCTGGCACCTGGCCCGGCGCGGACAGCGGGTGATTGGCTTTGACCGCTTCCGTCCGCCGCATATGTTCGGCTCGACCCATGGCGACACCCGAGGTATCCGCGAGGCTTACTACGAGGGGCCGTCCTATGTCCCCTTTGTCCGGCGCGCCTACGAGCTATGGGACGAGCTGGCGGAGGACGTCGGCAAGCCGCTGTTCACGCAGACCGGCTCGTTGACGCTTGGCGTCGAGGATTCGTTGCAGATCAACGGTGTGCTGGCGAGCGCTCGCGAACACGACATTCCAATCGACTATATGGACGCCGCCGAGCTGAAGCAGCGTTATCCCGCCATTCTGGCGACCGACGACCTGGTTGGCATCCTGGAGCATCGCGGCGGGATGATCGACATCGATACCGCGCTCAACGGTCAGCTCGACCAGGCCGCGCGGCACGGCGCGGAGCTGCACTTCGATGAGCCGGTCGAGCGCTGGCTGCCGTCGGACATGGACGACGTCGAGTCGCCAATCGTAATTCAGACGAAGAGCGGTACGTATGAGGCTGAGCGGATGATCGTCACCGCCGGCGCGTGGAACGCCGGGCTGGTCGGTAAGCTCAACCTGCCGCTCAAGGTGACGCGACAGGTGATGTTCTGGTTCGAGCCGCGAGCGAATCCCGAGGCGTTCGAGGTCGGCGCGCTGCCCTTCTGGATGTGGGAGCGCGGGCCGCAGGACTTCGCCTATGGATTCCCCAACGTCGGCAAGGGCTTCAAGCTGGGGCATCATCAGCCGCTGCACGATGCCGATCCAAACGGCTACAACCGCGAGATGACCGCCGAGGACGAGGCGAACGTCCGCGAGTGGCTCGAGCGCACCTTCCCCGATGTCGGCGGCAAGCTGCTGCGGGCGGAGACCTGTCTCTACACGAGCACGCCCGACGCGCACTTCCTGATCGACATTCATCCCAAGCGCCCGAACATCGCGCTGGCCAGCCCGTGTTCGGGACACGGCTTCAAGTTCTCGCCGGCGATTGGCGAGGCGTTGGCCGACCTCAGCATGTACCGCAAGACCGAGCACGACCTGCACCTGTTCCGCGTCGACCGCTTCGTCGAGCCGCTCGAGGGGCAGTCAGCGCAGACGGCAGCAGGAGACTGAGCCACATGCAGCGGCAGCGCGTCGCCGTCATCGGCGCCGGTGCGATCGGCAGCTACTACGGGATGCGGCTCGCCGAGGCTGGGCACAATGTCCGCTTCCTGATGCGTCGCGACTATGACGCCGTCAAGTCGGGCGGATTGCACCTGAGCAGCCATCTCGGCGACTTGTCCCTGGACACGCCGGTCGTTGAGAACACGCCGGAGGCTCTGGCTGCGCACGGCCCCGTCGATTGGGTGCTGGTCGGCCTCAAGGCGACGGCCATTCCCGCCATTCCACAGCTGGTCGGACCGCTGCTGTCGGATGAGACGCGGGTGCTCGCGATCTTGAACGGGCTCACGGTCGACGAGGAGATCGCGGCGCAGTTGCCAGCTTCGACCTCACTGTTCGGAGGACTGGGCTTCATCGGGGTGATCCGAGGCGAACCCGGTCGCGTCATTCACCAGGAGTTCGGCGCGCTCAACATCGGTCACCACGGCGACGAACCGGACGAGCTGCAGCGCGCCATCGACCTGTTCGAGGGCTTAGTCGTCGAAATCCGGCCCGAGCCCAGCCTGCTCAAAGCGCGCTGGGAAAAGCTGGGCTGGAACATCCCCTTTAACGGCCTCTGCGTGATCGCCGGAGGAGTCGGCACCGACCAGGTGATCCACGATCCGGCCCTGCATCATGTCGCGCATGAGATCATGAAAGAGGTCGTCGAGGCGGGGAATGTGGATTTGGCTGCTCATGGGGAGGATGTGCGGATTGATGGGGACCAGCTGTGTCATCTGTACCTGACGCTGACCGCCGGCATGGGGGCCTATCGGCCGAGCACGACGATTGATTTTGTTGAGGGTCGGCCGTTGGAGGTCGATGCGATCTTTAGGCAGCCGGTGGAGAGGGCGAGGGAGTTGGGCGTGGAGTGTCCGATGATGTCGATGTTGGCGTCGTTGGTTGGGAAGTTGGGGGCGAATCAGTGAAGCAGTGGCAGTTTGACGGGATGAATCTCACTGGACTCACGGCATTCGTTGTAAGAGCGCCTCGCATAGTCGCGCGATTTCTTGAGGGCGTCATGTTGGAGTTGATCGTTGGCATATTGGTCTTGGGTGGTCTCGTCGCCTGGTGGCAATGGAATTGGATCACGGACGGTTCAACTGGAAGCGAGGTCTTGCGAAACGTTGGGCTAATCGTTGCAGCCGTCGTGGCCATACCACTCGCTATCTGGCGAAGCCGGGTCGCCGAGCGACAGGCTGAAACTGCACACCTAGCCATGCTGGGGCAGCGATTCCAGCAAGCTCTCGAGTTGGCTGGCAACGAGGAAGGCGCCCTCCAAGTGAGCGGGATTCACGCCTTGCGGCGCCTTGCGGAGGAGTATCCTGGGATCTACGAAGAGCAGGTTGCCGAAGTCTTCGACGCACTCGCGCAGTTTCCAATTGGAGTCGAGCAACGTGACGACATCTAGCCGAGAACGACGGTTAGACGCCCACCACAAGAGGCGCAGGGTAGTTCATCAGGCTATCGTTACCTATCGCGTTGACCCGAAGCGAGCGGCAGCCGGGCATGTACGGCCGATCGATTGGAGTTGGGCTGAGATGCTCGGCATTGACGCCAGCGGCGGTCATTTGGCGGGCGCAGATCTTTCCAACGCAGATCTGTCACAGTCCCGCCTCGATGGGGCAAATCTGACGAGTGCCCGACTCATCGCCGCAACTCTCGACAACACCAGCCTCGTTAGGGCCGACCTTTCAAAGGCAAATCTGCTGAACGCAGGTTTGGAAGGCGCAGACCTCAGAGGCGCAAGTTTGCGCAATGCCAATCTTACCGGCGCTGATTTGACACATGCGCGACTACTCGGTACAGACTTGACTGGTGCGATTCTCGCGAACGCCAATCTTTCGAGTGCAAACTTCGTTTCGGATGATGACTTCGAACCTATTGATGAACAGGCCGTGGTTCGAGGCCTGACACAAGCTCAAATCGACAGCGCTTGCATGCAACAGGGATCCCGACCAAATATCGAGGGTTTGGTCGACCCTGGCACTGGCGAGAGGCTGACTTGGCGTGATCGGGCCTGCCCCTGAGACTCGCGATGAGCGAAATCGATCGCGATTCTCTGCTGCACGGTCAGGTGGGGCGATCGAGCCGCTCAAACTCCTCCAGGAGTTGACGCGTAGTCCATAAGTCGTGGGCGGACTGCATTGCCAGCCATGTGTCAGCCCCGCCGCCAAAGGTAATGTCGATTCGGATTGTCAGGTCGGCGGTGATTGGGGCGCGCCAGTGCAGACATTGGTGAGGAACTGCTCATCGAGCTGCAGGTGTTCGGCGGTCTTGGCGTTAGCGAGATCCGATTCGTCAATGCAGTCTCGGAGCAAAGGGCGTCCGGGATGCGGCGGAATTGCCATCGACACTGTTAGGCAGCGTGCTCGATTCGCCTAATGTTGCAGGCCGCCTCGCGGGCGAGTTCCAGGTCGTGGGTTGACTGGAGGCGCAGCCAGCCTTCGGCTGTTCCTCCGAAGGCCTGTTCGAGGCGTACTGCTAGATCGGCGGTGATCTGCCCTCGTCCGTCGCACAGATCCGCCAAGTATTCCTCGCTCACCTTGAGATGGGCCGCCGCATCGGCGATCGAGAGATCAAACGGCTCAAAGCAAAGTACAAGCACCGTTTCACTAGGATGTGGCGGATTCTTCATCGGCATGTCTAGGCAGCGCGTTCGATTCGCTTGATCTGGCACTGAGTTTTCCTCGCCTGTGCGAGGTCGAAGGCGCTCTGCATCGCGAGCCATGAGCGGGCGGTGCTGCCGAAGGCCATTTCGAATCTAAGTGCTGCGTCGGCAGTGATCGGCGTTTCGCAACGACAAATCGCCCCTAATGTTGATTCAGGCATCTGCAAATGCTCGGCAGCTTCGGCGATAGTGAGATTCAGCGCTTCAATGCAGTCTCGCAGCACAATGTTCCCAGGATGTGCAGGAATCTTCATTGGCATGGTCAGGCCGCGACCTCGATTCGCTTGATGTTGCACGACGTTTTACGGGCCTTTGCGAGATCGTGGGCCGCTTGCATTCTAAGCCAGTGGTCGGCGGTGCTGCCGAAGGCCATCTCGAAGCGGACGGCCATTTCGGCGGTGATGGGCGCTCGGCATTCGCAGATTGCGGTCAGGTCCGCCTCCGAGACCTGCAAATGTTCCGCTGCTTTTCCGATTGAGAGACTGAGCGCTTCGATGCAATCGTGCAGGAGGATTTCGCCAGGGTGACAGGGGTTCTTCATCGTCATGATGATGCTCCTCAGTGGTAGTCGACCAAATCCACGTCCGTAGGATGTCCGTCTTCGAAGCGGAAGATCAATCGCCGGTTTGCTGTCACAGTAACCGCCCAGAAGCCTTCCAGTTCTCCAGACAGTCGGTGCGCGCGAAATCCTGGCAACTGCATCTGCTCGGGATTCGAGGCCCGATCCAATGCGGTCAGGATACGGCGAATCCGCGGAACTTCATGTGGCGTGAGGCCGCTTGGGTCATTGTGCACGTGCAGTCGGCGAAGACCCCGGTGCCGAATACGACCAATCATTCACCGAGCGTATGTAGCTCCCGGCTCCGTGACAACGCGGAACACCACTCGTTCAGCGCGGCAAACCGCGACGCCTCGGTGTTCCAATGCAGCGGACGTGGACTTGTGCTTGGCAGTGGGATTTGGTCTGCCTTTAGAGCTGGGAATGCCCGACGGAACTCCCTGAGCCGACGTCCGTTGAGCAAGATTGGGAACGGTCCCCTCGACTCCAGCAGGTCCTTGATCTCGTTCGGGACTGCGTCGCGGATCTTGTCATCACCCGAGCCTTCGCGGCGGACCCTCTCGTACAGGTCCCAGATGGCGATGTTCTCGTCTCTGACTTGCTCGACTCGCTCGTCATAAGGGGCGAGGGCGTCTTCCACGACTTCGCAGTGCTGCATGACTCGCCAGAACCAGTTTTGGGGGTGGGCGTAGTATTGCTGCTTTTCTAGCGATTGCACGCTGGGGAATGAGCCGAGGATCAGGGCTCTGATCTTGCCCTCGGGCAGGATTGGTGGGAGGCCCTGGAGGAGTGGCTCGGGAGGCATGGGACAGTCGTAGGGCGGCCCTCACCCTAGCCCTCTCCCTCGGGGAGAGAGGACAGAGCGGAGCTGGTCACCGCGTGAAGCGGGGACTGGGAATCACTTCGCGGGGAAGACTGGTTCGCCTCCGATGATTCCGGCGGCTTCCATTTCTTGCATGTCTCCGGCGCTGAGGCCGAGGTCGTCGCTGAGGACTTGCTCCGTGTGCTCTCCGAGCAGTGGGGCTCGGACTAGCGGGACGTCGCTCTTTGACATCCTCGGCGCCCAGCCGAGCAGGCGGATCTTGCCGTGGGCCGGGTGTTCGAGGTCGTGGACGAAGCCTCGCTCCTCGAAGTGTGGGTTGTGGAACAGGTCGTAGGTGTCGAGCACTGCCGAGCAGGGCACCCCGATCGCGCCCAGTTCCTCCATCGCCTCCCACTTGGTGCGCTCTCGGGTCCACTTGGCAATCTCGGCGTAGAGTTCCTTGCCGTTCTCGTTGCGCTTCCACATGTCCTCGAAGCGCGGGTCGACGATCAGCTCGGGCCGGTCGATTGCCGCGCAGAGCGTGTCCCACATGCGGCTGGTCACGACCATGATGTAGACCCAGTCGTTGTCGCCGCCGCGCGCTTCGCTTTCGGGTGTTGACTTACAGGGGTAGAGGTCGGTCGGCGCGCCGGCCGAGTTGCCGCGCCGCGGCGCGACCTTCTCGCCCCACTCGGAGTAGGCGATGCGGGTGCGCATGAAGTAGGTCATCGCCTCCTGCATCGTGATCTCGATGAACTGGCCCTCGCCGGTGCGTTGTCGCTGGACGTAGGCGGCGGTGATCGCGAGCGCCAGCTCGACGCCGGTGCCGGAGTCGCCGACCGTGGAGCCGGGCAGCATCGGCGGACCGTCGGTCTCGCCGGTAACCGAGAATGAGCCGGCCGCCGACTGAGCGATCATGTCGAAGCACTTGTAGTCGGCCCACGGACCGGAGAGTCCGAAGCCCTTGAGCCGGCCGTAGATAACCGCCGGGTTGATCTCTTTCATCACTTCGTAGGTGAGGTTTAGGCGCTCCATGACGCCGGGGCCGTAGTTCTCGACGAAGACGTCGTAGTGGGGCAGCATGTCGAGTAGCAGCTCGCGACCCTTGGGGTCTTGGAGGTTGATCGTGACCGAGCGCTTGTTGGAGTTCCAGTTGATGAAGTAGGGCGAGTTGAGCGTCCCGGTGCGCACGCCGCGACCGGGGTCGCCGATGCCGGGCTGCTCGACCTTGACCACGTCGGCCCCCAGCCAGGCCAGCGCCTGGGTGCAGGAGGTACCTGCCTCGTACTGAGTCATGTCCAGGATGCGCATTCCATCAAGAGCCGGCATTGTTGTGTCCTCCTGCAGGCGCGTTCAGGGATAGGCCTGCCGCCACGTGTGGATGTGGCGATATATCAATCCATGATAGGGAACGTGGGCTGATCGATGAGGTTCGGGGGACTGCACAGGCAATTTTGCTCCCTGCTCGCCGGAGACCTTTGCGTAAGTCCTCTGCTCCCCGCTTGCGGGAGACCTTAGAAGAGTCGTGCATGGGGAACCTCCCCGTCCCCGAGCGGGGACCCGTTCGTCTTCGCGTAGCCACGGCCTCGTGATCGCTCTCCAGCAGATACGTATGGCGCCATTGTCGTTCGGCCTGCGGGGAACGGGGGCAGGTCCCCGCTCGGAGGCGGGGACGGAGAACCGGGAGCGCTGGAGTTTTTCAAAGTTCTCCGCACGGGGGGAGAAGGGGAGCTATGCATTGGTCTCTGCAAAGGGGAACAAAGGGAATGGAGCTGGAGCTCTGCCTGCACGGGGGAATGGGGAAGGGGAGGACTGGGGCTCGCTCTGGAAGTGAGAGTCTTGGGAGTAGGAGATCCGTCATTCCCGCGCTCCGTCGCGGGAATCTCGTCGAAGGCTGCACCGACGTTCGAATCTGAGGAATCCGCCCGTTTCAATCGCTCAGCCGACTCTTGACCATCGCGGCGAGCACGGCGAGATACCTGCGACGGAGCGCGGGTATGACGGAGGTCAAGGTCAGGCGACTTCTCAGACAGGCTCTCAAGCCGGGGGACAGGCTCTGCGAGCAGAAGCAAGGAAATCCGTGGGGCTCCGAACTTCCGAACTAGTGACCGTTGCGATAGGCGCTGACGACGCCCTCCGCCTCGAGCTTCGTGAACTCGTCGCCCTCTAGGCCGAGGTCGTCGCAGAGGACTTCTCGTGTGTGTTCACCGAGCAGCGGTGCGGCTGTCATTGGGACGTCGCTCTTTGACATCTTGGGCGCCCAGCCGAGCAGCTTGATTGGGCCGTGCTGGGGATGATCGATCTCTTGCACGAAGCCTCGCTCGTCGAAGTGTGGGTTGTGGAAGAGGTCGTAGGTGTCGTGCGTGGCCGAGCAGGGTACGCCGGCATTGCCGAGGATTTTCATCGCCTCCCACTTGTCGTGCTGCAAGGTGAAGTTACGGATCTCATCACGCAGCTCGTCGGAGTGTTCGATGCGTGCCATCTCGTCGGCGAAACGCGGGTCGACGACCATGTCCGGACGGTCCATCGCAGCGCAGAACGTGTCCCACATGCGCGTGGTCAGGGCGATGACGTAAAGGTAGTCGTTCGAACCGTCCGAGCCGGGCAGCGGCTTGCAGGGGTAGAGGTCGGTGGGCCCGTTCCAGCCGTTGCCTCGACGCTCGGCCGCGACATTGCCCCAGCTCTGGGTCCCGGCGATTGGCGTGCGCACGTAGTACGTCATCGCCTCCTGCATCGAGATCTCGATGTGCTGACCCTCGCCGGTGCGCAGCTTTTGCACGTAGGCGGATGTGATTGCGAACGCCAACTGCATGCCCGTGCCGCTGTCGCCGACGCAGGCGCCGGGCCGCATGGGCGGACCATCGTTCTCGCCGGTCACTGAGAATGCGCCGGCGGCGTTCTGCGCGACCGGGTCGAAGCTCTTGAAGTTGGCGAACGGTCCAGTGAGCCCGAAGCCCTTGAGTCGCGCGTAGATGATCGGGGGATGCACCTCTTTAAGCGCCTCGTAGGTCAAGCCCAGCTTCTCCATGACGCCGGGGCCGTAGTTCTCGACGAAGACGTCGTAGTGCGGCAGCATCTCGAAGAGCAGGGCGCGACCGCGCTCGTCGCGCAGGTTGATCGTGACCGAACGCTTGTTGGAGTTCCAGTTGATGAAGTAGTGCGAGTCGATATCGGCGCCGCTGCCGACGCCGCGGCCCGGGTCGCCGACGCCGGGCTGCTCAATCTTGACCACGTCGGCGCCGTGCCAGGCGAGCGCCTGGGTGCAGGACGTGCCTGCCTCGTACTGGGTCATGTCGAGGACTCTGAGTCCGTCGAGTGCTGGCATTGTCGTGTCCTTCTACAGGCGGAGCGCCGAACCGGCGCCGTCGGGGGTCGAATTCCTCACCATCATAGAGAACAAACCCAACTTGCTCGGCGGCTTCGCACTGAGGCGCCGAGCCAACTTGATGAAGCGGCGTACCTTTCTCCCCCCGCTTGCGGGGGGAGAAAGCAAAGGCAGAGGGGGGCTCACGCGCGGGAGGTACCCCTCAGTCCCCCGTTCAGGCCCGGGGCAGGCTGCTTCGCGACAGGTCCCCCTAACAGAGGCTGTTTCACCAAACTATCGAGGTGAGGGGTTCAGGCGTAGTCTGCGAGCGACGATCGGGTGTAACGAGGGGTTGGCGCGATGGCTGAGCGTTACCTGCCGTGCGAGCGTGAGCAGTAGTACCTGATGCCGGCCAGTCTGCGCGACTGGCTGCCGGAGGATCACTTCGCCTGGTTCGTATTGGAGGCGGTTGAGCAGTTGGACCTGTCGGCGTTTCACGCCGCCTATCGCGATGACGGCTGGGGGCGCCAGGCCTACGATCCGGCGATGATGTTGGCGCTGCTGCTCTACGCCTATTGCGAGGGCGAACGTTCGAGCCGGCGGATCGAGCGGCGTTGCCGGGAGGACATCGCCTTTCGCGTACTGAGCGCGAACCAGCAGCCCGACCATGCGACGATCTGCCGCTTCCGGCAACGCCATGAGCCGGCGCTGGCGGGGCTGTTTGTCGAGGCGCCGCGGCTGTGCGCCGAGGCGGGCCTGGTGCGGGCCGGCGTGGTGGCGCTGGACGGGACCAAGCTGCGCGCCAACGCGAGCCGCGAGCGCAACCGCACCCAGGCGCAGTTGGAGGCCGAAGTCGAGCGCATGCTGGCCGAGGCGGAGCAGGTGGACGCGGGCAGGGAGCGGGGCGACGCAGCGCGGCCGTCGGCTGTACGAACAGCGCCGCTGGATGATCGAACCGGTCTTCGGCGATGTCAAAGAGAACCGCGGCATCCGCCGCTTCCAGCGCCGCGGCTTCGACGCCTGCGCCAGCGAATGGCAGTTGATCGCCGCCACGCACAACTTGCGCAAGCTCTACCGCCACACTCAGATCCACGGCGCGCCGGCGCGCCTGGGCCGCCGCTCACCCAGACTGCGCACCCAGCCTCGCCACGCCCGCTTGTCCAGCCCGGTCCAACACCGCCGCGCCCACTTCCGATGTCAACGAGCCCCCGGGAGCCGACAACCCCGCTCCGGCTGACCGCCACACCCGGCCGACCACAAACTCTGTGCAACAGGCTCAGCTAAGGCGCAGAAAGAGTTAGACGCATTTTGTTGTCCCCGGATGCCAACGCCACCGTATCGGAGCGGACTAATCTCCATTTCCATGTGTCGATGCTTGCTACAGCGTGTTTGGTCGGTAAACGAGTGTATTCGCCGATGGAGCTTAAGGCACTCGTGGAGAACGAGATGAAGGTGGGGAGGCGGACTTGCGTTCGTGTTTGGATAGGGTGCGGGCGACGATGCAAGAGTTGGTTGGACAGTCGGGTGAGGCGGCAGACAAGATCGCGAAAGGGCGTGAGTTTGTCGAGGCCATATTGGATGTGGAGGGTTATTGATGTGGTCGGACATGGTTGGAGTTGGTGTAATGCTGTCGCTGTGGTGGAGCGGATTGTAGGCCTTCTTTAGGTCATGATTGTCATCCGTTCTGCGATATTCGCCCAGTCATTTGTACGTCAACAGCGATCAGGAACATGTGTCCCTGTTGTGGAGCCTGCTGGTCTACTCCGGCTTGATGGTGAGTGCGCTCGAAGGGGAAAAGCCGGAGCTACATGCGGTCGTTTCCGCCCTGGGCGGCTCGGTAACGGTCCGTAATTGTGAGGAGCCGGTTGAAGGCGTGCTCAACCACCACGAATTCAAGCTTAGCGGCCGGCTGGCCCGCTCGCTGCACCTGACCAAGTGGCCGCGCTCGCTGGCGCCTGGGTTCCTGCAGCAGCTAATGGCGACCGGCGCGCTGATGGATATCGCGGTGCACCTGGGACCGATCCCGGCCGACCAGGCCGCGCGGCAAGACGATGTCGCCCGAGGCCGAGATCGCGCTCGAAGACGTGAGCCGGCTCCGGGACGACGTGCAGCGCGGACGCGAGCGGCTGTTTCACGCCTCGCTCTCGGTCACCCTGCATGCGGACGACGAGGCGACGCTGAAGGACTTGACCCAGCGCGCCTCGGCCCACTTCGCGGCCGCCCTGGGCAAGCTCGACCCGTTGCCCTTCCGCCAGCGCGAGGGTCTGCTTTCGACCCAGCCGCTGGCGCTCAACGCCGTCGCCGCCTGGCGCACGCTCGATACCTCCTCGGTCGCCCGCTGCTTCCCGTTCTCGCTGCCCGACCTCGACACCCGCTCAGGCCCGCTCTACGGAATCGATATGGGCGCCTGCGCGCCGATCGTCTACGACCCCTGGGACGGCACCCACCTCAACGCCAACACGGCGGTGTTGGCGCGCTCGGGTTCGGGCAAGTCGTTCGCGACCAAGCTGGGCGTGCTGCGCGGACTCTGCCGCGGCGTCACCGCGTACGTGATCGACCCGGAGGGCGAGTACGCCGACATGGCCCGCTCGGCCGGCGGCCGCGTGCTCTCGCCGGGCGTCGCCGGACAGGGCATGAACCCGTTCGTACTCGACCAGTCGGATCCCGAGGAGTTGCTCCAGCGGATCGGCTCGCTCAGACGGCTAATCGAGGTAATGGTCGGCGAGCGGCTGGGGGCGGAGCGCCGCGCTGCCCTCGACCACGCGCTCGCCGGTTACTACGCGCAGCCGCGCAAACGAACCGGATTCCGTGACTTCTACGCGTTCCTCGAAGAGAACGATCCGGAGGGGCTGTCGAAGCTGCTTCGGCCGTTCGCGACCGGCAGCTTGCGCCACCTGCTCTCGGATGAGGGCGACGACCTGCTGCGCAACGAGGCGCTGGTCACCGTGTTCGACCTCAGGTTGTTGGAACCGGAGCTGCGACCGGCCGCCGCGATGGTCTGTACCGAGACGGTCTGGGCGGCGGCCGCCCGCGACCCCAAGCCGCGCCTGCTGGTCGTGGACGAGGTCTGGTCGATCATGCAGCACCCCGAGGGCGCCGCGTTCATGGTCTCGATGGCCAAGCGCGCCCGCAAGCACCGGCTGGGATTGCAGTTCATCACCCAGGACGTGCAGGATTTACTCAGTGAAGACACCTCGCGCACGATCACCGGCCACTCCGGACGAGCCCTCTTGCAGAACGCGACCGCCATCTCGACCGTCGCGGACGCGTTCGACCTGCTCCAGAACCTCCAGGGTTGCGTCGTCTCTCGTCGAAATCAGAAAGCCCTCTCAACCGGACCAAGAATCGCAGTGCACACGCCTACAAATGCCAATACCTTGGCCGCCTGCTTCCTCTTGTTAGCAGGAATCAGTCGTATGACGTTACCAGCCATGAGCTAATCCTAAGGGCTGAGCAATTCACAATTCGGCGACCAGCTATTACCATTCATGACCCCACAACAATAGTTGCACTATGAGAGCCCAACGATCGGATAGGGTAGCGAGGCAGGACGTTGCCCTGGCTATGCGCGCTTTCGAAGCGATCGGGCCCGCGTTTCGAGAACAACACGAAAGCGACTACGAGATCGACGCTCACGTCGAGCTCATCGAAGATGAACGAGCAACAGGCAGAATGCTCGGAGTCCAAGTAAAATCGAGGCCGAGTTACTTCTCAGAGTCTATTGGCGATGTGTATATCCTCAGAGCTGATGCAAAGCATGTCGACTATTGGATCAATCACGCCTGGCCGGTTGTCGTTTGCATTGCTGACATCGACAACAGCGTGGTCTATTGGCAGTGGATTAGCGAAGACACGGCCGAGTCGACAGGGACGAACTACAAGTTTATGGTTCCACGAAATCAAGTAGTCGACCGAGATTCCCTGCCAGCACTCCGCGATCTCTTGACAATGGTCATACCTCCAGAACAATATACGCTCGTCAAAACTGAGGACGTGAGCCACGGAACTGCGAAGCGCTATAGCATAAAGGCAGTACTGAATGGCACATTTAGCAAGGCGGAGATAGCATCTATCGTTCGGCAGCTGACGACTGAAGCTACCAAGCGACGATACTATCGGAGCCATCGCGTTGAACGAAGGTGGGGAGAAACCGACGCTCAAGTTGTTTGGAGCTTTGTCTATCCCAGCGTAGAGGACTACAAGAACAACAATAGAGTATGTGGAAGTCTCTGGATCAACCCAAGCCTCCCAGCTGAAGCGCGACCATTGGAGTTTAGTGGGGAAAATGTCGGTGACGGCATTGTCGTCGAGTGGAATTCCAACTATGACCTGTTGGCTGGCATGTTCTCACGGGACAAGACAACGAGGGAAGAGTACCTTGGGGCGGCGAGTCAATTGATTGAGCGACTGAATGCTCTTGTTAAGTACTTCCAGACAGAGCTGAAACTTCTAAGGGCAACGCAGGTGATGGAAGAGACGTTTCTCGCGCGTTCTCAAGATCCTCGTCGTGAAGTGGCAAGTATATATGGGCAGGTGAACGACTTACCGGGCGCGCCGTATGAGTGTAATGAAGTGGATGAATTGTTGCAGCGAGTAGTATGAGTGACCTTAAGTACGAGTTGCGAAAGGTCAGGTGGTCTCTCAGAACCACCGCAGCGGAGTAGTATGAGGGAACGAACGCACAATCCTGGACGGACTGAGGCTGCTCACCGACGAGAAGTTCCGCGGTCCGGTACTGGCCAAGCTGCGCGATCTCTATCTGCTCGAATGGTGGTCGCGCGACTTCGGCGGCTGGCGGCGTGAGTACCGGGCCGAGGCGCTGGCCCCGGTCCAGACCCGGCTCAGCTACTACGCCTCCTCCAAGCGGGCCCGCGTCATCCTCGGCCAACCGCGCTCCACCATTGACCTGTGCCGCACCATCCTTGAGGGCGGCCTCCTGCTGGTCTCGACCGCCCAGGCCACGGTCGGGCGCGATGTGGCGGCGCTGGTTGGAGCCTCGCTGCTCAACCTGGTCGACTCGGTGATCCGCGAACAGGAGCGACTGCCACAGGCCCCGCGCCGCATTGGTCGTGGTCGACGAGATGCAGACCATCCCCGGCGTCGAATTTGAGTCGATGCTTTCCGAACTGGGCAAGTTCGGCGCTTCGTTCGTGCTCGCCACCCAGAGCCTGTGCAAGCTCAACGACCTCTCGCCCACGATGCGTCACACACTCTTGGCCAATGTCGGCTGCCTGGCCGCGTTCCAGGTCTGGGGCCGCGACGCACGCGAACTGGTCTGGGAACTGGGCCGTGAGCGACTCTCTGAGGACGACATCGTCGGCCAGCCGGTCCACCACTGCTACGTCCGTGCCACGGTCGGCACGGAACGCATGCCCGTGTTCTCGATGACCGTGCGCAAACCGGAACTGGGCGACTCCGAACGGGCCGCCCGCATCCGCCGAGCTGCGTCCGCCTACGTCACGCCCGTAGGGGAGCTGGAAGCTCAGCAGGCGGAGCGGCAACGCGCTGTGGCGGAGTTTCGCGAGCAAATGGGGGCGCTGCGTGAGGCTCAGCCGCCGCCCGCACCCCAGGCCAGCGCAACCCGCGCCATCCCAAAGTCGCGTAACCGCAGGCGCAAGCCGGAGCGGACCGCGACCGAGCAGACTGGAGCAGAACGATGAGGCTCTTCCCAGGCGACATCGAGTTGCTCGCCACGCTCGCCTCGATGCCGTTTCTCGACCGGCTCGAACTGGCCGCCGTCACGGGCCGCTCGCGGGCCGCCGTCTACGAGCGCATCGACCGCTTCGCGGATGCCCGGCTGGTCGACATGGTCGGCCACTCAAGTGATCTAATCACGCCGACCCGGCGGTTCTGTCTAAGCGCCCAAGGGCTGCGCCGCCTGGCCTCGGAACAGGGCACGCCCGTTCCTGAACTGCTGCGCGCGGCGCCCGTCTCCGAGCAGTGACGCCGGCTGATCCTGGAGCGGTTGGACGCGGTTGCGGCGATCTACCGCCTGAGCGCGGCCGCTTCGGAGTTCGCTTATCCGCTCGGCTTCCGCTGGTACCGCGCCACCCCGATGGACGCGGCGCTGGAGCTGACCGACGGCCGCCGCATCGCGGTTGTGTGCCAGGGCAGGACCGCTGACCGGACCGCATTCACCAAGCGCATCCGCCGGCTGCGCGAGACGCCGGGGTTCGCAGCCGTGCTGCTGCTCGCGCCGGACGAGACCCGCTTGCGCCACACGCGGCGGCTCGTCTCGGGCCCACCCGTGATCACGTTCCTCGCCCTGGAGCGCGATGTCGCGCTGAGCGGGGCGGACGCCGACATCTGGCGCGGACCCTCGGGCTCCGCACGCCTCACCCTCAGGGAGGCGCTCTCGTTTGCCGTTCCCGCCTTAGGCGGCTACACGGAACGCCCCCTGGCGCGGGTCTCGATGCCCGAGCCGCTCGATCCCAGTGCTGTCGCGCGACCCTGGCTCATGCCTGCTGTGTTCTCAGCCGCCGAGAAGCGAACGCTCGAACTCGTCGCCGACTGGCCCTGGATCAGGCCGCTGCATCTCTCTGGCCTGCTTGGCGTCGGCAAGCGCCGGCTCTCGCAGCTGCTCTGCCGTCTCGACGAGTTCGGACTGGTCACCCCGGGCGGCCAAGCGGGACATCCCCGGATGGCGCTCTCCGATCGCGGCCTCGCCTGCGTCGCGCGCCGCGACCGCACCTCCGTGGGCATCGCGCGGAACCGCTGGAGCGCCCAACCGCGTGAGCAGAGTCAGCCGCACGACTGGCGTAACGTCAGCGGCATCCGCTCGCGCCAGCTGCTGCGCAACCTGGAGCACACGGAGTCGGTCCACTGGTTCGGTGCGCTCCTCGCCGCGCAGGCGCGGGAACAGTCGTTTCAACTGGTCCAGTTCGACCCGCCCCACCGTGCCTCTCGTTACTTCCGCTACCAGGAGCGGATGCGCTCGATCCACCCAGACGCGTTTGGCCTGCTGCGTACAGCAGAGGGAGACCGCGCCTGGTTCGTCGAGTGGGAGCGGCGCGCAGTCCGGCCTGCCACAATGGCCGCCCGGCTCGCACCCTATCTGCGCTACTACGCCACCCGCCGCCCGATCGATGACCACGGGATCGTTCCCAATGTCCTGGTCGTGTTCGAAGATCAACTGACCGCAACCCACTTCCTCCGTCTCGCCGAACGCGCGATGACTCGCGCCCAGGTCACGGTGCCACTGCTCGTCAGCGACCGGCAATCGCTCGATGATGCGGGGCCGTTGGACGCGGTTTGGCGCTCGGCCGAGCGCTATGCGCCCGCGCGTCCGTATTGATCCGCCTCTGTCATCTCAACTGCGAGCTCACATCGATCCGTTTCACTGGCGCTGTTGGCGCCTCTTCCCGCTCAGCCTCGCCCACTCGTCCTCGTCGAACAGCAGCGCCTGGCGACCGTCATCCTCGTCCCGCCGCGCTGGCTCCAACAGGCAATCCAACAGTCCCCGATCCGCTGCGAACTCCAGCATCGCGAGCAGGTGCGCTGCGTCGGGCTTGACGCCCGCCCGCCAACGGTAAAGCGAGCGCACATTGATGCCCAGGGACCGCGCCAGAGCGCGCCAGGTCAGACCCGACGCCTCCCGCAGGCGCTCCAAGCGCTGTGGGAAGTCGTCAGGAAACTCGCACTGTCCAGCCCCGGTACGTCGATCGCTGACGGCTGGCCACCGCTTACCCTTCCCCTCTGTGGACGGTCAGCTCCTCGCCCAGTAGATCGCTCAGGCCGTCCGGGACCTGTACGGCGAACTGTGCCAGCGAGAGCATCGCCCCTCCGCTGGGTGTCGAGCCGCGCCGCCAGCGGAGCAACTGCCGGCTGTCGACGCCCACCGCTTCGGCCATTGCTTCCCAGGTCAAACCGCTGCGCTCTTTGATCACGGTCAGCCGCTCGGCAAAGTTGGCTGGCAACTCAGCCTCGCAGCCAGTGAGATCGAAATGTCGTGATTGGTCTCGTCGCTTCATTACTCGTCTCCTCTCAGGCCAGCGGCCTCAGCGCTGACGCGTGGTTCCTCGGACTCGCGGTTCTCTTCCGCGTATTCCGCCGCCTTAACAGCCAGGTGGCGCCGCGCGATCATCCGTGCCAGCATGCGCAGACCGGTGCGTAGCACCTGCGCTTCTTCCTCCGTCATCTCCCGCATGCGAATTGCCTCCGCTTCTCCAACTGTCACGCAAGATCAGGTGCAGTTCGCGGGATAGGGTCATGACGCACGCTCCAGTCTTCGCACCCATGTGCTTATATTGGAAATTACCCATCTGCAACCAGATTGGTCAATGCTTTTCAGCAAGCACTTTGGGGAGGTTGTGTCACATATGTAGGTCGTGCACATCCCGTGCCCCTGGCCTCTTTAGGGGTCACTGGCATAGAGCAGGGCGGGCATGAGCGACTTGCCTTTGGACCGTGGAACCACTACGTAGTCGTGCACGGGCTGTTCCGCAGTCGGCTTAGCACCGCGATCGGAAACCAGTCCCCTGAACAAACAACGACAACCTTAGATCTGTCTGCTCTCGGAACCACCGGGGACCAGGACGTACGGACGAATCAGATTGGTGAGGCAGATTGTGGATCCGACGTTGAGACCGCGCCAAGCCCGAAATACCCTCAACCCAAGCCAGAGGTTTGGTCGGGCTGAGGCAGCCGCTCCTGCTGGTGACGCTCCGCAATCAAGGCCAATGTTGTCAAGCGTGGCGCCACCTCATCGTGTTCGCAGCACTTCCTGGACCCGGCTGTTGACCGCAAATCCGCCCCATCACCGAGACTGATCATCAAGTCCCTCCTGCCCTGAACTGCGAAGAGATAGCATCCGTCGTATGCGTGCGACGAGTGCTGTGTGGAGATGCAGATGACGCTGTGGACGGTGATTCCCGGATCGGACGGCGCGTTCGAGAGCGACTTTCTCGAGCACAGCCACGTCGCTATCAGTTACGGCTACTCGAAAGATCTCAGGATGGTGGCCTCAAAGTCTGCGCTCATGAGCGAGCACAACAACGGTTTCAATCAGCTGTGGCGATTCTATGAAGAACTTGAGACCGGGGCGCTGGTGGCCGTGCCATTCACCAAGTCGAGGATCTACATCGGTGAAATCACCGGCGCCTACGAGTTTCGGCCGAACGTCGAGCCGTATCACATCCGTCCGATCCGCTGGTTGGCGGTGGACCTTCCGGACGCTGCGCTCGATCCTGATCTGCTCAAATCCATCAGGAGTGGCCAGGCCGTGCATCGAGTTGGCGCGCCCGATGCGGAGGAGCGCGTGCGCAGGTTGGCCTGGAGCGGGATCGATGAGTACCTCACCGGTGCTCAGACGTACATCAAGTCAGGCCTATTGGACACGGAGGAGATGGAGTACAAGCACGAGATCATCGGTGGGCTCAGCCGCGCGCGAAAAGCGGTGCTTGGTCGTGAGAGCGGATGGCCGACCCTAATCGAGGAAGCGCTCGCGGTGCAGGGCAGCCCATTGGACTGGCGTAGCGGACGAGCGCTCCAGGACTGGTTCAAGTCCCAGCCAGACGCCGCGCTGGCGGCCATGCGAGCTTTCTGGGCAAATTACGAGGTATCGGCAGGCGCCCGGATCCGGACGCTCATTGATCGCATCCCGGAGAGTGAGGCATTCAAGAAGTCCCAGATCGGAACTACCCTGCGTACTGTCTCGGCCCTACTGATGGCGTTCGGCCCCGATTACCCACCGTTCACGAGCACGTCGTTCGACGGCGCGTATCGGACGGCGCACTATCCGCGCGCTCGACAGAGCGCCGACCAGGACGAGATGTACGAGCACGCGCTCGGATTCCTCGACCGACTCGTCGAGCGCGCTCCGATGTTGGGCCTTGACCGGCCGGCCAACCGGCTGGAGGCTCAGTCGGTCGTCTGGGCGATGTCCCAGCGGTCGGAGAGCGGTAGCGGGCTGGATGGCCAAGACGAACCGCATCTACCCGACCTGGATGCGCTGGCCGAGGAATTGCTGCTACCCATCGACTTCTTGCAAACGATCGAGCAATTGTTGAACGACAAGGGACAGGTCATCTTCCAGGGGCCGCCGGGAACTGGCAAGACGTACGTCGCGCGCAAGCTGGCGGAGTGTCTGACTGGTTCGGCAGAACGCGTTCGACTTGTCCAGTTCCACCCGTCGTACGCCTATGAAGACTTCGTCCAGGGTTATCGACCGACTGTTGACGCGGAGGGTCGTGCCAGCTTCAAGTTGCGCAGCGGTCCGCTCGTTGAGATGGCGAACCTGGCCCGCACCGACTCCAGGCGAACCTACTTCCTCGTCATCGACGAGATCAACCGTGGCAATCTTGCCAAGGTGTTTGGCGAACTGTACTTCCTGCTTGAATATCGGGATGAAGCCATTCGGCTTCAGTATTCCGACGAGTCTTTCACGCTGCCGGTCAATCTGCACATTATCGGCACGATGAACACCGCCGACCGCTCGATCGCGTTGGTGGACCTCGCTCTGCGCCGCAGATTCCACTTCGTCGAGTTCCACCCTGACCAAGAGCCGCTCAAGGGCCTGCTGAAACGCTGGTTCGACCGGCATGCTTCGGAAGTGCAGTGGGTCGCTGAACTTGTTGACCGAGCCAACGAGAAGCTTGGGGACAGTGAGGCAGCCATCGGGCCGAGCTACTTCATGCGGGTCGGACTCACCGAGCAGCAGGTCGAGCTCATCTGGGAGCACAACGTCCTGCCCTACATCGGCGAACAACTCTACGGTGAACGTGACCGTCTCTCCGAGTTTGGCCTCACCTCGCTCCGGCCTCCGCAGACAGTTGGGGAGAGCCCCGTCGACCAGGCCGAGGACTCCGGCGTGAGCGATGCGGACGATTAACCTTCGCGAGTACAAGCCGTCGGAACCGGTGACGCTCGCTGTCTCCGAACGTGACGCGCTCGCGAAGGCGATTCCCTCAGTCGCCGTCCATCCGGCTCCGGGCCAGCGGGACAGGTACATCCTGACGCCGGGCTCGGTGGTCGGCGCACTGCAGTTCGAGGGCATGTCGATTCTCATCCGACCGAAGCTCACCATCGGGCGGGTGCTCTACCTCGCGTCGCAGGCGATGAACGTGGTCGACTTCCACGATGAACCGTTCAAGTTCGAGGACGCTGCAACGCCAGTGGAAGTCGTGGCGCCCGCCTTCGTCGCTGCTGCACAACGGGCATTCGCGCGAGGACTAGTGCATGGCTATCGCACTCGGGAAGAGACGCTCACGACCGTACGTGGCCGTATCGACTTCGCCGAGCAGGTGCGCAGGCGCTGGGACCTCCCGTTGCCTGTCGAAGTTCGCTATGACGATTTCACCGAAGACGTTCTGGCCAATCGGCTGGTAAAAGCGGCGGCGGCGCGACTTGGGATGCTACATCTCGAGCAGCGGCGCTGGCGGCAAGGCCTTGGCCGGATCGGGGCGACCTTAGCAAACGTCGAGTTGGTTGAGTTCCCGCGACATGACGTCCCCGTTGTGGAATTCGACCGTTTGAACGCCCATTACCGGGAGGTCGTGGAGCTATCCCGTCTCATCCTGCGACACACCGCCATTGATTCGGCGCGCGGGGACGTACAAGCATCCGGTTTGCTGATGGACATGAACGTGGTCTTTCAGGAGTACCTGACGCGCGCGCTGAGGCAAGCGCTGGGCCTTTCGGAGAGGACCTTCTGCTCGGATAACGGAGGCCTCACTATCTACATGGACCAGGCATGCAAGGTCCGAGTCAAGCCAGATTTTTCCTGGTGGGACGCGGGAATCTGCGTGTTTGCCGGTGATGCAAAGTACAAGAGCGCTGAAGGCGAGCGCGTCCGCAATGCCGATTTGTACCAGGCGCTCGCCTACGCCACAGCGCTAAACCTGCCCGGCGCCTTGCTGGTCTACGCCGAGGGAGAGGGCGAGACGTATGAGGTCCGCCACTCGGGCAAGCGACTGGAAGTTGGGACAGTCAGGCTTGGCGGCTCGATTGCGGATTTGCAGAACTCTGTGAACCGGCTCGCGAATCGCATTCTGCGCCTTCGCACCGAGTCCCCCAGTCTGAGCAATCAGACAGCCTAAGAAGGCCTGCTTCTTCAGTCTGCCGACGCATCTGCTTCGGATGAGCGCACAGAACATCAACTGGAGCAAGTGGTTCAGCTCGTATGCGCATTAGGACCCACAGGGATCGAACCGTTCCTTATTCGACCAGGCCGTCTGAGCAGACGATGCGAATCAGCTCCGGCTCAGGCGCGTCTGCCCCGTCCGAATTGTCTGCTACCGAGAGCCGATAGGTCTCACGTAATGCCTCCAGCCGTGCAAGCAGTGCGCGACCGCGTGGTTGAATCGCGTGGACTTCACTGAGAGCGGCCTCCGCTCGTTGCGGGAGCGGTCCGCCGAAGATCTGTCTCAGTTCGTCGATGCGGCGAACCTCGGGAGGGTCCCCTGTTGCCTCGTTTCTGATGATGTTGAGTTGCTTCGAGACGTGTCGGCGCGCCCTGGTGTTGCGTGGTCGTCTGGAACGGCCCAGCCGCTGACCGAGCTCCGCGGTGAACCTCCCGAACGCCGCCATCACGCGCTCATTGGTGCCTTGAGGCAGTGGCATCGCAGGAGTGCCGTCCCCACACTCTGCGTGCGCGATGAACTGCGCTGGACTGATCGGGCGCGGTTGAAGATCATCGCCGACGGCATAGCAGGCATTGACCTCCCCCGCGCCGAGCAGCACTAAGGACTCCCCGGCCACTGGTTCATCGAATGCTGAAGGCGTGGTGGACTTCAGGTTGCTCGGAGATAGCAGCGGCGGCTGAGTCCCTTCGACTACAGGTGCGTCGGCCGGAGACCCGGCGGTCGTTTTGGTTGCTTCGCCCGTCTTCGGTTTCGCGATCAACGCCGAGCGAATCCCATCCGGCAGTCCCTCGATCTTCTCCCAGAGTTCCGGCTGTTCTTCGCGGATGCGTTGCAGCGTGGCTACCGCCCGCTGGTGCACCGAGACATCATCAAGCCCGTCATCGCTGTCGGGTAGCTGTTGGTCGTCGTAGATCCGATACATCGCATCCGCATTGAGCTGCTCGGCATCGGACAGCAATCGGTTGTCGAGGCCGATCAGATCGTGGAACAGCTGGATGCGACGGTTGAGGCGATCGGTAAGATCGAGGTCCCGATCAACCTCGAAATCGGGCCACATGTTGTGCAGATGGATGATGTCGTGCTCGGTTCCGATCCGGTCAACGCGCCCGAACCGCTGGATCAGGCGCACCGGATTCCAGTGCAGGTCGTAGTTCAGCACACGAGCGCAGTCCTGCAGATTCTGTCCTTCGGATACAACGTCGGTGGCGAGCAGAATCCGAATTTCCGGTACCGGTCGATGAATCTCCGGCGCGAGATTGGAACTCGGAGAGAACCGTCCGACGATGCTCTCTGAGCGATCTCGGTTGCTGCCTGTCAGCCTCTCGATCTGGGGATTCTTGCCGTCCGGATTGAGTTGCGCATAGAGGTAGTCAATCGTGGTCTCGGCCTCCGAGAAGATCAGCACCTTGCCGCTCGCGACATCGGGGCGCATGAGGAACTGCTTGAGCGTCCGCAGCTTGTCGTCGTCTTCCGGCGAGATCGACTGAACCCTTGCGTGTAGATCGCTGAGCAGTTCGTGGTCGGCGTCCAGGTCGTCAATCCATCTCGCGGCGTCGAAGTCTTCCGCTGGATGCGCTGCGCCTCGTGACTCTCCACGGTCGTCCTCCTGGCTGAGGATCTCGTGCGCTTCGTCTGCATCGAACTGCTGTCCGTTGAGCAGCCTCGTGGCGATTTGGCCGACGGGCACATAGCCGGCCTCCAACGCCTTGCGGAAGTGCCGATTGCTGCGCATCAGCGACCCGAGCGTGGATTGGAAGGCCGCGACGCTCGACTCCAATCTCTTCAGCAACAGCACCTTCATCAGACCGGCGAGCCGATCTCTGGACCTCAGCAATCCGCTGTACCTGGACTTGTTGCGAGCCTCCGGCCAGAGATACTCGCTGGCCGAATAGCGCGACGCTTTGTGTTGGCCAAGCGCCTTGGTGATCTCTGCGAATGTTCCCGCGCGGACGTAGACGCGGTCGAGACGGTAGTCGATGTTCTTCAGCGACGGCTCAGGAAACTGGATTGGCTTGCCGTTGATCTCAGCCGATTCGCCGTACAGGTCTCGGACATCTCGTCGTCGCCGACGAATGAATACGTGGGCCAGGACCTGCTCAATCCCGGCATGAGGGATGGCAGGCTCCGTCGGGATGTTAGTCGGTGGCGTCGGAGGGCTTCGATGGATGTCCCATTCCGCCCGTTCCTTTTCGTAAGCCGCCTTACTTGCCTTGTACTCGAGCCATTGCTGCGCGTTGCCGAAGTACGCCTCCAGACTGACGGGCTCGATGGACAGGCCGTGGTCGCGATCGTCGAGGAACAGCGTCAACTGCCTGTAGATGTCCATCGGACCGAGGTTCTGCGGCGTGGCGCTGACCAGCACGACCTTGTGATCGCCGGAGCCGAGATACTCCCTCAGACCCTGGGAGCGCTGGTTGATGTTGCGGAAGTTGTGGGCCTCGTCGACCAAGACCGGGCCGCGGTCGGCATACTTCTCTTGCAGGACAATGCCGCGAGTTGGGCGATCGACTTCGATGAAGCGATCTAGCTCTTCGTCATATTGATCCCGGCCGGCAGGCGCGATCATGCTGTGCGAGACGATCTCGGCGCCCAACTGGAAGCGCTCGTTGAAGGCCTGCCACATTGGAATCAGGCCGGCGGGACAGAGGATCAGGGGCCGGCCATCGTTCGGATAGCTGAATTGGAGCTGTCGCAACAACTCGGCGCCGACGAACGTCTTGCCCAGGCCGACGACGTCGCCGATGTAGCAACCCCCGTGTGCGTCGATCATGGCCAGGCCCTGACGCACGGCGTCGATCTGAAAGTTGGCGAGCTGTTGGTCCCTGACCGGAGCGGCCAGTTCTGCCAGTCCGGCGCCCGAGTGATAGAGCTCGTAGAGCGCCTTCAGGTAGACGAGATAGGGCGGCGTCAGCTCAATCGCCCAGGAGCGATTGAGTTCCTCGACCAGCTCGTCGCCGATATCGACGGAATCCTGCCAGAGGTTGTCGAACCAGGCTTTGAGCGCCTTCATCTCGTCGTCGCCGGTGACGCGGACGTTGAGTTCGGTGTTGCCCTCGAAGCCGGCCAGGGTGAGGTTGGACGAGCCGACGACGGCGGCGCCGGACTCGGCGTGGTCCTCGTACCAGCAGAGATAGGCCTTGGCGTGCAGCGGACTCTTGAGGTAGGTGCGGACCTCGACGACGCCATCGGCGATGAGGTCTCGCAGCTTCTTGACGGCCGCCTCAGTCCCCGATTGCTGGGGCAACTGGGCGACTCCGCAGGCAATGTGATCGACTGCCTGCCGTGCGACAGCAGGGCGGTCGCGGCGCCTGACCGTCGAATCGTCTTCGAGCCGACGCTTCAGCGCCGGCGCCTGCTGCAGTCCCCTGGCGACCTGCTCCAAGACCTGGCGGTCGGTCCGTCCGACCAGGATTCGGACCTTTTCCAACCCGGAGAGGTCTGCGGCCAGCGTCTCGAACCCGCTGATGAAGAAGTAACCGACGGCGATATCCGCCCGGGCCGAGCTGGCAAGCATCTGTTTGAGGCGCGCGAGGAGCGTGGGGTCGGTGCTGCTGTGGAGGATGTTCACGGCGTCAGACCGACTCGATTCTCAGGCTGGCGATCCGCTCGAAATGGCGTCGGTTATCGCTCAGCAGCGTGAGATCATGGCGTAACGCCGTAGCGGCGAGCATGAGGTCAAAGTCCTCGATCACGTTGCCTTGCTGCAGTAAGTGCGCCTTCTCTCGGCCAAAGATCTCGCACGTATCAGAGTCCACGGATAACAGGGTGAATCTTGCGATGTAGGCGTTCAACCGTTGTGCGGCCAAGACCGGATCCGAGACGCGGTGCACGCCAACCCAGAGTTCTGCCAGCGCGATTAGGCTGAGCCCGACGCCGTCCGGTTCAAGCTCTGCGACGCGACGCAAGTGCCTGGGCGAGACGCGCAGACAGTCGATCACCCAGTTCGAGTCGATCAGGTACTCCACAGCGCTATGGGTCGATCCTCATTGGCGGGCAGCAGGCGCACTGTCGGTAGAGGTCGTCGGCCAGGCTCGGGTCCTCGTCGAAGAACTCTTTCCAGCCGCCGGCCGCATCGCCCATGAGTCGGCGCATTTCCTCATCATCCATCGGAGGCTCATCTTCGAGCGTGATGAGCACTTCCGCATCCTCACGCAGCGGCAGCGGGTCGAGCAGTTCCAGCTTGCCCTCAACGTACCGAGCGCGGGCCTTCCTCAGCGACATCCCATTCCCCTATTGCCGGACTCTTCGATGGACTCCATGATAGAGCCGCGCTCGCGCAGGGGTGGAGGGAATTTTGGGGGCGCGCGGCGGTTTCAGCGGTGGGAGCTGGAGATTGGGTCGTCAGGTGTTCAGATTTGTCCAGATTTGTCCAGATTCGTCTCGAATTTGGCATGGTCTGGCCTGGATTTTCTGAGTGGGGCGAGGGCTTGTCCGGGTGAGTCTGAGTGCTTTCTGGTGGTTGGCTGGCGTGGGGCGTGTTGGCCGGCGTTGGTGGGCTGGTCGGGGCCCAGCTCCATTGTATGCGGACATAGGTTCGGTAGCGGTTAGCTCGTCTGTGAGGGCGCAGAGGTGGTAGGCGAGGCGGTCGACTCTCTGGTCGTCGGCCAGTGCAGGCGGTCTTGGTGGCGGGCTGCCTACGTTTTTGATGGCGGTGTGGGCGGACGCCACAGGCCCGGTTCTGCGTCGGTCAGGCTCTTGACTACATCATGCGCATCGAGCTTGCCTCTCTTCATAAGCGCCCACTGCTTGTACAAGTCGGTTGACAAGACGTGTAGTGCGCCGATGTTCGCGGCGGCTTCTTCCACTTGAGATCCTGGAGACGGACGAGACGATGGGTCGATTCGGCGAAACGGGTTGGCAAGCCAGACAGTCAAATCAGGGAACTGACCCTTCTCATCCCTGTAGTGTTCGCGTTGTTCGCGTATCTGGCGCGCGCCGTTTGTTTTCGTGCCATTGGGATAACCCTTAACCTCAACGATGGCTTCCCAGTCCGGTTGGTCATCGAGCGTGAGGCGCAAGTCTTCCCGCTTAGCTTCGTTCGGCTTCACATTGGCATCCATGTCCCGTACCTGGAAGTCCAAATCGGTGAGAATCTCGCTAACTGCAGCAACGAGCTCGTCTCCGTCCTCCGATATTGCGCGTCGGATTCCTGCATCCGCCTTTATGCTCTCCTCAGCCAACTCAGCTTCGATCTTCTCTCGTTCGTTTGCCAAGCGCTCTGACTGCAGGTCGATCGTTGTGATTCGTTCCGCCAAGGCACTCTCTTCTAGCGTGTACCAGTCCGCGGGAACGCTTAGGCGAGGCGGCAGCTGTGGGACTCGGACAGGGTCGATTTCGTGGATATCGGTGAGAAAGGCCCTGAACCACTCCGCAAGATTAGCGATCTCGGGGAGAAGTAGGGCAATGGGATCGACAAGTGGCCTTGTGCGTGTCACTGGCCCGTCTGGCCCAGTCAGCTGGAGGCGTACTGCAACATGGCGACCGAGCAAAGTCTCGACTAGAGCTTCCCGGTGCGAACGGAACGACTCTGTCCCAACAACGATCGGCGGAGGCTTACCGACGTAACCGAGATCACTCAACAACCTACGGGCCAACTCTGCATAGATTGGTGGGCATGCCATCGAAACGCGTAATTCACGCTCCGTGTTCTCAGAATCCGTCCTCGCCAATCCGGTGAACTTAGGACTTCCAACACCAGCACGAGGCCGTCTTCCAGAGAACATAGGGCCGATCGTTAACAGATGTACACCTGATAAGACTCCGCTATAGTGAAAATTGGCAGCGACTACTAAATCTGTTTCTGTCAAACTGTAGTCTTGCGAGTACCCGCTCAGTGTTTGCGCCGTCCTCAAGTCACCACACAAAGGGCGTATCGATTCTACTTGGGAATCGTCTAATCCGATTGCCGCAACTCTCGGACGCTTCACCGTGTTCATTCGCTGCCTCCAAACTTCATTCGCTGCTAGGCCATTCCCTTGCGCGATGGTCCGGAAGTGATTGTACTCGCCCGTCTGATACCGCCTATGCACCAACCCGCGCCTCGATGGCAGAGATTTCCTCCTCGGTGAGGTCATAGAGTACGTAGACGAGGAGATCGATTTCGCGTTCGAGGTCTGTCGTGTCGGCATTTGGGTTGGCATTGAGGATCTCATTGACCTTCGTAGCCACTGCCTCTTGCTTGGTCTCGTCAACGAGAGGAATCGGGAACTCTCGCACATAGGCATTTATCCATCGGCTGGTTCCCATACCACTAGTGCCTGCGGTGCTCTCAAGGAAATAGCGAACCGTGAGCGAGTTGAGGATCCCGAGGAGATATCTCGGATCCAACTGGTGCGGGGGAAGTAAGAAATATGCGGAGTTGAGAACGTACATCTCTTCCTCGCACAAGGCGAACCTTCCCACATCACTTAACTCGATCCAGACAATTTTGGGCAGTTTGAAGTCGTTAAGAAAGGAGCACGGCCTGAGATTGGTCCAATGACGTCCCTGAGCGCCGCGTCGCTTGAAGCCATCGCCGAACGAATCAAAGTGCCGGTACACGCTAGGGTAGTCTCGCTCCACGTCTGTACCGTTTGGAGTCAGTAAGAGATAATCGCTCGGAGTCCGATAGCTGTATCGGTCAATGTCTCGACCCCTGAGTACTGGTTTGATTACTTCATGGTTTTTTCTTGATTGTCCCAACAGTTGTGCGCGTTGTCCATCATCAAGAAGAAAGGCGGCATTGCTGCCAGTTGCAACGCCCAGGTGGATCTTTGTCCCCAGGTCAGCCAAGGATGGGCCTTGCTTCCTGAGCTTGTCCAAGATCGCTAAGTCGTTTGGAGCGGCCAGTGTCCATGGGCGCTCTGAGAAATAGGATTGTTCGCAGACAAAGGCGTTCGTGGCGACAAATTCGTCGATGTCATTCGTCGCCAGGGGTCCGGTTGCAATCCATGCCTTCGTAGGGGCACGGCGGCCCTTCTGAGTGATGACTACGGCGGAGTCCACGATCGCGTTCTCGAAAATCTGAGTGCGGTCAAGGCTAATCACTCCGAGGATCGATGTGGATGCGGACAGAAATGCGCGGGTACACCTGCCGTATTGCGCACGAAAGTAAGAGTTGGAAGTTATCAATACTGAAACTCCTGAAGGGCGCAATAGCGTAACGGTTCGCTCTATGAAGTAGCAGTAGAGATCAGCGTAGGGTTCCCAGACATCGAAGTTGCTCTTGAGGTTCGATTTGACAGCTTGGGAGATGTTGTCGTGTGCCACATAAGGCGGATTCGCGACGGCGATGTCGAAGCCTCCGTTGGCGATGACTTCGGCGAAGTCGATTCTCCAGTCGAGGGCGTTGTCGGCGCCGGCGAAGTGGCTGAGCTGCTCTCGGATCGTGGCCTCGGCCTCGGTGATTGCTTCTCGCAGTTGAGTCTTGCGGTTGGGTTCGGATTCGGTCATGTAGCGCGACTTGAGGTTGCGCAGTTCGTTGACTGCGTTGCCGTCGTAGCCGAGCACGCCCTGTTGTCCGGTCTCGCTGAGGTCGGGGCCGAGGAGGCTGTCGCCCTCGACGATCTTGAAGTCGAGGTTGGGCAGGGGTTCGGGCTTTTCGCCTTCGTACTCGATGGCGAGGGAGAGCCAGAGGCGGAGCATGGCGATGTTGACGGCGAAGGGGTCGAGGTCGACGCCGTGCAGATTGCGCTCGATGATGTGCAGCTTGAGCTCGTAGAGGCTATGTGGGTCCTGCTTGAGTTTCTGGTTGTAGAGCTCGACGCGCAGGTCGACCAGTTCCTGCATCATGCCGACCAGGTAGGCGCCGGAGCCGCAGGCGGGGTCGACGACGGTGACCTCGCTGAGGGCGTCGCGAATCTGCTCGGCCTGGCTGAGGGAGAGGTCGGATGCGTCGTGGTGGTCGACGAAGCGGGCGAGGGCGTCAGAGTGGAGCTGGGCCCTCACCCTAACCCTCTCCCTCGGGGAGAGGGGATCGGAGAGGGGACCGGAGAGGCGGCCTTCGAGGTAGCCCTTGAGCGCTTCGCGGCACATGAACGAGACGACCGGCCGCGGCGTGTAGTAGGCGCCGGAGTCGTGCCGTCCGGTGACCAGTTCCTCGAAGACTTTGCCCAGCATCTCGGGGTCGACGGCGACCTCGATGTCGAACGGCGTTGATTCCATCACGGTGAAGTTGAACTGGTCGAAGAGGTTGGTCATCAGCGGGCGGATCGCGTCGTCGGGGACGGGAATGCGTTCACGCTCGACCGTGTTGTCCAAGTTGGATTTTTCGAACAATCCGCCGTTGAGGAACGGCACCTCGCCGATCAGGAAGTCAACACCGGCACGCACATCACGCGAGTCAGGGTTGTTCAGTCCCTCGAAAAACAGGAAGGTCAGTCGGTCTCGGTAGAAATTGTCGTGGTCGGCATGGGCCTCGTAAGCCTTCCAGAGCTCATTGAGATAGTCGGTCTTCGTGTCGTACTTGAGCCAGCCTTTGCGTGAGAGGAAGTAGACGAACATTAGCCGGTTGAAGAGGGTTTGGACGAACTGCTTGCGATCTTCGGGGTCGGTGAAGCCGGTGATCTGCTGTTCAGCGTGCTCGAACAGTTCCTTGTATTTGGCGAAGAACTGCTTGGTGACGGGCTCGACATCGAAGGCTTCATTGAGTGCGTTGAGGATGTTGCCGAGGTCCTGGTGTCGCCAGTAGATGTTGGAGAGCTGTTGGACGGCTGTGCGTTGCTTGATGCCACGTTCGACGACGATGCGGCGCAGCGTCGGGGTTGCGGCGCTGCCGAACTGGGGGTGAATCCAATGGAGTTGGTTGGCGGATGCGTTGCTGAAGAGCAGCAGCATGTCCTCGCCGAGTTCGTCGCGGACCCGCTTGGCGACGGCTACAACCTCGGACTTGCGGACTCGGTCGGTGTCTGTGTTGGTGTCCGAGCGGGGGAGCGCGACGTAGAGGACTTGCACACCGGCGAGGCTCGCGATCCGTTCGGCGATGGCCGGCAGTTCGATGCCGGGGCGGTCTCGGGCTTCAGCCAGGCCGAACTGGCCAACTTCGCGCTGGAAGTCCAGGACCTCCGCGAATAGTCCTCGGAGGATGTCCGATCTTGCATCCGGCTCGGCGGCGAAGAACCGCTTGATGCGGTCCTCGACTTCGGCGGCATCGTCGCGATTGCGGATGGGCATTCGTGCTCTCTCCGAGTTGAATCGAGGCGATGGTAATCGAGAACCCTATTGAGGGATAGGCGAGGGTCGCGGGTCAACGATCGTTGGGCGATAGGCTGCGGCAGCCGAAACCTACGACTGTGCGAAGAAAGAGGCTGGCAGCTCTTCGTCGAACTCCAGGCCGCACTCGGCGATGAAACGGCCGAAGAGTTCGGCTATCACGCCACGGGGGTCGGACTCAAGCCGCTGGAAGCTCGCGCCAAGTGCGGAGGCGCTGTAAGAATCGCGCGGAATCTGTGGCATGTACCGGGCCGGGTGAAACTTCCGGTGGACAGTGGTTCGCGCGGTCCGACCTTGAACATTGGAGACCGAGCATGCGAAATCCCACATTCGTCGCTCTCCGGTACGCTCTTGCACTTGGTCCACGATCTGGAGTGCCTCGCGACACGCGAGCAGAGCGCTAAAGGGAAAGACATCACATTGCCGATCTTGAAGCCAGTCGGGGCAATACGACAGGTGGCAGAACGCGCCACTATCTTGGAACTCAATGTCGCGGAAACTGTGAAGCTGTCCGAAGTGGCGGATGTTCTCAATGTGCTCATCAGGATTGGACTTGAGGATTCCCCAATACTTGTTTGGAGTGGGCGGCAGTACTCCTGCAGGTTGACAAAGGGCATACGCCACGGACTCCCAATTGTCGCGACTCTGTGTGCTCCGAAAGAACTCTTCCTCCGATGCGCCAATGGGCCTTGCGACAATGCAAGTTCGCCCCTGCCATTGGGTGTTCCCGGGTTCTTCGCGCTGCAGGGCGGCGTCAAGATCTGCGAGGATCGGCTTCTCACGGTCTGTCCGCAACCGCATGCGATCGGCGACATCTGAGTCACGCATCGGTCGAGTCTGCGTGTCCCCACGTTCGTAGTATTTGCCGTCGACTTGATGCAGCATCGCCGGAGACGCAGGCACTTCTACCCACAAGACGCCATCCCCAGGGGACTCAGAGTGGAGAATGTGGACTCGATCTGGACCGGTGGATCGGGAATGTCGCGAGCAATCTGCTCGACGCGCTCTCGCGCCCCTTCGCAATTGAGTGGCGCGATCTGGAAACCGGATGCATCCTCGGCAACGCCAATCACAAGTACGCCGCCTTCGACTGCGAATCCAACGATCTGTTTGGCCAGCGATCTGTTGGATGGAAATTCTCGCTTGAACTCAATGGTTCGAGTCTCATGCAACTCCCCAGACTTGAGCTGTCGGCGCAATGCGTCGATGGTCTCGGGCCTTTCTGGCAGTCGCATGCTCGCCCTCCCGCTAACGTTTCTGGATAGCCATCTCCCCTCAAGGGGACTCCCAACCGATGGGTGACTCTTCTCATCGGATTCGGCAGGAGATATCTAGGGCCTGTTCACTCTATTTCGTCATGAAGTGTATGCAGGCGAGGAGGATCTGGTTGAGGTAGACGTGGGCGAGTTTGTGATACCGGCAGGCGATGCCGCGTAGGGGCTTGATGCGACCGAGTAGCGTTCGATCGCGTTGCGGGCGCGGTAGGCGGCGCGGTTCAGCGGCCAGGGCTTGAGGCGATTCGCCGTCGGCGGGGTGACCAACTCCCAACCGAGCGCCGCGGCCAGGGCGCGCATCTCATCGCCCTCGTAGGCGCGGTCGGCGAGCAGCTGCGGCTGACCAGATATGGGGCCGAGCCGCTCCAGCAGCCAGCGTCCCCAGGGCGCATCGCCCCAGTGACCCGGCCGCTAGACCGTCCCGCTACTCTGCCACAGGTCTCGATTAGAGTGAACAGGCCCTAGCGACGGAAGCAGGTGTGTGATACCGCCCAGTGAACAAGAACTACGCTGCGCCCGGGCCGTGAGCAGCTATCTGACGGATCAAACTGGCCGTACATGGAGCGTAAAGAAGTGGAACGACGATCTTGAAAACGGAGTGCCAAGTTTCGATCTTCGACTCACCGATGGACTTGAGGACGTGTTGGTCGAAGTCACTCGCTTGACGGACGGACCAGAATTCAGCGGGCACGACGAGAATGTGGAGAGTCTGTTTCGGTCGCTCGCACCAGATCCGGAGAGGAGCTATTGCCTATTCCTGCCGCCTCCGTTCCTGGTGCGTCTGGACCGCCGACAAGCTAGGCAATTGAAGCGCAGCATCAAGTGTGCGGCCATTGAACTCCGTGTCGGTGACAAGGTGCCTGTTCCTATAGCCCGGCGAGGGACCTTGAAGCTCATAGGGGAAGCAGTGCCCGGCTACATTGCGTGTCATCACGGCGACAATTGGCTTCTCGATGAATTCTCGTCAGAGGCGAGCGGCGTCTACTTTCTGTACGACGATTGGAGATTCGACCACCAATTCCTCACTGCTGAATGCCAGGCAGAGTATCGACGCAGACTGGTCAAGGCGTGCCTACAGAGCCGTGAAAAGGGACCGATAGAAGTCGAGTGGCAAGAAGAGTGGGAACTCCAACGGCTCAGGGACCCGGCAAAAGGGGAAGGCGGGGTGTTGGTCATTAGCTTCGTCGCCGACTTCATTGAATCCGCTGCAATCCAAAGCGTTCATCAGGGGCTTGAACATGGGAAAGAGAAGCTCCAGATGGGCAGAGACGAGGCTAAGGCTGCCATTGCGCTCCACGCCGGCGAACACCAACACACGCTATCGCTAAAGCAGTATGAGGACGCAATCACGAGCCTCTCAGCCACCGACGTCTGGCCGCTCGATAAAGTGTTTCTGCTAGACGGCGACCGAGTACATCGCTGCTTCAACTATGACCACCCCAATGTCTCCCCAAGAGCGATCTCGGCACTTGAGTCGCACGTTGCGAAGACTTGATATAGGACGAACGACTGCTGCTTGGTCAGGCATTTGCCAACGCGCTTGAGTTTGTTTTCTCCCGCAACAGGCACAGGCCGAGCAACGTCACAGCTCGTCCTCTGAGTGGCCGGAGATGTGGAGTGCGTGAGTTCCCCCATCCGCGCGCGTAGCCACCGTCGCTCGGCGGCGTCGGAAAGGAAGGGATTGCCATCGCATCCATGAACACAGGCGAGGCGCTCCCGGTCTTGGCCGAGTGGTAATAGGTCTCGCAGGCTGGACAAGCCGCTGCACACGCTGGTCTGGCTGAGTGCGCACGAGCTGCTGCTGCGTCTGCAGATCCAGCTGATCTACTACCGCAGTTGACGATCTTCCCGGCGGAATTCCCTAGCAGGCTGCTGAAGAATCCGCTTCCGAGCGCTGATCGTCCCTGTTCGTCATTCCTGCGAAGGCAGGAATCCGGGGCTGAGCAGATATGGAGCATGGATTCCTGGTCAAGCCAGGAATGACGGATTTGAGAGCCGATGGCTTTTGCAGCAGCCCGCGAGGTCTCCGGGGCGGTCGCCAGGACAAGATGACGACTTCCCTGTTCTGAACAATCAAGCAAGAAGGGGGACCGCGCAATGCTGGATCTGCAAGCCGAATATGGCGACGGCATCCTCGTGCTGAACCCATCAGGGAGAATCGACAGCGCCAACGCCAAGGCGTATGAAGAGGCGCTTCTTGATTAGATCGGCGCCGGCCATACCAACATCTTGATGAACTGCGAGGCAGTGAACTACATCTCGTCGGCCGGGTTGCGTGTGCTGCTGATCGCGTCCAGGCGCGCCGGCGAGTCGGCTGGCAAGCTGGTCCTCTGCGCCGTGCAGTCCAAGGTTCACGACGTGTTCAAATTCTCAGGCTTCGCCGAGATCATTCCGATCCACGGAGACCGCGCGGCAGCGCTTGAGTCCTTCTAAGCAAGCCCTGATTCGAGTCTGCTGCCCAACGCCCGCAATCGCAGTGTGAGGAGACGCACCGCGCACCGCGCACCACGCACCACGCACCACGCACCACGCACCGCGCAGCGCGCACCGCGCACCGTCGGCAGCGCGCACCGCGCACCGTCGGCAGCGCGCACCGCGCACCGCGCACCGCGCATCACGCACCGTCGGCAGCGGCGCCAGTCGCCGCGCCGTCGCCACAGCTCCGATTGCCTCTGAGGCCACTCCCAGGGACCCTTCCCAGGAGATGTTTCAATAACTCCTGTGGCTGGCGACTGTCGAGGGGGCGTTCATGGGGTCGCTTGGTTGATGATGGTGTGTGCGAGTGGTTGGCTTGGTCTGGTTCGCTCGCCGGTTGCGCCGTCAGCCGAGTTGGAGGGGCCGTGCCGGGTGTGGCGCTGCCCAGCGGTTGTCGCTTCGGCGCTCGGACGGCCGCGGCGCTCGGCGGGTCCGCCTTGCGCAGGTTGTAGGCGAGCGCCTTGGAGCAGAGCTCCAGTTTGTTGCACGCCACCCGGCGATAGCGCACTCGCCGGTAGCCGTAGCTGCGCTTGAGCGTGCCGAAGACCCGCTCCACCGCGCGCCGCTGCAGTTTGATCAGTTGTTTGCGCCGCTCCTGCCAGTGCGGCAGCTGCGGATGCTACTTGTTCGCCCGATGCTTGATCCGGTCCTTCAGCCCACGCCCGCAAGGTCTCCGCACATGTTGCGTCAGGGGGGAAGCGGGGATCAGAGCGTTCTTAGAGCGGGACGGCGCAGCCGTCGGATCTTGGGTCGCTGCCTCCCCAGAGGACTCCGGTGTCGGGGTCTCGGACGATGACCTGGCCCTTGCCCACGACTCCGGTCCTCATCGCTCCTGAGGCGGGCAGGACGGGGTGGCCGAGCAGGGCGAGTTGGGAGAGGACCTCGATGCCGAAGGTGTCCTCGACATAGATGCGCCCGTTGGGCGGTTCCTCGTACATCGAGACACGGGGTGCGTCGATGGCGGTTTGGGCGTCCATGCCTCGGTCGATCAGGTTGATCGCGACCTGGGTCTGGCCCTGGGGCTGGTTCCAGCCGCCCATGACGCCATAGCTGGCGAAGAGATTGCCATCGGGTCGGGTGATCATCGAGGGCATGATCGTGTGGTACGGACGCTTGCCGCCGGCGAGGGCGTTGGGATGGTCCGGGTCGTCGACGACGAATCCGGCGCCCCGGTTTTGCAGGCTGAATCCGCACTCGCGCGGAACGATGCCGCTGCCGAAGCCCTCGTAGTTTGAGTTGATGAACGAGCAGGCGTTGCCGTCGCCGTCGGCGGCGGAGAGGTAGACGGTGTCGGACTTGCCGGGCAGGAAGCCCGTGGAGGCGAGTTCGATCGCAGCGTCGGCGCAGATCAGCTCCCGACGCTTGGCGGCGTAGGCCTTGCTGAGCATCGCCTCGATCGGCACGTCTGTTTTGGCCGGGTCGGCGACGAGTGTGCGTGTGTCGGCGAAGGCGAGGCGCAGGGCTTCGATGATCAGGTGCAGCACTTCCGGGGAGCGTGCTTCGTATTCACCGATCTCGAAGCCTTCGAGGATGTTGAGCGCCATCAGCGTCGTGATGCCCTGACCGTTGGGTGGGCATTCCCAGACTCGGTGGCGTCGGTATGTCGTGGAGATGGCGTCGTCGAGCGTGGAGCAGTGGTTGGCGAGGTCGTTGAGCGCCATCACGCCGCCGTGCTCGGAGAGCGCTTCGACGATTCGTTCGGCGGGGCGTCCGCGATAGAAGGCCTCGGGGCCGCCCTCGGCGACTTCTCGCAAGACGCGACCGAGCAGGGGATTGGTCCAGACTTCGCCGGCTCGAGGCGCGTTGCCGTTGAGCAGCATGTCTTGTCCGGCGGGGCCTTTCGATGCGAGCAAGTCGGCTTGGCCGGCCCAGCCTCGGCCGATGGCCGGGGTCATGACGAAGCCCTGCTCGGCGATCTCGATGGCCGGCTTGAGCACGTCGTCGAGCGACATGCGGCCGAATTGCTCGACCGTGTCGTGCCAGCCCATCGCTGATCCGGGGACGGTGACGGCATGCGGACCCTGGCGCTCCCATGCGCCGGCGCGTTCAACGACATCCAGATTGAGCGCAGCAGGCGCGCGTCCACTGCCGTTGACGGCGCGCACCGATTGGTCCGCCGCGTTGTAGAAGAGACAGAAGCAATCGCCGCCGATGCCGGTGGAGGTGGGCTCGGTGACGGCGAGGGTCGCGGCAGCCGCGACGGCGGCGTCGGCGGCGTTGCCACCCTCTCGGAGGATGGTCAGGCCGGCCAATGAGGCGAGCGGCTGACTGGTCGCGACGATGCCTCTCCGCGAGAGCACCGGCGAACGTCGGGATTCGAACAGGAATGGGTGATCAGGTAGGTCTGGCATATGGCGCATTCTAGGCGGCTATCGCATATCACCTAGACTGAGACGCGAAATCGCTTTGAACTGCCCATACTCGCAGGGAGTATTGCTATGACCACCGCTGCCCTACCGACCGTGACCCAGGAGCAGGTCGACTTCTATCACGAGAACGGCTTCCTGTTGATGCCGAAGCTGTTGCCCGACGACGTGCTCCAGGCACTGCGCGACGAAACCGACCGGATTGTGGCAGAGGCCGCCGGTCTGACCGACCACAACGCACAGTACGACCTCGAGGATTCGCATACGGCCGAGGAGCCTCGAGTGCGGCGTCTGAAGTTGCCGTCGACGCACTGGCCGTTTTTCCGCGAGCTGGCCCAGCATCCGGCGCTGATGGAGGTCGTGACCGCGCTGATCGGTCCCAATGTGCGGCTGCAGAGCGACAAGCTGAACATGAAGGCGGCGCAGTACGGCGCCCCGGTCGAGTGGCACCAGGACTGGCCGTTCTACCCGCACACCAACGATGACCTCGTGGCGGCGGGTGTCCTGCTCGACGATTGCTACGCGGTCAACGGCCCACTGCTGGTCGTGCCGGGATCGCACAAGCGCGGGATCTATGACCACCACCACCCCGAGGAGCGCTACTTCACCGGCGCGGTCGAGCCCGAGGAGTTCGACTGGGACATGGAGAAGGACCTGGTCCCGCTTGAGGGCCCGGCCGGATCGGTCTCATTCCATCACGTGCGCACGATGCACGGGTCGGCGCTGAATCGCTCGGAGAATCCGCGCCGTCTGTTGCTGTTCGGCTACGCCGCCGCCGACGCCTGGCCAATTATGGGTCTGGGCCGGCTGAGCCTGGACGCCTACAAGGACTCGATGTGCGCGGGAGAGCACGTCGAGCAGCCGCGTCAGACAGCGGTTCCGGCGTATTTGCCGTTGCCGGTGTCTCCGAAGCAGGGGTCAATTTATGAGAATCAGAAGACGGTGAAGACTCGGTTCTTTGAGACGTATGAGGATCGGAAGGGGTAGGGGTTTAAGACTCCAAGTCGAAGCTTTTTGGGATGTCTGAATAGTGGCTCAGGCTAATGAACAGCATGTTCAGCATTGAGGTGTCGGCAGTTTGCCCAAGACAACACCCAATGGGCCAGCGGTTCTGATCGCCGAACTGCCTGCACTCTGCACACAGCTTGTAGATGAATCGATCCCTCCTGTTGAGTCGCGCGCTGCGAAGGCCGGACAACTCCTCTCTCAGGCGTTCGGCTCTGAGCGCGCCCTGAGGATCGGCAAGGAGAGAGTTTATCTTCTGCGGGACATCGCCACGCCCCTTACCTGGACGAAAGTACTTGCTCTCCATCTGACGATGAAATTGTAGGGAATAGCGAATGTTCCACGCTGTTCCCGATCCGTCAGGCCATGAGAATTCGTCCGGCACGGAAGTCCTCCACAGCGGCCTGAAGCATCGGCAAGGTGCTTGGATTCAATTTGAGCGCGATCGTTTCGACCCAGTCATTGCCGACTGAAAGAACAACGTTGGTGTGCGGGGGCATTGGGGGGGATTCGAATTCAGCGCCGAGCGGCATATCCCGGATGGAACAACCAGTCCCATCAACGTTGACCGAAAGGTCATAAGTATGTGCCATCAAGGGTTGAGCCGACCACGCCGACCGCCACTTGTCGGAGACTTCGTCGACCACCTCTCTGATCGCGGCATTCTGTTCGTCGCACAGCACCTCCCTATAGAAGGCGTCGGCAAAGTCCATTCCGGATGGAGTGACACTCCACACCTCTTCTTCTTCGAGCAATCCAGCTGCGCGAAGCCTCTCCCACGTGTCATACACCTCATTGGACATCGGGCCAAACTTCCATCGATAAAAGCTCAAGCTCAAGGCGCAGATTGACTCCTCTGCCATGCGGCGTGCTGTAAGAAAGGCAAGCTTCATAAGGCGAAGCCGCCCTCCTGCGCTTCCTTCTTCGGTTGATGCACGAAGCCAAATGACCAGGAGCATCGCCGCGTTGACCGAAAGCTGGTCATACTCGTCTTCGAGATACTCCGTTCGGGACACGACCTCGCTCCTTTGTGCGATGTTTGTTCTTCTTTCACTTCTGAAGATAGCTCACGGCCAGACCATGCGAGCCGGGTAGAGTCGCATTCGCCACAGCTCGCTCGGAATTCGGTAGCCTCCGATGACCAAGCATGGAGGTATCTGATGAGCGAATCGACCTATTGGACCCGGATGCGGACGCGACGGCTTTCTCGACGGGCGGTGCTGCGTTCTGCGGCGACCGCCGGGGTGGGCGCTGCCGGCCTGGCGCTGGTTGGCTGCGGCGACGATGACGATGACTCGCAGCAGGCCGCCATGCAGCAGCAGGACCAGCCGGAACAGCAGGAGGAGCAGGTTGCTGCGCAAGCGGCCGATCAGGCCGACCAGCAAGATCAGCCCGCTGCGCAACAGGAACAGGCAGCCGTCGCACAGGCTCAGCAACAGGATGGGGCGCCGCCGATTGGCGGCGAGCTGCGGATTTCGGACACGTCCGACCTGGCCTCATTCGACGGCTTCCTGACGTTTGGCTACAAGGCGTTCTTGCACAATCACCAGTGCTATCCGATGCTGACCCAGTTCTCGAACGAGCCGGGACAGTCGTCGATCGACTTCCAGCCCGAACTGTGGCTGGCGGACTCGGTCGAGCAGCCGGACAACGCCACGTATGTGTTTACGATCAAGGACAACGCGGTCTGGGAGGATCGAGCGCCGGTCAACGGGCGCAAGGTCACTGCTGAAGATGTCGCGTTCTCGTTCGATGGCGACCGCTATGCGGGCTATCCCAACCGCGGGGCAATCCTGCCGAGTTTGGGTGGCGTCGAGGCCAGCGACGACCGGACGGTCCGGTTCGACTTGACCGCTCCATTGGCGCCGTTCCTGCTCTACCTGGGCCACCACGCCGGTCCGTACGTGATGCCGCCGGAACTACTCGAAGACGAGATGTCTCGGCAGACGATGATTAGCGCCGGTCCGTTCTTACTCGATGAGTACGAGCCAGGCTCGCGCGTGGTCTATAAGCGCAATCCGAATTACTTCAATGCGCCTAAGCCCTATGCGGATTCTCTGGTGATCAACTTTATTGGTGACAATTCGGCGATTGCGGCTGCCTATTTGAGTGGACAGCTGAACACGAGCTGGTTCGGCGTCGCGCCTCCGATCGTGGAGGAGCTGGAGAACGGCATTCCCGGCTCGACCTGGGAGTTTGAGCCAAGCCTCGTGATTGGCGGCGTCTTCCCCGACATTGGGATGGAGCCGTTCACGGACCCGCGAGTCAGGCAGGCGATGTCGTCGGCGATTGACCGAGATTCGATTCTCGCCGTTGGCGGAGCTCTGGAGACCGGAAAGTGGTCAACGGCGTTGCCGCCGATGCCGGGCTGGTGGGTCGACCCGAAAGAGGACGACGCGCTGGGCGAGTACTACCGCTACGACCCGGAGCGGGCGATGCAACTGCTCGATGCGGCCGGCATCGACGGACTCGGACCGGTGCCGTTGCATACGACGACGGCGTACGGGCCGATCTTTGCCGAGCAGTCGCAGGTCGTCCAGGCCAACCTCCTTGACGTGGGGATTGAGGTCGAGTTGGTGGTCAACGAGCCGACCGTCCACTACTCGACGATCTTCAACGGCAGCACGACCGGCGTGATCGGTCACACGTTGTCGGTGGCGTCGATCGAGCCGGACGAGGCGTTGCGCAATGTTTTCATCCCCGACAGCCCCCGCTCGCCGATTCCCAACGGTGAACTGATGGCGTCGGATGCTCGGATGGCTGAGTTGCTCAACATGCAGCGGATCGAGAGCGACGTCGAAGCTCGTAAGAAGCAGATTTACGACCTGCAGCTGCACATCGCCGAGCAGATGTACTCGGTGCCGTGGGTCAATGCGGCGGTTTCGCAGATTGCTCGACCGGAGATATCGGGCGTGCAGTTCATTCAGACGTTCGCCCCCGCGCCATCGCTGGAGGACATGTGGTTCAAGGCTTAGTCGCCTGTTCAACAGGCGGGTTGGCGAGACCCTCTTCACGAACGTACTCGTGATCGGCGGAGAGCGTGCGCGGATATCTGGTGCGGCGATTGTTGCTGGCAGCGGCGACGCTGTTGGGGATCAGCATGCTGGTCGCAGGGATGATGCGCACGCTGCCCGGCGACGTCGTGGACGTGTTGGCGGCCGAGGCGTTCTACGACGACCGGGAGAAGGACCGACTGCGCGAAGAACTGGGGTTGGAGGACACGTTCTTCGTCTACTACGGGAAATGGCTGGGCGACGCGCTACAGGGTGATTTCGGCGAGTCACTGCGGACCAAGCGCAGCGTTGGCAGCGACCTCGGGCATCGGCTCGATGTGACGATGGAGTTGGCGATTCTGGGATTGATCATCGCGACCTGTATCTCGCTGCCGCTTGGGATCGTCGCAGCGTTGCGCCGCAGCCAGTGGCCGGATTATGTCGCCCGCAGCATTGCCGTGTTTGCGCTGGCGATTCCCGGGTTCTGGCTCGCGACACTGGCGGTCGTGTTCGGCGCGAAGTGGTTTAGCTGGTCGCCACCGCTGGGCTATCAGCCGATCTGGGAAGCGCCGTTCACCAATCTGCAGCAGATGTGGCTGCCGGCGTTGCTGTTCGGGCTAATCCTCGCTGGAGTGCAGACGCGGATCCTACGGACGGCGCTGCTCGATGTCCTACGACAGGACTACATGCTGACGGCGCGGGCGAAAGGGTTGTCGCGGCTCGTGCTCCTGCGCCGGCACGCGCTGCGCAACTCGATGATTCCGTTTGTCACCGTGATCGGGGTGCAGTTTCCTGTTGTGCTCGGCGGGGCGGTCGTGTTCGAGCTGATCTTTGCGCTGCCGGGCCTGGGGGCGTATCTGCTTGACGGGATCGCCAACCGGGATTATGTCGTCGTGCAGGCGGTCAACGTCTGGATTGCCGGCGCGGTGATCATCACCAATCTTCTAGTGGACGTGTCGTATGGCCTTCTCGACCCCCGCATCCGCGTCGGCGCCTGACCATCCCGCGACGGGCGCAGAGGCAGTCCTGTCGAGCAGGACGGGCCTGGCGTGGCGGTTCCTGCGAGTCGTTCGCCGGTACCCGTTCCCCTGCCTGATGGCCCTGATCCTCGTGTTGATCGGGCTGGGCTCCGGGCTCGCCGACTTTGTGGCGCCGGCTGATCCGTTGGCGATCAACCCTCGTGAGCGGCTGTACGGTCCGACGACGGCATACTTGATGGGCACCGACGCGCTCGGTCGGGACGTGTTCACGCGAGTCCTCTATGGAGGGCGAGCGTCGTTGGGCATCAGCATCGCTTCGGTAGGGTTCGCGATTGCGATTTCCACCGTCGTCGGGCTGGTCAGCGGCGCGGTGAGCGGTTGGTTCGATGCACTCGTGCAGCGGGTCGTCGACGTGCTGATGGCGTTCCCGGGGCTGATCATTGTGATCTCGCTGACGGCGTTTCTGGGTAACAGCATTAGCTTGTTGATCGTTGTAATTGCGATTGCGCTGCTGGGGGCTGGAGTTCGCGTAGCGCGGGCGGCGGCGATCCAGGTGTCGTCGCAGCCCTATATCGAGGCGGCACGGACGCTGGGCGCTGGCCAAGCGCGGATCATCGGTCGGCACATCTTGCCGAATGCGTTGCCGCCGATCATGGTGATCGCGACGGCGCAGTTGGGGATTGCGATCCTGATCGAGGCATCGGTGTCATTCCTCGGTTACGGGATCCAGCCGCCGGCGGCGTCGTGGGGATACATGTTGGGCGCCGAGGCGCGACTGCACATGATCGAGCAGCCGTGGCTGTCTGTCTGGCCGGGTCTGGCGATTTTCCTGACGGTGTTCTCATTCAACATCATCGGCGACGCGCTCAGGGATGCGTTCGATCCTCGGTTGCGTGGGGCTGGCTGAGAGAAGATTACCGCGATACTACAGTGGTAGGAGCAACGAGCTAAGCCCGAAGGATGGTCGAATTCACGCATGCCCCCCCACACGCACACCGACCAATTGCCGTTACCTGACCTCGATATCATCGGCTTTCGTGGCCTCAGCCACTTGTCCATCCCCCGCCTAGCTCGCGTCACCTTGCTCACTGGAATGAACGGCGTGGGTAAGACAACTCTTCTCGACGCTGTCCGATTGTTCGCGGACCGCGGAAGCTCGTTTACCCTGCGCGGCATCCTTCGTGACCGCGATGAAATCAGGGAATCTCCCGAGGAGGAAGGAGCTAGCGGAATAGATCTAGATTGGACCGCCCTCTTCTTCGGCCGGGCGATGGACGATGCATCGGTCATCTCAATCGGACCTTCTGAAGGACCATCTTTGTCCATTAGGATGCGGGCGGCTACACCCAAAGAGCTTGAAAGGTACCTAGGCCCATTCTCCGATCCAATCGACAGCGACCTTCGCGTCCTGAGTTCCACATATGGAACGGAAGAGAAGACAACGCCATTGCAGACCGTAAGAAATAGTACAATGGGCACCAGTAGGTTCCGTACACGGCAGTACCCATCTCCCATCCCGCCTATTCAATGCAAGACCATCGGTCCAGAGCCATTGGAAGCAAATGCCGCTGCGGAGCTATGGGACGATCTCGCCCTCAAAGATGAGGAAGCCAGCATCATTTCTTCGCTCAATCTCGTCACTGAACTCGGGCCTCAGATTGAAAGAGTTACGATTGTTGGCAATGCACGTACCCGGACACTCCGCCCTATCGTTCGCCGCGCAGGTGAATCCGAGCCGATTCCTCTGAAGAGCTTGGGAGAAGGCGTTTTGCGCATATTCGGCATCGCTCTGACCTTGGCTTCGAGCCGGACTGGTTTTCTGTTGATTGACGAAGTTGAAAATGGCATTCATCACTCTGTTCAAGAGAGCTTCTGGACGGCCCTTCTGGATGGGGCAAATCGCAACCAAGTCCAAGTGATAGCTACTACTCACAGTTGGGACGCGGTTGCCGGATATGCGAGGGCTGTGACGAAAGACGATCGTGTCGATGGAGCGCTCTATAGGATTGAGCGTCGGGGGAACTCGATACGGGCTGTCGCGTACACGGAGGCGGAGTTAGTCAGGGTCGCAGACAATGGAAACGAAGTGAGGTAACCAGTGCCACCGCGTTCCGGTAATCCTGAGCTTGTACTGGTTGTCGAGGGCCGGAACGATAAGCATGTAGTATTGCAATCTTGGTTCCGCTTTCATTCGTTAGACCCTGACACTTCCCAACTTCCATTTGCGATACTTGACAAGGAAGGTAAGGATAACATCTTGAGTGACGTTGGCATCGAAGTCAAAGAATCTGGCAGACGCGCCGTCGGATTCATTCTGGATGCCGACGAGGACGCCATGCAGTGCTGGCTCGACGTGAAACACCGGTTGAAAGATGCCGGTGTGGTAGCGCCCGGTGTACCAAACCTGCTAGGCACGATCATTCCGGCCGATGAGTTCAATCCTCGTATCGGCATATGGATCATGCCGGATAATTCATCAACAGGAGAGTTGGAGGACTTTGTCATACGGATGGTACCTGGCAAGGATCAGGTACTAAAGCTCTCCGAACAATTCGTTAGCAGCATTCCGCATGCGAAGAGGAAATTCACATACAAAAAGTCAACGAGGTCAATCGTCCATTCTTGGCTGGCCGTCAGGGAAGATCCCAGGCAAATGGGACTCGCTATCCGAGCGAAAGACTTAGACATTGATGGAGCGCTGAGTTCGGTTTTCATGCAATGGCTAGTGGAGTTGTTCGGCTAGCCGGCTTAAAGTCCCCTCGATGTGTCTAGGATATACAGAGAGTGCTGAGATTCCCTAGACTTCGGATACTGGGATGAGAGGAGATCGATCATGGCTACCGGTCGTGTTGTTGTCGTCAAGGAATATCAGCAGCCGTTTGTGATTGAGGAGTATCCGGTTCCCGAGCCTGAGGCTGGGGCGATTGTGCTGCGGATTACCCAGGCTGGGGTGTGCGGTTCGGATTTGCACACCTGGCGCGGCGACATGGTCGAGAATCCTCTGCCGGCTGGCGGTCGGGTCATGGGCCATGAGGGGACGGGCGTCGTCCATACGCTGGGCGACGGGGTTTCGACGGACTCGCTGGGCAAGCCGATTGAGGTCGGGGACCGGCTGATGTACTCGGCGATTACTCCGTGTGGCCGCTGCTATCAGTGCTCTCGGGGTGAGCCGAACTGGTGCTCGGACCGCAGCGCGTGGTCTCGGGAAGCGGGTGTGGCTCCGTACTTCACCGGGACGTACGCCGACTATTACTACCTGCAGCCGAATCATCCGGTGTTCAAGGTTCCCGACGAGCTGCCGGATGAGGTGCTGGGGTTCGTCAACTGCGCGATGGGTACGACGACCGAGGGATTGATGCGGGCGGGATGCAAGGAGAACGACTTTGTCGTGATCCAGGGCGCAGGCGGTTTGGGGCTAAACGCCACGGCGATGGCGAAGGACATGGGCGCGCACAAGGTGATTGTGCTCGACCGACTGCCTCAGCGCCTGGCGTTGGCAGAGGAGTTTGGGGCGGATCACACGATCAACATTGAGGAGTTCAACACGCCAGACACGCGCCGTCGCGCGGTCTGGGAGCTGACTGAGGGTCGTGGCGCGAACATCGTCATGGAGCTGGTCGGGCGGGCTGAGCTGTTGGCCGAGGGTCTGACTTATCTGGCCAATGGCGGGACGTTCGTTGAGATTGGTGACATCGTGCGCGGCCGGACGGTCGAGATCGATCCAAGCACAATGCTCAGCGGGAAGAAGATCATGGGCTCGGTGATGTACCGGCCGCATCTGCTGCCGCTGATGATGGACATGCTGCTGAAGAATCAGCGCGATATCCCCTACGACAAGATCGTCTCGCACACGTATCCACTGTCGGACGTGAATAAGGCGTTTGAGGACAGTGAATGGCATGAGCGGGACACGAACGTGTCGCGGTCGATGCTGATTCCGTAGGGAACAGAGCATGTTATGCGGACAACAGTGCATCTGAGGCAACGGCATCGCGACTACACAAGTACCGAAGAAACCGGATACCTTGGGAGCAAGAAACGGCACACCACGCACTTGCGGGTGTGCCGTATTCAATTGCGGCTTTGGCTATTCTCATGGCACTTCGGGCTTGATGACTCGGTCCTAGAGTTATATATTGAATACGTGGATAGCGGAGTGTCGCTATCGCGAGAGCGCCGCCTACGGGCGGCGTAATCGTTCCCGATTCCGGTCCCTCTGCGCCTCGACGAACTCCTCAATTCCGGTGGCGGGAAACACCTTGAGGCCGTACTTGCCACTGCGGAGGTCTCCGCGTCGATAGAATTTTGCTTCGAATATAGGCCAACGGGACGGTTCACGTTCGCAATCAGAGCGGACCCATTCGAATACGTCGCGAGCCAGCATGTCACTCAGTTCGGTGGGGTGCGAGCCGACCTTTCCGATGAATCGCAAGCCAGTTTCCAGATAGCTGCGAAAGGCGCTGTCGGGTACCCATTGAGTGCCCTGCAGGTGCAACTCTACAAAGGCTTGCTGGTGCTCGGCGTCTTCGCGAGAGCCTTGGGCTTCCAATGTCACGCGACCTCGCCAATCCTGATCTTCATGGTGCAGATAGTCGATGTAGCGCTCGAGCAGCATCTGCATGGCGATCTCATACGCGCCGTTAGGCAGGTAGACATCTTGGTGCTCCTTACCCGCCATCAACTCCCATTTCCGGATGCCGACGGCGAAGGCGACGAACCCTGCACTGGTGACCAACTCGTCCACCGCGTCCCGGAATTCGCGTTGCCGCTTCTCATCTCCTCCAAAGCTGAAATCCTGGCGATGGGTTCGCATGAGCGGCTCATGCAACGTGATGTCGGTTCGGCCGAAGAACCGCCACTTCAATGCGTCTGATTCTTCTTGGTAGGTCATCGCTTGGCCGGGCGACATGCCGACGCCGGCGAGCGCAAACCAAGCTTCCTTGTCCAGCTTTGGAGGCGGCTGGCTGGTTCCCGATTCATCGAGGAACAGCAAATGACGCGGGCGGTCTTCGCGCACCGGATTGCCGCCTGAGTTGGGTCGTCTGAACCGAGATCGCGATTCAAGTCGGCCATGGGACCGCTGAAGCGCAATCGCTTCGGCGGCGGCTATGTTCTCCTCCAGTACTTTGGCTTTAGCCACATCTTCAGAGTCCGCTCTCTCCAGCAGCAGATGCAGCAGCTTGGCCACACGCCCAGCGTGCTCTAGTTCACGCGCTTGACGTTGCGCGCGGCGTCGACCGTCCGGATCGCCAGAGACCACCGCGCCTACGCAATCCAGTCCGGAGTCGCTCCCCATTTGTTTTCGGAGACGATGTCTTTGAGTGGCTTTCGGCTGAGGGGGCCGAAGCGGCCTCTTGGGTAGCCGAGGGGGATGCAGTAGACGACCTGGGCTTCTTCGGGGATTTCGAAGAGGGTGTTGACACGCTCGACGACGACGGGGTGGAGGGTGGTGATCGTTCCTCCGATGCGGAGGCCCCGGGCGGCGAGGAGCATGTTTTGGACGGAGGGGATCACGGATTGTGCGTTTCCGGCTCCGGGTCCGGTGGCGCAGAGGAGGATCATGACGGGGGCTCCGCCGATCTCGTCGGCGAGTCTCATGGCGGATTGGCTGACCGGGTTTTGCAGGCCTGGGTGGTCACGGCCCTCGATGCCCTGGTCGGCTCGCTTGGCCCACCAGGCTTCGTGGTAGAGCTCGGCGAGGGCTGCTTTTTCCTGTTCGCCTCTCACGACGAGGAAATGCCAGGGCTGCATGTTGCCGCCGTTGGGGGCCTGGCGTGCGGCGTCGAGGATGATCTCAAGGTCTTGGTCGGAGATCGGGTCGGGGCGCATCCGGCGGATGGCGCGCATGGAGTACATCGCTTCGTAGAGCGGGAGGCCGAGTCGTCCGTAGCGGGGCATAGCGGGTTCCTCTCGTATGGGGTCGGCGGGTTGCGGCGTTCGACGCTATCGTAAGCCTCCGACGGGACTTGCAAACACACACATTCATCGAGGAGCGATTCATGGCGCTGGAGCACATTCATCCTGAGGGACTGGTCAACGCTCGTTCGTTCACACAGGTGGTCGCGACGAGCGGGAGCAAAACGATCTATATCTCTGGCCAGGTGGCCTGGGATGTCGATGGCGGCATTGTCGGTGTCGGTGACTTCGCTGCGCAGGCAAAGAAGGCGTACGCAAATCTCGCCGTGGCGATCGAGGCTGCGGGTGCGACGCCGGCCGATGTGGCCAAGACGAACGTGTACATCGTGAACTACGACCCCGAAATGGGCCGGGCGTTGAACGACGCGCGCAAGGCGATCTTTGAGGGGACCACTGCTCCGGCCAGCACCCTGATTGGGGTGCAGGCGCTGGCGGCTCCGGAGTTCATGATTGAGGTTGAGGCGATTGTGGTGTTGGACTGACGGTGAGCGGTTTAGTTTGCGGGGGAGGCCCACTCAGTCACTCCGTGACAGCTCCCCCACAGGGGGAGCGTTTGGGCGCTTCCTGACTGCTCCCCCAGAGGAGGAGCGCTAGTTCTTGGAATGGAGAGAACGATGGGCAAGATTTCTCTTGAGGACCGGTTTGAGATTATTGATCTCTGTTCTCGCTACAACTACACGGTTGACCAGGTTGACGGTGAGGGCTGGGCCGATACGTTTACGGTCGATGGCATCTTTCATGGACCGGCAGGGCAGGCGGAGGGTCGCGAGGCTCTGATTGCGTTCTGCGGTGAGCTGGGTGCGACGTTCCCCGGTGGGATGCACTTCACCGACAACCACCTGTTTGAGGTCGATGGCGACTCTTGTGAGCACAAGTGCTTCCTCGACTTCAAGATTCCGTCGCCGGATGGATCGGTGACTTCGGTGCTGCTTGGCTATGAGGACATCGTCGTCAAGGTCGACGGCGAGTGGCTGTTCCAACGCCGCGACGTGGTCTCGGTGACTGGCCATCAGGCGTCGCTGCCGGACTAAGACCTGTCCACGTAGGGTCGCGAACGAATCAGATTCCGTTGGCCCCGTGCTTGACACGGGGCCCAGAGCGCCCAACGTTGCGAGCGAGATGACCTTCCACTCAGCTCAGCCGCCGAGGTCGGAAGATCCCGCACGACGCCTCAGGTGAGAGTCACCTGAAATCTGCGCACGAAGATCGAGGTCTAGGCCCCGTGTCAAGCACGGGGCATCGCCGAAGGCGTCTGGTGTGAACAGGCGCTAGCCTCCGCCGATGCTGCCGAATTGCGCTGGCGGGCGGCTCAGGATGGCGGCCAGGATGTGGTCGGTGTAGAGCTGGCGTCCGAGCGCGTTGAGGTGGGTACCGTCCCACGAGACCTCGCCCTCACGGCCGTCGGTGATCTGGTTCCAATCGAGCAACGTAACCCAATCGTGCTTGGCGGTCTCCTCGCGCAGCATCTTGTTCGTGTCCCGCTCGTAGCTGAGTAGCGGCTCGCGGGGCGGGAACTGCCGAGTGAGGATGATCAGGTGGTGCACGCCCTCGGCGGCGGCGAGCAGCTTATGGAAGCCTTTGGCGTCGAGGAATCCTGTTCCGACGCCGTGGAAGATGACCGTGTCGCGGGGGCCATAGCGTTCGATCTGCTCTTCCAGAATGGAGATCGCCGTGTAAGCCAAACGCCCGACCTCGGCGTCGACCTCGATGCCGACTTCTTCCAGGCGGGCACGAGCGCCCACCATGACCGAGTCGCCGATTGCCAGTGGCGGCAGTCCGAAATGCAGTTCCAGGGTTGATGCCGAGGTTTGGCCCACGTCCTGAAGTTGGGGCGCGATGGAGAACGCCAACGTCTCCAACGCGACGCCATCCCAGTACCAAACCGGCGCGGCGTCGAGCGGGCCAGCGGGTTCGGCGGTGAACAAGATTGGGAGGTCGACCAGCATGGTTGAAGATCGGCAGACGCGCTGAAGCTCAACTTCCGCCTGCCAGGTCACGCATCCGTTTCCGAACTGTGTGATCTGGACGAACACACACGGAGCGGTTCGCGGACAGGGAAGTTTGATTTCATCGCCGGGATGGATCATGCGCATGACCTTATCGCCGTTGAGTTCAATCAAGCGAGCCGACGTGATCTCGAATCGACTCATGATTCCGTAGGGGGAGTCGCCACCCAGGACGGTGTAGGTGGCGAAATACTCACCTGGTGGATAAGTAACAATCGCCGGCTCGCTCTCTGTACGCGCCGCCGGTTGGCTGGGATCGTCGTCGGAGAGCGCAGTCGAGGTGGCAGCTACCGCGCTGATGCTCACCGGCTGCTTTGGCGCATCTGACGTGACGGCGGCCTTCGCCGTGCGCTCCTGGACGGTCGGCGCTGTCCGGGTCTGAATGGCGGTTCGAGGAATGACCGTTGCAGTAAACGTCTGGAGTGGTGACCTCGCCTCTCGCGGCGGCTGGGATTCCAACGCGCTTTCCTGGGAATGACCTGATTGCTCGGCCGAGGCGGAGAAGAGGAGGTCGGACGGAGAACGGCCGGGCAGCACCGTGAACCCGATCACGAGCGCCAACAGCACCGCGGCGGACAATGCGGCGGTTACCGTTGCAACTCCGCGAGGATTTGCGATGGCGCCCTTGTACCGCTCGGGGTTCCAAAACTGGGGGCGCCGCATCGGCGCTTCGACTAGCCGGTAGCTGATCTCGGACAGGGCGAATGTGGCGATCAATCCTGCTAAGACAATCCCAACCGTGTTGGGGACGAAGTTGAACTCCCACTGCAGCGCCAACAACACCGGCCAGTGCCAGAGATAGATGCTGTAGCTGCGTTGTCCCAACCATTTCAGCGGCGAGATCTCGAGCGCTCTGCCGAGGATGGAGCCGGGACGGATGGCAAAAGCGACCACCACAATCGTCGTGAGCGAGGTCAGGAGCAGACCCCAGGGGTACATCCAGTCGCTCCAGTGGCGACCGATGACCATGATCACGACAACGACGGCCAACCCGGCCAGCGCGACCAGGTCCATCGCGTAGCCAACAGGCTTGTCCCACGAGTATTTCCAGGGTTGCCAGATGAGCCCGACAGCGACGCCGATCAGGATGGTGAAGGCTCGGGGATCGCTGCCGAAGTAGACACGCGACGGGTCGCCGCCGGGCGTGAAGAGGATGATCATCCAGAACACGGACAACAAGGCCAGCGCCGCAACAACGCACCAAAGCCAGCGCAGCTTGAGGAAGCGCAGCAGGAACGTGAAGAGGATCGGCCAGACGATGTAGAACTGCTCCTCGACGGCGAGCGACCAGAGGTGTCGGAGCTGTGAGGGCCGTTCGAACATTTCGAAGTACGAGACGCCGCGAGCGATCAGGTCCCAGTTGGTGGCGTAGATCGCCGCCAAGAGGAGGTCATGGAGGTGCTGACCGAGCGTCTCCTGGAGCAGCAGCGCTGCATAGACGGTGGTCACGATTAGCACGAGCACGAGCACAGGAAGCAAGCGTCGCGCGCGGCGGAGCCAGAACTGGGCGAGGTCGGTTTTGTCGCTGCGTTCTCGCTCGGAGATGAGCAGGGCTGTGATCAGGAATCCGGAGACGACGAAGAAGACGTCAACGCCGAGAAATCCGGCCGGCAACCAGGCGACCCCGGCATGGAAGAGCACGACGGCCAGCGCTGCAAGTCCACGGATGCCGTCAAGGCCGGCGAGATGCGGTAGGCCACGTCGGCCGGCAGCGGTGTCTGCGACGCGCGAAGTGTCTGCCTGAGCCATCGGACGTTACATCCGGAAGACGCCGAAGTTGGATTCAGGGACCGGCGCATTGCGCGCCGCTGCGAGTCCAACACCGAGCGCTTGTCGGGTGTCGACCGGATCGAGGATGCCGTCGTCCCAGATCCGGGCCGATCCGTAGTAGGCGGCGCCCTCTTCCTCGTACTTCTCCAGCGTTGGCGCCATGAACTCGCGTTGTTGTTCCGGCGTCATTTCTTTGCCCTGTCTTGCCAGGGCGTCCTGTCGGATTGTCAGGAGCACATTTGCGGCTTGCTCTCCGCCCATCACGGAGACGCGGGCATTGGGCCAGGCCCAGAGCAGCCGAGGAGAGTAGGCGCGACCGCACATCGCGTAGTTGCCGGCGCCGAACGAGCCTCCGAGCACGATTGAGAACTTGGGCACCTCGGCGCAAGCGACGGCGGTGACCATTTTCGCGCCGTGCTTGGCGATGCCTTCGTGCTCGTAGCGGCGTCCGACCATAAAACCGGTGATGTTCTGCAGGAACAACAGCGGCGTGCCGCGCTTGGCGCAGAGCTGGATGAAGTGTGCGCCCTTGAGCGCGGACTCGGAGAACAGAATGCCGTTGTTGGCCACGATTCCGACCGGGTGTCCCATCACTCTGGCGAAACCGCAGACGAGCGTACTGCCGTAGGTCGGCTTGAACTCGTGGAATCTTGACCCATCCACGATTCGCGCGATCAGCTCGCGGATGTCATAGGACTTGCGTGTCGATTGTGGAACGATGCCGTAGATATCGTTGGGGTCGTAGAGCGGCGGCTCGATCTGGTCCGGCGGCGTGACCGGCCAGTCGGCTCGGGCCTCGCTGCCGAGATTGGCGACGGCGGCGCGGACCAGTTCCAGGGCGTGTGCGTCGTCCTCGGCCAGGTGATCCGCGACGCCCGAGATTTGCGTGTGGACGAGCCCTCCGCCGAGTTCTTCGGCGGAGATTTCCTCACCGGTCGCGGCACGGACCAGGGGCGGTCCGCCGAGGAAAATGGTGCCGACGCCGTCAACGATGATCGCCTCATCGGACATGGCAGGGACGTATGCGCCGCCGGCGGTGCAAGAGCCCATCACGGCGGCGATCTGTGGGATGCCTTGCGCCGACATCGTGGCCTGGTTGTAGAAGATGCGGCCGAAGTGGTCGCGGTCGGGGAAGACATCGGCCTGCAGCGGCAGGAAGGCTCCGCCGGAGTCGACGAGATAGACGCAGGGCAGCCGATTCTGCGCGGCGATCTCCTGGGCGCGGAGATGCTTCTTGACCGTGACCGGGTAGTAACTGCCGCCCTTCACGGTGGCGTCATTGGCGACGATCATGATCTCGCGGCCGGCGGCTCGTCCAATGCCGGTGACGATGCCGGCGCCGGGCGCTTCGTTGCCGTACATGCCATCGGCAGCGAGCGACGAGAGTTCGAGGAAGGGAGAGTCCGGGTCGAGGAGGCGTTCGATTCGCTCGCGGGCGAGGAGTTTGCCTCGGGCGTGATGACGGTCGACGCTGCGCGGTCCACCACCGGCCCGGACCAGCGCTTCCTTGTCGCGCAGCTCCTCGACGAGGCCGCGCATCCAGGCGGCGTTGTCGCGGAACTCGGCCGAGTTGGTGTCAACGACCGATTGGATTGGCGCAGCCGCCTCAAGGCGCTGCGAGAGTTCCACGGACGTGCCGCCGTTTGTCATCGACTGCTCCTGGCGTCGCATCTGGTACACGCCTTTTGGTCAGGGTATTGCGCGGTTAGACTCACCCGCAGGTCACGAGCAGACAGACACGTAAACGAGCGAGCGAGAGCGGAGCATAACGATGACAGCGCAACTTTCTGACGGGAACTTTACCTACACGGCACTCGATATCTGGGAGCAGGTGCCGGATGGCATCACACTCGTTGAATGTCCCGGAGTGGCCGTTGACGCCAACGACACGGTCTACGTGTTGACGCGTAACGTCGAGCACCCCGTTATGGTCTTCAATTCGGACGGATCCTGGCGCGGGAGCTGGGGTCAGGGCAACTTCACGGAGCGTTCGCACGGGATCTGGATCGGTCCCGAGGGCGATGTCTGGGGCGCGGATGACGGGACGCACACGATCACCCGCTGGTCGCCCGACGGTGAGCTGCTGCAGACCCTGGGCGACCCCTACAACCCGGCGCCGGCCTGGGCCGGCAAGCCGTTCAACCGGCCGACGCATGCGGCGGTGAGTCCGAAGACGGGCGACATCTTCGTTACCGACGGCTACGGCAATAGCTGCGTGCATCGCTTCGACGCCGACGGCAATCACAAGCAGACTTGGGGCACGCCGGGGATCGACGCGGGCCAGTTCATCCGCCCGCACAACATCGCGATCGACGACGACGGCCTGCTCTACATCGCCGACCGTGAGGCGCATCGGGTGCAGATCTTCTCGGAGTCGGGCCAGTTCGTGACGATGTGGAACAACATCCACCGGCCGGACGGTCTCACGCTCGCGCCCGACGGCAACATCTACATCGGCGAGCTGAACGAGATGGGCGGGATGCAGGACGCGCCGGGTCTCGGCCACCGCGTGAGCATCTACGACCGCTCGGGCAATCGGCTGGCGCTGCTGGGTCATCCCGACGAGGGTGATGAGGCGGGCAAGTTCATCGCCCCACACGGGATCGCGGTGGACAGCAAGGGCGACGTGTACGTCGGAGAGGTCTGCAACACAATCCGCGGCAAGGCGCTAGGTATCGAGCTGCACTCGCTGAGCAAGCTGGTGCGGGAGGGTTAGGCGCTTCGCCGCTGATGAGCGCCCTTGCGCCTGCAAGGCCGAAGATCTACCACATCGTGCATGTGGACAGGCTTACCTCCATCGTCTCCGAGGGGGCGCTGTTCAGCGACGCCACAATGCGTGGTCGAATACAGGCGGGGACCACTATCGGCTACGACCACATCAAGGAACGCAGACTGCGAAGGGAGCTCCGCTCTCGACCTGGCTTGCGCGTCGGCGATTGTGTCCCTTTTTACTTTTGGCCCAGAAGCCCGATGCTCTACACAATCACGCAGCGATCGGCAGACTTGTCGTACACAGGGGGTGACGAACCCATCGTCCACTTGGAAGCCGACCTCCGACACGTCGTGGACTGGGCCGAATCGGTGGATCTTCGGTGGGTCTTTACCGACGTTAGCGCTGCTACGAACTACTTCGAGGATTTCGCAGACTTGTCCGAGCTCAACCAGATTGACTGGGAGGCGGTAAGCGCCATGTGGTGGAGCGGGAAATCCGCCGAGAAACAAGCAGAGGTTCTTGTAGAGCGCGAATTCGATTGGGCGTTGGTCGATCGGATCGGATGTCGCTCAATGTTCGCGTTCGATCGCGTCGTCGACCTGGTCGAGGGCCAGACACCGTCCATTGAGATCATTCCATCCTGGTACTACACTTAGCGCAGAGACAGAACTGATGGTCTTATTCAAAACTGGCAACCTGTTCGACGAGGACGTTGAGGCCCTGGTCAACACCGTGAATTGTGTGGGTGTCATGGGCCGGGGCGTTGCCCTGCAATTCAAGAACATGTTTCCGGACAATTTTCGCGCGTACCGGGCAGCTTGCGCTCGTGCCGAGGTTCAGCCTGGCGCGATGTTCGTGTACGAGAACCCGTCATTGAGCGGCCCACGATTCATCATCAACTTCCCGACGAAGCGGCATTGGCGCAGCAAGAGTCGAATGGCTGATGTTGAGAGCGGACTGACAGCTCTCGCCAAAGCAATTCAAGACCGCGGAATTCGCTCCATCGCGCTACCACCGCTGGCCAGCGGTTTGGGGGGACTGAACTGGGCCGACATACGGCCACGAATCGAAACGGCTCTTGGTAGTTTGGACGATGTGGACATCATCGTGTTCGAGCCAACCGGTGCAACAACCGATGGACGCCCGAATCGCTCGCAAGAAGCGCCAAAGATGTCAGCAGAGAATGCAGTATTGATCGAGTTGATCCATCGCTATCTGAGCGGTCTAATTGAACCTACCATCACATTGCTCGAAATTCACAAGCTCATGTACTTCATGCAGGAAGCAGGGCAGCCTCTGAGACTTCAATTTGTCCAAGCAACGCACGGCCCGTATGCAATGAATCTCCGTCACGTGATGCAGCGACTTGAGGGACACTTCTTGTCCGGTTACAAGGATGGCGGCGACGCGCCCGACAAAGCAATCGGTCTCATCCCCGGTGCTAGTCAGGATGCCAAGGCGTTTATGGAAGCCGAACCGGAAACCCGGACGCGCTTCGAGCGCGTCTCGGACCTGGTAGATGGATTCGAGACGCCGTTTGGTCTCGAATTGCTGTCTACAGTTCAGTGGGTCGCAAAAGACCAAGAAGTCGACTCAGACCGACAGGTCATTGACCACGTCTACGCATGGGGAACACACAAGCGAAAATTCTCTGAACGGCACATTTACCTTGCTCTTGAGGCCCTGCGGTCGAGTGGCTGGATCCAACCATCGCCGAAACGTGAGTCATCCGATCCGATAGCGCAGGAAGACTTCTCCGGTCTCGGTGGGAATCGAGTGGAGCAGTCTCAGTTCCCTGATTTCTGAGGCGGTTGGTTCGCCGGGCCATTGGACGGCGGGGTGGGCGGTTTGGCCTCCGGTGACCTTTGGGGCGAGGGTGAGGAAGTATTCGTCGACGCAGCCCTGGCGGATGAGATCTCCGTTGAGGGTGGCTCCTCCCTCGACGAGGACTCTGTTGGCTCCTAGCTCTGTTCTCATGTGCTGTAGCGCGGCGGGGGCTTCTTGTCCCTTGGGGACGACGATGACGGGCCGGCCTCGGTTGGCCAGGTTGTCGCGGACGGACTTCGCGGCGGCGCTGGAGAGGTAGATGACGGCTTCGAAGCTGTGGTCGGTGAAGAATCGGCGCTCGGCTGGGAGGTTTCCGCTTCTGGTGAGGACGGCGGCGATCGGCGATGGTGTCATGCCTCGATCGGTTCGCCACTGTTCGAGCGCCGGGTTGTTGAGGCGGGCTGAGGTGCCCGAGGCTCGGAAGGTGGCGGCTCCGTTGAGGACGACGTCAAAGTGGACTCGTAGTTCTCGCATCAGACGCTGATCGAGTGGCGAACCGAGGCCCCGTTCGGAGCCGTCGACGACGGTGCGGCCGTCGGCGGACATGACCATGTTGATGGCGACAAACGGGCGGTCCTGCGGCGGGTCGGGGAAGGTGAGGTTCGTGTAGTCGATCTCGCTTGGGTCCATGGGCTCATGCTAGGTTGCGGGCATGTCTGAGCATGAACACGATGAGCCGGAGGCGGACGATGCGGCGGAGCAGCCCGACCGCGATTTTCCGATTGCGTCCAACGCCCGATTCACGATTGGCGGCAAGCCCGTGGTGCTCGATGACTTCATCGACATCACGACGGGCGATATCGCCAAACGCCCGGTGGTTGAGCCACAGCCGCAAACGGCGCCGATGCCGAAGCAGGTGATCTGGAACTCGCGGCGTCCGATCGAGGACTAGCAGAGGCTGTTGCACAACCCCTGGTTGCTCCGTTCCAGTGATTCTTGCGAAGGCGGCAGCCTACCGCTGACCAGCCCCGGATTCCTGCATTCGCAGTAATCACGAAGTAGGACGATCAGCGCTCGGAAACGGATTCTTCAGCAGCCTGCTGAGGCTGTCGCACAAACTGCTCGGGTGGGCCGTTCAAGCGTAGTCTGCGAGCGACGACCGGGTGTAACGAAGGGCGGGCGCGATGGCCGAGCGTTACCTGCCGTGTGAGCATGAGCAACAGTACTTGATACCCGCAAGTCTCAGCGATTGGCTGCCGGAAGACCACTTCGCTTGGTTCGTGCTGGAGGCGGTTGAGCAGTTGGACCTGTCGGCGTTTCACGCGGCCTACCACGATGACGGCTGGGGCCGCCAGGCCGACGACCCGGCGATGAAGTTGGCGATGATGCTCTACGCCTATTGCGAGGGCGAGCGTTCGAGCCGGCGCATCGAGCGGCGCTGCCGGGAGGACATCGCCTTTCGCGTGTTGAGCGCGAACCAGCAGCCCGACCACGCGACGATCTGCCGCTTCCGCCAGCGCCACGAGCCGGCCCTGGCAGGGCTGTTTGTCGAGGCGCTGCGGCTGTGCGCCGAGGCGGGGCTGGTACGGGCCGGGCTGGTGGCGCTGGACGGGACCAAGCTGCGCTCCAACGCGAGCCGCGAGCGCAACCGCACGCAGGGCGCAACCGGAGGCCGACGTCGAGCGGATGCTGGCCGGAGCGGAGCGGGCGGACGCCGAGGAGCAGGCAGCGGAGCGATGCGTTGCCGCCCGAACTGCGCAGCCGCTCGCAGCGGCTGGCGCGGCTGGCGCGGCTGCGCGAGGCGCAGGCGCGCCTGGCGGCGCATGAACAGGAACGCCAGGAACGCTACGAAGCGCGGCTGCGGGAGCGCGAGCAGAAAGATGCGCGCGGGCGTCAACCGAAGCGGCCGACGCCCGACCCAGAGACGAAGGTCAACCTGAGCGACCCGGACAGCCGCGTGGTGCGCGACTACTGGGGCCACTACCAGGGTTACAACGCGCAGGCGGTGGCGACCAGCGAGCAGGTCATCGTGGCGGCCGAGCTGACCCGCGCGGCGACCGATGTGCAGGAGCTGGGGCCGATGGTCGAGACGACGAATCGCAATCTGGCGGCGCTGGGTCAAGAGCCGATGGGGATCCTGCTGGTCGACGCCGGTTACTACTCGGACGCCAATGTCCGGTCGCTGGCCGAGGCCGGTCCCGAGTTGTTGATCGCCAGTCGCAACGACCGCAACCGGCGCGCGGCTGGCGCGGCCCCGCGTGGGCGCATCCCGGCCGGGCTCTCTGTGCGCGAGCGGATGCGCCGCAAACTGACGACCCAGCGCGGTCGCCGGCTCTACGAACAGCGCCGCTGGATGATCGAGCCGGTCTTTGGCGACATCAAAGAGAACCGCGGCATCCGCCGCTTCCAGCGACGCGGCTTCGAGGCCTGCGCCAGCGAGTGGCAGTTGATCGCCGCCACGCACAACCTGCGCAAGCTCTATCGCCGGCGTCAGAGCCAACCCGCGCCCGGACCCTCCGGCCGCCGCTCAAACAGGTCTCGCCCGTATCCTCACCGCCCCCGTCTGACCAGCCCGGTCCAACACCGCCGCGCCCACTCCCAATGCCAAAGGACACCGTTCACCAAACAACCCCGCGCCGGCTGACCACAACAGCCCCTGACGCCAAACTCTGTGCGACAGCCTCTGCTAGAAGGAGGAAGCAACGATCAGGTTCTATTGACCGTTGTCATCATGGCCGTGATCGTTGCCGGAGCCCGGTCGATTGTGGCCGCACGTGGCGCCGCCCGTGTGGACGTTGGGCACGCCGTCGAAGATCATGGCGCCGTCGAAGAAACGCGCGTTGGGGTGGTTGCTGTACATCAGGTGCAGGGCGGTTGCGGAAAGCAGGGTCTGGAATCGTGCCAGGCCCATCACGGTGAAGTTGATCTGATCACGCTGGGCGAACGACAAACGACTGAGCGGATACTCCCCGATTGAGCCCAGCGCCGGCGTGACACCCGAGTTGTCCATCGCCTCAATCGCAGCGGGCAGCAGGTCGGCTTCAAGCACCAGTAGTCCGGCGGTTTCCGGATGTGTCGTTAGCAAGTCCTCGATCTGATCGTCGGCATCCTCCGCGGTCAACTGGATCTGTTCCACGTGGCCGCCGGTGTAGGAGCCCTCAACTGCGTCACAGATGTCCTTGCGATCCTCGTACGCGTCGTGGGGGACAAGACAGAGGACTGTGCCGGAGATGCTAAGCGAGTTGAACTGCTCGGCCGCTCGACGCCCGGCCGCCGCCTCATTCAGGGAGACGTGAATCAGCGAGCCGGCGCGGTCGGCATGCTCTTCGCCCGCGCCGAAGCTGGCGATCTTCACGCCCTGGTCTGCTGCGGCCTTGAGCGCTGGAATAACGGTGTCTGCGTCGGCGAGGGTAGCCACGATCATATTCGCGCCAGCTTCGACGCACTCCCGATGGCCTCAACCCGCTCGTCGACATCTGGATGAGTCGAGTAGTGCAGGTCAACCCCGATTAGATCGGCGGCGCGCCCCGTGTGGAACGCGACGAACTGCCAGAAGAGCTTGTTGGGATCGCCGTTCGCAACGACGCACAGCATCGGCATCGGTTCGGACGGCGGCGCTGGCGCCTCGAGTTCAATCGGGCTGCTATTGAGCCAGTGGTCGACGCGGGCGTTAGTCGGGAAGAACCGTTGCTGCGGAGCGATCCGTTCGCCCCAGGTTTCGCCGTCGTGCTGCTACAGGGCGAACTCGACCCGCCCGTCATCGAGACGCTTCGCACTGATCCGGACCTCAAGCGTGCCGGATTCTTCGGAGTCGGACTCGGCTGGACCGAACATCGTCTGATTGACGAGCGTGGTCACGATTACGGCGATTGCGATCATCGCGAACAAGACCAATCGACTGCGATGTCGAGCGAGGATGCACAAACCCTTCCCCGTTTGCAAATCGATACACGCTGCGTAGCCAGAACAGACACCCTGAGCCGGGCGAACACTGGTCTGTCGGTCACCCCGTACCATGCCACCGAAACCAACAGAGCGCAGGGGATGGAGCAGGAAATATGACCACCGCAACCGTAGGCGTCGCCGCCGACGCACCGCCCGAACCCGCCAGCTACGACTGGCCGGCGATCGTCGCAGGATTGCAGCGCTATCTGCGCCTGACCGCGACGCCGGTCGGGATGAAGATGTTCGAGACGATCGAGGAAATGCAGGATGTCGAGCGCATCCGCCGCCCGCAGAACAAGTACGCGCTCGACCAGTTGGTCGCGCAGGCGCGCTGGCTGAACTTCACCCTGGGCGTGACGATGGAGGACCTGATTGGGGCGCAATGCGGCGCGCCTGTGGGTCTGCATCCCAACGACGACGGCGGCGAGTGGCGTCTGCGTACGACCATGACCAACGTCTGGTTCCAGACCGACGAGGACGCGATTGCGCACCAGCAAGCGATGGATGTGCTGCCCTACGGTCGCTACGCCGCGCTGGCGCTCTCGCCGATCGCAACCGGCCGGCTGGATCCACCGGACGTGGTCCTGATCTACGCCACGCCGGGACAGATGATCATCCTGATCAATGGTCTGCAGTTCTCGGGCTTCAAGAAGTTCGAGTTCGCCTCGGTCGGCGAGTCGGCCTGCGCCGACAGTTGGGGTCGGGCGCTGCGCACGGGCGAACCCTCGCTGAGCATCCCCTGCTACGCCGAGCGCCGCTTTGGCGGCGTCCAGGACGACGAGCTGCTGATGGCGATCCCGCCCAGGTATCTGCCCAAACTGATCGACGGGCTGGACAAGCTCTCGCGTAACGGTCTCAGGTACCCGATTCCGCCGCTGGGCATCCAGGCGGACCCGTCGGAGTCGTTGTCGCGGTCGTATCAGGATCGCTTCTAATGAGTGGCCGAGCTGCGGTTTCGTTCGCGTCAACTGTGGGCGCTGCATGAGCGTGAAGACCGCAGCCGCCTCGACCCCCGCTATGTGAGGCGCATCGAGCTCATTCTGGCCTTGCTGGACCGCGTTGACGGCGTGGAAGAGCTTCGCGTGCCCGGCTTCCGACTGCATCAGCTCAGCGGCAACTTGGCAGGCTTGCGGTCGATCCGGGTGAGCGCGAATTGGCGCATCGTGTTCCGCGCCGACGGAGCTACGACGGATGAGATTGACTACGTGGACTACCACGAGCGCTGAATGCGTGAGGATGCACATGTCGATGAAGCGCCCGCCGCATCCGGGCGGGATGCTCCTGGAATTCTGTCTCCCGGGCGCCGACATGACGATCGCGTCGGCGGCGGCCCACTTGGGGGGCACAGAGCTTGAGCTGGCCGACATCTGCCACGAGCGTGCGCCAATCACGGCGCCGCTTGCCGTGCGGTTCGCCAAGGCGTTTGGCAGCACTCCAGAAGCCTGGTTGGGGTTGCAGACGGCCCATGATCTGGCGCGAGCGAAGGAAGAAGTCGGGCATCTGGAGATCGCGCAGCTTGAGGAAGTGTCAGAGGATCTGATGGACGCCGGAGCCGGAATCGCTGAAGTCGCGGATTGATCCGGCGGCGGCTTTCCACCGCCGATGCACCACCGATGCACCGCCTCTGTAAACCGCTTGTTGACATCAGGTCGGGGACGTGGGTAATATTGCTTCTTGCACCCCACTTTCAACAGTCCCCCTAACGCAGGGGGGCGACCGACAGCGGGATGCGCCTTTACAAGGGACATAGTGATTGAGATGCGTCCACAGCATCCCCCCGGGAGCCGGCGACGGCGCTGGAGCCCATGACATCAGGGGGGCTGCGGGATAAAACTCTCGCGCAATCGGGCTGCTTGCTGCAGCCGGAAGAGCGCGGGAGGTACGTGTGTGGTTCTAGATGACATGCAAATGATGACTGCGCTGGAATAGCGCGGCGCGCGGCATGCGATGGGGAACGTCGGCATCAGCAACAATGCCGGCGAGGAACTCTTCATCGCGCGAAGTGCATGCGCGTGGCGTAGCGCAGGTCAAGTGACTACGGCGCACGGTGGATGCCTTGGCACTTCGAGCCGATGAAGGGCGCGGTATGACTGCGATAAGCCAGGAGGAGCCGTCAAGCAGGCTGATCCCTGGATTCCCGAATGGGGCAACCCGGTGGCGGTAATGCGCCATCACCCCAGGCTGAACACATAGGCCTGGTGGAGGTAAGCGGGGGAAATGAAACATCTGAGTACCCTGAGGAAAAGAAACAATTCCGGTAGTAGCGGCGAGCGAACCCGGATTAGCCCAAACCGAGCGAGCCTAATGGAGTCCTCTCCTCTGCTCATTCGGTGTTGTAGGGCGTTGCATTCGCACCGAGGATGGTGCGACAGCAGTTACAAAATGCGCGGATAGGCGAAGGCCCCTGGAACGGGCCGCCATAGACGGTGAGAGCCCGGTAGCCGACATCCGACGCAACTGCTGGCAACGTCCCTGAGTACCACGCGGCACGGTGAAAGCGCGTGGGAAGCTGGGGAGCCCACTTCCCAAGGCTAAATACTCGAAGTGACCGATAGCGGACCAGTACCGTGAGGGAAAGGTGAAAAGTCCCCCGGGAGGGGAGTGAAATAGTTCCTGAAACCGTGTGCTTGCAAGCAGTGAGAGGCTTCGTGAGTCAAATTGCGACGCTGATCGCGTGCCTATTGAAGAATGAACCGGTGAGTTACGTTTTGTGGCGAGGTTAAGGCATTCAGTGCCGTAGCCGCAGCGAAAGCGAGTCCTAATAGGGCGAAGCGAGTCGCAAGATGTAGACCCGAAACCAGGTGAGCTACCCATGGGCAGGGTGAAGCGGAAGTAAACCTCCGTGGAGGCCCGAACCTTCTTCAGTTGCAAATGGATTGGATGACTTGTGGGTAGAGGTGAAATGCCAAGCGAACCTGGCGATAGCTGGTTCTCCCCGAAATGCCTTTAGGGGCAGCGTTGCGGGAAACGACCGTGGAGGTAGGGCTCTGACTGGGTAAAGGGGCGAACAGCCTACTAACCCCTATCAAACCGCGAATGCCACGGCCGAACCTGCGGCAGTGAGACTGTGGGGGATAAGCTTCATGGTCAAAAGGGAAACAGCCCAGACCGCCAGCTAAGGTCCCGAAATTTCCGCTCAGTGGTAAAGGAAGTCCAGTCGCGCAGACAACCAGGAGGTTGGCTTAGAAGCAGCCATCCTTGAAAGAGTGCGTAATAGCTCACTGGTCGAGTGATTGGGCGCCGACAATTCAACGGGGCTCAAGCGGAATACCGAAGCTGCGGATCTGCATCCATTTCGATGGATCAGATGGTAGGGGAGCGTTCTGTTCAGCAGTGAAGCCGGACCCGCGAGGGCCGGTGGAGCGGACGGAAGTGAGAATGCCGGTATGAGTAGCGAAAGGTGTGTGAGAACCACACCCACCGAATACCTCAGGGTTCCTACGGCAGGGCAATCCGCGTAGGGTTAGGCGGGCCTAAGCCGAGGCCGAAAGGCGTAGGCGATGGACAGACGGTTCATATTCCGTCCCCGCTGAGTGTGTGCCTGAGCGACAGGGGTGACCCGGGTTGATAACGTGAGCGGGCCTATTGGACATGGTCCGTCGCGCTGCGTAAGCGTCGAGTGGGGTTCAAATACCGCTCGGTTAAGCAGAGGCGGCGTGGAAGTGGCGACGTCAGTCAAAACGACTCATGCGAAAACCCCGGCAAGAAAACCCTCGGTCGCGAATACATTCAGCGCCCGTACCGCAAACCGACACAGGTAGGTGAGGGTAAGTACCTCCAGGTGGACGAGTGATTCCTCGCTAAGGAACTCGGCAAAATAGTTCCGTAACTTCGGGAGAAGGAACGCCTCGCGGCTCAGCCCCGACTAGCTCGGGCGCCGGGCCGGAGGCCGCAGCGAGCAGGCCCAGGCGACTGTTTAACAAAAACACAGGTCTCTGCGAACGCGAAAGCGGACGTATAGGGGCTGACGCCTGCCCAGTGCTGGAAGGTTAAGGGGAGGGCTTCACGGCTCGAACCGAAGCCCCAGTGAACGGCGGCCGTAACTATAACGGTCCTAAGGTAGCGAAATTCCTTGTCGGGTAAGTTCCGACCCGCACGAATGGCGTAACGATCTGGGCACTGTCTCGGCGAGGAGCTCGGCGAAATTGAAGTGGCCGTGAAGATGCGGCCTCCCCGCAGATGGACAAAAAGACCCCGTGGAGCTTTACTACAGCTTGACATTGAAGGTCGCCTTACGATGCGTAGGATAGGTGGGAGCCGGTGAAGTCGCGCTTGCGGGCGTGATGGAGGCAACCTTGGAATACCACCCTTCGTATGGTGTCCTTCTAACGCGCGAGCAAGCGTGCGAACCGTGTCTGGTGGGTAGTTTGACTGGGGCGGTCGCCTCCCAAATTGTAACGGAGGCGCGCAATGGTTCCCTTAGGGTGGATGGAAATCACCTGTCACGTGCATTGGCATAAGGGAGCTTGACTGTGAGACTGACACGTCGAACAGGGACGAAAGTCGGCCAAAGTGATCCTACGGTTCCGAGTGGTAGGGCCGTGGCTTATCGGATATAAGTTACCCCGGGGATAACAGGCTTATCTTGCCCGAGAGTTCACATCGCCGGCAAGGTTTGGCACCTCGATGTCGGCTCGTCGCATCCTGGGGCTGGAGTCGGTCCCAAGGGTTGGGCTGTTCGCCCATTAAAGCGGCACGCGAGCTGGGTTCAGAACGTCGTGAGACAGTTCGGTCTCTATCCTCTGTGGGCGTCGGAGCGTTGCGGGGAACTGCCCCTAGTACGAGAGGACCGGGGTGGACGGACCGCTGGTGTGTCAGTTGGAGGGCCTACCTCCATAGCTGGGTAGCCATGTCCGGACAGGAGAAGCGCTGAAAGCATCTAAGCGCGAAACCAACCTCAAGATGAGCGCTCCCTCCGCCTTTGAGCGGATAAGGCCACGGGAAGACGACCCGTTTGATAGGCGACAGGTGGAAGCCCGGTAACGGGTGCAGCTGAGTCGTACTAATGGCCGAACGGCTTGACCTGCCCTGCGCCACCCGCAGCACAATTTGGATCGTGCAGCGAGCGCAGAACAGCATCAAGCATGCGCCAACCACATACGTACACGCATCTCCTCACTATGTTCCCGCGTTGCGGGATAGAGCAGCGGTAGCTCGTCGGGCTCATAACCCGGAGGTCGTGGGTTCGAATCCCACTCCCGCTACCATTCCCATAACAAACGGCCGATGCCTTGCAGCATCGGCCGTTTGTCGTGTCCCATTTCTACGCCTCCCCCTTCGCGAAGCAAGCTGTCACGAAGGGACTGAAGAGGGTGTCGGCGCGCGCACGGCCATCCGGGAGGCAAGTTTGTTGGGGCCGCCCTCAGCCTGCGGCAGCCCCCCCCCCCTCAAGATCCGAGTTCTGAGACATCCTCACAAGGGGATGTGGAGGAACAGGGCCGCATCTCCACCTGGAACAGGAGAGCGAAGGGACGGACTTGACGGTCTTTCTACCGATTAGCGGCGACGGTCCAGCGGCTCGCCGAGTTGCTCATCTCGCGCTGAGAAGACGAACCGGTCGCCAACCAGGGCTTGCTGTGACAACACCGGATTGAGCAGTACCTCGTCGTTCCTGACGACGGCGATCAGGCGGCGCGCGCCGGCTTGTTCGAGTGCCCAATCGATCGTCTGGCCGACCCACCGCGCCGGGATGGGAAACACGCCGATCCCGTAATTCTGCGTCAAGGGAAGGAAGTCTCTTGCGTTGGGTACCTGAATCATGTGCGCGAAGCGTTCAGCGCCATCTCGCTCGGGACGAATCACGCGCTTAGCGCCGAGCAGCCGCAAGATGCGCTCGTGACGGTCGGACGACGCCTTGGCGTACACCATCTGCACCTCAAGTTGCTGCAGATTCATCATCGCCAACACCGACGCCTCCAGGTCTCCTGTCGCCACCACTGCGACATCCACCTCGCCCAATGACAACGCCCGCAGGGCGTCAATGTCGGTGATGTCGGCAATCCGCGCGTCGGTCACCTCGGGAGCCACTTCGTGGATCTGCCCTTCGTCCATGTCGATCGCGAGGACATCATGGCCCAGATCATCCAAGATTTCGGCCAGGTGCAATCCAAATCGACCCAGTCCCAGCACAGCGACCTGCATCTCGGCTCCTAACCGATTCGGACCGCTTCCGTTGGGAAGCGGAAGCGTTCGCGCGGCCGGTCGGGAATCACGCTCGTGATCACGAGCGGGCCCAGGCGACCGACGAACATCATCATGATCAGGATATTGGCCCCAGCTTGCGTCGCTGCCTGCGACGCGCCCTGCGACCAGCCGCAGTTGGCCAGCGCCGACATGACGTCGAAGGCGGCCGGCAGGATGTCGATCTTCGGATCGACGGCGATGAAGAAGAGCAGCCCAAATGTGTAACCGCCCAGCGCGATCAGCACCAGCGCATTCGCCCTGAGCACGACCGAGGCGGGAATTTCGCGGCCGAACGCGACCACCCGTGGCGATCCGATCAGCGCCGAGACCACGCCGAACATCACGACCATGAACGAACCGATCTTGATCCCCGACGCCGTAGAAGTTGAAGCGCCGCCGATGAACATCAGGATGATCATGACTAGCGATGTGTCGTCACTGGCCTGGTCGAGCGGCGCGGTGGTCATGCCCGTGGTCCGATTGACCGAAAGGAACAGCGAGTTGGCCAGTTTCGAGCCGACGCTCTGCTCGGCAAACAGCCTCGACCAGTCGGCGATCAGGAAGAACGCCATTCCAATCACGAGCAGCGCTCCCATGCCGGTGACGACGAGTTTGGTGTCGAGTGTCCAGCGACGCCGCGGCTGCCGAAGATTGAACACCGTCAGGAACGAGAGCGAGCCGAGAAAGGCGGAGATGCCCATCACGACCATCGGCCAGGCGTCATGGGCTTGTCCAACGAAGCTCCGGCTGCCGCCCATCAGATCGAAGCCGGCGTTGTTGAACGCGGAGATCGCGTGGAACCCCGCCAACCAGACCGCCCGGGCTGAAGAGACATCACCGGGTAGTTCAATGAGAAACCAGGGCAGGAGCAGGATGAACGTAGACAGCTCGACGGCGGCCGTATAGATCATCACGCGCCGCAGCAGGACCGAAGCGCTTGCGCCACCGATGCCGGTGGTCATCAGCTCGAGTCCAAAGAACGCCCGACCACGCATGCCCAAACGCTGACCCGCCAGCACGATCAAGACACCTGCGTAAATCGTGACGCCTAGTCCGCCGAGCTGGAACAGGGCCAGCGTGACGAACTCGCCGAAGTGCGAGAACGTCTCTTCGGTGTCAAACCGGGTCAGGCCGGTCACACTGACAGCCGAGACCGAGGTGTACAGCGCGTCGAGAAAGGGGACGGATTCGCCGCTCTGTGAGGAAATCGGTAGATGCAACAATGCGCCGCCGACCAGCATCGCCAGCGCGAAGAGGGCCACCACCATCCACGATCGAGGCGCAATCCGAATCCGCCGCTGTCGCCTGGCCCGAACCCGCTCTGATTGCAGTCGCACCCGACGCAGTACCACATCTCCGGGCCGGCGCCGATAGCCAGGCTGCTCGCTCATCCCCCAGCCTCCCATGTGGGAGTGTATGCCTCCTGTCCTCGCTGATCGGGAGTGCGTCATAAGTAGATGCGGCGCGATACGATCGGCCTTGCCAGGAGCTCATTCGCGTCTTCCCGTCCTCGCCCCCGGAAGGCGTCTCAGAAGTCGGCTTCCCTTCGCATTTTTCCAGTCCCCGCTTCACGCGGGGACCTGCTCGGATGGCGCGGCCTATCAGGTTGTGATGTTTTGGGCGCGGGAGGAGCGGGTCCCCGCGTGAAGCGGGGACTGGTAATTCCTAGTTCTGAGACAAGCTCCGGAGGCAAGGACGGGAGATCTTCTTTCCTCGTCATGCCCCGTAAGGAAAAACCATGCAGGAAGTTGACCTCTTCCGACTGCTCGTGATCTGCACCGGCAACCGCGCCCGATCACAAATGGCGCATGGTTGGATTCAACATCTCGCCGGTGAGCGCGCAGACATCTTCAGCGCCGGCGCCGAGCCGAACGGCGTTCATCCAATCGCGATTCGCGTGATGGACGAAGTGGGCATCGACATCTCCCATCACACCTCTGACCAGGTTGACCGTTATCTGGCCGACGACTTCGATCTGGTCCTCACCGTCTTTGACTCGGCGCGCGAGTCTTGTCCCGTCTTCCCCGGCGCCGAGCGGACGCTGCATCGCTCATTCGGGGATCTCGATTTCCCCGACCTGAGCGAGTCGGAGTTGACCGAGGTGTTTCGTCGACTTCGGGAGGAAATCAGGGAATTCGCTCGCGACTTGTTGCGCACCGAGCTGGGATAGCCTGCAAGCAGCGACAGGCACTTCGGCTGGGAGGACAACGATGGCGATAGCGGCTGAGATTCAGCGGGCGATGCAGGACAGTTCCTGGATCCGGAGGATGTTCGAGCTGGGCATCGCGCTGCGCCAGGAGCGCGGCGCCGAGAACGTCTTCGACCTGTCGCTGGGCAATCCGATCACCGAGCCGCCGCCTCAGTTCTTTGACGAGTTGCGCAACTACGCCGCCACCGACGCCGCCGGCGCTCACCGCTACATGCCCAATGCCGGATACGTTGAGACGCGCCAGGCCGTCGCCGACGCGCTTTCCGACGAAACCGGACTGGCCTACGGCGCTGAGCATATTGTCATGACCGTCGGCGCGGCAGCGGCCCTCAATGTCGTCGTGCATTCGCTCTGCGATCGCGACGACGAGGTCGTGATCCTGACACCCTTCTTCGCCGAGTACCTCTTCTACGCCACCAGCCACGCCGCCAAACCGGTTGTCGTCGGTTGCGATGATGACTTCATGCCGGACCTCGAAGACCTCGCGAGCAAGCTGTCCGCCCGCACCAAAGTGGTGATTGTCAACTCACCCAACAATCCCTCGGGCGCGATGTATCCGGCCTCGTTGATCGAGGCGCTGGGGCAACTGTTGCGGGAGAAGTCGGCGGAGTTCGGCACGGACATCTTCCTCGTCAGCGACGAGCCCTATCGCAAGATCCTGTTCGACGAGCACGCCTATCCATTTCCGCAACTTGCCTATGACCGAACGATCACCGTCACTTCACACGCGAAAGACCTCGCGCTGCCAGGCGACCGGATCGGCTACATCGCGGTACATCCCGATTACGCCGGCTCTGAGTATGGGGGTCAGTTGATGGATGCGTTGATCTTCTGCAATCGAGTGCTGGGCTTCGTCAACGCGCCGGCGATCATGCAGCACCTCGTCCGCAATCTGCAGACGGTGACCATCGACACGACCGGCTACCAGCAGAAGCGCGACTACCTCTATGACGTGCTGACCGCGGCCGGCTATGAGGTGCGCAAGCCCGAGGGCGCGTTCTACATGTTCCCCAGGTCGCCGGTGCCCGACGAGATGCAACTGGTCGCCGCGCTGCAGCGTCAGGGCGTGCTGGTTGTGCCCGGTCGGGGCTTTGGCATGGAGGGCTATTTCCGCATCTCCTACTGCGTCGAACAGCGAGACCTCGAGGGAGCCGCACCGGGCTTCGCAGCCGCAATCTCGGAGTTAACCGGCTAACCGACAGTCGAAAGACCGGGCCTTGCGCACAGACGCGCAGTGTAAGCTGACGACAGGTCGGCCCTATCGTCTAGAGGCCTAGGACGCCAGCCTTTCAAGCTGGTAGCACGGGTTCGAATCCCGTTGGGGCCACCAACACGTACCGAACTCATAACACCTTCATCGAGACCCAGTTGAGCGGTGTCTGAGCGCCCGATTGGGCTGTCTTCGGGCATCGGGATGGCGTAGCGGATCACGGCCCGGCCGGGCCGAACCGTGATCCGCTTGACGAACGATCTGATGAATGCCTTGGTCTCGGTGAGTTCGCTGGTGAGCAGGAACTCGCTCATCTGCACGGCGAACGCGGCGACAATGTCGGCGCTGTCCAGCAGTTGGCGGCGCTCGGCCAACACCTTCCTGGCCTCGACGGCGGCCAACTCGAGTTGTTCCTTGCGCTGCTTGTGCTCGCGAATGCGGTCGCTGGCGTCGGCGGCATCGAGGTCGCTGGTCTCGATCACTTGCCAGATGCGGTCGAGCCGGCGCTTGACCTCGATCAGCTCCTGTTCGACCGTCTCCAGGGTTCGGCGCTGTTCGTGCGCGACCCCGTCCATCTCCTCGTCGAGCAGTTTGACCAGGGCGCGGATGTTGCTCTCGGTCAGGATGTGGGTTCGCAACTGGTCGATGATCAGCTGTTCGAACTGCTTCGCCGCCAACCTCGGGCTGCGGCAGGTTTCCGAGCCCTTCTTGATCTTCGATTGGCAGACGTAGTAGGTGTACCTGCCGCTCTTGGCTTCGGCTGCGGTCAGCGCCCGGTCGCAGGACTCGCAGCGGACCAGGCCGGAGAGCAGGTAGCGGCTGGCGATGCGCCGCGGGTTGACGCGCTTGGGCGCGCGGGACTGCATCAGCTGGCCGACGCGTTCAAACTCCCGCTGGTTGACGATGACGGGGAAGGCCTGCTCAATGCGCACCGGCGGCTCGCCGTCCTTGGCGTTGAGGCCCCAGACGAGCGTGCCGGTGTAGGCCACGTTGGTGAGCAGCCGGTGCACGGTGGTCTTGAGCCAGGGCTTGCCGTTGGTGGTCGGGATGCCGTCGGCGTTGAGCGCGCGGGTGATGTCGAGCACGCTCTGGCCGGCGAGCGCGCGGTCGAAGATGCTCCGCACGACGGCGTCGGCGGGCGGATTGAGTTCCAGCCGGGGACGGGTCTTGGGGCCGTCCGGGACGTGGGCCTTGCGATAGCCGTAGGGCGCCCAGGTGGCGACCCAGAAGCCGCGCGAAGCGGCCTCGCGCATGCCGCGCTTGACCTCCTGGGCGAGGTTTTCAGAGTAGAACTCGTCGACGCTCTCAATGATCGCCTCCATCAGCTTGCCGGTGGGGGTGTCGTCGGCGTGCTCGGTGATTGAGGTCACGCGAATCCCGCGGCGGCGCAGCATCGCCTTGAACGCGACGGCGTGCTCACGCTTGCGGGTGAAGCGCGAGAACTTCCAGACCAGAATTTCCTGGAACGGTGCGTCCGTCGCTCTGGCCTCGTCGAGCATCTGTTGGAACTGGGGTCGATCTGCTACCCGGCCGCTCTCCGCCTCGTCGACATACTCGCGAACGACGATGTAGCCGTTCCGCTCGGCGTAGTCGCGCACGGCGCGCAGCTGGGCGGCGATCGAGAGGTCAACGTCCTGGCGATCGCTGGAGACGCGGGCGTAGAGCGCGGCTGGGGTCAGTTCTGCTTGTTGATTCATAGGTTGGCTCGTTCCTGGCTGAGTAGGGAGATTGCGTTTCGACTGAGACGAATGTCGTCGGGTGCTCACGTCAGATTCCTCCGGGATCCATGTTCGGAACAATATAGCGAGTTGGTCTGAGGTTCCCAATGGCTCAGGGCCCTCAATTGAGCACCAGTTTGCTTGGCTGGCGTGAGGCGCAAACTCGCTCGCGGACTTGGCGTTCGTCGAATCACTGCGCGGAAATCACCTGTCATTCCGTGCTCTCAGACGGCAATCAGCATGAGGCGTTCTGCTTGTGTGGCGCGTGGTGGCGCATCCGCGCAGACACGAAGGAGGGAGCCACAAGACGGCTACATCTCAGCAAGTGATTTGGGCAGTGTGGACCGAATTAGCAGGGAGAGACGTTGTCGCAACGCAAGGTGAGTTGATAAATTTGCGCCGAATGAACACATGGGTTCTATCTCGGCGCCTCCTTGACCAAACGGGCGCCGGGACGCAAGCAGGAGGGGCTGATGACAGAGCAACCACCACTGACGACGGAAGCGGAAGAGATTCGCCAAGACGGCCTGCGCATCCTGGCGCGAATCATCGCCCGCCACTACCTCGCTCATCCCGAGCTGTACGAGGGCGAAGGCGCGCCGGGCGTCGTTGCTGGACCGCAGAGCGATGCACGGGTTTCGGAACCAGTTGGCGACCGAGCGAACGAGGAGGGCCAGGAATCATGAAGCGGAGACGACCGTCGTTCAGGGTGAAGCTGAAGCCCGAGGCGGTCTGGGAGCAGATCGACCGGCGCAACATCAGCCAGAACGACCTGGCTCGTTCGACCAACATCTCGTCGGGCTATCTGTCCCAGCTGATCAGCGGGACGCGCAGTCCGTCGGCGCAGGTGCGCAAGCGTCTGCAGTCGGCTCTGGACATTTCCAACTTCGATTCCCTGTTCATCCTGGAGCGCTGCGATGAGAGATAAGCGAACTGGTACCGAGTTGGTGTTGCGGCCCGGCGTGGCGCTATTGCCGGACGACTTCCCCGAGCGCCTTGACGCATTGAAGCAGATGACCGGCCTGTCCTGGGAGCGGATGGCGGCTGCGATGGGCGTCGATGGACGGCAGCTGCATCGTTGGCGACGCGGGACGGCGCCCAACGGTGCAGCCATGCTGGCGCTCGTGCGCCTGGCCACGTTCGTGCCGGATGGGCTCGGCGCGCTGCTGGATGAGGACCTGCTCGTGGTCCGGGAGAAGCGGAGTTGAGCCGATGGCGGGTCGCCAGCGCTATGTGTACGAGCTTGAACCGTCAGCGTTCCCCACGGATTTCCCTGAGCGTCTGGCTGCGTTCCGCGAGGCGGCCGGACTCTCCTGGCGCGAACTGGCCCGGCTGCTGCGGCTCAACGTGCGGACGATCCATCGCTGGCGGACTGGATCACGGCCGGATGGGGGTCACCTGTTCGCGCTGTTCGATCTGGCCTGCGAACGCCGGCTGCTGCATCTGCTGCTGCCGGCCGCCGCGTGCCCGCTCAGCCGGCGATCGATCCAGGAGCGAGCCGGTCGACAGTGCCTGCGTGGGCGGGACTGTGCTGACTGAGGCAGCGCCGTCCGTGATCGACGCCGACGGACTCAGTAGCTATGTCTGTCCGGCGGCGCGGAGATCGCCGGCCTCGTCGTCGCGCCGGGGCCTGACTATCGAGCGACAACCGGTCGATGGAACATAAGGTCATATGGGTGGACAGACGGGCGCGGGCCGGTAGAGAGATAGCAATCGATTGGACGCTTCTATTGCGCACACCCGAGTTGTATCCAAGCCTTGCCCGGTGCCCCGTTGCATCCAGGCAATCTATTGGTAAATGATCGGCGGCGCGAGTAGGTTGCTGGTCATGACGGTGCAGCGAGTCGAGACAGGCGTCGTGTCTGATTACGGTCCAGTCGTCGCGCGCGGACTGAGGGCATCTGAGCCGCAGCCTGCCAGGACCGTCTCGATAGGTGCGCCCGGTTCAACAAGGATTGACGATAGGAAGCCCGCTAAACGCGGGGATAAAGCGTGTATAAATGCAGTTATACACGCTTTATCAATGTTCTCGATACCTATGGGTCGATCGTCAGTATCCTCGTCCGGGTCATTCACACTCTCGATATGAAGTACACAACTCTTGCGCAGGAGATGGAAAACTATCGGCGAGCCACGGCCAAGCAAACGAGGTTCCTACGCTCCACGCCGTCAGACTCCAGCTCTGGTACAACCGCTCAACCCACCCCCGCTCAATCCGCCGCCGCTGACCAGCGGTTGCAGACCGCCCAGCCGCGCCGCGGCCGCAAGCCGATTGGACACGGCTCAGCGCCTGCGCCGCAGGCCGAGCTCAGCGAACCCTCGGGGTTGTCGGCTCGCGAGCGCGACCAGCTGAACTCCGTGTTGCAGCACGAGTTCGCCGCCAACACCTTGAAGAGCTACCGCGGCCAATGGAACGGCTTCGCGAGCTGGGCGCAGGCGCGGCGCGTCAGCCCACTGCCGGCCGCGCCGACGCAAGTCGCCGCCTACCTGGCTGAACGGATTGAGGACCAGCAGCGCAAACCGGCCACGCTGCGAGTCTCGGCCTCGGCGATCACGTTCGTGCACCGCGCCGCGGGCCTGCCCGACCCCTGCAGCTCAGAGCAAGTCAAACGCACCTTGCGCGGAGCCGGGCGCAAGCTCGGTCGCGCCCAGCGGCAGGCCAGACCGCTCACGGACGCCGCTCTCGACCAGATACGCCTGAGCGCCTGCCAGCCACGCCGCAGCCGGGGCGGCCGGCGGGAACACGTCCAGACCGCGCGCGACCGCGGGCTCTGCGATATCGCCCTGATCAGCCTGATGCGCGACGCCATGCTGCGCGTCTCGGAGGCGGCCGCCCTGACCTGGCGCGATCTTGAGCGCATGACGGACGGCACGGGTCGACTGCTGATCCGGCGCTCGAAGACGGACGCCGAGGGCGCCGGCGCGATCCTCTACATCTCGCTGGAGACGATGGCCGCGCTTGAGTGTCTGCGCGGCCCGGCCGAGTTGCACGAGCGCCTCTTCCGCCTGCGGCCCAATCAGATCGCCAATCGGATCAGGCAGGCGGCAGCGGCGGCCGGCCTCGGCGCGGGCTTCAGCGGTCACTCGCCGCGCGTTGGCATGGCCCAGGACCTGGCCCGCGCCGGGATCGAACTGCCCAGCCTGATGACCGCCGGGCGCTGGCGCGACTCGGCCATGCCGGCCCTCTACACCCGCAACGAGTCGGCCGCCCGCGGGGCGGTAGCACAGTACTACGCCCGCGGCCGCAGACCGCTGACCTAGGCGCATGCCGGCCGACCCGCGGATTTAGTGATTTGCTCATTGCGTCAGGGCGTGGAAAGATAGCCGGAGCACTCTCTGGTTCATTAATATCGGTCGACACAGGTCGAATGCCGTCGAAAGCGCTCGAAATCGGGTCAAATGAAGGAAGATAAAGCGTGTATAACTGCATTTATACACACTTTAGCTTTGCGCTCGCCGCGCCTCCTATCTGTGATCGGTGTTGAATCTTGCGCGTCTATCGAAACGGTGTTGGCGGGCTCCGGCGAACGTGCCATCACTCCGGTCGCGACGACCGGACCGCAATCACACACAACGCTTCTGGCGACTCGTTGCACCGTCATGCCCAGCAACGTACTCGCGCCGCTGATCATTTACCAATAGATTGTTTGGATACAATCGAGCGCCAGGCAAGGCTTGCAGTACAACTGAGGTATGCGTAATAGAAGGCTTGAATCGATTGCTATGTCCCTGCCGGCCCGCGCCCGTCTGTGGACCCATATGACCCTATATTCCATCGACCGGCTGTCGCTCGATAGACAGGCCGCGGCGCGACGTCGAGGCCGGCCATGTCCCCGCCAACAGTCGGACATAGCAACGCTCTGAATTTGTCTGCTTTCTGAGGGCTGGTTACGATCGGGGCATCGACCGCTGACGGGAGCGCCTCGATGCTGGAGCCGGCGTTTGGCAGCCTGGAGTTCGCCCACAAGAAGCGCAAGACCCAGCGCGAGCGGTTCCTGGAACGGATCGACGCGCTGGATCCATAGGCAGCGTTGGCGGCGCGCGTTGAGCCGGTCTACTACAAGCCGGGACGCGGAACGCGACCCTACCGACTGGCCGTGATGCTGCGCTTCAACTGCGTGCAGCTTTGCTACAACCCCCGCCTACGCGGGGGCAGGCTCTCAGCGACCCGGCGATGGAAGACTTGCTCTCCGAGGCCGAGTCGGCGCCCGCTTCTGCGGGTTGGCGTTGGCCGGTCCGATCCCGGACGAGTCGACGATCCTGCACTTCCGCACCTGTTGGGGCGGCATCAGCTGGGCGAGGCGCTGATCGAGACGATCAACGCGCACTTAGCCGGACAGGGGCTGCGCTTGCAAGCCGGCACGATTGTCGACGCCGGCATCATCGCGGCGCCGTCCTCGACCAAGAACCAGGCCCGAGCACGCGACCCGGAGATGCATCAGACCCGCAAGGGCAACGAGTGGCGCCTTCGGGATGAAGCTGCACATCGGCGTGGACGCGGCGCTGAGGTTGACCCATAGTCTGAGCACGACGGCGGCGAACAGCGCCGACGCGCCAAGGTTCGACGGCGTGGCGGCGAGCGCGAAGCCAGGGGCGACGCCTGCTATCAGGGCGTCGATCAGCCTGCCCCTGGCTTGAACAGGGGGCGTCCGGAACTGGCCAGCTCGGCGGTCAAGTGGCGGGTCGCGATGCGTCCGGGCCGACGCTGCAGGCTACCGCCTGACAGTCCCCTATCTCGGTGCGAGCGGGGCGGGGCTCGCTGCAGACCAAGGTCGAGCATCCCTTCCTCTTCATCAAGCGGCGCTTCACCTGCGACAAAAGCTTGCCCCCGCGAAAGCGGGGGTCCGCCACCGCGGCCCGGCCAAGAATCATTAGCGGCAGGCGCCGCTCCGGGGCTTCACCAATCTGCTCACCGCTGAACCACAACTAGCCTGGCGCTCGCCGGACTGCGCCCCCGCCCGACTCCGCCCGACTTCGCCCGCACCGTGGGGCCAACCGGACCCTCGGAACCGCACCAACCCATCGCCCCAGTCGCCAACGCCACCCTTTGACGCAATAGCACCCGCCCAGTCAGCACGAAGTCCGCTCAATGCCTCTTGTTCAGAGTGTTCCTAGTGTCCTGAGTCGCTAATGCGATGAACAAGCGGGTATGGTGGAGTTGGTTTGGTCATCCGGGGTTCTCGGTGGAGTGTCATGCGTACCCAACTGGGCCGCCCGACGGTGACGATCGTGCTGAGTGCGGAGGAGCGAGAGACGCTGGAGCGCTGGGCGCGCCGACCGAGCACGGCGCAGGCCCTGGCGCTGCGCAGCCGGATCGTGCTCGGAGCGGCGGCCGGGCAAACGAACACGGAGATCGGCGCGGCGCTCGGTTGCCATCCGGTCACGGCCGGCAAGTGGCGGCGACGCTTCGCCCAGCGTCGGCTGGATGGGCTGAGCGATGAGCCGCGTCCCGGCGCGCCCCGCACGATTGGCGACGAGCAGGTGGAAGCGGTGATCGTCAAGACGCTGGAACAGCAACCGCGCCACGCGACTCACTGGTCAACCCGTTCGATGGCCGCCGAGATGGGCATGTCGCAGACGGCGGTCTCCAGGATCTGGCGCGCCTTCGGCCTCAAGCCGCACCTCGTCGAGCAGTTCAAGCTGTCGCCCGACCCGCAGTTCATCGACAAGGTGCGCGACGTGGCCGGCCTCTATCTCAACCCACCCGACGCGGCGGTCGTCCTGTGTGTGGACGAGAAAACCCAGATCCAGGCGCTTGACCGCACCGCTGCGACGCGGCCGATGCTGCCCGGCGGCGCCTCGCCGTCAGACTCACGGTTACGTCCGTCATGGCGCCACCAACCTCTACGCGGCGCTGGATATCGCCTCGGGCCACGTGATCGCCGACCTGACCCCGCGACACCGGGCCCGCGAGTTCCGGCGCTTCCTCGACCTGATTGACGAGCAGGTACCCGACGAACTCGCCGTGCATGTCGTCTTGGACAACGTGGCCACCCACCGCACCGCCGAGATCCAGCGCTGGCTCCAGCGTCATCCCCGCTTCCGCTTTCACTTCACCCCCACCTACAGCTCCTGGATCAACCTGGTCGAACGCTGGTTCGCCGAACTGACCACCAAGTGGCTCAGGCGCGGCGCGCACCGCAGCGTGGCCGACCTGACCCGCGACATCGAACGCTGGGTCGCCGGCTGGAACGAACACCCGCGCCCCTTCGTCTGGCACAAGACCGCCGACCAGATCTTCGACAACCTCGCCGGATATCTCAACCGTATTCCCGACTCAGGACACTAGCGGAGGCGCGTCGGCGTGTTCAGAGTCAGGTGAGAAGACAGCCAATGACCTTGTCCTCAATGTTGCCCTCAATGTTGTCCTCAGTGTTGTCATGCAACGGCCTCCGCAAGGAGGCAGAAGAGGACTGACGCAAGGGTCTCCTCGCAAGGGAAGCTGCCGAGGGCTGAAGGGGGGGGGTCACCACCGATGGGATTGATGCAGAGGGTTCCTGAGGCGTCGTCGTGAGCTAACGGAGAGGATTGTGGTCTACCGGTGAATCGGGAGCTGAGGCGCTAACTGACAGATTCAAAAGAACTGTGCTAGATTGCCTCGACCATGATTCAATACCATCTCTGAGAAGATAGAAACATACCTTATGCAGCTCCGTCCAACAGAGCATGTTCCGGCAACAGCCAGCGCATTCAAAAGCATCCTGGGGCTCTGTTCGCTGATCGCCATCGCTGTGTTGGCCGTGGCCGTGCTGATATTGCCCCATGTGGTCTCTGCACAAAGCGGCGTTCCGGACTGGAGACAACGTCCCACGGGACTGACCGTATCGCCCGGCGACGAGGCCGGCGAACTGCTGATCAGCTGGGACGCCAACGCCCAAAGCGCCAAGACGCTGTCCGACTACCGCGTCGCCTGGACGCCGGATGGCGAAGGGTTCAAGCCCAACAGCGAGACTGTCTGGAACGCCTTCCCGACCAGCAATGAGCTGGCCGTGACCGGCCTCAGCGCCGGCGCGACGTACAGGGTCAAGGTCCGAGCCCGATATGACGACAGCAAGTATTCGAAGTGGAGCGATGTCGTCACCAGCCAAGCTGGGTCGGCAGAGCGGATCGAAGTGCGGGTGGCGCCGACGCCGGTGTGGTCGGCTGAGGTGACCATCGGCGCCTCCGATAATCTCAGCCCGGCGATGCTCGGCTACTCGAGGTGGTCGCGAACCGGCGCCGTGTCCGACAGAGATTTCGAGTTGGAGGGCGTCTACTATCGGGTCCTGGCGTTGGTCGAGCATGCCGGCGGCCTGTACCTGGCCATCAGTCCTAAACCGCCCGTCGAGTTCACGCTCGCCATCGGGGCTCAGCAGTTTGCAGAGGCGGACAGTTCGGTGCCCGACATGGCGGGCGCCGGACGCTACTGGTGGGCAACCGACACCGAACTATTCGCTTCCGGCGAGACTGTCAGCGCCAGCATCACCGCGACAGAGGACAGCGAGGCGTCAGCCAACCGGCCGCTCGCACCGCCGAACGCGTATTTCTCGGATCTCCCCTCGTCCCACAACGGCGCCGACGCGCTCACATTCCAGGTCGTGTTCACCGAAGAGGTTGTCCTGACGGCAGCGACACTGCAAGACCACGCGCTCGTCGTCGGCGGCGCAGCAATTACCGCCGTCGAACAGCGCAACGCCAGCTCGACCAGGAGCTGGAACGTCACCATGCAGCCCAGCGGGACCGCAGATATCACCCTTGAACTCGCCACCACCACGGCCTGTGACCAATCCGGCGCCGTCTGCACATCGGACGGTCGAGAGCTCCACAATCAGCTGCAGGCCACCGTGCCTGGGACCGCCATCGCGGGACTCAGCGACCTGACCGTGAGTGGACTCAGCTTGAGTCCGGCGTTCAGCACCGATGAGACCGTTTACACGGCAGCGGCGACCACTGGCCTGACTGAAGTCACGCTGACCGCGGTCGCCGTCCGCCACGACATCGTTGTCGAGATCGCACCCACAGACGCGGACACCACTGCTGCGGGACACCAGGTCACGCTGGCCACCAACGCCGACACCGCCGTCACGGTCACGACCACCTCGGCTGACGGCTCTGCGGAGGAGCAGTACTGGATCACCATCAGTGCTCCCGACGAGAGCACAACCTTTACAGCCGAGGCCGACCCGCGGCTCGCACAACTCGCGTCGTTGAGCTTCCAGGGGCTGTCATCGCTGAGCTTCAGCTCTGACCAGAGCCGCTACCAGCTGAACGCGCCCTCCAACCGCAGCGAGACGGTCGTGAATGCCAGCGCCCTGTTCGCGGACGCCAGCGTCGAACTGCTCGTCGTCCGCAGCGACGACCCGACACTGACCATTGACCGGACCGTCGACACCGGGTCGATCACCGACACCAGCATCACGCTCTCGGCGACTGGCGACACCCTGGTGTTGTTGCGCGTCACTTCAGTATTCGGGCAGCAGCAGCACGTCTACGCGGTCATCATCCACAGCATCCCTCTGTCCCCGGCCACCGATTCTCGCTATTCCGGGCTCCCGCGAGGCGTTGCATCACTGTTCCCGAAGAACGACGACCGATTCCGATTCGCGCCTCGCTCGGCTGCGGCCGGCGACGCCACGCTCAGCGACTTGACCCTGACCGGGGCCAGCCTGAGGCCCAGCTTCGCGTCAACGACAACCTCATACATCGCTGAGGCCGCCGCCGACACCGAACACGTCACCCTGGCCATCACCACGGCTGACGCCAACGCCGGAACCGCCGTATCGCCAGCCGACGCCGACCCCGATACGCCCGGCTGGCAGATTGCGCTCAGCACGCCGCTGGCCGGCGGCGCGCCGACCACAACGACCATCTCGATCATCGTCCGCTCAGCCGACGGCAACAACCTCCAGGTGTATTCCGTCGAGGTTTCCAGGGCCGCAGCAGACAGACCAGAGGCGCTTGCCCAGGAAGAGCTTGAAGAGTATCCCACTCAATTGTTCGCCTTTGTGGCGACAAACTTCCACACCTGGGAGGCACTGCAAGTCTCGCCGACTCTCAACGCCGACACCGACATCTATACCTTCCGTGACGAGGTGGTTCCCTGGACGTATTTTCGTTTCGACGCCTACGTTACCGGCTCGTTGGGCGCGCCATTCATGATCAACATCGAGCCGGTTGACAGCGCCGACTCGGACAAAAATGCGGTCAATTGGAGAGGCGTTTCCTGGCTCCAAGGCAATGGAAGATGGGCAATGAGCTCGTACTTCGAAGTCAGGGACCCGGGTCGCACGAAAATGCGTGTCACCGTCACGCGCAGCGACGGCGAACAGCGGATCTACTTCTTCTCGATGACGGCTGTACCCGACCACTCGACCACACCGAACTTCGCCGCCGTACTGCCCGTCGACGCTGATGGCGACATGACGTTGCCCACGGGCTGCTCATTCCATGATGTCGAGGACACATCGGATGGCCTCCAGCCCACCCTGCGATGGCGCCCGGCGTGCAATTCTCACCTTGAATACTTCTCGCAGAGATTGGGAACCGGCTATGGCGAGACCACGGGATACGCACGCTTCTTCAAGATGGTGACAGACGAGACGGGTGAAGTCAGCATTGGCATGACTCGCCGAACGAGCTACCACCTCGTGCTTCGGGAACACGACGGCGTCGTGATCGACTCTCGCCACCACGAAATCGACGGTCAGTGTAGATACGCATGCGACGATACGCCAATCGTCGTGACGCTAGACGCCGGTACGTACATCATCGAGGCGGTCCAGCAGTACAGCTGGTTGGGCAAGAAGGAGTACTTCACGTTGGATGTAGACAGCGACGCTCTGGAGTAGCCCGCCTGCCTCTGCCAATCTGGAGATCGCCGAGCCGCAACTGGCCTGAACCAGTGCGGAGTCCGTCCAGCTTGCCCAGCCAGGCTGGCGGCGACTCACACCAGCGCCGCCTGAGTCAGCGCCGGCGCAAGCGGGTTGAGCAGGTCTTCGGCTGGAACAAGACGATCGGCGGAGGCGGCAAGCTGCGCTATCTCCGCCGGTCCCGCAACCAGCTCTGGTTGGAGTTGGCCGTCGCCGCATCGCCAGACGGCAGCCGAACCCTCAGCCAGGGCCACCCCACCCGCTTGTTGTTCAGCAGCCTGCAGCGGGGGACTCTCCAGCTCAAGGCCTATCTGCTGGCCGCTTTCGGAGGACCAAGCGAGACCGTACTGCGACTTTCGCCTGGGAGATCGCGCTGTAGGCGCCTACTCGGGATGCCTGAGCGGCGCAATCCTCGCACGGTTCCAGTCCCCACAGGTGGTCCTACGTGGTGTGAGCACATCGTCTCCTTGCGTTCGGCTCGCGACGACGAAGCGCTCAGCATCTGATGCGTGGCTTTGATTGTCATATATCAGGTGATATGTATCTCATGATTTCGTCAGTCTGGGTTATATTCTCTCACCATGATCATATATTTGACCGGTAGAATCCGATTTGCATCCGAGGACGCCAGTGCGTCTGCCGCCAACGGACAGATCGCCTGATGACGCGCCGATCGCCATTTCCCAGAGCAAACGTTACGACCCTGTTCAATGGACTCCGCCCGGCCGTGCTGCGCCTCGGCATATTGATGTTCGCGCTCGCTGTGCCGATATTCGGCCTGGCCGACCGTCTCGCTACGACAATCGAAGCGCAGGAAGCGCCCGCGCCCGCTCGACCGACCGGACTGACCGCCGATCCGAGTCACAACTCGGTCACGCTGTCCTGGGATGACTCCGTCGACGCCAGCATCACCCACTACGAGGTGTTCCGTCGCGACCTCGAGGTCCATGCGAGCGGTGAGTTCATCAGCATCGCCGCCAATACGGGTTCAGCCGCAACCACCTACACGGACTCGACGGCGCAGCCGCTGCGCCGCTATCGCTATCGGATCAAGGCTGTCAACCAGCACGGCGCCAGCCAATGGTCGAGGTTTGCTGGAGCCGATACTCCCGAGGCTCCGATAGAAGACCATCAACACGACCCGGCTCCGATCACGAGGGACGAGGGTTCTACAGCTGTCGCTGGAGCCGCATGCCCCGACCGCGACAGCGAGCCGACCCCGGTCCACATCGTTGTTGACGCTGTGCCAATCGTGGTCTCGTCCACCACTGACGACTACTTCGTGCTCTATGTGAACCATGCGGAAGACGGCAGGGTGCTGGAGCTGCCGGTCCTGGTGAAGAAGGGCGCCGCGGGCACGACCGCCCTGGACGAACACCTGGAAGCGCTGCCGGTGGAGCACTACCGAGTGGAGAAGTACCTCATCGCCGAGCCGGCCGATGTCGACCGCGACTGCATCGACGACATCACCGAACTGGATGGCTATGGGATCATGAACCCGGTCAACGTCGCCGCCTCGATTGCCCTGAGGCACGGCACTGTCGCCATCCCTGATCGCGAAACCTTCGAACGGCTCTCTTACCAGGGTGATGAGGTGCTGATTGACCTGCATCTCGCCGGTCTGGAGTTCGTCAAGTTCTTCATCTTCCGCCTGAATTCCGGCGGGCCGACTGTCTATTTCATGAACACGGTTGAACACCGGTACCACTGGTCTTTTGCCGCTACTGTCGATTTTAGATTAATGATGGGGATGCGCGGCGAGATCATCTTCCACCCCAATGTCGCGGCGCCGGACGGTTCGCTGGGCGTCTATCGGTTCGAATTCGTGCCGTTGGATGACTATCCATTTCGCGATGTGCAAAATGCATACGAGGCGCTGGCCGCCAACATGCCTCTGCTTGAGAACAACCTGGCCTATTACCCGATGCCCACAAACGCGCTGCCCCGTTATCGCAGAGAGCAGGCGAAGTATGACGCCTCCCGGGTCAAGGTGCTGTTGGAACAGGACATCTTCCCCGATGTAGAGTTCATCTCCCTCAACCAGGGCACCGGTTACGGGTTCCTACGCGCCATGTCCTTTGACGAGCGGTCCAATCCTCGCGACATCGTGATCTACGAGTCGTTGCCGAACGACTTGCCGCGAGTCGCCGGCATCATCACCACCGTGCCTCAAACGCCACTCTCGCACGTCAACCTGCGCGCCGTTCAAGACCGCGTTCCCAATGCCTTCATCCGCGACGCCCTCGATGCAGGCCCCATTGATGACCTGATCGACAGCCATGTCCAATACACCGTCACGCGGGACGCATACACCATCCGCGCCGCCACCAAGGAGGAAGTCGATACCCACTACGAGACGTCCCGTCCAACCGAAACCCAGACGCCGGTGCGGGACCTATCGGTGACGGAGATCGCGGCGCTCAGCGATATCGGCTTCGACGATTGGGATGCGTTCGGGGTGAAAGCTGCGAATCTGGCCGTACTGGGCACGCTGAACTTCCCGGATGGAACCGTGCCCGACGGATTTGCCGTGCCGTTCTATTTCTACGACGAATTCATGAAGGCCAATGACCTCTATTCCCAGGTCTCAACGATGCTCGCCGACCCCAATTTCCAGACCGACTACGACAGACAGGAGGCCATGCTCAAGGAACTGCGCGATGCGATCAAGGACGCCACCACGCCGGACTGGATCATCACCGCGCTGGAAGAGATGCACGCGGCGTTCCCGGAAGGCACGTCACTGCGCTACCGATCCAGCACGAACAACGAAGACCTGCCGGGATTCAGCGGCGCCGGGCTGTACGACTCCAAGACGCAGGACCCCGACGAGACCGTGGCAGACGGGATCGATAAGTCGATCAAAGGAGTATGGGCGAGCCTCTGGAACTTCCGCGCCGTGGTCGAACGTGACTTCCACCGCATCGACCACTATTCCACGGCGATGGGCGTCCTGGTGCACCCCAACTACTCAGACGAGCTGGTCAACGGTGTCGCCGTCAGCTTCGATCCCTTCGATCTCAGCCAGGGCAGCTACTACGTCAACAGCCAGGTCGGCGAGGACCTGGTCACCAATCCCGACATGCATTCAGTTCCGGAGCAACTCCTCTTGGCTCCAGTCGGGAGCGCGGATGAGCCATTCACGATTCTTCGCGCCTCCAACCAGGTCGCGGCGGGGCAGCTCCTCATGAGTGAAACTCAAATGACCCAGTTGCGTCAACACCTCGAGGCGATCCATGACCACTTCAACGGCCTGTACCAGCCCGGCCCCGACGAGCCGTTCGCCATGGAGATCGAGTTCAAGATCACCGCCGAGAACATCCTCGCCATTAAGCAGGCTCGGCCCTGGGTCTTCGGCCCAACCCCTGTGACTACGACGACCACAACCACCACGACAACTACAACTACGACAACAGGTGGTGGAGGCGGCGGCGGCGGCGGTGGGCCGCCGCCGGTTCCGATTCCCTCCGATGCCGACTTTGACTGGAACGTCACTCGCGACATCGAATCGCTCGACCGCGACAACGACCTGCCCACGGACATCTGGTCGAATGGTGTGATGCTCTGGGTCCTGGAGAACTCGGCCTCGGGAGCGGACCGCGTCTTCGCCTACGACCTTCAGACCGGCGAGCGCCAGCCGGACGCGGAGTTTGAGTTCGAGTCTCGCAACCGCTTCTCGCACGGCATCTGGTCGGACGGCGAGACGGTCTGGATCGCGGACAGCGGGCAGGACAAGCTCTTCGCCTACAACCTCGCCAGCGGCGAGCGACTGGAGGCACGCGATCTCAAGCTGGCCGAGCGCAACCGCGACCCACGCGGCATCTGGTCTGACGGCCAGACGCTATACGTGCTCGACAGTGTCAAAGATGCGCTCTTCGTCTACGACTTCGAATCCGGCGAACTGCTGGCGGAATACCCGCTCGACAAATTGAACAAGAGCCCACGCGGGATCTGGTCTGACGGCGTCACCATCTGGGTCTCGGATGAAGGAGCCAAACGCCTGTTTGCTTACGAGTTCGAGGACACCGCAATGACCAGGAATGAGGATCTGGAGTTCACATTCCGCTCACTACTCAAGGCCGGCAACGGCGACGCGCGCGGCATCTGGTCGGACGGCGATGTGATCTACGTCGTCGACGAACAGGACGACAAGGTCTACACGTACAACTTGCCCGATGCGATCGACGCGCGTCTGGCGTCGCTCAGTATGAGCAACGTCGAGATCGACGAGTTCTCACCCGGGCGTTTGATCTACGCAGCGATAGCTGAAACCGCTGCAACAGCAACAACCGTCGAGGCCATCGCGACGCAGGAAGCAGCAACAGTTGTAGTCGAACCATCCGACACCGACGGCGATGCCGAGAACGGCCATCAGGTCGAGTTGGGCAGACAAACTGAAATCACCGTCACCGTGACCTCAAGCGACGGTTCGCGGACCAGGTCGTATCGAATCCTCGTCGAGAAACCGCCCTGCTTGCCCGGTCTAACCGGCCTAGCCACCGAGCGTCTCAGCGAGGTCACATTCGTCGGCGGCAGCGTCGAAGAACTCGACCGCTGCGCCCGCGAGCAGGGCGTAATCGCCTTCTTCCACTGGACCGGCGAATCATGGCTGCTCTACGCCCCAGACGCGCCCGAGTTCCTCAACCGCCACTTCCGCCGGCACTTCGAAGACGGCCTACCGGCCGGCGTTGCATTCATCGCCGCCTCTATTGAAACCAATAGGACCAACAACTAGAGATCCAGCGAACAGGTCAAGCCAAAGGTTCTTGATGTTGTCTAGCTTGGTGAGCCTAGCAAAACCGTACTGCGAACTGTTGCTTGGGAGCTGGCGCTGTAGGCGCCTCCTCAGATTCCCTGGAGCGGCGCAATCCTCCCACGGTTTGAGTCACTGATGGCGGTCAGGGAACGTGGCGCTGGTCGGCGCCGAGTCGTCGGACGATGTGGATCGGTCCTGGTTGGTCTCAACCAGCGGCAGGTCGACCGACTTGTTTGGGCTTTCGGAGAGCTTGACCTCAACCGAAGCGGCGCTGCCGCCTTCCACCCGACCAGGGGCGAATTCTGGGCGAGTGGTTCGTGCCCTCTCTGATTCATCCACATTGGGTACTAACCGTGATCGTAATGAAACGTCTGTGTAGTCTCAGACAGTATCTATGTCGTTCCAAAATGGAGACAACTGATGTTCTATGAGACCGATGTATTTCGCTCTTGATGGTGCGGCGCCTTGAGAGCACGCGATTTGAAGAGCCAGCCAACAGCATTGGCGGACGCCGGCGGACGCATGCAACGAGAGGTCGCCTCCGCGATGAGACCGCAGCGCGACGGAGCAAGCGAGGCGCCTGCCGACAACCCATCTGGCAGGCCGGTCCCGACAGGTCATATCCGTTGGCTGGATGTCTGCCGTCTGGGCCGCGCCAGCCCGAGGTCTGTGCCGCAGGCCCCGTCACGGTGGTTGAGCTCGTTCGCCCTAGCGGGCTTCCTGGCTCTGATCGCTCTACTGGGATTCCTGACCTCGCCAGTTTCGGCTCAGACGCTAAGCGATGACGCCAATTTGAGCGACCTGACGCTGAGTCCGGGACGGCTCGAGCCGGCGTTCGCCAGCGGCACGACGGAATACAGCGCCAGCGTCGGCTACACGATCACACAAATCACCGCGACCCTGAGTTTGGGCGACAGCGGCGCCTCGTTCACCTTCCTCGATGCCAGCGATTCTGTGCTGCCCGACCGCGACACTGTCGCTGACGGACATCAGGTCGACCTGGTCGTTGGCGAGAACGTGTTCAAAATCAGGGTGACGGCCGAGGACAACCTGACGACCGAGACCTACGTCGTCAGCGTGACGCGGACGGAGGCAGACACGTCCTTGAGCCCGTCGGCCAACGATCCGTCCAGCGCATTCGCTTCCAGCGCCGTCTACCGGGTGACGTTCACCGGCGCCTGGACCAGTTCGGCCACTCCCGACGGGCTGCCCGGCGGCGCCCACTTCTCTCCGCTGATCGGCGCCGTTCACAACTCGAATGTGACCTTCGTTGAGGGCGGCGAGACCGCGAGCGCCGGCGTCGAGTCGATGGCGGAACTTGGCGGAACGGCGGGCCTGCAAGCTGAGGTGATCGCCGCCATGAACGATGCTTTAGCCGCGTTGATTGGCTCCGGCAACATCAGCACGACCGGTACACAGAGCCTGACGGCCTCGCTGACCAGTGAACATCCCCGGGTCACGCTGCTGACCATGGTGGCGCCGAGCCCGGACTGGTTCGTTGGCGTCTCCGGACTGCTCCTGCTCAACTCCGATGGCCGTTGGCTGCGGTCGCACGAGGTAGAACTCTACCCCTGGGATGCCGGCACCGAGGACGGCGGCGAGTTCTCGCTGATCAACGACGCGACCGTGCCGCCGGGTGCGATCACGAGCATCCGCGGCACGGGCAAGTTCTCGACCGAGCCGATTGCGCGCCTGACCTTCACGCTCGAATCGGTCATCACCACCCGCAGTGTTGACGAGAACACGGAGGCTGGCGTGGACATCGGGGCGCCGGTCGCGGCTACGGCTGTCGACGGCGTAGTCACCTACACGCTCGGCGGCACGGACGCCGCATCGTTCGATGTCGTCGCCGCGACCGGCCAGCTCCAGACCAAGGCCGCGCTCGACTACGAGACGAAGTCCAGCTACGAGGTCACAGTCACCGCCACCGACACGGATGGCTCCACCACGACCATGGTGACCATCAACGTCGCCAACGTCATCGAACTCACAACGTTCTCAGGTCCGACGATGGTCACCTTCGCCGAGAACGGCGCGACCCGCGTGGCGACGTTCAGCTATTCGTCGGACGAGGATCGGGACGGCATCGAGTGGGTGATGGCCGGGGTAGATCGCGGGCTCTTCAGCCTGGACAGCCCATCTGGCGCGCTCAGGTTCCTGCAAGCGCCGGATTTCGAGAACCCGTTGGATGTCGGGCCGCCGGGTCGCGGAACAAACAATATCTATGAGCTGAAGTTGGTGGCGTGGGCCAGAGACAATGATCAGATATTCACCGACGAGGTAGATGTCATGGTCACGGTCACCGACGTGGACGAGGCGGGCGCGTTGTCGCTGTCTTCGACCCGTCCCGCGCTGGGCGCCGTGCTGACCGCCGTCCTCACCGACCCGGACGGCGTCACGGACGGCACCACCAGCTGGCGATGGGAGCGCAACACCGGCCGCGAGGGCTGGACGGTGATCAGTGGCGCCACGACCGCGAGCTACACGCCGACTGCGGCCGACGGCGACCGCTACCTGCGGGCCACGGCGACGTACACGGACAGCTTCGGCGCCAACAAGACGGCCGAGGCGACGGCGCCCCACGTCGTCATCGCGCACCGTCTGAGTGCGCTCGCGGTGCCCGGGCTGTCAGGAGTGACTGGCGACGACCGCGCGTTCTACCCCGTTTTCGCCCCGGACACGCTTCATTACGCCGCCCGTTGCACGGAGTCTGTGACCCTGACGCTCACGACCGAGAACGCAGATGTGCGCCTGTCAGTGAACGGCGTGCAGCGGCCAAAGGGCGAGGCGTTCACCGTAGACGGCCTGGGCGGCGAGAGCGACATCCGAATCACGCTGACCGACGGCACGGGCGCGAGCACCACCTACGTCGTGCACTGCCTGGACGGACCGCCGTTTCCCAAATTAACGACCGTGAAGGCGACCGGAGCGCTGGAAGACCTGTTGGTGTTCAACACCAGGTCAAACTCGGTGCCAAACTGGCTCATGATGGTGGACAACAACGGTGTACCCCGATTGCGCTACCGGGTCGAGGACGCCGTCGGGGCGTTTTTCCGGGCGCACCCCGACGAGACCCGACCACACGCTCGCTACTCCTTCGAAAAGCGTGGTTCGAGTTTTGCACGGGATGGCGCGGAAATGGTGGTGCTGGACAGTTATTTCAATGTCCTCGATGACGACATCCACGTCAAGGCTCCCTACAACGGCACGAACCCCCATGACCAGCAGGTCACTGCCGGTGGCAACTACGTTCTGATGGCTTACAGCAGCCATCAACACAACCTGCGGTTTCTCCAGACCGCCTTCCCTGACCTCAGGAACAATAACGGTGACATGCTCAGTGAGAACGAGCCGGTGCGGGACGGGGTCATTCAGGTCCAGAAACCCGACGGTACGGTGCTGTTCGACTGGAATTCGTGGGACCACATGGCAATCGAAGACTGCATCGGCTCCCCGGAGTTTCGCGCCGAATATGCCCACATCAATTCGCTAGGACTGATCAACGGGGACATCATCGCCGGATTCCGTCAGTGTTCGAAGATTTTGCGCATCGACGGCGACACCGGCGATGTTATCTGGCGTGCCGGCCCTTCCATACTCACCCGTGAACAGTGGGAGGCCGGAGAGACCCTGCAACCAGACCGGGGGGGCGCACCGCTCGACTTCATCAATGATCCCAGGGGCGGATTCAGCGGCCAGCACGGCGGACATATGACATATGAGGGCAACCTGTTGGTCTACGACAATGCCTCCCATTGCCAGCACCCACCGGGAGTGCCAACCGATGCGAAGGGCGTGACGCAGTGTTCGGGTGAACGGACTAGGGCGGTGGAATACGCGCTCGATACCGCCAACGGAGAAATGGTCTTTCTGCGCGAGTTCATCATGCCCCCGACCGATCCGCCAAGAGTCGAAGGAGGACCCGGCGGGCACACCGAGCCGATGGACAATGGCGACTGGTTGGTCAGCTGGAGCAACACCGCGATTTCTGGCACACCGATGCCGAACACGGCGATGCACGTCGACGCCAGGACAGGTACGGCGAAGCTCACATTCACTATGCACATCGGCAGCGGTCCCGATGCCGGTGACCCCGCCCGCGCGCGGGTCACTGTGATTAGCCCCGTGGCCCTGGCGCCGCAACCCGTCCCGCTCACTGCGGAGTTCCCGGCCAGCGACCACACGTCGCTGTTCAACACGGGCGCTGGGGACCCGCCAAAGGTGGTCGTCGCCTTCAACCAGCCTGTGGTGGACTTCAGCGCCGCCAGCCCGTCGCTCAGCGTCACCGGTGCGACGGTCGCCAGCGTCAGCGCTCACGTTGTCGCTGGTGAGCCGGCCCACGCCTACCTCGTCACCCTGACCCCCGACGGCGACGGTGCGATCAGCTTCCGTCTCGTCACCGGTCAGGCCTGCGGCGACGGCGGCATCTGCACCGCGGACGGAACGACGCTCTCGGATGTCCCCGCAGCGCTCGTGATCGGACCGCCCGTCTCCGCATCCTTCGTCCAATCCACCCACGGCGTACGCGAAGGCGCGACTGTCCCGGTCGCAGTGCGCCTCAGCGCTGCCCACCAAGGCGTCCGCGGCGTGACGGTCGCGATCCTGATCAGCGGAGGCACTGCCTCGGAGGCGGACTACGAAGTCGCGACTGACGTGACCTTTGAGGCTGGTGAGACCCAGCAGACCGTCTCCTTCGCCGCCAACGACGACGACCTGGTCGAAGGCCCTGAGATCGTCGAGTTCGCCTTCGGCACGCCACCCGCCGGTGTCACTATTGGCGCGACTGGCGCCACAACCGTCACGCTCGCCGACGACGACCCGGCGCAGATCGACTTCACGGTCGCGACGAGCGAGGTCGCCGAAGGAGGCGACACGACCTTCACCTTCGTCTTCGTCCAGGCCGTCGCCTTTGAGCGTGACCAGACCATCGACCTCGCTGTCGGCGGCAGCGCCACCGCCGGGGACGACTTCACCGTCGTGAACGCCAGCAACAGGACGCTTACGGCGCCGTACGCCATCACCTTCCCGGCAGCGAGCAGTGCGGTCGACGCTACGATCAGGGTGGTGGACGACTCCGAGGCCGAGTCGGCGGTAGAGATGATCACGCTCAGCGCCACGCTCGCCTCGACCAACGCCTCGCTCGGCTCGCGCACCGTCACGATTCCGCCCAGCGACGTGCCCGACACGCCGGTGGTTACGATCGCGCAGCACGGCACGGTCTCCGAAGGGCAGGATGCCGCCTTCACGCTCTCGCGCACCGACGCCCAGAACCTCCCGCTCACAAGTACCCTGACCGTCCGCGTCGAAGTGTCGGCAACTGGCTCGACCCTCGGCGGCTCACGACCCGGGACCGCTACCTTCGCGGCCGGCAGCCGCAACGCGACGTTGGCCGTGGCGACGCTCGACGACACGGTGGTGGAAGAGGCCGGGACGGTGACCGCTCTCGTTCGAGCCAGCACCAGCAACCCGCCTGTATACCTGACCGGCGCGGCGAACCACGACATGGTCACGGTCAACGACAATGACGTCGCCGCGTTCACGCTTTCCGCAGACGCCACAGAGGTCGGCGAAGGCGGCAAGGTCCGCATCACCATCACGGCGGACGGCGTCACCTTCGCGGCGCCGCAGCCCCTCACGTTCACGCTCGGCGGTACAACCACCGCCGAAGAAGACTTCAGCCTGAGCAACGACCGCGGCGAAGCGCTGACTTCGCCATACGACATCACCCTGCCGGCCGGTGCCAGATCGGTCAGCGTGATGATCATGGCGGTGACCGATTCCGAGGACGATGCCGACGAGACCATCGAGGTCTCCGTCAGCCACAAGGGCAGCGGTATCGGGAGCGTCACTATCACCATCACAGAAGCGCCCATCGTTCTGCCGCCCGTCATCACCACCACAGTGACCACCGGCGGCGGCGGTGGAGGCGGCGGTGCGCCGCCAGTTCCGATCCCCTCCGATGCCGACTTCGATTGGAATGTGACCCGAGACATCGAGTCGCTCGACCGCGACAACGACCTGCCCACGGATATCTGGTCGGACGGCAAGACGCTGTGGGTCGTCGAGAACTCGGCCTCGGGAGCGGACCGAGTCTTCGCCTACGACCTTCAAACCGGCGAGCGCCAGCCGGACGCGGAGTTTGAACTAGACCGGCGCAACCGCTTCTCGCACGGCATCTGGTCGGACGGCAAGATCGTCTGGATCGCCGACAGCGGGCAGGACCAACTCTTCGCCTACAACCTCGCCAGCGGCGAACGGCTGGAGGAACGAGACATCGAGCTGGCCGAGCGCAACCGTGACCCACGAGGGATCTGGTCGGACGGCGAGACAATCTACGTGCTCGACAGCGTCAAGGATGCACTCTTCGTCTACGACTTCGAAACTGGCGAACTACTCGCCGAGCACCCGCTCGACAAGCTCAACAAGAGCCCGCGTGGGACCTGGTCCGATGGGGTGACGATCTGGGTCTCCGACGACGGAGCCAAGCGGTTGTTTGCCTACCGGGTCGAGGACGAAACGCTCAAACGCCACGAGGACGAGGAGTTCACGTTCCGCTCACTGCTCAAGGCGGGCAACGGCGATGCGCGAGGGATCTGGTCGGACGGCGATGTGATCTACGTCGTCGACGAGCAGGACGACAAGGTTTACACCTACAACATCCCCGATGCGATCGACGCGCGTCTGGCGTCACTCAGTATGAGCGATGTCCAGATCGACGACTTCTCACCCAGCCGTTTGATCTACGCAGCGATAGCTGAAACCGCTGCCACAGTTACAACCGTCGAGGCCGTCGCCGCACAGGAAGCGGCAACAGTCGTGATCGCTCCGACCGACACCGACGGAGACGCTGAGGACGGCCATCAGGTCGCGCTTGAGGCGGAGACGGAGATCACCATCACCGTGACTTCGAGCGACGGTTCCCGAGTCAAGTCGTATCGAATCCTCGTCGAGAAGCCGCCCTGTTTGACCGGGCTAAGCACCGAGCGCCTGAGCGAGGTCACATTCGTCGGCGGCAGCGTCGAGGACCTCGACCACTGCGCCAGTGAGCAAGGAGTGGCTGCCTTCTTCTATTGGACCGGCGACTCTTGGCTGCTCTACGCCCCCGATGCGCCCGAGTTCCTCAGCAAGCACTTCAACCAACACTTCAGCGACGGAGTCCCAGCCGGAGCTCCGTTGATCGCAGTCGGTAACGCGCAACATAGGACGGACAACTAGAACTCGAAAGCGAACCACAGCTCAAAGGTTCTTGATGTTGTCCAGTTTGGTGGGCCTAACGAGACCGTACTGCGAACTTTCTCTCTGGAGATAGGCCTATAGGAGACGCATAGAGCTGCCCCTGGACCGCACCCTTGGTTCGAAGTATTCGACGCGGGCCGCATGACTGATGGCACGCACCGCGAGCACACCGAAGACTACATCGCTCGCATCGCTGATTCCTACCACGCCTGCGGGGACGGAAGAGACGACTACCAGGACGTCCCAGGCTTCTGCAAGAGGGCCAATCTCGAAGAAGTCGCCAAGCACGACTAGCAGGGTGCTGAAAAAGGACGTGTGAGATCATGGAGGTGCGAGTGTTGTTGTAGCTGAGGGAGACTGCGATGCGTGGTGAGACTGAGCGGCAAGCGACGTTGATGTTGGGTTTGACGCCGGAGGGGTTGACCACCCGTTGCGGCGGATCAAGCCGCTGGTCGATTCGGCGTTGGGGCGGATGTCGCCGCTGTTCGACGAGATCTACGCGGCCAGCGGACGGCCCTCGATCCCGCCCGAGCACCTGCTCAAGTCGAGCCTCTTGATGGCCTTCTATACGATCCGCTCGGAGCGCCAGTTCTGCGAGCAGCTGCGCTACAACCTGCTGTTCAAATGGTTCCTCGACCTCAACGTGGAGGACGAACCGTTCCACCCGACGACGTTCAGCAAGAACCGCGAGCGGCTCATGGATGCGGATGCGGCGCGAGTGCTGCTCAAGCAAGTAGTCAACGAGGCGCGCCGCCGGCGGCTGCTCTCGGCCGACCACTTCACCGTTGACGGCACGCTGCTGGAGGCCTGGGCCTCGCACAAGAGTTACCGGCCGCGCGACGAGCAAGGGCCGCCCAAGGGTGGCGGTCGCAACCGCGATGCGGACCCCCGTTCAAGCCGGGGGCAGGCTTCCAGGGTGAGCGCCGCAGTCGCGATACGCACGCCTCGACCACCGATCCCGAGGCGCGGCTCTACCGCAAAGGCAAGCAACAGGGCGCGCGGCTCTGCTATCTGGGTCATGTCCTCACCGAGAACCGGCACGGCCTGGTCGTCGATGTCGAGCTGACCGAGGCCGACGGGCGGGCCGAACGCGAGGCGGCGCTGGCGATGCTGGAGCGCAGCGTCTGCGGACCGGCCACGCTGGGCGCCGACCGCGGCTACGACACGCGCGACTTCGTCTGGCGGTCGCGCGCGCTCGGGGTGACCCCGCACGTCGCCCAGAACGACCGCGGGCGGCGCAGCGCGATCGACGGCCGGACGACGCGGCATGACGGCTACCGTCAGAGTCAACGCCGGCGCAAGCGGGTCGAGGAAGTCTTCGGCTGGATCAAGACAATCGGCGGAGGCGGCAAGCTGCGCTATCTCGGTCGGGCGCGCAACAAACTCTGGTTCGAGCTAACCGCCGCCGCCTACAACCTCACCCGCCTGGCCCAACTCGAGGCGGCCGCCGCATAGGCCACCGCCGGCAACCACGACCGATCACCCAAGATCAGGCCCGCAGACGCACCGCGATCACCCTGCCACCGTGGGCCACCAAAGGCGCCAACGTCCCGTCACCCAAGCAATCTCTGCCACAGCCCACATTCTTCAGCATCCTGCTAATGGTTCCGACGCCTGAGGCGGCGTCGGCGCGGGCGGCAAGTTGCGCTATCTCGGCCAGGCCCGCAACAAGCTCTGGTTCGAACTGACCGCCGCCGCCTACAACCTCACCCGCCTGGCCAACCTCGAAGCGGCCACCGCGTAGCTGAATGGCGCGACCGCGGTCCCAAGCATCAGATTCAGCGCTCCGGACCCTGCCCCTTTCACCTACTGGACCTGCGCGCGATCCCTGCTCAGCGTGCGCCCACTCGTCGACGATGGCCAGCTTTGGCGCCTGCTATTCGTAGTTCAGCAGCCTGCTATGGGACGATGTCCTTGTGGCAGGTCGGTTTCTACTCTGGTTCAGTCGTCCGCAGTTGAGACGAGCACAAACACCTCATCGTCGATGACTTGATCGTCAATCAGGACCGAGCCGAATCCGATCGATCCACCGTCGCTCGTTTCCCACTCCTCCAAGCGCTCGAAGCCACGTCGATCAAATCCGGATTGATGCGCTTGCATCACCAGGCTTGATGTCGGGACTCGCATCCACTGGTGGACACGAACTCCGGAACGGATCGCAGCATCATTGGGAGAGACGTCAACAACGCGAAGTCTTCGTGTGTAGCTTGTCCCATCCATGCCGTTGGCCAAGCGACGTTGCTCAGTGAGCTTCAGGCTCAGCTTGCAGCGGAGATACCAACTGGGCCTACTCTGATACTTCATGACTGCTAAGGCTGTCGCGTGTCGGCTCGCATCGGGAGCCAAACTGTTCCGAAGAGCATCGACGGACTCGAAAGTGAGCCCTGCACTGCGGATGAATGATTGCGCGCGCGGTGCGAAGATCTCTGGGTAAAACGCAAGCTCTGCAGCGATCTTGTCTACCAAGACCTCACCTGGATCCTTCCGCTCAACCTCAGTGACGCGAAAGGCCATTGCGAGTTGCTCGCCGTCAACGAGGCGGTGAGCTAGTTCATGCCATTTGGTAAAGAACCGGCGGTGGAAGTGCTTTCCCTGACAGTTGATAATGGCCAAGTAGGGGAGCTCCCATGGTTCCGGCGCTAGCCGTCTAACAGTGATTCCGTCGACGTCCTCTTCCAGTTCTGCCGCCACTTGGAGTAAGGCCGGTTCGATTTCTGGTGGAACTCGCCGAAGAAGACTCGTGAAATCGTCCTGCGAGTGAATCTCCTCGAATCTCACCCCAAGACATACGGAGACCTGATCCAGCAGTTCCCCAAGACTTCCGGGAAGACCAAGTCCTGCTGTCAGGTCGGCGACCTGGTTGCGACAATACTCGACAATCGCAGCATCAGCGTTCGGGCCGTGTACAGGGAGACCCAGGCGCCGAGCCGTCCGCTGGCTCTCCCTTACGTATTCTGCCTTTGCGTCTTGCCTCAAGATTTTCCCTCCAGAAATGGCCGCACACCCTCGTACAGCGATGCCCAATCGTCCTTGGTCATGAGTGATCCACCTGAGTTCCGCCGGCGGGCGACGAGAGAACGATCAATTTCCATGAGAGTGATCGTCTGGCCGTACGTCAATCCAAGCTCTTCTGCCATTTCGCCTAGTGCGCGAGGAATCTCGATCGATAGGGATTGTTCGATTTCGCGGTTCTGGTCGCCTCTCATCAGGTAGTCGAGAGAGGCCCCGAGCACGTTGGCAACCCTCAGTAGGCGTTCTCCGCTGATACCGGACCGGTCGTTCTCAACTTCCCAGAGGAAGCTCTTAGAAACGCCGGCGCTTTCCGCCAGTTCGTCGAGCGACAGACCACGCTTGTTGCGCACGAGACGCAAACGCTCGCCCACCGACTTTGGTTCGGCCATTCCCTTGCCAAGCCACGGAATACCGATATACTGGGAGTTGTACCGGTATACCGAACATTCGATTTTCGGGCTCCCAGTACAGATTCTACATCTCGGTTCGCCTCATGGCGACCGAACAGTTCACTTCCTCGCAAGTAATGTCGAGGAACGGAAAGGACGGCCATCATGGCCAAGCCGCAGGAACTGCACCTCATTGTGCAGACGCTCTCTGGTTCGTTCGAGGGCGACTTCGAGGCAGATCAGAAGCTCCAAGATGTCATCGACAAGGCAGTCTTGTCACTTGACATCAAGCCCTCGCCGGCCGAGGAGTTGCAGCTCACGTACAAGGGCAAGGTCCTCGATCCCAGCACGACCATCGGAGAAAACCACCTCCAAGACGGCGCCTCCCTGGAACTCGCCCCAAAGGAGAGCGGTGGGGGGCACGAGCCTAGGCAGTCACACTCGAAGGGGGCCTAAGGATGGATTCAGAGGTCAGCCAACGAAAGTTCCAGGCTGAAGTCGAATCGCTGGGCGGCGAAGCAGCCGCCTATGCGTCAGCCAAAGGCTGGCGAGTCATCTCAGCCGACTATCCGCTTCTCGCAGTTGCACTTCGTCATTCGCGGTCTGGTCGCGAGATCGAATTTCGATTTTCCTGCAACGATTGGGACGGGATGCCACCGTCTCTCACTCTCCACGACCCTGCCGACGGCAGAGAACTTGGCTGGTCAGAATGGCCAAAACGCGGTTGGTCGGTGCTGAACTCACACCCATCGACGGGGCGACCGTTCCTCTGTCTTCCGGGAATACGTGAGTATCACTCACACTCCAGCCATGTTCGTGACCGTTGGGACGGTTACCGGCTTCGCGGGTCGTACCGTCTCCGGGACATCGTCGACCGCGTTCAGCAGCGATTCGAGGACTCAGGTGGGTAGCCATATCGACCGAAACCAAGTCAGGTACGTCGTACCCGCGGGTCTCTTGGCAGAGTCAGCCGAAATGCTGAGGTCGATGAGTTCCGAGGCTCAGGAGGCTGTGCTGCTTTGGGCTGGCACTCAGCATGCGAGCAGAGTGCCCGTGCACCGGATCATCGCGCCACGCCAGTACACGAGCAGGGTCCATTTCGAAGTGACCATGCAGGAGCGTATCCGAATTATCCGAGAGTTGGCAGAGCGTGGAGAAGTGCTCGTCGCGCAGCTTCACACACATCCCGGTCCAGCGTTCCATTCGACAACCGACGATCACCGCGCTCTACCGCGTCATACCGGAGCCATTTCGATCGTCGTCGCCAACTTTGCCGAGGCCTGGAAGGGTGACCTACTCGATGCGTCGATCAACCGACATTTGGGGCAAGGGAAATGGGTCGAACTGAGTCCTGCCCAGATAGCAGCCACGATTGAGGTGCAATGATGCGATTTCGTGAGGAAAACACCAGGTTTGGGCAACTCCTTGACATTGACTCCAAAGTGTTCGGAAGTCCAGTTCTTACAGTGGAACTCTCTGAGCGGGCCGCGCGCAGATCCGGGAACGCCGCGGCGTTCGCGCTCGCAGTAAATCTGCTGGCACGGACGTTCGAGCGAGTACATGTCGTCTTTCCTGCGAGCACCGAGCTCCAACACCATCCCTGGAATCTCAAGATGGTGGGCGACATTGTGGACGAGTTGAATCGCACTGTCGGAGGGAGCATCTGGTTCGGCTCGCCAAGTCAATCGGATGTTGTTCTGTCAATCGGCGACATTCCATCGGTGCGCGCAAGACGAGAAGTTCTGGTGTCTGGTTCGGACTGGGTCTCGGCACTGGACTGCGAACTGCCTGGAAGCGGGCGAGGGAAACTTGGTTCGTTGTACGCGGCGACAATGGGGGCCGCGCAGGTGCTCTTGCATGTCCTAGAACTAGCAGGAGCTCCTTACCGGCCGATGAAGCCAATTCTCTTCTCCCTTCTGGACTTGTTGCCATCGGGAACCGACCGGATACTGGGGCAGTCCGTCCGCATCCCTGATGCGCATCTTGCGGGAGTCGGTGCGGTTGGTTCAGCCGCGATTTACGCGCTTGCGCATTTTGGCAATGTCTGCGGGACCACTCACTTGATTGACAACGATAAAGTTGATGACACCAACCTCAATCGCTACGTCCTGATGCGCCAGCAAGACGTTGGCCGTTTCAAGGTCGTCGTGGCGGCTGAAGGGCTTGGGAATACTGCCGTCCATTCGGATCCCTTCGCAGGATCTTTCGCCGACTTCCTCGAAGAACGAGGCCCAAACGTTGACCTCCTCCTCACGCCGGTCGACAGCCAGGAGGGCCGCCGTGCGATTGCAAGGAGACTTCCGAGGCGAGTTATCAACGCGTCAACTGGCGAAACCGCCGTGACACTGTCGACTCACGGCTTTGCAGACGGGAAAGCGTGTCTGCACTGTCTGTACAGTCCAGAGCCGAACCAGAAGACCAATGAGGAGGTCATGGCAGAACATCTGAGATTGCCTGCTGAAATGGTTCGCGAGTTAGTGGAGAAGAACACGCTGTTGGATGCAAATCTCATCTCAGAGATTGAGCAACTTCAAGGCGTTTCGCGGGGAACCTGGAGCGAGCACGTTGGGTCGCCGATTCAGTCCTTCTACAACAGAGCGGTTTGCAGTGACGCCGAGCTTCACGGTCCGACCGCTGACGTGGTTGCACCGCTCTCTTTCATATCTGCTTCGGCCGGGATCTTGCTCGCTGCCGAGTTGGTGAAGGCGGGCGATCCAGAGTTGGCATTGTTTTCACTCGACAACTACTTTCGTTTCGACACGTTGCATCACCCGAATCCGGCGTATCGCCAGATGCGCCTTCAAGATGCGTCGGGAAACTGCATCTGCAACGATCCGGACTTCGTCGCCGTCCATGCAGCCAGATATCGCAAGGGCTGAGCTTGGTTCCGGTCAGTTGCGCCGATTTCCAATTGACTCCAGGCCGGAGAGCGTCCGCTCGCTCTCGAGCGCGACCGCTCGCGGTCGCGCTCGAATCGTTTACGACCCACACATTTGCAAGGTTCAGAGCATTCCTATGTCTTCAGTTCAAGGCCCAGCCTTCAGACAGCACCTCTGCCTGCTCCAGAACAGTTAAGACCGCTTGTTGCTCCTTGTCGGGCGGATAGTCGTGCTTGCGAAGGATGCGGCGCACCATTCTGCGAAGATGGGCTCGGACATCCTCACGCAAAGTCCAATCGATGGTGGCACTGGCGCGGACAGTCTCCACTAGTTCTCGGGCAATGTTTCGGAGTGTCTCGTCGCCGAGCACCATGACAGCGCTTTCGTTCGTCTCTAGCGCATCGTAGAAGGCCAACTCATCATCTGTAAGGCCGAGCTCTTGTCCTCGTTCACTCGCCTCACGCATTTCTCGAGCTAGCTCGATGAGCTCCTCGATAACCTGCGCAGCCTCGATCGCTCGATTCTGGTAGCGAAGGAGGGTCCGCTCGAGCAACTCAGCGAATGAGCGGGCCTTGACCACGTTTTGACGACGTTTCGAGGCGATCTCGCCTCTGAGTAGCTTTTGCAGCAACTCGACGGCCAGATTGCGGTGTGGCATTCCCTTGACTTCTGCCAGGAACTCTTCTGAGAGCACCGAGATGTCGGGCTTATCGAGACCTGCGGCCGCAAAGATGTCCATCACGCCTTCGGGGGCCACGGCTCGCGAGATGATCTGGCGCACTGCAAGATCGAGTTCTTCGTCGGAACGGGATTCGCCAGCAGCTCGTTTGGCTAGCGCGGAGCGCACGGCCTGAAAGAAGGCGACATCATCGCGAATACGCAACGCGTCCTCGTGCGGAACAGCCAGGGCAAACGCCTGAGTGAGCTCGCGAACGGCGTCGAGGCAGCGGTTCTTGCCATCGTCTCGCTTCAGGATGTGCTCTTGGGCAGGCGGGAGAAGAGCCAATCGCTCCGACGGCGTTCCGCTAACCCATCTGGACCGATCGAAGCCATGAAAGAGGCCAAGGCAGACTTCGTACTTCTCTATCATCACCGCCACGGCTTCTTCCTGGTCGATGGTTGTCTTACCGAGACCGCCGCTCTCGGTGTAGGTGGCGAGGGCTTGCTTGAGTTCGTGAGCCAGGCCGAGGTAGTCCACTACAAGGCCGCCTGGCTTGTCCTTGAACACCCGGTTGACCCTTGCAATCGCCTGCATCAGACCGTGACCTCGCATCGGTTTGTCGACGTACATCGTGTGCAGGCTGGGAGCGTCGAACCCGGTCAGCCACATGTCGCGGACAATGACGATCTGTAGTAGATCGTTTGGGTCGCGGAAACGCTTGGCCAGCGCTTCGCGACGAGGTTTGTTGCGGATGTGGGGCTGCCAATCGAGCAGATCCGAGGCGGAGCCACTCATTATGACCTTGATTGCGCCCTTGTCGTCGGACTTGTTTTCCAAGTCTGGCCGAAGCCTTACGAGTTCCGTGTAGAGCTCCACGCAGATTCGCCTACTCATGCAGACGATCATCGCTTTGCCTTCGATGACATCCAGCCGCTGTTCAAAATGATCGACGATGTCTTGGGCGACCTGCTTGAGTCGCTTCTCTGACCCCACGATCGCTTCGAGCTGCGCCCATTTGGTCTTGAGATTCTCGACCCGTTCGGGCTCCTCGCCCTCTGTCGCCTCCTCGAAGTCAGGGTCGATGCCAGGCCTCTCGTCCTCATCAAGCGACAGCTTGGCCAGGCGGCTCTCGTAGTAGATGGGAACTGTGGCCTCATCTTGGACCGAGCGCTCGATGTCGTAGATGCTGATGTAGTCACCGAAGACTGCGCGCGTGTTGGCGTCTTGCTGCTCGATTGGGGTGCCGGTGAAGCCAACGAATGAGGCTCGAGGCAGCGCGTCGCGCATGTGACGGGCGAACCCGTCAATGAAGTCGTATTGGCTACGGTGAGCTTCATCAGCGATCACGACGATGTTTCGCCGATTCGATAGCAGCGGGTGCTGGTCGCCCTTCACGTCGGGGAAGAATTTCTGGATTGTGGTGAAGACGACACCTCCGGCCTGGACGCTGAGCTTCTGTCGCAGGTCGGCGCGAGTCTCCGCCTGCGAGGGCGGCTGGCGGAGTAGGTCCTGGCATCGCGAGAAGGTGCCGAAGAGCTGATCATCTAGATCGTTGCGGTCGGTGAGCACGACGATCGTCGGGTTCCGCAGTGCGGGTTCCCGGATGATGCCGCCAGCGAAGCAGGCCATGGTCAGGCTCTTACCGGAACCCTGTGTGTGCCACACGACGCCGATTCGCCGGTCGCCTGGGTCGCCTCCTCGTTTGCGACCGGACTCGTACCGACCGGCTGGCTCGCCCACCGCCGTTTCGGTCGCGCGGAGCGTTTCGCGGACGGCAGTCAAGACCGCATGGAACTGGTGGTAGCCGGCCAGCTTCTTGACGATCGTTCCTCCGTCATCCTCAAAGATCACGAAATCGCGAACGAACGTGATGAGGCGTGAATGCTGGCAGGTGCCTGCGAGCAGCACTTGCAGCTCGGGAAGGTTCGAATCGGCGAGCTGCTCTCCGGAGATAGTTCGCCAAGGTTTGAACCACTCCCAGCCTGCTGTAAGGGATCCGATTCGGGCCTCGGTGCCGTCGGAGACGATTAGCAACTCATTGAACGCAAACAGCGAGGGGATATGCGCTTTGTAGGTCTGCAGCTGCTGCCAGGCGCTCTTGATTGTGGCGTTCTCGTCTGTCGGGTTCTTCAGCTCGATCACGCCAAGGGGGAGGCCGTTGACGAAGAGGACGATGTCTGGTCGGTGCGTGTGGTCGCGTTCTGTGACCGTGAACTGATTGACTGCGAAATAGTCATTGGCGCCAGGGTTGTCAAAGTCGATGACGGTCACCAGCCCTGGCCGGACTCGCTCACCGTCGTGATACTCGACTTCGACTCCCCAGACCAGCATGCGGTGGAAGGCGCGATTGCGAAGTTCGAGGCTTGAGCCTTCGGGCTGGGTCAGCTTGCGGAACGCACTCTCCAGCGCGTCGTCGGCTAAGTCGGGGTTGAGATCGGCGAGAGCGGCGCGGAGGCGGTCTTCGAAGGTGACCTGCGAGTAATCGCGCTCGATGTCGGGACCGTAGGCAGTGTCCCAGCCGAGGTCGCGGAGGTGGCCGAGGGCGATCTCTTCGATGTCGGCTTCGCTGATGGTGTTCATGACACCAGACTAAATCCCAACCGGGCGCAGCGATGGTTTCGAGAGAGGATTTACTGCGCCCGTGCGATAGTGGCGTACCCTCGGGGCCTGGCTGTAGCGGTCGAGCAGTTGCGGAATGACGAATGCAAGAATGCGAAGCTGCTCGCGGCCGGTCATCCTGCCGCCTGGTCGGCGGATCAGCAACGTCTTGATTCCGCTGGTCTGCAGTTGCTTCTTGTGATCTCGCCGGGCGCGATCGTCGGCGTGTATCCAGATCGAGCCGCGCTCGCGACACCAGTTGATGATCTCTGGATCGAGGATTCGCCGCCTGGTTCGTTCCGGATCGAGCGCCGTCCTCACGTCAGTGATGTCGTAGTCGACTATCGCCAGCGCGCGAGCGACGTTTGGGTCCAGCGATTCGTCAAGCAGGAACTGCGGGCTATGCAGCTCGGAGGAGTCGTTCCCACTCACAGGCTTCCTCTATGGCTTCAATAGGCTGATCAAATGCTTGGGCCACGTATTTTGGCGAGTCGCCGGCTTCGATCATCCCGGCAACTGTGCGCGTAGGAATCCTCGTTCCTTTGATGCAAGGCGCCCCGAACTGAACGGCGGGCTCCAGCACGACGCCGCTACTTGGCTCCCATGACGTCGCCATGTGAGTCTCTTCGCTGAACAGTAAACCGTGGACGGGAATGAGAAACTCCAGAAGGAAGTCGAATGCGGCTTGGCCAGATGTGCTGGCCGAAACGAGTTGCTTCTTCCATTCAATGAACACCTGACGCTGCCCAGTCCAGATGGTTTCAGTGGCGAAGGGTCGCCCGGAACCTGTTTCACGGCGCAACCAACGCTCTGCTTCGCGTATGGCGGGCCAACTCACATTCGCTGCTCGCAAAGCGGCAATAACCCGCATCGAGATCAGGTCTTCGAATCCGATCAACAGTTCTTGGCCGTGGATATCGATGAGGTCTTGAGACGACACCCCCTTGCGAATCCAACCAATCATCTTCGAGGAGCTTACCGAAAACAGGGGAGGCCCATGCCAGGAAGCCCTGAGGTACCTGGCGGCCTCCGGCAAGTCATAGATGCCTTCAAATAGGGTCGAAGCTCCCAGCGGCTCGAGTTCGACGTTCACACTCATAGTCTCCGTTACTTGGCCATGCACATGGCCGATCTAGCCATCTGGGGCCAGCCTTCGTATCGCTGAGCGTAACGGCAGCCGCTGATAAACGGAAAATCCAGCCGTCAGCACTTGCCTTCGAGGCCTTGCACCGGGACTTCAGAAGAGTTGGCAGAGGGTTCAAGTCGACGGCGGCATTCTGTCGGGCTTGGGATTCTGTCCTGACTTCAGCACCGGGAGCGCCCCCTGCGCATTTGGAATCAACCCGCCGCGACGCCGGGCCCTTCGCCGATGACTGCCAAAATGCGGTTCCGCAGCGGCTCTCGCAACTGCTCCGGCGATTCCCAGACGATCCACTCTACGTTGGCCTCGTCGAAGCCTGTCAGGCTGAGTTCTTTTGAGGTGCCTTATCGCTCTTACGCTTCGGCTCATATTTCCAAAAGTTGATTGAGTTCTTGGGCCCATACGTCCTCAACCCCTCGCCGTTCTGAGTCTTCATGGCCACTCCTGAGAGACGCAGGCTCACAAGATGATCAAGAACCTCGTGTTTGAAGTGAGCGCTCTTCGAGACATCGCCAACACCGAGGCTGGAGAACATGTTTTGCTGTCCGGCTTGTATCTTCTGCCCAACTTGCCTCCAGCTACTATGGTCTTCACTCTGATTCCACGAAAATGTCGCCAGGCCGGCGAACAGGTCTGCAACCTGCACGAGTGGCTGATCCGAAGATGACACTTGCGTCACACGAGGTAGCCGCACCGTTCTGAGTTGAGCCAGGTCCGGGAACCACTCTTGTCGAGCGGTCTTCTCTCTCCTCGTACGACCGTGCAAGCAGTCTTCGAGCGTCTCCCAGTCCATGTCGTTGCGCTCGTCCGTTTGCATCAGCCAGAAACCTGCGGCCTTCCATCGGTAGTTGATGACGTTGCTCATTAGGTGATAGTACATTCTGGCAAGGTTTTCCGAATCGTCCCTTCCCTTGATTCTGTGTCGCGAATCATGGGTATCCCAGATCAAGACATCAATTCGTAGTCGTTGCCGACTCGTGGCGTTGGCAATCTCATCGCAAATCTTGATCGCAGCAAATCGATACCTCGCGGATGACAGGCTCTTCCAAGCCAGTTCCCGCACATTGGATTCGTCTAGCAGGGCGGATACTGATGACTCAACGTCTGCCATCGCCTCTGCCGTACCCGTGACCACTGCCAAGCTTCTGTATCGTGCCAGATTCCATGATGACTCATCGCTATATCCGAGATGAGTAGGCGCTTCTCGCGGTTCCAGCGCTCGCTGTTGACGAATCTGCTGTCGGCTGAAGGACGAGATCTGGCCCATGGTTGCCTGGGATCAACTGAGTAAGCAGTGCGTCGCGTGTAGCGGCCAAAGTGCTGATTTCAGCCACATTAGCAACTCGTTGACGGTAATGGGGCTCAGATATGTCGCTGAATGCACGGGCGACGGAGTGGTGAGGAATGACGACGGAACAGTCCCGCACAACCTGCTGGCTGATGTTCTGTTGGGCAGCTCCAACAGCAATGTTCTGCAAACGCTCTCGGGCCTCGAAGAGGGTGTGGAACACAAATTGCTCGCCGAATTCTGGCTTCGCCTGTAGTGCGCTGCACGCTTGGTTGGCGGTCGCTGGTCGTTCGAGGATGCCGAGGCGACCAACGGTCGGTGAGGCGTAGAGCGCGATGAGGATGGTTCCGCGTGGCCAGAGTTTGCAGGAAGACTTGGCTAGGCCCAGGTCAGAGATTCGCTCCTCCGAATGGAGGAGGGGACCGTCTGTCAATTCGCCCGTCTTGAACCAGTCGATGGTCCCTCCCCAGTACTCGGATTCTCGCCGGCGCGGTGTACCACCGTTCTCGATCCGTGAGCACATGTCGTCGATAGTACCAACCTGCCAACCGTCCGGGATCTCGCCTAGCTCCGAGTCCTGGAAGGAGTCGGGGAAGAGAGCGTCGAGGTGGGGTGGGAGGTTGGTTGGACGGCCCTCGGCCTTGGCTCGGACGGGGTCGAAGTCGATGAACCAGGACTTGAAGAGGGCCTGGGCCATGGCTTCGAGGGTCTGGCTGATGCGTCGGTTGAGTTCGATTTTGTTGTCGAGGGCGCCGAGGATACGGGCGATGCGTCGTTGCTCGTGGAGGGGCGGGAGCGGGATCTCTACGAGACCGATATCCGCCTTGCGAAGTCCAAACCGCGTCACTCCATTTGAGTAGGCATGAAATTGCTGCTGAGCCTGAGGCGTGCTTAGCGCATAGAACAGATACGCCCCGTCCAGTTGCGTTGACAACGGCCGGAGAATGGCCAGGTGATAGCCACAAATGAGATCGGGGATGTCTTCGGTTACGAGCGCGGGAACGCCGATGTCGTCGTACTTTTCCGAGTCTTTGGTGATTAGGACATCCCCGGTCTGCAAGGAGCACCTTGCAATTTCGCGCACAGTGGCAGTTGCCGCCATGAAATCGAGGCGGCCATGGATAGATTGGTTCCTGTACACATCCATGTAGTTGCAGAGCTGCACGGGAACTTCGTTTGGCTTCGTCTTCTTGTCAACGCTGCTGAGCGTGAGGTCTATGACGTCACGCAGCATCACTCTTGACCAGTCTCTGGAAGTTGCTGCTTCTTGCAAGATCACGCAGTCTCCATCGATTGTCTGCCGGAAGCCATCGGATAGGCTCTCCCAATCGACGATGTCCACACGGATCGGTAGGTCGGACTCCTCGAACGCTTCGCGCAGGCGGGCACGCCGGTCCCAGGCCAGCGGCTCGGGGCTGACGACGGCCAGGTCGAGGTCGGAGTATTCCCACGCGGTCCAGGTCGCGCGGGAGCCAAAGGCGCGCACTTCGCAGCCGGGTAGATGCTCGGCGAGGATGCGCTTGACCGTTTCGAGGTGATGCGGAGCGAGGTCAATCATTGCGCGCTTCCAGCTCCGCGAGCAGGCCTCGCGCATCCTCAGCAAAGGCGCGTGTGGCGAGGTACACCAGCATCGCCTGCTTGCGGTCGTACATGTGGACGGTCTTGTTGCGCGCCTCGTGGTGTTCCATCCAGCGGTCGACGTCGGCGATGAGCTGATACTCAGCGGCGAGGCGAAACAGCTGTCGCCGCGACACGCCGTCGGCGATGCCGACACTGACGTTCGTGTTGAGCCAGCGGACGATTAGTTTCCAAGACAGCTCGTAAGTGACTTCGAAGTTCTGAATCACACCCGCGCGAATGCCGTTGCGTTCGACATCGGTGAACTGCGACATGCGGGTGTCGTTCTCAGCGACGGCCATCAGGTCCGTCAGCGATTCGTGAGAGTCGCGGAGGTGGTCGAGTTCCAGAGGCATACGGCGGTCGCCTGTCACTCACTTCGGTTGGGGATTTCACCATATCCGAGCATCTCCAGGTTCGCCGCGATCTCCTTGTCCAGCCGTGCCGCCTCGGCCCGTTGCTCGCGCCACTGGGCGGCAAGGCGGGTCATTTTCTCCTCGAACGGCTCGCCGTCATCGGGCTGCGGTTCGGCGCCAATGTAGCGACCGGGCGTGAGCATGTGGTCGTGCTTGGCGACTTCTTCAAGCGTGGCGCTCTTGCAGAAGCCGGGGACATCCTCGTAGTCGTCGCTGCGGTCTCGCCACTGGTGGTAGGCGTCGGCGATGCGGCCGATGTCGTCTTCGGTGAGTTCGCGGTGAGTGCGGTCAATCATGCGTCCGAGCTTGCGGGCGTCGATGAAGAGCAACTCGTCGCGGCGATTGCGCCGGTTGCGGGCGAGGAACCAGAGACAAACGGGGATCTGGGTGGAGTAGAAGAGCTGGCCCGGCATCGCGACCATGCAGTCGACCAGTCCGGCCTCGATCAGGTTCTTGCGAATCTCGCCCTCGCCGGACTGATTGGAGGACATCGACCCATTGGCGAGAACGAAGCCAGCGACACCCCTGGGCGCGAGGTGATGGGCCATGTGCTGGACCCAGGCGAAGTTGGCGTTGCCGACCGGCGGCGCGCCGAACTTCCAACGCTGGTCGTCGCGCAGCCGCTCGCCGCCCCAGTCTGAGATGTTGAAAGGCGGATTGGCGAGGATGTAGTCGGCCTTCAGGTCGGGGTGGCGGTCGTTGTGGAAGCTGTCGCCGTGGGCGATCTGACCCTCGATCCCGCGGATGGCGAGGTTCATCTTGGCGAGTCGCCAGGTGGTGTGGTTGTATTCCTGCCCGTAGATCGAGATGTCGGCTTTGGCCTTGCCACCGTTCCCGTTGCCCGTGGCGTGCGAGCGGATGAACTCGGCCGACTGGACGAACATCCCGGATGAGCCGCAGCAGGGGTCGTAGACGCGGCCGCGGTACGGCTCGATCATCTCGACCAATAGGCGAACGACCGAGTTTGGTGTGTAGAACTCACCGCCGCCCTTGCCCTCGGCGCTCGCGAATCGTGAGAGGAAGTACTCATAGACGCGGCCCAGAACGTCGCGGGACCGGGATTCTTCATCGCCGACACGGATGTTGCTGACCATGTTGATCAGTTGCCCCAACCGCTGCTTGTCGAGGGCGGGGCGCGAGTAGTCCTTGGGCAGGATGTCCTTGAGCGACTGATTGTCTCGCTCGATGGCGGACATCGCATCATCAACCATTCGACCGATCGTCGGTTGCGGCGCCTGGTGTTGCAAATGCGCCCAGCGGGCCTCTGGAGGGACCCAGAAGATGCTCTCGCCGCGGTATTCGTCGGGGTCTTCGGGGTCGGCGTAGTCGATCTCTTGCAATCGCTCGTAGTGCTCCTCGAACGCGTCGGAGATGTACTTGAGGAAAATCAGGCCGAGAACAACGTGCTTGTACTCGCCAGCGTCCATGCTGCCGCGCAGCGCGTCGGCCATTTCCCAGAGTTCGGCCTCGTACCCGGTCGTGGCGGTATTGCTTGTCTGCTTTGGATTCTTAGTTTGGGGCATTGAAGAAGTGTAGCTGGCACCTCGTACTTGAAGCAGTTGGCTTTAGCGGCGCCGCATTTTTCCCAATCGACTCAGTCATGTCAACGATTTGGAACCCAAGCCATTAGGGATGTCTGAGGCCGCAGACATGATGAGCCCAAAGGGCTGCGTCCGGAAAAGTTGCCTCAAGGAGGAGAAGGCAGAACAGTCTTCTTGAGCACTCTGCATGGAAAGCATGGAAGTTGAGGTGACTCGCTCTGCCGAGCTTCTCACAAATTACCAAGTGCGACTTGAGGCTTCCCAGTCGACACTGTCCGCCATGCTGGTCCGAATGGTCCTATCTCCCGGATCGGGCGGCGATCTGACACCTTAACCGGCACTCGGATCCGCGTCTTCTGCATCTCCCGCTCTGCGACACGCAAGAAATGGTTCGCAGCCAGCTCATCCTCGAACACGACTAACACCGTGGGTTGCACTCCATGATCGTCGGTCGGGCGATGGGTGCTGTAGTAGCGCAGGTAGGGGGCGAGGCGGGCGGCCATTGTGGCTGGGCGGACGGCTCGTCGTTCCCACTCGATGCACATTGCCTGCGGTTGGTTCTCACGTCGCACGACTGCGAACGCGTCGGGCTGGATTGAGCGGATGCTGCCGTCGCTGTGGCGGAAATAGCGGGAGGCTCGGTGAGGCGGATCGAGCTGCTCCAGGGGCCAGGAGTTGGCGCGGGCTTGTTCGGCCAGCGATGCGATGAACTCGTGCACGGATTCGGTGTGAGTGATGTGTCGCAAGAGTTGGCGGCTACGGGCGCCTGAGACGTTGCGCCAACCGAACGGCGCATTCGAGTTGAGGGGTTCAACGCTCCAGCGCTGCCGAGCGGCGCCGACGGCGGCCCGGTCTCGGCGGGCGAGGAAGGCGATGCCGCGGTCGGTGAGCGCCAACCGCAAACGCCCGTCGATCCCGTGGGCTGCGACGAGATCGAGTTTCGTGAGTTGGCTCAGGAGTTGCGAGAGGCGGGAACGCTCGACGCCCAGCAGTGGTCCGAGGTGGGCGGGGGCGATCCAGGGCCAGTCGCCGATCAGGTCGAGCGCCCGCTTCTCGCCAGCCGTTAGCAGAGATGCGAGCGGTCTCTCGGTTGCGGCGATGTCCGGCGCGAGCCAGCGCTTGGCCAGCGACCGCTCGCGTGGCCACTCACGAGCGGGGCCGGCGTAGCCGAGCGCTTCTCTCAGGCTGAGCCTGGACGAACCCGCCGCCGCTCTCCAGATCGGATCACCGGGCCCGGCCAGTACCGCGTCCGCTTCCATAGCGAGAACACAGAACATTGGCGCGCCCTGGAGCAGCCGGCGAACTTGCCTGAGCCTGGTCTCGTCCGGCGTGAGCAGCAGCAAGGTGCTGGGCAGATCGCCCTCCCAGAGCCGGCGTATGCGCTTGGCGAACGCCGTCCGTTCGGCCGTGACGCCGCGCCGGATGATGCCGACGCTGCGGCCATCGGGCAGCGTGATCGCGGCGTCCAGCGGGTGGGCCCGGTACCAGCGGAAGCGGATCGGATGTACGGCGTCGCCCACGGCGGAGGCGAGGCGGTAGATGATTGATGCGCCGTCCAGGCGTTGCAGCAACAGGCGCCGCTCCTGTTGCGAGACGGGATAGCGGCGAACCAGGTCGGCGAAGCTTGCGCCCTCGTCGCGGGCGAGCCGGCTGAGGCCCTTCTGGGTGAGATAGAACCGGTTCGTGCGCGGCGCGAGGGAGGAGGCATGGGGCAACGAGCCGACTAGACCCTCGCGCTGCAGACGGTGGAGCGTGGGATAGACCGCGCCGCGCGACCAGCCGGAGAGGGCGACCAGTTCCAGCCTATCGAGGAACGGCAGCTCGGCCAGCCGGCGGATCAGCTCGGTACGGCAGCGGGAGCGACTCATCCGGCGGCCTGCTCCCGCTTGCTGCGCTGCTTGCTGCGCTGGGGGTTGCCGAGTTGTGCACTCAGCGGCGTGGCAGTCGAGTCAGCCTCGCGCAACGCCTCCAGCCCGTCTTGGTATTGCGTCAACCGACGCTGGCGCTCGACATTCTGCGCCTGGATTGTCTCCGTGGGCGTGACGTAGGCGGACGCGGCGGCGCGGATCCGGGCGGCGCGCTCAGGATCGCCGAATTCGGGCTTGCGCACGGTCATCGAGAACGCCGGAAGGCGCTCCGTGCCGACCGAAGCACGGACGTAGCAGTGGTGCACGGGCTGGCCGACGATGTCGTCCTCAGAGAGTCGCTCGCGGCCCAGTTCCCAGACCAGTTCGCGCGCGTCGCGGCCCGAGACCTGGAACGCGGCCAGGCAGCCGACGTTGGCCAGGAGCGTGTCGCGCATGGTCAGTGAGAGGTCGTCCAGCTTGCGCAGGCTCTGGGTGGCGAGACGAACGAGGCGCCGAACTTGGCCAGCTCGGAGAGCATCGACTCGAATTCGACGCCGGGGATGGTCTGCATCTCGTCGACCACGACCAATGCCCCGCGCCGCTGGGCCTGTGGCAGTCGCTCCTGCTCGCGGATCACGGAGTCGACCAGGTTGAGCAGCGATGCGCCGACCAGCGCGGCCACATCGCGGCCGACCGTGCCCTGGGCGGTCGAGACGAGCAGGATGCCGCCCTCGAGGATGGTGCGGCGCAGGTCGATGGTGGAGCGCGACTGCCCCAGGATCGCTCGCGCCCGGAGCGAGGATGCGTAGTAGGTCAGCCGGGTCTGGACCGGGGCCAACGCCTCGGCCCGGTACTCGCGGCGCCAGCCCCCGAAGTCGCGCGCCCACCAGTCAAGCAGATAGGGATCGCGCAACTTGGCCAGCACGGGACCGCGGAACTTCTCGTCGGTGAGCAGCCTCAGTCCGTCCAGGATCGTGTGCTGGTCCTCGGCCTCGACATCGGGATGGCTGTTCGCTTCGTGCAGCGTCTTGACGGTCTGTTCAAGGATCGATTGCATCCTCGGCCCCCATTGTTCCCAGAGGCCGCGGGCGACACGGACGACCGAGTCGGCGGTGCGGTCGCGGTCCGAGAAGATACGGGTGTCGAGCAGGTTGATCCCGGGCGCGCCGCGCTCGTCGGCGAGGTCGATCAAGCGGACATCGGCCGCGAGCGACTCCGGTATTTGCTCCAGCAAGGAAGCAACGAGGTCGGCGTGTGGATCGACTACGACAATCGCGTCGCCGTCTCTGCCGGCCGCCTTCTCTGTGAGCTTGTGCGCGACGATGTGGCGCATCAGGGTCGACTTGCCCATCCGCGTACGGGCGACATAGAGGTGGTGGCGGCGCAGCAGGTCGTCGGGGAAGCGGATCTCGCGCGCGTGGTCGGCGGTGGTCTCGCCGACGAACGCGCCCTCTTGGAGCGACCGCGCGGGCGGCGGCAGGGCTTTCGATCCGGTGCGTTCGACTTCGTGCGTCTCGTCGCCGGCGCCGGGCGGATGCCAGAGCGCGGCGACCTCGCGCACGCCGAGGATGCTGCGCGGTCCGAACAGACCGGCGGGACGCGGGTGCAGCGATATCGGGGCGGGTTCGAGCGGACGAACCTTGCCGGCCGTGAACTGCGCTCCGGCGGGATGGTCGTAGTGGCGGTAGGCGGAGGCGACCTGCTCCAACAGTTCGGCCGCTCGCTCAGGCTTCGCGGTCTGAGGCAGGATCGCCACGATCGCCAGTTCGCCCTCGAACGCGACCCGTGAGACCTTCTCCTTGATCAGCTGCGGGTCGTAGACGCGGTGGCGGGATTTCTTCCAACGGCGCCAGGCCCAGCCGCCGCCGATCAGGACGACGGCGGCGACGGCGCAGAGCGCGGCCAGGTTCCAGATCTCTCCGGCCTGGAGCCAGCTGTAGCCCTGGAAGACGGCGAGCGCGAGCAAGCCGAGCACGGTCAGCGCCAGCGGGTCGCCGCCCTCCGCCGTCGGCCGCTGGGCGTCGTACCGCGCCCGCTCCGGCTGGCCGGGGCGCTCGTGCGCCTTCTCCTGGTAGCCGCGCGACCAGTCGGGGCCGAGCGATCGCAGGAGCAGTCTCGCCACGATCCGCTCGCCCGGCTTGAGCCCTGACAGCGCGCCCAGGGGGGCGAGCAACGGGTCGGAGCCGGGGTCGAGCAGGTCGTCGTCGCGGAACACGCGCAAGGGCACATAGTCCGGTCCGCCTGAGCGCAGGGTCATGCTCCAGGCGCGTTCCTCTGGCTTGAGCCGCAGCGGATCGTCGGCCGGGTCGAGCTCGCGGATCCGGGCCTGGGGGTAGTGAGCGCCGATCTGGCCGCGCACGACCTCGCCGTCAAGGCAGCGGGCCATCAGGGTCACGCCCTGGTGGTCGCCGGCCAGTTCCAGTGAGAATGGTTCGGGTACGGCGATCGATTGGAGCAGGTTCTCGACGCCGAGCAGCGTGCGTTGGCCGGTGCGCGGCGGCGTGACCGCGAGCAGTACCGGTTCAGGAGGAGGCGTGCGGCGAAACAACCTGCGAGGGTTCAGCTTCACGCTATGCCGCCTGCATCTACCGGCTTCGCAAGAGCGCCGGGACGCCACTCGATCAGTTCGGTCTCCTCGGGCGTGGCTTCGATCCGGATCGGGAACCGTTCGCCCTTGGCCAGGAGCAGGCCGTCTCCGCGCGGACAGGAGACCAACCAACGCTGCAGGTCCTGGGGCAGGTCGAATGCGTCGGCGACGGTTGAGATGGCGGCCGCGTCTTGTTGCAGCAGCAGCTTGAACGCAGCGTTCTGCAAGAGCGCTCTACCGGAGTGGCCGGTGATCGTGCGCGAGGTGTCTTCACTGAGTAAGTCCTGCACGTCCTGGGTGATGAACTGCAGGCCCAGCCGATGTTTGCGGGCGCGCTTGGCCATCGAGACCATGAACGCGGCGCCCTCGGGGTGCTGCATGATCGACCAGACCTCGTCCACGACCAAGAGGCGCGGTTTGGGGTCTCGCGCGGCGGCGGCCCAGACCGTCTCGGTGCAGACCATTGCGGCGGCCGGCCGTAGCTCGGGCTCAAGCAGGCGTAGGTCGAACACGGTGACCAGCGCCTCGTTGCGCAAGAGGTCGTCGCCTTCGTCCGAGAGCAGATGTCGGAGGCTGCCGGTCGCGAACGGGCGCAGCAGTTTCGACAGGCCCTCCGGGTCGTTCTCTTCCAGGAACGCATAGAAGTCGCGGAACCCGGTTCGCTCGCGCGGCTGCGCGTAGTAGCCAGCCAGGGCGTGATCCAGGGCGGCGCGACGTTCCGCCCCCAGCCGTTCTCCGACCATCACCTCAATCAGCCGTCTGAGCGAGCCGATCCGTTGCAGCAGCTCCTCGGGATCCGACTGGTCCAGCACGAACGGGTTCATGCCCTGACCGGCGACGCCGGGCGAGAGCACCCGCCCGCCGGCCGAGCGGGCCATGTCGGCGTACTCGCCCTCTGGGTCGATCACGTAGGCGACAACGCCCCGGCAGATGCCCCTGAGCACGCCCAGCTTGGTCGCGAACGACTTGCCCGAGCCGGAGCGGGCCAGCACCGCCGTGTTGGCGTTGAGGTGCGTCCCGTCCCAGGGGTCGTAGACAATCGGTGCGCAGGCGCGCATATCGATCCCATAAAGCGCGCCCGAGCGAGTGTCGAGGTCGGGCGGCGAGAAGGGGAAGCAGCGGGCAACTGAGGAGGTATCGAGGGTGGTCCAGTCGGCAACCGCGTTGAGCGCCAGCGGCTGGGTTGAGAGCAACCCTTCGCGCTGACGAAAGGGCAAGGGGTCGAGCTTGCCCAATGCGGCGGCAAAGTGAGCCGAGGCGCGCTGGGTCAAGTCCTTCAGCGTCTCAGCGTCGTCCGCGTGCAGGGTGAGCGAGAGCGAGGCGTGGAACAGCCGCTCGCGACCGCGCTGGACGTCGTCCCTGAGACGGCTCACGTCTTCGAGCGCGATCTCAGCCTCGGGCGACATCGTCTTGCCGCGCCGCACGGAGAGCGAACGGGCCGACTCGAAGCGGACCTTCTGCCACTCCAGCTGACGTGCCGCCTGCTCGGCTGGGATCGGCCCCAGGTGCAGCGCGATATCCATCGGCGCGCCGCTCGCCATCAACTGCTGCAGGAAGCCGGGCGCCAGCGAGCGCGGCCACTTGGCCAGGTGCAGCGAGCGGGCGAGCCTGTCGCCGAGCTTGACATCGTGGTGGTTGAGCGCGACTTCGACCGACGCCTCGCGTTCGCGCTGAGCTGGCGAACCGCCCAGCGCCGAGGCGATCACGAGCCGCTGCAAGGTCTCGCCTTCGAGCGGATGGATCGAGAGCCCCGTGCGCGAGAGCAGGCCGCGCAGCTCTTGCGCGTGCTCCTGCTCGCAGACGGCGTAGAAGCGCCGGTCGAGGATGCCCTCGCGCGACTCCAGTTCGGTCAGCAGTCTTCGCTGCGACTCTGCCGCCTCGCGCGTCTGCTCTGGCAGGTCGCCGGGCTGCGCCTGTTCCAGCTCACGCCGCATCCGCTCCAGGTCGGGCGGGTGCTGGCGAACCAGCAGTTGGAGCGGAAAATCACAGGCGTTGAGCATGCCGGCGAAGGCGCCCAGCTTGGGCGCGTCCAGTTCGAGGCCCATCAGCTCGGTCAGACTCAGCTTGACGCCGTCCAGGCGAACGGGGCCGTCGGGTTCGACGTGCGAGAGCATGAAGCAAAGCGGTAGCTGGGGCAGCGGCTTCGGCGGCGATTCGCCCTCCGCCGCCGATTGCGACGGAACGGCGTCACCCTGTTTAGGTGACGCCGCTGGTTGGTTTGGTCGTTGTGAAAGTAGAAACAGTCGTCTCATGTCGATGTACTCCTTAGATCAGGGGAACGGGGATGGGGATGACGCCGGCTGAGATCAGCGCCGCCAGGCCTCTGGCCGAGAGCGCCAGGGCCAGACCGGCGACGGTCAGGAAGACTGCCGAGCGGCCGCGCGCGCTGCGCCCCTCGGCGCCGTCGGCCATCAGCAGGAATCCGGCCCAGACCAACCCGAACAGGGCCACCCCTGAGGCGGCGACGGCAATGGCGGTGAGCGCGGTGTCAAACATGTCGAGCATGTTCTGCTCGGCGAGTTCGACCTCCGGCGCGGCGGCGGTGGAAAGCAGCGCCGCCGCGCCGAGGGGGATGATGGTGAGCATGCGACTCATCACTGCAGCTCCCCGCCGAGCAGCGTCAACAGGTCTTGCAGGTCGGTCTCGGAGACGCGGGTCTGGACCGAGGCCGAGCGCTCTGGTTCCCGATCGGGAACGACCAGGGTTCGGTAGTCGTCGTCCGCCGCAATGCCGGACGCCAGCGCCAACTGTTCGGTCCGCGCCTTGTTCATCGGCTCACGCTGGACCAGTTCGGCGCGCACGTGCTCGTCGTGGACGATCTCCAGGGTCACGTGCTTCTGCACGGTGGCCGAGGGGATCGAGAGGTAGGCCGAGATCGTGTGAGTGGTGCTGCCACCGTTGGGCAAGGGCACGCTGACCGTCTCGGAGACGGTCTGGCCCGTGCCGGGACGAGTGAGGGTCACGGTCTCGGTGCGCCGTTCGACGCGGCGCGGGTGGTGCGTGAGCTGGACCAGCGGCGGCAGCGCGATCCGCAGGTCCGCCGTCAGGGCGACTGCGAGCTCGGCCAGGAGTATCTCGCGGCTGTCGCCAATCGCGAGTTGGAACCGCGTTTCTCCGTCTGCGGCGAACGTGGCAGTCGTCTCCCGGCCACCGGCCGAGATGGTCAGCGTCCCGGAGACCACGGTCACGTCCGCTGCAAGCAGCGCGGCATGGCTGAGCTGGGCGTGACCGGCGACGGTTTGCAAGTCGACCGGCTCCTCCAGCCCGCTGACGCAGTCGGAGTCGACCCCGCCCTCGATCAGCCCCGGCTTCCAGGTCAGCGAGATCAGCCGCAAAACGCAGAGTTCGCCCTCAACCGCAGGCAAGGGGTAGGACAGCTGGCTGCCCGCGAGCGAAACTGCGCCGGCTTGGCCGAACTCGTCCCGCCATGAGAACGTGAACGAAGGCGCCGGGCCGTCGAGCGGCATCAGGTAGCTGCTGCGCCCGCCCCGGCCCAGCGTGTCGTCGCGCTCGAACTTGGGCTCGCGCCCATCCGGCCCGCCGAATGCACGCACCTCGACCTCGAGGTTGACCGCAGCCTTGAGCACGACCGTGGCAGCCTGACGGGTCACGGTCAGCCGCTCGATGAACAGCCGTCGTCCGGGAATCAGGGGCGGCGGGTCGAACTCGATCTCGTCCGAGGACCAGCTCTCTTCTTCGCCCTCATCGGCCATTGCCGCCGCCGGCGCACAGACGGCGACGCCAGCGATGACCGCGAGCGCGGAGGCCGCGCCCAGGAGCGCCGGCCACCGCATGCTGCGGTGTTCCTGCTGCTCCTGGGCGACGGCCTGGCGGGCCTCGTCGAACTCGCGCTTCGGCTGCCGCTTGCGGTCGCGCTTGCGGAACCAGTCGCGCGCCTTGAACGGCATCCGCTCGCCCCGCGTGCGCGGTCGCGGCGAGGGCTTGAGGTTGGCCAGCTTGCGCGCGCCGCGCTGGACCGGACCGGGTCCCTTGGCGGCGTGCTGCTTGATGGCGGCATCTGGTTCGAGGCGGTCTTCGTCGACCGCTGCCTTGACCGGCGGCGCGGACGGTTCGGCCCGCACGAGTTGGGCTGGCGGCCCGGCGAAACGCCGAGCCCCAAACCCAAAGCGCATCAGGTCGGCGGCCACCGCCGGCAAACGGCGGCCGTTGACCTTGCCCGCGACCATCGCGATGCCGACCAGGGCGAAGCCGAGCGCCAGCACGATCCGGACTGCCTCGGCTCCGACCGGGATGAAGTGGTAGACGCCGTAGGCCAGCGCCGCCACTGCGGTCAGGGCCACGATCTGAGGGAAGGTGAACCAGAGCAGGACGCGGTCTTCGGCCTGCACGTGGGTCGGCACCTCGTGTTCATCCATGGCGATTCCTCCTTTCAGTTGGACTGTTGACTAGCTGGATGAGGGATCGGGCGGCGTGTCGATTTCGACGACCGGGTTGGCGACCGCGTCGATCACCAGTTCGACCACGCCGAACGCGACCATCGCGAGCACGATCCCGGCCAGCGCGGTGAGCATCGCCGTCTTGCCGCGCTCCATCTGGTGCGGCGCGCCGGAGGCGGTCAGGTACTGGTAGGCGCCGAAGACGAAGTAGCCCACGCCGACCGCGCCGACCACGCCCAGCAGAATCCCGACCAGGTTGGAGATGGTTTGTGTCAGATCACCCATACGTTGTGTTCCTTTCCTGGAACCTGCCCTGCACTAAGTGCGGGACGATTGCTGTAGTTGTGTCCCGTTCGGGACGGGAAGATCATCAGCACATGGCATGCCTCCTTCGTTGCGGGACTCGTGGTCCGCTACTCGCTGTTGCTCCTCGGACCGCGACCGGACTGCTCGGCGCCCGAGGAGGGCGTCGACAGTTCGGCGGCGGAGCGGGTCGACCCGCCCACGCCTGAGGTCGATCCGGAACTTTGCTGTCTGATCGCCGACCGCGCAGCCGATCCGCCTGCGGAGCCTGCGCCCAACGCGGCCACGGAGCCGATCGAGCGGGCCATTGTGGCGGGCAGCGAGAAGCCGAAGTAGAGCGTCTGCAGCCAGGCGTCGAAGGGACTCGCGTTGCCCAACATCGAGGGCACGCGCGTGGCCAGGTAGATGAACGCGACCGACATCAGGAGCTTCCAGATCAGGTCGCGTGCCGGCTCAAAGGGACCAATCAGGGCCAGCTCGGACAGGAAGCCGATGCCCAGGGCCAGCGCGATCAGCTGGACCGCTTGCTGGAAGACCGTGGTCATGAACAGCCGCAACCAGTGCCGGCTCCAGCCCGAGGAGTGCGGCAGGATCCAGAGACCCATCGCCACCGGGGCCAGGGCCAGGAGGACATCGATCAGTGCAAGGCGCAGAACCATCTGCATCAACAGATAGAGGCAGAAGAATCCGTAGATGAGATAGATGAGCGCCAGCAGCAATGCGAGTCCGACGGAGCCCGACTGGACCGCCGTGAGCAAGGTCTCGACGGGCGCTCGGAGCAGGTCGGAGGGTGTCACTTCCAGGGTGGCCGCGATGAACCCGGAGACGGCGTGCGCCACATCAATGACGAGCGCGCACCACCAGAGCGAGGCGGCCGCGGCAACGATGCCGAGGATCAGCCTGGGGATCAGCTCCCGCCAGCCCGCTTGTCTTGAGCCCAGCGGTTCTTGAAGGATCAGACTGAGCCCGATCCAGCCAATGATGATCGCGAGCGCGGCGGAAGTAATGATCCAGACTGCGAGCCAGGCCTCCTGGACCAGCCAGTGGCCGTACGTCAGGTCTGCGGGGGTGCCGGTGATGATGTCTGACATCGGTGTCTACTCCTCGCGGCAGCTAATGGGTTCGGCGCCGGTCAGCTCGGTCAGCACGCCGCAGAGCGTGCCGTGCACGCCCTCGATCACCCAGCCGGCCGCGGCCCGGGCCCACTCCGCCGGGTCGAGCGCGCGCAAGAGGCTGCCCAGCAGGCCGCCCGGCTGATGCAGCGGGACGACGGCGTAGAACGTGGTCGGGGTCGGCTGCCGCTGAGTCGCGGCCAGGATCACCATCAGGTAGGTGCGGTCGGGATCGAGCGGCTCGTGCTCGTCCAGGGCGGGATAATCGAACTCGTACTCCCAGCCCTCGTCGCGCTCCTGCTCGCCGCCCGAGACGCGGTACATCGCGGTCAGCCACTCACCCGTGTCGGCATCGCGGATGCCGTAGTAGAGCGTCGACAGTTGTTGGTTGAAGATCGGCCGGGCGCGGAACCCGCCGTGCTTCTTGCGTTCGATCCAGTCCCCGTCCTCGTTGACGAGCTCAAGCTGAGTTCCCGAGGGCGGGGCCTGGGCCTGGACTGACTGCCAGACCGGGATCGCAACGATGGTCGCCACGAACAACCCGGCGGCCGCGATCCGCAGCCGCCGCTTCCACTTGCCAGCTCTCGATCTCGATGTCATCGATGCTCCTCCTGGTCGCACGCGGGCTCTTGACGATGGCGTCAAGTGTTGGCCGGGGCGCGATCTGGCGTAATGGCTCATAGGGGGTGACGCGGGCGTCACCCCCTATGAGCCATGGCGGTTCAAGGGCGTTCTGTGATGTCATGGGCGTGTACAGGAATCGAGGCTTGATTGCACAGTGCAATCGGGCCGTTGCAAGCAGGAAAAACAAGGGTCAACCGGGTCGTGCGGGGTACAATCGGCAAGTGATTTGCGTCCAGGTCTGGTTCACGGTTGATTGCACTCGATTGCACTGGATGACACAGGGCCCGGGGAAGCTGGCCGGGTGATTGGACGGGATGCGATGGACGGTTTGCACGAGCAGGACGCGGGTCGGCAGGCGGGGGCGGGGAGGCTGGGGGCCCTCCTACAGGACCTCGCCCACACCCACGGCAAGGTGCAGGCGGCGGAGCTGCTGGGCGTCAACTACCGCACGCTGGCGCGGTGCCTGGAGTCGGGGGAGCTGACGGCGACGATGCGGCAGGCGCTTGAGGGATACGCAGGTGAGCTGCCTAATGACGGGGAGTTGCCCGATGTGGTCACGACCGACGGCACACAGGACGAGAACAGGGGTGACGACGAGGTGGCGCTGCTCAGGCAGGAGGTGGCGGCGCTGCGGGCGGAAGTGTCGAGGGTCACCGGCGAGTTCGACGACCGACTGGCCCGACTGGAGCGGGGTGCGGCGGGTCAATCACAGCCTGCTTCTGCTCCTCCCCAACCCGACACGCCTCGCCCCAGAATCCATCCACAGGTGGTCACCGAGGAGCCTGGTGAGGACGAGGAGCGGGTCTATAGGGCTGCGATGCCGCTGGTCGCCGAGTGGCGGGAATTGCGGGAACTCATGGGTCGGGCAGCGCACACGCTGGAGTATCTCCAGGCTGAAGAACGCCTGCTGGAGTTAGAGATCGAACTGGCGGACGAGCACCGCCTCACCCTGCCGCCAGACGACTACCCCTGGGACGGCATCCGCCGGCACGCGGAGCTGCGGTTGCGTCTCCGGGTCTTGCAGCGGATACGACGGGAACGGCGATGGACATGGCTGCTGCACTGGCTGATGCGCCTACTCAGCCTGGGGCTATGGGGGCGGAAGCGGGAACCGACAAACTGGGGCTAAGGCCGGCGGGGTTTGAGCGGCGCCTGTAGGACGTGAAGCGGCGGCTGGCTCGTGGGCTGGCTGGCTCGGGTCCCTGCGTGAGGAACTGGCGGGGTTGCGAGAGGCAGTCCGGGTCAACTGCCGTCGGGGCTGCGTCGATTCCTCAGCCGGCAGCCGGTCGCGACAGCAGGGCCAGCTGGGAGACGTGGCAGGTCTCGCACCAGAACGACCAGCGCAGCACTCGCCGGTCGCCGAAGAACGGGATCACGCGCTCCAACGCGACCTCGTGTCCGGCGTGACCCCAGGCGGCCAGTTCGTTGTTCGCGCGCTCCGCGACCAGGGACAGACCGCTCGGCGCGTAGCTGCTCCGGGGTTCAATCAGCCTGAGCGCAAGTTGGACCTGCTGCGGGGTGATCAAAGTGACAGCCTCCGTTCGGGAGCGTATCGGGTCGTGGCGGTTGGGCGCGTGGCCAGCTACATCGTTGTGACATAGGAGCAAGCAATCCGGCAGAGGCATCCTGCGTGCCGTAGCCATAGGCGTTTGGCAGGCGTACTACTGAGGGTGGTTTCCGGCTTTTGCCAGTTGTTCTTGCCTAGAAAACTGGTGGGTTCGTCTCCGACTCGAGTTTGACCAGAGGATTGAGCCTGGCTCTCCCGATGGTCCGGCTCACTGAGAGACAACCGCACCCGCTGCGCGAACTGGTTGAAGGATTGAGCCTGGCTCTCCTGAGACTCGCTCGAAGTGCGGGACTGGTCTCCGAGTTCGTTTCGACGACTCGCCGACCGCAGAGTGGACAACTGACCGGACTGGCGCCACACGATGCGCAGTCCGGTCGCTTCGTGTCCAAGCAGGCAGTGAGCACCCGCCGATCCGAGCGCAATTGCACCCGGATTGCACGCGATTGCAGTGCTCCCCCCTCTTTTCGCGCTTCGTTTCCCGCAAGTCATGGCATCTGACTTCGGGCGGAGTGCGTCTGTCACCCAGCCCTAATCACACCAACAACGCTGACCTGCGCCCCGGATGCCGGCTCGGGTCTCCATCTCCGTCTCGATCCCACGACACGTCGACACACCACACCGAGAGAGAACGAAAGGAGTTCCGCATGGAAAACACCGAGGAGACAACGACGACACGAGGGCGCTACGTCGGCCCCACGGCCGCACGGATCGCCGAACTGATTGCGCCCCAGCAGCGAGTCCGGTTCGAACGCGGCTGGTTCTGGACGGCGGCCGTCTGCCATGGGTCGGAACAGGACCGGCTGGACTTCCGTCAACGGCCTGACGGAGAGGGAATCGACGTGCGCTGCCAACGCGCCGACAACGAGGAGCGCTGTCCGCGTGAACGGGCTATCCGACAACTGGAGACGATGACCGGAGAGTCAATCTGGTCGGCCTATGCAGCGGAGGGGGATTCGTCCCCGCAACAAGTCCCTTCTGGCCAAGCTGCTGCGAGTCGCCCCAACTGGCGACTCGTCCTACTGCCAGTCCTGCTCTTGCTGCTGGCCGCCCCCGTTGCCCTGGGCTACGACCTACAAGTCGTGGCGCTGAACGCCTTCGGGTTCGGCTGGGCCGGTTGGCTGGTCCGGCGGATCATGTTCGACCGCCTGCGTTCGGTCGGGAGGCGCCGCCGCAACTGACGCAACGCCGCCCCATCAATCCACACACGAAGGGCCGTCTCTCACCGAGGCGGCTCTTGTTCGTCGCCCTCGGGCGACGCCTCTTGATCAGAGACGCAGTCAGACGTCCACAGCGAAAGGAGACCTACATGACTGCCGAACCCACCACGACCGCTCCACGGCCCACGTTGGAGGAGTTGGTCGACCGACTAATCGACGCCATCTTCGGCGGCGATGGACCGACTCCGCCCCCAACCTCGCCGGCGCGGGGCATCCATGAAGCCAGGCGGCTTCGCCAGACGGGCGAGCTCGACGCAGCGCTGGGCGTGTTCACCGACGTGGACGCCTCCGCGGCGACCGACGGCGAGGTTCGCTGGGCCTACGCCGAGTTCCTCGACCTGGCCCGGCGGCGATTCCGCAAGGAGGATGCGCGGGTCTACAGCCCGAGCAAGGGACGAGCCGCCGTCCTGACGCCGTGCGACGACGGCTCGCTCGAAGTCCGAGCAGTGCTGGGGATGCGCTGGCGACCGGGCAAGCTCGTCTCGCGGCGCAGCCTCAGAGGCCTCAAGACCCTGGTCCAAGCCGGTGCGTCATGACGTTCGCGACCGCCACAGTCGACATCGCCGCGCTCAAGGCCCGTCACCCGCTGGGCGGCGTGGTCGAGGCCTCCGGCGTCAAGCTGCGCGGCCGGGGCCGCGTGCGACAGGGGATCTGCCCCTTCCACGAGGAGACCGAGGGCAGCTTCACCGTCTACGCCGACACGCAGCGGTTCTACTGCTTCGGCTGCGGTCTCGGCGGCGACGTGCTGGACTTCATCCAGCGCTCAGACGGCGTCGACTTGCCCGAGGCGATCCGCCGGCTGCAGGGCGGTGATTGGTCGTTGCCGGCGCCGGTCCAACCGGCTGCGGGCAGGCTGACCTCGTCAACGCCAGTCGCCCGCGACCCGGCGCTGCTGACGGCGGCGATGCGGTTCTACGCCGCTCAGCTCCAGCGTTCACCCGAGGCCCAGCGATACCTCGCCTCGCGCGGTATCGGCCTGGCAGCTGCCCGGCGCCTCGGACTCGGCTACTCGCCGGGCCAGGGACTGCGGGAGCGTCTGCAAGCGCTGGGGTTCAGCGACGAGCGGCTCGACGTCAGCGGGCTGTTCACAGGACGCGGCGAACGGTTCCAGGGGATGGCCGTCATCCCCGAACTAGTCGCGGCCCGCCCTCGCATCGAGTGCGGAGCAGGCTCCGTGCTCCGACACAGGGGCCGTGCCCACTGGCTCGCGGGTCGGTCGATCCGTCCGGACGCTAAGCCGCGATTCCAGGCGCTGCCCGGGCGCAAGCCTGTGCTCGGTCTGGCGGCGGTTCCTTCGCCGACTCCGTGGATCGTCGTCGCCGAGGGACTGTTCGACTGGCTCGCGCTGGCCTCCTGGGGCCTGCCCGCCTGTGCCGCCTTGGGCACGCAGGGAATGGACAAGGTCGCTTCCGCCCTGGAGGGACAGCCCCGCGTCTTCCTCGCGTTCGACGCGGACGACGCCGGACGCGACGCCGCCGGTCAACTTCGCGACCTGCTCGGCCACCACCGAAGCGCGGTCGTGACCTTGCCTGAGGGCGTCGGCGATGTGGCTGAACTGGCCACGCGGCCCGACGGCCGCACCGCCTTCCTCAACCTGCTGCGCCGAGCGGCCATGGCCGCTCGGTAGCTGCCAACCCACCAACTCACGAGACCCAATCAAACGAACGGAGGGCCTGCCTATGGCCCCTGGCCGACCGTGCCCGCGGCACGGCTCACGGTTGCCCCAACGGGCAACCGCGCTCACCAACCACGCACACCACTGAATGAGGAGTACGAGATGAACAACGGAACTCACCGCAACAGCAACGGAAATGGAACCGCGACAGCGGTTCGCAGGAACGGAAACGGTTCGCGACCGAACGGCGCGGCCCCCACGATCCTCGAGCACATCCCCACGTCGAGCGCGATGGAGGCGCTGCACTGGGACGCGCTGGCGCCGGTCGTCAGCGACGCGCTGGCGCAACCGCTCGACCCGGCGCTGGTCTCGCAGCGCAAGGGCCGCGGCGGACGTAAGTTCGACTACATCGAGGGCCACACAGCGATCGATCAGGCCAACCGGATCTTCGGATTCGGCGGTTGGGGCTATGAGTTGATTGGCGATGTGACCATGCGGCAGATCGAGTCCACAGACTCGCGCACCGGCGAAGTCACGCGCAGCGCCGCCTACTCGGCGATGGTCCGGGTCACGGTGCCGGGCGCGCCTTCGCGCACCGACGTCGGCTTCCAGGCGGTCACGGGCGAGCCCGCGGACGGCCACGAAACGGCCTTCAAAGGGGCGGTCACCGACGCACTCAAGCGAGCCTTGCGCAGCTTCGGCGACCGCTTCGGCAACGGCCTCTACGGAGACCCGCCAACGAACACGCGCAACGGCCGACAGTCCGAACCGGCCTCACAGCCTCGCCGGCAGCAACCGTCCGAACGCAGCGCCCAGCAGCAGCCGCGACGCCGGGTTGCTCAACCGTCGGCGGAACCGGTCCGGGACGACGGGCGCGATGCCGTAAACCTGCGCGCGCACCTGATCGAGCTGAGCGCGCAGCAGGGCTTCTCCGAGCAGCAAGTCCGCGCCGCCGTCGAAGCCAAGACCGGTCGCCCGCTGGACGAACTCGGCCCGGACGAGATCAACCCGCTGATCGCCTCCGCCGCCGAGAAGCTCGAACAGCGGCAGCAGGCCGAGCACAGCTAGCCCCAGCCCACCGAGCACAGCGGGGCCGCGCACTGAAGTGGCGGCCCCGCTCTTCCTCTCTACCGGAACCCAGAAAGGTATCCACCATGACCCTCAGCAACCCACCCCTGACTCCGAGCCGCTCTCGCGTCTTCGACCGCCCTGCCGCGCGGTTCACCGACGACGGACGGATCGAAGTCCGCGCCTCCGCCCTGGGCCAGTGCCGCCGCGCCCTCTGGTACGCGGCCACCGAGCAGGAGGTGACCAACCCGATGTCGGACGAGACCAAGACCGTGCTCGAAGTCGGCCAGGCGCTCGAACCGGTCGTCGTCCGCGCCATGCAGCGCCGGTTCTGGACGGTCACCCCGGCCGACCCGCAGGCGCCGCTGCAAGTCGCGGTTGAGGCCGTGCCGGGACTGACCGTGACCGGTCACCCCGACGCGACCGGCGCGATCGAACTGTTCGGCGACGAACGGGTGATCGAGGTCAAGACGCGCGGCCCCGAGGCGTTCAAGCGCTGGCAGACGCTGGGCGCCGAGCGCAGCCACCCCGAGTCGGTGGCCCAGGCCGCCTGTTACACGCTCGGGGTCTACGGCGATTTCCGCGAGACAGTGATCGCCACGCTCGACACGGGTTCGCGGCGCTGGGACTACGAAGTAATCCCAGCCGACCGCATCGAGCGGGCCTGGGACCGAGCCTGCGAACGGCTGGCGCCGCTCGCCGACCGCTACCAGGCATGCGGTCCCGACCCCGAGGCGTTGCCGGAACGCGACTTCGAGGCTTCGGACTGGCAATGCCGCCGCTGCCCCTACCTCAACGCCTGCCAGCCCGGCCAGGCGATTGAGGCGTCCGACGAGGCCGAAATCGAGCCGGTCGAGCCGGTGTCGGACGAGGCGGCGCAAGGCGCGCTGCGCGAGTACGAGCAGGTCCAACGACAGCTCAAGTCGCTCGACGCCGACAAGCGAGTCGCGCTCAAGACTCTCCAGCAGTGGCTGCAAGGGAAAGGAGAAGCCAAGGCCAAGCTGGAGGGATCCGAGAAGACCCGCATCGTCGGCATGGTCACGAGTCGCCGTTACGCGGTCGACCACAAGCGGCTCAACGCGCTGCTCGAACCCGAACAGCGGGCCGAGATCGTGACCGAGCAAACCTCGGAATACCTCCGAGTCAGCTAGGCGACCCCTCCTCTGAGAGGTCAGAACACGGGGCCGGTCTCCACACATTGGAGGTCGGCCCCGCTTTCGTTTCCTACAGGCGCGGGCAGTCCACCGATCAAGTCGGGGGCAGGCCGCGCCAACACACGCTCTCTGAAAGGAGCACTACCAATGTCACGCACGATCAACCGGATCGAACTCCTGGGCCGGGTCGGAACCGACCCCGAACTGCGCCAGACCAAGAACGGCACGGCCGTCTGCCGCTTGCGGTTGGCGACCGACCGCCGCAACTCGGGCGGCGAGAGCCAGACCGACTGGCACAACCTCATCTGCTGGGGAAAGACCGCCGAGGCCGTCGCCGAGTACGTCCACAAGGGCGACCGGATCTACGCCGCGGGCCGGCTCGGCTACGACAGCTGGGAGGACCAGGACGGCCAGCGCCGTCAGACAACCGAAGTCCACGCGAACGAGGTCGTTTTCCTCGACTCGCGCAACGGGACGGGTAACGGTCGCCAGTCCGGTGGTGACCAACCCTTCTAGTCACCAATCACGCCATCTGACGCCTTCGCTGAGGCGCACTTCGGGGCCGCTCTCCCACCAATGCGGAGGGCGGACCCGCTTCTGTTTCGCACACAGGCGCGGGAGTCCCGCGCCAACACGCGCTCTCTGAAAGGAGCACGACCAATGTCACGAACGATCAACCGAATCGAACTCCTGGGCCGGGTCGGGACCGAACCCGAACTGCGCCAGACCAAGAACGGGACCGCCGTCTGCCGCTTGCGGCTGGCGACCGACCGCCGCAACGGAAACGGGGAGAGCCAGACCGACTGGCACAACCTCGTGGTCTGGGGCAAGACCGCCGAGGCCGTCGCCGAGTACGTCCGGAAGGGCGACCGGATCTACGCCGCGGGCCGGCTCGGCTACGACAGCTGGGAGGACCAGGACGGCCAGCGCCGTCAGACGACCGAGGTCCACGCGAACGAAGTCGTCTTCCTCGACAGCCGTAATGGCAATGGCCAGGGCAACGGCCGCCAGTCGGACAGCCTGTCCCCGACTCGATCGGGGAGCGACCAACCCTTCTAGTCACACATCACACGAACCGACGCCTCTACCGAGGCGCATCACGGGGCCGCTCTCCCACCAACGAGGGGAGCGGCCCCGCTTCGTTCCCACTACCTGAAAGGAACCCGAGATGACCACCCTGACCGAAACCATCCCCGCGAACGCCGAGCAGCAGGCGCTGCTCGACGCCCTGCGCCAGAACCTCAACCTGCTCGGCGAACTGGCGATCCGCTACGAGGTCGAGACCCGGCCCGAGCGGCCCTTGGACATGCCCACCATCTACCGGCCCGAGACGGTCGTCGAGCTGCTCGGCGAGGAGATGTCGCGGCTCGCCCAGGAACAAGTGCGGGTCTTGCTCGACCGCAAGAACCGCGTCGTCGGCCAGCGCACGATCTACCAGAGCCTGCCCCCGACTCGATCGGGGGGCAATGGTTATTGCGCGCTGGTCCGCCCGGCCGAGGTCTTCCGCCCCGCCGTGGTCGAGGCCGTGCCGCACATCGTGGTCGTGCACAACCATCCCTCGGGCGACCCCGAACCGAGCCGCGACGACATCAAGCTCTCCAAGGACCTGGTCGAGGTCGGCCAGCTCCTGGGTATCGAACTGCTCGACCACGTCGTGGTCGGCTCGGACGGCTGGACCAGCCTCAAGGGCCAGGGCCTCCTCGCCTGAGCCCGCTCCCCAACACCGCATTCAACGAAAGGACGAGCCATGCTCGACACCCACACCACGTCTCCCTCAGGAGATGAGCTCTCGCCCGCATCAAGTGCGGGGCAGGCAACCCAGCTTTACACGATTACGGCCGGCGGCTTCTCGGCCACGGTCGACGCGTTCGCCTCCGACCCCGAGCAGAACCAGCTCTGGTTCGTTTCGATGGTCGGCGCCCAGACCTCGCTCAAGGCGATCTGGGCGGCGCTGCTCAACTCACCGCCGCAACCCGCGTTCCTGATCAAAGGCGCGGCCGACGGTATCCACGAGGGCGGCTACGAGAGCTATCAGATCCCCGAGAGCAGCATCGGCACCTGGAAGACCAAGATCGCGCGGTTGCCGCAGGCGGGCGCCTGGCACGCGATGGTCTACACGCAGATGGCGGAACTCTCGTTTGAGCGCGACGCCTTCCTGCTGTTGACTCCGGACGCCGCCGAAGCGCCGGCGCTGCACTTGCGCTTCCTCAACCAGCGCAGCGAGCTGCCGCTGCATCACAGCTGGGCCGACTGGCTCTGGGAACACGGGCTCGACAGCGGAGCGATCAGACCGCTCAAGTCGGAGGGCCTGCACGCCTGGTCCTGCTACCACGACCCGGACCTGCTCGAATCGGAGCTCTCGGCGGCTGTCAAGTACGGCGCGCTCAAGCTGCCGCGTGAACTGAACGGCGCACCCGCATGAGTCATCGCTACGTCGCGGTCACCGTCGAGACCCGAGCCGGCGAACACGATATCGCCGGCGAGGAGATCACCGCGATCTACAACTTCGACCTCAAGGAGGACGGATCGCAGATCGACGAAGGCTTCCACGAGGACATCCACGACCACCTGCTCAACCTGCTTGAGCAGTACCGGGAGGAGAACCAATGACCGAAGCGTCAGACGACCAGATCATCATCACGGTCCAACGCGGTCCGGGGGAGACGGCCGGCTGGCTACTGCAACCGCAGGAGTCCGGCTGGCAGATCCCCAGATCGCCGAAGACCTCGAAGACCACCTGATCAGCCTCGTTGAGGCCGACAACCGAAAGGAAGACAACCAATGAGACTCGCCGGACAAGCCAAAGGCGGCTACTACCCCACGCCGCCGCGCGTAGTCGACTACATCCGCTCGCTGCTGATGGCGCCGATCCGCTACAGCCGCAACCGCGACCAGATCGTCCGACTGCTCGACCCCTGCTGCGGCCCGGGCGACGCCCTGCGGCAGCTGGCCGATTCGATCAAGCGCAGCATGACGGTTGAGACCTACGGCGTCGAACTGCAGACCGAGCGCGCGCAGCAGGCGGCGGAACAGCTCGACCACGCGCTGGCCAGCGACCTCTTCCGCTGTTCGATCGCCAACCGCACGTTCAATCTGCTCTGGTTGAACCCGCCCTACGACCACGACCGCGAAGACAAGCGGGTCGAGCACGCGTTCCTGACCCACTGCACCCGCTACCTGGAGCCCTCGGGCGTGCTCGTCTACATCATCCCGCGTGCGCAGATCGCGACCTCGGCGCGGTTCCTGACCACGAACTACGCCCGCGTCCGGGCCTGGGCGTTCCCCGAGCCCGAGATCGAGCAGTTCAACCAGGTCGTGGTCATGGGTCTGCGCAAGGAACATCCGCGACCTGACGCTCGGGCGATGAACGACTTGCTCGGGAGTATCGACGAGCTGACGCCGCTGCGTCAGGACCTGCAACCCGTCTACGACGTGGGGCACTCGCCGCCCGGAGCGGCGATGTTCACGACTCGGGTGATCGACTTCCAGAAGGCGGTCGCCGAGGCACGCGCGCGCGGTCTCTGGACCCAGGAGGAGATCACGGACGCGTTCTGGCCGCCCAGCGACCGCTCCACGCGCCCGTTGATGCCGCTGCGCAAGGGACACCTGGCGATGCTGGTCGCGGCCGGCTTCCTCGACAACCTCGAACTGGAAACGCCCGAATCGCGCGTCCTCGTCAAGGGACGCACGACGAAGGAGATGGTCCTGGTCGAGGAGGGCGAGACGCACGACGTCTACCGCGAGCAACTCTGCACCAGCGTGGTCACGCTCGACCTCGACACGGGCCGGATCGAACGGATCGAGGCGTAACAGCCCCGAACCAAATCAATCTCACGACCCCAAGCGCGGTCGGGCGCGACGCGCGCCACCACTCACAGCGCCCACACCGGAACTGGAGACCCACCATGCCCCGACTCAGAGTTCACTACGCCTGCGACCGCTGCGGCCGCCAGTCGTCCGCCGAGTACTTCGACTATCGGTACCACGAGACCGAGATCGTCCGAGGACCCTGCGACGGCTGCGGTTACATGACGCAGCACACGCCCCGCAGCGTCGACCGGATCACGGACGACGAACCTCGCCGCCAGACCTGGCGGCAGTTTCACCAGCACGGGTTCACCCGCTGGGAGTGTTCGGGCTGCGGCCTCATCGAGCAATCGCTGGAGTCGCCCGACCCCTGCGATTGCACCAACTGAAACCAGCGAGCGAGCGAGGGATCGTACCCCTCGCCCGCTCTAGTCAGATACGGAGAACTGACATGACCCAGACTACCCAGTGCGGCTCTTGCCGCGAGAGTTACCGAGTCGGAGACCAGAGCCTCACGCCTGACGCCGAGGCGCCCACGCTCAACCGGTGCGCGACCTGCGCACGGCAAGAGGCCCGCGGCGTCCGCGAGCGAGACTTCCCGATGTTCGACTGGCAGCCCGACGACCACGTCGAACTGGTGGATTGGCAGCCCTCGGATCTCGTCTGGTTGGCGACCGATGCCTGAGCGCACGCCGCCGCTACCGGACTTCAACGCCTACGTCACGATCGGACAGGTCATCGCCGAGCTGCTCGAACTCGAGTGGATCGACCTCGACGACTGCGCCGACCGCGACGACGCCCGACTGTTGGCCGAGCGCCTCAGCACCGTCGCCCCCGAGCGACAGCTGCCGCTCCCGCTCAGCGCCTAGACCATCAGCCCGCCCGACCCGCACTGTCGCCGGTCGGGCTAGAACGGAACGCCAAGCATGAACCCCTGGATCAACGACCGAGGTTGCCAGATCTACTTCGACAAGACCGTGACCATCAACGAGCACGGCGAGGAGACCGGCACGGGAACCTTCTCCTGGTGCTGCGCCTGCAACCGCAGCCGGGACGACTACGAGAGCCTGCCCGACTGCGTCCGCGACGCGCGGGCCCACATTGAGGAGTAACCATGAACCTCTCAGAGTTCATCGACACCTACCGCGAGGCGATCACCAAGCGGATCGTCCACAGCTACCCACCCAGGTACCGACCGGCGGCGGACGACCGCCCGATGCCGCCGCTCAAGCGCCAACCGATGGGCGCCCAGGAGACCGTGATCCGCGGCGCCGCGCTGAGCCTGACCGAGCAGCGCGGCACGACCGTCGTCGGCGAAATGGGCGTGGGCAAGACGTTCATCGGCATCGCCGCCGCGCAGCTGGCCGGCTTCCGCCGCGTGCTGGTGCTCTGTCCGCCGCACCTGGTCGGCAAGTGGCAGCGCGAGATCGAGGAGACCATCCCGCTGGTCCGCACGGGCATCGCCGACAGCATCACCGACCTCGAAGCACTGCGCCGCCAGGAGGGTTCCGGCCCCCAGTACGTGGTCATGTCGCACTCGCGGGCCAAGTTGGGCCACCGCTTCCGGCCCGCCTACTGGATGCGCCGGCTCACCGATGAGGACGGCCTGCCCGTACGCGACGAGCAGACCGGCGCGTTCGTCATGACCCCGGCCTGTCCCGACTGCACCACGCAGATCGTGGATGGCGAAGGCGTCCCCGTCTCGCACACGGCGCTGAACAAGAAGCGTCACAAGTGCCCCAAGTGCGGGACGCCCTTGTGGACGGCCGAGGCGCGTCCGGTGCAGAACGTGACGACCGATTACAACGCCGGTCTGATGGCTCGCCGGTCGCCCGGCCGGGGCCCGCGCAAGTACCCCCTGGCCGACTACGTCAAGCAGCGCATGCGCGGCTACTTCGACCTGCTGATCGTGGACGAAGTGCACGAACACAAGGGTCGCGGCTCCGCGCAGGGCGTCTCGGCCGGCATCCTGGCCGACGCCTGCGGCAAGTCGCTGGCCCTCTCGGGAACCCTGATGGGCGGCCACGCCTCAACCCTGTTCCACCTGCTCTACCGCTTCTCGCCGGAGATCCGCTCGGAGTTCGGCCGCGCCGAGGAGCACAAGTGGGTCGAGCGTTACGGCTTCCTCGAGCAGCGGGTGCGCAACGACCGTGACGACGATCCGACTGAGGACGGCTCGCAGTCGCGCCGCCGCGGCTACCGCAAGCAGGTCAAGGAGCGGCCGGGGATGGCGCCGGCGGCGCTGTTCCACATCATCGGCCACTCGCTGTTCCTGCGCCTCGCTGATGTCGCCTCGGGACTGCCGGCCTACGAGGAGCAGATCCAGGTGACGAGCTTGGACACCGAAGAGGACGACAGCGGATTCTCTCAGGCTTCGGCCTATCGCATCCTCTCGACGAACCTCAAGCGGGCCCTGCTGCAGGCGATCGAGCGCGGCTCGGCGCGGCTGCTCTCGACCTACCTGCAGGCGCTACTGGCCTATCCCGAGGGTTGCACCAGGGGCGAGTCCGTGTTCGACCCCGACTCCGGCGACTTGATCGTGCAACTGCCGCCGCTCGACGAGGAGCGCGTCTATCCCAAGGAGCAGCAGCTGATCGATCTGGTAGCCAAGGAGCGGATGGCCGGAAGGCGGGTGCTGGTCTACGCCACCCACACCGGAACGCGGGACATCACCGGCCGGCTGGAGTCGTTGCTCACCCGGCACGGCTTCCGCACCGCAGTGATGAAGGCCGACCGGGTTGAACCCAAGCAGCGCGAGGCCTGGGTCGCGAAGCGGGTCAAGGAAGGCGTCGATGTCCTGATCTGCCACCCCAGGCTGGTCCAGACCGGACTCGACCTGATCGCCTTTCCGACGATCTGCTGGTACGAGACCGACTACTCGGTCTACACGATGCGCCAGGCCTCCAGGCGCTCGTGGCGAATCGGCCAGAGCGAGCCGGTCAAGGTCGTGTTCATGGCCTACCGCTCGACGCTGCAGGCCGACGCGCTCAAGCTGGTCGCGCAGAAGCTGCAATCCTCGCTGGCGGTCGAGGGCGACCTGCCCGAAGACGGGCTGGCCGCCTACGGCGACAGCGGCGACGACCTGATGATGGCCCTGGCGCGCAAGCTGATCGCCGGCGAGACCGACGACGAGCCGGTCGAAGACATCTTCCAGCAGGCGCAGCAGGTCGCGGCCGACGCCGACGCGTTGCTGGTCGATGACGGCTGGGAGCGCGTCGAACCGGAGGCGCGACCGCTGGTCGTGACGATCCCCAGCGACCGCCATGAGGAATCGGTACTGGAACTGGTTCCCTGCGGCGGCCATCACAAATTGCCGCAAGCGCAGCCGTCACTGTTCAGTTGGACCGAGTTCATGGCTGAGCCGCCTCAGCCGTCGAAGCGGCGCGGGCGCCAGGCGCAACCAGCCTCGCCATCGTTGTTCGAGTGGGCGCTGGAACAGGAGCAAGGCGCCGGACTTGCTGCAGCCGGTTGAGCGCAAGCGGGGAGGTCATTGCCACATCGGCAATGACCTCCCCGCGGTCGCATGTGTGGGACGCTTTTTTCGTGTCCGTGGCGCACGCGCCATCGACCAAAGCCTGCGAGGCAAGCGACCAGCGCCAGTCTGCTCGGCAGCTCAGATGCGAGATGCCCAGGCCTGAGCGGTGAACCTGAGCAGGTAGGACGCCAGGGACGGCGGCTAGTCATCCAGGTCAAGAGTGAAGAGGTCGCGATCTTCCAGGCCAAGCGCCTCTGCCAGCCGCGTTCTCACCGCGGCCGATGGGTAGCGTGTCCCGCTCATCAACTGGGAGAGGTATCCAGATGTGATGCCGGCGGCGCGTGCGAGTTCGTTCTGCGCCAGGTTGCGCCGATTGAGCTGGGCCCAGACGGCATCAGGATTGAGTCGGGCGCGTGGCTCGGGTTGACCAGAATCCATGGTGAACGACTCCTTCTTGTCTCGTCCCGCCGCCTGATTTCGTCTGTCGCCGAGCCGGGTCCTCCTATCGGACGATCACTGGGCCATCGCCCACGAGGGGAATGAGCTGGGCGACCGAGCAGGGAGTGCCCGGTGTTCGGTCGCCCAGCGTTGATCAACGCCTGCAGATGAAGGTCATGGCGCGTCCGCGAGCGACACGGCGAGGGCGCTGCTGGCCAGCCAGCGTCCGATCTCGGCCTCAACCGGCAGGAAGCGGCTGCTGGGCGGATGGCGCTCGCCCCAGGACCCGTCCGCCGATTGTTGCTGCAGTGCGAACTCGACCCGGTCGTCGGCCGCCCGCCGTGCGGCGATGCGTACGACTGCGCCGGCGGCGGCCTCGCCAACGTTGACGGCGCTGCTGGCCAGCCAGCGTCCGACCTCAGTTCCGACCGGCAGGAAGCGGCCGCTGGGCAGGTTGCGTTCGCCCCAGGCGCCGTCCGCCGATTGTTGCTGCAGGGCGAACTCGACCCGGCCGCCGTCCAGCCGCCGTGCGGCGATGCGCACGTTGAGGCTGCCGGCGCTGTCGACGTCGAGGGCGCTGCTGGCCAGCCAGCGCCCGGCCTCGGTCCCGGCCGGGAGATAGCGGGCGCTGGGCAGCAGCCGCCCGCTCCAGGAGCCGTCCGCGGTCCGGCGCTGTAGTGCGAACTCGACCCGGCCGTCCTCAAGACGGCGGGCGCCGATCCGCAGCTCCAGGATCTCGCCGCCGACCGTGATGGCGACCGGGGTGCTGAACAGCCAGCGTCCGAGCGCCGCATCGGCCGCCAGGAAGCGGCCGCGCGGCAACAGCCGTTCGCCCCAACTCCCATCGGCGGCGCGCTGCTGTAGTGCGAACTCGACCCGGCCGTCCGGCGCATTGCGCACCGTGATCCGCACCTCGCTGGTCACCTCAACCGCCGTCTCGTCGCTGCTGGGCTCACTGCTGGACTCGCCGCCGGCGTCCGCTGGTTGCGGCGGAGTCTCGTCGGACGCCGGCGGCGTCTGGTCGACTGGGGTTAGCCCTGGTTCGAGGCTGACGCGATAGACACGGGTCCGGCTGCCGTCGGGTGAGGTCACGGTGACCGCGATCTCGTCCAGACCGGCGAACGCGACCTGGTGTCCGTCCGCCGGGTCCGCGTCGGCCGGAACGATGCTGACGCTCGCGTCCTCACGCACGGGCTGCGCCGACACCGTGGTCTGCGTGGCGGCGCCGATTGCGGCCTCGTAGCTGGTGCGCAGCGGCGAGAACGCGCCGATCTCGACATCGCTCAAGCTGAGCGCCGCCAGGTTCGCGTTGATCGCGTCGGGCAGGTTGTAGCTGTAGAGCTTGTCGTCCTGTTCGTCCGCGACGAAGATCACATCGCCGTCCGACCAGATCCCGCGCGCGTCGCCGTTGCCGGCCTTGAGCAGCGAGCGGAACGTGAACTCCTCAGCCTCGTAGCGGACCAGCACGCCGCCTTCGATCCGGTAGGCGAAGATGCGCTTGGCGCCGTCGTCCGAGACCCAGATCGTGACGCCGTCCGACCAGATCCCGCGCGGGCTCTGGTTGAGCGTGTCCAGCGGGTACTCGGCCAGCAACTCGCCCGATTCGAGGTCGTAGGCGAAGATCGCGTCCTGGACGCTGTCGAGCACGTAGATCGTCTCGCCGTCCGACCAGACGCCGCGTGGGTCGCGGTTGTCTTCGGCCAGTTCGATGTCGCGCGCCTCGAGCCGCTCGCCGCTGCCGAGCTCGTAGGCGAAGAGCGTGTCCTGACCGCTATCGGATACCCAGACGGTCGCGCCGTCGGACCAGAGGCCGTGCGCGAAGCGGTTGCGCCGGTCGAGTTCGAACTCGCGCTCCGCCTGTCGCTCACCGCTGTCCGACTCGTAGGCGAACACGGCGTCGGCGCCCGCCGACGCGTTCTGCAGGACCCACAACGTCCGGCCGTCCGACCAGATGTCGGTCGGCGCGTCGTGGTCGGGGTCCAGCGACTCGATGTCGCGGGTCACGTTCCAGTCGAAGTCGGCCTCGGAGGGGACCGCCGCCGGCGGCGCGCCGCCGCCGCCGCCACCGCCGCCGCCTGTTGTCCCGGTGACGGCGACGCTGCCCCGGTTGACGGCGACGCTGTAGGTCCGCGTGTTCGTGCGGTTGGGCGCGGTCACCACGACACTGATGCTGAACGAGGTCGTGTCCTCCTCCAACTCGACAATGCCGTCGCTGTCCTCGACGCCGTCCAACCTGACCACCGCCGTGGCCTCGGGCTGAGCCGGGTTCGCCGTCACGGTCGTGGATAGGACGCTGTCCGCCACGCTCGCCGTGTACGAAGTGACGTCAGGCGAGAACGTGCGACTCAGCGCGACCTCGCTCAGACTGAGCGACTGCAGCGTCGCGTCGCTGGTGTCGATCACGACCAGCGTCACGGTGTAGGTCCGGGTGCTGGCGTCTTCGGCCGTCACCGTCACCTGGATGGTGGTCGCGCTCGCGCCCAGCTGGACCTGCCAGCCGTCCGCGGTCGCGTCCGCATCGGCGAGCGCCGCGCCGCTGCCGTCGAGGAACGCCACGGTTGCCCCGTCGTCGGCCGTCTCTGCATTGATGGTGATCGTCTCGACCCCGTCCTCCACCTCCGCCGTATAGGCTGTCGTGCCCGCCGCGACGCTCTCGTTCAGCGCGATGGCGCTGTCGTCCGCGGCGTCGGCCAGCGTCAGCGCCGCCAGCGTTGCATTGTTGGAGGGTCCGATGTAGAACGCGCCTCTGATCCTCAGCTGGACCAGGCGGGTGAAGCTGCTGCTCCAGGGATCCGTATCGCTGGAGCGTTTGAACCGGGTGTTGGCGATGCTCCAGCCGTACAGCGCGAGGTCCTCGTTCCACGAGGGGGTCACATCGAGCGTGGCCCCGGGATTGGGGCCGCCGTTGGCGCTGCTGATCACCACCTGGACCGCATAGCTCGTGTCGGCAGCGAGGTTCGCGCTCTCCGGCGCCGTGAACGTCAGGGGTCCGTCGTCGATGCTGGCCGGGTTGCTCAGCGTATACAGCAAGGCGGACGGCTCGCCGTCACCGTCGAGCGTCACGATCTGCACGCGGAAGCGCGTGTCGTCCGTCGTATCGTCCGCCCGCAACTCCACGCTCGTCAGTACGTAGCCGTCCGGGTTGTTGCCGGTGGTGAAGGGCTGCGCCACCGTCTCAAAGTCAGTGCCGGTGGAGGCGGGAGTCTCGTAGAGGTTCGAGACGAGGGCCCGTACCCCCGGCGGCGGCGGCGGCGGGTCGTCGTTGTCTGCCACCGTCACCGTCAGGCCGGCGATCGTGATGCCCTGGTAGGCGCTGTCGCTGCTCGCCGCGCTGTGGCTCAGCGCGACCGTGTCGTCCGTCAGGTCCGTATCGGAGCCGGCCGTCACCGTCACCGTCTGGGCCGTCTGCCAGTTCACGGTCGTAAACGTCAGGCTGGCCGGGGTGGCGGTCAGATCCGAGCTGCCCAGGCCTCCCACCGTCACCGTCACACTCGCGGTCGGCTGGGTATTGAGGACCACCGTGTAGGTGTCGCCGGAGGAGTCCTCCTCCGTCACCGTCAGCGCCAACTTCGAGACCGTGACGCCCGCCGCGGAGTCGTCGGTGATCGTGCCGCTGGACGGGTAGGCGTCGCTGGTCAGCGTCTCGCTGCCGCCGCCGCCGTCGCTGAAACTCACCTGCACCCTGAGCTTCTTGCCCAGATCCACCGCCAGCGGCGTGTAGGTCAGGGCGTCGGCGCCGATGGGCGTCTCGTTCGAGACGCCGTCGGCGTCCACCCGCAGCCACTGCAAGCTGTAGTCGCCCGGGAACGTGGTCGGCAGCCCGTCGGCGTCGGCGATGTCGCCCATGCCGGCCGTCAGCGTCTCGCCTACCTGCGCCCTGCCGGAAATCGTCGGGCCGCCCTCGGCAGGGCGGTTGGTGTAGGTCAGCCAGACCGTGACCTCGGTGTCCTCGTCGGTTTGACTTCCGTACGGATCGTAAGCTCGATCGAAACCGCGCAGGAGCGGGGCGGTCAAGGGATCAGTAACGCTGGACCTGAGAGCAGTTCTAAGCTGCCAGGCCTTTATGGTCGCTGGCAAATAGGGGATGCTGGAGTACGCTTTTCCGCTCAGCGGGATCTCGCGTTGGCCCGAGACCTGCTGGACCTGCAGCGTCAGCCCGGCGCCGTCGTCGGGCAGGTTCGGACTGGTGGCAAAGATCGCCGCCAAGCCGTCCGCGTCAGCGAAGAACTGCGTGACCGTGTAGGGCGCCCCGAGGTGCGTGAAGGCGCCGTCGTCGAGGCTGCCGTAACTCTCGGGGGGCGTATCGACGCCGGCGCCCAGCCCAAGAAAGAACTCACCGTCCATATCTGCTGTGCCGTACCCCGCCGTCAGCGTGGAGCACCAGAGCGTGCCCGTGGGACAGGTGACCGCAGCGGGCACCACCGCGTTGTTGGTCGCGTTGCTGGTCAGCGTCTCGGGATTGTCCTCATCGTCGTCGAAGGTCAGCCTGACCGAGATCTTGTCGCCCTGCACGCTCGCGCTCACGCTGTAGGTGGAACTCGTGGCGCCCCCGATAGCCGTCCCCGACGCGAGCCACTGGTAGCTGTAGCTGACCGTCGTCAGCCCCTCGGCGTCGGTGATGCCGGCCGTCGAGGCCGTCAGCGTCCGACCCGCCTGCGCCGGACCCGAAATGGTCGGCTTGCCCTCGGCGGGGGTGTTGCCGGTGTCGTTGTCTGCCACCGTCACCGTCAGGCCGGCGATCGTGATGCCCTGGTAGTCGCCGTCAGTGCTCATCGCGCTGTGGCTCAGCGAGACCGTGTCGTTGGTCGTGTCCGCATCGTCGCCGGCCGTCACCGTCACCGTCTGGGCCGTCGCCCAGTTCACGGTCGTGAAGGTCAGGCTGGACGGGTTGGCGGTCAGATCCGAACTGCCCAGGCCGCCCACCGTCACCGTGACAGTCGCCGTCGGCAGGCGGTCGAGGACCACGGTGTACGTGTCGCCGGTCGTGTCCTGCTCGGTCACCGTCAGCGACGACTTCGAGACCGTGACGCCCGCCGCCGTCGGCATCACCGGCGTCTCCAACGCCTCCGACGAATACGCGCCGGCGTTGGCGCCGGTCCGCGTCGCTCTGACCCGCACCGTGTACTCGGTGCCGTTGCTCAGGCTGGGGATCGTGTGGCTCGTGGTCGAACCCGAACTAATGACGGCGCGCCGGCTGTTGTTGTAGCTCTGGACGCCCGACTTCCACTGCAGCTCGTAGCCCGTCGCGCCCGTGACCGCCGTCCACTGCACCGCCAGTTGCGCGTTGCCCGGTTCGACCATCAGCCCCGTCACCTGCGCGGTGTCGTTGTCGTTGACCGTCACCGTCAGGCCGGCGATCGTGATGCCCTGGTAGTCGCTGTCGCCGCTCATCGCGCTGTGGCTCAGCGAGACCGTGTCGTTCGTCGTGTCCGCATCGTTGCCGGCCGTCACCGTCACCGTCTGAGCCGTCGCCCAGTTCACGGTCGTGAAGGTCAGGCTGGACGGGTTGGCGGTCAGATCCGAACTGCCCAGGCCTCCCACCGTCACCGTGACAGTCGCCGTCGGCAGGGTATTGAGGACCACGGTGTACGTGTCGCCGGTCGTGTCCTGCTCCGTCAGCGTCAGCGCCGACTTCGAGACCGTGACGCCCGCCGCGGTCGGCATCACCGGCGTCTCCAACACCTCCACCGAATACGCGCCGGCGTTGGCGCCGGTCCGCGTCGCTCTGACCCGTACCGTGTATTCGGTACCGTTGGTCAGGCTGGGGATCGTGTGGCTCGTGGTCGAACCCGAGCTGATTGTGGCCTGCCGGCCGCTGGTGTTGTAGCTCTGGACGCCCGACTTCCACTGCAGCTCGTAGCCCGTCGCGCCCGTGACCGCCGTCCACTCCACCGCCAGTTGCGCGTTGCCCGGTTCGACCATCAGCCCCGTCACCTGCGCGGTGTCGTTGTCGTTGACCGTCACCGTCAGGCCGGCGATCGTGATGCCCTGGTAGGCGCTGTCGCTGCTCATCGCGCTGTGGCTCAGCGAGACCGTGTCGTTCGTCGTGTCCGCATCGTTGCCGGCCGTCACCGTCACCATCTGCGGCGTCGCCCAGTTCACGGTCGTAAAGGTCAGGCTGGACGGGTTGGCGGTGACGTCCGAGCTGCCCAGGCCTCCCACCGTCACCGTCACACTCGCCGTCGGCAGGCGGTCGAGGACCACCGTATATGTGTCGCCGGTCGTGTCCTGCTCGGTCAGCGTCAGCGACGACTTCGAGACCGTGACGCCCGCCGCCGTCGGCATCACCGGCGTCTCCAACACCTCCGACGAATACGCGCCGGCGTTGGCGCCGGTCCGCGTCGCTCTGACCCGCACCGTGTACTCGGTGCCGTTGCTCAGGCTGGGGATCGTGTGGCTCGTGGTCGAACCCGAACCGATGACGGCGCGCCGGCCGCTGTTGTTGTAGCCCTGGCCGCCCGACTTCCACTGCACCTGGTAGCCCGTCGCGCCCGTGACCGCCGTCCACTGCACCACCAGTTGCCCGTTGCCCGGTTCGACCATCAGCCCCGTCACCTGGGCGGTGTCGTTGTCGTTGACCGACACCGTCAGGCCGGCGATCGTGATGCCCTGGTAGTCGCTGTCGCCGCTCGCCGCGTTGTGGGTCAGCGAGACAATGTCGTTGGTCGTGTCCGCATCGTCGTCGCCCGTCACCGTCACCGTCACCGGCGTCGCCCAGTTCACGGTCGTGAAGGTCATTGGAGTCGGAGCCGCAGTGACGTCCGTGCCCGACTGCCCGCCGACGGAGATCGTCACATCCGCGGTCGGCTGGCTGTCGAGGACCACCGTGTAACTGTCGCCGGTCGTGTCCTGCTCGGTCACCGTCAGCGACGACTTCGAGACCGTGACGCCCGCCGTGTCGTCGTCGGTGATCGTCACCGTCACCGTGCACTTGGACCCGCAGGAGTTGCCGGACGCATCCACGAGCGGGCTGTGCTGGGTCCCGACTCGATACTCGATTTCGAGATCGAAGGTTTCGTCGTCCTCGTCGAGATCGTCGTTCGTGATCGTGATAGCTAACGATTCCTCCGCCTTCCACACTCCGCCGGTCAAGCTGAAGTGAGAGGGCGTGAACTGATATGCAATGAAAGAAGCGTCGAAATCTCCTGACGAGGTGGTCTGGTCAACCGGAGTCAGCTCCACAGTGCTGGTGTTCGAAGTCGGCTGCGGCGCGCCTGGGCTGGTGCGCCCAGTGAGCTTGACGGTGAGGGTCCCGGCTGCCTCGCCGACGGTGTAGGACGCCTGGTCGAGCCCGATCATCGAGTGGATGACGATGGACACAGCGACCGAGGACGGCGTCCCCAGGTCGTAGCCGAGGACATCCTGCACCGCCGCGGTCAGGGTTCCGCCCTCGACCGTGGTTCCCACCGCGAAATGCTGGAAGCTCGAGGCCGCGACCGTGAAGGTCTTCGTCGACTGGCCCGCGGCGATCGTCACCGTCTTCGTGAGCTCCGTCGCCAACAGGAAATCCTTCGTCTGTGTCAGCGTGACCGAGACGGTCAGGGCGCCGGTCGTCGAGCCGCTGCGCGTCAGCGTGTAGCTGATCCCGTCTTGCTTGAAGACCGCGCTGGTCTTGTCCGCCGAGATGCTCACCGTCGGCGTCGCCTCCGCAGTGGTTGAGCCGCTGCCCGAGGGCGACCAGTTGCTGTCGCCCTCGTCGTTGGTGGCGCGTACCTGCACCTGGTACGAGGTCCCGGCGTCGAGGCTGCCGATGCTGGCAAGCGTGGCGGTCACGTTCTGCGGGCCGTTGCTCCAGTTGCCGCTGGTGCCCTCGCGGTAGCGCAGGTCGTAGTCGTCGATGTCGGGACCGGTGGTCGCCGGCTCGGTCCAGCTCACGGACAGGCTGGTGGTCGATCCCGACGTCGCGGTCACCGCCGGCGCCGCCGGCCGCTCCGGGGCCTCGTCCACGTCGGTGATCGCGATCGACACCGTGACGCTGGCGGCGGTTCCGCCGCCAGCGTCGTCGGCCTTGACCACGACGCTGTAGCTGGACTTGACCTCGTGGTCGTAACTCACGCCCGTCTTGGTCTGGATCTGGGCCGAGCCGGCGGTCGTGGTCGTGTCGAGGACGAAGGAGGCTGAGTCGGTCCCTTCGAGCGTGTAGGTCAGCGTGTCGCCGTCGCTGTCGCTGGCGGTCAGCACGGCGCCGACGTTCTGGCCCGCCGCCGTGTTCTCGGCCACCTCGCGGTCCGCCGTCGACATCGCGAACGTCGGGTCGCTGTTGGTCACCACCGCGGCCACCTTGAAGACCGCCGAGAGCCCGTACATGGGGCGGTTTTTGTCGGAGTCCGCGAGGGTGCCGCTACTGAGGGGCCCTCGCTGCTCGTGGATGAGTTGGGACGGCCAACGCGCGTGGTGTCAGCGGTCGATCCGAGCGGCACTGAAGACCCGCCCGGGGTGAAAGCCTCGGTGCCGTCGTGGTCGCAGCCGGTGCGGGGGTAGTTGCCGCTGCTGCCGGTGTCGGGGCCGTTGGCGCCTAACTCGTTCTTATTCTGGTTGTGGCGCTCCTCGTCCCAGTCCTCGTCGTAGAAATCCGCGTAGTCGTCGGCGACCTTGGCCCCGTTGAGCCAGTAGATCGGGACGCCCACGCCGATCGTGCCGGTGTTGTCGCGGGCGTCGACGTCTGCGGTGCAACCGACGACGCTGAAGCCGGCGCTGTAGGTCTAGCTGTCGGTGTGGCCGGCCGCGGCGCGGGTCTGGATGAAGCTGTTGTAGGTCGCGATGTCGGTGGCCTCGCCGTCGCGCTTGGTCGAGGAGAGGAAGATCAGCCGGAACTGGTCGCCGGTGGTCAGGCCGGTGGGGATCAGGCTCCAGTCACTGGGGACCTCGGTGGGGCCGACGCTGGCGGTGCCCGATATCTTGAACTGGAGAAGGGTGCTGCTTGTAGACCAGGTATCTGTGTTGTCGTCTCTAAAGAACCTGGTATCGGCAATGTCCCACTCGGGATCGCTGTCGCTGTCCGTTCCGGTTGATCGGGTCCGCCCCACAGGAAATCGATTACCGTCAGTGCCGTCAGCGCTCGTGACCACGACCATGTAGGTGCTGTCCGCGTCCAACGTGGCGCCGGCAGGCGCGGTGAATACATTGTCGGCGTCCGTCGTCAACGTCGGAGTGGTTAGCGTGATGATCTTGGTCGAGTCGCTCAAGTCCGGGCCGCTGCTGGTCGCTGGCGTGATTCGTACCAGGGCGCCTCTGCCAGGATTTTGCTCTGCCCCGGCCAGTCTGAGAGTGACGCTGGTCAACCCGTAACCAGCGGCGTTCGAGCCGGTGTCGAAGGCCTGTGCCAGCTGCGAAGTGGACCCGGAAGTGTCGGTCTGCTCCAGATTCGAGACCAGCGTGCCCGCCGTTTGCGCCTGCGCCGGCAGGGCCAGGAGCGCGGCGAAGGCCACGAGCAGCAGCACGGCCGATATCCGCCAACCTGCGAGAGCGCCAACGCGGACGGACCGGGCACGGGCGGCGCCGAGGATGGTTCGGCTGGTCGCGCCGAACCGGGCAGCGCCGTTCCGGGCTGCGGCGGCAGGCTCAGTCGGTGCGGACGCGCCGGAAACAGACCCGGCACCTGGCTCAGCGGATGCCGCCGGAAGGTTGGCGGCGAGCGGTTCGTCCGAGATCGAAGCTTCGTCCGCCCCCGACGAGGAACGTCCGCCCGGCCGGCTGCGCCGCCACCAGCTCAACCGCGGTATGCCACGGCTCCGCTGCGCATCAAACAGACGCGAATCACTGGCGCTGGGCGACAGCGCAGGGTAGTTCTTCATCCCGGCGTCTCCTGTTCAGCCGGCACGCGTGCGAGTGCTCGACGCCGCACCGACCTGGGTGGTCCCCTCGTGCATGACGGCGCTCAGGCGGCAAGCCGCCCGAGGGCGTCGCGACGACGACGCGTCACTCCAGCGGACCAGGGTCAGAAGGCAGAACACATGTGTTATAGCGTGTATAAATGCAGTTATACACGGTTTAGCTAACAACTCGGTACCTACACATCTGGTATCTACATGCTTCTAAAGACCGTTCACGTCTCCAAACTGGAACCCGACCGTCCGACGCAAACGGCGGAGAATCGGCCAAACCTTGTGCTTGACCAGACTGGCTACTTGCCCCCGGGAGCCGCACAGCTCGACTGCCGGTCGCCCGTCAGCCCTCCGCTGAGCGCGAAGTGGTCGCCGTCGGGCGAGTCGCCAGACCGCCGTCGGCTGATCGACGATGGCCCAGGTCCACCCCCGGCCAGGCGTGCGTTCGGCCGGGATGCTTCAGAACTGTCAGAAATCGAGCTCGATGATTTGCAAGCGGTGCAGGAGCACGAATTCCCCGCCAACACGCTCAAGAACTACCGCGGCCAATGGAACCGTTTCGCCGAATGGGCGCAGGCCAAGGCCGTCAGCCCGCTGCCGGCCGCACCCGCTCAGGTCGCGGCATACCTCGCCGAACGAATCGAACGCCAGCAGCACAAGCCAGCCACGCTGCGGGTCGCCGCTTCGGCGATCGCGTTTGTGCACCGCGCCGCGGGACCGTTTGACCCCTGCAGCTCGGACGAGGTCAAACGCACCTTGCGTGGAGCCGGGCGCAAGCTCGGCCGCGGCCAACAGCAAGCCAGACCGCTCACGGACACGGCCCTTGACCAGATACGCTCAACGGCCTGTATGCCCCGCCTGGGCAGGGGCGGGCGGCCTGAATATCCTCAGACCGCTCGCAACCGCGGGCTCCTCGATATCGCCCTGATCAGCCTGATGCGCGACGGCACCGGACGACTGCTGATCCGGCACTCGAAGACGGACGCCGAGGGGGCCGGCGCGATCCTCTACATCTCGCCTGAGACGATGGCTGCGCTTGAACAACTGCGCAGCGGAGCGGACAGCGACGAGCGCCTCTTCCCCTTGCGGCCCAATCAGATCGCCGAGCGGATCAGCCAGGCGGCGGCGGCGGCCGGCCTCGGCGCGGGCTTCAGCGGCCACTCGCCGCGCGTCGGCATGGCCCAGGACCTGGCCCGCGCCGGGATCGAACTGACCAGCCTGATGACCGCCGGGCGCTGGCGCGACTCGGCCATGCCGGCCCTCTACACGCGCAACGAGACGGCCGCCCGCGGGGCAGTGGCGCAATATTGTGTTGGCCGCCGCAGACAACTTGGCTAGGCACGCTGGGCGCCTCGCGGATCTCGTGATTTGCTCATTTCCCTGGGCAGTGGATACACTGCTACACCACGCAGAGATGTGTTGATATCGGTCGTAAACGCTCGAATAAGGGAGATAAAGCGTGCATAACAAGATTTATACACGCTATAACACATCTGTTCGGAACTCTGGGCCTCGCCTCGCCGGTGTCACGCGTGCAGGATGCGATTCCGCGGGCGGAAGTCGTCTGGGCCCGCTCAAGCGTGGTCCGGCTTCTCGTGCGTGCACAGCGTCCGAGCCCGTGCATGCGTGTCGATGAGGAACGGGAGGCTGGGATGAAGCACGCGCCTGCGCAGCCGCACAGCGCCTACGAATCACGCGTTCTCGACGCGCTGCGGCGGCGGCGTGGCATGACTGGGCTGAGCCGCTGGCGGCGCAGCCGGTCAGGTGAACGTTCCTCGTCGGCTGTGGACGAATCTTCGATTGCGGACGAGCCACTCGCCGCCAACCCTCCGGCGGCATCCCGTAAGTCCGGCGGTGCTCTTCCTCGCGCGTCCGCACCAACCGAGCCTGCTGACGCGGCCCGGTCCGGCGCGACCAGCCGAACCATCCTCGGCGCAGCGCTGGCCCGGTCCGTCCGCGTTGGTTCTCTCGCACGTTGGCGGATATCGGCCGTGTTGCTGCTCGTGGCCTTCGCCGCGCTCCTGGCCCTACCGGCCCGGGCGCAGGCCCAGGAGTGCGACGTCCTCTGGTGCGCCACGCTCACGGTCGGGCAGCACCCAACCTCAATCGCTTTTACCGGGTTCGCCACTTCATTCTCCATTTCATATGGCGCGCTAACGCCCAATGAATTCACCCGCAACGGCTCGCCCATCACCGTGAACCAGCTCACCCACGATGGCACTTATCTGGAGTTGTACTACACCGGCGATCTCTCAGGCTCGGGCTACACCCTTGATCTGGGCAGCAGAAGTTTCGATTTCCTCGATCCGGAGGGCGATGGATTTCTCGACGTTCAAACCGGCAGGGGCTGGAGCGTCGGGGATACGGTGGAGGTCAAGCTGTCGGAGGCGACCGTGATGGCCTCCGACGATGCGACGCTGAAAAGCCTCAGAGTCGACTACTTAACTGATGTGGTAATTACGAACAACGCGCCCCTCGACCCTGCATTCTCCCCGGACACGACCCAGTACACAGCCGGAGTTCCCAGCGGAGTCACGGTAGCTATCTTGAGTGCGACGGCGACCGAAGCCGGCGCCGAGTTGGTGGTAACCCGTCCCGACGGGAGCACGCAAGAGGACACCGGGGACGCAGACGAGATTTATGGGGATGTCTCGCCCGGCCTCAACACCTTCACCGTGCAGGTCACGGCGCCGGACGACAGCACCATGAAGGTCTACACGGTGATCGTGGACCGCGGCGGGGGACTCAGTGGGCGGATCGAGAACCTGCCGTCGTCCCACGACGGGAGCACGGCGTTCTCGGTGACGCTCAAGTTCAACAAGGACATCTCCGACGACTCGATCGACAACCTCGACGGGGCAGTCGGGATCAAGAACGGGACCAAGAGCGACCTCGCCGCGGTGGGCAGCAGCAAGCGGAACTTCACGATGACGATCACGCCCAGCTCGGGGGATCCGGTCCGCATCCGCGTGCGGCAAACCCTGGACTGCAGTTCCTCCGGCCACCCCATCTGCACCGCTGCCGGCGATGCGTTGGGGCAGGAAATCAAGCGCTGGGTGGGCAAGGAGGACGATGCGCGGCTGTCGAAGCTGTGGCTCACGACGAAGGGCGGAATCTGGCTCGGCGGGATAGGGTCAGACACCTACAGTTACGACGGGCGCCACTCCTTCAGTGAGCTGACCATGCAGGCAGCGCCCTACGCCACGGGCGCCACGGTCGTCGTCACCGGTCCCGCCGGCACCTTCACCGCCGGCGACCGCTGGGACGGCGGCGCCACGGCGAAGCTCGACGTGCCGGAAGGCTCCACCACCTGGAGGGTGACCGTCACCTCGGCGGACGGCAACGAGACCAAGACCTACAGAGTGACGGTCCGTCGGGGAGAAGGTGGCGGCGGCCCGGCGGCGGATGTGAGACTGAAGACGCTCACGGTGACGCCGGTCAACGGGACGCTGCTCTCGTTCACACCGGGTTTTCACCTGGGCACGAATGCAGCCACCTTCAAGATCAGGGTGTCCTCCGGCACGACCGCGGTAACGGTGTCTGTGGAGAAGAACTCACCCGACCCGGACGTGCGCCTGATGCGCACCGAGACGGTCCGGCTGGATGCTATCGACGAGGACCCGGACCTGGCCGGCGTTCAGTTCGACCTCGAGATGGACAGGTTCGACCTCAAGTTGGGCAGACAGAATCGCTACAGGTCGATCTGGGTCATTGGCCCGAACGCTAGAGTCGAAGGGCATACCGCCTTCGATCGGAGGGTGTACCAGCTCTGGATTACCAAAGCCGCTGCGTCCATGGCGACCGCGGCCGAGCCACTGATGGCAGCCTTCGAGAACCCGCCGTTGTCCCATGACGGGTCGAGCGCGTTCACGCTGCGGATGGCCTTCAGCGAGGACGTGGAGATAACGCCCGAGGACATGCGCGACCACGCGTTGACGGTGTTCGGTGGGACGGTGACCGGCGCAGAGCAGGTGGAAGGACTCAAGACCCTCTGGGATCTGACGCTTCAGCCCTCGGGGAACGGGCCGGTGTCGATACTCACGCCGCTGAACCGGGCGTGTACCGAGGTGGGGGCGCTTTGCACCGCGGACGGAGGGACTCTGACGGTTGCTCCCGCCCTGCAGATAGCCGGACCGCCGCCGCCGCCGGTCAGCGCTCCGGACACTCCGGATCGGCCGGTCGGGACTGCGGTCTTCGTCGGGGGCGTAGACCTGGAGTGGAACGATGTGCCGGGGGCCGATTCCTACGACGTGCAGCTGTTCCGGAACGGCCAGTGGATGGACCTGCCGGGAGACGGCGTTGAGATCGCGTTCTACGGGGCGGGGGGCATCATCAGCAAACTGGACCCCGGCTCCACGCACTGGTTCCAGGTACGTGCCAGAAACGCTCACAGCTCCTCGGATTGGTCCGATTTCAGGCAAGTGGGCTCCACGAACCAATCTTCGTTGGGCAAACAGGCCAGGCCGGACAACGTGACGGCCAGTGGCGCGCCTGTCATCAATGGCACGGCGCAGGTCGGAGAGAGCTTCACCGCCGATACGACGGGAATAGAGGACGGAAACGGTCTGGACCAGGTGCAGTTCCGGTTCCAATGGGTAACCAACGATGGGAGCGCAGACGCTGACATCACGGGCGCAACCGACTCTACCTACATCTTGGTTGCAGCCGACGAGGGAAAGATCGTCAAGGTCCGGGTCGCCTTCACCGACAGGGGCGGGTACGCAGAATCCCTGACCAGCGCGGCGACGGATTCGGTCAGCTTTGCTGTCCAGCAACAGGTAGCCAACAGCCCGGCCACCGGGGCTCTCGCCATCAGCGGCGCTGCCCAGGTCGGGGAGACATTGACGGCGGACACCTCTGCCATCGCCGACGCCGACGGGCTGAGCAACGTGTCCTTCAGCTACCAGTGGATAAGAAACGACGGTAGCTCGGACTCGGACATCACAAGCGCGACGGGCTCTACCTACTCCCTGGCTGCCGACGACGAGGGCAGGACCATCAAGGTTAAGGTGTCCTTTACCGACGACGCCGACAACGGGGAGACGCTGACCAGCGCGGCGACGGCAGCAGTAGACGCCGCGCCCAACAGCCCCGCCACCGCAGCGCCGACAATCATCGGCACCGCCCAGGTTGGCGAGACGTTGACGGCGAACACCTCCGGCATCGCTGACGCTGACGGGCTCGTTGGCGCCACCTTCACCTACCAGTGGGTTGCCGGTGGGTCGGACATCGCCGGAGCCACGGGCTCCGCCTACACCCTCACGTCCAGCGAGCAGGGACAGACCATTCAGGTACGGGTGAACTTCATCGACGACCGGAGCAACGCGGAGTCTTTGACCAGCGCCGCAACGGACGCGGTGACGGCGGCTCTCATCCCGCTGACCGTCAGCTTGGAGAACAATCCCACTATTCACAACGGCACTGACGTATTCACGTTCGAAATCCGCTTCAGCGAGGAGGTCGCGCTGAGCTTCAGGAACCTGAAGTTTGATGCGTTCACGGTGACTGGGGGAACGGTGAAGAAAGCGCAGCGGGTGGAAAAGCCTAGCAACATCCAGTGGCGAATCACTGTGCAACCGCACGCCAACGGGAACGTGACCATCGTCCTTCCCGTCACCAATGACTGCGACGACCAGGGGGCCATCTGCACCGGTGACGGCAGGAAGCTCTCCAACGGGTTGGAGTTTACCGTCGTCGGACCGGACGGGTAGCCCGATCATGCGTCATCGCAGGCCCCGGCCAGCAATCGGAGAAGTCCCGATACACGGGGTGTCTGGGTGGGGCGGTCGCCCCGCCCGGAACGGGATACTCCCCAGTGTCCTGAGTCGCTAATGCGATGAACAACGGGGTCTGGTGTTGATGGAGCCGGTTTGGCCGTCCGGGGCTTTCGCTGGAGTGTCATGCGTACCCGACAGGGCCGCCCGACGGTGACGATCGTGTTGAGTGCGGAGGAGCGAGAGACGCTGGAGCGCTGGGCGCGCCGACCGAGCACGGCGCAGGCCTTGGCGCTACGCAGCCGGATTGTGCTCGCGGCGGCGGCCGGGCAGGCGCATACTGAGATCGGCGCGGCGCTCGGTTGCCATCCGGTCACGGCCGGCAAGTGGCGGCGACGCTTCGCCCAGCGGCGGCTGGATGGGCTGAGCGATGAGCCGCGTCCCGACGCGCCCCGCACGATCGGCGATGAGCAGGTGGAAGCGGTGATCGTCAAGACGCTGGAACAGCAACCGCGCCACGCGACCCATTGGTCGACCCGCCCGACGCGGCGGTCGTGCTGTGCGTGGACGAGCAAACCCAGATCCAGGCGCTTGACCGCACCGCTGCGACGCGGCCGATGCTGCCCGGCGGCGCCTCGCCGTCAGACTCACGGCTACGTGCGTCACGGGGCCACCAATCTCTACGCGGCGCTGGATATCGCCTCGCGACACGTGATCGCCGACCTGACTCCGCGACACCGGGCCCGCGAGTTCCGGCGCTGCCTCGACCTGATTGACGAGCAGGTACCCGACGAACTCGCCGTGCATGTCGTCTTGGACAACGTGGCCACCCACCGCACCGCCGAGATCCAGCGTTGGCTCCAGCGTCATCCCCGCTTCCGCTTTCACTTCACGCCCACCTCCTGGATGAACCTGGTTGAGCGCTGGTTCGCCGAACTGACCACCAAATGGCTCCGGCGCGGCGCCCACTGTCGCGTGTCTGACCTGACCGGCGACATCGAACGCTGGGTCGCCGGCTGGAACGAACATCCGCGCCCCTTCGTCTGACACAAGACCGCCGACCAGATCTTCGACAACCTCGCCGCATATCTCAACCGTATTCCCGACTCAGGACACTAGTTCCTCTGCACCAAATGCCCCACGATTGCGACTGAAGTCAACTCTCGACTGACAAGGGAGAGAGCTAGAGAGCCGGGAGTAAAGTGTCTATTGATGTCGAAGTTGGTGTCGTTGGTTGGGAAGCTGGGTCACCACAGTGAATGAACTCAGGCAAGCGGTCAAGGCGTACCTCGACGCCATCGCAGAGGTCAGCCTCGTCGGAACGCCGGAGCTATCGCACTACACCGCGCTGGCGAATCTGTTCAATGCGATCGGCGCTCAACTCGCGCATCGAGTCCGCGCCGTTGTGCATTACTCCGAACAGGGTGGCCATCAACCGGACCTGGGGTTCTTCTCAAGCGCCGGCGAAGCGCTTGCGACCGGACCGGACCGCGGCGTTGTCGAGGTCAAGGGCGCTGACGCCGACCTCGATGAGCTAATCGCCTCCGAGCAGGTCGATACGTACTGGCAGAAGCACAAGCTCGTGCTGGTCACGAATCTGCGCGAGTTCGCGCTGGTCGGACAGGACAACAGCGGCTCAAAGGCGACGCTGGAACGCTACAGCGCGGCCAACACGGTTGCAGCATTCGACGACCTTCTGAAGCATCGTGTGACCGCCGCCAATCGACACGGCGTCTCGCTGGGCGAGTATCTGCTGCGGGTGATGTCGCACCGCTCGACCATTTCCGAGCCGCGCGACCTCGCCCGACTGCTCGCCTCGTATGCCCGCGATGCGTTGCAGCGGGTTGAACAGGCGGAGGAGGAAGAGGACTCGCTCAAACCGATTCGCGACTCCATCGAGCAGGCGCTCGGCATGTCCTTCGAGGACGAGCGCGGCGAGGAGTTCTTCCGCTCGACTCTCGTGCAGACGCTGTTCTATGGGATTTTCGCCGCCTGGGTGCTCTGGGCGCGGGGCGGCCCATCCAGCAAATCAGCGGACCGCTTCCGCTGGAAGGACACGCGCGATTACCTGCGCGCGCCCGTGCTGCGGATGCTGTTCCACCAGCTCACCGATCCCGGCCGGCTGGAACGGCTGGCGCTGAACGACGTGCTGGACTGGACCGAGGCTGCGTTGGAGCGGGTTGACCGTGAGGCCTTCCTCAAGCGCTTCAGCGAGGGTGAAGCGGTGCAGTATTTCTATGAGCCGTTCCTGGAAGCCTTCGACCCGAAGCTGCGCAAGGACCTCGGCGTCTGGTACACGCCGCGCGAGGTGGTCCGCTACATGGTGGCGCGTGTCGACCGGGCGCTGCGCGACGACCTCGGTATCGCCAAGGGACTGGCCGATGAGCGCGTCTACGTGCTCGACCCGTGCTGCGGAACGGGCGCCTTCCTGGTCGAGACGCTGCGCCGGATTGCCGAGACGGAGCAGTCATCGGGCGGTGGGGCGGCCTGGGCCGAGTCGGTCCGGCAGGCCGCCGCGACGCGGGTCTTCGGATTCGAGATCATGCCCGCCCCTCTGGTTGTCTCGCACCTGGAGATCGGGCTGGCGCTGGAGCAGATGGGCGCGGGACTTGCGCCCAGCCAGCGCGCCGGAGTCTTCCTGACCAACGCCCTGACCGGCTGGGAGCCGCATACGACCAAGCCGCTGCCCTTCCCCGAACTCGAACAGGAGCGCAAGGACGCCACCGAGGTCAAGCAGCAGCGCCCAATCCTGGTCGTGCTCGGCAATCCGCCCTACAACGGCTTCCCCGGCGTCGCCGAGGTAGACGAAGAGCGCAACCTGACCGACGCCTACCGCACCGTTAAGCAAGTTCCCGGCGCCGACCTGCCCAAACCGCAGGGCCAGGGTCTCAACGACCTCTACGTCCGCTTCTTCCGCATGGCCGAGCGCCGCATCGCCGAGAAGACCGGCCAGGGCATCGTCTGCTTCATCAGCAACTACTCCTGGCTCGACGGCCTCTCCTTCCCTGGCATGAGACAGCGCTACCTCGACGCCTTCGACATCGTCCGAATCGACAACCTCAACGGAGACAAATACCGAACCGGCAAGCTCACCCCAGAGGGCGATTCCGATCCCAGCATCTTCTCCACGTCCGACAATCCGGTCGGCATCCAGGTGGGGACGGCCATCGCGACATTAGTACGTAAGGAGTCGCATCAGAGCGCGGAACAGATCGATTGGCGTGAGCTGTGGGGAACCAGCAAGTCGCGGGAACTGGATGAGTCTGCTGGGGTGGATCCTTCAGCGCTATATGGGTCGGTCAGGCCGATGGCTGGTTTGGGCTTGCCTTTCTCTCCTGTCGCAGTGAGTGACGACTGGTTCGAGTGGCCCTCGCTGCTAGATCTGTTTCCTGCCTACTTCCCTGGCGTAAAGACGAGCCGTGACTCCCTGGTCGTAGACATCAACTTGGATGATCTCAGGAAGCGGATCAGCGAACTCGTTGAAGCGGCTGACTCTGACTTCATTCGCTACGCCTACCGTCCGTTTGATGTCCGTTGGCTCTACTGGTCGGAAAAGACGGGACTATTGGATCGACCGCGACCTGAGTATCGACCGCACGTGTTTCCCGGCAACTTGGCGATAGTTTCGCAACAGAAGCCGCGTCGCGAGTGGTCACCAGCGCAAGTGATATCGACGATTGGTTGTCTCGACCTGTTCGACCGGAGCGCGACATGCGTCCCCCTCTACCTCCGAGACGACCAGTTCGGCGAAGAAGTGAACGGCGTCAAGCGCACCGCCAACCTGAGCGAGCGGGCGCAGGCCTACATCGAGTCCATGAGCGCCGAGCCTGAGGACCTCTTCCACCACGTCCTCGCCACGCTGCACGACCCCGCCTACCGCGAGGCCAACGCCGGCGGTCTGCGCATGGGCTGGCCCCGCATCCCCCTGCCCGACAGCGCCGACGCCCTGGCCGAGTCCGCCGCCCGAGGCCGCCGACTCGCCCGCCTGCTAGACACCGAGTCCGACGTCAGCGACCTCCTCGACACCAGCATCGCCGTCCCCACCACCACCGACGGCGCCCCGATGCAACCCAACGACTTCAAAATCAGCGCCGGCTGGGGCCACTTCGGAACCAACCAAGCCGTCATGCCCGGCCAGGGCAAGGTGGTGCGTCGGGGAGACATGGTGGATGTGTATCTGAACGATCGAGCGTATTGGAAAGACGTGCCGATCGAGGTGTGGGAGTATCGGCTAGGCGGCTACCAGGTGCTAAAGAAGTGGCTGAGCTACCGTGAGTCGAAGGTGTTGGGGAGGGGGTTGGAGGTGTCCGAGGTGGCATGGTTCTCAGAAGTGGCTCGTCGGGCGGCGGGTATCACGAAGATCTCGGAGGCTGACCGATGAGGCGCCTATTGAGGTCAGGGACATTCTGGTTCAGCGTCGCTGTTGTCGTCGTGCTGGGTGTCGGAGCAGGGCTATCAGCGGGCTTCTGGGGCGACCTCTCCACGACGCCAAACGGCACGAGTGAGAGCCTGAGCACGACGGTTCGCAACGTCATGCTGATGATGGGTGGTTTACTGGCGCTACCGCTCGCAATCTGGAGGGGCTGGGTGGCTGAGCGACAAGTCAAAGCAACGCAGAAGAGTGTTGATGCAGCGCAAGAGGCGATCGCGAATCAGAGGTTTCAGGCTGCCGCAGAAATGCTCGGGCATCACTCGAATGCGGTTCGTCTGGGTGCAATCCACACTTTGGGTGCACTAGCGCGGGAGGTTCCAGAGCGCTATTACGTCGATACGGTGACCTTGCTCGCTGCATTCATTCGAAACCCTCCTGATTCAAAGCTCGTTACGGCCGTCACATTCGACGGCGGTTTCGGCACGAAGCTGCGTGAGGATGAAGCTGCCGCGCTGAAACTCATTGGGTCCCGTACTGATGCTGAACTGGCACTCGAAGCGAGACGAGAATTTCAGATCGATCTGAGTGATAGATTCTTCGAGGGATGGGACTTGCGTGAAATGAATCTCGAGAGAGTACTGTTTCACGATGCGTTCTTTAGGCGGGCCAACTTAGGGGACGCGAATCTAAGTTACGCGGACCTTAGTCGCTGTTTTTTCGGCGGAGCCTCTTTCCGTGGTGCGAACATACGTCAATCTGTCTTGTCGGAGACCCGGTTTAGTGCCTGGTCAGTCAACAGAGAAGGCGAATATAGTGGCCGTCGCGAAGAATCGCAGGGCGTCGTTGGCCTTACGCAGAGTCAGTTGGACGAAGCACTCGATGATCAAGACAATCCGCCCAAACTGAAGGATGTCAGAGATGCCGACGCCGGTGATTTACTGTCTTGGCACGGCATTCCCCCGGAGCAGCTTTAGGCAGTGTCGGAATGGTCAGGCTACGCGCTTGATCCGCTTGAAGTCGCAGGCTGTCTTGCGGATTGGACGAGGTCGTAGGCGGTCTGCAATCTGACCCAGTGGTCAAGCTGCTGAGCCGATTGGTTTGACCTGGATGTGGTCTGACTTCAGGCGCATCTGGGCGAGATCGTACGCCGCTTGCACGCGCATCCAATTGTCGGCGGTGCCGCCGAACGCCTGCTCCAGCCGGATTGCCAGGTCAGCCGTAATCCGCTCTCGCCCCGCGCAGAGGTCGGCCAGATACCCCTCGTCCAAGTCAAGGTGCGCCGCGGCGTCCGTGACCGACAGGTCAAACGGTTCCAGGCACAAGCCCAGAACACCTTCCCCCGGGTGCGGCGGATTGTACATCGGCATTGCTAGTCTCCATTCGCCGTCCTAATGGTAGTCGGTCAAGTCCACATCGCGGACATCACCTTCTTCGAAACGGAACGTGATCCGCCAGTTACCACTCACGCGCAGCGCCCAATGTCCCGCGAGATCGCCCCTCAGTGGATGCAAGTCCAGCGAGTGCAACTCGATGTCTTGTGGTCCCGTCGCAACGTCTAGCTGCTGCAGAATGAGCCGGATCCTCCGGACGTGCCGAGCGGAGACTCCACTTTGGTCGCCCCGCTCGTGCAGACGCCGCACCCCGCGATGTCGGAAGTGTGTAATCACAGGCTCAGGCGGCCCGTTCGATTCGCTTGATGTTGAATTGGTCGAGCATTTGGTCGGCCTGGGAGGCGTCGTAGCTGGCCTGTAGTTGGATCCAGAACCGAGGTGTGCTGCCGAGCGCTTTGGAGAGGCGCACGGCCATTTCCGTTGTGACCGGCGCCTTGCCCTGGCAGATGTCCTCCAACGACTGGGCTGACACCTGCATATGCTCCGCGGCTGCCTCCACGGTCAGATTGAGACCGCCGATCCAGTCGTACAGGATCAGCTCGCCTGGATGACAAGGGTTCTTCATCGGCATCGGACTCTCCCTCAGTGGTAGTCGAGCAGGTCAACGTCCGTGACGTCTCTCTCTCCGAAGCGATAGATCATGCGGCGATTCGCGGAAGCGTCAACGGTCCACAATCCTGACATGCTTCCTTTCAGTGGATGCAATCGGTAGGTAGGCGCGTCCGAGTCCCCCTGGTCCGGACGCTACTTCGAGTGCTGTCACGATACGGCGAATTCCTGGGATCTCGTGCGGAGTCAATCCGCTTGGGTCGCCGCGACGGTGGAAATGCCGCATTCCGCGGTGCCGAATGCGCAGGATCATTCGCCGAGCGTACCTCCATTTGGCGTCTGGCAAAGCGCTATGCACCACTCCGGCAGCGCCGCCGACGGTCTGTTGGACTCAGTCGACATCGTCCTATCTGTCCAGGTTCTGCAAGAGTTCTATTACCACGTCACCCGACCGAGCCGACCAGGTAGACTGTCGCACGACGCTGCGATCCTGTTTGTTGAGGAACTATCGAAGCGACATGTGCAGGCGCTGACGATCGAGCTGTTCCGCTCGGCCACAGTGATTAGCCAGCGCTACCAGATTTCGTATTGCGACGCGGTCTACTCCGAGGACTTGAACGCTGGCCAGGAGTATGGCGGCGTCACGGTGATCAACCCGTTCACATCCTTGGGAACAGACCTTATCCCGCCGGACCAACGGGCTGCTGACAAGCCGAATAGCCCGCCAAGTCTATTACTCCCGCTGATGCGGGAATCCACTCCTGTAGCTGGCCGAGTTGTGACTCGACAACCCTAAACAGCATGACGCGTGGTGTGTGAGGTCTGTTTCAGCATCTGGTCCGGCGTATCGGATAGTATGTTCGGAACACTATTCCAATGAGCATTGGAACGCCAGATCATTCACGTGCCTATCCCAGCGACGTGAAACGAGAGCATCAATCAGTGAATCCCGCAGTCCCGCCCCTTAGCGCCGCCCTCTATGCCCGCGTCTCCAGCGACCGCCAGGATGTCGACCTCTCTATCGCGGCGCAGCTGCGCGCCCTTCGCGACTACGCGGAGCGGAATGGCTACTTGATTGAGCGCGAGTACATAGACGAGGCCGAGAGCGGTCGCGTCGCCGACCGGCCCCAGTTTCGCAAGATGCTGGATGAGGCGGCTCAACCCGACGCGCCGTTGCAGGAGATACTGGTCTGGAAGTTCTCTCGTTTCACTCGGAAGCGTGAGCACGCGGTCGCCTTCAAATCGATGTTGCGCCGGCGCGGGATCCGCGTCACCTCGGTTACTGAGCACGCCGACGACACGCCGACCGGCAAGCTGATGGAGGCGAGCATCGAGAGCGTGGACGAGTTCTATTCCGAGCATCTCGCCCAGGAAGTGACCCGCGGCATGCGCGAGGCCGCCTCGCGCGGATTCTTCTTGAGTTCGAAGGCGCCCTTCGGCTACCGTCGGATCAAGGTGCTGGACGGCGCCAAGGAGCGACCGACACTGCAGGTCGACCCGGACACTGGTCCGATCGTCAAGGAGATCTTCGAGAAGTCGCTGCGCGGCGTTGGGCTGAAGGAGATTGCGGCCGAGCTCAACGAGCGGGGAATCACGAATAAGGGGAAGCGTTGGCGACGTAACAGTCTGCATTACGTCTTGACCAATGAGGCCTACACAGGCACGGCAATCTGGGGCCGCACGACGACGGGCGACAAGAAGCCCGACCCGGTACGGACCGAGGGCGCCTGGGAAGCCCTGGTCTCGCGGGAACTGTTCAATGAGGTCCAGCAGGGATTGCAGGAGCGCGCGCCGAAGAAGCAGCGGCCTGCCCGCGTCGGCAGCAAGTTCCTACTCAGTGGTTTGCTCCGCTGCGGAATCTGTGGCAATCCCTACACCGGCCAGGGAGCAAAGAGCGGCCGCTTCTTCTATTACGTCTGTAGGACCTTGCTGCGCGAAGGGGCCGGCTCCTTCTCCGCTCGTTACCTGAACGCCGACCGGGTGGAGGCACGCATTGTCGAGCGCATCCTCGGACGGATTCTGACCGATGAGACGATCACTGAGTTGATCGTGCTGGTCTCCGAGGAGATCGACGCCTGGGCGGGTGAGCTCGGCGGCCAACTTACGGCCATCGAGGCGGAGTTGGCAGGTGTCCGCAGCCGGCTCGAACGACTCTATGAAGCGCTAGAGACAACGGAGCTGACGATGCAGGCGTTGTCGCCGCGCATCCTCACGCTGCGCCAGCGCGAGGATCAACTCGCCGCCACCCAGGAAGATGCGGACCGTCAGTTGCGGCAGCGCAAAGCCGACTTCCCGACCAGCACCGAGATTGCCGAGTACGTGTCCGACTTCCGCGGCTTCCTCGAAGCGGGAACGTTTCCTGAGCGCAAGGCGCTGATTCGGAACTTCGTCAAATCAATCGAGGTCCTCGATGACGACGTGACGTTGAGATACACCATTCCAATGCCTTCAGACGGCGTGACCAGAGACGAAACATCGGTTCTCGATTTTGTCCAGTCCGGCCCACCAAACTTGACTTAATCGAGAAACTTCGAGTTGACGTTTACGCTTGACCTGTGAAGACGCTGAGGGCCGATGAACTGTTGTCGGTGCTAGCGCTTAGCCAGTGGGCCGGGCCTCTAGTTCCCCAGACACGCCGCTGACGTTGACTTCTAACACTCGATCGTGTGGTCCGCTATTCCGCTATTCCCTGATACGAACCGTTTCCCACTCACGGGCGGACGACGGCTGCGCTACTTCGTCGGCGAGTCCGAGGCAATCGGGCAGGTCCGGAGCCGCGCCGAGCAGGCGTGCTTGCGACCCGGCTCGATCTCACCCGCCCCTATCCAACTACGATCGAAGACGCCATGGATCTCCCCAACGCGCTCCTCCTCGACCTTGACGACACCATCCTCGATTCGTACGGCAACCCCGACGAGGTCTGGCGCAGGCTCTGTCGCGAGTTGGCCGACCGCTTCACCGTCGTCAGGGAGGAGGCGGTGAAGCCCCTGCCCGGAGTGATCGACACGCTCCAGCGGATTCGAGAGGCGGACATCTGCCTCGGTCTGCTGACCAATGGCCAGACCAGGAATCAGCGCCGAAAGATCGAACGGTTCAGCCTCGACCGCTTCTTCCACCACATCCAGATCGAGGAAGAGTTCGGGGTCGGGAAGCCGGACGAGCGAGCCTTCCTGCATTCGCTCGAAGCGCTGGGCGTGGGGCCGACCGAAGCCTGGATGGTCGGCGACAACCTGGAGCACGACATCGGGGGCGCGCAACGGATGGGCATCTACGGCGTCTGGGTGGACGCAGACGGCGACCGGCTTGTGGAAGGGAGGCTATCTGTCCGGACAGAATGATCGGCGCCCTCCCCGATCTGTTGGCGTGATGTCGAGTGCAAGCACGAGGGTTCGGAGTCTGGGTCGAGGGTGGCGTGGTCCCTAATAGTCGAGTCCTTTGAGAGCGGTACGAGAACTCGGTATGCTCCGACGCAAATCCTGCCCTGGTGATGCTGCGGTGGGACTTCGGGCATTTGCGATTTGGGAGACTCCTCATGGACGAGATCAGAGCGCTTTCGGCGACGGGGATGATCGGATCCGGCTTCCTGGAAGCGTCGTTGAAGCGGGCCATGGGATGGGAGCCGCACTTCATCGCGGCCGACGCGGGCACCACCGACGGCGGGCCGGACGCCCTCGCGACCGGGAGGAGCAACTTTCCCCGGACCGCGGTCAAACGGGACATCCGGCTCATCCTCCAGGCCGGGCGAGCGGCGGGCATTCCGGTGATCATCGGCTCAGCCGGGTCGGCCGGCGGGGACCTGAATGTCCAGTGGACGGTGGAGATCGTCGAGGAGATCGCCAGGGAAGAGGAACTGCAGTTCAACCTCGCGGTGATCCGCTCGGAGCAGGACCGGGAGTACCTGAAGTCAAAACTCCGAGCGGGCAAGATCACGCCGCTCAAGCCGGCGCCGCATCTGGACGAAGCAGTGATCGACCAGAGCCTGCACATCGTCGGCATGATGGGCGCCGAGCCGATCGCCAGGGCGCTGGATGATGGCGCAGAGGTGATCGTCGGCGGCAGAGCCAGCGACACCACGCTCTTTGCAGCCATGCCCCTGGCGCGGGGATTCGCTGAAGGCCCGGTCTGGCACGCCGCAAAGATCCTGGAGTGCGGAGCTGCGTCCGTGGCTCTGAGAAAGTCGCCCGATTGCATGTTTGCCACTGTCCGCAACGACCACTTCATCGTCGAACCACCGGCCGACGAACTCTGGTGCACGCCGCAGAGCGTCGCCTCTCACACGCTGTACGAGAACGCCGATCCCTTCCACCTGTACGAGTCGTCGGGGATGCTCGACACCACGGATTCGGTCTATGAGGCCGTCTCGGACCGGGCCGTCAAGGTCTCCAACAGCCGATGGGTTCCGGCGGAACGCTACACGGTGAAGCTCGAGGGAGTGGAACTGGCGGGTTACCAGAGCATAATCATCGGGGCGATCAGAGACCCAATCATCATCCGCCAACTCGATGACTGGCTCGGCCGGATGAAGGAGCGATTGGCCTTGCGGATCAGGGATGCGTTCGACGGCCTGGAGATCGACGAGCACTACTCGGTCTTCTTCCGCGTCTACGGTCGAGACGGAGTCATGGGCGCATTGGAGCCGGTGACGACGCCTGCCCACGAGGTGTGTCTGATCATCGAGGTAACCGCACCCGAGTCCGACCTGGCCGGTCAACTGGCCGAAACCGCGCACCACCTGGCGCTGCATTTCCCGGTGCCTGAATGGCACGGCTTGATCAGCGCCCTGGCGTTCCCGTACAGCCCCGCAGTACTGCATCGGGGCGCGACTCACAGGTTCAACCTGAACCACGTCGTCGAACCGGCTGATCCCTACGAGATGTTCCCCATTCAGATGGCGACGGTATAGAGGTAGAGGCGCGTCATGGCAAAGCTCTGGGAGGTCACCAAGCTGGTGCGCAGCAAGAACGCCGGACCCTTCGTGCTGACCTTCGACATCATGTTCGATGACGTCGACGTGTACGAACAGGTACGCGATTCCGGGGTGCTGAACAAGAAGCTGGTCGCGGAGATCTACAAGCAACACGAGGAGGACGTGCTCTTCTTCAACTGTGATAACGCGCTGGCGATCAAGTTCTCGATCCCCAGGCCCGTCTCGTCGGGCGACCTTGAAGACAGCGACTGCTTCGGTGGACAGCAGTACGCGCCGCTGCTGGACATTGAGGTGCCAGTGTGCGCCGTGCGCGGGTCGGAGTAGCCAATTGGGCCGCACGCGATCAGTGCGGAATCATGCCGAACGCATGAAGTCGGAGATCCGTTCGCCGAACATGATGCTGGTCAGATTCGTGTTGCAGCTCACGATGTCCGGTTGCAGGCTCGTGTCGGCCACCCGCAGGCCGTCCAATCCGTGGACTCGTCCCTGTTGATCGGTGACCGCCAACGGATCCGTAGCCTGTCCCATCCGCGCGGTCCCGCTGATGTGCCACGCCGTCGATGCCGCGCTAAGGACGTAGTCGGCCAGGGCCAGGTCCGATTCGATCAGCCCAGGTTGAGGCGCAACGATCTCATCGACATAAGGCGCCATCTGGTCGCTGTGCATCAGATCCCAGCAGAGTCGCGCAGCTTCCATGAGCCGACGCAAATCTTCGGGATGGCCATAGTTCAAGTCGATGTTGGGCTGCTCCTCGGGATCGGACGAGCGCAGCGTGACCGAGCCACGCGAGTACGGACGTTGCAGCATCGCGGCGAAGCTGATGCCCGGATATCCACGCGGTGCATTGCTGAATCCGCGCATGTGCTCCGGATCCCAGTTTGTCGACAGCGCGATCTGCATGTCATTGAACAGGTCGCTGCCGGGCACCGTGTAGCGCAGGCCAACCTCGAAGACCACGGCGGGGTCGTGGGCAATGTCCGGCTTCGCCGATGCCGCTACACCGATCGCGATGTGGTCGATCAGATTTTCGCCGACTCCGGGTAGCACGTGCACCTGTTTGATTCCGTGCGGTGTCAGTTTCTCGGCTGGGCCGATCCCCGAGCGAAGCAGGATCGCCGGCGTCACGGCAGCGCCGGCGCTGACACACACTCGCTTCGCTTCGATCACGTTCCCGTCCGCAAGCACGACACCCGTGGCGCGACCATGTTCGAGCTGCACACGGTCGACCAGCACTCCGTGACGGATAGTCAGATGTTCCCGGTCGCGGATGCCCATCAGGTAGGCGATGTTGGTCGAGATCCGCAGGCCCTCGCGGCGGTTCCGTGGCCACGGTCCGACGCCGGTCGCATCGGGGCGGTTGTGATCCCAGACATCATCGAATCCTCGTTCGCGGCAGGCGTCGTAGAAGGCGCGGTGCAGCGGCTGCCACGAGTCCTTGGGGCTGCGTTCGATCGGGACCGGGCCGCGCGAGCCGTGGAAGTCGCCGCCCTCGGGATCCGACTCGAGCTTGCGGTACCAGGGCAGCACGTCTTCGTACGACCACTGATCACAGCCCAGTTCGACCCACGCGTCGAAGTCGGCGGGAACGCCGCGCAGCGCGACTGCCCCATTGATGGCGGAGGTGCCGCCCATGACCTTGCCGCGATGCATGCGAAGCTCGCGACCGTGGCGTGCATTGGCGCTAAAGCCCCAATCGTGATCCACCCACGAGATCCAGGGCCTGACCAGATCGCGCGGCAGATCTTCAATCCGGCTGTAGTCGGGTCCCGCCTCGAGCAACAGCACTTGGCGTCCGGGATCCTCCGAGAGTCTTGCCGCAATCACCGCCCCAGCCGAACCCGCACCGATGATGATGTCGTCGTACATCGCTGTGACCTCCTCAGCAGGGTCTGGTCAGGCTAGGGCCTGTTCACACAGCCGGGGATGGGTTCGGTCGAGGCGTGTGTTGTGGTCATTGGCGGTTTCAGGTTTCAGGTGGGACTTTTTTTCTGGGGTGGTTCGGGGGCGATCTCCCGTGCATTGCTGGAGATCGTGTTTCAGCTCTTTCAGGTTTTTTCAGGTTTTTTCAGTCTGGTTGAGGGATTTCTGGTCGGTTGCTGTTCGGATTTGTTCGGATCTGTGCGGATTGGGACGAAACGGTTCGCTGGGTTATCACGCGGTGAGCGGGGGTTGGCGGGTGGTCGGGGGCGTACCGGGTTGTGGTTGGGTGTGGGGTTGACATTGGCTCCGTCTTTCAAGCGCTCATGCGTTCTGATGGTAGCGTGGCTCGGCAGGGACGGAGCTGCGGCGCAGGGCTTGGTTTGGGGTTGGCCGTCGCGAGCGTTCTATGTGAACAGGCCTGAGTCAATCGTCATCGACAACAAGCATGGCCCGTCCGAGGACGCGCAGATCCATATCCAGCTTGTCGTAGCGGCGGCGATTCGACGGAAGAGACGTTCCTCCATGCTGCTCGTCTGTCGGCCTGTCGGATATACGCCATCGGCAAGCGCGGAGCGTGATTCCATGACATTGCAAGCGGTCGCTCGACGTCCGTGTCGAGATTAACCGGCCGGTGACAAGCGTTACGATGTCCAACGACCAGATGTCACGCGACCCCGTTGAGGCACGCCATGCGGAAATTTGTGATCGCTCTGCTGACGTTATATCGACGCATCTCGTTATTGATCTGGAAGCTGCGCGGGATGACTGAAGACGATCTCGCTGCGCGCCGTGTGACGAGTGGCGAGTCATGGAATGAATTCTGTGACACGTTGAAGGCTGCTGGAGCAGCCTTGCAGTTTCCCGGGACGCCTCGAGACGCAGTGGCCCAGGCGGAGGGATATCGATATCTCAGCCGGATCGCGCGGGCCGGCTTGATGGCGTTCATCGAGCACGCCGATCCACAGGCGCCGGTCCTGCACCGAGTGGTCAATGAGTTCACCAAGTTGGGCGCCGACAATCCCGATAACTTCTATCTGACGGCGGCACTGGATGGCACATACGAGTACCAGATCAGCGGCCGCCGCAACACAATTGCCTTCCTCAGCTTTGGCACGCAGAGCGGAAACTATGGCCAGGGACGAGGGTTGCCGCCCACCGGCCACATCGATTCCAGCCAGATCGAGATGGACGAGCAGGGAAACTTCGAGCTGATCCTGAGTCGCCGCCCGCAAGCCAGGAATTGGCTGCCGATGACGCCTGAGACCGGCACACTGGTCGTGCGCCAGACGTTTCTCGATCGGCAAACTGAGATCCCGGCGGAACTGCAGATCGAGCGGATCAACTGCCCGGAAGACGAGCGTCGCTCTTCCTCGCTTACCGCGAAACAACTTGACGAGGGGTTGCAGAAGGTGGGAGCGCTGGTCGTGGGTGCGCCGCTGTTGTTCGCCAAGTGGGCGCGCGACTTTCAACAGCACAGCAACAAGTTGCCGGAGTTCGACCCGGAGCGATCGCTGAGCGCCGGGGGTGATCCGAACATCAGGTATTATCACAGCCACTGGGCTGTTGCTGAGGACGAAGCGCTTGTGATCGAAGTCTTGCCTCCTGAGTGCGAGTACTGGAACTTTCAGTTGAACAACTACTGGATGGAATCCCTGGACTATCGTCATCATCGGATTCACACCAACAAGCACCTCGCGGTCTATGACGCCGACGAAGCCGTTCGTTTAGTGGTTGCCCACGCCGATCCCGGCCTGCCCAACTGGATCGAGACCGCCGGCCACACGTCGGGGACCATGTGTTTCCGCTGGGTTCAGGCGAAGGAGCATCCCCAACCCCGCACCCGGCTGGTCAAACTGAGCAGTCTGAAGAACTGACTGAGTGCCCGGATATGGCCATGCTCAGCCGCCGTGTAGAAACTTCCACGAACTACGTTCAACCCCACCGCCCTCTCCCCGTCAGGGCATTCAACTCCATGGGCCGCGCTGCCCGACAGCTTGGTTGGTCGAGTGATCTGGTCGTCGAGACCCTCATCGGCGAGGCGACTCGCAAATCCGGTCTAACGGACTTCGGGAACGATAGTCACGTTCGGGCATTGGCAGTGCTCGTCGAGTCGATCAATGGCGAGGCCGACTTGACTCCGACCGGCAAGCTGATCCAACGGTCGCGGCTGACTAGCGCGTTGATTCAGCGTCTACGAATAGAGGAACTGTTCAAGCAGCATCCTGAGATCCATGATGTCGATCTCGGCTCGGTCATTCTGATCGCTGGATTGCAACGTACCGGCACAACTTTTCTGCATCGACTGCTGTACTCGAATCCGGACATTCGAGGAGTGTCGAGTGCGGAGGCGCTTGAACCCATTCCTGCCGACCGCGACATGACTCCCGGTTCTGCCGTCCGAACAACACGAGCGATGCTGGCGCAACGACTGCTCGCCTACCTGTCCCCAGAGTTCAATATGGTGCATCCGGTCGACCATCAGGAACCGGAAGAAGACGTCATGTTGCTCGATCTGAGTTTCATGAGCCAGGCGCCGGAGGCGATGATGCACGTCCCTGCATATTCTCGCTGGCTGGAGGAACAGGACCACACCCAGGTTTATGAGCACTTCTCCAGGGTGCTGAAGATCCTGTGTTGGCGGCATCCCGGCCGCGCCTGGGTGCTCAAGACGCCTCACCACATGGAATACCTCGATCTGTTTCTCAAGTATTTCCCCCGTGCGTTGATCGTCCAGACCCATCGCGATCCACGCAAAACGTTGCCCTCGTTCTGCAGCATGGTCGCTCATGGGCGCGGCATGTTCAGCGATGCCATTGACCCGGGCGAAATCGGCAGGCATTGGAGCAGAAAGACACAACGCATGGTGGAACTGAACATGCGAACGCGGGACATGCTGGACCCCGACCAAAGTATGGATGTGTCCTACTACGATCTGATCGAGGATCCCATTGCGCAACTCCGGCGAATTTACGAGCACGCTCAGATCTCATTCGGTGATGTGGCCGCCCGTATCGCTGAGCAATACGCAAGCGCGCACCCACAGAATCGCTTTGGCAGACATACGTATCGTCTGTCCGATTTCGGGCTGGATGCGGAAACGGTCGACAAGGACTTCTGCTCCTATCGTCGCAGGTACGGCATCCCTTTCGAGTAGAGCGAGTGAAGCCTCGAAAGCGAACGCGGCCGTGAGTGATGCTGCCGGAGACAACAGACGCTCAGGTCATAGCAACCTGGTGAACGCCATTGTCACGGCTGTGCGAGACCTCAGGCAGCCGAAACAATCTCCGGTGAGCGCCGTCCCGCAAGACGTGCGAATTGAGGGCAAGACCTGCCTGGTGACCGGAGCGAACAGTGGTTTGGGCAGGGCGGCGGCGATCGAGCTGGCCAGGCGCGGCGGCCATGTGATCCTGGCGTGCCGGCCGGGACACGAGGAAACTCGTGCCGAGATCGTGCAGCTCTCAGGTTCCACGACGGTCGAGATGATGGAGGTGGACCTCTCGGATTTGGCATCCGTGCATCGCTTCTGCGACCGCCTGGTTCAACAGGGGACGCAGATCGATATCGCTGTGCTGAACGCTGGCCTGGCGGCGAGCAGGTCAAGGAGGAGCCGGCAAGGATACGATCTGATGTTCGCGGTGCATTTCCTTGCAAATCGGGTGATGCTCGACCGCTGGCTGCGAGACGGCGTCGTTCGTCCGGGCGGCCGCGGCCGCGAGATCCCGCGGATCGTCTTCATCACTTCCGAATCACACCGATCTGCCGAGGACATCGATTTCGATCGTCTGGGCGCATACGTTGACTACGGGATCAGGGGAAGCCTGAAGCAGTACGGTTTCAGCAAGTTGGTCCAGTGCACGTTCGCTCGCGAGTTGTCGCGCCGTCTCAACCCAGGCGAGGAGGTAGAGGTCGCTGTACATGCCATCTGTCCCGGAGGAGTAGCCACGAATATCGGCAGAGAAGCTCCGCCACTGCTGAGGCCGCTGCTGAATTCGCTGTTCCGGCGTATCTTCCAGTCTCCGCAAGAGGCGGTGGCGCCGGTGATCTACCTCTGTTGTGCTGAAGAACCCGGCGCCTCCACAGGGATGTACCTGCACATGACCCAACCCAAGTCAGTCTCAGCCAGTGCGGCCGACCCGGAGAACGGTCGCAAGCTGTGGGAAGCCAGTGAGAGACTGGTGGCGAAGGCGCGAGATTCAGGCTGACAAATCCGGGGTCGAGCCACTGAGCCGTAGGTCTCCGGAGGCAGCGCTCAAGACCCAGATGTCACCAGTCCACCCGCCCGCCGCGAGCTCGGAGGAAGGCAATTATGGCGTCCTCGATCGAACAGACCGGCCTGATCGCGCCCTACGGCGGCGAGCTGATCGACCTCGTGGCTCCGCAGGAGCGATTCGCCGATCTCAAGGACCGCGCCGGACGATTGGACAGCATTCAGCTGTCCGAACGCGCGACCTGCGATCTCGAGCTTCTTGCGACGGGGGCGTTCTCGCCTCTTGACCGGTTCATGGGCGAGGACGACTACCGTCGATCGGTCGCCGATATGCGGCTGGCCGACGGCATGCTGTTTCCTGTTCCAGTAACCCTGTCCATCGAAGACGCTTCTGCCGTCAAACTCGATACTGACGTGGCCCTGCGCGATGCCCGAAACGATCTGCTCGCGGTCATGACGATTCAGGAGGCGTACGAGTGGAACCCGCTGGAGCTCGCGGATCAAGTACTCGGCACTCGCGACGCGCGGCATCCACTCGTGTCCGAGATGCAGCGCTGGGGGAAGGTGAACGTATCCGGCCCGCTCCAGGTGTTGCAGCTTCCACGACACTATGACTTCACCGAACTGAGGCGAACACCGCGCGAGACCCGGGCCGAGCTCTCCGCCTACGGCCGAGGCAACGTCGTGGCCTTCCATGCCTGCGATCCGTTTCGCCGGGCCGAAGAGGAACTCACTCGGCGGGCCGCTGAGAGTCTGGACGGGGTGCTGCTGCTTCATCCGGCAGCGGGGTTGACCAATACCGGGGAGGTGGACCATTACGCGCGCATCCGCACGTACCGGACGCTGTCGCTCCACTATTACGAGAGCGATCGGGTGCTGTTATCGCTGCTGCCGTTGGCGACGAGGTTTGCCGGACCGAGAGAGGCGCTCTGGCACGCGATCATCCGACGCAACTACGGCGCCAACCATCTGATCGTCGGCCGCGACTACGCCAGTCCCCCCGACGACTCCTTGGGCGCCACGATCCACAGCCCAGACGACGCCCATGAACTCGTCGACCGGTACCGCGATGAGAGCGGAGTGAGAGCTGTGACCGTTCGCTGGACGGTGGACGACACCGGCGGCGAGACGCGCACTGAGGTCGCCGTTCGTCCCGTACGCGCGGGTGGAGCCATGCCCAATCCGCCGCAGATGGGTGAGGAGAACTCGCGCCAGGGGCGAACGCTGCCGAGCTGGATGGCCTTACCCGAGGTCGCCAGGATCGTGGCTGAGCACAATCCGCCGAAGCATCGCCAGGGGGTGTGCGTCTGGTTCACCGGTCTCAGCGGTTCAGGCAAGTCCACAACCGCCGAGCTGCTCACGGGACTGCTCATGGAGCACGGGCGGCGGGTGACGGTGCTCGACGGAGACGTCGTCAGAACGCATCTATCCAAAGGTCTGGGCTTCTCCAAAGACGACCGCGACGCCAACATTCGCCGGATTGGATTCGTCGCCTCGGAAATCGTCCGTCATGGCGGAGTCGCAATCTGCGCGGCCGTGAGCCCCTACAGCGCTGTGCGAAATGAGGTACGGACCATGGTCGGATCCGAGCGCTTTATCGAGGTGTTCGTCGACACGCCGCTCCATGTCTGCGAGGAGCGCGACCCCAAGGGCATGTACGCCAGGGCGCGCCGCGGTGAGATCTCCAACTTCACCGGGATCGATGATCCGTATGAAGCTCCGCAACACCCGGAGATTTCGCTTGACACTGTCCAACAGTCCGCACGCGGCAATGCCAGGCTGGTGTTGGATCACCTCATCGAGGAGCGATTCGTACGCGTCCCGAACGACCAGCGCGCAGCATCCAGCGACGACCAGTCGCATGAGCGCCCAGACCCAGGAACGCTCTGAACAGGGGGTTCTCGATCGGATTTGGTCCTGATTCGGCGTGGGCTGTGGCGTCACAGAGTTGAACTGGCGTGGGGGACGATGGGGTGGGGCGATGCCGAGGGTCCGGTTGGCCCGATGGTTGGGGCCGAGCCGGGCCGGGGGCGCAGTGCGCCGGGGTTGAGGCGAGCCGTGGCTCAGCGATCAGCAGATTGGTGAAGCCCAGGAGCAACGCCAGCCGCTGATGATTCTTGGCCAGGCCGCGGTAGCGCACCCCCGCTTTCGCGGGGGCAGGTTTTTGTCGTAGCCGAAGCGTCGTTTGATGAAGAGGAACGGGTGCTCGGCCTTGGCCCGCAGCGAAGCCCGCTCGCGCTCGCGCTAGGCCAGCGGACTGTCGGGCGCCGCATGCGGCGGCGTCCGGGACGCATCGCGACCCGCCACGCCGTCAAGCCTTGGCGCGTCGGCGCTGTTCGCTGCCGTCGTGCTCAGGCTCTGGGTCAGGCCCAGCGCCGCGTCCACGCCGATATGCAACTTCATCCCGAAGGCGCCACTCGTTGCCCTTCCTGGTCTAGTGCATTTCCGGGTCGCGCTGGCGATGCTGGTTCTTGGTTGAGGACGGCGCCGCAATGATGCTCGCGTCCACGATCGTGCCGGGCTGCAGCCGCAGTCCCCGGCCTTCCAGGTGCGCGTTGATCGTCTCCAACAGCGCCTCGCCCAGCTGATGCCGCTCCAACAGGCGGCGGAAGTGCAGGATCGTCGACTCGTTCGGGATCGGCCCACTCAGGTTCAGCCCGCAGAAGCGGGCGCCGACTCGGCCTCGTAGAGCAAGTCCTCCATCGCCGGGTCGTTGAGGTTGTGACAGAGCTGCACGCAATGGATGCGCAGCATCACGGCCAGCGGGTACGGTCGCCGTCCGCGCCCCGGCTGGGGATAGACCGGCTCGACGCGCGCCGCCAGCGTGCCCCACGGAACCAGCGCGTCGCTCCCTTCCATGAACCGCTCACGCCGGGCCTTGCGCTTCTTGTGCGTGAACTCCAGGCTGACAAACGTCGGTTCCTGCATCAAGGCGCTCTCTTCAGCGGTCGCTGCCTCGATCCTAACCAGGCCTCAGAACGCAGACTTGTTCAGAGCGTTCCTAGCTCTGCAGGGTTCGCTCGGAGTCCTCGTTTCGACGTGGGGCAAGCCATTCGATAGAGCATTCATATGACCGTGGCAGAACATGTCTAATGTCTTCTCGATGCTATGTCTCAGTCAGTCTATGGACACGACATCCGATCCTCCAACATTGACACGTGGGACTAGTGAAGATTATCCACATGTCACTGTCTCGCCTTGAGCTTCTCCAACTGGTGGCGAGGTCCCTGAATGCCGCTTTGCGTTCTCCTCCGGGCAGGAGAACGGGACGGCCTCTGCGGCTGTTGGGGGGCGTGCTGTTCGTGTTCCTCGGAGCCCTGTTCGCCAGCGCTCCGCCAACTCCTTCCGTGGCCCAGACGCCCAGTCCCGTGGTCAGCAACTTGTCGGAGACGGACGCCGGAGACGGCAGCCATGCGATTGCCAACCGACAGCTCATTGCACAGTCGTTCACGACCGGGAACGACATTCACTTCCTCGACAACGTCCAGTTGCGGATATCGGCAGGAGCCGACGTAGATGTCGGCGCCTGGATCTACAGCAACAGCGGGGCTACGCCTGGAGTACCCGTCGCCACGCTCAACGCGCCCTCGGCCATAGACGCCAACCTGACAACCGCAGAGGACTTTGAGTGCTCCGGCGCTACCTGCGAGTTGGCGGCCAACACGACGTACTGGGTCGTTGTTCAGAAGGAATTTGGCGCCGGGGACCTGAGTGTCGGTCACACAACGTCGGATAACCAGACCTCATCGAGCATGTGGACAATCGGCGACGATGCAGCGAGCAGGCTCAGCGGAGGCTCATGGACCACGGCAGCGGGGAACGTACGACTTGCGTTGTTCACCAGAGCGATCATCACCGTTACCGAGGTCGTAGTCTCATCCACGCCGCTGTCAGGCGATACGTACAAGGCAGGGGAGAACATCGAGCTGCAACTGACATTCAGCAGCAATGTCGTGGTCTCGGGAGGACACATCGGTCTGACGTTCCCATCCGGTTCCGCTCGGGCCGAGTATGTGGGCAGTCGCGACGAAACACGCGCGCTCTTGCGCCACGTGGTGAGGGCCGGCAACACCGATTCGGATGGATTCACGATCAACGCCAACGCGGCGTCCACGCTTGAAGTCAAGTCCGCCGGGGGGGACCGGATCGACATCGCGTCCAACGCGGTAGAGGCAGGCACAGGCCAGAAGGTGGACGGCTCAACGGCGGGTTGCGAGCTCACCTTCTGCAGCAGCCTGACCGTGAAGCAAGTAGAAACCAACGTCCAGGGCTACAGCGACGCGTTGACTTCAATCACGGGGACGCTTTCGAATCGGACATTCGAGTTTGGAGACGAGAACAACTTCATCAGGAACCTGGCGCTGAGGAGCTCGAACATGCTCGACATCGATTTCGAGAGCCCGCCAGCGGCCGAATTCCTGAACACCGTCGCTCTCCGCGTCGGGAGCAAGAAGCTGGGAGCCTGGGACGCCAACGTGGCCAACACGAGGCTGAGGTGGACCGTTTCCGGGGTGACCTGGATGGTTAACGATGTCGTGCGTGTCGACCTGGAGACCAATACGCGACCTGTCGGGCAACCTCGCATCACCGGTGTGCTGGAACCGGGGACAACTGCGCAGGTGGATACGTCGCCGATCAGCGACACGGATGGCCTGACGACCCCAGGCTTTACCTACCAGTGGATACGTGTCAACGGTCGCAGCGAGTCCAACATCAATACCGCCACCGCAGCGACCTATGCGATCCAGGCCGCTGACGTGGGGAAGCAGTTCAAGGTCCGGGTTTGATACACCGATGACGCGGATGTCCCGGACAGCGTCACCAGTCTGCCTTTGATGATCGTCGGTAGTACCGCCAGCTACGCGGTCGGCAATCTGAGCCAGACCTCCGATCCGGCGCAGGCTTACTCCGCAACCGGCAACACGCGCCATGCTGTTTCGTTCACCACCGGCAGTAGCCAAGTAGTGCTGCTGGCCGTTCGATTCGCGGCTGAAACTGTCGTAGGATCCAGACCGCAGTTCGTGATCTGGCCCAACGGCTCGGACGACCGTCCCGATACGACCAGCCGCCTGCGTGTGCTGAGCGGCGTGGGTAGCCTGGACCGAGGTGACCGGGTCTCCTGCAGTCATCCGCCTCGCCATCCGCACCGCGGAGCTAAACACCGACCCATCGTTCTCCGATGCCGAAGTCGAACGCTCAATCAACAAAGTGCCACATCGAAACGGTGAGCTGATCCTGACCCTGGCCGCAGACAATTCCGACGGCGACACTCTCGACTACAGCGTGACGGGTCGAGATGCGGCCGTATTCTCGAGGGCGTTCACGCTCATCTCACGTAGCGGAGATATCCTGGTCCGCGACAACACGCAGATCGATCACGAAACGAGAAGGTCGTACTCCGTCACCGTTCATGTCACCGACAATCTCGACGCCTCTGGATCGTTCGACCCAAGCATCGACGATTCGGTTGACCTGACGTTCACAATTTCGAACAACGAGGAAGACGGCATCGTCCGCCTGTCGACCAATACTCCAGTGATCGGCAGCAGCCTGTCCGCTTCGCTCACTGATGCCGACGGCAACGTCCGTGACGTGACTTGGCAGTGGGAACGATCCACGAACAAGTACTCTGGCTTCACGCCGATTAGCGGGGCTCAGTCGGCGCGCTACACGCCTGTTCAGATCGATGGCGATCCCGATTCCGACGTGGGGCAGTACCTGCGAGCAGTTGCCACCTATAGCGACGGCAGCGGATCTGGAAAGATCATAGCATCCCCGCCCACCGACGCGGTCCGTACGACGATCAGCAGCCGGAACGCATATTTCACGCAACGACCGAGCGTGTTTAGCGTTCGTGAAGGCACGCTACCCGGAACAACCGTAGCCACAGTGAGCGCCACGGATCCGGACGCGGATCCGTTCGATTTCTTCTATTACCCTGACCAGTATGTGGATGAAGCTGGTCTCACGCTGGTCATTGCTGGCAACAGCGCCAGGATTACCGTTGGCACGAACGGCGAGATCGATTATGAGAACAGCAGCCAGTACACAGTAGGTCTGGCTGTCAGCGATGGACTTGATTCTGGAGGCGCCAGCTCAAGCACCACAGACAACGAAATTACATTCATCATTAAAGTCATTGATGTCGATGAACCTCCGGTGATCATTGGACCCACGGAAGTGGACTACGCCGAAGATCGCGATGACGCACCTGCTCAGTATGCCGCCTACGACCCCGAGCGACGGATGAATGTGACGCTGTCCCTGGAGGGCAGGGACTCGGGCAAGTTCACGCTAAGCCGAAGTGGCGTGCTGGCGTTCCGGATCGGCGTGGATTACGAGAAACAGGATGAGCATCGGGTCACAATCAAAGCCGTGGACGACGCAAACAAGACCACGACCCTGGCAGTAACGATCAACGTGACCAATGTTAACGAGCCGCCGCTGATCACGGGGCCGGTGCTCGTCATTGTCGATGAGGACGAATCCGCGACCAGTACGGCAGTCGGCGACTATGACGCCACCGATCCCGAGTCGGGGACCATCACCTGGTCTCTCGCCGGAGCCGATGCGGACAGTTTCGAGTTCACGCCAGACCCGATGAACGTGAAGACGGGAGCGCTAGTCAAGCTGTATGGGCATAACTACGAGAATCCAGGGGATGCCAACCGCGACAACACGTACGTCGTCACGCTGCAGGCGTCGGACAGTACGCATACGGTCAGTCGACCGATCGGATTCGTAGTGACCGATGTCAACGAGACACCCGTCATGACACAGCCGCCAGCCATGACACATCCGCCAGCCTGGACGATCGACGAGAATTGGACGGGGCTGGTAGGCAGGTTAGTCGTCACTGACGATCTCGGTTCTGATCTCATCTGGACACTAAGCACACATGAGATCAATGGCTTCGCGCTTCGTCCGCGAGCGAGGTCTTCAGGGGCCGAGCAGCGAGCGGACCTGTTTGCTGAACGTCCGCTGAATGTTTTGAAGAGGACACGAGCCGAAATCTGATGGTCCAGGTTTCTGACGGCAGCCCACCACGAGAAAGGAATAGGCCCGTTGAGCGTAGCCTGATCGTCACCCTGACTGATGTGGCAGAGCCGGGAACGCTGACTCTTGCTCCCTGGCGGCCGCGCGTAGGTGCTATGTACCGGGCTGAATTGAACGAGCCCGATATGATCATCGGAAGCGCCGAATGGTCCTGGGAACTGGCCACTAATTCGGGCGGACCCTGGACGCCCGCGCTGGGCAGCGTCGCACTGAGCAACAACGGTTCCAGAATCACCCCGTTGATCGAGGACGTGAATCAGTTCCTCCGCGTCACTGTGACGTACACGGATCGGCACGGCGCGGAGACACTTCAGGCAGTTTCGCCGACCCGTGTCGGTGCGAAGGGCTCCGACCCAAACACCGCACCGGTCTTCAATGCCGAGATACCATGCGCCGACAATACCAAGATCGAGATTATGATTCGCGAGGACGCCCCGGCGGGTACTGTCGTCACCACGGTACCCGAGGCCACCGACAGCGACGGCGACTCCGTTTATTACACGGTCAGCGACAATGCAGAATTTGTCATCGATTCGCGCTCGCGCCAGGTCCGGATCGCCCAGGGTGCAATGCTGGACCACGAGTTGATTGGTGTTCACTACTTCACGGTCAACGCCGTTGACGACCGTCATGAGGGCACAGGCCTGCAGTTCGAAGTTCACGTTGAGGATGTCAATGAACGGCCGGTGGCGGTTGAACAATGGGTAACGACGAATGAGGACGAAGAGTTACGAATCGACCTACCGCTGGGCGGTGATCCCGACAACGAATCACCTTCTCTAACGTTCACACAGCCGCCTAATGGGAAAGTGACCGCAGCACCAGACCAGCCAGACCAGCCAGACCAGCAGGACCAGCCAGTCCAGACCCATTTGACGTACACGCCCAGGGCGAACTTCTTCGGTCAGGACCACTTCACTTATCGGCTGACCGATCAGGTTGGACTCTCAGACACAGGGACCATCAAGGTGCTCGTTGCCCCTGGGAACGACCCGCCGGTATTCGCATCGGAAACTGCAACTCGCACAGTCTCCGAACGCGCTCGTCACAACGACCCAGTCGGCGTCCCGGTTGTGGCCACGGATGTCGACGGCGACGCGCTGACCTACAGCCGGAGTATCTGCAGTGAGTTCTTAATCGACCAGCACACCGGCCAGATCAGGGTCTCTATGACAGCCACGCTAGACGCTGCCCGGGAACCCACGCACACGTTCACGGTCACAGCAACAGACGGAGACAACAGGCAGGCCGTGACTACGGTGACGATCAACGTCATTCAAGGACCTGCGGCACGATACACGGGCCAGTTCGTGGCCGGTCCCGGCCGCACTGGTCGCTCCGGGACTACTACGGCTGGCGGCGGCGGTGGCGGTGGTGGTGGTGGAGGCGGCGCGGCTCCGGTTCGTTTGCCTTCTGACGAGGACTTTGACTGCAACCTCACACGGGACATCGACGACCTGCACCGTGACAACGACAACCCGACGGACATCTGGTCCGATCGAACCACGCTCTGGATCCTCAACAACCCGTCAATCGGATCCGACTCAGTGTTCGCCTATGACCTGCTGACCGGGGACCGCCAGGAAGCCCGCGAGGTTGAGCTCGATTCGCGAAACCGATTCTCGCACGGCATCTGGTCGGATGGAGAAACCGTCTGGATCGCCGACGCCGGTCGGGACTCATTGTTTGCCTACGAACTGTCCGATGGATCACGGCTGGAAGATCGCGACATCGAACTGGCTGAACGCAACCGCGATCCGCGTGGCATCTGGTCGGATGGTGAAACGCTCTACGTGCTTGACAGTGTCAAAGACGCATTGTTCGTCTACAACCTGGAGACTGCGGAATTGGACGCTGAGCATGCGCTCCACAGCCTGAACAAGAGCCCGCGCGGCATCTGGTCGGATGGAGTGTCCATCTGGGTCTCAGATGACGGCGCCAACCGAATCTTCGCCTACCGAATCGAAGATCAGACCTTGGCACGACTCGAAGCAGAAGAATTCGGGTTCCGTGTCTTGATCAAAGCGGGGAACGGCGATGCTCGCGGCATCTGGCCCAACGGCGATGTTCTGTATGTCGTCGACGCCGAGGACGACAGGGTCAACACGTACAACATCCCCGACGCCATCCAGGCTGCTCTCGCCTCACTCTCGCTCAGCGACATTGACATCGGAGAGTTCTCCCCGAGCAAACTGGATTACCAGGCAACTGCCACCGACGAAGCCACTTCAAGCATCGTCGAGGCAACAGCTACTCAGGAGTCGGCGACGATCGCCGTGGAACCTGTCAAGTGGGACGGCGACGCAGAGAACGGACATCAAGTCACGCTCGGCGAGGCGGCCACTGTAGCGGCGACCGTAACATCAGCGGATGGCAGCCGGGCGAGAACGTACCGCGTCACCTTGCCCGAGACAGTTCCCAATCAGCCGCCGGTCGGGAACGCAATACCCGCGCTGTCTCTGACGGCCAATGCAGAGTCAGCGCGCCTCACGCTGTCCCAGTTCTTCTCCGACCCCGACGGCGACCAACTCGAACACTCGCTGGTCGCGCCCGACTCGTCGGACGAGATCAGGGTTGAACTGGCCAACGGCGTCGTCACTGTCGCGCCGGTTGCCGCAGGCGAAGCATCGTTCAGTCTCACCGCCTCAGACGGCGAACTGGAGACATCGCCGGTTCGCGTGCGAGTGACAGTCGCCGCGCAGGCCGTCAACGCGGAGGCCCTCTACGAAGTGCGAATCGTGGCTCGTCGCTTGGCCGATGGCCGAACCGAGTTCGCGCTACAGGAGCGCGCACCAGATGGCTCCTGGGGCGTCTCGCTGAGTCCGGAAGCGCGGTTCATGCCTACGAATGCCGTCGTCGACGTTTGGTTGGCGAGCTCGCCGCTCTCGTTGACGACTGCCCAGGTCAGCATCGAGATCCGAATCGCGGCTCGTCCGCGGTCAGATGGAAGGATGGAGTTCGCATTACAGGCTCGTGTACCTGGCAGCGCCTGGGGTGACCTGCAGCTGCCGCCTTCTCGCTTCCTTCCAGCTCACGTGGCCAGCGGACGCTGGTTGGCCAGCAGTGCGGTTGTCGTTGCAGGTGCTCAGTGACAGCACAGCAGCAATACGCCATGAGTATTCCCGCGACAGCCGAATCCTGGCGGCTACCACGGTTCCGCAATCGACGACGGCTAGCACGTCTCCAGCGCTGCCGCGCCGTCGCCGTGGATTGGAACGATCTCCGCGAAACCGGAGTAGCTGAAGACATCGTGGACATGGTCCTGCACGGCACGGAGGACCAGTGTGCCGGCCGCTTCGCCTGCTCGCCTGGGCGCCTGGACGCCATCAGCAACACTCACAGCAGGCCAAAACAGTTCTCGCACACGGGGTCGAGCAGAACGACGATCAGGCAAGCGAAGTCGACCTGGTCACCCACATCTGCGCGTCGTGAGAGCAAGAGTGCAATTGGCAGTGCGCGAGGAGAGCTACAACTGACGTGTACGCAACAGAGGACAGCACGGCCCAGCAAACTGGACAACATCAAGAACCTTGGAGTTGACGTTTGCGCTCCGTCTCTGATTGCGGAAATCACGGCCGTGCGAGGAGCGTAAGCAGGTCGCATGCAAGGCGACGGGTGTCGTCGGCCTCTACCTCGCCTGGCTGATGGCGGTGGCGCTGGTCGGCCTCATTGCGTCTCTCATGTGATCCTGGGAGGCGCAGCTGACCACTGTCGGCCCGATTCCCCAGTTCGGCCTGGTGCGCTGGCTGGGCGTCGCGCTCGCGGCTGCGTTCACGATCATTTGGCTGCCGCTCTTCCCCCGTGTCACGGCGACCCTGGCCGGGATGATCGCCGGTCCCGCCCTGGTTGCCATCGTTGGCTATACGTTCTTTGCCTCGTGCATGCCCGCTCAGCTTCCCAACCACGAGTCACCCGGCCTGCTCCTGATAATCCCGGGGCTCTTGTTCGCCTTGGCGAGTATGGCTGTGTGGCTGCCCGGCGCCATCTGGCTGAGTCACCGGGAATGGTTTGGCGAATTGGTTCGCCAAGGTCGGCGACCTTCGGCTCATGCGCTCTGGAGCGGTGCAATCATGCTGGGACTGACGATATGGGGAACGACTCCCTACACAGCCTGTTGAAATCGATGCGTCAATACTGTGGTCACGGTGGAGAGCCCAGCCGCTGACGCTGCTGTCGTGAGCGCCCGAACGGGCTGAGCTCCATCGATGTCCGCCCGGACTGCCCAGCTCTTCCAGGGAATCGATAGCGGCTCGCCAAACAGCGATCTGGTCCGCCCCACCGCCTGCGGCTGGTCGCGTCGGTGCGCAAATGTCGAAGCCACGCAAATCAGCGCACGCCCGCAAATCGCCCTGGACTGTCACTCTTGCGTCACGAGCGTGACACTGCATACCACGTTGGCTAATGATGCGTGTGGGAGGCCAAGAGGGGGAGTGTTCGATGAATGCAGGGATCGGAGGCGCTACGGAACAGTTGGCTGAAGGCCTGGGCTGGATCGCGCTGCTCCTAGTGGTGACGACTCTGATGTTCTACTTCGGCGCGATCGGCGCGTTCCTTTTGGATGACACACTTCACCACCGTCCTCCGGGGAGAGCCACGCTTCCTGGTGTTGAGTTGGTGATCATGCCGCTCGCCGCGATCGCTGCCGCACGATGGCGCGTTGGGGCGGACCGGTTGATCGCGCTCTGCGCGAGCCGCGTCGGCCCCGGTCTCGGCTTGCTGATGGCAGCGGCGCTGGTCGGGTTGGTCGCGTATCTTTATTGGTCCTGGGAGACCGCGCTGACCACTATTGGACCGGTACCAGAATTCGGCCTCGTGCGCTGGCTGGGAACCGCGCTCGCGGCGGCGTTCACGGTTGTCTGGCTGCCGCTCTTTCCGCGGATTACGGCGACCCTGGCCGGGATGATCGCCGGTCCCGCCCTGTTTGCCATGATTGGCTACACGTTCTTTGGCTCGCACATGCAGCTCGCCTCGCCAGGGTCTGATGGACTGGCCGGCGTGGCCGGCGGTCTCGGCCTGCCGGCAGCGTTCTTTTGGCTGCTGGGGGTGATTTGCTTGAGCTACCTGGGGCGGCGTGGCGACCTGGTGCGCCAGGACCGGCCGCCGTTGAGCTACGCGGTCTGGAGTGGGGCGTTGATGCTGTTTCTGGCGGTGCGTGGAATAACCTTTTAGCGCGTCCTCTGATGCTGCACTGCGCCGACATCGGATGACGAACTGGGCGGATCGAGCCCGCCCAGAGGGATAACCTGAGCGGGCTGAGGTCTATCAATGTCCCCCTCGACCGCACAACCCTTCCAAGGAAGAGGTCGCAGGTCGCCTGGGGCGGATCCTTCCCAAGCACAATCACTCAAATGAATCGGCGTTGATCCCCACGTTGTTGCTCCGATCGAACCGGTACGCTCGCACCCACCGGCCAGCCGTCGTCCGCCAGCCTGATTCACTTTTCAGGCTGTCGACAGTTGCCGCGAACCGAGGAGGAGCGACGGTTGCACAAAGAAAATGGCGGCGCGGTTGGGCAAGCAGTCGAGGTTTTTGGCTGGGTCGTGCTTCTTGCGTTGCTGGTAGCTGTCGTGTGGGTCTTCGGCCTGACCGTATGGCTCGGCATCAGTGAGCTCCTTCTTGGTCGCAGGTTCGGGTCGATCGAGGTCATACTGCCAGGCGTCGAGTTGGCGATCGTCCCGCTGACGGCGGTCGCCGCCGCCCGGCTGCGCTTCGGCGCGGACCGGATCCTGGCGCTGCGCGGGAGCCATGTCGGTCCCTGGCTCCCGCTGTTAATGGCGGCCTCACTAGTCGGATTGTTCACATACCTTGCGTGGACTTGGAGGGCGCCGCAGTCCGAGTTCGTGCCGGAGCTTGAGTTCGGCCCGTTGCGTTGGCTAGGAATCATGCTCGCGGCAGGGATCACGTGGGTCTGGACGCCGCTCTTTCCGCGAGTCACGGCGACACTCGCCGGAATGTTTGCGGGCCCCGCCCTGTTCGCCACCGTTGCTTTCCCGTTCCTGGGCTCCTGCATGTCGGTTCAAGACGCTAACAGTAGCGAAGACTATTCAGGACTCGCCGCCATCTATCTCGGATCTCTCGCCACGATTGTATGGGTCTTTGGCGCACACTACTTGCTACAGGCGTGGGTCGGCGAAGCAAAACGCCTAGATGGGCGCCCGTTCTATTTCGCCGCCTGGAGTGGCGCGATCATGCTGGGCATGGCACTACTCGGAGCGCTCGTCTTCATAGATTGTTGACACAGATGCTCCTGTCAAGGCGACCTCTCGTGCGGATGATGCGACGGCGAAGCTGGCAGACTCAGGGTTCGGGGAGCGAACGGCGGCCCGGCCTGAGCAGAGTTTCAATCTCTTCCGCGATGATGGATGTAGAAAACCATATTCAAATATTTCTGACAACCAACTGAAATATGTGCAATACTCTTTCAACTATGGTTTCTTGAATCCGTATCGGTCGAATCATTCCTGACGAACCGCAGTTCGCGAACTGCGGTAGAAGGAGCCGAGCATGAGCCAGATCGAGCGATCAACGACAACATACGTCCAGGCGTCTCCGGCCGCCAAGCGGCCGCGGCGTCGCCTCGTGCGGCTTGCCGGCATTCTGGCTCTGGTCCTGATCGGATGGCTCGCCGTCGCATCGCTGAGCGGCAACGGGTTGGCGGAGGCTCAGATCAGTTCGCTCACGGGTCGCCGATTTCGACCAGAACGGATTGCAGGCGGTGGCGCTCGCCTCGTTTACGGCGGGTGGGGCCAAGACCCTCTATACGGCAGCCGATTCGCGCTGGGGCGCGACGGGTTCGCTGCTTGAGGGCGACGTCAACCTGAGCGCCGATTCGAAGATCGTGCGGGTGATGGTCCCCAACCGCAATGGGTCTCTGCTGCGGCTGAATGACCACGGCCCCCTGGTGCTGCGCGCCTATTTCGGCGTGTCAGGAGCGGGCGTCGACCTGACGGTGTGGGTACAGACCGATAGCGGCACGACCAGCTTTGCGGCGAACGACGTCGAGACGGTCGGCGGCGGTTACGTGAACTTCAACGTGCCGACGACGGGACGCGCGATCCTGACGAGGATCGGCGCGGGCGACCGATTCGTGCTGGCGCTGACCAGGCCGACGCCGGCGCCAACGGCGCAGCCCGTCACGACGCCGGTGATCGAACCTGCGACCGAACCGGTGACGCCACCTGTGACCGATCCCATTACGCCATCCGAGACCGAACCCGAGACGACGCCGGACACCGTGCCGTTGAGCAGTGGGCGAAGCGGCCAGAGCCGCTCCGAGCCGGCCGCGGGTGATCTACCCGGGACCGGCGACACGACCGGGGTGGTTGCCCTCGACCAGGCGGCCCGCGGGCGGCTGACCGAAAGCACCGCCCTGTGGGACACGGACTGGTTCGCGGCGGACTTGACGGCCGGGCACGCCTACCGGATCCAGGTGTTGGGCACGCCGGGTGTTGACTGCACCTTGCTGGCGCCGATCGTCGAGTCGGTGCATGACGCCTCCGGCGCCGTCGTCGCGGGGACGGAGTGGTCGGACGAGAGTCGGGAACAGTGGTCCCGCTTGACGTTCACACCGGCGGCAGCGTGACGCTGTCCTGGACGGCGCCGGCGCACAGCGCGATCAGCGGCTACCGGATCCTGCGAGGGACTGACGCCGTGTCGCTCTCGGTAATCGCGACCGACACGGGCAGCACGGCGACGAGCTATGTGGATGCCAGCGTGAGTCCTTTGACGACCTACGTCTACGCCGTGGTGGCGCTCAGCGCGGCCGGCGAGGGAGCGCCGTCGGTGTCCGCGAGCACCACGACGCCGTCACCGACGCCGTCGCCGAGCGCTGAGGCCAAGCCCGGTAAGTCCGGTTCCGGCCCGACCCCGGGCACGCGCAGCCTGGCGCCGGGCCGCAGTCGACCGGCAACGTCACCACCCTGCCCGCGCCACGGGTGACGAGCCTTCCGACCCCGGAACCCGAAGAACCACTGATCGCAGAGCAGCAGCAAGCGGTTGACGAGAACCGGATCCTGTCGTTCAACGACAACCCGATCGTGACGTTGGCCAGCAACCTGGGCAAGCCGAACGCGAAGATTACGCCTGCCAACACCCTTACCTCCGCTGAAGTTCGATTCCGGCAGTCGTTCACAACCGATCCGGGTGGATCGGGGTTCTTGGTTAACAGCTTCAGTTTCAGGGCCTTCAACGGGAACGACTTTCTCATCGTGTCCCTGTGGACGGACAAGGGCGGCAGTCCGGGAGTGAAACTGGCAGAGCTGGGCCGGGTAGGGGGCACTCCTTCAGGACCATGACTTCACCTTTGAGTACCTGGACGTGTTCCTGTTCCCGTCCACCAAGTACTGGGTCCAGTTCCAGGTTCGTGATCAGGATTACGACCGCAAAGGAGTTAACAGGCGAACGTACTTCCGTCCAACGACTGCCACGGAGATGGATACGGGGAGCCTTCCCGGCTGGTCCTTCGGCGGCGAAGTCAAGTTCGGCCTGAAAGGTAGAGTGGCGCCACTCGGCCGGGCCGAACAGGCCGAACAGCTCGGACAGGACTTCCCGGCTTCCGAAGCGACGCCGGGGCGGGTCCGGCTCGGAGAGTACTCGATCGGCACGCTGGATGACGCCTCGGACAGAGACTGGTTCAGGATCGATGGCCTGGAGCATTACCGCCAGTATCGCCTCGAGGTGGACTTCCTCGGCGCGAACGTGGTTGGTGGTTCGCTCGATATCTTCTCGTCGACGATGGGCCGGCCGGCGGTGGCCCGAGGCGACCTGTGGGACAACAACTACGACGGCCACGCCGTGCTCGACTTCTGGCCGGTCGCGGTGGGCACCTCGACCATGTACGTGCAGGTCGAGTCGGACAACGACTTGAACCGCGAAGAAGACAGGAACCGCTACACCGGCCCCTACACGGTCACGCTCAGCAAACTGCCGGAGCTGCGGCTCATGGTGAGCAACCTGCGACAGCGGGCCAACAACAGTCTTAAGTTTTACAACGTCGGCCACCTGACCGAAGACGGCTTGACCGGGCACGTCAAGGAGATGGCGATCGACTTCACCACCGGTTCGCATGCCGCGGGCTACACGCTGGACAAGCTCGCGGCCTACATCAGCATGGGCCGCCGTTCCGCCCGGGTGGGTACCGCCACGATCACCGGCGTTGTCGGCGCCAACGTTGCTATTGGGACCCCGGCCTACAGCATCGTCGTCGATGACAGGACGCTGACGGTAGTCGAAGGGCTCAGCGTGAACTATACCGTCGAGCTGAGCACGCGGCCCTCGGCCGACGTGACGGTGGTCATCACCGGCGCCGCGGACACGGACGTCAGCGTGGCCCCGGCCTCGCTGACCTTCACCTCATCGACCTGGGACCAGGCGCAGACGGTGACAGTGAGCAGCGCGGAGGATACCGACAGCACGGACGACGATGTCACGCTGGTGCACACCGCTAACGGCGGCGGCTACAGCGAGGTGATTGGCAAAGTGGCGGTGCGCGTGGACGACGACGAAAACCCCGAATTGGCCGATGAACCCGCGCATTACGTGGGTGCCGATCTTCTCGTGACCGCCGTGCAGCTCGTGCCGACGCGCGCGGCGCCCCAGGTCGCCATCTACAGCAACACCACCGCCAACCGCCCCGGCACTGAGCTCTGCCAGCTCGAACGGCTCACGGGCTACGAGACGGGGCTGATACGGTTGACCGGAGACTGGCCGGACGAGATGTACGCCGGGACGTGCGCGGGCGTGACGCTTGAGGCGAGCACGAAGTACTGGATCGTGTTCAGGTCGCTGAGCGAACACCCGAACTCGTTCTACCGCGTCGCTGAGTCCAACTCGAACAGCGAGGACACATCGGGAGCGGCTGGTTGGAGTATCGGCGACCAGACCAAATCCAGGCACTACACGTCCTCACCAGAGAACCGGGGTTGGGTAACGGTGTCGGGCAGGAATCCACTGGCCATCGGCGTCTTCGCCAGCCCCAACTAGAGAGTGATGCATAACTCTCAGTTCCTCTCTCCCCCCCTGCGGAGACCTTTGAATTAGTCCGGCACTTGCGGTTCTCAGTCCCCGCCTCCGCGCGGGGACCTGCCCCCGTTCCTCGCCGGCTGAGCGACGAAGGGTCGGTTGCATATCTGGTAAGGAGCGATGAACAGGCGAGAGCAGGGCGAAGCGGAGCGGGTCCCCGCGCGGAGGCGGGGACTGGGAGATTCCCCATGCGTGACTTATTCAAAGGTCTCCCTGCGGGGGGAGATGTCACGGAGTGACAGTGGGAGGGCGCCGGCGACGACCAGATAGGCATTGCGATAGGGAGCCCCCCCCTCTGCCTTCGGCATCTCCCCCGCATGGGGGGAGAAGGGGAGTTATGCATTGGTCTCCGCAAGGGGGGAGATGCAGATCAAAGGTGTTGCATCGGTCTCAACTTGGGCCTGTTCACACATCCGGTACCAGCACTTGCAACCAGTGATCTCTAGTTTCAGACAGCGACCACAAGGTACGAAACCGCTGCATTCCGTTTCCCCGTGCTTGACACGGGGCAACGAGGACAGCCGCCAATGTGAACAACCCCTGGCTGTCGCAGATTGGCAGCCGCCGCCGGCACGGATCAGCTGCCTGCCCGGGTCGTGCTTTGCGCATCCGAGGATGTCCTCCGGCCGTAAGCGACCAGCCAGATCGATGGTTTGTGTTCTCAGGTTGCCGACTGGACTAGGGTACAGAGCAAATCGTAGAGAAATCGCCGCGCATGCCTGTCCAGGTCTCCGGATTTGCCAAGGGGTTGGTCCGCTGCCCCGACTTCATGTCGGTCCCCAGCGAGGAGTTGGACGGCGTCCTCGAAGAGTCGCCGGAGACGCTGGAGCTGGACTATGTGGAAGCCACCGTTGAGTCGGCCTTCATTCAGTCAGGTTCCCCGTTTTCGCATCTCTATTTCGTGCAGCAGGGGACATTGGTTGCCTGGCAATCTCCGTACTCGGAGCTGACCGCGCCGTTTCTGATCGGCGTGCATGAGTTCTTGATGGACGCCGAGCGCTGGGTCGGGAGCTACTCGGCAATCACGGAGACCTTCGTCGTCCGAATGCCCAAGAGCGTGATGCAGCTGGTAGTCGATCGCATTCCTTCGGTGCAAGTACGGATGCATGAGCTGGTCATGCGGCGTCTGGCCTGCTTCTACTGGGTCTCGTTGGCGACGAGTGGCGCGCCACCGTCCCGAGTGGCGGCGGCGCTAGTTTCGCGGTTAGCGCTCGACGACCTGGACTTCGGCGCCGAACGCCGGGTTGCGGTGCGCCAGAAGGACATCGGACGGCTGACGACCATGTCACGGTCGGCAGTGGCGGCGGGGCTCGCCGAACTCTCGGAGGCGCGCGTCATCCGCTGGGGCGACGGTCCCGGCGCAAGATTCGCGGGCGAAGTGGTGGTGCCGGACGTTGACCTGCTCAAGGAGCACGCCTTCCAGGATGTGCGCGAGCGGGAGATTCGGCCGCTGTTGGCGGACACCGACCTGGATTGATCCAGGACCCGCCGGGCAACTCACAGTCCCATCCATTCTGAACGAATCTAGCCCGCAACCCCGGCCGCTTTCTGACCCGAGCTCAGCCAAACCGTCCGGAACCGGTTGATGGCAGACATGCTGAGTGTCGTTGACGTGGAGTTCGCGTCTGGTCCGATGCGCAATCCGGCCGGCGATTTGCTCCGTAGTTCTTCCCAGTCGTCATCGGTCCGTTCTTCCAACGACGGCTTGCGCTCGGGCAATCACACGTCGCTCTAGTCCTGCGCCGGCCACGCCCAGTCAATCGACGAAGCCTGCCACGGCCCATCTGCGTCTGGTGTCATACGGAACCTAATGATGTTGAACACGCATCATAGTTGACTTACAACGGTTATAATAACCAGCCTTGCATATTCATATTAGATAACATGCCACGACGGAGTTGAATTCTCTGAGAGGACACTCGTTCCACGCTTCATTCAGCGAGGACACAAGAACTAGAGAGGGAGCGGCGTCAGTGTCGGCAGCGCATAACACCTGGTCGATTCGGAACTGGGAGTTCGCCGTGTGGCTGGCCGCGGCACTGATTGAGAGAACGGCGCTGGCGCCGCCCGTTGAGGGCGCGTCAGCAGCTGGCGAGAGCGCATTCGGCGTTCTCGTAGCACCCACCAAGTTTGGCTTGGTCGCGAAGCGCAGCGCGCTGCTTGCGGCGAAGTCGTCTGTCGTCGTGTCGCTATGCAATCAATCTCCACCGTTTCGGTGGCGATTGCCGACATCTTCGATTGCATGGCGGCTTCGGCATGGTTGGAAGCAGGGCCGCCATGAAACTGGTTGCTGTCGCACTCGCCGTAGTTTGGTTTCTCCCACACGCCTTGTCGAAGTTATGGGGCATCGCGACAGGTAGGCACTACGGCAACCTGGTCGTTCGATTCGGCCGGTCCGCGTTCTGGCCCTCGCCGCGATCACTGCGCTGATGACGGCGATGCTCGTCGTCCTGGCCGCCCCGGCTACGGGATCGACGCCCCCTGGGTCCATCGAAAACCTTCGGCTCAGTAGCGAGAACCCGGGTGAACTCACTATCGCCTGGGATTTGCCTGAACCGGCGCCATCGGACTACCGGATTAGCTGGGCCGAAGAGAGTCTCAAGTACCAATCCTTCAAAGCCGATAATGCAGCCGACCGCGGGAATGAGTATCCCGAGGGCGTGACGACGTCGATCACACTCACCGGGCTGACCGAGGCAGCGACCATCAAGATCCGGATGCGCGCCCGATACGAAACCGGGGGTCCGGGAAACGGACCGTGGAGCGGACCCTGGTCCACGACGACCACGGGGACGGTGAGCGAAACTCCAGCGCCGGAGCCTGTCACCCAGCCTGTCACCCAGCCGGTCACCCAGCCGGTCCCCGTACCCGTAACCGATCCGGCTAATGCTCCGTTGACCGATCTGGTCACGCAACTGGACTCCGAGCCGGAAACACCGACCGCGCCGGAGAGTTCAACCGTGCCAGACAGCACGGTCCCGCAGATCAACACCGCAAGTGCCCTCACAGTTGCTGAGGGAATCGTCGGCGTGTTCAATTGTTCCGCCACCGATTCCGCCACCGATTCTGACACCGATTTTACAGACTTGATCTGGGCGCTGACCGGCGCCGCCGATCAGTCCCACTTCATTCTGAGTTCGAGCGGCGCATTGATGTTTACGCAGGCGAAGGACTTTGAAGCGCCCGACGACGACGGCGCGGGTGGTATATACAACATCACCGTGCAAGTCAGCGACGGCGTCAACAACACCTCGGCCGACATCACAGTGACGCTGATAGACATTGACGAGCAGAGCGGCGCGCCCCCGGCGCCCGAGACTCCGACGGTGTTCGACGCGGGCCAAACCGCGTTGACCGTGCGTTGGACGGCGCCCACCGAATCCGTTTCGACGATCACCGCATATGACCTGCAATACCGCACTATCGATCAGACCGCCTGGACTGACGGCCCACAGGGTGTCCAGGACACGACGACGACAATCGCGAGCCTGCAGCCCGATGTCAACTATCAGGTGAGGGTCCGCTCGGAGGACGACACCCGGGCCGGCTCCTGGTCGGAATACGGCATGGGCACGACCGCGATCTGGCAATCGACGATGAACGTTGGTAGATGGAACAACAGGAACACGCAGGGATACTGGGGCTTTGACCGGCGCCCGAATGAAAGCAAACTTGGCCGTCTGGACGACAATGCCTTCACCTATGACAGCGCCGAATACGAGATCGTCATGATCGCCAGGACGAATGGCTTCCGCAGGCACGAAGGCGGAACGCACCGATCGGCACTCGACTTCCATACCTTTGACCGTGCAGTTCCAGACGGATGGGTGCTCCGGGTCGGCGAAAGACGCTTCTACTTCAATCATGGCAGGACCGCAGAACTCGCGACCAGAAGGCCGCTGTTCATGGTCTTCTGGATCAATCCGGGACTTACATTCACCGCCCACTTCGATCAAGAGGTGTCAATCTCCCGAGACGCAGCCAGATCAACGCACGGCTCCGGTGACGTGACCGTAGCGACGGAAGCAGCGTCGGCGCCTGAACCTACCGGCTCGGATAGCGCCACAGAGACGGCGAGTGGCGCCAGGGCGGGCGCGGAGCAACCCCAGGGGATTTCCGATCTGTTGGCCGAGGTGTCGCACGATCGGGTGACGTTGCGCTGGGATGAACCCGCGCGGCAAGGCGTCAGCGGCTACCGGATCATGCGCAGTACCGAATCGGAGGCCATGGTCGTCCACGTCGCAGACACGGCGAACACCGACTCCGAGTACGTCGATAGTCTGGTCGGAGAGGGAACCACGTACACCTACTCCGTTGAGCCGATCTTCAGCGGCGATTCTGCCGATTCCAGCGCCGCCAGGAGCGTCGACAACGCGCCAAGCAGCGCGAAAAGCCAAGCCGCCGACACGATGGGCGACGCATCCGAACATGTGCAGGCTCGAACGCTGCTCGGAGATCCAGCTCCCTAGCAGGCGAACGCATTGGCCAGCCTGCCGAAGAATTCGCGCGGCGAGTATCTTCTCCCGATGAGCGAACAAGGCGCAAACTACCGGCACCAGTGGCGCAGCGAGGAGGGCCGGAACTATGAGCTCTACTCCGTCAACCTCGAGGCCAACGCTGTCTACCGAGTGTTGGTATGGGACATCGAACACTTCGAACACCATCTGCAGAGCAGCCCCGGCCCGACCGTTGACCTTTCTAACTTCCCGATTGACCCAGACAGCAACTATGTGTTTGAGGATTTCAAACACGGGCATGCTCACGGCAGGCCGTACGACTATCACCTCAGACTGGATAGCATCACCGTCGGTGGTGGACAGGAGGGACGCGCAATACCGTTCGAAACCGCTGATCCACCAGTCGGTAACACCGCCTTTCCGTTAACAACGTTGCAGGCCGACGGCGCGTCCCTGGCGTATGTGTTTCAGCCCGACAGCGCTGGTGACCACACGCTGCGGCTCGGCGCCCTCGCACCCGGCATGAGATACCACATCAGGATCGAGAAGATGAACGACCAACCGGATGGTCCGGCGGCGTTGCACCGGCTCCGGCTCAGCAGCAGGCACATCGGGGGAATCACCAACCTTGTTAGATATGATGACTACACCTTTGGCGGGATTTCCCCCGGCGACCAGGACTGGTTTGTCGTTTCACTAGACGCCAGAAAGACGTATATCTTCTCCCTGCGAGGCGGATACGAATGGCGCAACCTCAACAGCCCAGACTTCGTCGGCCTGGCCGGACCGGACGGCATGATCAAGCCCTGGAGCCGCAGCCGGACCAGCTTTCTGGACTTCTACACGGGCGCCGTTGGCGGTGACTACTACATCGGCGTGCAGAGCGGGTCCGCACAAGGCTCCGGTTTGTATGTTCTCGTTGTAGAGGAGGTGGACGTTCTTGCTGGATCGCGCACCAATGTCACGCTGGCAGTGGGCGAATGGCACGTATCGTTCTACCAGGAACATTAGGATCAAGATGCGTATTGGATCAATCTCAAGGCCGACCGAAGATATACCATCGTGGTGACTAAGGAGCCAGGTGAACAATATTGGTGGAGTGTGCAATTCCAATCGCTGCAATACGTCTTCCGAGGCTGCATCCTCTCTAGTCGACTACTACAAGAAGTTCGTGTACGTTAGGGATGGACTAACGAATACCGAACCTGATTTCACAGCAAGGGGTATTCCCTGGGCCCTGATAGGGGACTCAGCCCTCATGGAGTTCTCGGTGAAACGGGACGGTAATTACCTGATCATCGTGAACAATCTAAACGAGGCCGACCAGTCCCAAGTAAGGAAAGGGGCTTACCGGCTGCTCGTGACTGACTACAGCGCCGATCCGCCGCCGGATGACTAATGTCTGCTGGTTGCAAACTCCGCAGGCCGCCGCCGGCCTGCGGAGTCGCAGCCAGCAATCGATGTTCGGCCAGATCGCGAGTGACGAGGACCGCTCAGCCCGCCAACCGTCGCCCAATCGCGCCGCTCCCCCTTCAGCGGGGAGCGGCCACAGGCTGATGAGTTCTGCGCATCGCTTCCGGACCAGTCGTTCCCAACTGAACGGGCCCACGCCAGACCAGTGCAGCTTCCGCATCCTTCAGACCGAGCAACGCAGCCGATCGGTGTCCTTGTTCCCTGCTCGCATCTGTGGTCCATTTGGCGGCACGCTCGGCCTCCGCGGTTACGCCCTCGTCCAGGGAGGAGTCGTTCGCCGGATGGTAAGGGACAATCAAGCATCCTGCTACTTCCAGGGCTATGACGGCGCGCTGTACAAGTACCAAACCTGCCCGCAGCAGCGGCGCCGGTGTGTCTAATACCGAACCCCTCGCGCATCTGACTCAGGTGACGTAGCAATCGTGCGTCCGCCTCGACGAGATGCTGGGACGGTCGGATGATCAAATCGCCGGGACACATCTCGCCTCGGGGACAAAGCACCGAACTCGGTGGATGGGACACCGCCAACGCCGCCATCTCAGCCCGTCTGCAATGTGACTGCACTTCGTAAGCTGCGAGGGTCGTCATCGAAGTCGACTGAGTCGCGGTTGCACCGAGCTGAACGATGTATCGCGGCGCCGCTCACTCAACCCGATGCGTCCAGCCCGGCAGGTCCAATCGCGCGTGGCTGGCGCAGCATCGCTGAGCGCGTTCAGGGCGGCTCGGTAGAGCGTTTCCCGCGTCACTACGTGCCCGTCCGGAAGCCTGAGATCGCCCCATTCATCAATCCTTAGGCTTTCCGTACGCTGCTCTCGTTCCAACGCCGCACTTCGACGCTCGGGCAGCTCGATGTAGACGCCGTTGGCGAATACCACGCAGAGGATGGGGTCGATAGCGTCACGGCCATTCTGGGGTTGGTTCGGGGCGCGGGACGAAACCCGCAGCGAGACGATGGCGGGCGCCGGTCCGTCGTGCGGCGATTCCTGCGGGAACGGCAGCAAGGTCCAACCTGCGGCGGGACCGGTACGGTCCAACGCCGGCGTGGGCGACATCAGGCCGAGTTGGTTGAGCAAGTCGAGCACGTGGGGCAAGCCCAGCCGGGTCGGTTCGCCAGCTCGGAACCAGGTCAGCACAGAACAGGCGCCGCTGCGCTCTGCCGTGGCGACGCCCTGGTTGTGGACGAGATCATCATGAATCCAGCGAATCTCAGCCAAGACTCGCCGAACGGACGGCTCCTGCGGCTCACCCAGCGACGCGACTCGCTGGAGCCAACCTCGATAGGCCAGCTGCTCGGCCTCAGCTTCCCTGCCTAACAGCTCGGCCGGACGGAATCCGGGGCCTTCGAGCACCAGTGCCAGGTCGATCTCGGAAGGCAGCGGGTAGATTCGCGCCGACCCGGTTGGAAACCGCCCATCAGCATCGGTCGGGTTGAGCGGCGCCGGCCGGAACTGGCGCACCGACTCCATCCCCTCCAATAGGAACATCAGCGCTGCCGTTGCGCGGTACATCTCGTAGCCGAGCGCGGATAGCGACTCCGACTGCACTGAGGTCCGCTCAACCGACGTCATCGATCTCTCCTTCACACTGCCCGACGCACGGATCGGATGGATAGAAGCGCGCCCTGGGCAGACGCCGATCGTTCCAGGAACCGTCAGAACCCCGCTCCTGAAGCGCGAACTCGAGCCGGCCGTCCGCCTTGCGACGCGCGGCGATCAGCAGTTCATCGATCGTCGGTTCGGCTGCCGGCTGCGGGCACGTCAGTGAGTGCCTCGATGCTCACGCGCGGCACGATACTGTTGCTGGTGACCGGCTGATTCTGGAACGAACCCGCATCGTTGTCGGAGGTGTCTTCAATCACCGCGCGGCTGCTCGGTTTCGTATAACGGACCATCACCATGCTGTCCCCAAATGCGACAGGGGTTTGGCCAGGGTCAACACCACGGTGCTGCCCGACACGCTGACGCCGTCCATGGCGGCCACGGTTCGTGTGATGTGCCTTCCACCCACCGCCGCACTGATCGAGAAGGCGGAACCCGCCGGCGTCGAAATCTCATTGAGCGCGTCGTCAAAGGTCAACGTCATGGTCACACCGTCAGCCGCCTAAACCGGCAACGCAGTGGTCGACAGCGCGGGAGGAAGGGTTTGCGCCTGGCTCAGACCGCCGGACAGCGTGAACGCGGCTGTCAGCGACAGCGGAGCAACCTCAGCCAACTGCTACCAGACCCAGAAACAGGAAGGCCGCCGCCTCGTTGAGCCTCAAAGCGCCAGCAACTTCCTAAAGGGTTGATAACTGCAGTTATCCACGCTTTAGCACGGACCTGGCTGCGCCTCCTATCAATGTCCACAGTTGAACAGAGCGGACCTATAGAAATCGTACTGATCGGTTTGCGCCAGTTGCCAGGCCCGCCCCAGCGGCCGGCTCGCGCGTGGGTGATTTCGGCTGAAGTCGAGGTACGCACGGACCCTGTACTGACACGCGGTACTGGCATGTCGCTCAACGTACTCGTCAGGCGACCGAATTGCCAATCGATTGTTTGAATGCGAACGCGCGTTTCCTAACGATAGCGTTACTATGCGGCGATCCCGCATTGAACGCGGAGATTGGCGGTCTGCTGCCGTGAGGCGTCGGCAACGCAGGCGATTTAGTCGCCGTCTGAGCGTTCGCGACGAATCCAGGCACGAGAGCATTGCCGATTCGTGCCGCCCATTCGCCGGCACTGGTTCGCCGGCACTGGCCGAGGCTCGCCCCGGGTACGGGGGCGCCGTCGCGGAGCTGTCAACTCTCGCCCGGAGCGCGCGGTCTGGTGGCGCGCCCGGTCCGGGGGAGTGAATCAGGTTGATTGCGGGAGAGGCATCTACAGACGCCGAAGCCGTGCGGCCGGGGTTGGCGGAGATCGGAGCCCACGACATAAGAGTGACCGCCGATATCAATGCCGTCTCAGCACGAAGACACGTGCCTGACCACACTACGTGGCACGTCTTACTGTTGCCAATCGGGATGTTGTGTACTGTGTTCGCACATGTCGTGCCGACGCGATTATTCACTCCGATGATCTGTTGGTGAGCACGTACGGGGCGGCCGCTGTCAGTAGCGGACGACCAGCGGGATGACATGAACGGGGCCCAGCGGCACAATGCTGCGCGTGACGATGACATTTGTACGTTACAAGTACGCTCCAGTTCCAAGTACAACAGGTACGGGAAACAGTATGAACGATAAGCATACGCGGGTCTCATGTTGTGGCTCCAGTCTCGCATGGTCCGGAGCACGCCGTATCGCTACAATGCCAGTGCAGGACCGGCCGTATACTCTTCAGTTGTTCCGGGGGCAGCGGTTACACGCGTCGCATGGCTCGCAAGTCAACATCTGCGCCGACGCATGTCGCAGTGCTTCGAACATCTCAATACCTAGCCGGCGTACGAAGAGGGCGGGCATGACAATTCGGCGTCGCTCGGTTGAACAGAGGCTCGCCGCTCGTCCGCTACGTGTGCCTGTCGCGACGGACGGGAGCGGGTTCACAGGTGCGTCGTGGGATCAAGAAACTGCGGCAGCGGCAGAGCCGGCGCACTTACAAGCCGTCCTCGAGCACGAGTTTGCCTCGAACACGTTGAGAACGTACCGCATCCAATGGCAGGGCTTTTGCGGTTGGGCCGCCGAGCATCGCGAGCCCGCGATCCCGGCGCGCCCGAGCGCGGTCGCGGCCTACCTCGCTGAGCGGCTCGAACGACACGGTCGGAAGCCAGCCACGCTGCGCGTCGTCGCTTCCGCCATCGCGTTCGTGCATCGCGTTCGTGCATCGCATCGCCGGAGTCGATGACCCCTGCGTCAGTCCGGAAGTGCGGAGAACGCTGAGAAGCGCAGCTCGCAAAGCGGGCCGGGCGCAGCGACAGGCGAAGGGACTCACCGAAGAGTCGCTCATCCAGATTCAGGCAGCGGCGCACGAGCCGCGGCGTGGACGGGGTGGTCGGCCCGAGACTCAGCAGGCGGCCCGTGTGCGAGGCGCCGTTGACATCGCTCTGATCAGGACGATGCGCGACGCCATGCTCAGGGTTTCCGAGGCCGCCGCTCTCTGCTGGCGTGACCTGGAAGAGGCATCCGACGGCAGTGGCCGGCTGCTGATTCAGCGCTCGAAGACCGATACCGAGGCGCAGGGCGCCGTCGCCTTCGTCTCAGCCGAGACCATGCTGGCGCTGGATCTGAACCGACAGGGTGGGCGCGGGGACGATCCCATGTTCGGCCTGCGTCCGAACCAGATCGCCAGGCGCATCAATCAGGCCGCGCGTGCCGCCGGTCTGGGAGGCGGATTCAGTGGGCATTCACCGCGCGTCGGGATGGCCCAGGACCTGGCTCGCGCTGGTATCGAACTCCCCGGCCTGATGACGGCCGGGCGCTGGCGATCGTCTGCGATGCCTGCGCATTACACCCGAAACGAGACGGCAGGGAGGGGCGCGGTCGCACAGTTCTACGTATTGCGCCGCTTCGACGCCAGTTAGACCGGCCGAGCGTCCGGCGGTCAGCGCAGCCGCAGAACTCGTTTCAGTCCGGCCCACACTTGGGGACTCAAAACGCGCGAGGATCGCGCCGCTCCAGGGAATCCGTGCAGGCGACTACAGGGCAACCTCCCAGGAAAGAGTTCGCAGTACGGTCTCGTTAGGCCCACCAAACTTGACATAAACTATTGCCCTTGAGTTGCCGGTCACTTTGGAACTCCGAGCTGGCGCCAAGCCGAATCTAGGGAACTCCTCGCGTAGTGCGTGGCCCGCTAGTTTGTCCTCTCAGTTTCCCTTGAATGGCTCTCCGCCGCGAGCGTCGGTGACCGAAGCTTGACGACAGCGTCACCGCCCGCGGCAATCCCACGGCGAATTGGGAACGGTTCGGTCCGGTGACGAACCTGGGAGCGTCGGCAAGCTGGGCGACCCTAATGCCGTGTTGGCGGTGAACGAGCGCGGAGGCGACAAACGGCCGCGGCATCCTGCACTGTGACGGTCCCCGTTGTTGTGCTCTGCGCGCAACGGTCGGCGGTCGATTGGAACTACGGATGATCGGTCGATGGCGTCTTGATCCTCAGCTCGCTCACGCTGATGCTGGGGATGCTTGGCGGGGGCTTGGTGAAAGTGGTCGACTGCACGCGGGTTGAGAGAAGCTAACGGCTGGCGCTCCATCCACGAGAGTGCAAGGGGCGCCGCGAAATGAGTGACGGCGTGCGCGCTCCAAAGTTCGATGTCCCCGAGCAAACATCACGCCTGGCATGGGCTTGCGCTTCGGGCGCTGTAGGAGCGGGACTTCAACGCCGGAGGCTCACAGAGACACGCCTGAGCGCAGCGTCAAGGGGGAATCAGCTTCGCCGCCGTGCCGGGATTACCAATGGAGCCATCCATGAGCTGGCAGCACGACTTCGCCGAGATGGCGCAGGCAGTGATCAAGACGCAGCTCGGTCCCGGCTCCGGACCGACATTCCGGTCCTAGTTCGGACCCTCCACAGCAGGCGTTGCGATCTGGACCAACTCTCGCTTCGCGATCAGTACTGCGCCAGCCGGCACGCCCTCGGCGAAGCGGTTGCGGAATGGCTGATTGAGAAACTCCGGCGCGTTGAGAAAGAAGGCTACCCACTCGCCGTCGCGGTAGTGATAGAGCGCATCGACGCCGAGACTCTGGGCGCAATCGAGTAAATCTGCCACGCTGCCGCTCACGAACTGGACTGAGTTCAGGCGCACCTCGCTGAGGCCGCTCAAACAGTTGCTGATGCCGACCGTGTACACGAGTCTCCGGCTCTCGTCTTCGGATGTCACCGTGACCGTGATGTCGAGACCATCGATCAGCGCAGCCTGGTGTCCGTTGGTCGGGTCGTCGTCGGCGTCGGCGGGCATGATCTCGATGCCGGCCTTGCTCTGCGCGGCCTCCGCTTCCACTGTGGTGAAGGGCAAGTTGGCCTCGACCACGGCTGCATACTCCGTCTGACTGGGAGTGAACTCGCCGAAATCGATTCCGCTCAAGCTGAGCGAGGCGAGACGGGCGTCGATGGCGTCGGGCATGTTGTACGTGTAGACGTGATCGTCCTGTTCGTCGGCGACAAAGATCACATCGCCGTCGGACCAGATCCCGCGCGCGTCACCGTTGCCGGCTTTGAGCAGCGAGCGGAAGTTGAATTCCTGGTCCTCGTAGCGATTGAGCGACTCGCCCTCGATGCGGTAGGCGAAGATGCGTTTGGCGCCGTCGTCGGAGACCCAGATCGTGAAGCCGTCCGACCAGATTCCGCGCGGACTCTTGTTGAGATTGTCCAGCGGAAACTCGCCGAGCAGGCGGCCGGATTCGAGGTCGTACGCGAACAAGGCGTCCTTGACGCTGTCGAGGACTAGCATCAGCTCGCCCTTGGACCAGATGCCGCGCGGGTCGCGGTTGCGCTCGTCGAGCGCGAGGTCGCGCTCTTCGTCGCGCTCGCCCGTTGCGAGGTTGTAGGCGAAGAGCTTGTCCTGGCCGCTGTCGGCGATCCAGACGATTTCGCGGTTGGACCAGATGCCGTGCGAGAAGCGGTTGCGGGAGTCGAGCTCGAACTCGTGCTGCTCGAGCCGTTCGCCCGTGTTGAGGTCGTAGGCGAAGAGCCGGTCGGCGCCGGTCGCCGAGTTCTCCACGATCCAGAGCAGTTCACCGTTTGACCAGATGCCGGTCGGTAGGTCGTTGTCGCGATGCAACGACTCGATGTCGCGGGTCACGTTCCAGTCGAAGTCGGCATCGGAGGGGATCGGGACGGGAGGCGGCCCGCCGCCACCGCCACCGCCGCCGGTCGTGCGGCGGGTAATGACCGAATCGTCACCGGTATAGGTGGAAGTGGCCCGGGTCGCGGCCGTGTTGCCATTGCCGGCGGCATCCCGCGCCGCATTGGCCGACACGTCCACCGTCACCGCGCCATCGGCCGTCGGTGTGACCAGCGCCGTATAGACCGTCGTGCTCGTGGTCGTGACGCTCGAGGCGGTGGCATTGCTGAGCGTGATGTCGCCCACGGCAATTCCCGTGACCGCCTCCGAGAACGTGAACGTCGCCTTGAACGGCGCAGTGCTAGTGCCGGGCACACCGCTGATCGTCACGCTCGGCGCGGTATTGTCCAGGACATAGCTGTTGTTGTTCGTGCCGGTCGGGGCCGTATTGCTCAGTGCATTGCTCGCCGCGTCCTCAATGTTGTGGGACGAGGAAATGGTCAGCGTGACCGTGGCGTCGACACTGGCCAGATTGCCTCCGCTCGCGGTGACGTCATACGCGCCCGTCGTCCCGGAGACCGCTGCGACCGTCACCGTCGCGGTCGTTCCGCTCACCGCGAAGTCCGCCGCATTCACGTTCGAGACCGTCTCGCTGAACGTCACCCGCCAAGTCAGGCTGTTCGCGTTGGTCGGAGAACTCGTGGGGTTCTGTCGCGCAATCGAGGCCACCGTCGGGGCGTTATTCACTGCCGTGCCGTCGTCGTCCGTGACGGTGACTGTCAGGGCGGTGCTGTTCACAACGTCGTAGTCGTTGCCGTTCGGGTCGAGTATCAGCGTCGCCGCCTCGTCCGCCTCGTCGGTGTCCTGCGCCGCCGAGACGGTCACCGTCTGAGCGGTGTCCCAGTTGGCAGCCGTGAAGGTCAGGGCGGTGGTTGGAGCCACCGTCACATCCGGGTTGTCGGAACTGATGGCCAGCGTCACGTCGCCGGAGGGCGGAGCCCGCAGTGCCACCGACAACGTGCCGGTGGCGCCTTCGGTGACCGTCAACGACGTGGGCGAGACCGTCACTCTCACGCACGTCGTCACGCCGGTGAGCGCGTCGATGATCATGGAGAACTTGGCTCGGATAGCCGTTTCGCTCGGCGGCGTGGTGAAGCTGTCGCTCAAGAGATCCAGGTACGTGAGGCTCGCGGCGAACGGGTCGAAGATGTCGAGGTCAAGCGCAGTGAAGTAATTGCACTTGAGATCCAACCGATCTAGCAGGGTGATGCCGTCGAAGATGTCCGCATCCAGCGCCGTCAGCCTGTTGTCCAGGAGTTCAATCCTATTCAGGGCGGCGAGGCCGTCGAAGATATCCGCATCCAGCGTCGTCAGGCTGTTGCTATTGAGATAGAGATGTTTCAGGGCGGCGAGGCCGTCGAAGATGTCCGCATCCAGCGTCGTGAAGAGGTTGCTCTTGAGAGCGAGCGTGTCCAGGGCAGTGAGGCCGTCGAAGATGTCCGCATCAAGCGTCGTGAAGAGGTTGCTATTGAGAGCGAGCGTGTCCAGGGCGGTGAGGCCGTCGAAGATGTCCGCATCCAGCGTCGTCAGGCTGTTGCCAGAGAGAGAGAGGAGTCTCAGGGCGGTGAGGCCGTCGAATAGGTCCGCATCCAGCGTCGTCAGGCCGTTGTATCCGAGAGCGAGCGTGTCCAGGGCGGTGAGGCCATCGAAGATGTCCGCATCCAGCGCCGTCAGCCTGTTGTCCTGGAGTTCAATCCTATTCAGGGCGGCGAAGCCGTCGAAGATGTCCGCATCCAGCGTCGTCAAGAGGTTGCTATTGAGCTCGAGCTCTTCCAGGGCGGTGAGGCCGTCGAATAGGTCCGCATCCAGCGTCGTGAGGAGGTTTCTATTGAGAGCGAGCGTGTCCAGGGCGGTGAGGCCGTCGAATAGGTCCGCATGCAGCGTCGTGAGCAGGTTGCTATTGAGATAGAGCTCTTTCAGGGCGGTGAGGCCGTCGAAGATGTCCGCATCCAACGTCGTGAGGAGGTTGCTAGAGAGATTGAGGTTTTCCAGGTCGGTGAGGCCATCGAAGATGTCCGCATCCAGCGCCGTCTGGTTGGTGTACGAGAGATCGAGGTATTCCAGGGCGGTGAGGCCGTCGAAGATGTTCGCATCCAGCGCCGCCAGGCTCCTGTTGAGATTGAGATCGAGGCTTGTCAGGGCGGTGAGGTCGTCGAAGATGTCCGCATGCAGCGCCGTCAGCCTGTTGTCCTGGAGTTCAAGCCTGCTCAGGGCGGTGAGGCCGTCGAAGATGTCCGCATGCAGCGTCGTGAGGAGGTTGCTAGAGAGATTGAGGTTTTCCAGAGTAGTGAGGCCGGCGAAGGCGTCCTCGCCGAGCGTCGTCAAGCTAAAGAGGACATTGAAATTGAGAGTAGTCAGGGCGGTAAGGCCGGCGAAGGCGTTATCGGGCACGGTAGTCAGCTCTGCCGAATCACCGCTGAACTGCAGGCTAGTCAGCCCCGTGAGCCCTGCAAAATCTGCTGGGTCAAGGACGGTACCGCTGTAATTGTTGACGTTCAAGGATGTGACCGCGGCAAGATCGGCAGCGGTGACGTCCGAGCACGTGGCTCTACCCGTCGCGCTAAGAATCGCCGTCTGCACCTCCATCGTGCGGCTACAGATGCCAGTCGTCGAGGTGGGGTCCGGCGTCTCGTTATCGTCCACCGTCACTACGACGCTATCCGCCGTCAGAGCCGCGTAGTCGCCGCCCGTGACGGCATGGCTGATTGTGGCGCTGTCATCGACCGCGTCGCTGTCCTGCGCCGCCCTTACCGTCACCGGCCGCACCGTGCTCCAGTTCGACGTCGTGAAGCTGAGCGTGGCGGGCGAGAACGTCACGTCGGTGCTACCCGTTCGCGACGGCGTCACCGTCACACTCGCCGTGGGCTGGCTGTTCAGCACCACCGTGTAGGTACCCGTGCTGCCCTCATTGACCGGCAGCGCGGTTGGGGACACCGTCACGTCGCGGGTGTCGTTGTCCTGCACGGTCACCATCGCCGAGGCCGGCGTACCCACCGAGTAGCCGGCCGGGCTCTCCGTGTCTGCCGATACCGTCGCGGTCACCACGCTGTTCGCCTCATCGACGCTGTCAGGCGCCGTCGTAACGCTCAGCGTCGCGGTCGCCGCGTTGGCCAGGAAGGTCACGGTCCGGTCGCCCTCGTTGGACGCCGCAACCATGTCTCCGCCCGTTTCGGAGACCGTGACATTCACCGCCAGCGCGGCTGTCGGGCTCAGCGTCCGGCTCAGCGTGAAGACCGCCGACGTACCCTCGGCGACGGGCGACGTGCCCGCCGTGATTGTGATGGCAGGCAAGGTAATGACAGGCAAGGTAAAGGTGGAGCTGGCCCGGGTCGCGGCCGTGTTGCCGTTGCCGGCGGCATCCTGCGCCGCATTGGCCGACACGTCCACCGTCACCGTGCCAGCGGCCGTCGGCGTGACCACCACCCAATAGGCCGTCTTGTTTGTCGCGGTCGTGAAGCTCGAGGCGGTGGCATTGCCGAGCGTGATGTCGCCCACGGCAAATCCCGTGACAGCCTCCGAGAAGGTGAACTTCGGCAGGAACGACTCAGTGCTGGTGGCGGGCACGCTGCTGATCGTCACGGTCGGCGCGGTATTGTCCACGACATAGCTATTGTCGTTCGTGCCGGTGGGGGCAGTGTTGCTCAGCGCATTGCTCGCCGCGTCCTGAATGTTGTGCGACGAGGCGATCGCCAGCGTGACCGTGGCGCTGACACCGGCCAGATTGCCTCCGCTCGTGGTGACGTCATACGCGCCCGTCAGCCCGGAGACCGTTGCGACCGCCGTCACTGTGGCGGTCGTTCCGCTCACCGCGAAATCCGCCGCATCCACGTTCGAGACCGCCTCGCTGAACGTCACCCGCCAGGTCAGGCTGTCCGCGTTGGTCGGAGAACTCGTGGGGTTCTGTCGCACAATCGAGGCCACCCGCGGCGCGGTGGTGTCCCCCGGCGGCTCGCTGACCACGATGTCGAACGTATCGCTGACCGAGTCGCTGCCGTCACTCGCCGTCACCTTGACCGAGACCGTTCCCGCGGTTTGCGGCGTGCCCGAGAAGGTGCGCGTGGCGGGGTCGAAGCTCAGCCACGAGGGCAGAGCGGTATCGTCGGATTTCGCTGCCGCGTAGCTCAGCGTGTCGCTGTCGGCATCAGTGAACGCGGCGGCCGGAAACGCGTAGCTGAACGCCGCGCCCGTCGTCGCCGTCTGGTCCGGGATCGCGGTCGCCACCGTCGGGGCGTTGTTGGTCAAGGCGCCCTTGATGGTGATGCGCAACGACCTGGGAAAGCCAGGCCCGGGGTAGGCGACCCATTCATCCGATAAGTTCTTCTGGTAAAAGGTATTGTCGATAGTCCAGTTCCTGGCGCGGCCGTCGTCCTCGTCGTCGGAGAAGGTAGCGTCCAGTAACAGGCTCTGGCCCCCGGGGGTCTCGATCAGCACCGAGTAGGTCGTATCGGCCTCGAGCGTCGTATCGGCGGGAGCGGTGAAGACAAGGGTTCCGGGGAGAAAACGTGAAGGGGCCGTGAGGAGTGTGCAGGATGAAGTCGGGTGGTTGCTGCCGTCGACCGTGCACAGGGAGACGGCCGCGTCGTCAAGGTCTAGATCCTCGGAGATGATTTCGACGCTTGCCAACGTGGCGCCCAAGTCGCCGGTGGTGAACGCCTGCGAACGTTCCCTGTGATGACTATTGCGGGTATCGCTCTCCTGACCCGCGTTGCTCACCAGGGTCGTCGCGGACTGCGCGGCGATGGGTGACAGGAGTGACAGGAGGGACAGGAGGCCGAGCAGGCCAGCGAGCAGGGCCAGGGCGGCCGATGCGAGGAGCGCATCACGATGTCTGCGGTGGGGTGGCCGGGATGCGCTACGGGGCCGCTGTGTCAGGTCGTCCGCTTGCCGTGTAACCGGACGTGTCGCCTGACCACGGATCTGGAATCGTTCGGACCGGAGCGCCCCACGAGCGTGCGCCTGGAGCGCTTTGCTACGGTGCGAGTCTGGACTCGGCATAACGATTGCCCCCTCGGAACAGAGCGACAGCGTGGATCACGGCATTGGTCCACGCTGTCGCCACAGACCGCCAGCTCATAGCGCCATTGAATTGCTGAGCGTGCGCGATCACGAACACCTCTCCAGGGTCACAACGACCAGTGCCAGAAACGGCATTCGCCGAGACCAGCCTGCGCGCACTTCAACTCTGTGGAACTGTCCGGATTTGGCGGCGGATTCGTTCAACAATCGGTTCCTCAAGGAATGATCAAGGGGAGATGCGCCTACAAGCGCCTGTCGACGCGGCGAACGCAACGACCGCAGCGAAGGCGACGAAACCAGTATTACAGGATCTATGTATTATTAGAGTTGAAAAGAGAGAGATAACAGTTGAATATTCTGTATATTTCTCTCGGATCGTTGCCAGGCGACCTGGATCGCAATGGGCGCATTGTTCAGGGCGAGGGGCGCATCCAACATCCAACACCCACCATGCAACACCCACCATGCAGATTCCGAACGAGGTAATACATGATCCAGTCCAGCGACCTGGAGCTCGAGAACCGGACCCTCCGCGAGCGCCTCTCGCGGCTCAGCGCGGCCAGCCTCCGGATCAACGAGAGCCTCGAGTTCGATACCGTCCTGCAGGAGGTGCTGGACAGCGCGCGCGTGCTCAGCGGCGCCAGCTACGGCGTCATCACGCTGTTCAATGACTCGGGAGCGGTGGGCGCGTTCCTCGCTTCCGGGATCACGCCGGAGGAAGCGGAGGGCGTCTGGGCGATGGCTGACGGACCACCGTTCCTGGAGCACCTGCGCAGCCTGTCTGCGCCTGTGCGCACCGCGCACTTGACCAGCTACGCCCAGGCCATCGGCCTGGCCGGCTTCAGTCCGCTGGCCGACGCGGGCGGCTTCATGTCGGCCCCCATCCGGCGCCTCGGTGAGAGTCTGGGCGCCATCTGCCTGGCGAAGAAGGAGCCCGATCCCGAGTTCAGCCGCGAAGACGAAGAGACGCTGGTGAGCTTCGCCTCGCAGGCTGCCCGCGTGCTCGCCAATGCCCGCCGCTACCGCGATGAGCAGCGCGCCCGCAGCAACCTGGAGGCGCTCGTCAACACGGCCCCGATCGGGGTTGCCGTGTTCGATGCGCGCACGGGCGACCTGGAGTCGGTCAACCGCGAGGCACAGCGGATCGTCAGTGCGCTGCAAGAGCCGGGGCAACACGCCGCGGATCTCTTGCAGGTCATCAGCGTGCGGCGCGCCGACGGCCGCGAACTCTCCTTGAAGGAGTTCACCATGGCCGAGGCGCTCACCGCGGCGGAGACGGTCCGGGCCGAGGAGATCGTCATGCACGTGCCCGACGGCAGGTCGGTCACCGCCCTGATGAACGCGACGCCCATCCACTCGGCCGAGGGCGAACTCGTGTCGTTCGTGGTCACCATCCAGGATCTGACGCCGCTCGAGGAGCTGGATCGGCTGCGGACGGAGTTCCTGGGCATGGTGAGCCACGAGCTGCAGATCCCGCTGACCTCGATCAAGGGCTCAACCAGCACGCTGCTCAACGATCCCGGCGGCCTGGACCCCGCCGAGATGCGCCAGTTCTTTCGCATCATCGACGATCAAGCCGAGCACATGCGCAGCCTGATGAGCGATCTCCTCGACATGGCTCGGATCGAGACCGGCACGCTCTCGGTATCCCCGGAGCCGGCCGAGGTCACGCGCCTCGTGGACGAGGCCAAGAACCACTTCCTCAACGCCGGCGGCCGCAATGAGCTCCAGATCGAGCTCGCCCCCGACCTGCCCCTGGTCATGGCCGATCGACGGCGCATCGTCCAGGTGATCGGCAACCTGCTCTCCAACGCGGCGCGCTACTCTCCGGAGCTCTCCCCGATCGGTCTGGTCGCGGAGCGCGACGGCGTCCGCGTCGCGATCGCCGTCGTGGACGAGGGCGCGGGCCTGGCTCCCGAGCGCGTGCCCCAACTGTTCGGGAAGTACTCCCGCCTGGACAACCAGGACCGCCGCGCCAGCCTCGCGGGTTCGGGCCTCGGCCTCGCCATCTGTCGCGGGATTGTGGAAGCCCACGGCGGCCGCATCCAGGCTGAGAGCCGCGGACCGGATATGGGCAGCCGCTTCAGCTTCACCTTGCCTTCGGCCGGAGACGCGCCCGCCGTCGCGACCCCGTCCGTCTCCGGCTCTGATCGGGCACACGCCGAACGCCTGCGGATCCTCGCCGTCGACGACGATCCGCAGGCGTTGCGCTATGTGCGCGAGGTCCTCACCAAGGCGGGACACACGCCGATCGTGGCCGGCGATGCGGCGGCGGCTTTGCGCCTCGTGAAGGAGGAGAAGCCCCACCTCGTTCTGCTCGACCTGATGCTTCCGGACACCGACGGCATTGAGCTCATGCGGCGCATCCTCGACATCGCCAACGTGCCCGTCATCTTCGTCTCCGTCTACGGACAGGACGACTACGTCGTGAGGGCGTTCGACATGGGCGCCAGCGACTACATCGTCAAGCCGTTCTCGCCCTCGGAGCTGGGGGCCCGGATCAGAGCGGCCCTGCGCAAGCGCAGACCCAGCGACCTGCCCGAACCCGACGAACCATACGTGCTGGGAGACCTCGCGCTCAACTTCAGGGAGCGCAACGTGACCTTGTCCGGGCGGCCACTGGAGCTGACTGCGACCGAGTACCGGCTGCTCGCCGAACTCGCGGCGAATCCCGGCCGCGTGATCACCAACGTCCAGCTGCTCGAACGTATTTGGGGCGCGGGGCGCTCCCCAGGCACGGCGCCGGTGCGCAATATCATCTCAAGGCTGCGGCGCAAGCTCGGGGACAGCGCGAGCAACCCCAAATACATCTTCAACGAGTCGCGTGTCGGCTACCTCATCGCGAAGCCGCCGGGCGAGCAGGCGACAACCCGCGGGACACGTTCAGGGCGGCGCCCAAGCGCTTGGGCGGCGAGTGAGACGCCCGGCCCCGCACCCGCAGCCTGCTGACGACGGCGACTCGCGCGCGCTGACCGGAGAAGGTCTCCGTCCCGTTCATCCTCGACTGGCCAGCGCGCGACTTCGGCGGCCGGCGCGCGAGTGCCGCGCCGAGCCGCTCGCGCCCGTCCAGACCCGGCTCTCCTACCATCGTCCCGCCCGGGCCTGAGCTGCGCCTAGTTGGTGATCGTGCCGTCGACCTTGTGGCCGGGGAGCACGCGCTCCTGGCCGCTGATCTCGTTGACGGCGGGCAGGTTGTTGTCGGCGCCGACGATGGAGTCAGCGTCGGCGTCGGGGTAGTCGAGCGGGTCGTCGTAGAGGTAGATGCCGTCGGCGTCGGTTTCGGTTGCGAGCACGGTGTAGGAGAACACCAGCGTGTCGCTGCCGCTGCCGCTCACGTAGGCCGCGTACTCGGCGCCCGGTCCGGTGATGCTGAAGCGCAGCCGCGGGGCGCCCGTGACGGTCACCGTCTGGTTGAACACCACCGCGAAGGTGATCGCGTCGTCCGCCCCGTAGGTGTCCGAGTCCGTGCCGTCGGTAGGATCGGAGGTCACCTCCTGCGAGATCGCCCGCGGGTCAGCGCTCCCTCACCCAGATTGCAACCGGGATCGTGCCGCTGTCGGGGATGTCGCCCCACGCGCCGGTGGTCTTGGTGTCCGCCACATTGCCAATGGACCAGCCGGACCGACGGTTCAGCTGGTTGTCCACATCGGTCGACTGTGGATGGTAGCCGGTTCCTTCGAAGACTATCCAGTATGTGGTGTTCGCGGCTAGCGTCTGGCCCGCGCAATCCGGGGCCAGGAATGGAACGACACGTGTATAGACACGGTGTTGGACCACGCTGGGATTACGGAAATCACAGAGCTTGTCGCCTGCGACGAATGTGGACGTGTCTGCGTGCAGCGCCAGGCTTGGAGTTCCGTTGCTTATATGCGTTTCGATTCGGTCGAGCTCATAGCCGGCTTCGTAGTGGCCCGTCGAGAACGACACTGCATACTGCCTTGCGCTGCTGACATTCGTGAGATTTGTTCTCGTGCCCAGATAGAGGTTGGTCGTGACCTTGTCCGTGCCGGTGATGTCGGTCATCGTGATCGTGTAGGGACCGTTGTAGATTTCGGAATCGGTGTTGAGTTGGTCGAAGGCTGCGACGTTGACCAGGTATCGACGGTTCCGGTCATGCTTCACATGCAGGAGGGTGACGCCGTCGTCGCGGTTGTGATCGGAATCACAACAGGTCCCCCTTCTGTCGCCGTCGATGAAATAGATCCAGGCCGAGCCGCCGGTGTCGATGTCCGGGCTGTTGCCGAACTTAACCTCGACGCGGTAGCTGCGCCCCCATTTGGTGGCGAGCTGCCAGTAGTCGCCGGTGTGACCGTGGTCCCTGTCCAGGCCGGCCGTCAGGTTGCCGGTGCTGACCGTGCCGGGTGCCACCACGCCGGTCGTCTCGTGAGCGTTGTAGCCGGCGCCCGGCAAGTCCTCGCCGTCGGCCTCGTCGGTCACCCACTCGGGCTCGCCGTACACCGCCAGCTTGATGACCCGTGACAGCCTCACCCACCCCATGTCGCCTCTGGAATATCTCTCGTTATCGATGCTCCAGCCATCCAACCCTTCGTCCTCGACTGCGGAGTTCGTGGCCCTGAGGGACAGAGTATTGTTCAAGACCTCGAATACGACCCAGTACCGGGCGCCGCCGCGAAGGATCGTCCCCGGCGGGGCTGAAAGGGTGTAGTTCGCGAACGTTGCGGTGCCGGCGAAGTCGCCCGGCAGGGTCAGGGTGTGCAGACGGGACCCGGGGAGCCCGCTGGCGTCGCTATGCAGGCTGGCGCGAACTGTCGGAACAAAAACACCAACACCAAGTCCGCTTGTCCGGGCTGCGACCTGGATGCCTTGGAAGCGGTAGCCGAAACCGGCGAGGCCCGGGCCGGCGACAAAAGCCTGTGCTGCTCTTATGCCCTGCGATACCCCCACTAGCGTCCCATCCGTTTGATCGAAGTTCGAGACGAGCGTCGGCCCATCAGATTCGTGCCCGCGTATCTCCAACCGGAGGCTATTGAGGATTGACGAGGAACTCCATGCTTGTCCAAGTTCTTGGAAATGGAATGAGTCGCGGATCTGCCAGGAAGGTTGTGAATCAGCGTCTTCGTTGTCGCTTGCGGTGGTTTGCATTTGCATTTCATCTGAGGTGGAGCCCGCCGCATGCAGCCAGTATCTGGTGTTGGGCCGCAGTCTGTTGCGGTCGCCCGTGGTGAACGTGAATAGCTGGTAGCTGGCATTGTCGACGTCCGATGCCGTGGTGAAGCTGAGCAGCGCGGTCCCGTCGGGAATGCCTGAATTGTCACCCTGTATGGTGACCACCGGCATGGGAGTGTTCGTATCTTTCCTGAGATAGAGGTCCACCTCCGTGACGTGGTAGCCGCTCGGGTTGTTGCCCGTCGTGAACTCTTGCGCAGCAAATGCTGTGGCGTATACGCCTGCATTCAAGGTGTGGGCGGCTTGCCCCAGGTTTGATACCAGGGTGCTTTCGGCGGATTCATGCCTTGCCGTGGTCAGATCTTCTACAGCTTCCGCCGCCGGCACGGTCGCCGTGAGCGTGTTGGACAGGGGGCTGAGGCCGGTGGCGTTGCGCGCCTTCACGGCGTAGGTGTGGGTCTGGCCCGCGGGCGGCGCCGTGTCCGTGTAGCTGGTCCCGCTCGAGCCCGTGTCCTCTTCGATGACGACCAGGGAGTCGGCGGCCGGGCCGCGCAGCACCTGGTAGCCGGTGATCGACTCGTCCGACGGGTTCAGCCACAACACCAAGACGTGTCCCGCGGGGGTCAGCCCGGTTGCCGCGAGGTTGGGCGCCAAGGGCGCGGCGGCGTCGGGCGTGTCGGGGGCGTCGCGCGTGTCGGCGGCGTCGGGCGTGTCGGGGGCGTCGGGGGCGTCGCGGGCACCGAGCGCGTCGCGGGTCCCGTCGGGAACGTCCGGCGGCTGACTGATCACCAGGGCACTGGCCTCGGCCCAGGGCCCGCTCCAGGGGCGCCTCTGGTATTCACCTTTGTGATACCGGGCCCGCAGCTGCAGCTTGAACTCGGTCCCCTCCGACAGCCCGCTCAGGGTCAGCGAGGTCGCGTCGCCCGCCGGGTAGGCGTTGCCCCGGTCGGTCTCGTTGACGCCCTTCCAGGAGAGAAAGTCGGAGCCAACCGGCGCCCATCTGAGGCGGTAGTCGGTGGGCGCCGGGCTGGGCGTGTTCCAGGAGACGGTCAGGGCGCCGGGCGCATCGCTGGCCAGCGTCACACCGTCCATGGTTCCATCGGCTTGCTGAGCCCGCGCAACCGCGAAGACGCCCGCTAAGGTCACAGCGGCCAGCAGCAGGACCGCCAGGGTCAGGACGGGTCGCGACCAGAACCTTCCCGCGCGCACTCCAAGGCCGGGTGTTCGGTGGAGCCGGCCGGAGGCCTGGATGGTTCGGGGTGTGGACTTCTTCATCAAATGACGTTCCTCAATGATCGTTGTTCGGGCAGGGCAGGCCGGCGCGTAACGCCGGGTCCAGCACAGGCCACGCCATTCACGAGACCGAAACACGCTGCTGTCCCGCCTGGTCAACTTCACGGGCTACAGGAGAACAGCATAGAGCGTGGATGTATCATTAGCGATCAATCCGAACCAGAATATGTTTAAAACCTGTATAAGTCGTCTGAATCCGTTGTCGGGCGACCCGGGTTTGACTCGGATCAGGCCCGACCAGTTGTGGCGGCGACTCCCGCTGTGCGCGGATGGCATCGTTGCCGTGGGCGCTGTTAGGTTGTCTGCGTTGTGAGAGGGCGGTTTCTCCGTGAGCCCCCGATTTGTCCTCACGAGTGCGACGATGGCCACCCTGGCGTTGGCCTTGTTGCTCGTTGCCGGACTTAATTCCGTCTCCGCGCAGGGACAACCGGACGAGGATTCGGCAACGGTCGACGTGCGCGTCTGGCAGCACCTGCGGGTCTCCGACCGCATCTACGTCACCGCTCTGCCCAGGGCAGGCAGTCGGGACGATCGCGAGACGGTCCGGGTCCTGCTCGACGATGGTCAGAGCAGGGACGGCGTCTACCGCTACGGCGTGGTCGCCCTTGCCGCAGTCGAGGTACGGGTCTGGCAGCGAGTGGACGATCCGTCGGACATCCGGATCAGCGCCCGACCGATGGGCGCCGCGATCGACACCGTTGGCCCAGTCTCCCTGCTCCTCGACGACGGTTTCAGCACCGGCGGCGGCTACCGCTACGGGCAGGTGCGGATCACAGTTCCGGCCGTTGCCGCCGGCGATACGCCCGTCGTCGCCGTCTCGCCGGGCGGCGACGAGGTGCCGCGTTTGGCCGCACTGACGATGAGCTTCGGACACGCGCCGACCGAGCTCGATGCCGCCGAGCACGTGATGATCTCCCCCGCAATCGAGGGATCGTTCGTCTGGGCGGACGAACGCACCCTGTTCTTTCAGCCGGCGTTCCCCGGTTGGCAGTCCGGGCAACAGTACGTTGTCAGTGTCTCGGGTGATGTGTTGGATCTGGAAGCGGACCACGTACACACGTTGACCGCAGAGGGACGGCTGACGGTCGCCTACGTCATCCCGGGCGACGGCGACATTGAAGTCCCGGCGAATGCACAGATCCTGGTCCAGTTCAACCGATCCGTGGCCCCACTGACGCTGCTGCAGGAAGTCTCTGGACCGCCGGTGCTGGAATTCGACCCGCCGCTGGCCGGCGAAGGTGAGTGGCTCAACACCGCGCTCTATCGTTTCGTGCCGAGCGATCTTCAACGAAGCACGGAATACTCCGTCCGGATCCCGGCGCGGTTGACCTCTGCTGACCATGGCGTGTTGGAAGCGGGCTACTCCTGGAGCTTCACTACCACTCAGCCGGCGATCACGAGCATCACGCCGCACGACGGCGCACTTCGCGTCGAGCTCGACTCGCCCATTGTGATCACCTTCAACGAGCCGATGAACCGGGCCTCGGTGCAGGCCGGCGTGGTGCTGCGGAAGGAACACCAGACTGCCCTCTCGTCATCGTTCGCCTGGAACGAGGATTCGACGACGCTGACCGTGACTCCGGCGGACCCGTTGTCGCTGTCGACACGTTATGAAGTCGTGGCTCGAGACGGACTGCTCAGTGCGACGGGGGGCACAACCCGCAGCGAGCAGATGGCCACCTTCAGGTCGATCACACCGCCGTTCTTGCAGCAGACCGATCCGTATGACGCTAAGACCGAAGTGTATCCGTACGACATCGCGCTCTACTACAACAACCCGATGGACGTTGAATCGTTCGCAGGCCGCGTATCTATCAGCGGCATCGCGCCTGAACAGATCATACTCTCCAGGTACACGGGGCAGGGAGACACAACTGTTCGTTTCGATGTCGATTTCGAATATTCGACGACGTACACAGTGCGGATCGCGGAGGGCGTTCGCGATCTGGGTGGGCGGACGCTGCCCGCCTCTGAGTTCAGTTTCACAACCCGTGAGGTGTGGTTGCCGCCAACTGTGGTGTTCTTGGCCCCGGCCAGCCTCTCGACCTTCTCCGCTGGACGCGAGCAGATGCTCGACTACTACGTCAGGAATGCAGGCGAGGTGCGCTTCCAGTTGTTCCGGCTCTCGGACGCCGAGGCGGAGACGCTGCTGCGCCGAGGCTTCATCGACGAGCGCTGGGATCGGGGCCCATTCTGGCCGAAAGGTCGCCCCCTGCGTCAGTGGACCAAGCGAATCAACAACAACCAGCAGGACGAGTTGCAGGAACTCTCGACATCGCTCAGCGGCGGTGGTAGGCCTCTGCCAGTCGGGCACTACTTCCTGGCTGCGACGCCACGCCGCCTCCTGGTCGATCGCGAGCCGGAGGACTACCAGGAGAAGCTCGTCTTCAGCGTCGTCGACACCGCGATCGTGACGAAGCTGGCGCACGACGAACTGCTGGTCTGGGCGGTCGATTACGACACGGGCGAACCACTGGCTGAGACGGCCGTCCGAGCAGCGCGGATGGAGCGAGCTCCGCTGAGCGTGTACGAACTCGCCAGCACCGACAGCGATGGTCTCGCCCGGTTCGCAGTGACTCCTGACGAGGAATCGTGGCGCGCTCCGTATGGTCATTATCTCGTGCGGATCGACGAGGGGCAGCGACACGGCGTCGCCGCAACCTGGTGGCAATTCGGCATCTCGCTGAGCGGCCTGGATGTCCCGACGGGCGCGTATTTCCCTGACACTGCTGGGCACCTGTTCACGGACCGGCCCATTTATCGGCCGGGTGAGACGGTCTTCTACCGAGGCGTTGCGCGTCACGAAGATGACGCCTCGTATTCGATCCCGGGATCCGAGGCGACTTTTGCGCTGCGTGTCCGCGATCCGCAATTCGGCGATCTGCTGTCCACACAGATTCAGCTCAGCGACCTGGGGACGTTCGGCGGCGAGATTGCGCTCCCTGCGAATGCTGCCACCGGGAGTTACACGATCTTGCTGAGTGATGAGCGCGGACGCAATGTAGCCAATGTGAGATTCACCGTGGCCGAGTTCCGCGTTCCCGAGTTCGAGGTTGAGGTCGGGGCGGCGAAGACCGATTACATCGCGGGTGAGCTGATCGCCACGGAGGCGCAAGCGAGCTTCTATTTCGGCGGCCCGGTTGTCGATGCGGCTGCTGAATGGACGGCGCAGGTGTGGCCGACAGTATTCCGGGTCGAGGGTTACGAAGACTATTCCTTCTGGGATCGAGAGATCCCATATTGGGCCAGGACGGATTGGCAGCGGTTGCGCGGCCAGGGCCAGACGCGAACAGATGCCTCTGGCGTCGCGCGATTCGAGGTACCGGCTGAGCTCAAGCCAGACGAAAGCACGCACGAATTCACGATCAGTACGACGGTGACAGACGCCAGCGGACAGGCGGTGGCCGAGAGCACCACGGTGACGGTCCATCCGGCGAACTGGTATGTCGGAATCAAACCTGAGTCATATGTGGCGACCTCGGGCGAGCCGGCGTCTGTGCACCTGGTCACGGCCGACTTCGAACGCCGGATCGCGCCGAACCGCCCGGTGACGGTGCGGGTGTACAAGCGCGAATGGGTTCGCAAAACGGAACGCTTCTATTACGTCGGCGCTTACTACCTCAGTGAGCCTGTTGATACCGAAGTGGACGTACAGACGATCACGACGGGCGAAGACGGCGAGGCGGCGATCGAGTTCACGCCGCCCTCTGCGGGGACGTACCGGCTGGTTGCCGAGTCGGTCGACGATGAAGGGCGCGTGGCGCGCTCGGCTCGGTTCATCTGGGCGACCGGCACGGGATACGCCGGCTGGCCGGTGCGCGATGACGACGTGATCCAGCTGATTGCAGACCGCGAGTGCTACGACGTCGGCGAAGTTGCGGAAGTGCTGGTCCCGGCGCCATACGCGGGCGCGACGGGTCTGGTGACGATTGAGCGAGGCGGAGTACTGAGTTCCGAAGTTCGCAGGTTCGAGACCACCAGCGAGGTGCTGCGGATCCCGATTGAGGATCAGTACATCCCCGATGTCTACGTCGGCGTCGTGCTGTATCGGCCGCCGACCGACGACGACCCCTCTCCGCGCTACCACGTCGGCTATGCGCGGCTTCGGATCTCGACGGCGCCGCGTCAGCTCAACGTGAGCATTCAACCCGAGCGCGACGAAGCGCAGCCCGGTGAGACCGTCCAGTACGAGGTGCAGGTCACGGCCGCTGACGGCCGCGGCCTGGAAGCGGAAGTGACTGTGGCCGTCGTTGATCAGGCCGTGCTCTCGCTGCTCGAGGAATCGGGCCTGGATGGCCTGGGCGCCTTCTGGTCAGATCGCGCCCTTGGCGTTCGGACCGCTTCGTCACTCACGGTATCGATCGAGCGCGGTGATGCGGAATACCGCGATGCAGAACGAACAGGTCCACTGATCCGGACAGACGCAGAAGGTGTCGAGCAGGAGGCATCATATCCGGAAAGTGGAGGTGGCCCTACGGCCGAGAGCGAACCACCGATCCCGCGATTCGACTTCCGTCAGACCGCGCTCTGGATTGAGGAGCTCACTACCGACGCGCTGGGCCGGGCCAGCTTCCAGCTCCAGCTTCCCGACAACACCACGACCTGGAATGCGCGTGCGCGCGCCGTCACCGCCGAGACACAAGTCGGCGAAGGCGAGAGCGAACTGTTAGTGACGAAACCGTTGCTCATCCGTCCGGCCTTGCCGCGCTTCCTGCGGGTCGGCGACGAGGTCGAGCTGCGCACGCTGGTCACGAACCGCTCCACAGACGCAAGCGATGTCACCGTCACGATTGAAACTGAGGGACTGGCGCTCGATGAAGCGGATGCTCGCGATGTCGAGATTGAGCCCGGCGGCACCGAGGTGTTGAGTTGGAGCGCTCGCGCTCTCGAACAGGGGATAGCGACGATCCGTTTCATCGCGACCGTGCCCGGACGAGAAGGCGACGCCGTTGAACACACGATTCCGGTCCATCCGGCGGTCACGCCGGAGACGACCGCCACCGGCGGGGTGGTCGAAGACACCCCCGTGCTCGAGGCGTTGTACCTGCCGGATTACGCGATCACCGACTCCGGCTCGCTTGAGGTCTCGCTGCAAGCGTCGCTGGTGGGGACGCTCGACGCCGAGTTGCGCCACTTCAAGCCGCAGCCGCGGGAATCCTCCGTCAGAATCGCCAGCCGAATCGTGGCGTTGATCGCGGTGCAGCGGGCAAGCGCAAGCGGTCTGACCGATGCGCAGCAGATCCAGCTCGGAGCCGATGTCCGCACATTGTTCCGCGGCCAACGCTACGACGGCGGCTGGTCGTGGTGCCGAAGCTGTCATTCCACGAACTTGTGGGTGAGCGGCTGGGTGTTGATCGGGCTCGGAGAAGCCGCCGATGCTGGCTACTCCATTCCCGAGCAACAGTACGTGCGGGCCGTGCGTCTCGTGACCAATCACCTCAACCGGGACACCGATATCGCCGAGCCGCCGGATCCAAACCAGCACGCCTTTCTGTTGTACGCCCTCAACAGTGTTGCGCACAGTAACGGCGATCTCGCCGGGCTCCAGGCGGATGCCATGCACGCGCTCGTCGCCGACCATCGCCAGCGCCTCAACAACTGGGGTCGCGCCTATGTCTTGCTGGGACTGACCAGCGCCGGTGTCAGGGCGAGTCACGACTCCGTTCGCACCCTGCTGAACGACCTCACGGCGGTGAGGATCGCGAGCGCCAATGGCAACCATTGGGAATCGCCAAACGTCCGGGGCTCGATGCACAACGGCAGCGTGCGCACGACTGCCCTTGTCCTACGCGCCCTGGCGAAAGTGGATCCACGCCACGCACTGATCGAGGAGACCGTTCGCTGGCTCGTGGTCGCCCGTTCCCAGGAGCGCTGGAAGACATCCGTCGAGCGGTCCCAGGGCATGGCCTCGTTGAGCGTCTTCGCCCAATTCACCGGAGAGGGCCGCGGCGTCTACGACTACCAGGTGCTGCTCAATTCCCAGCGGCTGCTCGACGGCGACTTTGATGTGCCATCCGGCGACGACCGCGACGCGACGACGGTCACGCTCGACCTGATCCCTCAGGGTGAGGTCAGTCGCCTGCAGTTCGATCGAGACAGCACCAGCGAGGGGCGCATGTACTACGCCCTCAACCTGCGCTACCAGACCCCAGCTAAAGACATCGCCGCCTTGAATCGCGGCTTCGCCGTCTCGCGACAGTATTCCCTGCTCGAAGAACCGGATCGCGCGATCACGAGCGCAACACTGGGCGCCGTGCTGAGAGTTGAAGTGACGGTCGTCGCACCGGCAGATCGACGCTTTGCCAGAGTCGAGGACTTCCTGCCCGCCGGCCTCGAGCCGATCGATCCGCAGCTCAGCATCGTCTCGCCGTGGCTGCGCGAACAGTTGCAAACCGATCAGCGCGAGGCGCTGCTCCGAGGTTCGCCGTCCTATTCCGCGCCCTGGTTCGGCTGGTACGTCAGCCCCTGGGGCCAGGTTGACATCCGCGACGATCGGATCACGCTCCTAGCCGGGCGTCTCCCGAGCGGGGTGCATCACTACGTGTACTACGCCCGCGCGACGACCCCCGGCGACTTCTTCGTGCTGCCCGCGCATGCCGAAGAAACCTACTTCCCGGAAGTCTTCGGCCGGAGCGACAGCGGTAGGTTCAGCGTCCGATCATCGGAGTAGGGTCGGACCTGGCAGACCGGTTGGCTTCTGTTGCCATTGGTGGGCAATACCTTTCAGTCACGGTCATGGAATCGCAGAATGCACGGTGGCATCGACTGGATAGATGACGGGCATTGCGTCGATCTGCGCTGGAGTACAAGATCGGGATCTCAGAAAGAAAGTTGCTCTCTCAGTGAGGCCCGCTGGCAGGAGCGCACTTTCTGCTCAGGGCGCCACCTCCCACACAAAGGCTCGCAATACGGTCCCCAGGGCCCGCCCTTGGGGCTCGAACCGTGCGAGGGTTGAGCTGCTCTCGGGAATCCGAGTAAGCGTTTACAGCGCCACTTCCCAGGAAAAAGTTCGCAGTACGGTCTCGTTAGGCCCACTTTTCACGGCCATCTGATACTGAACTACGAACTGATCGCCTGGTTTTGGTGAGACAGCAGGTTCTCGAGTCCATAAGGACTGATAGGCAGAGTTGGCCAGAATCGACCTGATCGCTTCCCGCTCCGCCGGCGAGAGCCGCCGCGCGGACGAACGCCGCGGCTTCGGCGCCCGCCCTCCCCTTGCCGAGATGAGGCGCCGCACCGCCTTGAGCGATCGACCCAGCGTCCGGCTGATCGACCGCATAGATTCACCCGTCCGATATCGGCGCCACACCTCGGCCTGTTCCTCCGGGCGCAGCCTGCTGCTGATCATCTCGCATCTTCCCTGGTGTCACGAGCCGTTCTTCACTCGTTCACCAAGGTGGTCCGTTGATCCACTGAGTCCACAGCTCATCGTGAGGCTTCCGAGCGGACACGCATGGGCCGCGAGGCGTCTTCGGCGCGAGCCGCGGGGCGTCAAGCGGGGAACGATTGCGGCGCGCGAATTTCCGAGGCGGGGCTCCTATTCGAACCCGGTTGCGTCCAGGAATCGGTCGAGCACGTTCCTCGTGATACGCGAGACGTTGTTGTCGTGATCGTTGTGGAACAGGGAGGCGCTCCAGGCGATGGAGCCGGTGGAGAACACGGCGCCGCCGCGCGGCGTCTCGAAGAAGACCACGTCGGCGTGCACCTTGGGGTCGTCTTGTCCTCCGATGGCGGGCAGCATGTGACCGATGTCCTCGTTGACACGGATGTAGGCGTCGGTGTGCTGCTCGGAGGTCGCGACGGTGAGGGCGTGCGGCGGCGTCCCATAGGCACGGCTGGCCCAGTCCAGTTCGAGGCCGGCGGCGCCGCCGCCGATCAGACCGAAGTCGCCGATGATCTCGCCGTCGACGCCCTCGAAGACGAAGGCGGCGCGGGGGTCGTGGCTGCCGGGGGCGCGGCGGAAATAGGAGGAGTGGTCGAACCCCTGGGCGATGAAGCCATTGCCGACGAGCGACTGCGGCGTGCGACCCGCGCGCCACCAGAGCCCGCCGTACTCACCGTTGAAGGCCATGTAGTACTCCCCGGGCTCGCTGGCCCAGGAGCGGGAGCCGTCTTCAGTCCGGCGCATCTCCATGACACCGGGCTTGTCGTCACGGTAGGCGACGCGCCAGTAGAAGCCGTTGCCGCCCATGTACATCAGCCGGCCGCCGCGCTGGGTGAAGGCGTGAACGGCGTCCCACATGGCGGTGGAGTAGTACTCGGGGTGGCTGCCGGTCATGACGCAGGCGTAGCGCTCGAGCAGTGAGACGCCGTCCTGGTGCATGTCTTCGTCGGTGATGACGTCAAAGGGGATGGCTTGCGATTCGAGCCATTCGACGAGGTGCATGTCGGCGCTGAGCTGCCAGAGCCAGGGGTGGGTCGGGCGGATGTTGACCAGCGGGCGCAGACGAGAGGAGTAACAGACGCCCGTCCCGTCGTTGTGGACGTCGTACATCGAGTTGCCGTACTCGGGGTGGCGGTTGAGATAGCGTTCCTCCGGCGACACCACGTGGAGGCTGTTGGAGAGCAGCTCGTTCCCGGTCTCGATCCCGCCGCGCGAGTTGCCGTATGCCATGTAGCTGGCCGTGGGGATGAGGAGGGCGAGCGACGCGGTGGCGCGATCACTCAGATCATTGCGCTCACTGAGTTCACTCCAATCATTGCGCTCACTGAGTTCACGCGGCGGGCGCACGACGAAGGTGATGTGGTCTTGCTGGTCCCCAGCCGTGATCCGGGCGGCGTAGAGGCCGCTCGGCGTGCCGGCGGGGATTCCCAGTTCGAAATCGGCGTCCCATTCGCAGTCGTAGAGCGAGTCATCGAGGAAGTGGATGGCGGCGTACTGATCCGGCGCATGGCCAAAATCAAGCTCGTCGCCAGTCCAGGTGGAGCCGCGCACGGCGCGAATCGGAAGGTTGATCAGCTGGCCGTGGGCGCGGTTGGGCGAGATGTCGATGATCTCGTCCGTCTCGATCGCGCGGGCGAAGTCCCAGGCGGCGCAGATGTCGGCGCGCAGGGCGAGGGGAACCGCGTCGCTGCGCAGAGCTTCGATTTCGCTGCCCTCCAGGGCGCGGGAGGCGACGACCGGACGCTCGACGCGACCGTTGAAGATCATCTCCCCGATGGGTTTCCCGCGGGCGTCTTCACGGCTGGCGGCCGCGATCAGGAGTGGCGCGTCGCAGCCGACAACAGCGGTCCCCTCGCTCGTGTGTCTGGCCTCGCCGCTCGACGTGTCACGGGCGTAGGAGCCCAGCAGCTGTTGCCGCAGGCGCACTTCACCGCTGGCGGCGTGGTACGTGGCGCTGACCAGGTACCACTCGCGGGCGACGAAGGGATGTCCGAGGGCGAATTCCCGCAGGCCCCCGGCGCCGTCTCCGAGTTCCAGGACAAGGCCGTCTGCGGGATCGGTCCAGAGGGCGAAGCCGCGACCGCCGGCGACGTCAATCTTGGAAATGAGGCACGCGCGACGGAGACTGGGGAGGGTGGGAAAGATGGTGGCCTGGAGGGAGAGATCGCTGAGGCCGGCAAAGGCGGGGCCGTGTGGCACGACGGCGTAGGACCCGCAATGGGTCTCTTGCGTGCGACCGGGGTACTCGCCGCTGACGGTCGACGGCAGGAGTTCATCGCGGTAGCCGGGCCCGTCGGGCTGGCGATCGCCGGAGATCAGGCGGACGATGTCGGCCTGGTAGCGGTCAATGCCCGGCTCGCAGCTCACCATGAAGCGGATGCGTTCGCCGGGAGCGACGCTGATCTCGTCGCTGTAGCCCGCAATCTTCTTTTCGAGCATGGATCGCTCCCTCGGGGCTGAATCAGTCGAGTCCGAGTGGGACGCCGGTGATCAGTTCCCAGCGCAGTTTGAACACCGCGCGCTCTCCGTCTTCGATGGCAGTGAAGACCTGGTCTTCGAGGAGGGTGAGATCAACGCCGCGCCGGCCGGAGAGCTGCGCGAGGCCCCACTCTTTGTATGGAACGCGCGTAACGAGGACATAGCGGCCGGCCGCTTCGGTGTCGCGCATGCGCGTGACGATGCGCTGGAGCGCGGCGCTGTGCGGGCCCATGGGGTTGGCCATGAACTCCCGGGCGAGATCGGTACGGCTTGGATCGATCGGATACTGAGACGGCATCCATACCCCCGCAGGTTCAATAGCCCAGCCTAGGCCAGGCGCGGAATCGATGCAACCAGTGAGCGCGCGATGGCCCGATCGTGGGCGATCCTAACCGAGCCGCCGCGGCCGCTGGCGCCACTATCTGCCGCGGGGCAAGGCGGCGGCTCCGGTCGCGCGCCTGTAGGTCTCGCTGCTGAGCGCCGGGCCGCCGGCCCTGCGGCGCACGGTCGGCTTCGACAACGGCGCCGAGTTCGCCCAGCAGCGGGCGCTGCATCGACTTGGGGTTGAGACCTTCTGCTGCGACGCCTGCGCGCCCTGGCAGAGGGGCGGGATCGAAAACGCGATCGGCCGCCTGCGTCGCGTCCTGCCGCGCCGTCTGGAGCTCGGCCAGCTCAGCCTCGAGCGGCTGATCGAGCTGTTGCAGCTGTACAACATCAGCCCGCGCAAGTGCCTCGACTACCGCACCCCGGCCGAAGACTTCGGCCGGCAGCTGTTGTAGTTGCAACGTGAACCCACCGTGTCGTAAGCAGAGAGCGTTGTTGCCGCCCGCCCTGGAAGCGGTCTTGCGAACTGCAAGACTGAAGGTGAGAACGGCATCGCCCAATAGACGCGGTGAATTGGCGCCCACGCGGAACACGAGGCAGTGCCTGGGTCGTTGGTTCGCTGACAGTCGCCCTCAGCCCGATGCCCGCACGAGCATCAAGGCATTCTGAGCCCGAGCAATCCGCAGTGCTCGCTCGAACCGCTCCCTGCGGGTCTGTGCGGACACTGTCTCCAATGTCGCTGATGCCGTGAGTCGGCAAGCCGCTGCCGGATCTTAGATTGCGACCTTCCAGCAGAACGTTCGCAGCACGGTCTCGGTAGGCCCACCTTTTCCGACCTACACGTACTGAACTGCGAACTATATTGTGGATTCTGTTCGAGGGCAACCTTCACGTCCCTGTTGACGGATCAGCCGGCCGTACGCACTCAAGCTGTTCGCCCAGTAGGCCCCTAGTGTCCTGAGTCGGGAATACGGTTGAGATATGCGGCGAGGTTGTCGAAGATCTGGTCGGCGGTCTTGTGTCAGACGAAGGGGCGCGGATGTTCGTTCCAGCCGGCGACCCAGCGTTCGATGTCGCCGGTCAGGTCAGACACGCGGCAGTGGGCGCCGCGCCGGAGCCATTTGGTGGTCAGTTCGGCGAACCAGCGCTCAACCAGGTTCATCCAGGAGGTGGGCGTGAAGTGAAAGCGGAAGCGGGGATGACGCTGGAGCCAACGCTGGATCTCGGCGGTGCGGTGGGTGGCGACGTTGTCCAAAACGACATGCACCGCGAGTTCGTCAGGTACCTGCTCGTCAATCAGGTCGAGGCAGCGCCGGAACTCGCGGGCCCGGTGTCGCGGAGTCAGGTCGGCGATCACGTGTCGCGAGACGATATCGAGCGCCGCGTAGAGATTGGTGGCCCCGTGACGGACGTAACCGTGGGTCTGGCGGAGAGGCGCCGCCGGGCAGCATCGGCCGCGTCGCAGCGGTGCGGTCAAGCGCCTGGATCTGGGTTTTCTCGTCCACACACAGGACGACCGCCGCGTCGGGCGGGTTGACCAGTGAGTCGCGTGGCGCGGTTGCTGTTCCAGCGTCTTGACGATCACCGCTTCCACCTGCTCAGCGCCGATCGTGCGGGGCGCGTCGGGACGCGGCTCATCGCTCAGCCCATCCAGCCGCCGCTGGGCGAAGCGTCGCCGCAACTTGCCGGCCGTGACCGGATGGCAACCGAGCGCCGCGCCGATCTCAGTATGCGCCTGCCCGGCCGCCGCCGCGAGCACAATCCGGCTGCGTAGCGCCAAGGCCTGCGCCGTGCTCGGTCGGCGCGCCCAGCGCTCCAGCGTCTCTCGCTCCTCCGCACTCAACACGATCGTCACCGTCGGGCGGCCCTGTCGGGTACGCACGACACTCCAGCGAAAGCCCCGGACGGCCAAACCGGCTCCATCAACACCAGACCCCGTTGTTCATCGCATTAGCGACTCAGGACACTAGCAGGCTGCTGAAGAAGCAGCGTTACGCAGTGGATCGTGGAGGACTCGAGCCTGAGACGGACGTGGGTATTGCTTTGCGGTCGGTCGGCGCGGTGGTCGTTGAGGGCTTCGAGGGGTCTCGGCGGCGGTCCGGCCACCGTCGGGCTATGCGGCGGCGGCCTCGAGTTGGGCGATGCGAGTGAGGTCGTAGGCGGCGGCGGTCAGCTTCAACCAGAGCTTGTTGCGGGCCCGACCGAGATAGCGCAGCTTGCCGCCTCCGCCGATTGTCTTGATCCAGCCGAAGACTTCCTCGACCCGCTTGCGCTGGCGCTGACTCTGGCGGTAGCCGTCATGCCGCGTCGTCCGACCATCGATCGCGCTGCGCCGCCCGCGGTCGTTCTGGGCCACCCCCGTTCAAGCCGGGGGCAGGGCTATGCGGGGTCACGCCCAGGGCGCGCGCATTCCAGACGAAGTCGCGCGTGTCGTAGCCGCGGTCGGCGCCCAGCGTGGCCGGCCCACAGACGCTGCGTTTCAGCATCGCCAGCGCCGCCTCGCGTTCGGCGTAGCCGTCGGCCTCGGTCAGCTCGACATCGACGACCAGGCCGTGCCGGTTCTCGGTGAGGACATGACCCAGATAGCAGAGCCGCGCGCCCTGTTGCTTGCCTTTGCGGTAGAGCCGCGCCTCGGGATCGGTGGTCGAGGCGTGCGTGTCACGACTGCGGCGCTCACCCTGGAAGTCCGCATCGCGGTTGCGACCGCCGCCTTTGGGCGGTTGCTCGTCGCGCGGACGATAGCTCTTGTGCGAGGCCCAGGCCTCCAGCAGCGTGCTGTCGACCGTGAAGTGGTCGGCCGACAGCAGCCGCCGGCGACGCGCCTCCCGCACCACTTCCTTGAGCAGCACCCGCGCCGCGTCCGCTTCCAGCAGCCGCTCACGATTCTTCGTGAACGTGGTCGGGTGGAACGGCTCGTCCTCGACGTTCAGGTCGAGGAACCACTTGAACAGGATGTTGTAACGCAACTGCTCGCAGAACTGACGCTCCGAGCGGATCGTGTAGAAGGCCATCAGCAGGCTCGATTTGAGCAGATGCTCGGGTGGGATCGAGGGTCGCCCAGCAGCCGCGTAGACCTCGTCGAACACGGGCGACATGCGCCCCAACGCCGAATCGACCAGCGGCTTGATCCGCCGCAACGGGTGGTCTCTGGGCACAAACCCCTCCGGCGTCAAACCCAACATCAACGTCGCCTGCCGCTCAGTCTCACCACGCATACCAATCTCCCTCAACAAGCCGCTCGCTCCGACCTCCATTCTCCTGTACTCATTTTTCAGCAGCCTGCTGAGGCTGTTGCACGAACCCCTGATTGCTCCGTTCCAGTGATTCTTGCGAAGGTGCCAGCCTACCGCTGACCAGATACGGAGACTGGATTCCCGGTCAAGCCGGGAATGACGAACATGAGGTTTGTGCAACAGCCTCCGCTAGTCCGGGCAAGCGACAGAGATTACAACCTGCTGATGGAAGAAGGCAGCGATATCGACGAAGGCAACGTCGCGCTAGAGCCTCTATTCGAAGGCACGTTCAGGCTGACGCGCGGCGACGAAGCCGCGAACGATGCACTGCTTGTCGAGGCGCTCAACTCTGGTCTCCGCCTCAATCACGCCGATGGCGGGACCTCGCTCTTTCGCGTATCAGAGCGCGTGATTGTGCTGCTGTTCGATGAGCTGCGGCAGCTGTTTGTCGAATCAGCACGTGCAGAACTTGGACATGAGCTCATGCTGCTGACACACCAATCAATGTTGCAGCGTCTCGGTCAAGTGCTCGACGAGATTGCAGAGCCGGGATTTCGAATCGTTGGAGACGACTTGGATGGCGTGCCTGACGATTGGGCGATCGTCGTCGGCGTCCGACTACAGAGAATTCCTGTGGGGTTGAGCGATGAGCTGAAGTTGCTTGAGCCGCGTTCCCGCGTACAGCTGGAGTTCGACGGCGGCATGAGACTTACGAATGATCGCTGGTACACATCATCAGCACCCACGCTCGTGGTGATCGATGTCGCACGACGAGAGTTCAAAGTGGAACTCCACCGTGAATCCGGGAGGGCAGGCGAACCTATCGATCTTGGCACTCATCTGGAGGAAGCGCGGATCTCGCTCGGGGAACACCGATTGGCCGATGGGAACTACCGCGTCGTGTTGACCACGGTTGCCCAAGGCGAGTACCTAACGTCGCGCGCCTTGAGACTGCGCACCAGCAAGACCACCCATCTCGATCCGCCTGGCACGTTGGAATTCGGTTATCTCTCAGAGCCAGACTTTAGTCCGCGAACGGCTATCTCAGCGAACGAATTACTCGAAGAACCCGGCACATCGCTGCGTGGGGCAGTCCTCAATCAGCGTTCTGGCTTACGCGCCGTACCAGATGTCATACTTGGCAGTCGACTGGACGGTATGGAGCCGTTCGAAACATTGGAGGCATGGGTCGCTCGAGTAGCAGGGAAGGTAGATGATCGTGGGCTGGAACAGGCGCAGCGATTGCTGGAGCGTGGCTTTGCCGAATACGAACAAGGTCGCATTCAGTTGACGAAGTCTGGCCAAGAACATCTTGATTCCATTGGCTCGTTGTCGAACGGACGCTCCCAGGCTGGCTCGGGAATCGGCAGGCAGGATCGGCGATTGGCAGTCGATCTTGACCAGATTCTGGATGCGCTCGTGGTCTGTGGTTCCGGCTCGTGGAACGCGTTCCGGCGACTGATCGACTACTCCGACTCCGAACGGTTCAAGCCGCACGAGGCATTGCGCAATCTCAGGAGTCTCGGCTACGTCGATGTCGAAGTGGAGCCGAGATCTTCATTCCCGAAAGGATGGTCGTTGTCGCCTCCAGCGATCGTGGTAATGCCTAGCCGAACCAGTGCGTTCCTGACTGGCAGGCGCGATCCTGACCTCCTTGAGCGTCTTCAGACAGCGGCGGAGATGCACGTTGCGACCGTGACTCGCTCAAAGCGGGACGGTAGACCTGAGCGCTGGCAGATCGACGCCGAACATGGAGGCGTCCTTGCAGGTATTGGCGAATCCGCCGGAATTGACGTGGTGTTCGACGCGCCGCGGCGCATTCTCGAACGCATGCCTACCATTCGCAGCATCCTGACAGCACAACCTGTTTTGCACCTCCCGAGCGACTCTATTCTCAAGCGCTTCAATCGAAGGCAAAATAGTTGGACAACGGCAACAGAGAGACCACTTTTGGCCGGCGGTTACCAGATAGAGGATCACAGGACCTCGCACGCCGTCTACACCGAAGGCATCTTCCGCCAATGCGGCAGTTTGACTGCGAAGTATGCAGGTACAGCCGCAGTGGGAGAACACATCATGGCCTACGACTCGGAAACCAGACGCCTGACTTGTCTATTCGGAGCCAGGCCACCTGGTCTGTTTGAGCGGGCATTGGTTTTGTGTAGTGGAGAGCTCCCAGAACACCCGGGAGACAACACGATGGTGTACCGCGACGTGCCGCCCCAAGTGGCATCTTGGATGGCCGCGAAGCTGGGACCGAAAGGGTGGGGAAGCTGACATGAGCCGTGCAACGACTCAACCGCGTTCGATCTACCAGAATTTGCGAGACGCCTATCTGCGCTACTACGACACGGCATTCTGGGTGCGCACGCCGTCCATTCGCGAGGAACGGAGACGGTTGCTTGAGTCCGAAGGGGTCATCTTCCAGGAACCGCTGCTCGAACCGTCGCTGCCGTACCCGCAGGGAGACTCGATTGTCGAGATTTGTGCCGACGCTCACTTGAGCAACTGGATCGCCGATTCGCTCAAGCGAATGCTTTTCCCCGAGCTCAAGCCGGACAACGGATCCTTTCGGTTGTATGAGCACCAGGCCCGCGCCTTTGCACTATCCGCGGCCGACGGGGACATAACCAATCCGGTCGTGACAGCCGGCACAGGATCAGGAAAGACCGAGTCGTTTCTCTTGCCGATCTTCGCTCGTTTACTGAGCGAGGCTGAAGGCAAGCGATCCTGGCAGCGTTCAGCATCAACTCCGCATCGTTGGTGGAACACGGGCAGCGGCAGTGTCTGGCAGCCGGTCCGTTCACCCAGTCCTGAGCGACCGGCAGCGGTTCGAGCGCTGATTTTGTACCCAACCAACGCGCTGGTAGAGGACCAGATCTGCAGGCTGCGACGCGCCGTCTGGACTGCTGCCGATCTCGACGGCGACGGCCCGCAACTCTATTTCGGCCGCTACACCGGCGAAACGTTGGGCGGCGCACGGTTCAGTCGTCCTGAATCCATGGCTCATCAAGTTGTGGCCAACGCCGTCCGTGAGACTCGCCAGATGGCGGAAGACGCCCGTCGCCTTGGTCACGTTGATCCTGAAGTGCGCTCACAGTTTCCCGATCCCGCGCGTGGCGAACTGGTCACGCGCTGGGATATGATCGCCGCCCCACCCGACATCCTCGTCTCCAACTTCTCGATGCTGAACGTGATGCTGATGAGGTCACTGGAGGAGCCAATCTGGGAGCAAACACGGGAATGGCTGGCATCTGATCCTGCAAATGCCTTCACGCTCGTCGTTGATGAACTGCACCAACAGCGCGGCACGGCGGGGAGCGAAATCGCACTGCTGTTGCGCAATCTGCTTCAGCGGCTCGGTCTGGAAGCAGATTCCCGGCAACTGCGCTGTATCGGTACAAGTGCATCACTTGGTGATGACACGGAGACGGCAGCTGAATATCTAGAGCAGTTCTTCGGCGTCCCCCGGTCCCGATTCATGGTGATTCCTGGCCAGCCAGAGCAACTCCCCACTACTGCTCGCGACATACTGGCGCTTGACCGCACCCGATTTGAGCAGTTGGCGACGATATTCGATGGCGACTCAACACCCGACATTTCCGAAGACGATGCTGCCGGATTGGCTCGTGCTGTCGCTGCAAGTTGCGATGATCCACCACGGGCCACTCGACTGAGCAAGATCGAAGCTTCGCTGTTTGGCTCGCATGAACCTCAGTCCACCGCAATGAACGGTGTTCTAGGCGTGCTCGCTTCACGTGACCGCGCTGCGGGTGGCATCGCCTTCCGGGCGCATATGTTCATCCGCAATGTGACCGGAATGTGGGCCTGTAGCGACCCGGAATGTGATCAGATCGACGCTGAGTCACGCGAGCCGGACCGCCGAATCGGAAGATTGTATCTGCGGCCGCGGCCAATGTGCGCCTGCGGCGGTCGAGTGCTCGAACTGCTGCGTTGCGATCAATGCGGCGAAGAGTCGCTCGGAGGCGTCGTCGCGGACACTGGAGGCGGACCTGCGTACTACCTGGCGACAGACGAAGCGAATTTTCCGTCAGAGCTGCATCCCATGGTCAATCGTCGACTGTACGGGAAATACATGTGGTACCGCCCTCAACCGCTTTCGGAAGAAGCGAGGCCTTGGACCCATGACGGGGTGCCATTCACGTTTACGCCGGCAAGGTACTTTCCCGAGCTGGGAGTGTTGCGTGCAGATGGCGGACGACGAGCAACTGGGACGATGTTCAGCGCCGGTCGGGACAAGCTATCGCGCCAGATTCCAGCCTTACCAGAATTCTGCCCGAACTGCGGTGCCCGCAGACAGAATCGCAATCCGGCGACCTTCTTCCGAGGCGTGGTTCAAAGCCCCATCCGGGAGATGCGGACAGGTTTTGCCCGCGTCAGCCAGGTAGCGCTAGATGCGCTTGTGCGGGATCTAGATCGTGACGGTGGCGAGCGTAAGACCATTGTCTTTTCGGATAGCCGCGACGAAGCGGCCGTTGCAGCGGCTGGGATTGAACTCAATCACTACCGCGACTTGATTCGTCACTTCAGCGACAAACTTCTGACAGAGCAACGCTCACTGGCTGAGTTGATGCTTGCCGAAGTGACTGGTTCACCGCTCACTGCAGATGAAGAGATAGAACTGGAAGCCGGGAAGTCGAACGACCCAGAAGTCTGGGCTGCGTATCGCTTCGGCCGCAACAATCCAGAGGGACAGGCAATCATCGCGGCGTTTGAGGAGTCCTTATCGGGGATGGAGCGGCGCCTGCCTTGGGACGACTTGATGATGCGTTTGGAGCGTCAGCTGGTTGCGCTCGGCGTCAATCCGGCCGGTCCAAGCCCGAGTTTGGCGCGTTGGGGCCCCGGAAACAATGTCGAATGGTGGGAGGCTTATGCACCGCCGCCGTCAAACCCAGATGCCTGGACGCCGAATGGCACCGAAGCTGCGCGGCTGAGCCGACGTCAGTGGATCCGTGACGAAGAAATGACACGGTCGTTGTACGAAGCCGTGTTCGATTTTGCTGGCCGTGACTTCGAGTCGATTGGGCTCGGTTGGATTGAACCGACCAATCTCGATCCGATTCCGCGCCTTCAACTAGCTGGGTCCGCTGGCGAGGAAGTTGTGCGCAGTTCGATCCGGATCCTCGGCCGGCAGGGGCACTATCAGGGTGCGCGCTGGTTTCATGGCGTGGATCGGATGCCCTTGTCGTTACGGAAGTACCTCACGGCGGTGGCTGACCTGCATACACAAGACGCGGAACAATTGTGTAAGGACATCGAAGACGTTCTGTTCGATAGCGGGGTGATTAATCGCGAGTGGGCACTTCGTTCGGACGCCATCCGTGTGGTGCGCTGGCGACCGAGCGACAGCAATCCAATGCGCTGCCGTCGGTGTTCGCGTCTACACCTGCACGGTTCCGCCGGGATCTGCACTGGGCGTGAATGCAACAGTGACGACTTGGCAGTGGAAACAGAATTGCAATCGTCACGCGGCACGGAGCGGGCCGGCGACTACTACGAATGGCTGGCGGACAAGGATCCATTCCGTCTGCGGGTTGAAGAGCTGACGGGCCAGACGAAGCCTCTCGCGGAACAACGCCGCCGGCAGCGGTTCTTCAAGGGAGCTTTCCTGGACGAAGAAGAGCACTCTCTCAGTCACGGTCTCGATGTGCTCAGCGTGACAACGACGATGGAGGTAGGCGTCGATATTGGTAGCCTGCGCTCGGTCGTGATGGCGAACATGCCGCCGCAGCGCTTCAACTACCAGCAGCGCGTGGGTCGCGCAGGCCGACAAGGACAACCGTTCTCGTACGCGCTTACAGTCTGTCGCGATCAGACGCACGACGACTACTACTTCAACCATCCCGAGCGAATCACCGGCGATCCGCCCGCCAATCCCTATCTCGACCTGAAGCGTCTGCCGATCGTTCGCCGGGTCCTGAACGCCGAGGCGTTGCGGCGCGTTTTCATCTCATTACCAAAGTCATTTGACGGCGGCCGCAACATCCACGGGCAGTTTGGTTCTTCAGAAGAGTGGCCAGTGTGGAGAGAACGCATCGCGAAATGGCTTCAGACAACGGACGACATCGAACAGATTGCAGCGAGGCTGTGTGCCTACACCGACCTCAGTGTCGCTGAAGAGACAGAGCTGGTCCGATGGGTCCGCCAAGAACTTGGCGGTGAGGTAGATCGGGCACTGGACAATCCGGCCTATCAGCACGAAGACCTCAGTGAGCGGCTGGCCAATGCGGGACTCTTGCCAATGTTTGGCTTTCCAACCCGAGTGAGGTCGTTGTACGAACGGGAACCGAAGAACAGTCGCGACCTGGATAGCGCGAAGGTCGCCGATCGCGACATTGAGATCGCCGTCTCCAACTTCTCGCCGGGCTCTGAGGTAGTAAAAGACAAGCGCAAGCATACGGTGATTGGTTTCGGCCATTGGATTCCCAAGGGGCGCCGCGTGGAGGCGGTCCCGGATCCGCTGGGCGCCAGGCACCGCCTCGTGCGCTGTAAGTCTTGCGGAGCTGTGCGAGAGCAGCAGGAACCAGAATCAGAGCTCTGCACAGTCTGCGACTCCCCGACCGATTCGATCGTCATGTATGAACCGCTCGGCTTCGTTACCGACTTTGATCCTCAAGACTTTGATGATCGTCGCGAGCGGGGTCCCACCGCCAGTCGTCCAACGTTGGCTGTCAGCCCAACGCAGGACCCTGCTTACTCGATAGAACGGGCGCGCGTCGAAGTCTTCGATTCCGCCGATGTCTTCACAATCAACGACAACCACGGGCGTCTCTTCCCTCTGCGACGCGAGGTGTATCGGACCATCGTTTGCGATCCTGGATTGTTTGACGATCCTCCGCGCGGAGTGACGTTGAACGAGGCTGACGCCGAACAGCGAGCGGCCATAGGGTCTGTGCGCCGAACTGACGCACTCACGTTGCTGTTGCATCGGTTGCCTCTCCCGCAGGGGTTCGGCCCCATTTCGACGCCACCTGGATCGGGCAGCCCATTACGGCCAGGACTTGCAGCGCTGCTGTCGTATTCGGCACTGCTCCGTGTGGCGGCTGCGCAGCGGATTCTCGATGTGCGGGTCGAAGAACTCGACGTCGGCCTGCAACCAACCATGATCGACGGCACACTGACCCAGCGAATCTTCTTCGCCGACGATTTGGCGAACGGAGCTGGATACGCTTCGTATCTTGGGAGGGAAGCCGTGCTCCCAACACTGCTCAATGAAGCGGTTGCTCTCGGTCGCGAGTTCGATTCCGGGTCCCACGCCGACGAATGCACATCGTCGTGCCCGGATTGCCTGCGCAGTTACGACAATCGCTGGCTGCATCCTGCGCTGAGCTGGCGGCTGGCATTGGATGTTGCGGAGCTTGCGGTCGGGAAGTCACTTAAGGAAGACCGCTGGCTCAATGCAGCCGACTCTGCAATTGTCGCCTTCGTCGCGGCATATTCGGGCCGAATCCACCGAGCGGAAGCTGGCGACCTTCGAGCTGTCAGGAATAGCGGGAACCAACGTTGGGCAATCTTCGGTCATCCGCTCTGGGCGAACGACAAGGTGCACTGGACTGAAGTTCAGAGAGACGCGGCGCGTGCGGCTCGCCAGCAGGGGGCGACTGAAGTGAGAGCATTCGACCTGTTCACCTTCGAGCGTCTGCCAAGCCACGTGTTCAGTTGGCTGTCCTCGACTGAATAGGCTCCGGGTCTTCGCATCAAGCTGCTGATCTTCTGCAGTCGCCATTCAGCTAGCGGCGCTACCAAGTTCAATGGCTTCGGAATCGTTGGTAGCCGTTTGAGCAACCAAGTGTGCTCCATTCCGAGGCGAAGAGCCTAGATCGGAAATACCCACGCGAAAGTTCGCAGTACGGTCTCGTTAGGCCCACAAAACTGGACAAAATCAAGAACCTTCGAGTTGACGTTCCCGCTGGAGTTCTGAGCCAAGCGTCCTGGCGTGGTGACGGGTTCTGCCTTGTCGCTGGCGCTCAGCACATCAATCCGCCGAGCTGTCGAGCCATCGTTGCTTGTCCCCGGCCCTACGTGGACGACCTTTGCCTGCAAGCACTGGGTGGTCGGTTGCATCTCATCTGTCGTGCAGCTCGCAAGATTCCATGTGGCTGTTGAGACGGAGGTCGCAACAGGCGGCAGATCGCAGTCGGCACCAACTGCATCGAGCAGAGGGCCGTCGAACGTGATCGCAGCAGCAGCCGAATCCCGTGCACAGCTCATGTCTCCTGCGTACCCGGGTCCGTTGACCGGGCGTCAGTGAGAGTGGCACATCTCGTCAAAAGCAGGTTCTGGCCCAAAGTAGTTGGCGGAGGGCAAAGGCTGCGGCCGCCGCCTAGTTTCCGGAACGATCTGCTTCAGTGCCGATGCGGTCGACCCGGGTGAGATCGATGCTGTTGAGCGGGGCTCATCGCAGCGGTAAAGGCGAGCGGCATCCAGTGACCTCCAGGCCGGATTTCTCCGGGGGTCTTGCGTCTCGATACGGTCGTGACGGCAATGCCGGCGCCCGATCTGGTCGGACGATGGTGGAAGTGATCGGTAGACGGAGGACGTGCTTCGAGCCTGAGTCGATGGACGTGGTGATACAAACTGGTATGTTTGCTCAGCTATGAGATACAACACAACCAGTTCTATGCAGCCGATCCACCGCCGACTGGTGACTGGCTTGCGGCTAGCCCTGGTTGCGGTGGCGGTGCTGCTGATCGGACTACTCGTGGGGCCCCAGTTCACGGGCGCCGAGGATGTACGGACGCCGGCGCCGGCCTGTGCGAACAGCACGGTCGTGGCCGACCCGGCCGAGCATCCTGAGTTGGTCCAGGACTGTGAGATTCTGCTCGGCCTGAGGGACGAACTGGCCGGGAGCGCCACGCTGAACTGGAGTGCGAGTCTGGCGATCAGCGATTGGGAAGGGATCACCGTCGATCAGCGCAACCTGAACGCACCGCTGCGGGTGACCGCGCTGAAGCTGCGCGACGGGCGGCTGGCCGGCACGCTGCCGCCCGCCCTAGGCGGCCTCAGCGGGCTGCGAGTGCTGTGGCTCTCGCACAACCAACTAACGGGGTCGATTCCACCTGAGCTGGGCAACCTGACCACGTTGACCGAGCTGAGTCTGGCCGGCAATCAGCTGAGCGGTTCAATCCCGGTCGAGCTCGCGGAGATCGGACCGCAACTTGAGCGGCTGGATCTCAGTGGACCGCAGCCGCTGCCCAGCGGGATCGGTCTGACGGGGCGGATTCCGCCGCAGCTGGGCAACCTCAGCGGCCTGCAGTCTCTGCATCTGGAAGGCAATCGGCTGAGTGGACCGATTCCGACCCGACTGGGACGATTGACGAATCTGCAAGGGTTGCACCTGCAGCGCAATCAGCTGAGCGGGGCGATTCCGACCCAGCTGGGCGCGCTGACCATGCTGGACCAACTGAAGTTGGCCGACAACCAGTTGGTGAGCACGATTCCGACGCAGTTCATCAACATGCAACTCCAACGGCTCTATCTGACGGGTAACACGATCACGGGCTGTCTGCCCTACTGGCTGGGTCCGGGCTTCCTGCAGTACGGCGACATGGCGCGGCTCAACCTGCCCGACTGCGTGGGCGTCCAGCCGGAGACGCCGGAGACGCCGGAGACGCCGCTGCCGACCTACACGCTGACCGTCACTGTGGGCGCGGGCGGTGAGGTGACTCCGAGCGGGACGAGCAGCCACGACGAAGCGGTCGAGGTCGTCCTGACGGCAAGCTGGAACGACGCGACGCACACGTTTGCGGGCTGGTCGGGCGATTGCGCGGGTACGGCCACGAGCTGCGCGCTGGAGATGTACGCGGACTACACGGTCGAGGCGTCGTTCACGGAGTTGCCGGCCGGCCGCTGCGCAACGCCGACCGAGGCCGACTGCATCCGCGCGGTCTACCTGGGCGCGCCCAACGACTTCGCGCAAGTCCAGGACATCCCGGCCGAGCTGCTGCTCCAACCCGACGCCAACGGGCGCTACCCGGCTGCGCCGGGCGAGCAGATCACGGTCGTGACGGCGGCGCCGCTGCCGCTGCTGCACGACCGCTTCATACTCGTCGTCAATCCGCTCGGCGCGACCACGCTGCAGCAACTGGTCCAACCAATCGGGACGAGCTACACGTTCACGCCCTCGGGCGGGCTGGCGGCGGGCGAGGAGCTGCGCTTCGACTTGCGCGCCGCGCGCAGCCGGCCGGGCGGCAAACCGATCCCCGGCTCCGTGTTCGTGACGACCCGGTTCGAGCGACCGCCGGAACCCCTGACGCTCGAGCTGGGCAGTTCGCGCGAACTCTGCACCGCGGGCACCCTGACCGAACTGAACTGGACCATCTCAGGCGGCATACCGCCCTACACGCTGACGATCGACGGCCAGACGGTCGACCCCGAAGCCGACTCCCACCGCGCCAACTGCGGACCGCTGACAATGGACCCGCAGACCGAGGAACCGCTGCCTGATCAGACCAAGACATTCACCGCGACCGTGACCGACTCCCAGCTGGCCAAGGCGGCGGCGAGCGCGATCAACGTTGACCTCGCACCAGCGCTCCCGAAGCCGAGCGAACTCTATTTCGAGCCCAGGGTGGGCCGAGTCGATGCCTGGTGGGAACAAGTCGCAGGAGCAGGGTCACAGTTCCCTGAGGAGGCGTTCGACGGCTATGCCGCCCCACCGGCAGAAGCGTTCTTGGTGCGTTGGAGGGCGAGGGACGCGACGGCCTGGCGCCACACGGTCGGCAAGCCGAGCCGTTCCAGCGACGCCGCGGACGATTGGCAACGTCCCGGCCCCGGGATCTTCGAGATGCAAGTGGCGGCGATGCGGCATCCGCTCGAAGCGGAGACGCCGCTCGCACTGAACTGGAGCGATCCGCTGATCTACTCCGAGTTCGTCGCGCCGGAGAATGTGACCGTGTCCGCGACGCATGACACAGTCACCGTCTCCTGGGAACGCCAACCATACACTGGCCGCGGCTACGTCTCTGTGAGACGGGGCAACACAGAATCGATCATCCGTGGGTTCGGCGATACGACCGCCACAGGCCGCTTACAGGTTGTCATTCCTCACCTCCCGCCCGCCACCGACTACCGGGTCGAGGTGGTCAAGATCGCCGCAGAGGCCAGCGCGAGGACGGTCACGACCGTGCGGACGGAAGCGGCGCCTGCCGACTACGTGCCGCCGACTCGCGGCCCGCAGAACGTGCGGGCGACGGCCACCCATGACCGAATCACGATCCGCTGGGACGAGCCGTTCGCCGGCGCCGAATCGAGATACCTGTTGCAGGTATTCGACAAGCTCTCGGGCTCGAAGGTCGACTCGCGATGGGTCTATGCCAAGCCGTTCGAGTACACGGCTCGAGGCACGAGTGGGCGACTGAGACCGGGAGCCACGTATCGCATCCAGATTCTGCATCTCGCAATCCCAAAGATCAAGGTGGTGATCGAGGCGACGACTGCGCCTGAGCCCCCAAGCGGTGGCGGGCGTTCGCCGAGGTCCGGCTCGCTTGAACCCTGGTTCGACCTGAAGACGCTTCGCTGGCCGGTGCGCATCGCCGAGCATCACATCCTGACTGACGATCCATTCGATTGGCGCACCTACAGCAGCGGCCATCGTTACCACGCCGGCATGGATCTCGGCGGAATCGACACAGGCGCCACAGCAGTGGGAGATCCGGTCTACGCCGCCGCAGCGGGAGAGATCAGGATCTTCAATGACGGACCGCCAAACACCTGGGGCCACGTGTTCTACTGTCCGCATTCCTCAACCGACTTCGTGCAACAGTTCAGGACCAGCAAGACATCGGACGGCGCTGCAACTACCTGGTTGGGGGGTCGAGCGGCAGAACTACGCTGGTGTTTCATCGTTCTGGCGCAGTGGGCGGATACGTGACCAAATACGCGCATCTACTCAAGGGTTCGATCAACCCGCTGCTGCTTGCGGAACTCGCGCAGGATGGTTGTGACCCGAGCGCCGGAAGCGATTGTCAAGCCGATCAGGCCAAGTCGACATCAATCGCGCGAGGGCAACCGATTGGCGCCATCGGCAGTTCCGGGGAGCGCGATGCGTTGAACGCAACTCAGCAAGCAGACTTTGGGGACAAGGTCTGTGACGCGTCCCCGGGCACGTACTGCGAGCGGGCCTTCATCGACCCGCATCTACACTTCGAAATTCGAAAGTTTGACGGGTCTGTTGCAGATGACTGGTACGAGACGGCGGAGGGTTGCGCGAACCGTATCGTGGTCGAAGCCTATTGCGAATGGTCGAGTGACCGGGAGCTGGTCACCGTTTTGGATCCTGAGGCATATCTGCCGCCGCTGCCCGCTTCCTGGCTGCCGAGGGGCGCCAACACCACGTCCCAGCAAGTAGCCGACAACAGCGGGGATAGGCGGGTGATTGAAATCACTTCGGCGGACGAGTTGGAGAGCGGTGCGCTATCGCTCGGACTCTCGTTCTCGATTTGGCGTCCAGCCTACTTTTCACGCTATTGGATTGCGAACGATCGGTTTGAGTGGCAAGGACTGCGCGGCACGAGACCTGGGGTCAACAACTACTACACTCGCGTCTTGTGCGCCACGCACCAGGGTACGGTGGCGGGCGGCAGCTTTCCGAGCGTGCCTGATGACATTGGAGTCCGCACCGGCGAGTTTCCGGCCCAGACGCGTGTGTTGCTGCTGAACAAGCCTGTTAGTCGTCCTTCAGGCTGCGACATGATGATCAGTTCAGGAAACTCGGCGTATCCCTACCCGGTGCCTTTCCTGGCGCCGATGTTCCCCTTCACTCCGGTGCCGCGCACCGATATCTCTCTCGATGACCCGAAGGTGAAACTCGAGTGGATTGTCGATTTGGAATCAGGAGCTGACGCACTGACGGAAGCTCAGATGCTTGTGAAAGACAATCTCGATCTGTTCACATTCCGAGCAGTGCCGGGCTACACCTATCGATTCTGCACGATGTCGGGCGTCTCGTCGACCGCGTGCGAGGACGAGACGTCGGAGCAGAACGCAGCCGAACTGTTGATTGTGGGGCCGGCGGAGCCGGGCGAGAGCGGCCTGGTCGAGGAAGGCCCCGAGCTGGTCCGGGATGCGAACGGGTTGGCTTGGACCGTTCCAGCATCGGATCTGCAAGTTGAGACTTACGCGGTGGTCGTGCGCCGGCGGGCGCGATACGAGGGTGAGGAGCTGCCGGATTACACATATCGGCTGAGGTACACCGTCCCCGACCAACCAGCATGTGACCGGGGAATGCCGACGCAGATTTACTGCAAGCCAGATCGACCAACGGTAAGTGGAACCGAGAACATCACTGAGAGTGAGATTACCGTCACGTTTGGTGAGAGCTACCGGGCAACGCGCTATGAAATGCAACTGAGCCGTACTGGCATTGATCCGGTAGTCCACGATGTCGGCGGCGCGGCCACGCGTTCCGCGACACTGAACGGGCTCGACCCTAGCGTTGAGTACACAATCCGAGTCCGGGGACGCAACGTGGTCGGCGCCGGCGCGTGGTCGAATGCGGTGATGGCGACCACGCTGCAAGCGTGTTCGGGATCGGGCAACGGCGCCAAAGCCGGAGATGTTGGCACGTGTCCGGCGCCGCCGCCGGTCCCGACCAATGTACAGGTCGCAGATGTGACCGGAACGAGTGCTGAGCTGAGTTGGGATGCGGGCGACTCGGACTTGAGTTACGACGTGCGGGCGGTGACCGGCGCGGATTGCAAAACGGATGTAGACGCCCAGGTCGAGATGCGGCAACTCAATACGACTCGATACGAGCTGACGATGCTCAATGCGACTATGGACTATCTGCTCTGCGTCCGCGCGGTGCGCACGACGGGAACCGCGCCGAACGAGTTGACGCTGCGCTCCGACTGGGCCTCGGCCCCGAGCAAGCCGGAGCCGCCGGCGAACGCGCGGGTCACGGATCGCACGACGAGCAGCCTGACTCTTTCGTGGACAGAAGTCAGCGGTTTCAGTTACAAGGTCCAGATTGACAGCGGCGGCGAACTGACCGGCGTCTCGAACAGCCCCCACACGTTCAGTCTGCTGGCGGAGGGCTCCCGCCACACTCTCCAGGTCCGGGGCATCCGCGGGACTTTGAAGTCTGACTGGACCCAGCCACTCACTGGGACAACATTGACGACGACTACGCCGCCGCCGCCGCCCAGCTGTCCCTCACCGCGGCCCATGCAGCCGCCCCCGCAGGGGAACCGGGTCACGCTCTCGACGAGTTACAAGTGGGTGGAGCGTGGGACGACGGCCCACGAGCAGGTGACGAAGGAGTTGCGCGACGATTACAAGCCGTACGAGTGGCAAGGCCATCCTGATTGTTTCTGGCAGCTGGCGTCGGCTTGGGTTGAAGGCACGCCCTACACGGATGGACCACGGGACACGGGCCAGAGCGAGGACAAGCCGACGGAGATTGATAAGGAGTCGGCCGGCACGAAACTGCGCTGGGTTGAAGGTTCGAGCGAGGCCTGCGAATATGAAGATGAACTGGAGCGCAGCCGCGCGCGAACCGTGACGTTCAGCATGCTCAACGGCTGGGACGAAGGGCCCTGGGGTCCGTGGGGCGCACGGTACGTGATCGACTCTGAGGCGACCGGGACGTGCGAGTCGAAGCCCGCCGATCCGCCCGACAATGTGATGGAAGTCGGGTTGGGCACGGCGACCCGCTGGCTGGTCAGCGCGACGAACGCGTGTCCGCAAACGGAAGTCCTGAGCAAGAAGCGGTCAGGCACGTACGTCTTCAGTTCGAGCGGTCCCTGGGTGGTCGATTGGGACGATTTCGGCCCGTCCTATCAGAGCGGCTGGCGGATGACCGGAACGTGCCTACCCAAGCCGCCAAACGATTCCGTACCGCTGTCCACGACCGAGTATCGCGACGGACCCTGCACCCTGGTCGGTCCGCCGCCAATGTTCATCTACTACCGCCAGCGGCGAACGGTGACCAACCACTACTATCGGCCGCACGTCTGGAGCGACGGGCAAGAACGTTGGATCGACGGCACGCGGGAGACGACGCCTTACAACACGGTCTACGGCGCCTGGGCCAATATCGGCTCGCCGCTGGCCTGCCCCTTGAAGAGCGCCGATGGCGGAGGCGGCGAGCTTGTCGCGGGCAAGAACGTCCTGTCCTGGGACAACGTTCAGATTGAGCTGACCGTTCCCGCGGACGCAACGGTCAGCCTGAGTTGGCGCGAACGCGACGCCGGTCCAAGCGCAGCGGTGCTGACCGTGTCAGGAGAAGGTGAACTCGTGGTCGAGCCGGAATCACCGCTGCGAACGACCAGACCACCCGAGCCTCAGGAAGCTGGCGGCAACGTGCTCAGTCAGATCGCCGCATCGCTCAGGCTGATTGAGTCAGTCACAGAGGAGCCGTAGGCTCGCCGTCCACATCGCGGCGCATTGCCGTCGCAATGTGCGGCAGAGCGCCGCTGCAAACCGCGTCGGAGGACAAGCTCAGTGACGGGGGTGTCTGGCCCGCTGACGGCAGGAGCCCCGGACACGAAAAAACGCCCCACATATGGCTGAACGGGGAGGTCATGGCCACACCGGTCATGACCTCCCGTCTGCGCATCCGCTCAACCGGCTGCGGCAAGCGCCGCGCCTTGCTCCTGTTCCAGCGCCCATTCGAATAGCGACGGAGACGCCGGCTGCCGCTGGCGCCGATTCGCCGGCTCCGGTTGCCCGGCCATGAACTGGGCCCAGTTGAACAGCATCTGCTGCGGCTCGGGCGCGTCCTGCCGACCCCCGTTCAGAACCAGCTCGAGCGCCGAATCTACGTCACCGTCGGTTGGCGAAGAGTCAACCAGCGGTTGTGAATCCGGCTCAGACGGCTGCCAGTCGCGGTCGACCAGGAGCTGCTCGGCCTCGGCGGCGACCTGCTGGGCCTGTTCGAAGACCGACTCGACGGAGTCGGCGTCCTGCTCGCCCGAGACCAGTTTGCGGGCCAGGGCCAGCATCAGGTCGTCGCCGTCATCGCCGTAGGCGGCCAGCCCGTCCTCGGGCAGTTCGCCCTCGACCGCCAGAGAACTCTGCAGTTTCTGCGCGACCAGCTTGAGCGCGTCGGCCTGCAGCGTGTTGCGGTAAGCCATGAACACGACCTTGACCGGCTCGGTCAGGCCGATCCGCCAGGAACGGCGCGAAGCCTGGCGCATGGTGTAGACCGAGTAGTCGGTCTCGAACCAGCAGATCGTGGGGAACTCGATCAGGTCGAGTCCGGTCTGGACCAGGCGCGGGTGGCAGATCAGCACCTCGACGCCCTGGGCGACCTGCTTGGCGACCCAGGCTTCGCGCTTGTCCGGCGCGGCCGCGTCGGCCTTCATCACGGCTGAGCGGAATCCATTCCGGGTCAGGAACGCCTGCATCCGTCCGGTGATGTCGCGCGTCCCGGTGTGGGTCACATAGACCAAGACCCGCCGACCGGCCATCCGCTCCTGGGCGACCAAGTCGACCAGCGCTTGCTCTTTGGGGTAGAGCTTGTCGTCCTCAAGCGGCGGAACCTGGACGAGCACGTTCTCGGTCTCGGGGTCGAACACCGTCTCGCTGCGCGTGCAGCCGTCGGGATAGGCCAGCAGCGATTGCAGGTAGGCGGCCAGGAGCCGCTTCGAACCAGAGGCGAGTGCCGTCGCCAGCGCCGCCCGCAGCGTGCCCGCCACCTCGTCGTAGGCCGAGCTCTGCGAGTAGCCGGTTGCATCCTCCTCCGTGTCCATCGAGGAGAGCAGGACCTGTTCCTCGTAGGGCGGCAAGCCGGATGCGACATCCGAGAGCCTGAGGAAGACGGTGTGCCCGATCAGGTGGAACAAGGCGCCGGGCGCGAGCCCGGGCCGTTCGCGCACGACCTTGCGGTACTTGCGACGGCGGCTCTGGCGACCGTCCCCCAGCCCGTCCTCGTCGGGCTTGTCGATCGTCTGCTCCAGGAAGCCGTAGCGTTGGATCCAGCACGCCTCCTTTGGGGACTGGAGCTGCGGCAAGATTGCGCCGCTCCAGGAATCCCAAGTAGGCGTCTACAGCTCCACTTTCCACAAAAAAGTTCGCAGTACGGTCTCGCTTGGCCCACCAAACTGGACAGAATCGAGAGCCTTTACGTTGAGATTCGCGCTTGAGTTGTAGGTGAGTTCGGGGTTCGGACGCCAGACGCCTATTTTGCATGGTCGATCAGCGTTCGGGACGGTCGGAACTGGCGGCTGGGCAACGATCAGTTGGTGGTCGGCGTTCCGGGAGTGGTCGCCACATCCGATTGGCGTTTGGCGATCAGCAGTTCGCCTGGCGGTAGCCCCCCTGGGAAGCGCTTGTGGAAGGGCTGGTTCAGGAACTCGGGCAAGTCGGAGAAGAGAAAGAGCGCTGTCCAGATACCGTCGCGGAGGTGGTACAGCGCTCTCACGTCGACGCTCCGAGCGCAGGCTTCCAGCTCATCGACGCTGCCGCCATTGAACATAACTTCGCTCAGATGCCCATCCGTGAGTCCTTCCAGGCACGGTGGTTTGCTGACCTGATCCCGGTAAGTCGTGGTCCGGCTGCCGTCTGCAGACGTGACCGTGATGATGATCGTCGTCTCGGCATCGAGACCGACTTGGTGTCCGTTTTCTGGGTCGATGTCAGCGTCGACCGGCTCGATCTCGACCGTGGCCGCTTCCTGCGACGCGTCGGCCGCCACGGTCGTCTCCGAGACCTCCTGGGCAACAACGGCGGAGTAGTCGAGACCGCTAGTTGAGAACCTACCGATCTCGATATCGCTCAGGCTGAGCGAGGCGAGCAACGCGATCGTCGCGTCGGGGATGTTGTAGGTGTAGACCTTGTCGTCCTGCCCTTCGACGACGTACATGGTGTCGCCGTCCGACCAGATGCCGCGAGCGTCGCCGTTGCCGGCCTTGAGCGGTGAGCGGAATGTGAATTCCTCATCCTTGTAGCGCTTCAGCGTTCCGTTCTCGATGCGGTAGGCGAAGAGCCGCTTGGCGCCGTCATCGGAGACCCAGATCGTGACACCATCAGACCAGAGCCCGCGCGGGCTCTGGTTGAGCTTGTCGAGTTAATATTCGGCGACCAGTTCGCGCGTCTCGAACTCGTAAACAAAGAGCGCATCCTTGACGCTGTCGAGGACGAACATGACGTTCTCGTCGGACCAGATGCCCCGAGGTTCGCGATTGCGCTCGGCGAGGTTGAACTCCTTCTCTTCGATTCGCTCACCGTTCGCCGGGTCCTAGGCGAAGAGCTGATCCTGACCGCTGTCGGCGACCCAGACGGTTTCCCCGTCCGACCAGATGCCGTGCGAGAAGCGGTTGCGCCGATCCAGTTCGAACTCCCGATCGGCAAGTCGCTCGCCGGTCTCCAGGTCGTAGGCGAAGACGCGGTCGGACCCGGTGGTCGAATTCTCCAGCACCCACAGGGTCGTACCGTCCGACCAGATGCCGGTGGGCAGGTCGTTGCCGCGGTCAAGCGTCTCGATATCGCGGGTCACGTTCCAGTCGAAGTCCTTGTCCGAAGGAATCGGAACCGGCGGCGGCCCACCGCCACCTCCGCCACCTCCGGCGCTACCACTGCCTCCAGTGGGTGGCTCTGATCGAGGGCCCTCCACGACCAAGACGTTCACGCTCAATACAGACGATTGCGTTTCGTCGGATGCCTGGATCGACACGCTGTAGATGTTGTTTACATCGGCGTCTGTTGGAGACTCATGCTGAGGAAGTTCGCGAAATCTGAGCACTCCTTCGGTCAACGTGAAGCTGCCGCTGTCTTGCCCGTGCAGCTCCCAACGAACTGCGTTTCTCTCTGGGTCAGCCGCGACGTACTCGGCGACAGCTAATGCGGTTTGTTCAGGGAAGGTCACGGTGGCAGGACCGCTGATAATGGGAGGCTCGTCAACATTCACAACCGCGACGTTGACCGTGATCGCGTCGCGCGCCGAACTCATCGGTCGCGACGATGAGCAGCGTATAACTGGAGCCCTGCTCGAAATCCAGAGCTGCCTGTGTCAGTAATTGTCCGGTCAGTTCGTCAATTCCGAAACGAGTAGCGGCCGGACCGCCGAGTCGATAACTCAACGTGTGGCCGTCCGGGTCGAACGCTGCGATTGGCAAACTGATCTCGGTTCCTGTAAGAGTCAGTTCCGAGATAGATAGAAACACTTCCTGCATGTTGAAACGGGGAGGATGGTTTGAGTCCGGCGGCGGCACGAGAATGATCGGGCCCGCGACCTCGGTCAGGTAGCCGGCGTGGTGCCGCGTCGAATCGCCGCCGACGCTCGGCGCTGAACCAAGGATCACCGTGACCTCGGCGCCTGCCACGGGAAGCACTTCGAGTTCCACACTGCTGGTGCTGCCCTGCGGGACGGTGACCGAGCTTGCCCCGCCGACCAGCTCGCCGCCGGTGACCTGGACGCTGGTGGTCATATCGAATGGCGCAGTCGTGGCGACACGGACGACGAACTTGTTCGTCCCCGACACCTGTTCCGGGACCATGGCAAACGTGAAGCGAGCGCCGGGATTCTCGTCGATGTGAAAGTCCCGGAGCCTCGTCATCCCGGCGAGCATGCCGTCGGGCAGCCAACGCGGCAGGTTCACAGCCAAATCGAAGTCGTACGGGTCGGTTCCTGCAAAGACACCTTCCGGTAGTTCACTCAAGCGATTGTGGCTCAAGTCAAGTGTGCTAGCTCGAAGCCCGACAAAGGTATCCGGGTGTAGCGTTTCAAGCCGGTTGGCTTCCAGGCCCAGGAACCGTAAGTCGAGACCGTCGAACACCGGCGCAGGGATGCTCTCGAGTTCGTTTGCTTCAAGATCCAAGCTGACCAGACTCGCAAGATCGCCAAATACGCCGGGGGGCAGTGTCGTCAGTTGGTTTTGCCAGAGATCCAGCGTTTGCAGCGCAGTCAGACCGCGGAAGATTTCAGCCGGGAGGTGAGTCAGTGCATTCCGTTCCAACTTCAATCGTTTCAGCGATGTCAGACCATCAAACACGTTTGCAGGCAGGCTCGTCAATTCGTTGCGAGACAGCTTTGGCACAGACAGTTCACTGAGTCCCGAGAAATCGGTCGGTTGCAGAGCGGTGATGCCCAACCGCTGCAGGTCCAATCTGCCGCTGGTCGCGCCGAGAAGTTCGTCGGTCACTGCGGCGCAGTCGCTGATGTCGGGGATCAACGCGAGAATCGCGTCGCGTACCGCAGGACTGCGATCACAGACGTGGGACTCCGCCGCTATCTGTTGTGGCGTCAGGCCGCTGCCGACTGATGCGGAACAGAGAACAGCCAATATCGTTGCCAAGCGCAGCGTGACAGCTCCGGCAATCGCTCTGATCCAACTTCCGGGTGAGTGTGTCAATTGCCACTGCCCGGCGACTGCCGTTCGCAGCCACGCCGCAGATGAGAGGAATTAGTCATAACGTGATACCGGTCGATCGTGGCGTGACGCCCGGCTCCTGCGGAATATCACCGCCTGCGGAACGATCGACACTGGAGGCTCGTTTCATTCGCTTTCAGGAAATCGTCCTCTACAAGGTATATATCGTGTTGTCGATGATAAACATATCGGTCGTATAGACCCGTCTTGCCCGTTGTCAAGTTCACGTCGACACAGGCAGGACAACGAGTCGCGCGCTGTCAGCGACGCCGCATCTGAGCGTTCAGGTTGAGTCGATCAGGGCCACTGCGGCGCGATTCGGATGCAGGTTCGGCGACCGTTGAGTCAGCCCTCTTCTTCTCCATGCGGAGACCGTTGAAAAACTCACGTATCCCCTTTCCCCCTTTGCGGGGGGAGTTTTGCAAGGGTCTCCGCGAGAGGGAAAGCGGAGATCAGAGATGTTCAGAGCAACCCCGGAGTAGAGCGGTAAACGGATTGAACCGCCGCCGGCTTTGCCAATTGGCAGCCGAAGACGGCTCTGAGTTGGCTCAGCGCCAGATTCGACCCATAGCCGGCGCCTATTGCCAGGGCTCAGTTGATTTCTCGTCGCCAGACATTCTGTGGCTTCGCAGGAACCTCAACCCCAGAGCAAGCAGGCAGAGCAGTCGCGCTCGAGCCGAGACGCTCGGCGGGAGGGGCTCTTCCTCGACCAGGTCAATCTTGTCCTGGCAACGAGAGAGCCGGCGACGTTGGCTGTCCAATACCTGCGTCCGGGGCGTATCGGCTCGCGAGACCCGCTGACACCCCGTTGCCGGTCCCTGACGCGCCGTTGGCGGCGGGGCCGAGCTCGTTCAACAGACCCGAACGAGCGGACATCGCTCGTCAGATGCGGGATCGCCGATGCCAACCGACTGCGACCTGTTCATACACATCATCTTGTTCGCAGTCTCCCAGGAGCCTGCGACTATGACCACCGAACAAGAGTGATTTATAATACCGGTGTATAACGATGTCAGCTCAATTCAAATATGTATCAGGATACGTACTGATAGTAATCTTGTGGACTCTCAAGATGTCAACGAAAGTGCGAGGTACTCACGAGAGAGCGCCGCTGTCTGAACGCGTTGCCAGGGGCGCTCGCACCAGCCGTTGGTACTCACCAGGACATTCTTACTTCGATATGCTCCAGGCGTTTGCCATGCGCCCTTAGCCGGCAAGGCTTCCGATGAATACTCACTCGAGTCGAATCGCACTGATCGCGAACGAGACAGCACAAGGTTTGTTAGCGCCGTTTCGCGAGCTCGATGCCGACGACCTGCTCTTTGCCGCGACGATCAGCGTGTGGGGACGCTGGTTCATTTGGACGGCTAGCCTAATCTACCTCTCGTATCGGCCGGAGTTCGGTCCCGGGCCAAGTCTGGCCAATGTCCTGCTAAACGTGGCGTTGGTCATCACGAATGGCTCCCTGCACGCTCGGCTCTTGACGAACAGACCGGTGACCTGGCAATGGTTGCTCGGTCTTGCAGTCATGGATGTGGCGGTGACCTCGAGCGCGACCGTCGTTGCGGGAGGATTCGACGGCCATGCGTATCTGATCTACTACCCAATACTGACCTTCTTCGCCGTGTTCTTCGTCTCGCCAACCCTGAGCTTTATCTGGGTCACCATGGTGGCAGCGATCTACTCGGCCGTGAGCGTGATGATTGGACCGGGATTTGAGATCGCAGAGGGAGACGAGAGATCTCTCTTCGCACGAATCGTAATCATGTATGCGGTCGTCGCGTCGGTCAACCTGGCGAGCAAGTTCGAGCGAGAGCGCCGTCGACAGGCGGTTGATCGAGAACGGGAGCTCTTGCAGGAGCGGGTCGCACTGTCGCAGAGGATTCATGACACCGTCGCGCAATCCGCCTACATCGTTGGCTTGGGAATCGAGTCGGCACGCGAAATTGCCAACCCGTCAGAGCAAGAATTGATTGCGCGCCTTGACGCGACGCACGCGCTGTCAAAGTCCACGATGTGGGAACTTCGGCACCCAATCGATGCCGGACTGATCTTTGAGGGTGTGGATCTCACTCAGACGCTGAACTCACACCTGGGTGCATTCTCGTCTATCACCGAGATCCGCACTGAGCTGATCCAAACCGGACCGGAGCCCTCCCTCTCCATGGAGACGAAGGGCCTCTTTTTCGCGCTCGCGCACAACGCCATGACCAATGTCCTCCGACACTCTCGCGCTAGCGAAATGACCGTGCGGTTCGATTGGGAAGCAGATTGGACGCGTCTGTCGATATCGGACAACGGCATCGGCTTGCCTGATGGCTATGAGGAACGAGGGCATGGGTTCCGCAACATGGCTGCTCATGCGGCTCGGTTGGGTGGGCGGCTGCAGGTAGGACGAAACGCAACCGGACCAGGAACCCTGGTGTCCTGCACGATTGGCCGGGCGCCAGATTCGACTGGTGAGTCGCGCGTCAGTTAGTCGCGGGTGCGTTGGTTGAAGCGGCTGAGGCCAGCACGCGCTTGCCGATCAGCAGTTCGCCGGCGGCGATCCCGTCGGCAAAGCGATTGCGGAACGGCTGGTTGAGGAACTCAGGAGCTCCGAGGAAGAGCGCCGTCCAGACACCGTCGCGATAGTGATAGATCGTGTTGTAGGAGAGTTCGCGAGCGCATGTCTCGAGGTCGCTGAGGCTGCCGCCCATGAACTGCACCGCCCCGAAGTTGGAACCGTTCAAGCCTGACAGGCACTGCTTAATCTCGACGGTGTATTCGTTCGTCCGGTCGCCGTCGGGCGATGTCACCAAGACTCTGATCTGACTGCCGTCCTCGACTGTTGCCTGATGTCCGTTTTCCGGTTCGGCGTCGATGTCGCCGGGCAGAATTTCGACACTCGCTTCCTTGAGCGTCGCTGTGGCCTCAACCGTTGTGAGTGTGGCGCCGCCGGGCAGGATTGCGGCATAACTCCTTCGAGACGACGTGAACTCTCCGAAGTCAATGTCGCTGAGCGTCAGCGCAGCCAGACTGGGACTCACGAACTCCGGCAGGTTGTAGCTGTAGACCCTGTCGTCCTGTTCATCCGCGACGTAAACGACATCGCCGTCCGACCAGATGCCGCGGGCGTCGCCGTTGCCGGCCTTGAGTAGCGAGCGGAATGTGAACTCCTCGTCCTCGTGGCGGACCAGTGCGCCATCCTCGATCCGATAGGCGAACAGGCGTTTGGCGGCGTCGTCGGAGACCCAGATCGTGACGCCGTCGGACCAGATCCCGCGCGGGCTCTTGTTGAGCTTGTCGAGCGGGTATTCGGCCAGCAGTTCGCCCGATTCGAAGTCGTAGACGAAGAGCGCATCCTTGACGCTGTCGAGCACGTACATAATCTTGCCATCCGACCAGATGCCGCGTGGGTCGCGGTTGCGCTCGGCCAGCTTGAAATCGCGTGCCACCAGGCGCTCGCCGCTGGCGAGGTTGTAGGCGAAGAGTTGATCCTGTCCGCTGTCGGCGATCCAAATCGTCTCGACATCCGCCCAGATGCCGTGCGAGAAGCGGTTGCGGCGTTCGAACTCAAACTCCGCGTCCTGCTGGCGCTCGCCGGTCAGGAGGTCGTAGGCGAAGACTCGGTCCGCTCCCGAGGACGAGTTCTCGACGACCCACAGCGTCTTGCCATTCGACCAGATGTCCGTGGCCAGATCGTTGTTGCGGTGGAGCGCCTCGATGTCGCGCGTCACATTCCAGTCGAAGTCCTTGTCTGAGGGAATCGGAACCGGCGGCGGGCCACCGCCGCCGCCGGTGGTGCCCGTCGTGGTTGTCGTAGTTGTCGTCGTCGTGGTTGTCGTCGTCGTTGTAGTCAAGGGGGTTGTGCCGAAGACCCAGGGCCGAGCCTGCTTGATGGCGAGGATATTCTCGGCGGTGATCTTGAACTCGATCTCCATGCCAAACGGTTCGCCGGAGCTGGGGGAATAGAGCCCGTAGAAGTGGTTATGGATTGTGGTGAGATGTTGTGCGAGCTGCACGAGCTGCTCTTCGCTCATGAGCAGCTGGCCGCGAGGCGCCAGATTGGAGTTGGACAGCACGATGTATTCGCCGTCAGGAAACAGCAGGAGCTCCTCCGGAATCGAGTGGGCGACGGGGTTGGTGACCAAATCCTCGCCGACCTGATTGTTGACGTAGTATCGGCCAGGCCCGTTGTAGAACGGGTCGAAGCTGACGGCAACGCCGTTAGTCCGCTCGTTTGAGAAGTTCGGATGCACCAGAACGCCCATCGCGGCGACGCTGTGATCAATGCGATGAAACTCGCGCTCGGTGAAGGCGCGGAAGGTCCAAAGGCTGGCGAACACACCTTTGAGCGACTTGTCGATGCCATCCTCTTCGGTCTCCTCGGGATCCTGGGTCTTGGAGTCGTACAGCCCGGCGCCGTTGAACCCCGGCAGGTCTTCGTTGTTGGTGCTCGACCGGTAGCGCAGCGAGGTTCGCTCGGGAAATGACGCGTGCATCTCGGTCAGTGCGTCGATGATCCACTGAGGTGAGTCGGCGTCCTTAATGTCGTCGCGCAGATCGGCGAGCATGTCGTCCTGGATGTCGAAGTCCGTTTGAAAGTCGGAGTCGGCCAGCATCTGCTCGATGCGCTCATCGAACCCATGGGCCTTCATGAACTCGTCGTAGAAATGGAACGGGATCGCGAACCCGTCGGGAACGGTACTCTCCGGGAACCCCAGCCGGCCCAGCTCCGCGACGTTGGCCGCCTTGACCCCGAATGCGGTCCAGTCCGCAAAGCGCACATCGCTCAACGGTCGGATGGCTGTGACCGCGAGGTCCCGTTGCGGTGTCTGCGCCTGCGCGGGCCTCGACGACTCGTAGTGCTCGTTGACCTCGGCGGGGGTAGCGGCGCTCAACGTCCATCCCAAGTCGGTCACCTCGTAACGCACGAACCTGCCCACGAGGGCCGCGATGTCGGGATGTTGGAGCGCGTCGCTGATGTAGGCATTGGGGGTGCCGTTCTGCACGGCACGCAGGTTGACGTGCGACAGCGGCGTCTGGCGCACGGTCGTGATGGCCCCCGCGACGCGGGGCAACTCGTTGGGCAATGCCTGATAGATCACCACGTCGCGGGGGCCGGGCCGGTCCTCCAGGTCCATGTCGCGCAGCAAGCCGAAGCCCTGCCCCTGGTTTAACGCCAGGAAGCTCACTTCAGCATGGAGATCGTCTTCGAATAAGAGATTGAGACGGGATGCCTCGTAGAGCGGCAATTCGCGCTCGTAGACCGGGAGTATGAAGTCTGGAATGCGGAGGGCGAGGTTGCCCTTGATCAGTGGCATGCAAGCGGCGATCAAGCTATAGACGCGCGATTCAAGGCTGAATGAGGGTGATCCGCCATCCAGCCAGAAATAGTAGTAACCCGGTCTGCCGTTACTGGCGACAAGTTGCGGGTCATAGATCATCGCACCGTCGATCACGTCGCGTAGCTCAAGCCCGATCGCATCCAGGAAGGATTGATGGAACGGGTGCGTGACGCGGTTCATGAAGTAAACACTCGGAGTGTCGGTGTCCCAGCCGAGCAGGACGAACTTGAGGTATGATTTTCCGTCGCCATGATTGGAGGAGAGCGCTTCGAATGTTCCGAGATCGCGAATGATCACGGTTCCGTCGGTGGAGTCTATGGCGGGGGCGGGGTTGACCGGGTTCATTCCCAGTGGGTCGGCAAGTTCGCTGATGTCGTCGATGCAGTCGCCGTCGACATCGGCCGGGTTGGCGATGCGGTACTTCTCGACCCGGTAGCGCTCCGGGGGTAGCGCTCTCACGTTTTCGGCGAGTATCGTCCTGCCCGCGGCGCCGCGCTTCACCAGGACCGGCAGATCCACCGCCGCGCCGTCCAGGTCAAACGTCACATAGAGGACGAAGTAGTCGGCGGTCGTGGATGCAACCACGATCGGCACAGCGTCAACGGCGATGGCGACGGGCGTGGGCTCCGTGCCACGGTCGGGACAGACAGCTTCATTCGCACTTCCAGAATCTTCCGTCTTCGGAACCGGAGCCGTGTCCCGCTGGCTCTCCTCTACTGGAGCCTCGGGAGTATCGGCCCCGGCAAATCTCGACCTCTGGCTGGCCCCGTGCTGATTGACCGCCTTGATCCGATATCGATAGCGGCGCTGCGGCTGCGCTGTGTCGTCCGTGTAGCTGGTCTCTGCCGAGCCCGTGTTGGCGGTGATGCTGATGAACTCGCCGCTCTCGTGGAGGTCGAGGTCGCGCCGGAACGCCTCGTAGTGGGTGATGCTGGCGTCGACGGGATCGTCCCAGGACAGCGCGACCGAGTTGTGATTTGGTTCGGCAGTCAGTCCAGTGGGTCGAGCGGGCGCCGACGCCTCCTGCGCTCCAACAGGTGTAGCGAGACGGTCGGCCAGGCCGGATATCGGCACAGCGAGAGCGAACACCAATATGCCGACGCGCAACATGGCCGGGCGGAGTCCATTGAACAAGGTCGTGAAGTTTGCTCCAGGAATGCTCTGAACAACTCCGATCCCCGCTTCCCCCCTCTGCGGAGACCTTTGAAAACGTGTCAGATTGGGATGAACAGTACCGTCATACCCGCGCTTGCCGCGGGTATCTCGCTGATTCGAGCACTGACGTCTGTGCTGAATGCGGCGAGATTGCCGCGACGGAGCGCGGCAATGACGGAATCGAGGCTTTTGCAAAGGTCTCCTCTGCGGGGGAAGCTGCCGCAGGCTGAAGGGGGGGTCCCCGCTCAGCCTGCGACACCAGTTGCTCAGAGCATTCCTGAGAGATCGCCATCGACCCGAGTCCCGGCTGGGCGGGCTCGTCAGGCGGTCCCCGTTCGGCGGCTCAACATCCCACCTGGGTGGTCGATGTCCGACGTGTGCCGGATGGCTCGGTGGCGATCGGCGCGTCATCAGTTGATCGGTCTATCAGCGGCGGACGCATTGGCGTCCTCGGACCTCTATCCAAAGATATCTAAGACAAAAGTGCTTTTGTTGTGATTATTCCATCCAGACCAATGCGACCACGAAGTTCAGATCACCCGGAACAACGCGACCACTCGGCCAGATCACGGGCAGATCTCGGCCAATGTTGATGGAATGCAGCGAGCCCTGCCTGGCTCGCAGTGCATCCGACGGAGTCTCAGAACGACGACAGTTCTCCGGCCATCCAGCCCGCATGAGGCAGCCGCTATGCGCTGCCGGCTGCGCGGAGCGCTGAGCCACGTGCGCGGAGCGCTGAGCCACGTGCGCGGCACGAGCCGCCATCCGGTCCGACTGCTCCGGCCTTGACCGCGACTTTCACTCCTACGAATCGACCTTCGGTATGAATCGATCACCGTGGTCTACCTGGCTCCGGCGGAAGTAATTCGGGCATCTTGTGTCGGGCGTTACTCAATTCTGTGTTGCACTGTACCGTTCCGTTTCGACTGGCACGTGAGCTACAAACCAGCGGTCACCCAGATCGCACTTCGCTGATATCGCCGTCTGCGGCATCAAACAGCACCGGTTAGCGTCCTGGTACCAAGGCACCGATTCGATAGGAGGAATCATGTACGGGCATCCTCGCACCTTCACGATCCGGAGAGCTCAATTGGGACTGATTGGCGCCTCGCTGGCGCTGCTGACCGCACTGATGTTCACCGTGCTGCCGGCACAGAGCGCAACCGTACCGGCGCCGACCGGTGTCGCCGTTGCCGAACTTTCTACAGGAATGAAAGTCACCTGGGACGCGCCAGTTCTCTCCAACCGCACACATCGCCGAGAGTTCCAGAGTTACAAGATTGAGCGAAGAGTCAGTGCCACCACCGGATTCGAAACGTTCGTGGCCGACACTGGAAACACGTCGCGAGTCTACACCGACACCACCGGCGAACTGTCTGGAGAATCCGCTGGACGGTTCATCACCGGCAGGGCCTATATGTACCGCATCATCGCGCTCTACGAAGACAGCCAGGGACAAGCGTACGAGAGTGAGCCATCCCACCACGGCTATGCTATTGGCCCTGCATATCCCGGACCGACGAACCTGGACCGTAGCGACTCGTCAAGTGGTGTGACGTTGACCTGGGATTCACCGGACCTGTCCTGGGAGGGTGGCGCGGCTACGCACACAGGACTCCTCCTGAGATATTGGGACGACGACGGACTTCAGCTTGTGACACTGGCTGTGGGGACCACTTCGTACACCGACTCGGGCGGTGCGGCTTGGACGGGTTATCAGCTCAAGGCCGTGTACGGAGTGTTCGAGTCCTGGGAGCGTCACTTCTCACGGAGCAACATAACCACCGCTACGCCAGGTGGAGGCTCCGGCAACTAGTAGCGACACGCTCCGCATCGCCCTGAGCAGCGCCGTGGCGCGACTCAGGTCGATGTCGGACGGCAGGCCTCGGCCCGAGGTACGGCACGCTTGCTTCGGGCCGGGGACTGCAACTCACTCCTCGATCCCATCCTGACCGCCTGAAGACGAAGCACCGGAGGCGAATTACGGAGCAACTGCAGCAAGTTCCTCGTCAGAACCGACTCCGGAGGTCCGACAGAGACATCTGGAGCGACACGAAAGGACATCGACATGAAACCGTTCGACCACACACTGAAACCGAGGAAGGCCGCACTCGCATTGTTCGGCGCACTCCTCGCGCTGGTCACCGCGTCAGCCGTCTTCATGAGCACGGCGCAGGGCGCCCCGAGGCCCAAGCCGACTGATCTGCAGGGAGAAGCGGTCAGCACCGGCCTCAAGATCTGGTGGACCGCTCCTGACACGTCCGGAACCGACGTCGTCGGGACACTGGTCGGCTACGTTGTCCAGCGTCGTTACGACGATCCGCAGTATGTAGCCCTCGCCAAGGACATCGCAGCCGACACAACCGAGTACATCGACTCGAGCGGTGGCTCGACCGGCAGCTTCATAGCCCGACAGGCCTACCAGTACCGCGTCAAGGCGATCTACGAAACCGCAGACGGGACAATCCGAAAGAGTGGCGGCTCAGATCATGTCACGGTCTGGGTGCCCGGATACCTCCATCCGTCGAACTTCGAAGTCACATTTGGAACGGATGGCGCCACGTTGACCTGGGACGAGCCGACCATGTCCTGGACCTCCGGCCGAGCGGCGTTGACCGGTTACGAGATCGAAGCGATTACCAACCTGCAGACCGAAAGGATCTCGGTTGGAAGCGATTTGAACACCTACGTGGACGAAGACGCTACCGTTTCCCCCCAAGGTTACGCCTCAACGTACTACAAGATAGCTGCCGTCTACGGAGTGTTCAGGACCTGGGCATTCTCGGCGTCCAATGTCACCATAGAATAGTGTAATCGTCGCGGGTGACATCCGAGATTGGTGCTAACACTGTCGTCTGACTTCGGTCACAGGGCACGGATGTCACCGCACTCAGGATGCCGGATTCCAGGTGACGCAACGCGGGCGAACCCAGGTTCGCCCGCGTTGCTTAAGCATTCAGATCGCCAGTCTCAGTGAGGCGCTGCCGGACGCGGTCGATACGGATTGAGCCGTGGCAAGCCGCCGATTGGCGGCCGGCCACGGCTCAGAACGGATTCGGCGTCGGCGTGCGAGGTTACTGGTCGGAAGTCTCCTCGTTCTCCCGATCGATGGCGCGCTGTAGCGCGTCAATCCAGGCTGGCAAGGTCTGCGCGAACGGGTTGTCGGCGTCGAAGAGGTTCTGCACCGCTTCCGACGTGACGACCGTTGGCTGGATGGCGATCTGCGTGGCTTCGCCGAAGAGGCCGATTTCGCGCGGGAAGGGACTGCCGTGGGCGTAGAGCAGCGCCGTCGTGGTCAGGTATCCCTGCTCCAACGCGTGTGACCAGAGGAGGAACGACAGCCGCTCGCTGTGCAGCATGGCGAAGGGCAGCGGGAAGTCGGCCGAGACCGCCGCCAGGACCACGTCGGGGTAGTCGCCGCTGATCGCCGTGACCATGTCGTAGGCCGTGTTGGCGTTGAGTGCGATGGCGCCCGTGACGCCGTCGCTGAGGTGCTCGCGAATCGCCGCCACGGCGTCAGCGTCGGTGGCACTGAGCCGCACGCGGGACACTGTGCCGCCGGCATAGTGATCCTCAAGCGAGTCGCAGCGTTGTTCGAGGCCGGTGTTGGTCGGCTCATGGATGATGCAGAGGATCTCCCCGGCTTCGGTGCGCTCGGCGAACTGCTCGGCGGCGATCCGGCCGACGGCGACCTCGTCGAGAGAGACGTGAGCGGCCGAGCCGACATCGGTGGCATTGTCCGCGCCGGAATTGAACGTGACCAGGCGGACGCCGGCCTCGCTGGCCGCTGTCAGCGCAGGCGCCAGCGTGTCGGGATCCGCCAGTGTGGTGGCGATCGCCGCGGCGCCATCGTCAACGCATTGAGTGATCGCGGCAGCCTGATCGCTGCTGTGCTCGTACATCTCAGCGCGCAAGCTGACATCGTTCCAGCGCTGCGCATCGATCAGAGCGCTGTACACCTGGAACCAGAAGAAGTCACTCGGCACGCCATGCGTAATCACGCAGAGCAGCGTTTGGTCGTCGAATGGGCGGTTGCCGGTCGGCGTCCCCGCGATCTCGAAGGGACCGATCTCCGCGATGTCCGGCGGAGTTGGCTCTGACGTTTCAATCGTGATGCCTTCGCTCACGTACCATCGCCCGGGCTCGGCATCCGCCGCAAGGAAGCGGGCGTTGGGCAAGACTCGCTCGCCCCAGAACTGCCCAGGATCTTTGCTGTTCTGGACGAAATCGTCGGTGCTGCGCTCCTGCAGCCCAACTTCAACCCGACCATCCTCGACGATCCGAACAGCGACGCGCACTTCTGCGGAGCCTCCGGAGGTCGCCCAGACGAAACTCGTCGCGATCGCGCCGACCAACAGACCGATCAGTATTCCCAGCAATGTGTGACGGTTAGAACCACTGCGCATCGAAACCTCCAGGTGCTATGGGACTCCTCAGATATGACCATCGAGAATATACTATATGTCCAGCCAAGGATGGGATATTCACCCCTGATATGAATGTCTGGAGCATGAATCGCTTCGGCGTCGGCTGTTCAGCAGGATCATGGGCATCCGGCTTGAGGTGTTGATGCCCACGAATTGCGCGCGGTCGCCACGGGCAGAGCCTGGGGATAGGGTTCACCTGGAGCGACGGCCCAACTACGCAGGCCGGACAACGCACTGACCTGCGCGATCGCTAAAGCGCCGGACTGGTTGGTCGAGCGGCGCCTCAGTTGCTGCCCGGACTGCCGGTTGCGGGAGTTGAGGACAGCTCGCGCTTGCCAATCAGCAGTGCTCCGGGGGCAATCCCGCTGGCGAAACGCTTGCGCGAATCGAGCGTGAAGTCACTCGTCGCGTTGCGTTCTCCGGTGACAACGTCGTAGGCGAAGATCGCGTCGGCACCGGAGCCGGCGTTGTTGATCACCCAGATCCTCTGTCCGTCCGACCAGAGGTCAGTGGGCAGGTCGTTGTGCTGGTCGAGCTTGTCGATGTCGCGGGTCACGTCCGTCCAAAGTCGGCCTCGGAGGGCACGGCGGCCGCAGGCGCGCCACCGCCGCCGCCCGTAGAAGACAACGGAAGCGGTTTGATCGTGACAACCGCGTCGTCTGGAGTCCCCTCGGTTACCCCGGCCGGTGGCGGGGTTGTGCGGCTGAAGTTGCTGGTGACGGTCTCGCCGCTGTCGTCGTCGGTGTCCGTGAGTGATTTAAACGTGAACGGCTGCTCTGTTTCACCTGCTTCTAACTCGAGCGTGAACGCATTCATACCTGGGTCGGGGTCCAGCTCGTCATCGGCGTCGGCTGTGGCTGCGAGCACGGCGAGGACCGTCGGCACGGTCGCTGCGAGCAGCGCCGGGGAACACCAGCGGGAATCGACCTGCGGCCGCACGCGGAACGGCCAGCGCGCGGCGATCGTCTATTGCCGATCTGGCGTCAGTGCAGACCGATGCAATGAGAACGCCGCCTGCCATGTGCCATGTGACTCAGCAGGCAGCCGGCCGGCTCTCGCGACGGCTCCAGGATGGGACGACCGAACCAGGCACTGACCACTTGCGTTGACGATCAGATGCCGCACAGCGTGACTCCTGACTCGCTCCCGGAGTCCGGCCTGACCAGATAGGCGAGTCGAGCCAGAAGCGAGAAGTCAGGCCTAGGCCAGCAGCATTGGTCGCTGCCGAGGCCGTCGTATTCTGCAGCCTGCGAACAGGAGTGACGCGAAGCGGATCGTCGGCGGACTGAACAGAGATATGAATGTATAGGGACGATAGTCTATTAAAAGCTGATAGATCGAACGGTAATAAAAGACTTCATTGATACTCATACATACCTGATCGCAATAGATGATGACGTTCTGATAGAAGATTACTTGTCGTACTACTCGCACCAATAGTAACCGTTGCAGTGTCCGCGAGTTATCGTGTAACGAGAGATTGAGTGCAGGCATGTCGCCGGGCGCCTCAACGTTCGGCTGGAAGGCTGAGCCGGCAGGGATTGATCACCGAAGGATCATGGATAGGAGCCGAAGGCTCGATGCCAGCCATGACTAGCAAGGCGCCTCCCGCTTCGTCGATGGGCATGGGTTCGGCGTCTGCTTCTGCGATGAGTCGCATCGGTTTGCGGAGACCGAGTGGCGTTCTGGGCTCGGTGAATGAGCGTGTTCGCGTGTTGTCGACACCAACCAGGTCGATTCGGGTGGCGATTAAGGGACTGTTCCGGTCGGGACCGGAAGACCTGCGGCATGCGGCTCTGATCTCAGCCTGGAGCCGCTGGTTCGTTCTGGCCGCGACGATCATCGAGCTCGTGTATCGACCGCGATTCAGCGTCGATACCTACGCCCCGTACATCATCATGCACGTGTTGATCGTATCTCTCAATGCGGCATTTCACTACCGGTTGCTCACCGGGCGGCCCGTCGGCTGGCGCTGGTTGTTCGCGACCTGCGCGCTGGACTTCGCGATCATCTCCGGCGCCATCGTGACCGGCGGCGGGTTCGAGGTCTTCTTTTACCTCCTCTACTATCCAGCTCTGGCGATGGTCGCCCTGCTGTTTGCCTCGGTCGTGCTCTGCCTGACCTGGACCACGATTGTGGCTGCAACGTACGTTGGACTCAGCCTGGGCGTCGGCAGTGGCATTGCGTATGGGGCGGCGGACGAGAAGGACCTGTTTCTCAGAGTCGTGGTCATGTACGTCGTGGTCGTTGGCGTGAGTTTGGTGACCAGATTTGAACGAATCGGCCGCCGCGAGGCGCTCGAGCGGGAGCGAGCGCTACAACAGGACCGGATCGAGCTGTCGCAGACGATCCACGACACGTCGGCGCAGTTCGCCTACATGATCGGCCTGGGGATCGACAACGCTCGCTCGCTCGCCGGCGACAGCAATCAAGAGCTCAGCCGAACGCTGGCCGCCACGTCCGAATTGTCGAAGTCGGTCATGTGGGAGTTGCGACAGCCGATTGACATCGGGGCGCTCTACGAAGGACAGACCCTGTCCCGTGTCCTCAATGCTCATGCCCGCACGTTCTCGACGATTACGTCGGTACCAGCCGAACTCGTGCAATCGGGGATCGAAGTGGCGCTGACGCCTGATGTGAAGGCGAGTGTTCTCTCGATTGCCCACAACGCGCTGACCAATGCCTATCGGCATGCCCTCGCGTCTGAGGTCAGGATTGAGCTCGAGTTCCGCAACCGTGACCTTCGCCTATCCGTGATCGACGACGGCGTCGGATTGCCCGATGACTATCGAGATCGCGGCCATGGACACAAAAACATGCAAGCCGAAGTGGAACGACTCGGCGGCGCTTCAACTGTCAAGTCCAGTGGACGCGGACAAGGCACGAACGTCACTTGTCGGATCCCCTATGCCCCCCAATCGGAGAGGTGACTGAAGTGGCAGCAACCAACCAGATCCGAGTCATGATTGTCGACGATCACGAGATTGTGAGGGACGGCCTCCAGGAGGTGTTGGAGCGATCCGACGACATCCAGGTCGTGGCCCAGGCGTCAGACGGCGACGAGGCATTCAAGATCGCCAAGGCAGTGTTGCCCGACGTGGTCGTGATGGACCTACTGATGCCGAACAAGGACGGCATCGAGGCCTGCCGCGAGATCACGCAGGGCTTACCACGGACTCGCGTGCTGGTGCTGACGGCGTCAACCGCAGATAACACGGTGCTCGATGCGCTGGCCGCCGGCGCCGCCGGCTACCTCCAGAAGTTCTCGGGGCGCGAGGACCTGCTCGCGGCGGTGCGTGATGCCGCCGAGGGTCGGTCGCTGATACCCGTCGACATGATCAAGCGAGCGCTCGCGGCGGTGCGCGATGTACCAGGACAGTCCTCGGACGTCCCCTCGGGCGTGCTCACAGCTCGCGAGGGGGACGTGCTCAAGCTCTTTGCCCGGGGCAACTCGTACGCCCAGGTGGCGGAGATCATTGGCAATAGCCCGATCACCGTGAGAAACACGATCTACCGAATTGAACAGAAACTTGGAGTGACCACGAAGCAGGAGATCGTGGTCTGGGCGGTTCGCAACGGTCTGCTCGACGGGGAAGAGTGAGACTTGCTGGCGTCCAATTGCGTCCGCCAAGCACACCGAAGCAGCATGCCGAACAGTGGCAGGCGACAAGATCCGTCATTCCAGGCTTGACCTGGAATCTCGCTTGACGCTGGACCGACGACGTTCGAGTGAACACCGGATCGTTCAGCACCCTGCCATGATTTGTCCGCATGGGCCGGCAAAGAGCATGACGCGTTGATTTCTGTGCGAACGGTGGAGCCGGGACTCCCTCATCCCCCGGGTCAAGCCCGGGGCAGGCTTTCGGCAGCGCCCCCGCAAAGAGGGGAGAAGGGGAGTGTTTTCAAGGGTCTCCGCAAGGGAGAGCTGGAGAGCGTGTCGGAGCTCCCCCTGCAAGAGACTGATGCGTCACTCCTCACCTCCGTCATTGCCGCGCTCCGTCGTAGCAAACTCGCTGTGTACCGCACCGACGTCCGTGCTCGGATCCGCGAGATACCGGCGGCAAGCGTGGGTATGACGGAGCGGCGCGCGCCAGCGTGAGGGTTATGCATCGGTCTCTCAGAGGGGGAATCGGTGTTGGCGCTTGCAGTGGGTTGGCGCGCCGGCGATGTGGACAGGTTCTTGCTCGACCAACTCGAAGCCGCCTCGTCAGTCGCATGCGAACCATCGGCAGGGCCAGTCAACGGCCACCCGATCCGGAGGTTTCCCCTGGTCGCGCTCAGTCCTGGAAGGCCCGCTCGTTGCTCATCCCCGATCCGACCAGCTCGCGGTTGACGGTTTGTACGCGCGACCAATCTCAGATGAGCCGTTGCCATTTAGCCTTCGTCGTTCATCGGCCCGCTCAGGGCGCGGGAGTGCGTAATGGAGGTCGAAACGGACCGCAAGCCTGAACGAGCGTGGCAAGCCGCGCCAACAGGGGCGTGGCCAGTGGAGCGCGGGCGAACATCAAGATGAGCAAGTCGATTGCGGCCGCTGCCAACGAACTGAGTTCACCGATCCGGATCGGCATCGATGAGCTGGGGACGGTGGCCAGGGTCTCTATCTGGGTGCGTTGGTTTTCGATTGCCGCCTCGGCCGTGCTGCTCGTCTTCCGGCCCGACTACACCACCTTGCAATACAGCACGGCGATTGGCTTCGCCATGATCGTGGCGTTCGCGAATGCCGCTCTGCAACTGGCGCTCTCGACTGGCAGATCTGTGAGCTGGTACTGGCTGTTGGCGATCAGCGCGCTGGACATCACGGCGGTGTTGATTCTGATTGCGATCAGTGGTGGGTTAGACTCAGACTACTTTCTGATCTACTTCCCCGTGCTCGCGACGATCGCAGTGGCATTTGCCTCAGTGCGTTTCATGTCCGTGTGCATATCGCTGATTGTCCTGATCTACGTATTGGTCTGCCTGTATACCGGTGATGGGCTGCAGTTCGCGTCGGGCGAAGACAAGCTGTTGTAGACCAGGGTCATATTCATGTACCCGGTGGCGCTCGCGGTCAATGTGGTCGCGAGATTTGAACGGACGGGTCGCCGTCGTGCGCTTGAGCGAGAGCGAACATTGCAGCAAGAGCGGATCGAACTGTCGCAGACGATTCACGACACAGCGGCGCAGGTTGCCTACATCATCGGCCTGGGCCTCGAACATGCAATCGAGTTGGCGGACGATGAACAAGATGAGCTGAAGCGGACGTTGGGCGGGTTATCGGACCTGTCCAAGTCGGTGATGTGGGAGGTACGGCAGCCGATCGACATGGGACTGATCTTCGAGGATCAATCGCTGTCGCGGGTACTGGACACGCACGCGCAGACCTTCACGACGATCACCTCGCTGCGGGCCGAGTTGGCGCAATCGGGCGTGGAACCGCCGTAGACGCGCGAGGCTCGCACCGGGATCTTCTTGATCGCTCACAACGCGCTGACCAACGCCTTTCGGCACGCCCGCGCCTCAGAGGCCAGGATCGATCTGGAATTCAGTTCGGAGGAAGTCAGACTGTCGGTCACGGACGACGGGATCGGTTTGCCGGAGAATTACAGCACACGTGGACATGGATTCAACAGCATGCGGGCCGAGGCAGAACGTCTGGGCGGCGCCCTGCAGGGCGAATCGGACGGCGCCGGCAACGGCACGCGGGTCTCCTGCGTCATTCCCTATCGAGCAGAGAACATTGGAGCTCAGAAGGGTCTGAATCCAGAGGCTGATGGGCAGACCTGGTACCGAGTCAGCAGGGGCTGTCGCATCAGTGCGCCTGGCACGGGTTCGCGGCATCCATGTGATCAGGCCCTGGCGGACCACTGATTCGCTGAGTCTTCCCTGCTGTCAGATAGCTGCCATATCGTTGCTGCCTGATGGCAAGTGATTGTACGGATCGCTTGCAACGATGTGGCAGAAACCAGGATCTCTGGCGACCTCTACCGCCTGACTCCGTGGCGTACTCGACTCCGGTTGCGAGGTAGCGGACCACCAACCCGGCGGCCGACAGCCCCAGACATGAGTTCAGATCCAATCGGGCCTCGACCAGGGCAGTGGACCAGGGCAGTGAAGGTCGGCGACAGCAGATCGTTGATCGATCCGACAACAGTGAGCGTTAGGACCATCCGAACATCGCCGATTGGAACACTCGGCTCAAACGGAACGGGGACGATGCTGGGCATCGTCCCCGTTCTGTACAGCGTCAAGCGGCCGCGCTTGCGCGGCTGCTTGTTACTTCTCTCGCAAGCTCAGTTCACTGCCGACAACCAAGACAGGCCGTCCGCGGATCCTCCGACGACTATGTGATCAGACAAGGCGCCGGGCTCGACGTTGACGAACTTCCAAACAGGCATGTAGTCGTACGCCCAAACCTGTGGGAAGATGTAGCCGCCTGGGAATTCATTGTCCACTCTGAAATAGGTGTCGATGATCTCGATGCCGTCTGAGTCCACATCAGAATCCCTGAAGGTGTACTCGAAGGAGAAGGTCGTGACTCCCGAGTAGTCGTGGTCAGCAGTCAAGATCGCGGTTCTCCTGGTGGTGCCAACCTGCAAGTAGATCTCCGGTTCCGTTTCAAAGGCCATGTTCTCGCCGAACCCGACCTCGAAGGTGAAGGTCTCGCCTGACCTGTAGGCAACTGCGTCGTCCGGAGTGGAAGTGACGCTGACGCTAATGGCCAGGACGCCACCATATACGCGCTGGTCCTCCTCACTACCGAGTCCCTGGAAGGATGTGTCGACGCCCAGACTTTCGTCCCATTCGTCGGCGTCCGTGATCGGGTCGATTGAGATACCCTTGAAGGCCTTGTCGCCCTTCTCGACGGTGCTGGTGAAGATGAACGTATCCGTGCCACTGCCGCTGGAGTAGACGAAGGTTCGACCGAACGTTTGGTTGAAGCCATTGTGGTCGGTGGCGGACAACTCAGGAGCGTCGATGCCGTCTCCGACCTCGACAACTGTGCTGAAACTGACCTCAACTTCGATCTCGTCGCCAACCAGGTAACCGAGGTCGGATCCCGGTTGTGAGGCAAACTCCAAACCGACAATGCTGGCCGTACTGTCGACAAGCTGTTCGTCATCGGCATCAACGGCTCGATGCAGCAGGTTGACGTGTGTGCCATCGTCCTCGTACTTGATCGACGCGTCATTCGCGGACAGCGAATTCCGCTTGATTGCGAGACCGTCAGCGGCAGAGTCCCCTAACACGACGGTGTACTTGAAATCGATGTAGCTGTTTGGATCGGTCGTGTGTTCCGTTGAGTCCGGTGAAGATGCAGCAACGGGGCCCACGAACCCCTGCCCCGGCGATACCTTGCTCTCGGGAAGCGTGACGTGGGCCGTCGCCGTTCTGCCGCCGCCGTCAAGCTTCAGCCCGATTGTCGGCAGGTCCTCTTCTGAGTTGTAAGCGATGTATACATCTGAGTCGAATGTGACCCTGACCGTAATCGTCTCGCCCTTCGAGTATGTGTCGTCGTCGCCGGGATCGGACGCGATCTCGATCGAATCGATATCCGGCTGGGCATTCACGAGCCGTCCGTAGCCCGAACTGATGCCGGAGTGCGAGATCGTGCTGAACTCGATCTCGCGACCGTCTGGAACGGCGAGTAAACCGGCAAAGGGATTCGCCGGAACGGCAATGCCATCTTCGTCAATGTCGTCAGCTTGCACGGTGTACATGAAATACGCTAGTCCGTGGCCACCACCATCGAGATCAGCTTGCCGCACGTTGTCGCCAATCTTGATCCCGACCGTCGGAAATCCTGATCGATCACCGAGGCTGCCGCTGCTCACCCATTGGCTGAAGGTCAGCTTGAGATAGATTTCGTCGCCCGTCGAGTACGAGCCACTTGCCCCGGGGTCTCTGTGGAAGGCCATCGATTCCACCACCACCTCCTGCACTCGGTGGTCTTCGCCGCCCTGGAGTTCGTCATGTGACAGCGTTCTCGCGTTGACGACGCTGTTGCCGTCTACGAGCGTGCCGCTCACCGAGTTGGCAGCGACGGAGACGCCATTACTGTCGAAATCTTCGTGCGTCACGTTGTGAAAGAAGAGCGCCGACGTGTCCGAAAAAATGGCGCTCAACGAGTGTGTCTCGAGCCCGATTTCGAGCGGCAAGGTCAGACTGTCTTCGACGCCGCCGTCGGCGAACGGCTTGTTGAATACCATTTCGATCGCGATGGTGTCGCCCGGTTCGTAGAAGCCGTCCTCTGCGACGGAGGTGAACGCCAGCCTCTGAATTTCGAAGCCGTCCGTTTCCGACCCGTTGCCTGATCCCTGCTGAGGGTTGACTGTCGCTGACTGGCCACTGCCGGCGGACGAAGCGGCGTCCACGATTCCAGGACCGGCCAGCAGCGCCAGCGATCCAGCGACCGCGGCCAGCAGCAGCACGAGGGCAGACCACCTCCATCCGTTCGTCACGCAGATTCGCATTTCTGAACCACGAAAACGATCGAGAGACATAGCAACTCTCCTTCTCATCGAGTCGAGAGATATGGTTCTCCCTCCCGATGATTGAATTGTGACAACTATATCCACTTCTTGTCAATCACTTAGGAACTACTCGACAGAGCCGATGTGATTATCCCACCGGCCTGACCACAAAGGTCGATCGGTCCCCGGTCCGCCTACCGGACATGGAGCCGAACGGAGAGGCTGCGCGTCATCACCTGGTCAGTCATCACCCGGCCAGTCATCACCTGGTCGGTCACCACCTGGTCGGTCATCATCTGGTCGGTCATCACCTGGTCGGCTGCAGACTTCGCTCGATGTCGGTCTGGCCAGCAGTCCTTCAGCTGCGGCTCGAATGCGTGCTCGGGCCTGCAGCCAGATTCCTATCCGGTCACCGGCTGCCAATCGACTCTCGAGGCTGGCGAGGCCCGGTCAGGTCGCACTCCATCCCACTCCGTTGGGTCAGCCCTCAACAACGAATCGCCTCACGGCGATCGCCGACCTTCCCCGGACGGTCGGATCACCGCAGCGGAGCCCGATCCAGCCAAGTTGTGTGGATGGTTACACCGGTATGATAAGTATTCACATCGAATGACACCGCCGATTCATCGGGGAGACCGGGTGGCATTTATTCGTTCGAGCGAGCGACTGAGGCAGGAGCAAAGCAGTGGTGTTGTACCAGAGGCGTAGCTGGGGCGCATTCGTCAGATTCACGCTCTGGCTGGCGCCGGCCGTCATCGCCGTCTTGATGGCGATGCCTGCGCTCGGGCAAGAGGGCGAGGACGGATCGAGCGTTGCGACCGCCTCGGAAGCGCCGACCTCGCTGATCGGAAGCATCGACCTCACCGGAGTCATCTTGTCGTGGAGCGCCCCGACGCTGAGCGCCGACTCGGTCATTGGCTACGAGGTCTCTCGCCGTCGGATCCTGGAGTACACAACCAGTTGGGTGACGATCGTCGACGACTCCAACAGTCTGGCGACATCTCGCGCGGATGCGTCCGCCAACGTCAACGGGGCCGAGTACGAGTATCAGGTCCGGGCCTTGCGCGGTGATGAAGACAATCCGGAGGTTTCTTCGGGGTCAAACATCGCCACTGTCTTGATCCCCAATCCACCTCGACCTCGCGAATTGATGGCCGCTTCCATGGCGACCGGCATTCAGTTGTCGTGGAGAACAGGGCATCTGTCGTGGGAGGCTGTCGCCCTGACCCTGACCGGCTACGAGATTCGTCGGATCGAAACGAGCCACGCCGGCAATCCCAACCCGGAATGGGAAGTGCTCGTCGACAGCACTGGCGACTCGGGCACGACCTACCTCGACGCGACCGGCGACTCCGACATTGAGTACAGCTACGCGATTCGGGCGGTACACGGATTCATGCGCAGCTATTGGGAGGGCATCGCCGGCCCGGTCGCTGGCCACCTCTCGGCGGACGCGGACTTGAGGTAGCGACAGGGGAGCAATCACCCCACGTTCCCGTCATGCGGTTGAATGACGGAGTGACCGCTTCGCCTCACGGCGTTCGACCGCAGTTACGTCATTCGCTTCCCCGTGGGAGGATGAGCGGCGGTAGAGATGTCGGAGAGCTGCCCAGCCAGAGAATGTTGCCAGTTCGCACCTGGAAGTCGCGGACGCTTGACACGCCCTCGCCCTCGGCCTCGGGCGCGACATACTGCTGCCAACGCTGTTCGCGATGCAACCACAAGAAAATAGCCTGGACGCCTCGACTCTCAAGGTCGGTGAGGAGTTCAGAGATCGGGGTCGAGTTTGGCGCAATCCAAACCGAAAGGTCATCCGCTGTTTTGCTCGTTAACCCAGCGGCGCCACGGACGTTCTCAGCAGCGGGGATCAACCGCACGAGGTCATGGAGGTCGTTGCTGGAGGCCACTAACAGCGCATGGCCGGACATTCCCGTGACCAGGAATCGGGCCGTGGCCACGCCGCGTTGAATCTCCCGCTCTCCGGATGTCAGCGGCAACAAATGTAGTGAGCCGAGCGAATCGAAGGTCACTCCGTCATCTTCGACGGCCGAACTTGATGCGGCGACCAGTTCGCCGAATTCGTCGCGCAGAACCACCGCGGCGATCACGACCTCCCCTTCCGCGACGATCAACTCCTCATCTTCACCTTGTCCGGGAACGTAGAACAGCAAGCCTCGTGGGTCCTTGCCAAAGGTAAGTTCGGCGCCGGGGTCGGTCGACTTGTAGAGTTCGAGCGACAGGAACACGGCCTCGCCCACCACCACAATTTCTGCGCTGGTTTCAACAGGCGTGGGCGTGTTCGTCAACTCCACACCGATCGTGTAGTGGCCGTGCGCTGGCTTTGAGGAAGTGGTTTTGACCAGCACCACCACCTGATCCGTTTCGCAATCAACCTCGTCCTTCTTGCACTGCTGATCCGAGACGCGCAGGCGAGAGAGGTTGGCGTCTTCAGGGCCGCCGCTGACCTCGGCTTTGATGTTGCTGGCTCTCACCTCCGTCAAATTGCCGACCGAGTCGCGGCCGGAGATCACGATTCGCACCTCGCCGTTGGCATCCGCGAGGTTTCCGCTGGGCTCGGTGGCGAGCAGTTCTGCAGGCGCGCCGGCAAAATTCAGCGCAAGCGTGTTTGAGTTCGTGAATCCGTCTTCGCCGATCACGATGGCGTAAAGGTCGATGTGCGTCGCGTCAGTCCCGATCGGTTTGAGTGTGAAGCGCACGACGGCGTCAGCGTCGTTGGCCGTCCCGTCTTCGTAGCGCAGCAGGTGCTCGTGATCGGCCGACGGGGTCTGAGCCTCCCGACCCAGGATCCCGTGCGTCGCCACGATCAACACCGACTTGACATCCCCATCGTTGGTCGGCTTGCGCAGGGAATTCTTGGTAGTGAGTTTGAGATATGCGGTTTTTCCGCGTTTCAGTGAGGTCGAGATTCGCTCACCGCCATCCTCATGTTTCTCCGTTGACGGCTCAAGCACGGCCGACCCAATCGGATCGCCTGCGTCGCCAATCTTGAGGATCCTGGTGGCAAGCGGCAGTGGATCTTCGTCTTCGACATCAACCATCGCCGAGATCGTCGCTGATCCATGAGGCGAACCGAGTGGCACGATCAATCTCACGGTCAGCGGGCCGAGATCCCCTTCTTCATCGCGGACTCCGGTGAACTGACCACCCACTACTCCGCCCTGGTCGATGACCGCCGGACCACCGGCGGCATGCACGAATCTCAATGTGTAGGTCTTGTTCGCGTCTGCATCTCGTATCCAGACGTGGGCATCAACGTCGGTCCCAGGTGAGACGATGTCGTCGGAGTCGCCAAACGTGATTTCCGCCTTCGAGGACCGCGCTTCAACCGCCGGAAAGAGGACAACGATCACGCTCAGGGCAATCATGACGGAGAGGAATGCCTGGCGCGTGGTCAGCCGCTTCATACGTTGAATCCCTCATCGCGGCGCCAACAGCGAGACCCCTTCGCCGCCAGGGAACCAGCCCGCGAGGCCAGCCGAAGCGATCATAGTGGCGACGAAATCGGAGGCCGGTCGCCAACCAGGGACGTGATACCCAGGACGATCCGCCTCGGCGCAGAGCCGCAGCCCCGCCACGAACAGCCCCGCCAGGGCCTGCTCGTGGCGCTGGCGAACGCGGCAGATTGTCGCCCGATCGGGCTGCTGGTTCGCGCTCGCACGGCACATGGCGCTCGGCCGTCGCGCCAATCCATCGCGCCCATCCTTCGTGACACCCGGTCGTCGCTCGACAACGCGCTCGAGTTCCAGCAGTGAGGTTCACGCCGACTCGGCAGACTCGCGTCCGCTTCGCTGACGGGACAATTGGCCACACAAGATCCACCTTGCGATAGATTAATGTATCAACAAGAGAGGCCTTTAGATAGGTCTTATGATATCTACGCCTGGTTAGGTGATATTCAATGAAACATCTCAGGGCCTGGTTGCACATCCCTCACGGCGAGTCCAAACGACGCGCTCCTGGACATGGTGCGACCAGCACGAACCACGCCCTGCGTCTGCGCCGGGCGGCGCGACCCTCCCTGAGACCGCTCGCGTTTGCGTCTGCGGCTCTGGTGATCGTTGGGCTGCTGGCCGCCGGGCTGGTGGCGAGCATCCCCGACGTGAATGCGGACGCCGACTGCCAGGTACCGCCGACCGACCTCGCCAGCACGTTCGACGCAGAGGCATCCGGCGTGGTGCTGACCTGGCTGGCGTCGGCGAGCTGCGTTGCGGACGAGTACGCCGTCTATCGCCGCGATATGAGCGCAGACGGCGGCAAGATGCTGAAGATCGCCACGGTCGAGGGCGACAGCCTGAGCTACGCCGACACGAGCGCCGAGGCCGGCAAGACCTATCGCTACCGGATCCGCTCCAACGACCAGGGCCCCAGGTCCGGGTTGACCTCGATTGACGTGCCCGCGCTCGAGCCGGAACCAACGCCGCCATTCAACGATCGCGTCGTCCGCGCTGAGCCGACCTTCAACACCGGCTACGCGACCACGATCAACGTGCCGGAAAACACCACGGGCGTCACGAACATCGGGAATCCGTACACGGCCACGGACAGCGACGGCGGCGGCACGCTGACCTACACGCTGTCGGGGACAGGTGCGGGTTCTTTTGGATCGACTCGGCAACCGGCCAGGTGCAGACCAAATCCGGCGTCACATACGACCACGAGACGACGCCCAGTTACAGCGTGACCGTAGGCGTCCGCAACACCGGTGACAGCACCGACGATGTCGCCATCCCCGTGACGATCAACATCACCGACGTTAACGAGGCGCCGAGCGAAATCACGGGGGCAACGATGATTACCGTTGCCGAGAACACGACCACGACGACCGTGATCGAAACCTACGAGTCTTCCGACCCAGATGAGTCGGCCACGCTGACCTGGGGGCTGACGGGCGACGATACCGGTCATTTCGATTTCGCGCTAAACTCTTCCGGGAACGTCGAGCTCCTGCTCTATACACCGCTCAACTACGAGACGCCGGCCGACGTTGGCATGAACAATGTCTACAACGTGACTGTCAACGTGAGAGACAGTCTGGACGCCAACGGCAACACCGATGCCGTCGCCGATCACATGCGAGACGTGACGATCACCGTCACGAATGCCGACGATCCCGGTACGGTCACGGTTTTGCCGGATACGGCCCCGCTGCTCGGCGGATCGACGCTGACGGCGTCGCTGAGCGACGACGAGGATGGAGCTCCTGTGGGCGCCGTGGGCTGGAGCTGGGCACGGGGAGATATGTCGGACGGTACTGGTACGTTCCAGACCATCTCCGGGGCCTCATCAAGCACCTACGCGACCGTCGCCGCGGATGTCGGCAAGTACCTGCGCGCGACGGCCTCTTACACCGACCCCCATGGATCGGGCAAGTCTGCTTTCGGTGTGTCAGCTCGTCAAATCAGCGCCAACAACTCTGAACCGACGTTCAGCTTCGGGACTCTCACGAAAGCGGTCGATGAGAACAGTCCGTCCGGGACCAATGTCGGATCTGCCACACAGGCGAACGACACCGACAACGACACGCTGACCTATTCGCTCAGCGGGACCAACGCGGGGTCCTTCACCGTGGCTTCGGGCGGACAGATCCAGACCATGGCCACCTTCAACTACGAGGCCCAGAGCATGTACGCGGTCACCCTCTACGTACGCGACAACAAGGACGCTGCTGGAATCACCAACGCCACAAACGATGACTCCGTCGCGATCACGATCAGGATCGATAACGTCGACGAGCCCGGCACGGTCTCGATTACGGGCACTGAGTCGGGCGGCTCGGAGCTGACGGCGTCGCTGACCGATATCGATGGCGCTCCGACCGGCGTGAGCTGGCGCTGGGCGCGGGGAGACTCGGCCACAGGGTCATTCTCGACCATCAGCGGGGCGACCTCCGCCAGCTACACGACGGTCGCTGCCGACGTGGGCAAGTACCTGCGCGCGACGGCGACATACAAAGACCCTCAGAGTACGACCGACAACAAGACCGCCAACAAGGTCACAGGGCAGATCGGGGCCAGCAACGCCGTGCCGACGTTCGACGACGGCGCCATGACCACACGCACCGTGCCAGAGAACAGCGCGGTCGGCACGAATGTCGGATCGGCCGTGGATGCTACCGATAGCGACAGCGGCGACACGCTGACCTATGGTCTGGGAACCACGGGCGACCACGCGTCCTTCACGATCGACACGTCGAGCGGCCAGCTCAAGACCAAGACCGGGGTCACCTACAACTTCGAGGGCTCGAAGAACAGCTACACGGTGCCCGTCACGGTGCGCGACAGCAAGGATGCCGCCGGTACCGCGAACACCGCCGTCGACGACACCATCGCGGTGACGGTCAACCTCACCAATGTCAATGAGGCGCCCAGGTTCACGGCCGGCGCGTCTACGAGGACATTTGGAGAAAACCACACGTCAGTGGGCTTTGAGGTCTACGAAGCATCTGACCCGGACGCGGGAGACCCGGGGGGAACGTGGACCTGGTCGGTAGAGTCTGCCGACGACGGAGGATTCTTCCATATGACCAACAATCCCGCATTCCCGGACCGTGCCACGCTCAATTTCAATAGTTCGCCCGACTTCGAGAACCCTCAAGATGGCGACGGACAAAACGACTACGAATTGACGGTGAAGGTCGCCGACGACGAAGGGCTGAGCGCCACAAGGAGCGTCACGGTCAGCGTCATCGACAGGAACGATCCGCCTACATTCGTTTCCGGCCCGAACGACGGCGCAACCATCACCAGTGACGAAAACACACCCACGACTGAGATCATCGCCACCTACAAAGCGTCCGACCAGGACGTGATCGAGATGACCACCCTGACCTGGTCGCTGAGTGGCGACGACGCAGGCGACTTCACAATCACGAAGAACGCGACGACCGGGGATGGCGAGCTCCGGTTCAGGAACGAGCCCAACTTCGAGATGCCCGCCGACACTCCCGGCAGCAGCGAGAGCGCAGGAGACAACGACTACGAGGTTACCGTGCAAGTGAGTGACGGCGAAAACTATAGCTTCGCTCCTGATTCCGCCGTCGATGCCACGCGTACCCTCACCGTCACCGTACAAGATGTCAATGAGGCGCCGACGATCTCCGGTGCGTTCACGTGGAATGTTCCTGAGAACAGCTCTACCGTCGGCACATCCGCCAATTTCACGGTGACGGACCCCGACTCGACCGTACACACTTGGTCGGTGGGGGGCGTTGACGGAACTAAGTTCCAGATCAACTCGTCGGGCCAGCTCAGGTTCAAGACCAGCCCAAACTACGAGATTCCCACCGATGTCGGAACGAACAACGTCTATAACGTAACGATAACAGTTATCGACGATGGCGAACCGCAGCAGAGCGACACGCACGATGTCACCGTCACCGTCGCAAACGTCAACGAGGCGCCGACGATTACTGGCGGTCCGGTCAGCTTCAACAGCGACGAGAACACAGCGACCTCAACGGTAGTGGCCACCTACGTAGCCCTCGACGTGGACGACGGATCCAACCTGACATGGTCACTGGAAGGCAACGACGCCGGCGACTTTACGATCACCAAGAACACCATGGGGCATGGCGAGCTGAAGTTCAAGAACGTGCCCAACTTTGAAGTACCGGCCGACACCGGTACCAATAATGTGTACGACATCATTGTGAAGGTCCGCGACAATCACACCGGCCAACTCTCCGACACGCGGGAGGTGGCGATCACCGTCGACAACGTCAATGAGACGCCGGTGATCAGTGGGACTGCCTCGCCGAGTTTCGCCGAGATCGAATTCGATCTGCTCGATGCAGATCTCATGGATACGGTCTACGTGATCGGCACGTATACAGCGGTCGATCAAGAGAGTGACACCATCACCTGGGCGGTGAACGGCACAGACAAGGATCACTTCACGATCAACTCATCGTCGGGCGTATTGTCGTTCAGCATCAGGCCCGACTTCGAAAACCCCGTCAGCATGGACTCCGACAACACTTACGAGGTCGTCGTTGAGGCGATGGATGACAATTCCACAGGCGGTAGTGGGGGGACGAAGACGGGGACCTATCCGGTCGCAGTCACCGTGACCAACGTCGACGAAACGCCGGAGATCACAAGCACGGGCACGGCCTTTGAGGCTCCATCGTTCGCGGAGATCGAATGGGACGCAGACCCCACTTTGGTGGTCCTCGATGTGCAGACCTACATCGCGCGCGACGAAGAGGACGGGATTGTGTCCATCACCTGGTCGCTGGGCGGCGACGACGCCGGCGACTTCATGATCACAAGAAACGCCTTAACCGGCGAGGGCGTCCTCGCATTCCGCGACAATCCCAACTTCGAGGCTCCAAAGGGTACGCCGGAGATGGCCGGCGATCCCGAGGACAACACCTACGAGATCATTGTCAAAGCCAGAGACACCACATCGAAGACCCGGGATTACCCCGTCACCGTCACGGTCACCAACATCGATGAGACGCCGGAGATCACCAACCCGCCGCCTCATTTCTTCGATTTCCCCGAAACTCCTTACGACTCGGACATTCCGCCCGGCGTCGTCGTAACCTACACCGCACGCGACGAAGAGGGCCAAGAGATCACCTGGGCTATCTCTTCGACCGACATCGCGTTCTTCGTGATCACGAAGAACGCGATGGGCGAGGGCGAATTGACTTTTTCGGAAGTAGGCGTGCCGCCACATAAGAGGCCCGACTACGAGCGACGCGAAGACTCTTTACTCACTGGCAGGTACGCCATCGTTGTCGAGGCGCATGACCCAGGCGGGAACATCGGCAGCGTGGCCCAGCTAATCGAAATCACTGATGTCAACGAGCGGCCGGAGTTCATCGGACCCATCACGACAGCCGTGACGTACGACGAGAACGACACCATCGATGTGGCGTCGTACAGCGCCCGCGATGAGGAGCCAGGCGGGGTGGGCGGGGTGACCTGGTCGCTGACCGGCGACGACGCCAGCGACTTCGAGATCGACACCGGCGGTATCGTCACGTTTGCCAATACTCCCAACTACGAGATGCCGACAGGCTCGCATAGCGACGGCACAGATATTGACGGCAACGAATACCAGTTCACGGTAGTCGCGACGGATGTTGCCAGCGGCTCAAGCCGTCTCGACGTCAGAACCGAAGTCATCGTCACCGTGGCCGACCTGGAGGAGCCCGGCAGCATCACGGTGGACAACCCCAATCCTGCGGTGGGCAACAAGATCATCTTCACGCTGTCAGACCCGGACGGCGGCATCGATATCTCCACGCCGATTGTCGGGGAACCTCCTCCGATGACGTGGGATGTCGAACGACGTCCCTCCTCGGGACCACCCTGGGAGTCGGTCCCTGCGGGCAACGCTAGTTCCTTGACCTATGAGTACCGGCCGGATGAAGACCAAACCGGCTACAGGTTTCGAGCTTCCGTTACCTATATCGACCGGCGTGGGTCGGGCAAGCGCGCGGAGAGCGAAGCGACCGCGGCGGTCACCGCCGACCCGATCGTCAACGCTCCGCCCAGGTTCATCGATAAGCCGGGCCAATCTACTCGGAACCAATCGATCCAGGAGACCGCCGCCGGCGAGAACGTCGGCGTCGCCCTGACGGCATTCGACCGCGACGGCGACAGCCTGACCTTTGGTCTGATTGATTCGGCCGCTGCCTCATACTTCGAGATCAATCCAAACAGCGGACAGCTACGCACGGTCGAGGCGTTGGACTTTGAGACGATCTTTGCGACGAGCGGGGGACGGTTGATCTTCAACGCCACGCTGCATGACGGCAAGGACGACGACGGCAATGTTGAAGCTATCCCGGTCATCGACGCCGCCGCCACCATCACGATCACCATGCTCGATGTCGAGGAAGAAGGGACTCTCACCCTGACTGAGGATGAGCCGCAGGTCGGGCAGACCGTGCGGACCATTCTCGAGGACGGCGACGGCAGCATCAGCGGGCAGATCTGGCAGTGGTCGCGGTCGGACAATGGACGCAGCAACTGGTTCCCCATCGGGGGCGCCGCATCCAGCAGCTACACGGTGGCTCAGGACGATACGAACTCCTTCCTCCAGGCCAGGGTCAGTTACACCGACAACCGCGGCAGCGGCAAGAGCGCCGAGGCTGTGACCGCGAACCGTGTCTTCGGCGAGAACCAGCGACCCACGTTCCCGTCCACGGAGAACGGCCAACGCTCGATACCTGAGAACTCACGGTCGGGCGTCAGTGTCGGCGATCCCGTCGCCGCCGAAGACCCCGAGGACGATGACCTGACCTACTCGCTGCGGGGCACGGACGCCGCCGCCTTCGCGATCGTCAGCAGCAGCGGACAAGTGCAGACGAGCGAGGCTCTGAACTTTGAAGACAAGTCGACCCATCGCTTCAGCATCGACGTTCACGACGGCCTGGACGGCGCGGGCAATCCATCGACCACGGTGGACGATAGCCAGGATGTCGTGGTCACCATCGAAAACGTAGAGGAACCGGGGACAGTCACCCTGGTCACCGATACTCCGTCGATCCAGGCTCGAGTCCTCGTCACCGCCGAATTGAACGATGACGACGAACCGATCGGCACGACCTGGCAATGGTTCCGCTCACCCAACGGCCGGACCGATTGGGTCAACATTTCGGGGGCGACCGACCCGACGTACACGCCGACACTGGAAGCGGACGCAGGCAACTACATCCGCGCCACGGCCAGATACACCGACGGCAAGGGACCGAACAAGACCGCCAATGCGGTGTCGCCGCGCGTCGGCGATCCGCCGCCGGTCAACTCGCCGCCGGTGTTCCCCGACGCCGAGACCGGCCTCCGCGAGGTGGCCGAGGACGCCAGCGGCCGCGACCCCGTCGGCGCCCCCGTCGCCGCGACCGACCTGAACGCCGGCGACGGTAGCGTCGACGACCCGCTGGCCTACTCGCTGACCGGGACGGACGCCGCGTCGTTCACGATCGACGCGAACGGGCAGATCATGCTGGCCTCGGGCGTGGAGCTGGACTACGAGGGCAAGCAGAGCTACCGCCTCACCGTGCAGGTCACCGACGGCCGGGACCAGAACGGCGACGATGACAATGACGCGATCGACGACACGATCTCCGTGACAATCACAGTGACGAACGTCAACGAGGCGCCGGTGGTCAGCGGTGATGCCACTCCGTCGATCCAGGAAAACTCCGACCGCGCAGTGGCGACCTACAGTGCCACCGATCCGGAGCACGACACGCTGACCTGGTCAGTGTCGGGCAGCGATTTCTGGATTTCCGACCGCGGCCAGCTCTACTTCGCGTCGCCACCCAACCATGAGGACGACGATTCCATCTCGTCGACCGTGACCGCCTCCGATGGCTACCTGGAGGGAAGGTTCAGAGTCACGGTCACCGTGACGGACGTGGAGGAAGCGGGGATCGTGAGCCTCACACCGCTGCGGGGCTGGGATGGAACTTCGTTCACAGCCGACCTGACCGACGACGATATCATCACGAGCAGCGAATCCTGGCAGTGGGCACGTTCGACCAACCGTTCAAGCTGGACGGACATCGCGAGCGGAACGTTGGTTTCCTATTCGGCCTCCGCCGATGATGTCGGCAACTATCTCCGCGCCAGCGTCAGCTACAGCGACGGGCCCGGCAGCGCCAAGTCGGCCTCGGCGGTACTGCCGACCCGCATCGAAGAACTTAGCACCAGGCCCGCATTGAACACGGCGCCTGAGTTCGCAGACGCCACAGCCACACTCACCATTGGTCGGGGCACGGCGGCGGGTCGACCGATCGGCGCAGCCCTGCGGGCCACCGATCCCGATGCGGGCGACATCCTGACCTACTGGCTAAGCGAAACCTCGCTATTCGGAACCGACATCGATGCGTTCGAGATCGATTCGGCCAGCGGCCAGCTACGCACGAAAGCCGTTCTCGATCCTGAGGTGAAAGACACCTATTCCGTCACCGTGAACGTCCAGGATGGCTTTAACAACATCTACGAGAGCTCATTATCAGACGACTCAGATGACACGATTGAAGTGACGATCACCGTCACAGCGGTCAGCACGCCGGTCGTCACCGGCGGCGGTGGCGGTGGCGGTGGTGGTGGTGGTGGAGCGCCGGCGCAAGCGCCGACTCCGTCCGAGGCCGACTTCGAATGGAACGTCACGCGCGATATCGAGGAACTTGACGCGAACAACAAGACGCCGACCGGCGTGTGGTCGGATGGCCAGACGATCTGGGTGCTCGAGAACGCTCCGTCCGGCGCCGATCGCGTCTTCGCCTACGACCTGGCAAGCGGAGCGCGGCAGGAGACTGTCGAGTTCACACTCGACTCGCGCAACCGCTTCGCGCATGGCGTCTGGTCCAACGGGATCATCTTCTGGGTCGCCGACAGCGGCCAGGACCGGCTCTTCGCGTATCACGCGAAGAGTGGTGAACGTGCCAGCGACCACGACATTGATCTGCACGAAGACAACCGCGACCCGCGCGGCATCTGGTCCAACGGCGAGACGATCTACGTGCTCGACAGCGTCAAGGACGAGCTCTTCGCCTACAACCTCGAGAGTGGCGAACTGGTCGCCCGATATGCACTGGACACGCTCAATCGCAGTCCGCGCGGCATCTGGTCCGACGGCGTGACCATCTGGGTCTCGGACGACGGCGCCAAGCGACTGTTCGCCTACCGAATCGAGGGGGATGAACTTACGCGCTACCTGAACGAGGAGTTCGGCTTCCAGTCGCTGCTCAAGGCGGGCAACGGCGACGCCAGGGGCATTTGGTCGGACGGAGATGTCGTGTACGTCGCCGATGAAGTCGACGAACGGCTCTACACGTACAACATCCCCGACGCGATCGACGCTCGGCTGGCGTCGCTCAATTTGACCAATGTCATTCTCGACGAGTTCTCAGCAAATCGTCTTACGTACAGCGCCGTCCCGGTCCAGGGCAAGGTCAGCTCTACGGTCAGCGCGGTCGCCGAGCAGGAAGCAGCAACGCTGGCCATCGCGCCGGCCGACTCCAACGCTGAGCAGGACGGACATCAGGTCCCGCTCGTGGCCGAGACGCAGATCCTCGTAACGGTGACATCGGAGGATGGCAGCCGGACGAAGGATTACAGCGTTCAGGTCGGCAAGTCGGCGTGTTTCGAGGGATCAGGCAGCGAAGGTCTGAGCACGGTCACGTACGTGGGCGGCAGCGTCGATGAACTTGAAGCCTGCGCGCGCGACAATGGCGTGTCTGCGCTGTATCACTACGACGAGCGCGGCTGGGTCGCGTTCTTCCTCGACGCGCCTGAGTTCCTCAACCAGCCATTCCGTGCTCGCTTTGCCGACGGTCTGAGTGCGAGTGAACAATTAGTTGTCAAGCGGGAACCACCCTCAACGGTGGCTTCCGCGGAGGCGCCATCGAACTGAAACGCGCGCGCCTCGTCGCGTTTCGCCGTGCTTGGTGTGGTGTTTCAACCAGCACGGCCGGGTTGTGGGGCCCACCGTGCGCGGAGGGCGCGTGTCTGTCCACTGACCGCGAACTCGACGATGTCGCCTTCGCAGCGGAACGCACGTGTACGTCGCCGATGGAGTCCCAAGACCAGTAGAGCTCTGCCCACTACCTACGCCACCACCACCGCCACCGCCTCCTCCGCCTCCTCCGCCTCCAGCATCACTGGACAACATCAATAACCTTCGAGCTGACGTTTTCGCTTGAGCTGTAGGCGAATTCGAGGTTCGGGCGCCGGACGCGTATGTGCCATGGTCGATCAGCGTTCGGGCCGGTCGCAGCTGGCGGCTGGGCAGCGACTAGTTGGAGTTCGGCGCTCCGGTTGTTTCCACCATCGCTAATTGGCGATGAGCGACTAGCCGTTCACCCGGCGGTAGTTCCTCTGGGAAGCGAGTACGGAAGGGCCGGCTGAGGAACTCGGGCAGGTCGGGGAAGAGGAACAGCGCGGTCCAAACGCCGTTGCGGTGGTGGTAGAGCGCGCTCACATTGGCGCTGCGCGCACAGACTTCTAGTTCGCTGACGCTACCGCCGACGAAGCTGACTTCGCTCAGACGCTCTTCGCTGAGTCCTTCCAGGCAAGGCGGTTTGCTGATCTGAACACGGTAAGTCGTGGTCCGGCTGCCGTCCTCGGACGTGACTGTGATGGTGATCGTAGTCTCGGCGTCGAGACTGACCTGCTGGCCGTTCTCGGTATCGCCGTCGGTGTCACTCGGCTCAATTACAACTGTTGCCGCCTCCTGTGCCGCGACGGCCTCGATGGTTGTTACTGTTGCAGCAGTTTCAGCCAGCGCGTTGTATGTCTGACGGCCGGGTGAGAACTCGTCGATCTCGACGCCGCTCAGACTGAGAGTCGCTAACCGGGCGTCGATCGCGTCCGGCATGTTGTACGTGTAGACCTTGTCGTCCTGTTCATCCGCGACGTAAACGACCTCGCTGTCCGACCAGATTCCCCGGGCGTCGCCGTTGCCGGCTTTGAGCAGCGAGCGGAAGGTGAACTCCTCGTCCTCGTGGCTTGCCAGTGCGCCGTCCTCGATCCGGTACGCAAACAGCCGCTTGGCCCCGTCGTCTGAGACCCAGATTGTGACGCCGTCGGACCAGATCCCACGCGGGCTCTTGTTGAGCTTGTCGAGCGGGTGCTCGGCGAGCAGTTCGCCAGATTCGAAGTCGTAGACGAAGAGTGCGTCCTTGACCGAGTCGAGCACGTAGAGCGTCTTGCGGTCAGACCAGATCCCACGTGGGTCGCGGTTGCGCTCTGCCAGTTCGAAGTCACGCTGCTCCAGTCGCTCGCCGCTGGCGAGGTTGTAGGCGAAGAGCCGGTCCTGCCCGCTGTCCGCGATCCAGACGATCTCGCCGTTCGACCAGAGGCCATGCGAGAAGCGGTTGCGCCGGTCGAGCTCAAACTCCTGATCCGCAAGTCGGTCGCCGGTCTCCAGGTCGTAGGCGAATATGGCGTCGGCGCCGGTGGACGCGTTCTCCAGTACCCAGAGCGTCTTCCCGTCCGACCAGATGCCGGTCGGCAGATCGTTCTCGCGGTCGAGCGACTCAATGTCGCGGGTCACATTCCAGTCGAAGTCCTCATCTGAGGGGATCGGAACGGGCGGCGGGCCGCCGCCACCGCCGCCACCGCCGCCGCCGGTTGTGGATGGCGTTGTGACCTTCGGCTCTGTAGTGGTTCCGCTCTCCGTGATTTGCAGTCGGACGAGCGCCGGCGGTTTCACCAGGACGCCGGGCGGCGATACGGCGCCTGTGACGTTGACCACGGACGGGACGAGGCCCGTGATCACGATTTCGCCGAAGCTCTGAGTCTCATTTGCGGCAAAACTCAGGATGTTATTCGCGCTGGTCGCGAATTGGCCTGGGATCGGCGGGAAGGCCGCTATCCAAACGTTCAACGAGAACGCTGTCGGCGAGGTCGGTGAGACGGTCGCAGTCACCGTGCTCATCCCCCGATTATCAGATATCGAAGCGGAACTCAGGATGAGCGTCACGCTCGGCTGCAGAGTTGTCATGCCCGACTGTGACGCCGACCAGGGTCCGTTGCCCTCGTCGTTCCTCGCTCGCACCTGAACGTCGTAGCCGGAGGTTGGCGTCAGATCGCCAATCGTCGCGCTGATCCCGCTCACGTCCTGCGGACCGTTGGTGAACGTCGTTTTGCTGACCAGCTTGTAGCGCAGGTCGTAGTCGCTGACTGCGGGGCGGCCGGCAGTGGTGGGCGCCATCCACGTCACGTTGAGGCTGACGGGCGACGCGGGGTCCACCTGCACCACGGGCGCACCAGGTGGCTCGTCCACATCGGTCACGGTGATCATCACATCGATTGATGCGGTGGCCTCGCCGTCTGAGACGCTGACCGTGACCTCGTAGCGCGCCCGCGCCTCGTGGTTGTAGCTGACGCCGAGCCTGGTTCGGAGTCGACCGCTCGTCGGAACGACGCCGAAGAAGTCATCATCGGGGCCGCCCAACGAGTAGGACAACGTGTCCCCCGAAACGGCGTCCGTCGCGGCAAGCCGGATGCCCACGTTCATGTTGGGCCCTGTGTTCTCTGGAATCGATCGCGCTGCAGTGCGTCCGTCCGTGAACACCGGCGCGCTGTTATCGACGATCGGTTCGTCATTTGCCAGGATCGTGATGACCTTGACGCCAAGGGACACGGGGCCATGCCGGGCGCTGACCACGATGGTCTCGTCGCTTTCTTCCTCGGCATCGTCAACGATGCTGAGGGTGGCCACCACCGAGCTGGCGCCCGCAGGAAGGCTGAGTGTATAGGGGGCTGTCAGCATCTGACCCCCGGAATCTGCGAGCGTGAAGTCCACGCCCGCGGTAGCCGCGCTGCTCGGGAAGCTGATCTCAATCGTCTGGTCGGCGGCGAAGGTGGCGTCGCCATTGAGGGTCAACGTCAGCGTCAGCGTGGCGCCTTCCCCCACCTCGTCGTCATCGATCGCGAACCCAAAAACCACGGCATCTGTATCCGTGATCGTCACAGTCGTCGTGGAGTTGGTTCCCAGCGTGACGCCCGTAGGCAAGTTGCCCAAGGCGAGTGCAATGGTCTCGTCACCTTCGATCAATGCGTCATCGCCAATCGGAATGGAAACAGTTTGCAGGGCCTCACCGCTGCTGAAGACGACAGATTCCGGCGCCGTGTATTCATCCGTGGACGCAGTGCCGCTGTCTGCGACGCCGATCGGGATGGTGATCCCGAAGGGCCACACGCGAGCCTCGCTCAGGCTGACCACGACCGAGGCCGATCCGCCTTCCAAGGCAGTGAAGCTCGTCTGTGAGAAGGAGACGCTGACCGGCGTTTCGATCGTGTACGCATCGGGGACCACTGAGAGCATCGCGCCGTCCGCAGTACAGATGCCGCCCGTGGCGCAATCCTGGTTGGCGAGCAGCGTGAGTGTGATCGGGCCGGCGCCGTCTGGTGTCAGCCTGAACAGGTAGGCGTTGGCCGGCTCACCCGACGCGATCAGGGGCGCAAGACTGGCGATAGTCGCGCCTGTCACGCTCACCGATGGCGTGTCGGCGGCGAAGTCCACCACCGGTTCGTTGAAGGCGACAACGGCCGTCGGAGTGTCCGTCTGACCGAACGTAAAGACAGAGGTGTGCGTACTTTGGGGCAACGCTGCCGCCAGCGGTGCGGCCCGCTGCTCCAATACGTCAAACCCCAGAGGGTAAGCGCGACTGTCGAGCGGGAACCGCATGGACCCCCGCTTGAGCGTCAGCGACAACAACTCCTGTTCCGTCGTGGGATTGTATTCAGTGGCCGTTGTGTCGGGACGGTTGCGGAAACGTGGTTGTGAAAAGCCCCAACCGATGAGCCAGCTGTCGTTGCCCATCGGCGCCACGAGGCCCTGGAACATATTGAAGAAAGTAAAAGTACCGCGGAGCGAATGGTGACGGACAAACGTCGCCGTGCCCCGGTCAGGGTCAAGCGCATACTCCACCACTCTGCTGAATTTTCCGTCTGGACGGCGTGGACGGCCGGTTTCCGGGTCGCGCCGGCATTGGTGGCCGTTGTCGTAGAGGAGCAAGTGGCCGTTGGGCATCAGCTTCGCGGAATGCTGCCCGCAGAAGTCCAGGTACGGGTCGCCGATGATCTGAAGCGGCGGCTGAAGGCCGAGCCGCTCCCACTCCGCGTCGCTGCGGTTGCTTTCCCCCAGCCGCCATTGCACTTCACCGCTGGACCCATCGATCCTCAGAACCTGTGAACAGTTGCGGAGCGAGATGACGAGATCTCCGCCGTCTACCAGCTGCAGCGAGTTGAGGTGGGCATAGTTGGCGGGAAACTGACTCCGCCCGCAGTCACCGAGATACAGATGGTCATACGTGCTCCAGAAGAACACCCGATCGCTCGCCGGAGTCACTTCCTCAATCAGCGAGTCCTCCGCCAACTCCATCGTGCCGTACGGATTGCCGTAGCGATCCACGAACTCGCTGAGATCATGTTCGAAGGGCGCGTACGCCATGAAGATGAAGTTGCCGTTCTCCTTGATCAGAAAGTCGTGCTGGTCGGTTTGCGGGATCGCAGACGTCGTGGTCACCCGCCGCACCTCGTTGAAATCGCGGTCGAGGATGGCGATTTCAAAGTCGCGGCGGGTACCCCACGGCGAGTGGAACGGCTCAGGCAGTATGAGCGCATAGGAATACGGGAACTGCTGGTTGTTCCGCGGCCGAAAATGGGTCACACGTGGGTTATTGATTCGGCGGTGGACCCTGGGCACGCCGTTGGCGTCGATTACCAACAAGTGTCCTGCGACGCTAAGTTTTTGGTCCACTGCATTCACGCTTCCCGCGATCAGCTCGATCGAACTTCCCGGCCGCTTCACCACGTCAATGTGCGGATCGTCACTGTTCATGCAGTGCAGGACGTAGGTCGTGCTGGCTCCGTCTGCGTTGCTCAGTATGATCAAAATGTCATCTTCGCCATCGAGTTGGTTCAACTCGACCACCGCGTTCTGATTGACCTGCTGGATCCCGTTGACCGCGAGCCGCGTTGCGGCGTCCTTGGTCGACAGCCTCAATGTGAGCGATTGGGACGGGTCGCAGCCCACGGCGTAGTGCAGCGTGCCGGGGTCGAACGCGGGGTACATCGCCCGGCCGTCGCCACTCGCTGCCAGCGACGACAGCTCCAGCCGCAGCGGGCTCGCTCTCAGCGTCAGCGTCCCGGTTCCAATGTCGGTTCCGTCGTGGCTGGCCGTGATCGTCAGCGTCTCGGCTGGTTCCGGCAGCGTGTCGTTCACGATCGTGATGTAGGCCGCAGCCACGCGTTCGTTCGCCGGGATCGTGAGCGTGTAAGGAGCAGATAGTGCCGCGTCACTGGTGCTGAGCAGAGTGAAGTCGTCTGCCGTCGCTGTGCCGCCAAGGGTGAGCGAGATCGTCTGGACGGTCGTGAAGCTGACGCCGTTGGTGACTTCGACCGTGACCGCCCCACCACCGCCCTCGGTGACCTCCGCAGGGCCGACGCGCAGCTCGAAGCGTGGCAGGTCGTCGAGGATGACGACATCGGCCGCAGCCGCGTCCGCCGTGGCCTGATACCCGGCGCCGGCTTCGATCATCGCGGTCACGGTGCTCGGATCCTTGATCGCTGTGTCGTCCTCGGTCGTCAAGGTCAGGCTCGTCGTCTCGGCGTCCGCCTCGAAGGTTGCGGATACTGGCAATGCGCCAGTGAGCATCGAGCCCGTCTCCGACACGCTGACGTCGACCGTGAACACATCCGTGAACGGCGCCTCGCGGGTGAGCGTGAACGTCACGTACCCGCCCTCGGTCACTGGGCTCGGTCCCGGCTCGATCGATACGTCGATGATGTTCGTGACATCGATGATCACCGAGATGTTCGCGGAACCCTCAGAGTCCGTCGCGATGACGATCACCTCGTAGCCCGACTTGGTCTCGTAGTCGAGCGCGGCCTTGGTTTGCAGTTGACCCGTCGCCGGGACGATCTCGAATGAGGCCGCGTCGGCTCCGGCCAGGGAATAGCTGACCGTGCCGCTGCTGTCGGTCGCGACAACCGGCTCGCCGATGTTGACGCCTGCCTCCGTGTTCTCATCGACGCTACGGATGGTGCTGACCGATTCGAGCGTGAAGCTCAGGCTCGCAATCGGCTCGGATGAGAACTTTCCCGTGCCGCGGATGCTTGTGATCACACCCGGCGGCGCGGTCGCGTCGTTGGCCAGCGAGAACTCGCCACCATCCTCGGTACCGGCATCCCAGGGGTAGAGTGCTACCTCGTGCGAGCGCAGCCAGTGGCCATCGGAGTTGAGCAGGAGTAGTCCCGAGACGCCGCCGAACCAGTCCGGGCTCGGCGCCACCATGGTCAGCAGCGTGACCCGGGGATGTTCGCTGGTCAGCGTGGCCGCCAGACTCTGTGTACCGGTCGTGCTGATGTTGCCGGAGCCCCTGAGCACCGAGAGAGCATCGGCCATAGCAGCGGTCACTTCGGCTTCAAGGCCCGCCGTGCCGCCCAGTTCCGCCATCGATTCGACGCCGGCGCTTGCGGTCGCGCCGCCCTCAACGAAGGTCACATTGGCGTTGTGAACGCTGCCGATCAGCGGGGAGAAGTGGGCGCCGCTGGGCAGACCGTCCGGAGTGACCGAACTGGTCCAGTCGCCCGTGAACGTCACCCGGTAGACTGCGCTGGAAGCGAATGCGCTGGACGGAACGCTGGCCGACGGACTTAAGGACGTGTCTGCCTCTGTCCGCGTCACGCTGACGACGTAGGTCTCGGTCGCCAGGTTGTCCTCGGCCGTCACCCTGACCTTGAATACGTTCTCGCCAACGACCAGGTCGATCTGATGTCCGTCGGCGACAGTGTCGCGGTCGGGCAGCACAGAATCACTGGCATCGAGGAAGGCGAACGAGGCGGCGCTGTCGCCCAAGCTCAGGGTCACGGTGATCTGCGTGACCGGGTAGCCGACGCTGGCGCTGTATTCGGTCGTGGCGCTGGCGAACGCCGGATCGAGCCGTCCCGAACTCAGCCTGAGAGCGCTCAGGCTGGCGTCGTCGCTAGGCGTCTGCGCTGAGGCGGGCGAGGTCAGGAATCCGAGTAGAGCGACCAGAGCCAGCAATCCCAAAAGGGCCAGCGAACGCAACCGCCGCGGCCACGCCTGCAGCGGTTGCGCTCGCGTCGGCTTGGTCCTGCCGGCGACCCTGCTGCCAACGAACGTCTCCGCTCACGACCGGCGCTCCGTGCCGATCGCCTGAAGGCGTTTCCTCAGCCGCGAAGCGTTGAAGTCTCATCGGTGGGACAAACCGCAACCTGCGCTCTGGTCGACGCCCGGCCATGCGCTGGTCCTGCTCTGCTTCTGGTGCGCTCAAGCGGTCACCCCATCAACCATGAACCGCATCGGTGCTATCAGACAGTTGTACGCTCCTGTAAAGGGATACAAAGATAACTAACTGATCGTATCCTCATATCTCTATACAGTCATCAGATGTATCTACCGGAGTGATCCAGGGAGGGCATGAAGTACCCATCCCGCACCCGACAGTGACTCAATAGGGCGGGAGTCCCGTTCCACGAACCGATTGGGGTTGCCTGGCAGCATGTGACTCATGGCGCTCGTCGTGCCTGATCAGATGGAGTCGATCAAGCGAGCCATACCGGTCACAAGGCCTCGACCTAGGAGGCACGGGTAGGAGAGAATCCCGGGTGGTTAAGGTGCAGCGCGGCGTCGGGCGCGACCGAGTCGGCACGCGACGTTGCCAATCCGTCAGAGCATGAGTTGATTGCGCGCCTCGACGCGACGCACGCGCTGTCAAAGTCCACGATGTGGGACCTTCGGCATCCGATCGATGCTGGACTGATCTTTGAGGGTGTGGACCTCACTCGGACGCTGAACTCACACCTTGCAGCATGTTCGTCGATCACCGAGCTCCGCACTGCGCTGATCCAATCCGGACCGAGAACCCTGGTGTCCTGCACGACTGGCCGGGCGCCAGATTCGATTGGTGAGTCGCGCGTCAGTTAGTCGTGGGTGCGTTGGTTGAAGCGGCTGAGGCCGGCACGCGCTTGCCGATCAGTACTGCTCCAGCGCCGATCCCGCCGGCGAAGCGATTGCGGAACGGCTGGTTGAGGAACTCGGGAGCTCCGAGGAACAGCGCCGCCCAGACGCCGTCGCGATAGTGATAGATCGCGCTGTAGGAGAGGTCGCGGGCGCATGCCTCGAGCTCGCTGAGGCTGCCGCCCATGAACTGCACGGTCCCAAGGCCGTAACCGCTCAAGCCTGACAGACACTGCTTGATCTCGACGGTGTATTCGGTTGTCCGGTCGCCGTCGGGCGATGTCACCATGACTTTGATCTGACTGCCGTCCTCGACCTTGGCCTGATGCCCATTTTCCGGTTCAGCGTCGAAGTCGCCGGGCAGAATTTCGACACTCGCATCCTCGAGCGTTGGTGTGGCCTCGATGGTCGTCACCGTTGTGCCGTTGGGCAGGACTGCGGTGTACGTCATACGCGACGACGAGAACAGTCCGAAATTGATGTCGCTGAGCGTCAGCGCAGCCAGGCTGGGATTTACGGATTCGGGCATGTTGTACGTGTAGACGCGGTCGTCCTGTTCGTCGGCAACGAAGACCACGTCGCGGTCCGACCAGATGCCGCGCGGGTTGCCGTTGCCGGCCTTGAGCAGCGGTTGGTACGTGAACTCCTCTGCCTCGATCCGCCTCAACGCGCCGTCCTCCATCCGGTAAGCGAAGATCCGCTTGGCCGAGTCGTCGGAAATCCAGAACGTGACGCCATCCGACCAGACGCCGCGTGGGCTGTTATTGAGCGAGACCAGCGCATACTGCGCCTGGTACGTTCCGCTATCGAGGTCATACGCGAACAGCACATCCTTGACACTGTCGAGCACGTAGATCGTGTCGCCGTCGGACCAGATGCCACGTGGGTCGCGGTTGTCTTCGTGCAGCGACAGATCGCTGTCGCCCTGCCGCTCGCCTGTGGTGAGGTCGTAGGCGAAGAGCTGATCCTGGCCGCTGTCGGCGATCCAGACGGTGACGCCGTCCGACCAGATGCCGTGGGAGAAGCGGTTGCGCGAGTCGAGCGTGAACTCACTCGTCGCCTTGCGTTCCCCGGTGACAACGTCATAGGCGAAGATGGCGTCGGCGCCTGTGCCGGCGTTGTTCAGCACCCAGATCGTCTGTCCATCGGACCAGAGGTCGGTGGGCAGGTCGTTGTCCTGGTCGAGCGTGTCGATGTCGCGGGTCACGTTCCACTCAAAGTCGGCCTCGGAGGGCACGGCAACCGGAGGCGCGCCGCCTCCGCCACCACCGCCACCCGGAGGAGTCACCTGAGTTAGTGGCTTGATCGTGACGACTGCCTCGTCCGGAGTCCCTGCAGTGACCCGATTTGGCAACATGGTGACGCTGCTGAACTTGATGGTGACGGTCTCGCCGTTGTCGTCGTCGCTGTCCGTGAGTGACTTGAAGGTGAACGGCTGCTCCGTTTCGCCTGCTTCAAATGTCATGATCAGCGTATTAGCGTCTGGATCATCGTCCAGACTGTAATCGGCGTCGGTGGCGCCATCCAGCTCAGTGGTGAACGCCAATGAGATATCCACGTCACGTTCAGGATCGGCGCTGAGTTTGACCTTGATTGCCTTGTCCGTTCCCTCTGGAATCGTGTATGCAGCCTGTTCAAAGCTCACGGTCAGTTCAGGATCGTCGTTGTCAATGATCGCGATGGACACTTCCGGTGGTGAGCCTGCCGAGACCTTCGATGGCAACGTGCCAAACCCGATCGTCAGGCTCTCATCGTCGTCATCTTCCATGTCGTCCACAGCATTCAAGGTGAACGCGACCTCCTTGACCGTGCTCTCGAATGCGACGCTATTCGGCAGGTCTGCCGTGAATTCAAGGGCTGTAAGACCGTCGCTGTAGGTATAGGTCAGCGGGACAGTCACGGCACGCTCAGGCTCCAGGTCGAGTGTGACGGTCACCTTCACCGAGCCGCCCTCGACCACAGACATAGCCTCGGCTGCGATGGTCACAGTGACATCAGGCACGTTGCCGTCAACGACCGCAATGTTCGTCGTTGACGGAGCGGCGGCGGTGACCCCGTCCGGGAGCGCTCCGAAGCTGAGGTCGATGCTCTCGTCGTCGTCGTCTTCCTCGTCCATCGGCGCGGTCACCGTGAAGGTAGCTTCTACGGCGCCGCTGATGAACTCGACCGATGTCGGCACGCCGTCGTAGTCGCTTTCGGAAATATCGCCTTTCGGCGTCTTGTTCAGTGGGATGGTCACCGTCCGCTCGGGATCCGCGCTCAACAGGACGGTGACTGTAGTTTCTCCGCCCTCGAGCACGGTCTAGGTTGCGGCGCCAAACATCACCGTCACCTGCGGGTCGTCGTCGTCGGTGATGCTGATCTCTGTCGAGGGCACGTCGCCTGCCGACACTCGAGGATCCGGCATCGTGCCGAAGCCGATGATGACCTGGTCTTCGTCGTCGTCGTCGCTGTCAGGGGTGGCCGCGAACGTGATCGTCTCGAACCTCTTGTCGGTTGAAAGCATCACGCTCGGGGGCACAACCGAATGGTCGGCGTCCGTGGCGCCGCCGACGTACTCCGGCGACAAGGGGATGATCAGGTCTCGCTCTGGGTCGACATCGACCGAGACCGTTAGATCCACCATCGCACCCTCGGCCACGGTGTGCTCGGCGTGCGAGAAGCTCACTTTGACAACCGGGTCGTCGTCGTCGGTGATGGTGACGGTGGTCTCGGCTGGGTTGCCGGCCTCCACTCGATCGTCCGGCATCGCGCCGAATCCGAGTTTGACCCTTTCACCGTCGTCATCGTCCGTGTCGTCGACGGCCAGGAACTCGAAGGTTTTCGGCGACACGTCACCAGCAATGAACGTCACGCTGGCAGGCGTGGGGAGTTCGTAGTCGGCCGGGCTTGCGCCGTCCAGGACGCTGGCCGTCAACGGGATCTCGAGCATCCGCTCCGGGTCCGCGCTCAATTCCACGGTCACGACGGTCGCAGGTTCACCCTCGGTGGCCGTGTAGGTTGCGGCGCCAAACATCACGTCGACATCTGGAACGTCGTCGTCCGTGATATTGACGGTCGTACTGCCATTCGTCCCCGCCGTGACGCCCGTGGGCAGCGTGCCGAATTCGATCAATAAACTCTCGAGATCATCGTCCACGTCGTCCGAGTCCACGGTAAACCTGAACTCCTTCTCCGTATCGCCGGGGCTAAAGTTCACGCTGGCGGGGAAACCCGAGTAGTCATCAGTGGTCGCGCCAGTTTCGCCGGGCTCGCCGCCTCCGCCAATCACGGTCAAGGGAATGCTGATCATCCGCTCGGGATCTTCGTCCAGCTTCACCTTGATCGTGACCATCGTGCCCTCGGCTGCTGTATATGTGATTTCTTCGAATTCGGCGACGACATCGACGATGTTGTCGATGATCGTCACGGTCGTCTCGCTCGGGCTGGCTGCGCTGACGCCGTCCGGAAGCGACCCGAAGGTAATCTTCACGCTCTCATCGTCGTCGCTCTCCGTGTCGTCCACCGCATTGAAACTAATCGTCTTCGACGTGTCCGTTGCGCCAAACGTGACACTTGTGACCAACGCGGTGTAGTCGTCACCCTCCATCGCGCCGTCCTGAGGGGTTGCGGTCAGTGGGATCGTGATCTCGCGCTGCGGCTCCTCGCTGAGCTTGACCAAGACGCTGATAGCTCCGCCTTCGGGAGCGTCGTAGGACGACTGGTCGAAGTAGACCGTCACATTGGGCAGATCGTCGTCGGTGATGCTGACGACGGTCTCTGCTGTCGCGCCGGCGCTGATGCCGGTGGGTAGCGAGGTACTGAATCCGAACGTGACGCTCTCATCGTCCTCATCGTCGGTGTCGTGGTTTGCCGTGAAGCTGAAGGTCTGCTCGTCCTCATTCTCTTCGAACGTCACGCTTGTAACGGTTGTGTAGTCACCGCTACTGGCTGTGGAGTCGGTTGAAATCGGGAAATTAATCGTCACCTGGCGCTCGGGCGGAGCGCTCAGTTTGACTGTGACCGTAACCTCGTTCTCTGTCTCCGGGGTGCTCGTATCGTTGCTCTCAGCGACCGTGTACGAGCTCTCTTCGAAGTTCACCGTCAACGTGGGGTAGTCGTCGTCGGTGATGTTAATCGTGGTTATGGCGTTGTCGCCGTTTGTATCTCCGAACGAAACCCTGGCGTCCGTCGTTTCGAGCGTAATCTTCACGCTTTCGCCGTCGTCGTCGGTACTGTCGTCTGTTGCAGTGAACGTGAACGTCTTCTCCGTGTCGGTGGGGCTGAACGCAACATTCGCTGGAATTCCCGAATAGTCCGCATCCAAGGTGCCGCCCAGGTTCTCTGGCGCCAATTCAATTGTCAGATTGCGCTCAGGGGCGACGCTCAACTTCAGCTTGACGGTCACGCTTGAGTTCTCGATCGCGCTGTAAGTGTCGTGCTCGAAGTACACGTTCACTTCGGGGACGTCGTTGTCGGTGATACCAATCGTGACATCGTCGGCTGTGTCCACCGCCGTCACACCGTCCGGCAGCATGCCGAATCCGAAGGTCACACTCTCGCCGTCGTCATCATCGGTGTCGTCGACGGCCTGGAAGGTGAACGACTGGGTTGTCAGACCGCCGTCGGTGAACGTCACACTGTCGGGAACACCCGAGTAGTCATCATTCTCCACGGCGCCGCCGTGATGCGTCTTCGTAATCGGGATGATCACCTCGCGCTCGGGGTCGGCGTCGAGCGAGACAGTGATGGTCGCAGTTGCACCCTCTGTCACCGTAGGTACGGATGAGCTGATTGAGACTTTGACTGGCGGATCGTCGTCATCGGTGATGTAGACGTATGTGATGCTCGGCGAGGCCCATGTCACTCCGGCTGGCGGTGGAAAGATGTTCAGCCTTACCTTCTCACCGTCATCGTTCTCGCCATCCGGCAAGGCACTGAACGTGAACGTCTTCTCCTTCTCGCCATTGTTTAGGGTGTTGAAGGTCAAACTGCTAGGCACGCCTGAGTAGTCCGCGAAGCCTGCCCCGAGTTCCCCTAGCGTCCCGATCTGTATCACCACTTGGCGCTCTGGATCCGCGCTCAGCAAGACCTTCACCGTGGCCTCGTTCTCCTTCTCCGGGGTGTCCGGATTGTCGCTCTCGGCAACGGTGTACTCATCGAGTTCGAACCAAACCGTGACCTCCGGCACATCGTCGTCCGTGATCGAGACGAGGGCCTCGGTGGTGCCGGCGGCCGTGACGCCAACAGCGCCAGCGTCCGGTAAGCCGAAACTCAGCTTCACGGTCTCGCCGTCGTTGTTGAACGTGTCCTGGGTGGAGTTGAACGTGATCGTCTTGGATGTCTCGGTACTGGCGAAGGTCACATTCATCGGAACACTAAAGACGGCGGAACTGCCGCTTAGCTGGGCAGTCGCCAGGATCGGAATTACCACCGAGCGCTCCGGGTCGGCGCTCAGTTTCACCTTCACATCGACGCTGCCGCCCTCGGCGACGCTGTATGCGTCAAGTTCGAAGCTGACTGTGACGGGGGGATCGTCGTCGTCGATGATCGAGACCGTTGCCTGTCCGTAGTCTCCCAACGTGACGCCGGTGTCCGAAATAGTACCGATCCTGAGCAGTACAGCCTCGCCATCGTCGTTCAGCGCATCGTCGGTGGCAGTGAAGGTGAAGCTCTTCTCGGTGTCGCCGGCGTTGAAGGTCAGGATCGTGGGCGTAGCGGGCATGGTCGAGACGGTCGGCACAATCGAATAGTCCGTACTCGACGCGCCGCCCTGAACGGTCGCATACACCGGGATCACGACTGTGCGCTCTGGGTCAGCGCTCAGTTTGACCTTGAACGTGACTTTGTGCTCTTGCGCAGGCGACGTGGTTAAATCGTCGCTCTCAGCGACCGTATATGAGCTTTGATCGAAGCTGACTGTGACGGAGGGATCGTCGTCGTCGATGATGGTCACAAAGGAAGCGAAGTACGTTCCCAGGCCGACGCCGCCAGGTAGGCCCAGGTCAGGCTCAAGCTTGATGACATCATTGTCTTCGTTTATGGTGTCAGGGCTCGCCGTAAACACAAAGGTGGCCGAGTCCTGGTTGGCGCCGAACCCAATGGTTGTTGGTGCGATTGATACGTCGTCGATCGTAGCGTTACCTTGCGGATACACTTGCATCCTAATCGAAATGCTGCGCTCAGGTGGCGCGGTCAATTCCAATGTGAGCTCCATGTCCGAACCTTCGGTCACCTCGTAGGCGCCGGAAGAAAAGCTCAACTGGATAATCGGATGGTCATCGTCCAGGATGTTGACCGTTGCCTTGTCAGTTGTACCAGAAGCAATGCCGTCCGGAAGCGTGCCGAACTCGATCTCGACGAATTCATCGTCGTCGTCATAGGTATCATTGACGGGAGTGAAGATGATCGTCTTCCCTGTTTCACCCACAAGGAAGGTGACGCTGGTAGGAGTTGGCAACGTGTAGTCCGTAGAGGTTGCGCCGCCCTTCCCGGTTGCTGTGAGCGGAATAGTGACCTCACTGCCCAGGGCCGGGCTCAGCGTGACGGCAATCTCGACATCTTCATTCTCTTCGACGTCGTAAGAGGCGGCGCCGAAGTTCACGACCACCGAGCGGCTGTTGATGCTGACTGTGGTCGCGGTCGTGGCGCCCGCCGCGTAACCCGTTGGTAACGTGCCGAGTTCGATCTTCACACTCTCGCCAGGGTCGGTGTCCGCGTCCAGCGTGGCGCTGAACGAGATCGTCTGCGAATTGTGGCCTGATTGGAAGGTGACGCTGCTGGGCACGCTGTACTCGGAGGAGGTTGCGCCGCCCTCAGGGGTGATCGTTAGTGGGATGGTAACTGGACCGCTCGGCGCCGTGGCGAGCCTGATCGTGATCTCCACGCTCGCGCCTTCATTGACGCTGTAGGTGGACTGCCCGAAGTCCACTGCTACCAATTGTTGCGTTACGATATCGCCGATGCTGACGATGGTTGAGCCATTAGTACCGCTGGCCAATCCCGGGTACATACTATTTGGACCCAGTCCAATCGTCACGGTCTCCCCAGGGTCACTGGGGATGTCGGTCAGCGCCACGAAATCGAAGGTCTTGATCAGATCGGTACCCGCAAACGTGACGTATTCCGGCACGCCTCCGAAGTCCGCCGTGGTCGCGCCCTGCAACGTCGTGGACAGATCGGCTCGTACCTCATTTCCCGGGACGCCGTCGAGCGACACCGACACCGTGACCGACTCACCCTCATTGACGGAGTAGGTGGCCGAGTCAAAATTGACAGTCAGGATGCGTGTGGCGGTGACCGTGTAGGTCTTCGCGGTGCTGCCGTCCTCTGCCGTCAGATCGATATTGATCACGGACTCGCCGGCCCACGGACCCACGGTCGCCTCACCTGACATCAAAACCGGACCCCGGTCGTTCGATATGGTTGCGCCGTTGTGGTTCTGGATTCCGGTCAGCGTGACACTCGTTACATCGGCGCCCACCGAGGCGGTGTACGCAGTCGTGGCCGGGTCGAAGGCGGGCGACAGCGTGACCGCAACCGGGTTGCTCGTGGTGCTGTCGACGAGGCTCAGGGATTCCAGGGTCGCGTCGGTGGCGGCGTCCTTTTCCACGTGAATCTTGTAGAACTTGACTTGCGACCCGTCGGGCGAGGTGACCATGAATTTGACCAACGTGTCGCCCGGTACGAGCGGCCAGACGGCATCGTAGGCCGTCGTGTCCGTGTCCTCGTCACCGTTGATATACATGATGCTTTGCACGGTTCCCGTGGTGTTCGGTACGGCGACTCCGGTGAGGAAGTCGAGTTCGCGGTTCGCGGTTGCCGTGTAGAGGAACTTGTACTGACCGAATGCCGGAGTCAGCGCGATCGTGTTGCCGTCGGAACCGGTCAACGTGATTGAACTCAGCGTGCCGTCGGTCTGGGTGGTCTGGTCGTTGTTGATAATCAGACCGGAGGCGGAAGTGACGTAACCCAGTTGCGCGTTGTCGGATGAGCTGCTGAGCACGACATTGAAGTTCTCGTCGTCCTCGTCGGTTGAGTCGGCCGTGGTAGCAATCGTGACGGTCTTCTCGGTCTCGTTGGCAGCAAAGGTCAGCGTCATGGCGGTTACGGCGGTGTAGTCGGAGTCGGCCGTAGTCGCGCTGTCGTCGGCTGTGCTGTATTCAACAGTGACTTCTTCACCCAGCGCCGGGCTGAGGCTGACCGTGAATTGGATACCGGTACCCTCTACGGCCTCTGAACCGGAAATCGAGAAGACCGGCTTGTCGGCTTCCAGCGGCGAATTGAGCACCATGATCAGCGCCGCTGTGTTACTGCCCGTTCGTTCACAATCTGAATTCGGAGTACCATCGCGGTGCTCGCGACGACATGTATTTGCGATGCTCCAACCCTCATCGGTCGCTTGATCTTCGTCGTCGTCCTTGGTATGAGCCAACCCCACTTCTGCCTGGACTGCTTCGACAACCACGAAATAGGTCGTGTTGATGGCCAATGTGATTGTGTCAGCGGCTGCCGCGTTGAAGGTGATGTCGGCCGGCACCCCGGAGCTGAAGCTGGAGAAGTCCGGCCGAGTCAATGTATATAGCTCGGCGTCGGGATCGACTCCACTCGCTGAGTAGATGTGAACGTCTACTACGCTATTGTTGTTCTCTTTGCGGAAATTGGGAAGCGTGACGCTGCCCAGCACGGCTGGCGCTGACCCGGTCGTGAATGCCTGTGCGCGCGCGGTGAATTGTGCACCCGTCCCGATTGTCAACCGCTCAGTCCCGGGCAACAACTGGGTGGAATTGCCGACCAGGACCGTGTTGTCGGCAGACGACGGTGTTGCGGAGTCCTTGCTCTCGTACGTTGGATCATTGGTGGACGGGCCGGCTTCGTTGTAGGCCACGACCTGAACGTCGTATTCGACCCCTCCGGTCAGTCCAGTGATCGTATGAGCCAGGGTCTTGCCGCCGACGACGACATCGCGGCGACCGAGCGAGCCATTGGTGTCGTAGGTCTCCGCGCCCGACTTCCACATCACGTGATAGCCGCCGGCTGCGACGACTTCACGCCAGGTGACTGTGATCGATTCGATTCCCGCTTCCGCTGCCACGTCTCTGGTGAGCGCGGGGTTCTTCAGCGTGAGCTTGAGCTGCACGATCCTGTTGTCGCTGAATTTGCCGCTATTGCGCAAACTTGCGATCGTGCCCTGCGGTGATGTGGCCGTGCTGCTAGCCACAAACTCCGTGCCGTCCAGAGTGCCGGCGTCGAACGGAAACAGGTCGATGAAGATGTTGTTGTTGTTTCCGGGTGTGGGCCAGGTCCCACCGGCTCGCAGATCGTGTGCGCTGACGCCGGCAAACCAGTCCGAGGTCGGATTGATCTTGACAAGGACCGTGAGGCAACTGAAGTCTTCGTCAACTGGAATGCTATTTGGGCCATTCTTGTTTCCCGTAGGTCCGCCTGGCACGCCTATCTTCCAGAACTTCAGCGCGTTGCCTGCCGTTTTCGCCGCATCGACCTCAGTTTCGAAGGCAGAAGTGGAGCCATCCTGGGCCAACGCCTGAACGCCGGCAGTCGCGGTGCCGCCTGCGCTGAAGAAGGAGAAGTCGCACTTGTGCACCGCAATAGCCGTCTCGCCGAATCCGGCATCGGTCGGGACGGCAACGCCCGACGCGAGGGCCGACGAGTCGAATTTGCCTTGGAACTGGGATTTGAACTTCCGCTGCTCCGAGGGGCTGCCGGCGTCTGCGGCGCCGGTCGCGCCTGCGAGCACGGCCAGGACCATCAGCACGGTCGCCGCGAGCAGAGCCAGGGAAAACCATCGGGAGCCGACCTGCGGCAGCAAGCGGATTCGACGGCTCATACAGCCTCCTCAGTGGCGTCAACAGACCCCACACGACCAATGAACGAGACCTGCTCCCGCGCAACCGCGGGCCAAATCGGTCCGTTCCCACTGAAATGCACTGGTGGTTTCATATCGGATTCGCATGGTATGTGTTGATCGGATATCTGACAATAGCGACCGGTTCTGAAATAGCGACCGGTTCTCTGGTCTGGATCAAGAAATGTCGGCGATTTGACACGCGCCGGCGCACGAGCACTCCACTGAGGCGGTCTGAAATTGCCGTCGCGCGTCGCTGGCCAGGGAGAAGCCTCAGGCCTGCGCGACGGTTGGCTGCGTGTGTGATCGGGCCGCTCGCGAGTCGAGCGACTACACGGAGTTCACGAAGCGGCCGGCGTGTTCGAGTCCGTCATCCGGATACCGATCGCATCTGGTCGCCGGTGGTCAGTTGCGGGGATTGTCTTGCTGCCGGATCCGGCCACTCGGATAGCAATCAGCATGTTCGCGAAGTCCGGCGTGGCGGCGCTGGCGGAAATCTAGCTGAGCGCCACGCCCACCGTCTCCATTCTCCTGTGACCGCATCTCGATACGGGTAGGTCTTTGCGTACAGAACAACACACCGATAGTATCAGGTTCACGAATCTAGTGAGCGGTGTGTGGAGGGTGCGTTGATGACCAACGGTCAGCTGCGAGAGAGGCCAGACCGATCCGCCGCCCCGGCGCGGGCAGGGCTGAGGGGCCACCGCCGTTTGTGGGCCATATTGACCGGATTGTTGGTCGCCGTAGCGCTGCTCGTACCCGGCGAGCCGACTTCAGGGCTGACCACCCAGGAGGACGCGCCCGCCGCGCCGCAGGGTCTCGTGGGAGTTGCGGCGACCCGCTCGGTGACGCTGAGCTGGGACGACCCCGGCGACGCCAGTGTTAGCGGTTATCAGGTGCTGAGGCGCGACCGGGCAGTCGACACGGTCGGCGTGTTTCACATCCTGATCGCGGACACCGGAACATCCTCCACCACGTACGTAGACAACACGGTGCAGCCGGAATCCAGCTACGTCTACCGGGTCAAAGCCCACAATGTCGCCGGGTTGGGCCCGATGAGCGGCTTCACTCGAGTAGACACTCCCTACTGGGATACGGGTGCGACCAGGACCGACGCGACTGACCTGGGCGACATCACTTTGCTGGACAGGCGCACCAATCACGACGACAACGTGGATGGCGCGTCGGACGTGGTCGATTACTACCGCTTCACACTGAGCGCGGCCAAGGAGGTGGCAATCCGCCTGCGGCGGCAAGACTTCGACGCTCACCTCTACCTCGAGGACGCAGATGGCGCCGTGCTGGGGAGCAGTGAAAACGGGTCCAACGCGCACGAGCAGATTGACCAAACGCTGCCGGCGGGGACCTACTTCGTGCGGGTGGAGGCGCAGGAGGCGGGTAGCAACGACTACCGGCTGCGCTATGGCGTGAGCGCTGCCCAGGCCAACTCCGCGGCCACTGGTCAACCCGCGGTCACCGGCACGGCGGCGGTCGGGGAGACACTGACCGCGGATACGTCGGCGGTCAGCGACGCCAACGGACTCTCGAACGTGGTCTTCGCATTCCAGTGGATCCGTAGCGCGGACGGTACCGACACCGAGATCGCCGACGCGACCGGCGCCAGCTATACGCTCAGCAGCGCCGACGAGGATCACGCGATCCAGGTGCGGGTGACCTTCACTGATGACGACGGCTACGAGGAAACCCTGGCCAGCGACGCGGTGGCCATGGAGGCGGGCGAAATCGTCGTCTGGTCAGCCACGCTGACGGTGGGCGTGAACGAGAGCTACGTTCCCGAGGCGGTCGGTTTCGGCCTGTGGGGCGAGGACATGGGCGCGCTCTCCGGCAACACCTTCGAATGGGACGGTCGCTGGAATCGTGTCGTGTCCCTCCTGCACTTCGGCGGTGGGCTCTGGTTCAACGTTAGCAACGCACTGCCTGGCGACTTCACGCTGACGCTCGACACGCAGGAACTGGTCGGCAGCGAGAGTCGCGTCTCCTCGGTACCAGTGCGCGGTCGCTACTGGTGGGATGCGGGCAGCCTCGGTTGGCAAGACGGTGACACGGTCGAGGTCAGTCTGACCGCGCGAGCGGGCTCGGGCAGCCTCTCCGGGCGGGCGCTCGCGCCGCCGGTGGCCTACGCGACGGACGTGCCTGAGGCGCATGACGGCAGAGATGCGTTCAGCCCCCGGTTGCTGTTCAGCGAGGAGGTGGACATCGACGCTGCGACGCTGCAGGACCACGCCCTCGAGCTGACCGACGGGACGATTTCCACGGTCACGAGAGTCTCCGCGAGTTCGAGTCGAAGCTGGGACCTCGTCGTGCAGCCCGATGGTTCCGGCGAGGTCACCATCGTTCTCGCTGCCGGACTGAGCTGTGGCCTGCCTGAGGCCGTGTGCGCCGCCGACGGCCGGCAACTCTTGAATCGCCTGGAGCTGACCATCCCCGGCCCGGCCGTGGACGACGCCAGCCTGAGCGCGCTCAGCCTGAGCGGCCTGACGCTGAGTCCGGCGTTCAACGCTGACACAACGCTCTATACAGCGGAAGCGGGAGTAGAACTCACGACCGTGACGGTGGAACCAACGACGACGACCGCTGTAGCGGAAGTCGAGATCCTTCCGGCCGACGCGGATAGCGCCACGGCCGGTCACCAGGTGACGCTCGATGCGAGCGGCGACACGCCGGTCACGATCACGGTCACGGCCGGGGATGGGACGACGGAGCAGCGTTACTGGGTCGTGATCAGCCGGGCGGCGGATTCCACAGCGATCCCGTCCGACACGACGCCGGCGCGCCTGAGCGGGCTGGCATTGAGCGGGCTCGGGACGATCTCGTTCGCGCCTGAGACGACGCGCTATCAGCTGTCGGCCCAGCCCGGTGTGAGCGAGACCACGGTCGTGGTCGGCCGCGCCGAGGCGGGCGCCACGGTCGAGGTGCTGACCATACGCAGCGACGAAACGACACTGGCCTTCGACCGCGCCGACGCCGATGACAGTGCGGCCGGTCACCAGGCGACGCTGTCAGGCAGTGGAGACACCCTGATCCTGGTCCGTGTGACCTCGGCCGACGGGCGTCGCCAGTACTCCTACGTCGTGCTCGTGCAGGGCGCGAACCAACCGGGCACGACAGCGCAAGCGTCCGACACGCGGAGCTTCGCGCCCGGCGCGTTGACCAAGACAATCGCGAAGAGCGCGGCGGTCGCCAGGAACGGCGATGCGTTGCCCACGCTAAGCGCACTCAGTCTGACTGGAGTCACGATCAGTCCCTCGTTCGCCGCCGCGACCACGACGTACACGGCCATGGTCGCGGCCGATGTCTCGCAGGTGACGCTGTCGGCGACGGCGAGCGACACAGGAGCCAGTCTGCTGATCGCGCCGGCCGACGCCGACGCCAACACGGCAGGCTGGCAGATCGCGTTGGCCGAGGCGAACCCGGGCGGTGAGCCCGCCACGACGTCGATCGCCGTGGTCGTCCAGTCGGCCGACGGGACCAAGCTGAACGGTTACACGATCGCCGTATCGCGCGCCGCGCCCCTCTCCGACGACGCCAGCCTGAGCACACTCGCGGTCAACGGCGCCACGCTCAGTCCCGCGTTCGCGGCCGACGTCACCAGCTATGGGACGACCGCTGCCTCCGGCGCGACCGAGGTCACGGTGAGCGCAATGGCGAATCACAGCTCGGCTACCGTGGTGATCACTCCCGCCGACGCCGACGCCAACACAGCCGGTCACCAGGTCACGCTCGACAGCGGCGACACCGAGATCACGGTGACGGTCACTGCAGCGGATGGCCTCACGACCAGGGACTATGCGCTGACCGTGCGCCGCGAGGCGAGCCCGCAGGACGCCACGCTGAGCGGCCTGTCGCTGAGCGGGATCGAGTTCACAACTCCGTTCGCCCGCGACACTTATTTGTACGAGGCTAAAGCGGGTTCGGACATTTCCGAGGTCACCCTGTGGCTCGCCACGAGCAACTCCGCAGCGACTGTCGCTGTCATCCCTGAGGATGCCGACGCAAACGCGCCCGGCCACCAGGTCGCGCTGGCCGAAGTCGAGCCGGGGGAACCCTCGACAACGAACATCGCTATTCCCGTCACCTCCTCCGACACCTCCGCCACGCAAACCTACGCCGTTCAGGTCGCTCGGCAAGCGCTGAACACGCTTGAGGAGTTGTTGCCCGAACGGTGCGGGCTCAGATCGTACGAAGGGTCAGGCGGCTATCAAGCGAGCGGCACCTGGCGTCCGAAGTGTCCGTCGCTAATAGAGTTCCGGGAGCGGGCCGACTCCACTCTCAGCACCCCGCTGAGCAAGGGCTACGCACACTTCTATGAGATCAACGTCGAGGAATACAGCAGTGTGGTGTTGAGCCTGACCAGGCACGACACGAGTCATCACTATCTGTTGCGCGATAATACCGGCGCAGTGCTCAAGCATGTCTTCTACCACATCGACTACCGGGGACACGATCCCTGTCGCAAGTTCGGATTTCCTTGCGCGGTGCATGCACAGCTGCGAGCCTACGTCGAGCCAGGCCAGTACCTGCTTGAGATCGTCCAGCATTACACCTACGACCAGAGACAGCGCTACTACTGGTTGAGTGTGGATATCGACGCCGATCTCGGTGCGCGCGCCGAGGCTGACGCGGACTTTGCGGCCGACACGGCGACGACAGCGACGGTCGCAGTTGCCGTTCCGGCAGTCGGACGCATCCAGGAGTCTGGGGATCAGGACTGGTTCGCCATCACACTCGACGCGCAGGACGAGTATGAGATCTACCTGCGGGGAGACCACACAGAGCACGGCTCGCTCGTGGATCCCGTCCTCGTGGGCATCTACGACAGCAGCGGGACCTTGATCGAGGACACCAGCGATGACGACGGCGGCAAGGGCAAGAACAGCCGCTTGCTCTTCGAGGCTCCGTCAACAGGTACGTACTACATTGCCGTGGGCGGCTCCGGGACTCACGTCGGGACGTACAACCTCACTGTTGAGGAACCGGACGACTACTTGGACAACACGGGAACCACCGGTTCCGTCCCCATTGGCGGCTCAATCACCGGAAGCTTGGATCCGCGCGGCGATATCGACTGGGTGGCCGTCCCCGTCGTGGTGGGCCGCAGGTACCGATTCGACATCGAGGGCGTCGACACCGATCAGGGCACGTTGCGCGATCCCGTATTGCTCGGCGTGTATGACGCGGACGGGGACTTGCTGGGCGTGAGGGCCCAGGGCGATGGCGGCACGACGAACGACGATGGCGGCGAGGGCCGCAACAGCCGGGTGGAATACTCGATCGTCGAGGTCGGAACTCACTACCTGGGCATCGGCGGCAAGGGTAAGAAGGGAAGCTACCGTGTGACGGCCACGGAGCTCGTAGAGGATATCGGCGCGAACACCAGCACCACGGGCTTCATGTACAGCTTCCACCACGTATACGGAAACGTCGATACGGTTGGCGATGTGGACTGGTACAAGGTGTGGTTCTTCAAGTCTTGGTTCAGGATCTATCTGGTCGGAGTGGACAGCCCCTTCGGCAAACTCGAAGATCCGTACATCATCGGGATCTATAACGCTAGCGGCCAGCTCATACCCGGTACCACCGATGACAACGGCCTGGGCGGAACCAACAGCGCGCTCTACTTCAACAACACCGTGCGCTCGGGTAACTACTACATCGCGGTTGGAGGTTCGAACGGATCGGTCGGCACGTACAAGCTGGCGAGCTACTTGACGACTAATCCATACGAGTAGGACGTCACGCCGGGAATACTGGGACGCGCTGAAGCGGAGTTCAGCTTCGATTGGAGCGAACCTCCGGCCCTCGGCAAGGACCCGTCGCCCTCCCGCAACTGTACGAGAGCCTGGGCTGGCGGCGTGCCCTCAGGGTCTGGGCTGCAGCGCTACCACCAACCGAGCTGACATTCGCCCTCGATATCTAGCTGTCCGTCCTCTGTTCCCCGGTAGTCACTGCGATGAGCGGAGCGCCGGCCGGTATGCCGCTTGCGAAATAATGGAGGTACCGGTGGCTGAGGAACTCGGGCGCGCCAGGAGCGTAGAGCAGCCAGGATTCGCCGGTCCAATAGAGGAAGGCAGTCACTCCCCGTTCGCGGGCGCAGCGCTCGAGATCATCGACGCTGCCGCCGACGAATGTGACCTCGCTCAGACGCTCGGTGGTCAGACCGGTCAAACAGGTTGGCTTCTCGATAAGCACTCGATACGACCTGGTCCGGGAACCGTCGCTCGAGGTCACAGTGATGGTGATCTCCGTCTCGGCGCCTAATGCGACCTGGTGGCCGTTCTCAGCGTCTCCGTCGGTGTCGGACGGTTCGATTACCACTCTTGCCGCTTCCTGTGCCGCGAGGGCCTCGACGGTTGTTACTGTTGCAGCTCTTTCAGCCAGCGCGGTGTATGTCGGACGGCTGGCTGAGAACTCGTCGATCTGGACATCGCTCAGACTGAGCGCCGCCAGCCGCGCGTCGATCGCGTCGGGGATGTTGTAGCTGTAGACCTTGTCGTCCTGCTCGTCGACGACGTACATCACATCGCCGTCCGACCAGATCCCGCGGGCGTCGCCGTTCCCGGCCTTGAGCAGCGAGCGGAATGTGAACTCCTCGTCCTTGTGGCGGGCCAGTGCTCCCTCCTCGACTCGGTAGGCAAACAGGCGCTTGGCCCCGTCATCCGAGACCCAAATCGTGATGCCGTCGGACCAGATCCCGCGCGGGCTCTTGTTCAATTTGTCGAGCGGGTATTCCGCTAGCAGCTCGCCGGTTTCGAGGTCGTAGACAAACAGCGCATCCTTGACCGAGTCAAGCACGTAGAGCGTGTCGCCGTCGGACCAGATGCCGCGTGGGTCGCGGTTGGACTCTGCCAATTCGATGTCGCGTGCCGCCAGGCGTTCGCCGCTGGCAAGGTCGTAAGCGAAGAGCATGTCCTGACTGCTGTCGGCGATCCAGACCGTCTGGCTGTCTGACCAGATGCCGTGCGAGAAGCGGTTGCGAGATTCGAGCTCAAACTCGGCATCTGGCTGGCGCTCGCCGGTCTGAAGCTCGTAGGCGAAGACCCGGTCCGCTCCCGAGGCCGAGTTCTCCAGGACCCAGAGTGTCACACCATCCGACCAGATGTCAGTGGGCAGATCGTTGTCGCGATCGAGCGATTCGATGTCGCGCGTCACATTCCAGTCGAAGTCGGCATCGGAGGGAATCGGAACCGGCGGCGGCCCGCCACCGCCTCCTCCACTGCCTCCTCCTCCGCGCGATGTGGTTAGTGTGGTCGTCCTGGTTGACTTGATCGTCGTGTGGTTGCGGAACACCCATGGACGCGCTTGCTCGATCACCAGGCCGTCCTCGCTGGAGATCTTGAAGGCAATTTCCATAGCGAAGGATGCCCCAGAACTCGGGTTGTACAACTGCTCGAAGCGATCGTGTATCGCCCGCAAGTGTTGACGCAGCTGTTCGAGATGATTGTTGTTGAGGAGCAGCGTTCCCGAAGCTACCTGGTTGGAGGGCGCGGCGACCCGGTAGCGTTTGTCGCTGGCCAGCAACCATTCCTCTGGCGACGGGTGCTCAACGAGCTTTGTGACATGCTCTTGGCTGGGAAATGCGTTCAGGTAGTAGGTATCGGCGCTGTCATTGAGCGGATCGAAGCTGACCGCTGAACCGTTCACGTCTGCGCTCGAGATGTTGAGGTACACGAGCATGCCCATCGCGGCCGAGAGGTGGTCGATGCGGTGAAACTCCCGCTCGGTGAAGGCTCGGAATGTCCACAGACTGGCGATCACCTGCTTGAACGACCGGTCGATATCGGTGGACTCCAGGTCCTGAGTCCTGGCGTCGTACAGGCCACTGCCGTTGAAGTTCGGGAAGTCCTCGCTATTGGTGCTGGGGCGGTAACGCAGCATCGTTCCCGGCGGAAACTCGGCATGTTTCGCGGTCAGCGCATCGATGATGAAGCTCGGTGACGCGGCCGCCTCAATGGCGTCGCGCAGTTCTTGCAGTTTGGTTGCCTGAACGGCGTAGTCGCTCTGGAACTCCTCGTCGGTCAACATTGCTTCAATACGATCGTCGAAGCCGTGGGCATTCATGAATTCGTCGTAGAAATAGAACGGGATCGCAAACCCGTCCGGCGTCGCGACAGACGGAATTCCGAGGGCTTCCAGGACCGCAACGTTGGCGGCCTGAACGCCAAAGGCACTTCGATCGCTGAACCCTATTTCGCTCAGCGCCTTGATCTCTGTGACCGTCAGGTCGCGCGCCGGGATCTGGACGTTGGCAGGTCGCGACGACTCGTAGTGAGCCTCTGCCTTCACGGACGTAGCCGCTTGCATGACCCAGCCGTACTCCGACGTCTGGAAGCGAACGACGCTGTCGATCAACGGAGCGATCTGGGCGTCATTTGCCGCATCCGCGATGACAGCGTTGGGAATGCCTCCCTGCAGCGCACGCAAATTTGACGGTGACAGGGGTGTCTGTGGGAAGGTCGTGATCACGCCCGCAAGCCGCGGATACGTTTCGGGCTGAGCTTCGTAAATGACGATGTCCAGCGGATCGGGTTGGTATCCAGGCGCCGCGAGCCGAAGCCGGCCATAGCCCTCCCGCGCATGCAAAATGGTGAATCGCGAGCCGGGTCTGATGTCGGTATCGACCACGAGACCGAATCGGGGGGACATGAGCCAGGTCAATTCCGTCTGGATTTCCCCGAGCCGGTAGTTCTGAACGTGCAACGACAGGTTGTGGTCCACGAGTGGGATGTTTGCCGCTAGCAGCGTGTGCGTGCGATCAAGCAGGTTTAAGTAGTCCGCGTATGGGCCAACGGTGAAGTAGAACGCGCCTCGATCGCCATTCGCCGCTACCAGGTCTGGATCGTAGGTGATGGACCCAACCCGAGTATTGGGATCCGATATGCGACCGATGGTGTCCATGAAATCGCCGTAGACCGGGTATTTGGCGGTGTTCAGCAAGTAGAGCCCAGGCGTCGAGGTGTCGATGTCGAATTGCACATAGGTGACGTAGGACTTGCCCTGATTGTCGCGCGCGAGCGATTCGAATGTCTGCAAATCGGGGATCGCGACGGCGCCGTCCACGGAGGCGACGACGGGCGCCGGGTTGAGCGGATTCATCTTCCCGAGGTCATTGAGTTCAGTGAGGTCGTCGACGCAATCGTGGTCAATGTCGGCCGGGGCGGCGATGCGGTACTTCTCCACGCGGTAGCGCTCTTTGGGCAGCGCCTCGACGTTTTCAGTGAGCGTCGTCGCGCCGGTCGCGCCACGCTTCACCAGGACCGGCTGCTCCACCTCCGCGCCGTTCAGGTCGAACGTCACATAGAGCACGAAGTAGTCGGCGGTCGTGGATGTAACCACGATCGGTACAGCGTCAACCTGGATGTTCACCGGCGTCGGCTCGGTGTCGCGGTCGGGGCAGGCGCCGTCGTCGATACCTGCTGAATCCTCGGTCGTTGTTACCGGCCCAGTGTCGCGTTGGCTGTCTTCGACAGGGGCTTCGGGAGTATCCGCGCCGGTGAACCTCGACCTCTGGCTGGCGCCGTGCCGGTTGACCGCCTTGATCCGATATCGATAGCGGCTCAGCGGCTGCGCCGTGTCGTCCGTGTAACTGGTCGCGGCCGAGCCGGTGTTGGCGACAATCTGTTCAAACTCGCCGCTCGCGTGGACGTCGCGGTCGCGCCGGAAGACCTCGTAGTGAGTAATGCTGGCGTCGCCGGGATCCTCCCAGCTGAGCGCGACCAAGTTGTGACTCGGATCGGCGGTCAAACCGGTCGGTCGAGCGGGCGCGGACGCTTCCTGCGCTTCGATTGTCGTAGCGAGGCGGTCGGCCAGACCGGACACTGGCACAGCAAGAGCGAACACCAATATGCCGACGCGCAGTATGGCCGGGCGGAGACCATTGAACAGGGTCGCGAAGTTTGTTCTGGGAAATGCCGGTAGCGATCGGCGCGTTATCAATCGATCGGTCTTTCAAATGTGGACGCATAGGCGTCCCTAGAAATAGATTTTCTTATATCTAGTACAGATATATTCATTTAGGATAATGCAATTCATAATGATGGGACAATCAGATACACATCACTCGGCACGTCGCGACCGCTCGGACAGATCGCGGCCAATGTGGATGGAACGCTGAGAGTCGATGTGCTTGCCCAACGCTGGACCACCTGTGGGTGGTTCGAGCTAAACCGGTAGCGCGCCGCTCCCGGAATCCCGAGTCGGCTTCTACAGCGCGATCTCCCAGGAAAAAGTTCGCAGTACAGTCTCGGCAGGCTCACCAAACTGCACGAAATCACGAACCTTCGAGTTGAGCTTCGCGCTGGAGTTCTAGCGCCGGGCGGCGACTTTGGTCATGTTCCATTTCTGGAGGTATGGGCGCTGGGCCGCCGTGCAGGCTGTGGGTTCTCAGTCTCTCTTTTGAGCGGACCGCTCTAGACAACGGGCTGTTGGTCGACGCGGACGCGTTTGCGCTCGTGCGGCTCCAGAATTCGTCACAGGATGGTCACAGCCTCGTGTGTACGTTGTCCTCCATTGACCGAATGCAGGACGATGAGGAGACCGGTCGAGTGGACCGACATTGCCAGCCAACACCCGCTCAATCCTACCTAAGGCGATGGGCCGGTTCACATCGAACCCGACTCGCTGCAGTTGTTGGAACCTCCACATCCCACCGAGGCGGTACGGAACTACCACGCCTGAACCGACCAGAGCCGGCCCAGGCGTGACGGCCGGCTCCAGATGGCGGACATCTGCCAGGAAGCCGGAGCAAGACATGAGAACCAGACTCAGCCGAATCAAATTCCGAGACCTCGCCCTGTTCGTGGTCGTGGCGGGAGTGGTTGCTGTTGTTGTCGTCATGGTCGTCGCGAGGCCGGTGCGGGCGAGGAAGCTGGAGCGGGCAGCGAGGAGCTGAGCGTCCCTGCGGAGGTCAATGCCGTTGAGGGCGACGCAAGTGATTCCGTCCAACCGCTGACGTTGACCTTGACCGGCCCGAGTACATGTACCACGACGCGAGGACAGGGATACACTTCGTATGAATCGATCTACGACGATGAAGGCAACTTTCTGAGGACTGAGCAGAGTTTCTCCGGTCACTTCGGCATCAAGATGTTTACGGTCTCCTGGTCGGTGAGCGGCGGTAGCGCGCCTTACACGTTGACGATTGACGGCTCGGAGGCGGATCGGTCCGGGCCGTTCAGCGGTCCGAGCAGTCAGGGCATGGTGTTCTGTGCGAACACCACGGTCGCGTCCTTCATCGACGAATACGGTGAGCGAGGTTTTCGCGCCAATCCGATGATCGACTCGGGCCTCAAGACCGTCCGCGCGGTGGTGACCGACGCGAACGGGCGGACCGCCGAAACCACTGTAGAGGTGTACGTGATTCTCTCAATCGGTGACTCCGGAGCGCCGCTCACGGCGGGCCAAACGTACAAGGTGGAGGGCCACCTGCTCACTATTCCCGAGGGAGTGCGGGCGAGCATCGGTGGATATGAAGTATCGGCGTGCGAAGGTGCGCCGTGCCAAAGTACGTTCGGCATCAATCTCGAAGGCGACGACTTCATTGGATCGATACGTTTCGGAGCTGCAGATGGACCCGCATTGCCCCGGCGATTCTTCCGGCTGACTGAGGGGGCAAGAGGTGCAAGCGAGGAGGCAAGCCGCCGCCAGGAGATCGTCGCGTTGCTCGACGAATTGGCCAACTCGGCGGGTGTCCGGCCCACCGGCGAAGGGGATTAATCGAATGCGACCTTTGTGGCTGGCAGCACTCGTCGGCGTGCCAATCGGCGCTGCAATCCTGGCGCCATCAATCAGCAACAATCTCGAGGCGCGATCAAGTGACAGCTGGCCGCCTTCTATTCCCCGGACAGTTTCGGAGGAACGGATTTCCCCCGAACGTGTGAATCCGAATGAGCCGAGAGGGCATTCCGACAGCAACACGCAGGGTGCATCTCGCGACGTCGTCGTTCGATTGAATCAGAATGTCATCAAAGGCGAAACAACCTCCTTATGCACCCGAGACGCATCGATCAGGCACATCGTTCACCGCGCCAACGACCTCTGGAATAATGCTCTCAGAACCAGTCTTGGGTTCAATGTCTTTGAGATCTCGACGGACTCGCAGTGTGCGGGTAAGGATATCGAGGTTGTGCAGCGAGGCGACCCTGCGAATTCGGGTAACGCACGATGCGAACACGAATTTAATCCAGCCACCGGGAAGGGCGCCTGGGGATGTTATCTCACTCGACCGAACGACAATCCACCGCGTCAGTACTTTAGTATCAGCGACGAATCGGCTGAGCTAGGTCCTGTTCACATTGAGGCGTAGTTGTGGCAGAGTGGGGACGGTAGGCGGCGCGGTCCTGGTGACCAGATGACGGATCAGAAGAAGCTGACTGACGCTCAGTGCGCCCGGCTCGCGCCGTTGCTGCCGCCGCCGAGCAACAACTCAAGATTCCTCACCGGCAGGTGATCGATGTCTGGCTCTATGTGCTCACACAGGGCTGCAGCTGAGGCGGCTTGCCGGGCGAGTTCGGCAACTGGCACACGATCTACGTGGGGCTCAACCGTTGGGCCAAGGCGGGCGTGCCGGAGCGGGTCGCGCGCGATCTGCAGGGCGAGCTGTTGGCTGACCTGGACTGCGACACGCTGTCCCTGGACAGCACGATCATCCCAGTGCACACGCACGGAACCAGCGCGCTCACAAAAGGGGGCGCCAGGAAATCGGCCGCTTGCGCAGCCTGCCCCCGGCTTGGTCCGGTCTCGGGCCACCCCGCCCTGGTGATGGACCGCGCCTACGAGGATGACGCCACCCGGCGACTGGCCGCCGAGCTTGGCTATCAACCCGTCGTGCCGCCCAAGTCGAACCGGCGTCGGCCCTGGGCCTACGACCGACGACGCTACCGGCGCCGCAACGAGGTCGAGCGCTTCTTCTGCCGGCTCAAGCGCTTCCGCCGCATCGCATTCCGCTACGACAAACTCGACATCAACTTCCTCAGTGCCATCCACCTCGTCCTCATCTACGACATGCTGTTCGCCATCTGAACAGGCACTAGTTCTCGGTACTGTGCGTTGCGGCAGCGGCTGCAATCAACGTGGCGCCGGCTGGCACACCGTTGATGAAGCTGTCGCGGAACGGGCGGTTGAGGAATGCAGGCGCGTCGGGGGCGTAGAGCAGCCACGATTCGCCGGTCCAGTAGAAGAACGCAACCACACCGTGCTGCCCTGCGCAGCGTCCAAGCTCATCGACGCTGCCGCCGATGAACCTGACATCGCTCAGATGTCCATTGGTGAGCCCGTCCAGACAGCGCGGCTTCTCGACGATGACCTGATACGACCTGGTCCGGGAACCGTCGACCGAGCTGACCGTAATCGTGATCTGCGTTTCCTCTCCCAGCGCAACCTGATGACCGTTTTCGGTATCGCCGTCGTCATCGGCCGGAGCAATCACTACGATCGCCGCCTCCTGGGTCGCGATGGCTTCGACGGTTGTGACAGTTGTGACGGCATTTGCCTGTGCGGTGTAGGAAACACGGCCGGGCGAGAACTCGTCGATCTGCACATCGCTCAGACTGAGTGACGCGAGCTGGGCGACGATCGCGTCGGGCATGTTGTAGGTGTAGACGTGGTCGTCCTGTTCGTCGGCGATGAAGACGATATTGCCATCCGACCAGATCCCGCGCGCGTCGCCGTTACCCGCCTTGAGCAGCGAGCGGAACGTGAATTCCTGGTCCTCATGACGGACCAGCGCACCATCATCGACCTGGTAGGCGAATATCCGCTTGGCGCCGTCGTCCGAGACCCAGATTGTGACCCCGTCGGACCAGATCCCGCGCGGACTGCGGTTGAGTTTGTCGAGCGAATACTGAGCCAGCAGTTCGCCCGACTTGAGGTCGTAGACGAAGAGCGCGTCCTTGACGCTATCGAGCACATAGATTGAGTTGCCGTCGGACCAGATGTCGCGCGGGTCGCGATTGTCCTCTGCGAGTTCGATGTCTCGGTCCTCGAGTCGCTCTCCAGTGGCCAGCACGTAGGCGAAGAGTCTGTCCTGGCCGCTGTCGGCAATCCATACGGTCTCGCTGTCGGACCAGATCCCGTGGGAGAAGCGATTGCGACGGTCGAGTTCGAACTCGAGCTCGGTTACCCGCTCTCCCGTAACGAGGTTGTAGGCGAAGAGCAAGTCTGATCCGGTCGCCGAGTTCTCCACGACCCACAGCGTGGCGCCGTCGGACCAGATGCCGGTCGGCAGGTCGTTGTCGCGGTGCAGTGACTCGATGTCGCGGGTCACGTTCCATTCGAAGTCCTTGTCCGAGGGAATCGGAACCGGTGGCGGTCCACCTCCGCCACCACCGCCGCCTCCGCCAACGATAACGCCGGTACCACGACCTGCGGTCACGATGATCTTGACTTCAATGCTTGCCTCGGCTGAATCCGTATCTGCGGCGTACACGGTGACGACATGCTCCGATTGAGTCTCGGCGTCGAGGTTGGCTCCGTCTGCCAGAACGATCTGGCCGGTCTCCCGAACAATCGCAAATTCCGAGGACCCGGATACTCGGTAACTGAGCACGTCACCGTCGACGTCGGAGGCCGTCACTCTGGCGCCGACATCTGCGCCATCCTCCGCTTGCTCCGAGACCGAGCGAGTCGTCTGCAGCGTTGCGAACGTGGGCGGATCGTTTATCGGCCTAATCGTGACGGAGACCACGGCGGTAGTCGACCGATTGTCGTCCGAGACCGTGTACGTAAACTCGTCCACGCCGTCGTGGTTGAGACCCGGCTGGTAGGTGACCAGATAGTCCGGGTCAGTTCCAAGAACTGCGACACCCTTTCCTGGTCTGCCAACTGAAGTAACGGTGAGCATCCCACCTTCGGGGTCTCGATCATTACCCAACACGTCAATGATTACTTCGACATCTTCATCCGTATCTGCCGAATCGCCGTTCGCGATTGGCGGTTCATCAATGTTCTCGACGGCGATTGAGACGGTTTTGCTGGAGCTGGCGCGGGACGGGTCGGTGGCGGTGATCGTCACGTTGTATGATTGGCGGTCCTCGTAATCAAGTGACGCATTTGGTCCGACGCGGAGTTGGCCGGACCCGCTGTGGACCGTGAAGACGCTCGTGGCTCCGCTGGTGAGCGTGTACGACAGCGTGTCCTGCTCAGCGTCCGTCGCGGTAACGGCGGAGCCCACTCTGATTCCGGCGGATGAGTTTTCCCGCACGGAGCGCTCGATCTCGACATCCGGGAACACCGGCGCCGTATTCATGATCGGCATCGGCGCGACAGGTTGACTGGATGTTCGACTCAGGACCTTTCCAGCACCGTGGCCGTCGTTGTAGTTCGCAGTCACACGCAGGTACTGACCCACCGTGCCATCGGTTGGCTCGTAGGACGCGTATGTCTCTGAGTCGATGCTGGTCCAGGTGCTGCGATTTGCTGATTGCTCCCAGGTCCAGGACTGGACGGCCAGCATTTCGTCGGGGTCGGTGAGCGTCGCGCCGAGCGCTGTCCCGACCAGCGGCTGCTCGGAAGAGAGCGTGAGGCTGCCCAGCTCATCAACGTTGAGCACGCGAATCGTCAGCGGATGACTGGCGGTTTTCTCACCGTCGCTCGCCGTAACTGTGATTTCATACACGTTGTTGCCGTTGGCGTCGGCGGCGGCCTCGAAGTCGGGAACCTGGGCAAACCTGAGCACGCCGTTCACGAACATAAAGTCGCCACTATCGAAGCCGTTGAGCGACAGGATGAGCTGTTGCATTTCGGGATCTGTTGCCGTGAAGTTCCACGACATGCCTGTGACGTGCTCATCCATTTCGATAGCCGTGGGTCCCACGATCACCGGCGACTCATCGACATCGGTCACAGTGACCGTCACATCCAATCTGGATTCGAGCAACAGGTCGTTAGCGATCACTCTGACCTGGTAATTGTTGTCGCGGTTGGCGTCGGCCCGGGCGTCGAAGTCGGGAGGCGTACTGAATGTGAGATCGCCGCCGTCGGCGAGCTCGAACTTGCTGCGATCCGGGCCTGCCAGCCTCAGGGTCACTGTCTCCCCCTCTGGGTCGTCGCCACGGTAGTTGCCGATTGTGCCAGTCGCGTTCTCTTCGAAGAAGATGTTGGCCGGACCGCTGATCTCGGGCGGCTCGTTGACTCGAGTGACTCTGACCAGGAACTCGAGAGCATCGTAATATTCGCCATCGGTGACCCGAATCTGCGCGTAGTAGCTGTTATTCGTATTGTGGTCAAGTGGATTCTCGAAATCCGGAGGCGAATTGAACCGCAGTTTCCCATCGATGTCCGCGTTAAACTCTCGCCAGTCAACGTTATTGCCTTCAAATTGTTTCCCGACCCACCACTCGAGACCGCCTCCAACGCCCTCGAAATCGTCCGCATCCGGGTCTGTAGCGTTGAAGTTAAAGAGGACGCCAGTGAAGTTCTCTGCTACGGATGTGGTTACAATGTGCAAGCCGTCGATATCCGGGCCCTCATTCTTGTCTGTGATCAGTACTGTGACTTCGATGGTATCGTCGATTTCCCTGTCTGGGTCGCCGTCGATGTTCTTCCGATCACTGACCCGAACCGTGAACACGTACCGCTTCCGACCCTCATAGTTGAGAGTTTGGCCGACTTCAAGTTGGCCGTTTCGTTCATTGATATCAAACCAGTCGTCAGCAGGAGGTGCGAACGTATAGTAGAGTCTGTCGTTGTCGGGGTCTGTCGCACGGAGTCGGGCGCCGATCCTTGCTTCATGGTGAGAGCGCTCTTCGATGCTGCGCTCTGCCGTATCTGTTGCAAACTCAGGATCGTGGTTCGCCACATTCGGTGTGCCGAGAACCGTGGCCGTCCAGGCGCCGGCGCCGGCGGAGTTGCTGGCTCGGACCTGTAGGTCGTACTGCGTGCCATTGGCGAGATTGCTGACGGTATACGTGAAGGGCCCTACGCCCGACACGCTGACGGCGGGCGTCGCCGTGCTCCACTGGTCGTCGGCCTTGTCCGTGGCGTCTGAGGCGATGTGCCGAACGTCGTAGGAAGCGATGTCTCCACCGCCATCGTCCAGCGGCGCGTCCCAGGTCAAACTGAGTGCGAGGTTGCGTTGGACCACCGTGACGTTTGTCGGTATTCCGGGGACGACCGGAATGCTCACGGTAGCGGGCGGGTTCCAACTTCCCACGCTTTGGCTGTTGACGGCGCGCAACTGGATTTGATAGCGGATGCCAGCAGTCACCCCGGTCAGGTCGTAGCAGGCGTTGGCATCGGTCGCAATGCTTTCCACCAACTGCCAACTGGTCGTGAAGTACCTGAGATCGTAACTGGTGATCTCAGACTCTCCCCGTTCGGCAGGCGCGCTCCAGCAAACCCGGAAGGCATTGTTGACGACCGTCACGCGCATGTCGCGCGGCTCGGACGGACCGAACCCATGGCCGTACATTATGATTTCGACTCCATCGAGCGTTCCCTGATTGCCGGAGCGCTCATCCCGGACATGCAGCTTCCACACACCTTCAGGGTTCTCGCCGAGATGCCTGGCCGATCCCAGGCGGAACTCCTCGTCGATTTGCAAATAGAGACTCTCAATAGGGCCTAAATTGAGGTTGCGGCTTTCGGTGAGCACTGAAATAGCCCCGGACGGAGATTCCAGCTCGATCCGGAGGTTGCGAACATTCGGGTGGTCAAGGTCAACCGTGATTGCGATGTACTCAATGAATTCCACATAGGAACCAAACTCGAATGTTTTGGTGATCATTGAGTTACCGTCGGGAATGTCCTCTGAGCCGGTCCAGGAGTGTTCGTCTGTCCTCATCCCCGGCAGATTCGTCCAGTCAGTTGCCAACGCCACAGCGGCGCCGGCGTCTACCATGCCAAATCCGTAGGAGTGACTGAAGTGATAGCGCTCGCTCGTTGAACCGTACTTCAGTGCGCCGGTGGTCCAGCCGCTATGACTCGGGTGGTTCTGACGTGCGGATGCGGCCAGAATCAGTTTGACATCTCGCCATGTCAGGTCGGTGTTGGCCGACCGCACCAGGGCCGCCACACCGGAAACGATGGGCGCCGCTGCAGAGGTGCCGGCAAAGTTCGTACGATATCGATGTTGGTTGTTGATGGTCGTGATATTTGCAGCGGCGGATATACCTCCAGGCGCACAGATCCAGAGATTCGGCCCGCGTTCGGAGTTAAAGGACCGAATATCATAGTAAGTCACGGCGCAGACAGCGATGACTCCATAGTGATTGAGATACTCGTCGAGATTGGCGTATTCGCCATCGAGATCGTCATTACCGCCAGACATCACAAAGACGGAGCCCTTGCCGTTGAAACCACGCCGAAGGCTGTTCTCAAGCGACCAGCGGCCGAGTGCTGATGCGAAGACGAGTCCACCCTGGACGTCGGCAGCGACACCCCAGCTATTGTTGTACACAGCGATGTCCGAGGCGTAAGAGGAGAACGCGCCATCCACTTCCCAATGTGAAACGAGGCCGTCGTAGCCAATATTGCTCATTGAGACATTCGCTCTTGGCGCCACTCCACGTATGCCCGTCTCGTCATCCCGGGCAGCGATAATCCCCGTCACTGCTGTGCCATGACCAAGGTCAGCAGTATAAATGTCGGGTGCAAACCAGTTGACGCTAAGTGATGAGTTATAGTTGGGGCGGATGTCATCGTGGCGATAGTGCAACCCATCATCGTTCACCATGATATTGATGCCTTCGCCCTTGGTCGTTTCCCAGGCCGACTCGACGTTGATGTCGAAGCCTGGGTTACTGCCAAACTGGTTGGTATTGTTCATATGCCATTGGCAACCGTACAACGGGTCACTTTGCGACGTAGTGCGATTGAGGCAATCCTGGATATCGGAGGGCAACTCGTCGGGTTGGAGGTGAATTGCGTATCCGCCTTGCCCGCCGTCCTGTGGCTTGACCTTGACATACGACGTGCCGGGATTGAGCTTTCCCCGGATCCAGAAGGCGAGCCTCTGTTGACTATCCGCGTCCCAACCACTGTGGTTCAAGACCTGGAAGTCGCGATCATCGCCCAGCCTGTCGTTGAGCCCAGCGTCCTGATGAACGGTCGCAGTGAAGGAGAATTCGCTTCCGATCGGCAGGCCATAGATTCGAACCCACGTGGGTTCGTCCACAGTGATGCTGAAATGGTCGATGTCGGTCGTCGAGCTGAGGCGGCCTGCCTCGGGCCGGTGGAACAGCAGGGGAGTCGCAGTTGATTCACTGGTACCCGGATTGGAAGCGGCTTCCGCGTGCAGTGTGTACGGTCCGATATCACCAGAGTCGGCTCCTCGTACCTTGATGTAGTAGGTGCCTGAGCCGAGTTGGCGGCGCAGCATGAACGAGCTGGGATAGCTGAGGAATGCGCTGTCGTCGTCATTCGCGAGGCTGGTTCCCTGGAAGTCGAACAACTCACCATATGTGTCGACATCGCCGAACGTCTGTACCCAGAGATCTGTGGAAGCGGACAGTTCGAGCTTGAAGTAGTCATGGTCGCCGGTGGCGCCGCCGGTCGGCCCGATCCGGCCTGCGGCGAGAACGTCGATGGTGATCGTGGTTGCGCTGGCGAGCGTCTCTCCGGGATCAGCGACGGCCTGTCCGTGGAGGACGTAGGTCCCGGTAGCGGTCGAGTTGTTGCTCCTGACACTGAGGAAGTACGTTCCCACCTCCAACTGCCTGCGGACCGACGAGTTGAGCGGCCCGTGAGGGAGATAGGCATTGTCGTTCGACGTGAGCAAGGTTGAGCTGGAGTCTTCCAGCCTGATATGTGTGTCGAGATCGCCGCTGGTGTAGAGCCAGACATCCGTGCTCTGGGCGATATCGATCTTGAAGTAATCGAGGTCGCCGGCCTGGTTGATCGCGCCGTTGACGGTTGAGCCCAGCGTGAACGTCGTCGCCCCCGACTGCGTGCCGCCGTGATCGGACGTCGTCGCCATCGTGGTGGTTGACCAGGGACCGTCGGCGCCGTTGTCGGCGCGCATCTGGAGGTCGTACTGAACGCCGTCCAGCAGGTCGGCCGGGACGTACTCCAGCGTGCCCGCAGTCCAGACGCCTCCAATCAGCGTCCACGCTTGGTCGGTCCCGTCATTCAGGGCCGTCTCGACTACGCGCAGGTCATAGGAGGTGATCGCGGTCCCGCCGTCGTCAGCAGGCGCGACCCAGGTCAGCGTGAGCGAATTGGTGGTCGTCGTGGTTACCGTGAGACTCGTCGGCGCGCCGAGGATCGATTGAGCCTGGGCGTTGCGCTGAGCGACCAGGACACAGAGCAGCGCAAGCGCAATTCCTGCGAACAGGGCGACGGTTCTCACTGGAATTTGATTGCGACTTCCCAATTGGGGCTCGAAACGATCACTCCTTTTTGAGTGGCCAAGTTGTTGGCGAGGCTGAGCGAGGGAAATCCCGGTTCGGTCTCAACGAAGTAGGCGTTGGGCAGCGACTGCAAGGGTTCGGCCCGACTCAAGTCGATGCCGTTCTCGACGAAGAAGAGCGAGATACGGGCTTGATCCCAGTCCGGATCGAGAGCCAACAGGATGCCGCCCGGCAACGTCATTAGCTGCCCGCCCGACCGTGCCCGGAAGACCGGCTGACCTGCGCCCTGATCGGAGCCGGCCTGCCTCTGGACGATGCTTCGAACTCCGTAGTCGGCAACTACCGCTTCGGCGCCGTTGTTCGCACTCGGCTGGAGAATCAGATCGGATTGCAGGACCACCGTCCTGGTGCGGTCGCCGTCTTGCCAGGTGTATTCCTGCGCCGGTGCGGAAGCGGTCAACGGACTATCGTCGTCTGCGCTTTCACTGGTATGAGAGCCGGCCGTCACGCCGACCGATATCGGCGAGTCAGCTCGCTCGCTGGTGTCCGTTTCATCTCGTGCGAGCGCCGTGACTGGCGCCGAGTCCGACCAGGCGCGCGTAGCGGCGGCAGTCGCGCTGAGGAAGGAGGGCGCGGTTGGGGGAGTGGACCTCTGACGCGGTTGGCTGATGAGCCGGGGGGCGGATTTGCCTGGTTCCTTGCCTGGTTCCTTGCCTGGCTCACTGTCGACCGATGCGACCACGCTGCGGCTGGCGGGCGGGCCAAGTTGGGTCAACAGCGCAATGTTGCTCAGCAACAAGGTGAGCCCGATGACGGCGGTGAAGATCGAGACCAGCACGCCCACAACTCTGCCCCCCTCGAGTCGGCTCATGGACTTTGAGTGCATGAGTGTGTCTTAAGATACCGGTCTGTACAGACATTCTCAATCGGGCAGGACGAGCGGGACGCCTTCGGGATCGAGGCGATGCACTGGATCTGGTTTCAGCCTGGCCGCCGGCAAGATCGCTGGGTCGTATGCGCGCGGAAGACGCCGAACGACTTGTCGTAGAGCGAAGCGACGGACTCTTGAAGACAGATTCCTCACGCGCAGTTATTCGCCCGCAGTCGCTAGGCGAGCCGCAGTCGCTAGGCGAGCCGCAGTCGCGGGGCGAACGGTGCGATCCGAAGCGGGTTCAGGTCTGCAGATCCCGTTTGAGCGCAAGGCAAGACTCTCGGCCCAGGAATCCTCTGAGTAACTGCCGCCGGTGGCCGCTCGGCCCCCCTTCAGTCTTCGGCAGCCTCCCCCGCGAGGGCGAGAAGCGAAGATCGGAGTTGTTCAGAGCGTTCCTAGTTCTCGGTGCTGTGGGTTCCCGCAGCGGCTGTGATGAATATGGCGCCAGCTGGCACACCGTTGATGAAGCGGTTGCGGAACAGGCGGTTGAGGAATGCGGGCGCGTCGGGTGCGTACAGCAGCCAGGACTCTCCGGTCCAGTGGAAGAGCGCGACCACGCCCTGTTCGCGGGCGCAGCGGTCGAGATCGTCGACGCTGCCGCCGACGAATGTGACCTCGCTCAGGCGCTCGGTGGTTAGCCCGGTCATGCAGGGCGGTTTCTGGATGAGGACTCGATACGATCTGGTCCGGGAACCGTCGCTCGAGGTCACTGTGATAGTGATTTCAGTTTGTCTGCCCAACGCAACCTGATGGCCGTTCTCAGCGTCTCCGTCGGAGTCGGTCGGAGCGATCACGACTGTTGCCGCTTCCTGTGCCGCGATGGCCTCGACGGTTGTGACTGTGGCAGCGGTTTCGGCCAGCGCATTGTATGTCGGACGGCCGGGTGAGAACTCGTCGATCTCGACGCCGCTCAGACTGAGCGATGCCAGACGCGCGTCGATCACATCGGGGAGGTTGTAGCTGTAGACCTTGTCGTCTTGCTCGTCGACGACGTAGATCACATCGCCGTCCGACCAGATCCCGCGAGCATCTCCGTTGCCCGCTTTAAGCAGCGAGCGGAACGTGAACTCCTCATCCTCGTGGCGGACCAGTATGTCTTGCTCGATCCGGTAGGCAAACAACCGCTTGGCCCCGTCATCCGAGACCCACAACATCACCTCATCGGACCAGATCCCACGCGGGCTCTTGTTCAATTTGTCGAGCGGGTATTCCGCTCGCAGCTCGCCGGATTCGAAGTCGTAGACGAAGAGCGCATCCTTGACCGAGTCGAGCACGTATAACGTCTCGCCGTCCGACCAGATCCCGCGTGGGTCGCGGTTGCGCTCGGCCAGCTCGAGGTCACGCTGCTCCAGTCGCTCGCCGGTGGCGAGGTTGTAGGCGAAGAGCCGGTCCTGCCCGCTGTCGGCGATCCAGATCGTCTTGCCGTCCGACCAGAGGCCATGCGAGAAGCGGTTGCGCCGGTCGAGCTCGAACTCCGCGTCCGGCTGGCGCTCGCCGGTTTGAAGGTCGTAAGCGAAGACTCGGTCCGCTCCCGAGGCCGAGTTCTCGACGACCCACAGCGTCTTGCCGTCCGACCAGATATCCGTGGGCAGGTCGTTGTCGCGGTCGAGCGACTCGATGTCGCGGGTCACGTTCCAGTCGAAGTCGGCATCGGAGGGGATCGGAACCGGCGGCGCACCGCCTCCTCCACCACCACCGCCGCCGGTCACGGTGGTGGTGATCACGGGCGGCAGAATGATGGGCGCTTCTGTGATGGTGATGGTGACGCTCCCGATGACACTGCCGTCGTAGCTCACCGATAGCTCGATCGTCTCGTCAGGATCCTCCTCGGCATCGGTCACCGCCATGATCATCACGCTGACCGATCTGGCCCCGGCCGGCAGGGTGACGTCGTATGGCGAAGTCAGCGCTTCGCCGCGGTCGTTGCTGACGCTGAAGTCCTCACCGGCAGTGGCGCTGCCAGCGAGGCTGAGGGCGAGGGTCTGCGGCGCCGCGAAGGTGACGCCGTCCGCCTCGATGGTGATGTGGACCTTGTCGCCTTCGCCGACCTCTGTGGCGGCGGCGGAGAGCGTGAACGCGGCGATGTCATTGTCGTTGACCGTGACCGTGGCGTGGTTCGCCGCGCCGGTCAGGTAAACGGGCGGGTTGCTGGTGCTGGCTCGAACGAGAGCGGTCACCGTCCCGGCCTCTTCCACCACCGTGTCGTCGAGCGTCGCCACGGCCAACGTCGCGTTGCGGCTGCCGGCCGCGAAGGTAGCGGTCCCGGGTCGTGAGCCGCCGAGGGTCGAGCCAGTTGCCGACACTTCGACGCGGACGGTCAGGGTGCTTGTGAGCGGGACGTTCTGGGCGTCGGTGCGCGAGAGCGTGAAGGCGGCGTCCTGCCCTTCGGAGACCGTGCCGTCCTGCGCGATCGTGACCTCCGGCGTGTCGGGCACGTCGCTGGGCGGAATCGTGACGGTGCGCGAGCCGAGCGAGGCGTTGGTCGAGGTGAGCCTGGCGCTCAGCGTGACGGTCTCCGGCGCGGATTCGATCTCGGAGTCGTCCACCACCCTGATCGTAGCGTCGACCGCACTGCTCGCTGCCGGGAAGGTGATGGCGTACGGCGCCGTGAGCGTCCTGTTGCTGGCGTCCACGACGGTGAAGTCGTCCCCGGCAGTGGCGCTGCCGCCGACAGCGAGGTCGATGGTCTGGTCACGCTCAAAGGCGACGGCGTTCACGAAGGCGAAGCTGAAAGTGGTCTCGCCTCCTTCGGCAACTTCGCTCGTCGCGACCGTGAAGTCGATGTTCGCCGGGTCAGCGTCGGCGAGCGTGACGGTCGTCGTGGCGGTCGCGCCCTCGGTGACGCCGACAGGCAGCGCACCGAGGGTCAGTACGGTGGTTTCGGCGCCTTCGACGAGGTCGTCGTCGTTGGCGTTCAACGCCAGCGGCTTGCTGCGTTCGCCCGCCTCGAAGGTCACGCTCTCGTCCAGGGTGAGGTCATCGGCCGAGGCGCTGCCCGTGGTTCGCAACACGACCGGGATGGTGACACTGCGGACGCCCTGGTGGGCCGAACTGAGGCGAACGGCTACGGACTGCGAGGCGCCCTCGGTGACGGTGTAAGTGGTCTGCTCGAACGAGACGGTGACGGCGGGGCCGATGACCAGCGCCGCGGGCGCCTCGGACATTGTCGTGCCGTCGGCTGCGCAGATTCCGCCATCGGCGCCGCAGGCCTGACCGGTGACGAGACGGAAGCTGATCGCACCGTCGCCGTCGGGCGTCAGGGTGACGAGGTAGGCGTTGGCCGGCTCGCCAGCGACAACGTGAGCGCTGACGCTCGCGACCGTCGCACCGCTAACGCTGATCGACGGCGTGGTCTCGTCGAAATCGACGACCGGACGGCTGAAGGCGACCACGACCCGTGGCGAGTCGGTGACGCCGCTGTGGAAGATCGATGTGTACGTGCTCCCGGGGAGCTCAGCCGTCAGGGCGATGGGTTCGGCCGCCAGCGCCACGGGCGCCACGGGGTACATCCGGCCTGCGGTCATCACGTTGCCGCCGCTCATGGCGACGATCGTAAATTCTTCGACTCCGGTCGCTGGATTGGCCTGCGTTCCCGACACGTCAGGAGGATCGGGATCCACGGGACCGGGGTTTCGGATGCCTCTACCCCAGGTGATCAACCAGTTTCCATTAGGCAGCGGATCAGCTTGACCCATCGAGAAAGACAAGGAGTCCATGCGGCCGTGGAGAAAGACGTGACGCTGGAAGATCGCTTCCCCGTGTTCCAGATCGATGGCGTACTCAACGACTCTGCTGAACTCTCCGCCGACTCGTTCTGTCTCGCCCGTTCGCGGATCTTTGAGGCACGCCACGCCGTTGTCGAAGAGGCTGAGGTGGCCGTTGTCCAGCAAGCGCGCCGAATGCTGCCCACAGAACTCCCTATAGGGGTCGCCGACGATCTTCAGCGGCGGCGGGCCGATGTGACGACTCTGCCACTCCTCAGTACTGAGGTTGCTCCTGCCCAGTCGCCAGATCACCTCGCCGCTGGTCCCATCGATTCGCAACACCTTCGAACAGCCCCGGAATGAGGAGACGATGTCCCCATCGACGACTTGTACCGAGTTGATGTGCGCGTAGTCCTCGGGGAAGCGATGTTGCGTACAGTCTCCGAGCGCCATGTGATCCCAGGAGTTCCACAGGAACAGCTCTTGACCGGTGGGCGAAACGACCTGAATAATTGCATCTTCGGTGTCCTCGGCGCGGCCGAATGGATCACCGTTGCCGTGGGTCAGGCCGTATCGTTCAGTGATGAACCTCATATCACGCACGGCAGGCTCGTAGGCCATCAACACATAGTCGCCGTTCGATTTGATGAAGAAGTCATGCCCGTTCGTGTCTTCGAGATTGACAGTCTTGATCCCGCTCTGGACAATGTCGAGATTTTCGTCGTACACGACATATGACGCCGGATCTCTTGTGACGGACAACGCATAGGGATATCCGCCGTCCGGGTACGCCCTGAAGTGCCTTGCTTTGGTCTGTTGCCGCCGAAACCGAGGTACGCCGTTGTGATCGATAATCGCAAGGTGCGCCACGCTATTGCTGACTTCAAATGAGGCCGTCATCAACGACTCCGACGCGCCATCCCCTTTGGTCACGGAGAGCGTGGGGACAGACTCGGCGAGGCAGTGCAGCGTGTAGGTGGTGCTTGCGCCGTCGCCGCCGCTGAGCGTGATTCGGATGTCGCTCTCGCCGTCCTGTCCCGTCAACTCGACGACGGCATTCTGATTGGCGTACTGGACGCCGTTGACCGCAAGACGGGTGTCGGCGTCGGTCGTCGATAGTGTCAGACTTAGCGTGTCCGATGCGATGCAACCCACGGCATAGTGAAGAATCTCGGGGTCGAACGCGGGGTACATCTGTCTCGAGGAGGTCGTGGCGACCTCAAGCCCGCTCAGGGTTCGGGCCAACACCACGTTCGAGGCCGTTGTCTGGGCGATCCTGCCGGAACCAAGATGGTTTACATAAGACGCCCTCACCCGCAAGTAGTGCCCGGCGTCAGCGGCGACGGGCACGTAAACGGCTCCGGTCGCGCCGACGATCACGCTCCAGGCGCTGCGACCCGACGAACGCTCCCACTCCCAGGCAGGCGTACCGGTATCCATGTCCGGATCTGTCAGGGTCGCGGTCAAGGCCGACCCCGTTGATGGATGGGCACTTGAGAGCGAGATTACGCCCGCCTCGTCCACGTCCGCTACCGTCACGGTGACCGGGAAGGTACTGACGTCCATCCCAACCCGGGCCAGGAGCGTGATCGCGTAGTCGTTGTCCGTGTCGGCGTCGTCAGGAGACTCGAAGTCGGGCGGCTCCGGGAAGAGATTGGGAGCGATCGGGTCGATGTGGAAGCGGAGCACGCCTCCGGGGGCATCGATTGTGAAGCGGGCGGCGTCAGTGCCCGTGACTGTCCAGACGACGCCGTCCTGGTCTTCCTCAGAGGCGGCGATGTAGGTGGCGACTCGGCCCGCGCCGTTCTCGGCGAACGTGACCATCGTCGGACCTGAGAACGTTGTGAGTTCGATGACGTTGGTGACCTCGATCGCCACCGTGGTCGAGACGGAGCCATCCGTGTCGGTGGCGGTGACTGTGACCTCGTAGCTGGACTTCGTCTCGTAGTCGAGCGCGGCCTTGGTCTGGAGCTGGCCGGTCGCGGCGACGACATCGAACGATGCGGCGTCCGTGCCGCCGAGCGTGTAGGTGACTACGCCGTCGACAGCCGTAGCCGCGACCGGCGCCCCGATGTCCACGCCAGCCTCCGTGTTCTCGTCAACACTGCGGGTGGTGATGACCGATTCGAGCGTGAAGGTCAGGCGCGCAATCGGCTCGGTCGAGAACTTGCCCGTGCCGCGGATGCTCGTGATCGCACCCGGCGGCACGGTCGCGTCGTTGATCAGCGAGAACTCGCCGCCGTCCTCGGTGCCGGCATCCCAGGGGTAGAGTGCTACCTCGTGCGACCGCAGCCAACGGCCATCGGAGTTGAGCAGGAGCAGTCCGGAGACGCCAACGAACCAGTCCGGGCTCGGCGCCACCATGGTCAGCAGCGTGACCCGGGGATGTTCACTGGTCAGCGAGGCCGTCAGGCTCTGTGTACCGGTCGTGCTGATGTTGCCGGAACCAATCAACGCGGCTAAAGCATCGTTCATGGCGGCGATCACCTCAGCTTGCAGGCCCGCCGTTCCGCCAAGTTCCGCCATCGACTCGACGCCGGCGCTCGCGGTCTCGCCGCCCTCAACGAAGGTCACATTCGAGTTGTGAACGGCGCCGATCAGCGGAGAGAAGTGGGCGCCGCCGGGCAGCCCGTCGGGAGTGGCCGAACTGGTCCAGGCGCCCGTGAACGTCACCCGGTAGACCGCGCTGGAAGCGAATGCGCTTGAGGGATCGTTGGCCGAAGGGCTCAAGGAGCTGTCTGCCTCGGTCCGGGTCAGGCTGACGACGTAGGTCCGGGTCGTCAGGGTGTCTTCGGCCGTCACCTTGATTTTGAATACGTTCTCGCCCACAACCAGGTCGATCTGATGCCCCGGAGCGACACTGTCTCGATCAGGCAGTGCCGAGTCGCCAGCATTGAGGAAGGCGACCGAAGCGGCGCTGTCGCTCTGGTTCGGCGTCACGGTGATCTGGGTGATCGTGTAGCCGACGCTGGCGCTGTATTCCGTCGTGCCGCTGGCGAACGCCGGCTCGAGCCGTCCCTGACTCAGCGTCAGAGCGCTCAGGCTGGCGTCGTCGCTCGGCGTCTGCGCTGAGGCGGGCGAGGTCAGGAATCCGAGTAGAGCGATCAGAGCCAGGAAGCCCGCCAGGGCGAACGAGCTCAACCGCCGCGGCCACGCCTGCGGCACAGATCTCGGGCTGGCGTGGCCCAGACGGCAAACATCCAGCCAACGGATATGACCTGTCGGAAGCGGCCTGCCAGATGGGTTGTCGGCAGGCGCCTCGCTTGCTCCGTCGCGCTGCGGTTTCATCGCGGAGGCGACCTCTCGTTGCATGCGTCCGCCGGCGTCCGCCAATGCTGTTGGCTGGCTCTTCAAATCGCGTGCTCTCAAGGCGCCGCACCATCAAGAGCGAAATACATCGGTCTAATAGAACATCAGTTGTCTCCATTTGGGAACGACATAGATACCGTCTGAGACTACACAGACGTTTCATTACGATCACGGTTAGTACCCAATGTGGATGAATCAGAGAGGGCACGAACCACTCGCCCAGAATTCGCCCCTGGTCGGGTGGAAGGCGGCAGCGCCGCTTCGGTTGAGGTCAAGCTCTCCGAAAGCCCAAACAAGTCGGTCGACGTGCCGCTGGTTGAGACCAACCAGGACCGAGCCACGACGTCCGACGACTCGGCGCCGACCAGCGCCACGTTCCCTGACCGCCGTCAGTGACTCAAACCGCGGGAGGATTGCGCCGCTCCAGGGAATCTGAGGAGGCGTCTACAGTGCCACCTCACAGACGAAAGCTCGCAATACAGTCTCGGTAGACTCAGCAAACTCGACATAATTGAGAACTCTTGCGTTGGCATTCGCTTTTGGGTTCTAGCTGCCGGTCCTTGTTTCCGAGGTACTTACTGCAACTAGCGGAGCTCCAGCCGGGATGCCGTCGCCGAACTGTTGCTCGAACTGGCGATTGAGGAACTCGGGCGCGTCTGGGGCGTAGAGCAGCCAGGATTCGCCGGTCCAGTGGAAGAAGGCGACGACGCCCTGCTCGCGGGCGCAGCGGTCGAGATCTTCGACGCTGCCGCCGACGAATGTGACCTCGCTGAGACGCTCGGTGGCTAGGCCGGTTAGCCCGGGCAAGCAGGGCGGTTTCTCGACGAGGATTCGATACGACCTTTTCCGCGAACCGTCGCTTGAGGTCACGGTGACGGTGATTTCAGTTTGTCTGCCCAACTCGACCTGATGGCCGTTCTCGGCATCGCCGTCGGTGTCGGATGGTTCGACTACAACTGTTGCTGCTTCCTGCGTCGCGATGGCCTCGACGATTGTTACTGTTGCAGCGGTTTCAGCTATCGCTGCGTAGATCAAACGGCCGGGTGAGAACTCGTCGATCTGGACATCGCTCAGGCTGAGCGACGCCAGACGCGCGTCGATCGCGTCTGGCAAGTTGTACGTGTAGACCTTGTCGTCCTGTTCGTCGACGACGTAGATCACATCGCCGTCCGACCAGATGCCGCGCGCGTCGCCGTTGCCCGCTTTGAGTAGTGAGCGGAATGTGAACTCCTCGTCCTCCTGGCGGACCAGTGCTCCCTCCTCGATCCGGTAGGCAAACAGCCGCTTGGCCCCGTCGTCGGAGACCCAGAAAGTGACGCCGTCCGACCAGATCCCACGCGGACTCTTGTTCAATTTGTCGAGCGGGTATTCGGCCAGCAGTTCGCCCGTCTCCAAGTCGTAGACGAAGAGCGCATCTTTGACACTGTCGAGCACGTATAGCGTCTGGCCGTCAGACCAGATGCCGCGCGGGTCGCGGTTGCGCTCGGCCAGCTTGAGGTCGCGTGCCTCCAGTCGCTCGCCGCTGGCGAGGTTGTAGGCGAAGAGTTGATCCTGCCCGCTGTCTGCGACCCAGATTGTCTCACCGTCTGACCAGAGGCCATGCGAGAAGCGGTTGCGGCGTTCGAGCTCGAAGTCCTGATCCGCAAGTCGTTCGCCGGTCTCCAGGTCGTAGGCGAAGACGGAATCGGCGCCGGTAGCCGAGTTCTGCAGGACCCACAACGTCACACCATTCGACCAGATGTCGGTCGGCAGGTCGTTGTCGCGGTCGAGCGACTCAATGTCGCGGGTCACATTCCAGTCGAAGTCGGCGTCCGACGGAATCGGGACGGGTGGCGGCCCTCCTCCGCCCCCGCCTCCCCCGGAGGGGACGATGATCCGTCGCGGGATTGGGTTCACCGGTGCTTCGATTGTAACGACGGTCGCAAACGTGTCCCCGGCAGTAACGCCGGTCGGAAGTGGAGAGCCAAAGCTAAACAGCACACTCTCGCCCTCTTCGTCTTCTTCGCTGTCCTGTGTCGCCTTGAACGAGAATGTCTGCACAATCTCGCCACTGTCAAACGTCACGCTTGGGGGAACCCCTGAGTAGTCCGTGTTCGATGTTCCCTGGTTCGCCGTCGTCAGCAGGATGGTCAGCGAGCGCTTGGGGTCCTGGTTCAATGAGATCAGGACAGTCACCTCGCTTCCTTCCACTGCGCTGTACGTAGCCGACCCGAACGAGACCGCTACGTCAGGGCCTTCATAGTCCCCACCAACCACCCAGCGAACACCATCGGGTGGCTGTGGCCAACAAGTGGCGATCATTTCAGTACTGATGGCGCAGCCGGTAGAGGGTCCGACTGTGATTTCAGTGAACGTTCCCGCGGGGACGTCTGTCTCACCATGGCCGCTTGTCCCCCAGCAGGCGATAGCCTGATCAGAGCCGAGGGCACAAGTGTGAAGGTCGCCGGCGGACAGAGCGGTGTATTGACCCACTGGTGGATCTGCCTGCCCGAATTCGTTCCACCCCCAGCACAGGATGGTCTGATCGAGTCGCCTCGCGCAACTGTGAAACTGCCCGACAGAGACGCTGTCGAAATTGCCGGTCGGTGCGTCGGACTGGTCGTATTCATTTCGACCCCAACAGGCAATGGAGCCGTCCGTCTTGATGGCGCAAGTGTGGTTATCACCAAGGGCAAGTGCCTTGAACGTACCGTCTGCTGAACGAGTTTGGCCGTATTCGTTGGATCCCCAGCAAGCAATCGTGTCGTCGGCCTTGATGGCGCAGGTGTGGTAATAGCCTGAGACCAGGAACTTCACGGCGCCGGCAGGCGCCATCCCACTTCCTTTACTCTTGTTTCCCCAGCAAGTCACCGTGTCGTCTTCAGCGATGGCGCAGGAATGGAGGTCAGCGAGGGCCAGGGTCTTGAAGGCGCCCGCGGGCGGATTCGCTTGACCGAAATCGTTGAATCCCCAACAGGCGATCGTGTCGTTGGCTGCGATCGCGCAGGTGTGGTCGAAGCCGGAAGTGATGGATTGGTAAGCGCCCGCCGGGGCATCGGTTTGTCCCAGCTGGTTTGATCCCCAGCAGGAGATTGTGTCGCGGGTTGTCAGGCTGCAGGCGTGAGCGTAGCCCACGTCGATCGCGCGGTAAGTTCCGGCAATGCTGTCAGTTTGCAAATAGTGGCTATAGCCCCAGCAGACAACTGTTCCGTCAGTTGCAATGGCGCAGGATGCTTCTATCCTCATGGAGATGGCCTGATACGTGCCAGACGGGGCATCGGCTTGCCCATACTGGTTAGCGCCCCAGCAGGTAACAGTGTCGTCAGTTCGTATGGCGCAGAAGTTGTTTCTGCCAGCGGCAACGGCTTTGAACGTGCCCGACGGAGCATCGGCTTGCCCATGCGAGTTGCTTCCCCAACAGGTGATGGCGTCGTCGGTTGCAATGGCGCAGGTGGTATACCGGATGGCAGCCAGAGCTTGATACCTCCCGGCTGGAGACCTTCTCTGCCCGTAATTGTTCCATCCCCAGTAATCGATAGTATCGTCGGTCGCAATGGCGCAATTGTGTACGTCGCACGCTACCAACACCTTGTACGTGCCATCCGGTGGCACAACCAGGCCCCGATCCGGATATCCCCAACAGTCAATCCCACCGTCGGTTCTGATCGCGCAGCTGTGCTCCCAACCGATAGCGAGAGCTGTGTAGGCCCCGGTCGGCGACTGGGTTTGACCGAAGGCGTTGTACCCCCAACAGGTGATCGAGTCGTCAGATGCGATGGCGCAAGCGTGACGGTCTCCCGTAGCAATACTCTTGAACGTGCCCGCAGGAAAGTCGAGTTGATTGATGTCGTTTTTTCCCCAGCAGTTAATGACACTGTCGGTGTCGAGAGCGCACGAGTAGCTCGCACCCAGGTGAAGTGACTGGTAGGCGCCCGGGGGAGGGTCACTTATCCCGAAGGAGTTGCTCCCCCAGCAGGTGATTTCGGCGTCGGAAGTAAGACCGCAAGTGTGCCAGAGGCCACTGGTGATTGCCGTGTAGGTTTGACCTTCGTCGATGGTTTGAGCGGATGACGGTTGGCTGACAGCGCCGCCGATTCCGAGCAACACCAGGACCAGAACGATCAGCGTCGCCACGCGACGAACAGCGCCGGTGCGTACGGATGAGGACGTTCCAGAGCTCGCTTCTCGTGGTTCCGGGTGTTGGGGACGGGCGGAATGTATCGATATGTCTGGCGATGATCGATGTTGCACAGGTGCGATGCTACCACTTCGATCGCCGCTGACACTCTATGGTTGGCGGACGATCGGCGATGAGCCGCGAGCTTCAACTCACCTGCCAGATCCTCACCCTCTCGTACCCGGTGTCCAGAGTCAGTCAGGTGAATCTTGTGTGAGCGACGGCAGATACTGCAAGGCAGTGGTTGGATTGCCGGGCGGAGATGCCGAGCAGGACCGCCGAGTGATTCTGCCGTTGAGTGGAGACCCCCAGACTGCGCAACGACAAGATCCGTCGAGTTGCCGTTCGCGCTTGAACTCTAGTTGTCGGTCCGATCGTCTGCCGTAGTCGCGACGATAAACGAGGCGCCGGCCGGTATGCCGTCGCCGAACTGTTGCTCGAACTGGCGGCTGAGGAACTCGGGCGCGTCGGGGGCGTAGAGCAGCCAGGATTCGCCGGTCCAATAGAAGAAGGAAGCCACTCCTTGCTCACTAGCGCAGCGGTCGAGTTCGTTGACGCTGCCGCCGGCGAATGTGACCTCGCTCAGGCGCTCGGCGGATAGGCCGGTCATGCAGGGTGGTTTCTCGACCAGGACTCGATACGACCTGGTCCGAGAAGCATCGCTTGAGGTCACGGTGATGCTTATCTCCGTCTCGGCGCCTAATGCGACCTGATGGCCGTTCTCGGCGTCTCCGTCGGTGTCGGCCGGTTCGATTACAACTGTTGCCGCTTCCTGCGTCGCGACGGCCTCGACGGTTATTACTGTTGCAGCGGTTTCAGCCATCGCGTTGTATGTCGGGCGGCCGGGTGAGAACTCGCCTATCTCGACGTTGCTCATACTGAGCCACGCGAGACGCGCGTCGATCGCGTCAGGCATGTTGTACGTGTAGACCTTGTCGTCCTGTTCATCCGCGACGTAGACGACCTCGCTATCCGACCAGATCCCCCGTGCGGCGCCGTTACCCGCTTTGAGCAGCGAGCGGAACGTGAACTCCTCATCCTCGTGGCGGACCAGTTCGCCGTCTTCAATCCGGTAGGCAAACAGCCGCTTGGCCCCGTCATCCGAGACCCAGAGCGTGACACCGTCGGACCAGATGCCACGCGGGCTCTTGTTGAGCTTGTCGAGCGGGTGCTCGGCGACCAGTTCGCCCGTCTCGAACTCGTAAACAAACAGCGCATCCTTGACCGAGTCAAGCACGTAGAGCGTGACGCCGTCCGACCAGATGCCGCGTGGGTCGCGGTTGCGCTCTGTCAATTCGATGTCGCGTGCCTCCATGCGCTCGCCGCTGGCAAGGTCGTAAGCGAAGAGCTTGTCCTGACCGCTGTCCGCGATCCAAATCGTCTCGCCGTCCGACCAGATGCCGTGCGAGAAGCGGTTACGCGATTCGAGCTCAAACTCCGCGTCCGGCTGGCGCTCTCCGGTCTGGAGATCGTAGGCGAAGACCCGATCCGCTCCCGAGGACGAGTTCTCGACGACCCACAGCGTCTTGCCATCTGACCAGATGCCGGTCGGCAGATCGTTGTCGTGGTCGAGCGACTCGATGTCTCGGGTCACATTCCAATCGAAGTCGGCATCCGAGGGAATCGGAACCGGCGGCAGCCCACCGCCTCCACCGCCACCACCGCCGCCTCCACCACCTGTTGTCGTCGTTGTGGTTGTCGTAGCTGTCGTGGTGGTCGTGGTAGTCGTGGTCGTCGTAGTCACAGGGGCGCCTCCGAAGACCCAGGGCCGAGCCTGTTTGATCCCCAGGATGTTCTCACTGGTGATCTTGAACTCGATCTCTATAGCGAACGGTTCCCCGGGTGCGGGGGCGTACAGCCCCTCAAAGTGATCGTGAATTGCCCCAAGATGTTCGTGCAACTGGGCCAGATGGACGTCGCTCAACAGGAGTTCCCCCGGCTCCACCAGGTTGGAGGTTGAAAGGACCAGGCAGCCCCCTGGATACAGCAGGATTTCCTCCGGCGCCGAGTGGGGCTCGGGATTGGTCACCAGGTCCTCACCCACCTGCGCGTTGACGTAGTGCCAGTCGTCTAAGCCATAGACAGGGTCGGTCAGATCAGAGCTGACCGCCACGCCATTGGCCAACTCGTCTTTGTAGTTGGGATGCACCAGCACCCCCATCGCCGCCGCCAGATGGTCAATGCGATGAAACTCGCGCTCGGTGAACGCCCGGAAGGTCCAGAGACTAGCGAAGACCCCCTTGAGCGACTTGTCGATGCCGTCCTCCTCCGTCTCGTCCGGGTCCTGCGTCTTCGAGTCGTACAGGCCCGCACCGTTGAACCCCGGCAGGTCTTCGTTGTTGGTGCTCGACCGGTAGCGCAGCGAGGTTCCCTCGGGGAACGACGCGTGCATCTCGGTCAGCGCGTCGATGATCCACTGTGGTGTCACCGCGTCCTTGATGTCGTCCCGCAAGTCATCGAGCATGTCAGCCTGTACCTCGAGGTCGGTCTGGAACGCTTCGTTGGTTAACATCGTCTCGATGCGGGTATAGAAATCGTGGGCCTTCATGAACTCGTCGTAGAAATAGAACGGGACCGCAAACCCGTCGGGCACGGTCCCTCCGATTGGGACGGCGCCACCCTCAGGCACGGCGCCGGCGGGAAAGCCCAGCGTGCCCAGCACGGCCACGTTGGCCGCTTTGACTCCGAAGACAGGCCAATCCTCGAAGCCGATGTCAGTCAGGCGGCTGATCTCGGTGACCGACAGGTCGCGCTGCGGCGTCTGGGGATCGGGTCGGGATGACTCGTAGTGGGCATCGACTTCCGCCTTGGTGGCCGCCTGCAGCGTCCAGGCGCCGTCGGTCACCTCGTAACGGACGAAGCCATCTATCAGGGGCGCGATGGCAGGGTTGGCGCGGGCGTCGCGGATGAAGGCGTTGGGGATGCCGTTCTGGATGGCCCGCAGGTTGACGTGCGACAGCGGCGTCTGGGGCACGGCGCTGATGATGCCGGCCACGCGGGGCAGTTCGTTGGGCAGTGCCTCGTAGAGCACGATGTCGCGCGGGTGGGGCCGCTCGTCCGGGCCTACGACCCGCAGATAGCCATACCCTTCCGCCGGATGCAATGCCAGGAAGTCGGTGTCGGGGAGGATGTCTTCGTTGAACACAAGAGGGATACGGGAGTTCTTGAATGTAGGTAACTCGGCCTGAAGCTCCAGAAGTTGGTTGGTTGGAAGATGTAAAGCCAGGTTGTCATCAAGCAGGGGCATGCTGGCGGCAGTTACCGTATGAATCCGTGCCGCTTCGGCGAAGGAATGTGAGGCCCTCCCGTTGGGGTAGTAGTAGACGCCGGGTCTACCATCGGGGGTGACTAGCGCCGGGTCATAAACGATCAGGCCTCGGTTCACCTTGGGCTCTGTCAACCCAATTGCTTCCAGGAATTCTCCATGGTGCGGGTACGTCTTGGTGTTCTGAAAGTAGACACTGGGCCGGCCGGTGTCCATGGCGAATATAACGTACTTGAGAATCAGGTCCCCGTGCGAGGCCGCGTGCGCATACAGCTCGAATGTGGCCTGGTCCTGAATGGCCACGGCGCCGTCCCTGGTCTCGATGGCGGGGGCAGGGTTATAGGGGTTCATGCTGCCCAGGTTGTCGAGTTCGGTGATGTCGTCGATGCAATCGCCGTCGATGTCGGCGGGGTCGGCGATGAGGTACTTCTCCACCCGGTAGCGCTCTTTGGGCAGAGCCTCCACGTTTTCGGCCAGCGTGGTCGTGCCCGCTTCACCTCTCTTCACCAAGACCGGGATCTCTAGCTCCGTGCCGTCCACATCGTGACTCACATAGAGCACGAAGTACTCAGCGGTCGTCGACGTGACCACGATCGGCACGGCGTCAACATCGATGAGAACCGGCGTCGGCTCGGTGACGCGGTCGGGGCATGCGACTCCAGCAACAGCTGCAGAACCCTCGTCCCTCGGGACTGGAGCCGTGTCCCGTTGGCTCTCCTCTACTGGAGCCTCGGGAGTATCGGCGCCGGCGAACCTCGACCACTGGCTGGCGCCGTGCTGGTTGACAGCCTTGACCCGATATCGATAGCGACGCAGCGGCTGCGCTGTGTCGTCGGTATAGCTGGTCTCTGCCGAGCCCGTGTTGGCGGAGATGCTGATGAACTCGCCGCTCTCGTGGATGTCGAGGTCGCGACGGAAGACCTCGTAGTGGGTGATGCCGGCGTCGCTGGGGTCGTCCCAGGACAGCGCGACCGAGTTGTGACTCGGCTCGGTGGTCAGTCCGGTCGGTCGAGCAGGCGCGGACGCCTCCTGCGCTCCAACTGGTGTGGCGAGACGGTCGGCCAGGCCGGATATCGGCACAGCGAGCGCCAACACCGAAATCCAGGCGATCAGCATGGCCAGGCGGAGACCCTTGGAGAGGATCCCGAAGTTTGTTCTGGGGGATGGCGGCGGCGATCGACCCGAGTCCCGGCTTGGCGGGCTCGTCAGGCTGTTGCCGTTCGGCGGCCCAACATCCCACCAGCGTGGTTGATGTCCAACGTGTGCCGGAAGGCCCGATGGCGATCGGCGCGTCATCAGTCGCTCGGTCAATCTGCGGAAGACGCACTGGCGTCCTCAGAAACAGCTCTGATGCTACCTATCTGATATGTACTCGTGTTGAGATAATGGCATCCAGACTGACGCAATCAAGAGATACAGATCACCTGATACATAACAATCAATGCTACCCATCAGATGCTGAGCGCTTCGTCGTCGCGAGCCAAACACCGGGAGGCGATCTGCTCGCCCCACGCAGGACAATCTGTGTGGGCTCGAACTGCGCGAGAATCGCGCCGATCCAAGGAATCCAAACAGGCGCCTACAGCGTCACCTCCCACGAGAAAGTTCGCAGTGCGGTCTCGTTAGGCCCACCAAACTGGACAACATCAAGAACCTTCGAGTTGACGTTTCCGCTTGAGCTTTAGTTCTCGGTGCTCTGGATTCTCGCAGCGGCTGTGATGAACGTGGCGTCAGTTGGCACACCGTTGATGAATCTGTCGCGGAACGGGCGGTTGAGGAACTCGGGCGCGTCGGGTGCGTACAGCAGCCAGGACTCTCCGGTCCAGTGGAAGAAGGCGGCGACGCCCTGCTCGCGGGCGCAGCGGTCGAGTTCTTCGACGCTGCCGCCGACGAATGTGACATCGCTCAGACGCTCGGTGGTCAGACCGGTCAGACAGGGCGGTTTCTCGACGAGGACTCGATACGACTTGGTCCGCGAACCGTCGCTCGAGGTTGCGGTGATGATGATCTCCGTCTCGGCGCCCAATGCGACCTGATGGCCGTTCTCAGCGTCTCCGTCGGTGTCGGGCGGCTCGATTACAACTGTTGCCGCTTCCTGCGTCGCGATGGCCTCGACGGTTGTTACTGTTGCAGCGGTTTCAGCCATCGCATCGTATGTTAGACGGCTGGGTGAGAACTCGTCGATCTCGACACCGCTCAGACTGAGAGTCGCCAGACGGGCGTCAATCGCGTCGGGCAAGTTGTACGTGTAAACGTGATCGTCCTGTTCGTCGGCGACGTAGATCACCTCGCCGTCCGACCAGATGCCGCGCGCATCGCCGTTGCCCGCCTTGAGCAGTGAGCGGAATGTGAACTCCAGATCCTCATTCCTGGTCATTGCAGTGTCCTCGAACTCGTAAGCAAACAGGCGTTTGGCTCCTTCATCCGAGACCCAGATGGTGACGCCGTCAGACCAGATCCCGCGTGGGCTCTTGTTCAATTTGTCGAGCGGGTGCTCGGCCAGTAGTTCGCCGGATTCGAAGTCGTAGACAAAGAGTGAATCCTTGACCGAGTCGAGCATGTACATCGTCTCGCCGTCGGACCAGATGCCGCGCGGGTCGCGGTTGCGCTCGGCTAGCTCGAGATCGCGTTCTTCCAGTCGCTCGCCGCTGACGAGGTTGTAGGCGAAGAGCCGGTCCTGTCCGCTGTCCGCGATCCAGACCGTCTCGCCGTCCGACCAGATGCCGTGCGAGAAGCGGTTGCGAGATTCGAACTCAAACTCCGCGTTCGGCTGGCGCTCGCCAGTCAGGAGGTCGTAGGCGAAGACTCGGTCCGCTCCCGAGGACGAGTTCTCGACGACCCACAGGGTTGCGCCGTCCGACCAAAGTCCGGTCGGGAGGTCATTGGCGCCTGCCAGCAGCTCGATGTCGCTGCTGACGTTCCAATCGAATTCCTTGTCCGACGGGACCGGAACCGGAGGAGGTCCACCGCCACCGCCGCCACCACCACCGCCGCCTCCCGTCACGGTGGTCACAGTCGTGTTGCCGGGCACGGTAATTTCGACCGTTACCGAGCCCACAAGCGGACCGGCGCCGTCGTCGGTTGCCGTCAATGTCAGAGTGATGCTCTGCGCATTGTCGGTCTTGGGCGGCGCAGTCCAGGTCGTCTGTTCAGCGAACTCATCCTCAAAACTGCCGCCGCCATTGCTGCTCCAGCGGTAGGTCAGCTGATCGTCCTCAGGATCGTCCACCGTGCCGTTCAGTGTGACCAGACCCCCGCCCCCGACAGTAGTCGGCCGACCGGTGGCAGTGGCCGTGGGCGCTTGATTGCCCTGCACCGTGACGGTAACCGTAGTTGTAGCCGAAGCGTTCGACGTGTCGGTGACGGTGAGCGTCAGTCTGATTTCTCGGTCACTGAATCCGGCGGCGGGCGCGGTCCAGGTAGTGTCGAGCTCCGAGTCATTGGCAAACGTTCCTCCGCCGTTGCTACTCCAGGCATAGGAGAGAGGATCCCCTTGCGGGTCGCTGGCGGTGCCGTCCAATCTGACTGATTCTCGCCCAAGCACGGTAGTGGCCGAAGTACGGGCCGACGCGGTCGTCGCGGTCGTCGTGGTCGTGGTAGTCACAGGGGTGGGGCCGAAGACCCAGGGCCGAGCCTGCTTGATGGCGAGGATGTTCTCGGCGGTGATCTTGAACTCGATCTCCATGGCGAACGGCTCGTCGGGGCCGGGCTGGTACAGGCCGTTGAAGTGGTCATGGATCGCCTCGAGGTGTTGACGCAACTGGGTCATTTGAGTTTCACTCATGAGGAGCTGCCCCGCCGCGACCTGGTTGGAGGCGCGAAGAATCGTGAATGGCTCATCCGCGCTCCCGACTGGAGCCAAGAGGAGTTGCTCCGGAACTGAATGCATGTCGGGATTGGTGACCAGGTCCTCGCCGACCTGGCTGTTGACGTAGTAGCTGCCCTGGCTGAGATCGAAGGGATCGAAGCTGACGGCGACACCGTTGACCAGCTCGTCTGAGTAGTTGGGGTGCACCAGGACGCCCATCGCCGTGGAATAGTGGTCGATGCGGTGGAAGTCACGTTCGACCACGGCGCGGAAGTTCCAGAGGCTCGCCCATACTCCTTTGATCGACTTATCGATCCCGTCTGCCACGGTCTCGTCGGGGTCCTGCGTCTTGGAGTCGTACAGCCCGGCGCCGCTGAATCCCGGCAGGTCTTCGTTGTTCGTGCTGGATCGGTAGCGCAGTGACGTGCCTTCCGGGAACGCCGCGTGCATCTCTTCCAGCGCGGTGATGATCCAGTCCGGCGTGGTGGCGTCCTTGATCGCATCGCGCAGTTCCTTGAGCATGGCCTCCTGTCTGTCGTAGTCGGTCTGGAAATTGGGGTCGGCGAGCATCGTTGAGACCTGGGAATAGAGGTCATTGGCCTTCATGAATTCGTCGTAGAAATAGAACGGCACGGCAAATCCGTCGGGCACGGTTCCATCCGGGAAGTTCAGCGTGCCCAGTACGGCCAGATTCGCAGCTTTCACCCCGAACGCATCCCAATCGTCGAAGCCGATATCGCTGAGCGCCGCGATCTCCGTCACCGATAGGTCCCGCACCGGCGTCTGGGTTTCGGTTGGACGGGACGTCTCGTAGTGGGTATCGACTTCCTCCTTGGTGGCGGCGCGGATGGTGTATGCGTCCCGCGTGACGGTGTATTGGACATGGCTGTCGATCAGGTCATCAATGGGGCCTGCATCGAGGGCGTCGCGGATGAAGGCATTGGGAACGCGGTCTTGAACGGCGCGCAGGTTGACGTGCGAGAGTGGCGTTTGAGGCACGGTGGTGATGATGCCGGCGACTCGCGGCAAGTCGTTCGGCAACGACTCGTAGATCACGATGTCGCGAGGATTGGACCGCTCGTCAAAGGACATGGCGCGTAGGAACCCGTAACCGGTGCCCTGGTTGAGGGAGATGAACTCTACATCGGGGAAGATGTCCTGTTCCAACAGCACCTTGACCCGGGAGGCGTCATACTTCGCCTGCTCTCTGCGATAACGGGGCAGCGCGTTTGTGGGCATCGGGTAATAGGCCAGGTTGTTCTCAAGCAGAGGCATGTTGGCGGCCAGCGCCTCGTATGCATTTTGCACATCGCGAAATGGATAGTCATCCAACGGCACGAATTCGAACCGATAGACGCCCAGCGAACCGTCCGGCGCCGCGACATTGGGGTGGAAGATGATCTCGCCGCGCATCCCCATCATTAATCTAAAATCGACAGTAGCGGCAAAAGACCAGTGGTACCGGTGTTCAACCGTGTTCATGAAATAGACAGTCGGCCCGCCGGAATTCAGGCGGAAGATGAAGAACTTGACGAACTCCAGACCGGCGAGATGCAGGTCAATCAGCACCTCATCACCCTGGTAAGAGAGCCGTTCGAAGGTTTCGCGATCAGGGATGGCGACAGTGCCGTGCCTCAGGGCAATCGAGGCGGCGACGTTGACCGGGTTCATGATCCCATAGCCATCCAGTTCGGTGATGTCGTCGATGCAGTCGCGGTCGACATCGGCCGGCTCGGCGATGAGGTACTTCTCCACTCGGTAGTGCTCCACCGGCAGCGCTTCCAGGTGTTCGTCCAGGGCGGTCGTGCCCGCGGCGCCCTTCTTCACCAGGACCGGCAGCTCCAGCACCCTGCCGTCTTCCGCATGGTTCACATAGAGCACGAAGTAGTCGTCAGTGGTGGACGAGACCACGATTGGCACAGCGTCAACAACGATGTGGACCGGGGTCGGCTCGCTGTCGCGGTCGGGGCATGCGGCTCCAGCGACAGCTGTAGAACCCTCGTCCCTCGTGATCGGAGCCGGGTCGTGTTGATGGTCTTCTATCGGAGCCTCGGGAGTATCGGCTCCAGCAAACCTCGACCATTGGCTGGCGCCGTGCTGGTTGACAGCCTTGATCCGATAGCGATAGCGGCGCAGCGGCTGCGCCGTCGAGTCCGTGTAGGTGGTTGCGGCTGAACCCGTATTGGCGGCGATGCTGATGAACTCACCGCTCGCATGGACCTCGAGGTCGCGACGGAACACCTCGTAGTGGGTGATGCTGGCGTCGACGGAGTCATCCCAGGACAGCGTGACCGAGTTGTGACTCGGATCGGCGGTCAGTCCGGTCGGTCGAGCGGGCGCGGGCGCTTCCTGCGCTTCGATTGTCGTAGCGAGACGGTCGGCCAGGCCGAATATCGGCACAGCGAGCGCGAACATCAATATGCCGAGGCGCAGCACGGCCGGGCGGAGTCCATTGAACAGGGTCGTAACGTTTGCTCTGGGAAATGGCGATCGGCGCGTCATCAGGCGATCTGTCCGTTGGCGGCAGACGCACTGGCGTCCTCGGATGCAAATCGGATTCTACCGGTCAAATATATGATCATGGTGAGAGAATATAACCCAGACTGACGAAATCATGAGATACATATCACCTGATATATGACAATCAAAGCCACGCATCAGATGCTGAGCGCTTCGTCGTCGCGAGCCGAACGCAAGGAGACGATGTGCTCACACCACGTAGGACCACCTGTGGGGACTGGAACCGTGCGAGGATTGCGCCGCTCAGGCATCCCGAGTAGGCGCCTACAGCGCGATCTCCCAGGCGAAAGTCGCAGTACGGTCTCGCTTGGTCCTCCGAAAGCGGCCAGCAGATAGGCCTTGAGCTGGAGAGTCCCCCGCTGCAGGCTGCTGAACAACAAGCGGGTGGGGTGGCCCTGGCTGAGGGTTCGGCTGCCGTCTGGCGATGCGGCGACGGCCAACTCCAACCAGAGCTGGTTGCGGGACCGGCGGAGATAGCGCAGCTTGCCGCCTCCGCCGATCGTCTTGTTCCAGCCGAAGACCTGCTCAACCCGCTTGCGCCGGCGCTGACTCAGGCGGCGCTGGTGTGAGTCGCCGCCAGCCTGGCTGGGCAAGCTGGACGGACTCCGCACTGGTTCAGGCCAGTTGCGGCTCGGCGATCTCCAGATTGGCAGAGGCAGGCGGGCTACTCCAGAGCGTCGCTGTCTACATCCAACGTGAAGTACTCCTTCTTGCCCAACCAGCTGTACTGCTGGACCGCCTCGATGATGTACGTACCGGCGTCTAGCGTCACGACGATTGGCGTATCGTCGCATGCGTATCTACACTGACCGTCGATTTCGTGGTGGCGAGAGTCGATCACGACGCCGTCGTGTTCCCGAAGCACGAGGTGGTAGCTCGTTCGGCGAGTCATGCCAATGCTGACTTCACCCGTCTCGTCTGTCACCATCTTGAAGAAGCGTGCGTATCCCGTGGTCTCGCCATAGCCGGTTCCCAATCTCTGCGAGAAGTATTCAAGGTGAGAATTGCACGCCGGGCGCCATCGCAGGGTGGGCTGGAGGCCATCCGATGTGTCCTCGACATCATGGAATGAGCAGCCCGTGGGCAACGTCATGTCGCCATCAGCGTCGACGGGCAGTACGGCGGCGAAGTTCGGTGTGGTCGAGTGGTCGGGTACAGCCGTCATCGAGAAGAAGTAGATCCGCTGTTCGCCGTCGCTGCGCGTGACGGTGACACGCATTTTCGTGCGACCCGGGTCCCTGACTTCGAAGTACGAGCTCATTGCCCATCTTCCATTGCCTTGGAGCCAGGAAACGCCTCTCCAATTGACCGCATTTTTGTCCGAGTCGGCGCTGTCAACCGGCTCGATGTTGATCATGAATGGCGCGCCCAACGAGCCGGTAACGTAGGCGTCGAAACGAAAATACGTCCAGGGAACCACCTCGTCACGGAAGGTATAGATGTCGGTGTCGGCGTTGAGAGTCGGCGAGACTTGCAGTGCCTCCCAGGTGTGGAAGTTTGTCGCCACAAAGGCGAACAATTGAGTGGGATACTCTTCAAGCTCTTCCTGGGCAAGCGCCTCTGGTCTGTCTGCTGCGGCCCTGGAAACCTCGACGGAATACACCTGGAGGTTGTTGCCGTCGGCTGAGCGGACGATGATCGAGATGGTCGTTGTGGTCGGCGCGCCGCCGGCCAGCGGCGTGCTGAGCGCAATCTGCCAGCCGGGCGTATCGGGGTCGGCGTCGGCTGGCGATACGGCGGTTCCGGCGTTGGCGTCAGCCGTGGTGATGGCCAGGGTGACGTGTTCGGTGTCGGCGGCGGCCTCAGCGATGTATGAGGTTGTCGTTGACGCGAAGCTGGGCCTCAGGCTGGCCCCGGTCAGGGTCAAGTCGCTGAGCGTGGCGTCGCCGGCCGCAGCCGAGCGAGGCGCGAATCGGAATCGGTCGTCGTTCTTCGGGAACAGTGATGCAACGCCTCGCGGGAGCCCGGAATAGCGAGAATCGGTGGCCGGGGACAGAGGGATGCTGTGGATGATGACCGCGTAGACGTGCTGCTGCTGCCCGAATACTGAAGTGACGCGCAACAACACCAGGGTGTCGCCAGTCGCCGAGAGCGTGATGCTGGTGTCGGTGATCGACCCGGTGTCGACGGTCCGGTCAATGGTCAGTGTCGGGTCGTCGCTGCGGACGACGAGCAGTTCGACGCTGGCGTCCGCGAACAGGGCGCTGGCATTCACGACCGTCTCGCTGCGGTTGGAGGGCGCGTTCAGCTGGTAGCGGCTCTGGTCAGAGCTGAAGCTCAGCGATGACAGCCCCTGGAAGCTCAACGACGCGAGTTGTGCGAGCCGCGGGTCGGCCTCGGCTGTAAAGGTTGTGCTCTCGTCGGGAGCACTGATGGTGATCCAGTACTGCTCCTCCGCAGAGCCGTCAGCCGAGGTGGTCGTGACCGTGACGGCGGTGTCGGCGTTGGTGGCCAGCGTGACCTGGTGTCCCGCAGCAGTGGTGTCCGCGTCTGTGGGTGCGATCTCGACAACGATGTCGTGGCGGACGGCGACCGCGGTCAGCGTGACTTCAGTCAGGCCAGTGGTCGCCGCTGCCGTGTAAACGGTCTCATCGGTGCTGAACGCCGGACTCAAGCTGAGTCCACTCACGGTCAGGTCGCTGAGTCCCGCGATGGCGGTCCCAGGCACGGTGGCCTGCAGCTGATTGTGGAGCTCTCGACCGTCCGATGTGCAGACGGCGCCGGATTGGTCACAGGCCGTGGTGGTGGCGAGTTCAAGGGTGATATCTGCGGTCCCGCTGGGCTGCATGGTGACGTTCCAGCTCCTGGTCGAGCTGGCGTTGCGCTGTTCGACGGCGGTAATTGCTGCGCCGCCGACGACGAGCGCGTGGTCTTGCAGTGTCGCTGCCGTCAGGACAACCTCTTCGGTGAACACGACCTGGAATGTGAGCGCGTCGGCGCCGTTGTGGGACGAGGGGAGATCCGAGAAATACGCGTTCGGCGGTGCGAGCGGCCGGTTGGCTGACGCCTCGCTGTCCTCTGTCGCGGTGATGCTGGCGCTGACAGTCTCGCCGGAAGCGAATAGTTCGGTGTCGGTTGCCCACCAGTAGCGTCCGGCGCCCGCCATGTCGGGCACCGAACTGTCCGCCTCTGCAAACTGCTGAGCCCCGATGGCGAGCGTGAACTCGACGGGCGGTTTAGGACTGATGGCCAGGTACAGGCCGCCGGCATGCTCGACCAACGCCAGGACCCGATAGTAGACGCCCTCCAACTCGAAATCTCTGTCGGACACGGCGCCGGTTCGCGACCACCTCGAGTAGCCGAGCATCGCCGGGCTGAGATTATCGGAGGCGCCGATGGTCACCTCAGCCGACCACACCGGCGTCGGCGCCACCCGCACTTCGATCCGCTCTGCCGACCCAGCTTGGCTGGTGACGACATCGCTCCACTTCGAATACTTGCTGTCGTCATATCGGGCTCGGACCTTGACCCTGTACGTCGCGCCGGCGCTGAGGCCGGTCACGGCCAGCTCATTGCTGGTCGGGAAGGCGTTCCAGACAGTCTCGCTGTTGGGCTTGAACCCTTCGCCATCCGGCGTCCAGGCGACGCGGTAGTCGGACAGCGTCTTGGCGCTTTGGGCGTTGGCGTCCCAGCTGATCAGCAGTTCGCCGGCCTCGTCGCCGGGCGATACGGTCAGTCCCGTGGGACGTTGTCTCCAGTCCGGAACGCCGCTTTGTGCAGAGACCACATGGGGCAATATCAGCACGGCCACGGCCAACACAGCGATGGCGATCAGCGAACAGAGCCCCAGGATGCTTTTGAATGCGCTGGCTGTTGCCGGAACATGCTCTGTTGGACGGAGCTGCATAAGGTATGTTTCTATCTTCTCAGAGATGGTATTGAATCATGGTCGAGGCAATCTAGCACAGTTCTTTTGAATCTGTCAGTTAGCGCCTCAGCTCCCGATTCACCGGTAGACCACAATCCTCTCCGTTAGCTCACGACGACGCCTCAGGAACCCTCTGCATCAATCCCATCGGTGGTGACCCCCCCCCTTCAGCCCTCGGCAGCTTCCCTTGCGAGGAGACCCTTGCGTCAGTCCTCTTCTGCCTCCTTGCGGAGGCCGTTGCATGACAACACTGAGGACAACATTGAGGGCAACATTGAGGACAAGGTCATTGGCTGTCTTCTCACCTGACTCTGAACACGCCGACGCGCCTCCGCTAGGAACACTCTGAACAAGAGGCATTGAGCGGACTTCGTGCTGACTGGGCGGGTGCTACTGCGTCAATGGCGAGTGGCGTTGGCGACTGGGGCGCTGGGTTGGTGCGGTTCCGAGGGTCCGGTTGGCCCCACGGTGCGGGCGAAGTCGGGCGGGGGCGCAGTCGGCTCTGGGTCAGGCCGGCTGCGGTTCAGCAATCAGCATGTTGGCGAGGCCTGGCAACAGCGTTATCCGGTTGTGATGCTTGGCCAGGCAGCGGTGGCGCACTTTGTCTGAGGTGAAGCGCCGCTTGATGAAGAGGAACGGGTGCTCGACCTGGGCGCGTCGGCCGTGTTGGCGGCGGTCGTGCTCAGGCTGTGGGTCAGCCCGCTCACGGCGTCCACGCCGATATGCCGCTTCATCCTGAAGGCGCCACTCGTTGTCTCTCTGTCCTTGCGGGTCTGGTGCATCTCCGGGTCGCGCGCGCGGGCCTGGTTCTTAGTCGAGGACGGCGCCGCAATGATGCTGGCGTCGGCGATCGTACCGGACTGCAAGCGCAGTCCCCGGCCGTCCAGGTGCGCGTTGATCGTCTCGATCAGCGCCTCGCCCAGCTGATGCCGCCCCAACAGGTGCGGAAGTGTAGGATCGTCGACTCGTCCGGGATCGGACCGGCCAACGCCAACCCGCAGAAGCGGGCGCCGACTCGGCATCGTAGAGCAAGTCTTCTATCGCCGGGTCGCTGAGAGCCTGCCCCCGCGAAGGCGGGGGTTGTAGCACAGCTTCACACAGTGGGTGCGCACCATCAGCGCAGGGGGATACGGCCGCCGTCCGCGCCCCGGCTGGGGATAGACCGGCTCGACGCGCGCCTCCAGCGCGGCCCACGGAATCAGGGCGTCGATCCGATCCAAGAACCGCTCGCGCCGGGTCTTGCGCTTCTTGTGGGCGAACTCCAGGCTGCCAAACGCCGGCTCCAGCATCGAGGCGCTCCCGTCAGCGGTCGCTGCCCCGATCCTAATCAGGCCACATCCGTGCCTTGTTCAGAGCGTTCCGAAGGGTCTCCGCAGGGGGGCTTTCGGTAGCCGCCGGTAGAGCGAGAGTATGGCAATCACGGTGGGAGTTCTTGGTACCTAACGTCCACTACTGGCTCATTGTGGAGAGGTACACCATAGTGCGCCATTGGTCAACTGATGCCGTATAGATCTGAATAAACTTGATTCTGTGGTATGTTTATATACGCTCTATTGGCTACGAGTTACATGGATATCTCCATGAATCTGATCCAGGCACGCGCTTACATCGGCATTCTGGCGCTCGTCGCGTTGGTCGCCGTGGCTGCGTTGGCGGCAGCGGTACTGACTCTCCCGGATGCGGTCTCGGCCGCGTCCGTCCTCGCTGAATGGAGACAACGACCGACGGGACTGGCCGTGTCGCCCGGCGCTGAGCCCGGCGCACTGGTGATCACCTGGGACGCCAACTCCCAGGAGAGCAAGACGCTGACCGACTACCGCGTCGCCTGGGCGCCGGAGGGTGAGAGTTTCAAGCCCAACAGCGAGACTGACTGGAACGCCTACCCGACCAGCAATGAGCTGACCGTGACCGGGCTCAGCGCCGGCGCGACCTACCGGGTCAAGGTCCGAGCCCGATATGACGACAACAAGAAATCGAAGTGGAGCCATGTCGTGACCGGCCGGGCGGCTTCCGCCCTGGAGCCGGCGCCAGCCGCCCCGACCGAGCCAGCCGTGACCGAGCCAGCCGTGACCGAGACCCAGGTTGGTACGGAGAAAGGCGACGGCAGCGAGGACGGCGCCGCGCCGCGCAGTCACAACGGTCAGCACGTGGCCGCGAGCGACATCGTGCTCGACTTCGGCGCGACCAACCTGACCGGCACGGCCAGCGACTACAAGGTCGGCGGTCTGCACATGGACGCGACTCATATCTACGTGTTGCTGGTCGGGACTAACGAAGGGCTGTTCAAGTTCAATCGCAGCACCGGCGCCCGCGAAGCGAGGACGAACGGGCCCAGTGACCCGCGCGGCCTGGCGGGAACCAGCTCGTTCATCTACCTTGGGGGGAGCAACTGTACCGCCCATGCTTACACGCAGTCGACGCTCGCGAACTCCGACAGCAACGATATTCACATGGGCGGCTGCGTTCCCGGCAACAATTTCAAAGAGCTCTACGCGCTCGGCGACGTGCTCACGAAGGGTCCGGGCACCTTCCTGACTTACACAAGCAGGCACTTTCAGGTGCTTACAGACGGAAACCGGGATGCGCCCAGGTTTGGGATCGTGAGGATCAGCGGCAGTGGTTCGTTGAACGAGAACTTGAGTGGCATAAAATTGCTAGCGTTGGGCTATACCTTGTCGAATGTCGCAGACATCGACACGGCGACTGACGGTTCGACGCTGACGTTCCTGGAGAATCGAAGCGGCAACGGCGCATTGACATTCACCTGGAAATCGAACGGCAGGCTGGACCGCTCACCGTTCCAGGACGTCAGCTTCGGGTCTGGCAGTTATGACGGCTTGCACTACGACGGGGACAAGCTCTGGACGCTGGACTTAGACAGCTTGGACGTGGCCGATGATCAGTTCACGCTGCGCGCCTACGATCCCGGCGGTGGCCGAAGTGACAGACGCGAACTTTGACGGCGAGTTCTTGCGGTCTGAAAAGACGCGCTACAACAGGAAGATTCCGTTCCCCAACCACGCAGTCGATTTCGACGGGGATGGCAGGGTCGACTACACGATGTTCGCGACCGAGGGGGTCACGCTGCAGGGCATGTGGGGCGACAGCGATCATCTCTATGTGGCCGACCAGCACACGACCGGGGTCTACGCGATCAGTCTCGATGATCTGATTAACAACGCGACCGGCGGTGGGTCGCTGGCCTTCGGCCGGTCGTTCGGACCCGGCATTGTCGCTCGGGATCGCAAGAATCATCGCCACAATCAGTTCAACCGCTACGTGTCGATCACGGCCGTCTGGGCCAACGACGACTACACCTGGATCAGCGACGACAACAATGCATGGCTGCGCGCCTATGTGCGCGGCAGCGGCGCACGCGAGCAGTCCGCAGACATCCTGCTGTACACGGACCGGCATGGCCTGATGGCGGTGGGCTTGTGGTCCGACGGCGACACGATGTGGGTCAACGCAATCCCATATCACTGGTACGAGGAGAGCACGACGCTCTCAGCGGGCATCTACAAGGTGGATCTGTCCGACGGCAGCATTACCAAGGCGAACGGCTTCACAGGACTCACCGACGACGAAGGCAACCGGGCCCGGGACATCTGGTCGGACGGGGAGACGATGTGGATCGCGACCCCCAACGGCAAGATCCAGGCCTACGACCTGGACAACGGCTCACGCCGCGCACGCTACGACATTACGACCAGGCGCGCTCGCGGCGATGGCCGGCTCAATGAACCTCTGAGCCCGGGCGGGCTGTGGTCCGACGGTGAGTACATGTTCTACGGAGATCAGTTGAGCGGCAAGATCTACATCTACCGCCTGACTAGCTAACGCGCGACCGTGTCGGGCGGATGCAGGATGCGCCCGCCCGGCACGGATACCGTCCGGCCCTGATGAGACCAATGCAACACCCGAAAATCTCCTCTCTCCGCGCAAGGGAGGTGAGGTGATTTGTGACAGAGGGAGTCCTCCGAAAGCGGCCAGCAGATAGGCCTCGAGCTGGAGAGCCTCCCTCTGCAGGCTGCTGAACAACAAGCGGGTGGGGTGGCCCTGGTTGAGGGGGTTCAACCGCTCGGCCGGGGGCCTGTACGGTTGGAGCGATTGGGGACCGTCCGGCGGCCCTGGGAGCGGCTGCGGCTGCCGTCTGGCCATACGGCGGCGGTCAACTCCAACCAGAACTGGTTGCGGGAGCGGCGGAGATTGCGCAGACATGGATCGGCGCACGGCGATCTGCGTCTCCCGGATCGATTCGGGGTGGCGCGAGCAGCGCCATACCGCGACGCCCTGCGCGCCTCGCGTGACCCTGAGCCGACCGCCGAAGGTCATGGTCTGCCTGCTGCAGTGTTGCAGTTCGGAGGGGACCCTCCATCCTGAGCCGGACACGTCATCCGGGCTGGATGTCGTCCGCAGCCGGACACGAAAAAAGCGTCCCCCACATGCGGCCGCGGGGAGGTCGGCGCCGATATGGCGCCGACCTCCCCGACCGAAGCTTGGCTTATCCGGCGGCGACGGCAAGGCCGGCGTCCTGCTCCTGCTCCAGCACCCACTCGAACAACGATGGCGATGCTGGTTGAGCCTGGCGCCCGCGCCGCTTCGCCGGCTCAGGTTGCTCAGCCACGAACTCGGCCCAGCTGAATAGCGACTGCTGCGGCTCCGGCGCGGAGTGATGGCCGCCGCATGGAACCAGCTCGACCACAGGGTCCGCTCGGCGGTCCGAAGGGAACGCAACAACCAGCGGTTCCAGATCCGGCTCCGACCGTTGCCACTCGTCGTCAACGAGCAGAGCCTCGGCATGCGCCGCGACGCGCTGGGCCTGGGCGAACACCGACTCGACCGAATCGGCGTCCTGCTCGCCCGAGACCAGTTTGCGGGCCAGGGCCAGCATCAGGTCGTCGCCGTCATCGCCGTAGGCGGCCAAGCCGCCCTCGGGCAGTTCGCCCTCGACCGCCAGGGAGCTCTGAAGCTTCTGCGCGACCAGCTTGAGCGCATCCGCCTGAAGCGTGTTGCGGTAGGCCATGAACACGACCTTGACCGGCTCACTCTGGCCGATTCGCCAAGAGCGGCGCGAAGCCTGGCGCATGGTGTAGACCGAGTAGTCGGTCTCGAACCAGCAGATCGTGGGGAACTCGATCAGGTCGAGGCCGGTCTGGATCAGGCGCGGATGGCAGATCAGCACATCCACGCCCTGCGCCACCTGCTTGGCGACCCAGGTCTCGCGCTGGTCCGGCGCGACCGCGTCGGCCTTCATCACAGCCGAACGGAACCCGTTCCGGGTGAGGAAGGCCTGCGTCCGCCCGGTGATGTCGCGCGTCCCGGTGTGCGTCACATAGACCAAGACCCGCCGACCGGCCATCCGCTCCTGCGCGACGAGATCGACCAGCGCCTGCTCCTTCGGGTAGAGCCTGTCCTTATCCAGTGGAGGCATCTGCACGAGCACGTTCTCGGTCTCGGGGTCGAACACGGTCTCGTCGGCGATGCCGTAGCCGATGCCTTCGACGGCGCGGCCGTCCGCCGTGGTGAAGAGCTTCTGCGTCGCAATCCCGATTACCTCGCCGCAGTCATTGACAATCGGCCCTCCGCTGTTGCCGGGGTTGAGCGCAGCGTCGACTTGGACCATCGAGCCCGCCCCGCGGAAGCCATCAGCCTCAAATTCGGAAAGCGGCGAGTGCTTCGAGATCACGCCGCGAGTCAACGAGGGCGTGCCTGAGACGCCCGGCGGAAACCCGATCGCGGACACGCTTGAACCCAGGGGCTGTTGGACATCGGCCAGGTGCAGTGCTTCCACTGAGAACGGAGCCGGCGCGCGCAGAAGTGCCAGGTCGTAGTGGCGCAGGCTGCCGACCACCGTCGCCGTGATTGTGTAGTCGCCGCGCACCAGTTTCACCGCGCTCGCGTCCTCGACCACGTGGTGATTCGTGAGCCACTCGTCTTGACCGATGTAGAAGGCCGAGCCAGTGCCTGTGTCAGTGTTGACCTGGAACGTCGCCGCCGTGAGTCGATCAACGTGGTCGGCTAGACGGCACGCTGCTTGGGTCGGCGGCGTCTCGGATTGCTTAACATCCGCAGCGGCCGCTACAGGTGCTCGCGGCGTAGTCAGCGTTAGGGCGGAGCTAGATAGCCATCGTCCGACAGCCGGATTTGTGGGGAGGAAGCGGGAACGCGGCAGTAGCCGATCGCCCCATGCGTCACCGGCTCGTCGCTGGAGCGCGAACTCGAGTCGTCCACTATCGGAGCGTCGCACGGTGATGCGGACTGTGATTTGGCCTGATTCGGTCTGAAGTCCGGACTCGGATTCGCTGAGCGTCAGCAGGGTGCTGTTCAGCCAGCGCCCGACTCCGGTTTGCGAAGGCAAGAATCTCAATCGCGGCAACAGCCGTGCGCCCCACGACTGGTTGTCCTCACGCTGCTACAGCGCGAATTCTGTGCGGCCGTCGGCGTGTCGCTACGCTGTGATCCGAACTTCGGCGCTGGTGCTGTCTTGGCCTGTGGCAGCGTTAAGGGTCCCCAAGATGGCAAGCAAGGCAATGACGGCAATGGCTGATCCTCGTCGGAGTTTCAGCATCGGAGGCCCCTCTCGGCCCGGAACCAGGCGACTTCTGCTAGTCGGCTGCTCCACCAAAGAGGATGCCGACTCTGAACTGTGCAACACCGCCTGGCGCGGCATCGAGGCCTGAGAACATGGTCGCTCTGTGGGAGACGACCGGCTTGTTCGGTAATGGCCACTCGCCGGACCAGCTGGTGAACTAGCTCTCTGGGATTGCGGCCGTTCACGAGCCCTACCTTCACGTCTTTCCTATTCCGTCACACCGCAAAACACCACCGGATCGTAATGGTTCACGAATTATCCAACACTGGCCGCGAGTGTTGTGTGTCAGTCCATGCACGTGGACATGCGGTTTGGATGTAGTTTGGCGGCGCGGTTGTTGAGCCGCTGGGTTGGGCGGCTGCTTGGGTGATTGGTCGTCGTCCGTGATCCGGTCAACGCTGCGGGGGGGTGCTGCGTCATGTGGCCGCAGCCGTCGCAGGGAGCCTGGACGACCTCGGTCTCGTGGTACCGATAGTCGAATTACTCGGCGGACGACTGGCGGCCGCAACGGTCGCAGGCGTAGTGAACTCTGAGTCGGGGCAAGGTGGGTCTCCATTTCCGGTGTGGGCAGTGTGAGTGGTAGCGCACATCGCGCCCGGCTGCGCTGAGGTCGTGAGCCCGGCTCGGTCCGGTTAGCTTGGTTCGGGCCTCCTATGCCTCAATCCGTTCGATCCGGCCCGTGTCGAGGTCGAGCAGCTCGATCCCGACCAGGTCGACGACGGTCTCCGGCCGGTAGATGGTGGGCATGTCCAGAGGGCGCTCGGGGCGGGTCTCAACCTCGTAGCGGATCGCCAGTTCGCCGAGCAGGTTGAGGTTGCGGCGCAGCGCGTCGAGCAGCGCCTGCTGTTCGGCGTTCGTGGGGCTGGATTCGGTCAGGCTGGTCATTTCGGGTTCCGTTCAGATGGTGAACACCAAGCGGGGCCGCCCTCCGCATTCGTGGGAGAGCGGCCCCGGAGTGTGCCTCCGAAGAGGCGTCGGATGGGGTGATGAGTGACTAAGGCCTGTTCACACAGAACGCTCGCGAGGGCCAACCCCAGACCAATCCCTGCGCCTCAGCTCCGACCCTGCCGAGCTACGCTACCATCAGAACACATGAGCGCCTGAAAGGCTGAGCCAGTGTCAACCCCACGCCCCGCCACAACCCGGTACGCCCTCGAACACCCGTCAACCCCCGCGCACAGCGCGACAACCCCCCGCGCACAGCGCGACAACCCCCTGAACTAGTTCGTCCAAAACCGAACAGATCCGAACAACAACCGACCAGAATTCCCTCAACCAGACCGAAAAAACCTGAAAAAAGCTGAAAAAGCTGAAACACCATCCTCAGCAATACACGGGAGATCGTCCCTGAACCAGCCCAGGAAAAAAACTCCACCTGAAACCTGAAACCGCCCATGACCACAACACACGCCTCGACCGAACACATCGCCGGCTGTGTGAACAGGCCCTAGAAAGGTTGGTCGCCGTCGGACTGACGTCCGCTGGCCGAAACATTGCGCTTGTCGAGGAAGACGACTTCGTTGGCGTGGACCTCGGTCGTCTGACGGCGCTGACCGTCCTGGTCCTCCCAGCTGTCATAGCCGAGCCGACCCGCGGCGTAGATCCGGTCGCCCGTCTGGACGTACTCGGCGACGGCCTCGGCGGTCTTGCCCCAGACCACGAGGTTGTGCCAGTCGGTCTGGGTCTCGCCCGAGCCGTTGCGGCGGTCGGTCGCCAGCCGCAAGCGGCAGACGGTGGTCCCGTTCCGGGTCTGGTGCAACTCAGGGTCGGTCCCGACCCGGCCCAGCGGTTCGATCCGGTTGATCGTGCGTGACATCGGTGGTGCTCCTTTCAAAGAGCGTGGTGGCGCGGAACTCCCGCGCCTGTTGGGTTAAACGGAAGCGGAGCCGGTCTCCGAGTTGTGGAGACTGGCCCCGTGTGGCCCCGCATTCGATGCGGGATGATGCGACCTCTCGAATGAGGGGTCGTCTAGCTGACTCGGAGATATTCCGAAGTTTGCCCGGTCACGATCTCGGCCCGCTGTTCGGGGTCGAGCAGCGCGTTGAGCCGCTTGTGGTCGACCGCGTAGCGTCGGCTCGTGACCATGCCCACGGTGCGGGTCTTCTCCGAGCCCTCCAGCTTGGCTTTGAGTTCTCCGTTCCGTTGCAGCCAGTGTTGGAGGGTCTTGAGCGCTCCCCGTTTGTCGGCGTCAAGCGACTTCAGCTGTTGCTGGAGTCGCTCGTATTCATGCAGCGCCGCTTACGCGTCGTCGTCGGAGACGGGCACCGCAGTTTCGGCTTCCGGCGCCTCCGGTTCGCTCGCGTCAGCCGAGCCCGGCTGGCAGGCGTTGAGGTAGGGGCAGCTGCGGCACTGCCAGTCGGCGGCCTCGAAGTCGCGTTCGGGCAGCGCGTCGGGGTCAGGGCCACAGGCCTCGTAGTGGTCGGCCAGCGCGTCCAAACGACGACAGGCCCGCTCGACTCGCTGGGCTGGGATGACTTCGTAGTCCCACTGGCGCGAACCGGTGTCGAGCGTGGCGATGACCACGTCGCGGGCTTCGCCGAACAGTCCCAGCGAGTAGCAGGCCGCCTGCGCGACCGAGTCGGGGTGGCTGCGCTCCGCGCCCAGGGTCTGCCAGCGTTTGAACGCTTCCGGTCCGCCCGTCTTGACCTCGATCACGACCTCCAAGCGGTCATCGACCGGTTGGTCCTCGCCGAACAGGAACTGCTCGGCGGCGGTGATCGCTCCGCCAAGGGGCGGAAGGAAGCCGGTGGCGACGACCCACCGTTGGTTACGGTCAGCCGTGGACCGGCCTCGACCGAGACCGACTGTGGGTCGTCGCGGTCGGCGGGCATCACGGACCAGCCGGCCCGCTGCATCGCGCGCACGACAACCGGTTCGAGCGCGTTACCCGCCTCGAGCAGGGTCAGCGATTCCGGCCTGGTCGGATTGGTCACGGGCCGCTCCGTCGCCGCGTACCAGAGGGCGCGGCGGCACTGTCCCAGCGCCGAGGCGCGGACGTCGAGCCGTCCGTCGCGGTCGAACCGGGCGGCCGGGCGGTTGTAGGCATCCGCCGAGGGGTTGAGGTCGTGGTCATGTCGGATCCTTTCCTGGGTCCTGTAACGAGGTTGCGGAGCCGCCCCGGTAGAGGAGGCGACCCCGCATTTGTTGGGCAGGTGCTTGTAGCGAGCGTCAGGCGGAGCGTGCGCTCTGCCGTTGCTGCAGCTTGTCCGCGGCCGAGGCGATCAAGGGGTTGAGTTCGGCCGCGCCCAGCTCGTCCAGATCCTTGCCCGTCTTGTTGAGCACGGCGGCGCGGACCTGCTCCTCGGAGAAGCCCTGCTGGACGCTCAGTTCCAGCAACTGTCCCCGTAGGTTGCGGGCGTCACGGTCGTCCTCGGGCTCCGGCTCAGCCGCCGGCTGCAGGACCCGGCGCGACGGCCGCTGTGTGCTGCGTTCGGCGCCCGGCACGCGGACTCGCACGACCGCCGAATAAGCCACGCTGCTCGTGACTTCGCCGCTGCGCGAGTCGGTCTGCTCGATGGTCCGCATGGTCACATCGCCGACCAGCTCATAGCCCCAGCCGCCGTAGCCGAACACCTGGTTGGCCTGGTCGATCGCCGTGTGGCCCTCGATGTAGTCGAACTGGCGTCCGCCGCGGCCCTTGCGCTGCGAGACCAGCGCCGGCTCCAGCGGTTGCGCCAGCGCCTCGCTGACGACCGGCGCCAGCGCGTCCCAGTGCAGCGCCTCCGACGCGCTCGGCGCGGAGATGTGCTCGACGATCGTGGGGCGCGCCCCGTTCGGTCGCGAACCGTTGCCGTTCCTGCGAACCGCCGTCGCGGTTCCGTTGCCATTCCCGTTGCGGTGAGTTCCGTTGTTCATCTCTTGCTCCTGATTCAGTGGTGTGTGGTTAAGTGAGGGCGGCTGCTTGTTCGGACAGCCGCGCGCCGTGCCGCAGGCACGGTCGGCTAGAGGCCATCGGCAGGCCCTCCGTTCGTTGAATCGATGTCGTGAGTTGGTCGCTGCCTGCCCCGCATCCCCTGTTCAAGACAGGGGCAGCCGGCGAGCAGTTCGGGAATGACCACCATCGCCTGGAACCGTTCGCCGCGTCCTGTGAACAGTCCGCTGGCGACGAGCCGCTCGTCGCCGAATCCCAGCGCCTGCAGGCGCTCCCGTAACCCCAGACCCGGCGAGTAGCCGAGTCCGAGGCGCCGGGCCGCTGCCAGGCTGATACCGCGACAGACGAGGTATCGCTGAGCCTCGGGTGAGCGCTCGATCTCAGTGGCGTAGAACCGCGTGGCCACTGTGAGCAGAGCCGGGTCGCGCCAGACTGGGACCGATGCCGCCTGCCGCTCCACAGCCGGCTGGACCGGCGCCGGCGACGACCAATCGCTACCGTTGAGCCGCCGGATCGCCTCCGGCAAATCGACCCCGTCGCTGCGCTGGATGAAGTCCAGCACGTCGCCGCCCAGGCCGCAGCCGAAGCAGTAGAACCGCTGCGTGTCGGCGTAGACGGTGAAGCTGCCCTCGGTCTCCTCGTGGAAAGGGCAGACGCCCTGGCGGACGCGTCCCCGTCCCCGGAGCTTGAGCCCCGACGCCTCGACAACACCGCCCAGCGGGTGACGAGTCTTTAGCGCGGGGATGTCGACAGTGGTGGTCGCGGCGGTCATCACGCGCCACCTATGGTTAGCGGCTTGAGTCCTCTGAGGCTGTGCCGCGAGACGACCTTTCCGGGTCGCCAGCGCATGCCCAGCACGGCTCGGACTTCGAGCGCCCCGTCGTCGCGCGGCGTCAAGACGGCGGCGCGACCGCTGCTTGGGCTGTAGACCAGCGGGTCCTCTTCATGGAATCGTCGCCTGGCCAGGCCGAGGAACTCGGCGTAGGCCCAGCGAACCTCGCCGTCGGTCGCCCTGGACATGTCCAGTCCGGTGAACACCCCGAGCGCCCCACCGAGGTCGCCTGCCAGGCGAAGCCGCCTGGCCTCATGGATACTCCGCGCCGGTGAGGTGGTGGGTGGGGTCGGCGCATCGCCGCAGAAGATGGCGTCGATCAGCTGGTCGACCAAGTCCTCCAACGTGGGCCGGGGAGCGGTCATCGTGGTTGCGGCAGTCATGTGGGTCTCCTTTCGCTGTGGACGTCTGACTGCGTCTCTGATGAACAGGCGTCGCCCGAGGGCAACGAACAAGGGCCGCCTCGGAGAGAGACGGCCCTTCGTGTGTGGTTGGACTGGGTGGTGTTGCGTCAGCTGCGGCGCCGCCCGACCGAGCGCAGCCGATCAAGCAGGATTCGGCGCCCGAGCCAACCAGCCCAGCCGAACCCGAATGCGTTCAGCGCCACGACCTGGAGGTCGTAACCGAGGGCAACGGGCGCGGCCAGCAACAGGAGCAGGACGGGCAGCAGCAGGAGCCGCCAGTTCGGACGACTCGCAGCAGCTTGGCCAGCAGTGGCCCGCTGGTGCGAATCCCCATGCGCTCCATATGCCGACCAGATCGACTCTCCGGTCAGCGTTTCCAGTTGACGGATGGCCCGTTCACGCGAGCAGCGATCCTCGCTGTCGGTGCGCTGGCAGCGCACGTCGATTCCCTCGCCGTCGGGCCGGTGCCTGAACGTCAGCCGATCCGACTGGTCTCCGTGGCAGATGGCCGCCGTCCAGAACCAGCCGCGCTCGAACCGGACTCGCTGCGGCAGCAAGTCGGCGATCCGCGCGGCCGAGGGGCCGACGTAACGTCCTCGTGTGGTCGTCGTCTCAGTCGTGTCTCTCATCCGAAAGTCCTTTCGTTCTCCGTTGGGAGAGTGTGCATGTGGGGATCAAGACGATGCAGCTGGAGACCCGCGCCGGCATCCGTGGCGCAGGTCAGCGTTGTTGGTGTGATTGGGGCTGGCTGACAGACGCACTGCGTCCACGGTCGAATGCCTGACACGTGGGAAACGAAGCGCGAAAAAGGGGAGCCGCAGTGCAATACGGGGGCAATTGCGCTCAGATCGGCGCCTGCCATTGCCTGCGTGGACACGAAGCGACCGAACTGCGCGTAGTGGCAGTCCGGTCAGTTATCCAATCTGTGGTCAGCGAGTCGTCGATACGACCTCGGAGACCAGTCCCGCACTTCGAGCGAGTCTCAGGAGAGCCAGACTCAATCCCTCAACCAGTTCGCGCAGCGGGTGCGCTTGTCTCTCTGTGAGCCGGACCATCGGGAGAGCAAGGCTCAATCCTCTGGCCGGACCCGGGTCGGAGACGAACCCTCCAGTGTTCTGGGCAAGAACAACTGGCAAAAGCCGGAAACCACCCTCACTAGTACGCGCCCGAAGCGGTGATGGCAACGAGATTCGACCCAACCGGCCCGATCGCTTGCTCTGATGTCACAACGATGTATCTGGAGTAGCCCGGCCAACGGGCATAAGACAGGGCGCGGCGCAGAAGTTGGCGATGATCGTCAGCACGAATGCCCGAGGAAAACGCTCGGCTCTGGCCACGCCTCTACCGCCACGCACCAATACGCTCCCGAGCGGACGCTGTCACTGTGATCACCCCGCAGCAGGTCCAGCTCGCGCTCGAGCTGGTTGAACCTCAGAGCAGCTATACGCCGAGCGGTCTGTCCCTGGTCGCGGAGCGCGCGAACAACGCCCATTGGTCCCGCCTCGGCATTACCAAAAGCATCTCATCGCTTGAGACCAGCGAGTCGTCCGGTAGGTCTTTCACCGCAATCACATGCTAGGTGCGGCAGGGAACGTGACCTCATGGATGGCACCCGTCACTCTCGCTTCGAGTTCGCCTGCCACTACCGACTCCGAGGCGACGCGCTGACTCACGGACAAGTCGCGGTGAGATAGGCTCCGAGGAGTGGGAGGTGTAATGAAGAGACATAGGAGAGGAGCGGTAGACAGGCGATTTGCCGTGAACTTGATAGGCTAAGAATGATACATAAGGAGATTGAACATGCCGGATGCGAAAGAGCTCAAGTGGATTGTCAGCGACGAGAAGAACGTGGAACAATTCCGTCAGGCCACTTGGAACGGTGTCGTGATGATGATCACCGCGGAAGGCCCAGGAACCTGCAAGGTATTCGTCTCCGGCGGTGGAGAGAATGAGAGAAAGCAAGGTCTGTCCCCTTGCGATGCGGTTGAGTGGGCTCTGGAGCAGGCAGAGGCGATCCACAAGACTTACGAGCTGCGGGACCAAAAGGACCTACTTGAGACCATTAGTGAAGTTGACAAGTGCATTGCGGATTGAACTCTGAATGACCCTCAGTTAGCCGGCTGGCTAAACTGCGGTGCCAATTCCAGCCGAACGCCGTCGCACGCATGAGAAATGAGAACCAAGTCCGGTCGTTCGAATGCTCGACAGAATTCCAAATGCTCTGACGACTTCGGCTGGTCGATAAGTCGATATAGGTAATCCCGACGAGCGCTTTCAGGCCGCGAACCGCCCGGGACGAGTCGCTGTAGTGTCGGGCCGAAGCTCCAAAGTTGTACCGCTCCCTATATTGCGAGTCGCGACACCCGTCGCCGTCACAGCGCCGACCGTGCCGTCTCCAGCCGCTCCCGCCCTCACCGCAGCTGAGATCGTTGCTACGCCCACCCCCAGGGAATCTCTCCCGGCGGGAAGGTGAGGCGGTGCTCCTTGACCAGCTAAGGCTCAAGTTCCAGCATCCGCAACTCATCCCGCAGCCCCTCAACCGCAGCCCCTCAACCGTAGGCCAGTGCGCGTCGAACAGCGCGACTTGGTCGCGCAAATCCTGCACCAACGGCATCGCGTCGCCGTTAGCATTCCCGTCGTCGGGAAGTTCGTCCACTGTGACCACGTCGAGGTAGTTGTAGTGGGGAGCAGGCGCAGTCGAAGCCGCACCCGAAGCAACAAGGCCCGATCGTGCCCAGCCCCCCGCCCGGATTGCCTCGCGCGACCCCGCCAGTTTTTCACGCGCGGACCTGAGATCCCGAACTAGCCACCCAGCTAGTTGCAGCTGCCCCAAGTCCTGTAGGCACCGCTCCAACCCCGCCAGCCTCAGCCGCAGTTTGCTGGTTCCCGATTCCGCCCCCACAAACCCAATGTGAACAGGCGCGCCAACCAGTACAACAACCACGTCCAGCGCCGTTCGCGACGTACCCGCCTGAGCACGCGGCGACGCAGGCGCAGCTCCCCGTGCCGACGGATCCTGTCCCAGAGATAGTTGTCGGGCGGCAGGGTGAGGCGGTGCTCGCCGGCCAGTGCGATCTCCAGCTCCAGCAGGGATTCTTCGGCTCTGAGGTAGTCCAGCGTGTACGCCGCCCGACCCATGAGTTCCCGCAGTTCTCGCCACTCGGCAATCAGCGGCATGGCTTCCCTGTAGACCCGCTCTTCGTCCTGCCCAGCCTCCAAGGTGACCAGCTGTGGATGGATTCTGGGGTGTGGAGTGTCGGGTCTGGGAGCGGCCGAAGCAGCCTGTAGTTGCTCTACTCCACCCCGCTCCAGCCGGGCTAGACGCTCCTCGTAGCGCCCCACGACCTCAGCGACTTCCGCCCGCAGCGCCGACACCTCCCGAATGAGCACCACCACCACGTCGTCCTCCCCGTCGTCGTCAGTCGCGACCGCATCTCCCGGCACGCCGTCGTCAGGCAGCTCGCCGGCGTATCGCTCCAGAGCCTGCCGCATCTTCGCGGTCAGCTCCCCCGACTCCAGCGAGCGCGCCAGCGTGCGGTAGTTGACGCCCAGCAGCTCCGCCGCCTGCCGACCCTCGTCCTGCTCGTTCAAACCGTCCGGCGTCGAGCTTGAGCTCGTCAACGAGGACGGGGACTGGATTGAGCGTAAGAAACACGGCGAGTTCCGCGCCCGGCCGATCTTCAACCAGCAGTTGTCAACGCTGTACTACGGCATTCGCGACGCCGATACGGGCGAGTGGCTGACGGGGATGTACCGCGTCTCGGGCGGCGAGCAAGAGCGCGACGAGGGCTGGGAGTACGAGTTCGACTACCCCGCCCTGGATGAGCACGAGCCGCTCGACCCCGACCGCACCTACCTGATGGTGATCCTGGCCGCGACGCCGCGCCAGCCGACCCCAACCACGTTCTTCGCCGTCGTCCCGCTGCATCAGCCGGGCGGATTGCTGGGCAGTCTGCTGCGCGCGCTCGACCCGGCGGAGTGGGCCCGGGCCGCGGCCGGCTGGGTGATCGAGGGCGTGCACGGCACGCTCTGCGGCGTGCTGACCGAGCTGACCGGCGCCGAACCCATTAGCTGCCGCGAGGAGTAGACACCGATGTCAGACATTATCACCGGCACCCCCGCAGACCTGACGTACGGCCACTGGCTGGTCCAGGAGGCCTGGCTCGCAGTCTGGATCATTACTTCCGCCGCGCTCGCGATCATCATTGGCTGGATCGGGCTCAGTCTGATCCTTCAAGAACCGCTGGGCTCAAGACAAGCGGGCTGGCGGGAGCTGATCCCCAGGCTGATCCTCGGCATCGTTGCCGCGGCCGCCTCGCTCTGGTGGTGCGCGCTCGTCATTGATGTGGCGCACGCCGTCTCCGGGTTCATCGCGGCCACCCTGGAAGTGACACCCTCCGACCTGCTCCGAGCGCCCGTCGAGACCTTGCTCACGGCGGTCCAGTCGGGCTCCGTCGGACTCGCATTGCTGCTGGCGCTCATCTATCTCATCTACGGATTCTTCTGCCTCTATCTGTTGATGCAGATGGTTCTGCGCCTTGCACTGATCGATGTCCTCCTGGCCCTCGCCCCGGTGGCGATGGGTCTCTGGATCCTGCCGCACTCCTCCGGCTGGAGCCGGCACTGGTTGCGGCTGTTCATGACCACGGTCTTTCAGCAGGCGGTCCAGCTGATCGCGCTGGCGCTCGGCATCGGCTTCCTCTCCGAACTGGCCTTGATCGGCCCCTTCGAGCCGGCCCGCGACTTGATCTGGAAGCTCTTGATGTCGGTCGCGTTCATCTACCTGGCGACACGCGTGCCCTCGATGTTGGGCAACGCCAGTCCGTTCGACTCCTGGCTGCAGACGCTCTATTTCGGCTTTTCCCTGCCGCGCACGATGGCCCGTTCGATCAGCTCCTTGGGCTGGTCGCGGGCAGCGCGATCATTAGACAGGCCGCCGGGAGAGCCAAGATGGGGACGGGCCGATTCTTGTAGCAAACCATTTCTGTAGGCATCTCTATCCGTTGTGTGGCTGGCGGCTTTCGTGTAGTTAATCATTCATCAACAACTCCAAGGCTTGCGGCAGTACATCAGCTTGCCTACTTTGGGTCAACAGTCTTTGTCGCCAACTTGGAACGAGTTGCGGCTATCAGGTCATTGGCTACCTTTATGACTTGGTTCGTGAACTCGACCATTTCATCGCGTCTTCGGACAGTCCGAGAGCGATTGCTTGGCTCAAAGTTTATATCCATTTCGTGTGCAACTAGATTTCGCGCCTGAAACACTTTCCGAAGGTCAATAATGTCCTTCTTAAGTGGATTCTCATCGATCTCGAAGTAAGAACAGAGTCGAAGGAGTTCGGCGTGCGACTGAAGACTATGCTCAGTTAGGCTTTGGATTAGGGCCTGTTCACTCTAATCGAGACCTGTGGCAGAGTAGCGGGACGGTCTGGCGGCCGGGTCAACGGGATCATGCAACTGACCGACGCACAATGGGCGCGGATCGCGCCGCTCATGCCGATTCCACGCGGCAACTGCAAGCTGCCCTCGCGACAGGTGCTTGAGGGCTGGCTGTTCATCACCAAGGAAGGCTGTAGCTGGCGCGCCTTGCCCGAACGCTTCGGACCCTGGCACACGGTCTACATGCGCGGACGGCGCTGGATCGACAAGGGCGTGCTGGAGCGCGTCTTCGCCGAGCTGCAACGGGTCGAACTGGAGGCGCAGGTCAGGCAAGCTGAGCCGGACCGGCCGCTGCGCGTCTCGCTCGACAGCACGATTGTGAAGGTCCATCAGGACGGGATGGGAGCACCCACCAAAAGGGGCGCCAGGCGATCGGCCGCTCGCGCGGAGGCTTGACGACCAAGCTGCACGCAGTCGTGCTGGAAGACCGGCTGCCGCTGATCCTCACCCTGACGCCGGGTCACTGGGGCGATGCGCCCTGGGGACGCTGGCTGCTGGAGCGGCTCGGCCCCATATCTGGTCAGCCGCAGCTGCTCGCCGACCGCGCCTACGAGGGCGATGAGATGCGCGCGTTGGCCGCCGAACTCGGATGGGAGTTGGTCACGCCGCCGAAGACGAATCGCCTCAAGCCCTGGGCGCTGAACCACGAAGCCTACCGCGCCCGCAACGCGATCGAACGCTACTTCGGACGCATCAAGCGACTGCGCGGCATCGCCTGCAGGTATCACAAACTCGCCCACGTCTACCTCAACCAGATCCTCCTCGCCTGCATCCACTTCATGACGAAATAGAGTGAACAGGCCCTAGATCGGCAACTACGAGATCATCAATTGGCGTGTTCGATTCTCTCAGCATCTTTAGCAAGTATTTCGTACCTTCGAGTTCGCTGCCTGACTTCTTCCTCACGAAAGTCTCGACCTCTGCCTGTAACTTCTGACTGCGAGGAAGAATTGACTTTGCGCAGTCTCGCATGAGGTGACTTACTGCTGCATCAAGACCGGCACACGCAAAGAGTAGCATTGCCCTCAAGACATCCTGGTCTTGGTCCGAGGGGCTTCCAGGGCCGCGGTTGGCTGTAGCCTTATCAAAGATACTCAGAAAAGTTGTGCACGAACGATGTGCATTCGTTAGAACGGTGCACGATCGATATGTCGGGTCCTGGTCGGATGTCGGAGCAGTTGCCGGTTTGAATAGTTGCGGTTTTGGCATAAGGTCATTCTTCTCCAGGCAATGTCTCTCGCTGATGACAGCATTCGACCGAGGGTTCTGTTCGACTAGCCCTGGCAACGTAAAGGCTCAGCTACCGCGTGCAGCTCGTTCGGGATAGCAGCCACCTAACGTGTCCTTTTTCCTGGCGAGACGAGTTCGGTCAGGCCGGAGCGGTTTCGCTCTCCGGTAGCCAGCTGCCTTATGCGCTGCCCTCAGTCGAGGGCGAACTCTGCGACCTGCGGCTGATCTCGCTGACCTGGAAGCCGGGCCTCGTCGAAGGCGCCGTCGACTCGGACTGCGTGAGCACACTGGAAGAACCGGGCGAGCTGCAGACCGTCTCCGGTCACGCGAACCTCAACCAGACGGCGCTGCTCGCGTCTGACGTGACGGCCGTCACCGGCACGCTCACGGTCGAGGCCGGTAGTTGGCAGACGAGCGTCCCGTTCGTCGCGGACAGCGAGACCAGGTTCGAGCTCGGGATCGGCGCAGGCTTGGCAATCCAACGGGTCGAACTCGCAGCCGCGCTGACGGCCGACCTGCGAATCGCTTTGCCCTCGCTGGTCCAGCTCACGCACCACCCGCGCCGGGTCGAACGGCGTACCGAGACCGTGACCCTCACTCGTCCCGGTACGGGTCAGACCGTCTCCGAGACGGTCAGCCTGACCGACGGCGAGGGTAACAGCTCATCGCACACGATCTCGGCCTATCTCTCGATCCCCTCGGCCACGGTTCAGAAGCAGGTGACCCTGGAGATCGTGCACCCCGAGCACGTGCGTGCTGAACTGGTCCAACGCAACATTGCTCTATTCCACATCCTGCCTTACGTTCTCGGTTGACCCAAAATAGTTGGCCCCTCCAATAGATCTTGGACAGCCTTCGCCCATACGACCTACGTCCACAACACACATATGCCGCACCCAACGCACGTGAAGCTTCCTGCTCACACTAGACATCCCTTCGATAGTATTGTTTATGCAATGCTACGTTGAATCGAGGACTAAGAACGCAAGGCACCAAGGAGTTGATCCGTGAACGAGACGTCTCGCCACTATCCTGAATTCGACGAAGCCAAGGGCTGGGTAGAGTTTCTAACGGCGGCACTCCCCTTCTCCTTTGGGCACATTCGTAAGAACGGCCGCACGTATGTGCTGCGCGATCCCCTATTGGCCACTGGGCCACTTGCAGCAAAGCACATAAACTACTGGACGCGCGGCAGTATTTACTACGTGACAGGCAAGCTGCTGGATCACTTCCCAATGGACAACTACTGGCAGGGGCATCGTATGGAAGTGGCCTTGTCTTTGCATCTTCAGCAACCGACTGCACTGCTAAAGGTGGACCCGGTCGCCTTTTGCAGTTCCATGCAACTCGAACGAATGTGGCAAGCAGCACAAGATAACCACTTGGACAGAGAAAGGGCAATAATGACGCTTATCGCCCACGGAATAGAATTGTGCCTAAAGGCAATAGCCACGCACGCGGCTTACCATACAAAGGAGGTATTTCAGTTCCCCGAGGGACACGATATAGCGATGTTGTACAGCAAGCTGCCTACCTCGCTGCTGGCAGAGCTGATCGCCGAATCGGAGACCTTTGTTGGAGACTATACGGCATATGCGGGTGAGCTTAGGAAGAGGGTCGAAGAGGTTAAGGCGCTCCGCGACCAATTTCCCGCTACCGCAAGAGGCACGCAGCAACTTAAGAAAACACTGGAGTGGATGACGAATTGGGTCAACCACAACTCATACACTTTGCTCATGGGGAGCAATGATCCTGGAGCTAGTGCGAAGTATCTCCATTCGGGTTGGCTCGTCGAGGCTTTTGACCAACTGAAGGAGATCGCAGGCATGGGTGACATCAGCAGTTACTATAGGTATTCGTCAGGCAAGAGCTACGATGAACTTCCCCCCGACGTAAGTCATTGGGGAATTGTGTTAGCACGATTCTTGTATGAGCATCTCTTTCCAGTACCGATGGAAAATGAGCGCTTGGTGGCAACAGGGTTGCTGAGTTAGTCACCGGTCGCGCGCTGCTTTCCCTTCTCGCCGCCCGACCTCGACACCCGCTCGGGCGCGCTCTACGGGATCGATATGCGCGCCTGCGCGCCGATCGTCTACGACCCCTGGGACGGCACCCACCTCAACGCCAACACGGCGGTGTTGGCGCGCTCGGGTTCGGGCAAGTCGTTCGCGACCAAGCTGGGCGTGCCGCGCGGACTCTGCCGCGGCGTCACCGCGTACGTGATCGACCCGGAGGGCGAGTACGCCGACATGGCCCGCTCGGCCGGCGGCCGCGTGCTCTCGCCGGGCGTCGCCGGACAGGGCATGAACCCGTTCGTACTCGACCAGTCGGATCCCGAGGAGTTGCTCCAGCGGATCGGCTCGCTCAGACGGCTAATCGAGGTAATGGTCGGCGAGCGGCTGGGGGCGGAGCGCCGCGCTGCCCTCGACCACGCGCTCGCCGGTTACTACGCGCAGCCGCGCAAACGAACCGGATTCCGTGACTTCTACGCGTTCCTCGAAGAGAACGATCCGGAGGGGCTGTCGAAGCTGCTTCGGCCGTTCGCGACCGGCAGCTTGCGCCACCTGCTCTCGGATGAGGGCGACGACCTGCTGCGCAACGAGGCGCTGGTCACCGTGTTCGACCTCAGGTTGTTGGAACCGGAGCTGCGACCGGCCGCCGCGATGGTCTGTACCGAGACGGTCTGGGCGGCGGCCGCCCGCGACCCCAAGCCGCGCCTGCTGGTCGTGGATGAGGTCTGGTCGATCATGCAGCACCCCGAGGGCGCCGCGTTCATGGTCTCGATGGCCAAGCGCGCCCGCAAGCACCGCCTGGGATTGCAGTTCATCACCCAGGACGTGCAGGATTTACTCAGCGAGGACACCTCGCGCACGATCACCGGCCACTCCGGTAGAGCGCTCTTGCAGAACGCTGCGTTCAAGCTGCTGCTGCAACAAGACGCCGCCGCGATCTCGGCCGTCGCCGACGCATTCGACCTGCCCCAGGACCTGCAGCGTTGGTTGGTCTCCTGTCCGCGCGGAGACGGCCTGCTCCTGGCCAAGGGCGAACGGTTCCCGATCCGGATCGAAGCCACGCCCGAGGAGACCGAACTGATCGAGTGGCGTCCCGGCGCTCTTGCGAAGCCGGTAGATGCAGGCGGCATAGCGTGAAGCTGAACCCTCGCAGGTTGTTTCGCCGCACGCCTCCTCCTGAACCGGTACTGCTCGCGGTCACGCCGCCGCGCACCGGCCAACGCACGCTGCTCGGCGTCGAGAACCTGCTCCAATCGATCGCCGTACCCGAACCATTCTCACTGGAACTGGCCGGCGACCACCAGGGCGTGACCCTGATGGCCCGCTGCCTTGACGGCGAGGTCGTGCGCGGCCAGATCGGCGCTCACTACCCCCAGGCCCGGATCCGCGAGCTCGACCCGGCCGACGATCCGCTGCGGCTCAAGCCAGAGGAACGCGCCTGGAGCATGACCCTGCGCTCAGGCGGACCGGACTATGTGCCCTTGCGCGTGTTCCGCGACGACGACCTGCTCGACCCCGGCTCCGACCCGTTGCTCGCCCCCCTGGGCGCGCTGTCAGGGCTCAAGCCGGGCGAGCGGATCGTGGCGAGACTGCTCCTGCGATCGCTCGGCCCCGACTGGTCGCGCGGCTACCAGGAGAAGGCGCACGAGCGCCCCGGCCAGCCGGAGCGGGCGCGGTACGACGCCCAGCGGCCGACGACGGAGGGCGGCGACCCGCTGGCGCTGACCGTGCTCGGGCTGCTCGCGCTCGCCGTCTTCCAGGGCTACAGCTGGCTCCAGGCCGGAGAGATCTGGAACCTGGCCGCGCTCTGCGCCGTCGCCGCCGTCGTCCTGATCGGCGGCGGCTGGGCCTGGCGCCGTTGGAAGAAATCCCGCCACCGCGTCTACGACCCGCAGCTGATCAAGGAGAAGGTCTCACGGGTCGCGTTCGAGGGCGAACTGGCGATCGTGGCGATCCTGCCTCAGACCGCGAAGCCTGAGCGAGCGGCCGAACTGTTGGAGCAGGTCGCCTCCGCCTACCGCCACTACGACCATCCCGCCGGAGCGCAGTTCACGGCCGGCAAGGTTCGTCCGCTCGAACCCGCCCCGATATCGCTGCACCCGCGTCCCGCCGGTCTGTTCGGACCGCGCAGCATCCTCGGCGTGCGCGAGGTCGCCGCGCTCTGGCATCCGCCCGGCGCCGGCGACGAGACGCACGAAGTCGAACGCACCGGATCGAAAGCCCTGCCGCCGCCCGCGCGGTCGCTCCAAGAGGGCGCGTTCGTCGGCGAGACCACCGCCGACCACGCGCGCGAGATCCGCTTCCCCGACGACCTGCTGCGCCGCCACCACCTCTATGTCGCCCGTACGCGGATGGGCAAGTCGACCCTGATGCGCCACATCGTCGCGCACAAGCTCACAGAGAAGGCGGCCGGCAGAGACGGCGACGCGATTGTCGTAGTCGATCCACACGCCGACCTCGTTGCTTCCTTGCTGGAGCAAATACCGGAGTCGCTCGCGGCCGATGTCCGCTTGATCGACCTCGCCGACGAGCGCGGCGCGCCCGGGATCAACCTGCTCGACACCCGTATCTTCTCGGACCGCGACCGCACCGCCGACTCGGTCGTCCGTGTCGCCCGCGGCCTCTGGGAACAATGGGGGCCGAGGATGCAATCGATCCTTGAACAGACCGTCAAGACGCTGCACGAAGCGAACAGCCATCCCGATGTCGAGGCCGAGGACCAGCACACGATCCTGGACGGACTGAGGCTGCTCACCGACGAGAAGTTCCGCGGTCCCGTGCTGGCCAAGTTGCGCGATCCCTATCTGCTTGACTGGTGGGCGCGCGACTTCGGGGGCTGGCGCCGCGAGTACCGGGCCGAGGCGTTGGCCCCGGTCCAGACCCGGCTGACCTACTACGCATCCTCGCTCCGGGCGCGAGCGATCCTGGGGCAGTCGCGCTCCACCATCGACCTGCGCCGCACCATCCTCGAGGGCGGCATCCTGCTCGTCTCGACCGCCCAGGGCACGGTCGGCCGCGATGTGGCCGCGCTGGTCGGCGCATCGCTGCTCAACCTGGTCGACTCCGTGATCCGCGAGCAGGAGCGACTGCCACAGGCCCAGCGGCGCGGGGCATTGGTCGTCGTCGACGAGATGCAGACCATCCCCGGGGTCGAGTTCGAGTCGATGCTCTCCGAGCTGGGCAAGTTCGGCGCCTCGTTCGTGCTCGCCACCCAGAGCCTGCGCAAGCTTGACGACCTCTCACTGACCATGCGCGACACGCTCCTGGCCAACGTCGGCTGCCTGGCCGCGTTCCAGGTCTCGGGCCGCGACGCGCGCGAACTGGTCTGGGAACTGGGCCGCGAGCGACTCTCTGAGGACGACATCGTCGGCCAGCCCGTGCACCACTGCTACGTCCGCGCCTCGGTCGGCACGGAGCGACTGCCGGCCTTCTCGATGACCGTGCGCAAGCCCGAGTTCGGGGACCCCGAGCGAGCCGCCCGGATCCGCGCCGCCGCGTCCGCCTACGTCACACCGACGGAGACGATCCAGGCGCAGAATGTCGAGCGCCAGCGTCGCCTGGCCGCGTATCAGCAGAGGTTGGAAGAGCTGCGCGATAGAGACTCGTCTGCGTCGCCGCTGAACGCGCAGCCCGCCAAACCCAAGCGCTCGAAACAGCGCAGCAAGCGAGAGCGGGCCGCGGGATGAGTCGCTCCCGCTGCCGAACCGAGTTGATGCGCCGTCTGGCCGAGCTGCCATTCCTTGACTGCCTGGAACTGGTCGCCATCTCCGGCTGGTCGCGCGGCGCGGTCTACCCCACGCTCCACCGTCTGCAGCGCGAGGGTCTAGTGGGTTCATTGCCCCACGCCACAACGCTGGTACCGCGCACGATGCGGTTCTATCTCACCAAGAAGCGCCTCAGCCGGCTCGCCCGCGACGAGGGCGCAAGCCTCGCAGAACCTGGTGCGTCGCTATCCCCTCTCGCAGCAGGAGCGGCGCCTGTTGTTCCAGCGCCTGGACGGCGCATCGAGCATCTATCGCCTTGCCTCCGCCGTAGCCGATGCCGCGCATCCGATCCGTTTCCGCTGGTACCGAGCCCACCCGTTGGATGCTGCAATCACGCTTGCCGATGGCCGCAGCGTCGGAATCATCCGGCGAGGCGTCACCGCCGAACGGACGGCGTTCGCCAAGCGCATACGCCGGCTCTGGGAGGGTGAACAACCGAGTGTCCTGCTGCTGCTCGTGCCCGACGAGACCAGGCTCAGGCAAGCTCGCCGACTGCTCCAGCGGGCGCCAAACTTCTGTGTTCTTGCACTGGAATCCGACGCTGCAGCGGCCGGGGAGGGTGACTCAATCTGGCGGACAACGGCTGGATCGTCCAGGTTCAGCCTCCGCGAAACACTCGGCCACACCGGCCCAGCTCAGGAGTGGCCGCGCGAGCGGCCGTTGGCGAAGCGCTGGCTAGCGCCGGATATCTCCGCATCAGGCAAGCCGCTCTCATCGCTGCTCTCTGCTGCCGAGAAGCGCGCGCTCAACCTGGTCGGCGACTGGCCCTGGATCGGCCCAGGTCACCTCGGCTCGCTGCTAGGCATCGAGCGTTCGCGCCTCTCGCAACTTCTCAGTCGAATCTCTGAGCTCGATCTCGTCGCCACTCACAGAATCGACACCCGCCGGCGGTTGGCGCTCACCGACCGCGGCATCGCCTTCCTCGCCCGCCGAGACCGGGCCGCCGTCGGCGCCGCTCGGCAGCGCTGGAGCGTTGAACCCCTCAACTCGAATGCGCCGTTCGGTTGGCGCAACGTCTCAGGCGCCCGTAGCCGCCAACTCTTGCGACACATCACTCACACCGAATCCGTGCACGAGTTCATCGCATCGCTGGCCAAACAAGCCCGAGCCAGCTCCTGGCAGCTGGAACAACTCGACCCGCCCCACCGTGCCTCCCGATACTTCCGCCACAACGACGGAAGCATCCGCTCAATCCAACCCGACGCGTTCGCAGTATTGAGGCGGGAAAACTAACTCCAAGCGCTCTTCCTCGAGTGGGAACGGAGAGCCGTCCGCCCAGCCACAATGACCGCCCGCCTCGCCCCCTACCTCCGCTACTACAGCACTCGTCGCCCACCCGACGACCATGGAGTGCAACCGACGGTGCTGGTGGTGTTCGAGGATGAGCTGGCCACGACTCACTTCCTGCGCGTCGCGGAACAGGCAATGTCCCGCACTCGTGTCTCGGTTCCGCTGAAGGTTTCTGACCGTGGCAGGATCCAGCGATTCGGCCCACGTGGACCGGCTTGGCGAACACCGAACCGACACCTAACGGACTCTGCGCTCCCAACCCTCGGTGAGCGATTGTGAGCGAGCAACGAATCCACTAGACGCCTTCGGACGAGATCCGAAGGTATTGAGCCTGATGCGGCGCGGACCAACGAGCGCTCGAGAATCGCCAGCGCCACATCGAACCCGATCGCCGATTTCCAAGTAGAGGGCCTCGCAAAAGGGTAAGTTGTGCTCTTTCGCCAGTTCCCGGCTGAATTCGGCGGGGCTTCATTCGACTGAAGACACCCAGCGCGTCAATAGGAGGAGTCCAACATCTGCACTTGACCCAAGTCCGCCGCCTGTCCGCGCGCGAGACAAGTCGAAGACACGCGAGGAGGCCTCTCGCGACCTCTTCGGAATCAATGTCTACGACTAGCTGACTCCACGCCCTGTCGTACTTTGCTCCGGGACAGGAAGTGGGAACGGCATGAATGTCCGGACGCATACCGAGCTCGCGAATTGCACCTGGGGCATCTGCAACCTGCTGCGCGGGCCGTACAAGCGCAACGAGTACCGCAAGGTCATCCTCCCGCTGACCGTGCTGCGGCGCTTCGACTGCGTGCTGGCAGGGACCAAGGATGATGTGCTCGCGGCCGCCGAGAAGGCAAAAGGCCAAAGCCAGACGATGCGGGACATCGCGCTGAAAGGCGCGTCGGGACACAGTTTCTACAACACCTCCCAGCTTGACTTCCAGCGACTCCTTGACGATCCGAATCACATCGCCCAGAACCTGAACGCTTACGATGCATCACATCGATTGACTCTGAGAGATCGCGGAGTTCTCGGAGAACGTGCGGAGCGTTATGGATCGCTTCGCCTTCGGCGAGCAGATCGCGAGGATGGATGAGAAGAACCTGCTCTACCAGGTTGTGCAAGCGTTCTACGATCCCAAGGTCGACCTCTCGCCTGAGCGGGTCGACAATGTCCAGATGGGATACGTCTTCGAAGAGCTGATCCGAGTCGGCGCTGAACAGGCGAATGAGGAGGCGGGCGAGCACTTCACTCCGCGCGAGGTGATTCGCCTGATGGTCAGCTTGCTTCTATCGGACGAACCCGATCTCGGGAAGAGCCATGTGATCAAGAAGATCTACGATCCCGCCTGCGGAACCGGCGGCATGTTGTCGGTCGCTGAGGACTTCCTGCGCGAGCACAACAGCGAGTCACACCCCATTCTCTTTGGTTAGGACTTGAACGATGAAGCGTGGGCAGTGTGCAAGTCCGACATGCTGCTCAAGGGCGAGGACGCGGACAAGATCATCCGGGGCGACTCCTTTACCCATGACGGCTACCAGCGTGATTCCTCAGGCAGGAAGCACACCTTCGATTACATGTTGGCCAATCCGCCGTTTGGGGTCGAATGGAAACAACAACGGCGGCAGATTGAGCAAGAGCGCGACATGCTTGGGTACGAGGGTCGGTTCGGCGCCGGACTGCCGCGCATCAACGACGGGTCGCTGCTGTTCCTACAGCACATGCTCTCGAAAATGCAGCCCGTCGATGAGAAGGGCGATGACGGCAGCCGGATCGCGATCGTGTTCAACGGCTCCCCGCTGTTCACCGGCGATGCCGGCGGTGGCGAGAGCAACATCCGGCGCTGCATCATCGAGAACGACTGGCTGGAAGCAATCGTCGCGCTGCCCGACCAGCTCTTCTACAACACTGGCATCTCTACTTACATCTGGGTGCTGACGAACCGCAAGGAAGAGCGACGCCGAGGCAAAGTGCAGCTCATTGACGGCCGCCAGTTCTTCGTCAAGATGCGCAAGAGCCTGGGCAACAAGCGCAACGAGCTGTCGCCCGACCAGATTGCCGACCTGACGCTCATCCACGGCAACTTCGAGGACGGCGAAACACGCGACCAGCCGCATGAAGACCCGGTGACCCACGAGTCACGCCTGCGCTCGCGAGTAGTGAGCAAGGTCTTCGCCAACGAGGACTTCGGCTACCAGAAGGTGACGGTCGAGCGGCCGCTGCGGCTGAACTTCGCCGCGACACCGGAGCGCATCGCCCGGCTCGAGGACGAGAAGACGTTCCAGAATCTCGCCAAGAGCAAGAAGCGAGCGGGTCCTGCGCATGACGACGAAGTGGCGACAGGGGTGGCGCGGCAGGAAGAGATTCGCGAACTGCTCCCGGCGCTCAATGAAGCCACCGACGGCGCCGTCTTTGACGACCGCGAGATGTTCACCTCAGCGTTGGCGGACGTACTCAAGGAATGCGGAATGAGACTCGCGGCGACGGAGCGCAAAGCCGTACTGGCCGCTCTGTCGGAACGTGACCCCGACGCCGAAATCTGCTGCGACCGACACGGCAATCCCGAGCCGGATCCCGAACTGCGCGATACCGAGAACGTGCCGCTCGGCCAGAAAATCGACGATTACATGGCGCGCGAGGTCCTGCCCCACGTACCCGACGCCTGGCTAGACGAGAGCAAGACAAAGATCGGCTACGAGATTCCGCTCAATCGCCACTTCTACGTCTACGAGCCGCCGCGTCCGCTGGAGGAGATCGAGGCGGACATTCAGTTGTTAGAGAGCGAAATCGTGGGACTGCTCTCGGATACCGTGCGAAGATGATCGTACGCTGGAGAAGAAGCGGTCCAGAAGGAATCGAGCTCGGGGGTTGTGAAGCAGGAAGCAAGGCACCTCGTCGCGAATGCGGTCGATTCGCTCATCCTCAGCGTGGAGCACTTCAATCGGCCTTCAGATCGTGGCCGCCCTGTTGCCGTCTTGCTCCTAATGGGCCACGCATTCGAGATGTTGTTCAAGGCCGCGATCATTCAGCGGGGCGGCAAGATCATCAAGGCAGATAGGAACCAGACGCTCTCTCTCAGGGAGTGCCTGCGAAAAGCGACGAGCCAAACCAACGTGCGGTTTATCTCTGCTGAGCAGGCAGACGCCGTCCGGATTCTCAGCGATCTGCGAGACGCAGCCCAGCACCACCTACTCGAGCTGTCGGAGCAACACCTCTATGTCCAGGTGCAAGCTGGATTCACGCTCTTTCGAGACATCTACCAGTCGGTTTTCGACAGAGATCTGTATGTGCATCTGCCTGAACGCTCGTTGCCGATTTCCACCAAAGCACCGACCGACATTGAAGCGGTCTTCGCGAGAGAAGCCGATGAAGTGCGGCAACTGCTGCGTCCGGGTAGGCGTCGACGCGTTTCCGCCCGCGCCAAATTACGTGGATTGGCGATCGTGGAGGGCGCTATTCGCGGTGACGATAGTCGGCCATCAGACCGACAACTTGAGGGATATCTGGACGCCATGGCGGGTGACAAGAAGTGGGAGGATATCTTCCCGGGTGTAGCCACAATCACGCTAACGGCCACGGGGAGCGGTCCATCTCTTGATCTACGAATCACGAAGAAGGATGGGTTGCCGATCCATCTTGTACCTGCCGATACCCCCGGCTCTTCGCCTATGGCAGTCAAGAGAGTCGATTCCCTTGGGTTCTACACGCTTGGCCGGAACGACCTTGCTAAGCGGCTGGGCCTTACAGGGCCTAAGACATCAGCGTTCATCTGGCACCTGAAGCTAAAGGAGGATGAAGACTGTTTCAGGCGAGTAGACATCGGCAAAAGCACATTCGATCGCTACTCTCAACGGGCCGTGGAGCGGCTGCGCGAAGCGCTTTCGACATTGGACATCAATGACGTTTGGGCTGACTACAACGCGAGACCCAGGGGGCTGTAATGGCATCCGCACTCGACATCGGTGACGATCCCGCGTGGAAAAACTACCCAACCACCCACGATTCGGGTGTCGAGTGGATCGAGGAAGTCCCAACGCATTGGCGTGTGAAGCGCTTAGGCCTTGCACTGACGAGTGTCATTGGTGGCGGGACACCGGACACGTCGAGAGAAGACTTTTGGTCGGATGAAGGAGATCACAGCTTGGCTTGGGTGGCCATTGGCGACATGTCGGAGGGTGGATCTATGCTAGGCACAGAGAAAAGAGTTACTCGTGCCGGCATGCTCGCAGCTAGGCTCCGCACTTTACCTGTCGGAACGATCATTTACTCGATGTATGCATCAGTTGGCGCGGTTGCGCGATTGGGGATTCCTGCCTCAACCAAGCAGGCGATACTAGGCCTCATCCCATCAGGTGCTCTGACCTCTTCCTTCCTCTACTGGTGGCTCCACGCAATTCGGCAGCCTGTCTTGTCGCTGACGCGGGACAACACACAGAGCAACTTGAACGCTGAGACGGTGCGAGGGTTTCCTCTTTGCCTACCGCCCCTCGACGAGCAGCGCGCAATAGCCGCCTTCCTCGACCGGGCGACGGAGCGGATTGACTCGCTGATTGCGAAGAAGCGGTTGCTGATTGAGCGGCTGCAGGAGTATCGGACGGCGCTGATCACGCGCACGGTGACGCGCGGTCTCCCGCCCAAGGCCGCCAGCGCCGCCGGCCTCGACCCATCACCCCGCCTCAAGCCCTCAGGCGTGGAGTGGTTGGGGGACATTCCGAAGCACTGGGGAATAGAAAGCTTCTCTCGCGAGGTTGACATCGCCGAAGGTCAGGTCGATCCAGAAAATGAGCCTTATGCATCAATGGTTCTTGTAGCGCCAAATCACATCGAATCTGGTACCGGTCGATTGATGGAGACCCAGACCGCTACGGAGCAAGCTGCGAGCAGCGGGAAGTACCTTTGCCGCCAGGGGGAGATTCTCTACAGCAAGATCAGGCCAGCGCTCGCCAAGGTTGCCTTAGCTCCTACGGATTGTCTTTGTAGCGCCGACATGTACCCCATGCGGCCTCGTCGGTCACTCACGAGCGACTTCCTCTATTGGCTACTGCTCTCCAAGGGATTCACTGCCTGGTCAGTCCTTGAAGCCGAAAGGGTTGCAATGCCAAAAATCAACAGAGAGACCCTAAACACCTTGCGCCTTCCCATCCCACCCATCGCGGAGCAGCATGCATTGACCGGTTTTCTTCGCCATAAGTCGGCTCGTCTTGATGCGTTGCAAGGACGGATCGGTGAAGCGGTCGATCGCCTACAGGAGTACCGCACCGCCCTCATCACCGCAGCGGTGACGGGCAAGATCGATGTTCGAGACGAGGTTTCGCTCACTGCCGACCTCGCCGAATAGCGGCTTTCACGGCTTCGGGGGCCTCAGAGTTCAGGGCGCGCAATCGGATTCGCTCTAGCAGTGGCGCCGATAGTGGATCGTGCGCCTCATAGCGTCCACTGGCCACGCGCTCACGGATCAGGTTCAGGTCTGGAAGCGCCGCCCCCAGGTAGAAGATGCAGGATTCGTGGGTGGGATAGGAGTGTTCACCGGGAACGACGACGACGCAGTCAGCGTTGCAAGTTGATCGTCTGACTGGATCGTGGGTCGTGAAGTTGGCGGAGGCCACGCTGCCGTCGTCGGCAACGGCGGACAAGATGATCCAGAGATGCCCCTTCTCGTCGAGGCCGAAGAACGTGTCCCCGATGTTCACCGAATGCGCACCAGTTGGGTGTGCATCTGGAAGACGGCTTCTGCATTGTCTGTGACCAGTTCGATCGCGTAATCGCTGTATCCGGCGTAGCGCAGGATGTCGGTCGGATCGATCGGGATCGAGGCATCGCCCGGATCTTGCCACTCGGGCAAGGCCTGGGTCTGGCTGACCACCTGTGATGGCCGCAATCTGCCATAGGTCTCGTAAGTGTCATTGAGTAGGTCCACGTTGGACTCGGAGAGCTGCTCAGATTCAACCGGACCACAGAGCAAAGCATCGAAGTAGCGCCGATTGACGTAACGATGCCAGATCGAATCTTCGGGTGGATCCTCCTGCATGATCAGCTCGAGCACTTGGCAGGGCGTCGGTCCGTGCTTCATCGAGGCGTAGTGATCGTTGGTGATTGGCGCTTCCGTCTCGATCAGGGCCGCGCGGTCGGCGAGGTAGAGCAGCTTGATCAGCTTGAGGTAGTCCATCGAGCCGCCGGCGCGCTCCACCAGGATCGACGCCGCTTGCGCCGCTTTGCGTTCATCAAACACGAACCTCATCATGACGTGTGCTCTCTTCCGTATGGGCAAGTTTCGCCCTCCCGATCTGCGTCGTCAAGGCAATGTCCCAGGCAGCGATATCTTGGATGCAGTTCGCTCGTGCAAACGGAGCCGGTTCTCATGACCACCCAGACCAAAGAGCAGGCCTTTGAGTCGACTGTCGAGTCGATGCTGCTCGACGCCGGCTGGGTCAAGGGCGCCCGCGAGGATTGGGATGTCGACTGCGCGCTGTTCGCCGAGCCCGCAATCGCATTCATGCGCGAGACGCAGCCCGAGCAGTGGAACAAGATGCGGGCGCTGCATCATGAGGACCTGGATCAGGACCTGGAACCGCGCTTCATCGAGACGCTGACCAAGGAACTCGACACCAAGGGTTCGCTCCACATCCTGCGCCGCGGCTTCAAGTTTCCCGGCCAGACCTTCCGGCTGGCCTACCTCGATCCGGCACACGGACTCAACGACGAGGCGCCGGCGAGGTTCCAGCGCAACGAACTCTTGGTGACGCGTCAGGCGCGTGGCCATCTCGGCAAAGGCCACGAGATCGACCTGCAGCTCGCGCTCAACTCAGGATCAGGGAATCCGTCAAGCAGCGCTCGCCGATGTGCGGCCACGACTACCGGAACAGGCGGTACGCCGAAACGATGGGTAGGTCGGCTCGGTGCTGACTCGTTGCCTAACTCAGCGGTCGAACTGCCCGCTCAGATGGTCATCAATTCCGCAGAAATCTGACCACATCATGTCACCGATGGCGTTGAGCACTCGTCGTCGGATCCTCGCCTCAAGCGCGTACGTTTGTTCGAGCAGCCTGACCCTGGCTTGAACAGGAGGCGGCAGACGCAACCGCGATGCGGACTTCCATCCGAGCGCCGCAGTCACGAGACGCACGCCTCGACGGCCGGGTAGAGCGCGGGACGACGGCCAGAATCAGCGCCGGCGCAGGCGGGTCGAAGCGGTTCTCGGCTGGATCAAGACGATCGGCAGCGGCGCGCTGCGCTATATCGGCCGGGTCCGCAACGAGCTCTGATTCGACCTGGCCGCCGCCTACTACGTAACTGGCAGGGCACAGCTCAAGGCGACCACTTCCTGGTCATGCAACGGCCGAATTAGCACCGAGGCTGCGCTAACTCCCAAGAGGAGCACTGCGCTCAGGCCGGGTTGGAGAGCCGTCGGAGTCCTGCGCAACCCGCGCCCTCCACGATCTACTGATCAACGCTACTTCTGTAGTAGTCCATCAGGTAGAACAGTACTTCCGCCAAGTGCTCGAGACCATCTTTGGGCAACGCTTGGCCGTGTTCGTCTCACTCAGCACGATCGGGTTCGCTTGCAGAGTAGATCCAAAAATATCAGGCGGCGGCGCGGCTCAGTGCACGGCCGCTGACTCCCTGCCTTCTGCGCTGGCGGCGGCGCCGGCGACAGGTTCGATGCGGCTGTTGGCCGCCTACCTCCAATCCCTCCTGGCCTACCACCCGTGACAAAATCGAGAACGTTCTCGGTGACCTTCGACATCGCTTGGTAGCCTGGCTGCCATGTGAATTTGGTGTTCCTCGTTCTCCACCTCTGCCTTGGCCCGCAACAGCACGAGTGCTGGGCTTCTCTGTTGCTGCCGTCCTACAACGTTCCTGGGAAATGAGCACGGCGCGGATCGCTGGCGATCCGGCACACCCGAGCGCTGGTCTGCACGTCCGCAATCGGGGCCAGGTGCGTCGAATTCCAGTTACTCCATCGATCAAGCTCTGCGTCGATCACCGGCTGCATGAAGTGCAGCACGTGCTCGAACAGAATCCGCGTCTGCTCAAAGGAATTCGCGACCGTCTACGCATCCGGAGACCTTTGCTTAGGGGGTTATACGGAATGGTTCCCATCGTTGATGCCGTGACCAGCCATGATCTGTCAGGCGGCGCCGTCCGCCAGCCGGCGCCTGCACTCGCTGCACAGATGCTTGTCGTCGGTCTTCGCGGACTGGGGGTCGGCTGCCGCCCGTTTGAGGCAACTGCGATCAGCAGGGAGCCTCGCTGACAACGCACGGCAGCCGACCAACGTCCAAGCGCGGCTACTCCTCGGTCACTCTCAGGGTGTAACTGCCTGTGCAGCCATGAAGTCCGGTGCAGCCGTTCGTGCCTGCTACCGAGATGTAGTGAATCCCATTCGATCCCGCTCTGTAGGTCCCGCCGCCTTTCTTGTACAGAGATGCGAAGCGGTACACGCCGTCGATCAACAGCAGATCCGATTCGCTCTCCAGTTGCAGCTTGTAGGTCCGATTTCTGATGAGCGTGACTGCGAACCAGTCACGGTCGCAGGTGTCCCCGTCCAGCTCGATGCCGTCACCGGTGTCCTCGTGGCAGCTGAAGCCGTATTTAGGGCCCTTGTAGCCCGGCTCACGGGAGGAGTAGCCGTCGGGGCCGCCAGTATCACCGGCGTTGTACCAACTCGGAGTCGAATTAATCTCGCCCGACACAGAGCCGCCCACCGACACGGTGCCGGTGGTGGAAGCGTCCGCCGCGTAGTCGTCGAAGAACGGGGCAGACGCCTCGGTCACTTTCAGGTGCCAGTCGCCCAGCAGCTGACTCGGTGCACCGCGGCTGCCGAACACGATGGTGTGGTTTTCGGTCTTGGTCGCGGTGTAAATGACCCGCGCCGCGTTGCCGGGGCCGGAGTCGTGGTCGAAGAAGCCGGAGTAAGCCGCCCCGAAGAAGGTGGTGCAGACCGGTGGAGTATTTGTATAATCACACCGGCCAGTTCGCGTGACCCTGTCTTCATCGTCGTAGATGTCTATGATCCACGGGTCGATGCTCGGATATCCGACGGATCGAAGGTCGATCTGGTACGACTTGCCGCTCACCATCGGCACCTTCACCCCATCAGTGTCAATGGGGCTCCCGAAGGTCCCCGTTGCAGTGCCCCCGACGGCCACGACAGGGTCGTCCTCATCATTGCCCAGCTTCGCCACGAACACCCTCTTGCCTCCGAAGTTCGTGGTGATATTCACGTAGTGCAAGCCCGTTTCCAACGGCGTGAAGAATCTGAGCAACGCATCTGAGTTGCCCAGTCCTGTGCCTGGACGTGCTCTCGTGCTTCCAATCTCCTCTGGGGTCGGATCGCACACGAAATTAATCGTCGCAGAGCCGGTTTCATACCCCTCAGCGTAGATCTGATACGTGTGAGTGGCGAGGAGCGTGACCTGCACCCAGTTCTCGCTGCTGGAGAGGTTTGTCCACGTGTCGATCGTGGCAGTGACGCTGTCCGCAGGGGTACACGTATCGCCTGCCCCCCTCTCGGTCAGGGGCTCCTCCACGGGGACTTGGGTGATGGCGCCCGGCGTGGGCGTCAGCGGAGGGGGAGGGGGTTCGTCGAGCATCAGCTTGGCGACCCGTGAGCGTCGGCTTGTCAGCGAGTCGCGTACCGCAGCGACCTTGTAGCGCCGGTCGCCTGCGGTCAGGTCCGTGTCGGTCCATTCGTTCAATTCGCCGTCCACCGTGGCGACCACCGTGTGGGCTGTCTCCGCGGGATGGATCTTGCGCAACACCTGCCACGAATCCACCGTCTCGTCCGGGGCATCCCAGCTCAGCAGAACCCCGCCGTCGCCGAGATCGGCGGTCAGGCCGGTCGGCCGGTCCGGCGCGGCGGATGCCAAGGTGGTGAAACCGGCGACAAGCGCCCCGGCGACAAGCGCCCCGGCGACAAGCGCCCCGGCCAGCACACCAGCCATCCATGCGCGGTTGCGTTTCTTGAACATGTCTTCTTCTTTCCTTCGGGTGCGAGCGGCTACTTGTACCCGCGCGCATTATACCTTTCGTATGGTACCTTGCGCACATTGCAGCAGCGTGCTATTAGGCATACAAAGTAACCTTAGTCGCATCTCCTACTCGCTTGGCTTGGGCGGTCGCGTCGCGGCACGCGGCGCGGCCGGCACACCAGCCGGGGTTGCCACGCGGCCTCGTCAACAACGCCGCGCCGCGTGATGGCGCGGCGCCGATAGCGAGTTCACGCCGGACTCGAACAGGGGCCACGAGTTCGGCGGTCTCGGCGCCGGTACGACAAACGACCTGCAAGTACGTGCCCAGCGGGTGACGCTCGCCTCAGATCCGAGTTCTGTGAGGGACACCACCTTGACGACGACTACGCCGCCGCTAGGCTGTCCGCCACCGCGGCCAAGGCAGCCGGACCCAGATAAGAACACGGTCACACTTTCGACCACTTACAAGTGGGTGCAGGAAGGAATGACGGCTCACGAGCAAGTGACAAAAGAGTTGCGCGACGACTACAAACCGTACGAGTGGCAAGATTACCCGGCTCGTATCTGGCAACTTGCGGACGACTGGGTCGAGGGCACGCCCTACACGGATGGTCCGAAACTCACCGGCAGGAGTAAGGACAAACCGAGGGAGAGTGATGAGGAGTCGGCCGGCACGAAACTGCGCTGGGTTGAAGGCCCGAGCGAGGCCTGCGAGTACGAAGATGAACTGGAGCGCAAACGCACGCGAACCGTGAGTATCAGCATGGTCAACGCCTGGGATGAAGGGCCCTGGGGTCCGTCGGGCGAACCGTACGTACTGAACACGGAGGCGACGGGCAACTGTGTACCTAAGCCGCCGACGAGCTACGCAGTGACCCTGAGCCCGGTCGCAAGGCAAGCCCAGTGCATTGTGGTCGGAGACACCGTCTACGAGCAGGCCCGGACGACCAGCAGCGGGACTCAGCAACGACGCGTCACCTAGGATCCCGCCGGCAAAGCATGGGACACGCAGGACGTTGGCGCTCCGGTCCCGAACTGGAGGGGCAGCAGGTGGGCGAACACGGGCACGACCTGGGTCAAGCCGGCGGACGACGTGGTTCAGGTCTTGGTCGAGAGCCGCACAGAAACCCGCTGGACGCCGGTCGATGACGGCCTGTTCTGCATCGAGTACGAGGAGCAACGCAGGGGCACGAGACACCCCTACTACTTCCGGCCGCACGTCTGGAATGCCAGCCAGAAGGCCTGGGTCGACGGTCCGCGCAACCCCTTCCCCTACTTCACCGAGCCGGTCCTGACTTGGTCCACTTGGGCGCGCAGCGGTGGTTCGCGGCTCTGTCCCGGGCGCAGCGAGGACGGCTCGGGCGAGGCGCAGCCCAAGCCGGCGCAGCTTGCCGCTGGAGGGCACGAGTTCGTCTGGGGCGAAGTGCGGTTCAGCTTCACAGTCCCCGTGGGCGCAACCGTGAGGCTGAGCGCGCGCCGCCTGGGCTCCGGCGTTGAGGCGGCGGTCTCGCAGGCGTTGGAGGCGAGGAGTTGGTGATCGATCCCTCGACGCTGCCGGCGCAGAACGCTGCGCAAGGTCCGGCGGTCAATGAGACGCTCGATGCCAACTTGACCACGTTAGCCGGAACGCTGCGCCAAGCTGCGCCGAACCCCGTCACCAGAGGCGTCGGCGCGGAGCGTGAGTGCGCGGTCGGCCAGAACGACGCAAATGGCGCTCTGACGATCAACTTGGCCAGTCAGCCCTGCACGGTCCTTCGAGACGGGGCCAGCGCCACGCTCAGACTGGGTCAGGACCAGATCACGCTCGAACTAAACGGCGAGCGGGAGTGGCTCGTAGTTTCGGCATCCGGCGGTGACCATGGTTCGGTACCGGCGGTGACATTGGCCGACGGCTCCAGCGGCGGATACCTCAGCCTGGCGCTGGTCGATGGCCGCGAACTGGCCCGTCACATTCCCGAGGACGCCAGCGGACTCGAGGCGATGTTCGACGCCCTGCTCCCGCCCGTCGTGCCCGGCGACGACAACTGAGCATCATGCTGATTCGCTCGTTGCCGGCCTTGATGCCGAGGTCGACCTGGTCGTGGAGTCCAAGGACTGGATACCCAGAGCAGCTTGAGATGTCGTGCCATCGTTGACCGTAGGTGGCGTTCGGGACCGCGTCGCTCAACGAAGGGAGCGATTCCGGGCAGCTGGCCCACCAAACCGGTCAAAGTCGAGAGACATCGAGCTGAACTCTACATCGGAGAATCGAATGAGCTTGCCTTGTGGGCTTGAGCGGTAGTTGGTTGTCATTTCTGGGCTGGCTGACGGGCCGATGCGACCTGGATGGAATCACGCTTCGCGAACAATTGCAAGCCCTCAGGCAGACCGTCGGCGAACCGATCCCTGAACGGCCGGTTGAGGAACTCCGGCGCACCGAAGAAGATCGCCGCCCAGTACTCGCCGTTGTGGTGATAAAACGCGCTGATCGATAGGCTCTGGGCGCAAGCTCCCAACTCGTCAATGCTCCCGCCGACGAACTGAACGGCACTGAGTCTCGTCTCTGTAAGACCACTGAGACAGGCCGGACGCTCGATCTCGATCCGATAACTCCGTGTCCGGCTACCGTCCGGCGATGTCACGGTGACAAGTATCGTTTCGAGTTTGGAAAGCTCGACGAGTTGTCCGGCTTCGGCGTCGGCATCTGTGATGGCGGGTCCGATCGAAACCGTCGCTCCAGACTGGGCCGCGGTTGCCTGCACTTTGGTCTGCGTGAGCGCTCCAGGACTGACGCGATAGCTCGTCTCGTTCGGGGAGAAGGCTCCGATGTCCAGGCCAGCGAGCGCGAGTGAGTCAAGCCGCGCATCGATCGCGTCGGGCATGTTGTAGGTGTAAACCTTGTCGTCCAGCTCATCGGCGACGAACATCACATCGCCGTCCGACCAGATTCCGCGCGCGTCGCCATTGCCGGCCTTGAGCAGCGAACGGAAGCTGAACTCCATCGTTTCGATGCGGTTGAGTGATTCGCCTTCCAACTGATAAGCAAAGAGCCGCTTGGCGCCATCGTCGGAGACCCAGAAGATGTAGCTGTCTGACCACAGCCCACGAGGACTTGCATTGAGGTTGTCGAGCGGATGCTCGGCAAGCAAGGCGCCGCTCTTGAGCTCATACACAAAGAGGGAGTCTTTCACGCTGTCCAGCACGTAGACCGTTTCGCCGTCCGACCAAATGCCACGCGGATCGCGATTGCGGTCAGCCAGCTCAAGATCGCGTTCGTACAGCCGTTGACCAGTCGCCAAGCTGTACGCGAACAGCCGATCCTGGCCGCTATCGGCAATCCACAGTGTTTCACCGTCTGCCCACACACCGTGTGAGAACCGGTTACGTGGGTCGAGTTGGAACTGACGCATCGGCAGGGGCAGACCGGTTTCAAGTTCGTATGCGAGTATCGCGTCGGGACCGGTGGCCGAATTCTCCACGACCCAAAGTGTTGTGCCGTCCGACCATAGGCCAGTTGGAAGGTCATTGACGCTTGCAAACAGCTCGATGTCGCGGCTGACGTTCCAGTCGAACTCTTTGTCCGACGGGACCGGAATCGGAGGCGGTCCACCTCCGCCACCGCCGCCGCCGCCGCCGCTCGTCACGGTAGTCACAGTCGTGTTGCCGGGGACTATGATCTCGACCGTTGCCGAGCCGGCAAGCGTGCCAGCGCCGTTGTCGGTGGCCGTGAAGGTCAAAGTGATGCTCTGCGCATTGTCGGTCTTTGGCGGCGCAGTCCATTTTGTCTTCTCTGCGAACTCATCCTCGAAACTGCCGCCGCCGTTGCTGCTCCAGCGGTAGCTCAGCATCCCCGCCTCGAGGTCGGTGGCTCGTCCGGTCAGCTCGACGGTTTCGTCTCCCGCCACAGTGGTGGATCTGGGAGACACCGTCACTTGGGGCGGCTGATTACGTTGTAGCGTCACGACGACCGTTGACTCAGCGGACCCACCAGCCGAATCGGTAGCGGTGATGGTGAGCGTCACCTGCTGGTCCGAGCTGGAAGCTCTGGGCGCGGTCCAGGACGTGTCGAGTTCAGAGGAGTCGGTGAAGGCGCCGCCGCTGTCGCTGCGCCACTCATACGTTAAGGAATCGCCGTCCCGGTCGTTCGCACTGCCGTTCAGAGTGAGCGTGCCGCTCCCGTACACGGTGGCCGATGAGGTAGTGACAGAGACAGTCGGCGATTGATTTGCCCGGACAGTGACAGCAACGGAGGCAGTATCGCTGAGGGCGCCGGAACCATTGTCAGTCACGGTCAAGGTGAGCAAGACGTTCTGAATCGCACTGGTCTTTGGGGGTGCAGTCCAGGTGGTATCCACTGCGGCAGCATAGGCGAAGACGCCGCCGCCATTGCTGGCCCAGCGGAAGGTCAGCTCATCATCTTCAGGATCATCCGCTGTGCCGTGCAGTGTGACCACACCCCCGCCCCCGACGGTGCTCGGCCGACCTGTCGCAGTGGCCCTGGGCGCTTGATTGCCGCGCACGGTGATGGTGACCGTCGCCGTCGTCGAGGCGTTGTTGGTGTCGGTGACCGTGAGGGTGAGCCTGATATCCTGGTCGTTCGTGCCCGCCGATGGCGCGGTCCACATCGTGTCGAGGGCCGAAGCGTCGACGAACATGCCCCCGCCGTTGCTGGTCCACTCGTACGTCAGGCGGTCGTTCTGCGGGTCGCTCGCCTCGCCGTCCAGCCGCACCGTGCCGCCCCCGTCGACCCTGCTCACCAAGGTCGTGGCCGAGACGTTCGGCGCGGTGTTGTTGCGCTCCGGCACGGTGACGTCGACGGTCGCCGTCGCGGAAACGCCTCCGACGTCGGTAGCGGTGAGGGTGAGCGTGACGCTCATGGCGGAATCGGTGGCCGCTGGTGCAGTCCAGGTCGTGTCGAAGGCTTCGTCGTTGGCGAAGGAGCCCTCGCCGTCGCTGGTCCATGCGTAGGTCAGGCGACCGCCTTCGGGGTCGGTTGCTCTCCCGCGCAGTATCAGACTGCTGCCACCGCCGACGGTCGCGCTTTCCGGGGACACGGAGACCTCGGGCGCCTGATTGGCCCGCACGGTGACCTGGACCGTCGCCGTGTCGCTGGCCATGGTGGTGTCGGTGGCCGTGAGCGTGAGCGTGATGCGTTGCTCGGTACTCGTCGCCGCGGGGGCCGTCCAGGTTGTGTCGAGGGATCTGTCGTTGGCGAAGGAGCCCCCGCCGTTGCTGCTCCACTCGTAGGTCGGGCTGCCGTCGTCGGTGTCGGAGGCAGTCCCATCCAGCGTCACCATGGCGCCCCCGGAGACGATTGTATTGACCGGGTCCACGGAGTCGATCTCCGGAGCCCGGTTTGCCCGCACGGTGACATTGACGGTCGCGGTGTCCGTGAGGCCTCCAGCCCCTGTTTCGGACACCGTGAGGGTCAGGACGATGTTCTGGATAGAGTTCGTCTTAGCAGGCGCGGACCAGATCGTGTCGAGAGCCGAAGCGCTAGCGAAACTGCCGCCGCCAGTGCTGGTCCAGGCATAACTCAAGCGGTCGCCTTCGTGATCGGTTGCCGTTCCATTGAGCGTCACTGATTCGTTGCCATTGATTGTCGTGCTGGGTGGAGTCGCTAAGACCATGGGTGTTTGATTGGCTCGTACCGTGACGCTGACCTGTGCTGTACCGCTCCCACCCGTTGGGTCAGTGACTGTGAGCGTGAGCGTGAAGTCCTGGGTTCCATTCGTAGCCGCCGGTGCTGTCCAGACGGTGATCAAGGCTGAGGCATGGCCGAAGGAACCGCCAGAACTGGTCCACTTGTAGCTCAGGGCGTCGAGATCGATATCGCTTGCCATCCCAGTCAACGTCACTTCACCGCGCCCGTACACCAAGTTCTCAGAGGCCATAGCGGACGCGGTCGGCGCCTGATTGGCAAGGACGGTGACAGTGATTGTCCTGGTGCTCACAAGCGTGCCGGCGCCGTTGTCGGTGACGGTCAGGGTCAAGTCGATGCTCTGGGCCGTGTTGGTCTTAGTCGGAGCTGTCCAGGTTGTCTCTAGTGCGGAAGCGCTGGAGAAGAATCCTCCGCCTGAGCTGGTCCACCTGTATGTCAGGCGGTCGCCCTCCGGATCGGTGGCCGTGCCTTCCAGCATGACGCTGCCTCGACCGGCCACCGTTGTCGTTGATGCAGTGGCGGACACGATGGGCGCCTGATTCGCGTGCACGACAATGCTGACGGTTGCTCTGTCTGTCAGGGCGCCTTCTCCGTCATCGGTCACGGTGAGGGTCAAGGTCACGTTCTGGCTGGCGGCGGTCGCCTGAGGCGCGGTCCACGTTGTATCTAGCGACGCTGAATCGTCGAACGTCCCACCGTGGGAACTCGTCCATTGATAACTCAGGGTGTCGTTTTCCGCGTCGGACGCTGTTCCATCAAGCGTCACGACGCCGCGACCGTTGACGGTCAGGGGAATTGCGGTAGCGTCGGCTGTGGGCGCCGTGTTTGTAGAGAAAAAGTCAACCGTCTCTTCCACAAGGGCACTTCTGGCTGCCTCGCCGCCATTGACAACAGCAATGACTTGATACTCGTATGTGACCGGGAACAATCCTGAGTCCGTGTATGCCAATGCGTCGAGCTCTGCCACGACTACAGCGGTATCTCGATAGATCGTGTATGTGATCTCAGGCGCCGGATCCCACGAGGACACGTCTACCGCGGTCCAGTTCAAGACCACTTGCTCCATGCCCGAGGCAGTCGTCAAATCAGGCCCGGAGCGAACCTGGTAGCCAAACTCCTCCCAGCTCGCGCTACCATCGCCGTCAAAGTCGACGGACAATGCCGGATACTGCGACGAGGAGCCGAATTGCCAGGGGTTGTCGGCACTGCCGTCGTCGTCGAGGTCGACGTTCCAGCTCGCGTATATACCGCTATATCCCCTCGGCGCCTGCAGCCCTGAAGTCGTTGTCCCGCTATTGATGCCTGAAGTAGTCGTGTCCCAGTAGCTTCCGGTGATGCTGCTGCCCAGCACCGTCACGTCGGAACCTACCAGACCTCCGATGTTCAGCATTTCATGCGTGCCGATGATACGACCAGTTGAGTAGCTAGAGCTGACTTCGCTATAGTTCGCGCCGATCAGCCCACCAACGCTGAGTCGGCCCGAAACGCTTCCCGTGGCGTAGCTGGCATAGACTCTTGCTGAATTACGTATTCTATTGTATGAGTTGCGGCCAACGAGTCCGCCAGCCTCCAGTCCAGTGACCATCCCTGTGGCGTAGCTGGCCACGACCGTTGCGTAGTTGTTTCCTACCAGTCCGCCAACGGGAGACCCGGAAACCGTGCCAGTTGCGTAACTGGCGACAATGCGGCCGCGGACCAGGTTGAAAATAAATGTGTCGCCGTTTTGACCGACCAACCCTCCGACACCATCATCGACGAAATCAGTGGTCGTATTGACATTTGGTGGAGAACGGAGTGCATTTGCCGTACTACTGCTGCGTTCGATCGTGCCTACGTTCTTGCCGACTACACCGCCGATTGCCCTATCGCCTCGGACTTGGCCGGATGTATGGGTCTCGCTGATCAGGCCGTCATTGAGCCCGACCAATAGGCCGACCACGTCGTCCCCAGTCACATTCGCATTCTCCAGGCGGAGATCGTTGATGACGCCGTCCAGGTCCAACCCACCGAACAATCCTAAGTATGTGCCTCTCGCAACGAACAGGTTCTTAATCGTGTGCCCGTTGCCTTCGAATGTGACATTGAGTCCTCCTGATCCGATCACTGAATTGGACGGGATTCCAATTGGCTCCCAACCCTCACCCCCGTTCCAGTACGTGTCTCCTGCGTCAAAATCACCGCTGCTGTTTGTGTCAAAGTCCAGATCAGCCATGAGTTCGTAGCCTGAGCACCCAAGATCAGGACAGCCCAAGTGTTCGACGGGTCCAGGAAACGCTAAGCCAAAGGAGTGAAGATCTTCGGGCCTGGTGCTCGCGGACATGTTGTAACGTAGGGCGTTGAGTTGTGCGAGCGTACGTATGTCGATCAACCCGTCGTCATCGGTATCGTAATCGTGCCCAACTGTTACTCGGAAACGCTGCGCCGCGGTTGTACTCGAAGTATCGAATGCAGTAATCGTAACGGTGGCACGACCGGCGGTTACCGGGGTGAGAGTGACTTGTGATCCGGTCGTTTCCGCCGTGGCAACAGTTGTGTCGGACGAGACTGCTGAGTATGTCAACGAATCCCCTTCGGCATCCGAAAACGAGCTCGCGACGTCGAGAGTGACAGGGTCAACTCCGACCAGCAGCGTCCAGTCGCTAATCACGCCAACTGCCGCAGGTGGCTGGTTCGCGGCCCCGGCCGTGATGGACAGGACCGGGCTTCTGGTTCGCTCGCCACCCTGGACCACTGCGGAGACCACATGGGAATAACGGTTGTCTGCGGAAACCCCGTCATCCGTGTAGCTTGTCCCGCTCAAGTTCTTCGCTACCGATTCAAGAGTGCTGCCGTCAGAGCGATAGACGGTGTAGGAGACGCTGGGGGTAGAAGTCCACGGGCTGGTGTCCACAGCGCTCCACGCCAGATCAACTTCAGGGTCGCTCCCTGTGGTCGTCGTTGCTGTGAGAGTTGGCCTGGAACGGATCTGGAAGCCGAACTCCTGCCAGGTTCGGATGTTGTCGATACTGAGGTCGGCCGCAATTGCTGGCAAGTGAGCCGATGTGCCAAACCTCCACGGGTCGTCGGGAGTGTTGTCGGCAGAGGAGACGACAGCCAGGTTCACGTTCCACATCTCATACATGTCTGTGTAGTCGGTGGGCGCCTGGAGTTGCGCAGTGGACTGTCCGTCAACCTGGCTGGCAAATCGCTGCCACTCGTCACCGTCAATTATGCCGTTTGCGTCGGTGTCGTCTTCACCGATTCCGACCCGAATCCCTGAATGCTCGATGTCCCAATAGCTGGATATCACCCTGAGCCGCTCGGGATTTCGCAAGCCGCCAGAACCAACCAAACCGCCGACAGCGACGCTTCCGGACACCTTCCCACTGGCGTAACTCGTTTTGATCGTCCCGCAAGAGCTGCCGACCAATCCGCCCACGCCACCCCCCCCACTGCGCTCCAAGTCCTGCCCGCCCAACAATCCACAGAAGATGAAACCCGTGTCAGCGTCAGAAAGCCTCGACCCAGTTCCAGATACAGGACCGGTCGCATAGCTTGCCTGGATCAAGTGCAAAGGGTCGCTCGCCGCGCCAACGAGTCCACCAACGGCATGGGACCCTGAGACTGCACCAGTGGCGTAGCTAGCTTCAATCCTGTTCCGCAAGTGATGACCGACGAGACCACCAACTGCCTCGACGCCTGAGACCTCAACCGCGGAGTAAGAGTCAACCAGGTGCCCAGCAGACTCGCCGACCAGGCCTCCAACTCGATCGTTGCCGCTTACCGACCCAGTCGCATATGACGCGCGAACTGTCATGAAGATGGATTGGCCGACCAAGCTGCCGACGCCGTCGTGCCCGGTGACATCGGCGTTCAGGACTCCAACATCGACAATGATTGATGCTCGGCTCTCCCGGTCGAACGTGGGGAGATGACTTACATTCGCCGATTCATCGCGAACAGCACCGAACAGACCAACGCCATTTTCCGTCGGCCGATCGATGAACAGGTTGGAGACAGTATGACTTCGGCCGGAAAAATGGCCCGTGTATGGGTCCTCCGGGTTGCCGATCGGTTTCCAACCCGAGCCATCGTTCCAATAGGTGTCATCGGAGTCCACCACGCCGCTTGAGTCGGTATCAAAATCCAAACTCTGCGTGAGCTCGTAACCCGTGCAGCCGTTGGGACAGCCCATCCCCAGGACGCCCATCGGAAATGCGTCGTAGTACGGTTCCCAAGTGCCGCCGTCCACGTAGCCGTCACCATTCAGGTCGTAGCGGATGACGTCGAGCTGGGCCAGGCTGGCCACATCGATCAGGCCGTCGTTGTCTGTGTCGTAGTCCCGGCTGCCTGCCTGGATGGTGACGCCAAAGGTCTCCAAGGCGCTGAGGCCGCTCGGGTCGATCGAGCGTGCGCGAACAACGACGCGTCCGGGCGAGCCGGGTGTCAACGTGAGCTCGGCTCCGCTCACCTCGACAGTCAATCGATCGGGCTCTGTCGAGGTCGCCACGTAGGTCAACGCGTCGCTGTTTGGGTCCGTGAAAATACTGGTGAGGTCGATCGTCACGGCGTCGGAACCCGCAGCAAGGCTGCGGTCGGCCAGGGAGCCGGTCACGGTCGGCGCCCCATTCCGGTCCGCCACGGCCACATCCAGACCATCGATGGCGCCCGGCGCCATGACAATGCCGGCCCCGCTGTCGTTGTCAACGCCCGCCGCTTCGATGTCGAGCGTCGCTGAAGTGGCCGTCATAGCTGTGCGCAGCTGCGCCAGCGTGACATTCTTCGGACCACCGGCCGCCTCCAGGATTAACGCCCCGATAGCTGCGGCGTGGGGCGCCGCCGCGGAAGTACCGCAGAAGTGCGAGAATCCTGGCGTCGCTGTCGACACACATGCCGCGGCGACGAAGTCGGGCCTCTGCAATACTCGGCCTCCTGAAGCTGAGAAATCTCCCGCGGTGACCGGAGTGCCATCCGGTTCGTAGAACAGCCGCCGTGGTCCGTCCGAACTTGTCCTTGTGATCGTCTCGCTGCCGTCGAAGACGCCGCCCGTTCCCCCAGCGGTGCCGACATCGACCTGACCTACACCGATGGCATTCTCCGCCGCCGCGTGTCCCAGGGTGGATCCGGAGGTCGCGAACTCCAGTTCACGTCCAAACATCTGAAGCCTGAGGTAACGGCTCGCACCGGAATACTTGACGATGACGAGGCGAGCGCCTGAGTAAGAAAAAAAGCCCGATGCGATGTACTCAATAGGATCTTGCGTTCCGTCCTGCGTATCGGTTGAACTCAACAGCACATTGCCGTCCGCGTCGACGAGGAAGAGATCGTAGTCGTTTGCTGATGCTCCCAGCGGGTCTGACCACTGGAGGATGGCTACGCCAGAGGCCCTCGGCTGAACCGTGTTCGCTTCATTACCGCCGCCAAAGTCGTGCACCACGCCGAGCGTGATGCCATCCAAAACGAGCGAAGTCCCCGCGCCAAAATCTCCTTCCCAGACCCCGGACGTTCCGTCATTGAGATTGCCGTCGTTTCCAGCAGCAGAGAAGAAATAGCAGCCGTCGGCGGCAACTTCGTTCACCCCCTGGGCAGCGATGTCGTCTTGAAATGCGGCTTCCAGCAGGTATCCGATGTCATCAACGATGACATCTGCTCCGGCTGCGCAGAGCGCTTCAGCGTTCGCCGCAAAGCGCGCCTGACCGTACACACCCGTAGCGAAAAACAGCTCCGCATCGGGCGCAATATCGTGGATGATCTCGAGCATCGCCGTTCCTTCATCGCCCTCTCCTTCCTGACCAAACAGCACCGTCACCTGATCCGGAAGATCGCCCGACGACTGACGCTGGGCGAGCGTCCTGACGCCATTGGAGAGGACCCCGATCCCGATTCCTGCGCCTGTAGCCGCGTGCGTTGTGCGGGCTGTTGCCACTTGGTGAGCCGCGACGCCCTCAGTCGTGTTTACCTTCTTGGTTACCGCCAAGTCGGCCGGGCGGATGAACCGGACCGCATCGAATTCGGCGAGCGTCGCAATGGCGGTCAGCGGAAGTTCCGCCCTGATCGACCGGTACTTCGGCACGCTGTCAATAACGGTTCCTCCCAACTCGACAATGCGTTCCAAGAGTGCGGATGTCACATCGGCCCTGATGTCGACCAAGACCAACTCGTCCTCGTCTTCTGTGTCGCCGCTCGCTCTCCGTTGGTCGTCGGAATCGGCGTCGCCGGCGGGCTGGTCAACGTCCGTTGCTCCGGGGAGTGGTTGGTTCTCATTGGCGCCTTGCAAATGCGAACTCAGCTTGTGCATTGTTGCTGTTCTCTGCGCCTTCGCAGCCAGCAAAGATCCAATTCCTCCTGTCGAATCCGACTCAGCGCCCGCAGCTTCTTCCGTCGCTGATCGCGACTCACTTGAGGCTTCGACCGTCGATTCGTTCGCCATCACCCGATCAACAAACGAAGCGGCGTCGTTTCCCGAGCGATCTTGAAGCGCAGCGGTGTCGTCGGCACTGGTTGGATCCACGTAACTGACCGTGACAGCTTGACCCTGTTCGATCAGCGGAGTCAGACCCGTCAAAACGATTGACTGTTCAGTTCCACCAACCGGTTGCAAGCCGCCGACCGAAACGGCTTCCCCGTCAGCGGCGACGCTAACGGCAGTCGGCGCGGGAGTGCGACCGTCATCGAGATCGAGTGGTTCGCTGAATCGCAGTTGAATGGAATCACCAGACGCACCGACCACTCCTGATGTGAGGATTGGCGGAGTGAGATCGCTGGTGGATGCGTTGGCAATATTGGAGGGCGGCCCCGTCCCATCAGCGTTGATCGCGGAAACCCGGTAGTGGCGGCTGGTCCCGAGAGCCAACCCGGAATCGGAGTAGGCGGTACCGGTGTCCTGCGTGTCGCTGACGAGATCGGTCCAGTTGGCGCCGCCGTCGGCTGAGAATTCGATCCGATAGCCGGTGAGGGAACTAGTGCCGGTCGCGGAGGGCGCCGTCCACACCAAGTCAACCTGGGTATCGCCGCGCGCTGAAGCAACGAGCCCGGTCGGCGCTCCAGGGGGTGAGGGGATATTGGCCCTGGAGAAGTTGGAGCGGGGACTCAGGCCGGCGGAGTTGATTGCCTTCACGCGATAGACGTACGACTTCCCCGGGTCCACCGTCTCGTCTCGATACGTCGGCATTGCGGACCCGGTGTCCGCCTGGATGATGAAGAACTCGCCAGCGTCGTGGCGGGCGCGATCTCGCCGCAACACTTGGTATCCGGTGATGCTGCCGTCTCCGGGATCGTCCCAGGTCAGCGTGACGGATTCAATGGTCACCGTCGTGGTCAGCCCCCTGGGACGGGCTGGAGGTTCAATCCCGCCTTGACCGAACACCGAAGGAGCCAGTCCCGTGAGAGCGAACAGGCCCACAAGAATGACCGCGGTCACGATCCCCAGGTAACACCACAGCCTCGATTTCACGAGCGTGCGCCTTGCAAAGCGGACTCTTGTCGGCGGCCAGTATTCCGAACACTCAGGGAGCACTCAGCCCGAAGACATGGATGTACTGAGGGGCGAGGATCTGCGGGATTGCCTGACTTGTTCATCGCAACTTGGGGCTGAACCTCCACCACACCAGCCCAGATCTCTGTGACCAGCATGGGAACACGGAGGAGTATGATAACACCGGTTTTTAGTGATATCAAATGATTTCAAACAGAAACGAATGGGCATGGTTATATCGATTTATATATCCAATATCTCATTGTTTCATAGTTCTGTGTGATGTATCCACAGGCTGCTGAACAATGACCGGTTGGGGCTTGGCAGTGAGAGCGGAGCTTGACTGAGAGGGTTCAAGTGAGCTGATCGGCAGGTCCAGCTGGAGCGGTGAGGGACGCTCCGACGGCATCAGTAGGGGTTCGTCCGCTGTCTGGCTATGTGGCGGCGGCCTCAAGCTGGGCCAGACGGGTGAGGTCGTAGGCGGCGGCGGTCAGCTCCAACCAGAGCTTGTTGCGGACCCGTCCGAGATAGCGCAGCTTGCCGCCTCCGCCGATCGTCTTGATCCAGCCGAAGACCTCCTCGACCCGCTTGCGCCGGCGCTGACTCTGGCGGTAGCCGTCATGCCGCGTCGTCCGACCATCGATCGCGCTGCGCCGCCCGCGGTCGTTCTGGGCCACATGCGGGGTCACACCGAGCGCGCGCGCATTCCAGACGAAGTCGCGCGTGTCATAGGCGCGGTCGGCGCCCAGCGTCGCGCTCGGCGTACCCGTCGGCCTCGGTTAGTTCGACGTCAACCACCAGCCCGTGCCGGTTCTCGCTCAGCATGTGACCGAGATAGCAGAGCCGCGCTTCCGGATCAGTGGTCGAGACGTGCGTGTCACGGCTGCGGCGCTTGCCTCTGAAGTCCGCATCGCGGTTGCGCCCGCCGCCACGCGGCCCGTGCTCGTCGCGCGGTCGATAACTCTTGTGCGAGGCCCAGGCCTCCAGCAGCGTGCCCTCAACCGTGAAGTGGTCCGCCGACAGCAGCCGCCGGCGACGCGCCTCGCGCACCACTTCCTTGAGCAGCACCCGCGCCGCATCCGCTTCCAGCAGCCGCTCACGATTCTTCGTGAACGTCGTCGGGTGGAACGGCTCGTCCTCGACGTTCAGGTCGAGGAACCACTTAAACAGAATGTTGTAGCGCAACTGCTCGCAGAACTGACGCTCCGAGCGGATCGTGTAGAAGGCCATCAGCAGGCTCGATTTGAGCAGATGCTCGGGTGGGATCGAGGGTCGCCCAGCGGCCGCGTAGACCTCGTCGAAGAGCGGCGACATGCGCCCCAACGCCGAATCGACCAGCGGCTTGATCTGCCGCAGCGGGTGCTCCCGGGGTACAAACCCCTCCGGCGTCAAGCCCAACATCAACGTCGCCTGCCGCTCAGTCTCACCACGCATCGCGATCTCCCTCAGCTACAACAAGACTCGCACCTCCATGATCTCACACGTCCTGTTTCAGCAGCCTGTTAGGGGCGTCCCGGGATCCAAACGGCGCCAACAGGGGCGGCATGCGTTGGCCAAACGCAGCCTCAGCTTGGTGGTGTCCGTCAGCGCGGTTTTCCTTGCCGAAAGTGGGCGCCCGGGTGGTACTGCGCTGCATCAGCGCGCGCCCTTCGAACCGTCTGATCAACCAGTTGAGTTGCGCGCTCGGTGATGTCGACGGGTTGTCCCGATATCTCCACGTTCACCACTTCTTGGGCAGGACTGGACAGGTTCTCAGCATGAATTCGGCACTCGATGCTTCCTTCGCTAATCGGAAGCTCAGCATCGACGTAGATCTCGACTTGCAAGTGCTTGGTCTCAGATTCGTGACGCCACTGCTGGCACTCCAATTGGATTGTCGGTGCAGCTTCGTCGGGACGTTCCGGCTTGTAGTAGAAGCTGTTCGGATCCCGCGACCCGCGACCCCGAGGACCGAGCAAGCCAGGCAAGGAAGGTCGCTAGAGCGCTGAGCCAACGATGGTCGGAGGCGAAGGCAGTTGGATGGGCCTTTGCCGATATTCTCGACGAACATCGTCGTCGTCATCGAGTGGCACAGCCAATAGGATCGGCCCATGCCCGAGAAGCTCAATCAGGGCGTCTTTCGCGCGGCGAGTACCTTGATTCGTAACGCCGATCAGGGCAGTTAGACGCTCAGATTGAAGTCGTATCGATGTGTGCAGAGTGCGCAACACTTTCTCGCAACGCTCAAGTCAGTCTTGTGTCTGAGAGTGTGGAACACTGTTTCGCAACTTCTCTGCTTGTGAGTGAACGAGCGACTAGACATTCCCCCTCAGTCCGTTTGATGCTGGCCCCAAGCGAGGATAGAAATCGAATATCAACTTGAGGCTCTGTCCGTCGTAGGCGCTTATTATCCATCTCTAACTCGGCGATTCTCCGCTCAGCTGCGGAAGGTTGCGGTTCCGATAGCCAACTAGCGGGGACAGGCAGGAACGGAATCGCTTTATTCTTCGCAGTCGCCATGGGTCCCGTATCACCCGTGAGGAATCGAACATCGCAATCTGGATGGGTGTTGCAATATGCGTGGACGCAGCCAAGGATGCGATTGTCGGAAGTCGCATAATCGAGCAGATCGGGAGTTGGCTGGATTGATGTCTCCTCCTTGAGGACTACGGATGGCGCCGATCGCCTAATGATGTGCTGCCCACTATCACTTAGGACGAGATTTCGAATCATTCCATTGGCTTTTCGTGCACGTCGGCCGAGCCGATCATTCCCTCGGTCTTTCAGCTTGTCAATCTCCTCCACGACAGGGAGACAGACAATCAGTTGAATCAGTTGAATCTCGTCGAATTCGGCCAAGTCCCTGCAGCTTCTCCAGTCGATCTCGGCCAGAGCTTTGCACTGCAAAAGGACGTTGGTGTCTAGGAATAGGAAGATCTGAGATGTCATGGTGCATTCAAGTGCTGGGTGGACCCTCTGGTGACCGCCCGAGTGGTTCCTACTTCATCAGACATCAGTTCAAGTAATGCAATGTCTCGCAGGGCTTCGAGAACGCGTGACTCGTGGATCGTGGAAATCAGCCGACCACTCTCCTGACGTGTTCGTTCGTCGAATCGCGAAACGCTGTCGGCAGATGGAATTGCGAACCCGTCAAGCGCCATGTACTTCCAGTTGGTGAGCGGCATCCGGGTACCGGTCGATCCAGCGTCTGTGTGCTCCACTAAAGCTTTGCTCGAAATGTGTCCATAAGACGAAGCCGAACCACTCTGGGAATTTCGGAGCCGCGACAACGATGTCTGTGGAACAGATGCTGTCTATTGGTGCAACGTCAACCTTGTGGAAGTAGGGACGAAGTTTGCCGAACAACATTTCACCGCGCTTGAAAGGGGATTTGCTGTTCCCGATGCCGTCGGCGACATTCCACCTAGCAGAGGCTGTTGAAAAAGTCATCGGCTCTCAAATCCGTCATTCCCGGCTTGACCAGGAATCCATGCTCCATATCTGGTCAGCCCTGGATTCCTGCGTTCGCAGGAATGACGAACAATGACGATCAGCGCTCGGAAGCGGATTCTTCAGCAGCCTGCTAAGCCTGCTTCGCTACGTCTCTGTAAGAAAGCCCGGATCGAGCATCTGGGTACGCTGGCTCAACGTGCACGGCACGGGAAACTGGAGCTAGGACACCACAATTGCTCAGCGATACCCTCCGCTTGACCTTGCTTGACCTGTTCGAATGTGCCCCCGCTTTTCGTGAAGGTGTGCGCGTGAGCAAGACGAAGCTCTATCCCGACGGCGGCGCCGTGAACGTCCTCGTGCTTGAGCGCGACGAACTACCGCTCTTGGCCGATCGCGGCCCCGCGATTGGCTGGTTGCGAATGCAGTCGGTCGCCGAGCGGCTGTCGGATCGAACCCGCGAACTGATTGGCGAAGTCTGCGAGACGCGAGGCGTCGCGCTTGAGCGGCGGCGGTTGGTGTTTCGATGTGAAGGCGCCGTGCTGCTCGACCGCCGGGGCCACCTTGGGGAACTGGAACCGCATAAAGATTGCGACGACTGTGCGACATGGAGTCCGCGCCTACAGCGCCAGCTCCCAAGCAAAAGTTCGCAGTACGGTTTCGCTAGGCGCACCAAACTTGACATAATCAAGAACCTTCGAGTTGGCCTTCGCGCTTGATTTCTAGTTGCCTGGCGAATGCTCTTGGACGAATGCGGCGATCAGCGAGATATCGGGAGGCAGACAGTCGGCCAACTATTGGCGGAATGGACGGCGGAGGCACTCTGGATGGTTCGGGGCGCAGAGCAGGAATCGTTCGCCGGTCCAGCAGAAGCGGGAGTGGAGGCCGAAGGTCCGGGCGCCCTGACTGAGGTCATTGACGCTGCGGTCCCCTGAGCTGACCTTGATCTCGATCAGCGTGTCCGCCTCGAGCGCCACTTGATGGCCGTTCGCCAAATCGTGGTCGGAGTCTGGCGGAGGGATGACCACGCTCGCCGCCAGCACCGCCTGAGCGAGATCCCCATCGTCGTTCTCCAGACTGCTCAGATTGATGTCTCAGACGCCGCCCATAAGGACAGTAAGCTGCTGATGGCCGCGTCCACGCAATCTTGAAGCCTGAACCTCGAACGCTCTGTGACGATGACCTTCAACACACTCCGCCGTGTCGTCGCCGGGTTGATTGCCGTCGTGGCCGCGCCGGTCATCTCACTGCTTCCCCAAGAGGTCACCCTCCGTCTACTGGAACGCAATGTTGCCAAACGCCAGACACGTGACGCTCTGGCTGACCAGCCGGACGGCATTCACATCCTGCTCTGCGGAGCCGGCGTCCCGCTGACTGACATCAAACGTTCGGGTCCCTGCCTGGCCGTCCAGGCCGGAGCGCACCTCTATGTCATCGACGCCGGAACCAACGGCGCGCGCAACCTGGGACGGTTCTCAGTCGATCCGGGTCGTCTGGAGGCGGTGTTCCTGACTCACGCGCACTCGGATCATATTGACGGTCTGGGCGAACTCGGCATGCTGCGCTGGGTGGCCGGCGGCAGCGAGCGTCCGCTGCCCGTTCATGGCCCGCCGGTGGTCAGCGATGTCGCCGCCGGGTTCAATCAGGCCTACGCAGCGGACGTTGGCTACCGGGTTGCCCACCATGGGTCGGACATCGTACGACCGAGTGGCAGCGGGCTGGAGGCCGTCCCGTTCGCGTTGCCGGACGACTGTGAACTCCATACCGTGCTTGAGACCGCCGACGGCGTTCGAGTTAGCGCCTTCTCCGTATCCCACGCGTCCGTCTGCGAGGCCGTGGGCTATCGCATCGACTATCGGGGACGTTCAATCGTTGTCAGCGGCGATACCACGTACTCCGCCAATCTGATCCAACATGCGCGCGGCGTCGACCTGCTCGTGCACGAAGCACTAGCGACCAGGCTGACCGAGCGGATCGCCGCCGCCGCGGAGTCGACTGGCAACAAACGTTTGGCCAAAGTGCTGCGCGACGTGCCGTCGTACCACAGCACTCCGGTGCAGGCTGCGGAGGCTGCGGCCGAGTCTGGCGCGAAACAGATGCTGCTCAACCACATCGTCCCGCCGCTGCCGACGTCCGCGCTGGAGCGAGTCTTCCTCAGCGGCATCGCCGATGTCTACGACGGCAAGGTCACCCTGGGTCAAGACGGCACGCTCATTTCGCTGCCACTGGAGCGAAGCTAACCGGCCCTGCATCGGGCCCGCGGGAGCGGAGCGCCATGCCTCGTCGGCAGGGCCGTTGATGGTGCTTCGCTATCCCGAAGCGTGCCGAGTTGCCTTCAAACGGAGTCTCTGTTGGTGCAGGTACCCGTGTTCAGCCAGTCTCAGTGAAGTGGGGCATCACTTTCGTCGCGAAGGTCTCGAGATTGCGGAGTGACTTACGCAACGGCATGCCCATGTGGGAGAACTCGATGAGCAGATAGTCCAAGTTGCAAACCTCTTGCAACTCGTGGATTTTCTCGACCACCTGCTCCGGGGAGCCCACTAGCAGCGTGCGCGGCTCCAGGAAGTCCCAGTCGAGTTTCACGCCGGGGTCCAAGACCTCGTCCGGGTTCGTGAAGACCTGCCGGCCTCGAAATGGGTCGTTGAACGCGAAGGAAGACATGATCCCCGCCTCCGCATCGCGGCGCGCCTGCTCCATCGACGAGGCGACGTAGGTGGAGCGCATGACTGCCTGGTCTTCTCCCACGGCGAAGGGTCTGCCCTCCCGTTCGGACCTGACCTTGGCGTAGAGCTCCATTCGCTGCCTGATTCTGAGCGCCGGTGGCTGCCAGTAGCACGCCTTCAGTCCGAGCTCTGCCGCGGTCGCGACCGAGCGGTCGGTGGAGACGGTCATCCACATCGGCGGATGCGGCTGCTGGTAGGGCCTCGGAGTGACTCGTAGCTTCGTGACTCTCTCGCCGTCCTGCCAGGCGGGATTCGACGGGTAGAGCGGATGCGAATAGACCGTGTCCTCGGCCGGGAAGCGGTAGTTGGTCCCGTCGTGTGAGAAATACTCGCTGGTCCAGATCTCGCGCACGATCTCTACGGTCTCGGCGAACAGCTCCCGGTTCTCGCTGTCCTTGCGCGGGTCGGCGTGGGGATGGAACTGGGGACCCTCGTACGGCCACACTCCACGTCCGAATCCGACGTCGATGCGTCCCTGGGTCATGTTGTCCAGAATTGCCAGATCCTCAGCCAGGCGAATCGGATGCCACCACGGAGCAATGTTCGCCATCTGTCCGATGCGAATCGTGGAGGTCCGCGCCGCGAGGTCCGCGCCGAGCAGGATCGGATTGGGGACATCGCCCACTCCATAAGGCCCAAAGTGGTGCTCACCGAGCCACATCGCCTCGAAACCGAGTTCCTCGGCCAGGATGGTCTGTTGTCTGAGGTTGTCCAGCAGGCCGACGGTGCTCGTAGCTTCTCCGGCAGACGCGGCAACCGTGGTGAACGCAGCAAATCTCACGCTGGCAGCCTCCGCCATCGATGGGGAACGCGCGGGTTACTGTCGATATGAACAGGCCCCGCTGATCTACCCTTCCTGAATGAAGTGAGCAACTCCGATCCCCGCTTCCCCCCTCGCAGGGGAAGCTGCCGAAGGCTGAAGGGGGGTCCCCGATCGCCAGCGAAGGGAGCTATTCCGAGGACTCCTAGTGTTGCACAGGTGAATCGGTCGTATCGGACCCAAGGGCTGCCCTGACGCCAGGAACTACCACATGACACCAACAAAGAACCGCGGCCTGATCCAGACCGTTCTGGGTCTCATCCCACCAACGGAGCTTGGTCCAACCACGACGCACGAGCACCTGTACGCCGACTTCTCGTTCATGCTTCGTCCGGCCGAGGACTCGCCATCCGAGCAACTGGCGGACGCTCCCATCGCCCTGGAGAACCTGGGTTGGATACGGCGCAACTACTACAGCAACCGCACGAATCTTCAGTTGACGGATCTGGATACCGCGTTCAAAGAAGTAGCGATGTACCGGGACCTGGGCGGCGGCGCGATCGTGGATGCGACGACGACAAGGATCGGGCGCGATCCCAATGCGTTGGCCCGGATCTCTCGCGAGTCAGGCGTGCACATCATCATGGGCGCCGGCTTCTATGTCGATGCGCTCCATCCCGAGGGGATGGACGAGCGGAGCGTGGATGATCTGGCGCTTGAGATCGCTTCAGACCTCACGGACGGGGTCGACGGCAGCGGGATCAAGGCGGGGATCATCGGGGAGATTGGCTGCAGCTGGCCGCTGACTACAAACGAGCGCAAATCTCTTGCAGCAGCAGCGATTGCACAGCGGGAGACGGGCGCAGCGATATCGATTCATCCTGGACGAAACCCGGATGCGCCGGCAGAAATACTGGAGTTGCTGGCCAACAACGGCGCAGACATATCGCGGGTAATCATGGGGCATCTTGACCGCACCGTGTTTGAGTTCGACACGCTGCGGAGCATCGCCGAGTCAGGCTGTTACCTGGAATGGGATCTGTTCGGCAATGAAGGCTCTTACTATCCGCAGGCCGATCTCGACATGCCTGGCGACGCGCAACGGCTCGATTTCATTCGATGGGCTATCGATGCGGGCTACGCCGACCGCGTGGTCATCGGGCATGACATCTTCACCAAGCATCGGCTGGTGACGTACGGCGGGCACGGCTACGGACACATCCTGCAGAACATCGTTCCCACCATGCGCCGCAAGGGCTTTTCGGAAGCTGAGATTCGAGCGATCACGGAAGCAAATCCAGCCGTCATCCTCGCGCTCGCCTGACCGTCTCCGATCTACTACTCCGAGCGCCTGGACCGCGGTCAGTCCCAGCCGGGTCCGCGCCAACACTGATCGAAGCACAACTCACACCAGGGCCGGTTCACATCGAGGCGCCATGCCAATTCTTGCCAATCCATGCCAATCCTTGTTATCCGACCTAGAGTGGCGCCATGAGTACGATGAACATCTCACTTCCCGAGGCGCTCAAGTCGTACGTGGACCAGCAGGCCCACGACAATGGATATGGCTCTTCAAGCGAGTACATCCGAGAGTTGATCCGCAAAGACCGGAGTCGCCAGCTTCTGCGCGATCTGCTGCTCGAAGGCGCAGCGTCGCCACCGGCGATCACTGCCGACGTGGACTACTTCGACAGGCTTCGCGATCGGTTGCACGAGGCCGGACAGGGGTGAGCGCCAAACCGGTCGTCCTTCGGGAGCGGGCGGTGCGCGATATCGACCAGGCCGTCGAACACTATCTCGCCGAGGCGACAGCAGCAGTGGCGTCGACCTTCCTTGATGCACTGCAAGAGGCCTTCCGCCATGCGGAGACCTGTGAATAAGTCACGCATGGGGAATCTCCCAGTCCCCGCCTCCGCGCGGGGACCCGCTCCGCTTCGCCCTGCTCTCGCCTGTTCATCGCTCCTTACCAGATGTGCAACCGACCCTTCGTCGCTCAGCCGGCGAGGAACGGGGGCAGGTCCCCGCGCGGAGGCGGGGACTGAGAACCGCAAGTGCCGGACTAATTCAAAGGTCTCCATGTGGGCGAACACCCCGCAGCCGGTTCTCTACGCTACGGGCTTGACCTGGATCTCACTGACCTACGGTCGTGGGTCCTAAAGGGATTTCCATTCAAAGTCTTCTACGTTGAGCGAGCGTCAACTGTCGACGTTTGGAGAATGCTGCATACGTCAAGAGACATTCCCTCGCGGCTGCATGAACCCCTCGATGACTGATAACAAGGCCCGGCACAACGAACGGCAGATCAGACGGGCCAGATCAAACCAGGGGAGTCCCCTCTTTGTGTGGCGAGAGCAGGTTGGTGAACACGCTGCGCTGGCTGTTCTGAGGTAGCACACGGTTGTGGAGGACTCCGAGGATCTTGGTGTATGAAGATGTCGCGCTATGCTCCGCCGTGAGCAGGCAGCCGACGGGAATGCAGCATGAGCCAGATCGCGTCCGTGCAGACGACCATCCTCGACGCGACGCCGATGACGCAGACGTTTGTCACCGTGACCGACAGCGACGGGCGCACCGGTGTCGGCGAGACGTGGTGGGGCATCCCCGACCGCGAGCGACCGGGCGCCGGGAGCCGCCCGATTGCCTCGGCGGTCGACGAACTGCTGGCGCCGAGGGTCCTGGGACGCGACGCCGGCGACATCGGCCGGCTCTGGTTCGAACTCTGGGACTACGGCTATCGCTACGCCGACCAGGGCATCTTCCCGATGGCGTTGTCGGGCCTCGACATCGCGCTGTGGGACCTGCTCGGTCAGACGCTGGGCGCGTCGGTGGTCCAACTGCTGGGCGGATCGAGGCACGACGCGGTGCCCGGCTATGCGAGCCTGCCGCCGCTTCGGGACCCTGAGCTGGTCGTCAGCGAAACCCAACGCGCGGTTGATGCTGGGATCGGCGCGGTCAAGCTGCACGAAGTGACGATCGACCACGTCGAACGCCTGCGCCGCCGCTTCGGCGACGAACTGGCGATCATGGTTGATGTCAACGGTCACTTCGACCCGATCGAGGCAGTCGCCTTCGGCCGCCAGCTCGCGGAGCTCGGCGTGACCTGGTTCGAGGAGCCGGCCCGGCCGATGCGCGACCACCGCGCGATGCAGCGCGTGCAGCGCGATGCGCGCATCGACATCGCTGCCGGTGAGAACGAGTACACGCTCGAAGACTTCGAGCGCCTGCTGCGCAGCGAGGCGGTCACCTACCTCCAGCCCGAGGTGACGAAGATCGGCGGCATCAGCGCGGCCCAGCGCGTGGCGACGCTGGCTGAGCTGCACAACGTGGCGCTCAGCCCGCACAACTTCCGACCGGGACCGTCCCTCTACGCCTCGCTCGCCTACGGGTTCGCCTCCTCGGCGACACGCTGGTTTGAGATCCCGTGGGTCCCCGACGACTGGCGCTTCGCCTCCGACACGCCGCTGCCGGCGATGGAGGATGGGCACGTGCTCGTGCCGCAAGGTCCGGGCCTCGGCATCCCGAGCTGAGCGCAGCGCCATCGGCCGTGGCAAGCTGCGCAATCTCGGGCGGGCGCGCAACCAGGTCTGGTTCGAGCTGCCTGCCGCTGCCTGCAGCCTCACCCACCTGGCCCAGCTTGAGGCCGCCGCCGCATAGCCTCGCAGCGCACGAACCCCTACTGCGGCCGCCGGTCCGTCCCCAACCGCTCCAGCTGGGCCTGCCCATCAGCTCAGTTGAACCGGCCAGCTCACTTCGCTCGCGCCCCCAGACTCGTGCCAGTCTGTGCTTCAGCAGCCTGCTACTAGACCGCCTCGGCCATCACGCTCACATTCTGAACACACGCGATCAGTCCTACCAGACCCGTAGTCAGCCCACACCGGGAATGGAGGCCAACCAACCCAAGACCTGACCACTTTCCATGCCAAGTTGACAACAGGGCCCTCCGCAACCCTCTACTCTCGTTCCATCTTCGATCACAGCGGTGTTAGGCTCCCGTGCGGTGCGCCAGTCGCGTGAAGAACGAAGAGGACATAATGACCATCATCTGCGGCTATCATGAGCCAAGGACAGGGAAAGTCAAATATGAGTTCGCGCCAGAGGCGCGCAACTTGATTGAAGCGCCTCCAGGCACGGCTCGGCGAGCATCTGCGAGATCGGCATCCTAGACTAGGCCGATGCACGACAGCCACTTGTGTTGGGACTCGCGGCCACAAGCGGTGCGTCGATCGCGGAAGCTAAATTCACGGTCTTCCAGATGTAGACGTGTTGTCATAAGCGGCGCTCTCTACGTCTTCCAATTCGGGGAGACTTCCTCAACGACGCGTCATGAGTAATCTCAGCACGACTACAACCCGAGTTCCTCATTTGGCTGGTTTAGACGGTATCCGAGGACTGTCTGCACTTGCGGTGGTGCTGTATCACGCCGGTGTCAGCTGGCTGCCGGCCGGATTTCTGGGTGTGGATATATTCTTTATCGTCAGCGGGTTCCTGATTACGTCGTTGCTATTGTCGGAGCGAGAAAGAGACGGTCGTGTCAACCTGACCCAGTTCTGGCTGCGCCGTGCGCGCCGTCTGCTGCCGGTGCTCGCGCTGGTTCTGTTCGCTACGACGATCTATACGGCTATCGCGCTGCGCTCGGAGTTGATCCCGCACTTGCGTGAAACTGCGGCCGCTGCCACATACATCACGAACTGGGACCTCGTACTGCGCGACGTGTCGTACTGGGATCTGTTTGCCCGTCCCTCGCAGTTGCGCCATCTCTGGTCGCTGGCGGTTGAGGAACAGTTCTACATCGTCTGGCCACTAGTGTTCGCTGGACTTACTGCGCTGGCGCCGCTCCGCCGCTTGCGTGTCGTTATATGCTCCGTCGTCCTGATCGTTGCTGTGGCATCCGCCATCTTGATGGCCGTGCTACACAATCCGGGTCAGGACGCGTCGCGCGTCTACTTCGGGACTGATGCGCGAGCGTTCACGATCCTGCTCGGGGTCGCGCTGGCCTGCGTCTGGCAGCCTTGGCGGTGGAAGGCCGAGGTACTCAATCGTCGCTCGGTCGAGTATGGCACTGCCTTGCTCGGCTGCGCTGGGGCAGGTGGCTTGATCTGGCTGATGCTGAGCGCCAACTCGGCTGATGATTGGCTATATCCATACGGACTGATTGCGATGTCTGCCTGCGCTGCTGCCCTCGTCGCTGCTGTCGCTAACCAGGCGTCAGTAGCATCCAGACTGTTTGGGTTGCGACCGCTGCGTTGGCTCGGGGAGCGCTCTTACAGCATCTATCTCTGGCACTGGCCAGTGCTGTTGGCCCTGGTCTGGGAATTTGACCTGTCCTATGGTTCTCTCGTTCTCCTTCTGCTTGGTACCGCGCTCACCTTCGTCTTAGCCGAAGCGAGCTTTCGCGTCGTGGAATCTCCGATGCGCCGTCCAGAGTTTTGGAAGCGCCGACCCCATCAGCGGTTCCGGGCCCCTGAGTTCCGCCGTTCCACTTATTTGGCTGCGGTCGGTTCGTTGTTCGCTGTGGTCCTGTGTGTGGTCGTGTTCCTGCCTGCTTCTCGAACCGATAGCGGCATAACCTCTGCCTTCGACAGCGCCATCGCAGCTCAGGCCGAAGACGAGGATGCCTCCTCGGGCGGCGGCGACAACAGCGAACTCGATCGAGCTGCACACGTTGACACGGCTGAATCCGATTCCGAGACGCCTGTCCTGCTGATCGTGGCAACGCGATCCGACGATCAGTCTCGTTCTGCGCCTGCCGGCGGGAACCGAGCAACCGATATTGCATCTACGGTTGCAAGTCCTCAACCAGTGTCGCGGCAGCGGAACTCAGCCGACCCGACTTCGACGCCTGTTTCTGGCTCGACGACCACAAACGCCGACTCACAACCGGTAGCGGCTGAGCGGACGCCAACCGACGGCGCCGAACCAGCGGCGCGCGGCGACTGGACGTTCGTCTACGTCGTTCGCGCGGGCGACTCACCAAACAGACTTGTCAACCTGTTTGGGGTCAGCGCCGAGACGCTGATCGAGTTCAACGGCGAACGGGTGATGAGAATCATCCATCCCGGCGATCTGATCCGGTTACCGTGTCCTGGCGGTCTTGCCTGCGCTCTCATCGAGATTGATCCCAAAGGCGACGCCTGCATTAGCTGGCAACAGCCCGATCACGAGGGCGAAACGTGCCGACGCGGAATCGCGCTGATTCAGACACCCGCTCGCTTCGCCATTGGGCCTGTAGGCCCGCTCAGCAACGATCCTGCGTGGACATGGCGAGGCGAAACCATCCGCGGCGAAGAGTTCATACTGACCACCGAGATGCTGGCGCCCCGTTCTGAACCTGAACCTGAGGCGACCCTGTCCATCTTGCGCGGGGTTAACGGAGTCGGCCCGCTGGCCGTGGGTGACTCCGTCATGCGCGGCGCGGCCAGCGAGTTGGGGCAGGCTGGATTGGAAGTCGACGCCGTCGGGGCGCGATCGGCGCGCCAGAGTATTGCAGCAATCGCCAAGCATTTGGAAACAACGGGACATGACCGCACGATTATCTTCCAAGGGATAGGGCACTACTTTCAAACGACTGATGACTTTGATGAATTGATGCAACTGCTCAATGATGTCTCTCACGTGGTCATACTGACACACCAGTTTCCGCAGATCCCTCCCTGGCGCGACCTGGAATCGACCATCAATGACACGCTGCGAACTAGAATTGGCCACTATGACAATGCCACTCTCGTTGACTGGCATGCGATCAGTGAAGCACGCTTGGACGAATTGACCTTTGACGGAGCGCACTTGACTCCGCTTGGGATCGACGTCTATGTGGGAGCAATCGTTGATGCGGTCAACAGGATTCGCGACCAGCAGAGTAGTAACGAGCCGCCGCGGGTCCCCGCAGACGCCAGTGAACGCGCGGTTAGTACTACGGCGCCCGCGGAAACCACTCGATATGCGAAGCCTGACCCCGTTGTTTCGTCGGTGGATGCTGCTGACCAGACACCGCCGAAACCTGTTACCGAGACAGCTGCCAACCCAGCCGCCAAGCCAGCTGCCAAGCCAGCCGCCGAGCCAGCTGCCAAGCCAGCTGCCAAGCCAGCCGCCAAGCCAGCCGCCAGGCAGGAACTACAAGAGGCCGATCAAACGATCGCGATCGAGGGAGCCAAGGTAGAAGCGCCGATCAACTGGTTCGAGTACGTCGTCCGGCAGGGTGATGTCCCCTACAGTATCGCTCGATTGTTTGGCGCGAAGTTGGCCGATCTCAGGCTTCTGAATGGAGAGGATTACTACGCTTGGATGATCGTTGGCAAACCGATCAACGTGCCATGCCCCGGTTCTCAACCGTGCCGTGTGATCACCCTGGAGCCGACCGGTGGCTCCTGTGTCGACTGGCGTACGCGGTCCAAGAGGGGCTATGTCTGCTCGCCGACAACGATCCTCGCCGATTTTCCAATCCGGTTTCGCCAGCGGGATCGCAGTCCGCTGGCGGATGTTCCACTTTGGCGCTGGGCCGGCGGCGAACGACGTGCCGAGCAACTGACCATCACGGAGTCAATGGCAGCCAACGCCGCGCCTGGCGATTGGTTCCTCGTGATGGAGCCCAACTTGCCGCCGCTTGCAGTCGGCGACTCCGTCATGTTTGGCGCCCGAGTCGCCCTTCAGGAGGCCGGGATTGACGTTGATGCCGTAGTCGGCATCGGGTTCCCGCAGGCGCTCCGACTCCTGGCTCAGAACATCGCTCACAACGGCCAGCGTGATGTCGTGATTCTCCAGTCGGTTGGCAACAACTTCGACGACGACGAAGCGTTCCTGCGTCTATTGGAGGCCGCGGGGGATGTCAAACACTTGATCGTGCTGACGCGCAATTTGGGATTCCGACCTGAGATCATTCATATCGAGCGGCGGATCAATCAGATGCTGCGTCAGGAGGCTGCCAAATACGATTGGGTCACACTGCTTGATTGGCGCGAGGCGGTTGACGGTCGCCAAGATGAACTCACCTTTGACGGCACTCATCTCACAGCCGGCGGCACAAAGATGTACACCGATCTGGTGCTAGCCGCGATCGAGGACGGTCCACATCGGCCGCGAACGCACGCGCCGGCCCGTTAGCAGCGTGAGGCGAAGGGGACCAGTTCCGTCCGATCAAGTTGCGCCACGTTAGTTGTACGAACCGAGATTGCTTCTTCATTTCAGCGCAGTGAATGTAGTCCCATGTAACTAAGCTCACGTCCCTGAAGGGCTCTTCAGGCTAGGGTCTGTTCACATATCCAGGTCCGTCATTCACACCCCAATACCTCAGGCCTCAAACAGGGGGACACATGGGACGAAGAAGCCTAGTTCCGTTGCCCCGTGCTTGCCTGCCCCTGGCTTGAACAGGGGACACGGGGCAACGGGAATCGCGAGCAGTGTAAACAGGCCCTAAGTCAGCTAGGAGCACCGTCGCCGACGGACCCTGTTGGAACTGGGTGAAGTCGAGCACGCGGAAGCCTTCGAGTGGCGCCTAGCCATCGTGCGGCAGCCCCGGGCAGCCGGATGGGGGCAGTGTCGTACGACGGACTTAGTCCAGCTCGAAATAGAGGTGGAGGTGCGTCTGGCAGCCGGGGTTAACGGCAGCTCCGCACGCCGGGCAGGAGGAGTCGCAGGCGAGATAGCCGCTCACGCTCAGGACCCCGCCGCAGACGCCGCAGAGGACGGCGTCCTGAGTGCGTTGGGCCAGTGGCCGGACCTGCGCGGGGTGATCCGCCAGCGCCGCGTGGCATTCGAAGCACGGGAACCAGGCGCCGCCGCACTTCATCCGCAGCGCGATCACATCCATGGGCCCCTGCCAGTGGGCGCACCGCGTCTGCGCGTCGACATCGATACCTTGCACTGCGCGACCGTGGACCTGGCGCGACTCTGGGGCAGCCTGACTGGTCATCTGGACCAGCCTGGCCCAGCGCGCCGGCTCCCGGGACCGGCCACGGAGGTGACCTGCGCGGGCAACTCCAACCTCGTCTCCAAGAACAACGACCATACGGCGTCGTGGCGGTGCAACACTCCGGCCGCCCCATAGGAATGGGGCATTGACTGATCCGCGGTCGGTCGCGGTCGTCTATCTTCCTTGCGATCCAGATCGCACCACCGTCCTTGCGATCCCGATCGCACCACCATCCTTGCGATCCCGATCGCACCACAGGGGGTTCCATGGACTACGGCATCGCTTTCCCTTCGTACATCGATGCGTGGCGCGACGCGGCCGCGGCTGAGGCGGCGGGCTTCAGCCACGCCTGGTTCTTTGATTCGCAACTGATCTACAGCGACGTGTACGCCACCATGGCGTTGGCGGCGGAGCACACCAGCCGGATCAAGCTGGGCACCCTGGTGGCCATCCCGAGCAACCGCATCCCCGCGGTGACCGCTTCCGCCATCGCCACGATCAACTATCTGGCGCCCGGACGAGTCATTCTGGGCTTGGGCACCGGTTACACCGGGCGCAACACGATGGGCCTGCCTGCGGTGCCGGCAGCGGAGTTCCGCGAGTACACGCAGCAAGTACGCGGCCTGCTGCAGGGCGACGAAGTGCTGATCCGCGAGGGCGCGCGTGAGCGTTGGATTCGGCTGCTGCATCCGGATCGTGGCGGCTTCGTCAACATCGAGGACGCAATCCCCATCTACCTCGCTGCAAACGGGCCCAAGGCACTCGCGGCGACGGGCGAACTCGCCGACGGCTGGGTCACCGGCGCGCTCACGCCCTCGCTCGAGACGGGCTTCGAGGCGATTCGCTCCGCTGCCGCCGACGCCGGCCGGTCCACGGACAAGCCCTACACGGTCGGGTTGACCAGCGGCTGCGTGCTGCGCGACGGCGAGTCGCTTACTTCTCCACGTGTGATCGAGCGGGTCGGTCCCAATGCGCTGCCAGGATTGCATGCGATGTGGGAGTCGCACTATGGCCCAGGGGCGAACCTGGGTATCAGGGACCCCGACGCCGCGGCCGCTTTCAATCGGTACATCGAGGAGTACGGCGACGCGCGCGGCAGCAAGCCCGATCGACGTTACCTCGATGTGCACACGGGGCATATGGTCTTTCTCAAGCCGGGCGAGGAACAGTTCATCAACGAGACCTCGATTGGCCAGACGCTGACCGGCGCACCCGCGCAGATCATCGAGCGGCTCGAGCAGATGGAGGCAGCCGGCATCGACAACGTCGCTATTGCCTGCACGGACGCCGCCGGCGCACGCGACCTAATCGCCGACTTCGGCAGAGAGGTCATCGCCAAACGGTCCCCCGCCTAGGAAAACTCTGAACAGCTCCGATCCCTGCTTCCCCCGCAAGGAGACCCTTGCAAGAGTGTCAGATTCGGACGAACAGCTCCGTCATACCCGCGCTTGCCGCGGGTATCTCGCTGATTCGAGCACTGACGTCTGTGCTGAATGAGGCGAGATTGCCGCGACTGAGCGCGGCAATGACGGAATGGCGGCTGTTGCAAAGGTCTCCGCGACGGGGCGGCGAGCGGGGATCAGAGTTATTCAGAGGTTCCCTGGCCGGGCGTGTTGCCGCTGGTCGTGACATCGAAACATGCCATCCGGCGGCCAGTAGCCCTAGCCGGACAAAATCAGTTCATCGTGCGCGCAGGCGCCGAGGCCGTGTGGGCTTGCTGCGGCCTGGGCTTTCGTTTGAGCGCGTCAGAAGCCCTCGCCGGCGGCGGTTCGGCGCGTGAGGTCTTCGAAGTCCAGCACGAACGGAGCCTGGCGGGCGAGGACGTGCTCAACGCGGCTGCGGACGATCTCGTCCCAGGCGGGATGCGGCAAGATGTAGAAGCGGTCGCTCTGAATAGCCTCGAAGACGATCTCGGCGATCTCCGCGGGCTGCTTGGCGTGCTGCAGCACCGAGTCGAGGTTGGCTCGGGCGCCGGCGTTGGACTCGGGTAAGTCGCTCGCGAACTCCTCGGGGCGGTTGCGCTCGGCTTTGAAGATGCCCGTGTTGACGAACCCCGGGCAGAGGACAGACGCCCCGATCCGGGCGTCGCGCGCCTTGAGGTCGCGATACAGACTCTCGCTGAGCGCCAGGACGCCGTGCTTCGAAACGCCGTAGGCGCCCCCGCCTGGGATCAGCCCAGCGAGAGACGCCGTGTTCACGATATGACCTTCCTCGCTATGCTCCAGCATGTGCGGGATGAACACCTGCAGGCCGTAGAGCACGCCCCAGAAGTTCACGCCCACGACCCAGTCCCAGTCGCGTTGCGGGATCTCCCAGACACCGCGCCGGCCAGCTGCGCCCGCGTCGCCGCGACTGGTGACGCCCGCGTTGTTGCAGAGGATGTGGACCTTGCCAAACTCATCAATCGCACGCCGGGCGAGTGTCTGCACGGAGTCACGCGACATCGTGTTGGTGACCACGCCGATGACTCGATGCTCCTCCTGCTCCAACTCCCGCACCGCCGTCTTGAGCGCCTCCTCTTCGATGTCGGCGAGCACAACCTGCATGCCCTCGCGCGCGAAGCGCTCCGCGAAGGCGCGGCCCATGCCGCTGGCGGCGCCCGTCACGACGGCGGTCTTGCCTTCGAACTCGCGCATGGCTGGCCTCCTCGTCTGCAGGGCGCAGTGTAGGCAGCGCCGCGGTCGTCCATCTGCACGATGTCCGCATCGTGCCGCCGTTGGCTACGCCTGTCACTACGATGAACCACTGCACGATCTGATGGGACAGCCCCGTGCTCGCCCCTGCCGATGAGGCTCAGTGAACGACCGATTCCATCGCCGCGCGCTCCTCTGGTCTGGGCCGCTCGACGACGCGGCACTCGCCGTCAAGCAGCATCGTCCGGCGGCTGCCTGCGTCGAACTGGGGCCACTCCGCCAGTGCCCCACCGCTGGGGTCGCCCGTCCGCGCGAAGTTGAGGTACGCGTCCTGGATCAGCGCCTCAAGCGCATCCGCCTCCGGTCCTGTCCCGGCCCAGTCCGCAGTTTGCGGCAGGTCGCGCGTCCCGAACACGAACGGCACGTCGAGCGCGTGACAGGCGCCCCACGCGCCCCCGTCTCGTGGCGACTGCCAGTCAAAGCGGTAGGCGAAGGCCGGTCCGTGCGCCGCGTGCGCCTCCAGGAGGTGATCCGCCGCCACCCGGAACCCCTCCGTTTCCGCCGTCACCGCGACATCGGCCGGCGTCGCCGGGACTCCCCGCGCCTCCAGCGCCTCCCGAATCGTCCCGAAGGTCGTTCGCGCCCACTGCTCAAGATCCGCGAGCTCCTTGCCCTGCCGGGCGATCGCCGCGATCGCTTGCTCTGGCGTCATCTCCCGTAGGCCGGGATTGCGCGCCAGCTGGCTCCGCTTCTCCTCGCCCGTTGTGCCAGCCATGACCGGAATCCCGGCCGCACTCCCACCTAACACCGCCTCCAGGGGATGGCGCGGCAGTAGGTTCCCGCCGACTGCCGGACGCAGCGAGAACGCCAGCACGCTCCCAGCCCCCGCCGTTGGGTTTCCCCGCACCTTGCGCAAGCGCTGGTCCAGCGCTTGCTGCACCTCGAGGAATCGCTTCGCCGGCTCTGCCCGTAGCGCCGCCATCGATGCCTCCGCCAGGCCGAACTCTTGCACGATCTCCCCCGCCGCCGCCTGCGCCTGCTCCAGCCCGATCACTCCCTGCGCCGCCCCGCTCATCGCCACCGCCCGATGGAACAGCCCCGACGCGGAGGGGGTCCCGAGCAGCGCCGCCACGGCCCAGCCTCCGGCCGATTCGCCGAAGATCGTGACGTTGTCCGGATCGCCTCCGAAGGACGCGATCCCGTCGCGCACCCAGCGCAGGGCCGCGACCTGGTCGGCCAAGCCGAAGTTCGAGCAGGCCTCGCCTCCCCCGGCGATCTCCGCCAGGTACAGGAAGCCGAGGATGCCCAGCCGATAGTTCATGGTCACGACGACGACATCGCCCCGCCGCGCGAGCGAAGCGCCGTCGTAGACCGGCTGCGAGCCCGCCCCCAAGGTGAAGCCGCCGCCGTGGATGAAGAACAGCACGGGCCGGCGCCCGTCGTCGATCCCCGGCGTCCAAACATTCAGCGTCAGGCAGTCCTCCGAGACCGGCTCCGGTCCCATCGCCAGCGTCTGCTGCATGTGCGGGTTCAGCGCCTGGACCGAGACCGGCCCGAACTCGAACGCGTCGCGTGTGCCGGACCATGGCTCGGCGGGCTGCGGGGGCGCGAAGCGTAGTTCGCCGAGCGGCGGCTGCGCATATGGCACGCCGCGGAAGACGGACAGCCCATCCTCGTCGCGTCCGATCAGCTCGCCCGATGTGATTCGCACTGCCGCTGGCGCCACACGAGGCCCCTTCCCTTGCGCGGCGAGTATAGAACCAGCCGACGCTCGCTATTCCACGGCCACCTGCGACAAGGCCGCTCTGCCGGCCACCTGCGACAAGTGCCGCTCTGCCGGCCACCTGCGACAAGTGCCGCTTCAGATACCGCTGCTGTTGACGAACAGAACCATCCGATACCATGTCCTTCGCTTCTGGCGTGGGGAACTCCTCGCGCCGAAGCTGCCGAAGCCGCACGACTCGTGGTTGGCCCGCGGAGAGGGCAAGACGTGATGGAATACCGGCGCCTTGGTCACTCGGATCTGCGGGTCTCGGCGGTGGGATTGGGTTGCACGGACTTCGGTGATCGCGTCTGGGAGGAGGGCGCACTTGACGAAGCGGCGAGCACGGCCGTCGTGCATGAGGCGCTCGATCAGGGCATCACGCTGTTCGACACCGCCGAGAGCTATGGCAACGGCCGGTCCGAGGAGTACCTGGGTCGAGCGCTGGGCGCGCGCCGCTCGGATGTCATCATCGCGACGAAATTCGGTCACTGGCTGGGCTTTGCGGAGCCGGGAATCGGTGGATCACGCAACTACATCCTCCAGGCGGTTGAAGGCAGCCTGCGACGCCTGGACACCGACTACATCGACCTCTATCAGATCCACTTGCCGGACCGACATACACCGATCGAGGAGACGTTGGAAGCGCTGGACAGGCTGGTCCAACGGGGCGTCGTGCGCGCGATCGGCTCTTCGAACTTCAGCGGCGAGCAGATTGCCGCGGCGGCCCGAGTGTCGTTCGAGCGGAACTTCCAGCCCTTCGCATCCGCCCAGAACGAATGGAGCCTGCTCCGCCGGGACGTCGAAGCCGACGTAGTGCCGAGCGCCGTGCGAACCGGCGTCAGCGTGATCCCGTACTTCCCGCTCGCGGCGGGCTTCCTGACCGGCAAGTACCAGCGCGGCATGACCATGCCGGCGAACGCGCGCCTGACGCACTATAAAAAGGATCAGGCAGCAGTGGCGCTCTCAGACGCTCGGTTCGACGCGCTGGAAGCGCTCAGCATGTTCGCGGAGCAACGCGGCCACACGATGCTGGAACTGGCGTTGGCCTGGCTCGCCTCGCAGCCGGCCGTGGCATCGGTCATTGCCGGCGCGACGAAGCCGGCGCAGGTTCGCAGCAACGCGGCAGCCACACTCTCGTGGCGACTGGACGGGGATGCGATGGCGGAAGTCGACCGACTCCTCGCGTCGATCTCCTGAACCTGGGGCCGCTCAACGCCTGGCCAAAGATGCTCCAGACCGACCCGCTGCGCCGATCACGGACGATTCGGTCGCCGTCCACGGCGCGCTCAGACGAGGGCCTGGTAGGTCATCTTCATGAAGCGCCGGGTCAGGTCCGCCATGCCGCCGGGCCGGTTCCCGTAGAGGAAGACGTGGCTAAAGAAGAGGCCCGCGAGGTCCTCAAGCGGGTCAACGAAGAACCAGGTGCCCGCCGCGCCACCCCAGCCATAGGTCCCGGCCGAGCCGGGGTAGAACGAGCGCTCCACCGACTTGCGCACCGCATAGCCGAGACCGAAGCCGTAGTTGGGGATCGGCAACAGATCGATCTCACGATCTCCGAGGTGGTTGGCGGTCATCAACTCCACCGTCTTGCGACCCAGGATCCGGACGCCGGCGAGCTCGCCGCCGTTGAGCAACATTTGCGCGAAGCGGGCGTAGTCGGGCGCGCTGCAGAGCATGCCGCCGAACAGGCCGTTGCCAGAGCGCAGGTCTCTCGAACGCGAGCGCACCTTCTCTGCGGTCTCAGGGCGATCGCGAATCGCAAGATTCCCCTCTGCATCCCAAGTGTGGTCGGTGACCAGCCGTCCTTGATCAGCGTCGTCGCAATAGAAGCCGGAGTCGTCCATCCCCAGCGGATCGAAGACGCGCTCGCGGAAGAGTTCGTCGAGGTCCTTGCCGGTCAGGCGAGTGAGGAAGAGCGAGAGGACATCAAAGTCCGAGCCGTAGTTCCAGCGGTCGCCGGGATGGGCGTACAGGGGCAGGTCGGCGTTTGCGAGGACCATCTCCTCATAGCTGCGCGGCGGATCGTTGACTCGCGTGTCGCCGGGCAAGAAGCCGCTGCCTGCGAAGGTTCGCTCGAGCAGCGGCCAATAGGCCGCCGGAAGCTTGCCGATTGCCGGCAACCCCGATGTCATCGTCATCAGGTCCATGATCATGATCTCACGCCGCGCAGGCTCGACGTTCATGGGCGGGAACGCACCTCGCACACGATCGTGTGGCGGTGTCTCGATCGCCACCAGACGGTTGGCGAACTCCGGAATCCAGCGGGAAATTGGGTCGTTTAACTCGAACGCGTTTTCCTCGAACAGGCTCATCAGCACGACGGCCATCACCGGCTTCGTCTGCGAGTACATACGGAAGAGGCTGTCCATGCCGAGTGCGGTCTCGCGCTCCATGTCGAGCGTGCCCGTTGCATGGGCGTGGACGACCTGGCCATGGCGCAGGACGACCGTGACCGCGCCCGGCAGCTCGCGGGCCGCTACCGCCGCATCCATCGTGGCTGTAATGCGGGACAGGCGATCGGCATCGAAGCCGACGGCCGCTGGCTCGGTCGTCGGCAGTCCGTCGATTGAACTCACGGGGAACTCCTTGTCATTGAGAGGAGCACGATAGCGACTCCGGGAAGCTCAAGAGACAGATGCGTCACTCACCTTCTCTCCCTTGAGGGACCGACCCATAACTCTGCATCTTCGTCATTGCCGCGCTCCGTCGCGGCAATCTCGCTGCATACAGCACCGACGTCTGTGCTCGGATCGGCGAGATACCCGCGGCAAGCGCGGGTATGACGGAGTTGTGTGTACGGGCGCGACGATGATGCATCGGCCTCTACATGGGCGAGCAGGGGAACGGATCGGTGCTTTGCCGAAGATCCATACACCCACGTGTACAGGACCTAGGCCTTCAACTTCTGCACCGCCGAAAGTTGTTCCTGCCCGCGCGGCTGCACGGCGCCGGAGGGCCAGCGCACATCCGAGCGAGTGACCGACGCGTTCTGGGTCTCCGTCAAGAAGAGCATGTAATAGCCCTGGGTATGTTTGATGAACAACTCGCTGATCATCGCGCTCCGCTTGACCGGATCCAGTTCCTGCGCCTGGGCCCGCGCGAGTTCCACGATCTCGTCGCTCGGCGGCGCGGTCGTGTAGACGCCTTCGGGCAAGACGGAAATGTTGGTATCCGTCGCCACGTCCGGACGGAAGCCGGCGAAGAACCACCAGATCCCCGGCGACCCGTCGGTCTTGCCGCTTCCCGCCCCGCGAACGCCACTGTTGGTGAAGTACTCCGAGGCGGGGTACTCCCTGATCGTCAGCCGGATGCCGATCGCCCCGAGGTCCTGCTGGACCGCGAGCGCCATCTCTGCGATGCCCGGGGCGAAGCCGGCGACGACGTGCAGCGTGGTATCGAAGCCGTCGGCGTAGCCCGCCTCGGCCATCAGCTGCTGTGCCCGCTCGGGATCGTGGTCGAACATCAGCTCCGCGGCCGCGATCTCATCCTCGGAGGGATAGCCGAAGGAGGTGCTGCCCGTGTACAAGGGCTGCTTCTCCGTGCCCGTCAGCAGGTTGTCCTGGATTGCTTTTCGGTTGACCGCAACGTTGGCCGCCTCTCGTACCCGAACGTCCAGGAATGGATTGGGCGAGCCGTCGTCCAGCACCGGGTTGTTCAGGTTGAACCTGGGCAGCATCAGGTTGGCGCCCTGGTAGTAGACGTTGTAGTCGGGGTCGTCAAGCAGCCCCTCCACGTCCTTGGTCGCCAGGCCGAAGAGCACGTCCAGTTCGCCGGCCTCGAGCCCGGCGATTTGCGACAGCACCTCGGGCCGCACCAGCACCGTGAGGTCCTTGTGGAAGGGCACGTGTTTCACGTTGACCGGGTGGTCCAGCGGGTTGAGGTGGTCGTCGAAGCGGGTCATCACGAAGTCCGTGTCTTCCCCGTGGCTGACGAAGCGGTAGGGGCCCGTGCCCATCGGCTCCCGGTCCAGCGCCGCATCGCCCACGCGCTCCACGTAGGCCTTGGAGAAGATCGCCCCCACCGTTGAAGAGTTCGGCATCTGCGCGGCGGCCCAGGCGGCATCGGGCTGGCTCAACTCCACCCTCCAGGTCCGCTCATCAACCGCTTCGTTGCGGACCCAGTTCTGCGAGCCGAAGGAGGTGCGCGCGCTGGTCCAGCCGGCCGGGTGATCGGTCGTCTCGCCGCCCTGGTGGTACTCGGCGATGTTGCCCATCCGCTCGTACGTGAAGACCATGTCCTCCGCCGTGAGGATCGATCCATCGTGGAACAGGGCCGGCTGGACATCGGCCAGAATCGTCACATCGTCCGCGAACTCGAGCGCGACCATATGGGCGAGCACATCGTTGTTGTCCGGATCGAACGCGATCCCGGCGTCGTAGACGTTGCCGTGCGAGACGTAGTTGACGTGGCTACCCGAACGGATCGGGTCCAGCCCGCCCCCGTCGCGGGCGACCGCAGTTGTGATCGCGGCGTCCAGGTCCACGTCGGCGAAGGGGGCCGGAGCCACCGCCGCTTGCTCAGCCTGCTCTTGCGCCTGGTCTTGCGCCTGTTCTGCTTCGGTCTGCTCCTGCGCCTCGGCCTGCTGCGCCTGCTGCTCGGCCTGTTGTTCGGCGGCTTGCTGCTCTGTGTCGGCCTGGCCCTGCTGCTGCGCGGCCGGCGCCGGCTGGTCCTGCTGTTGCTGCTGCTGGACCTGCGCCGCGGCGGGTTGGGCGTCGTCGTCATCGTCGCCGCCGCAGCCGACCAGGGCCAGACCCGTGGCGCCGACGCCGGCGCGAGCGCTAATCCGCAGCAGGGATCGCCGCGTCAGGTGCTTGCGCGACATTCGGGTCCAATAGTTTCGCTCGCTCATGGTCAACTCCCGTTCGGAACCTCAGCGGCACGATTATGTGCGGCATGAGAATAATTCCAGGTTGGTGCGAGTATGTCTTGTGCGAAATTGGATGTCAATATGGCGACGGATGTTGGGAGTTGTCCGGTCCGACCGGCAAAGGAGACTTGCGGATACGGAGTGGCGGCTTGCAGGTGGACAGACTGGAGGTCGGCCGGTGACGACCGGGTGGATGGCGCAATGGAGGGTGTTTAGAAGTCACCTCGACCGATAGAATCCCAGTCCCCGCTTTACGCGGGGACCCGCTCGGGCGGCGCAGGCTATCTGGTGGTGAAGTAAGGGCCGGAGAGGGAGCAGGTCCCCGCGTGAAGCGGGGACTGGGAATGTCGACCTTTGAGATACCCCCGCAATAGGGACCCCCCTCAGTCACTCCGTGACATCTCCCCCCGCAAGGGGGGGGAGAGGGGAATCGTGAGTTTTTCAAAGGTCTCCTCGCGGGGCAAGCTGCCGAAGGCTGAAGGGGGGGGGGTCCCAGATCGGCCACTGACGGAACTTGTTCAGAGGATTCCCAGGGCTTGTTCACACAGAACGCTCGCGACGGCCAACCCCCGACCAATCCCTGCGCCTCAGCTCCGACCCTGCCGAGCTACGCTACTATCAGAACACATGAGCGCTTGAAAGGCGGAGCCAATCTCAACCCTACCCCCAGCCACAACCCGGTACGCCCTCGAACACCCGCCAACCCCCGCGCACAGCGCGCCAACCCGCCGCGCACAGTGCGCCAACCCGCCGCGAACACCCGCCAACCCGCCGCGCACAGCGAGACAACCCACCCAACCGGTTCATCCCAATCCGCACAAATCCGAACAAATCCGAACAACAACAGACCAGAATTCCCTCAACCAGACTGAAAAAACCTGAAAAAACCTGAAAGAGCTGAACCACGATCTCCAGCAATGCACGGGAGATCGCCCCCCAACCAACCCAGGAAAAAAAGTCCAGCTGAAACCTGAAACCGCCCATGACCCCAACACACGCCTCGACCGAACACATCGCCGGCTGTGTGAACGGGCCCTGGTGTGTTGACTCTCGTGCTGCCACGCCTGCTGAGCCGACGCGCCACGGGATCAGGCGCGACGGCATCGATGGGCTGAACCGAGCCCGACCGCTGTAACTAGCATGCGGCGTATGGGTTCGGGTCTGAATGAGCTGGACTCGAGTCGGAGCGCACCGTGCAATTTTGGAACTACCTCGCCGTCCGCCTGCTCCAGGCGTTCGTCGTCGTGTTCATCGTGGCGAGCATCGTCTTCTTCGTCGCGCGCCTGGTGGGCAACCCGGAATCGTTCCTGCTGCCCTTCGACGCGACCGACGATGAAATCGAGACGGTCCGCGAGCGTTTGGGCCTGAACGACTCGCTGATCGTGCAGTACGGCGACTTCCTCGGGGATCTCGCGCAACTGGACTTCGGGACGTCGTACCGCGGCGCGGGCACGTCGACGATTGCTGCCATCGGCGAACGCGCGGTGAACACGTTCAAGTTGACGGTCGCGGGGTTGGTCTTCGCGGTCAGTCTGTCCCTCCCCCTGGGCATCGTGGCGGCGCTGCACCGCGGCAAGTGGGATGACTGGCTGGCCCGCCTCCTCGCCGTGTTCGGGCAGGCGACGCCCAGCTTCTGGCTGGGCCTCATGGTGATCTTCTTTTTCGCCGTGGAACTGGGCTGGTTCCCCACCGGCGGGGCCAAGGGGTTCAAGTCGCTGATCCTGCCGGCGGTCTCGTTGGGGCTACTCGAGATGGCGGCGATCATGCGCCTGACCCGCTCCGGGATGATCGACGTGATGGGCGCTGACTTCATCGTGACGGCGCGGGCCAAAGGGCTGCGCGAGCGCACCGTCATCACCCGGCACGCGCTGCGCCATGCGCTGCTGCCGGTCGTGACGATTCTCGGTCTCGGGTTGGGGCGCCTGATCGCAGGGGCGGTGATCATCGAGGTGGTCTTCGCCTGGCCGGGGATCGGGCGGCTGATCATCGATTCGATTGTGCAGTCCGACTACCCGATGGTGCAAACGGCGATCATCGTGCTGGCCACCTCGATCGCACTGGCCAACGCGCTGGTGGACGTGTCGTACCGCCTCATCGATCCGCGCATCCGCGTGGGAGGTCTCTGATGACCGAACGCGCGGCCGCGCCCATCGAGGTCGAATTCTCCCAGCCGCGCGGCCCCATCCGCTGGCGACGTTGGCTGGGCCTGTCGCTGCCGCTGGCGATTGGGCTGGTCTTCGTCTTGGCGGGTGCGTTGGCGGATGTGCTCGCCCCGTACGATCCGAGCTTCATCGATCTGTCCGCGCGTCTGATGCCGCCGGTCTTTGATGGCGGCGCCTGGGACCACCCCCTGGGGACGGACGATGTCGGCCGCGACATCCTCAGCCGGCTGATGCACGGGGCGCGGATCTCGCTGATCGTCGTGGCGATCGTGGTGCCAAGCGCGGCCGTGGTTGGCACGCTGGTAGGCATGATTTCGGGCTGGATGGAGGGCGTCACCGGCCAGATCTTGATGCGGATCGTGGACGTGCAGCTCGCGCTGCCGGCGATCCTCTTCGCGGTGCTGCTGGGCAGCATCTTCGGGCCCAGCCTGCGCAACGTGATCATCATCTTGCTGATCTGGACATGGTCCGCCTACGCCCGACTGGTTCGCGCGGAGGTCCTGTCGTTGCGCGAGCGCGACTTCGCGACGGCGTCACGGGCATTGGGAGCCGGCCAGTGGTGGATCATGCGCAAGCACCTGTTGCCCAACGTCGTGAACACGATCGTGATCGTCATGACGTTGGAAGTCGCGGTCGTGATCCAGGTGGAGGCGGCCTTGAGCTTCCTGGGCGTGGGCGTGCCTGCCGGCACTGCCTCGTGGGGCCGCATGATCACGGAGGGCCGCGAGGTCATGCTCGTGGCGTGGTGGCCGATTTGGCTGCCGGGGCTGGCACTGCTGACGATCTCGCTGACGGGCAACCTGATGGGTGACTGGCTGCGCGACCGCCTCGATCCGCGCCTGAGGCATCTGCACTGAGTCTCAGTGGAGACTTGTGCTAGATCACCTGCCGACTCTCTCCGGTCCCCTCTCCCCGAGGGAGAGGGTTAGGGTGAGGGCCCGGGCTCGGGCACAGAGCGACCGCCACCAGATAGCTGAACGGGGGGACCCTCACCCCAGCCCTCTCCCAGAGGGAGAGGGGGTAAGAGGGGGAAGCGTGCTTTTGTCAGGGTGTCCTTATGCTGTGACTATTATGCCACCCGACCTGCCCCTCCCGCTCGACGGGATCCGCGTCTGCGACTTCTCCTGGATCGTCGCCGGCCCCCAGGCCACCCGCATCCTCGCCGACCTCGGCGCCGACGTCGTCAAGGTCGAAAACGAGTCCCACCTCGACTCCATGCGCATCGGCCTCCGGCAGGACCCGGAAAATCCGTCTCTTAACCGTTCCGGCTTTCACTCCAATCTGAGCCGCAACAAGCGCGCGATCACCGCCAACCTCTTCCACCCCAAGGGCCGCGAAGCGGTCGAGCGCCTGCTCGCCGTCTCGGACGTCGTGATCGAGAACTACAGCGCCGGCGCCTTCGCCCGCATGGGCTTCCCCTGGGAGCACCTCCAGGAGATCAATCCGTCGCTGATCTATGTATCGGTCTCCGGCTTCGGACATGTCGGCCGCGACGCCACCTATGGCACCTGGGGCCCCAGCGCCCAGGCCGTCTCCGGCGCGACGGCGATGTCCGGGCTTCCCGATCAACCGCCGGCGGGCTGGGGCTTTTCCTACCTCGACCACAGCGCCGGCTACTACGCCGCCATCGCTGTTCTGATGGCCCTCCACCACCGCGCCCGAACCGGCGAAGCCCAGCACGTCGACATGGCCCAGATCGAAGCCGGCATGGCCGTCAGCGCCGTCCCCATGCTCGACTACCAGGTCAACGGCCGCACCTACGAGCGCATCGGCAACCGCTCCCGACAGCCCGCCACGGCCCCCCACAACACCTATCCCTGCGCCGGCGATGACCGCTGGATCGCCATCGCTGTCGACGATGACGCTCAATGGGCCGCGCTCTGCGACATCCTCGGCCTCGACGCCCTGCGCGACGCCCCCCGCTTCGCGGACATGGCCGCCCGCAAGGCTCACGAAGATGCCCTCGACCAGGCCATCGCCACCGTCACCAGCGAGCGCAACCCCTTCGACCTCATGCTCCAGCTCCAGGAGCGTGGCGTCCCCGCCGGCGTCTGCCAGCGCACTGACGACAAACAAGAGCGCGACCCCCAACTCGCCGAGCGCGGCTTCTACCCCACCGCCCCCCACCCCGAACTGGGCGAGCACCGCTTCGAGGGCCTCCCTATGCAGTTCTCCCACGCCCGCTGGCGCATCGACCGCGGCGCCCCCCTCTTCGGCGAGCACAACCACGCCGTCCTCACCGAGCTGCTCGGCTACGACGACGAGGAGTTCGCCACCATGCTCGAAGAGCTGGCCATCTGATGCCTTCCTCAAACACCGCCCCCCAAACCGACCCACTCACATCTGGCAATGAGCTCCCCGGCCCACTTGAGACCCTTCGCGTCCTGGAGATCGGCGATCTCGCCGAGATCGCCGGCAAGCTCCTCGCCGACGCCGGCGCCGACGTGATCCGCATCGAACCCCCCGGCGGCGGCCGCAGCCGCCATGTCGGCCCCTTCGTCAACGACGACCCCGGTCAGCCCTCCCTCCTCCACGCCACCCGTAATACCAGCAAACGCGCCGTCACCCTCGATGTCACCCAGCCCGCCGGCCTCGAGATCTGGCAACGGCTGGTCGGCCGCGTCGACGTCGTGATCGACGGCGCCACCCCTACTTTCCTCGACGCCCTCGGCGGCGGCTGGCAGTGGGCCGAAGCCCAGCCCGACCTGGACACCTGCGTCTGGTGCAGCATCACCCCCTTCGGGCGCACCGGCCCACGCCGCGACTGGGCCGCCAACGACCTCGTCCAGCTCGCCCTCGGCGGCCCGATGATGAGCAACGGCTACGACGACCACCACCTCCCCCCGATCCGCCCCGACGGCGAGCACAGCATCGCCATCAGCAACGAGTACGCCGTCACCGGCCTGCTCGCTGCGCTCTGGATGCGGAATGCCGGCCACCGCGGCCAGCTCGTCGACGTCTCCATCCACGAGGCCGTCTCCGCCACCACCGAAGGCGCGTTTCCCAACTGGGAGTACTTCGGCCGCCTCGTCCAGCGCCAGACCGGTCGTCATTCATCGCCTGATCCGACAGCCCCCTGGCAACACCTCGCCGCTGACGGAGAGTACGTCTGCCTGATCAACGGCGGTCTCCCCCGTGGTCGCCCTGCCTGGTCCGGGCTGCTCGACTGGATGGACGAGCACGACGCCGCAGCCGACCTCCGCGATCCGCAGTACCAGGAGCTTCTATTCCGCGACCCACGCGCAAACCCTGAAGCCCGCCTCCACGTCGCCGAGACCATCGGCGCCTTCGTCCAGAGCCTGCCCGCCGACGAGGTCTACCGCCGCAGCCAGTCGCTCCACTTCGCCTGGGGCATCGTGCGCCGTCCTGAAGAGAACCTGGACGACCCGCACTGGGCCGACCGCGGCTTCTTCTGGGAAGGCGAATGCCCCGGCGTCGACCACCCCGTCCGCTACCCCGGCGCCCCCTACCGCTTCACCCGCTCCCCCGTCCGCCTCCGCCGCCGCCCCCCGCTGCTCGGCGAGCACAACCACGAGGTCTACGTCGGCGAGCTCGGTCTCACCACCGCCGAGCTCCGCGCCCACCTCGAAACGGGCGTCGTCTAGGGCCTGTTCACATTGAGGGCCGAGTGCAACCTCTAACTTCGTCATTCCCGCGCTTGCCGCGGGAATCTCGCCGATCCGAGCACGGACATCGGTGCTGTACACCGCGAGATTGCCGCGACGGAGCGCGGCAATGACGGAGATTTGGAGTTGTGCAACAGCCTCTGCTAGGCAGGTGGCAGCGCCGGCAGCTCGCAGGAGAAGGCGAAGTCGATGGCGGCGTGGACCGGGTGCGTCGATCCGGCCAGGCCGCCGCTGAAGACGGCGGAATACATGCCGCCGCCACCGGCGACGATGAGCACGATGTCTTCGGGGCCGCGCAGTGCGGGGAGATCGCCGTCGCCGTCGGGGATGGCCCGCTTCGTGGCCCAGCCTCGCATGACTGATCGGGGCGTCACGGCCAGCTTCGCGAGGCGGTCGCAGACGGCCTCGCGGCTCAGTCCGGCAGCGGCCAGGACACCGGCGTGGATGGGATTGAGGGCGACGATCACGGGGCCGCGGCCGATCTGCGTGTTATTGGCGCCGGCAATGGCGATGGACGCGGCGACGACGCGGAGGATGCGTTCGTGGGCTTGGGGATCGTCGTCGTCGGTCTGCATCATCACGGAGTGGGGTGAGTCCACGCCGACGAGGGTGACCGCGGACTGGTCGGCGTCGTAGCCGAAGGCGGTGTGTAGCGGCGGGAAGGGGCTCGCTTCCTCATCTTCGGCGAGGCAGCAGGTGAACTTGCCGGGCTGACCCAGGGCGGCCATGTCGCCGTGGCCGGGGCGGGCCCCGCCGATGTTCATCAGGCACAGGCGCAGGGCGCGGCCGATGCTGGCGTTCGCGCGATGCCCTGGGCCGAGCGCACCCCAACCGGAGGCGATGGGACCGCAGACTTCCCGCGCCGGCCCGTTGACGATGACCACGGGTGCCAACCCGTGCGTCGTCGACTGCATGTTGTCGATGTCGAAGTCGGGATGAGTAACTGCCCGTACGGCGGCCAGAACGACAGGAAAGTGCTCTGGACGGCAACCGGCCATGACGGCGTTGATCGCGATCTTCTCGACGGTCGCCTGGCCGGGACCGATCATGCCGATGATCACGTCCGGGTCGGTCTCTACCCCGGCGAGCAGGGCGTCCACCCGCTCCTCAGTGGGGATGACGACCGGCAGGCCGTCGGTCCACTCGCGCAGATGAAAGACCTCGAGCGCAGTCGCCTCGTCCGGGGCCTGGTGGCGCGTGGCCTGCAGGGTCACAGGTGGCGCCCCTCGATCAGGTCGATGATCCCAGGCGCGGCCTCGCGGGCGACGCGGGCGAGGTTCTCGTCGCCGGTGCCGGAGCAGGGGTGGGGCAGGACGTAGCGGGGCACGGCGGGCATGCCCACGGCCTGGGCGGTGAAGGCAGCCAGTTCGACGAACGCCTCAGTAACGAGGGCGACGGCGGGCAGGCCGGCCTTGGCGAAGATTGCTCCGTCACGCACGGTGCCGGACGTGCAGCCGCCTCAATGCCCCCAGGCGGCAACGACGGCATCGCACTCTTCGGTGATGGCGGCAATCTGCTCGTCGGTCACGGCCGCGACGTTGGGCTTCTGGTAGTGGCGGAAGGTGGCCTGCGGCAGCGCGGTCGCCAGTGCCGTTTCCAACTTCTCCATGAAACGGGTTCCGTCGGGGAAGGCGTTGGCAATCAGGCCAACCCTGATCGGGCCGCTGGTGTCCGCGAAGAGCTCGTAGGCTTCAACGGGGAGGCCTCCCTCGGCAGTGGGATCGAGAAACGTGACAGACATGGTGGGCCTCCAGGAGGAAACTAGGGGATCTGGGTCGGGCATTCCCGATGGATGCCGAGTACTGCGAGCTGGCGGCCGCCGCCAACGAAGCAGGCGACGCAGGTGGAGAGATCGAGGATCTCGTCGTCATCGAACAGGGCCCGCAGGCCGACCCAGTAGTCATCGTCCATCGACGAGTGGTCGTAGCAGTACCGTTCCGCGAAGTCGATCGCGGCGCGTTCCCGAGCCGTGTACAGCGGGTTCTCGCGATAGTTCGAGACCTGCGCGTAGACCTCTTCAGTCAGGTCGTTCTGCATCGCCGATGCAGAGCGGGTGGCCAGTCAAACGGAGCATCGATTAATCTCCGCAATGCGCATGCGCACGACTTCCCGTTCGCGAACGGGCAGCTGGCTGTGCTCAAGGACCGCGCGGGAGAGCGCCGTCATCGCGGCCCCCAGTTCGGGGCGCGGCTGGAACAGACGGGTGCTTTCTTCGCCTTCACCCGGGGCGATGTCGATCCGTGCCATGTTCTGCTCCTTGCATCGAAATAATGCTACCGACGGCGCCTCGCCTCCACAACGCAGCGCCTTCCGCTATCCGCGCTCATGTTGGCAGCCATACCGCACAATTCGGTGACGCAGCACCGGACTGAGGCTTGTTCACATTGAGGGTCGAGGCCAACACCAACTCCGTCATTCCCGCGCTTGTCGCGGGAATCTCGCCGACTTCTGCTCAGTCGTAGCATTCCTGGGCAGTCACCTCGGCCCGCATGCGGTCTCAGTTGGGCCGACGCCGTGCGGACCACCGCGAGATACCCGCGGCAAGCGCGGGTATGACGATGGAATCGGGGCTGAGCTGAGCTATGTGAACACGTCCTAGCGCGCGCGAGTGCCGCCGTCGACGGGGAAGATGCCGCCCGTGATGTAGGAGGCGTCTTGGCTGGCGAGGAAGGCCACCATCGCGGCGATCTCCTCGGCTTCGCCGTAGCGTCCCATGGGCGTCGACGCGGCGAGGTTCCTGTGTACGGCCTCCGGGTCGTCCGGGTTCACGCCTCGCTCCATGGCGCGCATCATGCGCGTCTCAATCGGACCGGGACAGACGGCGTTGACGCGGATGCCGTCGCCGACCAGGGCAATGGCCGCAGACTTGGTCAAACCCACGACCGCACTCTTGCTGGCCCCGTATGCCGCCGCCGTGGCAGTGGCCTGGAGCCCCGCGACCGAGGCCGTGTTGATGATCGCGCCTCCGCCCGCTGCCTGCATCACTCGTCCCACAGCCTGCAACCCGAGAAAGACGCCCTTGACGTTGACAGCGAAGACCCGATCGAATTGGTCTTCCGGGTAATCCAGCAGCGGTCCAACCCAGCCCTCGATTCCGGCGTTGTTAAAGAACACATCGATCTGCCCGAATTGGTCGAGTGCCGCCTGGACATACCCGTCGACCTCGCCGGCGACGGTGACATCGGCTGGATGGGTCGCGATTTGGCCGCCCGCCCGGTGTACCGCTGCCACGGTCTCGTCCAGTTCAGAGTCCGGCAAATCAACGGCCAGGATGCGGGCGCCCTCCGATGCGAAGCGGACGGCCGTCGCCCGGCCGATGCCCCCCGCGGCTCCGGTAATCACGACGACCCTACCCGCGAATCGGTCTGGCATCGGCAATCCTCGCTCTTCTTTCAGGTGGCGGCACGATAGGGTGCCTCGGGGACAGCGGTCAAGATGTCCTAAAGTGGACGATCACAACGATCACAACGATCACAACGATCACAACGGTCGCGGCGGGGTGGTCGTGACCTGCCGGCCTGTCGTCCGCCACCGTTGGCAGACCACTCTCGTCGGCCAAGCGCCGAGACGCGTTCGCAACGCCGCTCGGTCCTGGATGCCCGATGCCCCGTAGCCGCGGCGCCGACCTCGATATCCTTCCCCTTTGTAGAGACCCTTAAATCACTCGCGAATCCCCTCTCTCCCTTGCGGAGACTTTCGAGAAAGTCGCGCTTGGAGATCTTTTCCGTCCCCGCCCCCGAGCGGGGACCCGTTCCGCTTCGCCAGGCTACGAGCTCTCAATCGCTCTCCACCTGATATGCGCCCCGCCATTGTCGTTCAGCCTTGGGGGGGGGACCGGGGGCAGGTTCCCGCTCGGTGGCGGGGACGGAACACCGGGAGTGCTGGAGTTTTCAAAGGTCTCCGCGAGGGGGGAGGGGATCGGCCGGGGAAGCGGGGCGGTGGCGGCTTTTGCTTCGGCTTTGAGTTGGAGGGCGGCTTGTCGGAGTGGGTGGTCGGGGTTGTGTCGGGGGTAGTCGTTGATCCAGTCGCGGGTTGAGTGTTTGAGGAAGGCGCGAATTTCGTCGGGGATGGCGCTGGGCGGGTTGTGTTCGGTCGGTGCCGGGGATTTTTGGTCGTTGTTGGCGGATTTGCCGTTGTGGGCTGGGTTTTCGTCGGTGTTCTGTTCGGATTTGTTCGATTTTGTTCGAAGGGGTGCGGCTGGTTCGTCGGCTGGTTCGTCGGTGAGGGCATCGAGCGGGTCCCCGATCAAGTCGGGGACGGGGGGCGCGGTCGAGTCGGCTGTGCAGGTCATCGGTAGGTCGGGGTCGAGTTCGGTTTGGGCGGGGAGTTGGGCGTTCTGTTCGAGTTCGGCGGTTTCCTGGGGGGTGGGCGGGTAGATGCGGTTGAGCATGGGGTGGCGGTTGCCGTAGCGGTCAACGCTGACGCCGGCCTGGGTGAGTTCGCGGACGCGATCGTCTTCGTCGCGTCGGATTTGGGGGACGGCGGTGAGGAGTAGCCGGAGCTCGCGGACGGCGGCGAGTCGTCGGTCGTGGTGTTCGTCGGCGATGTCGGCGAGTTGGATGACGTGGGAGACGATCTGGTCGGCGGCGAGTTCGTGGATGAGGTCGGCGCGGAAGAGTTCGAAGTCGCTGAGGTAGCCGGAGACGGTGGAGTGGGCGCAGTCCATGCGTTGGGCGATCTGACGGAGGGTGAGTCCCTGCTGCTGAGTTGGTGGGCGTGGAGGAGTTTGGCTCGTCGGGCGGGGTTGGGGAAGTGGGGGAAGGACATGGGCGCTCCAGGGTGCGGCAAGTGGGGGCATGTCCAATAGTACAGATGTTCTTGTGGGATGATTGGGGTTGGGATGTGTCGTGGGCGACTGAGAGTTTGGAGCGGGAGGGAGGGGTCGGGTCCCCGCGTAAAGCGGGGACTGGGAATTCCGACTTCTGAGGCACCCTCGGGGGACGGGGACGGGGACGGTTAGGGGGTTATGCACCGGTCTCCTTGCAGGAAGGCGTATGTCCGACCCTCCCGAGACGCTGATCATCGGTGCGGTGGTCTGCGATCCGAAGGTCGTCACGCTCTGGGCTGGCTTCCGCAGTTACTGCACGCAGCGCGGCCTCGGCCTCGACAGCCGTCCGGCGATCCGTCCCGATGTGTTCGGTCGAGTCTCAATGGCCTGGCGTGAGATCGTCCCACGATGTTGTGATCGTGTCCTGCGTCCCAGTCGGCGACCCGGAGATCGAGTGGCTACCGATCTGCTTGATCGGTTAGCCTCCGCAACACTGGGGTTGCTGCAGGATTCTGGAGGCACTGGCGTGGCCGACATTCAGGTGGAGATGGGGATTGGGCCCCCGACGGGAGCGGCATTCCCGTCGTGGGAGCTCCGAGATCAGACAGGGCAGGCGATCGATCTGATGGCGGATCGGGCTGGCCGGGGCGCGCTGGTCGTGTTCCATCGCAGTGCCGCCTGGTGACCGTTCTGTAAGACGCAGCTCGTGCAGCTGCAGAAAGTGGCGGCGGACCTGGAGGCCGAGGGGATCGCCCTGTATGCGATCAGCTACGACCCTCCGGACGTGCTTGCGGGTTTCGCCGAGCGGCATGGCATCACCTATCCCCTGCTCAGCGATGCAGGGAGCGGACTGATTCGCGAGCTCGGCCTGCTCAACGAGGAGGCGGGGGAGCGGGTTGAGGGCATCCCGCATCCCGGCGTGCTCGTCCTCGACGCGGACGGCACGGTGGCCGAGACACACTTCTACGAGAGCTACCGGGAGCGAGACACCGGCGCGGGACTTTTGCAACACGTCCTCGGGATCACCGCCACGCACGACGGCCCCCAGACGCAGGTGGCGTCCGATGTGGTCCAGCTTCAGGCCGAATTCGATTCATCCAGCTATATCTGGGGGCAGCGGCTCTGGCTGACCGTCAGTTTGACCATCGCCCCCGGCTACCACGTCAACGGGCGTCCGATCCCGGTCGGTTACGTGCCGCTGGACATCGAGATCGACGCCCCGGATCGGGTGACGGTCGGCGGCCCGCGCTGGCCGACGCCGACGCCGTTCCAGGTGGAGGGGCTCGACGAGCAGTTGCACGTGTACAGCGGCGAGATCCGCGTCTCCGTGCCGGTTACATTCATGACCGTGGACGCCGGCGATTTGGACCTGCGTGGACGCGTCACACTGCAGGCGTGCACGGCCACGGAGTGTCTGTTGCCAGACTCGCTGAGCTTCGAGTTGCGGCTGCCGGAGGCGCCGCTGGTTGATCGCCCCCAGCGCAGATAGGGATGTCACGTGGACGGTCGACTTCGCACACGATGGCGCACACGATGGCAGGATCGTTGGGGATGAGCTTGTCCACGCACCCGCAGTTCCTCCAGATGCATCAGGAAGATGCGGGCTGCGCCGGCTGCTGGACGGCGTTTCCCCGACCGTGTCGATGCGGCGGACAGATCCACGCGGAGCGCGGAGACGAAAACACGAGCGGAGATGTCTGGCTGAGGCGATGGTGCTCAAAGTGCGGGATCGATTGGGACGAGCCGATTCGGGCCAAATCGTAGCCAACGAACCGCTCCCCGTCCCCGCCTCCGAGCGGGTGTCTTAACAGGCCGCGTCCATGCGCCAACTCCCAGTCCCCGCTTTACGCGGGGACCAGCTTGAGCGGCACGGGCCATTTGGTAGCGATGTCCTGGGCGCGCAGGGATCAGGTCCCCGCGCGGAGGCGGGGACTGGGAGTTGGCGATAGCGAAAGGTTCTTGAAACGCTCTCCTTGGCCCGCTTCCGACCGGTCAGGGCGTTGGTTGGAAGTATGAGTGAGCCACTGCCTCATCGGGCCACAGGAAATCGAATCCCGCTTTGAGCGCGTATTGGCGGTCCAGGTCCTCGCGGTCGCCGATGTGCACGTAGATGTCGGCCTCAAACTTGGCTTTCACGTCCGGCAGCATGTGCTTGGAGACAACGAAATCGACCTCGATTTCGTGCGCGGCCCAGAGGGCCCGTTGACCGCTGAGCGTGCGATCGGAACAGCTGCCGATCAGGAAGCCTTTGTCGCGGACCAGGCGGACCATGTCCATCGTCAATGGGCCAGGCGGATCGCCGACTTCCAGGGTGCCGTCGATGTCGAAGCTGATGAGAACCGTCACGGGCTACTCCTGACCGAACGCTTCGTCATTGCCGCGCTTGCCGCGGCAATCTCGCCGTCTATTGCACGGACAGTGTTGCTGCGCACGGCGAGATACCCGCGGCAAGCGCGGGTATGACGGGATCCGATGGGCTGCATCGCAACATGTCAACGTGCCTAGTCGGGGCTGGCGCTCCACACGGTGAAGTTCCCTCCGAGCGGCATCGGCCCACCCGAGACCGCCACTTCCGGCTTGACGCCGGTGACCTGTCTCGCCCCGGCGCGGCCTTGCAGCTGTTGAATGCAGTCCGTGTGCATCCAGACCCGGCTGCGGCCACTGCCGACGTTGCCGCCGCTGGGCGAGACCGGGTTGGGGCCTTCGATGCTGATGTCGGTCGCGTAGAAGTCCAGTGCTTCGCCGAACTTGATCCCGCGATAGCCCAGGCCTTCCAGGTGGAATTGATGGAAGAGCGAGAAGCCGTCGTACATGTTTTCGAAGGAGAGATCGTCTGCTGTGATCCCCGCGCCCTCGTAGATTTTGCGAGCGGTGCGCGCCGTGTCGGCTTCCACCTCATCGAGCGTGGGAACCAGGCTGCGGGAGCGTGTGTTACTGGAGGCGTGATTGAGGATGTAGACCGGCTTCTGCTTCATTTCCGCCGCGCGCTCGGCCGTGGAGAAGAGGTAGGCACCGGACATCATGATCGGAATGTCGTTGTCGAACAGGTTGGCCGGCTTCGCGATCCAGCGCGAGGCGAGATAGTCCTCTGGTCCAAGTTCCTCGGGCCGGTGCTGCGCCCAGTAGCCCTCAGGGAACATCAGCCCGTTGCGGCGGGAATTCTCCATGAAGGGCGCCATCATTTCGTGGGTCTTGCCGTACTTGCGGCAATACTCCGCGAATTGCAGGGCCGTGCTGTACGAGGCGGGACCGCCCCAGAGTTGGGTCATGGCGCGGGTACCAGGCAGGGCATTCCCGGCGTTGGCCCCACCCTGGTAGTAGCGGCCTTCAAAGTTGTGCCAGCTCTTGACGACGAGGCAGGTATGGGTCAGTCCGTCGCCCACGGCCTGAGCCGTCACATTGAGCGCGTTCGACATACAGGTGGGGCCGTTCATCGTGAACTGGACGTTGGTCAGCTCCGGCATGTTCGCCAGCAGCCACTCGGCACTGATCTTCGCGACGCCGTCGAGCGGATCGTCCGTCTGCTGGAAGCTCTGGATCACGTTCATCGGAAGCGGCTTGCCCTCTTCCCAGAACGCGCCGGTCGTGGTGTCGGGCACGACCACCAGACCATCGATCTGCTCGGGCGCGACGCCGGCGTCGGCGATCGCCTGCCGGAGCGCCTGAATGCTGATCGCGCCGACGCACGTCTCGGGACGGCCGTCCCAGCGGCGGTTGGTCGGCGCGTGGCCGATGCCGACGGCGGCGACCTTGCCGCGGTGCTCCCAAATACCAAGCCCTTCGTCGTTGCGGTACATCGAATCCGGCGCCATTGGTGTCGTCACTACGGGTACTCCTTGCGGCATGGGCTGTCAGGTGGGCCGTCAGCTGGATCGGGATCAGCCAGCAATCACGCGCCACTCGGGCACGAGCTGACCGTTCGCCGTGGGCTCGAAGATCACCTCGACGGCCGCGCCGACAGGCACGTCGTCGACCGGCGTGCCGGGCAGGTGCGAGAACATCTGGACCCCCGGGTCGTCCTCCAGCATGATCACGGCCAGGTTGAAGGGCTGAGTCTCTTGGAGCAGCCGCACGGGACAGTCATGCACGACGCCGTAGTTGTAGATCGTGCCACGCCCGCTGACGGGCTTCCACTCGAGGGGATCGCCGGCGCCGCACTCGCGGCAGGCTTCCGCCGGCGGATGCTGCAACCGATTGCAGGCGCGGCAGTTCTGGATCACGAGGCGCTCTTCGTTCGCCGCGTCCCAGAACGGCTGACTGAAGCTGTCCGGCACGACGCCTTGCTTGGTCATCGGTTCCCCCATGTGGCTAGTCCGCGCCGCGCAGCGCTGCTCGACCGACCGCGGCGTTGGTGCAGAATACAGGCAGCGGCGGAGGCGTGAGCGACAGGTCGCCTCGAAGACGGTCAAACGAGGCCTGCCGCAGTGGAAACGCCCGCCGGCAGCCCGGACTCCTCATCCTCCGCGGCTCGCGAATATTCCCCTTGCCGCACAATGCGTGGATCGGGTGGACGCGGAATCCGACACGCAGCGATCGGAGTTCAGGGAGCCAGAGCCGGACCGGAATTGTCCTGGGGTAGGGACTTGGAGCGGGAGAAGGGGTTCGAACCCTCGACCCTCTGCTTGGGAAGAAGGCTGGTCGAGTCGGAGTCAGCAGGGAAACGGCAGGGATCTTGCAGGGGATCCGCAGGGATCGGAGCGCAAGTTCGGCCGCAGGTCCGTGTTCAGCGGCCGGCGTCTAGCTTCCGCGGGCTCGGTGTCGGCGCCGCTTCGGCTAGCGGTTCGGTCGGGGCCCGTTCGGACCGGCATCGTCCGTGATGATCTGATCGCCGGGGGAGAACGCGACATGGCGGAGCGCGGCTTGCTCGCTCCGCTACGTCGCGCTGTAGCGCCGGACCAAGTCGGACAGTGTTGGCGGGGCGGTTCGAGCGTTGACCATCCCACCCATGGACGCTCTGCTTCGCGGACAAGTCAAGTTGCATCGCGTGGTGCGAGAGTCCGCGGTCCGACCGAGGTATCAAACGGACGTCGGTCATGGCGCTGCCGCCCCTGCCAGGGGGCTGCCAGGGGCTTGTCAGTGGATCACCTGTTGCGCCGCGAGGACGCACGCGCGTCACCACGCCGACTCACGCCCGATATCCCATGTTGGGCTGGTCATCCCGAATTCGAATACTCGGGATCGTGGTCAAGACTTCCGATCCCGCCTACGTCGCCGTTCGCGAACGCTTGCGCATCGCGCGGGAACGACTGGCCGTGTCGCAAGAAGAGGTCGCGGGGCAGTTGCGGCGGCCCCAGTCCTACGTCTCGACGTGTGATCTGGGCGAGCGCCGCGTGGACGCGATCGAGATCGCCGCGCTCGCGGATTGCTACGGGCAGGCGCTGACTTACTTCACCGGCAAGACGGCCTGGCAGGAGCCGCCGGCCCCAAGCGGCCGACGACGGCTTCGGCCGGTCGGTGGCGCTGGATGGCGACACGCTGGTCGTGGGCGCCCGCCAAGATGAACCGGGTGGCGCGCAGACGGGTTCGGCATACGTGTTCACGAGGCGCTCGGGTGGGTGGAGCGAGCTGACCAAGCTGACCCGCCCTGGACGGGTCGGCCGAGGATTACTCCGGAACGGCACTGGCGATGGACGGCGCCGCGTTGCTCGTATTAGCCATGGGCCAAGACCACACTGACAACCAAGGTGTTCTCTTCCCGGGTGAGACCTTTGAAAAACACTCGGATCCCCTCTCCCCCCCTTGCGGGGGGAGATGTCACGGAGTGACAGAAGGGGGGGTCCTCCGGCAGCGACCAGATCGGTGATGAGATCGGGAGGCCCCTCCTCTGCCTTCGGCATCTCCCCCGCAAGGGGGGAGAAGAGGAGTTTTTCAACGGTCTCCGGGTGGTGGAGACCGTTGTGGACCTGGCGCGCTCGGCGGGCGACGATGCTGCCGTATGTGGCCGCCGGGGAGCGCACGCCGCCAGGACCCGGAGAGGCTCAATCCATCGCGTGCGCGCGTCTGTGCTCATCGGCGCAGGGGGTGAGGCACCGTAAGTTCTCGTCTCGATAGCGGCGCCGGGGCAAACAATCACGATTACTCATGTTCGTCAGCACCGATACTTATATGTGCACAACGTGCTTATATGTGCATGACGTCGCCGGCATACGATGACCTCGCGACGAGTTCGCGCAGACAGGTGTCGAACCGAGACGGGGGAAGCGGTGGCGCGATGCGGATGCGTTCAGAACGTGAATCGGCTCGGCGAGCGATGGCATTGCTGCTGGTCGTGGCCGGCGCGGCGGTGGCGCTGTTCCTGCTCGGCGGCGATGCAGCGGCGTCTGCTGCGCCCGCTGCGTCCGCGGCGTCCGCTGCGCCGGACCGCTGCGCGAACGGCGTGGTCGTGCCCCAGCCGGCGGCCAACCCGGAGCTAGTGGCGGACTGCGCCGTCCTGCTCGAACTTCAGCCGACCCTGGCCGGCACGGCGACCCTCAACTGGGGCGCCAACACCGCGCTCAGCTCCTGGGACGGGATCACCGTCGGTTCGCTGGACGGCATGCGGCGGGTGACGGAGCTGGACATGGATGGCCAGGGATTGAACGGTACGATCCCCGCCCAACTGGGCCGACTGTCCGGACTGCGCGAGCTGCGCTTGGCCTGGGGCAATCAACTGACTGGTTCGATCCCAGCGGAACTGGGACGGCTCACCCGCCTCACCTTCCTCAACCTGGCCGGCAACCATCTGTCCGGCCCGATCCCGCCCGAGCTGGGTTCCATCGGCCCGCAACTCACCCATCTGGTCCTCAGCGCACCGCAGCCCTTGCCGGAGGGCATCGGGCTGACCGGCCCAATCCCTGCCCAACTCGGAAACCTCACCGGTTTGGAGAACCTCTACCTGGACGGCAACCGCCTGGCCGGGTCAATCCCGCCGAGACTGGGACGGCTTGTCAACCTGCGCTGGCTTTACCTGCCGCGGAACCAGCTCTCCGGTACGATCCCGACGCAACTGGGTGCGCTCACCAACCTGACCAATCTGCGCCTCGATGACAACCGCCTGAGCGGACTGATTCCCAGCCAACTGAGTCGGCTGACCAACCTGCGCAAGGTCTACCTCAAACGCAATGCCGGCTTCACCGGCTGCGTTCCGCCCCGCCTGCGCGAGGTCCGCTTCAACGACTTTGCCACCCTCAACTTGCCCGACTGCGCCTCGGACCCCCCTGAGACGCCCAAGACCCCGCTGCCGGCCTACGCCCTGACCGAACTGAGCTGGACCATCACCGGAGGTAAACCGCCCCACACCCTCACCATCAACGGCCAGACGGTCGACCCCGAAGCCGACTCCCACCGCGTCAACTGCGGGCCTCTGACGAAGGATCCCCTGACCGAGGAGCCACTGACAGATCAGGTTAAGGCGTTCCAGGCCCTGGTCACGGACACGCGCGGCGTCAGCGCCGGCGCGGAGGCGACGGTCGAACTGGTCGCGCCGGGTGCGCCGACGCTGACCGCGCGCACGGCGGCCTCCGGCTCCGTGGCGTTGAGCTGGAGCGTCGAGTCCACGACCGGCGTCACGCATTGGGAGTACCGCCAGCGTCAAGACGACGGCGCCTGGGGAGGATGGACCAGGATCGCCGGCTCCGATGCGGCGACCACAGAACACACCGTCTCGGGTCTGACCGAGGACGTGCGTTACAGCTTCCACCTGCGAGCCGTCAGCGGCAGCGACAACGGTCCACACTCAGGCACGGCCAGTGCCGCCGCCGGCTTGATTCCGACGCCGACGATCAACAACGAGGACAAACTCATCTACGATTATCTACATTCGGCTGGTGGGGCGACACAAAGCGGCTCTTACGCATTTCTGATTGACCCCGCTGACTTGACCAGCGGTGCAACAACGTTCGTCCAGGTGAGCAGCGCGACAGCCTTACTGGTCAACACGAACGGCTATAGGGACCGGGACTACACGAGCAACTTTGCTGCTATCCAGGTTGGCGATCACTTCACGTGGCATGCCCCAGCCAGTTGCTGGTATCACTTCCGGGTAACCACCGTGCTCGCCGCCCCACCTGGGTCAGCGCGCAAGCTCTTTGGCATTGCCCTCGAGACTGAGGACCCATGCACCTATATGGCCGACTCAGTCAATCACTTCAACAGTAGACGGGATTGGAGGGCTTCGCTTGTATGGAACAGCATCCCCCCAGACGAGCCGAAGATCGGCCCGGACGGCATTCGTATTATTCCCTACGGATACCGAGTCGAAGGCGGCCACACGTATCGATTGACGATACTCGGTCAGCCAACGCCATTTGTGATAGACGTACCCGTGGGAATGAGTCTCATTGACTTTGGCGGCTTTGTGCCAAGTGACGGGCCATTTATGATCTCGTATGAGGACGTCGTTTCAGACGCGACGCTATTCATGGATCCCTACGACATAGAAAGTGCAGTGTATTTCAAGTTCATCGATGGAGTTCATGAAGAGCTGCCTCCCGACCTGGTAGCCAAATTCGAGGCTATTCTCGCCTCGCACCGTGAGGCGCCGCTGCCATGATCAAGTCGTTACGTTCTATTCGATGGCCGGCACGAGCCGCTACAACACTGGCTTGTCAGTTGGCCGTCTCGCATACCGTAATCGCGCACCACACTGTCGAAGCAAACGTCGGTAACTATGATCGTATGGGAATTCGCGTATTGAACAAATACAATGGCATCTATTACACGAAGCGGTTCGGGCCAGGCTGGATCACGCGCAATCTGATAGATGGCAACCCGATTCCGGTTTGCAGTGATGACTATCCAACCGCGACACAGGGTGCGATCCATCGTTGGAACACAGCCCTCGGCATCGAGGCGTTCGCTACGTCGGAGTCTTGCATCACGGAGGACATGGGAGTCGGGGCTTGGGATCTGTCGGCAGGCATTATCAGTGTAACGGTTTTACGCGGCAATTGGATCCGCACAACTAGTGCCGGAAACACTGTCTACGAGGGCAAGTTGGAAACAACGATAGACGGAGAAGTCAAACGGGTGAGGTGCTCCTCCAAGCTGACGATGCTGTCTGATCTGACTCACATGTACCTGGCCGGTAACACGTTCGCGGGCTGTCTGCCGCCCGACTTGCGGACCATCAACAACAACGACCTGTCCTCGCTGTCCCTGGGCGATTGTGGCGCGCCGACCGACATCTCCTACGGCGAACACACGCTGACTGCCGGCGCCTACGAGTACGCGCTGGTTGACGAGGGTCCGGCGGTGATGTTCGACGTGCCGGCCGGCCTCAACTTGGAGATCGTCGGGATCGTGCTCACCGACTCCGACGACGGCGGTGAGACGATCTGCCTTATCCTGCGCAACACCACAGAGCAGTCGTGGATCTGCGTCGATCTCGAGCAGGCTGAGGAGTGCTACCGCAAGATTGTCTCGACCAGCACCGATCCCGACGGCGTCGCCGCGCTGCTCGACCGACTCTCGGAGTCGATCTGGATGGATGACAGTCCATGAAACGACCTGTGACCCTCAAATGCGTCTTCGTCGCCCTCGTGGGTGCGCTGCTCATGTCAGTTCTGTTAGCAGAGGCAAACGCCTCGCCCCCGACTGAGCCGACCAGCGTGGAACCGAACGAGGTCACCATCCAGTTCCGCATCTGGCAGTTGATCGCCGAGCCTGAAGTGCTCTGGATGAGCGCGCGCGCGCCGGGTGACCGGTGGGATGTCTTTGGGACGGTTCGGCTGCCGCTGCGGATGGTAGGCGCGTACGAAGAAGAGCACAGATCCCTGGTTGCCGAAGTAACGATGGCCGATATCAATCTGCGCATCTGGCAACGGAAGATGGAACCGTTGCGGCTCTGGATACAGGCCTGTCCCTCTACCTGCCAGCCACATGCATGGGCGATAGCGGGCTGGCACTGGCGGCCGTTGGGCAGATACGAAGTACCGCTGGATGACGGCCTCAGCTCCAGCGGCAGCTATCGCTTTGGCGATGCCGCGATCACCGTTCCGCGCGACAACACCGAGCTGCATCGAGACCGCGAACATCTGCTGGCGCTGCGCGACGTACTGCGCGCCGACCCGCCATTGAACTGGAATACGGCGACTCCGACGATCACCTGGGAAGGCGTGACGGTAGCAGGCTCGCCGGCCCGGGTGACGGGCATCGACCTGACCAAGCGCAGCCTCACCGGCGAGATTTGGGGCTACCTTGGTGACCTGACAGAACTGCGGCGCCTGCAGCTCAGCGGCAATGCGCTGAGTGGCAAGATCCCCTCCAAGTTGCACCTCCTGACCCGCCTGGAACACCTGGAACTAGCCGGCAACCAATTCGAGGGCTGCCTGCCACCAGGCCTCTGGCGGTCTGAATCGCACGATCTAAACTCCGTCGGCCTGCCAGAATGTCCCACACCAAACGTGGCTCATCCCGTGTGGCCCTCCCGTTGCTTTAGCGAAGACTGCAAAGTCGCGACGTACGGCCTTCCAGGCGCCAACTATGCGGGCTTTGACGTCCTTGGGAATTATTCGCGCGAGCCGGATGTCTTGGTCTTTGACATGCCCGTGGGCGAACGAGTCCGTCTCGAACGGTACAACTATCTCATAGATATTATTGAACCTTTCGACGATTGGGAGCCTGAGACCGTATTCGACGACTTCACAACGCCAAGCTTGCTGTTGATGCGCGAATCGGAGCTGAGACAAGCCTACATCTCTGTCAACGATGACTTGAACGAAATCGTCCGCCGCCCCTTCTCCGGTTGCATACACAACTGCCCTGACGCGCTCTCCGCGGCTGCCTGGCAGGAGCGGCTCGCGGCCTCCTTCTGGAAACACAACCTGGTCGAAGTCTCCGGTCAAGACTATTGCTCATATGTCGGCTCGCCGCCCTGCGAACCCCCTGAATGGATCTGGCCATGAACCGCAACTTCGTCACTCGCCGACGCCTCTTCCTCGCGATCTCCCTCGGCATCGCGGCCACGCTGGCCATGCTCGGCCTGGCCATAAACGTTACCGATGCGGATATTGACACAGCCCGGAATATCACCGGCAAGGAACACATCGCGCGAAATATCATCGTCGGACAGGCGATCTCGGTTTGCACCAGCGACTATCGCACGAGCACCTCCGAAGCCATCGATATGTGGAACAATACGCTGGGGGCCACCGGCGAGGCGCTATTGCGCCACCCCAATTCCGCGTTCGTGCGACTGGACAACTGTCCCGTGACGCCTAAGCCTACGAACATCAGTTACGTAGGCATAGATTCGCGCAATCCGTCAGGCGATGAGTACTTCTGCGCACGCATCGTAACAGCGTGTCTCCTGATCCCACCCCGGTCGCAAACTCCACACCACACTTACACCGGTGCGTTGCAGATACTCGTCAACGCCGAGCGGTTTCCGCCTGATACAGATGGAAACAAAGATCATCCTGATGCCGACGAGGCCAGCAAGTACCGATTCTTGCGACTCACGATGGCCCACGAATTGGGTCATGTCCTTGGGCTGGGGGACTATAACTGTACAGAGGAGCCCGTCGAATCATTAATATGCACCAGGGGCCGGAAGTACTATCCGCTGTAAGACACTGACATCGAGGATTATATTGGCATTTACGAACCCAAGACAGTGATCCAACGCCTCAGGGGCAGGGGCCCAGATAAACAAGCCTTTGCCCGCAGGGTAATCGGGCATACGGGAGTAGTGTTGTTCCGCTTCGATGCGCGCAAGGTGATAGTCGAAGAGGATATTGTGCTCATGCGCTGGGATATGTCGGCGGGGCGCTGGATTGAGGTGGAGCGATTTGCGCCGGAAACGCAAGAGATGACCTGGGTCGGCCTCGATCCGCATGGCGACGATCAGCCTTCCGATGCAGTCTATCGTTTGTTTTCGACCACCCAGGCGAACATCCGCGGGCAGTGACGCGACACAGATCGGACCTGTAGCAGAACCACGACGAGCGGTACGCGGATCGGATTCGGCGCGGCAGAAGTTCAGGCAACGGACACCGAGTCTCCGCCCCAGTCGGAGGAGCACGGATCGGTGCAAGTGAACATCGTCGGGGCGGGAAGGGTCGAAAAGATCTCTCTTTCGCGTACGTACTGCTAACCCCGTACCCGCTGCACAATCACCATGACTGGACAGAGGATGGCATGACACGCAGAAGCAGCGCGTTACTGGCCGAGTTCGCCGGTTGGAGCGGTCCCGATGCGTTGGCCTACAACTGCATCGAAAAGGTCAGGTGTGCGCTCTTTGCTGAGCGCGATGTCGTGCTTACTGCCACATTCGCGCCGCTGCATCACACGCTTCAAATCGAGTTGCCAGCGGGTGGAAGTTTGACATCTCATCCGGCCGCAGGAGTCCAGCATAATCACCCGGCCGGTACCTTGGTGCAAGTGCTGTTGCGTGGTGTCGACACCGCTTCCTATGAACCGCATTGGACCGGTTGTACTCATGCGCGGACAGACGGAGACTGCGATGTTCATATGAATGACGACAAGGAAGTGAGGGTAGCTCTGAAGCTCGTGCCGCCTACCCTCAATACACCCAGCGCGACATCCAACTCGATTACGTTGACCTGGGACGAAGTCGACGCCGCGGACGGCTATGACGTCCGGATCGTCGAAACGACCGGTACTGATTGCAATGTGGATCCGGACCAGGAGTACATGGTGGGCGAAATGACGATGTCGCAACTCTTCAGGGGGCTGAGCGCCTCAACCACGCATCTCCTCTGCGTCCGCGCCACGCTCAGCAGCAACCCGAATGCAACCTCAAATTGAGCATCGGTCTCAAGGACAACACTGTTTCCACCGCCGCCGCCGCCCAAGGAACTCGAGTCGCCAGGGGTCAATTGCCTCACTTCACGCGACACCGGCGTGAACATTGCCTGGAGGACCTGCTGCAGCTCGACACGGGCGGCGACGTTGCTGAGTTTGTTGGTCGCGGCCGGCGACAGCGTCGTCGGGGTATTCAAATGGGATGGCTCGCAGTGGCTGCGGTACGCGAGAGTCGGTGGCCAGGTGATACCGGGATCGACAAACTTCACGATTAGCCGCAACGCGGTGCTGTGGCTGCTCTCCTCTACATCAACTCGCGCGGATGGCGCTTGGACCTCGCCGCCGCCAACGGTCGAGGATTTGAAGAGGTTGGCGCGTCTGGCGGCCAAGTAGCCGGAGGCTGCATGTCGCGGACGCGTTGACCGTCCGCTCGGCCTCACCAGCGGCGCCCAGGTAGCGTTCATCCTCGCTCAGTGCCAGTCATGAGCGGTAGGCATGCGGATGTCGGCGCCGATGGCTTCGATGCTCTCCGCCACGATGTTGGTCGTGCCGTCCCAGCGGTCGATGTGACCGGTGAGCAGGATCAGCTGATTCGACAGCGCCCGCCGACACTTGGCGAACACCTTCGGCCAGACGATGGTCTGCACGTCGCCGGTCTCATCCTCGATCGTGACGAACACCGTCCCATCCTGTCCGCGAGGATGCTGCCGCGCAATCGGCCAGCCCGCGAGCCGGATCCGCTGGCCATCCCTGGCGTCGTAGACCTCAGCGGTCGTCATCACGCCGGCGTCGAGCGTCGGGCGGATGAACTCCATCACGTGACCGCCGGGATAGATGCCCAACGCCCGGTACTCGCCGACCATCTTCTCGTAGTCGCTGAAGTCCTCGAAGCGCGGCGGCGCATTCGCGCCTGTTCAGAACTCCACCAACCTGGACAACATCAAGAACCGTTGAGTTGACCTTTGCGCTTCGAATCTGAACAGGTGTCGATCGCGAAGGCGCCCATCATCCGCCTACCGCTTGCTGTGGCGCCAATCACATGCGGCGTTGGGTTTCCATCTTCATCGCCCGACAACGCGCAGCGCGGCAACTGGCCCGAGTGGTCGTGATTCGTCAGAATCTCGTCGTGTACCCCTGCCGAGCTGCTGGACCAACCGCCACCGAAACCGTCAGCAATCGGGCCGAATGGCCTAGGCGCCTAGCGCATCACAACTGCGCAGACACTTGCATGGGGGCGCGTTTGCGAGAATTGAACTCAGGTTGACTCCTCGTGAAATTGTCGCCCGTAGAGCAGAGCGAGCCGGCTAGGCCGGGACCAGCGAAGGAGATCACCGACGCGCAATCCACGCGAGTCGCGCCGCAAACCTGGCCTTCGAGCGAACCAACCGCGCTGTGTCACATCGTTCAGAAAGTGATCTACCTCATCGGTTGGAAAGCGAGCGGCGAAGCCAAGGCATGGTCGTAATTCAATGCAAGATGTGCCGCCAGATCCGGGTGATAGGACACACTGGACGTTGGTCGAAACGCGCCTTATCAGCCGACCAGCGCGACCCGATCGACATGGTCCTACGGAACCGACCTGGAACGGAAGCCATGCGATCCGCGCATTGTGCTGCCCGAGACGCCATCCGCTACACGCGGGCCGCCATTGCTAAGTCGTGTCCCGAACGGTGAAATTTGCGCGGGACTTCTGTAGTCGAATGGACCCCGAAACGGCGCGGCAACCAACTGTCATGCCTCGGCCTCTTCGCCAACTGTGAGCGCATCCCAGTTGGGGGGATCTGACTTCAAGTACGCCAAGATGGCCCGCCGGCACAGGTCCGATGCCTGTTGCAGCAACTGGATGTCCACGTCCGAGCCGTCAACGACGGCGCCGTGGACGATGCGCGACGCACGGCGGTAGAAGTCACGTGCAAGCGCAAACAGTTCCCTGCGCTCTGCGGGCGTCGTTCCCAGATGCCAGGCCAGTCGGATAGATAGGCTGTTGGTCGACTCACCCATATTGTCGTTCATATGCAGAGCCTCCAGGGCCACCCTCAGGTCGATGAAGTGCTCGGAAAGCGATAAGTCCGGTCGTTGGGCTCGCAGCCAACGATTGAAGGCAGTCCTGAACCGTGGGTCGCTCGCGTTCAGTTCCCCTAAGCCGGCATGGATCTCCCATGCCTGTTGTAGCTCGTGCCAGAACAGCAGCGGCGGCGTTGGCTTGCGCCGGAGCAGCGTAACCACGCCCGTCGATCCTTCCGTTCGCGTACCGCGCTCCGTTCAGCGTTCACCTACGGGATCCCCGGATCGCCATGTGAGGCCATTGACTCGCGGACCGAGGGCCGATAGTTCTCCGAATCCGCTCCGGAACAGTTTCGCCCTCACGTATTCACCGCTGGTGAGCGCCAAGGCATCGCACAACGCTGACATCGAACGCAAGCCTGCATCGAACCGCACTCGCACTACTGATCGCTGCTCAGGACTAGTAGGTGGCCGGTAGAGCGGCGGCGTGACGGATGAATCGATCCTCAGCACGGTCGTCGCCAGGAAATTGATGACAGGAAGCCCAGTTGTGCGTGGAACCTACAATGGCGGCGCGTCGGAGACGCGGGGCAATGTTCCGACTGAAACGTTAACGGGAAGCACAAGATCGTCCGCGACGCCAACACCTGTGAGGATTGCTGAGGTCTGAACGGCAAACGGGCGCCCAGCTTCCCAGTCCCCTACTAGCTCGGCGACTCGCGCCGTTCCTAATGCAAGAGACGCTCGAACCAGTACTCTAGCGAGCTTGACCGTCGACGACACGTAGGGGTGCGCCGCCAGGCCACTGCTCAAGAATGTCGTGCTTCGCTGCGAATCATCATCAATGGGGAACGTATGGTCGAGCTCGTCGGTCAAAGGGTCAATGCGGACCCAACCGCTGGAAAACGTTCCGGTCGAGCCGCTCACGCTGTGGTGAGAAACATAGCCGGAATCGCAGAGCGGCGGCCCGGAAGTGGCGGCCGCTCTGCGAGTGCGGACAAGCCGCGTGGAGACGGAGTTCGAGATGAAAGCAAGACTAAACCGAATCAAGCTGCGCGACATCGTCCTGTTCGTGGTCGTGACCAGCGTGGTCGCGGTGACCACGGTCTGCGGCGCCCAGGAGATCGGGCTGGACGGCGACCGGGCCGGCGCGCGGACCGATTTCGAGCCAGGACCAGCCGGCTCAGTCCCAACCGAATCAGGAAGGAGAGCCCGTGGAGCCGCTGACCTTGACCCTGGAAGCAAGCGGGAATTGTGAAGCAGCCGGCGCGCGGGAGGCATTGAGTTCGGCGCTGCGCACCAATGATCGGGGCGAACGCGTCCGCGAAAACGTCAGCTTAGGCTGGAGAGTGCGAGGTGAGGTCGCTGTGACCTGGCAAGTGAACGGAGGAACGGGCCCTTACATGCTGATGGTGGACGGCGAGTCCCGAGATCCGTACCGCTTGTACGAGGGCGCACAGGGCCAGGCGTCCGTCGGCTGCGCAGACTCGTCCGTCGGCACGTCCTTCGTCGAGTTTACCGGTGACGCGCTTGAGCGGCGGTACGACGCTGAACCAACGCTCGATTCCGGGCGCAAGACAATCTCTGCTGTAGTAACCGACGCCGGAGGCAATACCGCACGGGCGGAGACAGATGTCTACGTGATCACGGAGGCGCCGCCGCTCGGTGTAAGCGAGCCACTCACTGCTGGAGAGACGTATCTGATCTACGGCATTTGGTTACCATCCCGAGAGGCATCGAGATTCGAATCGGCGACTGAGAGATAGCCGAGTGCGGCGACGGCTCAAGCTGTGAACCGATATTCGGCCTCATCGCATCAGGCGACGACTATTGGATCACTATTGGGTTCGGCGCTGAAACCGGGACTGAAATCGGTAGAACGATTCAGCTGGACGATCCCGCCGGCGGTGCAACAGGTACCGAAGACCGTAGACAACGATTCGAACTCCTGCTCGACGCCATGGCAGGCTCAGTGGGCCAACAACCGATCCTGGACTAGAGGAACGCCATGCGAATATTCATTATTGCAATACTCGCGGGCGTTGCTCTCGGTACTGCCAAGCTTCGCGGCACAGGGAATGGCTATGCCTGTCGAAGCGGACCCCAATGCCGGGCGCGCACTCTATCGCAATCACCGAATGCACGACTGTGCGCCTTAATCAGACGTCTATAGATGGAAAGCTGACCAACGTTGGTACCACTGGTATCGATGCGATTCCGATGCTCGATAGGGCAAATGTAGTCTCGACAGAGAAAATGCGATAGGGCATTTTGCACTGCTAAGAAGGGGCGCCATTGGTGGCAGCGACGGCTCTTTTGCATTGCGCATGGCACATGACTGCTTGTGCCAATCCCACTATGTGTCTCACCGTTCGGCCCAATGATCCAGATGTGGTCGTTGTCAAGGCCGAACGTCAGTGAAACGTGAATCTTTCCGATAGGCGGAGTGCGCCTCTGAGGAGGGCAATCTGAAGCCTTGACGGCGAACACGAAGAAATGTTCACACAGCGTCACTCGACCATCGTCTTTTCTCTTCGTGTCGCTAACATATCGAGAATAGTGCACGAACTCTGGGATGCACCTGGTTTGAATGACCATACGAATTGCGATAGGCTACGAGTTCCGGACGGTGGAATCGCTGCGCGAGATCCCGATCCGCGCAATGCTCACTGCGTGTTGATGTTCAACGCTTCCGATCGCGACTGTCGGCCGTTGATTGAGACGACTATCACAGCGTGACCTTCGCGATCTCTACGAGGCGAACTGTGTCAGCTCGGTGATCGATCTTCGGGTGGAAGATCGTGAACTTGCATCACCGGGGGAGCGAGAACAGTGATAACTGACTTTGACCTACGGCCGCGTGTCGTTGCCGCGGCGTCATTCCTGTACCACTCGCCTCGGTACATGGTCGCGATTGCGCTGGGAGCCTTGCTGTTCGCGCTGATCGCACCGGCACAGGCCGAAGCGGACTCGGGAACGGTTGTTGATGGAGAGGCGAACACCGTTACTCGATTGGAGCCGGGAGACAACTTCATCGGGTGGATTGGGCCGCCAACCACGTTCAGGGACTTGTTTGCCGCTCTGCCCGATATCATGGTTGCCTTTACTTGGGATGCCAACCTGCAGCAGTTTCGCATGGCCTCACCCAAACTGTCTGAGCGCCATTGGTCAATGCGAGCGCTCAAACCAAACGCGGCTTACCTCATCCGGGTCGCAGGTGCGTCGCCGGTTGAATGGGAACGCACGCTCGCGCCGCACCGCGGTCTTGTCGAGCTGCGCAGCGGAGTCAACTGGTTGTCCTGGGCCGGGCCCAGCGATTGGCCGGTGACGGATGTGGCGCGAGGAATAGGTCGATCGCTGGTCAGCATCAAACTGGGCAACCACGAGTACCGGCCGGATCAACCTGATAGCGCGGCAACGTTGCCGCTGGTCCAGCGCGGCGACGCACTGATTGTGACGGTATCGCGCGACATTCAATGGCTGCAGCCGGCGGGAATCGCGCCCCAGCTCGTCTTGCTCGGCAACGTCTCAGCCAGAGTGAGGCGTCAGGCGCACGACGACCTGCAATCGATGATGGACTTCTTTCTGACGGAGTTCGGCATACAACCAGACGGTTCTGCGTTCTCCATCCTGATTGCGGATACGTTTCAGTCGCTCCTCGAACACGAGGAAGCAACGTCGGGCAAGCTCGACGAGGCCAACATCAGTGAGCTGCGACGGCTCTGGAATGGCGCATTGGGTTGGGCCGGAGAAGACGTCGTCGTAGTCGAGAAGTCTTACTCCTGTGCCAGGTGCGCGGGTCGTTACACGCTAACTCATGAGGTGTTTCACAAGCTACAGGAACAGCTTCGGAACGGTGGTTCACTGGAACCGGCCTGGATGCTGGAGGGCACAGCGAATTGGGCCCATTCAACACACGGCATGCTTGATCGGCACCGGCTGTACAACGCTGTTCTCAGAGAACTCAGACAACGCGCGGCCCAGGGCCCTGTCCTGGAAAGCGCTGAAGGGCAGCATCGCGCCTGGGAGTACAGTCTCGGCCATCTGGCCACTCTTTCGCTGGTGGAGGCCGCAGGCACAGACGGCCCAATCGAGTTCTACCGGCTACTGGCGCCAACGGGAACGGGAGCGGGCAATCGCTGGCCGTCGCTCTCGCCATGGCGTGACGCGTTCGTCTCGGCATTCGGGGTGACGGTTGACGACTTCTACAGCTCATTCGGAGAGACGCAGGAATCGCTGCCCGGACGGACCGGCGTCAGACGACAGGCTAACGAGCGCGTGCTGCGAGGGACCATCGGGCGAGCAGACGATTCGCCCGTTGGTCCTGTCTGGGTCACAGTGAACCAGGTCAATAGTCAAGGACATGTCAGCCTGGTTCAGCGGAGCTTGAGCGACGAGACCGGTTCGTTCGAGCTCTTCGTGCCCCACAGCGCGAACTACCGGATCGGGATCGAGTTGGTATCGGACTATTGGTGCCACGTGTGGCATACGGACGGCGGCATCACGAATACCCCGATCGCCGCCTCCCTCGTGCGGGTCAGCACGCGCAGCGTCACAAACGTGAAAGTCGTCATCCCGGATCAGGTGTGCGCACAACGGATAGAAGGTCAAGTGTTCGGACCTGACGGCGACCCGCTCGGCGGAATTCCTGTCCGAGTCACGGGAGCAGGCAACGAGCAGTCTGCATGGTTCACAGGCATCGCCAAACCCGACGGGACGTTTATCGTCGATATACCCGATCCCGGCCGATACCACGTGTCAGTCGACCTGGGTGGTTGCTGGGTGTTCTACCAACATGATGGCGTCGTATTCAATAGTGACCGAGCAACATCCTTGAGCGTTCTGGAAGGAAGCGCGAGCGGACTCCGCATCGAGATTCCTACGCAAGTGTGCGAGATTCAGATCAGCGGAGAAGTGGTTGGCGCCGATGCCGCTCCTTTGAACGATGTAGAAGTCCTGGCCTTTTCCGGCCAATACACGGCGACGGCAACAACGGACGATGAGGGCGAATTCACGATCACTGTGCCACGTCAAGACAGCTACCGGCTGCAGGCGTTCGTGGGAAGCTGTCACGTCTTCTACAGTCCAAACGGAGTGACCACACGGTTCGCCGACACCTACGAATTCAGCGTCAATGGGCGCGACAAGTGGGGGTTCGACATACGCCTGCGTGAGGGAATGTGCGAACACATAATTGATGGGGTGCTTCAGGACGCCGACGGTAGGGGCGTTTCGAACTCCTTGGTCGTGGCGTTTTCTGGAGAGGCCGAGGCCGCCACCTTCACCGAATCGGACGGCAGTTTCTCACTGCGAGTGCCGATCGACGGACGCTATCGACTACGGACAAATGTCGATGGCTGCAACCTCTATCGCCGCTTCCGGGGTGCAACTGCGAATATCGCGGAGGCGACCACGGTACGAGTCAGCGGTAGCGACACCACCGGCGTCATATTTCGATTACCAGCCAACATCTCAGGCCCCTGTAAGTGACGGGCGCGGCGCCGCCCTTGGCAGCCGATTTCCCAGTGTGAGAGAGCCCAGTCAGAACCGGGCGCAGACCGCCTCAATTCAGCCACAGCGAACGGTCTCAACAACGCGAGAGCCCTGCGACACGCCCCGCCGCTCATTGGATTAATTGCCCGCAGACTTTGCGGCGTCGATGACGCTCATGGGTTCGAGCTTGGCGAACAAAAGCGCCGCGCCGGGGACGCCATCGGCGAAGCGGTTACGGAACGGTTGGTTGAGGAAGTCTGGGCCGTCGAGGAAGTAGGCGACCCACACGCCGTCTCGGAAGTGATAGAGCGCCTTGACATCAAGACTGCTGGCGCAGGCGATTAGTTCGCTGACGCTGCCGCCGGCGAACTGCACCGTGCTCAATCGATCCTCCGAAAGACCGCTGAGGCAACGCCGGATCTCCACTCGATACTCTCGGGTCCGGCTGCCGTCCTCGGATGTCACCGAAATGACGATATCGAGCCCGTCCAGCACCGCAGCCTGGTGGCCGTTTTGCGGATCGACGTCAATGTCGTCGGGCTGGATCTCAACTACCGCCTTGCTGTGGGCAGGTTCCGCTTCGACAGACGTGCGCGTAACTTCCGAAGCAACGATGGCGAAGTACTGAGTCTGCACGGGCGAGAACAGTCCTATCTCAATGCCGCTCAACGTGAGTGAGGCGAGGCGCGCGTTGATCACGTTGGGCATGTTGTACGTGTAAACGTGGTCGTCCTGTTCGTCGGCGACGAAGATCACATCACCGTCGGACCAGATGCCGCGCGCGTCGCCGTTGCCGGCCTTGAGCAGCGAGCGGAAGGTGAACTCCACGTCCTCGACGCGACTTAGCGACTCGCCATCGACGCGGTATGCGAGAAGTCGTTTGGCGCCGTCGTCGGAGACCCAGAAGGTAAAGCCGTCGGACCAGAGTCCGCGCGGACTGCGGTTGAGCTTGTCCAGTGGGAACTCAGTGAGCAGCCGACCGCTGTTGAAGTCGTAGCCGAACAGAGCATCCTTGACGCTGTCCAGCACCCACACTGTCGTGCCGTTTGACCAGATCCCGCGCGGGTCGCGGTTGCGCTCGTCGAGCATAAGATCACGATCTTCAACCCGGTCGCCGGTCGACAGGTTGTAGGCGAAGAGCTGGTCCTGTCCGCTGTCGGCGATCCAGACGATTTCGCCATCCGACCAGATGCCGTGCGAGAAGCGGTTGCGCTGGTCGAGTTCGAACTCGTGCGGTTCGAGCCGCTCGCCCGTGTTGAGGTCGTAGGCGAAGAGCCGGTCGGCGCCGGTCGGCGAGTTTTCCACGACCCAGAGCACCACACCGTTTGACCAGATGTCGGTCGGTAGGTCGTTGTCGCGATGCAGTTCCTCGATGTCGCGAGTGACGTTCCACTCAAACTCGACGTCCGAGGGAACGGGAATCGGCGGCGGTCCACCGCCCCCGCCTCCGCCTCCGACCGTGGGCGGTGGCGTCAACCGCTCGACGACATTGATCTTGACGGTGATCGAGTCGCCTTCCATGTCGGGATCTTGAACGTCGACGTCGACCGAGTAAGGGTCCGGGGCCGGCGGATCGAATGTGGCGTTGGGCGCCACAAGGATTTGACCGGTTAACTCGTCAATGTCAAACGGGAAGCCTCCGTCAATGCTGTACATCAACTGGTCGCCATCGACATCCATCGCCGTAACGGGCTTGCCGACCCTGTCGCCTTCCTTCGCATCTTTCGCCACATCGCGCTCGACCGGTGCGGCAGGGAACTCCGGTGGATCGTTGACCGGAGTCATGATCACGTTCACTTCGGCCGATGCGCGATGGGTTCCATCCGAAACTTGATAGGAAAACTTGTCCTGCTTGTCGAAGTTGAGGTTCGGTGTGTACAAAATGGACCCGTCTGATTGGACGATCAATGTGGCGTGAGACGTGCGATCCGGAGCGGTGACCATCAGATCAGCCTTTTCCGGATCCATATCGTTGGCGAGCACAGTGATCGATGTCGGCGAGTCTTCGCGAATCGTGGTCGAATCTTCATTCGCAACCGGAGGTTCGTTGACGTCCTCGATGGTGATGGTCACGATCTGTGACGCCGACGCAGTGGAGGGATCGGTTGCGGTCACGGTGAGGTTGTAGGAATCCTTCGTTTCGTGGTCGAGGTTGGCCGCTGAGCCGACGCGCAGTTGTCCCGAATCTCGGTCGATCTCGAATTTGTTGTTATGGGTTGTATCGATGCCGTAGGTGAGTCGGTCCATGTTCGGATCTGTTGCCGACACCGGTTTCACGATAATCGTGCGATGTAGGGAGTTTTCGGGAACGCTACGTTGCCCTGTCTCTTCGGACGGAAATTCCGGGGGCAGATTATCTGTCGGTTCCGCCTGAACGGCGAACTGGGTGACGAGCTGGCGCTGCTTACCCGAACCGTGGCCGTCTTCGTAGTCGACAGTTGCGCGCAAGAAGTAGCTGACGTCGGTATTCGTTGGTGTGTAGCTGTCGCTGCTTCCGCTGACCGACTCCCAAGCGCTTTTGGTCTTCGACCGACGCCAGGACCAGGACTGGCTGACCAGGCCATCAAGGTCGGTGTGGATTGCTCTGAAGGCGGCATTCGCCACCGGTTGATCGGAGGAGAATGTCAGGCTTCCGGACTCGTTTAGATTCTCGATATTGATCGTTACGAGGTGTTCGCTACTGAGAGCGCCGTCGGAGGCCTGGATGGTGATGTTGTATGTTGCTTGGCTCTCGAAGCTGGGCGGCGACATGAATCTGAGCGTGCGCCTCGACGAACTGCCTGTCAGCGTGAAGTCACTACGGTTCGGCCCGGTGAGCGTCCAGATGACAGTTCCGCCCTCGGGGTCGCTCGCGCTGTAGGCGCCGACGTCTCGAGTCGAGTTCTCGGGATAATCGATATTGTCGGGACCGGTGATTACTGGCTTTTCGGGGACGTCGTTGATGTTGACCGTGACATCGAGCTCTCCCTGGAGCCTGCCGTCGGATGCGACCACGTTGACTTCGTACTTGCTGTCTTCGTCCTCGTCGGCGGGCCGATCGGCGTCCGGCGGCTCGCTGAAGCTGAGATTGCCGGATTGGTCGATGAGCAAGTCACCGAGGTCAGGACCGGATAGCGACCAGGTGATCATGTCGCTGTCAGGGTCGGACGCCGAGTAGCTGCCGACATCCCAGGATCTGCGGTCCTCTCTGAAGTCGAACGTCCTGGTCCCTGACACTATGGGCGCTTCGTTGACGTTCTCGAGCGTGATCTTTACCGGCTGGGTTTGGTCGATTCTGAGATCGTCGTCACGGTTGTGATCCTTGTGATCCGAGACTTCGACAAAGATTGTATGGCTGCGTCTGTCGACCTCGTAATCGAATACGGTCTTCGTCAGAAGCTGCCCCGTGTTCTCGTCGACATCGAAGAGATCGCTGAAGCTGCCCGAGATGCTGTAAGTCAATGGGTCGCCGTCGGCATCAGGTGTAGCCTGGACCGGCTCGCCGATGCTTTGGCCGGCAGGAGTGTGTTCGTCGAAGCTGCGGCCGATGAGAAATCTCCATGGGAAACTTGGCTCGCGGTTCGTGATGTTGGGTGTGCGGGTCTTGGTCGAGGACCAGGGTCCTACAGTGATGTCGGTCACCGCGCGATTAATCGCGCGCACCTGCACGTCGTACTGGGTGCCGTTGCTGAGGCGTGTCACGACGTATCGCAGCTGGCTGCCGGGACTCCAGAGAATCGCATTTTTGGTCCAGTTACTATCGTCGGTCTCGTCGTCGACGGTAGGAATGTCGCGGATTTCGTAGCGGTGTATACCGTACGTGCCCGCGTCCGGCGGGTCCCAGGCCACGATGAGCTCTTTGGATCTTACGATGATCTGATCGATTGACGGCGCGGTGGGCGCCACGGGAGTCGTGTGTTGCATCAAGGAGTCTGACCACGGGCCATTGCCGGAGTTGTTCTTGGCTCTGACCTGGACGTCGTACTCGACGCCGGCGGCCAGTCCGGTCAGCACATAGTCATCCTCATCGGTCGTCGCGATGTTGTTCCTGTAGCTCCAGTCTGTGTCGGTCCTGTCGGTCGCGCCTGAGCGGATGAAGCGCAGGTCGTAACCGTTGATGTCCGTGTTGCCCGTGTCATCGGGGGCTTTGAACGTAACGGTCAGGAAATCAACGCCGGTCGTGATGTCATCGACATCGGCGGCGGTGGGCGCGGTTCCGTGTCCGTAGATCGTCAGTTCCCACGACTTCAGCTTGCCTGCGTAGCGGTTGTAGCGGTCGGTGATGCGCAGTGTCCACTGTCCGGCGGAGTTCTCGCCAAGGTGCCGTGCCGTGCCGAACCGGTAGCTCTCGGAGAGCGGGTAGGGCGCATAGTTGTCCGCGAGGTGTGAGAAGACGGCGGTCGCCTCCGGAGGAAAGCCATGCTCCGCCGGCGAAAGGATGGACTTCCTGCCCGCGGGCGAGATCAGTTCGACATCGAGGTCGCGGAAGGACGCGTGATCGAATAACGCGTTGATCTCAACGAATTCGATGAAGTCCACATCACTGTCGATGGTGATGCTGCTTTCGACGGTCGTGCCCGATTGCGTCGGCGAAGGCGCGTCGGGAATGGTGAGTTCCAGGACCTCTGCCCTGCCCTCAACCTCTCTCCAGTCAGGGACCGGGGACCAGTTCTTGGCCAGGTTGACGGCGGCTTCGGCGTCAACCTGGCCGAATCCATATTCGTGATTGAACTGGTACGAACCGGGCGCTCCGTACTTCGTCGCGCCGCTGAGCCAGCCGGAGTTGTCCGGGTCGAGCTTTCTGGCCGAGGCGGCAAGGATCAGCTTGACGTCGCGCCAGGTGAGTTCGTTGTTGGCGGCGCGTACCAAGGCGACTACACCGGAGACGATCGGCGCGGCAGCTGAAGTTCCGCCGAACGATACGCGATAGCGGCTGCCGTTGCGTGTGGTTCCGATGGCGGGGAAGTTTGTCGCGCTGTCGCCGGAAGGTGCGCATACCCAGAGGTTGGGACCCATTTCCGAGTAGCTGGAACGCCGGTCGGCGAAGTTGACGGCGCACACGGCAATGACGGCGTAGTGACTTTCGTAGCCGCCGAGATTTGCGTAGTCGTTGCGCAAGTGTCCATTACCGGCGGCCCAGACGTAGACGATGCCCTTGCCGTCGAGTCCTTTATTGATACCACGCACGACCGCCGACTCCCAAATTGCAGAGACGGATTTCGGCGCACCGTCCTTGTCCAACACGCCCCAACTGTTGTTGGAGACCGACGTGCGAACGCTATTGGCGTCGTCCGTCTCAGCACTGGGGAACATCGCGTCACCTATGTCATCGGCTGTTGGTTTGTTGTGGTCGCCGAGAAGGTTGAAACCGTAGATGGTCGCTCGCGGCGCGACACCACGCATGCCGATCGCATTGTCCCGTGCGGCGATGACACCAGCGACGCTGGTGCCGTGATAACGCAAGGGGTCGAAAATGTCATTGTTCCCGTAGTTATTGTAGTAGTCGTGGTTGCGAGATTCCTCGACGTTGTCAGTCAGGTCCTCGTGCTCGTAGTGCAGCCCGTCGTCGACGACGGCCACGTTGACGCCCGCGCCCATCGTCTTTGGATCTGTATCATCCCAAACATCAACCACATTGATGTCGTGGCCGGCGCCGCCGGCGATGGGGATTTGGCCGGAGTTGCTCAGGTACCATTGGCAGCCGGATAGCGGGTCGGACAACGCATCACTCTGAGCCTTGGTGAGGACAGTACAAACGTTGATCATGTTGGCATATTGCGTGACAGGAAGGCTATGGATGAGATAGCGCCGGTTGCTTCCGCTGGCGCCGGAGGGTACGGAAACCTTGATGTGGTATGTGCCTGCTTCGAGCTTTCCCCAGGCGGTCCCGCTGACCTCCGCAAAATTGTGTTCATCCCAGGCTTCATGGGCAATGTTGTACATGCTCACCTCGTCCGTTCCGTCCAGCAGCGTTGCTTCGAGAGCAAAGGGATTGTTATTGAAAGACAGCATGTAAATGTGAACGTATGTGTCGGCAATAAGAGTGAGTTCGAAGTAATCCACGTCGGAAGTGGAATCCAGGTGTCCGGTTCGCGGAATCTGCAACTCGATCGGGATGGCGCCGGTCGCGGAGCTGGGAGGATTGTCCGCTTCGCTCACGAACAAGGTGTAGGGTCCAGCGTCGAATGTGTCTTTGCCACGGACCCGAATGTAATAGATGCCAAGGTTGAGGTTGCGGCGCAGCATGAATCCATCTTCGTTGTCCGCGTACCCGCCATTGTCATTCGTGACCAGGTTGCCCTGGCTTGAGTTGAGTAAAGCGCCGACGGTGTCGACAGCGCCAATCGCCGTCACCCAGATATCTTTGGATTCGGACAGGACAAGTTTGAAGTAGTCCTTGTCCCCGTTAACCCCGCCGGCTGGCGTGATTCGGCCCGCGGTCAGAGAACCTAGCTCGACTGTCGTTGCTGTTGCAGCCGTGTATCCTGGATCCGTCACAGATTGCGCGTGCAGCACGTAGGAGCCGCTGCTGCTTGCACGAAAGCTCTCAACCCAGATAAAGTAGACCGCCGGAGGTAGCGTGACGCGGATCGAGAAGCCAAGCGGATCTTCAGGGTAGAAGCTGAGGGCATTTTCCGCATAAAGGAACGAATCGATATCGTATATCCGGCCGACCGCATCCAACCCACTCGTGCTGCCGGTTGGTCGGGTGGTATAGACCCAAAGTTCGGTGGACGACGTCAGCGAAGTCAGATCCAGTTTGAAGAGATCGCGGTCTCCGACTGGATCGGCTGGATCGATTCGTCCATCTGCCGATGAGCCCAGCGGTAGCGAGGTCGCACCTCCAATGAATCGACCATGGTCAGTCGTTGATTCCGATTCTATTTCGGACCACAGTCCTGCGGCGCCGTTGTCGGCTCTGACTTGGAGGAAGTATTCGACATCGCGCGGCAGCCCCGTCAGGACGTATGAGAGAGTTCCTGATGTCCAAATGGAATCAATCACGGTCCATCGCGGCGCGGACAGGTCCGAGGCGTCACTGCGGATATAGCGCAGGTCGTAGGAGGTGATGGTTACGCCGCCGACATCCGACGGCGCGTTCCAATTGATCGTGAGCTGGTTCACGCTGGGCGAAATCGAGGTGATTGTCGGAACGCCCAGCGTCTGGGCGTCGCTGCGTTCGGCGACCTGCAGGCCAATCAGCGCCACCAGCGCAAACCAGACAGCGAGCCACCGTAGCCGGTTCACCGTGTTGCGACTTCACGCTGCCAGTTGGGACTGGCGATCAAGACTCCGTTCTGTCCGGCCAACGCATTGGCCAGATCGAGTGACGGGAAGCCCGGTTCGGTGTCGATGAAGAAGGCGTTGACCGCGAAGCTGCGATCGCTGACGCGGCTCTGGGCGATCCTATTGGTCGCAAAGAACGAGTCAACCTGGGCCTGAGCCCAATCCTGGTCCAGGGCAAGCAGGACGCCGCCGGGCAGCGTCATCACCTCGCCCGACTCGGTTCGGAACACCGGATTGGACTGCCCGGCGGCGTGCTCTGACGCTTTGCGGACCACTTCGCCAGCGCGTTGGTCGCGGGTGCTGCGCGTGGCCACTATGAGATCGGTCTGCAGCCGCACTGAGCGCGTGTGTTCGCCGTCTTGCCAGCGATAGGTAGGTCCCTGCGCCGAAGCCATACTGTCCGCGCCGGACGACAGATCGCCGCCCTCCGGCTGGCCTCGCCTTTCGAAGGGGAACTCCGACTCCTCCGGGCTGTCGTCCCGCGTTAGCAAGGTCGGCGCGTTGGACTTCTTTGCGGCGACTCCAGAGGCCATTTCGACTTGAGACGTTGTTGGATGAGTCCGCGACTGGTCATCCGACTCCTCGACGATGACCCTGACAGAATCCTGATTCGGCGTTGATGTCCCCTTGAGAGGAGGGGTATCGGCACTGGCGATCCGCGTTTGTGCTGCGGCATTGGTTGATGGTGCGGCGTTGGCGCCGGTCTGGGCATCGGGTTGTCCACATGCCACAGTGACCAGAGCTGCGGCCGTCAGCAGCACGCATACTGCGCACGCAACGAGCATTTCGGACGACTGCTGGGCGGCGCGTCTGGCAATCGACCGGCAACTCCAGCAGGACGAGCGCCGCCGTCCAATTGGGAATCTCACCAGTGACGCCTCCTCGTGGCCGTGCCGGCCGCATCTGCATCACACTGTTTAGCTGGATTGATGGAGTTCGAAGTATAGCTTCAATCAGGTCAACTGATTCGGGATGCGGCGTGTGATGTATTGCTTGGTGCGTTTGCATCGCTGCGCCTGTGCGATATGGCGCTTGCAAGTGAGCGTGCCACGCAGCAGAACGCCCACTCATTCGCTTGCGTCAGACTCGTCATGTGCGCAGACAACGCATCGCAAGTGGGGTATCGGCGCAGTTCCATTCCTGTGTGATTCGCCTAGTCAGCAGCTGGCGTTCATGCCTCTACATCCATAGGCGAATGCACATGCAATAATACCCTGCGCAGATAGTACGTATGCCTCTTGCCCAGCATGACGCTTGTTTGTAGCGTTCGGGTGACTCACGATGTTCAGCGGCGCTGCGGATTATCGAATCGGGAAGGCTCGGTCAGTAGTGAACTGTCGATGGCATACGGACTCGAGCGGCGCGGGCTGGCGGCGGCGCTCTGTCTGGGGCCGGCGTTGGGCGGCTGGATTGCGCCGGCGCGGCTTCAGCGGGTTGCTGCTGGGGCTGATCCTGCTGGCCGCCGGCGGGTTCGGCTGGTTCGTTATGGCGCCGGTCGCTGCGCAGGATGGGGCCGGCGCGATCAGTGAGTTGCGGCTCTCCAGCGCGGTCCCGGGCGAGCTGGCGGTTGGCTGGCAGCCGCCCAGTCTGGCGCCGGTTGATTACCGGGTGGACTGGGCCCGGTCGGACGAGGAGTTCCGCTCGTACACGGTCGATGAGAATCATCTCTACCCGGCGGGCACGGTCAGCGGGGTCAGCATCATGGATTTGGTGGCGGGGGTCGAGTACCAGGTGCGGGTGCGGGCGCGCTACGGGGGCTGGAGCGGGCCCTGGTCGGAGGCGCGTCTAACGGTGAGCGGCGAGCCCGTCGCAGCGGTCAGGCCGCAGACGCCGGGCGCGCCAACCGTCACGGCTGCCTCCGCGACGGCGACCACACTGACGATCAACTGGAGCGCGCCGGCGGACGGCGGCTCGCCGATCAGTTCGTACGAGCTGCGTTATATCGAGAGCGAGGCCTCTGAGCGGGCCGACGAACATTGGACGCTGCAGCGCGGCCTGTCCGCCGGGGCGCCGCTGGCGACGGTGCTCACGGGGCTGACGGACGGCGTCAGCTATGACATCCAGGCGCGCGCGGTCAACGCGACCGGCGTCGGTCCCTGGTCGGCGACGCGCACAGCCGTGACCACCGACCACGGCGATACGCGCGGCGAGGCCACACCGCTGGCGCTGGAATCATCCGTGCCCGGACGGATCAACCGGGCCGGCGATCAGGATGTCTTCGTGATCGAGACGCCGCGCGCGGCGCTGCTGACGGTGTCCGGCAGCGGAGCGGGCAACATCCAGGGCACGCTGAGCACGTCCGAGGGCGACGTGCTCGCGTCCTCGAGCGGCTCGCTGCTCGACGTCCCGCGGCAGTTCTCGCTCGACGCCACGGTCGAGGCCGGCGCCTATTACCTGACCGTCAGCCACGCGCTCGGCGGGACCGGTTCCTACCTGCTGCAGGCCGAACTGCAGGCCGAAACCCGGGTCGCCAGCCAGAGCCGTACCGCCCTCGACCCCAACGACGCCACCGTGATCGAGCTTGATTCATATGTCGACGCCTATATGCCCTCTTCTACCACGAACCCTCCCAAGACCGTGTTGTTCACCTTCACCCTGGACGACCCAACGGAAGTATGGATACACTCCTCCGATTCAAGTCGCCTGTACCTCGACTTACGAGCCGAGCTGCTGACCGACAACGATGTCCAACTCGACCAGAACGACGACTCTGACCATCTGAACATCACAAGGGACTTTATGATCAGAAGGTCACTGGACGCGGGTACCTACTTTCTTCGGGTGACTCATCTTTATACGAGCGTCCAAGGCACGTTCCGTGTCCATCTACGGACGGTCACCGAACCCGGCAGCACAGCTGCTACGGCGACGGCGCTGCCATTACGTACGATCAAAACCGGCCGGATCGCCTCGGCGACAGACCAGGACTTCTTTCAGTTTACGATTGGAACAAGAAGGCATGTGATATTTTACATTTCATCCTTCGTCCCATATACAACGCTCGACCTCACAGTGTTCAAAGGCGAAGAAGAACTTTCTTTGTCTAGTGTATCGCAAGAGCAATATGGAGACTATTACCCTCAGATCGCCCGATTCGCCAGAAACTGGCTCGACGCTGGAACTTATACATTGCGCATAACGGCGCCGGAAGGCGTAACCGAGGCGACTTATATCGTCGAGGCTAGTACTGATGACTATTACGAAGTAGGAGCAATTCGATGCGCCCAGATCACGATTCTACAGCTCGCTGGTCAGACCGGGGATCCAGTTGACCCGTTGTTTGGGTGCCAATGGCACTTGAAGAATACAAGGCAGCTTGGCGCCGGACCGGGCTTTGATATCAATGTGGAAGGCGTGTGGGAATCGACGAAAGGCGAGGGCATCAACGTCGCGGTCAATGATAGCGAGTTGCAAGCCGACCATCCGGATTTGGAGGACAATATCAATCTTGACTTGAGTTACAACGTTGATCCCAGACCGAATGCTCGGGCGACGTATTATTCGTCAGGTACTGCGGTGGTCGGTATCATAGCGGCAAAGGCGAACGATATCGGGGTGCGTGGCGTGGCTCCGGAAGCGACGATCCTGTTCACCGGAGGAATCATATGGGGTAGGCATCAAGAAGCCGAGGACAAGGTGGTCGATGCTATGCTTCGCAATCTCGATGTGGTGGCAGTTTCCAACAACAGCTATGGCCAGATCGGGGATGATAACATCAGGCGCGCGAGCCCTGCCTGGGAAGCGGCCGTCACACGGGGCGTCAATGAAGGCTTTGGCGACAAGGGTATTCTCTATGTGTTCAACGGCGGCGCGGCGAAGCAGTATGCCGACGATGGAAACCTGGATTTGCGTAGAAACTACTACGCCGTCACCGCGGTGTGCGGTGTAGGATATGAGGACAGCCGCATGTTCGATGGTAACCACGGGGCCAACATGTGGATCTGTGCCCCCGCTACCAACATCACCTCGACCGGATATACAGGACGTTACTCGATCGACAGATCGAGCTCGCGATATGCAACCGCAATCGTGTCCGGTGCAGCGGCGCTGATTCGGGCGACCAATTCAGAGCTGACCTGGCGCGATGTGAAGTTGATTCTCGCCGCGTCGGCGCGCTGGAATCATCAGAGCAGCCCCACCTGGCAGACGGGCGCGGTCAAGTATGGCGCGACGGGGAATTACCGCTTCAACCACGACTACGGTTTTGGCGTCGTTGACGCCGGGGCCGCCGTGACGTTGGCCAAATCATGGACCAACCTACCTGCAATGAAAACGTTTGAGGCTTCGTCCCAAGATGACCGACAGCCGATTCCGGATGCTCCTGGCCGCTGCTGCCACGGGCCCACAGTGACGAGCAAGGTCACTATTGACCCGTACATTGAGTTTATAGAGTTCGTGGAGCTCCACATTGAATTCGATCATCCTTCGTTCCGGGATGTGAAGATCGAACTGGTCTCTCCGACGGGCGCTGTGTCGACCATCCTTCCGGCAGCGCACTCGACTCGGATCAATAGCCGGTTCTACGCTCACGAGCTGCGCTCGAGCGTGCGCTTCGGTTCGGCCCGTCATCTGGGCGAGAACCCGGCCGGAGAGTGGACGCTGCGCCTGACCGACGAATATCACGGACGCTCGGGTGACCTGGTCGCCTGGCGGCTCAAGATCTACGGTCATGGCGATCTGCCGGGACGTCCGAGCGTGACCTCCGCCGTCGCGGGCGTGAGGACGCTGACGATCGGTTGGGCGGCGCCGGAGGAGACCGGCAGTGGTGAGGTCACGAGTTACGACCTTCGCTACATCCGCAGCCGAGCCGCCGACAAGTCGGACGATAACTGGACCGAGGTTATCGGGGCCGGGGCGGTGGACGCCGAGAGCTATCAGATGACCAACCTCGGACCCGGCGCGGGCTACGACGTGCAGGTCCGGGCGCTTACCAGCAGCGGCGCCGGTCCCTGGTCGCTCACTTATGAGGCCCAACCCCCGCTGGTGCTGCCCGGGGCGCCGACGAACGTGGACCTGAGTCCGCGACACCTCGGGCTCGGCGTGTCCTGGCGCCCGCCGGCTGAGGACGGGGGCGCCCATGTCTCCGGCTACGACCTGCGCTACATCCGCACTGACGCGACGGACAAGGCCGATGCCAACTGGACCGAGGTTGCGGCCTGGAATGCCGGCGGCGGCGAGCTTCGCTACAACATTCCATCTTTGCTCAACGATACGTCCTACGACGTGCAACTGCTCGCCCATACATCGGTTGGCGATAGTCCCTGGACGGAGACCGTAGCATCAACGCCCAACCAGCAGAACTTCGCTCCCTCGATTGACGCATCCGAAACGCTGACCCGCACCGTGCACGAGCAGTACCCGTCCGGGACCACGATCGGCGCACCGATCGAAATCGTTGACGCTGATGGAGACGCGCTTGAGTTCTCGCTAGCGGAACCGGATAGCCCACACTTCGCGATCAACAGCGTTACGGGGCAACTGTCCGTCAAGGAACCCCTGGACTTCGAGCAGCAGTCTTCTTACACGGTCACCGTGCGTGTGACAGATAACAAGAACGCCAGTGATGAGCTTGACTCAACGATTGATGTCGAGGCCGAAATAACGATCTCGGTTCTTAACGTGAACGAAGCTCACAGATTGACAAGCCAGCTGACGTACCAAAGAAGAACAATTGAGGAGAACGGTGACCTCTTCATCGCTCAGTTTGACACGGTCGACCCGGAAATGAGTCCGATGTTGTGGACGTTGGAAAGTCTGGATGCAGGTGACTTCGATATCGACCAGAGCGGGCGGCTGAGTCTTCGCTTTGTGCCAGATTATGAAGTGCCGACAGACCAGAACCAGTTCAATGACTATAATGTAGACGTGGTCGCGACCGATGACGGCTCTGTCGGGCAGCCTCGATCGGCTAAATTGCGATTCTATGTAATAGTCAAAGACGTCAATGAACCGCCGACGATCAGTGGTCCTGAGAATGTCACGTTCGACGAGAACGCCAGCGGAACAGTCGCACGCTTCAGCGCCGTCGATCCCGAGCGTGGAGCACTGAGCTGGTCACTCAGCGGCGCCGATCACGATGCGTTCGAGATCAACAGCGGCACACTCACGTACAAGTTGACCGCCTTGCCCAACTACGAAACCCAGTCCACATTCCAAGTTACCGTCAAGGTGACCGACGGCGTTCACACAGCCAGTCACGACCTGACCGTCATGATCAACGACCTGGATGAACCCGGCTCGCTGACGTTGTCGTCGCCGCAACCCGTGGAAACGGTCCCGTATGTCGCAGTCCATAGTGACTTCGACGACATAGTCTCGGAGATTTGGACATGGGAGCGATCAGACGACCGAAGTTCCTGGACTACGCTGACCGGCCAAACGTCAAGTACGTATACTCCAGTCGCCGATGACATCGGCTTCTTCCTGCGGGCGACCGTCGACTATGAGGACGGACACGGTTCGGGCAAGCAACGACGAGTGGTCTCTGCGATGGCGGTGCAGGAGCGTCCGCCACCCAACGAGGCGCCCGTGTTCGCCGAGTCCACATACGATCGCGAAGTCGATGAGAATTCCGGCGGCGGTACGGAAGTCGGCCTGGCCGTCGTTGCTACGGATGCTGACGGCGACCAGTTGACCTACTCGCTGTCGGGGCCAGGCGCTGCTCGGTTTGACGTCAACCCACTCACAGGGCAGATCAGCGTGTCCAGCGGCGCAATACTGAATCACGAAAGCGACAGCTCGCTGCTGGTCACACTGACGGCCAGCGATCCGTATGGCAACTCGGATACGACGAGCGTCACTATCGCTGTCAATGATGTCAACGAGCGACCGGTGGCGACCGATGACATTGTGACGACGGAAGAGGATAAATCCCTGACCATTGAGGTCTTGGCTAACGACACGGACCCAGACGAAAAACTCAGCTTCAGGCAGCTAACGGTCACGATCCAATCCGGACCAGACAACGGCGATGCGGAAGTGCAAGCTGACCAGCGCGTGCTCTACACGCCACGCGCCAATTTCAACCGTCAGGATAGCTTCAGCTACGACCTGAGCGATGGCCATCTTATTGCAAGCGCAACGGTGATAATCACCGTCACTCCGGAGAACGATGACCCCAAGTTTTTGGAGGGTTCCGTTAAGCGAGAAGTTCCCACCTCTGCAAGCGAAGGCAAACTCGTAGGGCCGCCGCTGACTGCCGCGGACGTAGATGGTGATCAGCCCCTCTACAGTCTCCGGGGAGCGACGGAGTTCGAGATTGGCGAGACCAATGGCCAACTTACAGTTGCGCCGGGCGTGATATTAGATCGGTCAGTCACCGATGCATACAGCTTCACGGTGGTTGCAAAGGACGACAAGGGCGGGCTGGCCTCCGTTGTCGCAACTGTAAGTGTTGTTGAACAAGTATCGACCGGCAGCAGCGGTGGCGGCGGCGGCGGTGGAGGGGGCGGGCCGCCTCCCGTCGCGGTGCCGTCCGATGTTGATTTTGAGTGGAACGTGACGCGCGACATCGAGGCGTTGGACGACGAGAACGGGCTGCCGACGGGGATCTGGTCGGACGGCGAGACGCTGTGGGTGCTGGAGAACGCGGCCAGCGGTGCGGACCGGGTTTTCGCCTACGACCTCGTGAGCGGCGAGCGCACGCCGGAGGCGGAGTTCGAGCTCGAGCGGCGCAACCGCTTCTCGCACGGGATCTGGTCGGACGGGGAGCTGGTGTGGGTCGCGGACAGCGGCCAGGATCTGTTGTTCGCCTACCGGCTGGCGACGGGCGAGCGTCTCGAAGCCCGCGATATCGGATTAAGCGAACGCAACCGCGACCCGCGCGGGATCTGGTCCGACGGCGAGACGCTGTACGTGCTCGATAGCGTCAAGGATGCGGTCTTCCTCTACGACGTTGAGACAGGCGAACTGGGCGCCGAATATGCACTGGACAAGCTTAACCAGAGTCCTCGTGGGATCTGGTCGGACGGCGTCACGCTGTGGGTTTCGGATGACGGAGCCAAGCGGCTCCTCGCCTACCGCATCGAGAACGAAACGCTCAAGCGCTACGAGGACGAGGAGTTCACATTCCGCTCGCTGTTGAAGGCGGGCAACGGCGATGCGCGCGGGATCTGGTCGGACGGCGACACCATGTACGTGGTCGACGAGCAGGACGATCAGGTGTCCAGCTACAACATGCCGGACGCGATACAGGCGCGGTTGGGCGGGCTCAGCCTGAGCGGGATCGAGCTGGGCCGCTTCTGGTCGGGCCGGTTCGAGTACCACGCCGCCGCCGGTCAGGCGGTCTCGGAGACGACGGTGGTAGCCGCAGCCGTGCAGGCGGCGGCGACGGTCGAGATCAAGCCGGCCGACGCGGATGGGGAGGCGGCCAACGGACACCAGGTCAGGCTGGCCGGTGAGACGACGATCAGGATCACGGTGACATCCGGGGACGGCAGCCGCAGCCGGACCTACACAATCGCGGTGCGCAGCCCGTCCTGTCTGGAGGGTCTGGGCGGCGAGCGGCTGAGCCGGGTACGGTTCAGCGGGGGCAGCATCGCCGAGCTGGAAGCCTGTGCGCGAGGGCTCGGCGTGACGGCGCTGTATCACCATGGCAACGGGACCTGGGCGGCTTATTTCCTCGACGCGCCGGAGTTCCTCAACCGGCCTTTCGGCCAGCGTTTCGCTGACGGTCTGCCGGCGGGCGCGGTTCTGACCGCGAAGCGGACGACACCGGTCGGCGCGACCACTGAGCAAGCGGACGCCGACTGAGCACGACCGGCAGACGCATCGAGCGGCGGGTCCGCCGGCATGCGCCGGGGGCGGTATGAGTGACGCGCAACCGCACCCGTGTAGTGAGTGCAATGTTGTTCGCCTGATCGTACGTACGGGCGCTGTTTGCACAGGCATACACACCGCCGATCTGCCCAACGGCTGATAGGCGTAACACGTGTAGCTGATGTGCATCCACACCTGCAACAACGTTGCATTACGCATCATCCAAATGCCTATAAGAAATGATGCGGATGCCTCTTGTCGGACAAAGCCGTGGTGGCTGGGTTGCTGCTAGGTCAGGGTCGGCAAGCCGGAGCGGCCTGACGGCGGAAGCGAGGGAGGCCGGGATGGCGCGAGCGAGCGGCAGGCGACAGACGCAGGTTGAGGCCAGTCCCCGGTCCGGAGTGGTTCGATGCTGAGGGCGCTGTTCAGACGCGGCCGGCCGCGTGGCGAGGCCCGTGTGTCTGCCCGTGGGCTCGTACTGGCGGTCACAGTTGGCCTGCCGCTGATCGTGGCCGCCGGACTGCTGTGGGTCAACGGTTCGGCCACGCCGACGGATTCGGCGTCGGCGGACGAATCGGGTCTGCGGCAGTTGTGCGCCAACGGGGTGATCGTGGCGGACGCGGCGGAGCAGCCGGCGTTGGTCGGGGACTGTGCGGTGTTGCTGGAGGCGCGGGACGCGCTGCGCGGGACGGCGGAGCTGAACTGGAGCGTCAACCTGCCGATCGGGGAGTGGAGCGGGGTGACGGTTGGCAGAGTCGGAGCGGCGGGCCTGCGGCGGGTGACGCGGTTGGATCTGCAGAGCGGGGAGCTGACCGGCGTGATTCCGGTCGGCTTGGGCCGGCTCTCGGCGTTGCGCACGCTGGTGCTGGGCTTCAACCGGCTGACGGGCGCGATTCCGTCCGAGCTGGGTGGGCTGGGCGAGCTGCAGCGTCTGGTCCTGAGCGGCAACTTGCTCAGCGGGCCGATCCCGCCGGAGCTGGGCGGGATCGGCGCGGGGCTGCAGCGCCTGCAACTGGGCGGGCGTCATCCGCTGCCGGCGGGGGCGGGTCTGAGCGGAGCGATTCCGGCGCAACTGGGCAATCTGACCGGTTTGCGCTCGCTGGACCTGAGCAACAACCGCTTGAGTGGGGCGATCCCACCGCGCCTGGGCCGGCTGGTCAATCTCGAGTGGCTGTCGCTGCAGCGCAATCAGTTGACGGGTCCGATTCCGACCCAGTTGGGCGCGCTGGCGCAGCTGACCCAGCTGCATCTGCAGGACAACCAGCTCAGCGGTCCGCTGCCCAGCCAACTCGGCGGGCTGCGGCGCCTGACCAAGATCTACCTCCTGGGCAACGCGGGCTTGAGCGGCTGCGTGCCGCTGCCGCTGCGCCGGGTGCGCTATCACCAATTCGACTGGCTGGGCCTGCCCGACTGCGCCGCGGACGCCTCAGGCACGCCGGCCACGCCGCTGCCGACTTACACCCTGAGTGTGACTGCGAGCGCGGGCGGCCGTGTGACGCCGGACGGCGCGAGCGTGCACGCCGAGGCCTCTACGGTGACGCTGACGGCGAGTTGGAACGACGCGACGCACAGGTTCGGGGGCTGGTCCGGCGCTTGCTCGGGCGCCGCGACAACCTGCACCCTGGAGATGTACCGCGACGAGACGGTGACGGCTACGTTCACGCCGCTGGCGGCGGACCGCTGCGCGTCTGCCACCGACGCCGACTGCATCCGCGCCGTCTACCTGGGCGCGCCCGACGACTACGCCCAGGTCCAGGACATCCCCGCCGCACTGCTGCTGACCCCAGACGCCGACGGCCGTTACCGGGTGAGGCGCGGCGAACAGGTCACGGTCGTCACCGCGGCCCGGCTGCCGGTCGGCTACACCCGGTTCTACCTGCAACGAGAGCCGCTGGAGCAGCCCTGGCCGGTCTCGTTCTCGCAGCTCATCCCGCCGATCGGCACGACCTACACGTTCACAATTGCCGACGATGAGCAGGCTGCGACGCTGCTCATGTTTAGCCTGACCGCGGCCCGGCCGCCGCTGCGCCCAGGCCTGAAGCCGCAACTAGGCGATGTAGTGGCGACGACGAAGTTCCGCGTGTCAAGCTGCGCGAGTGGGACCGCGGTGTCGGACCCCTCTGCCAATGGAGACCTGGTCGCCGACTGCGAGCGCTTGATTGCACTGCGCGACGTATTGGCGGGTTCCGGGGAACTGAACTGGGACGTGCGCACGGCGATGACGAGTTGGCAGGGTGTGACGATCGCGGGCACGCCGCAGCGGGTGACGGAGCTCGATCTGGCCAGCTCTGGTCTAAACGGGGAGCTGTCGGGACTGCTGGGCGAGTTGGACGCGCTGACCGAGTTGCGGCTCAACGGCAACGCGCTGAGCGGCCGGATCCCGTCCAAGCTGATCACGCTGGCGAACCTGACTCACCTATACCTGGCCGGCAACTCGTTCGACGGCTGTCTACCGGCTGAGCTGAAAGCCATCACCAACCACGATCTGTCCTCGCTCACGCTGACCGACTGCGGCGCGCCGTCCGACATCTCCTACGGCGAGCACACACTGACTGCCGGAACCTACGAGTTCGGCCTGGTTGATGACGGTCCGGCCGTGATGTTCGACGTGCCGGCCGGGCTGAACCTGGAGATCGTCGGCATCGTGTTGTCCGAGTCCGAGGAAGGCGACTCGACGATCGGCCTGATCCTGCGTAACACCTCCGAGCAATCCTGGATCTGCGTCGACCTTGAGGCCGCCGAGGAGTGCTATCGCAAGATCGTCTCGACCATGCAACCAGGATCCCCCGACATCGCGGCCCTGTTCGACCGGCTCTCGGAGTCGATCTGGATGGATGACAGTCCATGAACAGTCGCCGCCAATGGACTCCGTGCCTGATAGCGGTTTCTGCCGCCGTTGTTGTTGCGATTGGCAGTTGGTTGAGCGCTTGCACGTCACCATCGGAGAGTGGATCAAGCGCTGGCGAGAGCGTGGACGCGGCGGTCGTAGACACGGTGATCATTGACCTGCGCATCTGGCAGGACATCGAGGAACCGCAGTCGCTCTGGGTCAGCGCGCGTCCGTCCGGACAACACGACGAGACGCTCGACATGGAGCCGCTGGGCAACTACGAACGAGCCTCGGCCTATCTACCCGAATCGCGGTTTACCTACAGCGAGATTGTCGTTGCGGGCGTGGGTCTGCGCATCTACCAGCAGGTGATTGATCCGGCCCGAATCTACGTGGCGGTGTGTGTCGCACCTTGCGACGACCCTTCGGTGAGCACCCGGGCCCAGAGAGAGGAGGCATCGCCATTCCGCCCGCTCGGCAAGACGCTGCTCCTGTTGGATGACGGAGCAGACGCGGCGGAGGAACGGCGCTACGGCGATCTGCGCATCGCGGCGCCGCGCGGCAACCCCGGTCTGCAGCGTGATCGCATGCATCTGCTGGCGCTGCGCGACGTGTTCGCCGCCCAGCCGCCGCTGGACTGGAGCGTATCCACGCCGACGGCGGCTTGGGAGGGCGTCACCGTATCGGGCTCCCCCGCGAGGGTCACCAGGCTGGACCTCGCGAACCGCACCCTAGGAGGCGAGATCTGGGGTTATCTCGGAGACCTGGTGGAGTTGCGATTCTTGCGGCTGGACGGCAATCAACTGAGCGGCGTCGTGCCGACGAAAATGCAGTTCCTCAAGCAGCTGGAGGTGATTCGACTGGGTGACAACGAGTTGGGAGGTTGCGCTCCGCCCGGGCTGTGGACGGTGGACCAGCACGATCTGAAGGACGCCGGCCTTGAACGATGCCCTCCCCTGCTGCCAGACAGGCAGCAATCGGACATTGACTACTACATCGCCTTTATCGGCTGGGGGGACGGCGGATATGATGGTTTCCTCGCCTTCGTCGTTGACGTGCCCTACCTCAAGGGCTCGGTCAGGTCGTACGGTCCCGAGGCAGGGGACATCTGCGACCTCGATGTAGCACCCGGCGACGTGTTTGAAGCCGCCGAATGCGGTCAGGCGTCAGGCATGAGTATCCGACTCCGAGGAAACCCTGACGTATACATCTTCTGGGATTGGGGTACCGGACTCGAAAGAGCACGCAGTCACTACAGCGGCTGCGTCTATGACTGCCGGTATGGGGAATCTCATGCTACCTGGGTCGAGAAGCTGGCGGCATCCGCGTGGGTGACCGACGCTCGTTCGCATGAGCAAACTGGATCGAGGTACTCGGAATGGCCATGAGCATAGCGGGCGTTCCTGTATCTCCTGGGGATCGGCGGCATCGTGCTGACCGACTCCGACGACGGCGGCGAGACGATCGGCCTGATCCTGCGCAACACGACAGAGCAGTCCTGGATCTGCGTTGACCTCGAACGCGCCGAGGAGTGCTACCGCAAGATCGTCTCGACCAGCCAGGATCCCCAGACACCGCGGCCCTGTTCGACCGGCTCGCCGAGTCGATCTGGATGGATGAAGGACCGTGAGGCTCCATTTTGTTCAATCACTAGTACTCGTTTGTTTCCTAGTGGTGCTCTTGTCCGCCTCTTTCGGTTGTTCGAATTCGCAGCCTCAATCGGTCCAGCAGGTCGATCTAGTCGACTCGGACCAATCCGACGAAGTAGGGAAGACAACTGTAGAACAGCCGGTCGCGCGGAGCGAAGAGCCGTCTGAGCGTATTCAAGCGGAGCAGCCTCCTATCAATCAGACAGAACAGATCGACCAGGTTCAATCCAGCGAGATTGGGGAATCAGCCACGGAATCGCCCGTCGTTCGAAGCGAGGAACCGGCTCAGCCAGTTCAGGCTCCGCCACTCGACGATGCGGATGAGTCCGTCGTTGAGTTGCGCGTGTGGCAGCCAGTCAACGATCCGCTGTCCATCTGGGTCAGAGGATGGTTGGAAGGGCAAGAGGAGAGCGGATCGACCCGCGAATTGGTGGAGATGCCCTGTGGGCTCATCCGTGGTGATTACACGGAAGGACGCCAGAGGTACGGGCTGATCCGCATCCGCGACTCAGCCCGAAGCCAGTTGGTCTTCGACCAAGGCGCTGTGCTGTTCCTGCTCCAACAGGAAGACCATCCGGAGCGCATCCTCATACAGGCCTGTTCGGGCGAATGTCTTGGCAATCCTTGCCCAATCCGGGCGGAGCGGCACCTGGGGATGACGGTGCTTGAGGCGAGCGACGACACCGACGGCGACCCCGGGATTCGCGTTGCCAATTTGCGCATCGTAGTGCCGAGGAACAATCCGGGACTGCTCCGCGACCGCGAGCACCTGCTGGCCCTGCGCGATGTGCTCGAGGGCGGCGCAGTCGAACTCGACTGGAGCGTCAGTACGCCGACGACCAACTGGGAGGGCGTCACAGTATCCGGCTCGCCCCCAAGAGTCAGCGGACTGAACCTCTCGGGCCGAGGATTGGCAGGCGAGCTCTGGGGCTACATTGGAGACCTGACTGAACTTACGGAACTGCGGCTCGACGGTAACCGGCTCAGCGGCATCCTGCCCTCAAAGATGCAACTGCTATCCAAACTGTCGATCTTCCACTTGGCCGGCAACCAGCTGGAAGGTTGCGCTCCTCCAAGCCTCTGGTCGGTCGACACGCATGACCTCGGGTCAGCAGGCCTGCCCCAATGTCCCGACCTCATTCAGGCCCGCTCGTCATTTCCATGGCTCCAAGTCCAGGTCAGTAGTTACTTTCTCGACACCCTAGAAGATCCGCATTTCATCGTCCTTGAGTTGCCCCTACCAGGCGCGACGACTAAGACCTACTTCGGAGCAGGCGCCACGTGCTACTGGGATAATGGGCCGGAAGACTTCTTTGAAGAGGTTGAGTGCGGCGTCTACACGGGCTTTGCCTTTCGCCATGCTCAGAACGACGGTATATGGCTGTTTCTCAGCACCGACTACGGCCAAGAGATTGCTCGCAGCCATTTCAACGACTGCGTGTACGACTGTGTCGGCACACCTTCTCCGGCGGCCTGGATCGAACAACTGGCTGCATCCGTTTGGGTCAATGAGCTCGCCGAATACGACTTCGAGTCGGACAAGTGGATTTGGACCTGGCCATGACGCAGCTTCTCCCACTTCGACTATTCTTCCCTCTGACATTGCTACTGATCTTGTCCTTCGTCGCCTTTGCCGGCGGTCCGTTGACGCCAACGGTCAGGGCCGATACCGATGCCAAGACAGTGAACTTCACTGATGGCACAACGACATACAGCGCAGAGCCCATAGTCGCACACTTCACTAAGAGCATCGCGCGCAACATCATTGTCGGGCATACCATCCAGGTGTGTACGAGCGACTATTTCAATGCAGTCTCCGAAGCGGTGTCGATCTGGATGGATGACAGTCCATGAACAGTCGCTGGCCGAGGACATCCTGTTTGACTGCGGTTTCTGCCGCCGTGGTTGTTGCGTTAGCCAGTTGGTTGAGCGCTTGTGCGTCTTCATCGGAAAGTGGATCAAGCGTTGGCGAGAGTGCCGACGCGGCGGTAGTAGACACGGTCATCATCGACCTGCGCATCTGGCAGGAGATCGAGGCGCCGCACTTGCTTTGGCTCAGTGCGCGGGTAGCGGCAGACCCGGAGTCCGACCTGGATATGGCGCCGCTTCCTAACTACGAGGATACCAGTGCCTACGTTGAGGCGTCGCGGCACACGTTTACCGAAATCGCAATTGCCGACGTAGGCCTGCGCATCTGGCAACGGACGGTTGAGCCGCAGCGGATCTTTGTCTCCGCGTGCGCCGAGCCTTGTCTCACTTCATTCGACGATTACGGCGCACATCGAACTGAAGTGATCCCGTTCCGTCCATTGGGCAAGGCAGGGCTGCTGTTGGATGACGGACAGGCCGAGGCCGGCCGCTTGCGCTACGGCGATCTGCGCGTGGCGGTGCCGCGCAACAATCCGGGGCTGCTGCGCGACCGCGAGCATCTGCTGGCGCTACGCGACGTGTTCGACGCCCAGCCGCCACTGAACTGGAGCGTGGCTACGCCGACTGTCGATTGGGAGGGTGTCACTGTGTCGGGCTCGCCTCCGAGGGTCACGGGGCTGGACCTCTCGAATCGCAATTTGCGAGGCGAAGTCTGGGGCTATCTCGGTGATCTGGTGGAGCTGCGCGAGTTGCGGCTGGACGGTAACGCTCTGACCGGCGTTGTTCCCACCAAGTTGCAGCTCCTCAAGCAGCTGAAGCTCATTCGGCTGGGCGGCAACGAGTTGGGCGGCTGCGCGGCGCCGGGCTTGTGGTCGGTGAAAGTACACGATCTGGCGGACACCGGTCTGGAGCAATGCCCAGCCCTGGTAGCAGAGAAGCGATCTGACCTGTCGTATGTCGTGACTCAAATCGCCTGGGAGAGCAGCGGATACGATGACTTTTATTACTTCATCGTAGATGCGACTCGCTACTTGATCAGAATCAAGGCGACGACCGAACACGGGGCCACGTGCTACCTAGACGAGGGCTACAGCCACTCCGACCCGTTTGAAGCCGCCGAGTGTGGCATCTACCGGGGCCTTGGTATCCGCCGAGCGTCAAACCTTGACGCGTACGTCTACTGGATTTGGGAGACCGGACTCGAGCGAGCGCGGAGCCACTACACGGGCTGCATCTACGACTGCCAGGTAGAGGAGTCAACGGCCGCCTGGGTCGAACGTCTGGCGGCCTCCAAGTGGATGACCGTTGGTCACTGGGACGAGCAAACGGGATTGGGGTATTCGGAATGGCCTTAGGCAAGTCTCGTCTTCTCTATCTCTTGATGTTCGGCGTGTTCGTCGCATCGATCATCACGCTCCTATTCATCTTCAACCCCCCGGGAACAACGGTCAAGGCCGACACCAACGCCAACATCCTGGAGATCACCTTTACGGACATCCATGTCGACACCATGATGAGCGACAGGTTCGAGAGAGTGCCAGTCAATATGTTAAAGACTCGGCATGTTGCTCGCAACATCATTGTCGGGCGATCCATCCAGGTGTGTACTAGCGACTATTTCATTGCAGTCTCCGAAGCGGTGGACGGTTGGAATGCGGACTTGAACAACAACAACGCGTTCAGAAGGTCGGCTCTGTGTATCGGAGACTCTGCTGCGACTGATATCGAATATGTAAAGGTTGAGTCGAGGCACCCTGACGACAACGACTTCTATTGCGGGGAAAACTACCACTCAGCCTGTTTCATGATGCCTCCGCGAACCCTCACTGCACATAGGACATTCACTGGCAAGTTGTTGGTCATTGTCAACGAACGGCTGCGACCGACCGCGCACGATAATTCTCACGCATCTACCGATCCCAATCACGACCGATACAAGAGGAGTGTTCGTACCATTGCCCACGAATTGGGGCATGTTTTGGGGTTGGGCGACTACAGGCGACTACAACTGTGACGACCCGCCGAAATTTCCATCACTCATGACGTGCGCGAGGGAGTCGGACGCCTATCCGGCCCAAGAGAAGGATAAGGCGGACTATCGAGCGATCTACGAGCCAAACCGGGTGATCGAGCGAGTCTCCCGCCCCTTTGCGGCGAACGTGTACGCGGGACGCGAGCTCGGAGTGGTGGAATTCAACTTCGATGCGCGAAAAGTAGTTGTCGAAGAGAGCATTGAGCTCAGGCGCTGGAACTCGAACACATGGCAACTGCTCCATGCGTTTCCAGCCGACACAGGCCAGATAAGATTTATCGCTCGCAATCAGCCTATGGGCCTGCAAAGGTATCGCTTCTTCTCGACGACACAGGCTCAGATCAAAGGTCAGTGTTATGAGAACGATAGTGATTGCGACCCATACAACAACGATACGTCGGCTACTCCAATTGGTTTCGCCACGGACGAGATTACGCTTACAGTGAAGACCGACGAACCAGACATCCGCGCATATATTCTCGACCTCACAATCGTTGGGCGAGGGACAGTGCAACAAACCCCCGACCTTCCGGCCTACGGTGGAGCCGAGCTAGTCACCCTGGTGGCGGCTCCAAGCGTCGATATCTACGAAGTCGATACCAACGATGATGGGAACTATGACATCTCCGAGGAAGCAACCCTATCGCAGTTTACGGGATGGACGGGCGATGATGCCGTCTGGGAGTGCGGTCAGAACATTCACGAATACCCTATCTTACGCTGCCCGGTAGTGATGTGGAGTAACATGTCGATAACGGCTACGTTCGCCACGATACATCACCAATTGACCATTAGCCTGGACGATGCGCCTGGCGCATCATCGTATCCGCGTAAAGGATTGCACACCTATGCGGTCGGGACGCTCGTACGTGTAAGAGCGAGTTGGAACGCAAGCACGCATCACTTTAGTAGTTGGAATGGGTGCATCCAGGTCCTTGGGACGGTGTGTCTGGTTTACATGAACGAAGCAAAGACAGTTGGACTTGCGCTCAACGATGGGCCAGCACCGGTTCCCAATATTCCGGTTCCCAATATTCCGGTTCCAGGAGACCCTCCTGATATTGATTGTCCAGCGGGACAGGAGCTCCACAATGGCCGGTGCCGGCCCGAAATGCCCGCCACGGTTGTTCAGGACAAAAGAGTCAGTCAGACCACTGAGTATCAGTGGCGACTGTTCGCGGCCGGGGTTCCGGGCGCCCACCCGCCAAATCCGGCGGGCACGTGCTACTGGGAACTCTATCAGCGCGAACGTTTCGCCTTAGCGGAGTTCGAGACGACTTGGATGTGGGACAACGACGACCGGAGATGGGTGGGCACGACGGTAAGGATCGGTTTGGAGACCGATTACATGTACGATGATTGGACCTCATCGGGTATGCGGAGAGAACTTGACTGTGGCCAGACGGGCGATGGCGCCTCCGGCGCCAGGAGCGCGTCCCTGCCGGCGCCGCCGGCCGCCGGCAGCCTGCCGCCGGGCGACTACGTGCTCGCCTGGGACGGCGCGTGGTACCGCTTGGCCATCCCCAACGGGGCCCAAGTCAGGCTGCGAGAACGGACAGTGAGCGAACGGCTGGCAATGGTGTTCAGCATCGAGAGCGGCGCCGAGATCGTGGTTGTCCCGTCGCGGATTGCGAGTGATCCGCCGGAGACGGATCATCCAACCCTGTCGGCGATCGTGCGGTCCATCCGGCCCGAGAATGACCCGGCGCAGTTGCCGGCCCGGGCAGCAAACCGCAGCTGCGCCGAAGCGCCGGCGCGCGACGCACAGGGTGCGCTCAGCCTCGATCTCGACAGCCAGTGGTGCGCGGTCGTGCGCGGCGGCGGCACGGTGACGGTGAGCCTGGGGACGGACGAACTAGCGCTCACGTTATCGGCGGCTCATAGCTGGTTGATCCTCGCAGCCCCGCAGAGCGGTTCTATAGAGGCGACCCGCATCTGGATCGTGGAGCGGCAGAGCAGGTCGCACCTCATCCTCGACCCCGCAACGGGAGGGGAGCTGTCGCGGCGCGTGGCGGAGGGCGCCACCGAAGTGCCCGCACTGTTCGACGCGTTGAGCAGTGACGACTCAGGAACGGATGACGACGGATGACAGAAAACGTTGACCCGAGGTGCGAGATGCTCTTGCAGGCACGTCTGTGGTGCAAACCAGGTGCGCCCGGAGCGATGGCCGACGGCACGGATCTCGCACGACATGTGCCGGACGGCAGTACGGAGCTGGGTCCTCTTGTTTGACGCCATGGGCGCAGCCGCGCCGGTTGGCGATGCCGGGCGGTAGAGGTGCGGCAGTAGTTGTGGGGCCGCCACACTAATCGGACAGCTGGATCCTCTAGCTGGGGGTCTCGGAGGTCCTGCCCAGAGCTCATACGCCTGGCCCCTGCTCTGGCGTCGGGCGGGAGAACTTGCGACTCAACCGGCGCCGTTGAAGCTCCCCAAGTGGTGTTCACCAAGCGCGGCTATTTTCGCTCCACTCTCACCCAAGCGGGAGCCGGTTTGGGTGAGAGTGGAGCAAGGTTCTTGCCTGTGACGATTGCCATCGTTGGACTGCCGGCTTCCGTGGCCGTTAACAGGCCGGTAGCAAGCCGGCGACGCCTGTTGTCGTCAGTCCTCCATCCAGTCCGGGTTGATCAGCGGTGCGTACGAGACATCGGTCCAACACTGAATGCGGCCTTCACTGTTCAGTCCGCAGCGTCGCGGCCTGGATGGGTTGTAGCCCAGGCTGATGTGTTCTATCACCGCGGTCCCCGGCGTAGCCCGTTTGATACTGGTCGTGCTGCGGTCGTCGGCGTTGCCATGGCAGAGCACTGTTCCATCATCGCGCAGGGCGCAATAGGTACTAGGGTAGGTCACATCGACCAAGGTGTAGCGATGATCACTGTCGATCATCACGATGCGAAATTGATCGGTCGGCCGGTCGGGCGTCGTGTACTTCCAACACAATAGTGAATCGTCGAGTTTGATTCCACAGACAAGGGCTTTAGCGCCCGCGGCAACAAACTTGAATTCACCATCCGGTGTGGCGATGGTCCCGTTGAAGGTCCAGCAGCGGATTGCGTCTTCGGAGTCGAGCACGCAAGAGAGGTTGTAAGCGACCGCTACCATCTTATGAACCTCGTCACTGAGCGGACTCGGCAGCGGAATGCCCCAACAGTCAGCTGCGCCGTCCGGCGACACCCAGCAGGTTCCGCCATATGAGAAACTGGCGATGTGATTCACGCCGCCCCATTCTGGAACGAATCTGCGAATGCTCCAATCTTGTCGGTCGAGCGGCGTATATGAAGCGCGACTGCCGCCCGTCCAACAATGGAAGGTATTGTTGACCAGGGTGCCGCAGGAATGGTACTTGGCAACGTGTACGTCGCGATAGACATAATGGCTGGGCGCAGACGGCACGTACGTAGAATTGGAGTGCATCACCCCGACGCCGTCTCTTTCTCCGGAACAGATGATCCGTCCGTCTGAACGCAACCCGCAACCGTGCGTCCAGCCGAGTTCAAAGTCGGCCCATTCCCGCTTGCGGTGCAGCGACAACGTGTACGTACGCGACGCTGAGTCGTCGGTTGAGGTGACGGTCACCGTGACCCGCATGCGCGCGCCGGTGAACGCGATTTGGTAACCCTCCAGAGCGGCATCGGCGTCGGGCGGCTCGACCACGACGCTCGCCCCTGTCTGCGCCGCCGCTGCCGTGAGCGTTAGTGATTCAACGGCCTCGCCAACGTCGGTCACCCAGTACCAAGAGACCAGCGGATCGAACGTGATTGCCGTGCCCTCGCTCAACTGCAGCGCGCTCAGCTTGGCGTCGGCGGCTGCGGCCGGCGCTGCGCGGGTGATCGCCAGGTTGTAGACCTGGCTCGTGAGCCGGTGCTTGCTCCATGCGGTGACCACAACATTGGTCACTCCCGCCTGCAGCGGGATCTGGTGTCCGGCGACGCCGGGGCCGATATCGCGCTGACCGTATGAAACGTGCGGGCCACGCTTCGGCCGGTAGGTACTGTTTTGTTTTCCGTAGTTCAGCCCGACTTCCGTCACCTCCTCCGGCACCGCGATGCTGTATTCGGTCGTGGTGGGTGTCAGTTCGATATTCACATGACCGACCGAAAGCAAGCGCAAGCGATCGTCGAATAGCTGAACCTGATAGGTGCGCGACGACGTCGCGTCGGGCGAGGTGACCTTGACTCGAATCTTGAAGTCGCCGCGTCCCAGGTCGATCTCGTGCTCGGGCGTGTCCGGGTCGGCATCGGGCGGGGTGATGACGACGGTCGCGCCCGGCGCTGTCGGGACCGCTTCGACCGTGAGCCGCGTCACCTCAGCGACCAGGCTCGTCTCGTAATTGATGCGCTCGGCGACGAAGTCCGGGTTCAGTCCGACATCGCTGATGTGTAGCTGGCTGAGCGACGCATCGTCAGGATCAGGTCGCGCGCGTGTGACTACGAGTTTGTACGTCTTGGCGTTCACGCCGTCCTCGGCGAGAATCGAGAACCTAATGACGGTCACGCCGACTGCGAAGTCGATCTGGTGTCCGTCGGTATCCGGATCGGCGTCGTCATGGGAGATGCTCATGCTCGCGCGGCTGTCGGCGGTCGTCGCCAGCACGGTTAATCGCTCTTCGTCGACTTCGGCTGTGGCGGCATACGAACTGACGTAGGCTTTGAACTGGGGCACCAGCCTGAGGCCGTCCACGACCAGCGATTTCAAGTCGGGATTGTCGGAGAGCCTGGGAAGCCAGTCCGGGTTGGTCAGCGCCGGGTACCAGGTCTTGGTCCGGCACTGGATGCGGCCTTGGCTCGTCAGGCCGCAGGGACGAGCTACGCTTGGGTTGTAGCCCAGGCTGACATGCACGAACGCCGCGGCCGGCGGCTCGGCCCGTAAGAGGGAGGTCAGGCCAGGATAGTTGTCAACATTGAGTTCGCACAAGATCTCACCGTTCTCGCGGACGGCGCAGTAGCCCTTCGGGTATGTCGCATCCGCCGAGACATAGCGATGACTGCGGTCGTCCCTGACGATCCGGTAGGGACCGCTCGGCGCCTTTCGCAACCGTGTTCCATATGTCCAACACAGCAGGGAATCGTCTGTCCTGATGCCACACATGAGCGTGTATCCACCGCCGGCGACATCCTTGAACTCTCCTGCCGGTGTCGGGATGACCCCGCCGACATCTGTCCAACAGACAATCGCGCTGTCGGGGTCGACCACGCAGGCAAAGGTGGAGCCCACGGCCACTGCCTGATGCGACTGGTCCCGGACCTGTTCCGGCACGGTGTCCGGACGCCCACAATCGACGGTACCGTCCGACGACAGCCAGCAGGTGGGACCGAATGAGAAATAGGCGACTTGTTTCACGCCGCCCCATTCGGGAATGTCGTTGGCCAGCAGCCAGTTTTGCCGGTTGACTGGCGTGTATGAAGGGACATTGTCGGTCCTCCAGCAATGGAAGGTATTGTTGACCAGGGTGCCGCAGGATTCGTACTTGCCAACGTGTACGTCGCGATAGACATAGTGTCCGGGCGCAGACGATACGTGCGCAGAATTGGAGTGCATCACCCCGAGGTCGTCGCGTTCTCCGCCACAGATGGCCCGTCCGTCTGAACGCAGCCCGCAGCCGTGCGTCCAGCCGAGTTCGAAGTCGGCCCATTCCAGCTTGCGGTGCAGCGACAGCGTGTACGTGCGCGATGCTGAGGCGTCGGTTGAGGTGACGGTCACCGTGACCCGCATTCGCGCGCCGGTGAACGCGATTTGGTAACCCTCCAGATCGGGGTCGGCGTCGGGCGGGTCGACCACCACGCTCGCCCCCGGCTGCGCCCCCGCCGCCGTCAGCGTCAGCGATTCGACCGACTCACCAACGTCGGTCACCCAGTACCAAAAGACCAGCGGATCGAACGTGATTGCCGTGCCCTCGCTCAACTGCAGCGCGCTCAGCTTGGCGTCGGCGGCCGCGGCCGGCGCCGCGCGGGTGATCGCCAGGTTGTAGACCTGGCTCGTGAGCCGGTGCTTGCTCCATGCGGTGACCACAACATTGGTCACGCCCGGCTGCAGCGAGACCTGGCGTCCGTATATGCCGGGGCTCACGTCGCTGTGGTCGTATGACACGTGCGGGCCGCGCCGCGTTTGGTTTCTTCGGTACTGCTTTCCGTTGCCAAGCCGGACTTCGGTCACTTCCTCCGGCACCACGATGCTGTAGTCGGTCGTGGTGGGTTGCAGTTCGATATGCATATGACCGACCCCGAGCAACCGCAAGCGATCGTCGAATAGGTGAACCAGATAGGTGCGCGACGTCGTCGCGTCGGGCGCGGTGACCGTGATCCGAATTTTGAAGTCGCCGCGTCCCAGGTCGATCTCGTGTTCGGGGGTGTCCGGGTCGGCATCGGCCGGGGTGATCACGACGGTCGCGCCCGGCGCTGCCGGGACCGCATCGACCGTGAGCCGCGACACGGCAGCGACCAGGCTCGTCTCGTAGTAGGTGCGCTCGGCGTCGAAGTCGTGGTTCAGTCCGACATCGCTGATGCGTAGTTGGCTGAGCGACGGGTCGTTAGCGGGCGGGTCGCGGGTGACCGTGATCGTGTATGAGTCCAGCCGCAGGTCGTCGGCGGAGCGCACGACGATGACGATGCTGGTTTGCGCGGGCGCGCGTCCCTGCGGGCTGGTCAATGCCACCTGATGTCCGGGCGCCTCGCTGTCGGCGTCGGGGCTGGCGATCAGCCAGTCCGCGCCGTCGTCGGCGGTCGGGGTGACGGTGATGTAGCTGGTGCCGTGGCGGACGGAGATGCTGTAGTCGAGGGTCTCGGCATTGAAGACGGGATCGAGTGCGCCGTCACTGGTGCTGAGGCCGCTGAGTCGCGGTTCCACGGTCGATTGCTGGATCTGGCGCGCGCTATCGCGGCGCGCTGCGGAGATGCTGCTGAACAAGCCACGCCCGAACGCGTCCCTGGTCCCGGGCAAGGCCACGGCCAGCCGTAGTCTCAGGTCGTAGGGCACGCGGCGTAGCCCATCCTCGCTACGCATCTCAATCAGGACCAGCGTGTCGCCCAGGCCGGAGAGATCAAACGGCTGCGACAGGTCATGTTCGCGGGCAGTGAACTGATCTGCGCGAACGACCTGACCGAGCAGCGTTTGATCGGTCGCAATCGGCTCGGCTTGAATCGTCACGTGCTGCGGGGCCAGTGCCAGTGCCACTTGGTAGCGGCGCTGGCCGGGCGTGAAGCTGAATGCGGGCTGGTCGGCCACTTGCAGACGGCGCAGCGCCGGCTCATGTTTGCCGGCTTGATTGAAGGTCACGGTGTATGTGCGCTGGGCACGGCCGTTCGGCGAGGTCACGGTGATCCTCGCCTCGACGCTGGGTTGGTCTACGGAGATCTGCCAGCCGGCGGTCAGCGGATCGGCATCGGCCGGTTCGGTCGCAACCGCGCAGGCGCTGCTCTGAGCCGCTTCGGGGCGCAGCGTGACCTGGCTGACGCCGAGATCCAGCTCGGCCAGGTAGTGACGCTCGTCGGATGCGAAGGGCGTCAACAGACGCGCGCCGCCGAGTTCGAGCGAGGCCAGGCTGGGGTCGGCCAACTGCCCTACGCGCGGGTCGCCGGGCTCGATCATTTCCAGCCGGACGGTCAATTGCTCACCCGCCGACCAGTCCACGCACTGTTCACTCCAGACGTAGGCCCAGCCGTTGGCCTTTCGCTGGACGGCCTCGCTCGAGGCGAAGGCGCGATCTCCTACCCAGAGCAGAAACGGGGCCTCTATTGGTCGGTGTATGACCAACGCGAGCTGGTGATCGGTCTCGGGTAGGTAGGCCAGCGCTTTCAGGAAGAGCGAAGAGAGGTTGTGCGGATCGTTGGTGAAGGCGAGCTGCCCGAAGCCGCCAAACCTCGCGAACCCAAGCGCTGGTTGGCTTGGATCGTTCGAGTCCGCCACAGTCAGTTGCGCTTCGAACAGGAGACCGACAGTGGTCAACGAGAGCGGACGCACTTGAGCGAGCACGTTGACGGAATCCGAAGGCGCGCTCACTCCCGATGTCCTGATCGCCAGGACCTGGTAGTAGTAGCTCACGTTGCCTCTGGCTGTGCCGTCCAGGTACGCCGTTGCAGCCGTGCCGGTGTCTTCGACCAACAGGACGAATCCGCCCTGCGAGTTTGCGGTCCCTGATCGACGCAAGATCCTGTAGCCGGTGATTGTCGCATCCTGGGGATCATCCCAATCCAGCGACACGCCTGCGCTCGTCGGGTCTGCGCGCAGGCCCGTTGGCGGCGGGCCGGCCGGGGTCAGCGCGTTGGCCCAGGAGGATTGCTCGCTTACGCCGTGCGCGTTGATTGCCTGCACTCGATAGACATAGCTCGTTTGCGACGTGACGGTGGTATCGATGTAGCTGGTCAGGGCCGAACCGGTGTTTTCGAGCAGCACGGCGAACACATCCGGTAGGTCCTGGGCCGGCAGTCGGCGCAGGATGCGGTAGCCGGTGATCGTTGAGTCGTCGGGATCGTCCCAGTCCAGTCCGACCTGGTCGTGCGCCGGGTCGCTGGTCAAGCCGCTCGGCTGCGCGGGCGTCAAGACGGGCGGCGCCGGGGTCAGCGCGTTGGCCCAGGAGGAGCGCTCGCTTACGCCATGCGCGTTGATCGCCTTCACTCGATAGACGTAGCTCGTTTGCGGGTTGACGGTGGTATCGACGTAGCTGGTCAGGGTGGAACCGGTGTTTTCGAGCAGCACGGCGAACACACCCGGTAGGTCCTGGGCCGGCAGTCGGCGCAGGATGCTGTAGCCGGTGATCGTTGAGTCGTCGGGATCGTCCCAGGCCAGCCCGACCTGGTCGTGCGCCGGGTCGCTGGTCAGGCCGGTCGGCTGCGCGGGCGTCAAGACGGGCGGCGCCGGGACGGCCGGAGTCAGGGCGTTGGCCCAGGAGGAGCGCTCGCTCACACCATGCGCGTTGATCGCCTTCACCCGATAGACGTAGCTCGTTTGCGGGCTGACGGTGGTATCGACGTAGGTGGTCAGGGCGGAACCGGTGTTTTCGAGCAATACGGCGAACACGCCGGGCGGATCAAGGGCCGGCAGTCGGCGCAGGATGCGGTAGCCGGTGATTGATGAGTCGTCGGGATCGTCCCAGTCCAGCCCGACCTGGTCGTGCGCCGGGTCGGCGGTCAAGCCGGTCGGCTGCGGCGGGGCGCCCTCCTGGGCCGTCACCGTGATCGCTAACAGCAATCCGGCCAGGATCAGTGCGGACAGTCCCGCGGCTGTCAACCAGGAGAAGTGTCGGCGTCCAAATGTTGGGAATCTCACCAGTGACTCCTCTTCGTGGCCGTGCCGGCCGCAACTGCATGACACTGTTGACTCGATTGATGGAGTTCAAAGTATAGCTACAACTCGTTCAATCCGACGGGCTGTGGCGAGTGACGTATCGCTTGGTGCATGTGCATGGTTATTGCTCGTGCGGCATGGTGCTTAGCGGTGGGCGTACGCTGCAACGTAATGCCCACTCAACTGCGTGCGTGCAATTGGCCAAGTGCGCAGTTGATGCAGCGCAATGTGGGTATTGTTGTAGTGTTTGGCCTATGCGATATGCCTAGTCGACAGTTGGCTCCGCATCTCCAAATCTATAGGCATATACACATGCCAATGCCCTGCACAGATAGTAGGTATGCCTCTTGCCCAGTCTGACGCTCGTTTGTAGCGCTCGGAAGAGCCACGATGTTCAGCGCTGCTACCGATTATCGAATCGGGAAGGCTCGGTCATTGGTGAACCGGCGACGGCATACGGACTCGAGCGGCGGCGCATGCGGCGGGCGTTGCCGCTGCCGCTGATCCTGCCGGCGGCGATTGCCCGGTCGTTGCGCGCTGCGACCGCGGCGGAGTCGGTCACGACCAATACCAGCGCGGCTGCGTGCCAAGAGGTTGATTCCGGCGAGGACGGATTGAGCGCCGCTGACCTGGGCGACACGTTTTGCGCTTTGCGCAATGTTGCGGCATGGCGGAGCGGTGACGGTCACATCCGGCCGGCTCTCGCGTTCCTTGACGTTGGCCGCCGACCGGGAATGGCCGGTCGTCAACGCCTCACTCCAGGTCGCCGGGTCAGGCACTGCGGCAACGTTCGTCGAGGTGCTCAGCGGCGGCTACGTCACCCTCTCACTCAGCAATGGCACGGAAGTCGCGCGTCGTGCGCCGGACGGCAGTACGGAGTTGGGTCTCTTGTTTGACGTCACGGGCGCAGCCGCGCCAGGAGGCGATGCCGGGCGGTAGAGGTGCGGCAGTAGTTGTGGGGCCGCCACACCAATCGGATAGCTGGATCCTTTAGCTGGGGGTCTCCGAGGTCCGGCTGAGCGGCCACCCTGTTGTGCCCTGACTATGGGGTGGTTTGGCAGAACTGGCGACTCAACTGGCGCCATCAGGACTCCTCGAGAGGTGTCCCACTGGGAACGGCTACTGTCACTCCGCTCTCACCCAAGCCGGAGCCGGCTTGGGTGAGAGTGGAGCAAGGCTGTTGCCGGTTACGACATTGCCATAGCTGGACTGCCGGCTTCCGTGGCCGTTAGCAGGCCGTTAGCAAGCCGACGAAGGCCGGCGTCGTCAGTCCAGCAACCAGACCGGGTTGGTCAGCGCCGGGTAATAGGTCCGAGTCTCGCACTGGATGCGGCCCTGGTTCGTCAGGCCGCAGGCGTGAGCTGTGCCTGGGGTGTAGCCCAGGCTGACATGCACGAACGCCGCGCCCGCCGGCCTGGCCCAGAGGTAGACGTTAAAGGTATAACGGCGGCCGACATTGAGTTCACATACGATCCCACCGCTCTCGCGGAGGGCGCAGTAGCCCTGCATATACGTCGCATCCGCCGAGACATAGCGATGACTGCTGTCCTCCATCACGAATTCGTACTGACCGGTCGGCATCTGGTTCCCAAGCCGTGTCCAGTCTCCATATGTCCAACACAGCAGGGAATCGTCGTCTGCCTTGATGCCACATATGAGCGACTTTCCTCCTGCGGCGACATGCTTGAACTCTCCTGCCGGTGTCGGGAAAATATCGTTGGCCCAGTTCCAACAGACAATCGCGCTGTCGGCGTTGAGCACGCAGGCAAAGGTGGCGCCCACGGCCACTTCCTGATGCGACTGGTCCCGGACCTGTTCCGGCACCTGGCCCGACCGACAGTGGACCGTACCGTCGTCCGACAACAGCCAGCAGTTGGGACCCCATGAGAAATAGGCGAGTTGTTTGACGCCCCAATCGGGAAGATAGCTTCTGCCGCCCGACCAACAATGGAGGGTATTGTTGACCAGGGTGCCGCAGGATTCGTGCTTGCCAGCGTGCACGTCGCGATAGACATAGTAGTCGGGCGCAGACGGCACGTGCGAAGAACCGGAGTCGTATATCCCGTGGCCGTCGTATATTCCGCCACAGATGATCCGTCCGTCTGAACGCAGCCCGCAGCCGTGCGCCCAGCCGAGTTCGAAGTCGGCCCATTCCAGCCTGCGGTGCAGCGACACCGTGTAGGTGCGCGTCGCTGAGCCGTCGCTTGAGGTGACGGTCACTGTGACCCGCATGTTCGGGTCGGTGAACGCGATCTGATGGCCTTCCAGATCGGGGTCGGCATCGAGTGGGTCGATCACCACGGTCGCCCCTGTCTGCGCCGCCGCCGCCGTGAGCGTTAATGATTCAACGGAATCGCCCACGTCGTTCACCCAGTACCAAAAGACCAGCGGATCGAAGCTGATCGCCGTGCCCTCGCTCAACTGCAGCGCGCTCAGCTTGGCGTTGGCGGCTGCGGCCGGCGCCGCGCGGTCGATCGCCAGGTTGTAGACCTGGCTCGTGCGTTCGCGCTTGCTCCATGCGGTCACCACAACATTGGTCACGCCCGGCTGCAGCGTGACCTGGCGTCCGGGTATGCTGTGGCTCTGGTCCCTCTGGTCGTATGACACGTGCGAGCCGTTGAACGGCGTTCCGTGGTCAAGCCGGACTTCGGTCACTTCCTCCGGCACCACGACGGTGTAGTCGGACCTGCCCTCTCCCAGTTCGATCTTCAAATGACTGACCGAGAGCGACCGCAAGCGCTCGTCCGATACGCGCACTCGATAGTTGAGCGTTGACGTGTTGTCGGGCGCGGTGACCGCGATCTGAATAAAGAAGACGCTGGGTCCCAGGTCGATCTCGTGTTCGGGCGTGTCCGGGTCGGCATCGGCCGGGGTGATCACGACGGTCGCGTCCGGCGCTGCCGGGACCGCATCGACCGTGAGCCGCGAGACCGGAGCGACCAGGGTCGTCTCGTAGTAGGTGCGAGCGGCGGCGAAGTCCGTGTGCAGTCGGACATCGCTGATGCTTAGTTGGCGGAGCGACGAGTCGTTAGCGGGCGTCGCGTCGCGGGTGACCGTGATCGTGTACGACTGTAGCCGCAGCTGGTCGGTGGAGCGCACGACAATGACGATGGTCGTCTGTGCGGGATCGCGCCCAGGCGGGGTAGTCAAGGTCACTTGGTGTCCGGGCGCCTCGCTGTCGGTGTCGGCGATGGCGATCATCCAGTCCGCGCCGGCGGCGGCGGTCGGGGTGACGGTGATGTAGCTGGTGCCGTGGCGGACGGAGATGCTGTAGGCGAAGGTCTCGGCATTGAAGACGGGATTGAGTGCGCTGCCGCTGGTGCTGAGGCCGCTGAGTCGCGGTTCCACGGTCGATTGCTGGATCTGGCGCGCGCTATCGCGGCGCGGCGCGGAGATGCTGCTGAACAAGCCACGCCCGAACGCGTCCCTGGTCCCGGGCAAGGCCACGACCGGCCGTAGTCTCAGGTCGTAGGGCACGCGGCGTAGTCCATCCTCGCTACGCGTCTCAATCAGAACCAGCGTGTCGCCCCGCCCGGAGAGATCAAACGGCTGCGACAGGTCATGTTCGCGGGCAGTGAACTGATCCGCGCGAACGACCTGACCGAGCAGCGTTTGATCGGTCGCAATCGCCTCGGCTTGAATCGTCACGTGCTGCGGGGCCAGTGCCAGTGCCACTCGGTAGCGGCGCTGGCTGGGCGTGAAGCTGAATTCAGGCTGGTCCACCATCTGCAGACGGCGCAGCCGCGGCTCATGCTTGCCGGCTTGATTGAAGGTCACGGTGTAGGTGCGCTGGGCACGGCCGTTCGGCGAGGTCACGGTGATCCTCGCCTCAACGCTGGGTTGGTCTACGGAGATCTGCCAGCCGGCGGTCAGCGGATCGGCATCGGCCGGTTCGGTCGCAACCGCGCAGGCGCTGCTCTGAGCCGCTTCGGGGCGCAGCGTGACCTGGCTGACGCCTGGATCCAGCTCGGCCAGGTAGTGACGCTCGGCGGATGCGAACGGCGTCAACAGACGCGCGCCGCCGAGTTCGAGCGAGGCCAGGCTGGGGTCGGCCAACTGCCCTACGCGTGGGTCGCCGGGCTCGATCATTTCCAGCCGGACGGCCAATTGCTCACCCGCCGACCAGTCCACGCACTGTTCACTCCAGACGTAGGCCCAGCCGTTGGCCTGTCGCTGGGCGGCCTCGCTCGAGGCGAAGGCGCGATCTCCTACCCAGAGCAGAAACGGGGCCTCTATTGGTCGGTGTATGACCAACGCGAGCTGGTGATCGGTCTCGGGTAGGTAGGCCAGCGCTTTCAGGAAGAGCGCAGACAGGTTGTGCGGATCGTTGGTGAAGGCGAGCTGCCCGAAGCCGCCAAACCTCGCGAACCCAAGCGCTGGTTGGCTTGGATTGTTCGAGTCCGCCACAGTCAGTTGCGCTTCGAACAGGAGACCGACAGTGGTCAACGAGAGCGGACGCACTTGAGCGAGCACGTTGACGGAATCCGAAGGCGCGCTCACTCCCGATGTCCTGATCGCCAGGACCTGGTAGTAGTAGCTCACGTTGCCTCTGGCTGTGCCGTCCAGGTACGCCGTTGCGGCCGTGCCGGTGTCTTCGACCAACACGCCGAATCCGCCCTGCGAGTTTGCGGTCCCTGATCGACGCGAGATCCTGTAGCCGGTGATTGTCGCATCCTGGGGATCATCCCAATCCAGCGACACGCCTGCGCTCGTCGGGCCTGCGCGCAGGCCCGTTGGCGGCGGGACGGCCGGGGTCAGCGCGTTGGCCCAGGAGGATTGCTCGCTTACGCCATGCGCGTTGATTGCCTGCACTCGATAGACATAGCTCGTTTGCGACGTGACGGTGGTATCGATGTAGCTGGTCAGGGCCGAACCGGTGTTTTCGAGCAGCACGGCGAACTCATCCGGTAGGTCCTGGGCCGGCAGTCGGCGCAGGATGCGGTAGCCGGTGATTGATGAGTCGTCGGGATCGTCCCAGTCCAGTCCGACCTGGTCGTGCGCCGGGTCGCTGGTCAAGCCGCTCGGCTGCGCGGGCGTCAAGACGGGCGGCGCCGGGGTCAGCGCGTTGGCCCAGGAGGAGCGCTCGCTTACGCCATGCGCGTTGATCGCCTTCACCCGATAGACGTAGCTCGTTTGCGGGCTGACGGTGGTATCGACGTAGGTGGTCAGGGCGGAACCGGTGTTCTCGAGCAGCACGGCGAACACACCCGGTAGGTCCTGTGCCGGCAGTCGGCGCAGGATGCTGTAGCCGGTGATCGTTGAGTCGTCGGGATCGTCCCAGTCCAGCCCGACCTGGTCGTGCGCCGGGTCGCTGGTCAAGCCGGTCGGCTGCGCGGGCGTCAAGACGGGCGGCGCCGGGACGGCCGGAGTCAGCGCGTTGGCCCAGGACGAGCGCTCGCTCACACCGTGCGCGTTGATCGCCTTCACCCGATAGACGTAGCTCGTTTGCGGGCTGACGGTGGTATCGACGTAGCTGGTCAGGGCGGAACCGGTGTTTTCGAGCAATACGGCGAACACGCCGGGCGGATCAAGGGCCGGCAGTCGGCGCAGGATGCGGTAGCCGGTGATTGATGAGTCGTCGGGATCGTCCCAGGCCAGCCCGACCTGGTCGTGCGCCGGGTCGGCGGTCAAGCCGGTCGGCTGCGGCGGGGCGCCCTCCTGGGCCGTCACCGTGATCGCCAAGAGCAATCCGGCCAAGATCAGTGCGGACAGTCCCGCGGCTGTCAACCAGGAGAAGTGTCGGCGTCCAAATGTTGGGAATCTCACCAGTGACTCCACTTCGTGGCCGTGCCGGCCGCAACTACATGACACTGTTGACTCGATTGATGGAGTTCAGAGTATAGCTTCAATCAGTTCAACTGATTCGGGAGGTCGCGTGCAATCTATTGCTTGGTGCGTTTGCATCGTTGCGCCTGTGCGATATGATGCTTGCAAAGGAGCGTATGACGCAACAGAACGTCCACTCATATGCGTGCGTCTGACTCCCCATCTGCGCAGTCGACGCAAGCGGCGTTGGCTATCTTTGCTTTGCCATCCGATGCCATCGGCCTATTCTGATAGTGGTAAACGCATCCCTCCATCCATAGGCATATGCACATGCACATGCACGAGCGCATGCACGAGCACATGCACGTGCAAAAGTACCCTGCGCAGATAGTACGTATGCCTCTTGCCGAGTCTGACGCTAGATTGTAGTGTTCGGGATCACGATCCTCCGCGCCGCGGCGAGTAGATCTGCGCGGGGATGCACGAATGACAGGTTATCCATACCTGTATGCGTGCTTGTCGGGGCGGGCGAGGATTGGGCCGATGCAAACGGGGTCAGGCGCTGGACAAGCACTTCGAAGCCGGAGGTTGTGGGAAATGGCCAACTCACGAGCGACCAGCATCATGCGAGCGCGGCGTTCCCGTGGCGGCCTCTCCGCCATGGTGACGGTGGTGCGGGCTGTTCTGGCGTTGGCGGCGGCGGTCGCTGTGCTGGCGGTCGTGCTGGCCGACGCGACCGCGCAGACAGTGGTACCGGTGCTGGTCTCGAATGCGGATCGGCCGTCGGAGACTGCCCTGGCGACTGCCTCGGGTCGGGTGTCGTACGCGCAGTCGTTCAGGACCGGCGATCATGCTGATGGTTATTTTTTGTCGTCGGTGGAGCTCGGTCTGGCGGTCGGGAGCGGCGTGAGTGTTGAGGCGAAGCTGCTGCGCTCGAGCGAGTTGGTGGGCACCGCGGGGGAGCCGTATCGCTATCCGCCGGTCAATGCATCGGCTGTGGTGCTGGCGCAGGTGTCGACTCCTGATGATGACGCTTCGACGCTGGAGGAGTTCGCGGCGCTCGATGTGCTGCTTGAGCCCGGGACGCAGTATTGGATCGTGGTGACCAAGACCGCGGGCGCTGACGGCGGGCTGAGCGTGGGCGCCGTTGTGGATGGGGGCAGAATTGATGCCGGCGGCGCGGCGGGCTGGTCTGTGGGCGACAACGTGTGGGCCGAAGGAACGACGGAGTGGGCTGATTACCGCGGCTCTGCTGCGGTGAGCATGAGGATCAGGCTTCGCGGCAGCGAAGCGGTGAGGCCCGAGACGGGGCCCTATGCCTCTAATCGTCACCGGGGAAACCGGGCGGAGGTGGCCAAGACGAGCGCGTCGGTCACGAAGTACGCGACCGCGTTCACTACGGGTGCTCACATTGGGGGCCTGGAGCTCACTTCGGTGGTTCTGGGCGTGGCGGCGGAATCGGGCGCCACGCCGCGTGTCGCGATCCATGCGGACAACTCGGGCTCGCCGGCGGCGGCCGCGGTCACCGGCGGGACGCTGATCTCGCCCACGATTGGGTCCACCGATCTCGACCTCCCCGGCCGGGCTGTGTTCAGCGCGACCAGCGCGATCAGCCTGGACGCGTCCGAGACGTACTGGGTGGTGCTTGACGTCGGGACGGGGTCGGGCCAGGTGAGCGTGAGCACGACCACAGCGCAAGGAGCCGGTCCCACCATAATGTTTGGCGTCGCTAGACCCCGCATCGACGAGACGTTGAGGAGTTTCGACGGCTCGTCGTGGTCCGTCGACGGCGACGACCGGATGTTCCGGATGGCGGTCGGCGGCCCGACCGATCAACACTCGAGCCTCGTGCGGGTCGGGGCGCCGCAGGTCGGCGTCGCGGTCACCGCGGAGGTGACCGACAAGGCCGGCCGGCTGAGGAACGTGTCGTTTCAGTGGCAGCGAGGCGCAGCCAAAGAGGGGCCGTTCGTCGACATTCCCGCAGTAGAGGGCGGCACGGCAGACCGCTACATTCCCCGCCCGGGCGATCTGGGCATGTGGCTCAACGCGATGCTGACCTATGACAACGCGTTCGTCACGGGTAAGACCGCACAACACGTCAGCTTCAGCGCAGTGCTGTCGCAGCCGATCCTGTCCAACGTGGGTGTGATCTCCGACATAACCTACATAGTGGATGGGCCTGCGCTGACCAGGCTGGCGCAGCCGTTCACGACCGGGCCCGAACCCAGCGGATACGTGCTGCGCGGCATTCGCGTCGGGATAGCCGCGGAGAACCTCTTCGGGGAGGACATCTCCCTTGCCTGGGCGCTGCATGCCGACGACAACGGCGAGTCCCGGCCCGCCCCGGCGCCGCTGTTCGATCCGATCGACATTCCCGTCGACGACATCGCCCCCGTCGACAACAAGGTCACCGGGATACTGGATCTCGCCCATCCCGGCTTCGTGCTCGCGCCGGGCGCCCGCTACTGGCTGGTGCTGTCGTGGACGAACACCGATATTAGCCAGAACACGTTCCTTACCCGCTCTCTGTCCGAGTATGGCGACGGACCGGTGTTCGAAGACGGCCTGGCGCCGCTGGACCCGGGCAGCGCTGCGGGTTGGAAGATGGAGGCCAACGCCTTGACCTACCACGCGGCCATCGTGGATCCCCCGCGGGACCCGGCCTGGAGACCGTACGCCGACGCGCTAGAGGTGGCCGGCGAGTTCGCGCTGCAGATGTCGGTGCTGGCCGACACGGCGACCGGGCCGGGTGTGCCCCGCCGCCTGAGGGGGTCGCAGGGAGACGCGCGGGTGGGGCTGTTCTGGTTTGCTCCCGTGAGCGACGGCGGCTCGCCGATCACGCGTTATGAGTACCGGTACCAGGCAGGCACAGGCTCGTACGGTGCGTGGACCCGGGTGCCCGACAGCGACAACGACGGCGATTTCGCCGATGAGCGCAAGCTGGTCGTGTCGTCGCTGACCAACGACGTAGCGCACGTTTTCGAGATACGCGCAGTCAAAGACCGACCGCAGGGCGAGGGCCCGCCGGCGCGGTCGAGATCGCTCACTCCGCTCGAGGACATCCCGACTTTGAGCGTCACCGTCGATCCGGCGAAGGCGACCGGCGGGATCGACTATGTGACCTACACCATTACGCGTTCGGGCCCGACAACGGATAGACTGCGAGTGGATTATCGGATGGTGCCGCCCGAGGGCAACGACTGGGGCAGCATCAACACGCTGGAAGACTATCAGGATCTCGTGATGGATATTTCTGCCGGGACGGTATCGTACAGTCTGGACGACGACTTCGATTTTGGCGTGGGGTTCTCGGCTTCGGCGACGGTGGGGGGCACGCTGGAGCTGCAGCTGTTCGCGGATGGGTATGACTCGATCGATGCCGCGGCGCCTCTGGAAGTGGTGGTGGTGGAGTACCCGGCCTGGGTGGTGAGCTTCGCGGACTCGTCGTATGCGTTCGATGAGGCCAGCGGCGCGAACTCTATTACGGCACTGATGACTGCCACCTCGACCGACATGCCCGCGCCAAGGAGAAATGTTGACGGCACGGTGGGGGGGATCTCGTTCAAGGTGTTGTCCAACGGCCGCACGGCGACGGTGGCTGTCGATTACGAGACGGTGGCGGAGACGGTGACCCCAGACGTGGACAGTTGGGCCGCCAATGCCGACGGCTACATGGAAGGCTCGGTCGAGGTGGAGCTGACGCTGCTCGACGACGCTGTGGTGGAGTCTGACGAGGAGCTGCTGCTGTACTTCGTGGAGCTATCTGTATACGACGGGCTGGGCTGGATCGCGTATCGGGGCGCGGACGGGCAGCTGGGGAGTGCGACCGGTACGGCGCGCAATGTGTTGGTGACGATCCGCGACGATGATGCAGCGCTGTCGTCGGTGTCGCTGAGCTCGACGCCGTTGTTGCCCCTGGACGCGGCGACGAAGGACACGTACGGGCGCAACGAGGCGATCGTGTTCGCGGTGCAGTTCTCGGCTGTGGTGGATGTGACGGGTACGCCGGAGTTCACGTTCGTGCTGGACGACACGGGCACGCAGGCGGCGTATTCGGGCGGGTCGGGGACTGACACGTTGACGTTCTCGTACACGGTGCAGCTCGCTGATGAAGACGCCAACGGGATCTCGTGGGCGGCGAACAGTTTGGCGTTGGCGGGCGGCACGATCAACCGGGCGGGCACGTCCGGTGCGGCAGTGCTGACGCATTCGCTGCAGGCCACTTCGTCGGGTCACAAGGTGGACGGCTCGATGGTCTCGTTCTCCGCTCCGCAGTTCGCGGCGGACGCCGCGCCGCGGTCGGTCGATGAGAACACCGCGTCGGGCAATGTGGGCGCGGCGGTCGCGGCTGTGGACGCTGACGGCGATGCCGTGTATCACTCGGTGCTCGCGACGGCCGCGACGGCCGCGGCGACGGCCCATCTGGCCGCGTTCCACCGGCATTTCGAGCTGGCCGAGACGTCCGGGCAGATCACCGTGCGGGCGGGATCGCTGCTGAACTACGAGGACCGTTCCAGCTACGTGGTCCGGATCGAGGCCACCGACCGCGAGGACGCCGTCGGCATGGCCGAGTCGGCGCCGTACACCGTCGATGACACGTTGACGTTGACGATCACGCTGAACAATGTGGACGAGGACGGCACGGTGACGATCTCGGGTTCGCCGGTATCGGGCCAGACACTGACCGCGTCAGTCAGCGACCCGGACGGCTCGGTCGGCGTGCTGTCATATCAGTGGTCGCGTTCGTCGAGTCAGAACAGCGGGTTCAGCGATATCGCCGACGCGGACCAGTCGAGCTATGTGGTGCAGGACAGCGACGAGGGCATGTACCTCCGGGTGACCATCGAGTACGCCGACGTGCACACTTCGATCAAGTCCGAGCAGGCCACCACGACCAGGCCGGCGGCGGCGAACGCCCCCGAGAACCTGTCGGCCGCGCCGGGCGACCGGCGGGTCGCGTTGAGCTGGGACGACCCGGGCGACGCCACGATCGACCGCTACCAGTACCGCTACCGCAACACGTCGGACAGCGGCTGGCGGCCCGACTGGACCGAGATCGCCGCCAGCGACGCGGCGACCACATCGCACCGGCTGGCCGGTCTGACCAACGGCGTCGAGTACACCTTCCAGGTGCGCCGCATGTACCTCGAAAACGGCCAGGACGACCCGGGCGCGCAGGCCGAAGTGAAATCGATTCCCAGAGGCGCCCTGGGTGCGCCCGCGAACCTGAGCGCGGTCTCCGCCGGCGACGGCGAGATCGCGCTGAGCTGGGACGACCCGGGCGACATCACGATCACCGGCTACCAGTACCGGCTCCGGCCCAGCTCGGCCAGCGCCTGGAACGCCGACTGGGCCTACTTCGCCCTGGCGTCTTTTTCGCAGACACTGACGGGTCTGGACAACAACGTGCGCTATACCGTCGAGGTGCGCGCGCTGCGAGACAGCGTCGGCGGTCCCGCGTCGCGCAGCAGCGCCACGCCGAGAGGGCCGCTGCGCGCTCCGGCGGGCTTCACAGCGACACCCGGCGACACCCGCGTTGAGCTGAGCTGGGACGCCACCGACGACGACTCCGTCAGCGGCTACCAGTACCGGCGCCGGCTCAGGTCGGACGCCGCCTGGAGCCCCGACTGGACCGACATCGCCCGAAGCCGCTGGACCACCACCGCGTACACCGTGACCGGGCTCTCGAACCGCAGCGCGTACATCTTCCAGGCGCGCGCCCTGCGCGGCAGCCTGACCGGGCCTGCGTCGACCGCCCGCGCCACCCCCCAAGGCCCGCCCACCGTCCCGCCGCCGCCCACACAGGTCATCGCCTTCAGAACAGACGACGGCCACGCCGTGGCCTGGATCCGTATCGCCAACGAGGACTCGCGCGCGCGCGTGACCGCCTACCGCGTGCGCTGGCGGCGAACCGGCACACAACGATGGACGGAGACACCGAACGTCGCCGACGCCGACAACATCGCGATACAGAACATCAACGCACTCACGAACGGCACGCACTACGAAATCCAGGTAGCAGCGGTGAACCGCGTCGGCACGGGCGCCTGGGCAAGCACCAGTTACACGCCGCAACAGGCGTGGGGCGAAGCACTCGACGAGGCCGAAACCGCCAATATCGGCAGCGATACCAACCTGGGAATCGCCGGACTCTTCGCGTACTGGACAGCCAGCTACGGCAGCACCAACTCACACCCCAACACCGCCGTCGCCTGGCTCACGCTGGACTCCTGCACCGGCGACCACAGCTTCCGGATCTACTGGGATCTGCCCGACGACCAGTCCGCCGCCGACGACTGGGACTGGGAGGCGCACATCATCAGCAGATTCGGCGCCGGCGCAGTCACCCACGCATTCCGCACCGTCAACGGCTACCCCGAGATGATCGGAAGCGTCAACCTCGCAGGCCCGGCCTCGCTCACCGTACGGGTGCGCGGCGCCTTCGGCGGGGACCAGGGCGCCTGGTCGCCTGGGGTTCTGCTCCGCTGCAACGAAACCCCCTGACCGCGCCCAGCCCCTCAACGTGCTGCCGCACCAGCCGGACAAGGCCTTGAGACAGGGCGGTGGGACAGGCGCTGGGGCGTCACCGTGATGGCAACCAGCAATCCGGCCAGGATGAGTGCGGACAGTCCCGCAGATGTCACCAGGAGAAGTGTCGGCGTGCAATCGGGAATCCCACCAGTGACGCCTCCTCGTGGCCCTGCCGGCCGCAGCTAGATCACACTGTTTAGCTGGATTGATGGAGTTCGGAGTACTAGCTTCAACCAGGTCAACTGATTCGGGATGCGGCGTGTGATGTATTGCATGGTGCGTTTGCATCGTTGCGCCTGTGCGATCTGGCGCTTGGAAGTGAGCGTGCCACGCAGCAGAACGCACACTCATTTGCTTGCGTCAGACTCGTCATGCGCGCAGACAACGCATCGCAAGTGAGGTATCGGCGCAGTTCCATTCCTGTGTGATTCGCCTAGTCAGTAGCTGGCTGTTATGCCTCTATAGATATAGGCATATGCACATGTAAAAATATCCTGCGCAGATAGTACGTATGCCTCTTGCCCAGCATGACGCTTGTTTGTAGCGTTCGGGGGACTCACGATGTTCAGCGGCGCGGCGGATTATCGAATCGGGAAGGCTCGGTCAGTAGTGAACTGTCGATGGCAGACAGACTCGAGCGGCGGCGGCGCGGGCTGGCGGCGCTCTGTCTGGGGCCGGCGTTGGGCGGCTGGATTGCGCCGGCGCGGCTTCAGCGGGTTGCTGCTGGGGCTGATCCTGCTGGCCGCCGGCGGGTTCGGCTGGTTCGTTATGGCGCCGGTCGCTGCGCAGGATGGGGCCGGCGCGATCAGTGAGTTGCGGCTCTCCAGCGCGGTCCCGGGCGAGCTGGCGGTTGGCTGGCAGCCGCCCAGTCTGGCGCCGGTTGATTACCGGGTGGACTGGGCCCGGTCGGACGAGGAGTTCCGCTCGTACACGGTCGATGAGAATCATCTCTATCCGGCGGGCACGGTCAGCGGGGTGACCATCATGGATTTGGTGGCGGGGGTCGAGTACCAGGTCCGGGTGCGGGCGCGCTACGGGGGCTGGAGCGGGCCCTGGTCGGAGGCGCGTCTGACGGTGAGCGGCGAGCCCGTCGCAGCGGTCCGGTCGCAGACGCCGACCGCGCCGGGCGCGCCAACCGTCACGGCGGCTGCTGCCACGGCGACCACACTGACGGTCAACTGGAGCGCGCCGGCGGACGGCGGCTCGCCGATCAGTTCGTACGAGCTGCGTTATATCGAGAGCGAGGCGTCTGAGCGGGCCGACGAACATTGGACGCTGCAGCGCGGCCTGTCCGCCGGGGCGCCGTTGGCGACGGTGCTTACGGGGCTGACGGACGGCGTCAGCTATGACATCCAGGCGCGCGCGGTCAACGCGGTCGGCGTCGGTCCCTGGTCGGCGACGCGCACAGCCGTGACCACCGACCACGGCGATACGCGCGGCGAGGCCACACCGCTGGCGCTGGAATCATCCATGCCCGGACGGATCAATCGGGCCGGCGATCAGGATGTCTTCCTGATCGAGACGCCGCGCGCGGCGCTGCTGACGGTGACCGGCAGCGGAGCGGCCAACATCCAGGGCACGCTGAGCACGTCCGCGGGCGACGTGCTCGCGTCCTCGAGCGGCTCGCTGCTCAACGTCCCGCGGCAGTTCTCGCTCGACGCCACGGTCGAGGCCGGCGCCTATTACCTGACCGTCAGCCACGCGCTCGGCGGGACCGGTTCCTACCTGCTGCAGGCCGAACTGCAGGCCGAAACCCGGGTCGCCAGCCAGAGCCGTACCGCCCCCGACCCCAACGACGCCACCGTGATCGTGCTTGATTCCTACGCTGAGGGCACGTTCCCCCGCTCGAACGGCGGAGTTCAAGGCCCGATCCTGTTCACCTTCACCCTGGACGACCCAACGGAAGTGTGGATCCAGTCCTCTCACTCAACGCTAATTCCGGGCCCGAATGGCGAACTGATGACAGATCAGGGAGTCCGTATCGACTACAACGAGTCCTCCTATCATTGGTCGACCCTCTCTGACTTCGGGATGCGGCAATCGCTCGCAGCGGGCACATACTTCATCAAGGTGACCAGGCATTGGACCAGCGATTTCGGTTCATTCCGAGTCTACGTTCGCACCGTGACGGAGCCGGGCAGCACGGCCGCGACCGCCACGCCGCTGCCGTTCCACACGATCAAGACCGGTCGCATCGCCTCGGCGACCGACCAGGACTTTTTCCAACTGACGTTGGACTCCAGGCGCAATGTACTCATTCTGGCTACTGCCTACGAGGAGAACACGCCGCTGGACATCAAGGTATTCGACGGGGATACGCAACTTGATTTGTTTACCACCGAGCAAGCGCACCACTCTTCATTCTATCGCACAATAGCCGGTTTCGTGCAAGATTGGCTCGATGCTGGTACCTATACCATCCGAGTCTCGGCGCCGGAGGGCAGCGCGGGCGCCGCCTACATCATCGAATCGACTCCCGACGACAGGTATGCAGCCGAAGTTACGAAGTGCTTGCAAAAGTCCATGCAGGATAATGCTCAATCAGTTGGGGAGAGTGGTGATCCCCTGAGCGGATGCCAGTGGCATCTGAACAACACCGGACAGTACGGCGCTGGTCCCGGATTCGACATTAATGTTGCAGGCGTCTGGGCAACAACGAAGGGCAAGGGCATCAATATCGCAGTACTCGACGGCGATCTACAAGCTGACCATAATGACTTGGACGACAACATTGATCTTGAGCTGAGTCATAACCTCGACTCCTTGGAGGATAGTGTGTTGCTCCGATTCGGATCGTTAGGGACCCTCTACACGGGAGTGATCGCTGCCGAGCACAATAATGACATCGGTGTTCGCGGGGTCGCGCCTGAAGCAACTATCCTGTTCAATGGCGGCATCCATTGGAGAGAAGAGGAGAATTCTGAAACTGAGCTTGTAGCTGCCATACTTCGCAACTCCGATGTGGTCGCCGTCTCAAACAACAGCTGGGGCGGGAACGAGGACGACAATGTCAGGCGCGCGAGTGCGGAGTGGCAGGCCGCGCTCGATTTCGGCGTCACCGAGGGCTTCGGCGAGAAGGGCATCTTCTACGTGTTCAATGGCGGCTCGCGTCTCGACTATGCCGACGACGCGAACTTGAACGAGCGAAGCAATTCCTATGCAGCGACAGCGGTCTGCGGAGTCGGTTACAACGACAAGCGATTGAATTTCGGCAACCGTGGCGCCACGCTGTGGCTTTGCGCGCCGGCGGTCAAAATCGCCACAACCAACTATGGGAATCGTTATTTGTTCGAGCTATGGGGTCCGAGTTACGCCACTGCGATCGTGTCCGGCGTGGCGGCGCTGATTCGGGCCTCCAATGAGGATCTGACCTGGAGGGATGTCAAGTTGATCCTCGCAGCGTCGGCGCGCTGGAACGATCAATCGAACACCAGCTGGAAAACCGGCCCGGCCAAGTATGGCGCCACAGGCAACTACCGCTTCAGCCATGACTACGGTTTCGGCGTCGTCGATGCCGGCGCTGCAGTGGCGCTGGCAACCACATGGACCAATCTGCCGCCGATGAAGACCTTCGAAGCATCGTCCCAGGACGCACGGCAGGTCGTCCCCGACGCTCCGTCGGGTTGTTGTTTTGGTCCGACAGTGACGAGCAAGGTAACGATTGATCCATACGTCGAGTTTGTCGAGTTTGTCGAGCTCCATATCGAGTTTGATCATCCCTCGTTTCGGGATATGCGGATCGAACTGATTTCCCCCTCCGGCGCGGTATCGACCATCCTTCCGGCGGCGCACTCGACCCGGATCAACACCCGGTTCTATCCTCACGCGCTGCGCTCAAGCGTGCGCTTCGGCTCGGCTCGTCATCTGGGCGAGAACCCGGCGGGTGAGTGGACGTTGCGCCTGGCTGACCGTTACCACGAGCGTTCGGGTGACCTGGTCGCCTGGCGACTCAAGATCTACGGTCATGGCGATCTGCCGGGACGCCCGACCGTGACGTCCGCCGTCGCAGGCATGAGGACGCTGACGATCGGTTGGGTGGCGCCGGATGAGACCGGTAGCGGTGAGGTCACGAGTTACGACCTGCGCTACATCCGCAGCCGAGCCGCGGACAAGTGGGACGATGACAACTGGACCGAGGTCATCGGGGTCGGAGCCACGGACTCCGACGCATATCAGATGACCGACCTCGGTCCCGGCGCGCCCTACGACGTGCAGGTCCGCGCGGTCACCGGTCGTGGCGCCGGGCCTTGGTCGTTGACGTATGAGGCCCAACCCACGTTGGAACCGCCCTCGGCTCCGACGAACGTGGACCTAAGTCCGCGACACCTCGGGCTGACCGTATCATGGCGCCCGCCGGCTGAGGACGGCGGCGCCGATGTCTCCCGCTACGACCTGCGCTACATCCGCACTGACGCGACGGACAAGGCCGATCCCAACTGGACCACCCCGGTTGCTCCGGCCTGGAGTACCGGCGACGACGAGCTTCGCTACAACATTCCATCTTTGCTCAACGGTACGTCCTACGACGTGCAATTGCAGGCGCACACGTCAGTTGGAGAAAGCCCGTGGTCTGCGGTAGTCGCCGCTGAGCCCAGACTGCTGAATGCTGATGCAGCATTCGCAGCCACGGAAACCGGCCTGCGTGAAGTAGTAGAGAACGCCCCGAGCGGAACTGCCGTCGGCGAACCAATCGTCGCTGTCGACCCGGATGGTGATGTCTTGGAGTTTTCGCTGGCGGAGACAAACAGTTCCCACTTCGAGATTAATCCTACCACTGGTCAGATCCAGACTACTGCACCGCTCAACCATGAAGAACAGGACAGTTATTCGCTGACGGTGTATGTGCGCGACAACAAGAACCACAGCGACGAACTCGACACTACGATCGACGCGCAGATTGAGGTGGCAGTCTCAGTGCTTGATGCGAACGACCTACACCTGGTAACAGGCCGCGAATCATACGTGGTCGATGAACACGGAAGCCTCCTGATCGGCCAGTATGGGGCAGACGATATCGAGCAGAGTCCGATGACGTGGTCGCTCTCGGGTTACGACGAGAGCGCGTTCGAGATAGACGAAGACGGTTGGCTAAGTTTCGCCTCAGAGCGAAACTATGAGGTGTCCACCGACTCAGGCCGAGACAACAGATATGATGTCAACGTGATCGCTTCCGATGACGGCTCATTCGGTCCCAGGCTGTCGGCATCGTTGGCAGTACGCGTGACTGTGAGAAATGTTGAGGAACTGCCAACCATTCACGGACCATCCGAACTGACTGTCAATGAGGACGGTCGGAGACTAGTCGCGAAGTACTATGCCGTCGATCCGGAACGGGTCCCGAATCCGAGATTTTCGGTGACTGGGGGTGTGGATGGAAACTCGTTCACCTTGAAGAGGTCGTCCACCTGGAGGAGGATTGGGCGAGAGTGGTGGCAGGAGTGGTGGCTGTATTGGCGGATGGGCGCTCCCAGCTTTGAACAGGAGATCAGGGGCGACACCGATGAGGACAATACATACGAAACGACATTCCAGGTGTGGGCGGGCTCGGACAATCCGCCCGCGATCAAGGTCATCAGCATCACTGTTGCGGACATCAATGAAGAAGCGGACTTGACGCTGTCGTCACCTCAGCCGCTGATCTCGATTCCCTACACGGCGACGCACGACGACCCTGATCTGATCATCAGCCGGAGTTGGAGTTGGCACCGTTCCCAGAACCTGCGCGCCTGGAATGTGATCGACGGCGCAACGAGCAGTACATATACACCAGAGGTTGCAGATATCAACCACTATCTGCGTGCTACCACAACCTATGAGGATACGCACGGCGCTGGCAAGGTCAAAGAGTCTGTCTCTCGGCGAGTGGTGAAACGTACGGCTCAGGACAACGACCCGCCGCGATTCACAGATGATGGGCTCACGCTGCGGTTCGTGGCCGAGAACTCCAATCATGAGACGGAGGTAGGCGCCAGGGTGGGCGCAACGGACCCGAATGACGATGACCTGGTCTACAGCCTTGTGTCAACGTTCGATGATCGATTCGAAATTGATTCGAGAACGGGGCAGATCTTGGTAGGAAGAGCCGCGAATCTGGACCATGAGACAACAGACGAGTACCTGCTCATGGTTGAGGCCACCGACCCGGCGACCCTGAATGATACGATTACTGTCACGGTGCGCATAACAGGTGTGGACGAGCAACCGCTTACGCAACCCGACGAAGATACAACAGACGAAGACGTTGCGGTCATAATAGATGTGCTAACGAACGATGTCGATCCCGAAGGGAATCCTCTACGGGTCTCGATCCCTCGGGATCCGAGCAATGGCATGGCGCATGTACTGAGTGACAACAGGCTGCGTGTAACGCCGAATCCTGACTTCTCGGGCAGGATGTCCTTCCAGTATCGGGTTTCAGATGGAAAGTTGGAATCCTTAGAATGGGTCAGCGTTGAAGTCCGCGAGATCAACGACGAACCGGAATTCCCCGTAACTACTATCGAACTTGAGGTGCAGGACGGTTCTCGAGGAAAGACGCTAGTGGGCGAGGAACTGGTTGCCAATGACCCCGACCATCACGAGGGGGAACTCCGTTACACGCTGAGCGGTTCTCCTGACTTTGTGATCGACCCAGAGACGGGACAAATCAGCGTGGCGCCGGGTTTTGTCATGGATGACACCGTGCAGAAGAAGTATGTGCTAATGGTGACAGTGCAAGATCCCAAGGGCGATTCCGCGAAGGCGACTGTCAAGGTTCAGGTCGTGGAGCAGCTGACTGTGATCACTACTGCTAAAACCGGCGGTGGCGGTGGCGGAGGCGGCGGGCCGCCTCCCGTCGCGGTGCCGTCCGATGTTGATTTTGAGTGGAACGTGACGCGCGACATCGAGGCGTTGGACGACGAGAACGGGCTGCCGACCGGGATCTGGTCGGACGGCGAGACGCTGTGGGTGCTGGAGAATGCGGCCAGCGGTGCGGACCGGGTCTTCGCCTACGACCTCGTGAGCGGCGAGCGCACGCCGGAGGCGGAGTTTGAGCTCGAGCGGCGTAACCGCTTTGCTCACGGGATCTGGTCGGACGGCGAACTGGTCTGGGTCGCGGACAGCGGCCAGGATCTGTTGTTCGCCTACCGGCTGGCGACGGGCGAGCGTCTCGAAGCCCGCGATATCGGATTAGGCGAACGCAACCGCGACCCCCGCGGGATCTGGTCCGACGGCGAGACACTGGATGTGCTCGATAGCGTCAAGGATGCGGTCTTCCTCTACGACGTTGAGACCGGCGAACTGGGCGCCGAATATGCACTGGACAAGCTCAACCAGAGTCCTCGTGGGATCTGGTCGGACGGCGTCACGCTGTGGGTTTCGGATGACGGAGCCAAGCGGCTCCTCGCCTACCGCATCGAGAACGAAACGCTCAAGCGCTACGAGGACGAAGAGTTCACCTTCCGCTCGCTGTTGAAGGCGGGCAACGGCGATGCGCGCGGGATCTGGTCGGACGGCGACACCATGTACGTGGTCGACGAGCAGGACGATCAGGTGTCCAGCTACAACATGCCGGACGCGATACAGGCGCGGCTGGGCGGGCTCAGCCTGAGCGGGATCGAGCTGGGCCGCTTCTGGTCGGGCCGGTTCGAGTACAGCGCCAGCGCCGGCCCGGCGCTCTCGGAGACGACGGTGGTGGCTACCGCCACGCAGGCGGCGGCGACGGTCGAGATCGAGCCGGACGATGCGGACGGGGACGTCGCCAACGGACATCAGGTCAGGCTGGCCGGCGAGACGACGATCAGCGTCACGGTGACATCCGGGGACGGCAGCCGCAGCCGGACCTACACAATCGCGGTGCGCAGCCCGTCCTGTCTGGAGGGTCTGGGCGGCGAGCGGCTGAGCCGGGTGCGGTTCACGGGCGGCAGCATCGCCGAGCTGGAGGCCTGTGCGCGGGGGCTCGGCGTGACGGCGCTGTATGACTATGGCAACGGGACCTGGGCGGCTTACTTCCTCGACGCGCCGGAGTTTCTCAACCGCCCCTTCGGCCAGCGTTTCGCTGACGGTCTGCTGGCGGGCGCGGTCCTGACCGCAAAGCGGACGACACCGGTCGGCGCGACCACTGAGCAAGCGGACGCCGACTGAGCACGACCGGCAGACGCATCGAGCGGCGCGACCTACGGCGCCGGCACGCGTCGTCCCCGCATGGTCGTCCCGCGCCGCTGGACGCTCGGGCTGCCGCTGCGGCGACGCCTGCTTGCCGCGGGCGTTACAGCCGGCGGGGTCGTGCGCGTACTTCGTCTGCCAGCCGAGTTCGCCGAGGGAGATGAGCGCGTTCTGACTGAGCAGCGACATTCCATGACCTGGGCGTTGATCCCCACCTCCGTCAGGGAGGGGACAACGGGTCGGCCAAGTGCAGACCTGATTCACTCCGCGATCGCGATGCCGAACGACAGACCGAAGTGGCGTTCAGACACTGCACACGTACGTCTCGAGGAAGCTGTGAGCAATGCCAGTCCGCGTTAGCGGGCAACGTGGACGGTAGATGTCGCACCGGCGGGCGGCGTCAAGCGCTGGATTCCAGATCCTCCAGCAGGCCGTTCTGCACCGCCCAGAGGACGAGCTCCTGTTTCGTTTTGATTCCCAGCTTGTCCTGAATGCGATAGATCGAGTTGCGGACGGTTACGGGCTTATTGTCCCTGGACTCGGCGATCTGAGCGTACGACCTGCCGCTGGCGAACAGCTTGAGGATGTCCCGCTCTCTGAGTGTGAGTCTCTCCAGAGCTCGAGCGGAGGCCAGCCCCGGATGGCTGCGGATCATGGCGAATGCCCTCCTGATCGATCGGTCCGGTATGTGCAAGCGCCCCTGAGCCAGGATGCGAACGGCGTCGGCAAGCTCCTTGGGCCCTGAGAGCTTCTGCAAATAGCCGGATGCGCCGGCGGCGACCGCCTCGATCACCGCGTCCTCTTCGGTTGAGGCCGTCAGGATTAACACTCGCGTGTCGGGCAACAGGTCGATGATCTCCCGACAGGCGTCAATGCCGTCCTTGTTCGGCATGATCACGTCCATGACGATCACTTCCGGCTTCAGGCGTTGCGCCGCCTCAACCGCCTCAACTCCGTCTGCAGCCGCCCCGACCACCTCGAAGTCTCCCTCCTGGTCCAGTGCATCACGCAGTCCGTCCCTCATGATCGGATGGTCGTCCACAATCATCACTCTGGTCCGTTTCGTCTTCGGCATCTCGGATTGCTCCTCGCATCTACTGATAGGGCGTCTCGCAGGTCACGGTCGTTCCCCCAGTGAGGCCGCCTGTCTCTACGATCAGCCTGCCGCCGAGCCGCTCGGCGTCCGACTGCATACCGCTGAATCCGCGGCCGCGGCCGGCGTAGTCGCTGGGCAGGCCGACGCCGTCGTCGGCGATGGACAGGCGGATGATATCGGCGCCGAAGTCCAGCCTGACCAGGACGCTGCCAGCCTGGGCGTGCCGGGATGCGTTGCTGAGCGCGTTGTGGGCGATGGAGAAGAGGCGGGCTCGGGTTTCGACGGCCAGTGGCGGCTCGGTTCCCGACTGCGACATCTCGGTGGGGATCGACGTGACCTTGGCAAAGGTCTCGGTGTGCGACCAGAGCACACGGCCCAGCTCCCGACCCTCGAAGATGCGTCCCTCGTCGATTGGACGCCGCAACTCCCAGATGGCCGCCTTCGATAGCGATGCGGTCGCGGCCAGCGTGACGGTGAGCTCCTCGCTCGCGCCGCCGGCTAGCTGGATGGCCCTATGGATGCCCAGGCCGATCAAGTATGCGGTCTGTGCGGCCGTATCGTGGATCGTCTGGGAGAGTTCGATGCGTTGCTGAAGCAGCTCACGTTCTCGCTGCGCGGACTGCTGTCGTCTGACCCGTTCAAAGCGGGCGATCAGGCCGACTGATACGACAATGGCATACATGGCCACCAGCCTGGCAAACAGGGCCTTCTCCTGACCGGCATCGATGTCGAGACCGGAGCCAACCAACAAGCTGATGACGGCATAGATGGTCGCGGCCAATGTCGTCCAGGCGAGGCCGAGCCATAACGACGTGAAGACGACCGCGAACAGCGCCAGGGCGGGATAGTAGGCCACATAAGTGAAGAGGTGAAACTCGCCGCCGATGATGACGGCAGCGCTGATCAGCGCCATATCCATGCCGCTCAGGGCAAGCAGCCAGCCCCAGGTCACGGCGCCTCGGGTCCGCAGCCGGTAGTGGACGAACCCGTTGCACGCGAGCAGCGGCAGGCTGAGCCACAAGTACTCCTGCTCGCTGGGGTACCAGAGTTCGGGCCGATAGGCCAACTCGGCCAGAGTGATGAGCGCGAACAGCCAGCGCGCCCAGACCGACACCCGCGTGGCGTAGCCGATCACGTACGGGTCGGCGTGGAAGGCCTGCAGCACCGAGCGGCGAATCTCGGCCGCTGACTGAAGCGCGCGCCCGATCCCCCAACCTGATCCTTGCCGCCTGGCTGCGGGAACCTGACCAGAGCCGCCGAACGCTTCGTCTGGCATTGATCTCGATGTCAGCTTCAAAGGGGGGATGGGCCGTGGGTCATGATTGCCTAAACATATCGCACGGTTTCGGCATTGTCGAGAGTGCATATTGCCCAATCGTTTGTAGGCAATAGCGCCTATAGATAGTGCACGAAACGCCTCTACCTTTTGCCCACAGCTTCAGTGCAAACGCTCTCTCAAGTCGTAGGCAAAGCGGATATACAATTGCATGCAATATCGCCCTCCTCTTGCTTACCACTGTGTGATGCATTTATACCCTTCCACATTCCAATCAGATAAATCTTGACATTCTTGTACGATGCCGTATCGTTGATCAGACTATCTAGCTGCAGCATTCGTCAGGAGGTAGATAGCGGCATCGCTGCCCTGATACGTGTCATGAAGCAAGTGGCCGACGTTGAACCCGGCGTGACATGACTACCGGTCTCGGCCGCCCAGAAGCCCAGAGAAGCCCAGACTGCCCCTTCGTTCAGATTCCCCGCGCGTGCACATCAATCTTTGAGGTGCTGAGTCCATGAAACGGCTCGGGAACCAACCCGACTCAACCTCCAATCGGCGCCGCCGGACCGATGCTGGCGGAGCGCGGTCGCTCAGGTTCTTGGCGCTGCCCGGTCCTGCGCTGGCGGTCTTGCTGCTGGTCGTTGCGACCCTCCTGGGCGTCTTTGCGGTTGCGCGAGCCCAGCCGGCCGATGACGCCATTAGGGGCTTGACGCTGACCAGCGATGCATCCGGAACCCTTACCGTCTCCTGGAGCCCGGTCAGACCGAGGCCCACCGACTACCGGATCAACTATGGCCCCGAGGATGAGAGCTTCCCATCCTGGCGGGACGACGAGGGCAATGCCAGCTCCGTCACCAACTCCCACACCATCAGCGGGCTCGAACCCGGGGCGTACAAGCTCAGGCTTCGCGCTCGCTATCACCTTGGACATAATTTCCAGGACTTCCGCAGTGGACCCTGGAGCGAGACCGTCACCATCACCATCACCGTCACCGACCCTGTCGGCCGACCAGCCCCGCCAACGGGCCTCCGCACCGTGCAGATCGCCGCCGACCAGGTCACCCTCGCCTGGGACGTACCGGGCGACGCGGCGATCACCGGTTATCGCATCCTCCGCTGGCCGACCGCCGCCGCGCTCGAGGTCATCGTCACCGACACGAGCAACACCGATTCCTCGTGGACCGATCACACGGTTAGCGCCGACACAACCTATGCCTACAGCGTGCGCGCCATCAGCGCCGCCGGGATCAGCAACCCCGCGCCGGCCCTGGCCGTGTCCACACCCCCAGTGGTGGTCACACCTCCGGTGGTGGTCACACCTCCGGTGGTGGTCACACCTCCAGTGGTGGTCACACCTCCAGTGGTGGTCACACCCCCGGTGGTGGTCACAACTCAGGTGGTGGCCGAATGTTCCCCAACTGGCGATGAAGTTCCAGAGGACACCTCGACCACGGGCCGGCTGATCAACCGGCGCGCCGAGGGACGCATCAGTCAGAGTTGCGAGGTCGACTATTTCCGGCTGGAACTGTCCCCCGGCGATTGGCTGGTCCGTGTTGATGGGGCCGAGCTGTTGGATGTGTTCAACGGCCTGGGCCGGCGCCTCTCGTGCCAACTGGGCGTTACCCAACTTGCCCAGATCGACGTCTTCGCTGTGGCGCAACGGCTCGGGAGCGGACAGCCACCAGCCCAGGCCCTGCCCCGCGGCTCGAATCGCTGCGACCGAGAAGCGACGGATCAGACGGCCTCGGAGGTTCACATTGATCTCCGCTACGCCGATAACTACTTCATCGCCGTAACGCATCATCCGAGTCAGCCGCCGCCGGCCGAAGGCGTCGCTTACCGAATCGCAGCGCGGCCGTACCGGCCGACGAACTCACCAACTCAGCGGTCGCTGCACGACGGCGACAGCAGTTATGCGTTCACGCCGCTCTCGCTGACCACGCCGGACGCCCTGTGGCAGGTGGAATCCTCCGACCTGCCGGAACTCCCCCATGGCAAAGACGGGACGCTGGCCGGCAGTTTCGCCCGGGCCGCGATCTCGAGTGCCGCCGACCAGGACTGGATCAACCTCGGCCGGCTCACTGCCGACCGGCTCTACTACATCCATGTGAGGGGCGCCGACAGCGGTAACGGCAGCCTCGCCGACCCGGTGCTCGTGGGCTTCTACGACGCCGGCGGGACCGCGATTCCGTATCTCACGGAGAATGTGCTCGGACCGTTAGGAGACGATGACGGCGGCGTCGGCCGGGACAGTCTGGAGCTGTTCATTCCGTCCAGCAGCGGCGTCTATTACGCGGTCGTGGCCGGCAAGGCCGGGGGGACGGGCAGCTACGCCGTCGCCGTTGAGGACGTCACCGATGTCAGTACCTCGGAGTTCAGTGATATTGACTTCTATTACTCCTTATCAGGTGAGATCGAGCTGGCCGGACGCCTCGTGCCGGGCCAGCCGGCAGCCGGCACAGCCAAGTCATCAGATTACGACTCATTTCGGCCCAAGCTGGTCACCGGCCGAAACTACCGGGTGCAGGTCGCGATGGCGGGCAATGCACCGGCGCACGTCCTTCACCCGTTTCCGGTCCTCAATGCCATGTTCGAACAACGCACGAACAACGACTCAGAGTACGTGCGCAAACTTATTTCCGAATCCACATCACAGGGGGAGTATTCCCGCCGATCGCTGGAGTTCAAGGCCGCCGCCGATCTGTTCATCGACGGACAAGTGCGACCCTCAGCGGTGTGGCACGTCGTCGCGATCAGCAATAATGACGAACCAGTCCGATACTCGATTCTGCTGACCGACATCACCGATACCGAATCCGAGTCCGAGCTGGGCGACGTTGCGACCAGCGGGCGTGTGACGGTCGGCGGCAGTATCACCGGAACGCTCAGCTCTGCCGCCGACGTGGACTGGTTCAGATTCGCTACGCAGCAGGGCAAGCAATACCGGATCAAGGCGCGCGGCGCCGATTCCGCTGGCGGCACGCTTGCCGATCCATACCTGGTCATCACCTATCGCCATGCCACTGCCGCCTATGAGCAGCACTTCGAGATCATCGACCTGAATCGGACGAACGACGATGCGAGCGACAGCACCAGGGATAGCGAAACCTTATTCACCGCGTTGTTGACGGACGACTACTTCATTGAGGTCTCGACCTTCGGCGACAGCGGCGGGACCTACACGGTCGAGGTCGAGGAAGTTGACGACGACCCAGCCGTCACAGCCGTCACAGTGCAGTTCGGCGCGGCGGCGTACACGGCGACGGAGGGCGGCACGGCGGCGACCGTCGAGGTCACGTTGTCGGCGGATCCCGAGCGCACCGTGACCATCCCGCTGTTGGTCACAGCAGGGGGCGGGGCGACAACAGGCGACTACACGCTGTCCCAAACGTCGGTGACCATCAATGCCGGAGAGATGTCCGCGACCGTCACGGTGACGGCGGAAGACGACGATGAGGACGACGACGAGAGCATCACGATCGGGTTCGGCACGCTGCCCAGCGGGGTGACGGCGGGCACTACCGACACCACCACAGTGAGCCTGGTCGATGACGATGTCGCGGCCGTCACAGCGGTGACGGTGCAGTTCGGCGCGGCGATGTACACGGCGACGGAGGGCGGCACGGCGGCGACCGTCGAGCTCACGCTGTCGGCGGATCCCCTACGCACCGTGACCATCCCGCTGTCGGTCACACCGGAGGGCACGGCGACAACAGGCGACTACACGCTGTCGGACACGTCGGTGACCATCAATGCCGGAGACACGTCCGCCACGTTCACGGTGACGGCGGCGGAGGACATGGTTGATGACGACGACGAGAGCATCACGATCGGGTTCGGCACGCTGCCCAGCGGGGTGACCGCGGTGGGTACCACAACTACCACGGTGAGCCTGACCGACAACGACGACCCAGCCGTCACAGTGCAGTTCGGCGCGGCGTCGTACACGGCGACGGAGGGCGGCACGGCGGTGACCGTCGAGGTCACGCTATCGGCGGATCCCGAGCGCACCGTGGACGTGCCGCTGGAAGTGACAACAGCGGGCGGGGCATCGTCGACCGACTACACGCTGTCCGCTACGTCGCTGACGTTCAACAGCGGCGATACGACCGCCACGTTCACGGTGGCCGCGGACGAGGACACGGACAACGACGACGGCGAGTCGATCACGATCGGCTTCGGCGCGCTGCCCACCGGGGTGACCGCGACCAGCCCCGAGACCACCACGGTGAGTCTGGCCGACAACGACGGTCCGGCCGTCACGGTGCAGTTCAGCTCCGCGTCGTACACGGCGACCGAGGGCGGCACGATGGCGAGCGTCGAGGTCACGTTGTCGGCGGATCCCGAGCGCACAGTGGACGTGCCGCTGGACGTGACAACAGCGGGTGGGGCGTCGTCGACCGACTACACGGTGTCCCATACGTCGCTGACGTTCACCAGCGGGCAGACGTCCGCCACGTTCACCGTGACCGCGAACGACGACATGGTCGACGACGACGACGAGTCGATCACGATCGGGTTCGGCACGCTGCCCAGCGGGGTGACTGCGGGCAGTCCCGACACCACCACAGTGAGCCTGGCCGACAACGACGACCCAGCCGTCACGGTGCAGTTCGGCGCGGCCTCGTACACGGCGACCGAGGGCGGCACGATGGCGAGCGTCGAGGTCACGTTGTCGGCGGATCCCGAGCGCACAGTGGACGTGCCGCTGGACGTGACAACAGCGGGCGGGGCATCGTCGACCGACTACACGGTGTCCCATACGTCGCTGACGTTCACCAGCGGGCAGACGACCGCGACGTTCACGGTGACGGCGGAAGACGACAGTGAGGATGACGACGGCGAGAGCATCACGATCGGCTTCGGCGCGCTGCCCACCGGGGTGACCGCAGGCAGTACCGCGAGCACCACGGTGAGCCTGGCCGACAACGACGGTCCGGCCGTCACCGCGGTGACGGTGCAGTTCGGCGCGGCGTCGTACACGGCGACCGAGGGCGGCACGGCGGCGACCGTCGAGCTCACGCTGTCGGCGGATCCCCTACGCACCGTGACCATCCCGCTGTCGGTCACAGCAGCGGGCGGCGCCGTGGAGGCCGACTACGACGTGTCGGTGGACGCGGTGACGTTCGATGCAGGGGAGACGTCCGCCACGTTCACCGTGACCGCGAACGACGACATGGTCGACGACGACGACGAGTCGATCACGATCGGGTTCGGCACGCTGCCCAGCAGGGTGACCGCGGGCAGCCGCGACACCACCACAGTGAGCCTGGCCGACAACGACGACCCAGCCGTCACGGTGCAGTTCAGCGCGGCGGCGTACACGGCGACCGAGGGCGGCACGATGGCGAGCGTCGAGGTCACGTTGTCGGCGGATCCCGAGCGCACAGTGGACGTGCCGCTGGACGTGACAACAGCGGGTGGGGCGTCGTCGACCGACTACACGGTGTCCCATACGTCGCTGACGTTCACCAGCGGGCAGACGTCCGCCACGTTCACCGTGACCGCGAACGACGACATGGTCGACGACGACGACGAGTCGATCACGATCGGGTTCGGCACGCTGCCCAGCAGGGTGACCGCGGGCAGCCGCGACACCACCACAGTGAGCCTGGCCGACAACGACGACCCAGCCGTCACGGTGCAGTTCGGCGCGGCGTCGTACACCGCAACCGAGGGCGGTACGGCGGTGACCGTCGAGGTCACGCTATCGGCGGATCCCGAGCGCACCGTGGACGTGCCGCTGGAAGTGACAACAGCGGGCGGGGCATCGTCGACCGACTACACGCTGTCCGCTACGTCGCTGACGTTCAACAGCGGGCAGACGACCGCGACGTTCACGGTGGCGGCGGAGGACGACAGTGAGGACGACGACGGCGAGTCGATCACGATCGGCTTCGGCACGCTGCCCAGCAGGGTGACCGCGGGCAGCCGCGACACCACCACGGTGAGCCTGGCCGACAACGACGTCGCGGCCGTCACCGCGGTGACGGTGCAGTTCGGCGCGGCGTCGTACACGGCGACCGAGGGCGGCACGGCGGCGACCGTGGCGGTCACGCTATCGGCGGATCCCCAACGCACCGTGACCATCCCGCTGTCGGTCACACCGGAGGGCGGGGCGACAACAGGCGACTACACGCTGTCCCAAATGTCGGTGACCATCAACGCCGGAGACACGTCCGCCACCGTCACGGTGACGGCGGAGGACGACAGTGAGGACGACGACGGCGAGTCGATCACGATCGGCTTCGGCGCGCTGCCCACCGGGGTGACCGCAGGCAGTACCGCGAGCACCACGGTGAGCCTGGTCGATGACGACGGTCCGGCCGTCACCGCGGTGACGGTGCAGTTCGGCGCGGCGTCATACACGGCGACTGAGGGCGGCACGGCGGGGACCGTCGAGCTCACGCTGTCGGCGGATCCCCAGCGCACCGTGACCATCCCGCTGTCCGTGACCCTAGCGGGCGGCGCTGCGGAAGCCGACTACGAGCTGTCGGAGGACGCGGTGACGTTCGTTGCGGGGGAGACAACCGCCACGTTCACCGTGACGGCCGTTGACGACATGGTCGACGACGACGACGAGTCGATCACGATCGGCTTCGGCACGCTGCCCACCGGGGTGACCGCGACCAGTCCCGACACCACCACAGTGAGCCTGGCCGACAACGACGACCCAGCCGTCACAGTGCAGTTCGGCGCGGCGGCGTACACGGCGACCGAGGGCGGCACGGTGGCGACCGTTGAGGTCGTCATGTCAGTGGATCCCGAGCGCGACGTGATCGTCCAGCTGGAAGTGGCCGAATTGTTGGGTAATGCGGTCCCAGCCGACTTCAGCTTGTCGGCTACAGAAGTGACGTTCGTCGCAGGAGGGCCGACATCCAAGACGATCACGGTGACCGCGGAGGACGACATTGAGGATGACGACGACGAGAGCATCACGATCGGCTTCGGCACGCTGCCCAGCGGGGTGACCGCGGTGAGTCCCGACACCACCACAGTGAGCCTGGCCGACAACGACGACCCAGCCGTCACGGTGCAGTTCAGCTCGACGGCGTACACGGCGACCGAGGGCGGCGCGGCGGTGACCGTCGAGGTCACGTTGTCGGCGGATCCCGAGCGCACCGTGACCATCCCGCTGTCGGTCACACCAGAGGGCATGGCGGTAGCAGACGACTACACGCTGTCCGACACGTCGGTGACCTTCAACGCCGGAGAGATGTCCGCCACCTTCACTGTGCTGGCGGAGGACGACATTGAGGATGACGACGACGAGAGCATCACGATCGGGTTCGGCACGCTGCCCAGCGGGGTGACCGCGACCAGCCCCGACACCACCACGGTGAGCCTGACCGACAACGACGACCCAGCCGTCACAGTGCAGTTCGCCTCGGGGGGCTACACGGCGACGGAGGGCGGCACGGCGGCGACCGTTGAGGTCGTAATGTCGGCGGATCCCGAGCGCGACGTGATCGTCCCGCTGGAAGTGGTCAATTTCTTGGGTACTGCGGTCGCAGCCGACTTCACCTTTTCGCCTACAGAAGTGATGTTCGTCGCGGAAGGGCCGACGACCAAGTCGATCACTGTGACAGCAACCGACGACGATGTGGACAATGCCTCCAGACGGGTCCTTTTCGGGTTCGGCGACCTGCCCGACGGGGTGACCGCAGGGGGCACGGCCCAGACAATCGTCGACCTCGCTGACAACGACGACGTAGAGCTGACCGCGACGTTCGAGGCGTCGTCGTACAGCGCGACCGAGGGCGGCGCGGCGGTGACCATCGAGGTCACGTTGTCGGAGGCTCCGGGTCCGGGGAGCTTCCCGAGAGTGGAACTGGTAGTGACACTGGTGGGCGGCGCGACAGCGGACGACTACGTGCTGTCGGACTTACATGTGCAGTTCGGCCCGACGCGGACAACTCAGTCGATCACCGTGACAGCGGTCGCCGACGCTGAGGACGAAACAGGCGAGTCGATCAGCATCGCGTTCGGCACCCTGTCCTCCACGCTCAGCGAGGGGAGCATCACGACCGTCACGGTGAACCTGGTCGACAGGCTGAACTTCGCGGCCCAGGGCGACCCGCTGGCGCACGGCGATCGCACGGTCGGCGCGACCCTCACGGCGGACACCGGCGGCATCACCGATGCCAACGGCTTGACGAACCCGAGGTTTACGTATCAGTGGCAGCGCGTCGACGGTGCGACCGCGGCCGACATCACGGGCGAGACGACTGACACGTACACGTTGATCGATGCCGACCTCGGCAAGCGAATCCAGATCCAGGTGCAGCTCACCGATGACATAGACAAGCTGGAAACACGCACGGGACCAGCCACCTCGATCATCGTGGGGCTCGAGCCGCGGATCCTGGTCAGCAACCTTGCTCAAACCTCCAATGGCGACTCGCAAGCAGAACGTTCAACCCCCTTTGTCACGGGGGTGCATTCGCTCGGTTATTCGATCGACAGCATCGACATAGACCGCAGCCCGAACACGACGGTTTCCAGTGATTTCGGGGAGTTCCGCCTCTATAAGTCCACAACGGACTCCAACGCGCTCAACCGTCAACCCCGTAGTAGCCCGATCATGACGGTCAGCGGTCCCGACAGAGTCAGCGGCTCTCGATTGACATTTGATGCGCCGTCGAGGCTGAAGCTCGATCCGGGCGCCACCTATCACGTCGTCCTGACCAGAAGCGAAGGCGCGACCATTGGCTGCCGCCTTACCAGCCAGGGCGCGGACAGCACCTCCCTGGCAGGGTTCTCCATCCTGAGGCAATCGCTCAATTGGCCATCGAATGGGGGTCTGACTCGTAATGGGTGTCTCTTCCAGATCCGTGGTCTTGAGCTGGTGGCGCCGAAGTTCGTGCAGAGCTTGAGGTTCAGCTCGTCGCCTGCGTCGCCTGGGGTCTACGTGACCGGCGAGGTGATCGAGGTGACGGCGACGATGAACGAGGCGGTGACCCGTGTCGGTCCGGCGCCGGTGCTGCTGCTGGAAGTGGGCGCGAACGAGCGCGAGATGACCTATGTGGCGTCGCAGAGTTCTACGACGTCGTGGGTCTTCCGCTACACGCTGATCGCCGCTGACCGCGACGACGACGGGGTGTCGGTCGCGCGCAATGCGTTGCGGGCCTACGCGGACGCGGATCTGTCTCATCGCGGCATCAGCGCCGAGCTGACACATCAGGTCAACGCGGTGGCGCGGGTGCTGTCGCACCGCGTGTCGTCGAGTCCGCTGGCGCCGATCTGGTACGGGCCGGGCGAGCAGATCCAGTTCACGATCGAGTTCTCGCTACCGGTCACGGTGGTTGGCGATCCGCAGCTTGAGTTCAGCGTGACAACGCCAGCGCCCCAGAATGAGTTCGCGACCTATCTAAGCGGCAGCGGCGACAGGGAGCTGGTCTTCTCCTACACCGTGCTCACCGGCGACGACGACCCTGACGGCATCTTTTGGGGTGCGAACTCGCTGCAGCTGGATACCGACGACTCGATCACTGCCGTCCACAACAGTCAGGACGCAGTGCTGGACCATGCGGAGCACCGCTACTTCCCAGACCATCGCATCGACCAGAATCCGCGGGCGGTCTCGCAGACGGTGACCTCTGTTCCCACTCACGGCAGCTCGGACACCTACGGGTTAGACGACGTGATCACGTTCCAGGTGGTGTTCAACCAGGCGGTGACCGTCGCGGGCGATCCGCGATTGCGCTTCAACATCGACAGCGGAACGGACGACGAGTATGCCTCCTACGTGAGCGGCAGCGGCGGCAACACCCTGGAGTTCTCCTACACCGTGCTCGCAACCGACTCCGATCCCGACGGCATCTCCCTGTACGCCGACCCGCTCAACTTCCCCGACTCGGCAACCGACTCCATCGTTGGCGCGACCAACACCCAGCCTGCCATCAACAGCGGGATCGGCACGGCAGGCGATCGCTCAGGCCACAAAGTCGTCGGCACGATCGGCTATGTAAACAGCCCCGCCCAGGGCGACCCGCTGGTGCAGGGTGAGCGCGAGGTGGGCTCAATCCTGACCGCGGACACCAGCGGCATCACCGATGCCGACGGCTTGACCACCCCGATGTTTACGTATCAGTGGCAGCGCCTCGACGGCGGCACCGCGGTCGATATCACCGGCGAGACGACGGTCACGTACACGTTGACCGATGCCGACATCGGCAAGCGAATCCAGGTCCGGGTGCAATTGACCGATAACACACACGCGTCGGAAACACGCACCGGACCAGCCACCTCGCTCGTCATGCCCGAACCGCGGCTGCTGGTCAGCAACACCGGGCGTTCCGGCGCGGGCACCGCAGGCGGACTCCTGTCGACTGGCTTTGTCGTGGGCGGGCATTCGCTCGGCTATGTGATCGACAGCGTCACGATGCATCGCCCATCGTTTGCCACCTCCCGCTCTGCGGAAGACGGCGAGATTCGCGTGTATGACTCCTCGTCGCACACTGACCTTGTCAGCCGCCGTCCCGACGATTTGTTCATGACCGCCGACGACCTGATCAGCGTTAGCGCTAACGGCGTCGCGCTGACCTACGGGTCGCGGTCGAAGCTCGAGGCGGCCGCCACGTATCATCTGGTTCTGGCCGCAACCTCCGGCCAGCAGTTCGGCTGCAGCCGCGTCGAAGCCGGCTTGAACAGCGGCTCGCTGGCCGGGTTCGACATCATCGGCCGCTCTCTGATTTTCCCGTATGACGGAACGTTCTGGACAGGGCCGTGCCTGCTCGCTATCCAAGGGTTTGAGTTGTTGTCGTCGGCGTTTGTGCAGAAGCTGGAGTTCAGCTCGTCGCCTGTGCAGGCTGGGATGTACGCAACCGGCGAGCTGATCGAGGCCACCGTAACGCTCAGCGAGGCGGTCAGCGTTGATGATCCGGCGCCGGTGCTGCTGCTGCAGATTGGCGCGAACGAGCGCGAGATGGCCTATGCGGCGTCGGACAGTACTACGACGTCGTGGGTCTTCCACTACACGGTGATCGCCGCAGACCGCGACGACGACGGCGTGTCGCTCAAGCGCAACACGCTGCGCGGCTACGCCGACGCGGATCTGTCATATCGCGGCATCGGCGACGACCAGGCGCATTCAGTCAACGCGGCGCCGACCGTGCTCTCGCACCGGTTGACGTCGCGGCCGCTGGCGCCGAACTATTACGGGCCGGGCGAGCAGATCCAGTTCACGATCGAGTTCTCGCTGCCGGTCACGGTGGTCGGCGCTCCGCAGTTGCAGTTCAATGTGACGACGCCGACGGACAACGAGTTCGCCTCCTATCTGAGCGGCAGCGGCCGCAACACGCTGGTCTTCTCCTACACCGTGGGCGCCACCGACGACGACACTGACGGCATCTGGTGGGGTGCGAACTCGCTGCAGGTCAGCGACGGCGTCAACGAGATCATCGGTGTGTACAACGGTCTGGACGCAGAGCTGGACCATGGGCAGCACGGCTTCTTCAAAAGCCATAACGTCGACCAGCACCCGCGGGCGGTCTCGCAGACGGTGACCTCTGATGCCGCTTACGGCACGAACTCGGACACGTACGCTCTGGGCGAAGCGATCACGTTCGAGGTGGTGTTCAACCAGGCGGTGACCGTCGCGGGCAGTCCTGAGTTGCGCTTCAGCATCACCGGACCGGGCGACGAGCTGGCGGCCTACGTGAGCGGCAGCGGATCCAACACGCTGGTCTTCTCCTACACCGTGCTCGCAACCGACGCCGACGACGACGGCATCTACCTCTACAGCAGCAACCCGTTCACCTTCGAGAGTGGCGATTCCATCGTCGGCGCCGTCAACGGACTTGCCGTTGTCAACGACCATGTGGGCACTGAGCGCAAACTGCCGGACCACAAAGTCGACGGCACGATCACGCAAGCGAACCTCGCGGCGCAGGGCGACCCGCTGGCGAGCGGTGAGCGCACAGTGGGCTCAACCCTGACCGCGGACACCGGCGGCATCACCGATCACAACGGCTTGACGAACCCGATCTTCACGTATCAGTGGCAACGCGTCGACAGCGGTACCGCCGAGGACATCACCGGCGAGACGGAGGAGACCTACACGTTGACAGATGACGACGTGGACAAACAGATACGGCTGCATGTGGAATTCACTGACGACAGCAGTTCCGCGGAAACGCTGACGGGGCCTGCCACCTCACGCATCGTGCGTACGCTGCGGAGCCTGATCAATAGCACCCATTCTGGAGGCGTTGGGGCTGAGACAACTGAGGAATATACGCGCGGCTTTGAGACGGGAACGCATACGCACGGCTACATGATGGACAGCATCGTGATGGGCCGCAACCGTACCACGGCGGTCACAAACGATCGCGCCGAGTTCCGCCTGTTTGCCTCCACGACGCACGCCGAATTTCGCAAGACCCGGGCCACTGATCGGATCATGACGATCAGCGGCGCTGACAGCGTCAGCAGCGACGGTAAATACCTGACCTTCACGCCGTCGCGGCTGAAGCTCGAACCGGCAACCATCTATCACGCCATGCTGACCAGAAGCAGCGGCCCGGTAATCGGCTGCTTCTACGGCTACGACTTCCACACTTCCACTGCGCCAGGGTTCAGCTTCCACGTTGGTTCTTTCCGATACCCGCCCAACCCGGACCTGGCTTTCGGAGCCAACTCCACAAAGAACGGTCAAACGAATATTCGCGGCGCCGAGCTGTCCTCGCCCACGTATGTGGAGAACCTGGAGTTCACCTCGCCGCTCGCGCCGTACAGCACCGGCGACGTGATCGAGCTGACGGCGACGCTCACCGGGCCGACCACAACTGTGGATCGCTCGTCCGTCGTGTTGCTGCAGGTTGGCGCCAACGTGCGCGAGATGACCTATGCGCGGTCGGCGAGCTCGTCGAGATCGTGGGTCTTCCGCTACACGGTGACCGCCGATGACAACGATAACGACGGTGTGTCGGTCGCGCGCAATGCGTTGCGCGGTTACGCGGACGCCGACCTTGCGCATCGCGGCATCGGCGCCGATCTTCGTCGTGGCGTCAATGCGTCCTCGGTCGTGCTGTCGCGCCGGGTGACATCGACACCGCTGGCGCCGCTCTATTACGGGCCGGGCGAGCAGATCCTGTTCACGCTCGAGTTCTTGCTGCCGGTGAACGTGGTTGGCGATCCCCAGCTGGAGTTCAGCGTGACACTGCCAGAGCCCGATAATGAGTTCGCGAGCTATCTGAGCGGCAGCGGCACCACGGAGCTGGTCTTCGCCTACACCGTGCGCACGGTCGACGACGATCAGGACGGCATCTGGTGGGGCGCGAACTCGCTGCGGCTCGATGCCGACGACTCGATCATCACCGTCGCCACTGGCCGGGATGCATCGCTGGAGCATTCCGAACTCGGCCGGCGCAGCGAGCATCGGATCGACCAGACCCCGCGGGCGCTCTCGCAGGAAGTGACTTCTGTTCCATCTCACGGCACGCCTCCGGACACCTACGGGGCGGGCGACGCGATCATCTTCGAGGTGGTGTTCAACCAGGCGGTGACCGTGACGGGCGATCCGCGGCTGCGAATCAGCGTCAGCGGCGGAACGGGCGACGAGTACGCGACCTATGTGAGCGGCAGCGGCAGCCACACCCTGGTCTTCTCCTACACCGTGCTCGCAACCGACGCCGACCCCGACGGCATCTACCTCTACGCCAACCCGCTCGACTACCCCGTCGCCGACGCCGACACCATCGTCGGATTGCTCAACAGCCTCGCCGCTCTCAACAGCGGAATCGGCACTGAAGGCGGACTGCCGGGCCACAAGATCGACGGCACGATCGGCGTCAGCGGACCGCTGAGCACGGTGCGGTTCGGCGCGACGGCATACACGGCGACCGAGGGCGGCGCGGCGGCGACCGTCGAGGTCACGTTGTCGGCGGATCCGGGCCGCACCGTGACCATCCCGCTGTCGGTCACACTTGCGGGCACGGCGACAACAGACGACTACACGCTGTCCGCGAACCAGCTGATCTTCAACACCGGCGATACGACCGCCTCGTTCACCGTGACCGCCGACGACGACACGGTTGACGACGACGGCGAGTCGATCACGTTCGGGTTTGGCACGCTGCCCACGGGGATCAGCGCGGCCAGTCCCGAGACCACCATGGTGAGCCTCGCCGATGATGACGTCCCAGCGGTGACAGTGCGGTTCGACGAGTTCAGTTATGACGCGTTCGAGGGCGGCTCGGCCGCGACCGTGACCGTGACGCTGTCGGCGGATCCCGAGCGCACCGTGACCGTGCTGTTCGACGTGTCCAATCTGAACGGGGCGACAGCGACCGACTACACGCTGTCCGATACGTCGGTGACGTTCGCTGCGGGCCAGACGACCGCCACGTTCACCCTGACAGTGGCCGACGACAGCGTCAACGACGACGACACCAGGCTCGTCTTAATCGAGTTCCAAACACCGCTGCCCGATGGGGTGACAGCGGGTTCGCTTCACAGCACTAGAGTGACCCTGGTCGACAACGACGACCCAGCCGTCACCGTGCAGTTCCTCGAGGCGTCATACACGGCGACCGAGGGCGGCTTGACGGCGATCGTGGAACTAACGCTGTCGGCGGATCCTGAGCGCACCGTGACCATCCCGCTGACGGTCACAGCAGCGGGCGGGGCGACAACAGACGACTACACGCTGTCGGGCACGTCGGTGACCTTCGACGCCGGCGATACGAGCGCCACGGTCACAGTGACCGCGGAGGACGACACGGACGACGACGACGGCGAGTCGATCACGATCGGCTTCGGCGCGCTGCCGCCGAGGGTGAGCGCGGCCAGTCCCGACAGCACCACGGTGAGCCTGGCCGATAATGACATCACGGGCGTGACGGTCGACGCGAGTTTCGGGTTAGCGTCTCCGGCAATTGAGGGCGGCCCGGCGGTGAGCGTGGACGTCACGCTGTCGGCGGATCCGGGGCGCACCGTAATCGTGCCGCTGTCCGTCGCGGAATTGGAAGGGGCGACATCGGCCGATTACGACCTGTCAGCGACAGAGCTGACGTTTGACGCGGGGGATACGGTCAAGACGTTCACCGTGACGGCGGTTGACGACAGTATCGACGACGACGTTGAGCTGTTGGTCTTTAACTTCGGCACGCTGCCGCCGGGTGTCACCAATAGCGCAGGCAGTTTTGTCTTTATGCAGCTGGTCGATAACGATTTCGGCACGCCGCAGGGCCGTCCGCTCGTGAGCGGCAAGCGCCAGCCGGGCGAGACCCTCCGCGCAAACACCAGTGAGATTTACAATGCCAACGGTTCCCCGGTTACGGTCTCCGCGTACCAGTGGCAGCGCGTCGACGGCGGGACCGCGACCGATATCACGGGCGCGACGACGGACACGTACACATTGGCCCACGACGACGACCTGGGCAAGCGGATCCGGGTACAAGCACAGTTCAACGACGTCAACGACAAGACCGTGACGAGCGACGGGCATGGCACGTCGTTCATCGTGCCCGCTGTGCGGCTCCTGGTCGGCAACCGCTCTTATGCCTCATCCTCCATCAACTCGGACTCAGATGCTTCGAATGGCTTTGTCACCGGAGCGCATCCATTCGGCTATGCGATCGACAGCGTTGCGATGCGGCGCGGCGACGGCGTCTCCAGCGATTTGGCTGAGTTCCGGCTGTATGACTCCACGGAACATATCGCCGATGAATCCCGCCTCCCCGATTCTCGGCTGCTGACGGTCAGCGGTCCTGACGCAGTCAACGGTGAGCTATTGACCTTCTTTACGCCGAAGCTGAAGCTCGATCAGGACGCCACCTATCACGTCGTGTTAACTACAAGCGTCAGTCAATCGCTTAGCTGCCGAACCGCTGCTTTGATCCTCGACAGCGGCTCGCTGGCCGGATTCTCCATCGTCAATCGCTATCACCTATATCCGAACAGCACCCGGACTGTTTTTAGTCCGTGCACCTTTGCGATCTACGGTATTGAGTTGCTGTCGTCCGTGTTCGTCGAGAAGATCGAGTTCACGTCGTCGCCTGCGCAGGCTGGGATGTATGCGACCGGCGAGGTAATTGAGCTGACAGCGACTCTCAGCGAGGCAGTGACGTTCGAGGGTCCGGCGCCGAAGATACGGATAGCGCTGGGCGACTCCTTTACGTCCATGACATACGAGGAGTCGGCAAGCACTTCGACGTCGTTGGTGTTCCGACGCACGGTGACCGCTTTTGACCAGGACGACGACGGGGTGTCGTTGGTGCGCAACGAGCTGCAGGGCCACGCCGACGCGGACCTGTCACACCGCGGCATCGCCGCCGACCTGACGCGTCAGGTCAACGCGGCGCCGCGGCTGCTCTCGAACCGGGTGACGTCGAGTCCGGCGGCGCCGAACTTCTACGGGCCGGGCGAGCAGATCCTGTTCACGCTCGAGTTCTCGCTGCCGGTGACCGTGGTTGGCGCTCCCCGGCTCGAGTTCAGCGTGACAACGCCAACGCCCGCGAATGAGTTCGCGACCTATCTGAGCGGCAGCGGCAGCACGGAGCTGGTCTTCGCCTACACCGTGGGGACCGACGACGACGATCCCGACGGCATCGAATGGGGCGCGGACTCGCTGCGCCTCGATGTCGACGACTCGATCACCGGTCTCTACAACGGCCTGGTTGCGCGCCTGACCCATTCCGAGTCCGGCCTGCTCACCGGCCATCGCATCGACCAGCGACCGCTCGTGCTCTCGCAGGAGGTCACCTCGACGCCGACGCACGGCAGCTCGGACACCTACGCGCTGGACGACGTGATCACCTTCGAGCTGGTGTTCAACCAGACGCTGACCGTCACGGGCGATCCGCGGCTGCGCTTCAGCGTCACCGGACCGGACGAGGAGTACGCGACCTATCAGAGCGGCAGCGGCTCCGACACGCTGCTGTTCGCCTACACGGTGCTCGCAACCGACGCCGACTCCGACGGCATCTACCTCTACAGCGACCCGCTCACCATCGACACCGCCAATTCCATCGCCGGCGCCGCCAACAGCGTCAATCCCTTGAACCACATCAGTGGCCAGAACCGCAGACTCCCGGACCACAAGATCGACGGCACGATCGGCCTCGGCGGACCGCTGGTCACGGTGCAGTTCGGCGCGGCGGCATACACCGCGACCGAGGGCGGCGCGGTGGCGACCATCGAGGTCACGCTCTCGGACGATCCCCAACGCACCGTGGTCGTGATGCTCTCGCTGACACCAATGGGCGGAGCGACAACAGCCGACTACATGGTCTCGGCCACGGAGCTGACGTTCATCAGCGGGGAGACATCCGCCACGTTCACCGTGACCGCGGTCGACGACGCTGATATCGACGATACCGAGTCGATCACGATCCGCTTCGGCTCGCTGTCCCCTGGAGTGACCCCTGTGAGCCCGGACACCGCCACGGTCAAACTGGCCGACGACGTACAAGTCCCGGCCCAGGGCGATCCGCTGCCGCGCGGCGAACCCAAGGTCGGCGAGACGCTCACAGCGGACATCGACGGCATCACCGATACCGACGGCTTGACGACCTCGATGTTTACGTACCAGTGGCAGCGCGTCGACGGCGGGACCGCGGCCGACATCACCGGCGAGACGACGGCCGCGTACACGTTGACCGATGCCGACATCGGCAAGCGGATCCAGGTGCGCGTGCAATTTACCGACGACGGAAACACGTTGGAATCATTGACCGGACCCGCCACCTCACTCGTCGTGCCCGCACCGCGGCTCCTGGTCGGCAACACCCAGGGTACTGCCTCGGGCGGCTCACTAGGACGCCTGTCGACTGGCGTTGTCGTGGGTCTGCATCCGCTCGGCTATGCGATCGACAGCGCCACGATATATAGGGAATCGGGAGCCATATCCCTCTCTCCGCAAGATGCCGAGATTCGCGTGTATGACTCCACGTCGGCCAGTGGCGCTGACAACCGCCTTCCCGTCGATTTGATCATGACCGCCGACAAGCTGATCCGCGTGAACGGTACCGTTCTGACCTACGGGTCGCAGTCGAGGCAGAAGCTCGATCCGGGCCAGACGTATCATCTCGTTTTGGCCGAAACCTCCGGCCCGACGTTCGGCTGCAGCGGCGGCCAAACCGGCGTGGACAACGGCTCGCTGCCAGGGTTCTCCATCCTGGGCGTCGCCAGGATTTCCCCGACTTTCGGAAATTTCTATAACTCGCCGTGCATTCTCTCTATCCGAGGTTTTGAGTTGTTGTCGTCGGCGTTTGTGCAGGAGCTGGCGTTCAGCTCGGCGCCAGCGCAGCCACAGACGTACGCAACCGGCGAGGTGATCGAAGCCACCGTAACGCTCACCGAGGCGGTCAGCCTTGATCATCCGGCGCCGGTGCTGTTGCTACAGGTTGGCGCGAACGAACGCGAGATGACCTATGTGGCGTCGCAGAGTTCTACGACGTCGTGGGTCTTCCGCTACACGGTGATCGCCGCTGACCGCGACGACGACGGCGTGTCGTTCGAGCGCAACCCGCTGCGCGCCTACGCGGACGCGGATCTGTCGCATCGCGGCGCCGGCGACGTCCCGCTGCATGGAGTCAACGCAGTGCCGACCGTGCTCTCCCACCGGGTGACGTCGAGTCCGCTGGCCCCGAACTATTACGGACCGGGCGAGCAGATCCAGTTCACGATCGAGTTCTCGCTGCCGGTCAAGGTGGTCGGCGCTCCCACCCTGGAGATCGCCGTGACGGTGCCGGCACCCCAGAATGAGTTCGCCTCCTATCTGAGCGGCAGCGGCACGAACACGCTGGTCTTCTCCTACACCGTGCGCACCATCGACGACGACCATGACGGCATCTGGTGGGGTGCGGACGCGCTGCAGGTCGTCGACGGCGTCAACGAGATCATCGGTCTCTACAACAGTGTGGACGCGGAACTGGACCATACGGCGCTCAACCGGCTCGACGGCCATCGCATCGACCAGAACCCGCGAGTCGTCTCGCAGGAGGTCACCTCTGCGCCGACGCACGGCAGCTCGGACACCTACGGGCTGGACGACGTGATCACCTTCGCGGTGGAGTTCAACCAGGTGGTGACCGTCACGGGCAATCCTCAGTTGCGCTTCAGCATCACCGGCGGAAGCGGCCCCGAGTACGCGGACTATGTGAGCGGCGACGGTACTAACACGCTGGTCTTCTCCTACACCGTGCTCGCGGCCGACGACGACCCCGACGGCATCTACCTCTTCCGCGACCCGCTCACCTACGAAAGCGGCGAGTCCATCGTCGGCGCCGTCAACAGCCTCGACGCGGTCGACTTGGTCGACGGCCCGGAACGCAGACTCCCGGGCCACAAGATCGACGGCACGATCGGCCTCGGCGGGCCACGGGTCACGGTGCAGTTCGGGCCGGACTCCTACACCGCGACCGAGGGCGGCACGGCGGCGACCGTCGAGCTCACGCTGTCGGAGGATCCCCTACGCACCGTGGTCGTGGCGCTCTCGGTGACCGAAGAAGTCGGCGGCGCGACACCAGCCGACTACATGCCGTTGCCGGCGTCGGTGACCTTCGACGCCGGGCAGACGTCCCGCACCTTCACCGTGACAGCGGTCGACGACACTGACGACGACAACGGCGAGTCGATCACGATCGGGTTCGGCACGTTGTCCCCGGGGGTGACCGCGACGAGTCCCGAAACCGCCATGGTCAGCCTGGCCGACAACGACTTCACGGTGCAGTTCGGCGCGGCCGCATACACGGCGACCGAGGGCGGCACGGCGGCGACCGTCGCGGTCACGCTGTCGGAGGATCCCCTACGCACCGTGGTCGTGATGGTCTTTGTGACAGAAGAAGACGGCGGAGCGACAGTAGCCGACTACACGCTCTCGGCGACGGAGCTGACGTTCGTCGCCGGACAGACATCCGCCACGTTCACCGTGACAGCGTTCGACGACAGTGTCGGCGACCCCGGCGAGTCGATCACGATCGGCTTCGGCCCGTTGTCCCCAGGGGTGACCGCGACGAGTCCCGACACCACCGTGGTGAGCCTGGCCGACAACGACAACAGTCCGGCGCAGGGCAATGTGCTTGTGCATGGCGAGCGCACTGTGGGCGCGACCCTCAGCGCTGACACGAGCGGGATCACCGATGTCAACGGCTTGACGGCCCCGACGTTCACCTATCAGTGGCAGCGCGTCGACGGCGGGACTCCGTCCGACATTGCGGGCGCGAACGTGAACACATACACGTTGACGGAAGACGACGCCGGCAAGCGAATACAGCTACAAGTGCAGTTCAGTGACGACTCCAGCAACCCAGAGACACGGACGGGACCTGCCACCTCGCTCGTCGTGCAAAGCCTGCGGGTCCTGGTCAGCAACATTGGCTTGGTGACTCAGTCTGCTACTACCAGCGACCGTTCGAACGGGTTTGAGACGGGGACGCATTCGCTCGGCTACGCGATCGATAACGTCGAGATGATTCGCAGCGCCAGCTCGCCGGCCGATAACGTGGTCTCCGACTTTTACCTGTACGCCTCCACGTCGGATACGGACCCACTCGACCGCAAGCCCATGTCGACGGCGATCATGACGGTCAACGGCCCCCCCAGCGTCAGCGGCTCCGAGTTGACCTTCGTTACGCCGTGGGATGTGAAACTTGAGCCGAGCACCACCTATCACGTCGTCTTGACTCATTTCCTCAGCGACGTGATTGCCTGCCAAGAGGCCGGTCCAGGCTTGGACAGCAACTCGCTGGCAGGGTTCTCCATCTTCGAACGAACCTACGCTTATCCGGATTACGACGATCCTTCCGATGTTCCCTGTGCGTTCCGGATCAACGGGTTTGAGCGGATTTCAGCGAACGCTGTGGTAACGGTTGAGTTCACGTCGTCGCCTTCGTCGAGGTATCAGTACCAGACGGCTGAGGTGGTCGAGGTGACCGCGACATTGAGTGAGGCGGTGACTTGGGAGGGTCCGCCGCCGGCGTTGTCCTTGCAGGTGGGCGCCGCGCAGCGTGCGATGGAGTTCGCGGTCTCGGCGAGTACTCCGACATCGTGGGTGTTCCGTTACACGGTCACTGCCGGTGACCGTGACGACGACGGCGTGTCGATCGGGCGCAATGCGTTGCAGGGCTACGCGGACGCGAACCTGTCGCACCGCGGCATCGGCGCCGACCTGAGCCGTTCTGTGAACCCGCCGCCGCGGATCGTGTCGTGGTGGGTGGCGTCGACGCCGCTGTTTGGCGTGTACTACGGGCCGGACGAGGAGATCGAGTTCGGGATTAGGTTCTCGCAGCCGGTCACGGTCGTGGGCGATCCCGAGCTGGAATTCGACGTGACTACGCCGATGGGCGTCATGGAGCGGGCGACCTATGTGAGCGGCAGCGGCACCGACACGCTGATGTTCTCCTACACCGTGCAGGCCGGCGACGAAGACCTTGACGGCATCGTGTGGGCCGACAACACGCTACGGCTTGATGCCGACGACTCGATCACCGGGCTCGACAGCGGCCTGGACGCGGTGCTGGTTCACGAATTCCCCGGGTCCGACAACCCAATCTCTAGGCAGCGCATCGACCAGCGCCCGCGGCCGACATTCGCGTACCCGAACACTCCTCCCACTCGCGTCAATACCGCCGACACCTTTTGGGCAGGCGACACGATCACGTTCACGGTGGAATTCAACCAGTCCGTGACCGTCACGGGCAGCCCGCGGCTGCGCTTCGACATCGACAGCGGCACGGGCGACGAGTACGCGACCTATGTGAGCGGCAGCGGCAGCGACATGCTGACATTCTCCTACACCGTGCTCGCAACCGACTCCGACGACGACGGCATCTACACCTACGAGGACCCGTTCACCTACGAAACCGGCGACTCCATCGTCGGCGCCGGCAACAGCCTCGCAGCCGTCAACCTCATCAGCCGACAGGAACAAGTCGTCCCATACGCCAAAGTCGACGGCACTATGAGCAACTAGAAAGGTGGTTCCAACATGGCGCATTCGATCCTGAACTGGCGAGCGTTGTTGAAACTGAAAGGCATGCCATGCGTACTGAGTCTGAACGGGGGGCGACGCTGATGCAGGGGCTGACCCCGCCCCGGCCGGCTTGGCCCAGATCATTCGCACCCACAGACTGATCGCAGTCGGTGCTCGAGCAGCGTGGTACTCCGCGCAAGACTGAAACGCGAATCGTGCTTTCGGTGCCATCCTCGGCGCCTCGAATCCAAAGGAGTGAACAGTGACATCAGGTTCAAACGTCCGAATCGCTCGTTGGCTGAAACGCCTCTCCGTCGTCACGCTGGCGACACTGCTGTTGTCCGTCGTCGCGCTCTCGGACACGGCGCCGGTCCACAGTCAGGAGCAGGAGTACGTCCTGCTCAGCAACCTCGGTTTTCCCCACAGTACCAATCAGTCGGCCTCGGTCGTAGAGAATTACTTGCCGACCACGACTGCGAAGTACGGTGTCTACTTCACGACCGGCAGTCACCCGGATGGTTACATTCTCAACAGTGTTGATATCGATCTCTTCCAATTGAATCGCATGGACGCCTACGTTTGTCCGACCATCTACGACAAACCGGTCGATCCATTGGCCTGGAAATGGAGTGCAGAGACAACCAATACGGACGGGGACCATGTTCACACCAATTATATATTGAGCGACAATTGTTCGCCGCTCCTTGCGCCAAACCCGATCGTGTGGGGCGTGAACAACTTCCAGCTAGATGGTGAACTGACGCTGGCGGCGGATGCTACCTACGCAATCGTGTTCATTCGCGCCTCGCACCAAGCGTCTGACCCGAGGCTTATCTACAACTGGGCCGGCGGGCCTGGCGATTCGCACAGCCTGTCTCCGGGTTGGTCGAACCCCAATCGGCATGTAAAGTCCAGATACTACGTGGGAGGCTGGTTCAACAGGCATGACAATACGCCGCTCCGCTTTCAGCTCAATGGCAGCCTGGTCGACGACCTGGCCAATCTGCCGCCATTCTTCCGCGACACGACAGCGAGGCGGCTGACCGTTGACGAGAACGTCAACGATGGGCGTCAAATCGGTACAGTTGGGGCAAGAGACGCAGACGGCGACGCGCGGATTTACTCCTACAGCGGACCCGACGCGGCCGCATTCCAGCAGGACTTCGTGCACGAAGCGGTCGGCGGCCGGATCACCGTTGCGACCGGCCGCAGCCCCGACTTCGAGCGCAAGTCGTCCTACTCGCTGACGATCCACGTGCGCGACGGCAAGGACACCACGGGAGCGGCATCGGACGCGATCGACGATTCGGTCGCCGTCACGATTGACATCAAGAACCTGCAGGAGCCGGGATCGATCACGTTCTCCTCCAGCTCGCCCGAGGTCGGCGAGCCCATCACCGTGATGGTCCACGACGAAGACGGAGGCGTGAGGGATGTTTTCTGGAATTGGTGGACGGGCGACCGGCCCAACTCGTTCCAGTCGAATATGAATCATCGTGTTGACACCTACACGCCGACCGAAGCCGACCTCGACAGGTATCTGTACGTGTATCTGCTCTACACAGACTTACACGGCAAGCGCACCGTATTGACGAACTATGTTGCGAATCCGGTTGCTGAGGCGGGCAGCTCGATTCGCTCGTCCTCGTCCGTGCAATCTCAGGATGAGACGCAAGCGCCACAGGGAACGAACCCGGAAACGCCCGTCATCGTTCCCGTGATCGCCCCCGTGATCGCTCCCGTGATCGTCCCCGTGATCGCCCCCGTGATCGCTCCCGTGATCGTTCCCGTGATCGCTCCTGTGATCGTTCCCGTGATCCCCCCCGTCATCCCCCCCGTTGCTATCCGGCCGGTGCTGCCCCCTGGGCCGGCACTCACCGCGAGCGTCCTCGACACGCCGGAGTCGCACGACGGGGATGGCGTCTTTCGCTTCGAACTGAAACTCAGCGAGGAACCGAAGACGGGCTTCAGCTATAAAATTCTACGGAACGACGGTGCGTTCACCGTGACCGGGGGCACGGTGAACGGGGTCCGGCGACTGGATCCTCCAGGCAACATCCGCTGGGAGATCAGCATCAACCCGGACTCCACTGACGATGTGACCGTCAAGCTGCCAGCCACAGAAAGCTGTGCCGCGCTGGGAGCGATCTGCACCAGCAACAAAAGGATGCTGTCCGGCCCGGTGGAATTCAGCGTCGCCGGCCCTGAGCCTGAGGAACTGACTGCAAGTTTCGAGAGCGTCCCCGAGACTCACAACGGCAGTGACAAGTTCAAGTTCAGCATCGCCTTCAGTGGCGAGCTCAAGACGGGCTTCAGCTACAAGACTCTACGGGACAACGATGCGTTCACCGTAACCGGGGGCACGGTGAGCGGTGTCCGGCGACTGGATCCTCCAGGCAACACCCGCTGGGAAATCAGCGTCCGCCCGGATTCCAACGGAAATGTCACCGTCGTACTGCCGGTCACCACAGACTGCGACGCGAGGGGAGCGATCTGCGCCAATGACGACATCGAGTTGTCCAACCGGCTGGAGCTCATCGTGAACGGGCCAGGCTAGTAGTGGCCAACAGGAACGTCACGAACCCAGGCGTAAACACTGGTGCAGACGTACCGTCCAGAAGCCGCAGCGTCCAACCGCGAGACGCTGCCGGCTCCTGGATCGAACACTGGCCGCGATCGTGCAACTGTCCGGCGTTGAGCGCCGTAGCTGGCCGATGGCGTGCGTGTCTGATCGTCTTTGGCACGCCGAGCGACGGCGGGTAGCGATCCCCAAACCGGCCACAGTCAGATCGACCGGCGAACCCTCGCCATGCAAACGGAGCAAATCTTGTCTTCGACATCACCGTCTCAGCTCGATCGAACCGCGCTCTGGAACTCATTCTTCTATGAGGTGTACCAGGCGACTGCATCGCTGATGTTCCTCCTGCAAGGTATGGAATCAGTGCGGGAGCAGCACATCGCTTACTTCAACTCCTCTTCGCTAGCGCGAAAAGCACAAGCAGCGGCCCCGACGATCTACCCACTGCTCTCCTACCTCGACGTCCCCCTGTGCCTGCACGGACACGGATTCAAGCCGGACGATGTGTTGCAACGGGAGGGCACGGCCGAACAGTTGGCATATAGGGGTTGGGTGGAGCAGATTTATCTGACGTGGGAGCACCGCTACCGCAACTGGCTGAAGAGAGATCTCGATGGAACCGACGTCATCCTCCCGGAGGCCGATCCGCTTGGCGACTTCATTCGCATCCGCAATGACCTGATTCACAGCGGCGTCGCGTCCAAGAAAGAGTCTGGCCGCTGCACTGTCCTGATGTGGTTCGTTCCTGGGCAGGAGATCGTCCTTGGTATGCGCCACGTCTTGGACTTCCTCAACCAGATCGGCCTCATGTGGAGTGCGACGGTCGCTCTCAGTCACGGCCCGGCAGCCAAGTGGATGGTGCGGCCCCAACTGGCAGAGAGCCTGAGCAAGGGTCCGATTCCCGAGATCGTCTCGCTGCGCCCGTCGTTCGATCGCCAGGACGAGGACGGCACGAGCTGGCACATCATCAGCGTGACGTTCGCCAACGCTGTGTTCGTCGATGCGCCCGTGCTGCTGTCGGCGAATATGGGCTCAGCTGCAGAACGGACTCGCTGGGTGGAGCAGACTCGCGTTGACGAGCAGGGCGATCTGCGCTTTGCTAACGGCCAGGTGAAGGCGCGCAAGGAACTCTATCGTGACGCCCTGCGCGCCATGGCCGGCAACGGACCGAGGTATCCGGGACTCGGCGTGCCGGGGCCGACATTCCGGATACGAACAGACGATCCGTCCTGAGCGGGAAAAAGTCCCGGACCGCATCTCGTCCCTGCGCGGACAGGAAAAGCGCCCCACATATGGGCGCTGGAGAGGCCACTGCCAACCTGGCGATGACCCCTGCCCCGTCCGCACTCGCACTCATCTTGCAGCGGTAGCTGCCTCGTACTTGATGCGGGGAGGGCTGCGCCCTGCTCCTGTTTCAGCGCCCATTCGAATAACGACTGGGACGCGGGTTGCGGGTTGCGTCGGCGCCCCAGATGTCCTGCATCTGCTCATCGGAGACGATGCAGCACTTGTCGAAGAAGTTCCTGAGGAAGTCCTCCTCTATCTTCTCGGGCTGCGAGTCCTCGTTGAGATCAGGAATCGTCTGGCGAGTGATGCTTTCGATGTTGATCTGGTTCTTCGTCTCTTCCTCGATGAAACGGCGTGCGGCTCGCTGTTGTAGGTCGGTGATCTTGATGTCCGCCTCGGCGTTGGCAACGCGCCTAAGCTGCCAGGGCTTTGCAATGCCGCCGACAGCGTCGGATACTCTCTCGACCAGTACCGTTGCCGGTTTCGCCAGCCTCCCGAGGTCAACATTAACCAACCCAGCAGCCATGTTCCCCTACCTCTCCCATCTCGGCTGGTCTACAGGGTAGCAGAACGAGCGTGCTGCTATTCGAGCGGCTCTTGCCGCCCTCAAACGCTGACTCGCGCTTCGACTGCTGCAATCTCCTCCTCGGTGAGCCGGTACAGGCCGTAGACCAGCTGGTCGATCTCCCGTTCCAATTGGATCGTAACTGCGGTAACGGAGGAAGACTTGGCCGCTTGGATCCGGTCAACCAGTGACACGAAGGCCCGTTGCTCTGTACTCTCTAGCGCGGGCACGGGAATATTCTGAGCATATGTCTTTGTTCATCGCAACCTGCCCGTCCCAGATGTAGGTGACTGATGCGTCAAGTACCAACAAACCAACATCGAGTTTAAGGCCGAACACAAATACTTCATGCCTTCGCCGGACATCATGAATGCCGTAGTATCGACAAATACTCTTTCGGAGTGATAGCAGAATCGTCCTTGGCCGACAAGCTCAATCCACAAAAGCTTCTCTGCTCCGAAATCGGCGTGGCAGGCGCAAGGTCGATGGTCGTTTGGAGTAATGCCTTGGTCGTGTCTTACTTCAAGTTGACCTAAAACTTGTCCAAATGAGCCCTGAGTGCTGGAATCGACTCGACTTCTACCGGCTTCTCGTCTCCAAAGCCATTGTGAGTATTGATGAGCCACTTTCCAACCAACGGAGAGTGATACCGCTCTATATCTCGTCCTTGCAGAAGAGGCCTGATATGTTCTCCGCACTTGGGGTCGTTTCCAATGAGCTCCTGCCTTACATGATCATCGATAACGAAGGCTGCGTTGTAGCCGGACTTGATTCCATAGTTGATCTTGACATCCCACTCCTTCAACGGTTTACCCCGGGCGAGCATCTTCTCCATCACGCTCCACTCGATGTGTGAGAAGACACTCCAGGCCGAGTCGCCGTCGGACCTGGTCTCGCCAGTAGATGTTGGAGACCTGTTGGACGGCGGTGCTCCGAGGCACGTCTCGTTCCACAACCATGCGGCGCAACGTCGGCGTGGCGTTTCCGTCGAATCGTGGCTGGATCAGGTGAAGCTGACTGGCGGACCGATTGCTGAAGAGCAGCAGCATGTGCTCACCGAGTTCGTCGCGGACCAGCCTGGCAACCGCCGCGACCTCGGACTTGTGGACACGCTCAGTCTCCGTGTCGGCGAGGGCGACGCAGAGAACTTATACAGCTCCGAGGCTCGCAATACGTTCGGCGAAGGCCGGCAGTTCGATGCCGGCTCGGCGGCGAAGAACCGCTCGACGCGGTCCTCGACTTCAGCGGCATCGTCGCGATCGCGGATCGGCATTTGGTCCTTCTCCAAGCTGAATCCAGGGGAATCGTATTCGAGAACCCTCTGCAGGGACAATCGAGGGCTACCGCTCGGTGCACCGGCGTTCTACTAGGGCCTGTTCACATTGATTTCAGGGCGTCGTAGATCAGTGCGAGGTGGATGAAGGCGAGGAAGATGATATCGAGCTTGTCGTAGCGGGTGGCGATCCGGCGGAAGCCTTTGAGTCGGCGGAAGAAGCGTTCGACCTCGGTGCGCCGTCGGTAGAGGACCCGGTCGTAGGACCAGGGCGTCGTTCGGTCGCGGCGCGGTGGGACGACGGGCCGGTAGCCGAGTGCAGCGGCCAACGCTCGGGTCGGGTCGCCTTCGTAGGCGCGATCCATCAACAGAGCCGGCTGACCAGATTGGGGACCGTGGTTGAGCAGGAGCGCGCGACCATGCGGCGCGTCGTGCGCCTGACCTGGCGAGAGCGACAGACTCAGGAGTGTGCGCTCATCGGCGACGAGCGCATGGAGTTTGGTCGTCCAGCCGCCGCGCGAGCGTCCAATCGACTGGCGCCCCCTGTTCGCCGCGCCCCGCTGCCGTCCGGATGCAGTTTGATGATGGTGCTGTCCAACGACAGCGCATCGCAGTCCAACTGCGCCAGCAGTTCGTGTTGCAGTTCCGCGAAGACCCGCTCCAGCACCCCTTGTTTGGCCCAGCGGTTGAGCCGCACATAAATCGTGTGCCAGTTGCCAAAGGAAGCCGGCAGCGAGCGCCATTTGCAGCCATTCTCAGCCACAAAGAGCAGTGCGTTCAGCACTTGGCGATGCCCCAGCTTGGTATGTCCGCTCGGCGTCGGCAGATACGGCGCGATTCGCGCGTATTGCGCATCGGTGAGTTCCATCATTCGTCTCGGCCCTGCCACCAAGCCGACCACCACTCCGGCGCATCCGCCCAGCAATGTGAACAGGCCCTAGCTCTTTCGATACTTCATCCATCGTAGCGAACCACCGTCTGCCGACATTACCCCCCACCGCGATGGGCTTTCATCATGAAGCGCTCCATCAGCGACTCCATCTCCTCTTCCGACTCGGCGGTGAAGACGAAGTAGTGCTCGTCCATCATGGTTGGCAGTAGGGGGTGCATCGGCCGCTGCTCGGTCCGCCAGAGCACGGTCCAACCGTCTCCCGACATCGCCGCATCCGGACGGACGACGCCGTCTGGATCAGTGCCTCCCGGCGCTGGCGATTCAACCTCCACCGCGCCCAGCTGTTCGAGGTATTGACGCAGCAACCAGATAGGGACGGCGCGCAGTGTGAGCTCTCTGACCGCTCGCGACATCTCAAGAATCCCTTCGGATGCACGTGATAACTCCGCTACAGTACCCGTTTCTGATGTATGATTTCCCCCAATGAGCCACACCGCCGGCGGGCGCGGAGGCTCCGTTCAGGAGGATGCTATGAGCGAGCGTTCCTATTGGCAGCGGATGACCCGGAAGCGGATGAGTCGGCGCGGAATTCTGCGTGCCTCGGCTCGCGCCGGAGTGGGCGCGGCCGGTCTGGCCCTGGTCGGTTGCGGCGACGACGATGACGACGGCCAGGCCGTCACACAGGTCCAGCAGCAACAGCAACAGGGGCAACAGCAAGCCCAGCAGCAGGCCATGCAACAGCAGCAAGGTCAGCAGCAAACGATGCAGCAGGGCCAGCAGCAACAGGCCGATCAGCAAGCGGCCCAGCAAGACACACAGGAGCAGACGACCCAGGAGCAGGCCGAGCAGCAGGCCGCCCAGCAACAGGCGATGGCCTCCGAGGGCAAGAAGCACGGCGGCTCGATCATCGAGCAGTCGGCCAACGTCTACGAGACCTATGACGCACAACGAACGGTGGCTTCGCCGGTGCTCCAGGTGCTCGCCAACGTTCAGTCCAAGCTGCTGCGATTCGAGAATCCCAACACCGGCGTGCTAACCGGCGACCTCGCTGAGGGCTGGGAGCTGCCGGACGCGACGACCATCGTGCTGCATTTGCGCGGCGGGGTGAACTGGCACGACGCCGGCCCCGGCGCCGACCATCCAGCGGCGGCGCCCGGTCGCGCGTTGACGCCTGCCGACATCGTCTGGAACATTGACCGCCAGCGCAACAAGATGTTGACGAATGGCGAAGAGTCCAGCAACTTTGGCCGCAGCTCCTATTGGGGCGGCGTCACCTCGATGGACTACGACGACACCAGCCTCACGCTGAACCTCAGCGAAGGGGACGCGACATTCATTCAGGGGTTGGCCAACGAGTTCAACCTGATGAATCAGCCGGAGCTTGTGGGTGGCACCGAGGACCAATACACCGAAGTTGACGCCTCCAAGGTGATCGGTACTGGACCGTTCATTCTCACTCGCTGGGATCCGGGCGAGGGCATCTCGGCGGTCCAGAACTCGGACTTCTACGCCCTGCCTGACAAGCCGTATCTCGACGCCAGGGTGTGGGTGCAGACCTTCCAGGACCCCAACGCCTATCGGATCGCGTTCGAGCAGAAGCAGGTCGACTTCATGAGCGACCCGGACCCGAACACGACCCTGGCGATCCACGACAGCCTGATGGACGAGACCTACCTCACGTTCCAGGGAGTGGCCAACACGGTTGCAATCTTTACCCCGTCGAACAAGGCGCCGTGGAACGACCTGCGCCTGACCCGAGCCATCGACCTGGCGATCAACCGGCGCCAGCTGATTCAGCAGCTGCACAACGGCCTGGGTAAGGTCTCCGGCCCGGTCACCTGGATGCAGGAGGCGTGGTCCATTTCCCAGGAGGACCTGGAGACCATCCCCGGCTACCGGATCGACAAGGAGCAGGACATCGAGGAAGCCCGCGCGTTGTGGAACGCCGCCGGTGGACCGGAACTGGGCCAGATCGATTGGGTCACCTCTGAACTCTGGGCATCGCGCGCCGCCTGGTCCGCGACGCCGGGCATCATCGCCCAGATGTTCAATCTGGCCTTCGACACCGACCAGTTCAACGGCATCACCAAGCCCTACCTGGAGATCATCCCGTCCTGGAGCAACCACGACTTCGACCCGTTCTTCAGCTGGATCCCGAACATCGAAATCCCCGATGCACGAGCCGAGATGATCGCCGCCTTCGGCACCGGCGGTGGAGCCAACTACTGGGAAGTCTCAGATCCGTACATTGACGAGACACTGTTCGCCGCCAAGCAGGAGCTTGACTACGAGACTGCCAACCAGATGGTCCGCGAGGTGCAGGACTACATCATGGAACGTGGTCAGTTTGGGCGCAGCATCTGTTACAACTACATCTTCCCGGCGATCCGTTACAACTACAACCATCCGCAGTTGTCCGGTCCGGAAGAGGGTTGGAACTTCCTGCCCTATAGCTTGGACGCCGTTGAGCAGTGGATCGACCTCGACGATCCCTCGGCCGACGGTCGCGAGCCCATCGACCCCGTTCCGCTCTGATCGGCTGACGCTCGGGCAGGACGACAAGTGTTGTCACTGTTCCGTCGCCGATGTCCCCCACGGGACATCGGCGACGGATTGTAGCCCCGACAGCTCCTACAGAAGGCGCAAACGGACAACCAGTCGGTAGAGGGCGGCAGGATGCAGGGCTACATCATCCGCAGGATTATCGGCGCGATCTTCGTCGTGTTCCTGGCCGGCACATTCTCGTTCTTCGCGATTCGCATCCTGCCCGGCGATGCCGCCTCGGCGGCGCTGGGATTGGACGCGGGCTCCGCCTCACCCGAGCAGATCGAGGAGCGGCGGGCCGAGTACGGGCTCGACAAACCATTGTTCACTCAGTACGGAAACTGGCTCTGGGACACCGTTCGGCTCGACCTCGGCAACTCCTTCACGAATCGCGGCAACTCGGTCTGGTACGAGATCGGACGCTCGCTGCCCTACTCCGTTGAGCTGGGCATCCTGATCATGATTATCGGTTTCTCCGTGGCGTTCCCGGTTGGGCTGTTGTCGGCGATCTTCCAGGACCGCTGGATCGATTACACGCTCAGAACGCTCGCAATCCTCGCGCTGGCCGCGCCTGTCTTTTGGACGGCGGCGATTGCCTCGCTGTTCGTGCTGGAGTGGGACCTCTTCCTGATTGACGTGATCGGACAGCCCCACCTCTGGGAGGACCCGGAGAAGGCGTTCACCTGGTACCTGATCCCGATGCTCGCCGGCGGGTTCGCGGGCACCGCGGCGACGATGCGACTGTTGCGATCACAGATGCTCGAGGTGATGCGCCAGGACTACGTCCGCACCGCGCGGGCGAAGGGACTGCGCGAATCGGTCGTGATTATTCGCCACGCGCTTCGTAATGCGCTGCTGCCGGTGCTCACGGTGATGGGCGTCACGATCGCCACGATCATCGGCTCGCAGGTCATCCTCGAGAACATGTTCAACATCCCCGGGGTTGGCAACCTGATCATCAGCTCGCTGTTTGAGCGCGACAACCCGGTGTTCCAGTCCGTCATTGTGATGATCGCCGTCTTCGTCGTGTTTACCAATTTGGTCGTTGACATCCTCTACGGCATCATCGACCCGCGTATCCGGCTGTCGTAGGAGCCTGCCATGTCTCAACTCCGCGGCGAGGTTGTAGTAGTCACAGAAGTCGATCCAACCTTGCTGGCGCGCATCGGCGGGGCCGGCGGAAGCGTACTGCGCTTCATCCGAGGCAAGCCGCTCGGCGGGATCGGGCTGATCATCGCCGTGCTGTTCATCCTGATCGCGATCTTCGCCAACCAGATTCAGCACCACGACCGGGACGAGATATTCGAAGCGCAGAACCCTGAATACAAGTCCAACCCGACCACGCTCGAATTGGCTCGCAATTCCAATATCGGATCGCCCGTTATTGTTCAACAGTTCGTGAAGCCATCGGCCAAGCACTGGTTCGGTACCGACAAGTTCGGCCGCGACATCTGGTCGCAAGTCGTGCATGGCGCGCGGCTCAGCCTGATCGTCGGACTCGGCGCATCCGTCATCGCTGTGGTTGGCGGCCTGGTCATCGGGATGATCTCCGCCTACTACGCGGGACTGCTTGACCTGTTCATTCAACGCATCGTCGACATGCTTCAGGCCATTCCCTTCCTCGTGCTGGTGCTCGTGTTCACCCAGATCTCCGAGCCAAAGGTGAGTTATGTCGTGCTCTGGCTCGGAATCGCCGGTCTCGCAATCACAACACGACTGATCCGATCCGCAGTATTCGCCGTGCGCGAGAGCGAGTTCGTCCTTGCCGCACGCGTGGTCGGAGCGAGCGACCTGCGGATCATGACCCGCCACGTGCTGCCCAATGTAATCGCCGTCCTGATCATCACTTTCAGCATTGGCATCGGCGCGTACATCCTCGCCGAGGCTGCCATCTCCTTCCTTGGAGCCGGACCGCAGGGCATCCCCAGCTGGGGACAGATGGTCCAGGCCGGACGCGGCTCGCTTGACCTGCATCCCTGGCAGACGGTCTTCGCCGGCGGCGCAATCATGACGATCGTGTTGGGCTTCAACCTACTGGGCGACGCGTTGCGTGACGTCCTCGACCCGCGCCTGCGCGGGGCCTGACACCCTCTGCCTACACCTCGGCGAGCCTACCGAACATGACCATGTGAATCGGCCGGAGGCCGTAACAGTAGAGCAGTCCCCAGACGCCGGCCGGATGGAAGTGAACCTGCAGCTTGGCGACCGCGCCGTCGCCAGCCTGTGCGACGGACAACTCCGATCCCCGCTTCCCTCCTCGCGGAGACCTTTGAAAAACTCCCCCTCTCCCCCCTTGCGGGGGAGATGCCGAAGGCAGAGGGAGGGATCCCCATCTCGTGGCCTATCTGGTCGCTGTCGGCGGACACCCCCTCTGTCACTCCGTGACATCTCCCCCCGCAAGGGGGGGAGAGAGGACTTGTGACTGTTGCAAAGGTCTCCTCGCGGGGGAAGCTGCAGAAAGCCTGCCCCGGCCTGAACGGGGGACTGAAGGGGATGTCTCAGATGTATGAACTTCGTCATTCCCGCGCCCGGCCGCGGGAATCTCGCCGAGTACAGCACCGACGGTCGAACCTGAGGAACCTCGTCCGTTCCAATCCCTGAACCGGCCTCTAGTGTCCTGAGTCGGGAATACGGTTGAGATATCCGGCGAGGTTGTCGAAGATCTGGTCGGCGGTCTTGTGCCAGACGAAGGGGCGCGGGTGTTCGTTCCAGCCGGCGACCCAGCGTTCGATGTCGCGGGTCAGGTCGGCCACGCTGCGGTGCGCGCCGCGCCTGAGCCACTTGGTGGTCAGTTCGGCGAACCAGCGTTCGACCAGGTTCATCCAGGAGCTGTAGGTGGGGGTGAAGTGAAAGCGGAAGCGGGGATGACGCTGGAGCCAGCGCTGGATCTCGGCGGTCCGGTGGGTGGCCACGTTGTCCAAGACGACATGCACGGCGAGTTCGTCGGGTACCTGCTCGTCAATCAGGTCGAGGAAGCGCCGGAACTCGCGGGCCCGGTGTCGCGGGGTCAGGTCGGCGATCACGTGGCCCGAGGCGATATCCAGCGCCGCGTAGAGGTTGGTGGCGCCATGACGGACGTAACCGTGAGTCTGACGGCGAGGCACGCCGGGCAGCATCGGCCGCGTCGCAGCGGTGCGGTCAAGCGCCTGGATCTGGGTTTTCTCGTCCACACACAGGACGACCGCCGCGTCGGGTGGGTTGAGATAGAGGCCGGCCACGTCGCGCACCTTGTCGATGAACTGCGGGTCGGGCGACAGCTTGAACTGCTCGACGAGATGCGGCTTGAGGCCGAAGGCGCGCCAGATCCTGGAGACCGCCGTCTGCGACATGCCCATCTCGGCGGCCATCGAACGGGTTGACCAGTGAGTCGCGTGGCGCGGTTGCTGTTCCAGCGTCTTGACGATCACCGCTTCCACCTGCTCGTCGCCAATCGTGCGGGGCGCGCCGGGACGCGGCTCATCGCTCAGCCCATCCAGCCGACGCTGGGCGAAGCGTCGCCGCCACTTGCCGGCCGTGACCGGATGGCAACCGAGCGCCGCGCCGATCTCCGTGTTCGTTTGCCCGGCCGCCGCTCCGAGCACGATCCGGCTGCGCAGCGCCAGGGCCTGCGCCGTGCTCGGTCGGCGCGCCCAGCGCTCCAGCGTCTCTCGCTCTTCATCACTCAGCACGATCGTCGCCGTCGGGCGGCCCAGTCGGGTACGCATGACACTCCACCGAGAACCCCGGACGGCCAAACCAACTCCACCATACCCGCTTGTTCATCGCATTAGCGACTCAGGACACTAGGAATCATCTGAACAACTGGTATCACAGGCTGAGCGGGGACCCCCCTTCAGCCTTCGGCAGCTTCCCCCGCAGAGGGGGGAAGCGGGGATCGGAGTTGTTCAGTGCACTCCCAAGAAATCGGGGCGTTGTAAGATCATGCGGGGCAAGAGGCTGCCCAGAAGGTGTGAGGCGCGAAGGCGAAGTTTATCGACGTTCCACTTGGTCCAAGACCCGAAACTCCGTGTAGTTGGAGGGCAGACCCAATGCCTCGGCTGCTTCCTCCATCTCATCCAACGCGTCGTTCCAACCCTGTTTCCAACCTACCCCAAATTGCTGACCATAGGCGGACTCGTTGCCTGCTCCGTCATCGACAATCTCTTTGCCCAGGTACTGGACTTCACCATAGGGAACGCCGTCGGCATATCCGTCTGCCTCAATCGCCGCATAGGCCGCTTCATAGGCCGCCAGCTCAGCGCGCTTGAGATCATCCGTAGTGCGAAGGTTGAGCGGATCGAGCGTCGCCCCGATCAGCGCCGCCATCACAATCCCAAGAACGACGGCCACCATCGTGTGTCGACCGATCGGGTCATAGCCGCGCTTCCACCAGACGCGTTCACGATCGCCCTCGCCCCAGCCTTCCAGCGGCCTGCGACGTTCCGTCATCGGAGCAACGCTTGCCACGACTCGAACGCCGACTCCACCTCAAGTTTGTCCCGCTTCGCACGGATCAGCGTTGTATTGATCGCCTCGTTCCAGGCGAAGTCATATGCCAGTCGATAGGCCTCCTCGGGCTCTCCGGATTCCAGCAACCCAGGAAGTTGTAGCGCCGCGAGCCCGGCGCCATCCAGCCGACCCTGTTCAAACACCGCCTCATACCCGTCGATCCGGCCCTCGCGCGCTCCTCTCACCTCTGCCTTGGCGATCTCCTCCACCGTCACCTGGTCGAGCACCGAGATCAGCCAGCCGATCGCCGCCGTCACGGCAAGCGCGACCAGAAACGCAGTCAGCGTCTGCCGAGGCAGGTCATGCTTCAGGACGGTCACGGCAACTCAGCCGCCGGCGACGGGTGGGAAGATGTCGAGCTCGCTGTCGGGTCTGATTCGGCTCTGCAGACCGTCGAGATGGCGGATGTCTCGGCCATCGACCATGATGGCGACGAACCGACGGACCGCGCCGTCCTCGTCGAACAGTTGATTCCGCAGCCCGTCGTAATCGTCGGCGAGACGATCAAGCAGCCCGCCGATGGTCTCCGGAGGATCAGACAGATCGACGCTGCGACCGCCGACGAGCGGTCGCAGCGTCGCATAGAAGCGGATGATCACCTGCTTGCTACCTCTTGGTCAGCAGGGCGCTACGAGATGATCTCGAGCTCGCGCAGCTTGGCCTCGCCGACCACGCCGTTGTCCCAGCCGCGAGCGTCGTAGTACTGCACTTTCATCTGGTCGAGTTCGCAGACGTGTCCTTCCGCCGGTCCGGTCGCCGGCTCGGTCAGGAAGCGATCGGGCAGCGTATCTTCGTCGCCGCCGAAGCCGATCTGGTTGTTGTAGTAGCGCTCGAGGTTGTAGATCCGCTCGCCGGCAGTCATGACATCTTCCTCGGTCATGGGTAGGCCCACGACCGACTCGTAGAGCGCAGCGTATTCCGGCGCGCCGACCGCGAAGGCCGAGAACTTGCAGAGGTCGAGTGAATCCGAGAACGCATGCAGGTCCTGGAAGATCTTCAGCAGCGGGCCCTTGCCGTCCCAATCGAGCGGGTCGGTCTTGATCGGGATGCCGAGCAGCTCGGAGGCCGGCGTGTAGCCGCGCAGGTGGCAGGCGCCACGGTTCGAGGTCGCGTAGCCCAGGCCCTCGCCCTTGACAGCGCGCGGGTCGTAGGCCGGCACGGCCTGGCCCTTGACCGTCATCGAGATCTCGGCGTGTCCCCATGCGGCGGCGGCGCGTGCCGGGCCCTCACCTAGCGCGCGACCGATCGAGGTCGAGCCCATCGCCATCTCTTCGGCCACGCGGACCATGCCCGCGCCGTCGCCCCAGTCGAGCGGCGTGTCGACATAGCCGCGCTCGGAGGCTTCCATGTACATCGACAGCGCGTTGCCGATTTCGATGGCGTCCATGCCATAGTCGTTGCACTGATCGATGACCTTGGCGATCACACCCGGGTCGTCGTTGCCACAGTTGGCGCCCAGTGACCAGGCCGGCTCGTACTCGAACGACTCCATCTTGAGGCCGGCGTGGACGCCTGTCGTGATCTCGACTTCCTTCTTGCAGGCGACGGGACAGGCGTGACAGGTCGGCTCGGCCGTCAGGAAGTCCGAGCGCATCGTCTCGCCCGAGACCGCGTCGGCGGCTTCAGGTGTGGTCTGCGTCGTCTGCGAGTTCTTGGTGCCCAGTCCACCGATCGAGTTGACGGCGTTCATCAACACATTGGTGCCGAACGCCGAGAGCGCGCCCGAGCCGTCCTTGAGCGAACCGTCGGCGTTGACCGATGACGGCGCGGTGACCGGCGACTCCATGATCAGCTTGAGGTGAGCGCCCTGCGCCGCGCGGAACTTCTGTCGCACTTCGCCCTGCTCCGGTCGCCACCGACCGGCTCGGGTGCCGTGCACCACCACCGCCTTGAGGTTCTTCATCCCAGCCACGGCGCCGGTTCCCCCGCGGCCGGCGGCGCGGTCGTCCTCGTTGAGGATGGAGGCGAACAGCACCCCATTCTCGCCGGCCTGGCCAATGCTCATCACCGAGACATCGGTCTTGTTGCCGCTGTCGGAACCGAAGTGCTTGACCGTGTCGTGGATGCCCATGCCCCAGACATCGGAAGCATCCTTGATCTCGACCTCGCCGTCCTCGACTTCGAGGTAGACCGGCGAGTCCGCCTTGCCCGTGATCAGCAGTGCGTCGAAGCCGGCCCAGCGCAGCCGCGCTGCCGACCAACCGCCCATGTGCGAGTCGGTCACGGTGCCGGTCAGCGGCGACTTGGTGACGAACGCCAGGCGTCCCGACATCGTCACCTCGGAGCCGGTCATCGGTCCGTTGACCAGGGCCAGCATGTTGTCGGGCGAAGTCGGGTCGGTGTTTGGGCCATTGTCGAGCAGATACTTCACGCCCAGCCCGCGAGCGCCGATGTACTTGCGCGCGTCGTCTTCGTTGATGCCTTCGTAAGAGATTGTGCGGTCGCTCAAATTGATCCGCGCCACGCGGTCTGCAAATCCACCAAGTGCCATGATCGTTCCCTTCGCCAACGCTCTCGCGAGCTATCGAGTGCGCGTCAAATGGTAGCGGATCGTCAGCGCTGGCCGGGTGATCGGTTAGCTAGAATGGCTATGGGAGAACAGCGATGACGACTGAATCGAGTGCGCCAGAAGCAGAGCGGCGGGACGAACAGGAGATACGAGCGATATTTGCTGAGGGGCGACGCAACCGCGAGCGCTGGCAGCGCGATTGGCAGGGTATTCGCGAGCAATTCCCGAAACACTGGATCGCGATATACGACGGCGGAAAGACCGTGGTAGCGCACGAGCACGCGCAGGCGCACTACGATCACATTTCTGAGCTAGAAGGCTTGAATCGGTCTGCTGTGTTCAGATGGCCTCCTCCTCGTAAGCCCAGCACCCGTCAGGCGCCCAGCGTGTTTCGCCGTCGGGCCGAGTGAGGCGTGTTGACGGCTGGCTGGCAGCCGAGTCCAACGAACCTGGGGATTCTGCGCCATATGTTGAAGTTCAGCTGATGCACAATGGTGCGCATCACAGCTTCGATTTCATGATCGACACTGGATCAGACGCGACCATTCTGATGCCACGCGACGCATCTTGGTTGTTTGGCGATCAATACCTTCAGATGGACGTGCGTTCGCAACCGGACAGCGTCCCGCTCCAAGGCATCGGCGAAGCAGAAATCTACATGCGCCCGTTCGTAGCCGCCTTGACGCTTACGGATGACACCGACTCCCCGATTGAGTTCACTCGGCAGATCTGGATTGCTGAGCCTCAGCCTAAGTACAGGTCGGACGAAGGAAACTGGCTGGTGCCATCGCTCTTCGGTCGCGACGCCATCAGACCCGGGGATTTCGAACTGAGCTACATCAAGAGCACCGTGACGCTCATCCGACCCGACGACGAGTAGTCCTACGGACGCATCCCGTATCTGACCCGCAGGCCAACCTGACTCGGCAGCTCGGTTTCGTAGGCCATCTCGAGCCACTCCGCGAGCATTGGTCGCGTCTCACGAGGATCGACGATGTCTTCAACCGCGAACGCCTCGGCGGCCGCAAACGGGTCGCGCAATGCGATTAAACGATCCTCGATTGCCGTTCGATGCGCGATCGGATCCTCGGCCGCCTCAATCTCCCGTCGATACGCAGCAGCGACGCCGCCCTCGATCGGTAGCGAACCCCACTCGCCCGAGGGCCAGGCGAAACGGAAGCAGAAGCGGCTGAAGTCCTGATGCGCGCCTCCGGCGACTCCGTAAAGGCGGCGTATGACGACCGTCGCCCATGGCACTTGTGAGTCATTGATCGCCGCGGCAGCCTTGACCCCGGCGCGCAATGTGCCCGCGCCTTCGCCCGGACGACCGATCAGGAAGCCCGGCTGATCGGCGAGATTGACGATGGGCAGATGGAAGACATCGCAAAGATCGACGAATTTCTCGAACTTGCGCGCCTCCTTTGCGCCCATCGCGCCGCCGTAATGCATGGGATCGTTGGCCAGGATGCCGACCGGCATCCCGCCGATCCGCGCGAATCCGGTCACCTGCGCCCGACCGTAGTAGCGCGCGATCTCGAAGAACGAGCCAAGGTCGACGATCATCTCGACCATCCGGCGCACGTTGTATCCGCGATTGCGATGCTTCGGTACGACTGACGCCAGCCGGTCGTCGCAACGGTCAACCGGGTCGTCGCATTCGATGACCGGCGGCAGTTTGTGCACGTTGGTCGGCAGGTAGGAGAGGAATTGCTGGATCTGAGCGATCGCGTCGGCCTCGTCGGCGGCGTCGTTGTCGACGACACCGCTGCTGCGCGCGTGGACCTCGTAGCCGCCGAGTTCCTCTTTGGTCAGCTTCTCGCCCATCGACCGCTGGACCAGCGGCGGTCCGCCGGCGAAGACCTGCGAGGTGCCGCGCACCATCACCGAGAAGTGCGACGCCGGCACTTCGGCCGCCGGCAGTCCCGCGACCGAGCCCAGCGCCGCCGAGACGACCGGGACCTCGCCCAGCAGCCGACCCCAACGCTGCGGCCAGTACAGCTCGGGCAGATAGGTGCGTCCCATTTCCGACGTGGCGCGAATGTCTGCGCCGAAGCCGTCGATCAGTCGGATCATCGGAATCTTCAACTCTTGAGCCAGCGACTCAATGTGGCCTTGCTTGTCGCCACCGCTATGGATGCGAACCTTACCGCCCTGGCTACGCTCCGCTTCCGACCCGCTGCGCGGCCTTGAGGTGAAATCGCCGCCCGACACGGCAACCGGCCGGCCACCAATCTTTGCCGTGCCCATCACCGTCGCCGACGGGTGGAATCCGACCAGCTCGCCCGACTCGTCGTAGTAACCGGCGCCCGAGAGGACGCCGCGCTCGCGGAACGATCCCTCATCGGTCAGCAGCTCGATCCGTTCACGGACGGTCAGGTTGCCGCGCTCGTGTTGTTGCTGGACGCGATCCGCACCGCCCATTTCGCGAGCCAGCTCGCGTCGGCGTGTGATCTGCTCGATCTCAGGTTGCCAGACCAGTTCTCGCGACCCGTTGCTGTTCGATCTGTTCTTGTCTGCCATCGGTTGCCCCCATCGTTCGATTCAGTATCGCGCACGCCTGCATGGTCACGACCTCCCGATCGCGACTTCCCTAGCGCGACTGGCGCTATCTTCGTTCCAATGCAATACGCACCAACCACGACTCGCCGCACCCGAGGATGAACATGTCCACTTCCGCCATCTCCGTCGAGCCTCTGACTCCGACGATCGGCGCCACCGTATCCGGCGTCGACCTGACCCAACCGATCGACCAGGAAACCTACCAGTTCATCCACGACGCCTGGATGGAGCACCTCGTGCTCTTCTTCCGCGACCAACCGATGGAACCCGATCAACACCTCGCCTTCGGTCGCATGTTTGGCGACCTGCACATCCACCCGGCCGCGCCCTACGTCCACGGCAACCCCGAGCTGATGCAGATTCACACCGACAAGGATTCGTTCCGCAACAACGGCGAGCGCTGGCACTCGGATGTGTCGGCCGATGATGAGCCGCCGATGGCCTCGATCCTGCACATCCAGAGCATCCCGACCGAGGGCGGCGACACCTGCTGGTCGAACATGTACGCCGCCTGGGACGGGCTCTCGCCGCAGATGCAGGCAATGCTCGAGCCGCTGTCCGCGCTACACGCCGCCGACTACTCGGGACAATACGGCGACCACAAGCCGCAGCGAGAGTCGCCACGTTCAGAGCATCCAATCGCGCGGACGCATCCAGTCACGGGACGTAAGGCGCTGTTCGTCAACTCGAGCTTCACCAAGCGCATCGTCGGCCTGCCGATCGACGAGAGCAACGCGCTCCTCAACTTCCTCTACGAGCACGTCAAGAACGTCAACTTCCAGTGCCGCTTCCAGTGGGAGGCCAACTCAGTCGCCCTCTGGGACAACCGCTGCACCCAACACATGGCCATCTGGGACTACTACCCACAGTCAAGAAGCGGCATCCGAGTCACAATCAAGGGCGACAAACCGTTCTAGCGCCTGTTCACATTGGTAGCGGAAACCCAAACGAAGCGCCAGCAGAACTCTCCGCTCCCCCGCGAGGGGGGGAAGCGGGGATCAGAGTTGATCAGACCCTTCCTAGAAGGTGCGCGTCAACAGCGCGATCAGCATCCCGCCGAGCACAGAGATCATCAACAACGCGGCTATACGCATCTCACGACGCAGGAGCCGAACCGCACGGAGCAGATCATCAGTGGACGTTGAGATTTCTTTGTTAGCCACTACGACATCTCATCTGCTGCTTACCTGTCCAGAAACGCTTGGCGCAGCAAATCAGTCCCCAATCGCCAACGCCGCCAGATCCCGCGCCGTGTCCCTTGAGATGTCGGTGCACATCATGGGGAAGACTTCGGTTCCGTGGATCGTTCCCATCACCTGCCGACACCTCGCCGCTACTCCCGATTCGATTAGCAGACGGTAGTAGGCGATGCCCTCGTCCCTGAGCGGGTCGCACTCGTTCACTGAGATTGTTGTCGGCGGTAAGCCAATGACGTCCTCCGACGAGGCGAACAGCGGCCAGGCCAACGGATCCTCGGCCTCGAAGGCGTCCCAGCCGTAGCCCATGGCTCCGTTGTTGTGGTGCAGGTTAAGCAGGATGCCGTTGTTCTCGGTCGTGGACGGCAGGTCGTCGCGCGGCCAGCTTCCGGCAATGTACGGGCAGAGCGCATAGAGCCCCTGGACCAGACCGATGTCGCCGTCGCGCAACAGCTTCATGCCTGTCGCCAGAGTCAGGTTGCCGCCGCCACTCTCGCCCGCGATCACGATCCGCGAGGCGTCGATGCCCAGCCCGTCCGCATGCTCCGAGACCCACTTCACGCCCGACACACAATCGTTCAGGCCCGCCGGATACGGCTCAACCTCCGGCGCCGAGGACGCGACCACGCAGTTGCGGAAATCGACCATCGCCACCGCGACGCCGTTCTGCGCGATGATCCGGCCCCACGCCTTGTAGTTGGGGTCGTAGCACGACATCTGCGCCATCCCGCCGCCGTGGATGTAGTAGACGCAGGGCAGCGGCTCATCGCTCTCGGGCCGGATGTACTGGATGTTGATCGTGTTGCCGTCGGGCGACGAGATGAAGGTTTCGGTCGTGACCGTCAGGCCAGCCGACGGCGCCACCTCTTCCGTGTCGCACATCGCCATGAAGGCCTGGAGCCCTTCGAACTGCGCGCGAGCCTCCTCGCTGTTCGCCTGCGCGATCAATTCTTCGCGGCTGGCGACATCTTGCGAGCCGCCCAGATCGATGCCGCCAAAGATCGCTTTGATTCGCGGGTCGATACGAGGGTCCTCAGAGAGCTTGCTCATGGCATCCGTCCTTCTCAAGTTCTGTCAGGCGTTGGTCGATGTTGCCGAACTCAGCGACAAGCTAGCACCCTGCCGCAAAGGCTGGTTCGCTCAGAACACCCGCGACCTCCAACCCCAGACCAACCCATGCGCCTGAGCTCCGACCCCGCCGAGCCACGCTAACATTAGAACACATGAGCGCTCGAAAGGCGGAGCCAATGGCAACCCCACACCTTTCAACAACCCACGACCTCGAACACCGGCCGCGCACCGCGCGACAACCCACCGAACCGCTTCCTCCCAATCCGCACAGATCCGAACAAATCCGAACAAAAACCGACCAGAGTTCCCTCATCCAGACCGAAAAAACCTGAAAAAACCTGAAAGACCTGAACCACGATCTCTAGCCATGCACGGGAGATCGTCGCCGAACCACCCCCAGAAAAAAGTTCCACCTGAAACCTGAAACTGCCATGACCACAACAAACCCCTCGAATGAACACATCGCCGCCTGCCTGAACAGGCACTAGCCTGAGCGCCGCAACCAGGAAGCGGCAGGAACAGGATTTGGAAGAGAACGCATGAGTAACATCGCCATTTGGGTCAAGGTCAAGGTCAAGTCCGACGGGCTGGAGAAGTTTCTCCACGCGATCGAGGTCGATGCACTCGGCTCCGAAGGGGACGAGCCGGGCTGCATGCGCTTCAACGTCCTGCAGGACACCGAAGACGAGCTGACCTACTACTTCTACGAGGTCTACGAAGACGAAGCCGCGATGGCCGCCCACCGAGCCGCGCCGCACTACGCCGTCTGGTCGGCCGCCCGCGACACGCTCGAGGGCGATGTCGAGATCACGCGAACCTCGACGATGTTCCCGTCGGATCAGGGTTACTGGTCCAAGGACTGAGTCCAGCCCCAGCAACGGTCTCAGCGCGGCGGCAATGCGACGCTGCAAACTCATCCGTCGGGCGCCTCTTCGCCGAGCATTGACAGTCAGTGACCTTCGGTGCGGAAGTCGAGCTCAATCCTGACCGTCGGCGCGCGGGCACAGCCATGGGCGTCGGGCAGCGCACCGGTACTTCGGCCATGTCCATGATGCCGAGGTAGACGTGGTAACGCATTCCGCCGTCAAACCGCGAGGAGAATCCGCCAACTCCACCATCCGTTTCGCACATCTGCGTTCCACTCAGGGTCAGGGTGAGCGGCGTGTGAGCGGCGTGTGAGCGGGTTGACCGGTATCTGGCGCCGTCGGCCTCGGCCCGGGCCGGATATGGCAGCCAGCCCCTGCGCGCGCTGGTCGTGGACGACGATCCTCAGACCCTGCGCACCCGTGCGAATCTCGACGACGGCCCCGCTGGACAGATCAGCGGAGCGGTCGTCGAGATCGGGCGATCACGGGATTATTCGGGCGGACAGGCTGTACTCCCGCGTCCCGAGCCCGCCCTTCGGGGCCGACACGGACACGTAGTAGATGCCCGTGTTGTCAGGCGTGTAATTCAGGATGCCGCTTCGATCGGGGTCTGAACCTCCTGATGCGGGGTCGACGCTCGCTTGGAGATGTATATTCGCGTGGTCGTAGATCCTGAGCCGGTAGTACGACTTGCCTGTCCCGATCTCGAACCGGTATTTCACGCCGGCAACGAGCTTGACCACGAACCAGTCTGTGTCGCCCACGTTGAGGAAGCCGTTCGCGTCCGCGGTGTGGACGAGACGGCCGTTCACGGCGGGGCCGTCGGGGATCAGCCGGCCGCAGGCCGGCTCGAAGGATCTGGCCGTGCCAGATCTCTTGGAGCCCTCGATCGCCATCTGGAGACGGAGACCTTCCAGCGGATTCAGTGTGGCGCCGTCATACTCATGGACGACGCCGGCGAACGACCAGTCCCCGGCGACGCATTCGTCGTAGCTGTCCTCGGTCGAACCAAGCCCGATCTCGCGAGCCCTTGTCATGCTCGTCGGCGCGCCGACGACCACCCAGTAGGTCGTGTCCGCCGCGAGTGTGAGCTTAAGGCCGGGAGCGTAGAAGGTGGCGACGCCCGGGCGCGGGTAGGCCTGCAGGCTCATCACCTTCAGCGCCGCTGTCGCCGGTTGCCCGTCGTCGTCCGCGTGGATGGCGGCCGTCAGCCCGCCCACGAACCCCTCCGTGGACGCGACCCTGACCTGCAACCGTGCCGCCGCGTAGCCATCTGTGTTGCTCCGGGTCGATACGTGGGTCCCGGTCGTGAACGCCTGCGCGAGCGAGGCGTCGGTGCCGGAAACCTTGACCTCGAAATCCATCGACGAGCCCAGGTTGTCGAGCAGCCTCACACTGCCAAGGTCGACCCGGGGCTGCTCGGGTTTGTGGGTGGTGGCCGGTGGCTGGTTGGGCCAGCCGTAGACGTTGAGCGGGATCCGCTTCAGGAGGCCTCCGGTTGCGTTCAAGCTGATCCCGGGGAAGAACCAGTACGGGTAATCGAACCGGCGGCCGTACTCCCCGCCGAGGCTCCAGCCGGACTCGCCGCCGCCATCCATGCCCTCCGCGGCGTTGGGCATCTCGAAATAGTTATGAGCGCCCTGGATGTTGCTGGCCGCGTTGGAGAAGTACGCCACCAACGTGGAGCCGGGGTCGACCTGGAGCCGTTCGGGGCCCGACACGCGAGCGAACCGGTCAGGCGACGCAGTCGTGTTCGCCGCCCGATAAGTCGCCAGCGCCGAGCCCCTGGGATCGAGGGCCCGGTCGCCCAACGCGCGCTGGAAGGCAGCGACGGGATAGAGCTCCGCGGTCGGAGTGATCGTGCCGACCTTGTGGTCGATGTCCGCGCCGAGGGCGGTGATCGTGTACCCGGACGGGTTCGGCCCCGCGGTGAACGACCGCCCGCCGGCCCAGAGCTGATCGTGATGACGGTTCGAGCTGCACAGCCGCCACGACGTCTCGCTGTCGTCTGCGTTGCCGTCGACCCCGTCGTCCTGACGGGCCGACGGTTCGCACACGAACCGCGGGTTCCCGGCGCCTGTAAAGGCGCCATTCTTGGGCAGGTTCAGCCACACCTTCGTGATACGCTCGTTGCCGAACCGCAACAACGGACCGTCGGCAGCAGTGTCGCGCAGCCCATGCGCGCCGACCAGCACAGCCTCAGTCGCCGCATAACCCCAGAACGACAACTTGATGGCCGCAGCAGGGCTGACAACGCTCCAGGTGTTGGCCGAGGTCACGGCCAGGTAGTCGATCGTGTACGCATCGTCGCCGATTGCGAAGCCGGAACCGCTGTCTTCGTCGTCGGAAAGTGTCTTATTGAGGGTGAAGGAACGCAGCCCGCTCAACTCGTGGAAGACCACCCAGTACTTGGTGTTGGGCTGGAGTATCGCGTGGGCCGGGAACCTCGCCTCCATAGCCGCAGCCGACATTTGAGCCGAGGCGAAAAGGGCGTAGGCGACGTACAGGGCGCTCTCGGCGGGACGGTTGCCGCCGTTGTCGAGGTGGATCGTCACGCGCACCGGAGTAGCGGTTGACAAGGTTGAGGCCGTCCCGGCGGTGAATTTGATGGAGCTGAGTTCGTACCAGGCGGCGCCGCTGCCCGGCGTGAAGGAGACAGCCGCGGCCCGGTACGCCGCACCCTGGGGTCCGACGGTCACAGTGCCGCTGGCGGTTTCTCCTTCGTTACCGGCGAGTTGCACGGGTTGGCCGCTGCTGTGCTGCCGGAGTGAAATGAGGGGCTCGTCGGGCTCATCGGTGTCTTCGGGCTCGATGACGGTGAACGTGGGCGGGGTCAGCACGGGCTCGTCGGGCTTGATCACGTTGAGCACGGGCGGGGTCAGCACGGGCGCGTCGCGCACGGGCCCGTCGAGCTTGATCACGGTGAGCAGGGACGGGGAGGACAGGGGCTCTTCGGGCTTGAAGACGTTGAGCACGGGCTCTTCGGGCTCGATGACGGTCAGCACGGGCGGGGTCAGCGTGACTGGCGGGGGCGGCGTGATTGGCGGCTCGTCGACAGTGCGGGGGCCTACTGTGGGCGCCGCGGCGACTGTCTGGGTGGCTTCGTCCCAGGGTCCGCTCCAGGGGCTGGCGGCGTGGGCGCCCTTGTGGTAGCGGGCGCGGACGCGGACCTTGTACTCCGCGCCCTGGACGAGCTCGGCGATCTGCTGGCTGGTGCTTGTCGGGTGCAGGTTGGCGGACTCGTCGGTCCATGAGGGCCAGTCCGCATCGCTGCGTGCCCAGTTGACCCGGTAGTCGGTCGGGGCGTCGCCGGCGGGCGCGTCCCAGGCGACGTCAAGCACGCCGGTCGTGTCGCTGGTCAGGGTCAGGCCGGCAATGGCGCCTGGGTCCTGCTGGGGCTGCACGACCATTGGGACGCTGACGGCGGCGGCGACTGTGTGGGTGGCGTCGTCCCAGGGTCCGCTCCAGGGGCTGGCGGCGTGGGCGCCCTTGTGGTAGCGGGCGCGGACGCGGACTTTATACTCCGCGCCCTGGACGAGTCCGGTGAGCTGCTGGCTGGTAGTTGTCGGGTGCAGGTTGGCGGACTCGTCGGTCCATGAGGGCCAGTCCGCATCGCTGCGTGCCCAGTTGACCCGGTAGTCGGTCGGGGCGTCGCCGCTGGGCGCGTCCCAGGCGACGTCAAGGACGCCGGGGGTGTCGCTGGTCAGGGTCAGGTCGCTGATAGCGCCATCGGATTGCTGAGCCTGGGCAACCGAGAGGACCCCCCCCCCCCCCCCCCCCCCACGCCCACGAAGCTCACAACAGCCAGCAGCAGGACCGCCAGGGCCAGGACGGGCCGCGGCCGGAACCTCCTCGGTCGCACTCCGGCTTCGGACGTTCGCTGAAGATGAGCGGAGGACTGAATGGTTCGGATCGCGGGCAGTTTCATAGCCATTTCCGCACCTTTACATTCGAATACAACGGCTGTCGGCCCTGCTTGGCCGCTGTTGGACCCGTCGTCGTTTGGTCTGTAGGGCTGGTGATGATCGCCTTGGTTCCAACGAAGCCTACTTGCTCCGATTTGTACGGAACAACTCCAATGGGCTGCCGTTGGGCCTCGGCACTGCATGCAAGCCTATAGCCGCGGCAAGGGACTGCACAAGGGCCGTGATGCAACACTTCCTGGTAGGCATTTGTACTCAACGTTATGGTGATAGATTGGCGGCGCATGTCCGTATATTCGGAAACGATATGCACCTTCTTGCAGCATGCGTTTCCACGGTCAATTGTATGTACGGTTGCATACGGCAGTTGCACGCTCTACGAGTACCAATGCCTACGCCATCGGGTGCGTTTGCCCTCGCCAACGTACCGCGCGCCATGAAGGCAGAGCTCTCCGGCTTCATCGTTGCCATCTGCCCATTCGCCGCAGCGTGTTCGGTCGTTTGCGACGGGACCCGGCTGAAGGCCGCGCCGAGGCATGACGATCCAGACCTCGCCGACCATGGTGCGGAGTCTGAGACGCCGGCTGGACCGAATCTGGCAGGCGATCGAGAGCACCAAGCGAGACCATACTGCGAACGTTCGCCTGGGAGGTGGCGCTATAGGGGCCGACTCGGAACCTCGGATGCGCCGCAATCTGCGCACGGTTCAAGTCCCACAACGAGACCTTTGAAAAAGTCGCGCTTGGAGATCTTGTCCGTCCCCGCCCCCGAGCGGGGACCCGTTCCGCTTCTCGAGGCTACGACCTCGTGGTCGCTCTTCACCAGATATGCACCGCACCCTTGTCGTTCGGCCTGTGGGGAACGGGGGCAGGTCCCCGCTCGGGGGCGGGGACGGAAAACCGGGAGTGCTGGAGTTACGCATCGGTCTCCACAACGCGGGAACCCCAGCGTTCTCCATCCGATCGCCCGCACCCGACCAATCAGCGCATGCGAGGCGCTGTGCGTTAACGAGGTCTTCAGCAAACGGATCATCGAGCTGGAGCCAGGCGCTCAATCGCTACTCAATGCCCAAATGCCAACGCCGCCGTATCTCGCGTTCCATTCTCCGGAGCATCTGGACAGACTGACCGCTGGATCGCGCTTCGTCGTGCCTGGCGGCGCTGACTGCTGCGGTAGATGTTTGGCCTATAGGCTCAGGCTATGACGAACGATCTCCTACAGGGCTATCAGGCCGCCGATTTGTCGGACGATGAAATGTTCGACGAAACCGGAGCGTTCCGGAGTGACTACCGAAAGCTTGGCGAGATTCTGCAAGGCTGGTCGCTGGAGGATCACCTGCAACGCGAGGAGCGCGCGGACCTCGCGCTGTTAAGCGCGGGTATCACCTTCAACGTCTATTCGGAGGATGAAGGAACGGAGCGAATCTTCCCGTTTTCCTTGATCCCGCGGATCATCGGAGCGCAAGAGTGGTCGGACGTCGAAGCCGGCCTGAAACAGCGCCTGCAAGCACTCAACCTGTTTCTGCTGGACATCTATGGGGCGCAGCGAATCATCAAGGAGCAGGTGATTCCAGCAGAGATCGTCCTGAGTTCCCCGGGCTACAAGCCGGAGATGGCGGGCTTCCGGCCACCGTTGGATGTCTACGCGCACGTCGCCGGGTGTGATCTGCTCCGCGACAAGCAGCGCGGGCTGGTCGTGCTGGAGGACAATCTCAGAACGCCTTCGGGCGTGTCATACGTGCTCGAGAACCGTACCGTGATGCTGCGGGTCGTGCCTGATCTGTTCCCTCGCTGGGGCGTGCGCGCCGTCGCTGATTATCCCAACCAGCTCATGGCCATGCTGCTGTCCGTGCGACCGGCAGACAGCAGCGATCCGCCCCGTGCGGTGCTGCTCACTCCAGGCATCTATAACTCCGCCTACTTCGAGCACTCGTTTCTCAGCAACCAGATGGGTCTTCCGCTCGTCGAGGGCTCCGACCTGATCGTCGGAGACGACGACTTCGTCTACCTGCGCTCGACCACCGGCCTGGAGCGGATCGACGTCATCTACCGGCGGATTGACGATGAATTCCTCGACCCGACGGTCTACCGGACGGACTCGCTGTTGGGCGTGCCGGGACTTATGCGCGCCTATCTCAACGGTCACGTGAGCCTGGTCAATGCACCCGGCGCCGGCGTCGCCGACGATAAGGTCGTCTATCGCTGGGTGCCCGAGATTATCCGCTTCTATCTGGACGAAGACCCCATCCTCGCGAACGTCGAGACCTACTCGCCGCTGGTTCCGTCCGAGCTGAAACACATTCGCGCCCATGCGCGAGAGCTCGTGATCAAGCCCGCCAACGCCTCCGGCGGCTATGGAGTGCTGATTGGCGAACAAGCCTCAAGCGCCGAACTCGAGGCGAGGCTGGCCCAGGTCGAGGCGGAGCCGCGAAATTGGATCGCCCAGCCGCTTCTCCAATTCAGCACGATTCCCACGTTTGACGACGACCAACTGAAACCGCGCCGGGCGGACCTGCGCCCGTTTGTGCTCTCGGGCCAGGAGACCTGGGTAATTCCCGGAGGCCTGACGCGCGTGGCCTTGCGTGAGGGATCATACGTCGTCAACTCCTCGCAGGGCGGCGGCAGCAAGGACACCTGGGTGCTGAACGAGGAGCCTGGCTGATGCTGAGCCGCGTGGCCGAGAACCTGTACTGGCTCGGACGCTACCTGGAGCGCGCCGAGAACATTGCCCGGATGGTGCGTGTCGAGCACGAGGTATCGCTCGAGAGTGGTCAGGAGATTTGGCACGGCCTGGTCAGCACGACGGCCTCCAATCAACTCTTCCGGGACTCGCTGAGCGCATCGCCCGAACTCACCCATTCGGAATTCCTGATCTACGCGATGCAAAACCCGGCCTCGCTGCGTTCGACGCTCGTCCAAGCGCGAGAGCTGGCGCGCGGACTGCGAGAACACATCTCACGGGAGGTCTGGGAGGAGATCAACGCCATCTATCTGTTCCTCGCGCTTCGTAAGCGGTACACCGTCAACGACCTTCACGAGTTCTGCACAGAGACTCAGCGGCGCACGCAGACGATTCTCGGGCTCTACGACAACACCGTGCTCAGGGATGAAGGTCGTGAGTGGTTCCGCTGCGGGATGTATCTCGAGCGGGCGGACATGACTAGCCGCATCATCGACGCGAAGTATCACATCCTGCTGCCGCGGGGGGATTCGGTCGGCGGACCCTTCGACCGCTTCCATTGGATGGCGGTGCTGCGCTCAGCTTCGGCCCGGGAGGCCTACCGTCGGATGGGAAACAGCGAAGTCGATGGCATCCAGGTGGCACAGCTGCTGATCTTCTCGCAGGAGTTTCCGCGCAGTCTCGCCTTCTGCGTGCAGGCGCTCCAGCGTCACTGCCAACAGGCGACGGCGCAGACGCCCAAACGCAGACGAGCAGCAGCCGAACGAGGCATTGCGATGTTGCATCTGGATGTCGGCGCCATGGACATGCAACATCTCATCGACGATGGTCTGCACGAGTTCATCGACGACTTCCAGCAGCGATTGATCGAAATCAACCTCGCCATCACGGAAGATATCTTCCACGCAGAGCCCAACGCCGGCCAAACTCAACACCAAGCGAAGATTGACCAAGGTTTGACATGACATTCTGTTTGGGCATCAAGTGCCGGGACGGCCTGGTCGCGATCGCCGACACGCGGATCACCAGCGGCTCCGAAGTGTCGACGGCCAAGAAGATCGCCGTACACCAGGGCGACGGGCACGCCATGTTCGTGCTGACCAGCGGTCTGCGCTCGGTTCGCGACAAGGCGATCACCTACTTCGAGGAACGCTGGCGACAGAACGGGAACCAACTCACATACTCCTACCAGGCTGTGAACGCCCTGGCCGAAGAAATGCGGCGGGTCTACAACGAGGACAATGAGTGGCTGATCAAGGCAGGATTAAGTTTTGACCTGCACTGCATCGTCGGCTGCCAGTTTGTCGAGGATGACGCTCCTCACCTCTACCTGCTCTATCCCCAGGGCAACTGGGTCGAGGTCTCCAGCGGCACTCCGTATCTGATCATCGGCGACACCCGCTTCGGGAAACCCATTCTCGATCGCACGCTGCGCTACGACGCCTCATTGGAACGGGCGCTGCGCCTGGGACTGCTCTCGTTCAACTCGACGGAGGCGAGCGCTGCAGACGTCGGCCCGCCGGTGGACGCTGTGGTCTACCGCGCCGATTCGTTCGATATTCGGGAGCGTCGCTTCGGCGCCGAGGACCTGGAACCGGTCGCGCAATATTGGCAGCGTGCGATCGAGAACGCAGTGGAGCAAGCGGTAGCCCCCGTCGCCTCACTTGCGCAGTCGCTCGGAATCGACCCGGCAAGCTAGGCTGTCCTGTTTCCAAGATCTGACCGTGCATCCGGGTATCGGCCTGCGCGCGACCGGCCACGACTCGGCATAGGCCTGACCAAAGGTCCAGCGAGACGATCAACTCGAAGGCTCTTGATTTCGTCCGGTTTGGTAGGTCGGACTGTGGTCTGTTAGCCATCCACACCGCTAAGACCACTTCGGCTCCGGCATTCTGACGCGGCGTGAGCATGCCGCTGTCCGGTTCCCTGTTCCGCACAGCTGCCTAGCGGTCGTCAAACGTGTAGGCGGTTTCGTCGTGCTGGGACAGGTCTAAACCGAGCTCCTCATCGCGGTCCGGCAGCCGAAGTCCCATGGCGTATTTGATCGCCAGCAAGATGACTGCGGTGGCGACGAGCGACCAGCCCCAGGCCGCGCCAATGCTGATCAGCTGGTAGAGGATCTGCTCGCCGCGACTGACGCCGTCGGCCAGCGCTCCGTAGCCAATGCCGACGAACAGCCCGGTGGCGATCGCGCCCCAGGTCCCGCCACTGCCGTGCACGCCCAACACCGCCAGTGAGTCGTCGATCCGCAGCTTGCCGAGCAACTCCACCGCCCAGTAACAAACGACGCCCGCCACCAGACCGATCACGAGCGCCGGCATGACGCCGACGAATCCGGCAGCCGGCGTGATCAGGGCGAACATACCTTGAAAGATCATGAACGCCTGATGCGGGATGGTGTCCGAGTAGGGCCCGGGCTCCATCGCGCTGACGCCTGAGAGGGCAAACCACTCGAGGTTGCCGATGAAGCCGCCGAGCGAGGGGCCGAAGGCCAGGCTATAACCCCACAACACCCAGACGACGCCAACCACGCCCATCGTCACGATGACCTGCATTAGCGCGTCCCGGCGACATTCTTCTTGCGTACAAGTCCACCGTAGAAGAACAACAGACCAGGGATCATAAGTAAGACGAGGGCCGAGCAGATCAGCACTCAGGCGGTATTCGCTGCGTCAATCATGCGTCACCCGTTTCGACGGCATGTCGACCACCGCTCGCGACCAGACCAGCCCACTCGCGCCGAGCCTTGACGGCCCGGAATGCACTATCGAAGCTACCGTTTAGAAAATGGCGATGCGTCCTGTGCGGCGTCGGCGCCTGCCGCCTGTCAGCCCACTGGCGCTATTGCTCGGCTTGGCCAACCTGCTAATCAGCGAGCCACGTCTGGCCTGAGCCGTCTTGCGCCTGAAAGTCGCTGAGGTGCGGTGCGATCCAGGTCCGTACTGCACATCGCCAAGTGGCTGTGGCGACCACACTCGGAGCGCCAAACTCCAACTCGCAGTCTGCCGGCCGTCAGTTCCAACCGGCCTGAGCGCTGCTCAACCGTGGAAGGTGTGGTTCTGGGCGCTGTAACCCCGAGTTCGCCTACAGAACAAGCGCAAATGTCAGCTCAAAGGCTCTTGATTTCGTCCAGTTTAGTGGACTGGCGACAGTTGGCCGCCGCGATAATGTGACGGCGCCGCGTGCTCCCGAACGACAAGAGCATCAGCGTCAACAGGCTGTGAAAGGGAGGGTTCCGAGTATCGCCAATCCCAGCATGATCGCGCCACTCCAGACCGCGAAGTGCAGCGGATTGGAAGAAGCGTGCATCTCAGTGCCAGTCCGGGCGCGCGCCCACAGCCAGAGTGCGCCTCCGGCCCAGACGAGCGTTGCGAGCGGGCTGACAACGAGTAAGCCCCAAGCAAGATTTCGTTCGATTCCCGGGCCCACGTATTCGGGCATGCAGGAGCCGAAGAACGAGTAACCAAAGATGGCGAACAGCGCAGGTCCGGCAATCATGCCGGCTAATGTCGCGGAGACCCGAGGAAAAAGCGGCATGCAGACCCAGGTGAAGCCCGCCATGAGCACGATGCCCAGCCAGCGCAGCGGGCCAAACTCAAGCTGCAACCCGAGCACTGCCTGCGGTGATATCCAAGTCGCGACCAGGTACGTGACCAATCCGAACAGCGAGGCCGACATCAACAGCGGGAGTAACGGACCGACGCGGTTCCCGCGCAGCGCCAGGATCCGGTCCACGCCGAAGCGCCACCGTACGACGGCGAGCGCCGTGAGTGGGACGATCGCTAACTCGATACCTGGCAGTGTGGTCTCAGTCCATACATGGTTGGGACCGAAGCGGAAGAAGTTGTCAACGCCGTTTGTTACCAGCCCGCCGAAAAACCACATGATCGCTGCCAGTAACAACAGGAACATGAGCGAAAAGATCTCTTCGCCCGTTAGCTCAACCTCGCCGCTGTTTTGTCTGTTCATCCGACGTTCCTCCTCGGGTCGCGGCAGTGGTCAACAGCCGGAACAGTGGATAAGGCTGACGGACGACGATTGGTCAGAGGGTGCAAGCGTACCGGTTAGATCGGAGCAACAACGTGAGGACCAGCTCCGATACTGATGCAGTTCTTGTGCTTGGCAAGGATCCGGCCCGAGGCGCGCCGACCCGTCCAGCCGCAGGCAGTCGGCTGGACCAGGCCGCTGTTCTCCACCCGCGCCAGCAGTCGCCGTTACCGCCGCGCAGTCGGCGCCGGCGTGCCCACCTCGATCATGGTTTCCAGCGCCAGGCCTTGCGCCGCTCCTGGCGAATCGGCCAGACCGAGCCGGTCAAGGTCGTGTTCATGGCCTACCGGAACGCCCTCCAGGCGGACGCACTCACACTCGTGGCGCAGAAGCTGCAGAGTTCGCTCGCGGTCGAAGGCGAATTGCCCGAGGACGGGCTTACCGCCCACGGCGATGACGGCGACGACCTAATGCTGGTCCTGGCCCGCAAGCTGGTCTCCGGCGAGCAGGACAGCGATACGGACGAGTCAGTGTTCGAGTGGGCCTTGGACCAGGAGCTGAGCGTGGCGCTTGCCGTCTCGGGCTCGGGGCTGTTCACAGTAGTTGGAGTGCGTCGTAGATCAGGGCGAGATGGATGACGCTGAGGAAGATGAGGTCGAGTTTGTCGTAGCGGGCGGCGCGTAGCGGGTCGCGATCCGGCGGAAGCGCTTCAGCCGGCAGCAGCAGCGCTCGACCTCGTTGCGTCGGCGGAAGAATTCGCGGTCGTAGGTCCAGGCCGGATTGCCGTAGCTGGGCGGCGGGACGACCGGGCGGTAGCCCAGGTCGCGCGCCAGTTGACGCGTCTCATTGCCGTGGTCGGCGCGGTCCATGATCAGAGCCGGGCCACCGCTGACCGGACCGAGCCGGCGCAGCAGCTCGCGACCAGCCGGCGCGTCGCCGGTCTGACCAGGTGAGCGTCCGATGATCACTGGCGTGCGCTCGTCGGCGACCAGCGATTGAGCCGCATGTAGATCGTGCGCCAGTGGCCGAACTCCGGCGGCAAGCCACGCCAGGTGCAGCCCTCTTTCGCGATATAGATCAGCGCATCCAGGACTTGGCGCTGGGGAATCGTCGACTTGCCTCGCGCCTGGGCAGCAACGGCGCGACCCGCTCGTACTGAGCATCCGTCAGTCTCATCTGGTCAGCAAGGCCGCGCCGCCAAACATTCCCACTCCGTCAGATCCACGGGCTACTCGACTTTTCAGCAGCCTGCTAGGTCAGACCTATCATGTCGGCGGATGCCAACTTTGGATGGAGGCTGATATGCCCGGACCGCTTGATGGGGTTCGCGTCTTCGATCTGACGCTGTGGATGGTGGGGCCGTGGGCGTCGATGCAGTTGGGCGCCCTGGGCGCGGATGTGATTCACATTGAGCAGCCCGGCGTCGACCCGCGCACGCTGGGCGCCGGTGTGCCGCCGGCCATCAACGGGACCTCGGTCGGCTACATCACCTGGAACATGAACAAGCGTGGGCTGTTCCTCGATCTGAAGTCGCCGTCGGATCGGCAGACTGCATACGAACTGCTGCAGACCTGCGATGTCTTCATGATCAATATGCGACCCGGCGCCGCCGATCGCATGGGCGTCGGCTACGAACAGGTCGCGGCGGCCAATCCCAACATCATCTACACCGCCATCACCGGCTGGGGCGAGGTCGGCCCGATGCGTGACAAGCCGGGCGCCGACGTGCAGTGCCAGTACTTCACCGGCTTCTGGTCGGTGAACGGCAAGCGAGACGGCAAGCCGGAGGTCTACCGACACTTCACCCAGCTGGATGCGAGCACCGGCAACGTCGCTGCGCAAGCGGTGTTGATGGGTCTGTTGGCTCACAAACGCACGGGCAAGGGACAGCGGATTCACGTCGGCATGTTGCGCGCAGGCATGTCCCTGCAGAGCGGGAGGATCGCGGAATACCTGGCTACAGGTGTCCAACACCAACCGTTAGGCTCTGCCGGCTTCGCGGCCGCGCCCGACCAGGCATTTCAATGCCAGGGCGGCGATTGGATCGGTGTCGCGGCGACGAGCGAGGACGAATGGACCAGACTTTGCGATGCGCTGAATGCATCGGAGGCGCGGGTCGCCGGTCTGAGCGAACTCGCAGTCGATCCACGATTCGTAACCAACCTCGACCGCGTCGCGCACCGAGACGAGTTGGCATTGCTACTTCAGGGAGCCTTCCTGCAGCGTCCCCGCAACTACTGGATGTTGCGCCTCGCAGACGCCGGCGTGCCATGTGGCTACCCAATCTCATTCGAATCCTTGCAACAACACGCGCAAGCCATCGAGAACGGCTACCTGCGCGAAGTCACCACGTCCGGCTGGGGTGATGTCTGGTCCGGGGGTCCGCCCTGGGAGCTGTCGAGAACGCCGGCTCGCTGGTTCGGCACGCCAATGCCCGGCGAGCACACCGGCGACATCCTCGATGAGCTGAGTCTGCGCCGCATCACAGCGTCAGAGCCGTCACCCGTGGTGGGTGACTGACATGCCCGGTCCACTGGATGGATACCGGGTCGTCGAGATTTCTGAAGGCGTCGCAGGCCCGTACACGGCCATGTCGCTGGGCGACGCCGGGGCAGATGTGATCAAGATTGAGCCGCCGTCGGGCGACCGAGCGCGCAGTTGGTCGCCGCAGACGGAGAGCGGAGCTTCGGCCCTGTTTCAGGCCCTCAATCGCAACAAGCGATGTGTCACGCTCGACTGGTCGTCGCAACGCGATCTTGAGGCTGCGCGGCAACTGCTTGCCGGCGCTGATGTGGCAATCGTCGACAAAGTCGGCTTGCCCGACGCATTGAGTTGGGATTCGCTTGACGCTCCCGGCCTCGTCTACTGCGCATTCTCAGGATTCGGACCACATGGTCCGTGGAACGACCGGCCGACTTCCGAGCTTGCTGCGCAATTGGCCAGCGAATCGACGGCGTCGCTCGGAGTGATCGGCGAGGAACCGGTGCGCCAGGGCGGGGACATTGGCTCGATGTATGCCGCCAACTACGCGATCCAGGCGATCTGCGCCGCGCTCTACGCGCGAGACGATTCCGATCCCTCTGCGCCGACAGGCGGGCAGCGAGTCGAGGTATCGCTGTTCGGCAGCCTGCTTGCGATGCGCTCGACACTCTGGGTCGCGCTGTCCAATCCCGACGAGTGGTGGGGATTCCACCTCGACTCCTACATCAAGCCTCCTGATCATGGTTATCAATGTCGCGACCTGCCCATCTACTTCTCGCTGGCGCGAATCAGTGGCGACGCCTTTGAGGCCCTGATTGATGAACTGGGCATGGACTGGGTACGAACACATCCGGACTTCGACCGACTACGGACTGATGGAGCGGGAGGCGCCGGTCGCTACGCGGCCGAGTTGAAGCCGCTCTGGGAACGCGGATTCGCCAACTTTGACGCTGAGAAGGTGATCGAGATCGTCGAGCGTCATGGCGGCTGGGCCTTCCCGATGCACGACTATAAGCGGCTCAGCCGGGATCCACAGGTTGAGGCGGTCGGGGCGATCGTTGGCGTAGAGCAGGGAGACGGTTCAGTCCTGCAACAGGTCGCGCCGCCCTGGGACTTTGAGAGGACGCCGGCGTCGGTCAGGCGTCCAGCGCCGAGGCTCGGGGAGCATCAGCAGGAAGTGCTGATAGGCGTGCTTGGCCGAACCAGAGAGTAGCTATGCTGAGGACATTGGACGGATTGACTCTGTGGGAGGTCATTGATGGCTCTGTTCCGCAAGAAGAGTGGCAAACCCAAGCAGGGCAAAGAGACGCCGAGCGTGGCAAAGAACGTCACGCCGAGTTCCGCGGGTCAGACGGCGGCGAAGACTAAGAAAAGGCGACCGCTACCAATAACCACAGAAACTCGCGGCGCCTGATTACGATTCCGCACCGGGCACTGGATCCACGATCGGCGGCTCTTGCTACCCGACGGCTGAATTGGCGAGTACCGAAGCGACTAGAAGCAGGAATTGTACGGCGACTGCAATGAAGGACCGCCGGATCCACGTGGCCTTGTCGGCGACCACTTGCTGATTGAATTTGAAGGCATAAGCTAGTGCTTCGAGCGAAGCATCTCGCAGGGTTCGCTCTGAGGCGCCTGCGTAGCTGGTCTGAATGATCTCCAGATCGATGCCTACTTTAACGTCCCGCGTCCAATATGCCGTACCCAGGAAAAACCACGAACCTAATGATGCAGCAATGGTGGCCAGTGTGAGAATCGCCACCGGCGTGAGCGCAAATCTCACGTCCCCGATCAACCCTGTCGCAGTAAACACGATTGCGCTTGCTGTGAACAACGCGACCGTCTTCACGTCCTGTGCGCCAATATGCGCGATCTGTTCTTGCACGCGTGGCCGGGCTTCATCTAGCAGATAGTCTCGGGCTGCTTCGTCAAAATCGCGAGCCGGCCAACCCTGCTCATACGATTCCGGCTGGTGGGACATTGCAGGCTAGCCGTGTGTTGGTCGGAAGACCGGTAGTGTGATCTCGTCGTTGACCATGCGGAAATCGACTTCGACATTGAGATCGCAACTGACATCTTTGTCTTCGATGTCGACCAGCGTTGAGTACATGTACGGTCCCTCTTCGAGCTTGATCAGGGCGACCGTGTAGGGATACTCGTCGGGCTCCCAGCCGGGGAAGTACTTCTGCCACATGCGTATCCAGGACCAGACTGTCCCGTGTCCGGAAATGGGTCGCCATTCCCAGTCGTCCTGTAGACAGCGAGGGCAGGCCTCGGCCGGCGGGAACCAGGGCAGGTCGCAGATGTTGCAGAACTGAATTTGCAGGATGCCTTCGCGGCAGCCGTCCCAGAACGGCTTGGTCAGGCCGAGCATCGGCGGCAGCGGCTTCTCGTAGGACTGTCCCGCGATCTGGTCAGTGGTTGGCGTCGTCATCAGTTGTCTCCCCTAATCACCGCGACGCAGAATGTGTCCCGTGGCCAACGGCGCGGCGCAGGCATAAAGGCCGTACTGTGCGTCGTCAACCTGCCGCTCGCCGCATTCCTGGCGCAACTGCCGGACCGCCTCGACATGGAGCGCCCAGCCCTGCATGTAGGACTCGCTCGTGTGTCCGCCGCCGGTGTTGAGCGGCAGCTCACCGTGCAGGCCGATCCGCTCGGGCGTGATCCAGTCGCCGCCTTCACCACGCTCACAGAATCCCATGCCTTCCAGTGTGAAGAGCATCGTTGGCGTGAAGTTGTCGTAGAGCTGAGCGAACGCCAGGTCGTCACGCTGAACGTCCGAGTGGGTGAACAGGTCGTCGGCGATCTGTGACATCGGCTCGTGCCAGAAGTCATCCGCGACGTAGACGGGCGTGATGTCCGACGCCTGCGACGTCGCGTGGACTAGCACCGGAGTGTGCTTGAGATCGCGGGCGCGCTCGGCTGACGTGACGATGAAGCAAACGCCGCCGTCGTTGATCAGGCAGTAGTCGAAGAGGCAGAGCGGCTCGGCGATGTAGCGAGCGCCCTCGTAGTCGTCCATCGTGATCGGACGTTGCATCACCGCGTTGGGATTGAGCGCCGCATTGGCGCGGTTGGAGATTGCGAGGTGTCCCAAGGGTTCGGTCGTGGTGCCGTATCGATACTGGTGCCGGCGGAACATCATCGAAGTCACCGCGCCCGGCGAGGTCATGCCGTACGGCGCTTCGAACATGGCCTGGGTTGAGATGCCGCGATTCTCGCCGCCGTAGCGCGCCCCGGTCGAGCGTCCGTTGTTGCCGTAGATGCAGGCGACAACATCGGCCATGCCGTTGGCGACGGCCAGCGCCGCATACTGCAAGGCGATGCCTGATTGTCGACCTTCGCCCGGCAGGACGTTGACGAAGCGTGGATGGCGCAGACCAATCATCTCGCACATCCGCCCATAGTGCGGCAGTCGCGAGACGATCACGCCGTCGACATCGGTGCGTTTCAGGCCGGCGTCCGTTAGGGCTTCGCGAAAGGCGATGAGGCCGAGTTCGTAGGCAGAACGTTCAGGGTCAAGGTCGCGGTAAATCGAGCCAAACTCGGTCGTGCCGACACCGACGATGGCGGTCTTGTCCTGGAGATTGCGCAGCGCACTGCGGTCGGGTTGGTTGCTCATGAGCGGAGTCTACGGCGTGTTCAGCGTCGAGAGAGGCAGGCTGCGCACGAGCAGGTCGAATAGTCGTCGACCAGGTGTACGAGCCCGTGGATCGGCCCGCTGTCCTCTTGATCGAATGCAGGCAGCAGCCTGTCCAGAATCTCGTGATCCTGATTCGTGTAAGCGCGAAAGATCCAGAAGGCGACGAAGTCCGCGAGTTGCACAAGGCGGCTCGCTCGACTGTCAACGAACAGCGGCACTTCTGCGTAACTGGACATCCTGCCGATTCTTGCACCGGTTGAGGCTCCACTCACCATCCATTCTTGCATGCGCCTCTGCAAAGCCGCCTCAAGATGGTCGCTCTTGTCGGAGATAGCGACGCAACGATGCCGATCGCCGGCACTGGCGCGTCGCCCCAGATAGCCGTTGCACCGCGCGAAGAACTCCTCGTAGGTCCGCTCATATGGATTGTGTTGACGAGCCGAGGCTTTGTGAAGAGCAGTGGCAAACAACACTGGAGGCCGCTTCGTCTCGGGAAGATCTGTCGTGAGTATCTCGGCGATCTCACTAGTAATCAGGTCTCGTTCTCTAGGAGAAACGGTGTGCCATTCACCTTTGCCTCGCCGCATCGGGCTGGCATGAAATTCTGCGCCGCGTCCGTAGTTGCTGATGCGATTCGAGAGCAGTTCCGCTCGTTGAGCAAGTGGCCATGCATCCTGCTCATGGACAGCAAGACCTCCGACTACGAAGTAGCCTGAGCCGGTTGATCCAGATTCGTCGAGGTAGAGGAGGTACATGTGGATGATTGCGGCAGGAAGGCGGGGGGAATACCCCCTGTCCACCAGCGAACGGCCAGTAGCGCTCGCCTACCTGCTCCGCCATTGTACCCCTTGGCGACGGCATGTCAATTCAGGTCGTCAGCCCAGCCCGAGCACGGGACGTGCGTTCTCTACTAAGACCAGGTCGAGTTCGCTATCGGTTAACCCGCTTCTTAACAGTTGCAGTACCTGTGGACGCTGGTCTGCGCCGGGTGCGTCTGAACCGAACAGGACTCGTTCTGTACCGAGTGTGCGTATCAATCGCGCCGCGTCCTCGATTGCGCAGGCTCGACGACCGTCGCGGCAGGTGAAGTGGCCGTCGTCGAAGCCTCCGGCGGTGTCGAACAGGACCTGGGGGAAGCGCCTGGCGATCTCGATGCGCTGATCCCAATAAGCGCCCGGCATGTGCGCCATGATCAATTGCAGCTTGGGGAAGCGTTCAAAGACGGGGATGAAGTGGTCAGGCATGCCGTAGGCGTCCTCGCCGGGACCGCCACGCAATGCGCCGGTGTCGCTGAGGATGGGCAATCCGAGCTCCTCGAGCCGTGCGTAGAGCGGCATCATGCGCTCGTCCCCGGGGAAATAACGACCGAGACCGGGATGCATCTTCACCCCGCGCGCGCCCAACGCGACGCCTCGCTCCAACTCCTCCATCAGCAGATCGGTATCGCGCCAGGCGCCGATATCGCAGCAAAGAAAAGTGCGGATTCTCGGGTCCTCTTGCTGACGCTCCAGGGTCCACGTGTTGAAACCGCGGACCCGCTGTCTCAGCCTGTCGTAGAGGTCCTCGTCCGACGCTTCAGGACGACGCTCCCGTTGTTGTTCAAACATCTCCGGGACGACCATGTAGTTCAGGCCGACAATCGCCTCGACGTCGTTGCGGGCCATGTACTCGCCGCAGGCGTCGCCGTTGGCCCAGCGCCATGAGAGTGGCAAGCCTCGGCGCGGGAAGACGATCGCTTCTTGCTGTGGAGTTCGGCAGAGGTGGACATGGACGTCGATGACGGTGGGCATTCGGCTACCTCACGGCTTTGGATTCTTGGGCAGGCGGTCGGCGAGGAACTCGGCGTAGTGCATGGTCTCGTGTGTCGCTCCACGCGCCACTGCGCCGGCTCGCAAATGCAGCGCGCAGCCGGGATTGTTGGTGATCAACGTTTCGCAGCCACTCTCGGCGACGCAGTTGAGCTTGCGATCAAGTATGCCTTCGCCCACTTCGGGCGCCGCCATCGACGTCAGTCCGCCGAAGCCGCAGCAGACCTCCGGCTCTTCCAATGGCAACGGCGTTTCACCGGTCAGTCGCTCGACAAGTTGGTCGATGCGTGCGAAGGGATCGCCGCGATTTGAGGCCTGGCAGAATCGGTGCGCCGTCCACGCAGATTGGCTCGGACTGGTGAGGCAGCCGTCGGGAAGCCGACCGGGTCCATCGAGCCAGGCGGCGAGGTCGTGTACCCGGCTGCTCACCGCTGCGGCTCGCTCCAGCGTGTTCGGATCGTCGCGGAAGAGGTCGGGCCAGTGCTCCTGCATCGCGATCACGCAGCTTGGCGCCGGTGTGACGATCTCGTTGGAACTACTTTCGAGCGCTTCGATCGTTTGCCGCGCCATCTTGCGCGCGGTTTTCCAGTCTCCGGCGTCGAATGCCGGCAGACCGCAGCAGTGTTGCGACTGGGGCAGTTCCACCGATGCTCCGCCGGCTTCAATCAGGCGCGCTGCGGCGTCAACAGCTGTGGGCAGCATGCGATCGGCGAGGCACTGCGCGAACAGGTCCACCGAATTGCCCGTCGCAGCAGTCTCCGCAATCGGCGGCTGTGGTTTTCGGCTTTTGATCAGCGTCTGACCGTTGCGAAGCGGCAGCGCCGGCAGCGAACGCCAACGCAGGCGTTTGGGAAGTGGGAGTCGCAGGTGATCGCGTCGCACCAGGCCGAGCAGCCTCGCGGCGCCTGAAGCGAGGGAGCCGATTCCCATCAGGGTGTGGAACAGTCGCGGCTTGGCCCACAGCCGCAATGCCAGGCGCTCCCAGGCAGGCGCGTGTCCGGCCTCATTTGCCTGACGCCTGATCTCGAGGATCTGCCTGGGCAGCGGGATTGCGACCGGGCAGACCGTCTCGCACGCACCGCAGGACACGCACAATCCCTGCGGACCGGCCGCTTCCTCGAGGCCGTGGTGGAACGTGGTGTTGACCAGGCCGATCGCGCCGGTGTAGATGTGGCCGAAGGTGTGTCCACCGACCACCTGATAGGGCGGACAGACATTGGCGCAGGCCCCGCAGCGGATGCAGCGCAGGGCGTCGGCGATGCTGTCCGACTCGCGCATGGCTCGCCGCCCGTTGTCGAGCAGGATGATGTGCATCTCCTTGCCCGGCTGGGCTCCGGTGATGCAGGTGGTATAGGTGCTCAGTGTTTGCGCCGTGGCGGAGCGCGGCAGGAGCTGGAGCTGGCGCTCGGCGTCGGCCCAGGTCGGAATCAGTTTCTCGATACCCGCGGTGACGAAATGCACATCGGGCAGCGACGTCGCAAGACGCATGTTGCCCTCGTTCGTCACGACCATGATGCTGCCGGTCTCGGCGATCAGCGCATTGGCGCCGGTCAGTCCGGCGCCTGCGGAGAGGTAGTGTCCGCGCAGGCCGTCGCGAGCGCTGGCGACCATCGCCGGGATGTCGTCGGGGTCGAATACGCGGTTGAGTTCCTTGCCCAGGATTTCTGCCACGTACTGCCGCTTCTGGTGGATGGCGGGCATGACCAGGTGCGAGGGTCGCTCGCCGGCGAGCTGCAACAGCCATTCGCCGAGGTCGGTCTCGATGGCCGTGATGCCACGCGCTTCGAGCTCGTGGTTGAGCTCGATCTCTTCCGAGACCATCGACTTGCTCTTGACGATCAGTTCGATGCCGCGCGACTTACATACTTCGGCGATGTAGTTGACGGCGTCCTCGGCGGTGCTCAGTTCCACGACGATTGCGCCGGCGGCCTGGGCATTGGCTCGAAACTGGGCGATGTGGTCGTCCCAGCGCTCCAGCGTGTAATCCTTGACGGCTGCGAATTCCTGGCGCAGGTCGTCAAACGACCGTTCGGTGCGCTGCTCCAGGCGTTTGACCTGCGCATCGCGGCTCTCACGCCAGGAACGTTGGAAGGCGAGCAGTCGTGGGTTCAGCTCGGGATCGCTGACCGCAAGCTTGTAGCGCGTCTTGAAGCTCGTACTCATGGCAGCACCGCCACGGTCAGCCGGCTCGGACCCTGCACTCCGATGGTGAGTGAGCGCTCGATGTCGGCGGTGCGAGATGGACCAGTGACGAAGGTGGCATAGGCGGCGGCTCGGGGCTGCTGCGCCAGCCAGGCGAACCCGTCGCTAAGTTCGTCGACGATGTCGCTCTCCTGTACGGCGACGATCAGATGCCGTGTCAACAATGAGACGGCCCGATCGATGGGCGACGGTTCGATCAGTAGTACCGAACCCGTTTCGGCGATCGCCAATTCCGCCAGTGCGATTCCGACAGGCCGGTCGGCGATGGAGCGTAACGGATCGTTACTGTCGGGAAGCTGTCCGCGTTGTAACTGTTCATGCGCAGCCGGGGAGACAGCGGGTGACTCATCGCTCAGTGACGTTGCATAGGCCCAAATGTCGTCCCAGGAGTCGCAGCGGCGATATTCGCCCTGCGCGGCGTGCAGACCCTCGGCGAACTGTGCGGCGCGCTGGTTGGTCGTGATCATGCGGGGAGTCTAGCAGCCGCGGCGATGTATGCTCGTGACGAGGTTCGGCTGGATGAGCGATGGATGGAGCGAGCGCGATGATTGAACTCAGCGAAGCGCATCGGTTGATACAGCAAACAGTACGTGATTTCGCTCGCGCAGAGATTGATCCGATCGCAGATGATATTGATCGCGAAGATCGGTTTCCCGCACACTTATGGCCGATGCTCGGCGATCTTGGATTGTTGGGTGTCACAATCGATGAACAGTATGGAGGCTCCAACGCGGGGTTGTTGGCCGGTGTGATTGCAACCGAAGAGATCGCCAGAGCCAGTGCGTCGGTAGCGCTGTCATACGGTGCCCATGCCAACTTGTGCGCCAACAACATTGCGTCGAACGGCAGCGAAGCACAGAAAGAACAGTATCTTCCGAGCCTGTGCGACGGCAGCGCGATTGGAGCGCTGGCTCTGACTGAGCCGGAGGCCGGATCGGATGCGATGGGTATTCGCACCACTGCCGTGCGCGACGGCGATGTCTACCGGCTCAACGGCAGCAAGATGTTCATTACCAACGGGTCGGTCGCCGACACGCTGGTGCTCTACGCCAAGACCGATGTGGAGGCCGGTTCGCGTGGTCTGACGGCGTTCATCGTCGAGTCGGGGTACGAAGGCTTCAGCGTCGGACAAGTGTTGGACAAGGTCGGACATCGAGGCTCGCCGACGGCCGAGTTGCTCCTGGAAGACTGCATTGTGCCGATGTCCAACGTGTTGCGCGGCGAAGGCTCGGGAGCTGCGGTGATGATGCAAGGCCTCTCGGTCGAGCGAGCGTTCCTTGCCGGCGAGCCGCTGGGCATCGCGCAGGCGGCGCTCGATGTGGCAGTGGAATACGCGCGCAACCGTCGGCAGTTCGGACAGCGAATCGGCGACTTTCAACTAATCCAGGCGATGCTCGCCGACATGTACACGGAGTTGGAAGCGGCGCGCTGGCTGGTCTATCGGACAGCGCACGTGGTCGAGGAAGCGGCCTCACGGGGGATTCGCAGTAACAAGGAGGCGGCTGCTGCAATTCTCTACTCGGCTGAAATGTCGAGTCGGGTCGCCGACAAGGCCGTGCAGATCCACGGCGGCTACGGGTATATGAGCGAGAGCCGCGTGGCGCGGTATGTGCGCGATGCAAAGCTGCTGGAGATTGGCGCTGGGACGTCGGAGATTCGGCGGATGCTGATTGGTCGGGAGTTGGTCGGTCCTGAGTGACGCCTGGGCTGGTGAGCGATTGGCGTTCCAGTCCCCGCTTCACGCGGGGACCCGCTCGGTCGGCGTTTGTAGAGCGCACGGCTGCGCTGGTCGACATAACGGCTCCAGGGGAACGGGTCCCCGCGTGAAGCGGGGACTGGGAAGTCCGACTTCTGAGACACCCTTCAGGAGCGGGGACTGGGCGGAGAATTGGCGACGGTCAACGAAAGACTACGAGCAGAGGACTGCGGCGCGGCCCCCTCAGTCTCTCCGGGACAGCTCCCCCTTTGGGGAAGCTCTTGGGACTACGCGCCGAGGAGGATTCGGCGGCCTTGCTCGTAGGCTTCTAGCGCCCTCATTTGCAGGCCTTCGATTCCGGCGCTGCCGATTGGGTGATCGACCAGCGCGTACTTGAAATCGGGCATGCCGAGGGTCTTGGCGATCATGCGGCCGGTGGGGTCGAATGGGTGCGTACAGAGAACCAGGCCGGGCTTGCCGTACTGCTCGAAGGAGATGCCGTCGTGCACACTGCACGTTGAGCAGGAGCCTCAATCACCCACCGCGGTGATCAGGAAATCGACATCGATGGCGATCCGCTCCAACACCTGCGGTTCGGCGATCCGGCTGGCGTTGCGCTTGCCGGAGTCGATCACGATGCTGCAATGCTCCTGCTTCTCGAATACCTCGGCGGTGTAGCGCAGCAGCTTGTCGGCGTTGACCTTGCCGTTGGAAAAGAGGCCGATACGCAGGCCCTCGAGCGAGGACAGCCTCGGCGCCGAGCAGAAGCCGGTCGGTGTCGGCTCGCCGGTTGGGTCGAAGAGTTCTAGCGCCATGATGTGCTCCGTCTTACGCGCTGCGGTCTGCGTTAGCAGTCCAGGCAGACGCCGATTGCTTTGGTTTGATAAATCGAGTTACGACCACGGCTCCACGAGGGCAGGAAGGCGGAGTGTCCGCCGGCCTCGCCGCCGGCGACGACGAGCAGGATGTCGTCAGGACTGCGTCCGCGGTGGAACAGGCCGTTGCCGCGGTCGCCCTCGGCGAGTCCATCCTGTGGCTGACCCGACGGCCACTTGCCCGTGCTCAGCAGGTCCTCGGGAGCGCGGGCGGCGTGCTCGAGCAGGTACGCCTGAACGTCCTGCTTGGTCATCCCGCCCGACGCCGCAATCTGCGCGTGCTCAGGCGACATCACGACCAGCGATTGCCCATCCGTCAGCGCCCCCAGCGATGCCATGGAGTCGGCGAAGGTGTTGAGCAGCAGCTCAGGGTCGCTGGTGTAGTGATTCTCGATGTTGTAGAAACCGGACGCGGCAAAAACCGTGGCGGTCGACACCTCGGCCGGAAAGCCGAGCGATTCGTGCAGCGGTTCCCAGGGGCTATTGAGGATGTTCTCGGCGATGCAGCAGCCGTACTTGCCGGGCCAGCCGGTGGTCGAGCGGTCGGAGATGCCGGGGATCATCTGGAAGATGTTCATGATCACCAGGCGAATCGCACGGCCAATGGTGGCGTTGGCGCGGTTACCTGGACCAAACACATTGACGCTGGCGTTCATCCCGATTTCATCGCGGATGTCGCCGGAGATGATAACCACGGGAGCGGATCCGCCGGTGCTGGCGGTCGAGCCGTGGAAGTTGTAGGCGTCTTCATTGAGACCTTCGAGCGCGGCCAGCACGGTCGGGAAGTACTGCGGCAAGCAGCCTGACATGACGGCGTTGACCGCTGCCGATTGCACGCTGCACTCACGTCCGGTGGCGGGATGTCGGGCCACGATCTCCTCAGGCGGACGGCCGGCGGCCATCAGGAATCGCTCGACCCGCTCGCGCGCCGGAGGAACGACGGGCAGTCCGTCGGTCCAACCCTGTTCGTAGCACCAGTCGATGGCGGACAGTTCGTCGGAAAGTATGTGTGTCTTTGTGGTCATGGGCTGAGTCTAGAGCGCTGGATAACTGAATATCTGTCACTCCCGACCCCCTCCGTCATTCCCGCGGAGGCGGGAACCACGAAGCACCCAACTGCGCAAGCACCTCAAACTGTTGCCGTCCCCCGATCGTCCCGTGCGGGCAGTCCGTGCGACGGCGTCGGTTTTCATTTCTTCCAACCGGTCGAGGATCGTGGTTCCCGCCTCCGCGGGAATGACGGAAGGGCAGCGGGAATGACGGAAAGGGAGTGGGAGTGACGGAACGAAGAGGTGGTCGTGAGGGGTTATCTGAAGCGCTGCGCTGTTAGTTCGTCTATCCGAACTGACCATCTAAACTGACATCTGCGGCGCGTCTGGTCCGATTCCGGACGGGCCTCTGAAGAGGCGGCAATGTCGCAGAGGAATGGCTCAGCTCCGCGCAGCGCCGTCGGCCACCAGCTGGACGATGATCGTCCGATGGTGACCGGGCCGTCGCTCGGGCCGATCCCGTACTACTGGGTGGCGGCGATCGTTGTCTGTGTGGGCACGTTCCTCGGCGTGGTCGACAACTCGATCACGAACATCGCCCTGCCGACGCTGAGCAACGAGTTCGGCCGGCCGGCGGACGACGTGGTCTGGGTGGCGCTCTCGTTCATCGTCGTCAGCACCGGCCTGTCCTTGACGATGGGTCGCATCGGCGACATCTACGGCCGCAAGAGGCTGTATGTGGTCGGCTTTGTGGTACTCACAGTTGCCACGGGGTTGTCCGCGCTTGCCGGTTCGCTGGAAGAACTGATCAGCACTCGGATCCTGCAGGCGGTCGGTTCCGCAATGACGATGGCGAACGGCGCGGCAATCATCACCGCGGCGTTTCCACCCTCGAAGCGGGGGACCGGGCTGGGACTGATGGTCTCGACGGTCGGCGCCGGCGCAATGGCCGGACCGGCGCTCGGCGGCGTCTTGCTCGATCTGATCGACTGGCGCGCCATCTTCTGGACGCGCGTACCGTTCAGCGTGGTTGGCACATTCCTCGCCTGGCGTCTGCTGGTTGACGGCTCGCCTGATAACCGGCCCAAGGGCCTCGACATTCCCGGCGCGCTCTTGCTCTTTGGGATGCTGGGCTTTCTGACATTCGGGATCAACCGTGGCGGAAGTCTTGGTTGGACATCGCCGCTCATGGTCACGATGTTTGCCCTGAGCGCATCGTTCCTGGTCGGATTCATCGTCGTCGAGCGCCGAGCCTCCTCGCCCATTGTTGACCTGGGATTGTTCAAGGGACGGGGCTTCAGTTTCGGCATATCGGCGGCGATTTTGCAGTTTATGGGGATGAGTGCGTCCCTGTATCTCACGCCCTGGTTGTGGCAATCGGGTCGAGGCTTCTCACCAATCGAGGTTGCCGCCGTCATGCTGCCGATGCCGATGATGATGATGTTGTGGGCGCCGGTCTCGGGTCGCCTGTCGGACCGTTTTGGTTCGCGGCCGCTGACCACGGCCGGGATGATCATGGTCTGCATATCGCTCTTCCTGCTCTCGCGAACGACGATTGATACCTCGCCGGTTGACTTCGCCCTCAGAATGTTGCTCCTGGGCATCGGCACGTCCACGTTCAGTTCGCCCAATACGTCGGTCATCATGTCGGCCGTGCCGCCCCAGCGCCTGGGAACGGCGTCGGCCGCGCAGACGACGGCTCGAACGATCGGCAACGCGATCGGCGCGGCGGTCTGGGTTGCGATCTTCGTCTCGGTCGCTGGACCGGTCGGAGAGACGGTTGGCGCTCCTGAACTGGTCGTTGATGGTTTCCGAACAGCGCTGTTGGTCGCCGCGTTCACCACCGCGCCGGCGATTCTGTTCTCAATGGTCGGCGGCCAGCGCGGCGTGCGCAAGGCGGCGGTGAAGGCTGCGGAGGGTGTGCAGGTCGTTCGCGAGGCAATAGAGTTCGAGATTTCTCTGATGGTGCCGTTGTTCCGAGGACAGAAGTCGGTGTCGCATAGTGAGAATGGACTGCGTAAGGACATGCGCAGAGACAACGGACTCAATGGCCTCCGTGAGCAACAACCAGTCGGAACGAGCCAGGTAAAGAGGGAGTCAAAGTGACCCATGTCATTGTCGTGGGAGCGGGGAACGCGGCGTTGTGCGCAGCGTTGTCGGCAAGGGAGTCCGGGGCGGATGTGACGGTGTTGGAGAAGGCGCCGGAGGGCGAGCGCGGAGGCAATACATACTTCACCGGCGGCGGCTTTCGCTTCCCTTACAACGGCATCGACGACATCCTGCGGATCATCCCCGACCTGAGCGAGGCTGAGATTGATCGAGTTGATGTGGGGACCTATCCGACCGCGAAGTTTCGCTCGGACCTGGCGCGTGTGACGGATGGATTGATCGACGACGGTATGGCTTCAGCGCTCGTCCGCGAGGCCGAGCCGACGATGGAGTGGCTGCACGATCAGGGTGTGCGATTCGCCTTGATGACGGGCCGGCAGGCGAATGAGGTGGACGGGAAGTTGGTTTTCTACGGCGGGCTCACGGTCGAGGCGGTGGGCGCCGGCAAGGGCTTGTCGGACCAGGAGTTTGATGCAGCAAAGCGGGCTGGCGTGAATGTGCGTTACGGCTGCAAGGTGGTGAATCTGCTGCGCGACGGTCGTCGGATTGCAGGCGTTGAGCTGTGGACGGATGACACCGTTGAGGAAGTCGAGGCGGACGCGGTGGTGTTGGCGGCGGGTGGCTTTGAAGCCAACACTGAGATGCGGACGCGCTATCTCGGTCCGGGCTGGGATATGGCCAAGGTGCGCGGGACGCGGTTCAATACCGGCGATGCGATCCGAGCGGCGATTGATGCCGGAGCGCAGCCGTTCGGCAACTGGTCGGGTGCGCATGCGGTCGCATGGGACCTCAATGCTCCGCCGACGGGCAATCGGATTGTCGCCGACCTCTATCAGAAGCATTCGTATCCGTATGGATTGGTCGTCAACATCGACGGTCAACGTTTCGTCGATGAAGGCGCCGACCTGCGCAACTACACGTACGCGCGATACGGTCGCGCGATTCTGGCTCAGCCGGAGCGGGCGGCATTCCAACTCTTCGATCAGCGCACCGCGCACCTGTTGCGTGACGAGTACCACGTCCGACAGGTCACGATGGCGCAGGCGGATACGATCCGCGATTTGGCTGACGCATTGGGCGTCGATCCCGAGGGGCTTGAGCACACGATCGATGCGTACAACGAGTCCTGTCCCGAGAACGGGGCCGAGCAGTTCAATCCGTCGGAGCTCGACGGCGTCGGTACGACCGGCATTCGCCCGCCCAAGTCGAATTGGGCGCTGCCGTTTGACTCTCCGCCGTACCAGGGATATGCCGTGACCTGCGGGATCACGTTCACGTTTGGCGGACTCAAGATCGATCCACGCAGCGGTCAGGTGTTGGATTCGGAAGAGCGGCCGATGTCGGGGTTGTACGCCGCGGGCGAATTGGTCGGTGGGCTGTTCTACAACAACTATGCGGGTGGCTCTGGGCTGATGGCCGGAAGTGTGTTTGGTCGGATCGCGGGTCGGAGCGCGGCTCAGGCGTAGGACGATGGCCGATCCGGAAGTCAGCGCGATCATGTTTGATCTGGAAGAGTTGCCTCAACCCTTGCGGATCAAAGCGTTGAGCTGGGCGCTGCGGGAGTTGGGTCTGCGAGATCCGGAGGCGGTAGATGTCTACATCGATGAGCGTGAGGATCGGTTGGCGCCGAGGGTGCTGCGTGCAGGCGCAAAACAAGATTGAGACGGGCCACAAGATAGCAAAACCGTCGGAGGCGATGCAGCGTCGAATGGCAGCCCGGCGGTCTACTTGTTGAGGGTCAGGGTGACGGATGGTGGGTCGTAGGACAGGTTGAGGTCGAAGCCTCGAAGCACGTCTCGACCGAGGATTGAAGGAACACGCCATGGCCGCCCTGAAGCTGCGTCAGCAAACAGGATTGACTGGGAAAACCAGTAGCCCTCGCCATCCTCATCAGAAAAGAACAGCCCGACTCGTCGCACGATGGTTCGCTCGGAGCTCGAACCGATTCCATTGATGGTCAGATAATCGGCGCGTCTCGCCTCTGGGACGGATTGGCCACTGTCTCTAAGAAGCCGTGCAGCGTGGTCGGGCTGTAGGACTGTGAAATCCGCCCCCGTGTCTATCAGGAAGGGCAGTTGCAGTCGGCCTCGGCCGAAAGACACGATGACATCGACTCGCGGCCGCGCCGTAACGACGAGTTGAGAGTGAGAGGTAGCGCCAAAGTCGCGGAAGAAGCCGGGAAACTGCCTGCTCACAGAACCCATACGGCTCCGGTTTCCGGCTGCTCGAACTGCAGTGCGGCGGAGCGTTCGACATCGTCCAGCGTGTCCAGGAGTTCCATCATCTCATCGAAGCTAACGCAGCCTGTCGCTTCACTTCCGTTGAATATCAGAATGGTGCACGGTCCCGGAAATTGTTCGTTAAGATCCTTCTCGTGTTCCAGGTAGAAATCCAGATTGCGCTTCCCCGCAACCGAAATGGCCTTAAGCACTTCGTATTCGGGATCGGAAGGGTCAACGGGCTCAATCTCGGCCGGTATGCGGTCCACGATGTTGGTCATTGCCACCTCCGATACCTTCAGCCTACCGAGATCACACACATGTCGGCCAGGTGGCGAGTTCTTTGACTTCTCCTCGCCGGGGGATTGAGACGGGGTAGCGCTGGAGGGATTCGAGCAGCCAGCGGCGGGTGTCGGCGGGGTCGATGATCTCGTCGAGGTTCATCAGACCGGCGGCGCCCCAGGGCTCGTGGCCGAGGGTCCACTCGTCGACTAGACGCTGGCGCTCGGCGTCGGGGTCGGCCGCGTTGGCGATGTCTCGGGCGTGGACGACGTTGACGCCGACGCCGGGGTCCATGAAGGAGATCTCTGCGCCGGGCCAGGCAGTCATCAGCGAGTTGTCCATGCTGTTGCCGGAGAGCGAGAAGTAGGCGAGGCCGAAGGCCTTGCGCATGACGACGGTCATGCGTGGGACGGTCATCAGCGACAGGGCTTCGAGGAACATGATCGCCTTGTGTAGCAGACGAGCGTGCTCGGGCTGCGAGCCGACGATGAAACCGGGTACGTCCTGGAGCCAGATCGTGGGGATGTTGAAGGCCTCGCACATGCAGACGAACTGCGTGGCCTTGTCGCAGGTGTTGGGGTCCAGCGCGCCGGCGTTGAACATCGGATTGCTGGCGAGAATGCCCACGGTCTGACCGCCGATTCGGGCCAGCGAGGTGATCAGCGAGCGGCCGAATCGTGGCTTGAGTTCCAGCATCTCGCCGTCGTCGACGATGCGCTCAAGCACGCGATGCATGTCATACGCGCGCTGACGGCGCGTGGGAACGAGATCGGCGATTTGCGGGTCGTGCTCTGCGTGGTCGTAGCCGTCGCGGAACGGCGGGGCTTCCCAGCAGTTGGACGGCAAGTATGAGAGGAAGGACTTGATCTGTTCGATCGCCTCTTCCTCGGTCTCTGCCGACTGGTCGATCTGTCCGGTGAGGTCGAGGTGGATATCGACTCCGCCGAGGTCTTGAAGCGAGATCAATTCGCCGGTGGCGATTTCGATAACTCGCGGTGACGACACGTTGAGCGCCGAGCCTCGAACCTGAGTGGTGAAGTCGGAGAAGGCGCTGTGGAAACTGGAGCCGCCGAACGATTCGCCGACGATGGCGGTGGCGAGGGGGATGCGACGGCGGCGGCGGGCGGTTTCGAGGCTGGGCGAAATCTTGCTGAAGCCTTCGGAGCCAAGCGAATCGGGCAGGCGAGCGCCGCCGGTCTCGCCGAAGTAGACGTAGGGCACGCCTTGCTCGAGCGCCTGCTCGTAGATGCGCTTCTGTCGCTTGCCGCCGACTACTGAGGAAGAGCCATGCAGCACCGTGACATCGTCGCCGGCGCCGGTGGCTGGCCGGCCATCGATCGTGCCCCAGCCGCCGATCTTACCGTCGCCCGGCGTGCGATCGCGGACCACGGGGACTTCGGACACCGCAAAAGTGCCGATCTCGCGGAAGCTGCCCGGGTCGAAGAGCTTGTCGAGGCGTTCGCGGATCGTCAGGCGTCCGCGAGCGTGTTGGCGGGCGATGCGGTCGGGCGAACCCATTTCCGAGACGATCTTCTGGCGTCGGAGATAGAGGTCCTCACGGACCTGCTGCGGGGTGGGCGGATTGGCGACCATACGGGACTCCTACGGCGAATTTCAGGTTTCCTTGTCGTACGGACTGACGATACCGGCTGGTCGGGCTAGGGCCTGTTTATTTGAGGGGTTACTTCCCAGCTCCCAGCTTGGGCTGGGTGTCTCAGAAACTCGGGATTCGTCATTCCCGCGCTCCGCCGCGGGAATCTCGCCGAGTGCTGCACCGACGCTTGAACCTGGGGAATCGCGCCCGTTTCAATCGCTCAGCTGAATATTCACTTTCCTGCCGAGCACTGCGAGATACCCGCGGCGGAGCGCGCGTATGACGGAGGTAGAGGTCAGCCGATTTTCCACACTTGCTCTCGGGGCTGCGACTGGCCTTATGCGCCGGATGTCTCATCAAGCGGTACTGGGAGTGCCTGGCCTGTGGCGGTTCGTACTATGTACGCTTCTGCGACCTCTATTCCAGTTGCTGTCAGCATTGACACGTATTGTTGAATCTGTTTGTTGTAAGTATCAAGACGTTCGGGCGGGATGTCTTCGTCGGACTTGTAGTCGACTAGTACCCAATGCCCTCCTTCGCTGAACACGAGATCAGCGACGCCCTCTGTGATGACGGTCTTGCCTTCGTGAGTCTTGATCGTGGCCAGTGGAAGCTCTCGATGTACTGACACTGACCTCGAGGCGCGTTGTATGATCTCCGACGCGATCGCTCGCTCGATGTGTTTGATGACTTGTTCGGGTGGAACGTGAAGCTTGTGGCAGATTCGTACTGTACGGTGGCGCGTGACTTCGAAGTTGTTGAAGTCTGCGGCTTCGAGCGACTCGTGGACGGCCTTGCCGAAGTCGAGCGGATTGACTGAGGCGTAGTCGCGTTCGCTCTGGTCGACTCCGACATCTGCGCCCTCGTTCGGTGTGTGTGGGTTGAGACTTGATGGCGTTACGGTCTCGATGGTTCGCGATCCTCCATTGACGGCGTCTTGATGTCGTTCTTGCCACTGCGGACGCAAGTCCTGGTGCGGAGGCGTGTGAAGGGTTGGCGTCGGTGTGGGCGCCGCGTCGAACGTTTGCGGTGTGAGGACGAGTGTGTTGGGATCGGCGTCGCGCATGAGCCAGTGCGGGACGGCGTCGTCGAGATAGGTGTGAAACGAGTCTCGGCGCGAGATGCTGTCGGCCGGGAATGAGGGCAAGATGAGCCAATCGCGGGCTCGGGTGGCAGCGACGTAGAGCATCCGCCGGGCCTCGGCGTCGGCGTACGCGCGATCTCGGCGTTCGGCGACGGCGTAGCCCGGCGTGCGGAATGATGTGCGGTCGTCGCCCAGCTTGAACTCGAGGCGCTGGTTCGGTCGGTCAACGATGAACTGGTTGCCCGAGGCCGGCTGGTCCTGCAGCTTGGGCACGATCACAATTGGGAACTCGAGCCCCTTGGCCTGGTGGATGGTGAGGAAGCGGACGGCGTCGTCGTCGGCCTCCGTCGTAGGCGACTCCGACTCGGGCAGATTGCGGACTCCACGCTGCGAGAGCCAACGCACAAAGGGTCGCAGGCTGTCGTCGTTGTTGTCGGCGAAATGCGCTGCTCGCTGCACGAGCATCCGCAGGTTGGCCTGGCGCTGGCGCATCCGGCCGGATTGAACTCCGACAGCCTGCGCAAGCAACAGGCCGGAGGCGCGAATGACGTGATCAATCAGCTCGGGCAGACTGAAGCGGTTCAGATCGTCGCGAAGCTCGCCGAGCGACCGGATCGGTTCCCGTAGACGGCCCTCATAGGCGTCGGGTAGCGCGTGGGTATTCAACCGAATCGGTTGGGTTCCAAGCGCAGAGCGCAGCTCAAGGAGCTCGGTGTCGGAGGCGGCGACGAGCGGCGATTTGAGCGTTGCGAGTGCGGCGACTTCGTCCGTCGGATCGTCCAGCGCTTGCAGCAGATGGGCGACGGCTCGGATTTCTGGCTTCTGGTAGAAGCCCTGGCCACTATCGAAGTGGTAGGGAATGCCGGCCCGATCAAGCGCCGACGTGTAGAGGTCGGCGCCGGTCCTGGTCCGGACGAGCACGGCGATGTCGCGGAATTGCGGCGGTTGCAGGCCATCCGGCGCGGGCAGATGGCCCAGGGAGGCATCGGGCTGCTGCATGTGCGTGATCAGGTTGGCGATCAGCTTGGCTTCTGCGCCCCGAGCCTCGGGAGCGCGTTCGAATCTCCGATTCGAGGGGATCACCGCGACGGCCGGTCCCCGGTCCTGGCGATGCGGCACGGTCGCTTCCCAGCGAGCCTGGGCTCGCGGATAGTCCTGATCAGGCTTGATCACGCCCGGCAGCACGGTGTTTTGCCAGTCGCAGAGTTGCGGTCGGGCGCGGAAGTTGACGGTCAGGCTGGCGATGTCCGAGGTGTCCGACGCGGCACGGAAGATGTCCCGCACCTGCTCGTAGATGTCGATGTCGGCGCGGCGAAAACGGTAGATCGATTGCTTAGGGTCGCCGGCCAGGACCAGTCGACCGGGTCCGGGACTGGCTTGGGTCCAGTCGTCGGTGTCTGGCTCGGCGGCGAGCAACAGCGCAATCTGCGCTTGCAGCGGGTCGGTGTCCTGAAACTCATCGACCAGGATGGTTCGATATCTGCTGCGCAAATGCTCGCGCGTTGCCTTGGAGCGGACGAGCAGGTCGCGTGCTTCCAGCAGGAGGTCGTCGTAGCTGAGTACGCCGTCGGATCGGCGCTGGTTGGCGTCCTGTTCGATGAACTCGCGCAGGGCGTCGGTCAGGTCGTTGAGGGCGATATCGCGCTCGCGTTGGTCCTCGGGGACTTCTTCCGACGGCTGCATGTCGGAGCGGGCGCCCGTGAGGTCGCGGTTGCGGGCGAGTTGCTCTGCGGCGAGCTGGAGGTCGCGCAGTTGCAGTCCCCGGTCGAGCGCACGCTGCATGGGTTGGAGAGGAGCGTCGTTGCTCCAGAGCCACGAGCGCCAGGACTGCGCGAAGCGGAGATCGGCCTGGAGTTGGTCAAGGACGTTGAAGTCGGGGTCGAGGCCGGCGTCCAGCGATCGTTCCCGCAGAATGTTGGCGGCGAAGGCGTGGATCGTCTGGATCTGAGCAGCGTCGACGTCGCGCAGGGCTTCGTGCATGCCAGCCGCTGACAGCTCAGCGCGGATGCGCTCGCGCAGCTCGCCGGCGGCTTTCTCGGTAAACGTGATGGCCACGATCTCGTCGAGCGAGCGGCCATTGCGCACGAGATTGACGACGCGGGCGACGATCACCGATGTCTTGCCTGAACCGGCGCCGGCCTCGAGGAAGAACGAGGTGTCGAGCTCGTTGATGATGCGCTCGCGGACAGCGTGGTCGGCGGGTGGTGACGGCGTGTCGGTCATTCGGTGAGTGATCCAGTCCCCAATTCAATCGGGGACCCGCTCGGAGAAGGCATCTGATATCTCCCTGTCCCAGCCCCCATCCGCAGACTCCCAGTCCCCGCTTCACGCGGGGACCCGCTCCTCCCGTGCCCGAAACACCACCGCCAGATTAGCCGTGCCCCCCGAGCGGGTCCCCGCGTGAAGCGGGGACTGGGAATTCCGATTTGTGGCCTTCGCTTCATGGATGCGTTCATGAGCGTTGTCGCCGCAAGATTGCCATTGGTCGGACAGCTTCTTGGTCCTGTAGCGACTTCTTTTGATATCGATCTGCGATGTCGGCGGTACAGGCCGATTCGTAGGGACATTGCCGGCAGTTTGGCCGGTTGCGTGGCGGGTTGCCTGGGTAGGGAATGAAGTTGGCCGATTCGAGTTGATCGGCGATGAGGGCGAGGGTGTCGCGCAGTCGCTCGCCGTCGCTGGGCGCTGAGCGACCGCCGCGCGTGGTCAGCGATTCTCCGCGCAGGGTCTGCGACTCGAATGCGCCTCGCCTGGTGACCGAGCGCAGCTCGACCTCTGCTTGCCGGATTGGGACTCCGCGCTGAATCAGGGCGGTCAGATTGGCAATCGCGAGGAACGATGAACCGTTGACGAATCCGCGCACGTCGGGAAGCGTTTGACCCGTGAAATACGAGACCGCGCGTTGGCGTGCGTCGGTGTGTTCGTCGATACGGTCGATGACGCCGCGGAATCGAACGTTCCTGCCGCCCGTCACGCGGATGGGCGCGTCTTCGAAGGCGGCGTCGACTTCGAGTGGACTCCAGCCGTCGCGGGCGTCGGAGGCCTCTCGCCGGCGGGTACGATCGAGGTCCTGCATCAGTTCCTGAAGCACTGCCGGGATGGATGCCGGGGGTCCGAGCGCGCCTGATTCTGCGGCGGTGTCCAGCATTTGTTGCGCGATGGTGTTGAAGTGTGTCTCGTTGCTCGCATATTCGAGCCAGGTTCGATCTTCTTTGCTGTGTACAAAGTCTTCGGCCCAGGTCGACAGCATTCTGCGGATCAGACGGCTCAGGATGTCTCGTCGCGGTTGATCGGGGCGGGCGGCGTCTGGCTCGGCCCTGGCTCCGACGATGTGTCTCAGGTAGAAGCGGTATGGGCAGGTGACGAAGGTCTCGATTGCGGAGGCGGACCACGTTCGTTCGAGCGGATTCCAGTTTTCGCCGATCCTGGTGAAATCGAGACGCCCATCGAACTCGGTGAAGCTGGCGGCGTTGCGTTGGAGTCGGGCGTGTTCGGCGGATTCCGCTTGAGGCCAGAGTTCCGGCAGCGCGCTGCGTGTGTCGGCGTTCGGCGATGACAGGAGGGCGAGATCGAAGGACTGCTCGTCGGGGGCCGCGATCGTCGCGGTCCAGTCGTGTGCTTCGATGTCGGCGGCGCCTGGCAGCGTCGTGACGACGCCGGACTCGATGCGTTGGATGCGTCCGATGTCGCTGAGTGTTGACTCGGTGTGCGATTCGTTTGTGGCGCCAATGCCCTCGGCGGCAGTCTCGAGGATGAGCGAGGATGGCCGCGCAGGTCCTCCGACGGCGCTGCTGCGCCGGCTCCAGCTTGCGGTGAAGTGTTGTTGGGCAGCGCGCCGCAGTAGCTCCCAGGCGTGACGGTCGCTGTCTCCTCGATCTCGCTGCAGGGCGAGTGCGTCCGGTACTCGCTGATTAATGGCGGCTCGCTCGGCGTCGGGGAGCAGCGGGTCCTGTCTGCCGACGGCCGGGAAGATGCGCTCGGCCACCCCGGCGGCGAAGATGGCGTCATAACGGATGCCGCGAGCGGGGCCGGTCGCCGCCCCGACATTGACGCCGCCGATGAGGCGACGCGGGTCTCGGACTACGCGGGAGCTGAAGGATCGTCCCAGCGCCGTGAGGCCATCCTGTGGCGACCAGGTTGAGCCGAGCGCGTCGTGACTGCGAAGTTGGTCGAAGACATCGCGAGCGGCGAGTCGGAGTGATTGGTCGGCTCGTTCGTCGTCGAGGTAGAGGTCGAAGGCGTCGATCAGGAGATCCGCAGCGGCGGCCCACGACTCGGCCTCCCGTAGCTCTCGGCTGCGCTGGCTGAGGTTGTGAACGACGGCGACCAGGTCCTCTGCGTCGCCGTTCTGGTTTGCTTCGCTCCAACGATCCAATCGCTCTTCCATGGCGAAGAGGTTCCGGGTCAGGCCGGCGTCGATAGAGGCGCGCTCCCACTGTGCCGGATGTCGATGGTGATCGAGCAGCCGTTCGCGCAAGGCTCGGTGCGACAGCCAGTCGAGCAGCTCCGATCGCTCGACGGTGTCCGGGCTGAGCAGCACACGCGCCAGCCGCTGTGTTGCGTGCCCAATCGGTGTGCGCGCCAGTTGGCGTCCGCCGATTCTCCAGCTCGGAATGTCGGCTCGCTCGAGCGCGGAGCAAATGCGATCATCGGTGGGAGCGCCTTGCTGATGCAGGATTGCGATCCGGTGGAAGGCGACGCCGTCGCCGGCGAGCGCCAGGACGCGGGAAGCGATCTCGTCGGCTTCGGCAGTCGGATCGCCGACGCTGAAATACTCATCGGGTGCGAGGCTGGCCCCTCGGATGTCGGGCCGAATCACACGGCCGTTCAGGTCTCGTCGAAGCGCGGTCAAGGAGCGCTGGGGCGGAGACGCGGGATCGTCGGACGGCGCAACCAGCAGCATTCGTACATCTGTCGAGTCGGCCAGGCGCTTGAGCAGGAGCCGTTGGATTCGCGTGAGGTCGTAGATGCCTGAAACGATCAGCGGAGCGCCGCCGAGCGCTTCACGGAAGGCGGGATCGGGTGTTGCCGGACTAATGGCGTCCTCGTAGCGAGAGGTGCGGTCGGCGACGGTGGCGGTCGCCTCGCGCCAGGCGGTGAACACGATTTCGAGGTCGCCGTCCGGCAGGACCTCGGGCGTGAGCGCCGCCTCCCTAAGGTCGGTGAGAGTGCGGAGCAGCGCCGCCGCGACTCCCGGGGCTTGGGGATCGAGTGCTGCCATCTCGACATCGTGGAGGACGCGGCGCAATGTGGTGAGGTCGGCGCCGGCCGGCCAGGATTGTCGAGCCGGCGCATCGCCGAATCCTGAGGCAGCCTGGGCCAGGTCGACCGGGGTGAATCCATAGACGCCGGCGAGCGCGCCGCCGTTTGCCTGAGCGAGCATGCGCTGTGTCGAGAGTCGTTGCAGGGCGGAGCCGTGGAGGATGTTGAGGCGGGAGAGAGGTGAGGGTCGTTCGGCGGCGAGTTGGGTCAGTCGGCGGTCGTTGGCGGCGGGGTCGGGGAGGAGCTCGATCGTGAGGGTCATGGGGAGGTCAGGGTAGTCCCCCTATTCGGCAAAGCGACTGCACACTCTTCCTTTTGCTCCCCCTCGCAGGGGGAGCTGCCGAAGGCTGAGGGGGTCCCTTCTGGGCGGGCAGTCAGTTGAAACTCGGGCGGCCGGCCCCCTCAGTCGCTTCGCGACAGCTCCCCCAAGGGGGGAGCAAAGGAGCCAGAGCGACAGGACTTGTTTGGCGAGTTAAACGAATGAAGCGGGGGCTGCTCCGTAGAGTTGCCCCCGCCCCAACCGGTCCCCGCGAAGGGGGATCGGCCGTCGGTCGCTAGACGGCGGCCGGGCCTCGTTCACGGGTGCGCACTCGAACGGCGTCTTCGACATCGAGCACGAAGATCTTGCCGTCGCCGATGTTGCCGGATGCCGCGTTCTCGACAATCGCCTCAATCACGTCGTCAAGCGGCGTGGTGTTGATCACGATTTCGACCTTGATCTTGGGCAGGTAGTCGACCTGCACCTTCTGTCCTCGGAACTCCTGGACGATACCCTTCTGAGCGCCGCGTCCGCGGACTTCGGAGATGGTCATCGAGACGATCCCGATTTCCTCGAGCGCCGTGCGAACGACGGCGAGTCGTTCGGGGCGGATGATGGCGATCACCATTTTCATGATCGTGTTCCTTCCTACTGGAACTGGAACTGGAGCGGTGTGGTGCGCGGCGGTGGTCTGTGCTGTCGGCCACCGCCGCCTGCCACGAAGGTAGCGATTTGGCTAGTCGCCTCCGCTGCCTCCGCCACCGCCTGATGGGCTGCCAGCCGGTGCTGGACTCTCCTCGCCAGCCGAGATTTCGACAGCCACGCCGGGCGCAACAGTCGGGAACTCGGGGTAGGCGCCGATGCCGTGCTCTTGCACGTCGAGTCCGGCCAGTTCTTCGTTCTCCGAGACACGCAGTCCGATGGTCTTCTTGATCACGAGGAACAGGATGGCGGAGGTCACGCTGACCCAGGCGAAGATCGAGAGGACGCCGATCAGCTGCTCGAGCAGGGCGCGGAAGCCGCCGCCCATGAACAGGCCGTGTCCGGGAGCGCCCCAGGCTTCGGCTGCGCCGGCGGTGGCGAAGAGGCCAACCGCGAGCGTGCCCCAGACGCCGCAGACGCCGTGGACGGAGATTGCGCCAACGGGGTCGTCGATCTTGATCCGGTCGAACGTTTCGACCGCGAAGACGACCAGTCCGCCACCGATGCCGCCGATCAGGACGGCGGCCCAGGGCTCGACGAATCCACAACCTGCGGTGATCGAGACGAGTCCGGCGAGCGCGCCGTTGACGGTCAGACCGAGGTCGGCCTTGCCGTAGCGGAATTTGGCGACCGACATGGCGACGACTGCACCAGTACCGGCTGCGAGGGTGGTGTTGATGGCAATCCAGGCGGCCTCGGTCGCGAGTCCACCGGAGAGTCCGAGGGTGGAGCCGGCGTTGAACCCGTACCAACCGAACCAGAGGATGAACATACCCAGCGTGGCGAGGGTCATGTTGTGGCCGGGGATGGCGCGGATTTCCGCACCGACGTACTTGCCGATCCGCGGACCGACCATGATGGCGCCCATCAGTCCGGCCCATGCGCCGACGCTGTGGACCAGGGTCGAGCCTGCGTAGTCCATGAAGCCACGTTCGCCGAGCCAGCCGCCGCCCCAGCCCCAGTGAATCACGATGGGGTAGATGATGCCGGTCACGAACACGGTGTAGAAGAGGTAGGCGCTGAACTTGGTTCGCTCGGCCAGGGCGCCGGAGACGATGGTCGCGGCAGTGGCGGCGAAGGCCCACTGGAAGAAGAAGACGGCTGCCTCGGAGACGCCGCCGCTGGTGTCGGTCAGTCCACCGAGCGCGGGGAAGAACGAGTCACCGCCAATCAGTCCGCCCTGGCTGCCGCCGAAGGCGAAGCCGAAGCCAACCGCCCACCAGACGACCGCGCCGACGGACGCGTCGAGCACGTTCTTCATCAGGATGTTGGAGGTGTTCTTGACACGCACGAAGCCGGCCTCGAGCAATCCGAAGCCAGCCTGCATGAAGAACACCAGGACGCCGGCAATGACAAACCAAATGGTGTCAACCGCGAGGACAAGGTCGGCGAGCGCCGCAGCGTTTTCTTCAACGCTTTGTCCATAGGCGATGCCAACGGTGGCCAACAGGCCGGTGAGGATACCGAGGAATAACCCCAGTCCAGGTTTGCGGACAGCCCCAAACGATAGTGGCTGTGTCCTGACCAATCGGGCAAGTATCACAATTGCCTCCCTTCCCGAATTCCGGTCTGAAGGCAACGTATGGAAGGTCGGCAATGTTGTGGTTTCATAAGAGTTGCGCCCAGATGTCATTTCGGTTGCGCGTACATTTCGGCAATGTGTCAGATGTTTCGGGCGTGTTTCGCTGCTCGCGAACTCGCGGTGGTTCAAGACCTCCCCCGTTGTGGGAGGTGCGCCGCAGGCGCGGAGGAGGCTGCCGCCGCCCAGGTACGCATGTGCTGCGCGACGGCCGCTCCCCCCCCCGTGCGGAGACCGATGCATAACTCAGATTCCCGTCTCCGCCCCCGAGCGGGGACCCGTTCCAGTCCCACCTACCAGAACTGGCGCCTGAGCCCTAACCGTCCCCGCCCCCGAGCGGGGACCAGCCCCCTCCCTCCCGCTCCCAACTCTCAGTCGCCCACGACACATCCCAACCCCAATCAACCAACAAGAACATATGTACTCTCATACATGCCCCCTCACCTCGCACCCTGGAGCCCCCCATGTCCTTCCCCCACTTCCCCAACCCCGCCCGACGCGCCAAACTCCTCCACGCGCACCAACTCCGGCAGCAGGGACTCAGCCTCCGTCAGATCGCCCAACGCATGGACTGCGCCCACTCCACCGTCTCCGGCTACCTCAGCGACTTCGAACTCTTCCGCACCGACCTGATCCAGGAACTCGCCGCCGACCAGATCGTCTCCCACGTCATCCAGCTTGCCGACCTCTCCGACGAACATCACGACCGACGACTCGCCGCCGTCCGCGAGCTCCGGCTGCTCCTCACCGCCGTCCCCAAGATCCGATACGACGAATACCAGCGCGTCGGCGTGCTCACCCAGGCCGGCGTCTCCGTCGACCGCTACGGCAACCGCCACCCCATGCTCAACCGCAGGCACCCGCCCACCCCCCAGGAATCGGCCAAACTCGAACGAAACGCCCAACTCCCCGCTCAGACCGAACTCGACCCCGACCTACCCATGACCTGCCCAGCCGACTCGACCGCGCCCCGCGTCCCCGACTTGATCGGGGACCCGCTCGGTGCCCCCACCGAGGAACCAGCCGAGGAACCAGCCGCACCCATTCGAACAAAATCGAACAAATCCGAACAGAAAACCAGCCAAAACCCAGCCCACAACGGCAAATCCGCCAACAACGACCAAAAGAACCCGCCCCCGACCGAACACACCCCGCCCAGCGCAGTCCCCGACGAAGTCCGAGCCTTCCTCGAACACTCAACCCGCGACTGGATCAACGACTACCCCCAACACAACCCCGACCACCCACTCCGACAGGCCGCCCTCCAACTCAAAGCCGAAGCGAAAGCCGCCACCCCGCATCCCTGACCGATCGCCGTCAGGAAACCTCCGAACAACTCCGATCCCCCTTCCCCCCTCGCGCAGACCGTTGAAAAAGTCGCGCTTGGGAAACTTCCCCGTCCCCGCCCCCGAGCGGGGACCCGCTTGGGCCACGCCTGCCGAACACCGACTGGTCGCTCTCGACCAGATGTGCACGACGAGCATGGACGGCAAACGTCAACCGGGCAGGCAGCAGCCCCCCGCTCGGAGGCGGGGCGGTTAGGGGGTTACGCATCGGTCTCGCAAGGGAGGAGAGGGGAGTGATGCATCAGTCTCTGCAAGCGGAACCATTGAGATCGAACCAGGCAGCTCGTTGGCGAGCCTTGCACATGGAGCGCGACACGGCGCCCACTATTCTGTTGCAATGCTCAACGACACACGAATTCTCGACCTCACCGACGAACCGCTCGCCCTCGGCGCTCGACTCCTGGCCGACCTCGGCGCCGACGTGATTCGCGTCGAAGACGCCCGTGGCGACCACCTGCGGATGCGCGAGCCGGCGATGCCGGGCGACGCGCCACGCGCCGAGCGCGGCTGGGCTCATCTGCTCTACAACGCCGGCAAGCGATCAGTCGCCGTCGATATCGACGACCCGGACACCTGGACGCAGATCGAATCGATGCTGCCGCACTTCGACGCCGTGCTCGCGCCGCTGGAGTCCTCCGGAGCGCTCGCCGCCTGGCTGGAGCGCGGACGCAACGCTGAGTGGTCGTCCGAGATTCCCCTCGTCGACGCGGTATTCCGTCGCGGCGCGGACGAGCCGATGACCGACATCACGGCGATGGCGGCCGGTGGACACGTCGTGCTCAACGGGCATCCCCAGGATCCTCCGGTCTGGCCGGCCGGCAACCTCTCGCACAAGCAGGGCTCGATCGCCATGGCCGAGGCGGCAATGGCGCTGATCATGCAGCGGCGGCGCGGTGGCGGCGTGGGACGAATCACCGTGTCGCTGCAGGAAGCCGTCACCTTCACCACCCTCCAGACCGCCAGTGGCAACTGGTGGACCTGGCACGGCATTTCGCCCGACCGTCACATCCCGATTGGCTCCGGCGCCACGTTCCAGGCAGGCGACGGTCACTGGCTGTCCTTCACCATTCATCCGCCCCATTGGTACCGGTTCGTGAACTGGCTCGACGACGTGCTCGGGCTCGAGGAGGGTGAGCTGCGCGGTGAGCAGTGGGACGACGAGTTCTGGCGCGAGCAACAGACGGACGAGATCAAACCATGGATCGCCCGCCTCTGCCAGGCCCTGACCATCACCGAACTGCACGACCGAGGACAGGAACTCGGACTCCTGGTGTTGCCAATCAATACGGTCGAAGAAGTCGCCGCCGATCCTCATCTGCACGCTCGCGGTTACTACCAAACCGTCGATCATCCGCAACTCGGCAGAACCCTGACGTTGCCACGTTCAGCCATCCGCACTCGCGGCGAAGAGCCCCGGGCCAAGCGCGCCCCAGCCCTCGGCGAACACACAGATGACGTCTTCGCGAGCCTCGATCAACTCTCCCCCTTGCAGGGGGAGATGCCGAAGGCAGAGGGGGTCCTCTTCGCGTCACCCCCACCGCCAAGACGACCCCTCGACGGCGTCCGTGTCCTCGACTTCACCTGGGCAATCGCCGGTTCGCTCGGCACGCGATTGTTGGCCGACCTCGGCGCCGAAGTGCTCAAGATCGAGTCGGAATCGCGGATCGACCCAATTCGCTATCGAGGCGTCCAGCCGCCCGACCACTTCTCGATCAATACCAACGGCACATTCAACGACTGCGCCGGCGGCAAGAAGTCGGTCACGCTCAATCTCAAGACCGAGCAGGGCATCGACGCCGTCCGCGAACTCGCCAGGCAGGCCGACCTCGTCACATCGAACTACACGCCGTATCGGCTCGACCGCTGGGGCATCGGCTACGACGATCTGCGCAAAATCAACGAGGACATCATCGTCTGCAACGTCGCCGTAATGGGCATCGAGGGTCCACGCGCCGAGTGGCGCTCCTACGGCAACGGCATTGTCGCGATGTGCGGTCTGGCCTATCGCTCTGGCTTCCCCGGACGCTCGCCGATTGGTCTGGGCACGCTGCATACCGACTTCACCGTCCCCTACTACCTGGCAACTTCAGTCATGGCTGCATTGGACCACCGCGAGCAGACCGGCGAAGGCCGATACCTCGAGATCGCGCAATACGAAACCGCAGTCCAGCTGCTCGATACGGAACTGATCGAAGCGCTCAACGGCGCGGGCGAGCGTCCGCGAATGGGCAACCGCTCACCATTCATGTCGCCGCACGGCATCTTCCCAGCCGCCGGCGACGACCGTTGGGTCGCCATCGCCTGCCGCAACGACGCCGACTGGCGCAACCTCTGCCGTGTCATCGGGCGCGCCGACCTGGTGTCGCGCGACGAACTAGGCAACTTCGGCGGTCGCAAAGCGCACGAGGACGAGCTGGAAGCCGCAATCTCAGAGTGGACCCGCACCCAGGACGAGTGGACTTCGTACCGTCTGCTGATCAACGCCGAAGTCCCGGCCAGCCCAGTCGAACGGCTCGAGGACTTCTTCCTCGGCCAGGACCTCGCCATGCGCGACAACTACAACCCAGCCAAGTCGCCTGAAGGCCCCACGTTCCAAATCCAACAGGAGCCAATCCTCTGGGACGGCAAACGTCTGCCAGCGGTGCGAGCCCCAATCTGGGGGGAACACACCGAAGAAGTCCTGCAAGGTCTCCTGAACTACAGCGACGACGACATGGTGCGTCTCGCCGCAGCGGGGACGTTGGGCTGAGTGAGATCTGATTCACTCGCCAAGAATGGATGCTACTCACAATCTCGCGTTCCCGCAAACATTAGTTGAAATGCAGGTTATGTAACTTGCCATATATTTTAGCCATAGGCCCACGTGCTATAATGTAGACTCAGCGACTTATCGCTTCAGTAGCTTGCGGCCCGCGTCATTCGGCGCTAGGGCGGATCCACCCGTCGTGGATCCGCGGGATTCTTTCTGGCGAAAATCATTGCGAAGGGGATGGACATGATGTAGCAGCAGACAAATCAACATTATAAGGAACATTATTTCGTTCTATTTCTAGTTTTCATATACGTTTTTTCAATTGAAAGGGGTCCTTATGATCCTAATTGTATTCGAATCAGACCATACCTACACAGTGCTATTGGTCATCCCAATCCAGCGAAAATGTGCGAAACCTTCGCCGACACACCGTGTGCTATCGAAACTACGCAACATTTTGCGATGGATGGGAACATGGCGTAGTCCATTTGCCGGGCACAATTTGCGCTTGGCAAGCTTCACGATTCGCCTGCTGCGGTTCTTCTGCGAAGAATCAGACTTGGTCGAAAAGTTCATCGACGCGTCGGACAACTTTCCGTAGTGGAACCAAGTGGACCGTTGGCGTTTCGCGAATTCTCCAAAGTGTAACGGAAGCTGTTGAAAAGTAGCGAGCGGTCAACGTCGGCTAAATCAGCGGAAATGGGGCGCCCACGAAGGGCGCCCCCACGCTACTGCTTACCGGCGAAGATCAGCCGTGCTCGACGCTGCCGCCGAATCCACGACCGTGGCCTCGCCAGCGCGACTTGCCACCATGGCCGAATCCCTCGCCGTCGAAGCCGTTGTTCACGAACTCCTCGATCTTCGTCGCGGCATCACTCTTCTTGGCCTCGCCCTCTTCCTCGGTGAGCTTGCCAGCCTCGAATGCGGCATCAATGCGCTCGTTGGCATCTTCGACCAAGGCGTCAATCACCGACTGCACCTCGATCTCGTTCTCCGTGGCGATTTCAGCGAGCGTCTTGCCTTCGCTAAACGCGGTCTTGAGTCCTTCGTTATCGGTGCCGACCAACTCGGCGATTCCCGACCAACGGCCGAGCCCCTTGCCGCCGTGGCCACATTCACCGCCGGAGTCTTCGTTGTCCTCTTCCGTTCCTTCGGACCAGCGTGGCCCGTCGCTTTGCACATTGCGATCCGAGGCCGCCGAAATTACGGTGACCGCTGCCAAGCTGATCGCTGCGACCAATGCAATCGGCATCAGCCACTTGTACGCTCTGCCCAACCACTGACCTGCTGTTTCACCCACATCGCATTCCTTTCTTGCACTCAGGGAACATCCCCGACGACAAGAAATTACTTATCGCGTGTAAGCGGTCGGACTACGTTCGGTATGCGCACGGTCAAGTCATAGTCAAGATTCGATGAGCGACGATCATCGCCGCTTACGGAATCTCTGGGTCGTAGTCCATACCGATGTGACCGTGTTCTCGAAGTCCATCGATTTCCGAGTCTGAGTAACCCAGAACTTCGCGATAGACATATTCGTTGTCCTCGCCCAACGCGACCGGCGGCTTACGAATGCTGAGCGGCGTCTCGGAGAATCGCAGGAACGGCGTGTTGAACCGGAATGTCCCGACATCGTCGAACAGGTCATGTGACTCGTTGAGTCCGCGATGCTGGACGTGGGGATCGTCATGAACACGCGATGAATCCAATACCGGCGCAGCCGGCACGCCGTGGGATTGCAACAGGTGCATCAGCTCGTAGTCATCGCGAGTCGATGTCCACTCCGAGATTCGCTGGTCCAACTCGTCGTGGCGCTCCAGCCGGCCTGCCTCGTGGCGCAGAGCCGGATCACGCGCCCACTCCGGATCTCCCATCGCCTCTCGCAACCCCAGCCACTGATCGTCGTCCATCACCGTGATCGAAATCCAGCGATCACCGCCGTCGGCGCCATCACCGTCGGACCTGGCGGGATACAGGTTGTGCGGCGCATGTCCGTCCGCCGACCTGTTGCCGATTCGCTCCTGAACAACGCCATTCATTGAGTAGTCCATGAAGGCCTGGGCCAACATGCCGCCCGCACACTCGGCCTGGGCGAGTTCGATGAACTGTCCCTCGCCCGTCCGGCGCCGATGCCGGAGCGCCGCCATCACGGCGAATGCCGCGTGTGCGCCCGCGAGGTAGTCGCCCGAGAAGATCGACGTGATGTACGACGGGTCAAGGTCGGGATAGCCGCGCAGGAGAGTGTGTCCCATCACCGACTCAAGGTGGACGCCGAGCGCCCGGGCGAAGCGATAAGGTCCGTCCGACCCATACGCGGGCATGCGCAGCGCGATGAAGTCTTCGCGAGCCTGGCGCAGGAAGTCCGGGCCGATCCCCAGCTTTTCGAGCGTGCCCGACGCGTTGTTCTCGACCAGCGCGTCCGACTTGGAGACGAGGCTCGCGAAGATCTCGCGGCCCTCATCCGAGAGCAGGTCGACGGTCATCGAGTGCTTGTTGCGGAACTGCTGCACGAACGTTGGCGGATAGTTCCACGGACGCGGACCCGGCTCCGAGTTCGGGTATCCCGTGGCCCAGCCCGCCCCAGCCTTGACCATCTCCGCCGACGGCCGAGCCTGCCCACCGCGAGTCATCGGCTGCCAGACGTGGACGTTCTCGACCTTGATCACCTCAGCGCCCAGGTCAGCCAGCAACGTCGTGCCAAACGTCCCCGCCCAGACGACGGTGAGGTCAAGAATTCGTACGCCTTCAAGCGGGAGAGCCATGCAGGGAATGCTACCCGCTACTCGAACAACGACCGCGGCAGGCCTGAGCGTTTGATGATCGCAACAAGGGTGCCAGGACGCACTTCGCCATGTAACGGAACAGTGAGCGGTCTGTCGAGATCGCCGTCAGGCGGCACGGAACTCACGTGGCTGCCGCGCTGGCTCAGTTCTTCGATTCCGTTCCGCGAGAGAATCTCGCATACTTGCCAACCTGACAATAGCCTCAATCTAGCCAATGGTGCTCTCAGATACCGGTACGTCTACCGCAAATGAGAATCGGTCTACTTCAACTATCGAATAGTCATCTTCTTCAGCGAAGACGTCATCCAAGGATGACCATGCTCCACTCAAACGCCGCTCAACCTCCACTGCTGGCAGGAGCTCCAATACACCTTCCACCGCGTCTTGAATCATTTCTCGTGCGTGGTCAACTGAGTCACCTTGGGTTAGCACGTCCAGCTGTGGGCAGTAGACGAGGAAACCCGCAGGCGGTTCGCCATCGTCATAGAGGATTCCAGTCAGTCTGTGCGCCATACGATCCCCACATTCTTGACCCGAACGAGTGCTGCGATCCTCCTCATTTTACCACTCCAGACCTCCGCAGCGCCTCCACCTCTTCCGCTCCAAACCCGCACTCCGACAACACCTCGTCCGTATGCTCGCCGAGCAGTGGCGGTGGGCGCCTCAGGCTCCACGGCGATGCCGGCATGATTAGTGGCCGGCCGGGGAGCTGGACTTCTCCCAGCTCCGCATGATTGGCCGTTGCCCAGAAGCCTCGGTCGCTGAAGTGGGTGTCCTCGAACAATTCGTCGACTGAGAAGAGTGGGCCGCAGAGCACTCTGGCTTCTCGCGCCGTAGCCCAGATGTCTCGCTTGGTTCGCTCTAGCGACCAGGGCAGGAAGTGTGCGTTGAACTCGTCCACCAGCTCCGGGTTCAGACCGATGCCTGGCTGCCACCACTTCTCGTCTTGCAGCCACTCGGGACGACCGAGCATCTCGTTCAGCCTGGGGATGCGGATGGCGGCGCCCGAGAACTCGACGTAGCCGTCGGCGCAGGGATAGACGCCGGTCAGCATGCCGGCCGCCGGACCGGGCGCGCGCAGCGACTTGCGGCCCGCGAACTCCCAGCCAATGGTCGCGGCGTGGCGACGGTCGACACCGTTGAACTGTGCGTCGGCCATGGAAAAGTCGACCTGTTGGCCGATGCCCTGCAGTTCGGCCGCTGTCAGCGCGCCCAGGGACGCCGTCGCCGCGGCCGCGCCGCACTCGACCAGCGAGGCCGTGCCAAACATCTTGACCGGCTCGCGGTCCTGCACGCCGATTGAGTACATCTCGCCGGCGAAGCCGTAGAGCACCAGGTCCGACACCTTGTAGTCGCGGTAGGGCGAGTCGTGGCCGAACGGCGAGATCGAGACCAGCGGCAGGTCGTCGCGCAACGACGAGATCCGCTCCCAGCCGAGGCCCAGCTCGTCCAACCGACCCGGCGGCTGCGACTCGACCACGATGTCGGCGCGCTGAATCAGCCGCTCGACTACCGTGCCGGCGTCGGCGTGCTCCAGGTCGAGCACGAGCGAGCGCTTGTTGGTGTTGAAGTAGAAGAACGTCCCCGACCGCTCAAGCCCCGGTAGGCCCTCGTAGTACGGCCCGACCGACCGCGACGCGTCGCCGTCGTGAGGCTCGACCTTGATCACATCGGCGCCAAAGTCGGCAAACAGCTTGGTGCAATACGGCCCGGCAATGTGCTCGGTGAGGTCGAGGACAGTCACACCGTCGAGGGGTCCAGGTTGGTCGGTCATGGGCAGAGTGTAGGGCGTGACCGCGCCTGGGCCAGACTGATACGGTGAAGCTCGGAGGCGATGATGACGCTCAAGAACTTCCGCGCCCGCTACCACAACGGCGTCCTCGAGCCGCTCGAGGACATCGACCTCAGTGAAGACCAGGAAGTCGTCCTCACCCTGGATGACCACAAGCAGCCACCATCCGACAAGGGGGGGCTGGCCAGGTCTGCAGGTGTCTGGGCTGATATGTTCGATGACCACGAACAATTCATCCGCGACATCTACCAAGCCCGCATCGACGGCACACGACCGCCCAGGCATCTCTGAGACGATGCAATACCTGTTGGACTCCGACTGGGCCATCGAGTACCTCAACGGCATCGAACGACTTGTGAGTCGCATCGTATCCCTGGAACCTCTCGGCATTGCCATCAGTGTGATCGCATTGGCCGAGCTATACGAGGGAGTCGCGGGCGCGCCTGATCGTGCGCAACGTGAACAGCAGTTACGGATGTTTGTTGGAGACCTTGTGCTGTTGGGAGTCGACTTCGAGACAGCCCGCCTGTTCGGAATCGAACGCAATCGTTTGCGCAGGCAAGGCAATTTGTTCGGCAGCATGGACCTCCTGATCGGGGCGACGGCGCTACAGCACGACCTGACCCTACTGACCAACAACCGCCGCCACTTCGAGCGCATCCCGAACCTCGTCATCGAGTCGGTTTGAGGGTGGCGGACGGCGTCTAGACTGAGCGCCCGATGCCTACTCATGAGCACACGATCAATGTCGCTCTGGGCGAGGTGCTGCGGGAGCTTCGGCCTCACAGTTGGCAGGTGCATTTCGAAGAGACTCGCACGATTCGATCCTCTGCCAAGCGGCCCGATGTGCTGATTGAAGAAGCGGCGCAGTGGCCTGTGGCGATTGAGGCGGACAAAGCGAACTACGACAGCGCCGAATTGGATGCGCGTGATCGGCTGGGACAGGTCGTCAACGAGACCCGCAAGCCGATCGAGAGCGTAATCGCGCTGGTCTATCCGCCGGAGGTTTGGGAGATCGACGGAAAGGAATTGCGACAGACGTTGCGGACCACGGACGGTCTGGAATACGCGCTGCTGACGCGCACGCGTGGCGGCGGCGTGGAGCGCTTGCCGCAGAGCGGTTGGCTGACGGGCTCTGCCCGTGACCTGGCGATGTTGGCGCATCGGGCCTCGACACCGGCGCCGCGCGTCGAGCGCATGGGTGTGATCCTCGAGCAGAGCATTGAGGACGCCGCGGCTGCCTTCACTTACCGGCACGGCTCCCACGCAACGGGGTCGATTGGCTCTGATATCGCCGACCTGCTTGGACAATCCGATGATCAGGGCGGTCAGACTCGCCGGATGGCGATGACTGTTGTGATCAATGCGCTGATTTTCCATGAGGCGCTGGCCGGGGCCGAGTTTTTCATCACCGATGCAGGCGCGCAGCGACGTCTGCGACACCTGCGTGAGCTGCTGCCGCCGGGCGACTTCGACATTGACGCCCTGACTCTGGAATGGGAGTCTGTGCTGGAGATCAACTACTGGCCGATTTTCGCGACGGCGTCGGAGATTGTCCGCAAGCTGCCGGAAGAGACGGCCGCGGCGGTGCTGACGCCATTGCGCAAGGGCGCGCTGCGTCTGGTGCAACGCGGGGTGACCAAGTCGCACGACCTGACCGGGGTGATCTTTCAGCGTCTGATTGCGGACCGGAAGTTCCTGGCGACATTCTACACGCGACCGGCGGCGGCGGCGCTGCTGGCCGGGTTGGCGATTCCCGCCGACCGTGCGCCGGGTGGGGCGGAGTGGGGCGACGAGGAGACGATCGCCTCGCTGCAGATCGGCGACTTCGCCTGCGGCACGGGGACGCTGCTCTCGGCGGCCTACCAGCGCATCTCGCTGCTGCACGAGCTCAACGGCGGCGACCCGCGAGCGCTGCACGCGCCGATGATGAAGAACGGGCTGGTCGGACTCGATGTGCTCAATATCGCGGTGCATCTGACGGCGACGATGCTCGCGGGGGCACATCCTGACGTGCCCTTCGATGGTGAGTGCCTGCTGACGATGCCGTACGGCGGGGAGTCGGCGTCGATTGGGTCGCTGGAGCTGCTCGCTAAAGACGTACAGCCAAGTCTGATTGAGGATGCATCTGCAACCACGTCTGGAGGACGTCTTCCGGAAGATGTTGCCGATTTGAGGACAAGAGTTGGTCACGACAAGTTCGATCTGGTGATCATGAATCCACCCTTTACGCGCCCGACGAACCACGAGGGTGCACATAGCGACGTTCCAAATCCTGCCTACTCTGCATTCGAGACGACGCCTCAGCAGCAGGACGCGATGTCTCGCCGCGAGAAATCTCTTACTAAAGGCTCTGCCGCTGCAGGAAATGCAGGTATGGCGGCATTGTTCGCAGAACTCGCACATCGCAAGCGAAACGAGGACGGAAGTTTGGCGTTTGTTCTGCCCCTTTCGTCGATGAGTGGCAGTTCCTGGGACAAACTGCGAGGTCAATGGCAAGATGACTACAGAGAGACCACCGTTGTCACAATCGCGGCGGAGGGAAGCTTTGACCGGTCGTTCTCTGCCGACACCGGAATGGCCGAATGCCTCGTGGTACTCACGCACGATCAGGTTGCGAAGGACAACGATCGCCACAACTGGTTCGTGGTCTTGCGGAAGCTTCCAACGACGGCGACCGAGGCAGAGCAACTCGGCAATGAGATACGTAAGTTGCAGCGCAACTCCAATGTTCGTTCTATTGAGGACGGTAGCGGTGTTACAGCGTTGCAACTCGGCGGAGCAACTTACGGAACGATAAGTTCTATGGCGCTTCAAGAATCGGGGCCCTGGACTCTCTGCGGGATTCTCGATCTCGAATTGGCACAGTTCGCGCACCAACTTACTCTGCGAAGAATGCAGCGTATAGGTGAACCGGGAGCAGAGGACATACCTATCGCCGTAGTACCTATAGGAAGAATTGCAGAACGCGGCCCGGTCGATCGTGACATCAATGGCATAGAGCAGTCCTTCGTCGGCGGAGCGAGGCAAATTCGGGGGCCATTCGACATTCAGTCGCCTCCACAAGGACCTGTACCGACGTATCCAACTCTTTGGGCGCACAAGGCGAAACGCGAACGTCGCCTGACCGTGGAACCTGATTCCGAAGGATTGTTGAGAATCGATGAGGGTATGGAGGAATTGTTGCAGGACAAAGCCGCCCATGTGTGGGCGACTGCTACACGAGCCCACTATAACCGCGATCTCCGATTCAACTCTCAGTCGTTGATTGTGGCAATGACTGAGCGCAAGTGCATTGGAGGGCGGGCGTGGCCTTCTGTCATCCTGCAAGACTCTGAACACGAATACGCGTTCTCGCTGTGGTGCAACTCGACACTCGGACTGCTTATCCACTGGTGGGTCGCCAACAAGACACAAGACGGTCGTGGCACTACAACCGTCAGCGGCATTCCTAACATTCCTACTCTCGACACCCGCACCCTTACCGATGCTCAGCATACCGAGGCCAAGCGGCAGTTTGCGTTGCTTTCTGCGGAGCGGTTTCTTCCTTTTGACCAGATTGATGAGGACCCGGCTCGGGCGAAGTTGGACCGGGCGATTTTGGTTGATGTTTTGGGGCTTCCGGAATCCTTGGTGGCGGACGATGGGCCGATTGATTTGATTCGGCGCAAGCTGGCTCGGGAGCCTCAGATTCATGGGGGGAAGCGGTCTCGGGTGGTCTTTACTGAGAACGGGGAGGATTCTCAACGTAGAACAGATAGGCGATAAGTACGGTATATTGGGGACGAGGAACGCGAGGCTGTGATGTCGAGCATGAACCCGATCTTGCGATTGCGCCGCTTGTTTCGACAGGTCGGGGCGCAGCCTCAGGAGGCGGACGAGCTGTCGACGGTGCTGGACGACATCTACCTGAGTCGCCGCGAATTCGAGGAGCGGATCGCCAGGATCATGGCGGAGGATCGCAATCCGTTGCTGCTCGGCGTGCTGATCATCGTCGGGCTGGGCGTCGCGCTTCTGGCGCTGGTCAACTGAGGAGGAACGGGCATGGCGGCGATGAACCCGATCCTGCGTTTGCGACGGGCATTTCGCTCGTTGGGCGTGGATGATGAGCAGGTCGACGAGGTAGCGGATGCGCTCGGCGATCATTCCTTTAGCCGACGCGAGACTGAGTTGATGTTCCAGCGTGAGATGGCCAAGATGCAGGAGATGATGGCTGCGCATCGACGAGAGCTGTTGATCGAGATCATCGTGATCGTCGGCGTCGCAGTCGCCATCATCGTCGCACTCAACTGAGGAGGGTCGAGCATGGCGGCGATGAATCCGATTCTGCGGTTGCGACGGGCGTTTCGCTCGTTGGGGGCGAGTGCGCCCTTGACCGATGTCGCCGCTGACGACATTTCGGAAGAGGCCGCCGATGCGATCAGCGAATACGGCTACAGCCGGCGCGAATCGGACCTGCGCTTTGAGCGCATGATGGCGGAGCTGCGGCAGCAGACCGCCGAGATGCGGGAGATGATGATCGCGCATCGACGGGAGCTGTTGATCGAGATCATCGTGATCGTCGGCGTCGCAGTCGCCATCATCGTCGCAGTCAACTGAGGAGGGTCGAGCATGGCGGCGATGAATCCGATCGTCCGGCTCAGGCGCGCCTTCCACTCGTTGGGGGTCGAGGAGGCGCAGGCTGACGAGGCGGCAGACGCGATTGACAACCACACGTACGGACGTCGTGAGTCGGACCTGAAGTTCAAGTTGCTGATGACAGAGATGCGGCGCGACATGGCCGAGATGCGCACGCAACTGCTGCTCGCCATGATGATTGCGACCGGATTGATTATCGGCGCTGTCGGTCTGCTCATCGCCTTCCTCGACTGACCTCACGGGTCATGCTCCCCTCCAGCGGGCGTCTCGGCCTCTGACGGGGGTGGTGAGCTTGAATGTTGTCCTGGTTCTTGGTTGCTGGGTTGCGATTTCGTGCATGTAGCGGTCGGCGTCAAGCAGGTCGTCGTTTCGTTTCTTTGGTTTTGGACTCTGGTCGGTGGTTGACTGATCCCACTGATACTCACGCATCCGGCCGGGGAACTTATCCATTGCGGGGGTGTAGTAGGCGCTGGGTGGGTCTCCGTTGAGTCGTTGTTGTACTAAGGCGATGCCCCAGTTGACACTGTCCGGCCCTCCCTTGCTGGGGACGACGTGGTGGCCCTGTCGGCGTTGGTGGTCGATCCAGGCCGACTGTGAGCGGTCGGCGCACCATTGGATGGGGCCGAGTTTGCGATGCCAGGACTGTTGCCACTGCTCGAGTCGCTGGGTGACGCCGGGGCCGCGCTCCTCAAACTCGCCCAGCCGGATCAGGATGTTGGGTCCGCAGGGCGCGCGCTGGTCGGTGAGGCCGGCGACGATGCCGGCGGTGTAGTGGTCCTTGGGCGATTGCCCGCCGAAGTCGAGTCCGCCGACGTATCGGGCGAAGGGCGGCAGGGGCGCGTCCCATCGGTGTGTGTCGGGGCTGAAGTGCTGGTAGATTTGCCCGTCGAAGGCGTCGAAGCTGCCCTCGATGAAGCGGTCGACCCACTCGCCGGGCTGAATCGCTCGTTGCTGGGCGGCGTAGGTCGAGGGCAGGTGCGGGTTGTCGGGAATCTTCGCCGGGATGTAGACGATCCGCCCGTCGGCTTCGGCGAAGGCTTCCTCGTCCAGCTCGCGTCGGGCGAACCAGCGCTCGAACCAGCCCGGCCAGGGATTGGATGCGGCGACGAACCAGCGCTGGGGCTGGGCGGGGTGCCGGAGTCGGGTGAGCAGCATCTGCGCGGCCTCCTCGGCGACCTCTCCCGCTTCGTCGATCAGCACGGCGCCATATTCCTGGGATCCGAGGCCGGACCAGTCGGTGAGGTGTCGGAAGTTGATGGTCGAGATGTGGTCGTTGGGGCGCTTTGGGAGGGCGATCCTGGCGAGTGGCGTCGGGGCGGATTGCGTGCTGCGGATGTACTCATCGGGGCAGGCGTTGTAGAACGCCTTCATGGTGGTTCCGGAGAGGTCGGTGAAGTGTTGTCGAGCGACGAGGATGTTGTTGCCGGGGAAGGCGAGGGCGGCGTCGATGGCGAGTTCGACGACGGCGCGAGTTTTGCCGCCGCCCATGGCGCCTCCGTAGCCGAGCAGGGTGAGGCTGTCCGGGGACGCGTCGAAGATCTCTTCGTAGAGTTCTTGTTGGCGCTCTGTGGGAGAAAAAAAACGGAGCCGATGGAGGGCTTTGAGGGCCTTACGGACCGTGCGGTCTGAGGAATTATGGTGGTTCGTCGTCATCGTCGGCTTCTTCCTGCTGCTCTGCCTGGTTGTCTTGATCGTCGCCGCCTTCGGGGCCGGATTGGGAGTCCGGGTCGGCGGTCTGCACCCTGGTCTCGCTGCGGAGCGCCTCGCCGAGGATGGCTTCAACCTCATCGAGGGCGGCATCGAGTCGTCGATCGCGCTGGGGATCGGCGTGGGCGAGGGGATCGTCGGAGAGACCGAGCATGGAGGCCATGACCTTGAGAGCGCCGAGTCGGACGTAGCCAGGGCCGGTGGCGGCGAGCTCGCCGAGGGCGCGGCGGATGGCGTTGCCCTCGAAGGGGATGAATGGCTTCTGCTCGGACATTGACTGCTCCTTCGGGCTGGCGACGGGTGGAGTCGATGGTATGCGGACATTTGTTCTGTCGGTGTGTTGGGGTTGGCGGATGTTGTGTGGGGCGGCCCCCTCCGCCCCTTCGGGGCACCTCCCCCAGAGGGGGAGGTCTTCTAGGATGGGGGCATGACGACGGCGCAGACGGATCACTACCGAGAGTTGAGCGCGGAGTATCTGCGCCACGCGCGGGAGCTGTTGGCGGAGGGTGATTTGCCGGAGGCGTTGGAGAGGGGTTGGGATGCAGTCGCCTCGGAGCTCAAGGTGGCGGCCAATGAGCGGGGCCTGCCGCACGATCGACACCGGGAGTTGTGGGTGATACTGCGCGCCCTGATTCAGGAAAGGGGCGACACCGAACTCGGCCTACTTTTCGGCTGCGTGCAGACGATGCACATCAACTTCTATGACGTGCCCTTCGAGAGTGACGAGGTCGAGTGGTACCTCGATGAAGTCGAGCGGCTGGTGGGGAAGTTGGGGGTCATGACTTAGAGTGGCATGTGGTCGCTCGCTCTCAGTGCAAATGGAGCAGTGGGATTACGACTTCTGCAATTGCAAATGCGATGGCGCTGAGCAACGAAGAGACCAGTACTGTTGCTGCCACTATCAATTCCCAATTCTGCGGGATGCCATTTCGCAAGCGTCTGATGTGGTCATGGGCCGAGCGGGGATCGGCAAAGACAAGAGGATTGACATCTAGCTTGCCAAGGTCCATAGGTGCGATTTGGGTCCAGGCGCCACAAACACACTGCCAGTCGATTTGGCCAGACCTGGTTATTCGAGAAACATAGAACCCTGGGGCATGAACCTGAGTGTCATTACCGATCTCCGAATGCGTTGCAGGTACTTGAGAAAGCGAGTAGGTGTACGGCGAACTACGAAAGACCCGCTGAATCCAATCGTAGAATCCTTCTCTAGCTCCCCTGCAACCACAGTTGTTGTTTACGAAATCTCCTTCTGGTCTTGCCTTCTGTGCATCCAGCAATTCCTGTGTGTCCGCGAATGTTCCACGGTAGACCGCTGACAGATAGACGGTCACATGTGTCGCGTCAGCCCTATAGTCCTTCGGTTTTACCCTGGCAATCAAATATTGATTGCAAGAGGTGCCGTAGACTTCATCCTGCTCGGTATAGTGCGCAGCCCACAGATACACGGGGTTGTTGGTGACCATCTGGTCATAGTAGAAGTCGTTGGGTACATTCATCTTCACATCTATACTCGGGGCTCTTGGAGGAGTTTGCTTCCTACCGCCGCCGCTCTTCCTCGGGCTCAACGGGAGCCGCGCAAGTGGCTCATGAGATCTTTCCTCCCAGTCCCCAACGTCCGGAATCTCGAGCGCTTCGGACTCTATGTGGGTGTTACCAATCTTGTAGACAGTCTTCACCATTAGCTCTCCGCAGCCATCCGGCGGCGTTTCTTGTTTTCGGCGCGGGGGCCGCTGAGGGTTAGGGTGTTGCTCTTGATTCGGTTGCAGGAGCCGCAGAGGAGGAGGCGGTTGCTGATGTGGTTGAGCCCTCCGTCGGACCTGGGGGTGTTGTGGTCTAGCGCGACATAGCCCGGGTCGGTGGCGATGAGGTGGATGGTGTTGGAGTTGATGCCTCGGAGGAAGGGGAGGTTGTCTCCGTGGAAGAGGGTTCGGTTTTGGACGTTGAGGGTGGGCATGGGGACAGGGTAGAGACCAGAACGTTTGTTGGCAATGGTGTGTGTGTGGGGGGGGTTCCGCCTTTGTTGGTCGTGGGCCGGCCCTCTCCCTATCCCTCTCCCTCGGGGAGAGGGGACCGGAATCAGACCGCAGGTGACTTACGCGCAGGTCTCCTCTGGGAGAGGGTTAGAGTGAGGGCCGGGCCGCGAGGCAGGCGTGGCCGCCACCAGATAACTAGACCGGGGGGACCCTCACCCCAGCCCTCTCCCAGAGGGAGAGGGGGTAAGAGGGGGAAGTTTTTCCACATCGTGCGGACTGGGTCTACACGCAGGTCTCCAGAGGGAGAGGGGACCGGAAGCAGATGGCAGGCGATCTGTGCGGAGGTGTGCGAGCAGGGAGATCTTTGGGAGCGGCATAGACTTTGGGTGACTCCTGGGGGCCGGCCCCCTCAGTCACTTCGTGACAGCTCCCCCAAGGGGGGAGCTTTTGGGAATGAGGTCTTTGATGAGTGCTGAACTGAATACCGCTTCGGAGATTTCGGACTGGTATGTCGAGGCGTTGGCGGCGGCCCATCCGAATATGGCGAATTCTTTGGGGATTCCGGGGCGGGAGACGGAGCTGACGGATTATTCTCCTGATGGTCATGCGGAGCGGTCGGCGATTCGTCGGCAGGCGGAGGCGGCGTTGCGCTTGCTTAATGTGGAGACGGAGCGGGACCGGGTGGCTCGGGATGTGATGCTTGAGCGCTTTGACTTTGAGACCGAGCTGGAGTCTCAGGGTGAGCATCTGCGATCGCTGAACATCCTCGCCTCTCCGCTGCAGAACACTCGGCAGGTGTTTGATCTGATGCCTCGCGAGACGGAGGAGGATCACGGGCGGATTGTGGAGCGGATGGGCGCGGTGCCGGAGGCGCTGGCGAACTATCGGGCGTCGTTGGCGGCGGGGATGGATGAGGGGATTGTGGTGGCTCAGCGGCAGGTTCTTGGTGGGATTGCGCAGTGTCGGGTGTGGGCTGGGGCGGGACCGAGCGGGTCCCCGCGTGAAGCGGGGACTGGGAATGGGTTTTTCCAGAATCTGGTGGACAGCCTGGGTATTGATGGTGGTGCGAATGTTGCGGCGGCGGAGCGGGGGTATGCGGCGATGGCTGAGTGGTTGGAATCGGTGTACTTGCCGAAGGCTAATCCTCATGACCCGGTTGGTCGCGAGCGTTATCAGGCGGCTTCTCGTGGGTTCAATGGGATTGAGCTCGACCTTGACGAGACGTATCAGTGGGGCTGGGAAGAGCTGTGGCGGATTCAGTCGGAGATGGCGTCGACGGCGGAGCGGATTTCGTCGGGCGCGACGGCGGCTGAGGCGATTGCGATCCTTGAGTCGGACGACGCTCGGGCGATTGAGGGTGAGGACGCGTTCCGCGAGTGGATGCAGCAGACGCAGGACGACACGATGCAGTCGCTGCAGGGCACGCACTTCGACATCGCGGCGCCGGTGCAGCAGATCGAGGCGATGATCGCGCCGCCCGGTGGGGCGTTGGCGATGTATTACACGGGACCGTCGGAAGACTTCTCGCGTCCCGGCCGGACCTGGTATCCGACCGGCGGCGAGACTCGCTTCCCGCTCTGGCGCGAGCTCTCGGTCTGCTACCACGAGGGCGTGCCCGGACACCACTTGCAGATTGGGACCACGCGCTATCTCGGCGAGCAGCTCACGCGATACCAGCGGCTGCTGGCGGGCACGTCGGGTTATGTCGAGGGCTGGGCGCTGTACGCCGAGCGGCTGATGGCGGAGCTGGGCTATCTCGAGGATCCCGCCTTCTACATGGGCCTGCTCAGTAGCCAGGCACTGCGCGCGGCGCGAGTGGTGATTGATATCGGGATGCACCTGGAACTGCCGATCCCGGAGCAGGAGCCGTACCACGGCGGGGAAACCTGGACTCCCGAACTGGCGCTGCCATTCCTGATCGAGCGCTCATTCTTCCCGCAGAAGATGCTCGCGAGCGAGGTCGACCGCTACCTCGGCTGGCCCGGTCAGGCGATCTCGTACAAGGTGGGCGAACGGGAATGGCTGGCGGCGCGGGAGTCGGCGCGGGAGTCGCTGGGCGACGCGTTTGATTTGAAGGGATTTCATCAGGCGGCGCTTGATCTGGGACCGATGGGATTGCAGCAGCTCAGGGATGAGATGTCGCGGTTGCGGGGCTAGGCGCCATGGCCCTACCAGGCGGACGGTTTCGTGATGACACCCTGGTTGTCGGACAGCTTTTCAGGGAATCGGCTGGCGCTCAGTGGACCGCGTCTCAAGGAACGGTACCAAGTCGCCGCTTGAGACAACTGAAAGCTGCGCCTGCCGCTCGGATCGAAGACGCCGATCACTTAGCCAAGCCGATCTCGCACCATGGTGATCGGGAGCTCGAGATCAGAATCGTTGGAGACCACGACGGCCAGTTCATAGTCCTCTTCAAAGCCGTCCAGCAAGAGATAAGAGGCCAAGTTGACATCTGACCCCTTCTCCTCAGTATCCAGAATCTCGACCGTGCGAGGGCCGGATGGCGGAGACGCCGCTAGTGGTCGACGCTTGCGTTTCGACAGCAGATGACCGTAGTGGATGCTGAGATCGGGAACAGTGCTGAGAGCTCGGATGTAGGCCTGTTGGCGCTGCGCTTGGGTTGGGTCGCCAGGGCGATTGGACACGCGAGCGGTGAAGTAACGGATTCGGTTGAGCTGATGGCCGGGCAGGAGGAGGTGCGCCAACCGTCCGAGATCCAGCCAGCGATCAGGCGTCCCGCGCAAGGCCCGGTAATATAGATTGAAACCGTCAACGTACAGGTTCGCGCGGATGACGTGATCCCGGAAATAGCTGAGGCTGCCTAGCGGCAGCCTCGCGCCCTGTCGCCGAAGCGTACAGGGGGTGTAGATCGAACGATAGTTGCACTCTCGGCACTCGTCAAGTGGTCACCGCTCCCCCGATAGGCTGAGGTTATGCAACGTCTACTTGCCTGTCTATTCGCTGTTGGCTTGTTCGCCGCTGCATGCGGCTCCGAGAGTGAGTCCGAACCTGCAGCTACAGGCTCCCAAACCTCACAACGAGTTGAACGCCAGGCGACGGTTTCAGAGCAGGAACAACAACAGGACGTAGATGTCGCGGTTGCCGATGAGCCGGCCCAGCTTGAGCAACAAGCCGAGACACCGGCTGAACAAGCTCAGGTCGAACAAGCGCGAGCCGATCAGGCTCAGACCGAGGAATCTCGAGCCGAGCAACAGATTGCCGCTCAGCCGGAGGACGGGGCAGACCAGCAGGTTGTTGTCTTGCCGGAGGAGATCGTTGGCGAGCACAAGGGGATTCGCTCCGAGCGCCATGTGCTTGGCGACCCGGATTCGGCTGTGGAAATCCTTTACTACGGTGACTTCACTTGACCGATCTGTCAGCGCTTTTCGGCTCAGGTTGAGCCGATGATTCTTGAACAACTGATTGCGCCCGGTCGGGCCAAGTATGTCTTCCGCCACTTTCCGTACCTGGGCGACCGGGCCGTGTTTGCCGCGGTGGTGGTGGAATGCGCCGCGAATCAGGGCGCGTTCTGGCCCTTGCATGATCGCTTCATGGCCGACGACGGCACGCTCTACACCGAGGCTGGTCTGCGCCGACAGATCACGTTTGAGGGCTTGAACTATGAGCAGTTCGTCACTTGTGTGAGCGAGGGTCAGACGTTCCCTCTGGTCAACGCCTCGCATGACGAAGGGCTCGCTCGCGGGGTGCAGGGGACGCCGAGTGTGTTTGTCAACGGTGAGCGAGTCGCTCCGACGTTCGAAGCCATCGAAGCGGCGGTCAACCGGGCGGCAGAGATGGCAGAGGCGGAGGAGGAGTGATGCGTTTCGTGAACGCCTGGCGTACTTGCCTGGAGTACAGTCGATTCATGTTCGTGGGCTTCCGACTGTCGGCGTTACTGGTGGGAATGGTGGTGGGGTTCGGGCTGCTCGTTTCGGCCTGTGGATCGGGCGGCGACGCGGGGGAGCAGAGCGATGGGTCGGCGACCGGCACTCAGCGCAGCGACCGCGCGGAGCGTCAAGCGTCGATCGCGCAGCAGCAGGACTCCGAGCTGGCAGCAACCAAGCCTGGTGAGATCGATTTTGGACATCGACGGGGGTTGCCATTTGTCCGCAACGTGTTCGGCGATCCGGAGGCGCCGGTCCTGATCACCGTGTATTCCGACTTTCAATGACCGGGCTGCCGGAGTTTTGCAGCTCAGTTTGAGCCGCGCTTGATTGAAGAAACGATACGCACCGGCCTGGCGCGGTACGAGTACCGGCACTACATCATCTTGGGTGCGGCATCGGAGTTCGCCGCGATGGCGACTGAGTGCGCGGGCGATCAGGGCGCATGGTGGGAGTTCCACGACGCCTATCTGCTCAAGGGACTGGCGCGAACGTTCAGTCGTGCCGGCGCGATCGAACTCGCGCGCGATGAAGGCCTCGATGTCGCGCGATTCGCGCAATGCATCGACAATGAGGAACACGCAGATCGCATCCAGCGAATGCAGTGGGAGGCGAGAGCCAACGGAGTCAGGCAGACGCCGACAATCAGGGTCAACGGACAGCCGAGCGGTCGCTCGCTGAGCGCCTTGCTCAACCAGGTCCGCGAGGCGGCTGAGGCGTCCGAGGCACAGGCGGGAGACTGACGATGCTGAAGTTGGGACTGGCGCTCGTAGCGGTTGTGCTCTTGTTGGCGGCCTGTTCGTCGGGGGCTGACGATCCTCAGCCTGCGCAGGTACGATCCGCTGCCGCAACAGAGGCTCAAGAGCAGCAGGAACAATCGGCCACGCCATACACGGCCGGCGAGAGCGAATCGGTGCAGGATGAGGCAGAGTCTCAGGACTCCGCGCAGGCCGCACAGACTGATCAGTCCGAGCAGGCGGCCGACGACGCGGACGATTCGGCGACGCCTCAGCAGGCTGACGCGCAGGAGCAACCGACCGAAGCGTCGACTGAGGTTGATCCGCCGGCTCAACAAGAACAGCCGGCCGAAGACGAGCCCGAGCAGCAGGCCATGGTCGGCCAAATCATCGAGTCTGGACACCGCGCAGGACTGTTTGCGAATCGAAATATCGTCGGCGACCCCGCCGCGGCGATCGTGATCACCGAGTACGCCGATTTCCTTTGACCGATTTGTCGCAAGTTCGCGGCTCAGGTTGAGCCGCGGGTGATCGAAGAGTTGGTCCGCACTGGACTGGTGCGGTTTGAGTACATTTACATCATCAACCACGGGCTGCCTTCGGAGCTGGGCGCGTTGGCGACCGAGTGCGGCGGCGACCAGGGTCGCTGGTGGGACTTCCACGACCACTTCATGACCAGTTGGGACTTCTCACGCGACGGCGCGGTGGCGTTTGCCGCGTCGCTGTCACTGGACACTGAACAGTTCGCACAATGCCTGGACAACCAGACGCATCTTGAGGCCGTCGAGAACCAGCATCGCGCGGCGGCCGAAGCGGGCTTTTCCCGCACGCCGACCGTGCGGATCAACGGCAATGGCGGCGCGATCGTCGCTGATGCTCTGATCGAACAGGTGATGGAACTCGCGGCACAATTGCAGGAAGAAGAGGGGTGATCATGAGCGCACGACGCATATTGATAGGCGTGCTCGCCATCGTGGCTGTCGCGATTCTGCTCGCGGCCTGCGGCGGCGGGTACGGCGACGATCAGCAAACCGATTCGCAAGCTGCACAGACGGAGCAGGCGGGGGAGGTTGAGCAGGAAGCTCGGGTGCAGGTCATTCGCGACCGGGCTTCGCTCGGTGACCCCGATGCGCCTGTCGTGATCGAGGAGTATTCCGATTTCCTTTGAGGCGGCTGCCGCCACTTCGCGACCCAGGTTGGGCCGCGCGTCGAAGAGGAACTAATTGCCACCGGACTGGCTCGGTTCGAGTACCGCCACATCATCAATCACGGCCTGCCCTCGGAGATGGCCTCGCTGGCGACCGAGTGCGCCGGCGATCAGGACGCCTGGTGGGAGTTCCACGACTACTACTTCGAGGGTCCGAGCCGTGAGGCGTACACGCGAGACGGCGCGGTCGCCGTGGCCTCGGAGTTCGATCTCGACACTGACCAGTTTGCCCAATGCATGGACGACCAAGCCCACCTCGACCGCATCTACCGTCAGCACACCGACGCCGTATCGCGTGGTCTCTCCAACACACCGGCGATTCTGGTCAACGGTGAGCGCGGCCCGACGTCGGCGGATGCGCTGATCGAGCGGGTCAAGGAGCTGGCAGCTCAATCCGGGTGAGTTCTGGCGAATCAGGTGGATGTATATCAAGTTTATGCGCGTATAACTGATCGAGTTATACGCGGTAAAACTTGTTAGAATCTAACGATGGACCGGGTCAGGAATCCCTACAGCCCCGGCGCGGGGACACCACCACCAGCTCTGGTTGGCCGCGATGACGAACTGAAGGAGTTTGAGGTCGCTGTCAAGCGACTGGCCCTTGGTCGTCCTGCGAGAAGCACGTTGTTAACCGGTCTGCGGGGAGTCGGCAAAACTGTTCTGCTGAAAGAGTTCGGCCAGATCTCGCGAGGGGAAGGATGGATTCACCAACACGTTGAAGCGACTGAAGGGATCAATCTGGCCGAGGCCGTCGCGACGCTGTCGCGGAGGGCAATTTTTCAGCTCGTCCCGGTTCAGCGCCTCGCCGACCGAGGGCGCCGAGCGTTGGGCATTCTCCAGTCATTTCGACTTCGCTGGAACATCCCGGACGCCGGTAGCCTCGAGCTGGCTATCGATCCCATACCGGGACAAGCCGACTCAGGGGCCCTGGAGGACGATCTTGCCGATCTCTTCATCGAGCTAGGCGAGTTGGCCCGTGAGCATGATCGCGGCGTCCTGTTCACCATCGACGAGCTGCAATACCTCTCCAGGGACCAGCTAGGGGCGTTGATTGTCGGGTTACATCGGATCGCCCAGGAGCAGTTGCCACTGATTGTGGTCGGTGCGGGCCTCCCATCATTGCCGGCCCTGGCCGGCGAGGCAAAGTCTTACGCGGAGCGGCTCTTCAGGTTTGTCAGCATCGGCAGCCTGGACCATGCAGAGGCCACCACCGCGCTGGTTGCTCCAGCCCTGCACGAACACGTTGCATGGGATCGGGACGCAACCGACCTGGTGTATGAGATGTCGGAGGGTTACCCGTACTTCTTGCAAGAATTTGGGAAACAGACCTGGGATGTGGCGCGAGGTCCAGATTCCATCGCACTCAGCGATGTCAGGGCCGCAATGCCAATCGCGAATGACGAACTGGATACGGGTTTCTTCGCTGTCAGATTTGACCGCACACAACCGGCCGCGCGCGAGTATTTGTTGACCATGGCTTCGCTGGGAACGGGGCCATATCGCTCCGGTGAAGTAGCTCGCCGTATGGGCAAGAGCACAAGCCAGGTCGCGCCTATTCGGGACTCGTTGATCAAGCGAGGGCTGTGCTATTCGCCGAGTTATGGAGTCATCAACTTCACGGTTCCCATGTTTGATCAGTATGTGCGTCGCCGGCTTGGGTGACCCCGGCCTGGTTCGCCGCGGACGTTGATTGAGTGAGGGATTGCGCCAGGGATTGCGTGAGGGGTTGAGTGATGAAGCGGGGTCGCCGCGCCGAGAGCGCCGCCCCGTCATCCACTTTGTCCACCGGTTATCCACAATCGTCGACGGTGTTGGTGGATAACGGTCGGCCCACTTGACTTATTAGAACACATCTTCTCATAATCAAGGACATCTATTCAGTACGCACATTCTGATTGTGAAGGAGTTGTTCGATGCCCGTGCTTGCACACGAAGTTCCACTCGTTGTCGACGAATCGGCGCCTGCGATTCTGGCGCGGACGCTTTCGGAGGCCGATCTCAACCACATGCTCGACCAACTCGGCGGTGGCCGATCGGCGTCGCGCGGGGCGCTGAGCCGGTTCTCGGCCTTGCATGAGCGGATTCGTCATCGCGAGACTCACCTCTACAACGCTCGCGAAGCCGATCCGCATTTCTCGGCGCCGCATCTCGAGGCCGCGCCCTGGCAGACCGATCTGCTCAGACGGACGTGGTCGCAGCTGCGTCAACGGCTGACCGAGCATCCGCTGCGCGTTCATGTCGAACCGCCCGACAACTCGCCGGCGGCGCGACAGACGGCCGACAACCTCGAACACGTCCTGGAGCAGGGCTTGCGACATGTCGAGGAGCGGTCGCAGCTCTCGTTGCAGGCCGACCTCGGATACGGGCAGGTCTGCCTCTGCTTTGGCGTACTGCACTGGCAGCGGGCCGCCGATCGTTTGCCGTCCCTGGCTGCTCGCGAGCAACGGGGCGCTCGCCCGGAAGATCCCGAGGAGCGGCGCCGGTTCCGTCGCGCGCGCTCCGAAGACGGACCCTCGCTGCCCTGGATCGAGACGGAGGAAAGCCGCCGCGATCGCGATCGCCAGCGGCAGGCCGCGGCAGGATTCCCCTGGGATGTCGAAGTGATCCGCCCCGACCAGTTCGCATTCGTCGAGGACCACGGCTCGGGTAACGGACTCGGATTGGCCGTCGTGCTGCGCGAGGCCGGGCTGTTCGAGTATCGCGACCGGCTGCGCGACCAGGACGGTCTCGAGCTGCGCATGACCGCCATCGCCGGCGAACCGTCGCTGGCCGTATCACGCGCCGTCGACCTCGGTTCAGGCCGGGGGCAGGCTGCCGCGCTGCGAGAGGAGCCGTCGGGCGCCGGCTGGGGCGATCGGGTGCGCGTGGCGTCGGTCTGGACCCGGCACGAGTACTACGAGCTGGCGGCGCTCGACAGCAATGCGGTCAACCGGTCGCAGGCATCGAAGACCAAGGCTCGGCACGAATGGACGCTGATCAAGTCTCACCCGCATCCGTATGAGATGCCTCCTTTTGCCATCGCGGAGGCGGACACCAACGATCATCCCGACATGTTGCGCCGCTGGGAACCAACGATGGAGGGCATCTATCGGGCCAAGCCGGGCTACGACTATGAGCGCTCGCTGGGCCGATTCCTGGCTGAGCAGACGGCGATCCCGCTCTATTGGATCCAGCTCGCCGATGGCACCTGGCAAACCGACGCCGACGGCAACCGGAACGAACTCACACCCGACGCCGCCGCAGCGCAGGCATTGCCGCCGGGCGCGTCGCTGCACCGGGTCGAATTTAGGATCGATCCCGCATTCGTCGAGTTTCTACGGATGTCGCACGACGAGTTGCTCGCGGCCGCGCCGGATTCAGGCTCGGTTGAGCGCGGCGAGATCGGGCCCAACACTCAGCCTCACACCCTGAATCTGCTGCTGGGATCGCGCAACCTTCAGGTCCTGCAGCTCAAGCGGGCGCAAACCCTGGCCGCACGAACGATGCTGCGCAATATGGCGCTGGTGATGTCCAAGTCGCTGGCCGAGGGCGGATTCGGCGCACCGATCTGGGTGTTCGCGAAGGGCAAGAACGGACGACTCCAACGCCGCGAGACGGTGTGCGTCGAGCCGTCACAGATTCCGTCGCTGGACATCGATGTCTGGATCGATCCGTACTCCTCGGCGCAACGGATTGCCGTGCAGGAGCACGGACGGGCGCGGCTGAACGATCCACTCGACCCACTGGACCAGCGCGCGTACCTCGAGCAGTACATCGGTGAGGAGCACGCCGACCAGGTGCTCGCGCGGCATCGTCAGTGGCGTCTGGAACAGGCTCGGTTTGAGCAGGAACTCGCGCTGCTCAGGGGTGATACCGCCGAGGACGCGTCTGCCAACGGAGGTCACAGCGTGCCGGCGTCGAGCCGGTTCCGGGGCCACCTGGCGCCGCTCGGTCAGCTCACGCAGTCGGACGACGACCGCACCGTCCGTCCTTAGCCACTCTTCACAGCTCGCAAGGAGCCAGCCAACGAACAGGAGTCACCCGTGACCGCCACACACGACATCCGTTGTAACAATCCCAACTGCCCGAGCCGTAAGCACGCCGACCGCGGCGCGCTGGCATGCAAAGTCGAGGACCACGAACAGTACGTGACGATCGTCTGGAAGTGTCGTCGTTGTAAGCAAGGGCAACGAACGCCATTGCCGCGATAGGCACAATCGTTAGGAATCCTCAGAACAATCGTTACCGGTGTAGGGACGGGACCCCCTTCAGCCTTCGGCAGCTTCCCCCGCAAGGAGACCTTTGAAAAAGTCGCGCATAGGAAATCTCCCAGTCCCCGCCCCTGCGCGGGGACCTGCTCCGCTTCGCGCAGCTGTCGCTTTTCATCGCTCCTCACCAGATATGTACCGTATCTTTCGTCGCTCAGCCGGTGAGGAACGGGGGCAGGTCCCCGCGCGGAGGCGGGGACTGAGAACCGGAAGCGCCGGATTAATTCAAAGGTCTCCGCAGGGGGGGGGGGAAGCGGGGATCGGAGTTGCAATGAGGATTCTTACGTATGAAATCGACCGTTGGCGATCGTCAGTGACGCGGCGAGGTCGGAGCGCGCGAGCGGCACAACGTTGGGGTCGGCGGTGGTCAGGATGACTTGTTCCGCCGCCGAGACCGCCTCGGCCGTCCGCGCACGCCTGGGCGGATCGAGCTCGCTGAACACATCGTCAAGCAGGAGGATTGGAGGATCGCCGCCTTGCGCATTGAGATAGTCCGCCTCGGCCAAGCGCATACTCAGCGCGACGGCCCGCTGCTGCGCACGGGACGCAAAGTTGGCCGCCGGGCGCCCGTCGAGGTCGATCAGCATGTCGTCGCGATGAGGCCCAACGCTGGTCGAGCCTCGCGCCAGGTCTCGCCGCCGAGACTCCTGCAGGCTCGGTTGGTCGGCGGGAGCGTAGGTCAACGTCAGGCGCTCGGAAGGGTCATCCGGCGAACGCAGCGACAGATGCCGCTCAGTGGCATAGCTCGACAACTGCGATGCCGCCGCCGAGCGAGCGCGCCAGATCGGCTCGGCCGCCGCCGTCAGCAACTCGTCCCACTGCTCAAACTCCGATGCCGTTGCGCGTCCGTCGGCGATGCGTTTGAGCAGTGCGTTTCGCTGCGTCAGCGCTCGCTGATAGCGGCTCAAGTTGGATGCGTGCGACGGCATCAGTTGACCGATCGCCACATCGAGGTATCGCCTCCTCATGGACGCAGCGCCGATCAACAGGTCAAGATCGAGCGTCGTGAATTGCACCGCCCGAATCGCGCCCAGGGCATCGGACGCGCGACGAGGGACGCCGTTCACTCGAATGCGTTTGGAGGTCAACGGCGCTCTGCTGCGTTGTCTGGCACTGCTCGTCGAGGCCTCCGAGCGTGCCGCCAGCGCCAGCTCGACCTCGACGAAGCCGTCAGTCGTCTGCGCAGTCCCTGCGACTCGCATGACCTGCGGTTGGGGAGCATCCCAGCGGATCAACTCACCCTCGGTCTGGGCTCGGGTCGAACGCAGCGCGGCGAGCAGGTAGATCGCCTCGATCAGGTTGGATTTGCCCGCCGCATTCGCACCGCTGATCAGGGTGATGCCGGGATCGAACTCCAGCTCGAGCTCGGCCCAGGAGCGAACATTGGAGAGTTGCAATCGAGTCAGGTGCACAGGTCGGAGTGTATGGGTCGGTTAGCCCCAGGCGACAATGGCGGCGATGATGGCAGCGGTCGCGGCGAGAATCGTCAATGACAGCGTGCCGAACAGCCACCACTTCATCGCGTTCATATCCGAGCGCAGGGCAGCCATCTCCGCGCGGAGCGCCGCAATTGACTCCCGTAACTCAGTTCGAAGCGCGTAGTACTCGTCCCGTACATCGTCCTGCTTGGCCAAACCTGCGCGGGCCGCCTCTGCTGTGGCTTCGCTGGTTTCGTCCAGCGCGTCTGTCTGTTCCTCTGAGAAACCGGAGTCGCGGAGGCGGCGACGAATCGGGATCGGTATGAGCGCCATGGGGTCATTCTATTCGTATCTTCCTGACCTGCACGGATCTGGCCGAGCGTGTACTATGTTTCAAACCGATTCGCGGACGTCCCGCTAACCACTGGAGCGCATCCATGGCCACCATTCAGCACGATGTACCTGGAATCAACCTTGACTGGCTCAACGTTGACACCGACCAGGGCATGGAGATCGAGACCGGTCGCAAAGGCCTGACGCTGGAGACGATCAACCAGCTCACCTATGGCGTTGACGACCGGGACGAGGCGCGCCAGCGCCAGTGGGCGCCGCGTGGCGCCGTCGCCGACCCGCGTTCGCCTTCGAACAGCGTCCAGCACATGAACAAGGCCGATGTCTGGACCGAGTCCGCGATGCTGCTCTACGAAGAGGCCCTGCAGCGCCAGTGGTCGTCCGCGCGCGACATTCCCTGGGACACGATTGAAGAGCTGCCTCCCGACCTTGAGCACGCGATGTGCACGCTCTGCACCTTCCTGACCCAGGTCGAGTTCATCGCCGCCGACGTGCCCGGGCGCTTCCTTGAGCAGATTCACCCTGAGTTCTTCGAGTCGCAGCTCTTCCTCGGCACGCAGATCATGGACGAGGCGCGACACCTCGACGTGTTCCGCAAGCGCACCCTGAGCAACGGCGGCGGGATGTCCGGCGCAGGTCTCGGCGCGGTCCAGCTGCTGGGCTCCGACGACTTCACCGAGATGACGGCGTTGCTCCACCTCGTCGGTGAGGGCTTCGTGCAGACGCTCTTCCGCATGGGCGAGCTGATCGCCCAGAACGAAGCTGAAAAGCGGATGTTCCGCCTGTCCGCTCAGGACGAGTCGCGACACCTCGCGTTCGGCGTGACGCACCTCAAGTACACGATCGAGACCGAGCCCTGGCGCAAGGAAGAACTGCACCACATTCTCGACATGCAGGAAGCGCTGCTCACGCAGTCGCAGCAGACTTCGCTGACCACCAACCCGCTGACGGGTGAGGCGCTGGCCATCCTCTCCGGTGGCGGCATCGAGCACCTCGACGAGGGCTACAACATGGTCATGCTGATGCGCCGCAAGCAGTTCATCGAGTACGCCCACCGGCTGGAAGTGATCGGGCTTGACCGCTCCGACCGCTTCGCTCCGGAAGTGCTCGCCTTGCTGGGCGAAGACAACTAGTCCAGAACGAGCCCCTCTCCCCCTCTGGGGGAGATGCCGAAGGCGGAGGGGGTCGGGCGTTCGAAGCAACAGGGGCGATCGTTCGCGAGCAGCGTCGGTCGTCCCTCTCAGTATCTCCTCGTTGAGGGATAGCATTCCAGCGGAACAAGGGCACTGCCATGCAACTGTCGACAATGACCAAGGTACGCGCCAAGAACGTGGGTTGGTCGGAAGAGCTGATTGAGCGAATCGAAGCCTCGACGGCGACCGACCAGCAGGTCGAGAACCTGGCTCGAGGCGAACTCAGCGAAGCCAAGATCAGCGGCTGGCTCGATTTCCTCAAGAACCATCCCGACAACCCGTTCAGCGCCGCGCCGTTCAACATCTTCAGGACCCCGGCCGAGATTGGCCTCAAGGCCGTGCCCGGCCCCGACGGTCTGCGTCTGCGCGACATCAACATCGGCAGCTACGGCGTCGTGCCCGACCACTGGAATCTGCCCAACGACGCCCCGCGCGGCACCGAGTCGACCGGCCAGATCATGGCCGCCGGCTACTCGATCTTCGACAAGGCGGAAGTCTGGTCCGAGAATGCAGTTGATCTGTACGAGGACGCGATCAAGGACCGCTGGATCCCGGCGACGCAGCTTGACTGGGAGAATGGCCTCTCGGACCTACCCGAAGAGCTTGAACGCGCGGTCGGACAGATTTGCACCATCTATTCAAACAACGGGCTGGTCGAACAGAAAATCATCGGACGTTGGCTCGAAGAGATTTCCTACGGCTTCCACGAGGTCAAACTGTTCCTCGCCACCCAGGCCTACGACGCCGGTCGCAAGGTCGAGGCGCTGCGCAAGCGCGCCCTGATCAACGGCGGCGGACTCGGCCAGGCGCCGCTCGGTCAGATCTACCGCGCCTGGTACCAGGGTCTCACATTCACCGACATGATCATCGCCCTCGACGTGGTCTACAAGAGCTACGAAGTGACCTTGTTCGAGTCGGCCTCCGAGTGGGCGCAGACCGATGTTGAGCGAGACATGTTTGCGAGGATCGCTACCGACTCTCGCCGCCACCTCGACTACGGTCTCGCACACCTCGAGTGGTACGCCCGCTACAAGCCGGAGGCCGACAAGCGCCTGGGTATCCAGTTCATCCGCGCCGAGGCGGCCATGGTGCAGGAGATGCGGCTGTCGACGACCGAGCGCGAGGCGCTGATCGTGTTGATGGCCGGTGGTGTCGAGAACTTGCAGGCGGGCGTCGACAAGCTGAAGACGCTGCGACAGCGTCAGTACGACGCCTACATGCAGAACCTGGCCTCAATCAACTTCGACCGACCCGCCGCGCACCCAGGTCTCGTCGGCCAGATCAAGGACCCGCTGGAAGGCGGGATCATCGCCGTCCGGGCTGTCGCACAGAACTAGGTTCGTGGGGCCCGCTGGGATGTCGCCGACATCCTGTAGAAGCGCCTCTGTGAGGGTGGCTCCTAACTCCGCCGCCATTCGCAGACTCCCAGTCCCCGCTTCACGCGGGGACCTGCTCGGGCCGCACGGCATTTCTGGTGGTGATGTCTCGGGCGCAGAGGGAGCGGGTCCCCGCGCAGGGGCGGGGACTGGGAATTCCGACTTCTGAGACACCCACACAAGTGGCGGCCCTACGGCAACCTGTTGTTCCCAAGACAGCGCGAAGATAGAAGCTGGTGGTCGGACCTCAGCCGCCGAGCACCTCGGAGGTTGGCTGCGGGCAGAGCGCCCGTAGCGCTCGCGGTTCGATATCGATGGCGTAGGATGTCGCGGGCCCCGGGTCGCCGTCGATTTGGATTGGCAGTGACTCTCTCAGCGCCGCGATCTCCAGTCGTCGGAAGCGGAGATTTGTCACTCCGGGACCTTGCGGCAGCCAGCCGTAGCGAGCGAGCGCCGACAGCGCCAGCGCTTTCCAGGGCGCGCCCTCGACGAGCAGCATGTCCAGTTCGCCGTCGACGACTGTGGCTTTCGGGTTGACCTCGAGCCAGGTGCCCAGCATTCGCGTGTTGCCGACTGTGAGCAGCGCCGCGTCAACCTGGAACGGCGCCGCGCCGTCGACGCTGATGGAGATTGGCCAGGCCCGGCGGCCTACTGCTTCTTGCACCGCCGACAGAAAATACGCCGGCTCGCCCAACATGCGCTTCATGTTTCGGCGACGCTTGCTGCCGACGATTCCACCCACTGCGGCCGCATCCAGGCCCCAACTGGCCATCAAGAGGAATCGCTGCTGGCTAATCGAGCCGTCCGCGTTGGTCGACCAGACTCGGCCAGTGTCGACCCACATGGCCTCGCCCCGGAGACCGTCCAACGCCGCGAGTTGAGCCGCCACCGCCGCGAATGGCGTCATGGGCAGATTGGTCTCGTAGGCCCAGACGTTCGCGGTCCCGAGCGGGACGGCGCCGAGCGCCGTCTGCGAACCAACCGGCAAGCCCTGGATGATCCCCGAGAGTGTGCCGTCGCCGCCGCAGCCGAAGATCGCCGCAGCTCCAGCCTCATGCGCGGCGAGCGCGGTATTCGCGGCATCGAGCGGGTCGCGAGTTGCGACGACATGCGCCCGGTGTCCCGCCTCTTCGCAGGCGGCATGGCACATGGCGGTCAGCGTCCGTGGATGAAGCGCATTGCCGGAGTTGGGATTGAGGACGAAGACAATGTCGTCCGTCTGAATCTGCATGCCTGAAACATACGCCCATTCGCCTCTAGACGGGTTGACTTATGACGGGGGGTTACGCTGGGATAAGATTGTCTCGATTGGAGCGTGAGCGACATGGCGGACGAAGGTGGCCGACAAACATGGCGGACAAACATGGCCGACAAACATGATTGAGAAACATGACTAAGAACAAGGGCTTGGGTTGGGTCAGGCTGGACCACGTTGCGATCGCGGCGGAAGACTCGAAGGCCGCGTCCAATTTCTGGAGCCGGCTGTTCGGCCTCGATCTCGATCACTGGACGATCTCACACGAAGGCGGATACCGCGTCGCGCAATTTCACCTGCCCAATCGGCAGGCGGGTCTTGAGCTGATTGCCCCGTTTGATGAGACATCGTTCGTGCAGAAATTCATCAACGAACGCGGTCCGGGGATGCACCACATCACGGTCGAAGTCGAGGACGCCGACTCAGCCTGCGACTACATCCGCGAGGAGCTGGGAATCGAACCGCTCGGCGAGCCGTACCAGGACTATGAGTGGAATCAGTTCTTCATCCACCCTCGCGACACCGGCGGTGTGCTGGTCCAGATCTATTCCTGGCTACCGGGACGCCGGCCTGCTGATTGGCCCGACTGAGCGCAATGCCGACCCGCAGTGAGTTAGGCGTTTCCCAGCCGACCTACCAGGACGGCGACTTCGTTCCAACTCGCGACGTTCCATTCTCTTCGGAACTGGACCAACTGATCGCGGAAATCCGGGCGGGTCAAGCGCCCAACATCGGCCGCTTTTGCGGCTACTGCTCAGCGCCGCTGGGGCAAGAGGACACCTGTGTGGTCTGCGGGGAAACCACAGATATGACCCCGGCTGTCGACAAGATCGACCGAGACCTCGCCGCTATCTACCAGTCAAAGCGCAAGCGAGAAGGGCTGTATGTCCATCTCGCGGCGTGGTCCGGGATTCTGCTGGCGACCGGACTTTCGATCCTGATGATCCTGCTGCTACCCGGTTGGACCAAGGTATTCGCGATCGTCTTCCTCGTGCTCGGCGGATACTTCTCCGGCGTGTTCTTCGGGAATGTGCTGATCCAGGGCTTCGCTTACCGTGCCGGCTTAAGAATGTTCGCCCAACGCTGGTCGGAGTGGCGCGCTGGCAGAACCCCAGCGTAGTTAGCGTCGGCTCGCACGCGCGGCTGCTACTTGACGGGCAATCATCTCGAACGGCGACAGCACCTCGGAAGCCCCCGCACTACGCATCAAGTCCTCGTTGCCAGGCTGACTGCAGCGCGATGTCACGAGAATTGACGGTGCGAACTGCTTTGCACGCATCGTGATAAATGTGTTGGTTGCATCGTCACCGGTCAAGGCGAACAGCCCTGCAGCGCGCTCAACCCCCGCGGCGCGCAGCACTGCCTCTTGCTCCGCGTCGTCTTCAATCACCATCCAACCTCGGTCGCGTGCGTCTCTCGCGGAAGCGGGATTCTCTTCGATGACCACGAACGCGTCGCCAGGCCCGATGGCCTCCTCGATGATGCGGGTACCCATACGGCCCGACCCAACGAACACGAGGTGGCCCGTTAGCTGGTCAATCATGCGCCGTTGCCTCCTCACGTCAACGTCACGGTACAAGTCCCCTTCCAATAGCAGCGTAGCGATTGCCGTGAGCAGGTAGAGCACGATCCCCACGCCGAAGAGCATCAGGAAGATCGTGAACGATCACGCGCCGTCGCTGAGCGGATGCAGCTCCTGGAAGCCGACCGTGGTCAGGGTGAGCACGGTCTGGTAGAGCGCATCGAAGGCTGAGAAGCCGTCGATCAGCCGGTAGCCGGCCACGCCGATCGCCATGGTCAGGAACAGACCTGCAGCCGCCCAAATCGTACGGTGCAGCGCCGCCTCGGGCGCGAGCGGCGCGACGAAGCGGATGATTCTCCAGGCAAGAGCGAAGGGCACGCGGGCAAAGCGGCGAGCCGGTTCCATCCAGCGCGTCACTTGCTACGTCCCGATTCACTGGATCCCGACTACGCATCCCGACTACGACCTGGTCAGCGTCTTTCGCCGATTCGTGACGAAGTCGTGCAGGACGTACTCGCCCAGCTCGTCGGGCTGACTGTAGAAGACGCGGCCGCCGTTGATCCGCGCGACGCGGTCGACGAACTCCTTGAGGTAGTAGCTGCGATCGAGCATGAAGACATTGATCACAATGTCCTTCTTCGTGCAGTGCCGAACCTCTTTGAGCGTCTCGCGAATTGTGAGGGGCGACGGCGGATAGGCGAAGTACGAGCGACCCTGCTCCAAGTGCGCTGTCGGCTCACCGTCGGTGATCATGATGATCTGCCGCGTGCCGACCTTGTGCTTGGCGAGCAACTGCTGAGCGATTAGCAGCGCGTGGTGCATGTTGGTGCCCAGCACCGTCTCGTCCCAGCGGACGTAGGGCAGCTGGTCTGCCTTAAGCTCGCGGGCGTAGGCGCTGAAGCCGATCAGGTAGAGCGAGTCTCGCGGGTATTGCATCCGGATCAGGTTGTTGAGCGCCATCGCGACCTTTTTGGCCGCCTGGAACGAGCCACGCAGCGCCATCGACCAGGACAGGTCGAGCATCACGACCGTCGCCGTCTGGGTCAGCGTCTCTGAGCGGTAGACCTCAAAGTCGTCGGGCGTCAGCTTGACCGGAATTTGCGGTCCACCCTCGGGCGCCGTCCGCAGGATTGCGTTCGAAATCGTGTCCTTGAGGTTCAGGTGGAACGGGTCGCCGAACTCGTAGGCCTTGGTATCATCGGCGCGATCGCCGTAGCGGCCGGTCTCCGGGACGTTGTGCTTGCCAAAGTTCTGACGCTTCAGATTGGAGTAGATCTCCGCCAGCGCCTTCTCGCCGATGCGGCGGTTGCCGCGCGGCGTCAACTCGTATGAGTTGCCCTTCTTCTCGAGGTAGCCGGCTTCCTCCAACAGCTCCAACAGTTGCTTGAGCTGCTCCAGGATCTCGCGAGCCTCCTCGCCCATCAACTCTTCCAGCAGGTCGGGGTCGATGTCCTCGATGTTGCCGCCGTACTGCACTCGCTCCAGCGCGCGCTCGAGCTCGTCGAGCTGCTGCATGTCTCCCATCAGCGACATCGCGGCCTGCATGTCCAACTCTTCCTGGCCGCGGAATGGGTACTGGTTGAGCAGGTCGCGCATTGGATAGAGCGCCTCGAGGTTCTGCGCGAGCTGCGACAGTTCCTGGCCCATTCCCATTTCGTCCATGCGCTGCTGCATCATCTCGCCGAGCTGCTGTCGCATGTCGCCCGGCAGCGATGACATCAGGTTTTGCATCTGCGCCGCCTGGCGCTGCATCTGCTCGAACAGCTCCTCCAGCGACTTCGGCGGATCGTCGCCGAACATGTCGCCGTACTGGTCCATGAACTGATCGAACTGCGGGTCCTCGCCGCGACGCTGGCGCTCCAGCATCTCGTTGAGGTCCTGCATCATCTGACGCATCCGCTCCATGTCCGCGTCGGACATGTCGGAGATCATCTCGCTCATGTCGTTGAAGAAGCGATTCATCATCGACTGCTTGAGCTGTTCCAGCAGCTCTTCGTACTTCTGGCGAGCCTCGTCGTCCTCGAACTCGTACTCCTGCAGGTCCTTGACCTGCCCCGCCGCATCCTCGGGCAGCCGATCAATCTGCTCCTGCTTGCGCTCGAGTCGCTGCCGCAGCGCCTCCGTGAGGCGCTCCATCTCGTCCTCGGTCAGCGGCGACATCTGCGGTTGTTGTCCCGATTGCTGACCCGACTGTTGGCCCGACTCGTCGCCCGACGGCTGACTTGCTTGCGGCTGACCCTGCTGGTTCGGATCGCCCGACTGGTCGCCCGACTGCTGTTCGCCCTCCGGCTGCTGGGGTTGCGGTCGCGGACCGACCTCGTCGAGGCGATCCTCAAGGGCGTCGCGCTCAAGTTCGAGAATCTCATCCAGTTGTCGCTGGATGTCGTCGAAGACCGACGACAGATCGAACTGCTCAAGCTGTTGTCGTCGCTGCTGGCGCAGACGCTGGAGCAAGTCGCGCATGCCGTCGGTGCGATCACCGTCGGGCGTGCGGATCCCGCGCTGCATCATGTTGCGCAAGGCCTGCTGCAAATCGCCGAACGAGAGCAGGTCGTCGGACAACGACTGCAGCACATCGTCCGCGTCGAGCGCGGGAATGTCCTGGGTGCCGTCCCATTGTGAGTAGCGGAATCGGGTGGGCATGACGCCCTCCATCAACTTGTAGCGGACGGGCCGGATCAGGCGCGGTAAAACACGTTGCCGCCAACGACGTCCTTGTTCAGCCGCTTGTTCAGGTGCAGACCTTCGAAGAGGAACTCGATGGCGGCGGCGAGCGAGGCTGCGTCCTCACCGACACCCAGGGGCTGAAGCGCTTCGTCGAGGCCTTCGACGCGCGCGACAATTCCGGCGTAGTCGCCGGCCTTGAGCGCTTCGCCGACCTCGACCGCGAGGCCTGCCTTGAACTGCATGATCACCGGTTCCAGCGCGCCCAGATCGAAGTAGCGACCGAAGACTACGGCGATCGCGCCCGCGATCAGCTTCTCGATCACCTTTTCGTCGGCGCCCTCGTCGACCGTCTCGAGCTCCATCTTGCCCTGCAACGCAGGCCCCAGATGCCAGAGGTCGCAGATTCGAGGCGCGACCTGCTTCTCGCCGGCGAGAATCGCGCGGCGCATGGCATTCGCGGTCAAGGTCTCGTAACCGGAAATCGACGCTCGGACGGACACGCCCGAGCGTTGTGACACGTCGGGACTGCGCCTCGCAAGCCGGACAATCTCGGAGACGATTTCCGCCATGTAGGTGGGCGTGTTGAGCACGCGGCCCGGAGCGGACAGCACGGATGATTCCTGGTTGACGATCTCCATCTCGGTGGCGAGCTCGGTCGGGTAGTGCGTGCGAATTTGCGCGCCGTAGCGGTCCTTGAGCGGCGTGATAATTCGGCCGCGGTTGGTGTAGTCCTCAGGGTTCGCCGAGGCGACGATTAGCACGTCGAGCGGCAAGCGCACGCGGAAGCCGCGAATCTGGACATCGCGCTCTTCCATGATGTTGAGCAGTCCAACCTGGATACGCTCGGCTAGGTCGGGCAGCTCGTTGATGCAGAAAATGCCGCGATTTGTGCGCGGAATCAGACCGAAGTGGATCGTCATCTCGTCCGACAGGTAGCGACCCTCGGCCACCTTGATCGGGTCAATCTCGCCGATCAGGTCGGCGATCGTGATGTCGGGGGTGGCCAGTTTCTCGCCGTAGCGATCGACGCGCGGAACCCAGCGAATCGGCGCGTCGTCGCCGAACTCCTCGATCTTCTGCTTGCCTTCCAGCGAGATTGGGGCCAGCGGTTCTTCATAGATCTCGACGCCTTCAAGGACCGGCGTCTGTTCGTCCAATAGACCGGTGATGGCGCGGATCATGCGGCTCTTGGCCTGTCCGCGCTCGCCCAGGAAGATGACGTCCTGTTCGGCCAGGAGCGCGTTCTCGAGGGCCGGTATGACCGTGTCCTCGAAGCCGTGAATTTCGGGAAACAGCGGCCCGCCCGCTTCGAGACGGGTAATCAGGTTGTCGCGAATCTCTTGCCTGACGGTTCGCGGTTGGTATCCAGATGCCTTCAACTGCCCCACGGTGGCCGGTGTTGCGCTCACGTCGACTCCTGTCCGTTGCTTCCCAGTCCGCTGCAGACCTGTGGCAGCGCCACTTCACCTGGCTTAGTCACTTGTGTGCTCGGCCAATGCCCGAAGCGCTTCGTCACGCCCAAATCTGGGCAGTAAACGCTTCAGGCCGCCGACAACGAGTGTAGCGGTTATCCCGGCCCCCACTCTCCCGATTACAGCCCCCCTGACCCCAGCATCATGGAGCGCCGCGAGCGCCGAATTGGCGGCTTGTGGATCGACCGAAGCCAGTAGCGTTCCCGAGCCCAGCAGTCCCAGCGGGTCGAGGCCGCGCTCGGCGCAGACCGCAATCGTCTCGGGTAGCCAGAGCATGTCATCGGCCCGAAGCTCGACGCCGAGTCCGGCCGCCTCGGCCAGTTCCAGAGCTGCCGTCGCGATGCCGCCTTCCGTCACATCGTGCATCGCATGGATGCCTGCGACGCTCCGTAACGCGCGAGCCGCGGCGGCAATGCTGATACCCGGTTCCTCCAACAACTCCGGATGGCCGAGGATGGCCGTCCCCTCGACCGCTGCTGCGCCCGCCTGGATCACCACGTCGCCATCGCGAGCGCCGTCCGACCGAACGATCTGTTCACGCGGTGCGGTCCCGATCATCGCGCACGAGACCACGGTCCTGTTAACTGCGTCGGTGACCTCAGTGTGTCCGCCGACGAGGGCGATTCCGGAGTCGTCGCAGGCTTCCTGCAGGTCCGCCAGCAACGCTTCCAGCTCTTCGGGTGACGAGCCAACTGGCGCGAGGATCGTGGCGAGCAGCCACTCAGGCTCTGCTCCGACCGACAGGATGTCGTTCGCGTTGATCGTCACGGCGAGCTTGCCGGCTTGCGCGTCGACGAACGTGATCGGATCGGATGTCGCCACCAGCGCCAGATCGCCCAACTCGATGATTGCCGCATCCCGACCCAGACCAGGACCTTGCACGACACGCTGATCCAGCACTGGTCGCAGCGCGGCGAACAGCATTTCGGCCGGTAGCTTGCCGGAACTCAGTCGCTCGATCTTCGCCACGGGCGCCTCATCTGGTCGGACTCTCCGGAATAGAAAACACGGGTTCCCATCGCCGTTAAGTTACCTATGCTGACTGCATGAACGCGACGTTAACCGATCACGTTGGCGGCCTGGCCTGGTCGGAAGATCCTCTCGGCGTCGAACTCCAGGCCCTGCGGATCGACTACGAAGGCGCAGCGCCTCACTCGGTCTCATTGCCGAGGCGCGGGCCGATCAAGATTTCAGAAATCAGCGACGCGCCGTTGTTGACCGAGGTTCGAGATCAACTGCTCGATCTCGAACAATCCCTGGGCGGTCCGGCCGTGCTGCGCTGGCGCTCCGACTCCGCCGGCGGCGTCGACACCAGTGATGGTCGTCTGATCGACGAACCGCTGCCATGGGGCGGCGGGCCGGGTCGCGGGTTGCCCGACACGCCAAACGAGTTCGACCGCTGGTCGAGAGCCAACGCCGGCGAGGTCATCCCGAATGTGATGACGCCGCTGAGCTGGTCGGTGGTCGCCGATGCGCTCGACCGTGGCTTCCATGCCCCCTGGGGCGACTGGACCGAGGGTCGCCGGTTCGTCTCGCTGTACGACGGCTACGTCTACTTCAATGTCGGCTTGATGCTGGAGCTGATCCAACAACGAATGGGACTGACCGGAGCGCATTTCCTCGAGGCCGTCGGCGGACCGGAAGCCGCCGTCGCTGCCAGCGCGAGCGTCGACAACGACCAATCCACGAAGGATGCCACGAAAATCCGCTGGACCCTGCTGCTGCGTCAGCTGCCCTTCCTGTTGCGCTGGGTGCGCGACCAGGACGGCTTCCCCAAGACGTGGCCCATAATGCGGGCGTCATGCGAGGCTGAACGCGACCGACTCAAGGCGCTCGACACGTCGGAGATGTCTGATCGCGACATCTTCCGCGAGCTGACCAAATCAGGCGCCGAAGCCGAGCGTCAGACTATTTTCCTGATGCGCGCCCAGGCCTCTGTCTACAGCGCGGTCCAGGGATTGCTCTGGGCCACCGACCGTTGGCTCGGCACGAATATGCGCAACCTCACGCTCTCCGTCCTGCAGGGCGCACCGGGCGTCCGAACGCAGGACGGCAACATCGCCTTGCGCCGGATTGCGGTCCGCGCCGCCAACGATTCGCAGGCGACGGAGTTTGTTCGTCAGGAAGACGCTGAAAGCCTCTGGCCGGCGGTGCACAACGATCGGCTGGATGAATCGCTGCGCTGGTTGCGCGACGAGCTCGACGATTTCATGGCGGAATATGGTCACCGCGCCGCCGGCGAGCTCGAAGCAGCCGAGCCGCGATGGGTCGAACGACCCGCGCTGATCCTCGATACGTTCCGCGACTACGTGCTCCAGCCCGAGCGCAACAACCCTGACGAGATGATCGAGCGCCAGCGGATTGCTCGGATCGAAGCGGAGCGCGAGGTGCGCGAGCGGCTCTATCAACGCCCGCTCGGTCGGTTGCGTTGGCCATTGTTCAACGCCCAGATGCGCCAGGCGCGCCGGCTCCAACCGCTGCGAGAAAATCCCAAGTTCAGCCTGCTCGAACTCTCCCTCCAGCAGCGACGCTTGTGGCAGGAGATCGCGCGGCGCTGGATCGAGCAGGGGCTGGTCAACGACCTGGACGATGTCTACTATCTTCATTTCGACGAGCTGGCCACGCTGACTCGCCGTTCAGGCGACCCGGTGATCGGGGCTCGAATGAGGAGCCGAATCAGACGTCGACGCTTGCAGTTCGAGGAATGGAAGAAGTCACCGGCGCCGCCCCTGCGCGACCCGGCCGGTGATGTCATTGGCGGCGAAGACCAGGCAGCGACCGAAGATTCGGCGATGCAACGGGCATCCGGCGAGACATCCGCGGAAGCGGAGGCAGCGAACAGTCTGCCGCTCACACTGCGGGGCATCGCCGCCTCGACCGGAGAAGCCGAGGGACGCGCGCACGTCGCCCTGTCGCCGGAAACCGGACGCGAGATCACGCCAGGACAGATCCTCGTCGCCCGCTTCACCGATCCGGGCTGGACGCCGATCTTCCCCTTGGCCGCAGCCATCGTGACCGAAATCGGCGGAGTGCTCAGCCACGGCGCAATCGTCGCTCGCGAGTTCGGCATCCCGGCCGTCGTCAACGTCCAGAAGGCGACACAGCAGATTCGGACCGGGGACCTGCTGCGAATCGACGGCTCTCGTGGCCAGGTCACGATCGTCGAGCGCGGCTAAGACACCCCCCAGTCCAGGGTTCCGTAGGCTGTCTCCTAGGTCGGAATTCCCAGTCCCCGCTTCACGCGGGGACCCGTTCCTCCTGCGCCCGGAACACCACTACCAGATGGCCCGTGCCCCCGAGCAGGTCCCCGCGTGAAGCGGGGACTGGGAGTCCGCGAATGGAGGCGGACTTCTGATACAACCTCCCGAGGCTGGGACTGAGGAACTCCATGCTGCCTCAACAACGCTCAGCTAGCTCAGCGGCGGCGCCGGCTCCAACAGCGACTTTGTCTGCCCGTCAACCAGCAGCGGCATGTAGTCCCAGCCGGCGAGCAGCATTGGATCGATCCCGCGCAGCGCCGTCGTGACCAACTCGCGATCGAGGCTGTTTGCCAGCGTCAGCATCGCTGCGATCCGGAATCCGCTCGTCCCGCTGATCGCCTCTTCCGCCGCCCGCAACGAGCGCCGCATCAGCCGGCGCACGGCCCGACCGTCAATCGCGGACGTCGGCGGTGAGCAGAGCACGATTGGCTCTTCGAGGCCGTCCAACCGCTGGATTCGCCACGTGTCGTCGCCCTTGAACGTCTGTGTCGTGCCATCCTTGCGGATGCCGTTTGCGACCAATACCAGGAAGTCGACCACCTGCGTGATCTTCTGCTCGTCCTGGGGCAGTCGGAAGATGTTCGACGCGTCGAGCTGGTACTCGCCCATCACCTGGTTGGTGAACCGCGCCCACTGCTGCGACATTCCACCCAGCACGCTCATGTACGAGCCGTCGCTGCCGGTCTTGCGAATTGCGATATCGACCTTGAACGCGACCTCGCCGTTCTCACCGACCGCCAACTCGCGAGCCGCGTCCGCCACCAGACCGGCGGCGTGATCGGTGTCGGAGGGAATCGACGCGCCCGGCGGCACCCAGACGACGACATCGCGCGCGCCGTAAGCGTGGAGGCGCTCCTCGAAGCCGACCTTGCGCGTCAGCGTGTCGGCGTCTCCCTGCAGCATCGAGAGATCAAACAGCGGACCAACGGCCAGCGTGCCGGAGGCTCCGTTGGCGCTGAATGCGGTGTGCAACGCCCTGGCCATCGTCGGCGCAAACGACACATCCGACGCGCCGTTGGCGACCAATGCGTCACGGGTCATCGCGGCCGCGACCAGCGTCAGTTGTTGTTGAGGGTCCATCGCAAGCAGCGTATCGCAGGGCCGAGTATCGACGTGCCGCGTTCCTGTCTCCATCACAGCCGCATCTGGCGAACCAACGCAGGCTCGCGGAGGAAGTAATCGACCTATGTCCCAGAAACGGAATCCAACGGCCGATCCGGCAACCAAACCGTGATCGTCGTCCCGACTCCAGCCGAGCTCTCCGCCTCGATTCGCCCGCTGTGGGCGCGCACGATCTCACGACTGATCGCCAGCCCGAGTCCCGCTCCCGGACCGGTCCTCGATGCTGGTTGCCAGAAACGATCGAAGAGTCGATTGAGGTCGTTGGGCGCGATGCCTTCGCCCGTGTCGGCGACCGAGATTTCCAGGCCGTCATCGACGCGTCGTGCGGAGACTGTGACTGAGCCGCTTGAGGTGTGCCGCAACGCGTTGTCGAGCAGGTTGTTGAGCACCTGCACGAGCCGGTCGTAGTCGGCCTCGATGACCGGCGCGTCAGCCACGATTTCGAAGCGAAGCTCGACACCCTGCTCAGTCGCCCGCGCTCCGAACATCGCTTCGATGTAGCTGAGCAGTTCGTCCAGATCGATCTTCGATAGCTGCAGCCGATACTGACCCGCTTCCAGCCGCGAGAGGTCGAGCAGCTGCTCGATCATCCGCAGCATCCGCTGCGTCTCCTGATGCACCACTTCCAACGACGACGCGCGCCGTTCCGGATCGGTGACCGTGCCGTCCCGCAGCGCCTCGACGAATCCTCGGATCGAGGTCAGCGGCGTGCGCAGTTCGTGCGAGACGTCTGCGATGAATCCACGCATTGCGCGTTCGTTGTCCGAGACTCGCTCGGCCATGGCATTGAATGCCGACGCCAACTCGCGCACCTGGGTCGGACCGGTCTCCGAGGCTCGCATGTCGTAGCGGTCCGGCCCGAATCGCCGGACGACGCCGGTCAACGCCTCCAGCGGACGCATCAGTTGTCGCGAGAGGATCATCGCGATCACGACTGCGGCGGCCAAACCGGCCAGGCCCGAGACGACCAATCTCCGAACCAACTCGTCCAACGAACCGAAGTGGTGCTCGTCGCCAAAGGTGACGGCCATCAACACACCGCCGTCCGCTCGGCCGCCGTTTCCGGGCGGGATCAGGACTCGCACCAACGACGGTCGCCACCGGCCGCCAATGTGCAGCTTGGTGTCCAGCCAATCGCTCCCGCTCCGCTTCGCCGCGATGCCCGCATAGCTGAAGTCCGCCTGGCCTTCCTCGATCCCACCGGCAGGCTCAAACCCGGCTAGCACCCGGCCGGAGCCATCGGTCAGGATCACGATCAGCTCGGCATGCTCGGCCTGCTCGCGGATCAGCGTGACCAGTTCCGCCCGGTCATAGACCGCCGCGCGCCGCAGGAGCCGTCCGATTTCGACGCTCAGCGCATTCCCGGCCGTGCGAAGCTCGGAGCGGTCGATGTCCTCGCGGTAGCCGCCAAACAGCGACAGAAAGACCACGGCAGACACAATCAGCATGACCAGCACCAGTCCGGCAAAGCCAATGAAGAGCCTGAGTCCGTATCCACCGCCCACCAGCGTCACCTCTTACCTGATGCCACTGCACAATGCCCTCATGCTCTTTGCTCCCCCAGAAAGGCGAACAAACGAGGCAGTCTTAACAGACGCCAGACCTCTACTTCCGTCATACCCGCGCTCCGCCGCGGGTATCTCGCTGCGCTCGGCACGATTGCCAGGATCCGGCTGAGGGATTGGTACGAGCGCGATTGCACAGGTTCGACCGTCGCTGCGGTACTCGGCGAGATTCCTGCGGCAAGCGCGGGAATGACGAATCTTGTACTTTCGTGAAACCTTCAAACGATGTCATTGTTGGGTTGCGACTCAATTCGTCGGAGGAGAACCGGACTCCACCAGCTTGTACCCGACTCCACGCACCGTCTCAATCGCGACCCCGGGGTCTTGTCCATCCGGCGAGAGCTTGCGGCGCAGCTGGTTGACGTGGACATCGACGGTACGGGTCTCGCCGAAGTATTCGTAGCCCCACACTTGTTCCAGTAGTTGCTCGCGCGTCAAGACAATCCCGCGATACTCCGCCAACTGTTTGAGCAGTTCGAATTCCTTGTTGCGCAGTTTCAGTGGATTGCCCGACAGCGTCACTTCCCGCCGATCCCAGTCGACGATCAGCGGACCAACTTCGATTCGTCCGCGCGACGCCGGGTCTGTTTCGCCTCGCCGCTTCGCGGCGGCGGCGCGCCGCAGGATTGCCTTGACTCGGGCCGTCAGCTCGCGAGGATGAAATGGTTTGCCCAGGTAGTCGTCGGCGCCGAGTTCGAGTCCGACGATCCGGTCGACATCCTCGGAACGTGCGGTCAGCATCAGGATTGGTACGTCGCGGATGGCGCCGGTGTCGGCGCGGAGCTCGCGAGTGACCTCGTAGCCCGACTTCTTCGGCAGCATCAGATCGAGCACGATCAGGTCCGGCGACGCCTCACGCGCGACCGCCAAGGCCGAGACGCCGTCGTCGGCCGTGATCACGCCAAAGCCTTCCTGCTCGAGGTAGAGCGAGCACAGCTCGCGGATGTTTGCTTCGTCGTCAACGACCAGCACCGTGCGGTCACTGCTATCAATCAGGGTCATCGCTTGTCGCTCCCCTCAACGTGATCAACATACTCACGGTCGAGGGTACGCAGCGACATCAGGGTGCGGTCAGGCCTTGGTCAGCATTGAGTAAAGCGAGAGCTAGTGAGAGCGCCGGCTACGTCCACAACGCCAGCATGGCCAAAGCCTAGCGAGGCGTGCGGGGACGGCGCACCTTGATCATCGCGCGCCGTCGACGGCGCGCGGCTCGGCGCTCGGCCTGTCGCTGCTTTTCGCGATTACTGATGAACCGGCGACGCCGCCTGGCCTCCTGCAATACGCCATCGCGTTGCACCATCTTGTTGAAGCGGCGGAGGAGGCCCTCGGGACTCTCCTGCTCTTTACGGCTCACCAGTAGCATGGGCGCTCAGTTCCTCTGGTCGTTCTTCTCATGTACTTGCGCAATCAGTCCATAGGTTAGCAGGACTATTTCCTGGTATCGCCTCGGCGGCGCGCCCAGTCCAACGCGATCGCCGCAACTGCTATCAGCAATACGATGATCGCCCAGGTGACGCGGCTACTTCTGGATGTGGTCTCTGCGTCCGATCCGCCCAGGCCGGTGTTGGGCGGCTTCTGGACAAGTACCTGGTCGGTGCGCTCGATCCCTGTTCCATCATCTGTCGCCGGCCCGTCCTCTTCCAGTTCGAGGTCGGCCGCGTCGCGGGCGTCGTCGATGTCGCCCCCGTCCTGTCCGTCTTGGCCGTCCTCGCCGTCCTGGCCGTCTTGGCCCTGGCCGTCCTGACCGTCTTGCGTGACATCGCTGGAATCTCCTTCCGACTCCTGTGATTGGGTGTCGTCAACAGCGGACTCTTGTGTGTCGGACTCGTCAGCGGAGCTGTCGACTTGCTCGCTGTCCTGTTTGTCGGTGGTCTCGGGGTCGGACTGAGGTTGTTCGTCGTTCTCCTCCGACTCCTGCTCATCCTGCTGACCGTCGTCATCAGCCGCCGGCACGTCGTCCTGCGACTCGCCGTCGTCCTCTACGGGCACTTGCCGATCTTCCGAGTCTTCGTCGTCGTCTATTTGGTCCTCTGGTTCGGGATCCGGCTCGGGCTCTCGCTCGGGTTCGGGCTGTGGCTGTGGCTGTGGCTGCACTGGTCGTTGTGAGGGAGGCGCCCCTCCGGTCGTCAATGGAATGACGTCCTCGACTCCATGACCAGAGTCACCGCCGACGGGTTTGCCGGGCTCGCACTTCCCCGCATCGGGTAACGGCATTGTCTTGTTAAGCCAGATTCGAACCGCGTAAGTATTCGGCCTATGTTCCAACCGGCCGTCGCAACGGTAGAAGCCGGTGGCCGGCCGACCATCGAGCAGGAATCGAAGCTTCAGGGTGCAATCCAGAGGATCGTTGATGACATCTTCAACTTCGACATTGCTGGCCGACAAGTACATGCCCCAGAGGGTTCCAGTCTGGGTGCCGGACGCAGCCTGAAGGGTCTGGCGCTCTGTCGAAATGGCGTCAACCACGCCCTCTTGCCCTATAAGAATCCCGGCAGTGTGGCCATCGGCTGAGCAGAGGTACAGCTCGTCAATCGTGGACTGCGCGCCTCCTTGAGGGAGGGCGAAGACGAGCATCGCGACCGCAGCCAGCCCGAGCGCGATCAGGAAAGGATGCACCCCCAGCCCTCGAAGCCGCTCTCGCAATGTCACTTCTCGCCTCGCGCGGCGGATACTGAATCCGACCGGACATTTGAACGCACGGTGTCTACCCCGTACGCCTGCTTGAACGCCGATTGAAGCCGAGCAGCAACAGAGCGATCGTTACCGCCGACCCCAGCGACACGCCCAACACGACTTGCCGGCTCAGATCGCGTTTCGAATCGACCACTCCGCCGGATCCAGTCCCGGGCACTCTCGGTCCAGGGCGACCAGATTCACCGATCTGGGCGTTGTCTTCGTCCACCTGTGCGGTCTGGGTATCTGTCTCCTCTGCTGCTTGAGCCTCCTGCTCCATCAGGTCTTGAGCCTCGGTGTCGCTTTCTTCTTCGGCTTCGGGCACGTCGACCGACGGTGACTCGTCCTCCGTGTCGGAGGGGTCCTTGGCATCGTCGGAATCTTGTGAGGGCGTTGACCCCGCCGAGTCCTGCTGTTCGCGTTCCTGTTCGTCGGCGCCGTCTGCCTGTTCCTGGCCTTCCGGCTGGCCGCCTTCCTGCCCATCCGACTGGTCGTCCTCCTGAGTGTCTTCTTGGCCGTCCGACTGGTCGTCTTCCTCGTCGTCTTCCTGCTCGTCGGAGTCGCCGTCCGGGCCGTTCGTATCGCCAGTAGTAGTGCCACCACCGCCGGTTGTGCCGCCACCAGAGCCGTCGGAACCGCCTCCGCTACCCCCTCCTCCTCCGCCTGTAGGTGTGGTGACCGGCGGTTGCGACGGAGTCACCGGTCGGCTGATGATCTCGAGTTCGCCGGGGACTTCCTCGCCACACGGTTTCGCTTCATGCTCGGGATTCTTGTTCTTGTTCAGCCACACGCGGACCGAAACATCGGTGATGTCGTCCGTTGAGGGCACGCATGGACCAACCTGTGCCTTCGCGATTCGGTATGTGTACTCACCAAGCGCCACGTGTTCCCCGATTTGGAATGTGGCGTGCAATGTGCAATCGATTGTTCCGTCCGAGTCGACAATGATGTCGCCGTTTTGGTCTCGCGGCACTTCAATCAGAGTCGACCAATTGGTAAAGACCAACCACTCGAGGGTTGGGTGCAGGCCAGTTTCCGAGACCGATTCGCGGAAATGATCGTCTACTCCTGGCGGTGGGCTGTAATGGACAGCAACCACGTCACCGGACTCGTGGTGGTCATCCAGGAACGAACCATCCAGGTGTCGCGAAGCTCCTGGGTGAGAACAGAAGGCGATCACCGTTCGCTCTTGTTGCGCGCCCAGGATTTCGCCATAAGCGAACAGCACCACGACGACCATTGCCACCACCGCGGCGATCGAAGCGGCAAATCGCTGTCGTCGCTTGATCATCTGAGCTATGCGTCTCATGGTTCGTTCACTGTTGGCAACAGTGCACCGTTACCGACTCTGAGATTTGCGCCGGCGCCGGTACCAGGTCAGTGAGACGATTCCAATGGCCGCCGCCGCAGCGACAAACGTGGTCAGTACGATCGTGATTCCAGGCCCGCTCGATTCTGTCGCCGCTCCTCCGGTCCCGGTCCTGGGCGCGCCGGGCCTCGTGATCTGCGTGCTCCGTGCCTGTTCCTTCGAGTCAGTGGGCCGTTCTTGCTCCACGCGAGTCGGGGTAGACGTCTCAGCTTCCTCCATCAGGTCATCGGCATCCGAAGCTTCATCCGCCAACTCCAGCAGGTCGTCGGTGTCCGAAGCTTCATCCACCAACTCCAACAGGTCGTCGGACTCGTCGGAGCCCTCCTCCTCCAAGATGTCGCCTTCGGCAGTGTCGTCCTCGGATGTGTCGTCCTCGGATGTGTCGTCGGAGACCGGAGTCGACTGTGTCGTGGTCTGTTCATCCTCTTCGGTATCAGGGACGCTCACCGGAGGTTGGCTCGGCTCGTCATCGGACTCTGCCGGCGGGGTGGTCGTTGTCGTCGTCGTTGGCGTGGTTGTTGTCGTTGGCTTCGTTGTTGTCGTCGTTGTTGTCGTTGGCGACGGATTGCTGCTTGTCGGCGTCTGAGGAGTCTGTGTAGTCACGGGCCTTTGTGGAGAGAGCGTCGAGACAGTTCCCTCGGGCGGAACCTGCCCAGGAAGCAGCGCGCCCGGAAAGTTTGCGTCGCAGGGAATGTCCAACTCGTCACGATTCATGGTCCGATTCAGCCAGACGCGAATGCTGCGAACGCGATTCCCAGCCGGAGACCGTCCAACCGAATAGTCCTCGTGGTTTAGGTCGTCGGTGAGTACCGGAACCTCGAGAGGGCAGGCGTCGTATTGGGCACGTGCTACCCGCCAGGCGTTGACCTTCTGCTCGCTCACGTTCCACGTTGCGATGCGGAAGCTGGCCCGCAATGAGCACGTGTTGTCATCGTGTTCGACCAACAACATTTCCGAGGGGACGTAGGCGCCCCAGCCCAGGTTCGGCCGGACGCCGCCAGTCGAAACAGACTCGGTGTAGTCGCCGTGAGTCGGATGAATACTGACCGAATCGCCGGTCACGGGATCGCCGTTGGGTAACGAACCGTCCTGGTGACGAGATGCGCCCGGGTGTGAGCAGATCAACAACGACCAGGTTTCGTACTCGGACTCCTGGGCGCCTGATAGCGCGCTGCCGACAAACAGCATCAGGACCCCGAACGCCGCCAACATGACGGCGCGAATCCAGAGCTTCGGTCGTTGCCTGAGTGAACTCATTGGTCAGTTGCTTTCCGTTCACGCCTTCGGTCGGCGCGAGAATTCCCTCCCACTTACAGGGCTCTATCTCCGAAGCGCCGATTGACGACCATGACCACCAGCGCCATGACGACGGCCAGTCCAGCGGCGACCCCGATCGGAATCGCCAAACGGTCGCTGTCTCTCTGAGCAGCGACACCACCGGTGCCCGTCCTAGGAACATCCGGCCTCACGGTGGCGCGCGGCTGGTCCTCGTCTTTATCGGAGTCCTGCTTGTCGCCGACATCCGAGTCCCCTTCAAGCTCGCCTTCCGTCTGCATCATGTCGTCGGAGCCGGAACCGTCCCCTTCCGTCTCGAGCAGGTCGGCGTTCGATTGGTCAGTTGAGTCGTCGTCGGGTCGGGAGGAGTCGGTAGAAGTCTGGCTGCCGGAGCCGGAGCCGTCGCCGTCTCCGCTACCTGTGTCGCCTGCAGAACCGTCGTCGGTGTTTCCGTCGTTTCCACCGCCGGTGCTGTCGCCATTGCCGCCGCCTGTGTCTCCGCCGCTCGTGTCTGCGCCGCTCGTGTCTGCGCCGCTCGTGTCTCCGCCGCTCGTGTCGCCGCCGCTCGTGTCGCCGCCGCTCGTGTCGCCGCCGCTCGTGTCGCCGCCGCTCGTGTCGCCGCCGCCCGTGTTTCCACCGCCCGTGTTTCCGCCGCCCGTGTTTCCGCCGCCCGTGTTTCCACCGCCCGTGTTTCCGCCGCCCGTGTTTCCACCGCCCGTGTTTCCGCCTGGAGGAGTCGGAGTGCTGGTATCGCCGGTCTTGCCGTCCCCTGGATCTGTGACGGTCTCAACTGGGTCGACCGTCCCTCCGGGTGCGCCATCCGACTGAGTTGTTTCGCCCTGGTTGTCGTCCTCGTCGTCATTTTCTGGAGTTACGCCCGAGGTCGTCGGAGCGCCTCTCGGGCACACATCTGCAGCCACGCCGGTCGGACGGGCGGTATTCAACCACAACCGACCCTGGCAGGGCGGCAACGGATCGAATTCGACGGCGGCCTCTTTGAAATAGTTGGATCCCTTCTCACGCATCATGAGCTTCAGATTGATCACGCAGGTGCCAGTTCCCTGCTCCTCGTACACGTAACCGGATGGAATCCACATCCCCCAGCTCAGGTCGCGGCGGACGAAGGAGCCGCCGCTGCTTTGGACGTCCTCTTCGGTGATCGTGTCTTCCGGCACCTGATCGTCGGCGTTGGTAATCGCGTTGAAGTTCCTCGAGTTCACGACAATGATGTAGTCGCCGAACACGGCAGCTGAGCCGTCGGCACGCACCGTCTCGCCCGGACCAGAACAAAGCAAGAACTGGTGATCGTCAGCCAACACAGAGTCGCCGCCGGCAATAAACATGACAATCGCCAACACCGCGACCGCGACGATTCTGGGCAGAACGCGTCCTTCCTGTCGTATCAAGCTCATGTTGCTTCCCGTCAGTTCGTCGTTTGTTGGCATCGTGATCTCTTCACCTGGTTGTTAGCGAGGGGATTGGTCGGTTCGGCGCTTGACCATCACGGTCACCAGGCTGATGACCAGGATCAGCAAGATCAGCACGCTGGCCACGACCGGCCAGTTGGCTGTGGATTCGCGGATATAGACGCCCCCAGTGCCGGTGCGGGGCGCAGCCGGTCGTTGGATCTCCGCATCGGATGCCTGGACCTCCACTCGGTCCGCCACCTGGTCCGCCGCGTCTGGACTCTGAGAATCTGCGCCGGCCGCATCCTCGGCGTCCTCCAACAAGTCGTCTTCCTCGGCGTCCTCCAACAAGTCGTCTTCCTCGGCGTCCTCCGCCTGCTCCAGTTCGTCCTCCGACGCCTCAACCTCCGGCTCGGGGTCGCCGGCCGTACTCCCGGCGTCCGCATCAGGAAGTGTTGGGCCGCTGCCACTGCTTGCCTGACTCTCTCCCACCCCGCTCTCGTTCGTCGCTTCGGATTCCGACGTGTCAGTGGAACTGCCCTGATCGTTGGCCTCATCGTCGTCATCGCTCCGGCCGGTATCGGGTTGACTTGCGCCATCCGTCCCGCCGCCGGAGTCTGTGCCACCTGCTCCGGGATCCGGCTGAGCCTCGGGCGCCGGCTCGGTCTCTGGTTCGGGCTGGGTGTTGCCCGAGCCATTCCCGCTGGTTGTCACGATCGCCAGCTTCACCTTGATGTCCCCGCAACCGCTCGCATAGGTGAACGCTTCCGTCGTGAACGTCTGAGCGCGCTGCTGGCTGCGGATCTCGTAGACGACCTGGCAGTCGCCGATCGGCGGCTCGAGGAAGAGGTGCCTGAAGGTCAGGAAGAAGCCGTTGTCGCCGACCAGGGCGGGAGTCACCGCTTTACCGTTGAGGATCGGGGTGATGGAGTCGTCGGTCTGCAGCGGTTCACCATCGATCGTCACGTCGTCGGCGTAGCCATAGAACTGGTAGTAGTGGTGGTCGGGCGAGGGCGGACTCTCAGGCTCCGGATCGCCCTCCGCGCGGACACCAACGACCAGCAGGACAAGCCCGAGCAACCCGAATGATGCCGTGATCACGTGGCGCCACGTGCCAACAACCGGCATCTCCCTGTCCTTTCTCATTCGCTCGCTGTGCACGGGCGAACTCGTTGCTTGCGTTCAACCTCCGCTGTTCCTACAGCCGTTCGAACACGGCGCGTGCAGGACGTCGATTCGTTATGTGGCGCTGTCCGTGCGCCGGCTCATCAATAAGGCGACCGAAGCGATTGCCAGGGTCAGCAACGCGGTAATCGCCGCCGCGCGCGGCCAATTGGTCGATGCTTCAGAACCGAGTACGCCGCCGGTCCCAGTCCGCGGCGCGGCCGGGCGGACGATTTGCTGCCCCTGCGATGACTGGGGATCCTCTTCGTCTCCGATCGAGTCGTCCGCATCGGCCCCGTCGTCGGCACTTTTTGCCGGGTTGGCAGGCGTGCTTGAATCACCCGTGTTGGTAGCGCTGCCTCCACCGGAGCCGCCCGAGCTGTTGTCCGAAGCAGTGGAGCCAGGAGGACTAAACAGGGTGAGCCTGACTCGGAGTGAGCACGTGTCCCAGTCCTGGTCCGTCTGCAGCCCCTCGATGATGAATGTCACGTCACAGGGACCGCCGTCGAGCAGGGCGGCGTCGATATCCATGATCCACGCGCCGGCAGGATTAACCGTGGCCCGTCCGATCTCGTTACCGTCTTGCGCCGCGACGATTTCGGCGCCTGGTTGCAGGGGCTCGCCGTCGATGGTGACATCGCCTGAGAAGCCGAAAAATCGATGAATGGGATTGTCTTGCGCGGTGACGGAGACACCCGCAGCCAAGACCACCAACAACGCCGTCAGCACAACCGCGGACCGCCGCCAACCGCTTGCGACCTGCATCAATGCGTCCTCTCGACAAGCACTGCCTGCACTTTGCGTCCTGAGGCCTCGCGCAAGCAACCGACGCGTTACCCGCCGAATCGGCGCTTTACGCAGCCACAACAAACACAGGGCCGGGAAGCAAACAGAACAGTCGAGATCGCTCAGGCGGTCAAGCCACAGCGAGCCATAACAACAGCAAACACCAAGAGTTATCGAGTCGGAACGCTCAAGCCTGCGCGGACTCATTCAGGGGCTCGTTCAGGGGGTGTATGACAACCGATACCGACGGAATCAGCTAAATCGGGCAATCGCGAGCGCGACGCCGGCGACGATTCCCATGGCAGCGATCAACCTGAGCATTGCACCATTGATCATCGCTTCAATCTCTGCTTTCAACAACCGATGCGATTGTGAAAGATCATCCTTCGTCGCCACGGGAGAACACTCATCCTGCATCGCATCGACCACCGACTCAGCGTCTTCGTCGCCGAAGTGACGCCGAAACACGTGGAACAGACGCAAGCGATCGATCAGCCTCGGCCGTGAGGCGAAGTCCATATCTATAGCCACGCCTTTCCAGCGGTCGAGCAGCTATGTCAACCGGGCGATCGCCAGTGCGACACCGGCGATGAGTACGCTGGCGCCAACCATCTTGACAATCGCAGCATTGATCTCCGCCTTCATTTCTCCCCTAAGGGCAGCCAGATCACTAGCCACTTTCTCATACAACTGAGTCAGGTCACCCTTGGTCGCAACAGGGGAACACTCATCCTGCAGGGCGTCAACCACGGCCTCAGCATCTTCGTTGCCGAAGTGTCGGCGGAATAGATGAAACAGACGCAAGCGATCGATCAGCCTGGGCCGTGAAGCGAAGTCCATATCTATGGCGACGCCTTTCCAACGGTCGAGCAGCTATGTCAACCGAGCAATCGCCAACGCGATTCCTGCGATGAGGGCGGTAGTTGCTGTGATCTTGATGATCGCCGCGTTGACCTCAGCTCTGAGGGCGTTCAGTTCTGACTGCATCCACAGCCTCATCTGAACGAAGTCACTGCTCGTCGACAGAGGCGCAAACTCATCCTGAAGCGCATCGATTGCCGCCTCCGCATCTTCGTCGCCGAAATGCCGACTGAAGATATGGAACAGACGCAGCCGATCGATCAGCCAGGGCCGAGATTCGAAGCTCATGTCCATGGCGACACCTTCCAACGGTCAAGCAGCTATGCCAACCGAGCAATCGCCAACGCGACTCCAGCAACAAGGCCCATCGCGCCAATCAGCTTGAGCATCGCGCCGTTGATCTCGGCCTTCATTTCATATCTCAGCGAGTTCATCTCAGCTCTCAGAGCCTTCAATTGCGCTTCCACACCGCCAGTCAGCCGAGAAAGATCCTCCTTCATCGACACCTCAGAACACTCATCCTGAAGGGCGTCAACTACGGCTTCCGCATCCTCCTCGCCAATGTGACGTCGCAATACGTGAAACAACCGCAACCGATCAATCAGCTTTGGACGTGATTCGAAGCTCATGTCCATGGCCGACGCCTCCGCCGATCAGTGTATCAGTACTGATGTGCGAACAGCAGGTGTTCTACAGAGTGGACATCGCCGCCGGCGAGATACCGACCGGATCCGCGTCCTCAGGCAGATCGAATGGACCCGGCAGATCGAGCTCCTTGGCCATTTCACGGACTGCTGGTAGCACCTCTTCGCCCATTAGACGCAGCGAGCGCATCGAGTCTTCGTGTGACATCGAGCCGTCGCCGTCCCAGAAACAGATGCTGCCCGGTCGCAGGAACTCGAGCACGTGGCGAATCTTGGGAATCACTGTTTGCGGCGTGCCTGAAATGATGCTGTACGACTCCTCGAGTCCGCGGTAGGTGTCCTCGGTTTCGACATAGCCCTCGGCCGCATCGAGCTGCAGCCGCTTGTATTCATCGGGATTGATGGCGCCGGCGCCGCGCGACTCCACCACGTGGCGAACACCTGCTGTGGGCAGCAGGCGCCGACGGTCGATCATGCCGGGCAGATTCTGGATGTGCCGCTTCACGTCGCCGCGCGAGCCCTCAAGGAAGATGTTGCCGGGACCGGTCAGATACTTGCGGCCAACCTCTTCGGCCTTCTCCTCGGTCTCGTCGACGTGGACCTTCCACAGATAGCCGCGATGCTGCGGTCCGGCCTCGTAGCCGAATTCAGCCGCGACCTTGTCGTAGTAGGCGAATGAGTCTTTGGTTGGGGCAAGACGCGTCGCGAGCATCACATAGGGATAGCGATGTTCCGCCGCCCAGGCGACGGTGCGCTGTGAGACGGCGCCGGGAATCCAGATCGGCGGATGCGGACGCTGCAGCGGCTTCGACCACGGGTTCACGTAGCGATAGTCGTAGTGCTCGCCCTCCCAGCGGAATGGTCCGGGGTCGGTCCACGCCTTGACGATCAGGTCGTGCGCCTCCTGGTAGCGCTCCCAGTTGTAGGGCGACTGCGAATTGTGCGCGAGCGACTCGCGCCCGGTCCCACGCACCCAGCCGGTGATCAGACGACCGCCCGAGATCATGTCAATCTCGGCCAGCGTCTCGGCCAGCCACAGCGGGTCTTCCCAGATCGGCAGGATGTTGCCCAGCAGGCAAATCCTGACCTTCTGCGTGATCCGGGCCAGAATGGCAGCCTCGACGTTGATCACCGAGCCCATGCAGAAGGGGGTCGAATGATGCTCGTTCAGGACGACGCCGTCAAATCCGGCCTCTTCGGCCGCCACAGCCTCGTCGAGGTAGCGGTGATAGAGGTTGGCGCCGAGCACCGGGTTGTACTCGTCGTTGGAGGAATCCAGGTCAGTCAAGCGACGACCGGTGCGTCCCCACCATGACGCCTCAGGATCCTGATACGGCCGCTCGGTAAACCAGCCAATGAACATCATCCGCTCCCATCGCCGATCAGCCATTCAGATTCACTGCAAGGTACTGCAACGCCCTGAATTTCAGCGGAAAAATTCAATCTTCACTAGATGATCGAGATCGAGCAAGCTCCAGGGATGGTCGCCTGTCAACACCGGCAAGTTCAAATCGATGGCGAGCGCCACGCAAGCCCGATCACCGAAAGACAACCCTGCACTGCGAGTTGCCGGACGGAGCAGACCTGCGATTATGGCTGCTGACTCGTCGAACGGGTGATAGTCGATTTCGAATCCACGCAAAATGGTTTCGATTTCTGATTGGCTGCTTCCTTGGTCAGCCAGTCGCGAGACGACCTCAGAAAGGTTCACCACGCTCATTGCAACGCCCGCCGCAAGCGCCGCTTCAACCCGTTCCTGCCCATGCTCGCGCAGGATCACCGCGAGCAGTGCAGACGAGTCGAGCACCGACTCACTCACCCCACTTGTCCCGGCTTGCTCGCTCGATCAGCTCGTGGAGGATGTCCCGGTCCTCAGGGAGATACTGTGTGATCCGCGCAATCACGAGCAACAAGGCATGAGCGCGTCGCTCAATGAACAGTTCATCCGTCATCGAAGGCTCATACGGCTCGGCCCCCGGCCTGGACTCTTGGGAGGCTCGGTAGGACTCCGAAATCTTGTGCCAGGTATCATCCCGCTCGCGGCGGAGGTCTTGCTCAGTCGCAGCAATTGCTTGGTCGAGACCTACTTCATGATCGAATCGTTCCAATGCCTCTTCCACAACTCGCAAAGGGATTGCTCGGCCGCACAAGTGCAGCATTTCTCGACTCTTCTGCGCCGAACTAACGCCTTCTGACATTGTGTCCCTCGGTCCGCGAGTGGTGAGCAACTAGAAGACCAAGTTAGCGGCCCACACTTCACACCGTTGTTGCCACCATTGCCGGCTCTGCGTCTACCCTGAATCTTGGCTGGCACGCCCGGAGGGACTCGAACCCCCGACCCCCAGGTCCGAAGCCTGGTGCTCTATCCGCTGAGCTACGAGCGCACGATCTCAGCTTACCCCGCTCACCACGGATTCCGCGATGGCCAAACGTACGCCCAGTCAACACGCTCGCTCCTCCACGGGGACCTCCCTCAGCGCCGAGCCGTCGACCGCCGTCTGGGATGTCGTCGCGCGTGTCGACGCCGGTGAACTGGCCACTGCGGCGGCTCTGCTGCACAACCTGCACCCCGCCGACCAGGCCGACGCGCTGGCCGCGCTCGAGCACGACGAGCGCCGTCGTCTGCTTGACCGGATCGACTCGCACACGCTGGCCGAGCTCTTGCCATTCCTCACCCACGAGGAGCTCGAACATGTCGCGCCCGATGTCGCCCTCCCGCAGCTCACTGCCGCCCTCGACGAGACCACGGCGCAGCTCGGCGCTGACGTGCTCCACGCCATCCCCGAGGGCGACGCTGAGCTGGTCCTCGATCATTTGCCCAACGCCGAGTTGGTCGGTCCGCTGCTCGAGCACGAAGACGACTCCGCCGGCGGCATCATGGCCCCCGAACTGATGGTGCTGGGTCCGCATCTCGCCGCCGAGCGCGCCCTGACGCTGCTGCGCGCCGCTGCCCCGGCGCCGACGGTCCGCGACACCGTCTTCATTGTCGATACAGAAGGTGTGCTGCTTGGCTCGGTTGGTCTACATGCCGTCGTCTTCGCCTCGCCGATGACCGCACTGCGCGACCTGATGGAGCCAATCGGACCGACAGTGACCACCGATATGGACCAGGAAGACGCGCTCAAGATTCTGCAACGCTATGGATTGCATGCGCTGCCGGTGCTTGATGACGAAGGACACCTGGTCGGCGTCACGACTTCCGACGACCTGCTCGACATTGCCCAGCAGGAAGCGACGGAGGATATGTACCGACTGGTCGGCCTGGTCGACGACGAAGCCCTCACTGCTCCGGTCATCACCGCGCTACGCCGGCGCCTGCCCTGGCTGATGCTTAACCTCGCGACGGCATTCGCAGCAGCCGCGGTCGTGGCCGCCTTCGAGGACACCTTGACGCGGGTCGCGGCCCTGGCCATCTTCCTGCCAATCATCGCCGGACAAGGCGGTAACGCCGGCATGCAGGTCACGACGCTCGCCGTCCGCGCGATGGCGCTGGGCGAGTTCGACCGCCACTTCACGCGCCTCGTCCTGCCCCGTGAGATCATGATCGGCATTGCCTCCGGCATCGTGTTTGGTCTGCTCGTCGGAGCCGCCGGCTGGCTGTGGCAAGACAATCCCTGGCTCGGCGTCGCCGTCGGAGTCGCGCTGCTCGGCACGATGGTCGTTGCTGGGCTGTTCGGACTGTTGATCCCCATCGTCCTGCGCCGCCTCGGCGCCGACCCGGCGCTCGCCGCCAGCATCTTCGTCACGACCGCCACAGACGTATTGGGCTTTCTCTTCTTCCTCGGTCTGGCGGCGTTGCTGATCAACCGGATTGCGTGAGCAGCTTGATTTGGTTGACAGTGTCGGCCGCAGGTCGGTGATACTCTGATTTGACGCGATGCCGGACAGCATCCTTGACAGGGACACAGTCCGGTCAGCGCATTCGTCACGCGTGGTGGGCGTCGCCTAGAGGCCTAAGGCGCCAGGTTGTGGCCCTGGTATTCGTGGGTTCGAATCCCACCGTCCACCCCACTACACCACTCAAATATCTCGACCCAGAGCACATAGACACTCCCAATGCGCCAGCGACCAGCCCTGATAACGCTCACGATGTCGGCTCGGACGTTGCTGCTGCTGCTGTTCGCGCTGGCCTCGGCTGCCTTCCTGGCCGCGGCATGCACCAATCAGGACGACGAAGAGCGGCTCGCCGCACAGCGCCTGTTCCGCAACTACCTGCTGCAGTCGGACCGCACCGCGATCGCCGATGTCCGCGTCGAGGGACTGGTTGATGAGCTGCCGCCGGGATTTCCCGAGCACGACGAACTCAATCTCCTCGGCTCCGCCTTCACCGACACGGAGACTCGCCGGGAACTGATCGTCGGCTGGCAGACCGAAAGCCAGCGGGCCGACGATCTCTTTAGCTGGTTTCGCTCCAAGCTGGACACCGACCCCTGGCGTGTGACCGCTGATCCGCAGCGCGGCGGCGTCGATTTCATCACCTTCCGCGACGCAGACAACCCATCCTTCAAGGGCGAGCTGCGGATCGCCCAGGAGGGCGACCGCACCATCGTCGTCCTGGTCGCGATCGAGACGCTGTCCAGCAACGACGGCGCTTAGGGCAAACGCAGCTCGCCGTCGCGGATGGCTCTAATCCACAACACCGGGTAGGCCCACTGACCGGGATCCCACGCGGTTTTCAGTCGCGGCCAGATTAGCCGCCAGGACTGCCCGTCCCACTGCCAGACACTGCCGATCAGCCCCGGCTGCGCGCGGTCGAATTCGGCGAGCGCCTCAAGCGAGTCAACACTGCCGCCCAGCCAGGTGACGCTGTTGAAGCCTCGCTTCAGATCAATGGTCGGCTGCGCAACAGTCTCGCCTCCGGCAGGCAGAAAGAAGTCGGCTAATGGTTGCCCCGACAACTGCAATCGCACCACGTCCCCAGGCTCCAGCCGCTCAAGCGAGCCTTGCCGACCATTCGCGTCCACCGGCAGGAGCGGCGACCAACCACGCCATTCGGAGTCGGCAGATTTCCATACCCAGACCGTCTCCACCCATCGCAGCATCGGCGACATCGCCTGTTCGATCCCCATCGAAGGTCCGGTCCACGCGAACCAGCGGACACCTGCGCCGAGCTTTACCCGCTGCGCCGATAGGAAGGTAGGCGAGAACTCCGATGTCGCTCCGGCGGACGCAAGCGCAAGCGCCCTCAGGGGACTACGAGGAATCTCGGAGATACTGACCTCCCAGTTGCCGTTGCCATCGGCTGGTTGGCTTCTGGTCATGCGCCGCTCACCCGACGCAGCACGTTCATAAATGTGTACTCGGCTGCCCGGCGTTGCTGTGCCTGTGAAGGTCGAGCGAAAACTCTGGCTTCCGGTCTGCTTGACGATGTGGTCGACAATCACTGGATGGTTCAATAGCCCATTCGGACCGCTGTCTTGGTCGCGGGCATCGTTGTCCGTACGTCCGTCAGCCCCGAGGTCGATATCGATGCCGTTGTCACTGAACTGATTCTCTTTGAGCGAACCCTGCGAGGAAACTCCGCCAATGAAGGAGTTGTCCTGCGACATCAAGCCGAGAACCGAGATACCGGCTTGTGCAGCGTCTGAGATCCAGTTACTTCGCACCTTGCCCCGCACCACGCCGTCGTCAAGGCGAATTCCCCAGATCATCTGGTCATCGCTATCAAAGGTGACCCGGGTGGCCGCGCTCGCGCCGACGGCATTTGAGTCAACCGAGGGATCCTTCGTGTTGGCCAGTCGAATGCCAAACTCCGCCCCACACACATCGTTGCCGAATCCCGATTCGCCGCCGATCGAAATCTCGGTTCCCGATCGCACGTCGATCGCGGCAATCGTCGGCCCTTCGCGAGAGCCGGCGATGACGTTCCGGGTCAGGCTGACTTTCGTCGTACCCGGATCCGAGACGATGATGCCAAGATCGCCGGCGGCAACGAAGTTGTTGCGCACCCGAATCTCGGCGGCGCCAGCGATGATCGAGATGCCCTTCTGGCGGTTAGGTCGAACCAGTGCTTGAGGCAATTCCGATACCGCCGGCCGGATCGAATTCCCTTGCGGGGCCAGACCGATCCAATTGTTCTCGATCAGCATCTCGCGCGCGCCCTGCTCAACCGCGATGCCAACTCGATTGCCCGCAATCACATTGGCGCTGCGCGAGCCAATCTTCGCCAACGCCGACCCTGGACCCAGGAAGACTCCAACGTAGTTGGAGGCCAACGCGCCGTCGCGTCTGAGCCCGACCCGGTTGCCATCGATGTTCATCGCCAACCGAGTCTCGCGCAGCTCAATCCCGGCAACGCGGCTGTTGCCGATGGTGTTGTTCTCAATCGATGCCTGCGCTGAATCGACCACCAGGATGCCGTCGTCGTTTGGGGCTGCCGATCCGTCCGGCGCAATGCCAATCACATTGCCTGAAACCACGACCTCGGTGGTCCCACCACCGCCAACAACGACGCCATGCCCCGTGCGCTCGGGCACGCTATTGCCGCCGATTCGATTGACGATCACGCGAGCGCCGCGAGCGCCGCCGATCACCGCTACGCCGCTCAGTCGATTGGCGGATCGTCCGCCGTTGGACGTCAGGCCGATCCAATTGCCCTCGATCACCGCCTGCGTAGCCGCAGCGCCGATCACTCCAATCCCATACCGCGCAAAACCAAAGACACCCAGCCCACGCACCAGCCCTCGTGAGGCGATCAGTTCTAAGCCTGCTGAATCACCAGCCAACGAGCCATCTAACCAGACTCGCGGAGCGACGTCGGGCGATGACAGACCGTTCGATGCATCGATGGTGATGCCATCGTCGGCCAACTCAGGCAGGGGCGATCGGGGACGGATCGTCATCCCGGTTTCGAAGCGAATCAGATCGTCGCCGTCGGATTCGTTGGCCGCCTCGATCGCGCTCCGCAGCGTCCCGGCGCCGAGGTCGCCATCGGAAACGACCAACCACTCCGAGGTCGGCTGCGCGGACGCGGTCAGCCACCAGACCGCCAGCACGACCGTCACAACAGCAACCGCTGTCCAGATCTTCACAAACTCACTTTAGGACGGCGCCGCACTAGCGACGCTCGACATTCTCCATCAAGGCCGCAGACTGCAGGACCAGGTGGAATGTGTCTCCTGGCTTGAGCACGAAGTCGACGGCGCCCGGCACGTCGCCCGAGAACCACGCCTGCCAGCCGCCGCTCTGCGACCAACGCCAGGCGGCCGAGACTACGTGCGAGATATCTGTAACCGCTTCACTCACCGTCACTTCTTGCCCGCGCCAGACAAGATCGTTCCAGCTCGCTCGCAGCGGCAGTCCACTGCCCACCAGATCCGCAATCAATCCGTTGTTGTTGACCTGCGCCTTCGCCATCAGCAGCGCCTGCGCCCACGTCGAATCTGTCTGTGGCTCGCCATCGACGTGTTGCAGGTCGAAGATCGCTGTGGCAATACCGTTCTGGGTCACGCTCACTTGCGGATACACCTGTGCGGAGGCGTTTGACACCAGTGGACGCCACAACACTCGATAGCCACCGGCCACTCGTTGTCCCAGCCGATCGACGACTTCCGCTTGCAATCGGTATCGAGTCGAGGAGGTGAATTCCTCGATCAGCGCTTCCTCAACATCGGCGAGCGACAGGTGCGCACGCAGATAAAGCGCGACCGGCGTGCCGGTCACCCTGATTTCCTGTTCGTCGCTCAGCGATCTACCGTCGCCAGCCCACGCCGCGCTCAGCGTCGCCGACCCGAGCCGCGCGTTTCGGCTGTCCAGATGGACCCGCGCTGCGCCCGAATCATCGCTAACCGGGGATTCGCCGTCTCCATCCCACGACACGACCAGGCCGCCCCCTGCGGCAAATACGATCCGTTGGTTCGGCACGCCCTGTCCCCGCTCATCGAGGAGCAAGGCTTGAATCGACCCAGAGGCGCCAAGGCGTCCCGCTTCCATCGAGGCTCCCGAAATCGGGACCAGGCGGAGCGCCTTGGGCTCGCCGTATAACTCAAACTCCATCGTCAGCGAAGCCGAGCCGCTGGTCGCGCGGATTCTGACCACACCTGGCTCAGAGCTCAGCAGGGCGGACGCTTCGCCTGTTTGGGTCGTGACCACTGTCAGCTCTGAGGTCGAAGATGCGATTCCGCTACGCAACAACGCCCCCGCCGGCGCGGCGAGGAACTCCAACCTGACCTGAGCTGATGGCGCGGCAATGCCAGTCTCATCAATCGCGACCAGTCTGATCCGATGTTGGCCAGACGCATCGAGCCGCGCATTCTGTGTTGGCTGAGCCAAACGCAACCCCGATGTCTCACCAACAAATCTGACCGTGACCGTACGGACCAGCGACCCCACCTGCGCCGTCACCACCGAAGCGCCGCTGCGGCCATCGGCGACCAATCTCACGTTCGCGCCCAGGGTGTCGTTGCCGACATCAACCAGGGGCGAATGAATCCGAGCCTCTCCACTGGCAGCCTGAAACGCGCCCAACTGCGTCGAGAGCGTGACTCGCGTCTCGTCTCCTGCAGCGTTTGCTGGAAGTCGAACGCTAATCGTGGATTCGCCGCCTCGCGCCGAGACGGCAGTTGGATATGCGGTGATCGAGAGCACGCGCTGCTGCGACGACGCCTGGGTCGTCGCCGCCCATGTCAATACTGCCAATGTCGTCAGGAGCAACACGGCTGAAAGGGCGGCCAACCGCACGCGGAAACGCCATTTCTGGCTGTTCATCACACGCTCAGTGTAGGCACCGGCCTGTTGGTGACCTTGCCCGACCGTGAACCGGACGCCCGATCCAGCGTAGTTTTACTGTCGCTTCACGCATCGGCCTACACTTCCCAACGACCACATTCACGTCCCTCTGCAGCCCAGATCCGAAAGGCCGCCATATGTCCAATCATGAACCCTGGCCCGACGCACCGACCCCGCTCGCCGACAGTGAATGGCAGGTCGCTATCTGGGACATCACCGACAACGGCGTCTTGGCGATCACCCTCAACCGACCCGAACGTCTCAATGCGCTCTCGTTCCGATTGCTCAGAGAACTGCAGGCGCTGGTCGACTTCGCCGCGGCTCGCCCAGACGTCCGCGTCGTCACGCTGCGCGGATCAGGTCAGCAGGCCTTCTGCTCAGGCGACGACCTCTACGGCATGGAGCCGACTGCAGGCATCGACTCGTCGATCACGGTCCATCATCCCTTCCTGATGTCGTTACGCGAACTGAACAAGCCGGTCGTGGCGCTGGTCAGCGGCTGGGCCCTCGGGCACGGCTGGGAAATCGCCTGCGCCTGCGACATCCGACTCTGCGCCGACAACTTGGAAGTCGGCGATCACCGAGTCCAACGAGCGATCGGCATGAACGGCGGCACCACCTGGTTCGCACCCCGGATTATGGGTCGCGGACGAGCGATGGAACTGCTGATCACCGGCCGCCACATGTTCGCCGAGGAAGCGCTGCAATGCGGCTGGGCCAACCGCGTCTGGCCGCTGGAAGACTTCGACAGCGAGGCGCAGGCCTACATCGACAACCTGGCCAGCCTGCCCACGCTCAATCTCTCCGCATTCAAGGAGATGATCGATTACTCCTCCGAACACTCGCTGCGTGACAGCCTCGCGCACGAAGTCGAAGTCTCCGATCGCTACCGCTACACCGACGACGCCCAGGAAGGCCGCCGAAGCTGGCGAGAGAAGAGAGCCCCAGTCTTCCGCGGTTACTAGAGAGAACGCCTGCCGTTCCCGATACACCGACCACCTGTTCGATCCCGCTGTATGATGATCATCTACAGCGGGAGCCTGCTCAATGACGACACAACGCTATCAAGAGGCAAGCATTCATCTCCTGGAACAGGCGGATCTAGAACTGGTCGCAGGTGACACGCGACAAGCGTCGGAGAAGGGCTGGGGCGCAACAGCGCAAGCAGTGAAGGCGGTCTGCGAGCAACGAGGTTGGAGACATGACAGCCACGCGCTGCTCCATCGCGCTGTGGATGAGCTGGTCGAAGAGACTCGCGATCAAGAAATCGCGAAGCTGTTCGGCGTTGCTGTGCGCCTGCATATCAACTTCTACGAGGACTGGATGAGCGCGGTAGCCGTAGAAAATGCCCTTGGACAAGTCGGGGATCTGGTCGAAACACTCGGCGCGCTCCGATGATCGCTTCGTTGCACCACCAAGGCCGCTCGCGTGCTACTCGCTCAGGCTCATACCAGCCTCTTGGCAGGCAACACGTTGCTGGCTGAGCGAAACGTCGGATACAGGCTGGACGGCAGCCGAAGCTGGCAAGAGCAACGAGCGCCGCTCTTCCGCGGTTACTAGTGAGAACCCCCAGCGTTCCCAGTTCGACCTGACGTTCTGATTTCTGCGCTATGATCCGTCGCAAGAGACGGAGCGTCTTCGGTGGTTTCCCTCGCTCAGGATCTGGAACGCGGCCTCGTGGAGGCAGGAGTTTCCGATGAGGAGGCGAAGCGCATCGCGCGAGGGCTCGACGAGCGCATCACTGCGATGGCCACCAAGGATGACGTGAGAGAAATGCGAGACTCGCTGCGGCGAGAGCTCGACCTCATCCTGGCCACAATGGAAGAACGCTTCCGCGCCCAGGATCAAATGCAGGAAGAACGTCTCCGCGCACAGGATCAACTGCAGGAAGAACGTCTCCGCGCACAGGATCAAGTACAGGAAGAACGCCTCCGCGCACAGGATCAATTGCAGGATGTACGCCTACGCACGCAGGACCAGAGATTCGAGCACCGGTTCAATCTGGTCGATTCACACTTTGCATTGATCGACCAGCGCTTCGAGGTCATGGGCAAGCATTTCGAGGTCATGGAGGGGCGTTCACAGGCGATTGAAGAGCGCCTGCACACGATAGAGAATCGTCTGTCCGACCATGATGCCCACTTCGCTGCCATCGATGCTCGCTTCGACGAGTTGATCAAGCGGTTCGATTTGCTGGAACGCACGATGTGGCGAGTGTTCATGCTGATGTTCGGCTTCCTCACCGCTGTGTTCGGCGGCCTCATGTATGCAGCCTTCGGCTAATTCCAGCCACTGCTCAGCGTCGACATTCATGCTGATATCCTGCCTCTCAAGAACGATCACCCAGGAGTAACCATGCCCAAGACCTACATTCTCGGCGGATTCCAGACCGACTTCGCCCGCAACTGGCGCAAGGAAGAACATAATCTTCGCGACGTGATGGCCGAGGCCGTCAACGGCGCGCTCGACTCCGCCTCAATGGAGCCGGGCGACATCGACACCGCGCACGTCGGCAACTTCGCCGGCGAGCTGTATGCCAAGCAGGGACAGCTCGGCGGCTTCTTCGCCGAGATCAACCCCGACTTCGGCGGCCTGCCAACCTCTCGCCACGAGGCCGCCTGCGCCTCCGGCAGCATCTCCATCCTGATGGCCTCGGCCGAGCTTGAGGCCGAGCGCTACGGCGCCGCGCTGGTGCTGGGCGTCGAGCAGATGAAGACCGTCAGCCCCGTCGTGGGCGGCGACTTCCTCGGCACCGCCGGCTGGTACGAGCTTGAGGCGGAAGGCGTCGAGCTGCCCTTCCCGAAACTGTTTGGTCGCCTCGGCGACGTCTACGACGACCGCTACGGCCTCGACCCGGCCCACCTCCAGCGCCTGGCTGAACTCAACTACGAGAACGCCCAGCGCAACCCCGCCGCGCAGACCCGTGCCTGGCTCGGCGATGTCACAGCCGACCTCAGCGCCGGCAAGTACGTCGCGCCGATCACCGGCCGCCTGCTGCTTCGCGACTGCTCGCAGATCACCGACGGCGCCGCCACGCTGATCCTCGCCAACGAGGAACGCGCCGCCGAGTGGGCCGAGGCCCGCGGCATCGATCTCGCAGACGTGCCGACCATCCAGGGCTGGGGACACCACACCGCCGCGCTGACCTTCGACGAGAAGATCGCACAGGCCCAGAGTGACGACTACATCCTGCCGCACACGCGCCGCGCGATCACCGACGCCTACGAGCGAGCCGGCATCGACGGCGTCGAGGACATCAATGTGATTGAGACCCACGACTGCTTCACGACCAGCCACTACATGGCCATCGACCACTTCGGCATCACCGAGCCGGGCAAGAACTACGAAGCCATCGAAGACGGCCGGATCGACTTCAACGGCGACATCCCGATGAACCCCTCCGGCGGCCTGATCGGCGGCGGTCACCCGGTCGGCGCGACCGGCGTCCGCCAGGCGCTCGACGCCTGGAAGCAGGTCACCAACAAGGCCGGCGACTACCAGGTCGAAGGCGTAGAGCGAGCAGCCACCCTCAACATCGGGGGCTCCGGCACCACCTCGGTCTCTTTGATCATCGGCCGCTAACCAGGACCCTTAAGTCACTCCGTTCCGTTTACTCCCCCTTGCAGGGGAAGCTGTCACGGAGTGACGGAGGGGATCCTCCGGCGCCAAACACAGAGCAGGCCGAAGCGGAGGGGGGACCCCTTCAGCCTTCGGCAGCTCTCCCTTGCAGGGGGAGCATTTCGTTAACCAATCACACCATCCGACGACAGCGTCGCCAGATCCTCATCCGACAACCCCAACCGCTCCTGCAGCACCTCAGCCGAGTGCTCACCCAGATCAGGCGCATCCCGACGAATCGTCGCCGGTTGACCGTGCAGCATCACCGGATGCGTCAACGTCGGTGTCGGACCGTAGTGCCGGTGATCGTGGTTGACCAGGTATTCGTTCGCGATCACGGCCGGATCAGTCGGCAGATCGCCGATCTGCTGCACTCGTGTGAAGATCAGGTTCGGTTCGCTGAGCAAGCGCTTCTCCCACTCTTCCCGCGGCGCTGAGGCGAAACGCTCCTCGAGCAGCGCGATCAACTCGTCGCAGTGCTTGCCCATCGCCGACAGCGTCGTGAACCGCTCATCGTCGACAATCTCTTCCAGACCGACCGCACGGCAGAACGACGCCCAATCCCGCTCCGCCTCGAGAATCCCCAGCATCAGCCACTTGTCGTCGCCGCACTGATATAGGTTCCAGAGCGGATTCGCCGCCTTTGACCGATCGAACCGAGGCCAGAGGTCCAGGCCCTGCATCATCCCGACGCTGATTCCCCAGTACTGCAGCCACATCGTCGCCATGATGTGAGAGACCTCGATTCGCTGACCCTTGCCACCGTTCAGCTCCCGCCCGGCGATCGCGGCCAGGACGCCATACGCCAGACAGGTCGCGCCCATCACATCGGCGATGCCCAGCGTGTTCCAGTTGGGCGGATCGCCCGGAGCGCCGCCGGAGTACATGAATCCGCCACGCGCCTGTCCAACCGCATCAAGCGCCGGTAGATGCGCCTCGTCGCCTTTGAACCCGTAGCCGGCCGTCGCCGCATGGATCAAACCCGGATTGATCTCCATCAACGCCTCGGTCGACAGACCCAGCTTCGCAAACGTGCCCGGCCGATAGTTCTCGATGAATACATCCGTGTCCTGGATCAGCTCACGAAATAGCTCCCGTCCACGCTCGGACTTGAGATCGAGCGCCAACGATCGCTTGTTCCGATTCACCGCCTCAAACAACGCCGAACGACCATCGGGCATCAAGTTCGGAATCCCGGCCACCGACTCCACATAGCGGGCAGCGTCGGGCCGGGTCGGAGACTCAACCTTGATCACATCCGCGCCAAGGTCGCCCAGCATCATGCCGCCAATCGGCCCAAAGCCCCACGTCGAGCACTCCAGCACCCGAATCCCCTCAAGCGGTCCAGCCATGGTGAACTCCCTTCAGTCGCTTACGGCCAAATGTCCGACAGGTCGACGACCAACCCTTCCATCACGTCCTCACCACTCAACGACTTCGGATCGTCCAACACTTCCGCTTCCTGCTCGGGCCGGTACACGTGCACTTGTCGCCGCCTCGGATCGAACAGCCAGCCGAGTTGAACCCCGTTCGCTAGGTACTTCTCCATCTTGCGCTGCTGGCCGACCAGTGGTTGCCGGGGTGATCGAACCTCCACAACCAACGGTGGGAATCCCTTGTGAGGCTTGGACCAGGCTGCGGTGTCTCCTCGTGCTGGAAGACGATCGATCGGCAAGCATGACAGGTCAGGAATGAGCATGGATCCATCCGGTAATTCGTAGCCGAATGTGCTACCGAACACACGCCACCGTGCAGTTGATGTCCAAGGCAGTATCGCTTCAGTCAGCAGACTCTCGATCCAGCCACTTTCTTGCGGTGGAGGAGGAGCGGTCACGACCAAATCTCCTTCGGCGGTCCGCTCAACTTGAAACAGCTCATTCAGCTCCCCTAGTTCGAACAGGCGCTCCCACGACAACTGCCACCCTTCCGGCAAACGTAGCGTCAACTCAACGAACGGGTACTCGGACTCGTCCACCACTTCGGCTGTTGCAGGCGCCTTCGGCTCCGCCGTGACCATCGCAATCACCTCACCGTCTGGCCGCTCAGACTAGAGCACCACGTGTTCCTTGTGCTCACCGAAGACATCCCGCATCGTGTTCATGATCTCGCCCAGCGTGCAGTAACTGCGCACAGCGTCGAGCATCAACGGCATCGAGTTCGCCCGCGGATCACGACACACATTCGCTAGCGCCTGTAGAGCCGAGTCGGCCTGATCTTGATCGCGCTCCGCACGCGTCCGGCGCAGACGTTCCAGGTGGCGCGCCTCGCCTTGAGGGTCCATCTTCAGGATCGGAATCTGCAAGGGCTCCTCGACCTCAAAGTCGTTGACCCCGACGATCGTCCGCTCGCCGCGCTCAATCTCGCGCTGGAAGCGGGCCGACGCGTCTGCGATCTCCTTCTGGAAAAAGCCCGTCTCAATCGAGGCAATCACGCCGCCCAGCGCGTCAATCTGCTCGAAATACTGGTAGACCTCGCGCTCGAGATCGTTGGTCAGCTGCTCGATGAAGTACGAGCCGCCCAGTGGGTCGACCGTGTTCACGGCGCCCGACTCATGCATGATTACCTGCTGAGTCCGCACGGCCAGCCGCGCCGCCTTCTCCGACGGCAGTGCCAACGCCTCATCCATCGCATCGGTGTGCAGCGACTGCGTCCCACCGAGCACCGCCGCCAGCGCTTGGATCGTGACGCGCAGCAGGTTCACCTCCGGCTGCACATCGGTCAGCGACACTCCCGCCGTCTGCGTGTGGAATCGCATCCACCACGATCGTGGATTCTCGGCGCCGAACGTCTCGCGCATCTCACGAGCCCAGATTCGCCGTGCTGCCCGGAACTTGGCGATCTCCTCGAAGAAGTCGTTGTGCGAGTTGAAGAAGAACGACAGGCGCGGCGCAAACTCGTCCACGTGCAGCCCACGCTCCTGCGCCCAACGAACATACTCAAGGCCATCTGCGAGTGTGAACGCCAACTCCTGCGCCGCCGTCGATCCGGCCTCGCGGATGTGATAGCCCGACACAGAGATCGAGTTCCAGCGCGGCATGTACTCCGAGGCGAACTCGACCGTGTCGGTCACCAAGCGCATCGATGGACGCGGAGGGAAGACGAACTCGTTCTGCGCGATGTACTCCTTGAGGATGTCGTTCTGCAGCGTGCCGCCCAGCTTCGACCGATCAATGCCGCGACCCTCAGCTGCCGCGATATACATCGCCCAGATCGGCGCCGCCGGCGAGTTGATCGTCATCGACGTGGTGATCTGATCGAGCGGCAACTGGTCGAGCAGGATTTCCATATCCGCCAACGACGACACACCCACGCCGCACTTGCCAAACTCGCCCGCGGCCAACTCGTCGTCGTGGTCGTAGCCCATCAGCGTCGGCATGTCGAACGCGATCGAGAGGCCCGTCTGACCGTCGTCCAACAGTCGCTTGAAGCGAGCATTGGTTTCCTCAGCCGAGCCGAATCCCGCAAACATGCGAATCGTCCATGGCCGACCGCGATACCCGGTCGGATGCACGCCGCGAGTGAACGGATACTCGCCCGGCAACCCGAGGTCATGCTCAACGTCCCAGCCCGACTCATCCAACGTCGTCGCATCGTAGAGCCGCTCTACCGGCCGCGATGAGACCGTCATGAACGGCCCCGGCCGCTCACGGCCTTCCGCCACCACCTTGGAATCCCACTGACTCCGAGACTTCCGCAAGGCCTCAATCGTCGCTGAATCAAGCATCGACAACTCCCACCTGGAACCGCTCGCTATCAGTCGAGTATACGAAGCATCATGCAGGAGGTTGCGGACCTGCGGCTATTGGACGGCTACGATGCACCAACGGAAGGCGGCCTCGGTGACGACGCAGACTTATCACGAAGCCAGCATGACGCTGCTCGCACAAGCTGAAGCCGAACTAGCGCAGGGCGACGTTCGGCAAGCCTCGGAAAAGGGCTGGGGCGCCGCAGCGCAAATCGTCAAGGCGGCCGCGCAACAGCGAGGCTTGCCGCACGGGGACCAGCCGGCGCTGTACCGAGTGGTTGACGCCCTGTCTTCTGAGGCAGGAGACGACAACATCTACTTGCTGTTCCAGGTCGCGACCCAGCTTCACTTCAGCTTCTACGAGAACTGGGATAGCCCACAAAACGTCCAGAGAGCACTTGCAGCGACGCGACGGTTCGTCGAACTGGTCTCAAGGCTCATCTGAGGCGGACGACAGTTGAATCGCCAGCTCCCACCTGCAACCGCTCGCAATCAGTCCAGTACGCGAAGCCTCGACAGCATGGCTGGCATGCCCCGGACGGGTACGATGTACCGATAGGAGCTGACATCACATGACCACCCAGGCTTACCACGAAGCCAGCATGACTCTGCTCGCGCAAGCAGACGCAGAACTGGCTGCAGGAGATGTACGTCAGGCGTCGGAAAAGGGTTGGGGCGCTGCGGCCCAAATCGCCAAGGCAGTGGCGGAACAGCGAGGCTGGCCGCACCAGAGTCATACGTCGCTGTATCGCGCAGTTGAACGGCTGACTGTTGAGACCGGCGATGACAACTTGAGCGATCTGTTTCATATCGCAAACGCGCTCCATCAGAACTACTACGAAAACTGGGATACAGCCGAAAGCGTTGAGCGGGCACTCACGGCAATGCGGCGATTCGAAGAGAAGCTCTCAGTGCTGCTTTAGAGTCGGAATCAGCGAGTCAACCAACACCCGATACTCCGCCTCGGTCATCGGCGGACCCACAAACCCCGGACAGGCCAGATCCCGCACCACCCTCGGCGACTTCCCATTTTCGAGATCCAGCCGAAACGGGTAATCCCGACATCCATTCGGCCGCACCTCATACGCCCCGCAACGCAGGTCCTCACCCAGCAGCACGCACGCGTCGCCCTCCGGCTGGAGCATGAGCACCATTGACGCCCGCTCGTCCAATACCTCCGACACGTCCACCTCACGAGCCAGGCGGATCACTTCATCTTCGCCCAGGTCAACGCGATACGGATTGCGGCAGCACATTGCGCCGCACTCGTCGGCGAGGCAACGAAACGCCGGTGTTCCCGAACGCACGACAGGATCGTCGTCCTGCCGTGCGAATCCGGTCATATGAGGAAGGGCCTACAGGCCGGCGGCAGCGGCGTCAAGCAGCTGGATTCTCGTCTCTGGACGTGACCACGGCGAACCCTCTTCGGCCAGCAGCTCTCGCAGGCGCTCCTCATAGAAGAATTCGTCGCCTTCGGCCGGCTCCAATTCGTTCAGCCAACTGGCGGTATCGGAATACTTGGCAAAGAACGGCTTTCCGACCCATTCCGGGTCACGGCCCTGCAGAAAGCGAAGCACGATCAGCTTCTCGCCGCGGTGCTCGGAGACACCCAGAACCTGGACTTTGCCGGGGCCGGCAGACATGGACGGACCGCGCACGGTCCGAGCGACGCCCGAGACGCGCTGGTAGGCGCCGCGGAAAATCTCCTGGCAGTCAACCAGCGGCAGCTCGAAGTAGCGCTTCGCGCCCGTGTCGCGAGCCACAAACAGGTAGTACGGCACGCAGCCGGTCTGCGCCTGCTCGGCCCACATGTCGGCCAGCAGCTGCGAGTCCGCGTTGATGTGCTTCAACAGCGGAGTCTGCGTCCGAATCTGGGCGCCCGTGGCGCGAATTCGTCGCACCGCCTCCAGCGCGACCGGCGTGCGCAACTCGGCGGGATGGTTGAAGTGCGCCATCAGCGCGAGCTGCATCCCGGCGTCGGTGACCTCCTGGAACAGGTTCAGCAGGTCGTCAGCGTCGTCGTCATAGATGAATCGGTGCGGCCAATACGCAATCGCCTTGGAGCCGATCCGCACCGTGCGCAGCTTGTGGCCGGCGTCGGCCTTGGTCAGCGGTTCGATGTACTCGCGCAGCGTTTTCGTTTTCATGATCAGCGGGTCGCCGCCGGTGAACAGCACATCCGAGACCTCGTGATGCTCGGACAGGTAGCCACGCAGCCGCTCGCCCTCGCGCATCGCGAACTTCTTGCCTTCAAGCCCGACAAACTGCGGCCAGCGGAAGCAGAACGTGCAGTAGGCGTGGCAGGTCTGACCCTGCGACGGGAAGAACAGCACCGTCTCGCGATACTTGTGCTGCATGCCCGGCAGCGGCTCCTCCTGCAGGCTGGGCATGTTGTGTTCCATCTGTCCGGCCGGATGCGGATTCAGCGTCATCCGGATTTTGTCCGCCACGACCTTCAGTTCACGAGCATTCTTGCCCGAGTCAATCGCCGCCGCCATCGTGTCGAAGTCCGCCGGCGCGAGCATGTCCCGCTGCGGGAATGTCAGCCGGAACATGCCGTCGGTCAGCGCATCGGACCAGTCGATCAGATGATCAACAACGTACCGATTCGACTTGAACGGAAGTACACGACCGACGACGTTGATGTTGTACGCTACGTCGTCTGGCAGCGCCTGAATCTGCTCGAGCTGCTCAAAGTTATGTATGTTGATCGCCTGATAATGCTCGGATGCAAAATCCTCGGAAGTCAGATTCGTTGCGTCAAATGCCTGCGAAACCATCGCCTATTCTCCTCACTTCACCGCCATGCCAACGCAACCGAACTTCAGCACGAGCAGCGAACGACTTGTGATATTCGCTCCACTCTCATTCTAGCGAGCCGGAATTTCCCGTGAATGTTGGCTGGTCATTGGCTGGTTATTGGCTGGTCAATTGCGCGTTGTCTTCATTGTGCGTTTGCCCGAGACAGCGTCAACACCGCGATTTCGGGCCGGCAGGCGAAACGTAACGGCACGTGCGCCGTGCCGAACCCTCGGCTGACCACGACCTGCGTTCCGTTGACATCGAACACCCCCGACGGCTGCTCGCGCGTGACCAATCGCGAGTGCCGAAGCGGCGCTCCCCAGCCCGGCACGCGGATCTGTCCACCGTGCGTATGACCGCTCAACACCAACGACGGCCCGCCGTCGGACCGCGACGGCAGCCGCAGCGCCGCGTCGGGCGCATGGGTCAACAGCATCGAGAACCCGCCCGCTGGAGGCGTCGCCGACTCCAACCGGGCCATCCGCACCGAGTCGTCGCCCGCGCCACCGATGCGCACCAGCTCGCCGCCGATCTCCAGCGACCGCCACTCGTTGCGCAGGACAACGATGTCGGCCGCCTCAAGCCGCTCGACAAACGGCGCCGGATTGACGAACCGGCGCGGCGAACCGAGCAGGCGATCCGCATTGAACGAGACCCATTCGTCGAATGTCCGCACCGGCGCGCAATAGTCGTGCGCACCGAGAGTCGCATAGACCCCGAACGGAGCGGTCAACTGCGTCAGCGCGTCGCCCGCTGAGTCCCAGCCGGCCGATGTCTCCACGTAGTCGCCGGTGCAGCAGATCAGGTCGTACTCGAGATGCCAGATCCGTTCCAGGAAGCGACCAACCGAGTCGCCTGAGGCAGGAAAGTGCGTATCCGAGATGTGCAGGATGCGCAGACCCTCGAGACCCGGCGGAAGATCGGGCAGCGTCAGCCGACGCTCGGTCACTTCGACCGCCGTCGACTCCCACCACGCATACAACGCCGCGCCGACGCCCAGTGCGCCGGCCCAGCCGACCAACCGCGCGAATCTCAACGGGCTCAGCCCAGAATCTCGTTGACCGCCGCAAAGTCGTCCGGCGACAGCTCCCAACTGTGTGTCGACGCGACGTTCGCCTCGATCTGCTCCGGCTTGGTTGCGCCGGCGATCACCGACGACACCGCCTGATCCGACGCCAACCAGCTCAGCGCCAGGTCGAGAATCGTGTGACCGTTGTCCTCCGCGAACTTCGTCAGCGCGTCGAGCTTGTCCCAGTTGGCGTCCGAAGTCATCGCCCCGATCCGTGCCGGCATCGCCTTCGCCCACGCCGCCAGCCGCGTGCCTTCCGGCAGGTCGGCGCCGCGCGTGTACTTGCCGGTCAGGAACCCCGACGACAGCGGGAAGAACGGAAGCTGGCCCAGCCCGAATTCGCGGCAGGCCGGCATGATCTCCGGCTCAATCTTGCGCTCCAGCAGGCTCCACTCATTCTGCGCCGAGACAAAGCGCACATATCCCTTTGAGCGAGCCGCCCAGTCAGCATCGGCGATCTGCCAGCCCGTGAAGTTGGAATGGCCGATGTAGCGAACCACGCCGCGATGCACGAGGTCCGACAGCGCGTCCAGCGTCTCCTCGATCGGCGTCTCGGAGTCCGGCTGGTGCATCTGGTAGACATCGATGTAGTCGGTGCCCAGTCGCTTCAACGACCGTTCCACCGCCTTCTCGATGTAGTGCCGCGATCCGCCCCGCGTGAACGACCCTTCGCCGATCGGCATCGCGAACTTGGTCGCGATCAACACATCCTCACGTCGAGATCCCAGGGCCTGGCCGAGGAACTCCTCGGACTTCCCGCCGCCGTAGACATCGGCCGTATCGAAGAAGTTGATTCCGGCGTCGAGCGCGGAATCCACGACCATCTTCGACTGCTCATAGTCCAGTCGCATCCCGAAATTGTTCGTCCCCAACCCGGCCAGCGAAACCTGCAAACCAGAATGGCCCAACCGTCGATATCGCATGCGCGTGTCCTCTCGTGCCTACCCGTCACCAGCCTGTTGGCAGTCCATCGGGTCACATGTCGATGTTACGACCAGCAGGCAATCAGGCGTACATGCTGCGCAGCAACGAGCCCACGGCAGACGAGAATTCTCCGAGCGGCTGGTTCTGTTGGAGCGGGTGGCCCTTTCAAAGGTGTTCTCAGACGTCCAACCTAAACTTCCGTCATACCCGCGCTCCGCCGCAGGTATCTCGCTGCGCTCGGCACGAATGCCGGAGCCGGCTGAGAGTTCGAAGCGGGCGCGGTTCCTCAGGTTCGGACGTCGGTGCAGCACTCGGCGAGATTCCCGCGGCGGAGCGCGGGAATGACGAATCCTATGCTTCTGGGACACCCGTCGAGGCGGGAACAGGCCAGGGGCTCAAGAGAGTTCCCATCATTTCGATCAGCCCGCGTCGACAGGCCTCGGAGGCAACTGCCCAACCAGCGACCAGCACAAAGGCCGATGTCTCTGTAGAGTCGGAGCAAGGTGACAGTCGGGATTTGTTCGTAGACATGCTCCGCAACGGACACAGCGCCCATGCGGCCGTTCTCCTGGTCGCTGCAATCGGAATCGCCGTCGCGACGGCGTTGGTGCTGGCTGCGCCTCCTGTCCGCGCCGACGGTGGCGTACCGATCCCGGCGCCCGCCGGCACCGAATGGAGCATCGTCGCCGGATACAATACCGGCACCCATTCCAACCACGACGGCGGCGATCCGCACGCGATCGACATCGCCCGCACCGACGCCCCCGGCGACTGGACTCCGGTCCTCTCCCCGGTCGACGGCGTCGTCACCTGGTTCGACAGCAACGGCATCAGCATCGTCGACAGCAGCGGATACGCGCACCTGCTCGTCCATATCGATCCCGATGACCACATCCAGCGCGGGTTGAACGTCAATATCGGCGACCAGGTCGGCCTGGTGTTCCCGGTTGGATACGACGCCAACGGTGGGATCGCTCACATCCACTACGCAATTCACGGCACCTTCGGCGGCGGCTACCTCGACCGCAGCATCCCCTTCACAGGCGTCTACGCCCTGGAAGGACGAGACCTCTCTTGGACGGACGAGTACAACCTCCACAGCGGCGAAGAGTTCACCTCCACCAACGCTCCCGACTGGTCTGCGCCGACCGAAACTTCGACCGACGACGACCAACCCGACCCGCCCGAGCCCGAGACCAACACACCGACCGACAACCCCTCCGGCACAGAGCAAGAACAGGTCGCCACTCCGGAGCCGGAACCCGAGCCGCAGCCGATCTGGACCATCCCCGCCGATGCGCCCGTCGGAGGATGGCGCACAATCGGAGTGCAAGCGAACACGTCGGTCGCCGGACTCTTTGCCAACCTCAACGCCCCACTCAGCGAGTTCGTCGTCCACAACGCCGGGCGCCAGACCTACGACCGCTTCGACCCCAACGATCCCGACTCCGCCGATGTCGCCGTCCGCTCACTGAAGGCCGGACAGGCAGTCTGGGCACTGGTCCAACCCGATGCCGCCTGGCTGCCGGAGCCGCCGACCAGACCCAAACAGGTCACGATCCGGCTCTCGACCGGCGCCAACCTCATCTCCTGGCAAGGACCCGAGCGCAACATCGACGACGCCCTGAACAACGTCGCCCATCTCAGCTACGCCTACCAATACGACTCCTACACCCAAACGTGGCGTTTCTGGTCCGCCGACGGACCCGCCTTCCTCAACTCACTGACCACCCTCAAGACCGGCGACGCCCTCTACATCGTGGTCCGAGTCGGCTCCGTCTGGACGCAATTACCCTGACCCATCCCCAGTCCCCGCGTGAAGCGGGGACCTGCTCGGGCTGCAGTGCATAGACCGTGGGGAGCGGGTCCCCGCGTGAAGCGGGGACTGGAAACAGACGAGCCCGCCGAAGCGGGCTCGTCATACTCATCCGGTTTCTCGTGCTTACCGCTGCAGCCAGCGGAACTGCTGCTGCCGACGCTGTGCGCCTGGCGCGATCTCGACGTTGATCAGCGTCGAGCCCTCCTGGGCGAACGAGTCGTCCAGCGCCGCTTCCAGCTCTGCAGGGCTCTTGCAGTAGTAGCCCTTGCCGCCGAACGCTTCCATGATCATCTCGTAGCGCGCCATGGGCGTGAGCTGTCCCGGCGACAACTCACCGGTCGCGTACTCCTCCGGCAGCTCTGGGGCGCCGCCGCCGATGCCGTTGTTGTTGAAGATGATCCACGTAATCGGCAGCTTGTGACGCAGCGCCGTCTCGACCTCGGTCGGACCGAAGCCGAATGCCGCGTCGCCCTCGAGCGCGATCACGCGCTTGCCGGGATTCACGACCTGCGCCGCCAGCGCGAAGCCCGGGCCGACGCCCATCGTGCCCCACGTGCCCGCGTCCAGACGCCGGCGCGGCTCGTACGACTGGATCACCTGACGCGCGATCGCCATCGTGTTCTCACCCTCGGTGACAAACACGGCGTCGCGCGGCATCCGGTCGTTGATTTCCTTCAGCGGCCGGTAGTAGTTCATCGGCGATTCCTCGGACGCGCTCCACTCGGCCTGCTCGGCCGCCTTGCGCTCCAACTCCACGTTGATCGAGGCGATCCACTCGGTCGTGTCCTCGAACTGCCACGGGTTCTCTTCCAGGTATTCGTTGAGCTGACCCATGACGGCCTTGCCGTCGCCGACCAGCGCGACCTCTGTTGGGACGTTCGTGCCGATCTCCGAGGGCTCGATGTCGAGCTGGATGATCCGCACGTCCTCCTTGAAGCGCGGCGGCTTGCCGAAGTGCAAAATCCAGTTCAGGCGCGCGCCCAGCAGCACGACCAGGTCGGCGTTCTTGAGCACGTGCGTCCGAGCCGCCGCTGCGTTGTTCGGCGCGTCGGCCGGGACCACACCCGAGCCCATCGGCGTCGCCAGCCAGGGGATGCCCGTCTTGTCGACGAACTCCTGGACTTCCTGCTCCGCCTTCGACCAGGCCATGCCCTTGCCCACAATGACCAGCGGGTTCGAGGCCGTCTTCAGCGCCTCAATCGCCGCCGCCACCGACTCCTGCGCGACCTGCGGTCGCGCCGGTTCTTCAATCCGCGGCGCCCATTGCACCTCGTCCTCGTCGACGACGGCGTCAATGACATCGCCCGGCAGGTCCAGGTAGACCGGACCCGGACGCCCGTTGATTGCCGCGCGCGTCGCCTGTGCGATCAGTCGTGGGATCAGCCGCACGTCGCGCGCCTGGTCCGACCACTTGACGAACGGCCGGGCCGCTTCGACCTGTGGCGCGTCCTGGAAGTCGCCCATCTGCGACAGCGTGATGTTCGCCGCGCCGCCCAGCAGGATCATCGGCCAGCAGTTCGCCTGCGCGTTGCCCAACGCCGAGATCACGTTCGTCATCCCAGGTCCGGACACCACCAGCGCCGCCGACAGATGTCCGTGCATGTACGACGCCGCCTGCGCCGCGTAGCCCGCCGCCTGCTCGTGTCGCACGCCGACAAACGGCTTGCCTTCCTGCTGCCAGGCAATCGCAATCGGGACCACCGGCACCCCGACCAATCCAAACATTTCCTCAACGCCCTGCGTCGCGAGCGACTTGGCGACGATCTGCGCGCCACTCAATTCTGCCACTGGAATTCTCCTATGTTGTAAGACTCAACCTGTTCGCAGGCTACTACACACGTCCCGCTCTCCCTGCTCCCAGTCCCCGCTTCACGCGGGGACCCGCTCGGTCCCAGTCCCCGCTTCACACGGGGACTGGAAATCCGGCGGAAGCGAGGAAACGAACAGAGGCGGAGCCGTTTGGCCCCGCCTCTGTTGTTGGACGGTGTGTCCGATGCGCGAGCGACTACGCCCGACTCCGAGTCCGACGCGCTCGACGCACGCTCAGACCGGCGACGGCCAGCACACCCACGGCGACCAACACCGCGATTGTCCCGACCAGCGCCTCGGTCGACGGGCGGCTCTCGGCCAGACCACCGCTGCCCGACTCCGGGTAGGTGTCGCCCGTTGCCTTGTCCGACATCGCTCCGTCGCCCATCGCCCTGTCGTCCATCGCCCCGTCGTCCATCATTGAGTCATCCTCAATCATTGAGTCGTCATCTTCCATCATCCAGTCGACGTTTGCGTCTGGCAGCGCGTCGTCCTCGTCGGTCATCTCGCCGTCATCCGACATCGCGTCGCTCGGCGTCTCCGCGTCCGACGTAGCCGACTCCGTAGCCGACTCCGCAGCCGACTCCGACACCGCAGCCGCCACCAGTGCGACCTCGGCCTGGTCCGCGCCCGTCTGGTCGATCTCCGCGTCGGCTGCCGCGCCGTTGACCTGGAAGCTCAGCGACTGCACCTTGTCGCCGTCACACAGGACGTTCACGTGCCAGCTGCTGTCCGGCATCACCACGGCCATGCCCAGCTCCTCACCGTCCGAGTCGCTGACCGTGACAATGTCGCCCGGCTCGCCCTCGCCGTAGAGCAGGAACGGCGGCTGCGGCTGTGCCGACGCCGCCGCGCTCCACAGCGCCAATGCCACCACGGCCAACGCCGCCACCACAATCCATCGCACCGTCCGGCGCTCACGCAAGCGGTTCATCGTGCAATCCTTCCTCAGGAGATCCCAGACCTCCCGCGATCAATCTTGCATCGACTCTGAACCAACCCAACCCCCGCCGCCAGCCAATAATCGGTCAGCCATACACACTGATTACGCTCAGGCAATGTTCCCCAGTCCCCGCTCAGTCCCAGTCCCCGCTTCACGCGGGGACCCGCTCGCTCCCTCCGACGCCGCAGCCAACGCGTCCCCGCGTGCGGCAATACAGGTCAAGCGAGCACACGAAAAAGAGGCGGGGCCCTGTGGCCCCGCCCCTGCTCTTGCCGGCCCCGACTTGCTCGGAGCGACGGCTTGTCCGTTGCGCGAGAACTACGCGCGGTTGCGGACTCGGCGCAGGCCGAGACCCGCGGCTGCTGCAACACCCAGCGCGATCAGCAGGCCGATCAGGCCGGCCGAGACGCCGCTGTTGTCAACGAGACCACCACTACCGTCGATACCGTAACCGGTAACCAACTGGTCGGGGTCGTCGTCGTCGGCGATCACCAAGGAGGCATCGCTGCCGTCCTCAGGCATGGATTCATCTTCCATGACGTCCTCGGTGTCGAGCGAGTCGTCTTCCATGACGTCCTCAGGCATGGAGTCATCTTCCATGACGTCCTCAGGCATGGAGTCATCTTCCATGACATCCTCAGGCATGGAGTCATCTTCCATGACGTCCTCAGGCATGGAGTCATCTTCCATGACGTCCTCGGGCATGGATTCATCTTCCATGACGTCCGCGGGCATGGATTCATCTTCTGTGACGTCATCTGCGGGCATGGATTCGTCTGCGGGCATGGATTCGTCTTCCATGGCCACGACGGTCAGCACGACCGCGGACTGGCTTGCGCCGGCGCTGGTCACCTCGGCGACCGCGTGCTCGCCGTTGACCTGGAAGGTCACGCTGGCGACCGCTTCGTCGTCGACATCGATGTACCAGCTACCGTCGTCGGCGACAGTCGCCGAGCCGAGCTCGGCGCCTTCTGCGTCGTGCGCGGTAATCGTGTCGCCGGCCGTCGCGCCGGTGCCGTAGAGACGGTGCTGCGGTGCGTCCTGCGCGGAGGCCGAAGCCAGCGCGCCAATCGCAATCACGACACCCAGGGCAACGGCGATGAGTCGAGTCATCATTCCAAATCGTTGCATGTCAGCGTCCTTTCAATGGTCGCTGCATCAAGCCGGTTCGCCGCCCCCGACGAATCGGGAGCAGCGAACCGCTAGCGATTGCTAGTTGCTGATGTAGAGGATGTCGTCCTCGGTGACCGTGAAGTCACTCGAGCCTGGCACCATGGCGCCGTCAACGACCGAGTAGCGGACCCAGTCGCTGCCGTTCCACAGGTGGACGGCGGTCGCGCCGCGGCCGGAAACCAGACCGAAGAGCTCGGAGGCCGAGCTGTCCACGCCACAGGTGTAGGACGCGAAGCCATTGGTTGCGCTCAGGCAGTCAAGGCTGACCGCTTCCGGAGCAGCCGCTTCGCCAGCGTCGGTGGACATGGCAATCACGGCGTCGGCATCGTCAGAGGCCGCGATGATTGTGGCGGTGCCACTACCGTCGACGACGACGTAGCGAATCTTCGCTTCACCGTGCTTGGTGCTCTGCTCGACGTCGTCGAGCGCCGTCAGCTTCAGGGCACCGACAGCCGTGAAGATGACAGACCTCTCGTTCGTGACCGCGTTGCCGTCCTTGTCGGTGACGCTCGCCGTCACAGTGACGATGTTGCCAAGTCCGACGGTCTCGTGGGTGCTCGAGAGTTCAATGTTCGCAGGAGCGCCAGAGACGACAACAGTGGTCGTGACGGCTTCCTTCTGACCGAACGTTGCCGACATGGTGTACTCACCAGGTACGGCTTTAATGGTCGTCAGCGTGACCAGGACGGTCGTCGTGTCACAAGCTGGGATGCCATCGTCGGCGGTGTCGTTACAGTCGGTCGCACCGGCGGGTGGAGCCTGTGAATAGGCAGGAGTGATCGTCGTAATGCCGTTGTCGTCCGCGTCCGTGAACGCCACCGTGAGGCCAGGAACTAGGTCGTCGGCACCAACTTCCAGGTTCGCCTTGTTGCCGGATCCGTCAACAGCGGTGACCTTCAGGGTCGCAAAGCCGGACGCTACCACGACCGGATCAGCCTCCGGAAGAGCAGTTACCGAGTTGGCCGGCAGCGGGCTGCTGACATCGCCCAGGGCGATGGTGTCAGCGTCACCGGTGAATGTCAGCGTCAAGGTCGACGATGTCGCGGTTCCGCCGGTGCCGATCGCGACGGCGTAGACATCAACTGTGCCGGCGGCCGCCTTCGATACGTAGAAGTTGTTCGACACGCCTGGCATGTCGGCATCTGCCGAGTTAGCCGTTTGTTGGTTAGCTGCTTCACCGACGGTTGCGGCCGGAGCGAAGATCAACACCGTGTTGACCTCGGTCGCGTTCGGCTTGTTGCCGAGCGAGTTGAGCACGTTCACCGTCACAGCAATATCTTCACCAAAGCGCTTCTGGGCCTTGTCGGCCGTGGCCGTAGCAGCGGCGCTATGCGCGCCTTGATCATCGACCTTGCCGAGCACGATTTCGGCTGAGCCGATCGGCGTTCCGACATCGCCAACGGTGACTTCAAGCGTTCCTACGACTCGCACCGCGGAATCAGGATCAGTCGCCGTGTTGCCATCGGGATCAATGACGCCAGCGGTAATGGTGTACACGCCCTCTGCACCCAGCGGGACAACGAGGGTGGCATCGTTGTTGTCGTCATGGGTGTTTTCGAGGAGGTTGCCGTCAGTAATGATGTTTGCCAAGAACACGCCACCGGTGACAGTGATGTACTCGAGCGTGTAGTCGTCGCTTACGTCCTGGTCTGCCGCCGCCAATGCGGCGTCCTTCACCGTGACGTTGACGGTGTAGCCAGATCCTGCAGCCACGACGTTGTCAGAGTCATCGAGGGTGATCGTCAACACCGGAGCCGCCGATGCGTACTGGATGACGGCGAACAAGGCGACCGCGAGTGCGGCAAGCACTGCCATGGCCGTCAAATTCGTGCGCTTCCGCGCAAGAGTTCCAATCATTTTCTGCCCTTTCACTGGGCTGAATCCGCGTCCAGAGCCTGTTTCCGGACGCTTCCTGTCTGCTTGCATGGTGTCGCCGTTGGCGCCTCCCCTTCTAGCATTGAGTCCATGCCGTGGTCCCCGGTCGGGCCGGGGATGCAGCGCGAGTCCCGCCCACGCATGGTCCGCCCTTGTTGTCGAGTTTCCACGTCGTGATCTTCGCCGATTTCCCACCAACTACGCAACCGATTATTGGCAGGCGACAACCAAAATTACAATGCCGCAATATTTCCCGCCTCTCCCCAGTCCCGGCCCTTGCGCCGGGACCCGCTCGGCTCCTGCCCGGCCCCCGCGCCGGGACCCGCTCGGAGACCTTTGAATAAGTCCCCTTCGCCCCCCTTGCGGGGGAGATGCCGAAGGCAGAGGGGGGGCTCCCCATCTCAAGGCCTATCTGGTCGCTGGCGGCGGACCCCCCCTCTGTCACTCCGTGACATCTCCCCCCGCAAGGGGGGGAGAGGGGATACGTGAGTTTTTCAAAGGTCTCCGCTCGGCGTCACGCCGGGGGCAAGCGCGGCGGCCGTGGAACCGCCCGGCAGCCCGGCAACGGCCGTGAAGGCCGCCGTACCGTCCGCCGCTGAGTCCGTCGTTGGGTCCGAACCAAGCCTATCGTCCCATCGCCAATCCAAGCCATCAAACACCTCCAGGTGAACCTCGTGGAGTGTAGATGGTATACGAACACACGTGCTATCCGCAATCCGGATCCCCTCTCCACCCCTTGCGGGGGGAGATGTCACGCAGTGACAGAGGGGGGGTCGGCGCGACAGCGCCCCTCCGCGTGCGGGCAGTGGGGAGGGACCCCCCCTCAGCCTGCGGCAGCTCCCCCCGCAAGGGGGGGAGCGGGATCCGGATCCTCTCTCCACCCCTTGCGGGGGGAGATGTCACGCAGTGACAGAGGGGGGGGTCGGCGCGACAGCGCCCCTCCGCGTGCGGGCAGTGGGGAGGGACCCCCCCTCAGCCTGCGGCAGCTCCCCCGCAAGGGGGGGAGAGGGGAATCACTTATTCAAGCGCGTTGAGGATCATTTCAAGCACGGCGTCGATGTCGCTGAACACCTTGTCATTGGTGATTCGGATCACTCGAAATCCCTCTGATGCGAGGTAGTCGTCCCGGCGTCGGTCGCGATCAGGGTGGTCCCGGTGCTGTGAGCCATCAAGCTCCACAATGAGGCGAGCTTGCAGGCAGATGAAGTCGGCGAAGTACGGGCCAATCGGTTGTTGGCGTCGAAATCGGTGGCCACGAAGTTGCCGCCGACGGAGGTGTCGCCACAGTGTCGCTTCGGCCTCCGTGGGCTTTCGCCGTTGTGAGCGGGCAAAGTTGGTGGTCTCGGCAGGCCTGCGTGGCATGTCGGAAATGATATCCCCGCTCCCCCCCTCGCGGGGGGAGCTGCCGCAGGCTGAGGGGGGGTCCCTCAGCCACTCAACCACAGCGTGTCGCCATACGTAATCAAAAAATCCACCGAGCCCGGAATCGCCGCATCCCCCACCACCGAGTAGCGCAGCCAACGCTGCTCGCCCGACAACCACAGCAGCGCCGAACTAATCCCGCGCGCCTGCAGCAGGCCGTAGATCTCGGAGATGCGCACCGTATTGGCGCCGATCCAGGCTGAATAGTCGTCCGCCTGGACCTTGGTCAGCCCGTCCAACCCGAAGCGCGACTTCTCCCGCGCCACGATCGAGGCGAAGCCCTCCAGATCACGCGACGTCGCAATGATCAGCGCGCGCCCTTCGTCGCCAGCCACGAGGAAGCGGATGTAGGCGACGCCGTCGATGATCTCCACTTCGCGCGTCGAGAACAGCGTCACCGTCAGCGCGCCGACAATCTGCAAGCGCACGCCGTCGCCCGAGACGCTGGTCGAGGTGTCGCTGACCAGCACACCGTCCTCGTCGCGCAGGGTTGCCGCCGCGTAGACGGTCTGCGTTGAGTCGACGATCAGTTGCTCCGGCTCGCCCGCGCCGTATTCGTAGCCGGCGCGTCCCGTCGTGGTGAAGATTCTGCGCACGGCCGGGTCGCCCCCGTCCAGCAGCTCCAGCGTCATCGCCACCGGCTCGCCGACCACGTGTACCGCAGTCGTGTAGACCGTCTCCTCCTCGTCCTCCTTCAGCTTGACCTCAATCGCATAGGTCCCGTGCTCGGCCTGCTCGCCCTCCCGCTTCGTGCTCGTGACCAGCAGGATGACGTCGCCCAACTCGCAGTCGCGCTGGCTGCTGGTGCAGCTGCTCTGGCCCAGCGAGAGCATCGCCAGGTCCGCGCCCTCCGGCCCCTCGGTAATCTCGGCCAGGACCGAGCTGGTTCCGAGGTTGTCGCGGTTGCCGTCGGAGTCGAGCCCGGAAACCGGAATCCGCACCGAGCCATGCCGAGCCGCCAGCGTGCCACTCGGCGCGCCCACCTGTAGCGAGTCGGCCTGACCGGCAAAGTTCACCTCCAGGATGCTGGAGCGCACCGATGCATCGGCGCCGATCACCGTGGCATAGACATCAATGTGGACAGGCTTGCGGCCCAGCGGCTTAACGGTGAACTCGGTCAACGCATCCGCCTGGCGCAGCTCGTCCGTTTGCTCATCGGAATACTGGATGAAGTGGTCGGACTGCTCCCAGCTTGCCTCAGTCGTGCCCGGACCGCGGCGGCTGACAATGCCGCCGGTCGCGGTAATGATGATCGACTGCACGTCGCGGTCATTGGTGATCTTCCCGCGAGAGTTCAGCGTCTCCAGCTTGAGATACACCATCCCCGAGCTGAACTGAGAGGTGGAAGATCGCGCGCCCGTCCTGGCAAACGCCTTAATCGCGGAAGAAATCCGCGCCGATCCAACCGGATCGCCGGCGTCGCCAATCGTTAATGTGGCCTGTCCGAGTTCCAGCGAGTCCTTACCCGCCACGTCCACCATCGCCGAGAGCGTCGCCTTGCCGTCAGGCGAGCCCAGCGGGACCGCAAGTCGGACGCTGGCCACATAGATCAATGCGCCGGTCAGGTCCGGCTCTTCGGGCTGGGGCGTCCGCTCCGTCGCCTCGCCAATCACCGTCGGCCCATCGCCGGCATGGAAAAATCGCAGCGAATAAGCGTTGCTCGCAACGCCGTAGCGAACCCAGATGTGAACATCGACATCGGAGCCGGGCGCGACGACGTCGTCGGAATCGTCAATGTCCAACACCACGCGAGCCCGCGTCTGTGCCTGCGCCGGCTGCGACGAGAGCAGCCAGAGCCCACCCAACCCAACTAGCACTGCCAGCGCCAGCAGCGCCGTCGCGCCGATTCGCTGCGCCGTCAATTGCGGCGTCCCCTATCCTGCCGCCAGCTACGGATGGTTGTGCACTACTTCACAGCAACATCACTCCAAACCACTCTGCACGATCATTGCACGATCACATAACACGAAGAGGTCAATAACAATGGGCAGTTTAGTAGGCAGAACGGCTGTGGTCACCGGTGGCGGACGCGGAATCGGCAGAGCCATCGCCCTCGAGCTGGCCCGCCACGGCGCAAACATCGTCGTCTCCTCACGGACGCAAGAGCAACTCGACGCCGTCGTCGCCGAGGTCGAGGAGATTGGTACCAAGGGACTCGCCGTGATCGCCGACGCGCTCGATCGCGAGCAGTCGAAGGATCCCGTCCGTCGCGCCATCGCCGAATTCGGAAGCTGCGACATCCTGGTCAACAACGTCGGCGGAGGCGCGCCGCTGAGGGGATCGCAGAATCCCTTCACCCACGACGACGACGTCTTCGAGGCCAACCTCGCCCTCAACCTGACCTCGGCCTACTGGACAACGCGGGAAGCGCTGCCACACATGAGAGACGCCGGCTACGGGCGAATCCTGACCATCGGCTCGGGCTACGCCAAGCGGTCGGGAGGCGCGCTCGCCTACTCCACCGCCAAGCACGGCCTAATCGGCTTCACCCGAGCGTTAGCCCACGACGTCGCCGCCCACGGCATCACGGTCAACTGCTTATGTCCAGGCTGGACCAACACCGCGCTCGTCGATTGGGAAGCGATGGGCAAAGCCGCCGGCACCAGCGCCGAAGCAGCCCACGCCTTGCGAGCCAGCGAGAATCTGCAAAACCGAGTCCTCGAACCGGAAGAACTCGGCCCCATGGCCGCATTGTTAGCCGCCCCCGAGTCCCACGGAATCACCGGACAGGTGATCTCGGTCGATGGGGGCTACAAGGTGTAACTCTGGAAGACCTCCCCCCTTGGGGGAGGTGCCCCGAAGGGGCGGAGGGGGCCCCTCGCCGATACCGTCGGTCAACCACGCAGACAGGGAGCCCCCTCAGCCTGCGGCAGCTCCCCCAAAGGGGGAGTTCTGGATCTGACCAGCAATAATGCGAACCAACAGCGGAAGGAAACAATCACCATGAACTACGAAGACCTCACCCTCGAAAAACAGAACGGTGTCGCCATCGTCACCCTCCAGCGACCCGAAAAAATGAACGCCATGGGCCCGCGCCTCGTCCACGAGCTGCTCAACGTCCTCGAATCCACCCGCCACGACGATTCAGTCAAAGCAATGGTCCTGACCGGAGCCGGCCGAGGCTTCTGCGCCGGCGCCGACGTCTCCGGAGGCCCCGAAGCCCGCAAGCTCTCGGAAGAGCTCGACGAAGCCGACAGCTTCCGCCGCCACCGAGAAGCCCCAATCGGCCACTTCGGCGTCCTCTTCTCAGCGGTCAACGACTACCCCAAGCCCATCGTCGCCGCCGTCAACGGAGCCGCCGCCGGCGCCGGCATGTCACTCGCCCTCGCCTGCGACATCCGCCTCGCCTCAACCAACGCCCGCTTCATCAGCGCCTTCGTCCACCGAGCCATCACGCCCGACACCGGCAGCACCTACTACCTGCCACAAATGATCGGCAAAGGCCGAGCCCTCGAGCTGATGTACACAGGAGAACCACTCAACGCCGCCGACGCCGAGCGCTACGGTCTCACCAACCGAACCCTCGACCCGGAGACATTGGTCGAAGAAGCCATCGCGCTAGCCGAAAAGATCGCGCGAGGCCCGTCGCTGGCCGTCGAGATGACCAAAAGACTCGTCAACAACCAGGCCGCAACCTTCGACATGCAGGTCGAAAGAGAAGCCTGGGGCCTCAGCGTGACCAGCAACTCCGAGGATCGGCAAGAAGGAATCGACAGCTTCCTCGAAAAGCGGCCCGCACAGTTCCGCGGGCGCTAACCATCATGCACAGTTCCGCGGGCGATAGGAGTTCTCCCATGTCCCTCACCATCACAGACCTCAAGGTCGAAGTCTTCAACTGGGAATCCCCAGCCTGGCGAGTCGGCTCCGGCATGCGCTTCGGCGGACCGAAGCAGCTCTCCGTCGTCAACGTCGAAACCGACGCCGGCGTCACCGGCAACGCCTTCCTCTCAAGGCCCGAGCACAACGCCCCGGCCCTGATCGACGTGCTCAAGCCCAGAGTCATCGGCAAGAACCCACAGGACATCGGCAGCATCTGGCGAGACTTGTACAAGCAAAACCGACAGGTCTCAACCTCCGCCATCGGCGCAATCGACATCGCGCTCTGGGACATCAACGGCAAGATCGCCAACCAGCCAATCCACCGTCTACTCGGAACCTGCAAGGACGAGGTCCCGATCTACTCCTCCACCGCCTGGTGGGAAACGCCCGAGGAATACGCCGAGGAAGCGCTCAAGTTCCAGGCCGACGGCTGGATCGCGCACAAGCTTCACCCGCACGGAGAGGCCAAGGCCGACATCAAGATCTGCCAGGCCGTCCGCGAAGCCGTCGGCGACGACATGATCCTGATGCTCGACAGCATGTGGAGCTACCAGTACGAGGACGCGATGCGCGTCGGGCGGGCCATCGAAGACCTCAACTTCTATTGGTACGAGGACCCGCTGGTCGAGGAGGACATCTACAACTACGTCAAGCTGCATCAGAAGCTCGACATTCCAATCATGTCAACCGAGTACGCGCCCGGCCGCTACTACGGCATGACCCAATGGATCACCCAGTACGCCACCGACATCCTGCGCGGCGACGTCGCCGTCACCGGAGGCATCACCCCACTCGTCCGCCTCTGCCACCTCGCAGAAGGCTTCCAGATGAAGTGCGAAATCCACCACGGAGGCAACAGCCTCAACAACGTCGCCAACCTGCACGTGATCATGGCCGTCCCCAACTGCGAGTTCTACGAGTACTTCCCCAGCACCGGAGGCTTCGTCTACGGCCTCGTCGAAGACATCGACATGTCCGGAGGCAAGGTCCAAGCCCCCACAAACCCCGGTCTCGGCTACGATATCGACTGGGACCTAATCAAGAGTCAGCACATCACGACGTTGGAGTAGCGAATCTGAGAGCTGCTATCGATTGCGCGATGATGAGCGCTTGGCGCTGGTCGCTGAGTGCGATCCTGCCGACTGGTCGATACCGCTCTCCCCGCACACTGGCCTGATCCGACTCACTGTTACGGAGCAGACTCTACGGCAAGAGCACCGACAGTCTGCACAGGTCGTCCGTTCAGTGACTCCACCTCGTCTCAGCGGTCACGCAAACCGCTCATCAGGCCTCCATCAAACTCAGGAGCGTGGACGCAACCCAGCACCTTCAACCTTGTGACGACATCTTCAGGCAATCCTGACGACCACGTGGTTCGCCGATCAACGTTCAGGAATTCTGTGGAGAACTGTGAAACCGGGATCACGATCACCACTTCGTTCGGGTCGCGCTGAGCATAGGCAGAGCGCACAGACTCGAGACCGGCAACCATCGCCTGATGAAACAGAATCAACGAGGCCGGAGGAGCCACGCTCTTCCAGAGCGCAATCTCAAGATCAAGCAGAGGAACAATTTGGCTCGCCGTGACCTCGTTGCCGTTCACTTGCCACAATGCTCGCGAAAGTTGGCGGGACAAAGTCCCGTCGATTCGGCTTCCTTGTTGAATATTCAGCGGATTCCCACAGAACGCACCATAGTCGTCTTCATAGGTACCAGCCGACATCATATTGTCGCTTTGCCTCGACGTGGTGACTACTATTGGCGTCTCGATTTGGACTGTTTCAACCTCCATCAGACGGTCAACCTCGACCTCAATGCCTTGTATCTGTTCAATCTGGGTGACGATCGCCAGCACCCTCGTGTCTTCTTCAATTTCGACTTGCCAGGTCACTGATACAGGGCTCGAGTTTGCCCAGCGTCCGGAACGTGCAGCTGGCAGGCGATTCGCCCGAGGCTCCAGACGCTCACTCCACGCACTATTGGGCTCACGCTGTTGGACCGCAAAAACCACGTCGCCATTATCACGACGAAATGCGTTGACTCTGACCTCTATCTCACCAGACCGAGTGAGAGCCTGAACTCCCAACGTACTGACCATGCCCAGCAGCACCGCGGCGAGCAAAGCTGCCACTATCAACCGTGGGGAAACCGAAACCAATCGGATTCTGAATTTCACAAGTCCACCAGCTAGCCTCCCCGCTCCGCAGGCCAGCCTAATCATAGACAATCACACCGCGACCGTCCTCGCCGCGCTCGAGCGCGTGGAAGGCCTCGTTGATCTCGTCCAGCGGATACCGACGCTGCACGATGCTGTCGACGTCGATTCGGCCGGTCGTGTACATGTCGACCAGCTTCTGGAACGTCCGGTGCGGCGACGACGAGCCGTAGTACGAGCCGACCATCGTCTTCTGCTTACGCACCATGTCGACCAGGTCGAACGAGCCCACCGTCTCGGTTGGCGCAATTCCGACGATCACGCCGGTGCCGCCCTTGCCCAGCGAGTCGAACACCTGGTTGGCCGTCACATCCGAGCCGAACGTGTCGAAGGCGAAGTCGACGCCGCCGTTGGACAGCTCCCGCACTGCCGCGCCGACATTGACGTTGCGCGCATTCACCGTGTCGGTTGCGCCGAACTTGCGGGCGAACTCCAGCTTGTGCTCATGGATGTCGACCGCGATGATCTTCGACGCGTTCAGCATCTTGGCGCCCTGGATCGCGTTCAGACCAACGCCGCCCGCGCCGATCACAGCCACGGTCATGCCCGCTTCGGCAGCCGGTTGGTTGATCACCGCGCCCACGCCCGTCGTCACCGAGCAGCCGATCAGCGCCGCCACTTCCATCGGCACTTCATCGGGCATGACGAAGCAGGCCTGCTGTGCCGTCACAACATGCTCGCCAAAGACGCCCAGCTTGCCCATCTGAAAGATCTCTCGGCCACTCTGATCATGCAGTCGCACCGTGCCGTCAAGCAGCCGCGAACCGGTCGCCTGGTGTAGATCGCACAACTGCGGCGCGCCCTTGCGACAGGTCGGACACTGACCGCACGGAGTCACAAACGAGAGGATGCAGCGGTCGCCCGGCTTCAGCTCGGTCACGCCAGGCCCGACCGCCTCAATCGTCCCAGCGCCCTCATGCCCCAGCACCGACGGCAACGGGAACGCCGCCGTGCCCTCCATGATGTGGTGGTCGGACGCGCAAATCCCGGCCGCGCCCATCTTCACCCGCACCTCGCCATATTGCGGCTCATCCTGAACCAGGTCCCTGATCACAAGCGGAGTATTCGGAGCTTCAAGTACGGCAGCGCGCATGGCGGTTCCTCCCGGATATCGCAGTTCGGGCAAGGGTAACGCAGGAGGACGGAGCTCCCGTCACCTCTCCTCCCCTTCCGTCATACCCGCGCTCCGCCGCGGGTATCTCGCTGCGCTCGGCACTCAGGCCAGAAGCCAGCACAGCGATTGCAGCGGGCGCGCTTCCTCGGCTTCGACCCTGGGTGCAGCACTCGTCGAGATTCCCGCGACGGAGCGCGGGAATGACGAATCTATGACTTCAGTGACGTCACGCCGATCGGATGAGGCAACGGCTGATTGAACAGGTAGCCCTTTTCATTGAAGGGGACCCGATCAGGCTGTGTATTGCCCTGCACGTCCGTGGCGCGCGTCATGACGGTTTGCTCACCGGGAGACGCGTCCCAATCGAAATCGAACAAGGCCCACGAATACCGATCCTGCGGCCGAGCGACCAGAGCCTCGTTCCAGCGACTGCCGCCGTCGTCGCTCCACTCCACGTAAGAAATCTCACCATGCGGCGAGTGAGCAAAGCCGCGCAGATTGTGCCGGCCCGGCGACAACTCAGCCGGCCAGGGCAGAGCTAGAGCGCTCTTGATCGTCTGTTGAGTAATGACTGTTCCCGCCGCTTCACCCTGCGTTTCGTACTCGTCGCCGACCAACACGTAGGATGTCGTGTTGTTCCGAGTCCATAGCTCTTCGGACGAGACCTCAATCCGCCCCAACCACTTGATCTGCGAACTGCCCACCCAGCCCGGCACAATCGCACGAAGCGGATAGCCGTGGTCCTTCGGCAGCGGCTCGCCGTTGAGCCCGTACGCGAGGATCGTGTCGGGATGCACAGCCCGTTCTACTGGAAGGACGCGCCGAAATCCTCGTTCCGGCGACGTGCGATCCAACCCGACCAGCAGCACGCTCCGGGCGTCATTGTGGATCCCGGCCAGTGCCAACACATCCGCCAACGACACGCCCTGCCACTCACCATTGCTGACCGCCCCACGACCCCATTGCTCTCCAGGCGCCGCCCGACCCTGCAAGAGGTCAAACATGACCCGCTGATTGCCCGCGCATTCGAGATACGAGACCAGTGAGCGGCCGGGCAACCGCAGAATGTCCTCATAGCTCAACTGCAGAGGCGACTCGACCGCATCTCCTTCAATGGTGAGTGACCAATCCTCAGCCGACAGGTCCACGCTGCGTGAGTTGTTCCTGACAAAGAACAGTTCAGTCGGCGTCAGCAGGCCCGGCATCGACTCAAGGCGAGCCTCGAGTCCCGCCCGTCCTTGCCTGATGAACGGCGCGGGATCCTTGAATACATACTTCATCTCACCCGCCTTCGATTGATCGCTGAAGCCGGTTGGAGCAACGGGAATCTCATCGCCACAGGCCGCAAGTACCGCAGCCGTCCCGCCAGCCAGCAACAGCGAGAGAAATCGCCGACGGGAGATGCCGCTCAGGCGCGCTAGGCTCCATAGCTGCTCGTCTCCTGGTGTCCGAACCTGCGACTGCATCTCACCGACATCCATCCGTTCGGTCGGACAATCAGAATATGCCTCAACGCTGAGCCTAAGCCTGAGCACGAGTCGCTAAGGCCTGTTCACAAAGAACGCTCGCGACGGCCAACCCGAGGCCAATCCCAGGCCAATCCCCGCGCCTCAGCTCCGACCCTACCCAGCTGCGCTATTATCAGAACACATGAGCGCTTGAAAGACGGAACCAATGTCAACCCCACGCCCAGCCACAACCCGCTACTTCCTCGAACACCCGCCAGGCCCCGCGAAACGCGCGACAACCTACCGAACCGGTTCGTCCCAATCCGAACAGATCCGAACAGATCCGAACAACAACCGACCAGAATTCCCTCAACCAGACCGAAAAAACCTGAAAGAACCTGAAAAAGCTGAAACACGATCCCCAGCAATACACAGGAGATCGTCCCCGAACCACCCCAGGAATAAAATTCCACCTGAAACCTGAAACCGCCCATGACCAAAACACACGCCTCGACCGAACCCATCGCCGGCTGTGTGAACAAGCCCTAGCCTGATTCGCGACCACAAGGCAAGGCAGGAGTAGAAGATGTCAATGGACCGCACCGACTTCAAAGCGATCAGCAAAGCCGCCGGCGTTATGCCGACCAACGCCGAAATCCAGTTCGTCGGCGACGGTGACCCAATCTACCCCTCTCCCCTGCGCCTCGCCTCAGGCGTCGCCTCAATCCTCGGCAACATCGCCGGCGTCGTCGACGAGATCCGCCACCAACAGACTGGCCAGCGACAAACCGCTCAGATTCACATGGGACAGGCCGCCGTCGGCATCTCCTCGATGTGGGTGCTCAAGGTCAACGGCCTCAACGCCCTGGAGTCCATGCCCGACTCGCTCGCTCCGGGGCAGGGCATCTTCCCGACCCGCGACGGTCGCTACCTCTACCTGCTCAGCGGCTTCCCACACATCGTGGAGCGCACCTTCGAAGTCCTGGGCTGCACCTTAGACAACATCGCTGAACACGTCGCCGCCCACAATGCCGATGACCTGGAAGCCAGGCTGATTGACGCGCAACTGCCAGGCGTCGTCGTCAAGACGCCGGAGGAATGGCTCGCCCATCCGCAGGGCAAGCTGCTCGCCGATTCACCCGCCGTGACCATCGAGCGCATCGGCGATGCGCCGCCGCAACCGATCCCCGGTGGCGAGCTTCCGCTCAACGGCGTCCGCGTGATCGATAACACCAAGGTCCTCGCTGGTCCGACGATTTCACGCACGCTTGCCGCGCTCGGAGCGGACGCGCTGCACATCGGCGCGCCTAACGTCGCCGATATGCAGGCCGCCCAGGTCGATACCGGTCACGGCAAGCGCCGCGCGTTCGTCGATCTCGAAACGGCAGAAGGCACAGAAGCGCTCTGGAATCTGATCGACGACGCCGACATCTTCAGCCAGTCCTACCGGGCCAGGTCGCTCGCACGCCGAGGCCTCAGCCCCGAGGCGCTGGCCGCGCGCCGCCCCGGCATCATCTACGTCTCCGAGAACGCCTACGGACAATTCGGTCCCTGGCAGGAGAAGCGAGGCTTCGACGGCAACGTCCAGGCCGCCTCCGGCATCCACCACGTACAGCAGAAGGACCTCACCAGCATGATGGGCACAGGGCCGGCCATCGCCCTCAACGACTACGGCACCGGCTACTGGGGAGCCTACGGAGCGCTCGAAGCGCTGCGCCGCCGAGCCGTCGAAGGCGGAAGCTGGCACGTCAAGGTCGCTCTAGGCCAGACCGCCGCCTGGTTCTTGCGACTGGGAACCCCGCACCAGATCGAAGACGCCGACCCCAACGAGGGCTACCGCCTCGCAGACAAATACAGCGAAGAAGTCGACTCCGACTACGGAACCCTCACAAGGCTCAGCTTCCCCATCCAGTTCAGCGACATCACCCCGAATTGGGGACGAACAGTCAAGCCCGGCGCGCACGCTCCTGTCTGGCAATAATCAAACCGCGCCAGGATCCGATCACAATCCTCGTCCGAACCCTGCTGCGCGAACCCTGTTCCGCGAGTCTCTGGACAGCTGCAGGCCATCGTTCTCATTAGCAAACGCAGATAGTTTCGTATCTCTTGACTGGAAAGTGTTCCCACACACAGATACCATGCATGGACACATGGTTGCATCCGTATCACGGTCTACTGATATCGGTATATCGGACCCTTGCTTCCATCAGCACCGAGGGACGACATGAGCATTCATCATTTCCGATTCGACGGTTTGCGAACCTCGAGCAGTTGGTACGTCATCGGCTGGGCCGTGCTCGTTGCGTTTGCCGCGTTCGTGTTAGCCGCGCTGGCCGCGCCGGTCGAGGCCGCGAGTGCAGCCGCTCCCACTGACCCCCAGATCTCGGTGGTCAGCGAGGGACTACAGATCGACTGGACTGAGCCATCGGCTGATGAGATTCGCCCCAACTTGACCCTCGTCGGATACGAGGTCCAACGTGGGGCCACTGGAACCGGTTCATTTGACACCATCCTTGACAACAGCGGCGACACCGAAACAGTGTTCGTCGACTCCACCGGCAACAAACAAAGCTGGTTCTTGGCCGGTTCCGCGCTGGTCTACCGGATTGTGGCGATCTACGAGACTGATCAAGCGATCGAAGTACGCAGTTCGGCGTCCTCCGCAACCACGGTCACCGTTCCCGCCTTTCCCAATGCCAGCAACCTTGAGCGCTCCGACGGCGCAAACGGCGTCGATCTGTCCTGGACGGCGCCCTCATTGTCATGGAGTTCCGAAGCGCCTCCGCGCACCGGATACCAGCTCACAATCGTCGATGACGGTGTTGCGAGCAGGGAGACATTGGCCAGCGACGCGGTGAGCTACACGCACGCCGATGGCGACCTGTTTGCCAAATATCGGATTGCGGTCATTTACGGCGTCTTCCGCTCCCTCGAGTCCGATTTCCCCATTGCACTTGCGCGAACGCAGGCGTTGCCGCCGGCCGGCGTGAGTGTCTCGATGGTTAGCACCGGATTAGCGGTGAGTTGGGCCGCGCCCAGCACAACAGACCCGGACCTCGTCGTCACCCTCGAGGGCCTTCGCCTCGAACGATCCACGTATCGGACAGACCCCTACACAACAGTGGCCGAGGACATCGACGCCTCCGAATCTGAGTACATCGATGCAAGCGGCGGCGTTGAAGATCGGTTCTACTCCTTTGAGCAATGGTGGTATCGCGTGGTCGCCCTCTACAGCACAGACGATGGCGCCTCGATCGAGAGTGAGCCGAGCGGCGCCGCCTCGATCAGAATCCCGGTCCTGGCGTCGGCTACGGGCCTGTCCAGATCAGATAGCGAAGGCACAGCACTCCTCAGCTGGACAGCGCCAGCGGCATCAACCCGGCCCGACGCGCTTGAGCCGACGGGCTACAACCTGCGAGCCAACAACGACCGCGTCCTCCTCTCCACCACCGACTTGCCCGCTGACGCCCAATGCTTCGAGGCAACCATCCCTGAAGGCGGAGCAATCTACTTCGTGCTCACGCTCTATGGCGTGTTTGCTTCTCCCGTTGAGCGGTTCCCTGCACCGACAGCGGCGGATACATCTACCCAATCATGTGCAACGGAGTAGCACCCACCGGAACCTCGAATGAACGGCCTGTCCTCTGGATAGGCGCCGCCTTCCCCGGCCGATTCGGTCGGCGCATGGGGAGCGGCGCCGAGTTCAGCATCACCGGTCGTCGAGATCCCTCCAGACAGGTTTGAATAGAAATCGTGACTCCATGGCGCCGCTGAATCTTCGCTTCTTGAACCATGGCATTCGACTGGGGCTGCTGGGCGCCATGCTGACGGTCCTCGGATTCATGCTGCTCCCGCACGCTGCGGCCGAAGACAGCCAGCTGCCAGCGCCAACCTCCGTTCAAGGAGAAGCAGTCTCAACCGGCCTGCAGATCTCCTGGGCCACGCCGGAAGCGCCCAGCGACACCACCGTCGGAACACTGGTTGGATATCAGATCGAGCGCGCCCCCAAACATGGATACCTATCCACGCTGATCGAAGACACCGAGACCACAGACACGTCCTACACCGATACCAGCGGCGACACCAGCGGGAGGTTCACAGCCGGACACCGCTGGTACTACCAGGTTCGCGGCATCTACGAAGCGGAGGACGGAACTCGCACGAGCACGGCTGCATCCGATGATGTCGCTGTTAGTGTCCCAAACGTGCCCCAGGCCACCAATCTCGATCGCTCAGATGATGACGATGGCGTCCATCTCACCTGGAACGCGCCTTCCCTGTCATGGTCACAGGGGTTCGCGCCATCGTTTTCCGACATCGAGGTCACGGTGATCGACGGAGACACGCAGACCGTTGTCGAGCTGGCGACAGACGACCTCAACTACACGGACGCTGATGGCACGAATGCCACGCGCTACGAGCTGACAGCCGTGTACGGCCTCTTTGAAACTCCGTCTTCGGCCTTCCCCTCGCCGCCCCTACTTGACCTCACGCCTCGGCCAACCGGACTCGCCTCCGAAATTGTCACTACGGGCGTGAAGATCACCTGGATGTCGCCCGACGAAAGCTTCGACTACGTCACAGCGACGGTCGTCGGTTACCGGATCCAGCGAGTTCCGCCGCATACCGCGGAGTTGGAAACGGTGGTCCGAAATAGTGGCAACACCGACACGGAATATACCGATACCGCCGGCGGCCACAACGGCACATTCGGGCCACTGAGCTTGTTGTATCGGGTCATGGCGATCTACGAGGACGAAGACGACAACACGGTCGTCAGCGATCCGAGCGACTACTTCCGGGTGGACCTTCCCAGCTACGCGCGGCCGGAATCGACGACCCGCGTGAACAACGCCGATGGCGGAGTCGACGTCGGATGGGACGCTCCCGAGGAAAACGATTTCCCCAACAGTCAGGACCTGACGGGCTACGAGCTCGCCTTTCACCACAATCGCACGTACACCGTCGTCAGCCTGGGAACGGACGACACCTCCTACCATCACTCGGTTGGCACAGCCTCAACCAACTACCTGGTGTACGCGATCTACGGAGCGTTCTCGTCTTCCGGAGCCTCGTTCCCGGATCCCGATAACCCAAAAACAACTGAGTAATTGGCGCGGCGCGTCAGTTCTCTGGTCGGACACATCCGCAACAGATCGTCAAGAACCGGCGATGTCTCCGACTGCGTGACCTATGCCTTGAGTGGATCGCCGACTCAGCGCATCGCCACTTCCGGGTCCATCGGACGCGGGATCTGGTACCACGGCTCATCGCAGAACTTCAGGTCTTCGGCGGTCAGCTCGACCTCTGAGTAGCCCAGCGAATCCACGATCTGCTCGGCCCTCGACGCTCCAACAATCGCCGACGTGATCCCGTCTTGCGCCAGCACCCAAGCAATCGCCGCGTGGGTAATGCTCACCTCGCGCTCGGCGAAATAGCGCTGCAACCGAGCGACCTGCTCGAACTGGATCTCGTCCCAGTACCGCGCCCGATATCGCGGACCGGCGCTGCCCAGCGTGAAGCGGGTGTCCTCCTGCAGATCGGCCGTGTTCCGATATTTGCCGGTCAGGAAGCCGCCGGCCAGCGGGTTGTAGGCGATGATGCCCACGCCCTGGTCGCGGCAGAGCGGCAGCAGATCGGCCTCGACGTCACGCCAGAGGATGTTGTAGCGCGGCTGGTCGCAGTCGAACCGAGCAATCCCGGCCTGATCCGATGCGCCAAGCGCCAACGCCAGTTGCCAGGCTCGATAGTTTGAAGCGCCCACATAGCGCACCTTGCCCCAACGGACGAGGTCGTCCAGGGCCTTCATCGTCTCCTCGATCGGCGTGCGAGGGTCGGGACTGTGCAGCTGGTAGAGGTCGATGTAGTCCGTCCCCAGCCGCCGCAGCGACTCGTCCACCGCCGACAGGATGTGCTGCCGCGACGCTCCACGCTGGTTCGGAGACGGCCCCATCGCGCCGACGCACTTGGTCGCCAACACCACCTGGTCCCGAGGCCGTCCAGCCAGCCAACGGCCAACAATTGACTCGGTCGTGCCCACTTCCTCGGTGCCGATCGGATAGACATCCGCTGCGTCGATGAAGTTCACCCCACCGTCAAACGCGGCGTCCATGATCCGAAAGGCCTCCTCAGCCTCGGTCTGGAAACCAAACGTCATCGTCCCCAAACAAATCTCCGAAACCCGAAGTCCCGTCCGACCCATCCTGCGAAAACGCACGGTTTTACTCCTTGCCTTCAATGCCCTACAAGAAGAGCCTACTCTCGGTCCGTCCCTTCGGCGAAACTGATGACAGCGTTCGGCTCCAGGGACGCCGCCATTAGGTACAAGTCGATGTCAACGGTTAGCAATCTTCGCTCGCTCGAAAGAAGTTCTAGGAGCACAGCGTCGGTCAGTCCCAGGACTGCGAACTCTGATCGCCGCGCAGCAGAATTGCTCGGAACAACAACTTCCACAAATCGTTCTTCGATCATCTGCTGCAACGTGCGAAACAATTCAAATCGTTGCGACTGAACTCCGTAAGGGAGCAAATTTGATGTCTCGGTCAGCGTGTTAGGAGTAACACAAACCGTCTCAGCCTCGCCAATAAATTCCAACAGCCGCTCAAAGTCTCCCTCACGGAACATCGTCAGCCGCCGATGCCGACGAACCAGGTTCCGATCGGTCTCACCGACTACCAACAGCACAAGAAGATTGGAGTCGATCAGCAGGCTACCGCCAGCCATTTAGTCTTCTGACCACTTCAGTAGACGATCCCGAATCGACACTACCTTGCCGTCCTGGTCATTGATGCGCACCACCTTGTACGAGCGACGACTGATGTACTCCGGTTCCGCATACAGAAACGACGTCCTCTTGGGCTCTTTGCCTTCGACGTTCCAGGGCTGGAAGAAACCAACGGTGACTTTCCACTGATCGTCGTCATAGTCGTAATCAATCTCTTCGAGTCCGAGACCCGTGATCTCGTCGGCGGCGAACAACCTAGCCGTGTAGCCCTTCGCCACGGCAACTGCTTCTGTGGCCTCCATCAGCGGTTCCTTCCCTCTTGCCTCAGCTTAGCGAAACTGCGAGATCACCGCGTCGTCCAGACGCTGGAAGTACTCCGGATCGTTGTCTCCACGACGACCGAACATAATCTCGTCAATGCCGTACTCAATGAACTCGCCGATCCGTTCCACGATCTGGTCGGCAGTACCATTCAACGTACCAGGACCAATACGCTCCTCCCACGCCTTCGCTTCAGACTCATCGTCAGTCAACAGGCACGGCATCAACGCGGTGATCTTGATTTCCGACGGATCACGACCCACATCCTCGCAATGCGCGTGGAGAATATCAACTTTCTCCTTCAGTAATTCCACCGACATCCCGCGACCGGCCCAACCGTCGAGATTGAGGATGTCGCCGTACATCGCTAACGTTCTTAACGTACGCTTCGGACCCGTCCCACCGACGAGGATTGGAATCGGATGATCATAGCTTCCTGGCGAGAGTGGAGCGTCATCAAGCGAATAGTACTGACCATCAAACGTTACTCTGCCGCCGTCGCTATGAATGATGCCGCGCAGCATCTTGCACGCTTCCTCGAACCGATCCTGGCGTTCCTTCATGCTGGGAAAGTCCCAACCGTATGCCGCGTGCTCGCGACGGAACCACGATGCGCCGATGCCCAACGTGAAGCGTCCGTGTGAGATGTGGTCGACCGAGCCGGCAATCTTCGCGACCAGACCGGGATTGCGATACGTATTTCCCAGCACCAGGTGCCCAATCCGCAGCGTCTCCGTGCATGCCCCGACAGCCGCCGCCAGCGAGAAAGCCTCGAACGCCTCGCGAGCCTCGACCTCTTTGCCGCGGTTGGGCGGAACGAAGTGATCGGCGAACCAGATCGAGTCATAACGACCGGCGTCCATCGTCTGCGCGACCTCGCGAATCTCGTCCCACGATGTCAGGTATGCCGAAACTTGCGCCCCAAACTGCACGTCGGCCATCGTCTGCTCCTCCGTCGATTGCCCGGTCACTTGCTGAGTCTGGTCAGTCTAAAGCCGCCAGTTGGCTCCGCCGCCCGCTGGAACCTCGGTGATAGCCTGACAGTTGGCGCCAGCCGGTTGCGGCCCGCCGAAATCGACTGACCAGGAGCTAACAACACCATGCGCGTACTCGTGATGCCCGGACTGACTTTGCCCGAAGTCTCAGAAGCCCAACTCGTTGCCATTCGCAAAGCCGCCGGGCCCATAGCCGACGTTGTCGTCGCCAACAACCGCGAGGACGCCATGGAAATGATCGCCGACACCGAAATCTTGCTCGGCTACCTCACACCTGAACTCTTCGCCGAGGCCAAGCAACTCAAGTGGGTCCACGCGACCGCCTCCGGCGTCGACGGCTACCTGTTCGACGAGTTCAAGAACGCCGACATTCCCCTGACCGGCGAAAAGGGACTCGTCGGACCACACCTGGCCGACCACGCATTCGCGCTGCTGCTCGCGCTGGCCCGATCACTCAAGCCCGCGATGCAGCTCAAGGGAGAGGCCTGGGGCGGTCGCGTGCCGATGCGCCGCGCCGCCTTTGAGCTCTCCGGCCTGACCATGGGCATCGTCGGATTCGGCGGTACCGGCCGCGCCATCGCCGAGCGAGCCAACGGCTTCGGCATGAACCTGCGCGCCGTCGACGCCCTCGCCGTCCGCGGCACGCCAATCGCGCCGGTCATCGGTAGTATGAAACAGCTTGACACCCTGTTGACGAAATCCGACGTCGTCGCCGTCTGCACGCCACTGACCGCCGAGACGCACCATATGTTCAACCGCGAGACCATCGCCAAGATGAAGCCGGGCTCAGTCCTGGTGAATGTCACGCGCGGCGAGATCATCGAGCTGGAAGCCCTGATCGAAGCAGTCGAATCGGGCCACCTGCGCGGAGCTGCGCTCGACGTTGTCGAGGGCGAACCACTCCCGGCAGATCACCGTGTCTTCGAGATCGACAACATCGTCATGACCCCACACACCGCCGGCGCATCCCAGCTCCGGGCCGGACGCAACCTCGAGCGATTCTGCGAAAACCTGCGCCGCTACCGAGGCAACCGAGAACTGGTCGGCCAAGTCGACAAGCAGGCGGGCTTCTAATCTCCCAAGACCTCTCCCTCCGGGGGAGGCGCCCCGAAGGGGCGGAGGGGGCCCGCCGGTGAACTACCGCACCGAACTCGAGGCCGCCCAGGAAGCCGCTCATCGCGCCGGCGAGATCCTACTTCGATACCAGGAGTCGGGCGCGCGCTACGGGTGGAAGCAGAGCAGCGGAGCCTCACGAGGCATCAGCTACGAGGTCGTCTCCGAAGCCGATGTCGAAGTCGACAACGCCCTGCGCGAGACGCTGCTCGGCGCATTCCCCGAAGACGGTTGGCTCTCCGAAGAAGGACACGACGACCACCAACGCCTGACCAAGCGCCGCGTCTGGATCATCGACCCGCTCGACGGCACTCGAGAATTCCTGCAAGGCGTCCCCGAGTACGCCGTCTCCATCGCCCTGGCTTACAACGGCCGGTCGGTGCTGGGCGTAGTCTTCAACCCCGCCGCCGACGAAATGTATGCCGCGGCGACGGATTCCCACGATGAGCGCTTCGAGCTGGAAGCGGTTCAGTCACTGACCGAGAGCTACATGCTCGCCGGACGCGGCGAGTGGCACTTCGGAGACCTCCCGCCAGTGCCGGACGGCACGAAGGTCATGCCCGTGGGTTCAATCGCCTATCGAATGGCGCTGCTCGCGACTGGCAAGGGCTGCCTCGTCTTCACCCCCGGACGCCGAAGCGAGTGGGACATCGCCGCCGGCGCCTCATTGCTGGAAGCTGCTGGCGCCAAAGTCACCGACATCGACGGCAAGCCGTTCCAGTTCAATCAGGCGGAACCCTCCGTCAAGGGTCTGATCGCAGCTAGTCCTGCAATCCACAACGAGGCTCGCAGGATGTGGCAAAACTCGGGCTGGAGCATTCACTGACACGGGAAGACGCTCACAAGGTTTCCCCGTCCTCCGGAGCCTGTCTCAACAGTCGGGTTTCCCAGTCTCCCCTTCACGCGGGGACTGGGAGTCTGCGAATGGAAGCTGACTTCTGATACAACCTCCACCTCCGTCATACCCGCGCTCCGCCGCGGGTATCTCGCTGTGCTCGGCACGAAAGTCAGGAGCCGGCTGTGCGATTGAACCGGCTGCGGTTGCTCAGATTCGAGCGACGGAGCGGCAGGCGGCGAGATTCCCGCGACGGAGCGCGGGAATGACGGATCTCATACTTCTGAGACAGCCTTTGAATTGCGCTGCGAAGTGAGCACTTACTTCGACGTGTACATACCCAACTCACTCCGCTGCAGATCGTCGCCGACCAGCTTCAGAATCTTCTCTAGCTGGTCGAAGTCCCATTCACCCACGAACGAGATCGCCAAGCCCTCAGCGCCCGCTCGACCCGTCCGACCGACTCGATGCACGTAATCCTCAGCCGTCTGCGGCAGGTCGAAGTTGACCACGTGCTGCACGTCGGGGATATCGAGGCCGCGCGCTGCGACATCGGTGGCCACGAGGAACTGCAATTCGCCTGAGCGGAACGCGCCCATCACCCGATCTCGCTTGCGCTGATCGCGATCGCCGTGGATCGCGTCCGCGTTGAGTCCACGATCCAGCAGCCGGCGCACGAGACGGTCCACGGTCACCTTCATGTTGCAGAAGACGAGCGTGCGGCCGGTCAGTTCCGGCAGCAGCTCTTCGACGGCGCGGATCTTGTCGCGATTGGCGACCTCGAAGTAGCGCTGCGTAATTCCCTCTGCGGTGGTCATTTCCGGAGCGATGTTTACATGCTCCGGTTCCCGCATGAACTGATGAATCAACGACTTGATCGGCGTCGGAATCGTTGCCGAGAACAGCGCCGTTTGGCGATCGTCGGGGCATCGACGCAGGATCCGTTTCATGTCGGGATAGAAACCGATGTCCAGCATCCGGTCCGCCTCGTCGAGGACGGCCATGCGCACGTTGCCAAGGCGCAGCGTGCGACGTTCCAGATGATCGATGATCCGGCCCGGCGTCCCGACCACGATCTGCGGTCGGCGCTCGAGGTTGGCGAAGTCGTCGGTCAGCCGACGACCGCCCATTAACACGGTCGCTTCCAGGCCCTTCGCACGAGCGAAGAAATCGAGCACCGAGCCAATCTGCTGAGCCAGCTCACGAGTCGGCGTCAGGATGATCGCCTGGCATTCACCCAGATCGGGATCGCAACATTCGACGGCCGGCACTCCAAACGCCACGGTCTTGCCGGTCCCGGTCTGTGCCTGGCCGACCACGTCGCGGCCATTCATCATCAATGGAATCGCCTCCTCCTGAATTGGCGTCGGGTCCGTGAACTTCAGCGCGGTCAGCGCGGAGAGCATGCGCTCAGAGAGTCCCAGCGCCTGAAACGACTGCGGCCAATCGTCGGGAGATACCTGGTCCAGTTCGTCCAGCGGAGGCAGTTGATAGCCACCCGAGAGCAGCGCCTTCTGGGTTGCGCTCTGCGGTCCAGGCGGTCCGCCGCCAGCTGAGCGTCGTTTCCGGTTTCGCCGCCGACTCGGCGGACGGGGGCCATCCTGCGTGGCAGTCGGAGCCGAAGGGCCTGCCGGGGCGCGCTGTGCACGCTGAACGGGCTGAGCGCGCTGAGCGGCCTGACCAGCACGGGCCGAACGCGGCTTGCGCTTGCGCCGCGCTGGCCGGGGACGGTCATCCGCCGGCGCGACGCCATTGGCGGGCGCCCTCGGAGCAGCCGGCTGGGGTGCAGGAGCTGGTGGCGGGGATGGCGCACTGGTCGATGCGGGGGTATCAGATTTACCTATCAAGCGCCGAATAAAACTCAAACGGTCCACCACAGCTATGCGCGACTCGCGCCGGTTATGTTGTCTACGCAGCTCAGCGTATCAGTACGTCAGTCGGAGTCACGCGGCGACAACGCCACCAAGGGTATCCGCCGCGACGTTTTCTCCTGGTAATCCGCGTAATTCGAGTACATCCCGAGCAACCGCTGCCAGACTGCCTCCCGCTCTTCACCCTCCAACTCCGACGCCAGCATCGAATCCGAACCGCGCGCCGCCGACCAAGTCCGGCACTTGGCCTCCACTTTGAGGTTCTTCCACCACTCCGGATCATCAGAATGCCCGCCATACGACGCCACTACGATCACTCGCGGTCCATCATCGAGATACAGCAGCAACACCGATCGCTCACGGCCCGACTTCCGCCCCATCGTCCAAAGCCGAAGCGTCGGAGGCCCCTGAAGCCGCCCACGCATCAGCGTGAAGATCGGCTGTTGAAATTTAGTCAGAGCCTTGATCAGTCGCGGTCCCATGGGCGCAGTCTAGGGCCTGTTCACATATGGCTTCACATGTCGCTTCACAGGTGGCTTCACATATGGCGTATCTGCGCTGGTCGGGACGCTTATGGCATTGCTCATGGGGGACCCCTCCGCCTTCGGCATCTTGCCCTTGCGAGAGACCGATGGTTACCCCCTAACCGCCCCGGCCTCCGAGCGGGGGCCTGCTGCCTGCCCGGCAGACGTTTGCCGTCCATGCTCGTCGTGCACATCTGGTCGAGAGCGACCAGTCGGTGTTCGGCAGGCGTGGCCCAAGCGGGTCCCCGCTCGGGGGCGGGGACGGGGAAGTTTCCCAAGCGCGACTTTTTCAACGGTCTGCGCGAGGGGGGAAGGGGGATCGGAGTTGTTCGGAGATTTCCTGACGGCGATCGGTCAGGGATGCGGGGCGGCGACTTTTGCTTCGGCTTTGAGTTGGAGGGCGGCCTGTCGAAGTGGGTGGTCAGGGTTGTGTCGGGGGTAGTCGTTGATCCAGTCGCGGGTTGAGTGTTCGAGGAAGGCGCGGACTTCGTCGGGGACTGCGCTGGGCGGGGTGTGGTCGGTCGGTGGCGGTGATTTTTGGTCGTTGCTGGCGGATTTGCCGTTGTGGCCTGGGTTTTCGTCGGTGTTCTGTTCGGATTTGTTCGATTTTGTTCGAAGGGGTGCGGCTGGTTCGTCGGCTGGTTCGTCGGTGAGGGCATCGAGCGGGTCCCCGATCAAGTCGGGGACGGGGGGCGCGGTCGAGTCGGCTGGGCAGGTCATCGGTAGGTCGGGGTCGAGTTCGGTCTGAGCGGGGAGTTGGGCGTTCTGTTCGAGTTTGGCCGATTCCTGGGGGGTGGGCGGGTGCCTGCGGTTGAGCATGGGGTGGCGGTTGCCGTAGCGGTCAACGCTGACGCCGGCCTGGGTGAGCACGCCGACGCGCTGGTATTCGTCGTATCGGATCTTGGGGACGGCGGTGAGGAGCAGCCGGAGCTCGCGGACGGCGGCGAGTCGTCGGTCGTGATGTTCGTCGGCGAGGTCGGCGAGCTGGATGACGTGGGAGACGATTTGGTCGGCGGCGAGTTCCTGGATCAGGTCGGTGCGGAAGAGTTCGAAGTCGCTGAGGTAGCCGGAGACGGTGGAGTGGGCGCAGTCCATGCGTTGGGCGATCTGACGGAGGGTGAGTCCCTGTTGTCGGAGTTGGTGGGCGAGAAGGAGTTTGGCTCGTCGGGCGGGGTTGGGGAAGTGGGGGAAGGACATGGGCGCTCCAGGGTGCGGCGTGAGGGGGCATGTACGATAGTACATATGTTCTTGTTGGTTGATTGGGGTTGGGATGTGTCGTGGGCGACGGCGAGTTGGGAGCGGGAAGGAGGGGGCTGGTCCCCGCTCGGGGGCGGGGACGGTTAGGGCTCGGGCGACGGAGAGTTTGGAGCGGGAGGGAGGGGTCGGGTCCCCGCGTAAAGCGGGGACTGGGAATTCCGACTTCTGAGACGCCCTTGGGGGGCGGGGACGGGAATCTGAGCTGTGCATCGATCTCTGCAGGGGGAGCGAAGACGAATCGGTGGAGGGATCTCTGGGCGACTGTTACTGAGAACGATGGTTGTTTGCTATAGATGTACGCTTCCGAGATCCCTCTGGCAGTTGTTACTTGAGTAAGACATAGAACTTGTGTTCCTGTATTGAACCGCATACCTTCGACCACCAAGCACGACGGATAGCGCGCCTCCGAGCGCCGAACGGACATCTTCCGTCGGCGCTCAGTTTCTTTGGAGGCGCAGATGGAATCTTCACAAACCACCCCGGTGCTGGATGGACGGCCGCCTGAGACCGCGGCGGTCTCGAACGAGGCGACCGCCGCTTCGAAAGAGGCAACGGCCGCCTCGAAAGAGGCAACGGCGCTGCGCGAGGCGATGCTGGCTGCGATTGGCGATTTGTCGGACGCAGAGCGCGAGCAGCTCGGCTCGGCTGGCCAGCCCGACGAGGTCGCCCAGGCCTGGCGCGACCTGATCGCTCAGCGAGCCGCGCGTGAGCGGGAAGCCACGGTTCGGACCGAGCTGACTCGGGAGTTCGAGCAGCGGACTCGCGCCGCTCAACCTCGCCCGACCAGTGGTCTGCATGGCGGCGCGCCGCCGGCTCCTCCCAGCACGGTCGCCGAGTGGACGGACTTCATTCGCTCGACCGACACGCAACCGATTCGGCAACAACGCCGGGCGCAGTTCGCCAACTGGCTCGCGGCCCATCCCGAAGCCTGAGCCGGTTGTTGCCGCATGTCGGCACACAGTTTCACAAGACAGCCAATCCCTGAAAGGAACTAACTATGGCTGACACCCTCTCAACGAACATCTCGTCGTCCTACGCCGCGATGGTCGAGCGCACCATCGCGCAGATGCCGCAGACAGCGCCGATGCTGTCGCTGGCGCGCAAGCTGATCGTGCCCAAGGGCTCGAACAGCGCCCAGATTCCGCGAGTCTCCAGCGTTTCGACCGTGCAGACGCCGAACGAGGGCGCCGAACTGAGCACGACGTCTCGGTTCACGCTCGCCAACAACACGATCTCGCCGAAGTTCCGCGCGATCTACGTCCGCATCCACACGCGGGCGATGAACTACTCGCAGGACGATCTGGTCCGGCTCGTCTCGGACGAGATGGCGCTGTCGCAGGGCCAGGACATCGACACCGACCTGACCGGCGAGTTCGGCAACTGGCACACCGACAACGACATCGGAACGACCGGTGAGAAGTTGACCCTGGCCAAGCTGCGCAACGCTCGTCGCGTCCTGCAGACGGTGCCGCGGTCGAAGGGCGGTCCTCCGCGCGGCGACATCGTGACGGTGCTCTCGCCGGTCGTGGCCGAGCACGTGCTCGAGGACCTCGGGGCCAGCGGCGTCGGTTCGGGCTCCAACTGGATTCCGACCGGTATCTCCGAGCAGCTGATCCGGCGCTTCCACGTGTCGGAGATTCCGCTGATGGGCACTGCGGTGTTTGTCGACGGCTACATGGCTGTTGACGGATCGGGCGACTACATCTGCTCGATGTTCGGCACCGAGGCGCTGGTCTGGGCCTGCTCGATGGACTGGGAAATGTCCATGTTCGAGGAGGCTGAGTGGCCCGGCGTGACGCTGCGCTCGCTGGCCGACTACAGCGCGGGCATCGCCGGTTTCGCTCACCACGGCTGCCAGATCACCGCGGACGGGGGCTAAGCGCATGCCCCTGGACGACCGCGGCCTCTGGTCGCCGGCCGATTTCTCCCAGCTGCGGTCCGAGACCTTCTCGGCGCCGCGGCTGGGGCGCTGCCTGCGCGCACAGCGAGCCCATCTGCGCGAACCCAAGCGCGACTGTCATGGACGCGAGTATCTCGGTCGCAATCACGCGCTACTGGGACACGGCTTCCACGACGTGCGCGAGGCCGAGCGGCTGCTGCTTGACGCGGCAGACGAGCAAGGGCTGTCGCACGAGGCGGTCGCGATTGAGGCCCAGCCCTGGCTCGAAACCGAGATCAACGCTGGTCTCGGTCCGAGCTGAACGACATTGAACCCCCCCTCTGCCTTCGGCATCTCCCCCGCAACGGGGGGCGAGGGGACAAGATCGAGAAAGGAACGAACGAATGGCTACGAAGAACCCACAAACAGCTCCGGAGGGAGCGGTGATGGTCCGTCCCGGAGAGCGAGCCGTGCTGCTCAGCCACCACGAGTACCGGCGGACGCGCCGCGAAGCCCAGGGCCTGGAGAACTACGACATCCTCATGCGCCGCTCCGCCGAGGACGACCCGCCGGGACAGCAGGTCAGCGAGGACGAGCGCTGGCAACCGGTGAGCGCCGACAAGTACATGAAGCACCGCGCCATCGGTTGGCGCGAGGCCGAGTCGCTGGAGGAGTTGCCCGAAAAGTGGCGCGCAACGGCCGAGGGAAGAGCGATCTTCTCCGACTCCGTCTGACCGGCAGGTAACTGCCCGCTCCGTCATTCCAGCTTCCGCCGGAGTGACGGAGCGGGCGTAGAAGTGACAACCCACGGAACTGAGAGGCAATGATGTCGAGACCCAATTTCACCCGAAGAACCACGCAGCCGCCTGACCCCGACTCCGGTCCGGGGCCAGGCGGCTGCCCCGCACCGCAACTCTCTGCGGACCACACCGATGCGCTGTGGCAGTACCTGAGACGGATCGAGAGCGGGCTCGATCAGATCGACGCCCGGATCGACCGGCTCTACGTCGCGCTCGGCGGCGGGACTGTGTTGCTCGCCGCGATCGGCCTTGGATCTGCATTCATCGTGCGCGGCGGTTGATTTGCCCCCCCTCTGCCCCCTGTTCAAGCCAGGGGCAGGCTTCGGCATCTCCCCCCGCAGGGCGGGGGGAGAACGAATCAAGAACGGAACGAATATGACTGAACAGACCAACCCATTCAACCCAACCGACACACCGGTGACGGGCGACAAATCCTCGCCCGATCCGCTCTGGCTTCCGCGCGGCACGGTTCGCGCGCTGATCGCTCTCGGCATGATCGCCGTCTGGGCTGCACTGGAGACCGGCGCGGTCGGTATCCCGGCGTCCGACGCGGTGCGCTCGATCGCGGTCGGCGTGGCCGCCGGCTACGGCATCCTGCGTAGTCGCGAGCAACGGATGGGAGGCTCAGAGTGACAAGCGCAAGCCTCTATTCGCCTCCCGATCTGGTCGGCATCACCGGTCTGCCCGAGGGCGCGCAGGCGATCTGGCGGCCGGCGCATGCGTCGAACTACTCGACCGCTGCGTCGCGGCCGTACTCCGGCGCTCCGCGCCGGTTCGTCGCGCTCTGCTACCACACGCCCGAGGAGCCGTGGGACGACAACGAGGTCACGCCGGCCTGGTTCGAGGACCCGCGCGCCAACGCGAGCACCAACTACTACGCCGACTCGGACGGCGACCTCTACCAGATGGTCCGCGACGAAGACTTCGCCTGGGCGCAGGGAGTCTGGAGCAAAGACCGAGTCGAGCCGCGTCCGGCCTGGTGGAGAGACAAGTACGTCAGCTACAACACGTGCATGCTGTCAATCGAGATCGAGGGCTACGCCGACAAGATCGGCGAGACGTTCGTCGTCGGCAGCCGTCAGTTCGAGACGGTGGCCGCCTGGTCGGCATTCGTCTGCGAGAAGTACGGCATCCCGATTGATCGGACGCATCATGTCGGCCACAGCGAGCTGAGTCGTCAAAAGGGCGATCCGGGTCGAGACTTTCCCTGGGAGGCGTTGCTGGATCGGGTGCGGGAGCTGAGCCAATCCGGCGAGAGTAGAACCCTCGTCGAAATCGAACATCGGCTCTCAGCGCTCGAGCGTCATACCCACGGTCGGCCAGTTGTCTCTGCATGAAATCCCTTTCTCCCCCCCGCAGAGTCGGGGGAGATGCCGAAGGCAGAGTCCCAGCACGAGAGGGTGTTTCAGAGGTCACCTAGCGTCCACCTCCGTCATACCCGCGCTCCGCCGCGGGTATCTCGCTGCGCTCGGCACGAAAGCCAAGAGCCCGCTGAGCGATAGAAATGTCCGCCGTTCCTCGGATTCGAGCGTCGGTGCAACACCCCGCGAGATTCCCGCGACGGAGCGCGGGAATGACGAGCCTGGTAGTTCTGAGACAGGCTCACAGGGCGTGTTCCTGCTCTGGGGAAGGGCCCCTCAGTCACTTCGTGACAGCTCCCCCAACGGGGGAGCAAAGAAGATCAGGACAGCCAACGGAGGCGCTCTAGCTATCGATCTTCTGGCCCGACATCAGCGCCACCGGACGCAGCATTGGCGGCGGCGGCATCGTCGGTAGCGCGACGGCTCCGCCGCCGTTGGCATCCTCGCCGGCAACGAGCTGCGCGCCTCGGAGATCAGTCTCCGGCGACAGGCGAATCTGCGGCGCGCGCGCCTCGTACTTGCGGATTGTCAGCCAGCCCAACACTCCGATACCGACCACGACGAACGTCGCCAGGGCGACCCCTGTCAGCACTTCGCGCTCGCCCAGCCAGTCGGCAATGAAGCCGGCCGGTCCGCCCATGACCGATGAAATGCCAAACGACATCATGGTGAATGCGGTGACTCGGCCGAGATAGGCCGATTCCGTATTCATCACGATCTTGGCCTGGAGCAGCAACGTCGGTCCCTGTAGGCCCGGTCCCAGCAGCGCCATCGAGGCGACTGCTACGCCATACGTCTGGGCCTGCGACATGACCAGGTAGCCCAAACCCATGACGCCCATCAGCACGAAGATCACCGGCCATGACCAGCGTGAGGTCGCCATTCCTGCGACGCCGATCGCGAGCACCGCACTGGCGATGCCGTTGACCGTCATCATCAGGCCCATGTCGGTCGACGCGCGGTCGAGGTGCTGTTCCAACAGCGCCGGGGTTAACACGCGGAACATGAAACCGAGCACGACCGTGGCCATGAACAACAGCAGCATCAGCCGCAGCTGCGGACGCTGTCGGATGTAGCGCATTCCATCCAACAGGTCTCCCAGCGGACTGCGCTTGACCGCTTGATGTGGCTTGCCCTTGTTGGGCATCACGGCCATCGTGAACACGCCGATGGAGACGAGCACGCCCATCACGATGTAGGTGCCGCCACCGCCGACGGCGGACTCGATCAGCAGCGCCGCGATCATCGGAGCGACCGGCATGCCCCAGCTATGCGCGAGCTGGTTGAGCGAAACGGCGTTGCCGATCAAACGCGGCCCGACGATGTCGGCCGTGAAGGCATTGCGCGCCGGACCCATGAAGACAAACGTGGCGCCGAGGATCAGCGTGAGGATGAACAAGATGGGCAATGTGACCAGGCCGAGCAGCAGCAGCACGCCGGTCAGAGCGAGCACGAAGGCGCCCGCGCCCTGGCCAAAGACGATCAAGTGCTTGCGATTGACTCGGTCGGCGATCACCCCGCCCCAGGGTGAGCCGATCAGCATCGAGATCCCGGTCCCCATGGCGATCAGTCCGACAGCAGAGTTGGTGCCGCCGAGGTCATACGAGACGATCGACATGGTGACGAACATCATCATGTACGCGAGCGTCGCGAAGAGCGTGCCGGCAAACAGAATTCTGAACTGCGGATGCTCAAGGGCGAGGAAGGTGTTGGACTTCCAGCCGTCAATACTGCGCCTCATGCGAATATTCTACGAGTGGGCAAGGGCGGTCGCGGATCGACACACTTGCCCGTTTGGCCTCGAAGGGTGTCTCAGATGTACAAGATTCGTCATTCCCGCGCTCCGTCGCGGGAATCTCGCTGAGTGCTGCACCGGCGCTCGAACCAGAGGAACCTCGCTCGTTACAACCACTCAGCCGGCTCCCGGCTTTCGTGCCGAGCGCAGCTAGATACCCGCGGCGGAGCGCGGGTATGACGGAGTTGGAAGCCGGGCGACCTCTGAGACAAGTCCCCGGGACGGGGCATCAAGCCATAATGACTCAGTTGTCGATCTTTTGCCCCGACATCAGCGCGACCGGCCGCAGCATCGGTGGTGGAGGCATCGTCGGTATAGCGACGGCTCCGCCGCCGTTCGAGCTTGCCCTGACCGTTCTGGGCATCGCCGCAGGCAGGGCGGGAAGGTCGTCCTTGCGGATCGCCAGCCAACCGAAGGTGCCGAGGACAGCGACCGCAAAGGCGAGCAAGCCCATGAGGGCGAAGACTTCTCGCTCGCCGATGATGTCGGCGAGGATGCCCGCCGGCGCGCCGAAGACCATCTGTACACCCCAGGCCATCATCGTGAACGACATGACGCGCCCGTAGTAGGCCGGCTCGGTATTCATCATGATCCGCGCCTGCAGGATCATCACCGGCCCTTGCAGCCCGGGTCCCAGCAGCGCCATCCCGATCATCGCCTGACCCAGGGTCTGCGATGCGGCCAGGACGAGGTATCCGAAGCCCATCACACCGATCAGGACGAGCACGATCGGCCAGGCCCAGCGCGTCGTGGCGGCGCCGGCGACGAGGAACGAGACGATCATCGCCGCCATGCCATTGACCAGGAAGAGCATCCCGATGTCGGTGGTCGGTCGGTTCAAGTGCTGGTCGAGTAGCGCCGGAGTGAGGATGCGGAAGAGGAATCCGATCACGACCGAGCTGACGAACATCAGCATCATCAGCCGCAGCGCGGGTCGCCGCCAGACGTAGCGCGCGCCATCGGCGACGTCGCCGAGTACTGATCGCTTTGGCGGCGCATCGGCCTGATCTGGCAGTGCGGCTCCATTAGCGGAGACGGATTGGCTGCTGCGATTGGGCATCATCATGACGGTGAATACGCCGAGTGCGACCAATGCGCCCATCAGGACGTACGTCCCGCCAGCGCCTGCGAACGACCCGATCACGAGCGAGGCGATGAGCGGTGAGAACGGTTGACCCATCGTGTGAGCGAGTTGGTTCAGGACGACCGCATTGCCGAGTAGCCGCGGGCCGACCAGGTCCGCCGTGAAGGCGTTACGCGCCGGACCCATCACGACGAACGTGAGCCCCAGCACCATCATCAATACAAACATCAGAGGCAGGGTCATCGCGTCGAACAGCAACAGGACGCCCGTGATCGTGAGCATCGCCGCGCCGCCGCCCTGGCCGACGATGATCAGCCATTTTCGATTGACCCGATCGGTCAGCACGCCACCGAACGGCGCCAACATCATCGCCACTCCGACGCCGGTGCCAATCACGCCGACCGCGGTGTTCGTCCCCGATAGGTCGTAGGAGACGATCGACATCGCCACGAACATCATCATGTAAGCGACGGTGGCAAGCATCGTGCCAACGAAGAGGATGCGGAAGTGGCGGTTATCGAAGGCCGCGAAGGTGTTCTCTCGCCAGGCGGAGAATGCAGAAATACTTCGTGCCATGCGAACAGTCTACGACTGAGGCAGTCGGATCGCGTGTCGCGATCTATTCCCGTAGAGCCGATTTGGACGCTGGCTCGCGTCCACGCGATCCGTCGCTAAGCTGACTCGATGAAGCTTTCCCAACTGAACTGGCAGGCCTGGCTGCTGGTGGCCATCCTCGGCGTAATCGTCGCAGCCGGCATCTGGGCGTTCGGCGTCGACAAGCCGACGCGCGTCACAGACGTGCAGATCGCCTTACGCAACATCGACGAGAATCGCGCCGAGCTCGGCGTGCTGGAGACCGACCACACTGGAGTCGAGCATTTCTACGAGGCCGACGGCCCCGATCTCGACTTCTCGCTGGTCAACCGTCCGCGCTCGATTTACACCGAGCCAATCACGCTCTCCAATGATCGCGACAACGCGCCGAGCAAGGTGCGAATCACGATGCGAGGTCTCTCGGACGACGAGGTCAAGCTTGGGCTGCGAATAATCAAACCCAACCGAACCTGGGATAGCACCCGTTTCCCCCGTCCCGAGCCGATCACGATGGACGAGCTAGCCAGCGAAGACTGGCTCTATATGAGCCCGCTGTCGGTGCGGATCACGTATCACCAACCGTTGGTGGATAGCGTGAGGGTGCTCATATACATTCTGGCCGCGTTCGGCGTCGTGTTAGGCATCTGCTGGTTCGTCTGGCGGAAGTGGCTTAACTAGCGAGGAGTCTCTCTATTCCGGTCAGGAAGACTTGCAGGCTGTGAGATCTGTTGCTGTCGAAGTCAACCACAGGACCGATGGCCTGTGCAAGCTGACGCTTCCTGCGCTTTGTCGCCTTCGTGATTAGTTCTGCTGGACTTGGAACTTCGTCTGGATGCGAAGACACAAAGAGGAAGTCGCTTTGCTCAGAAATCTTGAGGTTTAGTTCTTCCACTGATGTTCGATCGCCCAAGTACCAAGATTCCAATTCCTGACATACGACTCGAACCAATGTATGTGGCCGTCGATGAGGGGCAACTTGTTCAAGCAAGGCGGCTTTTCGTTCCTCGCAATTCTGAGAGTCTTGATCACACAGGACAATGAATCGCATATTTGGATCACGCCAATCTCGAGTGATGGCGCGCACAAGTCGCCGAATGTCTGGGTATCCTTCCGCGGCTTGAAACTCGCACGGGATTCCCTCAATCGCCGGTAGACGGGGTAGCAGACCTTGGAGGAAGCTGACCTTCGACTGTTCTTCAGTGATGAATACGAGTCGTTTTACCATCGAGGATGCGCTCCAGGAAACGCGCCTGAACGCCACATTCTACCGAGTTGGTCGCCAGACTTGTGCTGCTCTACGATTCTCTCAAACTCTGAGGCGCGATACGCTGTTGACACCCCATTCGTCTTTGTAAACCAATAGACCTGAGATGGCTCAGCAGCATTTACTACATCCGGTGAATGAGTCGACACGAACACCTGACCCTGCCCGCGGTCTGCGTAAGACTGAAGTTCCTCAACAAGTTCGCCCATGAGTTGGTGGTATAACTGATTCTCTGGTTCTTCGATGCACAACAGAGGATGTGGAGAGGGGTCGTAAAGAAGCAGCAGATATGCCCACATCTTGATCGTGCCATCGGATACCGACCAGGAGCTAAAGGGATCCTCGAATCCTTCATTCCGGAATTGCAGTGCAACACGTCTATCGATAGTTGGCTCCACTTCTACATTGGTGATGTCAGGTACCCTCGTCCCGAGTTGATCTACTGCTTGTTGAAACTCGTTCGGATGGTCGTCGTGCATATACTGTGCTACCAATGGCAAATTGTCACCGTGCACAGAAAGATGCTCGTGGTGGCCTGCCGCGGCTGATTGGCGTGCGGTTGATACTTGAATGTCGGAAAGATGTGCATTACTGAGAAACTCATTCAGATTGCTGGCGGCTAGATAATATCTGAAGTCATCTTGAGTTCTTGTGCGACGAAAAGTCCGTGCTAGGGCAACTGGAGAACCAAGGAGCAGCCTTCCCCGTCCCCATTCATGATCCTTGACTTCTTGCTCTAGAGCTGCATCCGATTTGTCTTCTTTGGCGTCATCTTTGCCTATAGTCTGGAAATCAAACAAATTGAGTTGTTGTGAGTCGGGACCAACGCGAAGATATTCATCTTTGATGGCAGGACGATCATCGTCAACACCGATCTTTAGACCGTAGGTATACAGAGATGGCTGCGTTTCGTCAGAGTCGGCGAGGTCAACGGTGAGTTCGATTTCAATCTGGCCGTCACGATCTCGAGTGCGTACTTCGCCTACGCCACCGCGCCTGTCGATCGCTGCACGCACGTTCGAGCGTAAGGAGTCTTGGATGAAAGAGAAGACGTCAAAAAACGTGCTTTTGCCGCTCCCGTTTGCTCCGACAAACACAGCGAAGCGCGGCATGTCTGCGAGAAAGAGGTTCTCGAAGCCTCTGTAGTTCCTCAGGCGAAGTGAGGTGATTCGCATAGACTAGTCCTTAGTCAGGGGTTCAGTTCTAGTGTAGTTCAAGCCCCGCCGACCTGGTAGATCGTCCGATGCCTCAGGCGAGCCAGGTCTTCTCCCGACTCTGAGCTGATCGTCACGTCGAGCAGGCAGTACTCGTGCTGCTTGCGACGGTAGCCGTCGGTCATGTGGCCTGAGACGACCAGCGTTTGGCCGGCCTTCGCTGGCGCGAGCATCTGGATCTGGCTGCCGGCGTGGATCCCGGCTGGGTAGTTGTAGGTGTGCCGGATCAGCCTCGTGCAGCGACCGGCGATCCAGCCGGGATGCAGCCTGGCGTCTGCTCCGCGCCAGCGGCGATGCGGATCCTTGGCGAAGTTGTCGGCGTATTCGGCGGCGTCCTCGAGTGACATCGGCACGGCCATCGCCGGCATGTCCTCGCCGACGGGCAGGTTCTCGGGCGAGAGCATGGTCGGTGGGTTGGCCTCGGGCACGACGATGCGGCTCTGCGGCACAGCGAGGTCCTTGTAGAAGTCGGCCTCACCCATGCCGGCGATTCCGGCGATGCAGACCTCGCCTGACTCCTTGGCCATCGTGAATTCAATGCCGGAGTCTGTCGGCGTCACACGGGTCGTGATTTCGTCGCCGGGATAGACCGGTCGGCGCAAGCGGAAATCGATCCAACCGCTGTCCAGCCAGTCCTCGCCCAAACCCTCAATCAGCGCCGGCGCGGCCCATGAGTAGACCGTCACGCCGCCGACCAGCGCGCCCTCGAAGCCAAACTTCGCGGCGCCCTCGGTCGAGTGGATGATGTTGGGAATCGAGAGCGAATCCTCGCCGTCGAGGAATGCCGTGATTGAGCGTTCGATGCTTTGCGTGGTCATCATTCATCTCCGTCACTCCCGCGTAGGCGGGAGTCTCGATGCGTTGGCTACCTGGCTTCCTGACTACCTGGGCGCCGCCTGGTAGATCGTCGGCTGACGCAGCCGCGCCAGGTCTCGCCCGTCTGGCGAGGATAGTGTCACGTCGAGCACAGCGTATTCGTGACCCTTGCGCTCGTAACCCGATTGGATGCATCCGCTCACCAAGATTCGCTGGTCGGGATGGACCGGCGCCAGGTGCTGAATCTGGCTCGAAGCATGGATCGCCGTGTAGCGCCAGGTGTGTTCGAGCAGCCGGTTGGCTCGCAACGCGATCCAGGCTGGATGCACCCGCCCGTTCGCTCCACGCCAGCGAGGATCGGGGTCGCGTGCAAACTCGCGTGCATACCGCTCTGCTTCGGCGACGGTGAGATCACTCTCCATCGCCGGCAGGTCTTCGCCAATCGGTGCGACCGCTCGCGTGATGAACGGCCGATCATCCGGTCGGGGTTGCGGCGTGCGATTATTCGCTGCGGAAATCTCCGCGTAGAAGTCGGCGATTCCCAGTCCCGCAGATCCCCTCACGGCGATGTCGCCGGTGTCCTTGGTCATTGTGAACTCGACATCGCCGCCGTTGGGCGTGACGCGAGTCGTGATGATTTCGCCTGGATAGACCGGCCGTCTCAGTTGGAACTCGACCCAGCCTTCGTCAAGCCACGCGTCGCCCAACGCCTCGACCAGCGCCGAGACCGACCAGGCATAGACCGTCACCCCGCCGACCAATGGGCCTGAGTAGCCAAACCGAGCCGCACCCTCGGTCAAGTGGATGATGTTGCCGATCTCCAGCGAGTCGTCGCCGTCGAGGAAGGCGGTGATCGTGCGCTCGATAGTGTTAGTTGTCATACTTGTTGTCCTTCCGCCTGTAGGACTTGCTCAGGCGTTGTTCGACTCGTCAGCTAGCCGCCAAATCTCGCGGCAGTCGCCTTCCAGTCCGACGAGCACGTCCTCGCCCGCGAGCATCGCCGGCCGCTCCAGAAGCTGAGGCTCCGCGTCGGGGCGATACACCCAGACGTTGCGCGAAGGCAGATCGATGAGCCAGCCTAATCGCACCCCGTAGTGCATCCAGATCTGCATCTTGTCCTGTTGGTCGCGGAGACGGTCGCTGGGCGATCGGATTTCGACGACCAAGTCCGGACTGAGAGTCATGGCGCCGCGCAGATCATCACGGGACGCAGCGGCGAGTCGTTCTGGACTGACCCATGAGACATCGGGTTCCAGGAGCGGCCCCGGACCGGTTTCATTCGACAACCGGTATCCGGCGCTGGCGTCGCGTGCGCGTCCGCCGCCGCCGCCGATCCGCCAATTCCGTAACTGGCCTCCGATTTCGAGGCCAGCATCGGAGCTTTCATCACCGGCGTAAACGTTGATCACCAGCTCTCCGGTAGCGCTGAGCTCGAACTTCCAACCTGGATTCTGAGCGCAGATGCGTTCCAACTGCTCGTCACTGATCGGACTGATTGCGGGGTCGAGCCGGATCAGGCCGGCGAGCGCAGGCGCCGCCACGGGCGCGAGAGTGGGCGTGGTCATCAGTTTCTACCTCTCACCTCAGATCGTAGCGAGACGCGCAGGGCTAAATGACGCCGTCCGCCGCCAGCTCATCCAGCTCCGCGTCGCTGACACCGAGCATCCCGCCGTAGATTTCCTGGTTGTGCTCGCCCAGCGTCGGCGCTCGATGCTTGACTTCTCCGGGCGTGAGCGACAGCCGCGGCGCGATGCCTGGTTGCGGCAGCTCTCCGTGCTGCTCTGACGGCACCTCGACGATTTGCTCTCGCGCTACGTAGTGCTCGTCGCTCATCACGTCCGAGGTCGCGTAGACCTTCGTTGCCGGCACGCCGTGCTTGTCGAGCAGGTGCTGGACCTGCTCCAGTGTCATCGTTCCGATCCATTCGCCCACGATTTCGTGGATCGCTTCGTAGTTGCGACGACGGTCGCGATGGGCCTCGAAGCGCGGGTCGGTGAGCAGGTCCGGGCGTTGCATCGCCTCGACCAGGCGGACGAAGGTGCCCTGCGTGGTGGCGTTGATGATCAGGTGGTGGCCGTCGGCGGTTTGCCATTGCTCGGCCGGGACGACGCCGGGCCAGTAGTTGCCGCTGCGCTCGCGATTCTTGCCGGTCAGGTGGAACTGCGACGCATGCGTGCCCGACTGCTTCCAGATCGCCTCGTAGAGCGCCACGTCGACATCTTGCCCGACACCGCCGTTGACCTCGCGCGCGCGCAGCGCCATCAGCGTGCCCATCGCGGCGAAGACGCCGGCGCTGTAGTCGGCGACCATGTAGCCGGGACGCACCGGCGGACCATCGGCCCAGCCTGTGGTGTAGGTCATGCCGGCGAAGCCCAGCGCGACGCGGTCGAAGCCGGCCCGTTCGCTGTAGGGACCGGTCTGTCCGTAGCCCGAGACGCGCGTCACCACGAGTCCGGGGTTCAGCTCGCGCAGCGAGTCGGGCGCCAGGTCCATCTTCTCCAGCGTGCCCGGGCGGAAGTTCTCAATCAGGACATCGGCCTGCGAGCAGAGCTGGCGAAACAGCTCCTTGCCGCGAGGGTCGGCCAGGTTGCAGGTCACCCCGCGCTGAGAGCGGTTCTCCTGCACATAAGAGATCGTGCCATGGTTCGGCTCGCCCGTCCCCGGCCGCTCCAGCTTAATCACGTCAGCGCCAAACTCGGCCAACATCGTCGCGCAAAACGGAGCCGCAAGAATCTGCCCAGCATTGATCACGAGGATGCCGTCAAGGGGAGGTCGAAGGTGGTTGTCAGTAGTCATGGGGAGGAGGATACGGGGACTACTCAAAGAGGTCGCGTGGGAGGCCGGACTCCTTGATGATGTCGTGAAGCGTTCCTCGCTTGACTGTTCGATGCAGGGGCACCGTGAGTTTGATCGTCACTGCGCCAACCTGGCTCTCCAGTCGCACATGGCTGCCTCGCCGGCGGACTTCGGCAAAGCCATGTCTGACCAAGATGTCGCAGACCTGCCGGCCTGAGAGGACAGGCAGCCTAGCCAACGGCTACCTCAAAATTGGTGACGAAGAATTCGTCGCTCAGCAACTCTTCGATCTCATCAAGCGGAGTGCATTCCAAGTGCAGTTCGACTGCTTCAATCAGCATCGTCTTTGCTTCGACAACGGTGTCGCCCTGGCTAGTGACGCCGAGTTCGGGGCACCTGGAGACGAATCCGTCGTCTTCGCGGTAGATAATCGCGGTCAGCGTGCGCTTCATCGTCGGTCGCCTCCGTTACAACGCTGAGTGTATCCGAGTCAGGAACCCCTCGACTCGGAGATCTCCGCCTCGGTGTCGCCGGCGGCGAGGGCTCGGTACTGGTTGAGGACGAGGTGTTTGGTCAGGTAGGTGCCGAACTCCTTGCGTTCGTTCTTCTCGAGCACGGGAAACTGATCGAGGATGTATGACGCATCGTCCTCGGAGAGTCCGTAAAGGTGGAAGAAGAGGGCGTCGAGCCGAGCCCGCAACTGCCGCCGCTCCTCGGGATTCCAGACAAACGGTTCGCCCTCATAGCCCAGGTCGCGGGCAAACGGTTGCAAGTCCCAGGCGGTATAGCAAAGCCGCAGAACGTGGTCTCGGACAAGGTCGCGGGCCGTAGTGTCGCCGAAGCGTCGGTCAAAGTCGTCGGGGTGGATCATCGGTAGTTGTTCGACGATAAACTTGCTTAGATTGGCGCCCTGAATCTTTCGTTGAAGAATGTAGTCCAAGGCAATGCTGTTGAAATTTCCGGAAAGACACGACATCGAAATTGCCGTTGCATTCGCTTCGGGTATCCAAAGAAACACGCTGTCGCCAAAGCCGGCTCTAGGACATATTGCTGCGTACATCGATCTGGAATCCGTTGACCGGGCCGTTCGGCGATATGCCAATAGCCAGTTGCTGTTCCCCGCGTGATCTTGATCCACCTCTGCTTCGTCCACCCAGAACCAAGGCTGAGGAAGCCAGTCGATCCTGGACTTTTGGTCTAGAGCTGGAGCGATCGGAAAGTATGGGTTGGTAATACTATTGCGATTGAAGCCTACTGACGCCAATCGATGATCATGGTTTGAAATCATGAGCCCTTGATACAAGGGCAGCCACTTGTCATTGCCTCGCTGATATGCCCTACCGTGAACCAGGTATGCGCCTGATTCTTCCAGTTCGCCACCAGTGCGAAACAGATGTGAGTCGTTCGCCATGTGGAACATTGTGTGATAGCGGACGGGATAGAGCTTCCGCTCCTCGCCGCCAGAGCGATCGCACAGGACTGGGTATTCTCGACAGATGTGGCTGATGATTTCAGCATCCCGACGGCTGCGCAGGATGGGCGCAGTGCCCGTGTTTGGATTGATCCTCGCGAAGTCGTCTGGCGAGAGCGGGAAGACTCGGTCTTCGTCGTCGAGGTCGGAGCGGCTGTTGAGAAAAAAACCGCACTTGGCCTCTGGAAAAGCTCGCTCCGTCCCGCCGGTGATGGTGGCGCAGAACTTGAACTGTGGGTGGACATCGGGGAACCACTTGGCGGTCTTGGCGTCGGGATTGGCCGAGCGGCGATTCTCGAAGTCGTAGATTCCTCCCAGCCGTCCGGTCGTTGAAATAGAGCGGAAGTATTCGGCGGCGGTCTTGTCGGCGTAGATGCCTGAAGGCGTGAGCAGTCCGGCCACTCCCGATGGCTTGAGCAGGGCGATCGAGCGCTCGACGAACAGGCTGTAGAGGTTGATGTCGCCCTTGCCGAGCAACGGATAGTCGCCGCCCTTGCGAATCACGGTTGAAAATTGCGCTGCCTGCTCCGCTGCGGCATCAAAGTCGCGAACGACCGGATCGCCCGTCGCGCGCCGAGCGGCCACGACGGACTTGCGCTCGGCAGCCGTGCGAGCTTTGGCTACATCCTCGTCGCGAGCGGCCCACCATTCGACTTCCTGCAGCTTGATCCGGTCCCAGGGCGGATTGCCGATCACGGCGTCGAAGCCGCCTGCCGACATCACCTCGGGGAACCTGAGCTCCCAGTGCAGGACGCGCTCCCGCTCCACGATCTCGTTGGCGGCGTCGCGGATCTTGCGGTACTCCGGCGTCGTCTGTGTCTTGCCTTTGTCGTTCTCGCCGCCCAGCAGCACGGCGATCGAGCGGCCAGGGTCTCCTCCGAGGATTTCCGTCAGCGGGGCGTGAAAGGCGGCGCGTTCGCGCTTGTTCATACCGGCGGACAGCCAGCGTAGTCCGACCACGAGGTTGAGCGGCGTGGGTTGCCCACCTTGCCGAAACCCGGCGTCCTGGACCAGCGCACGCGACTCCTGAATCTCATCCAGCGTCAGATCAAGCAGCGCATCGTGCCGTCGGGCAAAGCCGGCCGCCTCCTCGACGTACATCTCGAACCGCTGATTGAGCGGATAGCGACCCCATTCGGAGATATATGCCCGGGACTGTTCGCCGCGGATGCCGAGCAGGGAGTCGCCGCGGACGATTCGATGCTCGAGGAAGGGCAGCGGGAGTTCGCCGGTGAAGGTGTGCAGCCAGAGTGCGACGCGGGCCAGTTCGACCGCCATCGGGTTCTTGTCGACGCCGTAGATGCAGCGTTTGAGCACCATGCGTTGGAGCAACGTGTGGTCGTCCAGGGTGGGATGCGCTTCCTGCAGGTCCCACAGCCGAGCTCGAACCGGCGAGACGTGTCCGGGCTTCTGCGGCCACTCTCGGTTGACCAGCGAGGTCAATTGTTCGCTCAACCAGTCGATGGCGGTGATCAGGAAGTGGCCCGAGCCCATCGCGGGGTCGAGCACGCGCAGCCGCAGCACAGCCTGGGCTGGATCGTTGTCTACGGTCGGGTTGGCGCGGAACGCGGCGATGCGTTCGTCGATCAACGGGCGCAGGGTTTGCTCGACGATCAGGTCGACGAGTTCCTGCGGTGTGTAGTAGGAACCAGAGTCCTTGCGCGCGTATGGCGAGGGTCTGACATCAGCCTCGCCGACTTCGTCGCGCCAGGGTACCTGCTCGAGCAAGCGCTCGTAGATGCTGCCGAGCTGCTGGACTTCGAGGTTGCGGTAGGAGACATACGTGCCGTCCGGAGTGTGACTCAGATCGTGAATGATCGGCGCGAGTTCAGCGTCGGAGAGTTCGATCTCGTCGAGGATTGCGTGTCCCTGGGCGAACAGGCCGCCGTTGTACGCCGGGAGACCCAGGCCATGTTCGCCTTGGTCGATGATTCCGGTGAGCTCTTTCAGGTGCCTCCAGTAGCGCGTCGAACGGGTGGCAAATTGTGCCTTTCCGTGCTGTTCCGCCACAGGATCACGCACGCCGTAGCGGAGGCTGAGCGGTCGGTAGTTCGGATCGTCCGTGTTCAGCATGCCTCGGTCTTCGGCGTAGTAGATGAAGAGCAGGCGGTACAGGAAGAGGAGCGCAGCGCGGGCGATCGCGTCGCTCTCGGCATCGGGCTGCTTGCTCCAGAAGAGTTTCACGATGTCGCGGTAGACATGCTCAAAGATCACGTCTGAGAGGTCGTCGGCCAGCTCCGCGTCACGCCGCCGGCCTTCCTCAAGCAGGCGGTCGAGGAAGGTCTCGCGTTCGCCCTCTCGTGAGATCCAGGAGTCGCGCCGAAACAGCAGGAAGGCCGTGCGCAGCCGGTGGTTGGCGTCTTCGTCCAGGACTTGACTGAACAGGTCGGTCCGCATCAGCAGCGACGCGAGATCGATCTCCCAGGTCCGCTCGCGGGGGCGTGCACGGTAGGAGTAGACGCGCCAGCGCGCGCCATTGGTGAGGATGCCCCAACGCAGCGACTCGTTGGAATCGGCGCCTGCGATCAGCAAGTAACGCTGGATTTGCTGAGCTGCGGTCTCACTGCCGCGCCCGCCGCCGGTGCCGGAGGCGTCGAAGTCTCGCTGCCAGCGCTTGCACTCGACTATCCCGGTCGCGCCCAAGACCTGTTTGCGCTCTGACTCGGCAAGCAGCCGTTCGGCGTCTGCCGCATCGGCGTGCAGGGTGAGATCGACCTCGTCACGACTGGTCAACGACCGTTTCGGGAGTCGGGCCGACCATCCCAGCGCGTCCAGAATCGGGCTGATCGCCCGTTCAATGGTGATCTCCTCGTCCGGGCCGTGGATCGACCGCATTCCGGTCAACGCGTCGCGGGCGACCGAGACAAACGCATCGAACGTTCCGCTGTCGTCCAGGATCGCCTGGTACTCAGGCTGATCGCGCAGGTCCGAATCGAGGAACTCCTTCGACCAGATTGGGATGGAGATTGGCATAGCGGCAGCTTATCCGCCAAGCCAGGCCGACGTTGCCGTCGAGGCGATCTCTTCGCCGATGAGCAGGCTGGCCGTCGCGCCTGGGCTTGGGGCGTTGAGGATGTGGATCATCCGATCCTGCCTCGCGATTTCGAAGTCGTCGGCGAGGCTGCCGTCTCGGCGGAGGGCTTGGGCTCTCACTCCGGCTCCTCCTCGGACGAGCTGGGCCGACTCGAGGTTGGGCATTAGCCGTTGGAGGGACTTGACGAAGGCGGACTTGTTGGCGCTGCGCCAGACCTCGCCGAGGCCGGTTTGCCAGTTGTCCTTCGCTAGCCTGAGGAAGCCGGGCCAGGTGAGCGACTCGGCGGTGTCGCGGACCGAGATGTCGCGCCAGCGATAGCCCTCGCGCTTGAGCGCCAGGACGGCGTTCGGGCCCGCCTCGACCGTGCCGTCCAGCCGCCGCGTGAAGTGCACGCCGAGGAACGGGAAGGCCGGGTCGGGCACGGGATAGATCAGGTTCTTGAGCATGTGTCGCGCGTCGGGGACGAGGTCGTAGTACTCGCCGCGGAAGGGGACGATGCGCAGGTCGCGCGCCTCGGACGCGCCGGCGCGCCGGGCGAGGCGGTCGGCCTGGAGTCCGGCGCAGTTGACGACATAACGGGCGCGGACGACGCCGGTTGTGGTCGAGAGCTGCACGCCGTCAGCGTCGACGCGCACGGCAGAGACGCGCGAGCGCAACCGGACATCGCCGCCGGCCGCTTGCAGCAGTTCGCGGTACTTCTCGCAGACGCCGCGGTAGTCGGCGATGCCGGTCGAGGGAATGTGCAGCGCGGCCACGCCGGCCGCGTTGGGCTCGAACTCGTGCAGCTCGTCGGGGCCGAGCTCGCGGATGTCGGGCACGCCGTTGGCTTCGCCGCGTCGGTGCAGCTCGCGCATGCGCTCAAGCTCGGACTCGTCGGTCGCCACTACGACCTTGCCGCAGCGCTCGGCGCCGATGCCGTGCTCCTCGCAGAAGGCGTACATCCGCTCGGCGCCGGCGACGGCCATCCGCGCCTTGGCCGAGCCGGGCCGGTAGTACAGCCCGGAGTGAATCACGCCCGAGTTGTTGCCGCTCTGATGCCGCCCGACGCCGGACTCCTGCTCCAACGCGACCACGCGCAGGTCGTCGTGGGATGTCGCCAGCGCCATTGCCGTGGACAGGCCAAGAATCCCGGCGCCAATGACGGCAATGTCTGCGATGTCGGCGTCGACTGCATGGCCAGCATCAGACACGAGGCGACTCCGGAGGTCTCACGCTCAACCGTCCGCCTGTGGCCGGCTCGGTGACACGTGCGATCGGCGTGGCGATCACGCCGCGCTGTCGCAACTCGTGGATCAGGTGCGGCGCTTCGATAACGCCGGCAGAGATTAGCAGTCCACCGGATGTCTGCGGATCATAAAGCAGCGCCTCCTCGAACGAGCTGAGTTCTCGGTTGGGTTCGACGGTCAGGCGAGCGCCGTAGTATTCGCGGTTTCGACCCTGTCCGCCGCTGCCAAATCCGGCGGCGACCGCTTCGGCCAATCCGCCGAGCGCCGGCGCCGCGCCGAGGTCGATCTCGATGCCGACATCGCTCAGGTCCGACATCTCGTGCAGGTGTCCGGCGAGGCCGAAGCCGGTGACGTCGGCGATCGCATGGACGCCCTGCGTCAGGTCGGGCTCAGACGTGACTTCGGCGGCGTCCTTGTTTAGCGTCATCATCTGCGAGATGGCTGCGTCCCAGTTCGCCTCGGAGACACCGCCCTGCTGGTTCGCGCCGATCAGGACACCGGTGCCGAGCTCCTTGGTCAGGATGATCGTGTCGCCCGGTTGCGCGCCTCCGGTGATGCGAATCTGGTCGCGCGCGACCTCGCCGGTTACGGCGAGACCGAATTTGGGTTCTTCGTCGATGATCGTGTGTCCGCCGGCGACGACCGCGCCCGCCTCGCGCACCTTGTCGGCGCCGCCACGCAATATGTCTGCGATGACCTCCGGCGGCAGGTCCTCGGGGAAGGCGGCGATATTGAGCGCGAAGAGCACGCGTCCGCCCATCGCGTAGATGTCGGACATGGCGTTCGCTGCCGCAATCGCGCCGAACTGGTACGGGTCATCGACCAGCGGCGCGAAGAAGTCGAGCGTTTGCACCAACGCACGCTTGTCGTCAAGCGCGTACACGGCTGCGTCGTCGGGACGATCCAGGCCGACGAGCAACTCGGGATGGTCCTCGGGCGGAAACTGCGGACCGAGATGGCGCAGCACGTGCGCCAGCCCCTCGGGGCCGAATTTCGAGCCTCAACCACCGCAGCGCGCCAAATCGGTCAAGCGCACGGCTCGGTTGTCGCGCTCCGACATGTCAGCTCCCAACTGCACAACGGCGTTCCTGCATCGCAGCGTATCGCGCAACTCCCGCGCGATTCACAGCATAGCACTTGCGTTCTATTCATATCTTGCTTAGGCTATCCGCAAGTCGGAATCTGGAGGAGGCGACAATGAACGAGCAATGCTGGGTCGAGACGCCGCTGGGAATGATGTACCTGGCGATCCGTGATGGCGCCTTGCGCGAGGCGGGGTTCGTCGAGACCTGGGCGAGGCCGGTCGTCTCTCCGGACGAGGCCGATGAGCACGATGACCTGAGCGTGGACGCCGCCCGTGTGCGCGACTCGGTCTCGGCCTATTTCGCAGGCGACGTCGAGGCGCTGGACGAAATCGAGATTGACCCTGAAGGCACCGACTTCCAGCGAGCCGTCTGGCAGGCGATTCGCGAAGTGCCTGCCGGACAGACTGCGTCGTACCAGGAGATCGCCAGAGCCGTTGGGAAACCGGCGGCCTATCGAGCCGTCGGCACTGCGACCGGGCGCAATCCGGTCGGAATCGCCGTACCCTGCCACCGGATTGTCCGCTCCGATGGCGGTCTCGGCGGCTACGGCGGCGGACTCCACCGCAAAGAATGGTTCCTCGACCACGAACGCAACCACATCAGCACGTCTGAAGATCACAGAAACGGGAACAGCACATGACGTCAGCATCTGATCCGGCCGTCGCAGCGGCGCTCGCGAATGACCTGGTGATCGATATCACCACTATCGGCCGCAACAGCGGCGAGCCGAAACGTCTTGAGATCTGGTTCCACAACGTCGATGACCGCTACTACGTCACCGGCCGTCCCGGTCCGCGCTCGTGGTACGCGAACGTGCTCACGAATCCGTCATTGACGTTCCATCTCAAGGAATCGACGGAAGCCGACCTCAATGGGACCGCACGCGCGATCACCGATGCGGATGAGAAGCGCGAGGTTTTCCTCTCAGCGAAGAAGCTGAGCGAGTTCATCAACGAGGACAACGTGCAGGAATGGGTCGATGGCTCGCCGTTGATCGAGGTGGTGTTCGACGGCTAAACGAAGCCTTCTGCGAAGTCGAGTCAGCCAGAAGAGCATCGGTGCTTCGTGCCTAGATTCGTGGAGGAGTTGGCGTTTAACGTCGCGTCAATCGACGAACTCTTTGGCCACGGATTGGATCCCGATGATGCGGATGCAGTTCTTCGGGGGAACCCCAAGTTCCTGCCGAACAAGGGGCGACGCGCTCGACGACGGGCGAACGAGTCAGAGCGCTGGAAGATGATCGGTCCCGGGCGCACGAGTCAACTGCTGACGATTATCATTGAACACCCTGACCGCGCTGGGCGAGCGCACGTTGTAACCGGTTGGAGGGCCAACCTGGGCGACCAAACGAGATATCGACAACCGGGCGGCAGGAGGAACAGACCATGACACACGACGAGAGATTTCCGGAATCTGACTTTGAGGACGAGCCGATTGATGTAGTCATTGCGGAGAACCCTGGCGTGATTCTGCAGTTACGTTTCTCCGGTGACGAAATTCGCGAGATTGGAGATGAATCGCGAGTAAGTGGATTGCGTGCAGATCGTCTCGTCCGGAAGTACACGCTTGCCGCGATCCGGGCGAAGCGTGAAGAACGCGAAACGGGCCAGGCCGAAGTCGCGGACTAGCGAACCGCCAGCACGGCAATCTGGGCGAACATGAAGAAGGGCTCCTCCGACTCCGCCCACTTCGCCCAGCCGTTGGAGATTCGCTCGAGATCGGCCTGCTCGGCGTAGCGGTATTCCAGCGCTTGATCGGCGATACCGCTGTACAGGATGCGCTGTGACCAGGTACGACCCCAGATCCGAGCCTCCTCGCCGTCCAGCACGACGACGTTGGGATGCAGTTCGATCTCCGGGAAGCCTGCGGCTCTGACCCAGGCTGCGAGGGTGCGGCCTGCGTCTGGCTCGGCATCGTTCCGGTACGCGACTCGGTGGTAGAGCTCATTCCAGTCCAAGAATTCCGGGAACTTGGGATGCGGCGACATCGTCGCATAGTCGGCGTCGCGTACGGCGAGCAGACCTCCGGGCTTCAGGACTCGGCGCATTTCAGCAAGGGCTCGGACGGGATCGGTCAGGTGTTGTAACAACTGGTTGGCGTAGACGACATCGAATGCGGCGTCGGCGAAATCGAGGCCGTAGACATCGCCGGCGACGAATGTGACGTTGTCCACAGCCTCTTCGGCGACGTGGGCGCGTGCGTGATCGAGCACGCCGGACGCAACGTCGAGACCGAACACCTCGCCAGGCGACACAGCGCGGGCCAGCCCTGCCGTGACCGTGCCGGGCCCACAGCCGGCGTCGAGCAGGCGCATCCCCGGTTGCAGTCGAGGCAGCAGGAACCAGGCTTCGTCCTCGGCGCGGCGCCGTGCGTGCGACTGCACAACCGACTCATGGTGGCCATGCGTGTAGCGATCTTGCGGCGCGTCACTCATCGGCGAATCCATCCACCAACCGGTTCAGCGTCTCAACCGCGCGCTCGGAAAGTGTCAGGCGAAGCGCGGCGGCCTGACCATTCGGCGACATCTTACGCCAGGTCCGGCCCAGCGCTCGGCGCAGCTGGCGGTCGTCGAGATCGTCCAACAGCGGCTCGAGCTGAGTGTCGAAGAAGACCAACGACAGCGCATCTTCCAGCGTCTGCGCGTCGGAGTCGCCGGCTTGCAAGAGGTCAGCCTTCTGGACCAGCGCGGCGACCCGCTCCACCGTGGGTCGCGGATATCCGCAGTCCTCAAGGATGGCCGCCGTCAGCTCAGCGTGGACCGAGTGCAGCGCCCGCCGCCAGCGCAGGTACGCCGTGCGTCCTGCGGGAAACGTGGATCGAGGGATCATCCAGCGCCGAATGTGATGAGCGCGAGCCGCAAGCAGCAGCTCCTCCGACGCCTCCGGCTCCAGCTCAAGCACCCAGCGAGTCATCATCTCGGCGTGGGTCAACTCCTTGGGCAGTACCTCGCCATCGACGGTGAGCGTGAAAGGATCGTCGGCGTTGGCCGCATCAATGGCGGCGATGGCTTGTTGGAAGCACGTGGAATCGGAGAGTTCGGGCAAGACGACGACTCCTCGACTGTCGATCAGAGCCTATCCGCTATCGGAGATGTCGCGTCCACGTCGTCAATTGATCAGATGATGCTTGGCGAGCAAGTATTGAACGAGGAAGTTCTCGAGGCCGAGCCAATGTTTCGGCGTGGGCGCCACTGCACCCATTTGGCCGAAGATGAATGCGGATGTAGCGAGAAGCCGTTCATAGTCATCCACGACTAGCCGCGAGATACAGGACGTCTGGAAGACGTTGGACTTCAATTGTGGAAGTCTGTACACCAGGTTTAGTCCCGATTGGATGTCCCGAGGAGCATCGAACCAGGCCGTGTTGCTGGTTCTTCCGCGCGGCGACAACATCCATGACCAATTGAGGTTCCTGAATAGTTTGCCGACGACCAGCCCAAGAATCAGGTTGGTGCGCGGCTTGGTAGAACGATGGAATCCTGAGAACAGCACCGATTCGGAGTCCGTGGCAGGAGTGTCGATAGCTGGCAGGATATACCAGCCCGAGGCCTTGAAGTTGAGGTCGATTCGCTGACGCCCGCCGTATGGAGTGGCTTCGTAAGTTTCAGAACCGAACGGTATGTGGTCCTCATCCGAATTCCAGTGTCGAGAGGCGTACACCTGGATGCCCGTGGTCCCTGAAGGAGCGCTGAGCGACCAGCTGCCATCAGGAGAGGCAATCACCTTCGATTCCCAACCGTCGTCACCGAGGCCGTGAACGAAGATTCGCTCGCTGATTTCGCAATCGGACAGCGCACCGTCGACATTGCCGGGCAAGCCGTAGAACTCGAACGCCGGTCGCTCTGGATCACCCGCGTGGAGGGTGATCCAGAAGGGCGCCGATTCGGGCAATGCGTCATAGCTCGGACCGTTGACCGGGAAGCTGTTGATTGTGAACGTGACATCAAGCAGGCCGGGTTCAAGTTGCAACGAGAAGTCGCCCCATGAGCCTACACCGCTACACGCGTACCAGTGATCGTCTACGTTTGAGCACACCATGGCATCTGGCTCAACAGCTTGCCCGAAGAGTGTCATGTCGTTTCGCTTCGCGTGAACAATGAGAAATACGGGTTCGGGGTCCGTGTCAGCGCCGACATCGAGTCGCATTTCGTGCGCAACGCCAGGTACGGCCTCATCCCATGGCCCTGCAGGCACTCGAAAACCATCAACGTATAGATGGACCCGCTCCCAGTTGGTAGGAAAGGAGATACGCCATGATCCATCCGGGCCAAGTCGATCGATGTTAGGAAACTCCTGTGGGTCGGGACCCAGGCCCGCCCAGATAAACGTATCTGGTGGCGCTGGCTTGCCGTTGATTGTGACCGAGCCGGGGCCACCCCAAAGCGTGATTGTGTCGGATGATGACGAGACCGCAGTTTGCGTTGTGATGGCCAACAAGGCAGTGGCGATAACCAGAAATAGTGCCTGTCGCATGAGAGCGTGACTCCGCCTGTTCGCGCTTACTGAGTAGGACGGATGGCACTAGCGATTGGTTCCGACAGAGTGAACGAATTCGTTGCTCAGAGCGGCCGCGCCGACGCCCACTCCGACGCAAACGCGTCGCAGACATCCACGGCCCTCGCGAAGGTCACTCCTGACTTTGACCTCATGTATGCGATCAATCGCTCCAGCATTGCGACTCGGCCGGGGCGGCCGATGATGTAGGGGTGCATCGTGAGCGTGAAGACTCCGCCTCGGCGGCGGAGTTCGTCGAAGGCGGCTTTCCAGGTCGATTCCACGTGCTCGGGCGCGGCCTGCAGGCGGCGGCCGTCGGTGGGCGCGAAGACGAAGTAGGGGTAGTCGTCGAGCGCCCAATGGATTGGTAGCTCGACCAGCGCTGAGTCCCCAGCGGCGACCCAATAGGGCGCGTCCGACCCCATCAGCGACGAGTCATAGCGGAATCCGCGCTCTGCCATCAGGCTGAGCGAGATGTCGCTCAGCTCCCACGACGGCGAGCGATAGCCCGCCACCGCTTCGCCGGTGATGCCGCGCAGGATGTCGCTGCCCTTGTCGAGCACCTCGGCCTCTTCCTCCGCCGAGAGCGTGGCCGGAGGCTCGTGCAGGTAGCCGTGATGGCCGATCTCATGGCCGGCGGCGGCGATCCGCTCGACCATCGCCGGAGCGCGCTCGGCGACCCAGCCGGGGATGTAGAAGGAGGCGGGCACGTTGGCCCGTGCGAGAGCCGTGAGGATGTGGGGAACAGCAACCGTCGGACCGTAGTCGCCAAATGATCGCGCGGAGGGCCGATGCTCGACGCGGGGATCGCGGTGGATCATGCCCGACGAGCCGTCAACGTCGAAGGACAGGACGACAGTGCATTCGGCTGCGCCCGCGTCGGTGTCAGGCGACCAGAGCGCTGCGCCGCAGGCAGGACAGAAGCGTCGGTCGCCGCTCCATCCGCAGAAGGGACAGTCGTGGTTCACATTGTCGGCTTTCTTCTGGAAGGGGTCCCCCAAAGGAGACCTGCGCGTAAACCTATGAATCTCATCTCTCCCCCCTCCCCCTTGCGGGGGGAGATGTCACGGAGTGACAGAGGGGGGGTCCGCCCGCAGCGACCAGATACGCACTGCGATAGGGAGCCCCCCCTCTGCCTGCGGCATCTCCCCCGCAAGGTGGGAGAAGGGGATTTACGCGCAGGTCTCCAAAGGAGGAGCTTTTGAGACTATGCGAAGTCGGTAATCGTGACGAACCCCGTCGTCTGGAACGTGGTCATCGAGTCGACCACGTCGGGCACCTGGTCAATTGAGATGAGCTCGGTCACGATCGTTTCTGGGTGCAGCTTGCCCGATGCGACCATGTTCAGCATCGCTGGGTAGTTCTGATTGGGCAGACCCAGCGAGCCGCGGAACTCGATCTCCGACATGGTGATCAGGTCAATCGGCAGGCCGACCTCTCCCGCTTCCTCGGCGGAAGTGATGCCGATCTGGACGTGGATTCCGCCCTTGCGCAGCGAGTTGACCGAGTTCAGCATCGTCGCCCGGATGCCCAGCGCGTCCACGGACACGTTGGCTCCGCCGTCGGTGATCTCCTTGACGCGCGATGGCACGTCGGTCTCCGCTGCGTTGATGGTCTCCAGCGCGCCCTCAGAGCGGGCCTTGGAGAGCTTGCCTTCTTCCAGGTCAACCGCGATCACCTGCGCACCCAACGCGGCGGCCACCTGGATTGCGGACAGGCCAATGCCGCCGCAGCCGTTGACGACGACCCAGTCGCCGCCCGAGACTTCGCCGCGGTCGGCGACGCCGTGGTATGAGGTCATGAAGCGGCAACCCATCGCCGCGCCGGCCTCGAAGGAGACGTTGTCGGGCAGCGGGATGGCGTTGAAGTCGGCGTTGTAGATCGCCGCCTTCTGCGCGAAGCCTCCGGCGAAGCCGCCCTGGTTGTCGCAGATGTTGGGCAGCCCGCCGCGGCAGAGGTTGCAGTTGCCGCAACCGTTGTGGAACGGCGTGAGCACGCGCATGCCGGGCCGGATGTGCTCAACGTCAGGGCCAACCGCCTCAACCGTGCCGGCCCACTCGTGACCCAGCACGCATGGGATCGGCAGCTCGAAGCCGACCCAGGAGAGGTCGCCCTGCCAGAGGTGCCAGTCCGAGCGGCAGACGCCGCAGGCCTCGACTCGCACCAGCGCATCCTTGGGCCCGATGACCGGGTCGGCGAAGTCCCGCACGACCAACGGCTGTCGGACGCCCTCCATTACAACGGCTTTCATATCACTGTTCCTTTCCTCATCTGCATCGTGTTCAGTCTGTGCAGAATCTAGCAGCTTCCCCACTATTCAGAGGCGTCAGAGGCGGGAGAGACGACCCACACCGCGTCGGGACGGAGCATCTGCAACGGACCGACGCTCACGGATTCAGAGATCGAGTATGCGCTCAGGCCTGAGCGATAGTCGATGCGCCGCTCAACCGCTGAAACCGGCAACAGCAGCACCGATTCATCGTGTACGTACCCGACTGTGCGTCCGTCTTCAATGGGATGCGTGCGAACCTCGTTACTAACGGCAAGCGCTTCGAGCTCCGCCCTCATCTCATCGATTGAGGAGTTGCGGCGGACGACGCGCGGATCGGCCGCAAGTGCAGACAGCGCGAGCTGGTCGATCTCGGCGATCACAGGCTGCAACGCCTGGGAGGCCGTCTCGCGGGACAGCGGAATGACATATCGCCGGCCACGCTCGACCTGTTGCCAGGTGAAGCGGAAGGTCCAGCGAAAAGTCTGGAGTTCCGCTGATGCGTCGTCAAGTGGCACAGTCGGCACGATCAGGCGGTTGTTGAGCCCGACCGCTTTTTCGATTTGATCGAGTTCGCCGATCAGGAATGGCAGCAGCGGGTCGTCGGGATCGGTCATTGATTTGCCGTCAGCGCTCCCGTATTGACATCGTCGCCCGACCAAACTCCTCCGTCATTGCCGCGCTCCGTCGCGGCAGTCTCGCCGTGTTGGGCACCGACCTGAGTGCCCGACTCGGCGAGAAACCCGCGGCAAGCGCGGGTATGACGGTGTTGTTGGATCTTCGTGACAATCATTGGTCGCCTCACCACAGGGTCCGGTCGAAAGCGGTCTAGCGGAAGACCGGGTCGCGCTTCTCGAAGAACGCAGCGACGCCTTCCTTGGCTTCCGGACGCCGTGAGGCATCGCAGATCGCGCGAGTCTCCCATTCCATCTGCGATTCCAGGCCTTCGTTCCAGGACTGGTGGTACAGGCGCTTGGCCGCGCCGATTGACTCGGTCGGTCCAGCTGCCAGTTGCGCCGCCAGCGCGTGCGCCGCCGACTGCAACTCCTCGTCCGGCACAACGCGGTTGATCATGCCCCAGTCCAGGGCTTCCTGGGCGGAGAGCATGCGGTTGGTGAGGCAGAGCTCGAGCGAGCGCCGGAGGCCGATTAGTCGCGGCAGGAAGTAGGTCGAGGAACCGTCGGGGGTCAGGCCGATGCGCGAGTAGGCCATGGTGAAGCGCGCCGACTCGCCGGCCACGGCCAGGTCGCTGAACAGCGCGAGGCTCATGCCCGCGCCTGCACAGGTCCCATTGATCGCGGTGATCAGTGGCGCGTCCATGCGCGTGAATCGTGAGACCGCGGCATGTAGGTAGGTCGTCATTTCCTTGACGAATGTGGCCATCTCAGGACCAGCCGGCGGAAAGCCTCGCAGGTCGGCGCCGGTGCAGAAGAATCGGCCCGAGCCTCGGAACACGACCGCGCGCACTTCCGGGTCGTCATCGACGCGGATCGAGGCGTGCATCAGCTCTTTGCACATCTCCAACGAGAGTGAGTTCGCCGCCTCTGGACGCTGAATCGTGATCGTCGCCACGTTGTCGGACAGTTCGTATCCCAGGTTGTTGTATTCCGTCATCGAGCCGCTCCTTCGCTACTGTTGGCTCACACGCGCAACATCACACGCAGGCTATCGCCAGTTGAGGAGGAGTCCGATGGCGATCCAGGAAGTCAGGATTGCAACGAGCGACGGCGACCTGTCTGCTGCGTTGGCGATACCGGACGACGGTGAGTCGCCGCGACCGGGAGTGGTCGTGTTGCACGAGCTGTTCGGACTCAATGACGACATCCGGCGGATCACACAGCGGTTCGCCGACAACGGCTACGTCGCGCTGGCGCCCGACCTCTACTCGGTCGGGCCGCGACTGAGGCCGCTCTGCATTCGCCGCACGATGAAGGCGCTGCGCAGTGGGAACGGTCGAGCGTTTGACGACATCGAGGCGGCTCGTGCGTGGCTGGCGGCCCGTGACCACGTCGACGAATCGCGCCTGGCCGTAGCCGGATTCTGCCTGGGCGGCGGCTTCGCCATCCTCCACGCCGCTCGAGCCCCGGTCGGAGTAGCAGCGGACTTCTACGGCGCGGTGCCGCGCGAAGCGGAGACAATTGAGGGTAGTTGTCCCGTATTCGCCGCCTACGGCGAGAAAGACCTCGTCTTCGCCCGTCAGGCCGCTCGCTTGCGCGCACACCTGGAGCAGCTCGGCGTCGAGCACGACATCACCGTCTATCCCGGCGCCGGACACTCATTCATGAGCCAGTACCGGGGACTCCAGGGGTTCCTGGTCCGTCACTCGCGGATGTCGGTTGGTTTTCACCAGGAATCCGCAGAAGCAGCCTGGACAACAATGTTCGACTTCTTCGATCAGCATCTTGGCGGAACATCTGAACCGTTAGAAACGTAATGTATGACAGAGCCCTCCAATGGAGTTCAAATCAGAAGAGGAGAATCAGATGAGGCTGAACGTCTTTCGGACTTCGACCGGACGAATACTTGCGATCCTCGCATTAGCGGCGTCGCTGCTCACGATCGGACTGTTGAGCGTCAATGCGCAAGAAACTGATCCGCCCGAGCCGACGCTGATCAACGAACCGGCGCCGGTCGCCGAAGAGCAGCTGACCAAACTGACAGTCGAGGGCGCAGCTTCGCGCAACGTGAGTTACGACGGCACCGTCGGACGCTTCACCATCAGCGTCCTCAAGCCGACCGTCCTGGAGGCGGTATCGAGCGGCAACACCGCGGCCAAGGCCATCGCCGATGCCGTTGCGGAGGACTGCGTCACGGAAGAGCCAGAAGACACGGAAGATGCGGAAGACTCCGACGAGCCGACCTGCGTCTCGCCTGGCGGTCTGCAAACCACGAGAATCCGGATCCACGAAGAGTACGACTGGACTGAACAGGGCCGCGTCTCGCAGGGTTTCCGTTACGAGAATGGTCTCAGCATCGCAATCCAGGGCACCGATTTCGCGGGTGGGCTGGTCGACCTCGTGATCAAGGCCGGCGGGGACAACGTCCGCTTTGATGGTCTCGACTTCACCGCGTCCGGGCGCGCCGAGGCCGAACGACTGGCATTGCTCGACGCCATCGATGACGCCCAGGCGACCGCGAATGCCATCGCGGATCACATGGGCTACGAGATCGTGCGAATCGTCGAGCTCAGCCCGCAAGGCAGCCTGACCGCGAATCGGGTCTACGAAGAGACAGCTCAGGAAACCGCCGACTCAGCCTACGAACCGACGCCGGTCTTCGGCGGGTCCGAGTCGATCACCTCGCGAGTGCGCATGATCTTTGAATTGCGCCCGCTGCCGCCGGCGGATGAGTCGATCGAGGACTCGAACGGCAACTGATCGCGTCCACTGATCGCATCCATTTGCTCCCCCTCGCAAGGGGAGCCGTCACGAAGTGACTGAGGGGTCCGCGCGGGGACCCCTTCAGCCTTCGGCAGCTTTCCCCCGAAGGGGGAAGCGGAGATTGGAGCTGGTCAGAGCTTTGCTAGCGGTCAGCCAGCCGTCGCAGCTGCGGCGTCCTGGCGGACCTTCTGCGCGACGTGCACGGGCACCTGGTCGTAGCGCTCGAACTGCCACGAGAACGTTCCCCGGCCTCCGGTCACCGACCGGAGGTCGGTCGCGTAGTGCAGGAACTCAGCCATTGGCCCCTCGGCGATGACCACCGAGGAGCCTGGCGGCTCATCGGCGGGCTCCATGCCCAGGACGCGCGCGCGCCGCGAGTTGAGGTCGCTGATGATGTCGCCCGTTGACGATTCAGGCACAGTGATCCGCAGCGAGTGAATCGGTTCAAGCAGAATCGGCCGCGCTGATGAGACGCAATCCTTCAGCGCATGGGTCGCCGCGAGCTTGAAGGCCATTTCCGACGAATCCACGTCGTGGTGCTTGCCGTCGTAGAGGACGACCCGCAAGTCAGTGAGCGGGAACGTCCCGCGTGGCAATGACTCGACGACGCCCTTTTCGACCGCCGAAATGTAGCTGCGCGGAACCGCGCCGCCGACAATTTCGGCGGAGAACTCGAAGCCCGCGCCTCGATGTTTTGGCTCAACCCGCAGCGCGACTCGCGCATACTGTCCGCTGCCGCCGGTCTGCTTCTTGTGCAGGTACTCGGCCTGTCCGACGCCGGTCACGGTCTCGCGATACGGCACCTTTCGATCTTTGATATCCACGTCGACGTGGAATTTGCTCAGCAGTCGGCCGGCCGAGAGCTGCACGTGCGATTCGCTGAGGCCGCTGAGGATCGTCTCGCCCGAGTCGCGGTCACGCTCGATCTGCAGCGTCGGATCGCTTTCAATCAGACGCGCCAGCGACGGTCCCAGCTTGTCGACGTCGGCCTTTGTCTTGGGCTCAACGGCGGCGGCGAAGATCGGCGCGGGCATCGCCGGCGCCGGGATGACAAGGTTGGATCCTTTGGCCCGCAGCGTCTGGAAGGTTGACGTGTGCTGCAGTTTCGTCACAATGCCAATGTCGCCCGCGGATAGTTCGCTTACGGCAGAAAGCGTCTTACCAGTCGCGCGCGATAGATTCGCCAGTCGTTCGTCGTGGCCGGTCTGTGCATTGTCGAGATGGGCGTCGCCGGCGACGACACCGGACACCACACGCAAGTAGGACAGTCGACCGACGAATTCGTCGGCCGTGGTCTTGAACACAAACGCGCCGATCTCGCCGTTGTCGTCAACGCCGTCTGCAATAGCCGGAGCCTCAGATGGATCCGGTAACACTTCCTCAATCAAGCGCAATAATTCAGTCGCGCCGACGCCCGACACGGCCGATGTCGGCAGCACCGGCGCAAGTGACCCAGAGAGCACGGCGGACTTCAGGGCGGCGCGCAGGTCGTCCTCTTCGATTTCCTCATCTTCCAGGTACAGCATCATCAGGTCATCGTCGGCCTCGGCGATCTGTTCGACCAGGCCGTCGCGACCCTCCGCGTCGGCGTCGCCCAGCACATCGATCAACTCGCTAAAGGCCGATTCGGCGGCGTTGGGCAGATACAGCGGCTGACATTCGGAGCCAAGGATCGACTGCACGGAATCGAGCGCCTCCTCGAACGATGAGTTGTCACGGTCGAGACGTGAGATCACTACCGCCCGAGGAATGCCTCGCTTGCCCGCCATCCGCCAGACAATTTCGGTCCCCACCTGTACCCCTGATGAGGCGTCGACGACCACGATCACGGCGTCGACCACTGAGTTAGCGGCCACGACCTCGCCCACAAAGTCCGCGTAGCCGGGCGTGTCGAGCAGGTTGATGCGGACCCCGTTGTGCTCGATTGAGACCAGCGACGTCGTAATCGACATGCCGCGCTGCTGCTCCTCGGCGTCGTGGTCGGAGATCGTGTTGCCTTCCTCGACTCGACCCTGTCGCGTCGTCATCCCGATTGAAAAGGCCAGCGCCTCCACCAGCGTCGTCTTGCCGGCTCCCTGATGCCCAACCACACCCACATTGCGAACAGCCATAGCAAACTCCTCAGAACCAGCGCACCGGTTTTGACTCAGGTTAACGGATATACAGAGCGCTGCCGCACTCGACAGATTGCTTCGTCCCTGGAATAGGGGCGACGCTTGTGAGGGTGTCTCACAATTCCAGTTTAGATTCCAGTTCTCCCGTCCCCGCCCCGAGCGGGGACCCGCTCTCTTACGGCCACTGCAACAACCAACACCCTCGTCATCTGGTAGGCGGAGGTCGGAGCGATTAGCTCCCCGAGCGGGGAGTCCGAGCAGGTCTCCGTTCGGAGGTGGGGACGGGGAGAAATGACACACCTTCGCCGGAAGATGACCCGATACCACAGAATTCGTCATTGCCGCGCTCCGCCGCGGGAATGACGCGGAGTATCGCACCGACGTTCGAGCCTGAGGGAATAGGCCCTTCTCAATCGCTCAGCCAGCTCCTGGCTTTCGTGCCGAGCACAGCGAGATACCCGCGGCGGGGCGCGGGTATGACGGAAGAAAACGTCATTCGACCTCTTGGGCCTGCGCCGGGGCGGGAACTGGACACCTGAGGGACACTTCGGTAGCGGTCACGCCTAGAACGGATTACACCGCCAGATCGATGACCTCGAGCTCAGGCCGGCCGCGCAGACCCCGACGCAATTTCCAGACCAAATCGACCTGCGAGCCAACTTTTGTAACTGCGCCGCCCAGCCGCCAACCGATCGCCGACCAGCCATCGAGGTCCAGGCGCAGATGTGCGCCGTCTGCGCCGACCGTCTTTGCCTGTCGCACGCCGACGCCATTGCTGAGGAACGTTGGCGCCGGGTTTCCCTCGCCAAACGGCGCGAGACGCTCGATCCAGCTCACCGTTTGCCTCGTCACTGCCTCCAGTGGCACCTGTGCGTCGATGTCCATCCGACCCTCGAGCGCCGCCCACGCGCCCGCTTCGCCGGCGTTTAACTGGTCCTGGGCCGCCTCATTGAACTGCGCCATCAGTGCGCCTAACTGCCGAGGCTCGGCCGAGAATCCAGCAGCCATCGCGTGGCCTCCACCTCGTGTGAGCAGCTCCCGCGACGAGTTCAGTATCCGCACCAGATCGAACCCTGCCGCGCTACGCCCCGACGCTCGCGCTTCGCCATTCACAACCGACCAGGCGAATGCCGGGCGCGACCACTGATCCGCGATCCGTCCCGCGACAATCCCGACGATGCCATGATGAATCTCCTCGCCGCCGACAAACAGCACCAGCGGCGCCTGTCCCGATGCGTCGAGTTGACCGGTGATCTGTCGCTCTGCCACCTCCATGCCCTGAGTGGTCAGGCGTCGTCGCTCGTCATTCAAGCGGTCGAGCTGAGCGGCAAGCTCCTGCGCCGTCTCGGGGTCACGCTCGGTCAGCATCCGCAGCGCCAGCGAGGCCTCAGCAAGGCGACCGGCCGCGTTGATCTTGGGCGCCAACTGAAAGCCGATGGTCTCGGTGTCGACCGGACCGGCGCCGCGTCTTGACTTGAGCAGCGCTCGCAATCCGGGTCGCTCCGTCGCATCGAGCGCTCGCAGTCCCTGGTGCACAATCCAGCGATTTTCCCCTCTGAGCGGCACGACATCAGCGACCGTGGACATCGCCGCCAGGTCCAGCCACTCGGCGCGATCCTTCTCGACGCCCAGGTGCTCGGTGAGGCCATGCGCGAATCGATAGGCCAATCCGCCGGTCGACAGCTCCGACAGCGGATGTCCTTTCGGGGCGAGCTTGGGCGTGACGATCGATGCTCCGCGCGGCAATGTCTCGGCCGGTTCATGGTGATCGAGCACGACCACGTCCATGCCGTGCTCGTCCTGCGCCGTCGCGATCTCCGTGAGCGCCGTGATCCCGCAGTCTGCCGTGATCAGGACTCGAGCGCCCTCGGCCGCAAGCCGCGCGACTGCGGCATCCTGCAGTCCATAGCCTTCACGCTCGCGGTGCGGTATGAATGGCCGGGCGTCGATCCCCACGTCGCGCAGCGCCTCAGTCAGGATCGCGGTGCCGGTGATCCCGTCGACGTCGTAGTCGCCGTAAATCGCGACCGGCTCGCCAGCCTGCGCCGCCTGCGCGATCCGCTCGATCGCCGCTGTCCAATCGCCGAGCACCGAGGCGTCGGCCGGCTGATACCACTCCGGATTGAGAAACTCCTGGGCCGCCGGAACTGTATCGACGCCGCGCTGTCTCAGCAGCCGTCCCACGAACGACGGCGCGTCCAGGCCTTCGATCGGAGGAGCGTCGTGAGCCTCGGCGACGCGCCAGGTGCGACCCAGCCATCCGTCCGACCGCTCCCGCACCGCGACCTCTCGCTACCGCTCAACGCTCGCGGCTCAGCCTTCCCAGCGGCGGAAGACGAGACAGGCATTGTGCCCGCCGAAGCCCATCGAGTTGGAAATCGCCACCCGTACATTGCGCTCGCGGCAGACGTTGGGCGTGTAGTCGAGATCGCAATCAGGGTCGGGATTCCGCAGGTTGATCGTCGGAGGAATCACGCCGGTGCGAATCGCCTCGACCGTCGCCAACGCCTCAACCGCGCCCGCTGCGCCGAGCAGGTGTCCGGTCATCGATTTCGTCGAAGACACCGACAAACCGTACGCAGCCTCGCCGAAGACGCTCTTGATCGCCATCGTCTCGAACTTGTCGTTGAGCGGAGTCGAAGTCCCGTGCGCATTGATGTAGTCAACGTCGGATGGCATAGTTCCCGACCGCTCCAGCGCCAACGACATGGCGCGCACGCTGCCGTCGCCGCCTTCGGCCGGCTGGGTAATGTGGTAGGCGTCGCCGACCGAGGCGTAGCCGCACAACTCGGCGAGGATCTCTGCGCCGCGACCAACTGCGTGCTCGGCCCGCTCCAGCACCAGCACCGCCGCGCCCTCGCCCATGACAAAGCCGTCACGCTCAGCGTCGAACGGTCGCGATGCAGTCTCGGGGTCGTCGTTGCGAGCGGACAGCGCGCGTGCCGAGGCGAAACCGGCGACCGCCATCTCACAGAGCGGCGCTTCGGCGCCGCCAACGACCATCACATCCGCTTCGTGGCGGCGAATTGTTTCAGCAGCGAGTCCCAGGGCGTCCGCTGCGGAGGAGCAGGCCGACATCGGGGCCAAGTTCGGTCCTCGCGCCTGCAAGGCAATCGAAACCTGACCCGAGCCCATGTTGGGCAGCATCATCGGTACCGCAAAGGGCGACACCCGGTCGGGGCCGCGCGAGTCGAGGATGCGGAACTGTTCCTGGGTCGTGGCAATCCCGCCGATGCCGGTGCCAATCATCACGCCGACCCGATCTGAGCCGCCGAACCCGGCGTCGTAACCAGCGTTCGCCGCAGCCTCGTTCGAGGCGACAATGGCGAACTGTGAATACCGATCCATCCGTCGCGCATCCTTGCGGGGCATGTAGTCTTCGGGCTTCCAGTCCGACACCTCGGCCGCAATCCGCACCGACAGACGCCCCGGATCAAAGATCGAGATCGTTTTGACGCCCGACTGCCCCGCGATGAGGGATTCCCAGGTCTCTGCCGCTGTCCCGCCAACCGCCGTCACCGCCCCCATCCCCGTCACTACGATGCGCTCGTCCATAAGGTCCCCCCAAAGCTCAGTTCATGCTCAGCCTACCCCGTAGCCGGGTCAAGCGTGGCCGAACTCGCCGAAGCAATCACTGAGTTCAGAGTGCAAATGTCGGCGAAACGCAGGACTACTCGCTGGACTGCCAAATTCGGCCAAAGTTCACAACCAGGCCCTCACACACGGCTTCCCCGCCGAGTTCATCGGGTTTGTCTACCCGCTCAGGTTCCGAGTCGAGGCGGTAGATCCAAACGGTCTCCTCCTGAGGATCAACCAGCCAACCGAGCAGTGCGCCGTAACGAATCCATCGTGCCATCTTCTCTTGCTGGTCTGCCAAGGAGTCTGAAATAGAGTGGACTTCGACGACAAATTCGGGACAGATTCCCAATAGGACGCCATCGTGCTGCGCGGCGCCTTGCGCGATTCGTTGGTGGCTCACCCAAGACGCATCGGGAATCATGATTAGCAACGCGGACAGCCTTGCCGCACCCGAAGCGCCTAATACTCGACCGCCGCTGTCGATGCGATTCCAAATCGCAAGATCTGCCACCAGTTCGGAGCCCAGCGCGCTTGTCTCTAGTCCTTCCCCAACCATGATGAGCAGCGCTCCTGCTTCCGTCGTCTCGAATTGCCACTCCGGATTCTCGCCGGAAAGCCCAATGAAGGCGTCATCGGTCAGTTTCCAAGAAGCAGGGAGGCGCAGACGCAACGGCGCGTGTAGTTCCACACTTTTCGTGGGTAAAGCGACACGCTCAAGAGTCCGCTCTGGTGCGGATGGTTTCTCAGGAGTAGTGACCATGGGACCATCCCAGCCGCGGCGTTAGCCGCCGGCGGCTGCCTGACCGTGGGAGTACCACTCCTCGGTCTCTTCGCCCGGCTCGGGCAGGACCATTCCGCCCTCCATCGTCCACTTCGCCGGACCCTCAGTGATGCGGCCGCCGAAGTCCTCCGACGCCACGCCGGTGATCTCCTGGAACGCGCCCATCAGGTCGCCCAGCAGCTCCGCCTTGACCTCTTCCGAGCGTCCCGCCCGGTTGCCGCCGTCGAGGAAGTACGGCGTGTCAAAGCGTGAGTCGCCGCCCTCGTCGAAAACCACGTGCACGAAGCTGCGCGGCGCGCCGGTGTTGCCGCAGTGAACATCGGTGAACGCCTTGGCAACGGCTGCGCGCTGTTCGTAGGCGACGGATCCTTCAGGGACCACGCATCGGTAATACGGCATCTGAGACAACCTCTCTCGTGTGTCGAGCTATAGGCGCATATTAGTGCACGACGCTACACGTCGCGCGCTGAGACAACCAGATCATCGACTGTGCAGCCGCTGGTTTCCATCCACATGTCGCAGATCCGGCGCATCAAATCCTCGCGCACGTCCTGCGAGACGCCACCGACAATGCTGCCGCGCACCAGCGATGTCGTCGACGGTTCGCCGCCACGGAATCCGAAGCCTGCGGGGATATCGGAGAAGGTCACTGGAACGTCTTCGGCAGCTTCACTCAGAACGTCCTGGGTGATTTGTTGAAGACCAGCGGCCAACTGGGACCTGACATCCTCTCCAATCTGGCCCTCTTGCATCGTGCAATTGAAACTCACTCGCGACATGCTTAATATCCTCAGCTTCCGTTACTTCCAGATTCGCTCAAGGCTGACTTCGAGGCCCTCGCACACAACCCCACCGCTCAGGGTGACCGGTCGTTCCAAGCGCTCAGGTTCGGCGTCCGGCCTGTAGATCAAGACGATTTCCTCGAACGGGTCGATCAGCCAGCCGAGCAGCGCGCCGTTCTCGATCCAGAGCTCCATCTTCTCCTGTTGGATCGCGCTGACGTCCGTGACCGACACGATCTCGACGATGAGCTCCGGACAACTCTGGGCCAGCGATTCGTCGTCGGCGTCGTGATCGTCCCAGCGCTGGGCACTCATCCAGGCGACATCGGGCATGCGCATAGAGGAGTCGGGCAGTCGGATGCCAGCTTGTGGACCGAGGACGTAGCCGCCTCCCGACTGCCTGTTCCAAATCGAGACATCAGTGAGGATCTCGGCGCCCCGCCTGCTACTGCCACGACCCTCAGGCGACATGATCACCAACTCCCGTTGTGCAGTGAGTTCAAACCGCCAGGTGTCGTTCAGTCGGGAAAGCTCGATCAACGCGTCGTCGGTTGGATCCCAGCAATCCGGCAGCTTGAGCGTGACCGGCGCCGGTAGGGGGTGTGGATCAGTCCCCACCTCGGCGCGTATTTCTGGCTTGGCTGGTGCTTGGACCATGTCTCGTCCTCCACGATCAAGGCTACAGATCAGACCTGCGGATCGTCACTGTGCATCGTCACTGTGCATCGTCACTGCGCGCCTCCGAGCAGGCCCTCAAGGCCGCCGCCCGTTCCTCCGCTGCCGCCCGACTGACCGAATCCGCCCATGTCACCGCCGCCGCCGCCCATTCCGAATCCTCCGAGCGACGGCGCCTCGACCGGTTCCTCGCCGGCCAAGGACCTCGACGCCATCGCCAGTTGATCAGCCACATCGCCGGCCATGACGCCGATCGTCCCCCGCACTCGCGCCGCTCGGTTGCCGGCGTCGCCGTGCAGATAGACGCCAAGCGTCGCCGCGTCGAACGGTGACAGACCCTGTGCGAGCAACGCACCGATCGCCCCACTGAGCACATCGCCCGTTCCGGCGGTCGCCAGTGCAGGCTGTGCGACCTCCGACACACGCGCCCGGTTGTGCGGAGTCGCCACGACCGTGTTCGCGCCCTTGAGCACGACGTGACAGTTCCACTCCGCCGCGCAATCGCGAGCCAGCGTCAGACGTTGCTGCTGTACTTCGTAATTGGACAGACCGGTCAGCCGGCCCATCTCGCCCGGATGCGGCGTCAACACGACCGGCGCAACGGCGTTCGGCAGCACCGACATGTCGGCAGCGAGCAGGTTCAAACCATCTGCGTCGACGACGACGCCATTCACGGCGGCGACCTCTTCCGAAATCAGGAAATTGCGGACGAACACGCCGCTGTGATCATGCTGTCCGAAGCCGCAACCGAGCACGACCGCTTCGACACTGGACAGCTCGTCGCGGACCATTTCCCAGGCGGCAACGCCGGAGATGACGCCCGGATCGTGCTCGGGCAAGGGCAGCAGCGTGGCCTCGGGGACCGCGCTGAACAGGTGCAACGCGATTGACTCCGGCGCTGCGATCGTGACCAGGCCGGCGCCGGCCCGATACGCGCCGCGCGCCGCCAACACTGCCGCGCCGGGATACCGCGACGAACCGGCGATCACCAGCACTCGACCGAAGGTCCCTTTGTGCGCGTTGGACGGACGAGTCGGCAGCAGCGCTTTCGCTGCCCGGCGCTCGAGCACCTCGGTCTGTAAATCCTCATCCAAACCGGGGGGAATCCCAATCTCCACCTGCTGCACCGATCCGGCCGCCGACGCGCCCGGCTGCATGTACAGCCCGACCTTCGGCGCGTGGAACGTCACCGTCTCGTCGGCTCCGACCGCGAGCGGATCGAGCCGTCCGCTGTCGGCGTCGAGGCCTGTTGGCAAGTCGACCGCCACCAGCTTCGGCTTGACCGTCTTCGAGCGAACCGCCGCCAGGCGCTCCATGATCCCGGCCAGGTCACCCTCAATCGGACGCGACGAACCGGTCCCGAGCAACGCGTCAACGATTGCTTCCGCTCCGGCCAACAATCCCTCCAGCGCTTCGAAGTTGTCGTCCTCAGCCACCGTGCCGCAGGGAACGCCCAGCTCCAGCGTCTGCTGCCATTGCGGGTCGTCCCGCTCCTTCAGCGCGTAGACACGTACTTGCGCGCCCCACTCATGCAGGTGACGAGCCGCCACCAGTCCGTCGCCGCCGTTGTTGCCCGGTCCGACCAGCACCGCGATCCGGCGGTCCTCCAGCGAGCCCAGCTGCATCCAGATCTCCTGCGCGACCGCTAGCCCGGCATTCTCCATCAGCGTGTCCGTCGACACGCCGGCCGCCTCGGCCCGCTGCTCAAGCTCCCGCATCTCCGCCGATGTCAGCAGTTTCATGGCGATTCCCTCTTGATGGCTGGTTGTACCAGTCGGTGTATCAGTTGTTGTCAGACGCGCGGGCGCGGTTGTCCGACCGCGAACGCGCAGACCATGTTCTTCTCGTGAGTCAGGCTAATCTCGATCCGCTCCAGACCAATGTCGTGCGCCCGCTGCCTCGCGCCGCCATGCAGGATCACGACCGGCTTGCCTCGAGCGTTGGCCAGGATTTCGATTTCCTTCCACTTCACTCCCCGCACGCCAGTGCCCAGGCACTTCATCACCGCTTCTTTGCCCGCGAACCGCACGGCCATTTCAGCTAACCGACCGCCACAGTAATCGCGCTCGCGTTCGGTCAGGATCCGTTGCGGAAAGCGTTCGGGATGGCGCGACAACACGCTCTCGAAGCGCTCCATCAAGAGCAGGTCCACGCCGCAGGTCAAATCGCCAAACATCGGTTTGCAGCCTACCAACGCTTCGACCTACCCATTTGCGATATCACGTCACACTTCGCTGTACAGGTCTGTCATACCCTGACCGCATGACAGCCACGATCATCGATGGCGCAGCGATCGCCGCCGGCATCCAAGATGCGTTGACGCGGCAGGTCGAGGACATGATTGGCCGCGGCCTGCTCCCGCACCTCGCTGTGATCCTGGTTGGCGACAATCCGGCGTCTGCTTCCTACGTTCGGAGCAAGGTCAGGGCGGGCGATCAAACCGGCATCAAGGTGGTGATTCACCGGATCGACGCCGATCCCGATCCCATGCAGACCCAGCGCCGGATCCGCGACCGGATCGAGCTGCTCAACGCCGACCTCGATGTCCACGGCATCATTCTGCAGCTGCCGGCGCCCGAGGGCGTCGACTCCGACGCGCTGCTCGATCGGATCGATCCGCTCAAGGATGTCGACGGCCTACATCCGACCAATCAAGGCCGCATCCTGCAGGGTCGCGAGCGCTACCTGCCTGCGACGCCGCACGGCGTCCAGCAACTGCTGGTGCGTAGCGGCGCCGACCCGGGCGGCAAGCACGTGGTCATCGTCGGACGCAGCCGACTGGTCGGCATGCCACTGGCGGCGATGTTGGCGCAGAAGCGACAGGGAGCGAACGCCACCGTCACCGTCTGCCACACCAACACCGCCGACCTACCGGCGATCACGAGGGAAGCCGACATTCTGGTCGCCGCGACCGGCCGACCCTACACGATCACCGCCGATATGGTCCATGCCGGCGCCACCGTGATCGATGTCGGAGTCAATCGCGTCGACGATGCCACGCGCAAGAGCGGCTACCGACTGGTCGGAGACGTCGATTTCGATGCAGTTGCAGCCGTCGCCGGCGCAATCACCCCGGTGCCAGGAGGCGTTGGGCCGATGACCGTGGCAATGCTGCTCAACAACGTCACGCGCGCTGCACGAATCTCGCAGCAGCGCTAGTCGCGGTCCGCTCCTGGTTCCCCCTTGCGGAGACGTTCGAAAATCTCCCCTTCTCCCACCTTTGAGACTTGTGTATGAGTCCGCTCAGCGCGATAGGGAAGAACTTCCCTCTCTTACTCCCTCTCCCTTTGGGAGAGGGCTGGGGTGAGGGTCCGCCCGTCCAGATATCTGGTGGCGGCCACGTTTGCCTCGCGGCTTGGCCCTCACCCTAACCCTCTCCCTCGGGGAGAGGGAACCGGAATGAGACGGTTGGTGATTTGCGCGCAGGTCTCCAAGGGGGTTCTGCAGGGTTGCGCCAGCCGTCTCAGCCTCGACGCGGCGTCAGCACTCTCACCAACAACAATCCACTCAGCAACACCAACGCTCCCGCGACCCCGATCAGCGGGTACTCCCACGGGAATGGACCCGCGACTTCGAATATCGGACCCGAGCGTCGCTCGTCCTGTCGACGCTCAACCTCAGCGACACGCTCGGCGATCTCTTCGTCCGACCGGCCTAATGACTGTTCCTCAGATGCTTCCTCTTCGTCATCCGACGCTTCTGACGCTTCTGACGCTTGCTCGGATTCTTGCTCCTGGCTCTGCTGCACAGACGCTTGCTCGGCTGGTTCATCCGAGTCGTCCTCGGTCGATTGATCGCCGTCCGCAACCTCGGGGCCGCCGATCACGTCGTCCTCGATCGTTGTCGAGCGATCCTCTTCCTGCTCCCGTGGTCCAAGTCCGACCGACGCGCGCCACTGGTTGTCCAGCTCGGCGCGATTGAGTCCGTATACCTTCATCAGCGCGTCATTGACCGACGAGCCCTCTTTGAACGTCTCGAACAGCTCGTTCATTTGCTCGGGGCCGTACTCCTGGATCAGATGCAGCACGATTGCCGCCGATTGTCCGTAGAAGATGTCGACGAATCCCGGACGGTTGGACGGCGACTCCATGCTGCGCAGCGACAGGACCAGGTCGTTGTTGATCGCGTACTGCAATGCCGCGCCGCGACGGTCCTGCCAATCACCCTCGGCGATGGTCGCCATGCCCTCGTCCAGCCAGGCCGGGAGGTCGCCGTACGGACCTTCGCCCGCCAGTTTGGTCAACACGTGCGTCAGCTCGTGTCGGACGACCCAGCGCGACGGTTGATAGACGTGCACGAGGTCGGCCAGCACCCGAGTGCCGCCGGTGACGACCGATTCCTCGAATCGCTCCGATGCAATCCGCTCGACGGCGCGAGCATCCTCAGTGTTTGCCCAGACGTACACCTTGATCGGAATCAACTCATCCCGGCCCAGGCCCAGGAACGGAGAAATTTCCTCGAGCGCCTCCAGGCCCTCATCGAGCATTGACTGCGCCACGCCGCGGTCGTCGTACCACGCGACCTCCAGATCGCCTTCCTTGAGCGATTGCCAATCGAATCGTGGGTCTTCATAGCGCCAGAGCTTCGGTTCGGTCTCAAATGTCTCGCCCGAGGCGTAAACGAATTCCCAACGCCACTCAAAGTCAGCGCCGGCCGGAATCCAGAGCTGTGAATCGCGCGTCGGGAACTCCGCCGTGACTCGAGTGACATCGCCCTGAACGATCTCCGCCGCTTCACGTGTGAGCGCGCCTTCGGGCAGAATCGTATACAGGAACGTTGCCGATTCCACCTCCGACGCGTCATCGACCACCGCGGTCACAGTCACCGAGTCGGGCCAGGAGTTCTCGAAGCGTGTGCCCTGCACCGTCGGACCGTCTTCCGCCGACTGCGCGTTGATAGCCACCATCAAGGACAACGCGGGCCAGGCGAGCACAATCAATGCGGCAATTGCTAACAGCAATCCCGATCGTCTCATGCGACCGCTCCCTCGCGTCGCACGTCCTGGCCAATCTGGTGTCGGAGCGATGCTCTGAGAAACTCGTCGATATCGCCGTCCAGCACGCGATCCGTGTCGGACGTCTCGTACTGAGTCCGCAAATCCTTCACCATCCGATATGGCTGTAGGACGTAGGACCGAATCTGATTGCCCCAGCCCGCCTCGATGTGGTCGCCTCGAATCGCCAAGCGTTCTTCCTCGCGCTTCTGCTCCTCGAGCATCAACAGTCGAGCCTTGAGCACGCGCATCGCCGAGTCACGATTGCGTCGCAGCGATCGCTCGTTCTGACAGCTGGCTACGAATCCGGTCGGCAAGTGCGTAATTCGCACTGCCGTCGAGTTCTTCTGAACGTTCTGCCCGCCATTGCCCGATGCTCGGTAGACGTCCAACTTGATGTCGTCGTCGGCGATCTCGACTTCGGCTGCTCCGGCGGTTTCGGGCATGATCTCAACCCGCGCGAACGACGTGTGGCGGGCGTGGTTCTGGTCGAAGGGAGAAATCCGCACCAGACGATGCACGCCATGTTCAGACCGCAGCCAACCGTACGCGCCGCCGCCATCAGTATCGCCACGGACCTCGAGCGTGGCCGACTTGAGGCCGGCCTCTTCACCCTCGGCCAGGTCAACGAGGTCAACGTCGAAGCCGGCCCGTTCGGCCCATCGTTGGTACATCCGTAGCAGCATCTCGGTCCAGTCCTGCGAGTCGATGCCGCCGGCGCCCGCGTAGATGGCGATGATCGCCGAGCGGTCGTCATAAGGACCAGAGAACGCCAGCTCGAATGATTGGCGCTCGATTTCGTCGCCGATTGACCGGGCTTCCGCAGCCAGGTCTTGAGCCATTTCTTCATCGTCGGCGAGTTCGAGCAGCTCCACCGCGTCATTAACTCGCGATTCCAGACCGCGCCAGACTTCAATCGTTCGCTGCCGCGAGGACATCCGCTTCATCACGCTGCGAGCACGATCGGCGTCGTTCCAGAAGGCTGTCGCCGTTGACGCCGATTCCAGGCGTGCCACTTCCGCCTCCACCGCGGTCACGTCAAAGACGCTCCAGGACATCGCTCAACCGCTCCGCCAACGCCTCCAGCGTTTCGCGTAGGTCGTCGACATCAGCCACTACACATCTCCGCTTCGATTCCGCCCAGTCCATGGTCGCAACGCTCTGGGATGTTCTGCTTATAGGTTGGAGCGTACTACCGATTCGGGACGATGAGGCCGCCCGCGGTGCGGTGCATACCCTCCGGAGTCGCCGATGTCTCGCGCGCTCGTCCGGCTGCCGCCGCAATCGGATCAATCGGCGTCGGACCACGGCGTTCAGGAGCCGGCTGAGGTGGTCGCCAGGCGGTCGCCGTGCCCGGTTGGGTCGCTGGAGGATTGAGCTGAGCCCGTTCCGGATTCGCCTGCCAGACGCCGATGTATTTGACCAGCTCAAGCGGCTCGACCATACCGAACGCGGCCAAACGGTCGTCGACGAACAACGCGGGAATCGCGGTCACGCCCGAGCGTGCCCCAATATGTTCGAACTCCTCGATGGCAAAGACATCGGTCTGCAACTTCGGCGACAACAATGTCGCCGCGCAAGCCGCCAACGCGGCCTGTCCCGCATTCGGGTCCATCGAGGATCCCAGCAGACGCAGACGCGCGGGCCGTCGCAATTTGCCCAGGATGCGCTTCATCTGGACAGACGGCTTCGCCTGCCGCGCCGAGGCCAGCACCATCGCCCGGATCATCGCGACCAGCAGGTGCCCGTTCGGCGCGCCATAGAAGCGCAGCGGCCGATTCAGCACACCCCGAATCAGCACGCAGGGCACATCGACGATGTCGCGTCGCTTGACCTGCTCGGCCGATTCTTCGTGCTCGTAGATGGTCAACGAGATCTGGTCCGATAGGTCGGCGATCTCTTCGTACAGCTCCTTCGCCAGCTCGCAGCTCGGCCGGTCGGGGCGGCCCGGCACCACCACTCGGCGCGGGCTCTGATGGAAATACTCCAGCTTCAGCGGACCCTCGATCGCCTCAAACTGCTGACGAATCTGCGCCCGTTCGGAGCCTGCCAGGGCCATGCCGTTCCTCGCTCTTTCCGATGTCAGGGTAGACTCCGATGCTCAGTGGTGCTTGATACGATGACCGACAGGAGAACCAGGATGAACGAGCGCGCCTCGCGATACGCCGCACGCGGCCGAAAGTTCCTTGCACAGGCAGGAGAAGAACTCGCGCGCAACGACCTGGAGCAAGCTTCGGAAAAGGGCTGGGGCGCAGCGGCGCAAATGATGAAGGCCACGGCAGTCGAGCGAGGTTGGCGGCACGGCCAGCACCGTCTGCTGTTTGGTGTAGCACAGCGCCTGGCGGAGGAAGAGGAAGACGAACAAATCTACGACTCATTCGCTATCGCCAATAGCCTGCACGCCAACTTCTACGAGGGCTTCCTGCGACCTGAGGATGTCGCTCTTCATCTGCGCAGAGTCGACGAATTGGTCGAACGTGTGGAGGCGATCCTCGCCAACGGCTCTCAGTAGGGACCGAGCTACCGACCCTCCTGTACAACCCACTCGACCGCCGAGCGCAGTTCGGCCTCGGACACCGCGCCTTCGAAGGCGTAGCGAATGATTCCGTCCGCATCGATCACAAACACCCACGGCTCCGACGGCAGCCGCCAGGCGACGAACGCTGCCGATTCGACCAATCTGGTCGGATTGCCGGGATTCTCAAACACCTCGACATGAATACCCGTCACCGAGGCTGCGAACTCCCGCCAGACCGCCTTCACAGCGTCGAGCACCGGTGCACACGTTCGCGAATGACAGAAGGCGGGCGTGGCGAACGTCAGCAGAAGCGGCTGATCGAGTTCCAGGGCCTCGGCGATTGAGTTGGCGTACAGGCCAGGTTCAGGATCCAGATCCGACGTAAGTTCGGCCAACGACGACACGTCATCGCGAGTGCGCGATTCGACCGACGGAGCGAGCTCTCCCACTCGCGGCGCGGCCTGTCGCTCTCGGACCGAGAACTTGAGCCGGACCGATTCCTCGGCATCGTCGCCCGACAGTTCCAGCAGCATGCCCCAGAGTCCGGCGGATGTCAGTTGCACCGGCGCCACGAACACGCCGCTGCCGATCGCGAGCGAGCGGTCCGAGACCGACGCATTGGCGTGACCATGCGCTTCAATCCCGACGCCGGCGGGATAGGACAGAAAGCGGGCATATTGGACCGAACGCGGCACTCGCTGGTCTTGATCGAGCGCGAAGAGTGAAACCCGAACCGTCGGCGGCTCATCGCCTGGCTTCAGTCCATCCAAGCTGAATGCGACCCGCTTGACGCCGACCGCCAGGTCCTGAGTCGCCAGGACCGGCAGCCAGCGCGCGTCGGGATCGACTTGCGCGACTGTCCAGACGTCGCTCTGATCCTGAAACGGCAATGCGGCCTGTTCAGCCTCGGTTCCACAGGCGGTCGCGGCTGCGCCCACGCCGGCCACGCCGGCCATCAGCAGCGCTGCACTTGTCAACAAACTGTGAACACTCGACGTAACGATCTTTGCGGGATCGATTGACATCACGGTCAAAAGCCGTTTGAATATACGATGTAACGGCATAAGCGCCTGCTCAATTAATCGGAGGCTGTCAGACATGGCCTATTCCACCACCAACCGCCGCCAGGAGACCTACTTCCTCCACGCGCGCGACATCGAGCTGAGGAACCACCATTCTCAGCGCATCTACTTCTTCGCCAAGTCGGAGAAGCCTGGCGCGATCGATGCCGTGCCCGACGGCTACGAGATCGTCGAGAACTCGCGTACCGGTCTGCCTGTCCTGCGCAAGGTCAAAGCCCACGCCGACGCTGCGGCCTAGCACACAGGCACCGTTCTCTCTACAGAACGTTTCCATAAGGCGACGGACGCTGCTTCCGCGTGTATGCGCGGTTTGTCCACATTTCCACGCCCAATCCACAGCTTTTCTAGCCGATCTATCCACATAAGCGAGCGATTGCAGCCCGGTGCAGCCCGTGCGAGGCCGATGCCAACACCCGGCCCTTTGAGTCAAGAGTGAGCGGTTCGCCGTCCCAATCGGTCATCTGACCACCCGCGCCCCGCACAATTGGGACCAGCGCTATGTAGTCCCAGGATTTCAACGACGCTTCACACACAATGTCCACAAAGCCCGAAGCCAACAAGCCGTAGGCGTAGCAATCGATCCCGTACCTTGCCCGATACAGAGACGACGAGAGCCTGTTCCACGCGTCGCGCTCCAGGCCCTTGAACATCGTCGGGTCGGATGCGAAACCGATCGCGTTCCCCAAATTGGTCGTTGAGGACGTGTGGATAACGTGTGTATCGTGTGTAGCTCGCGGCGAAAGTTCGGGAAAACTCAGACCCGTCCACCGTTCTGTCAATATCGGTTGGTCAAGGACACCGAGCACCGGGACGCCGTCCCTCACCAGTCCGATCAGCGTGCCAAACGTTGGCAGGCCTGAAATGAATGCGCCGGTCCCATCGATTGGATCGATCACCCAAACCCACTCGGCGTCGGCCTGATCCGCTCCGAATTCCTCGCCCACGATTCCGTGATTCGGATAGCGGCTGCGGATCCGCTCGCGGATCGCGGTCTCCGCGGCGCGATCCGCCTGAGTGACGGGAGACCCGTCGCTCTTGCGCTCGACCTGCAGGTCGCTGCGAAACCAGGGCCGGATCGCTTCGCGCGACGCATCGGCCAATTCCTCCGCAAATTGCAGGTATATGTCCGCCACAAGCTCGCGAGGATCAGGCATAACCTCAGCCTATCCCGCGTCCCGCCGACGCGCGTCGGAGAGTATTGGCGACGGGGTGGACGCGAATCTATGTCTCCTGCGACTGCGCCCAGAGTTGCCTGCTGCTAGATTGCAGTACTCGCAGAAGGACGACGCGGTCGACACTTTGTGAGGTTCCGAACACGCTCGGCAGAACGGCGCGACCGCACCCTGCGCGGAAGGACTTTTTCATGTCAGACGACGCAAACAGCGTCAGCCAGTCAACGAACCAGCCAACCGGCAAGATCAACGTCGCCATCATCGGCGTCGGCAACTGCGCCTCATCGCTCGTGCAAGGTGTCACGTATTACAAGGACGCCAAGGACGGCGATGAAATCCCCGGCATCATGCACGCCGTCCTCGGTGGGTACTCCATCTCCGACATCAACTTCGTCGCCGCGTTCGACATCGACTCGCGCAAAGTTGGACTCGACCTCTCTGAGGCGATCTTCTCAGAACCGAACAACACCGTGAAGTTCAGCGACGTGCCGCATCTCGGCGTACCAGTCGAGCGCGGCATGACCCACGACGGCCTCGGCAAGTATCTCTCCATGGTGATCGAGAAGGCGCCCGGCTCGACGGTCGACGTGGCCCAGGTGCTCAAGGACCGCGACGTCGATGTCGTGATCAACTACCTCCCGGTCGGCTCCGAAGAGGCGACCAAGTGGTACGTCGAGCAGGTGCTCGAAGCCGGCTGCGGCTTCGTCAACTGCATCCCCGTCTTCATCGCCCGCGAGGAATACTGGGCCAACCGCTTCCGCCGCGCCGGCTCGCCAATCGTGGGCGACGACATCAAGTCCCAGGTCGGCGCCACAATCGTGCACCGCGTGCTCACGCGCCTCTTCCGCGACCGCGGCGTCCAGATCGACCGCACCTACCAGCTCAACTTCGGCGGCAACACCGACTTCTACAACATGCTCGAACGCGAGCGCCTGGAGTCGAAAAAGATCAGCAAAACCAACGCCGTCACCTCGCAGATCGAGTACGAGATGCCCGCCGGCGATGTCCATGTCGGACCCTCCGACCATGTGCCCTGGCTTCAGGATCGCAAGTGGTGTCACATCCGCATCGAAGGCACCACCTTCGGCGACGTGCCGCTCAACCTCGAGCTGAAGCTCGAAGTCTGGGACTCGCCCAACTCGGCCGGTGTTGTGATCGACGCCGTGCGCTGCGCCAAGCTCGGACTCGACCGGGGCCTCTCCGGTCCATTGCTGGCGGCCTCGGCCTACTTCATGAAGTCACCGCCCGAGCAGTGGACCGACGACGTCGCTCGAGACGAGCTGGAAGTCTTCGCCCGAGGCGAGTAAGCCCGGACCTCGTCAATGCACCCGCTCGCGCTCGGCTATCAGACGCTGGGCCGAGCGGCTCGCGCACTGCCTCGTCCAGCCGCTTACGCTGCAGCGCTTCAGCTGATGACCGCGGTCTATTACGCCTGGCCTCGAGGGCGAAACGCCGCCCGTCGCAACGCGGAACACCTGCTGCCCCACGTCGATTGGGACGGTGACGCCGATTCCCTCGCCCGAGCTCAATTCCAGCGCTACGGCGAGTACCTGGTCGACGCCGTCCGCCTCGACGAGCTCACGCCCGCCGACTGCTACGAGGCCGTCGGCGGAGACGACTCAACCTACGCCAACCAATGGGATCAACTGGAAGAGTGGTACCAGCGACGCCCCATCCTCTTCGCCGTCATTCACTTCGGCAACTGGGACATCCTCGGAGGCGCATTCAGCCACCGAATCGGACCATCAATGGTCCTCGTCGACGACCTCGGCCATCCGGCCTTGAACCAGGCCATCCAGAATCAGCGGGCGCGGCTGGGAATGAATCCAGCCACAGGTCGAGCAGGCCTGCGCCAAATCATCAATCACCTGAATTCCAACGGAACCGCCGCCATCCTCTTCGACCGACCGCCGAGACCTGGAGAACAGACAACGACGGAGTCACTATTCGGTCAACAGGTCATCATCCCCAACGAAATCCACCGAATCGCCAAATCGACCAATGCGAAGCTGATACCACTTGCCGCCACTCGCCAGGCCCACAAACTTCGCTTCAAGCCCTACCTCGACCTCGATTACCGAGGTAGGAATCGACTGCTAACAGCATTCGAACCAGCATTGTGCAAGGCACCCGACCAGTGGTACCAGTTCAGGCCACTCGGATGAGACTAACTACTGTCTTCAGGATCGCTCGCATCGGCCGCTTCGCTCGGATCGGTAGGAGGAGGGACGTACTGGAAAGCTCTATCCAGCCGCCGATGCATGGCGCTGATGAACGCTAGCCACTCCAGTGCCTCGATCTCATCGACTGGGACTGAATCCAAGTGCGTGTAGACGTTTCGGACACCGGTGGATAGACCTGCAGCCAAGGATCGATAACCATCGTGCCAGTTGCGATCCACAGCAGAAGTTCTCTCTTCGCTGAAAACCAGGACAGGCTTCTCTGCGGAGAAGACGTGATTTACGAGCGCCCGGCCAATCAGATCTTCGCGTTCCGCCTTCTCGGCGATGCGATTAATGAATCGCTCAGCGGCTTTACGTACCGCTTCTTGCAGAAACCCAGCCTCAAACAGACTTTTGGCGAGCTGTACTTCTGCGTGGAAGTGCGACAGCGTCAGCGGCACGTGAGATTCTGGTGCATCACCCGCCATTCGAGACCATCCGTTGTACCAGAACCCGGGCTTCCTCTGCTCCAATTACTCGCATTCGGACCAATCTGTTCGGTGAGCTTCTCTTGCCGCGCACCGCGATCTTGTCGAACTTAGTCAGGTAGCTCATGAAGTTGGTATCGCTCTTGCCATAGTGGTCGACCTCTTGGCGGATGTGAGCAGACCCGGTCTCCAATCCCAGAGCTGTTCTGGCGCCGCACACAAGCAGTGCAATTTGGCGCACAGCCGCCGCCTTGGACTGCTCGATCTTGGAGGATGGCAATGAGAGGCTCGGAGATTCGTTACTGAGGTCGAATAGATCTTCAGCGTCTTCTGGGCTGATACCGAAATACTGAGCAACTGCGTCTGCCCTCATCGATGGCGTCGAGTAACTAGTATCCACAACGCCTTCGCTCGGCGCATTCTGTTCGGGCGAACCTGCCTCGGAGCCATTTTTGTTCGATTCGCTCGACAGTTCATACTCCAGTAGCTTCTCAAACGCGATCTCGCGGAGCCGCAGATCGTCGCCGCTAAGGGACTCTGTCGCAGCGCGTACCCGCTCCACGATTTCCGTGAGATGCTCGGTGGTCGTCAAGGTGAATCCTCCTCCTAACTGAGATTATCAGATGCGAACTAATGTTGTAAAGGCGCAGGGCATCCGATTCCTTCGCCTATTCCGTTCGTGCGAACATACCCACATGCCGACCGCCACTGCCCTCGCCGCCCTCGCCTGGCTCTCCCGATACCTGCCCCGACGCACCCTATACGCCATTGCAGAGGCCTTCGCCTCCCTCGCCATCCCTTTGCTCGAGCGGCAGCGGATCCGAATACGCAACAACCTCCAGCGTATCCATCCTGAGCACACGCCCGCGCAGCTCAACCGCGACGCCGCAGAGGTCATCGCCGAGACTGCGCGCTACTACGTCGACCTCGCCATCCTGCCCTCGATCAGCCCTCAACGAGTTCTCGACCGACACCTCCACGTCGAGGGGTTGAACCATCTGCTGGATGCCTACAATTCCGGACGCGGCGTCGTTCTGACGACGGCCCACATCTCCAATCCCGAGGTCGCGGTCAAGGCGCTGGCGGCGCTCGACATCCCGGCCGTTGCGCTGGTCGAGCGACTCAATGATCCGCGACACCTCGCAGCGGTCAATGCGTCACGCACCGCTGTCGGCGTCGAGTTCCTCACCGCGACCCAGACTGGAGTCGCCAGAGCCCTGCGCACCCTGCGAGAGGGCGGCGTAGTCTGCATCCTCTGGGACCGCGATCGCCAGGGCGGCGGCGCCTGCGTCCCCTTCTTCGGGCGTCAGGCGCGATTCCCGGTCGGCGCGATTGATCTCGCCATCCGCGCCGAGGCCGATGTCCTGCCGCTCTACGCGGTCCGGCGACCCGGCCCCGACCGTCTCCAGTTCGATGTCACATTCCTGCCGCCGCTCGAACTCCTGCTCACGGGCAATCGAGCTCTCGACACGCGCACCAACACGGCCGATCTGGCCCGCCTCTTCGAGCCAATCATCGCCGAGCATTCGCACCTCTGGAGGGTTACGGAGTCACCCTGGGCGCCCTGCCGAGATACGCCGTGGGACGACCCGCATCCGCGTGACACCGCCGGAAGCGCCCGACGATGAACGAAGCAAGCGACCCGCTGGGACGCGCCGACCTGCAGATTCACACCGACGCCTCGGACGGCATGGACGACGCAGAGACCATCCTCAACGCCGCGCATCGACGAGGTCTGGACACCATCGCCGTCACCGACCACGACCAGACCCGAGGCGCGCACGACGCCCGCAACTTCGCCGAACGGCTCAATCACACGGTCGAGGTGATCATCGGCAGCGAGGTCAGCAGCCGCCAGGGACACATCCTCGCCCTCTGGATCGACGAGCCAATACCGGCGTTCAAGAGCGCGGCGGCGACGATCGAGGCAATCTGGAAACAGGGAGGCGTCGCGATCATCTCCCATCCTGCCGCCGTTGTGCCGTTCGCTCTCAGCGTGCGTGACATCGATCGCCTGGTTGAGGCAATGGCGCCCGAACTCAGCGGTGAGCACTCACCGATTCTCGCCGTAGAGACGGCGAATCCTATCCCATCAGCGAAATGGCGCAGGCAGTCGATCATTGACGCCAACCAACGTTGGAACCTGCCGACAACCGGGGGCTCGGACGCGCACTTCTACGAACAGGTTGGAGCCGGAGTCACGAGATACGAAGGACGTGGCGAGGCGGCGCTTCGGCGTGCCTTGTTGGACGGCGCCACTACAGCGGAATTCGGGACCTACCCGAGTCTGCGCGAGATCGGCGCCGGCAGACTCCTGCGCCAGCAATGGCGAGGCCTGACCGCCACGCCGAAAGCGCTGCTCAGGCGCCGCCGCACATAAGGCCTTAGCTGGCGAGTGCGTACTCGAGCGCGTGATTCACACGCTGACCGATGATGTCCATCTTGGCCAGGCCCAGCACCCGAGGCTCGACGCGCTTGCGCTCCTTCTTCGACAGCAACACGTCGAACAGCCCGCTCGCCCGGGCCAGGCTGACCAGTGCGACATCCTCAGGCTCGGGAATCGCATCGCTGTGCAACAAGTCCAGCACATGCTCACGAATGCAGCCCACGACCTCAGGATCGACCTGAGGATCCTGACCCCAGCGGAACTCAATCTGCCGGCGTCCATTGTGCTTCCGGATCACCGCCCGCGCCCGCAGGCGCCGCAACCGCTCTCGTCGCAGATCGTGCGCGAGATGCGAAATTTCCGACACCCAGTAGACGATCGGTCGATTCCACTCGTCACCAGCAATCCGCTCCAGGATCTCGTCCAACAGCTCATCACCCGTCGGCTCCGCGTCCACGACAAACAGCCGGGCCGGGTCACTGTCAATCCGGCCGGCAAACGACAAATCAATCAGCGAAGCCCCTGCGATGGCAAAGTCTAATCGAGCTTCATGCAGCCGATCGAGCGCACCATGCTCACTCAACCCAAGCAGCAGCAACTGTTCACAGATGGAAAACCCAGATGTTGAGATCGGCATGTCAGCCTGACTCTCCAATTGCAAACCCGCAAACCGCACGCCATTCGCGAGGAGCAGGATGTCCGTCACCCATCAATGTTAACCATTCGTTCACAATCCGACAACCAATCGATAACAAATCTTGAGCCTGTTGGCACATTTCGCACGTCGAGCGGCGTCCACTTAAACTCGCCATTGTGCGAATCGCTCACGTCCTCCCTTACGACGCCAATCAGCCCGGCGGTGTCCAAACCCACACGCTGGCTCTATCGGACGCCCTCAACGCGATGGGCCACAGATCAGAGGTCTTTTCGCCGAACCGAGCACTTCGGGTCTCCCTCGGTGGGACGCGCGCCGACCTGGCCTTGCATCCGTCGGACCTGCTGCGGCTGCGCACGTTCCTCAGAACACCGCACGACATCCTGCACATCCAGGAGCCGCTGCTGCCGCTGTTGGGTCCGCTCTCGTTGCTCCACCCCGAATCAACCCCCACAGTCGTCACCTTGCACTCGGCCGAGCCAGCCGCAGGACGGGGCTATCGACTCGCGGCGCCGTTCGTTCGCGCTCTGCTGCGACGAGCTGACGCTGTGATCTGCGCCAGCGAGGTCTCGCGGGAGACCGCAGCAGGATGCCTTCCCGAGCGTGTCGAACAGATCTTCCCTTGTCTTGATCTTTCGCCCTTCCTCAATGCGGCGCGCGAGCCTGAGCCCAACACCATCCTGTTCATCGGCCGCGACGAACCGCGGAAAGGCTTGCCGACATTGCTGCGCGCTCTCGACCGGTTGCCGGATGCGCGATTGATCGTCGCCGGTCCCGTCTCGTCCTCGACGAGGAAGCTCGCCGATCAGCGGACGACCTTCCTCGGACCAGTTGCTCACGAAGACATTCCCCGCTTGCTGAGTAAGGCGACATGCGCCGCTTTCCCTGCCACTGGCGGTGAGGCGTTGGGACTCGTCCTGATCGAGGCGATGGCAACCGGCGTACCCGTCGCCGCGACCGATATTCCCGGCTACCGCATCGCCTCAGACGACGGCGCCGCCGCATTGCTCTCGCCGCCGGACGACCATGTATCGCTCGCCAGGCATCTCCGGCAATTGCTGACCGACCCCTCGCTGCGCGCCCGGCAGGTTGAGCAGGGACGAAGGTCAGCTCGTCGATTTGATGCTCGACTTGTCACCCAACAGCACCTCGACCTGTATCGATCACTTCTTCCGCCCTAGCCTGAACTGGTGACCCGCGCTGTCCTTGTCCTGTTGTTGGTCCTCGTTGCCGCTGCTTCATTGGTTCCTGGCGTGCTCGGGGCACAAGCGCAGGAAGTCGAGTGGACCTTCGCAGAGCGCGACGACGTCATCCTCTGGCACTACCAGGGCGAGCTTCGAGCGGAAGACCTCGCCGACCACGGACAAGGCGCGTACGAGCTCGTCAGCGAACTGATCGACGCTTCGCTTGAGTTGCCACTGACGATTATCGTCTGGCCCGAGGGCGGCGATCCGACCGATCCAACGCAGTTCCCCGAAGGCGTTGACGAGGACGCGTTCGTGGAACATGTGGTGCGCAACGCGTCGGGCGATGTTCGCAATGCCGTGACCAACTCGCTGATCACCGCGGCAACTGGAGCGCACGCCGGCGACGTGCCCTTCTGGATTCGCTCAGCCCTTGGATTCTGGTCACAAGGCCCGCTACCAGGCTTCTACCTGAGACGCGCCGGCGCAGTGGTGATTTTCGACCACGAGGAGTACTACACGCTCGAGCAGCTTGAAACCGTGCCCGTCACCTGGCAATTCCAGGCCAAGTACTTCGGTCAGGCCGGCGGCATGCTGAGCTGGATGATCCAGGACTGGGGATCCGACGCGCTCGCCGAGCTATTCCGTCTGACGGCGTCGGGCATCCCCTTCTACGACGCCCTCGAGCAGGTCTACGAGATCCCGAGCGAGAAGTTCATTTCGGAGTTCAACAAGAACGCAGAACGCGCTCTGCTGCTCAACTGGCCCTATATCGAACCGCAGACGCCGCCGATCTGGGATCGTCTCAACATCAATTACATCATCGTTATTGCCGCGGCGATCCCGATGCTCATATTGAGCTTCTTCATAGGTAAGCGACTGTTTTACGACTAGCGCTGTTCCGCCACGGATCGCTGTGTACAGTGAATCGACGGCGGTCGGGCTTGCTCTGGGGACCTCGTGTCTCTCCTTCCTCACTCGATATCAACGGACATCTCCGAGCGCCTCGGGCACGCCGTCGCGCGTACCGGTCTGACGCCTAATTCGCTGACCGTCATTGGCCTGCTCGGGATGGGCGGCGCCGCGACGTTCGCCGCCTACGGCATGTTCTGGCAGGCGGGAATCGTCATGCTGGCCGCCGCGTTCTTCGATCTGCTTGACGGGGCCGTCGCGCGAGCAACCAACACGGCATCCAACTGGGGCGCCGTGTTCGACGCCGTTTCCGACCGCCTCGCCGACTTCGCGCTGCTCTTCGGTCTCTTGATCTGGTACAGCGCAGCCGAGCGATTCGACCGAACGGCGATCGTGCTAATTGCGATCGCCCTGTTCGGCAGCATGATGGTCAGCTACACGCGCTCGAAGGCCGGAGAATTCGGGGTCAGCATCCGCTCCGGACTGGGCACGCGACTAGAGCGCGTGCTGATCATGGCGATCGGACTACTCTCGTCTCAGATCATTCCGATCCTCTGGCTGCTCGCCGTCCTCACCAACCTCACCGCGTTGCAACGATGGTTCATCACCTGGCGAGCCATGCAAGCCATCGAAGCCGGACCACCCCCGATTGAGAATGATCAACCGGACGAACCACAGGACAGTCCGTTCGGCTCATCAGGGCCGCGCCAATAGCTGCACCCGTAGAGGCGTCCCTACAGGCTTGCATAATCCGGATTCCGTTAGGAACGCTCTGAACAACTCTGCTCCACGCTTCCCCCCCGCGGGGGAAGCTGCCGAAGGCTGAAGGGGATCCCCGATCGGCCAACGACGGGAGTTATTCAGAGGATTCTTAGGTGTTGTCGCCTACCAACGCGGCGATCTCGGTGACTGTTTCGTCGCGCCACGAGGCCCACTCGTCGGAGGACTGCAGGTCGCGGTAACCCTGGCGGATGCGCGCGCGCATGTCGTCTTCCGACTCGCCCTCTTTGCGGCTGAAGAGCTTCTGCATGTTGGCCATGTGCTCATTTGCCACGGCCGGTCGTTCGATCCAGTGACCGATGTACTCGTGGTCGAGCGTGTACAGCACGGCAGTCGGGATCGACTCATGCAGGCCTTCCTTGAGGAACTCGGACATGATGTCTGAGTTCTCGTCACGGGGAAAAATGCGCAGTTCCCAACCCGCGGTCGACGCAATTTCGGCCAGCACCGGCAGGCCACGGTACACGTCCGGGCACCAGTCTTCGCCCAAGACCAGCATCTTCAGTCGGGGCAGCGCCTGCAGCGCCTCACGACCCTCTTCCGACATCTGCCAGGAGGCCATGTTGCGGATGAACCGCTCCACATTCGCGTCGCCACGAGGCGCCCCGCCCGGCGTCAGCCGCTGGAAGTTCTCCTCGGAGTTGATGAACGCCAGGTACTGGTTCCAGGTCATGCCCGACTTGAACCGTTCCGGCGTCACCACAGATTCCTTGGTTGCCGTTGTCATCGTGCCAGCTCCTTCATGTTGTTGCGTGCATGTTGTTGCGTGAATGCCAATCTGCGCCATCGCAGTCACAATCAGTCTAACCCTGCTCCGCAATCGTCGCCCAGAATCTCGCAGCGCCGACCCTCGTCAGGCTGTCGCAACAGTCGTCTGCCTTCTACTTCCGTCATACCTGCGCTCCGTCGCGGGTATCTCGCTGTGCTCGGTAGGACAGCCAGGAGCTGGCCCGGCGATTGAAACTGGCGCAGTTCCCCTGGTGCGAGCGTCTGTGCGGCACTCGGCGAGATACCCGCGACGGAGCGCGGGTATGACGAATTTAGAACTCTCGAGATGCCCTCTTGTGGTCGCTTTGTCTCCAGGAGCGCCGGGAACTGTTCGATCACGCACGACCGCAAAGGTCACCCTTGCGAATCAACGCGCTCGGCAGTGTCGGTTAGTGGTCCTGATGACAGGGACAGGTGCACTCGTCCAGCGAGTACCTCAGCACGTCCACGTACGTCGCCTCTGCCAGGTGTTCAGCCAGTTGCGACGGTAATCGCAAGCCCTCGGTGGCGCCCGCTTGCGTCACCGACGCGTAGGCATAGACCGCCATCGCCGCTGCGCGGTCGATCACGTCCGCGATGTCGCTTCTCAGAACACCCTCTTCGCCAGCATGCCGTTCATCCAACGCCACACCTCACAGGTAATCCAGACTCAGTCTCGGGGAAGTCAAGATGCGCTTAGGATACACCTGAGCAATCCTGATGATCGGCGCGACGTGCATCACCGCGCCAACAACAGTTGAGCGCAACAGAACGGATCTCGCCATGTCACAGTTCGAATTCGGCTGTCAGATTCCTGCCTGGCATTGGCATTGGGACGTCTCCGAGCTGCGCGACTGGGCACAGGGCGTCGAGGCAATCGGCTGCGATTTCATCTCAATGGCCGACCACCTGACTTACGCCTATGCTCGCGACGACCGCCCGCAGACCGGGCCGTACACCGACGACGTGCATCAGCACGAGGTGCTGACGACCCTCGCCTGGCTGGCCGCCCACACGAGCCGCGTCGCGCTACAGACCAACGTTCTGGTCCTGCCTCAGCGTGAGCCGGTGCTTGTCGCCAAGCAGGCCGCCGAGATCGATATCCTCTCCGGCGGCCGCATGCGACTCGGCATCGGGATCGGCTGGCAGTGGCAGGAGTTTGACGCGCTCAGCGCCAACTTCCGCCAGCGACCCAGCCGGATGGAGGAGTACATCCGAGTCCTGCGCGCCTGTTGGACCGAGGAACCGATCAACTTCAACGGTCGCTACGTGAACATCGACAACATGTCGGTGATGCCCAAGCCGGTCACACCCGGCGGCCCACCGATCCTCTTCGGCGGCCTCTCCAAGCCGGCGATCGAGCGCACCGCCCGCCTCGGCGACGGCTGGATCGCCCCGGTCGCGAGCAATCTCGACCAACTCGCCCAACTCTGCACCGACCTGCGGGCCGAACTGGAAAAGAACGACCGCGACCCGGACGATTTCCCCATCCAGTGGCTGCCACCGCTAGACGCCGACATGTCAACCATGCTCCGACAGTTGACCGGCGCTCGAGACATCGGAATCACCAGACTCGGAATCGGTATGCCCAACTACGACCGAGAACTATCAATCCCCGTCGACCAATACCTGCAAACCATCGAAACCGCCTGGAGAGAAGTCTGGCCCGAGGTCAAGGGCTGAGCTCAGTTGAGCCCCAGAATCAGTGCCACGGCGATACCCAGGGCCGTCAGTTGAAGTCCCACCGTGAGGAGGATGAATTTGCTTATCCGGGCCTCAAACCCACGAATCTCGGCAACTAATTCGGCTCGTAGTACCGCAAGGTCCTTCTTCGTCGACAAGTGCCCCGTGGCATCCTCGAAGGTCTCGTCAAGTGCGACGACAAACTCCTGAGCGGCTTCTTCGGACGTAATCTCGCCGTCAACCATGATGTTTCGGAACCTGAGCGTGTCGATGACTGCCATCGGGTCGTCGCCCCTTTCAATGTCGAGTCTAGCTCGATCAGTACTTGCGCAAGCCGCCGGTGACCACACTGCAGACCACAGCGAAGATCCCCGCTAGCTCACCGTCACCACTGCGATGATGATGCCTGTCGCGAGAGCGATCGCCGAGAGGATCACGCCGACGAAGACCAGCAAGTTCTGCATCATCCGCGTCTCACGCTCGGCAGCATCCACCTTGAGCTCGTTGACCGCAGCAGCGATCATGTGCTGAACTTGCTCGTTCGTCGCAGTGCCTTGCAGGCTGTTGTCAATCGTGTCCTCAAGGGCATCCACGAACTCTTCAGCTTCGTCCCGCGGCATGGCCAGCCGCCCAAAGATGCTCCTGAACCGCGGTCTGTCGATGCGAATCGCCATGCTTGCTCCCACGCCCAACAGTGTAGCGCAAGCTCAGTACGGGTGTTCTTACTAAAGAACGGCAGTCATTCGCTATCCCAGCACAACCCCCTCGCCCTGAGCATCGACATCAGGTAGTGCTGCGCGTTGTCGCAGCGCAGCCCCGACCGATGCAACGCCGACCTCACCGCGCCGACATGCTCTGGCGCTCCTACCAAGGCCGACTCGATGTCATCAATCGACAACGACAACAGGAACCTCATACTCAACAGCAACGCGTGACGATATCGTTCGGCGCGCTCGTCATCGCCGGCACGCTGCGCAATAGCCAACGCGCTCGCGATGCCCTCGCTATACGCCGCCGTTCCGATTCCCGGCGTGTTCTGGAAGGCGCCGACCCAGAGCGGGTTCTCGGAGTCCTCGCCGTGCTGCTCCTCGAGCGCCCAATCGGCCATGTCGTATGCGTACTGTTTGGACAGATCATCTTCGGCCAGGGCGTGCCACTGATCACATGCCTGGATCATCCATGTGGTGAAAGATAGATCGCGTTCATCTTCGTGTTGCCAACGTGATTGGTAGTACTTCAGCGAACGCTCAACCGCCGACTTCAGTCGTGGACGCTTACGCGTTGTGTACAATCTGGCCAGCGCCAACACAATCTGACCGGCGTAGTACGTTTCCGAGCCTTCCAGCTCCATTCCCCGAGCCTTTGTGCCGAGCCGTCCGTCGTGCGACTGCACGGCCAACAGCGACGACGTGAGCTGCTCGACCGTCTCGCGAGGTATGCGCAGCGACGATCCCAGCTCCGTCATCGCCAGCAGGAGCAACGGAGGCGCGCCCAGCTTGGCCTCGCCGTACATGTCCCTGAGATAGAACAGCCGCCCTGGTCCGTCCCGGCGCAGGTGTCGGTCGAGAATCCCACCGATGGCGCCAGCCGCCGCCTGGCCGATCTTCGGGTCACGCGTCAGCCGCGCGACCATCGCGACGGCCCAGGCGCAGCCGCATTGGCGCACCAGTTGGTCATAGGGCGTCCAGCCACTTGGGTTATCGGCGTTGGGCGCCTGGTATTCGTAGGCAAAGGAGCCGTCCTGGCGCTGATGACGCAGCAACCAGGCCGCCGCCTGCAGTCCCGAGCCCATCACGCGGTCCGGCAGCACTTCTTCCATCTGCACTAACCGGAATCCGCCCGACCGAACAGAGATCCGCTCACCGTCTGTCGGCGCGACCGTGCCCAGCGCTTCGACCGTCGTGAAGACCTCAACTGAGGTGCTGCTCGCCAATCGAGCGCCCGGTGGCCGGACTTCGCGATTCAGCCCCTTAACCCATGCAGCCGTGCGGCCGTCGGTTCGCAAGGCGTCGAACGGCCATCCGCGGGCCACACGATCTCCATCTCGAAGCAGCAGTCCCTGGTAGCCCGACAGCGGAGTCTGCAGCAGACCAATCAGGCCGTCCGGCTTCCGCGCCGAGCGCTCGGCTTCAACTTCGATGCCCAGCGCATCGCCCGGCTGATCCGACTCTTCGCCAAGAGCCTCGCGCAGCGCCGCTCCGGCAGTTTGAGCGGCAGTTAAGCCGTCGACTGCGGACGATTCTGCCTCCGCGACCACCAGGCCCGATCGCCACAGACGCGCTCGCGCTGCGATGTCGCCGTCTGCCGCGTCGAGCGGCGCGCCGGCGAAACCCGCGCGCGCCGCTGAGAGCAGATCGCCAGCTTCCAATACCTGCGTCGGCGCCACCTAGTACGCGCCCTGACGTTCGAACAGCGTGCGCGGGTTGCCGATCAGCATCTGGTCAACCTGCGCCTGCGTCACACCGCGCTCAAGCAGCGCCGGAACGACATCGTCGGGAATGTGATTGAAGTGCCAGTTCGGCTGTGCCTGCCGCACTGCGTCAATGTCGGGGATCCAGTCCAGACAGCATGACGCATCGTGGGCCAGCAGCATCTTCTCGGTGTAGCCGTCCGCCGCCAGCTTGACGACGGTATTCACGCGGTCGTCAAAGGGCAGAATCCCGTCCAACCCGAAGCGGTCGAGACCGACGTAGGAGCCACGATCCATCAGCGACTTCAGGTAGTCGGTGTCCGCGGTATCACCTACGTGTCCAATCACGATTCGCGAGAGGTCGCAGCCCTCGTCCTCGAAGACATCCTGTTGCTTCGCGCCCAGCTCGGGAGGACCGTTGTGGGTCGCGATCGGCACGCCCGTCGCCCGATGCGCCCGAGCGCCGGCGCGCAGGCACTTTTCGTTATAGGTGTCCACGCCGCCGCCCTGCTCGTCCGAGGCCAGCTTGATGATGTTCGCCTTGATCTCTGTGCCGGCGATGCCCTCCTGGATGTCCTTGACGAAGACCCGCGTCAACTCCTCGGCCGGACGCCCGCGCCAGTACATCGAGCGCAGCCAGTAGATGCCGGTGCAGATCACGACGTTGAGCGATGTCACCCCCGCCACCTTCTGCAGGTAGCCCATGTCCCGTCCCAGATCGGCGGTCGACAGATCGACCACTGTGCCCACGCCGCGCTGTTGCAGCGCGTTCAGCTTCTCTTCGGCTGACGCCACACAACCCGCCTCATCCCATAGCTCCGGCCAGTTCTCGGAGATGCCCGGAGACTTGATCCCGATGTGCTCGTGAATCAGCGTCCGTCCCAGCTCAGAAGTATCAAGCTCACCATGAAGCGTATTAATTGACGGCATCGGCCCTGTCCTTTCTTGGGGTCCGTCCCCAAGGAATCAGATTCTCTGTTGGAGAATGCTAACGCTCGCCACGAACGTGTCGATAGGCTGAGTCCGTTCCGACTGCCCCTTCCCATGTCTGCCGACGGGAGCTCCAATGGACGCCGACGCTTCACAACAGCTGATCCAGCAGGTCCGCGAACTCGCCCGCGGACCGTTCCGCGAGCGCGCCGCCGCCGCTGACCGCGACGGCCAGCTCTGCATCGACAACTACAACGAGCTCGCGGAGCTCGGAATTTCGGGATTGCTGATTCCTGAGTCATTTGACGGGCTTGAGGCCGACGGACATACCTTCATGAAGGTGATTGAGGAGATCGCATACGGTGACGCTTCGACGGCCGTCGCGGTCAATATGCACCTGCTGGTCACGTCAATAGCGAGCGTGCTGCCACCATTTCCGCGTCGCGACGCCATCTTGCGAGCCTGCGCCGAAGGGGCTTGGTGCTGCGCGCCGGGGAGTATTCCTTCTCGCGAGCTCGACAATGCCACGACCGGATTCATGGCGGTTGAGGATGGCGCCGACCTCGTCGTCTCCGGCCGAGCTGGATTCGCCTCGGGATCGGACGCGGCTCGCTTCATGATGCTGGGCGCACTGATTGAGCGTCCAAGCGAGCCTGACCTCGTACTCGCGTATCCCGAGCTTGATCAAGACGGCATTACTAATCGAGGTAACTGGAACAGCATGGGCCTGCGCGCCACCGCCTCGCACGACATCGTGATCGAAGACCTGCGAATGCCCCGCTCCGACTGCTTCGTCGTGCCATTGTCCTTGCTGCGCATGGGCGAGCAAATGATCCCGCAGCTGCAGTGGCAGCGTCGCGCCTATCCAGGACTGGGCATCTGCGCGATCTGGCTCGGCAACGCGCAGGCCATGTTCGACGAAACGCTTGAGTATTTGAAGCAGCGTCGAGGCTATCTCGCTCAAGCCAACAGTCCGTTCGGCGGCTCCAACGAGACCCGTTCGCAGCAACCCTGGGCGCAGATGGCGCTCGGCGACATGGATAGCTGGCTCGGCTCAGGCCGCACCGTCTTGGAACACGCGACCGCCCAGGTCGAAACCCCATACGCCGACCGCCAGTCATTCATCCGCATGCAGGTCCGAGCGACGCACCATCTCCGGCGCATGGCCGAGGAGGTCGCGCAGACCAGCATCAAGACCACCGGCGCCCACGCCTACGTCAAGGGCCACCCATTGGAACGCCTCTACCGAGACCTCACCGGAGGCATCGTCATGGCCTGGAAGACCGACGAACTCCAACACTCGCTGGGACTCGCCGCTCTGGGAGAAGAGATCGCCATCGTCGGCCCGGCCGGAACATGATCCAAGGCCAATCCCCTGGGCCTAGGAACGTCACGGAACAAGTTCAAACGGATTCAGAGACAAGACGCCAAGCAGTGTGAAGTCGCGTGTGTTCCTGGTCACGACAGTCAGCTGATTGACGTTGGCGATTGCTGCGATCATCGCGTCATAGATCAGCCGACTGGGCTGGCCGTGAATCAGCCGCGACCATTCACGTGCAGCGGCCGCGTCGAGCGGCAGGATCTGGAATCCAGCCAATACATCATCCTCAAGCCAAATCTCAATCTCGCGCGCCTTGACCTGGTCATCTTGTCGTTTCGATTCAATGCCTCGCTGGATTTCGGAGATCGTTATTGCGCTCAGGTAGAGCTGATCCGCCCGCGTCCCTCCCAGCCATCTGAGCACTTGCGGAGACGGCCGCGGGCGTCGCAACTCTGAGACGACATTGGTGTCGAGCAGATACATCAGCCGCTACTCGAAGTCGGGTGGCGGAGGCAGAGACCACTCCATGCGTGGAGGCGTCAAGTCCTCCGTCCTCGCTTCCGGCGCGAGCAACCATTCCTTGATGTTCGCGTACTTTGGCCGCTGCATCCGGCGCCATTGGTCGATCGGCACGAAGACGGCGGCTTCCACGCCACGTCGCGTGACCACCTGAGGGCCCTCCGACAGCGTGGCGTCCAAGAGTGCGCTGAACTGCGCTTTCGCTTCCTGCACTTGCCAATACTTCGCCACTTCTCACCTCCCCGGTCGATTGCGGCCTACCTTTGATAGTCATCAGACTAGTCAGATAGTCATCCGACGTCAACTCCCACCGCAATCAAGTCCGCGACTCTCCGACTTATTCCGACCAACCTGGTGATCCAATCGAGGATTCGACGCCGACAACACCACAGCCGTCAGCAAGAGACATACGGCAATGATCGCCAGCGCCCACACCGTGTCTCGTTCGATCTTGAACCAGGCCTTGGCGGTCGCTCTGGCTTCCATCAATCCACTATAGGCAGACCCGAGTTGGCCGCCGGAGGCGCTGATACCATACGCCCAAGCACACATCACCCTGCAATTCATGGAAAGGCCGCATATGGCTTCCCCGCTCAAGACTGAACTCTGCGACATGCTCGGCATCGAGATTCCTGTCATCCTCGCCGGGATGGGGGGCGCGGCTGGTCCGACCCTCGCCGCCGCCGTTTCTGAGGCCGGCGGACTCGGAGTCGTCGGCGCCACCGGATACACGCCCGACGAACTCGCCGGGATGATCGCCAAGGTTCGCTCGCTCACCGACAAGCCGTTCGGCGTTGACCTGCTGCTGCCCTCCTCGATCGCCGACTCCGGCAACCGCGAGGACCTCGAGCTGGAAATCTCCACCGAACACCACCACTTCGTCGACCAGCTCAAGCAGGAGTTTGAGATTCCCGACCCGTCGGGCCCGGTCGACCGACCGCCGCTGACCCAGGACTACTTCCGCCAGCAGGTCGAAGTCATCCTCGACGAGAACGTCCCTGTCTTCGCCTCCGGCCTCGGAAACCCCGGCTGGATGGTCGACGACGCGCACGCGCAGGGGATGAAGGTCATCGGCCTCGTCGGCAACACCCGCAACGCCCGACGCGTCGCCGCCGCCAACGTCGATGCCGTCGTCGCGCAGGGCACCGAGGCCGGCGGCCACACGGGCCGCATCGGGACACTCGCGCTCGTGCCGCAGGTCGTTGACGCCATTGCTCCGATCAAGACCATTGCCGCCGGCGGCATCATGGACGGTCGCGGACTACTCGCCGCCCTCGCGCTCGGCGCTGAGGCGATCTGGTGCGGCACCGCCTTCCTTGGCACCTGGGAGGCCTATCAGGACTCCGAGGAGCGCGGCGAGACCGACGAATGGACGCGCAAGGTCCAGTGGGACAAGCTCGTCGCCGCTGTCGACGAGGACACGCGCATCGGCCGCATGTACTCGGGCAAGACGATGCGCCACATGTACAACGCTTGGACCGAGGCCTGGGAGCGCCCCGAAGCGCCGCCCACGCTGCCAATGCCGCTCCAGGGATTGCTCGTCGGCGAGGCGCTGCGAGGCGCGCGCGAGGCGCACATCGAGGAACTCATCGGCGGACCAGCCGGTAACGGCGCCGGTCTGATCAAAGCCATCCGCCCGGCGATCGAGGTCGTGGACCAGATGGTTGCCCAGGCAGAAGCGCTGATCGAGAAATTCGGCTCGCCGGTTCGCGCATAAGCGCTCCCCCGTTGGGGTAGCTGTCGCGCAGCGACTGAGGGCGCCACCCGGCACGGCCTCCCGCGCGCCGTGGGTAGCCCGTTCGCGCCTTCGGCGCACCTCCCCCAACGGGGGGTCGGAGATGGGATGAAAATCTGCCCCGCCTGCCACCGAGAGACCTTCGGCGGGCGCGCCGCCTGCCACCGCTGCGGCGCCGATGTCGGACGCCAGCGCCTCATCGCGCTGCCCAGCCGCGACGCCGCCACGCTGGTCGGACCAGTCCCGTTCACCGCTCAGCAGGGCGATCTCGTCCTTGATGTCGACGGCGCGACGTTCCTGCGCGAGGATGGTCGCCCGCTCTTGCATATCCCTGCGTCCTCGGTTGACACGGTGCAAGCTTCGCGCGGCCGCGACCTTGTGATCAAGTGGATTCCGCCTAATCGCACCCGAGCGCGGCGCACCCGGCTGCGCGTGCGCTGGGCGCCCCAGGCCGACCGCACCTTGCGCACGGAGTTGATCGGCTCGCACGACGCCCGGCGACGACCATACGGTTACCGAGTCCCACGCAATCCAAATCGCAGAACCGGCCGCGACTACACGGTCGTTCGAGATCGCTGGCTCTCCGCCCTGCAAATGCTGCTGAGCGCCGACCGCTACGTGCTGGAGCGCCGCTATCGTGCCGCGTCGCAATAGCAAGGGCCGGCGCGCCGGCCAGCGTCCGCGTCGATACCACACCAGCAGGGAGTCCCGGCGAGAGCGCCGCGAGTTGATGGTGCTGGACGAGCAACCGAAGCCATCCCTGCCTCAAGAATGCGGAAACTGCCTCGAATGGCTCCCACCCAGAGCCGACGCCATGGGAGGCAAAGGAACCTGCACCCACCCCGCCAGCGGAATCCTCGCACCGCTAATCGACACCCCCGCCTGCACCTTCTTCAACCCCCGCCGTTGATTCAAATGTCTATCAGCGTATACTGTTGCTTATTATGGAGGAACAACAACAACCGAGCTTCTTGGCGCTCGACTTCTATTGCGGTGCCGGGGGCACTACCCGAGGGCTCTTGGATGCCAATGGATATGTCATTGGCGGAATCGACAACGACAGAACGTGTGAGCGGACATATACATCGAACAATCAGAACTCAACGCTTGATGGGCAACGAGCTCGGTTTTTGAGCTACGACATGTTTCCTGCGACCCATGAGTATCCGAAAGGACAACAGGACAAGCTGATAGCTGAACTATCCCGGCTAGTCCCTCGCTACCGCGAACTTGACGAAGGCGCTCCGCTATTGTTTGCGATCTGCGCTCCTTGTCAATCTTTCACCAAATTCGTTCAACGTAATCTCACTGATGCGCGCGAACAGTCGCGGATACGAGACAAGAGCCTGCTCGCTCAGACGCTCCCCTTTGTAGACGAGTTCAAGCCAGAGCTGGTGATGATCGAAAACGTAGTCACGATGCGGAGAGGCGCATCTCGCGAAATCTGGGACGATTTCCTTGCAGAACTTCGGGAGCGTGGATACGAAGCCAAAGACGGCGATATCTGCGCGTCCAAATTCGGCGTGCCTCAACGTCGTAAGCGCTCGATCGGACTGGCGATTCTGAAAGGTGCGGACGTAGCGCTCGACTTGCTGCGAGTCCCTGAGGCGGACCCCGACGCACCCAAGCTGACAGTGAGAGATGCCATCGCTGCACTTCCGCCGCTCGCCGCGGGCGATGCCGATGAAACCATCCCCAATCATCGTTGCCGCAACCTTAGTGCGCTCAACCGCCGCCGCTTGGCGTTTTTGACGCCGGGTGATTCGAATCGAAAGTTTGCTGACGCAGTTGACGGCGATCTGATGCTGCCGTGTCATCGACGTCTGTCAGCGAATGGCACGCCAGGATTCGGAGACGTCTACACGAGGATGCGCCCTGATCACCCCGCTCCTACGATCACAACGCGTTTCCACAGCGTGTCCAACGGAAGATTCGGGCATTACGATACTGCTCAGGTTCGAGCGATTTCACTGCGCGAAGGAGCAGCCCTCCAGTCCTTTCCCAACGACTACGAGTTCCACGCATCAGGCATGGATGGCGCGGCACGCATGATCGGCAACGCGGTACCGCCGAGACTGGCGGCATTCATGGCTGAGCATCTGCTCAGCGTCTGGGAATCCTCAGTGCCTCGAAAGGACACCACGCATGAGTAGCGAAGACCTTTGCATGGCGATCCTTCGTGCGGAGTCTGAAGATGAAGTAACCGAAATCCTCAAAAACCAACTTTCTAGTGCGGGTACTCCGACCTGGCGGCCTATCGACCAGCGGGATACAAACCGCAACGTAGTCCAAAATCAATCATCTGTGGGAAGCAAGGCCCTGACCGAGCTCTGCACGAACATGGTTGACGCAGTTCTTCTGCGTTACGCCCATGAACGAAAGATCGAACCCACTGGTCCAGAAGCGCCGCGCACGGTAACGGATGCAGTCCGCGACCTCGTGCAGCTTCCAGGTGCCAGTACCGGGATATTAGCTGAAGTGGATGATGAGCGGGCACTAACAGCATTCGCCAGCGAACATCTGGTGATCGGCGTCACAGGCGGAAGCCGCCGAACCGAAGACCTTTGCTTCTCTTTCATTGACCGAGGTGAGGGCCAGCACCCCAGTGACTTCGAACGCACTTTTCTGTCTCTTAGCGAGCGTTATAAGTCGGATATTCCCTTCGTTCAAGGAAAGTACAATATGGGTTCCTCCGGAGTTCTATCATATTGTGGGACGCAATGGTATAAGCTCATTGTATCAAGGCGCTACGACGAGTCTGGTCAGTGGGGCTGGACATTGGTCCGCCAGCGACCGAGCGGCGATACACCAGTTGCGGAATACCTTGTGCTAGACCAAGCAATACCTACATTCTCCGCAGCGGCGATACAACCGATGATGCTCCGTGGGGCAGGGCCTGATCCGGAGGTGACACTGTCGTTCGGGACTATCGTGAAGCTGTACAGTTACACGCTAGAAGCCCGGGCGGATACCAGCTTTGACGGTATCAGACGCGCGATCAATGCGAACTTGGTGTCCACTATCTTACCGTTCCGGCTCCGAGCCTATTTTGGCGCTCCCAGAACTGAGCGTGCGGGTCCCCGAGGAAGAGGGGTGGATGTGCGGCCTCTGAATGGCCTAGAGTTTCAATTGCGTAGACATGAACGGCAATCCCGTGGGTCTGCCAATGGTGGCCCAGCCGTCCAAGCGAAGGAACATATCTCCACTATCAGGCAACCAGACCTGGGGCACATCGAGATCGAAGTGATTCGCCAGGATCCTAAAGTGCCAAGCTGGCTAGGATCAGATCGCGTCCTTCACTGCGTAAACGGGCAAGTGCAGTTCAAGCAGAACCGGGCATTTCTGTCGCGCCAATGTGGTTTGCCAGGACTCAAGGACCGGATCGTGGTCATCGTGGACGCGAGTCGGCTAACCACCTCCGCGCACAATAGTGTGTGGAAGGGCGACCGCGAACGGGTCCTCGAAACAACCGTCGGACAGCGGTATCTTTCTGAAGTTCGTGAAGCAATTCGAGAATCCGACTTCCTCAAGGAACTGCAGCAGATATTGGCCGCGGAAGAGATAGCGGCAGCGTCGAGTCGTCCTGAATCTGACCTTTTGCAAAGTGTCATTGATGCCGATCCAAATATTGCCCAGCTCCTTCCTGACGGAACTTTGGTACGACGCAAAGGAAAGAGGTCTCCGACTGAGTTTATGGGGAGTGATTCGCCGTCATTTGTGGAGTTGCGCAGTCGTTCCCTACGGGAAAATGGAGTTGATATCTCTGGGGCGGCAGAGCGGAGGATTGATTTTGTTACGGATGCGGAGAATGGCTGGTTAACGAGAGATCGGAACAAAGGATCTGTGAAGCTGTCCGGCAAGGGGGAGGAACATCTCGGCATGAGGGCGACTCTTCACAATGGCCGACTTCGTGTAAAACTCAATCTGATGAAAGGGACAATTGAGCCTGGGCAGTCTCTCGATCTCGCCTTGCTTCTCGAGGACGAGAACACGGTTCTGCCCATTAGAGGAGAGTTCAGATTGAACGCAGTGGAGTCGCGCCTCGTAATGCCAAGTGGCGGTCGAGGGCAAAAGGCTGGGGGTGGTGCGATAGGTGAGGGGGACGAAGAAGTCGATACAAGGGGAGTTCCGCGATCCCAATGGATGACGGAAGATGGGAGAGGAATTGCTGGTGAACCGACAATTCAATGGCCTGAAGGATGGACCGAACAAGACGGCGGAGACATCAAGGATTTGGGCGGAGGGACGCAGCTTTATAGAATCAACTACGACAATGCTCACTTTCAGTACTGGTTGAAGCGTGAGAACTCGGATAACGAGCGAGCTACAAAGACCGCGCGGTTTCGGGTAGGAATGCTGATTCTAATGATGGGATTCGAAGATGCTTACGGGCGCATGGAGGATAGCGCGGATAGGGATACGGTAGATAGCGCAATTGAAATTGTGCGAAGGATGGCCGCTCGCGGGGCCGCGACAGTAGTAATGTCGATTGCGGAGACGCTGTCGCAGCTCGTCAATCCGATCTCTGTGTCGGATCCGGACGACGACTGACACGATGACCGACACACTAACGAGGGAGCAAAGGTCCGCGCTGATGTCCCGTGTGCGCACGCGGGACACCGCGCCGGAGAAGTACGTGCGAAGCCGGCTGTGGCGCAACGGCTTTCGATACAGGCTGGCCGTAAAATCACTCGCTGGTCGCCCTGACATTGTCTTGCGGCGATATAGGACCGTTGTGTTTGTGCACGGCTGTTTCTGGCACAGTCATCATTGCCGTAAGGGCAAGCGACCGTCGACGAATCGCGAAATGTGGGAGCGAAAGCTTGATACCAACGTTGAGCGTGATCGGAGAAGTCGGGGTCGGCTAGAGATCGACGGTTGGCGTGTCGTCGTGGTTTGGGAGTGCGAACTGGAACGCGGCACGGACGAATTGCTGGTGGAACTCCGTAATTCGAGGGCAGCCAGCTTGACTTGCTAGGCAATCCCGACCACGTGCATCCGACCCGTCTCGCCTGCGACATCGTCCACGTAGTAGAGCCGCGATTCGCCGACCACCACGTAAGTCGGCACGACCTGTTGTCCCGAGCGATTGACCCTTGCCTCAACCGCAAACGTCGGACGTTCTTCGTTAATGCCGAGTTGGTCGCCCTCCAGCGCGGCGGGATGGCCGCTCTCGAGGCACCAGCGGGCGAAGTTCCCGTGGAACTCGAACCAATCGCCGGTGCAGGCTTCTGCGAATTGCTGCATGGCTCCCATGGCCGCCCACAAGGCTGACGCGTCGAGACCGTCGACTTCCGACCACAATGCCACGAGCGGCAGATGCTCCGCAACGGCGTCGATCATCTCATCGAGCGCTGGCGTTGCTATCTCCGGCCAGCCGGGGCTGCCGTCGGATGCCGACTGCGTCAGCTGGCGTTCGAGTTCGTAGGCCCGCGCCCGCGCGGCGCGGATGGCGTCAATGCTGGGTGGCGGTTCGTCCGGCTCTGACGACCTGATCGCGCGTTGCTCTTCCAGCTCCGCCTCCAGCGCCTCGATCCGGGCGGACTGCTCAGGATCGGCGACCACCACTTGCTCAACCACGCGCTCTGGTTCGGGCGGCGGCTGAGTCGGCGGCTGAGTCGGCGATGATGCTGGCGGCGCTGCTGGAGGATCGGGAATTGGCGCCGGCCTCGACGAGGTCTGACGCTCCACCCAGAGCAGCGCCGCGATCGCTCCGGTCACGAGCGCCACCAGCGTTTGCAACAATCTCACATTGTCCTCACGACAGCTTCACAGGTCGCTGCCTCGGACGCCTTGGAGCCAGGTCAGGCACTTGGCGTAGGTCGCCTCGGTGATCAGGTCCCGCGAGAGTAGATAGTTGAGCAGCCCTTCCAGTGTGAGCAACGAATGCACCGTGACGCCTTCGCGTCGCAACCGCTCGACCCCGCCGGCGCCGCGGTCGATCAGGACGAACGCGTCCTTCACCATCAGCCCCGCCGAGCGCAGCAGGTCGGCCGTCTCAGCTAGCGATCCGCCGCGCGTCATTAGGTCGTCAACGAGAATCACCGTCTGTCCGGGGTAATACGAACCTTCGATTTCCTCGGCCACATGCAGAATTTGGCTCGTTGGGTGGATGTAAATCATCGGCATATTGCTGGACAGCGAGAACGCGGTCGCCGCGTGCAGGCCACCCATCGGCACGCCGGCGATGAGCTCGAACGGCGCGATCGTCGGTCGCAGCATGCCGCCCAACATCCGCGTTTCGTCGCTCAGCAGACCGCCGATCCGGCGCAGCGCCCAGGGATGCGCGATCAGGCGTCGCACATTGATGTAGACCGGCGAACCGAGCGTCGCGCCGAGGTCGAAGTCGCCAAACATGATCCCGCCCGAGTCCCACAGCGCCCGCGCCAACCAGAGGTTGCCGGGTTCGTCGCTCTGTGGCGTCCAGGCGGCACGGCTGGAGTCTGACATTATGTTCCCACCGCCAACGACACTGAATGCGGTAATGGACGGCCGGCGAGTCCGGCGCGCAGGTTCGCGACTGCGATGTCGGCCATCTTGCTGCGAGTTGCCATCGACGCCGAGCCGATGTGCGGCAGCACGACGACGTTGTGCATTGTCAGCAAGGGCGAGTCCATTGAGAGCGGCTCGGCGGCGGTCACATCCAGTCCGGCGCCGCCGATTCGTTCCCGTCGCAGCGCGTCCACTAGTGCCTCCTCATCGACGATTGGTCCTCGTGCCGTGTTGATCAAGATCGACCCCGGATGCATCTGTTCAAACGCTGCTGCATTGATCAATCCTCGGGTGTCATCCGTGAGTGCCACGCTCACTACGACGAAGTCCGATCGAGACAACACCTCGTCGAATGGTCGTTGTTCCGCTCCCACCGCCGCCGCTTCGTCCGGTCGCGGCGTGCGATTCCAACAGAGCACGCGCATGCCGAAGCCTTGCGCCCGGCGCGCGATCGCCTGTCCAATCGCGCCAAAGCCAATCACGCCAAGCGTTGAACCATAGACGTCAATGCCGGCCATTTGGGTCGGGGTCCATGTCTTCCACTCACCTGCCTTGACATACTCTGCCGCCTCAACGACCCGGCGCGCCGACGCGAGGATCAATGCCCAGGCCATATCGGCGGTCGTCTCGGTCAGCACGCCGGGCGTGTTGCCGACCGGAATCCCGCGCGCGCTGCAGGCTGCGACATCGACGTTGTCGACGCCGACCGCCATCTGCGACACAACCTTGAGCTGTGCTCCTGCCGCCGCCAGCACCTCGCCGTCGATCTGGTCGGTAATCAGGCAGACCAGCCCGTCCACGCCTTCGACCCGCTCCAACAGCGCCTCACGCGAAGGCGGGAAGTCCTCAGGCCAGACATCCAGATCGAAATCCGGATCTTCGCGCAACGCCGCAAACCCGTCGCCGGGCAGCTCACGCGTCGCGAATACCCGATGCTGCTCAGTCATCCACAGCCTCCTGCTCATCGGTCAAGATAGTAGGGGTGAGAGTCCCTGGCGAAACCGATCGCTGAGAAAACGGAGTTCCATGCGTATCAGTGTCGCGGCCATGGCACTCCTCGTGGCGCTGGTGGGCATCGCCTGCGGATCAAACGAGCGTCTCACACTCGACCAATACGCCGAGTTCTGCGCCGACGGCATCGCCTCAACACAGTCACTCATCCAGCCGGAATCGTTGACCTGGGGAGACTTGCGAGAGCTGGGAGAGTCGTCAGCGCAACAGCTGAGAGCCGTCAAACCGCCGGAGGTGCTGGCAAGCTTCCATCGAGCCAGCCTGAAAGCAATGGATTTCGTCGTCGGCGTGGCAACAGAGCAGCCACCAGACGATGTAGCAAATCCGCTGGCCTTCGGTTTTCAGGCCCTGCAAATCGCCACCCAGTTGCAACGAGCCGTCGAGGACTTGCCGGTTGAGGTACGGCGGACGTTGTCGGAAGCCGGCTGCTTGTAGCGACTCCCGCATCCCCCTGTACGAGGCTGTCCCAGATGTCGTCCGACCTCCATCTCCGTCATACCCGCGCTCCGACGCGGGTATCTCGCTGTGCGCGGCTTGAAGGTGAGCATCAGGCTCAGCGATTGTCGCGCATGGGACTCCCCAGGATGGAGCTTCGGTGAAGCATTCCGCGAGATTCCCGCGGCGGAGCGCGGGAATGACGGAACAACGAGAATTGCTGGACCTACAACAACCGACGAATCAGAAACAGTCCCACCGGCCCCAGCGTCAAGCCCAACAGCCAGCCCAGACGTCTCGGCCGACCCTGGCTGGCCGACATCGCGGCTCCGGCGAACCCCATCCCGACCCAGATCATCAAGCCCAGCGCCAACACGCCGATGATCGTCGCCAGGACCGCGACGACCAGGGCGAGCGCCGTACCGAGCAACCCCAACGGAATCCCGACCAGCCAGAGCAGTAACCGTCGCCATGGACTGCGGGATCGCTGGTTCGCCCGTTGGGCCTGGTCGCGGGCTGAGTCGGCCCACTGCTGACCGCGACCGACCCACAGGGTCACCGCACGACGACCGTCATGCCATTGCTGCGGCTGATCGCCAGGCCGGCTGCGAAATTGGTGACGCGACATGCGAACCATGGTACGGGCATTGAGCCTGCATCGCGGGAGTCTCGGCTGCTGCGTCCTCGGAGACCACGGCCTCGGCCGCTTCAATCATCACCCCCGATACGAGCGCATACGTTTGTGTCCACGCCAGCCGGACATCGGCGGTGAACGCCTCGCCGAGACCCTGCTCCAAGGTCCAGATCAGAGCAGCGCCGACCGTTTCGTAGTGTTCGGTCCTGACGCCGTAGCCGACGTGCCGCACGGCGAGTTGCTCGAGTACTGGTATCAGTGTCTCAATACGGTCCAGACCCTTGACCGCCGCCGACAACATCTGCATCAGCTTGCGACCCTGGTCCGAAAGGTCATCGGGAAACATAGACCGTAACGACGGATCGAGTTCGAACAGTCGGCCGTAGAACAGCCGCGCCGCATCGTCGGCGATCGGCGTGACCAGGGCAAGCGATTCCTGCACCAGCGTCTTGGTACGGTGGTCCATCGCAAGCTCCGTTCGTGGTCCATCGCGGGTGACGTCACAGTAGTGCGATGTTGTAACAACGAACAGGAGCCGCGCTTGTGTCTGATCTCACAAGTTAACGATGAAACGTCCAGACAGACATACAAGTAATACTATTCATCGGTCTGTTGCTCTGCCACACGTTCGATTCGCATTTGACGCTGGTTCACCTCGTCCAGTCCCTGGTATCGGGGCCGGTACTCGGACTGTCGCCCCTGAATCTGGGCGGTATGCATCCGGTCGTGCCGATAGAACGATCGCAGCCATTGCATCAGCGTCAGCTCACCGAACGCCGGCGTCGACGCGGTGTGTGCAATTTCTTCCAGCGTCAACGAACGGATGTAGTCGTTGGTCTTGGCTCGCTCATCGATCAGCGCATCCAGCAATTCGAGTACTGAGTGGTCCGGAGCTTCCTGGATCGGAATGTCCACCGGTTCGCCACGAATGTCGGCCGCGTCGACGCCATTCTGGGCCTGTCCGGCGCGGCACCAGGCGATGTACCCGCGCTCCATCTCCCACAGGTGCGCCAGTTGCTCCTTCGCCGTCCACTGCTCCTCGCCGACGGCGTCGACCGGCACGCGGTCGGCGTCGTCGCCGCGCAGACCTTCGGCCGCAACAATCAACTTGCCGCGCTCCTCCGCCATCTTTGACAGCAGAGCGTCAACGTCATCTTGTGTGTAGGTCAGCTGCGTTGTCATGATGGATGTCCTTTCGGATCGATGAAACTCAAGCTTCTGATTGCAGCGCGCGTTTGATCTGGGCCAGATGCAATCGGTCGTGGTCGACGCTTTTGCGCACTAGTATCTCGACGGTGTAGAGGTCGTGCTCCTCGTGGTGACCGGTCCGAGACCAGCCGGCTTCGGGGAGTCGTTCGACAATCTCGCCATTCGATGCGCGGAGGCTTGTGAAGGTCGCCAACGATGTGGCAATCGGTCGGTCGTAGTAAAGCCGCGACGCGAACAGTTCCTCGTCGTAGGCCACAATCAGCGGCGACTCGTGTGCAACCATCATCCGCACCCGCATCGCGTCACCGACCTCAACATCGGCAACGTGGTGGATGATCTGCCGAATTGACCATTCGCTCGGCGCCTGCCGCTGGTCGAGTTCTTCCACCGAGCAGTTGGCGACGCACCGCTCGATCAATGGCGGGCCTGCGAGGTACTCGGACAGCAGCGCGGTTCGGTCGGGCATATCGGACTCCTGCGCGTCTCAGCAGGTGCCGGTCAGGGCGTAGCGAATCTGGTCGATGTGTTCTTCGATGTGGTGGGTGTTGGCCGTAAGCCAGCCCTCGACGCTGCCCGAGTGGTTGCCCGGCATCGGACGTGGCTGGACCCATTCATCTTCACGCAGCGCACCAAGGATCGACACCGCCGACTCGACCAATCCCTCCACCGTCTTCAGCGCCGGTCCGATCGGCCGCTTGTCGTTGCGCAGCCGTTTCTGCATGACTTCTTGATCTGTCGGCCAGGTTTCCACTTCGATGTCGACCAGCATCAGTCGCAATCTCAGCGCACCCATGACAGCAATGTCCGAGACGTGATGCACGTTCTGACGCGCCGTCCAACCGGGCTCCGGAGGCGGGCCGTCCAACTGTGCGAGCGATGAGCCGGCCACAGACTGCGCCAGCAGCTTCGGCGCTGCGCGGTATCGAGCCAGCAGCTCGGAGCGCGTCTCAGCGCCCATGGCCCTGATCTCTTCCGCTCGAGTCCCGTTTCAGCCGCTCGTCGCCCCAGATGCGCTTCACCAACCACGAGCCGAACAGAAACCTCCACACGTAGCGCAGGCCGGTCGCTCGCCAGAGCAAGCGCCATAGGGCCGGAATCACGACAATCGACCTTTCACCAGTGCCGCCAGACGATGTACATCGTCATCGTCCAGATGCCCGGACGGCTCCGAGTCGCCGCGCACTACCGCCAACACATCGCCGGATGTCCAGCGCAGTTCCAGCATGCGCTGAACCTTGTCGCCGTTCTCGGTTCGCGTCCACTCGCGAGCCATCACGCCGCCGCGCTCACCGGCATCTTCGACCTGCACGCCCTCGTCGATCATGCCCGACGGCGGGTCGGCCTGCAGCGCCTCGCTGGCCTGCTCGGACGATTCGTAACGCGTCAGCTCTACCTCCACCCGCCGGTGCGGGCGACTGCGATGGATCGTCTGCGTCAGCAACCAGTCGATGAACTCACCCCACGACCTCGGGTCGCGGAAGCTTTCGCTGTAGCCAATCACCCGGCCAGAGTCGTCAAGTTGTGTAATGGTCGCCTGCGGATTATCGTCGGCCAGCGCAAGCTCCTCCGAAGTGACGGCCTCAGCCGTCTGTCGGGCCAGGCCCTGAGGCAACTCCTCGCGTCGCAGACCCACCGCGCGCAGACTCGGCACACCCTCGGCAGCCAGCGACCGGCGTCGCTGCACACCACGAATCAGCGCCTGAAGAATCGGCACGCCGACCACCAACAGCAGAATCAGAATCCCAATGATCAGCCCGGTAGACATGCGGTCAGCCTAACGCAGCCGCTCGCCCACGCCGCGCATCAGCTCGATCATCTGTCGCTCCCACTCCGGCGTCGGCGCGTCGCTCGTGGCGAGCAGGATCGCCGCCGCCGAGCCTCGCTGCAGGCGCAGTTCGAGCATGCTCTCGACCGTCTTCCAGTCCTCCCGCCGACTCCACTCGAAGATTCGGATCTCTTCGTCCTCGCCCCTGGCGCGTTCTCGCATTCGGCCGCCGTCCGGCATTTCGTGCGCCGTCGTCGCCGCTATCGCTTCCGACGCTGCCTCCTCGTTCCAATAGCGCCGCAACTCCAGCAGAATCCGTTGCGTAGGCGCGCGGCGCCGAAATCGACCTTGCTTGGACGCCAGACTCTGCTGGGCCGACACGACGATTGGGTCGGATGGGTCCAGCGGCGACCAGCCGCGCCAGCTCTCCGACAAGCCATGCGGCATCTCCGATGACCGAATCAGCGCCCGAGCCAGATCTCGGTCGGTCGGCGACGCTCCGACCTCCGCAGCGCTGCGTCGTTGCGAGGCCTCTTCGGCTGCGAGTTCCTCACGAGTCGGCGGATCGGTCGAGGAAGCGCCCCAGCCTCTCCGAAATGCGACCAATATCCACGAACCGGTGATCAGCTTCCAGAGGACTTCAAACAGCGCCGTCGACATCCACTTCAAGCGGCCACTCCTGACGCTTCTCGATCCAGTCGATCGGGAACGCCCCGCTACTCCAAGAGCGCCGCCAACGACGCTCGCAGATCTGACAGATCATCCAGAGTCACATCCGCTTCATCCAGTTCGCCCGGCTTGGCGTAGCCCGTCCGGACCGCGACAACCTTTGCCCCGATTGCATGTCCCGCTTCGACATCGTGGCCGGTGTCTCCGATTACTACGGCGTCGGCGCCGTCGCTTGACAATCGGCGCAAGCGCTCAAGACCGGCGGCGAGCAGCGCCGTTCGATCGGCGGCATCGTCACCAAACCCACCCTCGACGAATCGACCCCAGATGCCCAACGGCGCAAGTTTCGCTTCGGCGGCGCGGCGGAAGTTGCCGGTACCGAGGCCCAGCGTGACATCCTCATCCGCGAGGGCGTCCAACAGCTCCAGGACACCGGGACACAGTTCCGAGTTGCGCTCGGCCACGGCGTCCCCCAGGTGCGGGACGTAGGCGTCGATGAACCGTGCGAGATCGTCCGCCGAGCAGTCGCGACCCTGATTGGACAGCGCCGTCGGAACAATCCAGCTGTCGCTGCGACCGGCAAAGTTCATCCCCGCCAGCGCATTCTCGATGCCCCAGAGCTGCCGGAAGGTACGAGTCATCGCGAGCGTCCCCGCGCCCTGGGAGGTCGAAAGTGTGCCGTCGATATCGAACATCAGGATCGTCATTGCTACCTCGATTGCCTGGCTTCCAGCATTGCTTCCGCGTCTCTCAGGTTAATCTCGTCCAGTAGGTCTCGGATTCTACGCAGCCGCTCTTCAACTTCGTCGAATCGCTCAAGTATCTCGCGCAGTTCTCCGCCCAACGATGAGTCAAGATCGCGGACGGCCTCATTGGTGGGTTCAAGGGCCGACGTGACCGACTTTTCCAGATCGTCAAGAGCATCGTCCAGTCTCTGCTCGACTTGATCGCTTGCTTGCTCGGAGGCGCGGGGTACGACGACCACGAGCAAGACGACCAGACCGATGGTTAGGCCGATCACACAAATTGCGGCAATCCCGAGCAGCGCCTGCAACCAACGAGGGATCGCCTGGATGCTCGGCGGTTCCATGCGGTCCTTACTCAAACAGCGTGAAGTCGGTCCAGCCGCCTGAGACGCGCAGTTGCAAGCCGCCGGCGTCGAGGGGAATGTCGTACACGGCGACCACGGTGATGGTGAGCTGCGGTTGCAGGATCAACGGCGGCGCGTAAGCCACCCCTTCGGTTACTCGAGCGGCGCCAGAGGAGAGTCCGGCGTCGGCGAGGTACGCCCGACCATCACTCGTGACCAGCTGTACGCCGTCGATTGGCAACGCGATTGCCTGCTTGGAGCGGTTGGTGATTGTCAACCGGACGGTGGCGAAGCGTTCGGCCGGGCTGCGCCAGATTCCGTCGGCGCGAATCTGCTCGGGGAAGCTGATGCTCTGGACCGACACTTCAATGTCGCCGACCAGCGCCGGCTCACCAAACTCAACTGCGTCGGCGCGCAGCACCGCAAGTTCGCTCAGTTCGGCGGCCGCCTGTTCATCGTTGTCCGAGCCGCCGCCGATCAGGTCGTCGAACGCGCCCGAAACGAATAGGTAGACCACCGCCGCAATCACCACGATCAGGACGAACAGCGCGTAGCGCTGCGTCCCGCTCATCCCCCTCAGCATCGGACGCGACCGCTCGTCGCGGTGTAACTGGCGCTCACGCTATGCGGTCGCTACTCGGTCGGCAGACCGGCGGCGATCCAGGCATCGGTCCCGCCCTCGACGTTGTAGAGGTCGGTGAAGCCCAGCGCGGCTGCGAACTCGCAGGCCACCGCCGAGCGCTGACCCTTGGCGCAGATGAACATGATCGGCTGATCCTTGCCGCCGGCGATCTGTTCCAACTCGTCTGCTCGGGTCATGACCGACATGTGCGGCATCAACGGCGCGCCCGTAGCGTGACCGTCCTGGTACTCATCGAGCTCCCGCGTATCGACCAGCGTCACCCCAGCCTGACGCTTTTCGTCCGCATCCTCCACCGAAATTCGTTGAAACGGTTCCTGCTGCGCCATCGTCAGACCTCTCGACTCAACTGTCCACCAGCTGGTTACACAAGTGACTGCATCGTATCACCGCATCGGGGAGATATTCATGCACGCTAGTCCCGAAGTTCGATCACGTCGCTGTAGACCCATTGATCACTCAGCGACCCCGGCAGGAAACGGAACCGCGGCTCAAGCTGGACGCCTTCGGTGCTGACCAGCGCCAATTCCATAAATCCGTCTTCAACCGACCGCGCCCGAATTGCGCCCCAGTGCTTCGACCACTCGCCGACGATCGGCGAGGTCAGGTACGAACTCCCCACCTGCGCAGTCGTCGGGACCAGGCCCGCCCGCGGAGCGACCAATTCGCGATCGTCGGGCTCGAACGCGACCTGTACGAACCCGCTCCTCGTTAATCTGACCGCAATGCGACCGCTGTCTCGCCCGTTGCCGAAGTCTGCTCCAAAGGTCAGGTCGCCGCCCCAACACACAGCCGATCTATCTTCGCTGACAGCACAGGAATGACGATGTCCCACGCTGACCTGTGTGAATCGTCCGGGCGGTGGGCTGGCCTGGCCGTAGTGATTCTCGCCCCAACAGACAACCGCTGCCTCCGCGTTGATTCCACAGGAGTGGAACTCACCGACGCTGGCATCCACCAATTCGGCGCTGGGCAAGTCTTGTCCCAGCCAGCGACGCTCGCCCCAACATCGCGATGAGCCCGTGTCCCGTACCGCGCAGGTGTGACGCTCTCCCGCGTCGACCGCGACAAATTGCCCCTCAGGAGATTCGATCTGGCCAGTTCGATTCGATCCCCAGCAATGCAACTGGCCTTCTTCATCGATCGCGCAACTGTGGACGCCGCCTGCACTGACCACCCGGTATCGACCCTCAGGCGGACTCGACTGGTTGTAGAAGTCGTGTCCCCAACATTGGAGCGTGGATTCGTTGGTGATCGCGCAGGTGTGAGAGCGGCCGGCGCTCACTGACCGGAACTCGCCTGCGGGAGCGTCACTCTGTCCATATCGGTTGTCGCCCCAACAAGTCAGTTGGCTGTCGATGCCCAGTCCGCAGCTATGGTGCCCGCTGGCGCTGACGTACTGGAACTCGCCCGACGCCGCATTCGATTGCCCGTAGTTGGGGTCGCCCCAGCAAACCAGCTCGCGATCCAACTCGCGATCTTTGCGCACTGCGCAGGTGATCCAACCGCCAACGCTGGTTGAGTGAAACTCCCCCGATGGCGAGTCTTGCACGCCGCCGTGCCCGTCGCCCCAACAGACGAGCTGCTCATCGATGCGAATGGCGCAGGTGCGGTTCGCTCCAGCGCTGACTTGCTGGTAGCGACCCTCCGGAGCGTTCGTGCCGATACCACGCACGCCGCCCCAACATCGCATTTCATCATCGGCGCTAATCGCACAGCTATGCATCTCACCGACGGCGAGCCGGTCGAACTTGCCCTCCGGAGCGTTTGTCTGCCTGAACACATTCGATCCCCAGCACTGAATCTTGCCATCGATGCCGATCGCGCAACTATGCGTACGTCCCACAGCGACGGCGCGGTAAGAGCCGGCGGGAGGCTCCGCCTTCCCGCGCGTGTTCGCGCCCCAGCAGCTCAGAGTCCCGTCGCGTGCGATTGCACAGGCATGTTCGTCGCTGACGCTGACTGATTTGTACGACTGACCGACGGCCGAAGGCGGATCGAGCAGCTCTTGACTGCCCCAGCCCCAACATCGCAACGCTCCATCCGACCGAACCGCACAGGCATTAACCAACCCGGCGGAGACATCGACATACCTGCCCTCCGGCGCGATTCGGGCGCGCCCCCAGCAGCGCAGCTCGCCGCCGTCGCGGATCATGCAGGTCACGCCCTTGCCTGCTTCAATCTGCCAGACGCCGCCGGTCGCGGAAACCTGATCCTGTTGCAAGAGCGAGGTGGCGATCAGCGTCAACACGACAAGCAGCGTCGCGGCAATCCCCCGTCGGAACAGCCTTACCCCAGCGCTGATGGACTGTGCGCCGTATCCGAATCGGCCTCGAAATTCCGGCGCATCTGTCTTGAGTTCCACGAGTGTCGGCACGTTAGCATTTTCATCAAACCCACCATTGACACGTCAAGACGAGGACACCGCGATGACCACCGCCGATGCCGCAATGCCAGTCAATGAAACCTACTCCCCGCCGGAGCGCGTGCGCGATGGCGCGCTGGTCACCTCCCGCGAAGGCTACGAAGCGCTGTGGCGACGCTCACTCGACGAGCCCGACGCCTTCTGGACCGAGATGGCCAACGAGCACCTCGACCTGATCGAGCCCTGGCACACGCTGAAGGAAGAGAACCTGGCCGAGGGCCAGATCGCCTGGTTCCTGGGCGCCAAGCTCAATGTCTCCGTCAACTGCCTCGACCGGCACCTGGAAGAGCGTGGCGATCAGACCGCCATCCTCTGGGAAGGCGACGAGCCCGGCGACAACCAGTCGATCAGCTACCGCGAGCTGCACGCCGAAGTCTGCCGGCTCGCCAACGAGCTGCGCAGCCGCGGCATCGGCAAGGGTGATCGTGTCGCCATTTACATGGGTATGACGCCCGAGGTCGTGGCGGCGATGCTCGCCTGTGCCCGAATCGGCGCGATCCATTCCGTAATCTTCGGCGGATTCTCAGCCTCAGCCATCTCCGACCGCGTCACCGACTCGCTCTGCAAGGCAATCATCACCCAGGACGAGGGCAAGCGCGGCGGACGCACCGTGCCGCTCAAGGCCAACGTCGACGCGGCCATGGACCAGCTCGACGCCAGGGGCGTCGATTGCGTCGAGTTTGTGCTTACCCATCAGCACACCGGCGGCGACATCACGATGAAGAACGGCCGCGACATCTGGTGGCACGAGACCGTCGCCAACCAGCCCGCCGTGTGCAAGCCCGAGGTGATGGACGCCGAGGACCCGCTCTTCATCCTCTACACCTCAGGCTCTACCGGCAAGCCCAAGGGCGTTCTGCACACGCAGGCCGGCTACCTGCTCTTCACGATGATCAGTCATCGCTACACCTTCGACTACCGCGAGGGCGACATCTACTGCTGCGCCGCCGACGTCGGCTGGATTACGGGGCACAGCTACATCGTCTACGGACCGCTGGGCAACGGCGCCACCAGCGTGATGTTCGAGTCGATCCCGACCTACCCCGACGCCGGCCGCTACTGGGACATGATCGACCGCCTCGGCATCACCATCCTCTACACCGCGCCGACCGCCATTCGCGCCCTGATGCGTGAGGGCGACGAGTGGGTCAAGATCCACGAGCGCACCAGCCTGCGCGTGCTGGGCACCGTCGGTGAGCCGATCAATCCCGAGGCCTGGCGTTGGTACTTCGACGTCGTCGGCGAGGGCCGCTGTTCAATCGTCGACACCTATTGGCAAACCGAAACCGGAGGCCACGTCCTGACCGGCCTCGCCGGAGCCAACGACATGAAGCCGGGCTCAGCCTCGCTGCCGTTCTTCGGCATCGAACCGGTGCTGGTCGACCCCGAAGGCAACGAGCTCGAGGGCAACCCGCAGAGTGGCCTGCTCTGTCTGGCGCGAAGCTGGCCGGGGATGATGCGCACGGTCTACGGCGACCACGATCGCTTCATCAGCACCTACTTCATCCAGTACCCGGGCAAGTACTTCACGGGCGATGGCTCGTTCCGAGACCACGACGGCTACTACTGGCTGACCGGCCGCGTCGACGACGTGCTCAACGTCTCCGGCCATCGGCTGGGCTCCGCCGAGATCGAGGGCGCGCTGGTCGGCCACGCCGGCTGCGCCGAGGCCGCCGTCGTCGGCTACCCGCACGAGATCAAGGGAGAGGGCATCTACGCCTACATCCTGCTCAAGGACGGCTTCGACCCCGGCCCCGACCTCGCCGTCGAGCTCAAGAGACAGGTCCGAGCCGAAATCAGCCCGATCGCCACACCCGACAAGATCCAATTCGTCGCAGGCCTGCCCAAAACCCGAAGCGGCAAAATCATGCGGAGGATCCTGAGAAAGGTGGCGGAAGGGGAGCCTGAGAATGTCGGCGACGTAACGACGCTGGCGGAGCCGCACGTCGTGGAGGAGATTATCGAGGGAGCGTCGCAGGCGCACTGAGAGGAGACGTCATCGTGTGGTTGATTGCTCGGCCACTTGACTGGTTGTTGTGCCGCTCAGAAATGGCGGCAATCGATGCGCGGCTCGATGCTGAACGCGACCGTATCGATGCTATCGCCGCAAGACGACTCTTTGAGTGGGAACGACGTCACCAGGCGCTGACCTTTGAGTACGAAGGCGTGTCAGGAGTTGCCCACCTTCAAATTGAGTACCACAAGCGATTGAGGGCTGAACACGACCGCTACATGAGCGAGCGGAACGAAGAGCACCGCTGGCGGACGGAGGCTCACAAGTCGTGGTGTGCAGAATCTAGGCAACACAGCCACAAGGCGGATCGGAATGTGATTGGATTCATCTGGGCGGTCGCAATCGCAACATGGTTCGAGGCGGTCGCGATTGCCGTCTGGACCTAGGAGACGGTACACCTTCAGCTTTGCGGGGTGGTCATCCTTAAGGATGTCTCAAGAGTACAGCGGCACACACGAGTTCCAGTCCCCGCTTCACGCGGGGACCCGCTCGGATCCCCGATCCTTTGCTGGTGAGACCACTGTCGTATGGAGGGGACGAGTTCCCGCGTGAAGCGGAAACTGGAGGGTCTCGCTTCTGAGACACCCTCACGCTTGTCTTGCCATCTGTGATAGGGGCCCAAAGCCCCTACAACAGCCGAGGCGACCGCTTTCGACCCGGCCGAGGGTCGTAACTCAACTTGAACATCAGCTGCTGATGCCGCGCGATCAGGTACTTGCCTCCGTAGAGGCGGGCCGGGACACGGTTTTCTTGATCAGCCTGTGCATCGACTGCGGGTGGATGTTTCGCTCCCTCGCCGCCTCGAATTCTGTTTCCTCGACTCGTCTCAAATGAGGTCCAGATAAATTGGGAGATGTCGTGACCGTGCCGGAGCCGTACGTCATGGTAGCGATTGTGGAGAAAGCGTTGGCGGCGCACTAGTTGTGGTTCAAGACAATACTGACACGGCCACCTGCTACTAAGGAAATGAATATTCACCAAGCAGACATCCGCCAACTTGGTGATAGTTGAACCGATATTCGAAGCGGACCTCAGGTATAGGCCCCGGCACGATCGTCGGGCCAACATTGAGGGGAGGGACTGTGAAGTAGCGATCGAAGTAAGCATCAGATCCGCCTGCTGGCAGGCGGATCTCTTTCACGATGCACATGCTCGGGTATTGCGGCGCGTCGTCTTTGGCTTCTCCAGCAATGAGACTGAAATATAGTACGAACTCGCGATGACCATCCAGACTGGCGAACACTTTTCCTACGCGTGGGCCATCCCGGTAGCCTCGCTCTGATCGATAGGTGCGTTGCCCGCTCTTGGCATAGAGATTTATCGACTCCCGAAACAGAGGGCCGTAATCCTTCCATTCGACAATGATCTGGGCGGCGCCGACGCGAATCTGAACAACGCTTGGATCAACGGCGGGCATTGCGGTTTGGTCCTGTGTGGGTCCGGTCTGGACAACCACAGACTGTCGCGGCGCCGGACGAAAGCTCGACGGTAGCGGTTCTTGCATAGTGAGAACGTACTCAGAGTGTTCAGGCAGCCCAGAATAGCGAGCGATGAACCGCTCAGCGGGTTTGAGGGCTTCCTCCCATGATGGCTTTCGAACCCGAAATTGGTACGCCCAGATCACTCCAGGCCAGTCCGGGGACGTGAGGTACGTCAGGACACGATGGGTCCCCCAGGTGCAGTCTTCGTATGCAGGATCTGATTGTAATTCTGCAGGGATCACTTCAGAGTGACTGACCGTAATGCTATTGCCGAATACATACGCTTCAGCACAAGAGGGTCCGCCGGTCTTCAAGTATTGTGAATCAGACCAATGCAGCAAGCCCGGAGAGCTCCAGTCTCGCCAGGTATCGAGACCCCTACAGCCCTCGTAGGAGCAGTCGAACAATGCAGTCCACATCCAGGCGCCCTGTACTTCGTAGATGGTCCTCAATGCCAGAGGACTCATGATCGGTGGGAAGTGGAAACCCCGGTCGCTTTGAGGCAAAGCCGCGGAAAGGTTGAAATAGATCCAGTCGTCGGAGCCTACGGATCGATAACGCCCGACTGCTGCCGGCGCGAACGGCCCGATTCGCTCGTATCGAAATCCCCTGAACCAGCCGTCATGTATTGCTAGCGCCGTGGCGTCGTACCAACCGGGAGTGATTTGCATGCCCTCGAACGCTATTGTCGGCGAATCGGCGAGAATACGGACTGGGAGGACCACAGTGCTCACAGAACGAAAGGCATCCTCAACCCGAATCGCGATGTCGACGCGTCCATGTTCGTTCCACTGTTCCGTGCCGCTTGCGCTTCGAATATCGGTGCAGGGGATTAACATGGAGTCGTTCGGTAATGCTGCTGAGTGTCCTGCTGCGCTGACCAAGTAGGGGGCCACCCCGCCAAAAATCTCCCATTTGAACAGCACGCTGACTTCAGGACCGCACCACAGATCATCGCTGTCATACGATCTTGGAGGAATCTCACGCTCGAAGCCGTCGCGAGGAATGTCGCTGTGCAGCCGAGCAGAGACGCAACGAAACTGGGGCGTGGCGTACCTCGGGGTCGGCCCGTTGGTCGTGAGCCATTCGGCAGGATGCTGCAAACCGTAGTCGTCTGGCTTGCGCACGGTGTATCGCCAATGGGAACCGAGAGCGCATCGGCTGTTGTCTTCGAACCGCGCCAACGCAGTTGACGACATCTCGTCGATGCTTCCGGCCTGGGCTGTTGATTTCAATAGCCGGAGCAGAGTGATCGCGCCGAGGATAATGAGCAAGCCCAGCAAGAAGAAAGCGTGGCGCATGGAACGATCTCTCCCGCACGAGAGCAGCCTAAATCGGAAGACAGCCTCATAGGTGAGACGCACGCAGGTGAAGCAAAGTTCCCCAACCAACCGCCTACAACAACCGAGGCGACCGCTTTCGACCCGGCCGAGGGTCGTAATTCGACTTGAACATCAGCAACTGATCCCGCTCGATCAGGTACTTGCCGCCGTAGAGGCGGGCCGGGATTCGGTTTTGCTTGATCAGCCGGCGCATCGCCATTGACTTCACGAGATAAGTCTGAGCCGAAATCAGCCCCATCACCAGCCCCGACAAGATCCAATTCGTCGCAGGCCTACCCAAAACCCGAAGCGGCCAAATCATGCGCCGAATCCTGAGAACGGTCGCCGAGGGAGAACCCGAAAACGTCGGAGACGTCACCATCCTGGCCGAACCACACGTCGTAGAGGAGATCATCGAGGGAGCATCGCAGGCGCACTGAGGCCAGCGGCAGGTTTGTGCAGTTGAGTCATTCGAAAGCGACAGTTGGCTAAGGGAAACTGCCTTCACTCCTATCGCCCAGAGTCATGGACCCATTGGATCACCAAGCCGACACGGGCTGTACGGCCAGGCGCCGTTGCCTGTGATCTCGTAGGAGGCAATTGGTGTCACTCGTTCCAGCCGATGTCGAGGGCTCGAGTAGAAGTATCGGTCAAGATATGAATCTGGACCCTCAGCAAGTGATTCGATTCGCCACGCCAGGCAAACGAACGGGTATCGGAACTCGTTCGCTAGCCCACCGCTTGGTCGCAGGCTCAGGTACAGAACATTGTCATTTCTATTGTCGACGTAGCGAAATCGTGCTCCCTGGCGTTGTAGGGAGACCAGGCCGCTTGGAAGGGCCGATGAGTTGTCATAGTCCTGGTAACGTTCGCTCTCCTGGTGCCGCCGATCTTGATTCACCAAGAGAAACGTTTCCATCTTCCACTGTTGCGACTGACCAATCCAATCGACATTCAAAGTGCCGAGGCCAACGTTAATCTCGACGGTTCCCGGATCGAAGACGCCGGCGGTCCCACCTTCGCTTTGCGACGGCGTTCGTGCCTCCGCCACTTGCGCAGACGTTTGCTCGAACGAGTCCGGCAGCGCTCGCTTGAAGGTCACGTGGAATGTCGTATCCGGTGGGAGACCTCGAAACACTGCCCTTGACCACTTCTCATCGTGCGAAACAGTCAGCGTCGGCCAACGATGCGTGTTGGCTGGGTCTATCCAGATGACGCCGGGCCAGTCCGGTGAAGTCAGCCAGGTATGGACGACTCCGGCGCTGTTCGGCCAGAGAACGGTGATGGTGTCATCCACCGCTTGCACGAGGAGCGGCTCTTCTCCGTACGTTCGAAATCGTTGGGACTCTGTCCAACGCAGGGATTCGGCCGTCGTCCAGGTGCGCCACCAATTGGCATCGAGAGGAGAGACTCGCTGTTGCTGCCACGGGATTGGGTGCCACATCCACGCCGCTTGGTACTCGTAGTCCGTGTTTCGCTCCAACTCCTGCACATGCGACGAGACGCACCAGTAACCACAGCAATTTTGCGGTGGCCCCGGCAGCGGGATCAAGTAGGTCCAATCGTCCGCGCCAAGCCTCCGGTATCGCACGGTCGCCAGTTGCTCAATTGGCTGCAATCCGGCATTTCGGTATGGCGAAGGTTCGATGTCGAAGAAGGCATCGTGCATTCCTGCGAACACTCTGACGCCTTCGATGAGTTGTTTCGGCGCGTCCGAAACAAATATGACATAGGTCGAGGCGGCGCCAGTCAGGCCATTGGCGTCCACAACATGGGCCATGACCTCCCGGAGCACGTGATTGTCTTGTGGGCCGCTCAGATTCTCGGCTCGCAGCTGGTGACATGGAATTTCGACCGACCCACTGGTGGCGTCAACCGAATGTCCAGCGACTGTCAATTCAAGTGGGTGAGCACCGCCCTCAATGGACCAGACGAACCGGCCCACGTTGAGCGGCGTACACCAGTTGCTGCTCTGTTGATCATCAGATAGTCGGCCTACTGCGAGTCCCTCGACTCCAAAGCTCGAAATGATAGGGGCAGACTCCGACAGCGAGTTGGCCGCAGCGCTCGTCTCGCTGACATGTGGACGTTCTGCTGCTTCCGACATGACCGATGCCGCTCCGAGTGCGAACAGCACGGCAAGCGCAGTCACAGATGCGAAGAGGACTCGCGTTGGTGTCACAAAGCCGGACTCCTTCATCGACGACAGGACGTGCGTTTTCGTCCTCTCTGATAGTGAAACGTCGATGAAGCAGAAGTTGTTCCCCAACCCAGCCCTACAACAACCGAGGCGACCGCTTTCGACCCGGCCGAGGGTCGTAATTCGACTTGAACATCAGCAGCTGATCTCTCTCGATCAGGTACTTACCGCCGTAGAGGCGAGCCGGGACTCGGTTTTGCTTGATCAGCCGGCGCATCGACTGCGGGTGGATGTTTAGCTCCCTCGCCGCCTCGACGATGTCGACCCAGCCCTCGAACGGGTCACCCTCGGCCATGGCCCAACTCCTCAGCAGTTCTCCAACAGTTCTCCAACTGTGCAACTGAGTATACAGAATATCGCCTGTCCAGTCTGCGACCGGACGGCGTGTAAACTGCCGAAGTCGATTCGCCACATCGGCGCCAGACGCCGACCAGCCGGAGATGCCCATGACCGCCGATGTCCCACACGACGTCATCGCCGCCGCGCGCGCCGAACAGCGCACGCTGCTTTCCGAGGTTGAAGCCAAGCAACTGCTGGCCGCCGCCGGCCTCAATGTCACCGAGACTCGACTCGCCACCTCCGCCGACGAGGCCGCCGCACACGCGGCCGAACTCGGCTATCCCGTCGCGCTCAAGGTCGTCTCCGACACCATCACCCACAAGACCGACGTTGGCGGCGTCGAGTTGGGCATCGCCGACGAGGCCGCCTTGCGCTCCGCCTGGGACGCCATCCACGATCGCGTCGCCACGGCGGCGCCCGGCGCGTCGCTGCAGGGACTCTCGGTCCAGCCGATGGCCGAAGCCGGCGCCGAAGTCATCCTCGGCATCACGCAGGACCAGCAGTTTGGTCCGGTCTTGATGTTCGGTCTCGGCGGCGTGTTCGTCGAAGTGCTCAAGGACGTCGCCTTCCGCATCGTCCCGCTGGAACCTCGCGACGCCTCTGAGATGATCCGCGAAATCCAGGGCTTCCCGATTCTCGAAGGCGTCCGCGGACAGCCCGCCGCCAACCTCGAGGCTATCGAGTCAATGCTGCTGCAACTCTCCGAGTTCGCCGAAGCGAACCCTGAGATTGCCGAGCTCGACCTAAACCCGGTCTTCGCCCGCCCTGACGGCGCAGTCGCGGTCGACGCTCGCATCCTGCTGACCGGAGAGTCCTAAGCGAAACCTGTACGACCAAAATCGACCAAAATCGAACAAAACCGAACAAGTCCGAACACCCAGGAGACATCCGATGGCCGTCACACGTGAACGCCTGACCCGCGCCCTCGCGCCCAAGGTCGTCGCCGTCATCGGCGACAAGCAGGCCAGCGGATACACCTGGCTGCGCTCGCTCAAACCGTTCGTCGGCCCGCTCTACAGCGTCCAGGTCGACGAGAACGAAATCCCCGGCATTGAAGAGTTGGGCGTGACCAACTACAAGTCGCTGATGGACATCCCCGAGAAGGTGGACTTCGCCGTTTGCGCCGTCCCTCGGCACGTCGCGCCCTTCATCGTGCAAGGCTGTGTCGAAGCCGATGTCGGCGGCGTGACGCTGTTCACCTCCGGATTCGCCGAAACCGGCGAAGACCTCGGAGTCGAACTGCAACAGAAAATCTTCGACATCGCCGACCCGTCCGGGCTGGCGTTGATCGGTCCCAACTGCATGGGGCTGCACGTACCCGGACTCGGCGTGCGATTCAACCGCGACCAGCCGGAGGGCGTCCAGGGCAACATCGGCTTCGTCTCGCAGAGCGGGACGCACGGGATGAACTTCTCACTCACCGGCGCGGCGCATGGGCTCTATTGCTCGACCCTGGTCAGCTTCGGCAACGGGATCATCCTCGAGGCCGCCGACTACCTCGAATACCTCGCCGACGACCCGCAAACCGAAGTGATTGGCATGTACATCGAGGGCGCGCGCGATGGCCAGCGCCTGTTCAAGACCCTGCGCGAGGTCGCGGCCAAGAAGCCGGTCGTGATCTGGAAGGGCGGCCAGACCGAGGGCGGCGGACGCGCAATCCGTTCGCACACCGCCTCGCTGGCCAGCGATCAGGCGATCTGGGAAGCGATGATCAAGCAGGTCGGCGCGGTCGCGGTGCACAACCTCGACGAGATGATCGACGTGATTAAGGCGACCCTGCTGACCAAGCGCACCCAGGGCAACCGGCTCGGCCTGATCGCCATGACCGGCGGACAGTCGGTCGTGTTGACCGACGCCTTCGAGAAGGAAGGCTGGAAAGTGCCGACGCTCTCGGACGAGAGCTACGCCCAGCTCGGCGAGTTCTTCAACATCATCGGCGGCAGCTATCGCAACCCGCTCGACGCCGCCGGCACGATCGGCCAGGACCCGAAACATCTCGACACGATCTTCGACATCCTCAACCAGGACGAGAACATCGACGCCGTCGGCATGGAGCTCTCAGCCACCTTCATGGCCCGCCGCTGGCAGGACAAGCCGGAGGAGTTCGACCGCCTGATCAACTCGCTGAAAAAGTTCATGAGCGAGTCGGACAAGCCCTTTCTGGCGGCCCTCCATCCCAGCCACGTAGAAGAGGCGGCCCTGACCGCCCGCCTGCGCCTGCAAGAGGAAGGAATCCCCACCTTCCCCAGCTTCGAGAGAGCAGCGAACGCACTGAGGAAGGCCTCGACGCTGGCGGCTGTTTAGTTAGCCATTCGGCCGGACGGCTTCAGCGTCCCGATACTCCAGCAACGACGATCGGCCGTTGATCGCAACGATCCTAACGAACCGCTCTCTACCGTCAGCGTCCATCAAGTGCAGCTCTTCCACCTCCGGTGCAAATGTGACCGGCTGCTTTTGACCGCCATTGATAGCGATGTTCGATGCGTAGACATAGGTCCGGTTGCTTGTATCGAGGATGGGATTGAGCCGGCCAGCCAAGCCCGGGACATATCCGGTCGACTCTTCGAACACGATAGAACCGCCGTTGGCTAGAGGCGTCAGTTCGATTGCCAGTGACCGTTCGGCGGGGAGCCACTCGCGCTCCACGTGAGCAGCCACGTTAGGTCCGGAAACGAACACGGTCATCGGCAAGTGGACCGTGTGCAGGTCGAGCCGGGCTTCACCGAGTTCGTCTGTTGACGCGGACTTCCAGGTGTTGTTTGGGAAGAGCGCCAACACCGCCACTCCTTGGACCAGTGTGCCTTCCTTGCGGACTGTCACCACGACGCTGGCAGGACCGGATTCAGGCTCTGCGGCAGGAATCGTGAGACACAACTCCGAATCGTCAATTAGTCGGTAATCCGGCAATTTGCCGGTGAGGTCCTGCGTTTCTCGCCGAATGATTGGGATTCCATCGCCGCGGCGTTCCATGAAGTAACGCCGACCGCCCGTCGCCTCGATCCCTGCCACGCTCAATCGTCCCAACACTGACGTCACCACTTCGTTGCGCGTCGCTTGACGCTCGGACATGCTTTCGATGGTCAAACTGTTCGGCAATGAACCGGGCGACCGGATCTCGAGGCGGTCTGCGAATATTCGCAGGCGAATGCGGCTGCCACTGATCGAGTAGTCTCGGTGCGCCACGGCATTGACCAGCGCCTCGAATATTGCGCGAACGCTATATTCGGGCAGGTCTTCGCGCGCAGGATCTTTACGCGCTGCTACGCGCATGTTGCGAGCCGCGAACGCTAACGCGTGACGAATTTGTTGGTCGACAGGTCCACCGATGACTTGTGCATCGATCTGCCCCGACGCTTCATCGAGGCCTCGATATCGCACTGCCATGATCGCTGCCTGCGGTAGGTGCTCCTCTGGCGCCTCGGTACAGAACAGAACGCCTGCCACCGTGGCGCAGAGCACGTCGTGGTCGTTGGCGGCCAATAGCCCAAGCTTTTCCAGGCCGACATGCGGAGTGCTGAGATTCTCGGCGCTCAGCAGTGGCTTCCAGAGACGCTCCGAGAACGCGCCAAAGCCGGTATCCCTGACAGTCGTCTCATCGAAACTGCGACGTTGCGCCTGACCACGACGCAGCGCGAGCCTCATTCGCTCGTCTGACGACATCAGTTGCTTGGCGCTGCCAACTCTCACGTAGCTTCGGCCGTCACGTTCATACAGCCCGTCCCCCTCAGGCACCTCAACCAGGACCAACCATTGTCCCTCCAGCTTCACCTTGTACACCGACGCGCGAACCGCTGGCGAGACCGTGTCGCGACAGATCTCAACGACCATGCGTTCGACGGCATCCATCTGTTCACGGCTCAGGCCCGCAACTTCCCCGAGGTCGGACACGCCGAGCAGCATCACGCCACCGGAGCCGTTCGCGAACGCTACAATCTCATCCGCCCACTGGGCTCGCTGCGATCCCGCTGGTTTCTTGCCGCGGAATTCCACCTCCTTGAATTCCCACCCACTGTCCTCTCCGCCGTGCAAGCGGTCGCGCAACTCTTCGTCGCTGTAGCGCATCGTCATTTCAGTGAATTCTAGTCCGACCAGACCTCGACTACCCTCTTCGATACTATGCCAACTCCAATCACCCCACACGACCTCCAACAACGACTCTCCGCCGACGCCCCGGTCGCCCTGATCGACGTCCGCGACGCTCCCGAGTACAACGCCAGCCATATCCCGAGCTCTAGCCTCATCGCTCGGCGGATGCTCGAATTCGAGCTTCCCGACGCCGTGCCTCATGCCGACACGCCGATCGTCCTCTGCGACGACGATGAGCAGCGCGTTCATTTTGCGGCTGCGACTGTTGAGCAGATGGGCTATACAGATGTCTTGACGCTGACCGGCGGCGTCAACCGCTGGGCGTTTCTTGACCTGCCCACCGAGTGGGGCGTCAATGTTCCGAGCAAGGACTTTGGCGAGCGGGTTGAGGTCGTGCATCACGTCCCCGAGATTGACGCCGACGACCTTCACGCGCGGATTGTGCGCGGCGACGAACTGGTCATCCTCGACACTCGCACTCCCGACGAATATCGGCGCGCCTGCATTCCCGGCGGACGCAGTGTGCCCGGCGGGGAACTGGCGTTCCGCATCACCGACATCCTGGACCATGCGCCGCCCGACGCGACGGTTGTGGTCAACTGCGCCGGTCGCACACGCAGCATCATTGGCACGCGCGTCCTCCAGCGAATGGCGCTGGAGCGCGATGTCGTAGGGCTCAAAAACGGGACGGCGGGCTGGATGCTCGCGGGGCACGACTTGGAGTTCGGCGCCGACCGCGACGAGCTGACCCCCGTCACACCGGAGGGGCAAGCCGCCGCCGAGCAATACGCACGTCGTTGCGCCGAGGAAGACGGCGTGCAGTTGATCGGCGTTGACGGGCTTGACGAGCTGCACGAGCGGAGCCGGAATGAGAGCGTCTACTTCATCGACGTGCGCACCGACGCTGAGCACGAGGCCGGTCACATTCCCGGTTTCCGCTGGTTCGCGGGCGGACAGGCGGTCCAGCGCAGCGATGACGTGGCCGTGGTCCATCACGTGCCCATCGTCTTCGCCTGCAACGGCCTGGCGCGGGCCACCCTGACCGCGTCGTGGTACCGACAGATGGGACATCGTCACATCTACGCCCTTGTCGGCGGCACGTCGGCCTGGACGGACGCTGGTCGCTCGCTGGAATCGGGCATGCGCCGAACCGAGCCTGGGCTGCTTGCCAGCGCTCGCGAGAGCGCTAACCAGATCGAGCCGACTGAAATCTTCGATTCGCCCGACGCGGCACTGATTCACGTTGGCACGAGCCAGGAGTTCGCGCAGGGCCATCCACCGGGAGCTCGCTGGGCGCCGAGGGCGTGGTTGGAGCGAGACATCAGCGAATTGGCGCCTGATGAGACGTCGCCAATCGTCGCCATCTGCGAAGACGGGTCGCAATCGATGCTGGCTGCGCAGACACTCAGAGAGCTGGGCCGATCACAGGTCAGCGTTGTTGCGGGAGGCATGGCGGGCTATCGAGCCGCCGGACTCACGATTGAATTGGGTTTGACCGGTGTGCTGTCGCCGCCCAACGACATTCTCAGCTTCGGTCCCCAACGAAGCTACGGAGAGATGCAGCACTATCTGCGCTGGGAAACTGCGCTCGGCGAGAAGTACGCCGTCGAGGCGTGATCAAAGAGCTCCCCCCTTGGAGACCTGTGCATGAGTCTGTTCATCGCGATGAGGGAGATGCTCCCTCTCTTACCCCCTCTCCCTCTGGGAGAGGGCTGGGGTGAGGGTTCCCCAATCCGTCTATCTGGTGATCGCCGCTCTTTGCCCACGCCCTGGCCCTCACCCTAACCCTCTCCCAGAGGGAGAGGGGACCAGAATCAGACCGCAGGTGATTTACGCGCACGTCTCCCTTGGGGGAGCGCTTGGGCCCCGTAGCCCACGATCCAACACCGTGCAACACTGAGCGCATGGCTCGACTCCCCAAGCTCCGACGACGCGGACTGCAGCCGCTCACCGACGCCCGCTTGATTGTCGGGCTGGGTAACCCTGGACCGGGATACTCCCAGAATCGACATAACGCCGGCATTCGCGCGGCCGAGCATGTCCGCAAGATGCTGAAGCTGCCCCAGCCCGAACGCGAGTCGCGCTATCGGGTCTCGCAGGGAACGACTGCGTTCGGGCCGGTGGCGGTGGCGTTGCCGCGCACCTTCATGAACGAGTCCGGCAAGGCGGTACAGGCGTTGCTTGACAAGTATCGGGCGGACCCGTCGGATCTGATTCTGCTGGTCGATGAACTAGACATCGAGGCCGGCCGGATTCGCATCCGACCTTCGGGCTCCGACGCCGGACAGCGCGGTATGCGATCGATCAAGTCGGTAATCGGTGTGCTCGATTTTCCTCGCGTGCGGATTGGCGTGGGTCGTCCGATGGTCGATGGACAGGGGTCGCGACACCCTGACGATGTGGCGGCCTGGTTGCTCAGCGATCCGGGGCCGGCCGAACGACGATTGATACATGAGGCGGAAGTGCGCGCGGCTGAGGCGGTCGTGCATATGCTTGAACATGGCGTGGAATCGGCGATGAATATGTACAACAGAACTGTTGCGAACAACGCTCTTGAGTCAGAAGGCAAAGCAAACCATGTCGAGACGCAATAGCCAACGCAGCGCCGACGCGCTCGAAGCGTTCGCGGCTTGTTTCATCGCGTATACGTTATATCCGTCGGCACGGCAATTGATCGACTATCTGGATGAAGCGGACGACGATACCATCCGCGCGGACGCTCATGCAGCGGCCGATTCACTAGCGTCCATTCGGGAACGGATACTAGCGTTCGTTGAGAAACCCTCGATGTCCGCAGACACGGAGCGGGTAGACGCGCTACAACAACAGTTGAGCCGGGTCCAAGAAGCCATTGAAGAGCAGCGCTCGACCATCGTCGAGATGCAACACAAGCTCGAAGAACGCGACGCAAGGATTCAGCAGAACAATGAAACACACTCGGCCGAGCGAGACCACCTGATCGAGGAGTCCCAGGCGGCCAGCGCGCGAATCAAGGAGTTGGATCGGGCCCTGTCCGAGGCGCAGGAAGAGAACCACAAGCTGCGAGCGAAGAGTTCCAGTTACGAGGCGGTGTTGCGAGAACGGACTTCAGTACCGACCGACATGATTGAATCCGATGAATCAGATCAGCCTGAACTCACGATTGAGGGCGTGATCGAAATCGCCCGCGAGCAATACGATCGGGTGCAGATTCCCGATGCCGCCTTGAAAGAGATTGATGCGCTTGAGTCAGATGAAAAGTCGGCTGATTGGGCCCGCGAAATCCTGCGCGGCCTCCAGGCCTTGCAGGCATATGCCGAAGAGGGAGAGCATTTCACCGGCGGATTCTGGGAGTGGTGCGAGCACAGTAATCATCCCGATACCTGGAATGCGTCGCCGCAGAAGCTGGCGATGAGCGAATCGGACACGGTGAAGAAGGACGGCCGGTTGTGGCGTCAACGCCGGTTCCTGATCAGCACCGAGGTCGAGCCCACCGGCTACAAGCACATGGAAGCGCACCTCAAGATCGCGGAGGGCGGCGGTCAGCACATTCCTCGGCTCTACTTCCACGACGACGCCAAGGGCCGCACCGGACATATCCACATCGGCTTCGTCGGCCCGCACCGGCTCGTCCCGACCGGCCAGAGCTAACCGTTCTGAGTTGACGGCGGGCGTACCCGCTGTCTTAGGCTGAGAGCAGACGTCAGCGGACGGAGATCGCGCGCGTGAGCGCAACCGACCCGCACGACACGCCACACGACACCCCGCCGGGTCTCCTCGCCGGGTTGGGCGGCGCTGTGCTCCGCGCGGTCGAGCAGTTCGACGAGCACGCGTCCCTCGGCGCTCCCGACGCTGCCAAACCCGCCGTCCTGGCGGAGCTCGCAGCCCGTCATCGCGGACCCGTACTGATCCTGACTCCGACGCCCGCCTCCGCCGCGGATCTGGTAGACGCACTCCCGCTCTGGCTGCGGACAGAGCATCGCGAGCGGCTGCGCGCCTTCCCGGTCCGCGAGACGGCGCCCTATGAGCGTCAGAGCCCCGCGCCGGACATCGTCGAGGCGAGACTCGCGACGATCGAGTCGCTCCGATGCGGCTCACCGATCATCGTGGCCGACATCGACGCGGCCGCCCAGCGAACCCTGTCGACCGTCAGCGCGGCGATCGCCATTCGGCAAGGATCCGAGTTGCGGCTCGATGGTCTCATGCGCACGCTGGACGCGCACGGTTACGCACGTCACCGGATCGTCGTCGAGCCGGCCATGTTTGCCGTCCGAGGCGGCATCCTCGACTTCTGGCCTCCCGCCGAGGACATGCCGGTCCGAGTCGAACTATTCGGCGACGAGGTGGAGTCGATCCGTCGCTTTGATCCCTTCACCCAGCGCTCAACGGATTCAGTCGAGCAGATTTCGCTTCGACCGGCGCGCGAGTGGAGTCTCGGTGAGGAGTCGCGCCCACTGGCCGAACAGCTTCTGGAATCGGCCGAGCGCGGCGCCGGAGAAGATTGCTCGACCCAGGACGAAGAGCCCAACGTCGAATCCGCCGTGCTGGCTCTCGATCTTGAGCACCTGCGAAGTGGAAATTCCACGTCGCGACCCGACTTCTGGACGCAGTTCCTCGCGCCCGGCACAATCTTCGATCATCTGTCCAACGAGGCGCTCATCCTGATTGACGAACCGCACGACATCGTGGCCCGTGCACAGGACCGAGACGAGCGGGCGGAACACGCGAAAGCCGAGCTTGAACGCGGCGGCCGGATTCCTCGAGGTCTGCCACATCCCTGGCTGACAGAGGCCGAGATCGCCAGGCGGTTGTCCGACCCTGCTGGGACCGTCCGAACAATCTCCCGGCTCGCCGGTGGCGAGCAACGACTGCCCTTCCGGCCGGCAGAGCGGCTGGCCGGCAAGCTGGCCCAACTGTTTGAATCGCTGCGCGGCAACGCTCACTCGGGCGCGCGAGTGCTGGTGTCACTGCAGGCCGCCCGACTCTCGGAGTTGATGGCCGATCTGGGATTGCCCCTAGCCACGCTCGAAGCTGAGGCGCCGCCGCAGCCCCACGCCATCTCGGTCGGACGCGCGGCCATCGCCGAGGGCTGGCGGCTCGACGATCCGGTCTCGGGAGAGCGCCTGGCCACGCTGATCAGCGACACCGAAATCTTTGGCTTCGAACGTCAACGCCAGCGCCGGCCGTTGAGGACGAGGTCCGCTCCATCCGCGGATCCTCACCTGCTGGAGACACTCAAGCCCGGCGACTTCGTCGTTCACGTCGATAGCGGGATTGGCAGGTTCCAGGGCGTCGTGCATGAGCGAATCGGTGGTCGCGAGGGCGAGTATCTCGATATCCGCTTCGCCAAGGGCGATCGCTTACTGGTCCCGACCGACAAGCTCGATCGTGTACAGCCCTACGTCGGACCGTCGGACGCGCCGCCCTCGCTGACCCGCCTCGGAGGCGGCGCGTGGCAGCGCGCGAAAGCCAAGGTGCGCGGCGCCGTCGCGGAGATCGCCGACGATCTGCTTGAGATCCACGCCGCGCGCGAGACCGAGCCCGGCATCGCCATCGATCCCGATACGCCATGGCAGATCGAGCTCGAAGCCTCGTTCCCATACGTCGAAACGCCCGACCAGCATCGCGCCATCGAGGAGGTGAGGAGCGACCAGGAAGCGCCCAAGCCGATGGATCGGTTGATCGTCGGCGATGTCGGCTACGGCAAGACGGAGGTCGCAATCCGGGCGGCGTTCAAGGCCGTCATGTCTGGTTATCAGGTTGCCGTGCTGGTGCCCACGACGGTGCTCGCCCAGCAGCACTACGAAACCTTCCGTCAGCGACTGGCGGCGATGCAGGTGCGGGTCGGTCTCCTGTCACGGCTGCGCACGGGATCCGAGCAACAGGTCACCGTGTCTGAGCTCAAGGCCGGCTCGACCGACATCGTGATCGGCACGCATCGATTGCTACAGCAGGACATTGGATTCAAGAGCCTTGGCTTGCTCGTGATCGATGAGGAACAGCGCTTCGGGGTCGAACACAAAGAGCGGCTCAAGAAGCTACGCCGGGAAGTGGATGTCCTCACCCTGTCGGCGACGCCGATTCCGCGTTCATTGCATCAGGCGGTGACCGGCATTCGCGACATGTCGACCATCGCGACGCCGCCCGAGGAGCGCCTGCCGATCAGCACCTACGTGATGGAGCGCGATAACAGCGTGATCAGAGAAGCGATTCTGCGAGAACTTGATCGCGAAGGTCAGGTCTACGTCCTGCACAATGAGGTGCGATCGATCGATCGAGAAGCCTTTGAGCTGGGACGGCTGGTCCCCGAGGCGAGTTTCCTGGTCGCGCATGGTCAGATGCCATCGAATGTCCTGCGCGATCACATGGAGCAATTCACACACGGCGAAGTCGATGTGCTGGTCTGCTCGACGATCATCGAATCGGGCGTCGACATTCCGCGAGTCAACACGATCATCCTCGACCGCGCCGAGCGGCTCGGTCTGGCGCAGATGTATCAGCTGCGAGGCCGCGTCGGACGGTCCAGCGTGCGCGCCTACGCCTACCTGATGACCGAGCCGTACCGGTCACTGTCGGAGGTCGCGCAACGGCGTCTGGCCACGATCATGGAGGCGGACGACCTCGGCGCGGGATTCCAGATTGCGCTCAAGGACCTCGAAATCCGCGGCGCGGGCAATCTGCTGGGCGCACAGCAGTCGGGCCACATCGGCGCCGTCGGCTTCACGCTCTTTACCCAGCTATTGTCCGAGGCCGTCGAGCGGGCCCGAGCCAAGCGCTCCGGCAAGAAGCGGGTACGGCGTCGACAGGGGACCAGGGTCCATGTCGATCTCGCACTGCCCAAATTCCTGCCCGAGTCGTACGTCGAAGAGATCGGCTTGCGGATGACGCTGTATCAACGACTGGCCGCCGCCGAGTCGCCGGACGAGGTCGCAGACTTTGGGAAAGAACTGGATGATCGCTTCGGGCCAATGCCCTTGCCGGCGTCGAATCTGCTTGGCGCCGTGAAACTCAAGGTGCTGGCGTCAAGGATCGGAGCCGAGTCTATCCAATCGGAGGGCGACAGTGTCGTCGCGAGGCTCGCGTCAGGGATCATGTTCACTCCAACCCAAAGACGCCTCAACGTTCCGAGGCAAATCCAAATCGGGTCGACCCAACTCAGATACACGCCGTCAGGCCGACTGGTGGAGTCTCCCTGGGAACAAGTGTTGTCGGACGTGTTGGAGAACCTTGCAGCAACCTAAGAAAGGTCTGAATAACTCTGGTTCCCGCTTCCCCCCTCGCGGAGACCTTTGAAAAACTCCAGCACTCCCGGTTTTCCGTCCCCGCCCCCGAGCGGGGACCTGCCCCCGGTTCCCTCCAGGCTGAACGAACATGGCAGAGCGCATATCTGGTGGAGTGCGATTGAGAGATCGTAGCCTCGCGAAGCGGAACGGGTCCCCGCTCGGGGGCGGGGACGGAGAAGATCTCCAAGCGCGACTTTTTCAAAGGTCTCCTTGCGGGGGGAGATGTCACGGAGTGACAGAGGGGGGGTCCTCCGGCAGCGACCAGATAGGTGATGAGATAGGGAGACCCCCCTCTGCCTGCGGCATCTCCCCCGCAAGGGGGAAGAAGAGGAGTTTTTCAAAGGTCTCCTCGCGGGGAAAGCTGCCGAAGGCTGAAGAGGGGTCCCGGCCGGCCACCTGCACCTGGTAGCAGTTGTTCAGAGGATTCCTAAGACCTGTTCGCACAGAACGCTCTTGACGGCCAACCGCAGACCAATCCCTGCGCCTCAACTCCGACCCTGCCGAGCCACGCTATCATCAGAACGCATGAGCGCGTGAAAGGCGGAGCCCATGTCAACCCCACGCCCAGCCACAACCCGGTTCGTCTTCGAACACCCGCCAACCCCCGCGCACCGTGCGACAACCCAGCGAACCGGTTCGTCTCAATCCACACAGATCCGAACAGACCCGAACAACAACCGACCAGAATTCCCTCAACCAGACCGAAAAAACCTGAAAAAACCTGAAAGAGCTGAAACACGATCTCCAGCTATGCACTGGAGATCGTCGCCAAACCAACCCAGGAAAAAAACTCCACCTGAAACCTGAAATCGCCCATGACCGCAACACACGCCTCGACCGAACACATCGCTGGCTGCGTGAACAAACCCTAGTACGCTTGTGTCCCGAGGAGACTTGGATGGCAACCGAAACGCACGACCCTGTTTCACAGCAGCCCGATGCTGGTCTGCGGATGGCGAAAGTAGTTCGAGAAGCGTGGTTGGCGACATCTGCACTTGGAGAAGACATCACGCCCGAGACCCGCGAAGAGGCGTTTAAGTTGGTGTTGGCAGCAATGCTAGGCGTCCACGGATCTGAATCGGCGGGTGCTGGTCAATTCGGCTACGGCTCTGAGCCCGCCGCGCTCTTCGATGATCCGGACGATCACTACTCCACCCCCGAACTCAGGAGCGACGGGATCTCGGACTACCTACGAATCCAGGAAGAGGGCGTCCCTGCGCTATTCGGCGTGCGCCTGCGCGAGCCAATGGTCCAAGTTGACCCATTGGCGTTGTCTGATTCAAAACGTGTCGCGCTTCGAGAGCTCGCACTGCTGGAGCTTGCCGGACGCACGGCCGTTGGACTAGATACCAATCAGGCCCACATTCAGTCGACGGTTGAGCGGTATCAAGCGTGCGACGGTAAGGCCTATGTGCCGCGCCTCTTGGCTTGTGATGATGTGTTGTTCCTCGGTCGCCCCAGCAATGGTGAACGGCTCGTGCGACTGACCGGGTCAGGCGTTGGAACGGTTCGCAACCTTGCGCAGCGACTTCTCGCCTCATGAGCGACGAACACAATGTGACTATTGATGTCACAGAGCTGGGCATTAGCGATTACGCGCTCAGTCTCTTCCTGTCTGGTCACCCAAGAGATGCCATTCGGCACGAGACTCAGGATCTGCTCAATGAGTTGCAGGAACAGACCAAGCGCGAGGATCTGGACGGCCCGGACCTGGTGCAAGCCGCGTTAGCGGACAGCAACCCGCTTGTCCCGTTCAGCGAACGACGCACGCGGCGTGAGCGAAATGAGCACGCTGGAACAAGGTTTTTGTTGCTTGGCATGGTGCGAGGATTTCGCAACCCCTACTCGCACGACGTGCGGATTGAAGTAACTCGCGAAGAGGCGGTGATCTGGCTCGGCGTGCTTGGCAAGATTGGGCGTCAGCTGGAACACGCACGATCATTCTCTGCAGGGTCCAACGGCGAATCTCCGCACTGACCATTGAGCTATCGCTGGGTAGGCTGACGTGGTGCATATCCGACCAAACTTGCGATCCTCTTGGACCCTGCTGATCGGCGCGGCCCTGATTGGGCTGCCGGCGTTGATCTTTCGTCTGGGCGGGATTCATGCGGGGACCGAGGTCGAGGTTGCGATATTCGGACTTGGAATTCTCTCCGCGGCGTTTCTGATCTCGACCGGCGCCGAAGCTGCGCAACACGACATTCCGGCTGCGCTTTCTGTCGCCGTGGTTGCGTTCATCGCGGTCCTGCCCGAGTACGCCATTGACCTGCTTCTCGCCTGGGAAGCGGGCAAGGGGATTCCCGGCAAGGACGAGTTGGCCCTGGCCAATATGACCGGCGCCAATCGATTGCTCTTGGGCGTCGGTTGGGCGACCGTGATTTTCCTGTTCGCCTGGAAGACAGGCGGTCCTCGCAATCTCGTCGCATCGGCCGCTCGCAACACCTGGCGAGGGCTACGGCGCCGTCCGACGGATCCGGCTGAACCGCTGCTCAATCTGCCAGGCGGAATCGGCCTCGAAATCGGCATCCTGGCCGTGGCGACGCTGTACTCATTCATCATCGTGGCCAAAGGCCGGATTGCGATTGAAGACACCATCATCCTCGGGCTGTTGTTTTTCTGGTACATCCTCCGCTTGACCCGGTCGCCTGTTGAGGAGCCTGAACTAGAAGGTCCGGCAGCTACGATCGGCGGTCTGCCGACCTGGCGTCGTCGCGCGGTTGTGACGTTTCTGATCGGCTATTCCGCGATCGTCATAGCGATGTGCGCCGAACCGTTCGTCCATGGTCTGGAACAGATTGGCCGGGATGTGGGCATCGGCGAGTTTTTTGTCATCCAGTGGATCGCCCCGCTGGCGTCGGAATCGCCCGAGTTCTTCGCAGCGTTGTACCTGGTCTGGCGCGGGTCTTCAGGGCTTGGCATCAACATGCTCGTTTCGAGCAAGGTCAACCAATGGACCCTGCTCATCGGTTCGATTCCGATCGCCTACATGGCCGCTGGCGGGGCGATCACCGGGCTGGAATCGAGTTCGCTCCAGCGTGCGGAAGTCTTCATCACAGCGGCGCAATCGGCGTTTGGTGTGATGTTGATCATTGACCGGCGTCTGACGGCGCGAGCTGGGTTCGCGCTGCTCGGACTATTCCTCGCACAATTGCTGACACAGTTCCTCTTCCAGGACAACAACACGCCACGTGTCATCTTCGGGGTGATCTATCTCGGACTGACCGCATTGCTGGTCTCGCAGCACTGGCGTAACATCATGCCGACACTGCGCGAAGCGTTCCGTTCGCCGGCCTCGGCGGCGGCCGCTTTTCAAACACATGGCGACAGCGCAGCAGCCAATCAGGCAACAGAAGGCAGGCACGAATGACTGACTGGAACGAACTCTCGGAGCAGTTGCAGGGGGCGTTGGGACTGGCCAACCAGCCACTGGCGATCACATTTCACGACTCAGCGTCCGGCGTAGCTGGGTTCGACGACCCCATGCCCGGGCCCGCTGATGACGGTCGCACCGGGCGAGTGCCAGCGGGTTGCGTCTTCTGGATGAAAGCCGCGGATCGCACATTCTCGACTGTCGCGGCAGATCACGCCAACTGCTCGGTCGGCTCAGTCACACACGGATTCCTTGGACTTGGCGACGTGCTCGAGAACGGCGACGTGAGCGCCCTGTTGGAGTCCGGCTGGGTCACCCCTGAGGCAGCGATGGGAATTCCCGTCGTCGAGGAGAAGCCGGAAGAGGTCGTCTACGGACCGCTGGGAGAGTCGCCGACCGACCCCGATGTGGTCCTGGTGCGAATCACGGGCCGCCAGCTCATGGTGCTGCACGACGCGTTCCCCGCAATGCGAATCGAAGGCAAGCCGCAGTGCCATATCATCGCCATCGCCAAGGCGGGCGAGATGGCGGCGTCGGTGGGCTGTCAACTGTCGCGAGTGCGTACACAAATGCCAAACGCCGAGATGACCTGCGCGATCCCGGCGTCGCAGCTCGCGGATCTCCTGGAGCGCCTAAGAGAAACAGCCAAGGCCGACCGCGCCGTTGCGCAATACGCAGCCGACGACATGGCGCGCTTCGCCTAATCTCTTGGGCGGCCTAGTTGGGAGGCCCATCGTGGCCGGCAAATGGTTTGAGGAACTGGAACCGGGGCTCGTGATCCGTCACGAGCCCTCACGGACCGTGACCGAGACAGACAATCTGCTCTTCACGGCGCTCACCCACAACTCGCAGCCGCTGCATCTCGATGCGGAGTTTTCGGCTGGCACACAGCACGGTCAGCGGCTCGTCAACAGCATCTTCACAATGGGGCTCGCGGTAGGCCTCAGCGTCGCCGACACGACCCTTGGAACCACCTTGGGCAACCTCGGCTTCGACGAGACGACGTTCCCGAATCCGGTCTTCATCGGAGACACGATCACGTGTGAGACCGAAGTGATCGATCGTCGGGAGTCACGCAGCAAGCCGGATCGCGGCGTGGTGACGTTCGAGCACCGAGGGATCAATCAGCGGGGCGAGTTAGTCGTGAAGTGTCGGCGAACCGGGATGATGCTCAAGCGGCCTGCGGAGGGATAAAGCGCTAACCGCCGCGAGCAAGCAGTGCGATCCCGATGCCCGCCAGGACCGAGAATCCCATGGTCATGGCTCCGACCAGGATGAGTGTGACTCGCCAGATGAGTTCCCTGATCTCGGCGAGTTCAGCGCGGATTTCAGACCTCAGCAACTCGAACTCACTCCGCGGAGCAAGGTCATCATTTGCATTGTCAACGATTTCAGCGAGTTCTTCGGCTACGTCGGACGGTATGTCCATCTTTCGGACCAGGACATTGTGGAACCGCATCTTGTTGAGCGCCATGGTGGCATCATACCATCTAGCGAGAACAACCGTTCTCTATAGCAAACGGCGAGTGTCCACGCTTTGCTTATCGCAACGATGAGTAAGGCAATGATGGTTCCACCAATGATCAACTCGAATGCCAGCATCCAGCGCAGGAAACGATTCACTTCCTGACGAAAAGTGGCGCCTGAGCGGACTTGGAATCTCTTGGGAGTTCTTATCCAGATAGGAGTCGTGGCTCATGTGACGGAGTTGGGAGAATCCCTGCTCATGTCTCGATGATAGGCCGGCGCTCGGGCAGAGACTCGGCTGAGTGATACGATGAGCCGCGTCGGAGCGTGGCGCAGCTTGGTAGCGCACTTGACTGGGGGTCAAGAGGTCGCCGGTTCAAATCCGGCCGCTCCGACCATTCCACTACCCTGCGCGCGAACGTGCGCAAGATCGTTCTGCTCACGGCAGGTGACACATGCGACTCTCTCAGCCCCGAATTGACCCCGTATCGGATGAGGACGCGACCGAGGAACAGCGTGAGGTGCTCGCTGCTGCCGCGGTTGGGCGCTCACCGCTGAACGTCCAACGCACTATCGCTCAGTACCCTGAGTTGGCCCGAGCGCGTCAGTCGTTCACGCAGCATGTGATGCGTGATACGTCGCTCCCTCAGCGCGAGCGAGAACTGCTGATCCTGCGCACCGGCTGGAACTGCCAGTCGGAGTACGAGTTTGGCCAGCACTCCCGATTCGGCAAGTCGGTCGGATTGTCCGACGATGAAATCCGCCGAGTGACCGTCGGGCCGGATGCCGATGGCTGGGACGACTTCGACTCCACTCTGTTGCGTGCGGCTGATGAGTTGCATCACGATGCGTTCATTAGCGACGAGACGTGGCAGGCGCTCGCGGAGCGCTACTCCACCAAGCAAATGATGGATGTTGTCTTTGCGGTCGGTCAGTATCACATCGTTTCGATGGCGTTGAACAGCTTCGGCGTTCAATTTGAGCCAGAAACTACCGAACGATTTCCCGAATAACCGACCTGAGCAATCGAACAGTGGAGTAGCGATCATGACAACAGCAACGACTCCGGCGACTGTCGTGTTGGTACATGGCGCCTGGCACGGTCCCTGGTGCTTCGACCAGGTCGTCGCCGGCCTTGAGGTTCGCGGAGTACCGGTGGTCGCAGTCGAGCGGCGGCGCATGCATGAGCCAAGTGGAACGTTGCGCGGCGTCACCGACTCGGCCGAGAACGAAGCGATCGTCCGTGCGGCGCTTGATCAAGTCGAGGGACCGATCGTGCTGCTCGGTCACTCGTTCGGAGGCGTCGCAATTACGACGGCGCCGCTGGGCAACGACAGCGTCAAGCACCTCGTCTACCTGACTGCGATCATGCCCGACACGGACGGCTCGATCCCCGACAACTTCGTTAACCCAGTATTGGGCGGGGCGTTACAGGCTGGGGATGATGGATCGACGACGGTACAAGCGGACAAGATCCGCGAAATCTTCTACCACCAATGCTCGGATGAGGATTACGAACAAGCGCTGCAGCAGTTGGTCCGTGACGAGGCGGCAATTCCGTTCGACGCCCCCAGGGAATCCGCCTGGAAGAAGATCACGACGACATACGTGGTCTGTACTGAGGATCAGGCGTTGCTGGCTGAAGGCCAACGTACCCTTGCTCGTCGCGCCAATCACGTCGTCGAGTGGGCAACAGACCACTCCCCATTCTTCAGCCGACCCGATCTCATGGTTGACCTGTTGGATCGGCTAGCTCGGGAGTGCGGCGAATAAGCGATTCGCCTTATCCGAATACGGCCAGCAAGCCGAGGATCGCTGTTGCAACGGCGATTCCAGAGAGTGTGATCAGCACCAGCCGCTGCTCGCGCTCCGTTGAACGCTGTTCTTGCTCTGCCATCTTCTGAAGAATCTGGGCTTGAAACGCCCGGATGTCGCCTCGGAGCAGTGCAAAGCTTGATTCCATCTCACGATTGGTCGCGAAGTCTCCGAGCGTGTCGTCCAGCTCTTGCTCGAGGCCGACGGATACTTCAAGCGCCGGAGCTTCCTCCGCCACCTGCGTCCTCACGAGGACGTCTCTAAATCGCTGGATGTTGATCAGCGCCATGGTTGCGTCTGTCCCATGCCGCTGATCTTAGGCACACGTGTCTCCTCCTGTCTAAGCGGAACGCCCGCTGTAAACGAGAGAGAACGGCTACCTCACCAGTGAGCGATTACTCGTCCAACAGACGATCCAGCAGCTTGGTCGGGCTGACCGGAAGCCAGTTCATTCGCAGGCCGGTTGCGTCGTAGATCGCGTTGGCGATTGCCGCTAGCGGTGGCACGATCGGCACCTCGCCGACGCCGCGGACGCCGTAGGGATGACTCGGGTTGGGAACTTCGACCAGAATCGTCTCGATCTCGGGCAGGTCGAGCGCCGTTGGCATGCGGTAATCGAGCAGACTGGCGTTAGTCATCCGACCTTCAGGGGAGTAGACGTACTCCTCGGTCAGCGCCATGCCCGCTCCCTGCGCGACGCCGCCCTGGACCTGTCCTTCGACGTACGACGGGTGAATGGCGGTGCCGACATCCTGGACGGCGGAGTAGCGCAGCACGTCGACCTTGCCTGTGTCCTGGTCGACGGCGACATCGACGATGTGGCAGCCGAAGGCAGGTCCCGGCTTGGTCGGCAGGACGTCGGCCTGGCCTTGAATCTGACCGCCGGTCGATGGCATCTTGGCGCAGAGTTCCTTGAACGTGAGCTGCTTGCCGTCAGGTCCGCTGATCGCGCCGTTCTCGTAGGACACAGAGCCTGGGTCAACATCCCAGATCATCGCAGCGCGCGCTTCCATCTGCTGGCGCGCGTCCAACGCCGCCTCGTGGACCGCAATGCCCGTCGCGTAGGAAACCCGCGATCCGCCGGTGACGTGCGTGAAACCGATTGAGTCGGTGTCAACGACCTGTGGTCGGACGAGGTCGTAATCAATGCCCATCGTCTCGGCGAACTGCATCGCCAGACCCGCGCGCTGACCTCCGATGTCGACGGAACCAACCGAAAGGTTGACGGTGCCGTCCTGGTTGATGGCGGCGTAGGCGGCGGACTCCATGCCGGCGTTGGTCCAGAAGCCCATTGCGACGCCGCGACCGAGCAGGCGGCCGTCTTCGTCGACGCCCTGACCGCTATGGAGTTCAGAGCGGTAGTGCGGCGAGTCCATCGCCGCCTGCATGGTCTCTTCAGCGCCAATCTTCGGCATGGCGACGCCGTCCGCTCGGCGGGTGCCTTCGTGGGCGGCATTCTGCGCGCGGAGTTCCATCGGATCGCGCTCGAGTCGCTCGGCGAGCTGGTCGATCAACGACTCGACGGCGAATGTGCCCTGCGGTGAGCCGGGCGCTCGATAGGCCTGGCACTTGGGCTTGTTGGTGACGACGTCAAGCGCGTTGATATAGATGTGCTCGATGTCATACGACGAGAACATACAAGTCGCGCCGGCGCCGACGGGCGAGCCGGGGAACCCCCCAGCCTCGTAGGCCAGCGTGGCATCTGCTGCGACAATTGTGCCGTCATTCTTGGCCCCGATCCGGCAGCGGACGTACGTCGCTGATGTCGGGCCGGTGCCAATCAGCACCTCTTCGCGGTTCATGTACATCTTGACCGGGCGTCCGGTGATCTTCGACATCACGGCCGCGGTCGGCTCCATGTAAGCGGGCAGCTTGCCGCCGAATCCGCCGCCGATCTCCATCGGGATCACTTTGACTCGAGCCAGCGGGATGTCGAGCATCTTCGCGACCGTCGCACGAACCGCAAACGGGCCCTGGGTCGATACCCAAACGGTCAGCGTTCCGTCAGAGTTCCAATGCGCCGTGCCGTTCTGTGGCTCGATGTAACCCTGATGCGCCGCGGAGGTCTCGAATTCCCCCTCGATGATGATGTCAGCGTCTTCGAATCCCTTGGCCGGGTCGCCCTTCTCAAACTCCAACTGCGAGGCGATATTCGACTCGCGTTCGCCGCGACCCTCGCCGGGGACGAATCGGGCGACCATCTCGACTGTCTTCATGCCCTCGTGCAAGATCGGCGCGCCTTCGGCCATGGCGTCGTGCACCGAGAGGACCGGCGGCAGCACTTCGTACTCCACTTCGATCAGCGAGAGGGCGTCCTCGGCGATGTGGGGATCGGTCGCGCAAACAGCGGCGACGGCGTGTCCCTGGTACAGCGCCTTGTCTGAGGCGAGGACATTCTGCAGGACCCACTTGTACGGCGCCACAGATTCACCCAGGTCAACGTACTCATCGGTCGCGCCAGGCAGATTGTCATGGGTGACGACGCACTTGACGCCGTTGAGCGCCTCGGCGCGTGAGGTGTCGATGCTGAGGATGCGCGCGTGCGCATGAGGTGAACGCAACAGTCGGCCGTGGAGCATACCGGGCAGGTTGATGTCAGCGCCGTAGCGGGCACGCCCGGTGACCTTGTCAACTCCGTCGGGTCGGATCGGGCGTGTTCCGACGACCCGGTAGCCATTGTCGCTGGCAGGCTTCGTCTCAGTGGTCATCGGCGGCTCCTCTTTGCTCTGTCTGGTTGTTTTGGACAGGATATTGGGTTTGACACAGAATCAGCATCGCTGAATCACTTGATCGGCGAGTTTCCAGTCGGTCAACGACTGCGAGCTTGCGCGATCCGATCAGAATCCGGCGCAAGCTGGAACTGAAGTCTTGAACACAACCTGCTGATCGAACCGATCAACGTAGATTTCTGCAATTTCGTCGAGCGATCGCTTGGCCTCGGACGTCATCGCCACGGGAACGAGCACATTCAGGACCTTCGTGCGTTCACGGTAGAGCCGTTCTTCCTCGATATCGAGCCATTGGCCTTGAGCGTCGAAGACTGTGAGTCCGTTCGGAAACTGTGGCGTCACGACATCGGCGAGGAAGTCGGACCATTCGGCAGCGCTGACGGCGCTTTCGTCGCCTCTCTCCTGGCCAAAGTAGACGTTGAACTCCGTGAACGGTTCGAGTCCCGCTGGGCAATCCGCCGCGGCGTCATCGCTGCACGCGGCAAGTAGCCCGGAGGCAATGAGCGAGATCAAGACAAGAAAAAACGTCGCGTGCTTCAACGGCTGCTCTCCGGCTCCAGCGCCCTTACTCAGGCTGCCTCGTTCGCATGGTCGATTATCCGTCCCGATCGATCAATGTGCTTCTGAGCCAGCCGCCACTGCTTTGGACCGGGAAGAACCTTCCCCTTGGCAGAAATCGGTCCGCGTCCGTCGGAAGCAACGAGAATTCGATCCGGCCATCCTCGTGTCGGCGGGCGCTGATTCGGCCGATTGACTCGCCGTCAACCTCTACCGGTGTCGAACTGAGCCATCGCCCGACCCGAGCTGAAGCCGGGAAGAAGCGTCCGCGCGGCAACACGAGTTCTCCGCCTTCCACGCGGTAGCCAAACTCAGTCCGGCCGTCCTCAAGACGCCGCGCCACGATTCGTCCCGCCGGGAATGGATCGCCTGGTTGGTTGACCGCCGGAGGATCTTGCGGACTCTGCTGTGGCGGCGACGACTGAATTGTAGATGGGGTAGTTGCCGGCGTCGGTGTCGTCTGGGTTGACGCTGATGTCGTGCATTGCGCCGCCAACGCAGCAGTGATGGCATTCACCTCAGCGGTGTCAGTGCTCAGACCGTATGTCGATTTGACCGTGCTAGTGACCGTCGCGATGTGCTTGCGCTGTTCGCAGGTTCCGCCGCTCCAATCGGCCAGATCATGATCAGATTTACTGAGGTTGACCGAGGCGTCGAGACACCACAGGTTCGAGAAATCGTTGGCAAACTGAGATTTGCGGCTGTTTGTCCAATTTGCCGCTCCTGAGTCGTAGGCCTCCTTCAGAGCGACGATGTGGTCGACATGCTCGGAGGAATCACACATGAGCGCTGCTCGGGCGGAAGACGAGTTGAAGCTCCAGTTGTCTCGGTTGTAACCAGTTTCAGTCGTGGACGAAGACGAAGATGAGGAACGGCGTTCGGGCGGTTCCGGCAGCGTCTCGCAGCCGACTCCGTCGCCATCGCCGTCGTGAGTTCCGTCGTACACGCGGTAGGTGTGATGCGTGCTGCAGGTTCCGTGACCCGATGCCAGGTCGACCGTCAACCAGACTCCCAGCCCGGCGACGATCAGCGCAATCGCCAGCACCAGCAAGCGATTGGATCTGACTCCCCAAGTCGGCGTACTTCGCACATCGTTCTCCTTGCGATACGGATTCTGTTCTCGTGAAAGAACACGAACTTGCGTATCGTGAAGGGAGCAATGTTTGCGATCAAGTACTACCGGTGTTTCCCATACCAATCGACATGAGGATTAGGATGAACATCCCTTTGGAAAGGCGCCTCTCGTAAGAGGTCTAGAATGCACAATCAGGTGAGGGTGAAACGTGGCGATCATCAACGTGCGGCGAATGCGTGACGCCTTCGTGAGGACGAAGGTGGCTGATCCCGCAGATTCCCTGGAACTGGCCACCGTCCTCGATGAAGAGTTGAGCGAAGGAGTAGTTCCGAAGCACCAGCTTGAGACCTTCGAAGAGCGGATCGACGCTCGATTCCCCGCAATGGACGGCAGAATGGACGTGCGGTTCGCCAGAATTGACGTGCGGTTCGCCCAAATGGACGCGCGGTTTGCTCAGGCGGATGCTGATGCGGAGCGACGTGCGAACAGGCATACAGCGATACTCCTCGCGGCAATGGCCTTGGCGATTGGAATGGTGGCCATATTGATGACCATCTTGTGATCAGGCCGCGTGTCCGAGCTTGGCGGCGGAGCAAGTCATAGATTCGGGTCGGTCGGGAGCAAGCGATGGCGATCATCAACGTGCGGCGAATGCGTGACGCCTTTGTCAGGACAGCGGTGACGGACGAGGCGAACGGCCTCGAACTGGCGGCGTCATTGGACGAAGAGCTGAGCGAGACCGTTGCAACGAAAGAGCGGCTCGAGACGCTGGAAGAGCGCATCGATGCGCGATTCACCGTTTCGGAAGCAAAGATGACCGTTGGATTTGCTCAAGCTGAAGCCGACGCAGAACGGCGGGCCAATCGCCACACCACGATCTTTCTCGCCGCCTTGGCCCTCGCGGTGGCTGTCATCGCCCTTCTGACGGTCGTGGTCTAGCCGACGCCTCCGGCCATGGCCGGCAGAATGTGGACCTCGGCGTTGGGTGGCACCTTTGCCAGGAGCCCGAGCGGCTGCTCGACGCTATTGACGGCGACGGTCAGACCTCTGCGCAGGCGATCTTTCTCGATCAGCGATTCGAGGAAACCGGGATAGTTGGCTTCCAGGTCGTTGACAACTTCTCTGACGGTGCGGCCTGTCGCTTGCACGATCCGCTGCCCGCCGCTGAGCGGTCTCATACCGATGGGGACGAAGACGGTGACGTCGGCCGTCATGTCGTCTCCGCGGCTGGGACAGGCACTAGAGCTTGAGGCTGCCCTCGGCGACCACTGCGACGACGCCGTTTTCCTTCTCGACCCAGCAGGCGATGTTGCGCCGCTCGGGGTCGTCTTGGTTGGCGCCCTGCAGGACGCCCTTGACCGCCACGGTTTCGTTTGGCCAGACGATGTTGGCAAACTTGACCAGGAGCTTGCCCGAGGACTTCCAGGCGTCGCCGAATCTCTGATCAAGCAGTTCGCCGAGCAGCGACATCGTCATTTTGCCGCCGACCACGACATCGGTGAAGCCGAGCTCTTCCGATGCTTCCTTGTCGGTGTGGTAGTTCTTGTTGCCGTGGAAGAACGAGCCGCACATCTCCAGCGAAATGCAGCGAACCAGCGGCCCGAACGCTTCGCCCTCGGGCAGCGAGTAGGTCTTCGCGCCCTCTTTCTTCGAGGGATCTCTGAGCGTGACCTGGCCTTCGCTCTGGTAGAGGACGAAGGACTGGTGATGACGCTGAACCACGGCGACATCGCCCGCTTCGTCCTTGAGCACGGTCTCAGTCAGGATCACGCTTCGGTCGCGGCGCTCGTAGATGTCGAGCGACCGCGCGGAGGCCACATAGGTGGCGCCCGGCTTCAATGGCTGGCGGAAGTCCCATTCCTGCCGCAGCCAGAGATTGCCGAAGTCGTTGGCGTAGTGCATGCGGGTCGAGAGGTCGGCATTCGCAGCGACCATCGACGGCGCGGTGTCGACTGCTGCCGGCAGCTCAAGTTCGAGCCCTTCGTAGTAGTCACTGAGAGCCGTGTCATCGACAACGACCGTCGCTGATCCCAGATCGACGCCAGCTTGCGGTTGCTCGAACTTTGCGATGGCCATTCTGAGGTCCTCTCATCCGTGAAGGGAAGTCGGTTCACATTTGCATTGAGGATAGCGAGAGGATAGCGAGAGGATAGCGAGTGGTTGATCGCGACTAGTCGGGCGCTGGTTGGGCCCAATCGACGTCGGGTGTTTCCAGGAGGATCCAGAGGGGCTGATCGTGACTGATGCTGCGTAGGTTGTTGAGCTGGGGCGGCAGATCGGTCGAGAACAATTGCCACTCTTGCCGATCCGCATCCCATGCGTAGGCTCGGAGCGTGACACCGGCCAACGAGGCAAACGCGCTGGTGACTCGAGTGTCGGGGCCGGTCCAGGTGACAAAGTTCCAACCCTGTCGCAGGCGGACGATGCGGACCGTGCGGTACTCGAACGCATCGATTGCAATGATCGGCCGCGCCCCCTCGAGCAACAGGGCGATGTCCGTCACGCCGGCGCTCGATTGCGGCGTCGTGACACTGACGCACTCTCCCGACCAGAAGACGACACGCGCCGGCAGGTTGCCAAACCAGACCTTCGGCGCGGTGGAGTCGGTTGCGATGCCGACGCCGCAGATCTGCACCGGTTCACCGCCCTCGATATATCCGCTTGGCGGTGTGACGTGGGTAATCGAGCCCGGTGGCGGATCTCGACGGACCGCGCTTTCTCCCGTAGCGCGCCCTTCGGCGGTGTGCGCAATCACCGAGAATTCCGACGCCATCTGGTCGACGCTGATGTGCTGAAAACTGAAGCGTCCGTTGACGACCGGCGTCGCTGCTGCGTAACGCCGGTTTGCGGGAGGGCCGGCGTAGAGATGGACTACGGTTGAGCCGTCGGCCTCACCACTGACGTTCAATCCGGCCGCGCTCCAACCCAACTGGTCGATGGTCGGAGCAGCCTGATCCGATTCAATGTTCATCCGGTTGCGCTGCATCCGGTTGCCCCAGACGAATCGCCGTCCAGCCTGCGTTCCGTCGGTCGGCATGATCTCGACACCGACCAGGTTGTTGCGGAACAGGTTGGCTCCTGTCAGGTGCTCGCCGGAGCGGTCGGCGGCAACGACGGTCACCGGACTCACTGCTCGCAGGGTGAGCGAAGCTTCAGCGCCCGCCTGGAATTCGACTCGGCGCTCAAGCGGCACGCCATCGACGGCGAAGCGTAGTTCGGTTCCAGGACCAGTGGCGGTCGCGACGAACTTCGCGGATTCGTCAACGGCGACCGATGCGGTCAGTCTGCGATCGAGATACAGATTGACGGTTGTGCCGACCGACGCGGGCAACCCGTCGATGCTGACCGTGCCGGTGATCGAGTGACTCAGACCTGACCGAGCCTGAAGGAATGCCGAGTCGAGGTCGCCAATGGGCGTCCGCAAGGCGCTCTCCCGCGACAGCGCCGGCGGTTCGCCAGGAGGGCCAATCGTCACATCGCCCGCTCCGGAAAAAATGACCACTCCCGCGCCGCGATTCGATTCAATCATGCTGGCCGAGATGGAGGCCGACGCGCCGTCAACGATCTCAATGCCGTGCGACTGTCCTTTGGTCACCATCGACCCGGCGATCACCGCGTGTTCGCCGACAATCCTGATGCCCGTCTGATTCGCATCGGCTGTGATTTCGTTGAGCCGGCAAGCGTCGCCGTCGATCAATATGCCTACGTCCTGCGCCCCCACAACGGTCATTCCCCAGAGTTCTACATCGTCGCCGAGTCGTATACCGACATCAACGCCGGACGCGTTCAGCGTCCAGGCATGGCCGTCAACGGTGAGCCCGTTGCGGACGACGGGCAGCGCCGACTCCAACAGGATGGTGCGATTGGGCCCGTTGGACTGGAAGAGAAGGATGGTCGCCTCTCCGTCGAGGGCCTCGCGCAGCGTTCCTGGGCCAGAGTCGGCGTTGGTAGTGATGACGGCGATCCCACTCATTGCGGCCTGAATCGCGGCGTCGGCGTCGATCAGACCCGCGCCCGAGGCGAGGTCGGGGCCGATCGGTGGGATGTCGTGGGCGGTGCTGATCAGAATGTCGCGGATTAGCCGGCGCTCCAGCCGGGCGCTGCCGCCGTCCGCAGCGAGCAGCGCCGGCTGGGCCTCGAGCAGCAGCGCAGCAACGCCGGCGACATGCGGCGCGGCAGCCGAGGAGCCGGAGAAGCGCGGAGCGAAGTGAGTCGTATCAGAGACCGTGACACGATCGACGGCAGTGAGGTCGGGCTTGGATGCGCCATTAACGGTCGGGCCGCGACTTGAGTACGGAGCGACCGTGTCGCGTCCAACATTGACGGCGCCGACGGTGAGCGCATCCTGGGCGTCCGACTGAGCCAGGATGCTGCCCGCGGGCGTTCGGTGGTGCAGTCTGAGCTGTACACCGGCAGCGTGGAAGGCGAACAGATCGAACGTGACTGGTTCGGCGTCATTGTTGTGATTCTGAATCACAATATAGAGTTCAGTCGCTTCGCCCTCGTGGACGTACTCCAGATGCTCGCGAGGCATATGACTGTTTGCGCCGACGCCCTGCGTCGTCTCGCTCGAGGTAAGAATAGTTCCGATTCCCGACATCAAGTACAGGTTGTAGTCGTTCGTCGAACGTCCCCACTCGTCATCCCAGAAGAGTGCGAGACGGATGTGATCGTCCGGATCGACATTGAACGCGTTGCCCGCGCCGTACAACGTTTCCGCTCCGCTGGCGCCGTTGAATCGATGAGTGACTCCGGGATTCGGTAGACCGATCGTCGCGCCCTCATCGCCGGGACGCCATTCGCCGGCCCAATGCGACTCCGCCCAGTTGCCAGCGGCGGTGACATACAACCTGAGCGACCACTCGGGATGCTGCAACGCTCTCGTGGTGTTCACCGACACGTCGCTGCGTTGATCCGCCGGGAAGGCATACGACACGTCGTCGACGATGATGTCGACGCGTTGTGCATAATGATTGACAGCGGCGATGTGGTCGAGATCGGTTGTGACAGCGGCAAACGAAATTGCTGCGCCTGGAGCGAGATCGTGAATGATCTCGATCATCACCGTGCCTTCTTGTCCGCGATTCAGACTGCCGGCGCCGAATGCTCGGGCGTCAGTGAGTTTGGGCGCTTCGCCTGCCCGCTGGGCCTGTTGCAATCCGACAATGCCATCGGAGATCACCGCGATGCGAATGCCTGAACCATCGACGTTGAAATTCGTTCGTGCGGCGGCGGCATGCAAGGCTTCGTCACCTTCGGTCAGCGCACTGCCCGAAGCGAAGCTGCCATATTGAGGGCTCTCGACTGAGATGACTCCGTCGAGGCCGCGCAGCTCGTCCAGCAGATGCGCCGGAAGCCAACCCTGCCAGCGCCCGATCTCGGGCACGGCAAGCTCAATCTCAAAGCCGGCACGTTGGAGTAACTGCTCGACATCTGATTGCGAGGGATCGACCTGAACGTCGAGGTGGACCCGCGTCTCGGCAGCCAGGGCCGAAGGCGTGGACGGACTCACCATCGCCGCCAACGCGGCGAAGCACAGCAAGAGCAGAAGGCCCGCACGCCCCATTCGCATTGCACGAGATTACTTGAGAACGATCGCCGTCATCGTTACAGAATCTCGTTTGACGTTATGAGGAAGCAGTCGCCGACCAGAGGCAAACGCGCATGGCGCCTGCCAAAACGTTCGACTATTGGTGCTTGGGACGCCACTTATGCACCTGTCTCAAATGGAAATCCCAGTCCCCGCTTCACGCGGGGACCCGCTCCCTCTGCGCCCGAGACATCGCCACCTGATAGGGCCCCGCCGACCGAGCAGGTCCCCGCGTGAAGCGGGGACTGGGAATCTGCGAATGAAGACAGACTGTTGAGACCCCCTCCCCGCGAGGCGCCGCTGCCATGCGCCGCCGAGAACAACAGGCGCCAAGCTCATCCGCAAACAGCAAGACGGCGTCAGTGACAGGCAACGTCATCCCCCTGTGAAAGCAGTTGAGAATCGCGTGACCGACCGGATTGCATCGCGGCAACCGCCGATACACTCGATCTCGTGACCTGGTCCCTGGCCCTGCGCAATGGTTATGCCTGGTGGCTGCCGATCCTGTCGGCGGCGCTTGCTGCGCTAATCGCGGTCTTGGCCTCACAGTCGACCGCGACGGCGTGGGACGCGGATGTGCATCTCTGGGCGCGCGAGGGTCGTTCGGCCTCGGAGTATGCGGAGCTGGTGCTGGATCGCTCGGTGCAAGAGTCCGCGACCTCCGGCATGATGGCGAGTGAAGATGGTCTGCCCCAGCTCGGCGGCGTGGCCGTTCATCTCACGGATACATTGATCCGCGTCACGGTACGAGCATCGCGGCAGGCCGACGCTGAGGCGTTGGCCTTGTCGCTGGCGCATGCGGCTGTGGATGAGGCGTATGTCCGATACGGCAACGAAGCCGGGCTGGATCTGCTCGGTCTCGTCCGTCCCGGCGCTCGCAAAGTGTCTCCGGCGACAGAATGGACCGCAGCCTGGGCCTCGGCAATCGGTTTGGCCGCTGGTCTGGCATTCGCCTGGATGATCGCCCGCAGATCGAGCGGTCCATCGACGGCGCTGGGCAGACTCGGCCGGATCGGTCTCAGGCCGCTGGCGGTGGTCTCCGCCGCGGCGGAACAGGCAGCGAGTCAAACAGCCGGCCAGTCTTCGGGCCAGTCTTCGGGTCAGTCTTCGGGTCAGCCTTCGGGCCAGACTGCCGGCATATACGTGAGGGGAACGCAGGAGCGCGGCTCGGCGAAGGACGATGCGGTCATGATTGCCAATGCGATCAACCCGTTGTCGGGGCTGATTGCGCTGACGCCTCTGGATGAAGCCTCAGCGCTGATGGCCACGCTGATCCAGACGGCGCGCACGCTCGCGGCGCGGGGCAAGACCGTGATCTGGCTCGACGGACGGCATCCGGCCTTCGAGTTGCGGTATTCCACTCCCCCCGGTTGGCTGGCGGGCGCAGCGTGGCATTCCGTCGCCAGGTCAGAGATGATCCTGCGCGGGGCGACGCGAGCGGTTCCTCCCAATGGCTATGTGCTGCTGCTCACCGATGCGCTTGACGACGACGCCACGCTGGACGTCGCAAACTCTTCTGCCGGAGTCATCCTGATGGCTCGTGCCGACGCCTCGGAAGAGGAATTGGTGCATGCTCGGCTGCTGCTCGCGTCGGCGCCGCTGGTCGGGGTTGTGTTGACGCAGGCGCAATCGCCCGACCTCAGGGACTTCCAATTGGCGCAGATGACGGAATAGCGGTATCCACAGGGGAAGCGAATCTCTCGTTCAACCCCGGAGTCCCGCCGATGCACTTTAAACTTCCTGCCGATCTAGCCGACCTACAGTCGCGACTGCTCTCGTTTGTCAAAGAAGAAATCGACCCACTCACCGAAGGCGCCGACCCGGAATCGCCGTCGCCCGAGCTTCGGCGGGAGATCGCCCGTCGTTCCGATGCTGCGGGCCTCTATCAGTTGGCCGTGCCTGAATCGGACGGCGGCCTGGGCGCTGGACCGCGCGAGCTGACGGCAGCTCATGAGGCGCTGGCGTTGAGCGGAAATCCGTTCGCGTCGCGGGCGCTCGGTTCCGGTCCCGGCATCATGCGCCTGGCCGACAACGACGAGCAGCGCGACGAGCTTTACGCGCCGGTGCTGCGCGGTGAACGAAGCGCTGCCTTCGCCTTCACCGAGGCGCTGCGCTCCGACGGTCGGCGTGAGCCCACGCAAGCAGTGCGTGCGACGTTGGCAGACGGCTCGGACGGCTTCCTGGTCACGGGCGCAAAGGGATTTGTTACCGGCGGCGCATCGTCAGACTGGCTGGTGGTGGTCGCGAACGTCCCCGATGAGGGGACCGCGCTTCTGGTCGTGGATCGAGAGGCCGAGGGCGTGACCGAGGGAGAGTTGGGCGCGTCTATGGACGGCAGCACGCACTCGCCGTTCACATTCGATTCGGTTCCGGCGCCGGCATTGCGGCTGCTGGGCGCAGTCGGCGACGGCTTGCCGCGGGCGATGCAGAACATCGATCGGATGCGATTGGGAGTAGCCGCCGATTGCGTCGGCTGGGCGCGTTGGGTGACTCGGACAACGCTTGAGCGGATCGAGTCGCCGCATCGCAGTGGACAACCACTGGCCGAGCAGCAGCAGGTGCAGGCAATCTTCGCCGACATGGTCGCCGACACATTCGCCGCAAGGACATCGCTCTATCAAGCTGCTGAAGCACGCGAAGCCGACGAGCCGACGGCCGGCACGCAGGTCGCGACGGCGAAGTGGTTGGCCTCGGAGTGCCTGCATCGAACGGTCGATCGAGCAATTCAGCTACACGGCGCACAAGCGCTGTTGCGTGGTCATCCGTTGGAGCGCCTGTACCGAACCAGCCGCTCGCTCAGAATCGCCGAGGGTCCGACGGAGTTGCTTCGCCTAACCGTGACTCGGCATATTCGGCAAAATGGCCCCAGCTCCCTGTGAGTCTGCATAGATAATATGGGAACGCAGAGACAATGTGAGAGGTGTGGAAATGACGACGGTAGATCGAGCTGAGGTGGAGGACTTCGCGCAGCAATCGCTGCAATTCTTGGAGCGAGCGCGGAACTATGTGGCTGCCGGCGATTTACACCAGGCCTCGGAGAAGGCCTGGGGCGCCGCAGCGCACATGGCCAAGGCCGTCGCAGCAGCGCAGGGCTGGGAATATGACAAGCACCGCGACTTCAGCCATGTCCTGAATAGCGCTTGGCAGCTGACAGGAAATGACCAGATCCGCGGGTTGCGAGCGATCTCCAATGACCTACATGGCAACTACTATCGGCGGGCACGGTTTCTGAATGCCCAGGCAATTGCCGCCGACATCGAGAGTGTCGCGGAGCTGGTGGAGATCTTGGCTCCCCTGACCGAGTAGGGCCACCGCTCAGTTCCCGACCCCAAGACCCTCGTAGCGCTGCTTGTGATGCAGACTGACGCGGTCGGTGAGCTGGCGGTTTGAGGCTCTGAGGATTCGGCTGAGCAGATTGAGCTGCTCCACCGTCGACTCCGACTTGAGCACTTCCTGCTTGACCGACGCCGGCGCCTCGATGCTTGAGGAGATGTGATTGACGAGTGGATAGGGCCGGCGCGGGAGTCGGTAGGTTCGTTGCCAGGAGTTCTGCAGGGCCAGGGCGAGCCCGAGATGCTCGCGATAGAGGCCGGCGGTGTCGTTGTAGGCGCTGTAGGCCTCGGCCGACTCGGCGTCGGCGGGGTCATCGAGGAACTCCACGTTGGCGACCCAATAGGGGCGCTCGCTCAGCTTCTCGATGATCCGGAACCGTCGCTCGCCGAGGCAACTGATATTGAAGCGACCGTCGGGGAAGGCCTCGTTCGACTCCATCCGCACCATGCAACCGACCTCGTGCGTCGGCTCGCGGTCCTCAAGTGTCGCGGCTTGCCGCGTACGACGAGTCAGCACGATGCCGAACGGCTCGCCGGTCTGCAGCGTGTCCTTGACGAGCTGCCGGTAGCGGGGCTCGAAGATGTGCAGCGGCACCGACTCGCCGGGAAACACGACGATCTGGAGCGGAAACAGCGGCAATTCCGGCATGTTCGCTCCCTGAGTTCGGTTGTCGGGCGTCTACCTGACGCCCGCCATTCTACCGGCGAGACGCATGACGCGGCGTGCGCCGCCGTTCTCATTGAAGGCGCGGAAAATCTGTAGCCGCTCGGCCTGCAGCGAGCCCTCGGCGTGGATCGCGAGCACTTCCTGGTAAGCGCCGTAGTCCGATGAGGTGAGATCACGGATGAAGTTGAGCAGCTTCATCCGTTTCACGCCGTCAATCCCGTCGCGTCCGGCGAGGTATTTCTGCAGGAACGGTCGCAGTTCTTCGCTCTCCCAGTCCTCGTCGCCCGGTCCGGTGACCAGGATGCCGCCGGCGATCTCCTGCACATGCTGGACCGCTTCGTGATAGCCGTGGGCGAAGATCGACTTGGCCAGGTTGACGGTCATCGGGTCGGGCGCGACCTGTCCGTTGGGCTTGGCAATGCAGCGCTCGGCCGACTTCTCCAGTAGCGCGCGGGTTGTCTCGGCGTAGCCGATCAGGTCGATGAACTTCTCGCGCACATGCGTGACGCCCAGGATGCCGTTGTAGTCGGCGGCCAGCGCGGCACAGCCGCCGAGCGCGTCGATCAATGGCAACTTGTACGAGACCGCCGTGAAGCGGTGGTACTCGACGAAGGTCAGCGCCAGTTGCCCCGCAGCGTCTGCGTCACCGTTGAGGAAGATGCGCTCGTTGGGAACGAACACGTCGTCGAAGATGGTGATCGTCTCCATCATCTTGCGGACGGAGGAGATCGGTCGCTCACCTTCGTGCGCTGTGCCGTCGCCGAACGGCGAGGCGATGAATCGCAGGTTCGGCGTGTTCACGGGCAGCGCGAATGCAATGGCCCAATCCTGCTCGTCGGGGCCCATCGCGCGGGTCGGCAGGACGATCACCTCATTGGTGTTGGTCACCACCGACGTGTGAGCCTTGGCCCCACGCACCACGACGCCGTCAGGTCGACGCTCGACGACATGGAGGTACATGTCCGGGTCAGCCTGCTGCGACGGTCGCTTGAGCCGGTCGCCCTTCATGTCGGTCTGTGCGACCGCGAGCGAGAGATCGTTGGCGCGGCAGTGCTCGTAAAAGGCCTTGACACGCTCGAAGTAGGTCTGATCCTCGAACTCAGCGGTGACCGCGAGCAGTGCAAACAGCGCGTCGGTGCCGATCTCTTTGATCAGCACGACCAACGTGTCGCCCTCCGCGGTGGCCGCTTCGATCAGCTTGGAGCGGTTGAGCAGATCCTCGGTCGAGCGCGGGATGCGGTAGTAGGCCGAATGCGTCTCGCCGTCCTCTTCGTACGTGGCGAGGTCGCGGTACTCGTCCGACTCGGCCATTTCGTAGTCGATGCAGGCGTGCTTGACGGCCTTGCTGATCGTGGGGTGCGTGGTCACATCTTCGACGCGCTCGCCGCGATACCAGATCTCGCGACCGTCGCGTAGCGATTCGACGTATTCGGCAGCAGTCTTCAGGCCCATGTTTGGACTCCCGTGTGCTTGGCGTACTCTTCATCCGAGCGATTGTACCTGTCGTGTGCCTGCCGCTCGAATTGGCCGATGTTTCTATCCGGGAACGGCCGCTAACATTGCTTGCGGACATAACGATGAATCGGTTGAGGAAACAGACATGCGAAGACTCCTGGCCCTCACGGCGATGATTGTGCTGTTCTTGACGTTCGCAGGATGGGAGTCGGCCGGTGCCCAGAATGGTCCGGCGGTCTGTCCGCCGCCGACCGAGTTGGGTGAACTCAGCGACGTCCTGACCGCGACCGGAGAGTGGTCGCCTGAGTCACGGGCACAATGCGGCACGTCACAGTTCCTCGACAATCGTCCGGGCACGCTGTACCGATTCAGCCTCGCCGCAGAGGCCGAGGTACGGATTGACCTCAGTTCCTCCGATCGTGACGCCGTGGTCTACCTGCAAGCCGAGGACGGCACGCTGCTCGACTCGGACGACGACACCGGCGGCGAGGGCGACGCGCGGATCGAACGCTCGTTGCCGGCTGGAACTTATGGAATCGAAGCGAGCGCGCTCGGATGGTCGGGCAGGGAGACCGGATCGTTCGAACTCACGCTGCGCGTCGTCAGCGGCTGCGACGCGGTGGTCGAGCTCGGCGTTCTGGCAGAAACACTCGAGGCCGAGGCGGTCTGGACGCACTTCGGCTGCGAGTCCGAGTTCCGTCCGGATCGGTCATCGCAGCGATATCGCTTCGAGTTGGCGCAAACGACCAGGATCCGGATCGATCTGACCTCTGATCTGGCAGATCCGTACGTCTACCTGCTCGACAGCGTGGGCACGCTGCTCGACAGCGACGACGACGGGGGTGTCGGATTCAACTCCCGCATCGTCCGAGTGCTCGGCGCAGGCTCGTACATCATCGAGGCCACCAACTGGGGCGACCGTGACCTCAAGAATCTGCAGGAGGCGGGCTACCGCCTCGGCATCGGTCGCGAAGAAGACAGCCCGATCATCAAGCTCGAGGCGATCGAGGCGCCGGATCGTGTGGTTCTGGGATTGCCGTTCGACATCAACTACCGCGTCGGCAATCTGGGTGAGGCCGCGCTCTCAACGACCAACGGCAGCGTTCAGGTGCGCGTGCGCTGGCCGTACATCTCCGATTGGCGTACCTCCAGGATCGACACGGGCGACGGCGATACGGAACGCTGGGATGTCGGCGCCTCGTATCACACCGCCGAGTCCCTGGCGGCATTCGGCAGCGAGTCCTTGCCGCAGTTGCACCCATTCGAGGGTCTGAACCAGTGGCGCTACGGTCCGACCGACGTGATGCTCGAGGTGCTGGTCTTCAACGAGGAAGGCGACAGTGTCGCCGAACACCGGCTGAGCCGTCCAGTGATGGTGCTGAGCGGGATCGAATTCGATCCGGTCAATGTCAGCGTTGACGACGTCCAATATGAAGTCGGCGCCATCGCGGACGAGGAGGGCCTTGTTACGACAGAAGTCACGCCAGTCGCGACCACCGAGGAGGAGCCGGCGGCTGAGGATGAGCAAACCGACGAGGAAGAAGACCTCGATCCCGAGATCAGGTCGCGCGCGATCTACGCCGCCGGCGTGCGCACTCAAGTGCTCAACGACTTCAACTCGGCACTTGAATCGCTTTCCGCGACGGCGGAGTCTCTCTTCGCCCTCGTCCCGCGCGGTGGACTGCCGATCTCCGAGGCGGCCGCTGCCTCGGAGCCGACACTCGATGCAGTCGTTGAGGCGATAAACGCGGCACATAACGAAGTCCTCGATTGGGCCGGGTTCGAGCCACAGCAGTTCCAGAGCACCGAGGCTGCGGAGGAAATCGTGCTCAGAGCCGGCCGCACCGCGGCCAGGCGGATTGAGCAGTTCACGAGGGACTGGGGTCGTCTGACGGACCCGGATCGCGCCATCACTTCCAGCGAGGCACTCAATGCGCACTCGCAGTTTGCGTTTGCCGCGCGGGTCGACACCCCCCTGGTCGAAGCCGCCGTGCTCGTGATGATCAAGCGAGACGCCGAGCAAGGCTGGAACGATCCCAACGTGGCGGCGGCACTCGAAGCGTTCGCCGACGAAATCGACTGTGACGCCGACGGCGAGCTGTCGTTCTCGGACGACGCGCTGCGAGAGCTCTCGCCGGTATACGGATTCATGCTGGACCGCGCTTACTGCGGAGCGGTGAGCGCCGATGAAGATCACGATCTGTTGTTGACCGGTCTCGACCTCTCGGTGAATCCCGTGATTCCCGTACCCGAGATCGTGGACGAGCCAGTGTCTGCGCCGTCCGTGGCCGCGAGCCGGTTGCTGGCCCGCGTGCGCGAGGACGGACGGATCGAATTCGGTGTTGATCTGACCAACGGCGAGCGCGCACTGCCTGTCCAGCGCTCGTTGCCGGTTGACACCGCTGAGGGTGTCTGGCTGCGAACTGCCCCGATTACCTGGGATGGAGTTGATCTTGGCCGGATCCACGTCCGGCGTCTCAGTGTCGGTCTGGTCCAGGCAACCTACGTCCCGGACGACGGCAGCCGGAGTACGTCGTCGCGCTGGATTGTGCCGGATGATGCGCCCGTTGGCGCCTGGCTGGTCAGCGGCGAGCTGGAGCGAAGTCCAGGGCCGTCAGGAGATGACCTTGTTCAGCGGGTAGGTGACCAGGCCGCTGGCGCCGGCACGGCGCAGTTCGGGGATCATCTCTCGCTCCTGGCGCTCATCGAGAATAATCTCCAGCGCAACCCATGAGTCGTCGATTAAGGGACTAATCGTGGGGGCGTGCTCGCCGAACTTGCCAATCACGGCGAGCACGTCCTCCAGGCTCCCGCGAGGCGTATTGAGCTTGAGGCCGACCTTGCTGGTTGCCGCAATCGCGCCCTGAAGCAACGTGTCGATCGCCTCGATCTTCTCGCGCCGCGCCGGATCCGCCCAGGCGTCCTTGTTGGCGATCAGTCGAGCCGTGCTCTGAAGCACTTCCGCGACGACGCGCAGGTTGTTGGCCCGCAGTGATGACCCGGTCTCGGTGACGTCGACGATGGCGTCGATGATCCGCGCTTTGACTTCCGTAGCGCCCCAGCTGAACTCGACCCGGACATCGATGCCGCGCTGCTCGAAAAATTTGCGCGTGGTGCGGACGAGCTCGGTCGCGATCACGCCGCCTTCGAGCTGCTCGATCTCCTGTACATCCGATTCCGCCGGCACGGCCAGCACCCAACGAGCCGGTCGGCTGGTCGCCTTGCTGTAGGTCATTTCGGCGACCTCAACGACATCTGCGCCGGTCTCCACCACCCAGTCGTGACCCGTGATCCCGACATCAACAACGCCGTCTTCGACGTAACGCGCCATCTCCTGGGCCCGGAACATGATGCAGGTGATGCCGTCGTCGTCGATCTGGGGAAAGTACGAGCGGGCGTTGACCGAGATGCCGAAACCGGCGCGTCGGAACAGGTCGAAGGTGGGCGATTCAAGCGAGCCCTTGGGCAATCCCAGCTTGAGCATGAGGCAGTCTCCGCGTTCAGCGATGCTGTGTTTTCGCGATTCGTCTGTGTTGTGATCATCGCGCATCCAAGTGGATGTCCCATGTCGCGGGATACACTGGCTCTATGCCGACGATGGACCCGCCCCAGGCTCAGGTGCCGCTGACCGATGAACGTCGCGAACGGCTGCGCGAGATGATCGGCGACGAGCTCGACGCCGCCTGGCTCTACGACAGTTTGGCCGACATGAGCGATCCGCAGCCCGCTCAGGCGCTGCGCGGGATGGCCGACTCCGAGCGTGAGCACGCCGTCCACTGGGTTCGGCTGCTCGGCGACGAACGCGCCCCGGTCGAGCTGCATCATCCCTCGCTGCGTGTCCGGCTGATGGCTTTTCAGGCGAAGATTTGGGGACTGGGATTCATCATCTCCCAGCTCCGCCGTGATGAGTTGATCGACATCCAGAAGTACGTCTCCGACCCCGACTCGGGCGACCTGGCCGATGAGGAGCGGGAACACCGCGCCACGCTCGCCGAGCTCGCGCCCCAGTTTGGCGCCGTCGGAGCGGTTGGCGAGGGACACGCCGGAGTCGGCAATGCGGGCGCGTCAACCTTCCGCGCCGCGCTGTTCGGTCTCAACGACGGCATCGTCTCGAATCTCGCCCTGATCGCCGGAGTCGCCGGCGTCGCGATCGGTTCCGAGGCGGTGTTAGTGGCAGGAATCGGCGGCTGGCTGGCCGGCGCATTCTCGATGGCGGCGGGCGAATATATCTCCGTCCGCGGACAGTCTGAGGTGCTCCAACGTCAGATCGCGATGGAGCGCGACGAAGTGCTGCTTGATCCGGCGGAGGAGCGGCGCGAATTGGTCAGCATCTACCTCGCCAAGGGCCTCTCCGAAGAGTTGGCGGAGCAGGTCGCCGCCGAGCTGTCGAAGAAACCGGAAGCGTTAATCGACACCATGATTCGCGAAGAGCTGGGGCTCGATCCCGAGCAACTCGGTGACCCCTGGAAAGCGGCCACCAGCTCATTTATGGCATTCACGCTGGGCGCGCTAATTCCGCTCGTCCCGTTCCTGCTCTGGCACGCCGCCGGATGGAACGTCAACTACTGGGCCTTGGTCACCGGAGTCGTGGCCAGCCTCGTCGCGCTGGCGGTGGCCGGCCTGTTCACCTCACTGGTCACCAGCCGAAATCCCCTATACACCGCCGGCCGATCAGTGTTCGTCGGAATCCTCGCCGCCGGCGTCACATTCGCCATCGGCAGCGCCCTGCCCTTCAACCTCTAGTCTGTTCTATCCCCGAGATCTCGCGACGATTCTGCTGGCGGGCGCGCGTCGCCAGTTCGTCATTCCCGCGCTCCGTCGCGGGAATCTCGCCGGGTTCTGCACCCAAGCCCTGTTCGGAGAGACCAAACCCGCCCCATCGCTCAGCCCGTACGCGGCATCCGAGCTGCGCACAGCGAGATACCCGCGGCCAGCGCGGGTATGACGAAGTGGGCGCGAATACGGCGGAGTTGTGTTCAGTGGGAGTGACGGAGACCGATAGCCCTTGCGACTCGCTCTCCGCACCGTCCGGTCAGAGCTATGTCACCAGCCCCTAGAACAACCGCGAGAGTTCTTCGTCGGGATCGAAGTTGTCAACGTCGACACCGAACTCGCGCGGCAGCTCCGCACCGAAGGCGCGAGCCTCACGTTCCAGGTCGAGCTGCTCGATCCTGGGGTAGTAGTCGATGGAAGGCATGCGCTCGGGAAAGCCCAACGCAGACAGCCGTTGTCCTCGATCCGGGATGTCGTTCAGCGCGTCGAAGATCGCGTGGCCGTGGCCAATCACCATGATGTCGGGAGCGTTCTCACCGTTGCCACGCAGGGCTCGTGCGGCGAGCAGTCCGCAGATGAACTCTTCCACAACCGGTCGCATCGGTTGCATGTCGTCGGGCCGCACGGGACTGGAGGTATATCCGAGGTCCTTCAGCGCCCTACGGAATCCAGCGTGTCCCGGGGCGATGTGGGCGAATAGCGCCTTCACCTCAGCGCCGGCGGCCAAGGAGCGGCTGCGGGCGAACTCCAGCACCGTGCCCCAGTCCGGCCGTGTGCCCGGATTCGGTTTCTCACCCAGGATTTCGCCTAGCTCTTTCTCGATGCTTCGTCCGTCGACGATCAAGAAGAAATCCCGCACAGCAGTGTCGGCGCGCGGGCTGAACACCTGTGGGGCAACTCGTGGGGCAACCTGCGGGGCAACCGGAGTATTGAGCGCAGGCGCGCGGACCAGGCTTGGCTGATAGGCGATTTGCTGATGGTCGCCCACCGGATCCTCGGCTTCATCTTCAAACTCAACTCGAGGCAAGGGCATGCGGAACAGTCGCGCATCGTCTTCAATGTCGAAGAACTCGATCTCATCCTCGAGTTCCGGCGCATCGGGCAGAAACTCCGTGAATCCGAAGACACTAATCCGTTCCGCCTGGTCGGCCAGCTCGGGCAGCGCCGCAATCAGGTCGGGATTGTGCGTGCCGACGATGATCTGCCAGGGCTGACCGTCAACGGAGGCGCCGTTGAGCTGGGCGATTCGTTCCGTAATCAGGTCGGCGCAGCTCTGACCAGGGACAAACCGGTCGCCGAGAACGATCATGAACCCCGACGTGCGCAGGAAGTGCATGAAGCCCTGCTGTCCCGGCGCCCAGAAGACGAACGTGGCGGAATACGGCGCGGGACCACAGGTCTGTTTGACGAATGCCTCGAGACGCCGCCAGTCGGGCCGCGTATCGGGGCCGGGCGGCTGTCCGATTACGCGGCCCAGGGTGCCGTCGACCGACGGCCCATCCACGAACACATAGTGTCCACGCGGCGACGCGGTCTCTGCAATTGGATGATGGAATGTCATGTCAGGTCTATTCCCAAAGCATCAGTGAATTGAGATGAGTTGCAGTGAAGCAAATGAGCCAAAGTTCGGATCGGCGCCATGTGACGCATGTGTGATCGTTTTCTAGCTTACCGTGATTATTTCGATCTCGAATCGAACCGGGAACGGCCGCAGTTCTCTATCGGAGCGATGTCACAACGCCACAAGCACGCAGAATCATCCGCAGCAGCAGTGGTAGAAGGCGATGCCGAAACAGCGGGGCGCGGCCGCACCGATTTAGTCGGCGGCGGGCGCAACTTCCACAGCAACCAGACGCTCGGCATTCACAGTCTGTAACGCCTGGACCGCTCCAGCGCCGTGTAGCGCCGAGGCCCAGACGGCGCCGGCCGGCACGTCCTCCGTGATCTCGGCAGGCAGGATGATCTGGGCATTGTTGGCGGCGAGGCTCACCGCCGCGCCATCCTCAATGCCTCGAGCGGCAGCATCGGCCGGATTGATCTGGACGCCATCGGCGCGGTGCAGCAAATCGGCGTTGACATCGCCGCGAGCAGCGGTCAACCGATCGGTGTACAGGTCACGACCGCTGAGCAGCGTCAGCGAGCTGTCGCCATTCGACGCGCCGCTCGCAGGCACGCTGAGGAAACGCTGAGTTGCCGCGCCATTGATCGGCATCCGCGTCTGCGCGGCGACCGACTCTGACAGAGCCGAGTAACGGCTATCGGCCTGCGCCAGCGCCAGGCGAGCCTCGCGCACGTTCTGCGGCTGCGCCGGCGCCGGAATCGGTTCGCCGGGCTCGCCATCTTCCTTGGTCGTCGGCGTATCGAATACCGGCAGATGCTCGGCCATCGCTGCCAACCACAAACCGAGCCGACGTGCATTGCGTTGGTCGACTGTCGCGGTCCTGAGCCGCAGGATCTGACGGTCGGCGTTAGTGATGTGGCCGTCTTTGCCAAACGAGGAAACGTCCGGCAGCACGTGGGTCGCACGCTGAGCGGTCTCGGTTGCGACCTCGTCAATGACAATAAGTGCGTCGAGGTTGTCCAGCGCCTGGATCGTCGCGTCGCGGTCGGGATGGAGTAGGACCGGGTTGTCGCGCGCGACTAGCAGCGCCTTGAGCGATCCGTCGCGGGCCGCTGCCAGCATGGCGGCGGTGTCGAGTCCGCCTTCACCGGGGACGACGCCGATATCGCGGAGGCCAACCGAGTTGGACTCGGGCGGCAGGACGTGGAGCGATGTCGGCGCAGCCTCGGGGCCGGCCAGTGCGATCGCAAGGTTGGCCGCAGCGCGAACCTGAGCGCTCGCCTGGGCCGCGTTGATCCTGGACGGCGCCACGATGATCGCGACCGAACCACCACGTCGGCGGAGGATCGTCGCAGCGGCAGTCTCAGTGCCGTCGGCATTGCCGCTGACACTTGCGAGGCCGTCAAAGCCGGACAACCCGGTGCGGACATCGAGGTCCTTGACGACCGAAGTCGCCAGCGCCTGCGCCACTCCGGCGAGGTCGCCGTCGGCAGGCTGAATCGCGTGCGCTTCGTCGACCGCGTAGTCGGCCAGTGGATTGCGTCGCGAGGAGATGCTGACCAACGACGCGCCGTTGTTCGCGACCGCGTCCTTGATCCGCACGCCGAGCACGTTGTTCGAGGCCGAGATGTCGTCGCCAATGGCGATGATCAGGTCAGCAGTCTCGACCGAGGTGAGGCGAGACGGCAGATGCTCAGAGCCAAACGCGTCGTTCAGGGCGTCGCCGATGGCGGAGGTGATGGCGCCCAACGAGGAGTCGAGGTTGGCGACGCCAATGCGACTCGCAAGGGTCTTGAGCGCGTAGAGCTCTTCCAACGTGGACTGGCCGGAGCCAAGGATGCCGATGGCGGATGGCCCGTATTGCTCAAGGATCGCGCTCAGTGCGGCGGCGGCATGCTCAACGACTGCGTCGCCGTCCTGCTCGAATGCGTCTTCACCGCGACCAATGGTGGCGGCGCGCAGGCGGTCCTTGTCCCGTGTTTGGTCGTAGCCGAAGCGTCCGCGCACGCAAATCTGCGAGCGCGAGACATCGTTGCCATTGCCAGGCCGGACCTGGACGCCGCGACCGTCGCGCACACCCATCTGAATCGTGCAGCCCATCGAGCATTCGGTGCAGGTCGTGGTGACCCATTTGTCCGGTCGTGCGACCCACTTGTTCGGCGCTTCCATCAGCGTCGCGGTCGGGCAGACATCGACGCAGGAGCCGCAGAAGTCGCAGTTGGATTCGTCAATCTGTCCGCCGGCCCCGAACGCGATCATGGTCGAGAACCCGCGCCCTGCCAGCGTGATCGCCGTCGTGTGACGCAGGTCGTCGCAAGCCCGCACGCAACGGGTGCAGATGATGCACATCTGCGGGTCGAACTCAAAGAAGGGGTTCGCGCGGTCGGGCTCTGGTTGCTTCTCGCGGTAGTAGGAGCGGGCCTCGTCGATGTAGGGCTCGACGTTGGCGCGGCCAACATCGGCGGCGTCGCACGCGGTCTGCAGCTCGCAGCGGTAGTTCTTGGAGCAGGTCACGCAGCGGTGGGTGACCTCGTTGTCGCGCAGGCAGATTTCGCCGGTGCGGCAGTGCTCGATGCGGTGACAGGTGAGGCAGCGGTCGGAGTGGTTGGCCAGAATGACGGCCAGGACTTCCTGGCGCATCTCGATGACCTCAGGCGTGTCGGTGCGGACGACCATGCCGTCCATCACGTTGGTCGTACAGGAGAGCGGCAGTCCGCGCATCCCCTCGACCTGGACCGCGCAAGTGCGGCAGCCCGCATATGGAGGCAGTCCATCCAGGTAGCAGAGATTGGAAATCGGGAAGCCGGCATTCTTGATGACCTCGACCAGCGGTGCGCCAATCTCGGCCTCAACCGAACGTCCATCAATGGTGATCGTCGCCATAAAGCCTCCCCCATCGCAGGCACGCAAAACCGTGAGGCGATTGTACCAGCAGGCTCTCTGGGAAACCGCGCTGTGCAACGCTAGTATCAGGTGAATGATCAGATCGGTTGGCGGTGATCCGCTATGACGACAATGGCTGAGTCACCCGTTGGCGAGAGCATCTGCCTGCACCTGCCGCTGCCAACCCCCGTCACCGACGAAGAGCTGATCGGAATCAACGACCGCAATCCCGGCTGGAAGATCGAGCGAGGCGCAAACGGCGAATTGGAGGCGCGCATGGTGGCTGGCGGTTCCAGTTCCGAAATCACAGCCGAGCTTACGGCGGAACTCGTGCTTTGGCGTCGCAACATGGGGGGTGGTCGCGTTCGCGAGTCCGACGGGACGTTCAACCTCCGCAATGATGCTGGGGACGAACGCACGTGGGCGCCGGACGTGTCCTGGATTAGCCCAGAGCAAATTGCGGCGATACCGCCGGAGGATCGGCCCAAGACTGGCTTCTGGACCCTATGCCCCGAGTTCGTCATCGAGGTGCGTTCGCCGTCGGACGCTCTGAATCAGCAGCAACGTCGCATGCAGCGGTGGCTGACGTTTGGTGTACAACTCGGCTGGCTGATCGATCCCCTCCGACAGACGGTCTGGATCTATCGACCGGGCGTGGACGCGCACATGTTGTCTCGGCCATCGACGCTGTCCGGAGAGTCCGTCCTCAACGGGCTAACCGTTGAACTGTCCTACGTCTGGGAGCTTGCTGTGGAAAACCAGTCTCAGTCGTTGGCGGAAGGCGAATCATAAGACGCGCAATGTCACTTGCGTTAGCGCTCGCCTGTCTATTGATCTCCGTGTCGGCAATCCTGGCCTGCGCGACGCCTCGTGAAGCGCCAACACGAGAACCCGAGCCGCAGAGCGCACGGCACTCGCCCCCTCAGTACTACGATGAGTAGCCGCAAACCGAGTCGAGCGAATTGGTGCGCAGCGACGACCGCAAATTGAACAGCGGACCTGCCAGCGAATCATTCCGCATGAGCGGATCAGGCGACGCCGAGGCGGTACATGATCTGAAAGTGGGCACATATCACTGCGGCATTACGTTGCAAAACAACGTCGCGAGAGAGCGGCCCGAGCCGTTCCGTGTCCAATTCCTGAGTCGCGACTCGATTGGGGCGCCATTGGTGAGTTTGACTCAAGCATCGTTGAATACGAGCATCCAGTTCGCCCTATATGGGCGGGCGCAGGCAGCCGCCGGTCAGGTTGAGGTTAAGTTGCGTGCCGCTCCGCTCGGTCAGTGGACGTTGCAATGCGACAGAAGTGGCGATGTCGTCCTATCAAACACGGTGTCCGTGAACTTGGGCGGATTCATTACAGTAACCGGCAGCGGAACAGACAGATTCTCGATGCCAGTTCCAGGAGGTAGGTACGATTGTCAAATGCGCGTAACAGGAAATTATGCTGAGGATGGACGCGCGGCGCAGTTTGCCATCGAAGTAGATGGACGGGTAGAGACTGTCATCGAAGCCTCCGATTGGGAGGGTGAGTTTGAGTATGTCGCGGAAGCTGGCGCCGACAGCACAACAATCTGGGTCGACGTGACCGCCGCGAAGCGCGCTGACTGGCGAGTCTCTTGCGCGCCGCTGCTTGGCTGAGGAGGGGTTGGCGGAAGTAACTCGCCGAGTCGGGAAGCCACTTGCCTTCGGCGCCCCGCTGAGGGGAGGAGAGAAACTTCCGTTAGGGGTGATCGTCGCCATAACGCCTCCCCTGTCGGAGGCACGCAAATCCGGGAGGGGATTGTACCAGCAGACGTCGTTCAGATTTGCTTTCCTAAAGCGGGCATCGGTCGCGTGACTTCGTTCACAACGATGGCGCGGGCGTCGAACGGCGCCAATCGTCTGGGGTCTCTAATCGTTGCTCCCGTTCGCGATCCGGTTACTTCGCGGGTTTCGGATACCATACGGCCATGCCACAGCGCGTCATCGATCCTCCCTTGTCAGAGTTGGACCGCCTCGCCAATCCCTTGAACGGCGGTGAGCGTCTCCTTATCGAATTCTTCAATGATTACCTCCCGCCCGCGTGGGAGATCTACATTCAGCCCCATCTCAATGGCTTGCGGCCCGATCTGGTCCTGCTCAATCCGGCAGTTGGGATTGCCGTGTTCGAAGTCAAAGACTGGAACCTCGACCGAGTCGACTACTTCGTCAAATCCCGGAATGGTAAGGCGGAGCTAGCAGCACATGATCGTCAAGGCAAACGTATTGTTCTCACGCATCGCAACCGCAATCCATTGGAACAGGTCAAGCGATACGAGGACGAGATGCTCAACCTGTACTGTCCCCGACTTGAAACGAGCTACGGACGCTCGGCTCATCAGGCGGTCACGGCTGGAATCGTCCTGACCGGTGCGACGACTAACTCAGCGCGCGCACTGCTCGAACCATTGCTAAAAGACGAGTCGCAGCAGTACCGGGACCGCCATCCAATATCGGGATTTGACGACCTACGGCCCGGCAGAATGTCCGTGGTATTCCCTGAGTCGGGGCGAGCGTCATCAACAGTTATGACTGAGCAAACTGCGCAGGACCTGCGCGCCTGGCTGCGGGAACCTGCGTTCAGTCGTGAGCAACGAGCGCCGTTGCTCCTCGACTCCCGCCAACGACAGGTCGCGACGACCCGGACCGCGACCGGCTACCGCAGAGTTAAGGGTCCTGCCGGCTTGGGCAAGACCGTCGCCCTGGCCGCCCGCGCGGTGGAGCTTGCGTCCCAGAATCAACGCGTGCTGGTGTGTACCTACAACGTCACGCTGATGAACTACGTTCGGGACATGGCGCGCCAGTGGGCGCGCACCCGAGGTCTCGTTCGGCCCAATATCGAGTTTCTCAACTTCCATCATTGGTGCAAGCGCGTTTGCTATTTCGCCGGCAAGGGCTCAGAGTATGACGAGTTGTTAAGCCAAGCGAAACAGAGGGAGAGTAGGGAAACAACATTCAATGAGCACATTCCCCTCTTGGCCGAGTCGGTCTTGCGCGATCCCGCCAATAGTCAGGATCTGCAGCCTTATGACGCCATTCTGGTTGATGAGGGGCAGGACTTTCGTCTGAACTGGTGGAGCGCATTGAGAGCCTCCCTGGCGCCCGGAGGCGAAATGCTCCTCGTTGCGGACAAGACTCAAAACGTGTACGGAACCGCCGGTGCGTGGACCGAGGGTTCAATGACCGGCGCCGGCTTCAGAGGTGAATGGTTACAATTGGAGCGCAGCTATCGTCTCCCTCCAAGCGTCATCCCCTTGCTGAAGCTTTACTCAGAGCGGTACCTGATCGGCGAAGACGTCGACATTCCCGAGACTGAACAGCAGGAGTTGGATCTATTTCCAGTCGAGCTCAAGTGGGTTCAGACCGTTCCTGCTTCCGCTCCCGACGCCTGTGTCTCCGCAATTCTCGAGCAGATGGAACACCTACGGCCGACAAATGCTGCAACTGACATCGTATTCCTGGCTGGCCACGAGATCGGTGCCGCCGTTGTACAGGTGCTTGAAGGAAAGAACATCCGAGTCCGGCACACATTTGACGACGGCCAGGTATTCGGTCGTGGACGACGGCTCAAGTTGGCCTTCTTTCAAGGCGCAGAGCGCGTTAAGGCCACGACCTTGCATAGTTTCAAGGGTTGGGAGGCCGCTCAACTAGTAATCTACGTTGATTCCGCAGCCTCGCCTAGAGATCGAGCGGTATTCTACGCCGCGTTGACACGACTCAAGCGCTTGGAAGCGGGCAGTGCACTCACCGTCGTCAGCAGTGCGCGGAATTTGGTCGAGTTCGGCCGTCAGTGGCCTTCATTCCAGAAGTTTCGTGCGCCCGCAAACGCCGCGTCACGCGATTAGTGGTGCTGCCGACGCTCGCTCGGATGTACTGTCTGCTGGACCGCCTTCTGGCCGTTCGGGTAGACCCAGTCGTGCTTTTCCAGATACTCGTTGGCTAGCTCGATCAGGTCGTCCTTGGCCTTGTAGAGGTGGTTCGGGTTCGTCACGACGTTCGTGTACGAGCCGCCAACCTGGATTGCCTCATAGGGGCAGGCCTCGGCGCAGAGGCCGCAGTACATGCACAGACGGAAATCGATCTCGTAGCGGTTGACGAGGAACGAGCCGTCTTCGCGAGGCTCGGTGTCGACCAGGATGCAGCCGTCGGGGCATGCCTGGGCGCAGGTCGAGCAGCCGGTGCAGCGCTCGACGAACCAGACCAGGTTCGTCCGCGCGCGCGGCGGGATGATGCGCTCTTCCTCAGGGAATTGCACGGTCACCGGCTCTTTGCGGACGTGCTTGAGCACGGTCATCAGTCCCTTGGCCATGCCTTTGCCGTAAACCATTGCCCCGTTGCCTTTCGAGTGCCGCTAAACCGATTAGCGGCTGCTGTAGAAGTTCTGGTCGTGCGCCAGCGCGCCCGTGAACCGGTCCCGCGGCTGACCGCTGGCTGACAGGTAAGGTGGGAACAGCGATTCCAGCTCGGCCCGGATCGGGTCGCCCTCGGGCAGCATGCGCGAGAAGTCGCCGGTCGGCTCGGGCCGCCGCTTGCGACCGTTGTGCGCGTGTTCGTCGTCGATCACCTGCTGCAGCAGCATCAGACCGGCCAACAGCGACTCGGGCCGCGGCGGGCAGCCAGGCACGTAGACATCGACCGGCACGACGTTGTTGACGCCGGGCAGCGTCGAGTAACCATGCGCAAACGGTCCGCCGATGTTGGAGCAGGAGCCCATCGAGATAACCCACTTGGGTTCGGCCATCTGTAGGTAGATGCGTCGGACGGGAGGGGCCATCTTCCAGGTCACGGTGCCGGCCACGATCATCAGGTCCGCCTGTCGCGGCGAGGCGCGAAAGACCTCGGCGCCAAAGCGGGCCAGGTCGTAACGCGCGTTGGCCGTCGCAATCATCTCAATCGCGCAGCAGGCCAACCCAAACATCGCCGGCCACAGCGAAGATCGCCGTGCCCAGCCAAAGACCTTGTCCACCGTCGAGATGAGCAACTGAGAGCGAAGCTCCTCCTCAACGTCAGTAAAAGGGTCCAGAAGAGGGATCGGAGCCCCCCCAGTGTCAATCGTCGGAAAAACCATGCCAGCTCCCGTCAGCCTCGGGCTCAGGATACACGAGGCCTCCCTCGCTCCCCTCGAAGAGGTCGATGGACCTGCTTGGACTACCCTACGATTGTGTTCAGGTGAGGGACGAGCAACATGGTTACGAACGAACACCCAGGTGATCCGGACGAACCGATTGGATTGCGCGACGTGCTCGCCCAGATGAATCAGCGGATCGACGACGTTAACGCCCGAATCGATGATCTGCGTGCGGACATGAGCGCCCGCATTGACGACTTACGATCGGAAATGAACGCCCGCTTCAGGCTGCTGACGTGGGGAATCGCAATCGGCTTCGGAGCTGTCCTGGCAATCTTGGGCGCCCTCCTCGCACGTAGTGGGTAAAGTCTCCTTGGCATCGGACTAGTCAAATTTATCCAGGGCAGGCTGCGAGGCTCTGCGCCTACCGGCGTTGCATGGTCGGAGCGATCGGAACTCCTCCATGTCGATCGTGGGAGAAACCACGCCAGATCACGTCAGCCTCGCGGTCGGGATACACAAGGCATTCGCTCATCCGGGTTTGGGTTCCACTGTTGTTGCCCATGGCCTTCAAGGTGGCGTTCAGCTCGCGTACAAGTTATTTTCACTGCATGGGAAGCAGGAAATCGTGAAAGTCGAAGACGTTCCAAAGCGGATTCGCGGCTTCACAACGAACAGGCGAAGTCACGAACATCGATCCTCCGAAGAGCGGCCTCCAGCCAACATCTATGAAGCGCTCAGTCGTGAGCATCCGTTGGTGGCCGACGCAATCCCATCCAATAGGTGCAGCCACTGTGAATTCGTAGGTGATGCAAGGTGGGTGCGCAGATGCAGCGAGTGTTCGGAGCTATACTGCCGAGACTGGTGCCTCAATCTCCATTGGAAGGAGCACCGGCCCAAGACATCTCAAGCAATCATTGACAGCAATCTTCAAAGGCGAGAAAAACGTCAATGGTCAACGACGATCGTAGATGAACGAAAGTGCTACGACGTGAATGTCGACCGTACAGTCAAAGTGACATGCGAGTTGTACTCACTCGACGGATTGCCACAGCCCCTGGAATACAAGATCGACGATGATGGCCCGGGTGGACTGGGTAACCTTAGATCAATGTCGATCGATGACCTGCCAGGGACGACCATACAAGATGTACCTCATTGTCATAGGTGCCGACCACGCAAGCGGATCGTGTTTCGGTTCAACAGAACGGATTCTTCGTGGGCACGGACCGAGAGAATCACCTTGAGGGACTGGAAACGCCTGCTATTCGGAGCTGAGCAGGACCAGTTTGAGTGGTTCCTTGAGGACCTTACGCAAGTCCATGAACATGAACGCGCGATCGAGCAACTGTATTTCACCGAGCTTGCTGAGAGATGGATGACAGGATCGGGCGAGATGACGCTCCACAGGCTCAGGAAACTCCGCCTACGGATTCGCGCCTGGCTTCGCCGGGGATTCTATCTTTCGGTTTTGGCGCAAGGTGTTGTGGGGGCATTTGCCGGAGCCGGCGAAGTGTCGCCTTGGTTGATTTTCATCCCTCTCCCCTTCGAGATCCTCTTTCTGGTACTTCTTGAATTCCCTCGGTTCAACACCGATCACGAGCACTTCGATGACTACCAGAAAGGACTCCCTCATCAGCATCGTTGGCGGAAGTCATACTGAACGCTCAGGTGACGCGCAAGCGGCAGACGCCCAACACCCGCACCCCTATCCTGTCCCACCACAGAGTGTGGCTGAGCAGGAGCGGGAACGGACGCTCATCGGCAGCATAGCCGTAACCACGCTTCAGACCGCCCGCCAGATCCGCCACAGATCCACCACCAAACCCGGCAGCACATCGTCGTCCGATATCGCCTCCGGACGCTCTAACACCACCGGCTCTGCGCCAGGCCGATACACCCACATCCGCTGATCAAATGGATCCACCAACCAGCCCAGCCGCACTCCGTTTCGCAGCCAGAGCTCCATCTTTGCCTGCAGCCGCTCGATGTCGTCGGACAGTGAACGAACCTCAACGACAACGTCAGGCACGGCTTGCAGCACTTCGCCGTCGTAGAGGTCAATTCCCACCATTCGCTCACCGCTCACCCACGCTGCATCGGGCACGCGCCGATTGCCGTCCGGCAGCTCAAACAGTCCGCCCGATCCGTACACCATGTCACCGGCGTCTTCATCCATCCATCGGTGAAACGCGGCGACGAACGTCATGCTGATCCACTCGCTGGTGTGACCGCTCGGCATGTTCAAGATCAACGCTCCCGTCTCATCGACCTCAAACGGCACGGTCTCGTTCAAGCTGCACAGCTCCAGCAGCTTCTCATTCGTCAACAACCAATCAGGCGGCAGCCGCAACGCCAGCGGCGCGAACCCGAGGGCCGCGCGCATCGCAGTTATCTCCTCAGCCCTGGACTTCGGATGTGCAGCAACCATGCCGGCATTGTACCGTCCATGGCCTCTGCGCAATTCAGCCGCTACCCCACCCGACCCCACAGCAAAATCCGCCTAAACGGATACAGGAACGGCCGATCATCCGACAACGCCGACATCAACCGCTCACGATAATCCGCCAGGTACGCCTCGTAGTCCTCAGCCCCCAGCCGATTTCGATAGTCCGTCAGTAGCGAGCCCTTGACCCACTCCACGACCTCCTCACGGCGCGGCAGGCGATGCAGGTAGACCTGCTCGCGGACGTGCTGCTCCTGGAATCCGAGTCTCGCGAACAGTTCCGCGTACCACTCGGGCTCTTGCAGGGGATACTCGCGGACGTAGCCGCCCAGCGCTTCAGCGTGTCGGGGTTCTCTCGCGACCACGTGCGCTGTCCTGTGCGAGATGTGGTCGTTGTTCGACGGCATCTGCACTGCCAGTTGTCCGCCTGGCTTGAGCGTCGCTGCGAGTTGGGGGAACAGCGTCTCGTGGTCTTCCACCCACTGCAGCGACGCGTTCGCGAAGACCACGTCCAATCCGCTGTCCGCGAACTCCCCGATGTCGCCCCGCTCGAACCGCACGCCGTCGCCGATGTGCTGAGCGCTCTTGTCCAGCATCGCGTCCGAGCGGTCCACTCCGACTGTCTCCGCCGCCTGCGTGTGCTCGTGTAGCACGCGGGTCAGTACGCCGGTGCCGCAGCCTAGGTCCACGACTCGTCCACCGGGAGCGGGCGACACCAGCGCCAGCAGATCGTGGAACGGCTGCTCACGCTCGTCGCGGAAGCGCGCGTATTGGTCGGGTTGCCATCCGTCAGTCAGTGCATCACTCACGCCCGTGAGCCTACCAACTTTTCCGGCGTAGCCTGACATCGGCTGGACCGGACGAAACCATGCATTTGACATTCACCTGGAACGAGGCACGACGGCTACGCCTCCGCGCGCAGGGTCTGGGCGCGAGCCGAGGCAGTGAGGTCGCCGCGACAGCAACGGCGACCGCCGCAGTGCAAGCGCAGGACCGACTCGGCGAACTCCTCGGAATCGGCACAAGATCTACTGGTCTCACCGCCGAGACCGTCGAACACGCCCGCAATTTCGACCGCACAGTCACGCGAACCTGGCTGATGCGAGGCACGCTGCATCTCGTCCCATCCAACGACCTGCGCTGGATGCTCGACCTGCTCGGCGAGGAAATGGACCGGAAGGCGCTCAAGCGTCGGGCGGACCTTGGGATTTCGTTCGAGGATCATGGTCGGGTACTGGAATTCCTGAGGCCCGAGCTATCGCGTCGGGGACCGATGACTCGGGCTGAGATCGGTGAGGCATTGCGCTCTGCCGGACTGCCCTGGGAGGGTCAGGCGACCCCGCACCTGTTGCGCTCGGCGTCGATGCACGGCGTGATGTGCTTCGGCCCCGATCGCAACGGCGAGGCGACCCATATCCTGATCGACGATTGGCTACCGGACGACGGCAATCGACCGCTCGATCCAGGAGCCGAACTGGCGAGACGCTACTTCACCGCCTACGGCCCGGCCACACAGGCAGACTTCCGCTGGTGGTCGGGCTTGCCCGCCGCCGATGCTCGGCGCGCTGTGCAGGCTATCGTCGAAGAGCTTGTCGAGGTCAGCGTCGAGGGCAAGTCAATGTGGATGACATCGGACGCGGCAGAGCTGATTGAAGAAGTGCTCGCTCAGGCGCCCGATCAGCTGCGGGTGGTCGGTCCGTTCGATCCTTACCTGCTGGGCTACGCCAAGCGAGAACTCGGCGTCCCCGACGTGCTGCTCAAGAAAGTCAACGCCGGTGGAGGCATGATCCGCTCCTGCGTCCTGATCGACGGCCGGTTGGTGGGCACATGGGATCGGAAGCGGCGCGCACGCGGCTTATCGGTGACCGTCAGCGCCTTCGTGGCGCTCTCGGGCGGCGCGCTCGCGCAAGTGGAAAGCGAGTTTGCAGAGCTCGGACGGTTCCTGGGAACCGAGATCAAGTGGTCGATTCAGCCTGATCCCGCTGCGGCCAGACCTTAGACAGATCGATAGTCAGGTCCTCGGCGATCTCGGTCGCCGTGAGTGACTCGGGCCGCTCCAGCCGTTCAGGCTCCTGATCGGGGCGAAATACCCAGACAGTCTCTTCCCGAGGATCGACCAGCCAGCCGAGCCGCGCCCCTTGCGACACCCACATCTCCATCTTTTCTTGCACCGGACTCAGCCGATCACTCGCCGACCGCACTTCGACGACGAAATCCGGGCAGACGGCCCAGACGCCCTCGTCATCCGGAGAGATCCTGGACAACCGCTCATCGCTGATCCAGGCCGCGTCGGGCGCGCGTCGCCAGCCGTTGGGCAAGCGGAACATGGCGGAAGGGAACGTACCGCCCCTCTTGGCGGCGTCACTCCAGTTGAGTAATTGTGCCCCAATCCGAAGCTCTCGGCTGCCGCTCGATGGTCCCGGTGGCGCCACGATCCACAGCCCTCCCTCACAGTCGGCTTCGATGTGCCATTCCTCATTCAATGACCCCAACTCCAGCAGGAGGTCGTCTGTCACTTCCCAATCAGGAGGTAGCTGTAGACGGAGCGGGTACGGTGAATCAGCACTGGACGCCGCACGCGGCTTGACCACGTGAACCGGTTTGGTGGGTGCTTGCAGTGTTGTGGAGTCAGCCATGTTCGGGCTCCGATTGCGGCCAGATTCGCGACAGATCGATAGTCAGATCGTCCGCGATCTCGGTCGCCGTGAGAGACTCGGGCCGTTCCAGCCTCACCGGTTCCTGCTCTGGTCGGTAGAGCCAGACCGATTCCTCCAGTGGATCCACCAACCACCCCAGCCGAGCGCCCTGCAAGATCCACATCTCCATCTTGGCTTGCTGATCTTTGAGGTCGTCAGTGGGAGAGCGGACCTCGACGACGAAATCCGGGCAGATTTGCCAAATGATCTCATCGTGGTCGGCGATTTCTGCCAGTCGTTCGTTGCTGATCCAGGCCGCATCAGGCATCCGCCGGTCGCCGTTCGGCAGTTGGAACGTGGCGCTTGATTCGAATGCGCGACCGCTGAACTGCGTGTCGCTCCAAACCAGGGTCTGCGCATAAATCCGGCCACTGCGGTCGCTGCTGTCCGGACCGGTTGGCGCCATGATCAACAGCCCTCCTGCGGCGTCGGTTTCGATCCGCCATCCCTCGTTGAGTGCGCAGAGCTCAAAGAATCGTTCGTCCGTAAGCGTCCACTCTGCCGGCAGTTGGAGTCGAAGCGGAAACGCGTGTGGGGCGGCTTCCCGCAGCTCATCGGAATGCGCGTCAATGGATGGCGTTGGTGGCTCAGCGGTGACCATCGTCGTTCTCCAATGTCGGCCAGACTACACCGGCGACAGCGCTCGCAAACGCGCGGTGATCTGCTCGATCGTCTGCGCGATCCCGTCGATCTGCTCTTCAGTGTTGGACTGACCGAGACTGAGACGGAGGGTGCTGTGTGCGGTGTCGGGGTCGAGACCGATCGCGGTGAGGACGTGGCTCGGCTCAGTGCTGCCCGTGCTGCAGGCGCTGCCCGATGACGCGGCGAAGCCGTCCAGGTCGAGCTGTAGCAGGATGCTCTCGCCCTCGACGCCGGGGAAGCTGACGTTGAGATTGTTGGGCAGCCGGCGCGACCAGTCCGAGGGACCGTTCAGCCGCAGCGGGTACACACGCTCGTTCAACTCTCGCCAGAGCCGATTGCGCAGGTCCGAGGCGTGGTCGCAGCGCTGGGCGCGTTCTTCTTCGGCGAGCTTCAGCGCGGTGGCCAACCCGACCGCCTGCGCGACCGACTCAGTCCCGGCGCGGCGCTCCTCTTCCTGCCCGCCGCCGAGCTGCAACGGCTGCAGCGCCGTCCGACGCCGCACGTAGAGCACACCTGCGCCTTTGGGACCGTAAATCTTGTGCGCCGTCAGCGACATCATGTCGACGCCGAGGATGTCGGGTCGCAGATCAATCGCGCCCGCGGCCTGCACCGCGTCGGTGTGGACGATGGTCTTGCGATTGCGCTCCTTGACCGCCCGCGCGATCTCCGCAATCGGCTGGAGCGTGCCGATCTCGTTGTTCGCAGCCATAATGCTGACCACGGTCGTGTCGTCGCGCACGGCGCCGGCCAGCTCGTCGACATCGACAAAGCCCTCGCCATCGACGCCCAACACGGTCAGCTCAAAGCCCTCGCGCTCAAGCTGCTCCATCGTGTGCAGGACGGCGTGATGCTCGGTCGCCTGGGTGATCAGGTGCCGCCCGACATGCTGCACATCCCGCATGGCCAGCGCCACCCCGCGAATCGCCAGATTGTCCGACTCCGTCCCTCCCGACGTCAGCACGACCTCCGAGGGCGAGCAGCCCAACACCCCGGCAATGTCATCGCGAGCCTGGTCCAGAAGCGCATGGGCATACTGAGCCTCGCGATAGATCCCCGAAGGATTCCCCCAGCCATGCTGAAAAGCCGGCAGCATCGCCGCAAGCACCCGAGGGTCAAGAGGAGTCGTCGCAGCATGGTCAAAGTAGGCGCGTTCCATAGGGTCAGGGTAGCGCCGCTCCCCAGTCTTCGCTTCACGCGGGGACCCGCTCTATTCCCCGCTCCCCCTCGCAGGGGGAGCTGCCGAAGGCTGAGGGGGTCCCTCCCCGGCTCAACCTCAGGCAGGAATCTGTTCAATTGCTGAGTCGGGCAGGATGTTGCGATCCCGAGCATGCTCAATGGTCAACGCAACCGGATTGCCATCGCAGTCAAGTTAGAGCAACGCCTGGTCGTCCAGGTCGATGTGGTCGACAGTGCGTTCGTCCGAGAACTGGAACAGCAAGGTGTCGGTGTCCTTGAAATAGAACCGCTTCACTGCCTAAACCTCCCATCAACGAACGCCGTATGAACCGTCTCGCCGTCCGCAAGAGTATCGCCCGACTCTTGACCGCCGCGATTGCCTCGCCGGTCAAGCCGGAGCGTTCGCATCACACGGTCTCGATGCGGAGCCCGTCGATGCGCTCGAAATGCCGGACATTGTTGGTCAACAGGGTCAGGTCGTGTTGCAGCGCCGTCGCGCCGATCAATGTGTCGAAGTCGTCGATCAGTTGTCCGCGCAATTGCAGGCTGGCCTTGATTCTTCCGAATACTTCACAGGTGGCCGTGTCGACACCGAGCAACGTGAACTCCTCGACGAAGCTGAGCATTTCCATGCGCGAGCGCGCTGAGGTTTCCACCAGATTCGGCCCCACCGACAATTCGGCCAGGGAGATCACGCTGATCGCGATTCCCTGTGGAGCGACCTGATCAATGCGATGGCGAGTCTGACCGGAGGCGCGACGGCCTCTGAGCGCGTCGATCACCCAGTCGCCGTCAAGCAGATACCGCACGGGTTACGCGTCAGCGTCATCGCTCACACAGCGGGAACACCGGCACCGCCCATACGCTTCCTTGATCGCCGGGTTCTCGTGGAAGTACTTCTCCCAGCTCCCGGAGGCGCGCTCGCGCAGCTTGCGGGCCTCTGCCGGATCCATCGGCGGGCCGCCGCCGCGCATGACCTGACCAACGGTCAAGAACTTGCCCTGGTCCGCCATCGCGCGATCCTTCCCGCTCGCCATACACCCAGATTACAGCGCCCGACCCGACGCGACCCTCGACCGCCGCTCCATCACCGCCGACAGCGCCCTGCGAATCGCAGAAGCCCTCGGAATCACCCCCGAGTTCTGGCTCAACCTCCAGCGCATGTACGACCTCGACACCGCCCGCGCGTCGACCGATCTGGACGACATCGTTCCGCTTGTCGATGCATCGGCCTGTGACCACCAAATGAGACCTTCCCTTTGAGGGAGGTCCCACAAAGCGACGGCAGGCGGCTGCGATAGGCTGACCACGTTGGGGGGAGAACGATGCTGCCGCCTAGAGTTGATGCGACCACGGATGAGGGAGTGCATGCGCTGCCTCGCGCGCCTGGCAAGCGTGTAGTAGACTGTAAGTTAAGATTCGAGGTTTGCAGAGAAGATGTTGAATGGCCGAAGGTGCTGTACGACGACGGGCGATGTGAGGAGTGTACCTGAGTGGACAAGCGCAAAAGGATCCAAGGAACTGGCAAGGCAAAGGCAGACGCATTTCAGTGGTTGGACAAAAGGCATATATGGCCCAGTGTTCGTAACGAACCCAATATGTGGCCGCAACAAAGACATCATTGGTACTTGATGACGAGCAGACAATGGACTTGTCCCCACTTCTCAACAGAAGAAGTAATTTACAGAGTAAGATGCAGTGGATGCCCTAGATCAATCTTGTATTACGTCATCATGCTCTACCTGCAACCAAGCTATCATCGATTTGCCGTGCAAATGGCAAGAGATCCGAAGTGGCAAGAGATTAGCACATTCAGAATGTCGCCTGTAGCTCACATGTGGGTGCTGTTGTTCAGGACGAACAAATACCGTCTAGCGATGATGACAATTGCTCTAGTCGCAATGGCAGCGACTATCGTAGCTGCATTGAAATGACTGCAAACGTGGGGCATGCCAGGTGAGTGACCGCGTAGGGCAAAAGGCGTATAGCTCCCTTCGAATCACCACCGAATTCCTGATGCTATGACCACCATCTACACGCGCTGTGACTCCATCCTCTGCTCTGCCACCGGAGGCCCACCTATGACCGACTGGACCAACCAGCTCTACTTCGGCGACAACCTCAGTGTCCTGCGCGAACTCATCCCCGACGAGTCCGTCGACCTGATCTACCTCGACCCGCCGTTCAACTCCAACGCCACCTACAACGTGCTCTTCAAGGAGCGCTCCGGCGAGGACTCCGCCGCCCAGATCACCGCCTTCGACGACACTTGGCGCTGGACCATCGATTGTTTGTCTGAATTATCGCGTCCTCAGTCCCATTACTTGCCAATAGTCGAGCAAAGTAGACGAAGCACTAGTCCGGTTCTCTATCCCTAATGCATTCACTGACCTTCAGACCCCACAAATTCTACTGTCCTCTTTAGTGTTGCCGAGAAGGTGGCCTTGGAGACCTCTAGTCTGGACTCAAGGAATTCGCCGAAGTAATCGGGAGCGGATTGGTCTTGAAATGGGTCAATGAATCCACGTTTTCGTATGCGGCCGTTCCGCCACTCGCTTTCTTTCACCTTCTTGGGATAGATCTGGGTCCAGAAAACATGAAATGGGATGTGCGCGTACACGGCCAGCAAACCATCTCCGATGGCTAAGGTGGCATCGACGCCTCTCGTCATGTATTGGTCTAAGTGGCTCCGAATCACACCATCGCCTGGGAGAGAAGTGAAGCCAAAGTTCAGTCGCACTGGAGCGAGCTTGCCGGGCCAAACGGTTGAGCCTTGCAGATACTGTCTGAAGTCCTCGCAAGCATTGTCAATCGCATGCTTCTCTCGTTGCGTAAGTGGGCGGGCACTGATTGCAGGGTCAATAAAGTTCAGTTCTACTATGCATACCCTGAGCATCAGCCCAACTGCGAATCGCAGCATCCATTCTCCATAGGGGATCTTCTCCGAGGAGTAAAGGTACGAATTCCCGAAGGCTCGTTTTCTGAATTCGGCTTCATCCCTTCCGAGGAGTTGCTCGCAATTGCTGCAGAACATGTGGAACTTGGGGCCATCCTGGGAAATGGTATCGTCGTAGCCCCGTCGGAGCCGTTTATGACCCGGTTTGCCCGAAGTCTTCTTGATCCAGTTTGTCGTGAATTTTGGAAGGACATGGCTGAGCTGTAGATTCTCTTGTTCGCCGCAAAGAAAGCAATGGTCGGTTGCCATGGAAACAGTCACTTTCCTATTCGCCTCCACAGTGTGTCGGCCGAGGGGGACTACTTCGACGCCTGACCCAGGCTATCCAGAATTCCTATTGATTGGCGACTTGCAAGTGGGCCAATTGACGTCGACGCCCCACATGTATAGAGCACGAATGCCGCTTCGCCACCGCCGCCACCTTCCGCAAAGCCCCCCGCCGAAAACGCCAACAAGGCGTCCAACAAACCCTCGACACCTGACAGACCGCAGAGTGACGAAGTGACCAGGGCCCGTCACTCCAGGCTTGAGCTGGAATGGGGTCGCTCTACGCCGGACCGTCCAATTTTCCCACCAGCCGCTCGACATGGCCAAGATTGTCTTCTACGTCATCCACCCCCATCCAGGCCTCATAGAAGTTGGCGTGCAGCGACTCGGCTCTCGAAAACGCGCCGCGAATGTCAGTGTCGCCTGTTTCAAGCACCAGCGTGCGCACAATCCGCCATAAATCACGGTGTCGGTTATGGTCCATCTCCCGCGACTCTGCGACCGCCTTGATGGCCACCGCCGCGGCGCCCCAGCCCTTCTCCGACGCCTGCGTCAGGTCGCCCTCCGCCAATAGCGCTCGCGCATGGCCCAGATACTCCGCACTCAAATCGCTGTAGTGAATCGTTTGCTCGGTTGCCATGCCTCCAGCATACCCGCCGACAACCCCGGTACCATCAAGTCAGAACGAGAAATCGGCTCACACGGAAGGCGCATTCTTTTTTCTCCCACCGCCGGAAAAAGTTTGACGCTGAAACCTGAAACCACCACGAAACCCAGCAAAACACTGGAAATGCGCAACAGACCCGGACATAAGACCCTGAAGAAACCTGAAGAAACCTGAAAAACCTGAAACCTTGATCAGCCGCCCCGGCTCTGAATCAGGCGCTGCAAACTGCTGGGATTCCCGGTTGCAGCCGGGCATGACGGATCTGAGGATGCGCTACACTAGGCCCAACCTCACCACGATGAGAGAGGACTGTTTCCATGGTCTTTCAGATGACTCAGATGTTGGATGTTTCCGACTTGGCCGCTGAGAAGGCGAAGTCGCTGTTGGTTGACAAGGGCTTTGCCCAGGGCGCGCTTCGTGTGTTCGTCGTTGGCGGCGGCTGCTCGGGCTACCAGTACGGCATGGCCTTGGCCATGGACGCCGAGAATGGCGACCAGGTCATCGAGAAGAACGGCGTCCGCTTCCTGATCGACGAGGAATCGGCTCCGCTGATCTCCGGCTCGCGCGTTGACTACATCGACGACGTGATGAAGCAGGGCTTCTCGATCTCGAACCCGAACGCGTCACACTCGTGCGCCTGCGGTTCGAGCTTCGACACCGCCGAAAGCAGCGGTGCGTCGCAAGCCCGCTCCTGCGTCTAATCCCCCTTCCTCCGCTCCCCCTTGCCGGGGGAGCTGCCGAAGGCTGAGGGGGTCCGGTTCCCCGGATTGATAGCTGCTGCAAATGGCCCGCATCACGCAATTGCTTGGTGCGGGCCCAACGCTGTCCTTTGAATTCTCGGCGCCGCGCGATCAGGCAGGGGCAGAGCGTCTAAGGCAGACGCTGGCGACGCTGGCGCGGCACCACCCACAGTTCATGTCGGTGACCTACGGAGCAGGCGGAACCACGCGCGGTCCGACTCGGGACTGGGTGCGAACGATCCGGGACGAGTTCGGCCCCAACGGCGTGTCGGCAATGCCGCATCTGACCTGTGTCGCCCATACGCGCGACGAGGTCTCGGGAATCATCGACGACTACCGTAGCGACGGCATCGAAAACATCCTCGCCCTGCGCGGCGACCTGCCGCAGGACGCCACGTCGGCAGACCAAGCCTTCGACACGGCGGCCGAGCTGGTCTCCTTCATCCGCGAGCGGATCGACTGGGACATCGGCGTCGCGGCGCATCCCGAGGGTCATCCCATGGCAGCCTCGCGGGAGGCCGACCTGGCCCATCAGTCGGCCAAGCTGTCCAAGGCCGATTTCGCGCTCACACAGTTTTTCTACCGGGCCGAATTCTACGAACAGTTCGTGTCGGAACTGCGCTCGCGAGGCGTAGACACGCCAGTCATTCCCGGATTGATGCCGCCGACGAACGTTGCCGGGATCCAGCGAATGTCGGCGCTCAACAACACGGAGTTTCCGTCCGAGATCCGCGAGCGGCTGGAGGCCGCGGCGAGTCCGGCTGAGCGTCGAGAAATCGGAGTGGAAGCAGCGGTCAAGCTGGGGCACGAGCTGTTGGAGCTGGGCGCGCCGGGACTGCACGTCTACACAATGAACTACTCGCGAGCAGCGTCGGAGGTGGCATCGGCGTTGGGCTGGCCGTTGGTCTAAGTTGACTTCGTCATTCCCGCGCTCCGTCGCGGGAATCTCGACGAGTCCTGCACCGGCGCACGAACCAGAGCAACCCTGTCCGCTTCAATCCCTGAGCTGGCTCATGGTTAGCGTGCCGAGCGCAGCGAGATACCCGCGGCGGAGCGCGGGTATGACGGAGAAGAAGAGGCAGCACAATTCTGAAAACCTAGCCCGGAAGCGGAGCCTCGGTGGAGCTGCTACGTCGGCTGGAGCTGAGCTCTGAGCGTGTTGAGGATCTCGAGGTCGGTCCGATGGATGGCTCGGGCGATACTCTCGACGTTGATCTCTCCTTGGAAGCGGTGATTGGCCGACTGTTCCCACTCGTAGCTGGAGATCATGTACAGGACGCTGTTGATCTGCTCTCGCAGGTGGTACCACTCGCGGAGTTGTTCGTAGCAATCGGGCGGGTTGGGTTGGTCGAGCCACTCGTAGTCGTGCAGCGGCAGATCGTCGACATCCTGGAAGAGCAGGTATCCCAGTTGCCAGGCGGCGATGGTGTCTTGCCGCCAGGCGCGTTCCATCAGCGCTTCGGCATCGGGCATGGCGCGATGCATCGCCTGGATTAGCAGCTCGTACATCTCGCCCGACGCTTCGCGGAGCGCCTTGAGCAGCCAACGTCGGGAGGTCTCGGTGTCGCTCATGTCGGCCATTGTGGCATATCGAATCCGCTCGCCTCAGCCAGGCGAGCATGAGATAGGCTGCCTCGGTACGTCTGTCGCGGGAGGGATTCGATGCTGACGGAGTTTTGGGAGTCGGACACGTTTACCGAACGACGCGAGGTGTTGCTCGACACGCTGGAGACCGACTATCCGTGGAGTCAAGGCGACGTGCTGCGCTTTCGCCGCGGCGGACGCGATGACCGCTATCGCGTGTTGCGCGTGCAGGTGGAGATTAGCGACGAGGGACTGCGACGCGAAGTGCTGCTCCTGAAGCTAGCGTCGTAGTCGACGGTGGTTGTGTCGGGGGCGTTGCCGTACACGCTGCTGCTGCTCCTGTTAGAGCTGGGCGTCGGCGGCGCTCTGGTCATGCACGCGGTGCATCTGCGAGGACAGGCGACGCTGGGATTCGTCCGCGCCACAACGATCATGGCGCCGATCGTCCTCGGACTAGCCTTCTGGACGGCGTTCACGCTCGAGGGCGACATCGTCGAGGGCTTCGCGATTCGCTCCGGTCCGCGCGATGTGTTGGTCTGGGTGTTGGCGGCGCTGACCGCTGTCTCGGTACTGCATAATCTGGCGCTCTACACGGATCGCGATTCCTGGGCGCGCAGGCTAGGATGGGCGCTGAGCGGGTTGTCGCTGGCGGCGCTCGGTCTGACTACGGCGACCCTCTCCGGCTCACCTGAGGCGCTGACTGCGTTGAGCCTGGGATTTGGAGCGCTGGCGCTTGGACTGACGGCTGTTGGTTTGGCGCTCGGCCATTGGTATCTGGTCACACCGAGGTTGCCGGCGCGTCCGTTGGTCGAGATCACCACGGCGTTTCTGATCGTGGTGATTGTGCAGGCTGTGTTGTTCGGAGTGGCGCTGGCCGTGTCGGTCGACGAACCAGTCGGAGGACGCGCTCTGTCCTTAACCAGCGATCCGACGTTCTGGCTGCGCATCGTTGTCGGCTTCGTACTACCGCTGGTATTCGGTTGGATGGCATGGACGACGGCGAGGATGCGCTCAATGATGGCGGCGACCGGACTGCTCTATCTCACGACGGCTGCGGTGCTGGCGGCACAGATCGCGGCTCGGGCGTTGATGTTTGATAGTGGTCGTCCGCTGTAGAACTTCGCGTTCGACTGCCCAAGCTACTCACCGTCATACCCGCGCTTGCCGCGGGTATCTCGCTGATGTGAGCACAGACGTTGGTGCTGAACGCTTCGTCATTGCCGCGCTCCGTCGCGGCAATGACGAAGTAAAGGGAATCGCAAAGTGCCCGCTTTCGCAGGAATGACGGAGATTGAAGTTCAGTTCAGCTGCTACTCGACCACGTCCTGCTGCGTGACATTGAGATTCAGCCCCGGCGGCAGCTCGGGAATCATTGCTGCCTCAGCCTGCCAACCTGCGCGAGCGTGATCGAGGAGGCCGGAGACCTCGTTGAGCGCCGCGGAAGTGCGGATGCCCCACCAGGTCAGATTCTGTCCGTCGCAGAGATATACGTGCCCATCGCGGGCAGCCGATATCCGGTGCTGGGCCAGCAGTTCCTCGGCATGCCGCTCGCGGAAGCGGTAGGGCTCGGAGGGCAGCAGAATGACCTCCGGATCGAGGTCGATCAGGTCGGTGAGTTGAAGGCGTGGATAGCGTCCCCGCGCGGCGTCTTCGCAGACATTGATGCCTCCGCACACCCGCAGCAGGTCGCCGATGTAGGTGTCGCCCGACGCCGCCATGTACGGATTGCGCCAGATCAGGGCCGCGACGCGCACGCACGGCCGTAGCCGTTGGACGTGTCGCTGCTCCTCGAGCGATTCTTTGATCGCGTCGACGGTCTTGAGCGCGATGCCGCCAATCAGCCGGCCGACCTTGTCGATCTCTTCCTCAACCTGCTCTGCCGTTCGCACATCGCCGACATACACGTTGAGACCCGCGTCGCGGAGCGCGGCGACGTCGTCCTCGTTGTTCTCCTCGCGGTTGGCCAGGACGAGTTGCGGATTGAGCCGGATAATGCGCTGGATGTCGGGATTCTTGGTGCCGCCGATCTTGCGGATCGCGGTGACCGTTTCGGCCGGCTCGACACAGAACTTGGTGACGCCCACGAGCCGCGAACCAAGACGCATGGAACAGACCAGCTCGGTGAACGAAGGGACGAGCGAGACGACCTCGCGGGCAGGTCGCTCAAGGTCGATTTCGGTGTCGGTGGCATCAACTACGCTTGGCATGTGATTGAGGCTATCAGCGAACGCCGGCCTGCTACGAGGTTTGCATGACTATCGCGCCGGTCGCAGGAGCGGAAGTCGTCCTGCGCAATGTCAGCGTCGGCTACCACGGACATCGAGTCTTTGACGAGCTCTCGCTCAGTATTCCCGGCGGGGTGTTCACCGGGATCATTGGCGGAAATGGTTCGGGCAAGAGCACGCTGCTGAAGACGATTGCCGGTCTGCTGAAACCGTCGCGAGGCGAGGTCCTGATTGGCGGGGCGTCGCCGCAGGAGGCACGCGCGTTTCTGGGCTACATGCCGCAGGCGAGCAATGTCGATTGGCGATTCCCACTGACGGTTCGCGAGCTCGTCGAAATGGGACGCTATCAGTTTCGCTGGGGACAACGGCTCGGGCGGATGCTGCGCTCTCGCGACGATCGGATCGCGGTTGATCGCGCCATGGCCATGATGGATGTCCAGGATTTGCAGGACCGGCAGATCAATGAACTGTCGGGCGGTCAACGCAAACGCGCCCTGATCGCACGGGCCCTGGCGCGACAGCCGCGAATCCTCCTGCTCGACGAACCGTCGGCGGCGCTGGACGCCGTCTCGGACGACCAGCTCTTCGACGTGCTTTGCGAACTGACCGAGCTGGGCACGTCGGTGATCATGACGACGCACGATCTGTCGACGGTGTTGGAGCACTACGCCGAGGTGATCTGCGTCAACGCGTCCGAGGGTGGAATTATCGCCCAGGGTGATCCCTCGACGGTGCTGACCGAAGATGTGTTGCGAAAGACCTACGGCCGAGAGCTGGCGATTGTCTCGCGTGGCGATGTCCACGACGATCACGCCGAGTCGGATGATCATCACACAATGCGCCTGGGCGATGAGCTACAACTGCACATGGATGATCATGAGCATCGGGAGGGACATTCTCACGGTTCGTCGCTGAGGTCGCCGTAAGTTCGAGCGCCGCCCGTCATTCCCGCGCTTTGCCGCGGGAATCTCGCCGAGTTCTGCACCGTCGCCGCGACCTGGGAACACCCTCCCGCCGCCGTCGCTCAGCCTCGTTCGCCTTCCGTGCCAAGCACTACGAGATACCCGCGGCGGAGCGCGGGTATGACGAAACCGACGCGGCATCGTGTTTAACTTGCTCCCGTTGCATCTTCATGCAACGGGCGGCTGCAGCAACGCCACGACTCGCCGGAGCAACATCGTGAACTGACCTTCGTTGGCGGCGTGTTGGAGTTCGGTTCTCCAGTCGTCGAAGCGCCGGGCTCGGACTTGAGCTGACTCGATGACGAGGAAACGACGGATCGATTCGAGGACATCCCAGGCGAGACTGCCGAGTTCCAGTCGGTCGGCTGCTATTGACGCGGTCGACATGCTCAAGTTGGACAGATCGGCCTCCTCGGCCGAACGCTTGATCTGGTCTCGGAGATTTCGCGGCGATCCTTTGGTAAATGCACGAACGAGGTCGCGTCCGATCTCCGCTTCATCCGCCTGGAACCAGAGCCCTTCCCAATCGGTTTGGACCACGAGTATTGGTCCCTGCGTGACACGCGCGATTTCGCTCAGTGTCGCCGTGGGATGACGCAGCCACTCGAAGACATCAACCATGAGCGCCGACTTGAAGTGGACATTCCCAAACGGGAGGCGCTGTGCGTCAGCCTGGATCACGCTCCAATCCGCAGGTCCAAGCCATTGTCCCGGAGAGGCGGAATCGATCGCGATTCCATGCAAGGGTGTGCCCTGGGTGATCGCGGCCAGTGTCAGTCCGTCACTGCTGCCTACATCGAGCACCGGACGCGCGTCGCGTGGCGCCCGACCGTCGAGCAGCAGGTCGTAGAGGCCGTCGTAGTGGCGATGCAGCTCGGAGTGAATGACCGGTTGACCGCCGCCGCGCTTCTCGGGCGGGGCCAGTGTGCGATGGTGCGGCACTGCGCGCGCCTCAGGTCCACTCGGTGGCGATGATCGGCCGGCGTCCGGGGAAGCCGTCCGCCAGTTCGTGCCACCAGCTGAGCGTGCGCTCGCCGTATTGCCAACAGAGGTAGACCACGCGGCCGTCACGCTCAGCGCGCCAGTCCACGAGGCCGCGCCGCACGTCCTTCACCTCGACACCCTGTTGCTGAATGTGTTCGATCAACGCGGCGATCTGGCCCTCAAGCTTGGTGATCTCGGCCTGCATCTCGGAGTCGTCCGTGACCCCGGGATCGCCGTCTGCGCTCGTGGTGCGCCGCATCGATGATGCGAGCGCCGTGAGTTCGTCCAGACGCAACGCACGCTTGCGCATCACGATCACGACTGCTGCGATGCTTGGCAGAGATCGCCGCGCCTGTGCGAGTGTGAAGAGTCGAGGCATGACAGGGATTGTAGGCGTCCCGCGGGTCGAGCGCCTTGGTTGGCGGAACAGGGATACGAACTAACGAGAAGGAGACTCATCGTCCGGCGCAGCCGGTGCGTGTGGGAGGAACCACCAGTTGTTGCGGTCTTGCGAAGCGTGATTGATGAACAGCGCTCGCACCGCGCCTTCCTCAGGTGGGAACGACAAGACAATGGCGAGGTCGTTCGCTTCGAGCCTGACATTGCCTCGCGGGATCACGACCTCTCCGCGTCGGTGGATTGCGGTGATCACGGAGGCCTCCGGCAGTGGCAGTTGCGAGACCATGCTGGATTCGGCTTGAGAGCCAGGCTCGACCCGAGCCTCAATCTCAACCGCGCCGACCAGTCTGCGGACCGGGGCGGGCGCGGTTCGCTGACCCGAGTCGCGATCGCTCGGCTGGGCGATCTCGCGCATGAGATCGCGCTGCGTGAGCATCCCCATCAGGCGGGATTCATCGTCGCGAGCGACCACGGGTAGCTGGCGTACGTCGTGCTCGACCAGGAGTGATAGCGCGTAACGCAGGTTGTCGTCGGGATGCACGAAGATCGGCGCAACGACCGCCAGGTCGTAGGCGCGGCGGCTGAGCTCTTGGCGCTCGACGGCCGAGGTGACATCGGTGGCGGTGACCAGGCCGATGAATCGATTCTGATTGTCCGCGACTGCAACTACGTTGCCGCGCGACTGACTCATCGCGTTGGCCAGGTCCCGGATTGTCGCCAGACGAGAGACGATCGGCGTGTCGGTGCGCATCGTCGTGGCGACCGTCAAGTTGTCAAGTGGGGATGGCGCCGGCTCGTCCTGCACGTCGAGGCCTGCGCGTCGAAGCCTGACGTTGTAGATCGTGTCTCTGGTCAGCAATTGGGCCAGTGCGGTGGCAAGTGCGACGGCAGTCATCAGCGGAAGAATGAGCGAGTATCCGGTCAGCTCGAACACGATGAATAGCGATGTCATCGGAGCTCGAGCAGCGGCGGCGAAGACGGCCGCCATCCCGACGACCACGTATGTCCCGGTCGGCCCGACGATGCCGGGCAGTAGCGACTCGAAGCCGGCGCCCATCAAGGCGCCGAGCGTGGCGCCGACGAACAAGAGGGGCGCGAACGCGCCGCCCGAAGCGCCGGAACCGATCGTCAGCGAGGCAGCGATCAGCTTGAGCACCATTAAGATTGCCAGCGTCGTGACCGCTGTATCGCCCTCGGCGAAGATCCGGATCTGGTCGAGCCCGGATCCAAGAATGTCCGACTCGATTAACGCCAGCACACCGACGGCGAAGAGCCCCAGAATGGGCCTGACCATCATCGAGACGCCGAGGAACTCGAATACGTCCTCGGTGAAGAAGCGCGTGCGCACAAAGAGAATGCCGGCGACGGCCGCCGAAACGCCAACGATCGCGTGCAGGAAGAGTTCCCAACTGCTGTTGATCTCCAGGTTGGGCAGGTCGAGGCCGGCCGAGCCGCCGTAGAAGGCCACGGCAACGATGTTGGCGACGACGGCGGACACCACGACAATCGTGAAGTTGCGCACGTTGAAGCGACGCAGGACGACTTCCAAGGCAAAGAACGTGCCGGCGATCGGCGTGTTGAACGTTGCGGCGATTCCACCGGCAGCCGCTGCCGCGACCATCAGCACGAGCATGTCGGACGGCTGCTTGGTCAAACGGCCGATCGTTGAGGCCAGCGACGCTGCGATGAGGACAATCGGGCCCTCGCGGCCGGCCGCTCCGCCGCCGCCGAGGGTGAAGCCGGTGGCGATCAGCTTGGCTGGGGCGATCACGGGCCGAACGAATCCTCCGGCCCGCTCGACGGCGACCATCACATAGGGCACGCCCGCGCCCTGTGACTCGCTGGAGATCTTCGAGACGACCAAGGCGACGGGAATGGCGGCGATCGCCGGCACGAGCATCAGTGTCCATCCGCCTGCGAACCCGTCGAGCAACGATGCGAGCTCGTCGAAGACGGTGATCATCCCGTCAACCAATGCCGTCAGCGCGACTGCCGCGAATCCCGCAGCGAGGCCAACCGCCCCCGCCAGGATCAGCGGCGCCAGATTGCGCGGGACGCGGACGCGGCCGATCAGCGGCAGCCGCCAGAAGAGTTGGGCCGAGCGCGTCCCAAAACGCCTCGAAGGACGAACTACGAGCGACATCGGTCGATTCACCCGTCGTACGCAGCAGGCAAATGGCGAGATATCCACGCGTTCGCTGCGACAGTCTGCCGCTTGAGGCTATGACGCAGACAGACAGCGGGCAATCAGACCGCCAACCGTTCGCAACCATTCTCCGCGCCCGCCCCGTAGAGGAGGAAGCGAGTATCTCTTGCTCCCTCCTCGCGGAGACCTTTGATTAAGTCCCCTTCTCCCCACTTGCGGAGACCTGCGCGTAAATCCCCTTCTCCCCCCTTGCGGGGGAGATGCCGCAGGCAGAGGGCGGGCTCCCTATCGCAGTGCGTATCTGGTCGCTGGCGGAGGACCTCCCCTCTGTCACTTCGTGACATCTCCCCCCGCAAGGGGGGGGGGGGGGGGGGGGGGGAGAGAGGGGATCCGTGAGCTTTCAAAGGTCTGCGCGGAGGGGGGAAGCGGGGAGCGCTTGGTCGACGACGTGCCTATTCTTCGAGGCTGTCTTCTTCAGGTTCTCCCGAGGAGCCGTCGTCCAGGGCGAGTCTGACTGACTCGACCAGGTTGTCGCCCTGCGCTGTGAAGACGAAGGTGAAGCGGGCTGCCGTCGTCAGGTCGGTCGCCAGACCGTCGACCACGATGTCCGGGACGCCGTCGCCGGTCAGATCCTCGAAGGAGATCGATGAGACCTCCGCCACCTGAGCAGCCGATCCGGTAATCGTGCGGTAGCCGTCGCCGATTGAGGAGAGGACGTAGAAGCTGCTCACACAGCCACTGGCGTCGCAGGTGATTTCGCGGAAGGTCAGGTCGCGCACGTCGTCGCCGGTGAGGTCGACATCGTTGAGTTGCTGAATCCCCTGCACCTCGCGGGCATAGGCAAGGGCGTGGTCATAGGCGATACGGAACTTGGACGGATTGTCCGGCAACGGGTCATACACAACCAGGTTGGAGAACGGAACAGCCGCGCCGAACGAGTTCGGGTCGGTGTAGACGATTGATACGGCGAATTCGCCGGTGGCGTGGGTGTCGGTCAAGACGATGCGGTCATTTCCGACCGCGAGCGCCGGCATCGGCCAGGCCTTGAACAGTTCGATGATTGGCTCGATCTCGCCGTTGCCATGCAGCCACGGCAACGCCGCAGCGCCGTATTGCAGGAAGTTCGATGGCGCATCGGGAATGGTGTTGGTCGTTTGGTCGGGACCCGGCTGCGGGAACTGCGTGTACGTGACCCGCGTGGGAGTGGCGGCCGGCACGGCGACGGTCGGCAGCTCGACGTTGGGCGGTTCGATCTGATCCTCGTCGTCCGCCTCGTCCTGCTGTTCGTCGTCCGCCTGATCTTCGTCCTCGGAATCGTCGGTCGCGCGGCTTGGTTCAGCTCCCGGAATCTTGAGTTCTTGGCCTGGGTGCAACAGATCGGGGTTTTGTATCCCGTTGAGCGTGATCAGATCGTCGATGCGTACGCCAAGTCGATTGGCGATCTGTGCCAGCGTGTCACCAGGTTGGACGATGTAGATCGTGGAGTCGGCCTCTTCGGCTTCGACCGTTCCGCTCGCCTGCTGTTGGACCTGTTGTTGGTCGTCGTCGGGCGAGGTCGTCACCGAGACCGCTTCAGCCGGTCGGTCCTGTTCGGAGTCCTGCTCGGAACCGGTCGTCGCGGTGACGGTCGGTGTATCCGACTCGGCGTTTTGGGCGGCCGTGTCGGGGCGCTCCACGATGTCAGGCGCGGGCTCGTCGTCGCCGAACAGACCGCAACCTGAGGCCAGGAAGGCGCTGAAGATCAGTACGAAAAAAATGGAGACCAATGCGACGGTGCGCCGTCGAACAGGCCAACGATATAGGAACATCAGTGTTTCAACCGCCCCGTCGCCTGTTGCCACTCTATACATGTTCGCAGCTTGGATGAGGAGTGGACAATGGCAACGGCGTTAAAGCCGGGCCAGCTGTTGTCCCAGCCAGGCGGCGGCCAGTCCGCCGACTGCCGAGACCAGCAGATTGGCCAACGCCCAGGCCCAGCGGCCACCATTGAGCAGGTGCAAGGTATCCAACCAGACCGTGGAGAAGGTGGTGAAACCGCCCAGTAGCCCGACGGTGATCGCCAGCCGGAGGTTGTCGGATACACCGATCCGCTCGAGGAACAGCGTGGCCACGAGACCCAGTGCCAGCGTGCCGCCGAGGTTGACGATCAGGATGCCCAGCGGCAGGCCGTCGGGTTGGCCGATCCAGCGATTGAGGATGTAGCGAAACACCGAGCCCGCTGCGCCACCAAGGGCGATTGAGGCGAGCGCCGCGACGGTCATCGATCAGCGGCCCGTCGAGCCGAAGCCGCCCGAGCCGCGGCCGGTGTCGTCGAGTTCGTCGACTTCGGCCACTGGAGTGAGCGCGACCGGCGCCACGACGAGCTGCGCAATGCGGTCACCCTGCTCGATACGAAATCCGCGCCCCATGGGTCCGCGCAAGGACATCGAGACGAGCAGCTCTCCGCGATAGTCGGCATCGACCGTTCCCCAGCCGATTTCGACTCCGCGTCGAGTCAGGCCGGATCGAGGGCGAATCTGTATCTCATGTCCGGGCGGAGGCGCGCAGGCGACGCCGGTTGGCACCGGTTGCGGCATCTGGGTCAGACTCAGCGATCCGCCCAGCTCAGAGAGTTCGGCGTACAGGTCGAGTCCGGAGGACAACTCGGAGCCGCGCGTGGGCAACTGCGCCGCCGCGCGCAATCGCCGCACGCGCAAGGCTCCGAGTGTCCCGCCGTCTGTCACAGCCCAACGAAACGGCGGGAAGCGGTCCAGCGGCGTGTCTGCCAACACGGCTGGACGGTCAGGGGCCTGGCGTAAGAGGGCCGCCGCGTCGGCGATCATCGTCGACACATCCACTCCCAGATACGACGGCGCGTACGGCGCCAGGCGCTCAATGCCGGATGCCAGTTTGATCCGAACCCCACGAGGACGATGCGTGCCGGTCCAGTGATGCAATCCCGCCGCCAGCAGGATCAACCCCTGATAGAAACTACGAATGCTGCGGCGCTCGACCTGCCAGATCTCTTCCCAGGTCTCATGCGCATCGAAGAAAGCGCGGGCGTCCCACTCAGCCGCGCCTTTGGCGAGCTCAACGCGATGCTGCGCAGGGATCGTGGGCTCGAGTGCGAGCTGTTCGGTTCGGGAAGGGATCTCACGAACTCGGGCCATGAATGAGGCCGCCTTATAGCTTCAGTGCGCGATCAGATGTCAGTGAGTTGTCCCGCCGCCGCCGTTCACAGACACTGTTGGTCAACTCGCCGACGGTCGGAACAGGTTGAGGTAAACATCATCGCTGAATTTGTAAATGTGCAAGGCGCCCTCAGCCAGAACTTCGATGAACTCCGAGCGTTGCTCGACGCCTGCTCCGACGACCGCCTGGAAGAACGCCTCGCACCGGCCGAATGGTCCGTGCGCGAAATCCTGCTCCACGTCGTCCACTCCGAGCGCTGGCTGCATCCTCAGCTCATGTTGCTCCGCCGAGAAGTTGCGCCGCAGCTCGCCGTTCCGCAAATCGGAGGCGTGACGCTGCCCGACACCGAGTCCGACGCCTCGCTGCCGCAGCTGAGATGGGCGCTGACCAGCGTCCGAGAAGACACCGAGCGGTTGCTGAGCGACCTGTCCCACAACCAGCTCAGAGAACCGGCCAACCTCGAACTGGACGGCGAGGTGATCGACATGTCGTTGCGAACGATCGCACTGACTGCGGCGGATCACCAACTGTTCCACGTCCGCCAGATTCAACGAACACTGGGCATTGCTCCCTGAGGTGAGCGTCCCTTGATCTCCATCTCCGTCATACCCGCGCTCCGTCGCGGGTATCTCGCCGCACTTGGCGCGAACGTCCGGAACCGGCTGAGCGTTTGAAACGGACGCCGTTCTTCCGGTTCTAGCGTCGGTGCGGCACTCCGCGAGATTCCCGCGGCGGAGCGCAGGAATGACGAGTCTTGTACTTCCGAGACACTCTCCACACGGACGAGTATGGGAATGGGATGGAGCGAGGCCCCATCAACCGCTTGCCATAATCGATATGCTTGGCTCACAGACCGGTCGTTCTGATTGGAGGCGTGACCCCATGCAACGCACCGCTGAGGAGTATCCCGCCCGTCTTGATATCGAGTATCCGCAATCCCTGGACCGGGTTTCGACTTTGCTGCGTCCGATCCTCGCGATACCGATCATGATCCTGATGAGCTTGATGTCGCCGCTCATCTTTCCGCCGGTGGCCTTGATGCTGGTCGTGCGGCGGAAGTATCCGCGCTGGTGGTTCGACTTCAATCTCGAACTGCTGAGATTCATGAACCGCGTCAACGCCTACCTCAACTTGATGACCGACCAGTACCCGTCCACCGACGAAGAGCAGGCGGTCAAGTTGGATCTGGACTATCCCGATGCCGCTGAACTCAGCCGATGGCTGCCACTGGTCAAGTGGTTGCTGGTGCTGCCGCATGTCATCGTGTTGTGGGTGCTTGGGATCTTTCTGGGGTTTGCGCTGCTGATCGCCTGGTTAGCCATCCTGTTCAGCGGACAGTACCCGCGCCCGTTGTTCACATTTGTACTGAACGCCGAGCGTTGGACTCTGCGTGTGCAGGCCTACGCGATCCTATTGATCACCGACCGCTACCCACCGTTCCGGCTCGGCTGAGAATCAGGCTGCCAGGCGTACGAGGCTTATGCGGCGAGCCGCAAGATGCTTATGCGGCGAGCCGCAAGATGCTTATGCGGCGAGCCGCAGGGCCCCGTGTAGCTCGATGCGTCGCAGGAACCAGAGGAACGCTCCGAGGTTGAGTGCGAACAAGCCGCTCAGCGCGGCGAAGAGCATTCCGACCCCGCGCCAGTCGATGATGAATTCCAGCGGCGGTACGACATCGCGTCCGTCCGGAGTGAGCGCGAAGAAGTCGAGCAGGATCGCGCCGGCCTGACTACCAACGATGAGGCCGGCGCCCAGCCCAATCGTGATCACGATCAGCTGTTCGAGCGCGATCAGCCCCAGGATCTGTCGCATGCTCATGCCGACGCTCTGGCAGATGGCAAATTCCACCCGTCGCGCCTGAGCGGTGACGGCGGTCAATACGACCAGACCGAATGCAGACGCGATCGCGACCGCGGCCAACGCGCCGATGAATACGCCATTCCACGAGGCGACGATCAGTGGGTCGGCCGCGAGTTCGCTGCGTGCGCTCTTGAGCGTGAGGATCCCCTCGCCGTCGAGCGGAATGTCACGCTCGGTCAGGAGCTGCGACCAACGGCTGAGCGGCGCCGAGACCCAGAGTTCGTCGGTGACGGCCAGCGCCACACCGGCCGCCGCACTGCCGTAGAGGCGCTCCACGAAGGCGGCGCGATCAATCAATACCAGCGGTTCGTCGCGCTGCGGGTCGTAGCCGGGGAAGGTCTCGAATTGTCCGACGACATTGAACTTCACCGGTGTCGGACCGACTCGGATGCGCACCGTCTCGCCGATGTTGAGGCGTCCCTGCTGCATCGCCGCAACGGACAATAATGCGGGCAGCGGCTCGCGGTCGGCGACATAACGCACGCCGCGCAATGACGCCGGAATGGCGTTCCAGCGATAGCGTGCGCCGTCGTCATCGACTTCGAAGAAGTCGAGCGGCTGCTCGCCGACTTCCAGCGGTGTTGCTTCCCAACGGCCGGAGGCGAAATCGGCCAATAGCTGTGTTTCGCCCTGTCGCTCGTAGCTCAGATCGCGCAGCACAACTTCCCCGGGAGCACGAGTTACCGCCAGATCGAGGGATACCAGCTTCAACGGCGCGACCGGACGCTCCAACACTCCGGGCCGGAACCTGCTCTGCGTTCGAACGATGCGTGCGCCCTCGAGCGGCAGAAAGGCATCCGCTTCATTGTTCAGCCGGGTCGTGACGGTCATCTCAGTCGATTGCAGGCTATCGACGGGCGGTACCAGGTCCTCGATCGTGTACCACCAATAGCGACCGTTGGCATCGAGCACCTTGATTCCAATCAACGTGTCCTGCCGCAACGACACGACGCGCAATCGCAGAGATAGAACGCCGCCGAAGTCTTCGATCTCCGCTCGGTCGACGCTGGTTGTCAGAGGAGCGATGCCTGCCAGATCTTCCGGTGGCAACGCCCAGGTGGCGCCTTGTTCTTGCAGTTGCTGTGCCACGACCTGGGCGTCGAGCGCCTTGATCTGTAGTCGACCAGAGCCTTCGTCTCCGTCAAAGGCGCCAACAATCCGTTTGACTCTGGCGACGGACTGACCGCTCAACTGTTCAATCTCCTCGAACGGCACCGCCTCCGAGTACGGCTCGCTGAGCCGCACGGACGCCCCGACCGCGTGCAAGGCCCGATCGTCATAGGAAGTGTCCAGCGTCGTCCGGAACGAAGCGGCGAATACCGCCAGCGCGCCGGCGATGGTCAGCAACAGCACGGTGCGTGCGTAGTGGGTCGGTGTGCGGCCCAGGTACCACGCGCCCAGCAACAACGTCAACGAACGCCATGGAGTTGCGAACCGCGCCAGGGCTCGCATCGCAGGCGGGAAGAGGCGCAGGACGATCAGGCCCACGACGAAGAGCAACACCGTCGGGGTCGCCACAGCGAGCAAATCGAGACGCGTTTCGCCAACGAGTGGCGAGGAAATCGGATCGCCGGCCCACTGCAACTCGAAGATCAGCAATGCGCCCAGCGCGGCGACGGCGGCATCGATCAGCGCCCGTTGCGTCCACGACGCGGGCGGACGACCTCGTTCCCGGCGTGTGGTCACCATCGTCTGCTTGGTCGCGTGATAGGTCGGCACGGCCTGGGCGGCGAGCGCCAGCGCACCGGCGCCCAGCGCGAGATACCAGGCTTCGGCAGGCAGGGAGACCGGCAGGAATGGTCCGGCGCCGGTCAGCACCAGCGCCTCGTCAAAGGGCGGTACGAATCCCAACAGACTGATCAGCCCCATCCCGATCAATGGCCCCAAGATGATCGCGGGCGCCGTCAGGATCGCGGCTTCGACAACGTGCAATATCGCGACATCGCGCTGGCGAGCGCCGCGTGAGCGCAGCCAGGCGGTGTCCTCGGTGCGCTGCTCGGCCAGCATCGCCGCCGCGACGACGGCATAGACCAGCACCGCGCCGACGAGCTGCAAGAGGATCATCAGCAGTGTTGACTGCGCGAACTGGAAGCGTCGGCTGAACCCGACCAGCGTGTCGACCAGCTCGGTCTCTTGCTGCACGCCCTCAATTGATTGCGCAATCCGGCGAGTCATCTGCTCAAGCGCGTCGGACGCCGCCGACGCCTCGGCAGCGGATGCGCCGGTGAGGTCGGTCCTGAATCGTTGCAGCAGCGTCAGTCTCAGCGTGGGCGATTGATCAGCGAGGATGCCGAGGATGCCCTCACGCGTCGTCCAGAAGCGCAGTTCGGAATCCCGTGCGGCGATAGGCAGGAATACGGGGTCGAGCGTCGACCACCGCCGTATGTCGGCCGTCGGTTCAATGACGCCAACAACGCGAATGCGAGTCTCGTGCTGCACGCCGAGCCAGAAGGGCTGAGCCAGCCGCTCGTCGCCGATGCCGAGACCAAACGCCGCGAGCTGCTCGCGTTCGATCGCAACTTCCAGCACCTCGGAATCAGGCTGCGGCGCGCGGCCCTCGACCAGCTCCGAGGTCTCGTCCAGGTCGCTTTGTGCCACGAACGTCGCGTGCGGCGGATCCGGCGGACTGAACGGCTGATCGTCGGTGCGCAGGACATAACCTCCAGTGCGCATCGCCGTCATTCGACCAACAGTGAGTGACTCCGCAGCCCTGTTGACCTCGTCGTTGATCAACGTTTCAACGTCATCGACAGAATCGGCATCGGCAGTGACGCTGGTTCGGACCAGTCGCAGGTCGAGGGACGCCGGATCGGCATCGGCGAGTGTCTGTCGCAGTCCGAGGTCGCGGACTGCCTCGATGAAGATCGGAGCGCTGCTGGCAAGTCCGACCGCAAGCAGCGCGCCAATCAGCAGCACCGCCGACAGCCTGGGGGCGGATCCGATCCGTCGCAGCGCCAGCCGAGCCAACTCGCGGGTGGTCTCACCGCGAGCACCCTTACCACTTGCAGTTGGGGGCCGTCGTGCCATTAGTCAGCGCCCTCACGCAGTAGTGGGGCAGCATCCTGACCGGTTGCCCAGCGGGAGATGATGGTCGTTCCCAGGATCGCGCAGGCAACGATCACGCCCACACCGATCCCAGCGAGCACCCAGTCGACCGACAGCGTCGTCGGTGGGGCCGCGGCGACGCCCTCAGCAGTCACATCGAGGAATGCCAGAAGTGCGCCGGCCACGGCGCGACCGAGTCCAAATCCGAGCGCCACGCCGGCGGCGAGCACCAGTCCGACCTCGACAGCCGCCTGGCTGGTCAGACCGCTGCGACCCGCCCCCACGGTGCGCATCAGGGCAAACTCGCGAGCACGCTCTCCGCCGGCTGCAGCAAGCGTGAAGACCAGCGCCGCCGAGCCGACAATCAACAGTCCGATGAAACCAACCACGAAGAGCGCCGCAGTGCCGCCGGAGCGAAAGGGGTCCTCTTCGGCGGCATCGATCCGTGCCTCAGCATCGAGCACTTTGCTGGAGAGATACACGTCGTCCAGCAAATCGTTGGCAATCAGCCGGCCTGCGTTGGTGTCCGTCGCTGCCCAAACCTCGGTGATCGGCAGAATGGCCTGCACGGCGGCGACCAGCGCGGCGCTACGCAGGGCCAGTAAGTCGGCGATCAGAAATCCGCCTTGCGCCGGATTGAGTGTGGGGAAATAGTCGACCGCCGCCGTGATCCGGACGGGAATACTGGCGTTGTTGAGCTCGATCGGGACGACATCGCCGATGCTGAGATTGGCTGTTTCCATCGACGTGCGGTCCATCGCCGCGTTGACCGGAAGGTTGGGCGATTCCCGCACGATGATCCGTTCGTCGGCAGCGGAAAGTTGAGACCAGTGGTACTCAAGTCGTCCCGCGTTGAACACGATTCGATCCTCGCCGGCGCCGCTCGACGCCGGAATCCACGGGCCCGTTGAGTCGAACAGGTCGACTACGACCGACTCCGCGCCGACCTTCGCTCTGAGATCGTTGAGGAACAGCGTCCCGGTCGGGGCTCGGACGACGCGGGCCTGCGGGCGCAGGATGATCGCGGCGATTCTTAATGGATGCGTCAACCCGGCAAGCGGAGCGGTCATTAAGTTGTCATCACCGTCGACGATTGTGCTGGTGTTGGTGCGGAACGGTCGCATATGGACCTGTCCTCGCCCGTCGAGGACGCGAGCCGCAAGCTCAAGATTGCCGTTGCTGGGATCGCTGCGGACTTGCATGGTCAACGCCTCGGAACCATCCGGCAATGCCTGGCCGACTTTCCCCGGCTCGCGGGCGATGGCAGTCAAAAACTCGCCCGATGTCATGCCCAGGAGGTTGTCGTCCAGCGTGACCGTCTCCAGCAGCCGATTCGTCTGTAGGCCGAGCATGATGACGCGGCTGCCCTCTCGGTCGCCTCCGATCGCGCCAATCCCCCGATATGCCGCGCTAGCGCTGATCCCGTCGCGCCGATCCAACGGCTCAGTGACACGGCCGACGGTCGAGGTGGCGAGATTCCCGCCAATCGAGACTCCGCGTACATCGGAGCCGACTTCATATTCGATCCGTTCCCGTTCGACGGTGCGAATCGTTGACGCGTATGTCGCTGAGATCAGTCCGACCGCCGTAATGAACGCCGTCAGTGCGGTCAGCAGCATCGGTCCGCTCGGGTTGCGCGCGACGTTCAGCACCCCGAGGTAGAGCCAGGATGGAGTCGGAGCTCGTGACAGGGCCGTCGCTGCCATCCCCCAGACTCGGGGTGCGACGCGCATGATCGTCAAGGCTGAGCCCAGCAACAGCAGACCGGGACTCAGCATGAGTACGGGATTGATGCCGCCCGACTCGAAGGCTGCCAGCGCGCCGCCCGAGGCCTCTGACTTGAACTGCAGAAACAGCACGGCTGCGAGCGCCAGCAGCGCCACGTCGAGCCAGGCTCGCTGGATCAACGACTGTTGCTGGGGTCGTCCGGCGGCGACACGCTGATTCGAGCGCTGTCGCGAGTCGAACCAGGCGGGCGCGGCAAAGGCAACCCAGGCCAGCAGGGCGCCGGCAGTGGCGAGCGCCCACGCCTCCCACGTCAGCCGAGTATCAAACGGCTGGCCGCCCGAGACTCGCGCGACAGCCTCAAGCCGGCCGGCATGGCTTAAGGCAAATGCAGCCAGTGGCGCTCCAAGCAGCGCGGCCGGGACGGCGGCGAGTCCGCCCAGTATCGCCTGCGCGCCGGCCTGTTGCCACGGTTTCGCCCCCCGCGCGGCGAGACGTTCGCGATCAACCCGAGTGCGTTGGGCCATCACGCGGCCGACCAGCGCCACACCAAACATCGCCACCGCAGCGATCTGCAAGCCGGCGAGTAGCGATTGCCCCGCAGAGAACTGCGCCTGGCGATCAAATGTTTGCAGTGTGCCCAGCAGCAACGTCCCAGCCGAACCGCCCTCGAGCCGGCTCAGTTGTTGTTGCCAGGCCGTCAGGGATTCGATCGCCTCTTCAACGTGATCCGAGTTGATGGCGTCGGTGTGGAACTCCGTGCGCATCCGATGCGTGACCGGCGCGCCGAGTCGTTCCAGCGCGTTGCGCCCGGCGAACAGCCCGATGTACGGGTCCTCGGCCCCGGCCGGAGTGATGTTGATCTGTAGCTCGAACCAGACGTCGGTGTAGTGCAGGGCGAGGACTCGGCCGACATCCGGGACCGCCGGTTCGATCACGCCTGTGACCAGAAACTGGATCTCGTCGCTGAAGCTGAAGACGGTGCCCACATCGAGGCTGAGCTGATCGGCGAGCTGCGCCCCAATCATCACCTCGTTGTCCGCCTGCGCCCAGTCGCCGCGGACCAGTCGTGCGTTGGAATCCAGCTCCTCGAACGACATCAGATAGGTGGGCAACAACTCGTAGATGCCGGTGTCAAGCCGGGTAAACCTGGCCCCGATGCGCGGCGTTTCGATGATCCGACGGGTCTCACCGACCAGGCCGGGGAATTGGTCGAGGTGGCGCTCGCGGATCTCCTGCGCCGTCTGGGCGACTGCATCGAAGTCGTCGGCTTCAGCCGGCTGGAAGGCGCGCGAATGATCGCCAATTGTCGCGCCACGAGGTGATTGGTCGATCAGCTCGATCAGTGCCAGGTCGGCCGATGCGGCACGGAAGACGAGCGGCAGCGCGACGAGACCGGCGGAAATGATCAGCAGCGAGGCCGCGCCGAGCATCAACATCCAGCCGCCGCGCAATTCGCGCAACGCGGCGAGTCGCAAGAGGCGAATCAGTCCAAGCATGATGTTGCAATGCTACGACCGACTGAACATTTCCCTGCGTGTTCGGCGCTTCGGTTGCCAGTGACGATATCGACGTTTAGCCTGTCGCTAACTAGTGCGCCCACTCTGAATCTGAGCGGGCGACTGGCCCATGCTGTTCGAGCTGAATCAACGTCGTTGGAATCACTGACAGGAGCAGGTGTATGACTACACAGACCGAAGCGCATTCGCAGATCGCCGTCGAGGTCGCGGGACTGAAGATCAACGCCCTGCAGGATGGCAGCGGCCCCAATCTGGTCGTCCTGCACCACTCGACCGGTTCACCCGGCTGGATTCCCTTCTACGATCTGCTGGCCGAGAACCACACCGTTACTGCAATCGACCTGCCCGGTTACGGACAGTCGGAGCGCCCGGCATGGGCCCGGCATCCGCGCGACATCGCGATCTTGCTGCACAGCGCCATCCACAAGATGGGCATCGACAGCGACGCCAACCTCATGGGCATGGGCTTCGGCGGTTGGATCGCGGCCGAACTGGCATCGATGCACCTGCACGGGCTCGATAGCCTGATCCTGGTCGGCGCGGCCGGCGTGCAGCCCGAAGAGGGCGAAATCGCCGATATCATCTTCTACGAGTTCGAGGAGTACGTGAAGCTCGGCTTCTCGTCTGACGAGGCCTACGCCGAGATCTTCGGCGACGAGGCCGCGCCGGAACTGAAGGAACTCTGGGACTTCTCGCGCGAGATGACCGCAAGGCTGACCTGGAAGCCGTGGATGTTCAACCGCCAGCTACCGCACCTGATCTCCGAGGTGGAGACGCCCACGTTGCTGCTCTGGGGCGAGAACGACCGCGTGGTCCCGCTCGGTGTCGCCGCGGTCTATGACGCCAACCTGCCCAACAGCACGCTGACCGTGATCGACGGCGCCGGCCACCTGGTTGAGCTCGAGAATCCGCAGGCTGCGGCCGACGCGGTGACCTCGTTCATCGCCGGCGTCTGACCCTAAATCAGAACTGCCATCTGAACTGCGATCTGAGCAGACGGCAATCGCGTATCATCTTGAGGAACGAATTATCGACCAGCTGAGCGCACGCTGAGTCGGTGGAACAGGAACCGAAACCATGTTCGTTGGCTATTTCACGGAGCGCCCCTACCAGGACTTTGAGTCTGGTTGGGTCGGCTCTACCGGACGCGAGATCGAAGACCTCGGCATGACCAACGCGGATTACAACCCGCGCATTGGCGCCGAGCTGTACAACCGTTACCTCGACGAGAAGGTCTACGCCGAGGAGATGGGCTTCGACGGCCTGATGCTCAACGAGCATCACTCGACCCCGTTCTGCATGGGCGGCGTGATGAACGTCGAAGCGGCGATTCTGGCCCGGATCACCAAGCGCGCCAAGATCGTCCTGCTCGGCAACGTCCTCCCGATCTGGGAAGACCCGCTGTGGCTGGCCGAAGAACTGGCCGAGATCGACATGATCTCGCGCGGTCGCCTGGTCACCGGCTGGGTGCGTGGCACGGGCCGTGAGTCGGTCGCCCACAACTCGCAGGCGCCATTCAACTGGGAGCGCTTCCAGGAAGCCCACGACTTCGTCGTCAAGGCCTGGTCCACCCCGGGTCCCTTCCGCTGGGAAGGCGAGCACTACCAGTACCGCTACGTCAACCCGTGGGCGCGCCCCTACCAGGACCCGCACCCGCAGATCTGGATCCCCGGCGTGATGTCGCGGAACACCGTCAAGTGGTGTGCCGAGCATCGCTACCCGTACGTCATGCTCGCGACTGAGATCGAGCCGACCAAGAAGTCGTTCGAGTACTACGACGAGGTCGCGCGCGAGAACGGCTACGAAGCCTCAACCGAGCACCACGGCTACCTGTTCAAGGTCCACGTTGACGAGACCGAAGAGCTGGCCGAGGAAGCAGGCCGCAAGTACATCGCCGGCCCAGCGAACCCGTTCCTTGAGGGTAACCAGGGCAACGTTCGCTCCAACCTGCAGAACCTGCCCGGTCTGACCAGCCGCACCGCGCTGCTACCGACCGTGCAGTCGTTCGCCGCGGCGGCCGCGCGCGGTCGCCAGCAGGCGCACCAGGTTGCCACCGGCGACCAGGAAGGCGAAGTCGACAAGGTCGATTCCGACGCCTTCGGCACCTACGAGGAGCAGATCAACAAGTACTCGATCATCACGGGTACCCCGCAGACGGTCATCCCCAAGATCCGCCACGTCCTCGAAGAGCTGCGCCCCGGCAACATCTTCTTCTGGGACGGTGACGGCGCGATGAACCACGAGGACGCGATGCGCTCGTTGAAGCTGTTCGGCGAGGAAGTCATCCCAGCCGTCCGCGAGATGGGCAAGGAACTCGACCTCAAGGGCGCCTTCGACATCGACACCAAGACGGGTCTGCCGCTCTCGGGCGACTAAAGCCGCTGGGTGTCATTCGGAACCTTCGCGAAGCCCCTGCCGATCGGCAGGGGCTTCGCAGTCCTCCGTCTTGATACCATTCCCCTATGGCCATGAGCAATCGCATCAACCGACTTCGTTTCGTGGATATCTTGCGCACGCATATCGGCGACCGCTCCGCAAGAGACTTCGCTGATGCGTTGGATGACGAAGCGGCCCGGCTCGCAACCAAGGAAGACCTGGAACACGTTGCCGACAAGCTTCGCGCCGACATGTATCGAATCGCGATGATCTCGGCCGCGATGTGGGGATCGCTGTTAACAATCGCTGTGGCGATCATCAAGTTCACATAAGTGCGCCGATGGAGCACAAGGTCATTGTCATCGGCGGCGGACCCGGCGGCTCGACCGCTGCCACACTCCTCGCCCGACAGGGATTCGACGTCACCCTCTTCGAGCGCGAGGTCTTCCCGCGCGAACACGTCGGCGAGTCGCTGCTTCCCGCCTCGATCCCGATTCTTGAGACGCTCGGCGTGATCGACGAGATCAAAGCCGCCGGCTTTACACCCAAGTACGGCGCCACCATGGTCTGGGGCCGCGATCCTGAGCCCTGGTCCTGGCACTTCGCCGAGACCAACGCCACCTATCCCCACGCCTACCAGGTCTGGCGACCGACGTTCGACCAGATGCTCCTGCGCAATGCGGCCAGGAACGGCGTCGAGGTGCATGAGGGCCGTCGTGTCGTCGATATCTCGTTTGAAGCTGGCAAGCCGTCGTCGGTCACGGTCGAGTCCGCAGACGGTGAATCGGAGACGCTCGAGGCCGACTGGATCGTCGACGCCAGCGGTCAGCACGGATTTCTCGCCCGACGACTCGATTTGCGCACCCACGACGAGTTCTTCCGCAACCTGGCCGTCTACGGCTACTTCCAGGGCGCCCAGCGTTTACCCGAGCCCGACACCGGCAACATCTTCATTGAGGCCTACGAACACGGCTGGTCCTGGGCGATCCCCTTGCCCGACGACGTGATGTCGGTAGGAGTCGTCGTCGACGCAGCCTGGGGCGGTTCTGAGTTGGGTGAACAGTCGGCTGACGAGTTTTATCGCCAGCAACTGTCGATGACCAATCGCACAGCTTCCATGCTGGAAGCCGGCGAGTTGCTCGATGCGCCGCGCATCATTCGAGACTGGTCCTACACATCTCAGCGACTGGTTGGCGACGGATTCATCCTCGTCGGCGACGCTGCCTGCTTCATTGACCCGCTGTTCTCCTCCGGGGTCCACCTGGCGTTGTCGTCGGCGGTATTGGCCTCGGCGTACGTGACCTCGGCCCTGCGCGACCCCGACATGCGTGAACCCGCCGCTGAGGTTTATACGCAGCTCTACATGCAGCAATATCACCAGTTCCGCGAGATGGCAGCGCTCTTCTACGCCTCGAACCGCACCTCCGATTCCTACTTCTGGGAAGCCAGACGCATCACCCAGAGTTCCGACGATGTCTCGCCTCGCGAGGCGTTCATTGCCGCGGTCGCAGGACAGCCGCCACAGGGCTACGAACGCGTCGTGCTGGAGAAGGGCGAGGCCCCGCCCGACTTCGTCGAAGGCGTCGCCGCGGTCGAGGGAGCGCGCGCCCGTCGCGACGCGGAAATGGCCAGGCTGATCGATTCCGCCTGGGCCAATCGCAGTCCGATGCTCAAGGCCGTGCCGACCTTGGCCAACGGAGTTGAGCTGGTCCGCAAGCCCGTGATCGGCGACGGACAGTTCGAGTGGGGCGCGGTCATCTCGTCGCCGTCGCGTCCACAGGGAGCGCCAATCTCAATGGTCGTCGCAGCCCTGGCGTCGCGAATCGACGGCCGCAGCACAGTCAAGGCCTTGTTGGACGACCTCTTCGAAGGAGTCGAGGAACCGCAGCGCATACAGCTGCTGCCGGGCCTCCTGACCGCGCTGCGGGTGCTCTACGTCGACGGCATGATCTCCCACTGGCGGACGTAACCGGCATCACTTGAGTGTGATCACAGTCCCCGCTAGGCGAGGGCGTCTCAGAAGTCGCCCGACCTCCACCTCTGTCATACCCGCGCCCCAGCGCGGGTATCTCGCAGCGCTCGGCACGAGAACCAGGAGCTGACTGAGCGATTGAAACGGGCGCGATTCCACAGGCTCGAGCGTCGCTGCAGCACTCGCCGAGATTCCCGCGACAGAGCGCGGGAATGACGTGTCTTGTGTTTCGAAGACAACTTCACACAGGCTGACTAGACTTGCTCAAAGCGCTAGCAACGTGTCTGCGGGGTGACCTGATGTCGCAACAGCCAACTCGAACTGCTCGGACCACTGGGCGGATAGAGCAGCTCAACGTATCGCCCGGTGGCGTGCCCAAGCGCGCCGTCTCCGAGGCGGTGGTGAACGAGTATGGACTGACCCGCGACCGTCAGCGCGACCGCCGCCACCACGGCGGGACCGAGCGTGCCGTTTGCCTGTTCTCGGCCGAAATTCTCGACAGCCTGCGCGCTAGTGGCCACCACATCGGACCGGGCGCAACCGGCGAGAACGTCACGATTCGCGGCGTCGACTGGAAGAAGCTGGTACCGGGCTCGCGGATTCACCTGGGCGAACAAGTGATCGTCGAGGTCACCTCATACGCCGCGCCTTGCCGCATCATTTCCCAGTGCTTCAAGGACGGCAACTTCAACGTGATCAACCAGGCGACGCATCCGGGGCGCTCTCGGCTATACGCCCGTGTCGTGCGACAGGGCACGATGTACCCCGGCGACGATGTCACGCTGGAAATCGACTCTGCGGCCGATCGAGGCGCCCGGATTCAGCCAAAGACCACACGCTGGCGCCCACCCTCAAGCTGATCCAACACCATCCAACTTGTAGCACGGCTGCAATCGAGTAGAGGTTCGCAGTGTTAGCCTGCCCGCACGCGAATCCACACATAAGATCAAGCAAACGAGACGCGTCAGGACTCTGAAACGGGAGAAGACCGATGACCACTACCGAAGCCTCCGCCCGCCAAGCCGCCCTGATCGCGCGGCGTTACCCCAGCCGAGCCACCCTGCGTGGAGGCCGCGAGATCGACATGCGCCTGATGTCGAATGCGGACAAGCCGCGCTTCCTCTCATTCGCACGTTCGCTCTCGCAGGACGATCTGCTCTATCTGCCCTGGGACATCACCGACGAGCTGGTGCTCGATCGCTGGCTGGAGAACATCGCCAATCATCACACGACCACGGTGCTGGCCATTGACGGCGGCGAGATCGTCGGCGAAGCCTCGCTGGTACATAACGAGGCCGGCTGGACCGAACACATCGGCGAGATTCGCGTCACCGTGAACTCCCAGATTCGCGGTCAGGGCCTTGGCCGCTTCCTCGCCGAGGAAATCTTCGCCATCGCCGATTCAATTGGCCTCGAGCGAATCTCGGCGCGGATGACCCACGACCAGATGAGCGCCCATGCCGTCTTCGAATCGCTCGGATTCCAGGCGGTGGCGACGCTGCCCGGCTGGGTCGTTGACCGCAGCGGACGAATGCGCGACCTCGTCGTCATGGCCTACGACCTGCGTGCCCGTGGCGCGCCCACGTCTGCTCAGCGATAGCGGAGCTTCCTGAACGCACGGCAATTGCCGCCAGCGCCTATCCTGTCATGACAACCCATGTCATGACAGGACGTTGAATGACCACGCCGACCCAAGCCGCTCTTCGACAGCAATCGCTGGAACACCTCTGGATCCCGACCCAGTCGCACGCTGATCTCGCCGCCGACGATGGACTACTTGTCATCCAGAAGGGTGAAGGCATCTTTCTGCACGACGACCAGGGACGCGAGTACATCGACGCGATGTCCGGCCTCTGGCTGAACGCCGTCGGACACGGTCGAACCGAGCTCGCCGACATCGCGCACGAGCAGATGTCGAAGCTCGCTTACCAGAACACCTTCGCCTACGCCTCCGAGCCGGCAGTCGCGCTGGCGACCAAGCTGGCCGAGCTGACGCCGTCAACGATTCGCAAGGCGGTCTTCGTCAACGGCGGTTCCGAGGCCGTTGAAAACGCGCTGAAGATTGCCAAGCAGTACCACTACATCCGTGGCAACGGCTCGAAGTTCAAGGTCATCTCGCGAATCGGTTCGTATCACGGACAGACGGCCGGCGCGCTCTCGGTGAACGCTGCCAGTTACACCCAGCGAGTCGCCTACGAGCCGCTGGTCCCCGGCGCAATCCACGTCCCGAACGTGAACTGCGACCGCTGCCCCTACGAGAAGACCTTCCCCGAGTGCGAGGTCTACTGCGCGCGGGCGATCGAAGACGTCATCGTCGCCGCCGGTCCGAGCACTGTCGCCGCAATCATCGGCGAGCCGATCTCAACCGCCAACGGCAGCTACGTCCCCGACAAGGCCTACTGGCGCACGCTGCGGCAAATCTGCGACAAGCATGACATCCTGCTGATCGCCGATGAAGTGATCAACGGCTTCGGCCGCACCGGCAAGTGGTTCGGCATGGACCACTTCGATGTCGAGCCCGACATCATGACCACCGCCAAGCAGATCTCGTCGGGATACTCGCCGATCGCCGCGACGTTGGTCTCCGACAAGATCGCGCGCACCTTCGAGGAAGCCGGCAAGGAGGGCACGATTGGCGGTATCACCTGGGGCGCCAACCCCGTCTCATGCGCCGTGGCCCTGGGCAACCTCGACATCATCGAGAGAGAAGGCCTGGTCGAGAACGCCGCTCGCGTCGGAGAGCATGTGCGCTCACGCCTGGTGCAGCTCCGCGAAGAGCACCGCACGATTCATCAAACGCGCGGCATCGGCCTGATGCATGTGGTCGAGCTGAAGAAGAACCCTGCGACCGGTGAGGACTTCGACGAGGCCGACAACGTGCAAGCGCGTATGACGCAGAATCTGCGCGACGAGGGTGTCCTCGCCCGTGCCGGCGCGTCAATCCCCGTCGCCCCGCCGCTGATCACCAACCTCGAAGAGGCCGACGAGCTGGTCAACCGCATTTCGCGCTCGATCGCCAGGTTGGAATCGGACCTCGGTCTGTAATCCCAGGCAGAGACACAACACGTCGCCTGAACGCGGCCCGATATTCGGGCTCAGCGTTCAGGCGACGTTGGTTCGCCTCGGACTGAGAGGGTCTAGAAGGTGTTGAGTGCAGCCGGTCGGTCGTCGTGGATCGGGATGATCTCGGAGAAGCCGGAGAACTTGAACACTTCCTGGATGTGATCCTGGACCGCACAGAGCGCCAGCTTGCCCGCGGCCTGGCTGGTACGCTTGGCCGCCATCAGCAGAACTCGAAGACCGGCCGAGGAAATGTAGTTGATTCCCTCGAAGTTCATCAGAATATTTTTGTCGCCGGCTTCGATTCGACCCAGCAGCGCCTCTTCGAACGCCTTGGCGTTCGTGCCGTCAATCCGACCCAACGGGTTCAGAACCAACACGCTGTCGTCGTACTCGGGGTACAGGTCAACCATTGCACATCTCCTCGGTCACGTCTGTTGGCTGAGAGAATACCTAATCGGTATCGGCTTCCGCCGACGCTCGGCTCTGTCGCAGAGTCGTGACGTTTCGCCCGTTAACTCGCTCGTAGCTTACCGCATCGAACGTTGCGGCAATGAGTTGCAATCCCAGCCCACCGATGGGGCGTTCTACCAACTCCAGCTCTTTGTCCTGTTCAATCGCCTGCAGAGGATTGAACTCGGCGCCGTTGTCTTCATAGCGAACGACAACGGTTTCGCCTTCGCTACGAATTGCCACTGAAATGTCTGCTTCTTCGACTCGTCCCTCAAAGCCATGTTCCAGCGTGTTGGTCAAGAGTTCATCGAGCGCCAGATTGATTCGGAACACCTCGGCGGGATCGAACTCCTCCGACTCAGCGAATCGTTCGATGAATGCCGTTACCCGAGGCAAGGACGTCTCGAGTTGCGGCTGTACCACCATCCGCCGCCAGCCTGATGCGAGCCGCGCATCTCCCCGGCCAGGAATGTAAGGCTCCAGCGACACCGCGCCACCGTTGAATTGGACGGCCATGCAGGTAATGTCGTCGAACTGTTTCGCGTCACCCGTGAACTTGCGCAAGTCGATGAGAATGCCATCCATCAGCGCCTGCGGCCCTTCGTCTGGCGCTGCGGCAAGTTTCTCTTCCAGCCGGTCCCGGCCAAATTGCTGGCCATTGGAGTTCTCGGCTTCCGTGATCCCGTCGGTGTAGAGATACAGCGCCGTCCCGGCGTCGATCGGAATCGTCGTCTCGGCGTAGTTGAGATCGGGCAACACGCCCAGGGCGATGCCGCCGGTGTGCGGGATCATCTCCGGCGCCTCGTTCGGCCGAATCACATAGGGCGGATCATGACCGGCGTTGACGTAGGTGAGCGTGCCCAGTTCGAGGTCGATCACGGCGAAGAACGCTGTGATGAATAGCTCCTTGGGATTCATGGTGCAGAGCTGGTCGTTGGTCGAAGCGATCGCCCGGCTCGGATCGGGATGTAGATTCGCCGCGCTTCGCAGCAGCGCTCGCCCAACTGCCATCATCAGCGCCGAGGCAATACCTTTGCCCGAGACATCGGCGATTGCAAATGCGAGACGTCCGTCGTCGGTCAGGAATGCGTCGTAGAAGTCTCCGCCAACCTCCAACGCAGGCGTCATGAACGCCGCAACGTCCGCTCGAGGGTCTTCGGGCAGGTCGGACGGCACGAGCGCGGCTTGCACCGAGTGCGCCATCTCAAGGTCGTTGCGAATGTCGCGCTGTGCGTCTTCCAGCGCCCGGTTCTTCTCCGACAACTCAATCGTGCGCTCTGCAACCAGGGCATTGAGCTGGCTCTCTCTCGCCCCAACCTCCCGAGCCATGTCGAGGAATACTCCGGCTAGCTCCCCGTACTCGTCACGGGTGAGCGACGTATTCCGCAACGACGCGGCGACTCCCGGCTCGGGCTGACGACCCTTCTCAACAGATCGGGCGGCTTGAACCATGAGCCCGATTGGTCGCGCGAGTCTCGTGGCCAGGAACCGGCTGACGATAACCAATCCAACCACGAGCGCGATCACCCCCAAGACGTACTCGGCCTGGTAGAGATCAAAGTGGGTACCGATATGGTCACTCGCGAATTCCACACGCACGGCGCCGACGGCAGTGCCATCCCCAGTTCGTATCGCGGCGGTGCCGGCATATCCACCGTCGGTGAGCGACTCAACGATCGTGTCGTTGCCCGGTTCCATCGCTCGACGGGCAGGAATGATCTCGTTCCGAGTGACCTGACGCGCTCCATCGGTGGACGCCACCAGTCTGGCCTGCAGATTGAAAATCCAGATGTTCGTGAGATCGGCGGGTTCGGAGTCGTCTCGCGGCGCATTGAGATGAATGAGCGCATTGACCTCTTCGTCGGACTGAGCGCTCAGATCGACGTCCAACAGCGACCGAGCCACCGATTCGGCGAACAATGTCGCCGACTGCCGTCCTGTGTCTTCCTCAGAGTCGAGCGCAAGCAACAGCAATATGACAGCGGACGCGATCACGCCCACAAGCGTCAAGACGGAGATCATACCAACGATGCGACCAGCCATGGATAGAGATTAACGATCTTGGCAGTCAAGTGCTACGAATTCAGTGGCAGAGGCGACTCCTGCTACGGATTGATCAGGCTCGCCGCAGAGCATCCCCCATACGCGCCCGATTCGTCGCCGAGCACCGCCTGGGCCGTGGCCACGCCGTCGGCCGCGCCGCGCGACACGATCCGTAGATAATTCCAGTCACCCCTTGGCTGGCGATGCAGATGCAACGTGATGTCGGCGTTGACATAGCCGCTTCTTCCCGGCTGCATGTTCGCGAACGGTGAGACGAAGTCGGCGATGCTGGCGGCACGGACAGTCGGCGAGAGTGGAACCGCTTCGAGCACTGGCGCATCGGCGCGAATCCAGACGACAGGCGCTTGCTCGCCGCCTGGGGCGACGATATGGCGCATTTCGAGCGTGCCCGGATATGACACCCAGCCGTTCCCAACCCGGTCAACCTTGTTCGGCACGGCATGCCGAGGTCCTGCAGGTGGCTCGAACGTGTGGCTGACGCCCACGGAGCCGAGCTGTGCATCCGATCGCAAGCACAGCGTTGTCGCCTGGGTCAGCAGCTTCCCGGCAATGCTGACCTGCGTCTGAAACACGGCGATGCGCCGGCCCTCGCGGATCAGTTCAACATCTACGGATAGCTGACCGAATGGAACGGGCCGGAACAGATCAACCGTCTGCCGCGCGATGCGCAGCTCGCCACCTGCGTTGGACTGTTGCTCGTGCGACTCCCGAAGCCGCTGCTCAACGCAGAATGCGATCAACGCAGCAACCGGACTGCCGTGCAGCGCGTCCGGCGACCACGGTCCCCGTGCGCGACCGGTCGGCACGAAATAGGCGCCGTCACGTGTGAACAACGCTCCGCTCGGGGAATCAGACGTCACGGCGCCGATTTCGGAACGTGTTGGTATCTGGTCCAGGGTGGACGGTGATTGGATTCAACCGGCTACTGAATTGGTGAGCGTGGAGTCGCCTCAAGGCGCTTCACCGAGATACTGTCGCGGCTCATCATCTCGCCGACGTGTGGCGCGATTTCGTTCTTCCAATGGTCGGAGGCGTAGACCGACTCATAGAGTCGTTCACGTTCTTCTTCCGAGTGGAAGCGGCGAATCCACACGTAGGTGTTCTCGTCTTCTTCGGAGATGAAGGAACCCAGGATGGTCATGCCCTGTGCGACCTGGAAGGGGATGATCTGTTCTTCCATCAGACGAACGAACTCGTCGCGCCGTCCCTCATTGATGGTGTACTGGCGAAGTTCGAACAACATGGCGTCAACCTCTCCGGCACGTGATTGAACGTGCCACGTCTGTCTGCCGCTGCGATCTGTAGCGGCTGCGGTCAAACGTATGCTATCCGCTCGCTAGGTGCCGAGCGGACGGCTGCCGAACGTCGTCGTGGACGTGACCACGGGGGGACCGTCAGTTCGCGGAGCCGGTGCCGGTGCTGGAGTCGGCGTCGGAGCCGACACCGGAGCCGGAGCCAGCGCGGAAGGTGCGGACTCGCTGCTAGCGGACAGCAAGGCCCATCGATTCCGGCCGCTGTTTTCAATCTCGCCCATCTCCTTCATCCGCTGGAGTGTCGACTGCAGCGTCGGCATGGGCTTGGCCGATTGCGGGGCGGCGTCGTTCTTCTCGAGGAACGCCAGGATCTCAGTCGCGTGTACGGGCGCGGTCTGCTCGCCGAGGAATTCGCGCACTTTGCCCGTAATCAATCCCCGCGGCCGACGTGTGCGCTTGGCCGGGGTAGCGGTCCGACGGGCAGCACGACGTTGAGTCGCCTTCGGCTCCTCGGTCGCTGCCGACACGGAGCTACCAGATTCACCGGTGAGTAGTTCCTGGATCAGGCGCCGCTTGTTTCCGAGCCGATCGATTTCCCCCTGGATACCAGCTAACTCGGACCTCAGTTGATCTTCAAATGAATCGGCCATGGACGTATTTCCTCTCCGCATAACTATGCGTCCAGCGGAATCGCTGCGTTGCTTGGGTCACAACCGGCTCCACTGCATCGTCAGTATAAGCAGAGTGTCAGCGATGCCGTCAAGTATCAATCCGAGCCAAGTGAGAGCTTATTGTCTATTCGACGGATCAATCGATCTTCGATCAGCGAGCGTTCCGCTAGAAATACACGTGAGCGCTTGACTCCGGATTGTCTTGCGACACTGGCAATCACATGTGAACGCTCAAGCGATCCTTCTCCCGTTCTCAGTAGTGACAACATCATCCCCCGCAGTTCACGTTGTGATCCTGCAAACGAAGGTTGTGCGCGGACGGCTTCGGCCTTGGCCCCTGCCGCGAACAACGGACGCGCCGCGCATAGTGTGGCCAGCGGACACGACTGACACTTGGGCGTCGGCGCACAGACCGTAGCGCCAAAGTCCATCAACGCCGGGTTCCATCGCGTTGCTTGCTTATCTGGTAGTAACCGCTCCGAGGCCCATCGGATATGCGCAGCGGGCGTATCGCGCGCCGGCTGGAGATCGCCGAACAATACACGCCCGAGCAGCCGCACGATGTTGGTGTCGACCGCGGCGGCGTCTATCCCGTGGCCAAAGTTGAGGACGATCGCGGCCGTGAACGGACCGACACCGGGTAGTGATTCGAGCAGCGCACGGTCTCGAGGCAGTTGGCCATGGTATTGCTCGCAGACGATCCGAGCGGTGCGATGCAGGTAGACCGCTCGTCTGGGATAACCGGCGCGACCCCATACTCGAATCGCTTCCGCGCTGGTGGCAGCCGCGAGACTCTCGACATCGGGAAACGCCTTCATCCAGCGATCGTAAATTTCCACCACGCGCGACATCTGAGTCTGCTGCGCCGCGACCGCGGCGACCAGTGCGGCATACGGGTCTCGGGCGTTGCGCCAGGGAAACGGCTGCTCGTGCTCGTCGTACCAGCGCAGCAGGCGTTTGCGGATTGTCCCCAGGCGTTGCGCTGAGAGCGGGCGCGGCAGTTCAGGTTCGGATAGCGCGCGCGGCATCTCTCTCAAGTCAGGCCGCACATGTCGTCGTAACAGTCGCGGCCGACCGGCGTGACATAGACCCGGTAGCCCGCTTCGCCCATTCGCGTCAGATCAACCAGTCCGGTTTCCGCGAGCTTGGTCAGAATTTCCGGGTGGTACCCGCTGTGTCGCAATGCAGGACGAAAGATCAGTCCCTGCTCCGAAACCGCTTCCTCAACGATGACACGCTGCGGATCGGGCGCGTCTTGGAGCGCCATCAGGTCTTCCAGCATGGCGCAGTGGTACTCATTCAGCCGGACGTGTCGGAATTGGATCACTGGTCAGCCGCAAGATCAGTCGCAAGGTCAGTCGATCGATCGCTCGCTTGAGCGAGGGAGCTGAGTCGGGTGTTGACGAACTGAAGAACGTCGCCGGCAATCTCCAGCGCGCGTCCAGAATCGACCTGGTCGTAGACATCATGCGGCACGCCGCCGGGCAGGCCGGTCGGATATCGGGTCGGGTGATGGTACTTGTCGAGCAGCATCGCGACGGACTTGATCACGTCAAAGGACTTGTCGAGCTGCATCGCGTCTTCGCAGAGGTCTGCGAGAGCATGACCCCAGATATGGTCTGCTCCGCGAGCAAAGAGATAGCCGGCAACCGCCTTCTCTCCCGCCTGCTGGCAGAGGAAGCACGCCAAGGCGTGAAAGCCCCCGGATGCCGCATGCTCGGCCGCCGCGAGGTCGTAGCGGGCCTGCGACACCCAACGCTCCGAGTCGCTGCGCGGACTCACACGATCACCTCGTCGCTGAGTGAAGTCGCTTCAACGATCACCGCATCGGTCTCGCAGAGCTCGGCGAACTCCTCGGGCGTATAGACAATGAAGGTCGTGCCGACCTGCGGCCGCAGATGCGTCTGGAAGAAATCTGAGCGTCGGTGGAACGGCTGCTCGGTCTCGTGGACGATCAGCAGTTCGAGCTCAGACTCGGGACTGATCTCGTTGCGGGCGAGGTCGCCGGCGAGCCAGAAGCGCTCGGCGCCAAGCTGATTCATGGAGCCGGCGATGCGCAGGAACTCAGCCTCTAGCTGCTGACGGCGATGCTGGGCGAAACCGAAGACCATTGGCATCGGCTTCGCCCGCCTCGTTGTGCCGTCCAGAAGTCTGCCGCCGCCTGAGGCCTTAGGTGGTCATCAACGTCGGTGAGCGCGGCTCCGGGATGATCTGACTCTCGGTCAGCGTCTCGGCGTCCTTGCGGAAGACCTGCACTCGATGCGATCCGAAATCGCAGACGTAAAGCAGGCCGTCGTGGTAGGTCACGCCTTGCGGGAAGCGAAGCGCCTTCTGCGGCTCAACCGAGGTCATCTCGCGCAGTCGCAGGGTCTTGTGGTTGTTGCGGATGTATTCGCGACCCATCCGGTTCAGCGTGGCGGCGCCGCGGAACGACTCGAGGTAGCGCCCGCCCTTGTCGTACATCACGACGCGGTGCTTGTTGCGCTCGGCGATGTACAGATCGCCATGCTCGTCGACCGCGACACCGCACGGACGCTCCACCTCGTAGCCCGGCCGCGTGCCGAAGTCCATGATGTGCTCACCCTCGGTGGTCAGCTTCTGGATGCGGTCGTTGCGCCAGTCGGAGATGTAGAGGTCGCCCTCTGCGTCGATCGCGACGCCCCAGGGCATGTTGAACTGACCCGGTTCATCGCCGGCCTCGCCGAATCCACCGATGTACTCGCCGTCGGCCGAGAACTGCTGCACGCGGTTGTTGAGCGTATCGACAATCCAGACGTTGCCATCGGCGTCGAAGGCCATGCCGGAGGGTCGGTCGAGCTGTCCCGGCGCGGAGCCGTGCTCTCCCCACGAACCGAGCTTCTCGCCGTCGGGCGAATACGTGGTGACGTTGTGGTTGCCCTCGTCGAGGATGTGCAAATTGCCATCCGCTGAACGGTTCAGCGCAACAGGCCAGAGCTGGCCGGTGTCGGCCATCGTGCCCATGTCGCCCCAGGGGGCGTCGTCGAGCGTGTCATCGCCAGCCATGGTGACCATGCGGATATTGCCGCCGACACCGAGCTCGGTGCGACCGATCACGTAGGCGCGGTCGTCGCCGATGGCGATGTCAACGGGGAAGCTGGTCACGCGGCGCATGCCGAGCACGCGCTCGTACGGATATCCGGCGCGCAACATTGCGTGTGGAAAGGGCATGGTCAGAATTCTCCCTGTTTTGCGCCAGATCGGCGCGCAACGCGTTCGGTCTTGTTCGGCTGTGTTCGGATTTGTTCGATTTTGTCCGCTCAATGGTCGGTGATGTGCACTCCCGACTGCGATATCTGGACTAGTTCGAGAACATCGTCCGTTCGAACGGGCGAACCTGCTCGAAGTTGCCGACCACGATTTCTTCCGGCTCGACGCCCATCCACTGTTCGAGCATGGTGCCGTAAATGCCGCGGAAGTCGATCTTGTGCTGCAGGTCCTCGTTGTTGAGCCAGTCCTTCGGCAAGATCGAGGGGTACTCGGCGTAGAGACCGCCCTTGACGTGCTCGCCGATGATGAAGGCGCCGCCCCCGGAACCGTGGTCGGTGCCCGAGCCATTGTCCTTCATCCGCCGGCCGAACTCGGTAAAGACGAGGACCGAGACCTCTTCCGCCGCGTTGTGCTCGCGCAGGTCGGTGAGGAAGTCGTCGAGCGCCCCGGTCACGTCGCGCAGCAGACCCGGGTGAACCGGCGGCTGGTGCGAGTGCGTGTCGTAGCCGATGTGGTTGGTGTAGAAAACGCGAGCGCCCAGTCCGGCGGTGTGAATGCGAGCGACATCGCGCAGCGCCTTGGCGATCGGACTGGCGCCGTACTCGACCGTCGACTCGTACCCGCCGGGAACGGTGGCCAGCATGTCGGCGCCGGCCAGCGAGTCGATGCCGGTCTGACGCAGGTAGTCCATGACGATACCCGCGCCGATGGCCGGTGTGTACATCCGCTTGAAGATCGCGATGTCGCGGTTGCGGTCCTCTTCGGCCTGGATGTCGGGCATCAGGCCGTAGTTGTCGAGGTCGCCGACGGAGGTCGCGGTGACGCCGGCAGCAGCCATCGCGCGCGGCAGGCCGCGGCCGATGTTGACGCCGGTCAGCGGGTTCTCCGACTTCGGGTCGAGCCGCTGGATCAGCTTGGCGACCCAGCCCTCGGTCGAGATCCGGTCGGGCTCGCAGGTGTGCAAGATGTCCATGCCGCGGAAGTGCGAGCGCGACGCGTTGGGGTAGCCGATGCCCTGGATCACGGCAACGTCGCCGCTGTCGTACATGTTCTTGAGCCGCTCGGCTGCCGGGTTGAAGCCGAGTTCGTCGCTGATCGGCAGGACTTCATCCTGCGGCACGTTGACCATTGGTCGTGCGTCGTAGTACTCGCCCCGGTTGTAGGGGACGAGCGTGTTCATGAAGTCGTTGCCGCCGGTGAGCTGGACGACGACGAGGACCGGATCCTTCTTCTGACTGTGTCCGTTGCTGCTCATTTGCGATGTTCCGTTCCGTTGGGCGCTCGGTGGTGATGAATCTGGGTTAGGCGAACTGGTACTCAGGCGAGGCAATGACCAGGCGCAGCGCCTGAGCGGCGCGTTGTCCGACGGCCTCGCGGGCGTCATCGCTGTCGAACGAGAGCTCGCCACCGGCGGAGGCGGCCTCAAGCAGCGCCTCGCGGGTGTTATCCGAGACCACCAGCGGCCCGGCGAAGTCGAGCGCCGCGTCGACCAGCTCTTCCGGGCTGCTCGCGCCCTGCTCCTGCAGCCGGCTGATCAGCTCCTGCACGCCGGGAGTGGACGGGTCGGAGACCAGCTTGGAGGCGAAGTTGATCCGCTCCATTAGTGTGCCGCCGTCGATCCATTCCTTACCGGTGTGCCAACCTTCGACCGAGGGCGGGTCCATCAGGCTCTGACCCATCGCGCCCATCGTCATGTGCAGGTTCCACATCTCGGGCTGCGGCAGATCTAGCTTGCCGGAGAGCTTGTAGGCGCCCGCGACCCATTCGGCCGGGCACTTGACGCGCTCGTAACGGGCCTCTTTGAACCATTCGGCGTTGAGCAGCACGCGCATTACGGCGCGCAGGTCGCCGTTCGACTCCGCGAAGGCGGAAGCGAGCTCGGCTACTGCCTCGGGGTTGCCCGGGTCGGTCACCGACCAGGCGGAGACGCCCGGCTCGTCCTTGACGAAGAAGTTGTACAGGTGGCGTCCAATGAAGCGGCCGGTGGCCGGCTGTTCGACGATGATGTTGATGATGTCGTCGCCGTTGAACGCGCCTTTGTGGCCGAGGAACTCCTTTTCGGAGCCGTCGTGCAGGTCGTCGCGGTAGACGAAGCGGGTCGGGTAGCCGCCGTGCGGGTAGAGCGGGATCGGCTGCTCAAACGTCCAGCCGGTGAAGCTGTACGCGGCGGCCTTGATGTCGTCCTCGCTGTAGTTGCCGACGCCCATCGAGAACAGCTCGAGCAGTTCACGCCCGTAGTTCTCGTTGGGCGCGCCCTTGACCGACTCGACGTTGTCCAGCCAGAAGATCATGGCCGGGTCGCGCGACAGCTTGGCGAGCAGCGCGCGCATGTTGCCGAGCCCATGCTCGCGGAACATCTGGATGTGCACCGGCATCGAAGGGCCGTGCTCCATTTTCGTGTATGCGGTCGCGAGAATGTGGTGCCAGAACAGCGCCATCTTCTCGCGCAGCGGCGACTTGGAGTTGACCATCCAGTAGATCCAGCGACCGCTCCAGGGCCAGGGCGTATCGGAGTTGGCCAGGGCCGGGAAGTAGCGGAAGACGAGATCATCGTCATCCTCAGCCAGAGCTGGATTGATCAGCTCTTCCACAAGCTCGGCATAGGGTCGCTTCGCAAGCTCATCGAGCTCCGACGGAGTGACCCCTGTGCCGGCGCGCCGCATCAGATGTGCGACCAGCGCTCGTTGGTCGTCAGACATTGAGACACCTCTCCTCTTGACATCCGGCTTGATATCCGGCTTGATGGCCGGAAGGTCCGGGTCCGGGAACCAAGCGGGCGGACACGCATGCTCAGTTCACGCGATTACTCTACAAAGGCAATATACGACATATTCACGGTGTCGTCGGGGTGGTTTCGGGCCGTTCGGCTGCATTGTCTCGCACTCCGGAGCGTGTCTACGAAGCCGCACGGACTCCACTACGGTCTTACCCGCGCTTGCCGCGGGTATCTCGCTGCGAGCGGCACGCAAGCCGGCGCCGGCTGACCGATTGCCACGGGAGGCCTTCCACAGGTTGGCGCGTCGGCGCAGCACTCGGCGAGATTCCCGCGACGGAGCGCGGGAATGACGAGATCGGGGAGGCAGCTACAGCCAGGCCCTCTTTGCTCCCCCCCCTCCCCCCCTCGCGGAGACCTTTGAATTAGTCCGACACTTGCGGTTCTCAGTCCCCGCCTTCGCGCGGGGACCTGCCCCCGTTCCTTGCCGGCTGAGCGACGAAGGGTCGGTTGCATATCTGGTAAGCAACGATGAACAGGCGAGAGCAGGGCGAAGCGGAGCGGGTCCCCGCGCGGAGGCGGGGACTGGGAGATTCCCCATGCGTGACTTATGCAAAGGTCTCCTTGCGGGGGGAGATGTCACGGAGTGACAGAGTGGGGGGGGTCCGCCGCCAGCGACCAGATAGGCCTTGAGATGGGGAGCAACAGGACGAGGGGAGCAACGGGAACTGTGCGAGGAGACGTGGTCCGATTTAGCCTTCGTCTCTCCCGAATCTGAAGTTCGCCGCCACACCCCCCGTTATACTGCGCAGCAACATCAACAATATTTCTCCCTTCGAGGAGCGCTTCATGAGCTTGCACCAGACATCCGGCAACGGTGACAGCGGCAAATCACCTGCTTATATGGACCGCGAGACCGCCACCGCGTACGACCGCTATCGCGAGACCATCGTCGAGCGCGACAATACCTCTGCGCTGCACCAGGCCTTTGACCTGATTAAGGTCGGTCGCCCGAACGCGGAAATCCTGTCGGAAACGATCCGCGCGCACGCTCCGTACACGCATGTGCCGTACCACCAGCGGATCGACACGGGCATTGTGCGCTTCGTCAACAATGACCACTGCCTGCTTTCGTCGCGCGCGACGCTGGGCTTGCAGAACTTCGTTTCGGAAGAGATGCGACACCTGCCACTGACCCAGACCGCGTGGTACGTGCCAACCGGACTCGACATCTGGAATCAGCTCAAGGGCCGGATGCCCGGTCACTACTCGCGCCGCACTTACGACCCTGAGCAGTACCCCGACGGTCCCGCGCCGCCCGCCGCTCACTGGGACCAGCAGGAGCCGGCCAACTGGGATGGCTCATTGGAAGATGGCTTGAACACGTGGCTCACGATGGTGCAATACGGCCACGTCAATGAGGAGTACTCGCTGTTTCTGGGCCTCTGGGAGAAGTTCCCCGAGCGCCGGCAGGAAATACTCGGGCAGATGATGTTCGCCGGCCTGATCGACGTGCAGGACCGGATGTTCTGGAACCGCTCCTACACGACCGGCCACAAGTCGTTCCGCGCCCGTAGCACAATCCAGCTCGGCCGCGCGATCGGTTGGGAGAACGCGGACCACGTGCTCTACGCCGGCGTGCCCGACATTGCGGTCGGCCCGCGCTGGTACTCGCTGTATGAGTCCGCCTGCCAGATCATGATGTACCACCTCGAAGAGGAACCGCCGACTTCGTCGCTCAACGCGACCCTGACCTCGACACGCGACCAGGAGTTGTTCAGGAACCAGATTCCGCTCTCCACGCCGGAGGCGGAGGGTCTGATCCGCGCGATCACCCGCGAGCCGGAGGAGTCCTACATCGAGAGCCTGACCGACTTGCTCAAGGCCGGTCGATCGCCGAAATCGATCCTGGACGCCATTCAGATCGCCGCGGCGCGGGTCGTACTTGAATGCGGTCTGCCGGCCAACTTCTCGATGCCGCAACATGGTTACGAGTACACCAACATGCTTGGTTGGTTCTACGAGAACTTCGACCATCCGCACAGCACCAAGCTGCTCTTCATCGCCGCCAACTTCATTAACCAGTGCGCGCACTGGGTAACCAACTCCAAGGGCAATAAGTCCCGCGGCGCGGCCACCTATTTCGCCGGCTACGGTCGAGACGAAGACGCTGCGCCGATGTCGCAGGGCAAGCTGCTGGGCGAACTCAACGACGCCATGCTCGCGCTCGACAGCGAACAGTCCGTCTATTGGACCGAGAACTACCTCAAGCAGGGCTACGACGACGGTCCGCTTGTGGAAACGCTGGCCGACGGCATTGCCAAGCAGGGCAACGATCCGCACAACCAGGAAATCGGCCTGTGCATGATCGAGGACTACCGCCGCACGTCATCCGAGATGCGCAACACGTTGCTGCTCTCGGCCGCGCATCACACCGCGGGTCACATGAAGTACGGCGACCAATACCAGTCCTACCGCTACTTCGCCGATGCCTTCGGGATGCAGGTTGAGGACGGCTGCCTGGGCGAAACAGCGCTGATCGAGAACCTCGCCGACGATGTCGAGGCCGAGCTGTTGGTGCCGGAACCTGCGAGGGCCGACTAGTCAACGAGTCACAGGTCATCACCAGCACCCGCCCACGAGTGGTACGATCATCACACATGGCACCGGCCGACGTACCCAAAACCGCAAACGACGCCGACCCTGAACCGCCGCATAGTGTGATGCGGCTGGTGGACGGTCGAGCGCTGAGCTGGGCCGAGTACGGCGACCCCAACGGCGAACCACTCTTCTTTCATCACGGCATCCCCTCGTCACGCGTGGCCGCTGCGGTCATGGGCGCAGGCGCCGCACGCGCCGGCGTACGGCTGATCGCGCCCGAGCGTCCCGGATTCGGCTACTCCGACCCGTCGCCCGGCCGGACGATTCTCGATTGGCCGAGGGACCTGATTCAACTGGCGGATTACCTGGAGTTCGAGAAGTTCTCGGTGGCCGGGATCTCCGCAGGACTGCCTTACACGCTGGCCTGCGCTCTGCACATGCCGAATCGCTTGCATCGCGTGGCGCTGGTCTCGGGATTGGGCGCTATCGACTCGGGCAAAGTGCTTGAGGGTATGTCGTACGAATGGCGCCTGATCTACACGCTGTTCCTCAAGTCGCAACGCCTGGCCTCGCTCTGGATGCGTGGCTATGGGCGTTCGGTGCAAAAGCGACCGGAACGCGTCGTCGCCGAACAGATCAAACGGATGCCGCCGGTTGACGGCGCGATCCTGGGATCAGAGCCGACGCTCTCTAACCGAATCTCCGACCTGCGCGAAGCGTTCCGCCAGGGGCCCGCGGCAGCCGGCGATGAAGCTCGCCACCACCTCGAGCCATGGGGATTCGAGCTCAAGGAGATCAGCGTTCCGGTGATGCTCTGGCACGCCAAGCTGGACGAGTCGCACCCGGTCCAGATGGGTCGGAGGATCGCGTCGGAGCTACAAGATTGCCGTCCGATCTACGTGGACGGCGTCGGATCGCTGGGCTTTATCGCCCACGCCGAGTCGATCTTTATCGCGCTGTTCAATGAACAATCGCGCATCCCGCGAGCGATAAGCGCTGTCGAAGCAATGCCCGTCGAGGAAGAGGCGGAGATCTTTGGCGGTTTGCTTGATGTGGCGCCGAAGCCTATTGTCGGCGATTAGTTCGAGCGAACATTCAACCGTCCCCGCCACCGAGCGGGGACCAGCTCCCTGCCCTCAGCCACCCTGGTCAGGCAAGCTCCCGGTAGAGGTCTCGCCAATCAGGATTGTGAGCTTCGATCAGGTCGTCTTTCCAGTCGCGGTCCCATCGCTTGAGGCGTCTTTCCCTGGCCTGCGCGGTTCCGATCGTGTCATGAATTTCGTACCAGACGAGCCGTTTGATCTTATATCTGGCTGTGTGTCGTCTCCCTTTGCCTTCACGATGCAGTGCAACACGTTGAACGAGGTCGGTCGTAGAACCGACGTAGATCGGTGGTTCGCCTTCTTCGGGTCTATTGCCTGCAAGGATGTAAACGTATGCCTCGCGACTCATGGTGAAAGTATAGCACTCATGTACGGTATGGCAGAATCAATCCGTCCCGCTTGAAGGTGTCTCATATTTCCCCGCCCCCGAGCGGGGACCCGCCCGGACTCCCCGTCGGCTAGCTATTCCCGCAAGCCTCGAACTACCAGATGAGGAGGGTGTCGGCTGTCGCGGTTGCCGCGAGAGAGCGGGTCCCCGCTCGGGGGCGGGGACGGTTGGGTCGGTGAGATGCGCGGGACGAAGGGAACGGGTCCCCGCTCGGGGGCGGGGACGGTTGATCCCTTGTGCGGTCGAAACTCGATCTTCTATCCGCTGTTAGCCCCGAGCCCAGTTGATGCTGTTCTTGAGCAGCTGACCGTACTCCTCGGTCTCCCAGGTGAAGCGGAGGATTTTCGGCATATCGCCGTTCTCTTCGCGGGCGTTCTCTTCCACGAAGGGCTGTGAGTTGGTGAGCGGCGAGTGACAGTGGCCCAGAGCGATGTAACAGACGCCTCCCTCACCGATGCCACGAGTGTAGCCGAAGACTCGAGTCAGACCGTCCGCCTCGAGCGCCGTGTCCTCCTCGTAGTCGAAGCCGAAGTCCGGATAGTTGTCCGGGCCGATTGGCGCGGTGAGCAGGATGTCGGTGTTGGGGCGGTCGGTGATCTCGATCATGTAGGGCTCGTCGATCACGTCGAATTGGTCGGGCAGACCCTCGAGGATCGGCGAGTTCACCTTTTTGACGTCGACCGTGAAGCGCTTGATCGGCGGGTGGTTGATGAAGAAGCCGCCGAGCGTCTCGTGGTGGTTCAACTTGACCATGGCGCGCTTGCCGCCGCCGATGCGGGCAGCCTTGCCGCCGGAGGTGCCGTGCAGTCCGACCCAGTGTCCGCCGTTGGCAATCCAGTCGCGCAGGATCTCGTTCTGCGGGTCGTCGGCGTAAGGGCCGGCGGTGTAGGTGATTAGGACGTCGGTGACGGCCAACCACTTCCACATGTCGGTGAAGTCGTTGCCGGTCGTGGCGCGGATGTTGCCGTCGGCGTAGAGCATGTCGAGCAGCCTCAGCCGGGCAAAGTCCATGTCGTGGCCGCCGTGCTGTCCGGGCGGAAATCCACCGGTGACGACGTGTACGCGAGTCGGTGCGCTGGCCATATGGATCTCATTTCAGTGTTGGTGTGTGATGTTGGGGCAATGATAGGCGAACGCGGGAAGGGAACTATCGGTCCCTGGCTGTCGTTCAATTCAATGGCGGCGTCACGGCTTGTTGCACGTCCGTCATGCCTTTCGCGGGAACGATGTCCGGGGCAGGCGAACGAACCGGTCATGAATGAAGGGCCAACACTTGAATCGACGCTGGCTGTTGTTTTGCGCGGTCGTCGCGGCTTTGGGATTGACTTCCCTTGGCGGAGCTGGATTCGGGGTCTGGCTGCAGATCGTCCTGGACGGCGCTTCGGTCGTTGAAGCCTTGTTGACCGCGATGGCGGGCTTTGGCGTCTGGTCGCTATTGGCGGCGGGGTTCGGATTGGCGTTCTGGCGCGCCTGGCATCAGAGGACTTGAAACTTCCTGATCGATTTCGGGAACTATTACGTGCTTTACATCGTCTAGGTCTGCAACGGGGACGCAGCCGGTCGTAAAACTGCGGCCCCGAGTAGTCGGCTAGGAGGCCAACGTGAACGAGAACCGATCCAGAGTGCGGATCCCGAAATGGAAACGCATGATCGTGCCGCCACTGATCGCCGTCACGGTGATGCTGACAGCGGCGTGCTCCGGTGACGACGATCAGCAGTACCAGTCGCAGCAGGTGGCCACGCCCGCCCTCAGCGAAGCCCAGCCGCAACAGCAGGAGATGCAGGAGGCTGCGCAAGAGCAACAGGGAGCTCAAGAGCAGGCCTACGAATACCAATCACAACAAGCCGACCAGCAAGCCGAGTACGCGGTCGCCGCTTCGTCAGCCGAACAAGAAGAAGCCGAGTATGCGGCGGAACAAGAAGCGATGGAGCAGGAGGAACAGCAATCTGCGTCCGACAGCACCTCGCGCTCTCGACCGCAACAGTCGACGCGAGCCAGCGAACAACAACAACCGCGACGCTCTCTGCCCGGCTCGACCAACTTCGAGGACTACGCCACGACCGGCTGGCGTGAGACCGCCGATGATGACACGTCCACGTTCTCGCTTGATGTCGACCGCACGTCGTACTTCCTCGCCCTCAACTGGGTTGAGGCGGGATACGCGATTGAGCCGGCGTCGGTCCGAGCCGAAGAGTGGACCAACGCGTTCAACTACAACTACGAACTGCCCAGGGTCGACGACAGCTTCGCCGTCACGACCGATATCGTCGAGCATCCGCTGCACTCCGACCTGCATCTGGTGCGGATCGCAACTCAGGCGCCTGAGTTCGTCGACAACACGCCGTTGAACGTCACACTGGTGCTGGACGCATCCGGTTCCATGCGGGAGGGCAACCGAATTGATATTGCCCGCGCAGCGGCGGAATCGATTCGTCGGGGCCTGAGCGACCAGGATCGTATTGCCGTGGTGCTCTTCTCCAACTACATCGTCGATTATGAACGGCACAGCCGGCCCGACGACCGAGACGTACAGAGAATCATCGAGCGGCTCGCGCCAAGAAACTCGACCAATGTGCAAGCCGGTCTGAACCTCGGCGTGGAACTGGCCGACGACGTTCGCCGTGACCGACCCAACGCCTACAACTACGTGATCCTGATGTCCGACGGCGTGGCTAACGTTGATGCGACTGACCCGTTCGCCATCCTCCGCTCCGCCGAGGACCGCGACGACAGCAATCCGCTGCGCCTGATCACCATCGGCGTTGGCATCACCAACTACAACGATGTGCTGCTGGAGCAGTTGGCTCAGTACGGCAACGGCTGGTACCGCTACCTGCAGGATGTCGCCCAGGCCCGCTCGACCTTCAGCCGCGAGAACTGGCTAGCGCTCTCGATTCCATTCGCCGACCAGGCTCGCGCCCAGGTGCGCTGGGACGACGACTCGGTCGTCGCCTGGCGACTGGTGGGCTACGAAAACCGCGTGACCTCGGATCGCAACTTCGAACAGGACCGCAAGGAGTTCGCGGAGATTCCGATGGGCTCGGCGACCACGATGTTCTTCGAGGTCGAGTTGACCACTGACGCACTTCGTGACAATACGGTCGACCTGGGCGAGATCGAACTGCGCTGGTTGACGCCATTGTCGGACGAGTCCAATCGACAGCAAGTCGCCATGGTGAGCTCGGTTTCCCGCTTCGGCGACGACACGATGCTCGACCTCGGGTCAATCGTGGCGCTGTCCGCCGACCGCTACAGCTGGTTCGGACAGGACAACCTGAGCCAGGACACGATGGCGCTGGCCGCCGACAACCTGAACGAACTGGCCGATTGGTTCTGGTCGCTGCCCAACGACATCCTCGACACGCAGTCCGGCGATGACTTCGGCAAGCTGCTGGCGGCAATGGGCGCGGTCGCCGAGGAGCACGAATCGGAAAACCCGGGCTACTCTCGCTAGCCTCGGTCTGGAGTATCGAGCCGCCCGTGGCCACGTCGAGCGACGTGGTCCGGGCGGCCTTCGTCCTTCCACCTGGAGATCAAGGATCCAACGTGAATTGGAAACGCCCGCTACTGGCGTCTGCGGCATTGGTGTTGGTCGGCGTCCTGTGTGTTACCGCCTGCTCCGACGAGCCGCCTCAGGAACAAGAGGTGTCGCAACCGACCGCATCGCAACCGACCGCATCGCAATCACAAGCGTCGCAATCGGAAACATCGCAACAAGTACAGCAATCGGATCGAACACCGCAGGCTGATCAAGCCGACCAAGAAGCCGCCGAACAAGAATCTGCCCAACAACAGGCAGCGCAGCAGCAAGCCGAATCGACGGCAGAAGCCGAGGCTGCGGCCGCAGTTGAAGAAGAGGAGGAAGCTGAAGAACAAGAAACAGCAGAGGAAGCGGAAGAGGAAGAAGCAGAAGAGGCAGAAGAAGGCGCGATGGCGGATGACTCCGCATTCCCGTCTCAGGGCACTGATCCCGCCGTCGCCCCCAGCGAAACGAATTTCAAGGACTACGAGGCGTCCGTCTGGGCCCTGACCGCAGACGACGACACCGGCACGTTCGCGCTGGATAGCGACAGGGCTTCGTGGTCAGTCGCTATCAACTACGTGCGCAACGACTACGCAGTCGAACCGTCATCCGTGCGTCCCGAGGAGTGGGTCAACGCCCACGACTACCAGTACCCGTCGCCGAACGCTGACAACGAGTTCGGCATCACCCTCGATCTGATCAAACATCCGCTCAAGCCGGACGAACTCCACCTCTTGCGGATCGGACTGCAGGCGCCGCTGATCGAGCGCACGCGATCCGTGAACGTGATCTTCGTCGCTGATGCGTCCGGGTCGATGGCCGAAGGCAATCGGCTCGACATTGCCCGAGCGGCGTTGCAGGCGCTCTGGGCCAGCCTGGTTCCCGACCTGGATCGAGTGGGATACCTTCAGTTCTCCTTCGATCCGATTCCATCGTCCTTTGTGCCGCATACTCGACCTGACAGCGAGTTTCTTCAGGCGTCAATCGATCGCCTGCTTCCCTACTACGGGACCAACGTCCAGGCTGGCATCAACCTTGGCGTACAACTCGCGAATGACGCGCGCCAGGCCTGGCCCGACTCGGACAACTACGTCGTTCTGATTTCCGACGGTGTCGCAAATGTCGATGCCACTGACCCCTTCGCCATTCTGGAATCGGCCGGCGAAGCAGATCAGAACAATCCGATTCGGCTGATCACGATCGGAGTCGGGATCGGACATTACAACGACGTTCTGTTGGAACAGTTGGCGCAGTATGGCAACGGTTGGTACTACTACATGGACAGTCCCGAGCAGGCCTGGGAGACCTTTACGCCAGAAAACTGGCTGCGGATGTCGACCCCGTTCGCGGACCAATCCCGTGCACAGTTGCGCTGGAATCCTGAGACGGTGGAATCCTGGCGTGTCATCGGCTACGAGAACCGCCGCACCAGCGACGAATCGTTCTCGGAAGACCGCAAAGAGTTCGCCGAGCTTCCCTCGGGCACAGCCGTCACGATCTTTGTCGAGTTGGAGCTGACCGAGGAAGCGAAATCACGTGCCTCAGAACAGATTGAGCTCGGCGATGTCGAGGTGCGCTGGCTGACGCCACGCTCCGACGAATCCAATCGCCAGGAAGTGAGGCTGGCCGTCTCGACCGTCAGCGCGCCTGATCCCCTGTTGCAACTCGGCGCCATTGTCGCGCTGGCCGCCGATCGCTACGGGTCGTTGAAGTACGTGGGCGACCCTGAATCGGCGGCGGTCAACGCCGAGCTTCAAACGCTGAGCGACCTGCTTCACTCCCAGGTCGCAGGAGGCGTTGAGCAAGGTGAGACCGTTGACGATCTGATCTGGATACTGGAGAGCCTGCTCACCCACACGTCGCAGTAGAACAGAGCAACATTTGACTGAGTGATCGGGGTAGTCTCTGAACCACTCAACTAAAGCAAGTGAGCGCCCGCTGATGGGCTACGGCCCGTCGGCCGGCGCTAACCGGGGAAACTCATGAACCAGATCAGCCGTCGGGATTCAATTCGCGTTCGGGCTCCGCTGGTACGACTCCTTCTGTTGGCCCTGATGGCTGTGTTGGTTTCATTTGCGTCAGGGTCGTTGATCTCCCCGGATCGGGCTACCGGTCAAGAAATTCCGGACCTACTACAGATCGAAGGTCAGATTCTGATTCTCACGTCTGGCGACTATACCGTCGACGTCGGTTTCATTGTCGGCGGTTTCCGGCGCACGACACCGGTTTCCCTGGACCTGCCGGCCCGATGCGGCGATCTCAATTGGCTTGAGTCACCCGACCTGGTGCTCAATGGCCTGGTGCTCGGCAAGGTCATCGTTCGAAGATCTGATAGCGGCGCAATCGAATCAGGATTCAGGCCGCCGGAGGGTGATGACATTTTTCCGCGGATGCGTTTTCTTCCGGCAAGCCCGGGAGCAGATTGGAGCATCAGCTCACCTATCTCGCTCAGCATGCCGGCGCCGGACGTTACGCCGTGGTTCCGCTCGACAATATCCAAACAGTTCCTTGAGTTAGATCAGCGTGCGTCTTTGCTGCTTCCAGAGGCGGATGTGCTCTGGTGGGAGTTGGCCTACTCGCTCGAGCCCCATGTGCCGGGCCTCATATTCAATCCCGAAACCCGTCGGATCGGCGGTATGCCGAGCGAAGCGGGCAGCTACGAGATGGTCTACCGAGCGTCGACGACCGCTGGTGGGTTCGCCGAGCTTCAGTTCACCATCGATGTGGGTGAAGTGAGCATTCCCGAATCGTCCGAAGTTGGTTTAGACGAAGACTCCATGGATGACTCCATGGCCGATGACGATTTCATAATGGGTGGTGACTCTGAGATGAACGAGGAGGAGGAAGAAGCGGCGGATGAGTCGGAGCCGGATCTAGGGACGCCAAGCGCTGTCCCGAGCGCCACCACATTCGCCGAGAACCCGCGGACGGGCTTCACGCTCACCAGCGAGGACGACACCTCCACGTTCAGTCTCGACGTCGATCAAACGTCGTACTTCCTCGCCCTCAACTGGAGCAGGAACAACTATCTGATTGAGCCGGATTCTGCTCGAGCCGAAGAGTGGGTCAACTCGTTTGACTATGGGTACGCGGCGCCGGAGAGCGACGACGAGTTCGCCATCTCGACTTCGATCCAACCGCATCCCCTCAACGCTGACCTGCACATCGCCCGGATCGGATTCCAGGCGCCGGAACTGCCCGATGACGCTCCGCTGAATGTCGCGCTGGTGCTAGATGCGTCCGGGTCGATGAGCAGTGGCAACCGAGTAGCAATAGCCAGGGCAGCGGCTGAGTCGATTCATGACGGGTTGCGCTGCATCGACCGGATTGCCGTGGTGCATTTCACGACTAGTATCGTCAGCGAACTCACGGTGGAATCAGCGATTCCGGGACATCCGGAGGTTGCGTCGTCGATCGAGCGACTGGTTCCAAGGAGTTCCACAAACGTGCAGCGTGGACTCGATCTGGGAGTGCGTCTCGTCGCGGAAATGCGTAAGCAGCGACCTGACGCCTTCAACTACGTGATCCTGATGTCGGACGGCGTCGCCAACGTCGATGCGACTGATCCGTTCAAAATCCTCGAGCGGACCGGCGATTCAAATCAGGAGAATCCGATTCGCCTGATCACCGTCGGTGTTGGGATTTCGAACTACAACGACTTCCTGTTGGAGCAACTGGCCCAACACGGCAACGGCTGGTACCGATACCTCGATACTCCTGAACAGGCGCGTGAGACGTTCGCTCGGGAACAGTGGCTGCAACTGTCGCGTCCGTTCGCCGATCAGGCGCGCGCGCAAGTCGTTTGGAACGAAGCGGCGGTCGGTCAATGGCGATTGATCGGCTACGAGAACCGCGTGACCTCGGCGGAGTCGTTCGTTGAAGATCGAACCGAGTTTGCCGAGATTCCATCCGACGTCGCAGTGACCAGCTTGTACGAGCTTGAACTGACAGACGCCGGAAAGCGCGCCCTCGAAACGACGGATCTGGAACTGGGCACGGTGGCATTGCGCTGGAAGTCTGCCGACACTGGCGAATCAAAGTCGCTGGAACACGCCTGGGAATTAGAGCCTGCGGTTTCCGAGGACTCTGCCAGAGCGGCGCTCGACCAGTTTGCGGCAATCGTTGCATTGGCCGCTGACAGATACGGCGCCATCGATTCGGCGAGGGATGTCCAGGGAGAGCAAGGACGTCAGGTCGTCCCGACGTTGCGCACTCTGCAGGACGCTCTGAATGTCATTAGGGACGAATTGCCCGCTGGCGAGGCGATTGAGGAGTTTGCACGGCTGCTGAATCATCTCATCATCTCTGTGCCCGAACCGGTGGATTCCAGCGACGGTGACCAATAGGGGAGGCTAGTCGAGGCAACTCTGAATGTGCGCACGTCGATTCTGACTAGCCGCCAACGATCTGCGGCGCGATGATGGGAGGGGTCGGCGAGCGCCGACCCCTCCTCATTGATTGCGAGCACTTCAGTGACTGATTCCACCATCGTCGACCTGCGCTACTACCTGATCCATCCGACGGCGCCCGACACCGGCCAGCCCGACCGATATATCGCCGGCAAGAACCTCTGCTTCGTCCGGCTGGAAACGGCCGACGGGCTGCATGGCTGGGGCGAGTGCTACACGCAGTCCGACCGCGATATTCAGATCACGGCGCACCTCGAGGCGATGCGGCGCTACATCGTGGGCTGGGACTCGTCGCGGATTAAGCCGTGGACCGACGCGATTTACAACGACTTCGGCAATCGCCGCGGCGCGATGGACCTCTACTCGGCGGTCTCGGGCGTCGAGCAGGCGATGTGGGATCTCGCCGGCAAGCGAGCCGGAATGCCGGTCCATCAGTTGCTCGGCGGCGCGGTGCGCGATCGGCTCAGGGTCTACGCCAACGGCTGGGCCAGGATGGACGACCTCGAAGAGCTGCAAGCGCGCGCCCGCGCAACGGTCGAGCAAGGATTCACGGCGCTCAAGTTCGACCCCGTGCCAGGCCGTTGGCGCAGCTACATCGGGATGAAGGAGTTGCGAATCGCGACCGAGCGAGTGCGCGCCGTGCGCGAGGCCGTCGGACCCGATGTCGATGTGCTGCTGGAGATTCATCGTCGGCTGAGTCCGTCGAATGCCGTGCGGTTGTCGCAGATGGTCGAGGAGTACGAACCGTTCTGGTTCGAGGAGCCGGTCTGGGCCGAGAACATGACCGCGCTGGCGGCAGCGACCGCGCAGATCAACATCCCCACCGTCACCGGCGAGGAGCTGTACACCAAGTTCGAGTTCCGCGAGGCATTCGAACAGCGCGCCGCCGACATCATCAATCCCGATGTCGCCAACGTCGGCGGAATCAAGGAACTGACCGAAATCGCGGCGATGGCCGAGGTCTACTTCGTCGCGGTCGCGCCGCACAACTACAACTCAACAACGGTGGCGCTCGCCTCAACGCTGAACGCCGCAGCGACGATGCCAAACTTCATCATCACCGAATACTTCGTCAACTTCGAACCATGGGGCAACGAGGCCGCCACGCCCGCCTTCAAGGTCGAAGACAGCCACATCGCCCTACCAACGGCGCCCGGCCTAGGCATCGACCTAGACGAACAGGTTCTGAAGGCTCACCCTGCCAAGGACTTCCCAACGCGGACGATCGGGGGCTGAGACGATTACCGCCGGAGCGGATTGTCGAGGCCTGCACTGTCGAATAACCTAAGGACATGACTACCGTGAACATCACCCTGCCAGACTCCCTCCAGTCGTTTGTCGATCAGCAGGTCGCAGAACGTGGTTTTGAGACCTGCAGTGAGTACATCCGTGACCTGCTCCAGAGAGAGCTAGATCGCCAAAAGCTGCGGAATCTGGTCTTGGAGGGCGTGAATTCGCCACCGGTGGGCGTGGTTGACGCGGAGTTTTTCGACCAGCTTCGTGAACGTGTTCGCGAAGACGATCGGTAGTGAGTGACAAGCCGGTCGTTCGCGGTCGATTGGCGACGCGCGATATCCAAGCAGCCGCCGAACACTACCGCTCAGCCGCATCGGCGGCGCAAGCACAGAAGTTCATTGACGCCCTTGAAGAGGCGTACTTCCACATCAATCGATTTCCTGCGGCCGGGTCTCCGCGATATGGCCACATATTGGATGTGCCTGACCTGCGCTCCTGGCCCGTCAGCGGTTTTCCCTACCTGGTTCTTTACGCTGAGCAAGAGTTCAGCATCGACATCTACAGAGTCCTGCATGCGGCCAGAGACATTCCAGCATCGTTGACCGACGACATGGAAGATTGATCTCAAGCGAGTCTTCAGCGCAATCCTTCCCGACGAAACCCGACCTACCGAGGCGACAGCTGGGTATCAACCTTCCTGGTCCTCCTATCAGTGGTCGCGACCATTCGTAGCATCATCCATATCGCCCGCCACGACGGGGGAGCAGCGAGCATCGCCGGCATCGACATTGATGTCGAGGGCGGCCAGAACCTCGTTGCGATCTTTGCTCAGTGGGGACTGGTGCAGCTGTTGATGGCGGGCGTCGCCTGGATTGCGATTGTTCGGTATCGAGGCTTGATCCCTCTGGTGTTGTTACTCAATCTGATCGAGAACCTGGGCCGGATTGCTATTGGACGCTCAAAGCCACTCAAGATTGCCAAGCCGCCACCAGGCGCCTACGGTTCGCGAATCTTGTGGCCAGTACTAGTTGTGGCGTTCTGGCAGTCGTTGCCTCGACGGCAGTAGGCGCAGGCGCCCGGTCGCGCCGCTTGGAGTGAGTAGCCAGTCCGGGAGAGTGTCTCAGAGGCACAAAATTCGTCATTCCCGCGCTCCGTCGCGGGAATCTCGCCGAGTGCTGCACCGACGCTCGACCCCAAGGAACCTTGCCGGTTTCAACCCCTCAGCTAGCTCCTGGCCGTCGGGTCGAGCACTGCGAGATACCCGCGGCGGAGCGCGGGTATGACGGGAGGTGGGAGAGTGAGGCGACTTCTGAGACACCCTCCCGGGGGTGGAAATCCCGTGAGAGTTCCTTAGATGAGCGCCTCGTAGACGCCCTTCTCGAAGTCGGTTTCGAGGTAGGCGGCGGGATTGAACTGGTACATGAAGACGTGGGTGAAGAACAGGCCGGCGAGGTTCTCGACCGGGTCGACGAAGAAGTAGGTGCCGGCGGCGCCTCCCCAGCCGTAGGTCCCGACGCTGCCCGGAATCGCCGTCCCGGCGATCCGCCTGCGGACGGAGTAACCGAAGCCGAAGCCGTAGCCGGGACCGACCAGGTCGATCTCGGTGCCGCACAGCGCAGCGAGATGGTCAGCCGTCATCAGTTCAATCGTCTTGCGACCGAGCACCCGTCTGCCATCGAGCTCGCCCCCGTTGAGCAGCATGGCGGCAAAGCGGGTGTAGGCCGCGGGCGTCATCAGCACGCCGCCGTTGAGACCATTGCCGGAAATCTGCTGGCCGATCGATTCTCGCACCTTGTGCGAGTCCTCCGGTCGCTCGACCGGGTTGAGCGCGCCGTCCTCAGCCCAGTGGTGGTTGGTCACCAGCCGGTCCGCATCCTGCGGCGGGCAGTAGAAGCCGCAGCCCTCGATCCCGAGCGGACCGAAGATGCGCTCCTGGAAGAGCTCGTCGAGGTTCTGTCCGGTCGCACGCTCCAGCAGGACCGTGAGCACGTCGAAGTCCATCGCGTACTCCCACGCCGCGCCGGGCTGCCTCGCGTTGGGCAACAAGGCCACCGCCTTGATCCGATCCTCCTCGGAGACACTGGTGTCGACCATGCCGGGGTCGGTGACGCCAAACTCTGAGCCCTTCCAGACCGGCTCCAGCAGCGGGAACATCCCAGAGGGGATGTTGCTGAACGATGGCAAGCCTGAGGTCATTGTGAGCAGGTCGCGGATCGTAATCTGACGGACCATCGGAACCGTCTGACCCATGAGCAGACCCTGTCCGCGGACTTTGTTCGGCGGATCGAGCGGCGACAGCACCTGACGACCCTCAAACTCGGGCAGCCACTTGCTAATCGGCTCATCGACGTAGAGCACGCCCTCTTCCTGGAGCTGCATCGTCAGCGCCGCCGTGACCGGCTTGGTCTGCGAGTACATGCGGAAGAGCGCATCGAGCGGCAACTCGTTCTGCCGCTCGCTATCGAGGTTGCCATGCGCCGACACGTGCGCGACATGTCCATGGCGGAGGAGAACGGTGACGACGCCCGGTACTTCGCCGTCAGCAACCGCCTGAGCCATGCGAGAGTCCAAGCGGGCCAGACGATCAGGGTCGATGCCGAGAGAAGCAGGGTCGGAGGAGGGAAGATTGGCAAAGTCGGACATCTGAGGCTCCTTCGTGGATGAGCTAGCCCCAAAGCTGCTCGTACGCGCTGCATATTCGCTGGATGAACGCATCGTAGTGAAGCGGGTCGCCGATGAAGGGTGCTCGCGGTCGCTGGAAGTATTCAGCGGGTGCTTCATTGTTGGCGAGATCGATGATCAACGCACAAACGGCGTCGATTCCAGTGGAGAGGCCGCTTTGACGAATTTGCAACCCTCGAACCTGCTGAATGCAGTGACTGACCAGGGTGTCAACGTTCTTGTGCAGCGTGATTGCCTCGCGTAAGGGCGATCTGAAGGACTCGGAGGCGTTGACGACCAGCACCCCGGCCGCGATGGTGTTTGGGTTGTAATGATGGACGTGCTGATGGTGCGCATCCAGATCACGAACTCTGTTGCGGACGGTCTTGCGATGCTCAGTCATCACCGACTTCAATTCGATTGCGACCTGGATCGTGGATGGGCTGCGTTGCCTGATGCCCTGCTCAACCCCCCTCCTGCTCGCCAAGTGGAGGAGCTCCGATGACGAGGTCAACGTTCCAAGAGACGTTTGCCTGGATATTGAAGTTCAAGTCGTAGACAGCGTCGCCCTCATGCGCACGGTTGCGAAGCAATGGACAATGCGCGTACAGGTCCGCTGCTATTGCCTGAGACAGGGCATTGGAGTGTCGATTGGATCGAGGGTGATAGCCCTCGGCGGTGAGGTGATCAGTAAACGAGGATGGAAGGGCCATAAAGCCTCATGAAGCGGCGCCATCCAGCAGTGAGTACTGCGGAAGGTGTGTTTCAAGTCGATTGGCGATAGCCGCAGTGTATGTCGGGTCGATCTCGACCGAGATCGAAGATCGTCCTGTTGAGATAGCTGCTGCGGCTGTCGTGCCTGTCCCGGCGAACGGGTCCAGCACGGTATCTCCGGTGAAGCTGAACATTCGGACGATCCTCTCAGCAAGCGAAAGAGGATACGGCGCGGGGTGAAACGTGCGTCGTTCTCCGGGAATATCGTCCCAAATCGGCCGGAACCACTTCGTGTAATCGTCGGTTGGGATCCTAGATTGAGCTTCTTGCTCCGCGGTTGGGCTGCGATACCCGCCAGGCTTCCGCAGAAACAGTATCTGTTCGATGTCGTTCTTGACGATTCCATTTGGGAGGTTCGGTTTCCCCAGAAATCGCGATGATCGGGAAGCCTCCAACGCGATGTTTCCAACTTTCAGCCAGCGGATGGGGGTCAGGCAGTCAAGCCCCACTGATCTCGCCTGGACTTGAATGTCGGCTCCGAGAGGCAAGACGTAGTGTCGCCCGCCTTGACGCCGTGACACCAGGACATCCCCAACAACGCACGCCACTCGCCCACCGGGTACCAGGACGCGGCGACACTCGTTCCAGACGGTTGCCAGTTGGTCCAGGAAATTCTCGTAATTGTTGAGGTTGCCTAACTGGTCGGGAGAATCTGGATAGTCGATGAGATTGAAATATGGAGGGCTCGTACAGATGAGGTGAACAGACTCGTCCTCGATCCACGAGAGGTCACGCGCGTCTCCCTGAACGACGAGGTGTGGCAGGCCGTTCCGAACGATCTCGCGCCGAAAACCTCCTGCTTCGCTCGTAGTCGCCATGGCGATCCGGTCCTAATCGTTGTTCGCACAAATGTACAGGATGGTGAGCCCCGGTTCACTATCGAGGATAGGCGCTGGGATCGCGTAGCCTCCCAGTGATTGAGGGAGGTTGACATGGCGTATGCGTATGACCGCAACATTCGCGACAAGGTGGCGGTGATTGGCGTTGGCGAGACTGAATACACAAAGCATGGACGGATTGGCCGGCCGGAGTTTCGGCTGGCGCTCGAGGCGATTCTCGCGGCCTGCGCCGACGCCGGGCTTGAGCCGAGGATGCTGGACGGGTTCTCGTCCTACTCGGCCGACCGCAACGACCCCAACCGGCTCTCGACGGCGCTTGACCTGCCGCACTATGCGTTCGCCTCGATGGTCTACGGCGGCGGCGGTGGCGGCGTCTGTGCGGCGATTGGCAATGCGGCGGCGGGGATCGTCTCGGGCTATGCGAACTTTGTCGTGGTCTATCGAGCGTTGGCGCAAGGCGAGTTTGGCCGCTTCGGACTGTCTCGACGAGGCGGACGGCTGCGCGGTCAGTACGCGTTCAATGTGCCGCAGGGCCTGATGTCGCCGGCGCAGTTCCTGGCGATGAAGATGCAACGTCACATGTACGAGTACGGCACGACCTCGGCGCAGTTGGGACAGATCGCCGTCGCCGCGAACAAGCACGCACAGAACAATCCCCGCGCCGTGATGAACGGTCGGCCGATCACGCTTGAGGACCACCAGAACTCACGCATGATCGCCGATCCATACCGTCTCTATGACTGCTGTCTGGAAACCGACGGCGCGGCGGCGATGATCCTGACCACAGCCGAGATCGCGAAGGACTTCACTGACAATCCGGTCTATCTCTCCGCGTCGGCACAGGGCTCGGGACATCGGCAGGGCAATGTCGTCGACGGCTTCTGGCATGACGATTTCATGAGTTCGAACTACACGACCATGGTCGACCGTCTGTACTCGGCGGCGGGGATGGGCCCCGAGGACATCGATTGCGGCCAGTTCTACGAGAACTTCACCGGCCAGGTGCTGACCTCATTCGAGGATCACAAGTTCTGCGAGGTCGGCGAGGGCGGACCGTTCTGCGAGGGAGGTCGGCTGGAAGCAACGCAGGTCGCCGACTCAGGCGCGCCACACGCCGGCGAGTTTCCGATCAACACCTCAGGCGGCAATCTGTCGGAGGCGTACACGCACGGCTTCAACCTCGCGGTCGAGGCCGTGCGTCAGTTGAGGGGCGACTCGTCGAATCCGGTCGAAGGGGCGCGGACCTGCATCGTCGCGGCGGGACCGGCGTCGGCGCCGATTTCGACGGCGATCTTTCGTAACTGATCGACGCTCGACGATTCGTCACAACCGCGAGCGGAGACCACCGCGCGACCGCTCTTCGACTGATTGCCGTTCTTGTAGGGGCGACCCTTGTGGTCGCACGCTCCCTTCGAACTTCAATCGCAGACTCCCAGTCCCCGCTTCACGCGGGGACCCGCCCGGTCGGCGCGGCTCATCTGTTGGTGGAGTTGCTGGTGCAGAGGGAGCGGGTCCCCGCGTGAAGCGGGGACTGGGAAAGGGAAGCCTTAGGACAGCGCCCGCTTGATGCAGTGATTCGACGGCTGCGACCATTCGCCAGACTCTCGCTGTGCGATGGCGCTGGCGAGGATTTCCCCGATTTGATTCTGTAGCTGACGGGAGCTGGGCCAGGAGAGGTGGCTCTCCTGCATGATGGTCACGACATAACGCGGTTGACTGCCTTGCCAGGGCGGCGCCAGCCAGATTGCGGCGCTATTCATGCGCACGACGGACAGAGGCTTACTCGCCTCCGCCTTGAGCGGCGTGTCGCCCCCTTCTTTTTCTGCCTCGTCTGCCTCAGCAACCTCGGCAGCCGCCTCCTCAGCCATCTCCAGATCCTCCAGCAATTCGGCTTCTTCACCTTGATAGTTGCGAGGGTCGATATTGACGACGGGATCGGCGTCCAGGTCTTCTGGAGTCGTGAAGTTGCCGGTCTTGATCAGCGATTCCCAGCCCGGAAGCGCCTGATCGGGAATCGTCGCTCCCCAGCGCTGGTGTTCGACGCCGGCTCGGAGTAGGTCGAAGCCTTCCGACCGCACATCGTCGGAGACGGAATCGGACATCGCTAGCGCGGCAAACAGCCGTGCGAGATGCACAGGTTCGGCTTGGCTCAATCCCCAGCGAGAGTGGTGCGTCAGTTCGATCAACTCGGGCACGCCCCAACGCTCGTAGTACCGCTTGAACCCGGAGAGTCCGCCGACCATCTGGAGCAGTGTGTTGACATCGGGATTCTGTGACCAGGCGACCATGTAGAACAGGGCGTCGCGTTGCAGCTTGGTCAGCTCGCGTCCGTCTTCATGGGCGTCGCTGAGGATCGCCCAGGCGATCGGCGGTTTGATCATGCTATGCAGGGCATACGGCCCAGAGTGACCGCCTGACCACATCGTCCCGGTTTGCAAGTCGTAGACCGCGGCGCCCATGACGGCTTCGCTGCCCAGGACCTGGCGCTCGAAGTCGGAGGAGAGCGCGCACAGCGGCGCGTCGGCGGACGCATTGGTCATAGTCCCGACCACGATCAGAATCGGAATCAGTGCGATCAGGAGCAATCGACGCATGGCGATTTAGCCTACAAGCATGGGAACCCGTTACCCTCGCGATATGACTAGTTCGAGCGACCGTACCAAATTCCTGGATGCGCCGTTTTTTCCCGAAGGCATGACCACCCCGGAGCCCAGCGACCCGATCAACAGCGGATATTTCGCTGCGGCGGCCGAGGGGAAACTGGTGGTACAGGCCTGCGCTGATTGCGGGACGCGGCAGTATCCGCCTGAGCTGAACTGTCACGCCTGCTACGGATTCGAGATGGACTGGCAAGAATCGGCGGGCGCCGGGACCGTGTACTCCTGGGTCGAAGTCGCGCATCCGGCGCATCCGGCGCTGCGTGAGTTCGGTCCGTACATGGTGGCCCTGGTCGAGCTGGACGACATGCCCGAGATCAAGTTGATGGGCGCGGTCGTTGATGCGCCGCTGGGCGGCACGATGGAGATCGGCGCGCGAGTGCGAGTCGTGTTTGAACAGACATCTGAGGACCTGGCGCAACCGCGCTGGCAGATGGCATGACGGCTCAAGCGCCGGCCGCTGGGCCGGCGGGTTCGGCGTCCACGTCGAGGCGTCGCTGGACGATCTTGATGGTCCTGGCCGGCTCGCAGATGCTGGTCCAGCTCGACGCGACCATCATCAACACGGCCCTGCCCGCAATCAAGCGCGCATTCGAGCTCTCCGAGGGTCAGTCGCTCTGGGTCGTCGACGCCTACATGGTGATCTTCGGTGGACTGTTGCTGCTCGCCGGCGCACTGGGTGACCGCTTCGGCCGACGCAGAATTCTGATGGTCGGAATGGCGGTCTTCACCCTTGCATCGATCGGCGTGGCGTTCTCGCCCGACGCCAACTTCATGATCGTTGGTCGAGGCCTGCAAGGCCTCGGTGGCGCGCTGGTGATTCCGCAGACGCTGTCGATCCTGACGGCAGTCTTTCCTCGCGAGGAACGCGGACGCGCGATTGGCATCTGGGCGGGCGCACTCGGCTTTGGCATGGCGCTTGGGCCGCTGGTCGGCGGCGTGTTGGTTGATGTCGTTGGTTGGGCCGGCGTGTTCTGGGTTCCGGCGCCGATCGCTGCGGCTGCAATGCTCGGCATGACCGTCGTCCCTGAATCCCGTTCGACGCAGCACACCAAGCTGGACATTCCGGGTGCGATCACGAGCACCGTTGCGATGGTCGCCATCGTATTTGCGATCATCGAGGGAATTCAGCGCGGTTGGTCGGACCCCACAATTCTCGCGTCGTTTGCGGTTGCAGCAATTTCGACGGTGATGTTCATCATCATTGAACGCCGTACTGACCAGCCGCTGCTGCCGATGGCGTTCTTCAAGCAACGTGACTTCACCGGCTCGATGGTCGGCATGTTCTTCATCATGTTTGCCCTGATGGGCGTGATGTTCTACATGCCCCAGTTCTTCCAGTTGGCGCAAGGGTTATCAGCCTCCGAGAGCGGCGCGCGGATGATGCCGCTGGCGATAGCGATGATGATCTTCGCACCGATCATGGCCAAGCTGTTACCCAAGGTCGGCCCGCGATTCATGCTGTTCTGGGCCCCGGCCGTCCATGGCGGCGGCGCGCTGTTGATCCTCAGTTTGATCCTCGATATCGATACGCCGTACTGGATGATCGGCCTGGCATTGGCCTTCCTCGGTCTGGGCGGCGCGATGCATATGACCTCGACGACCGATACCTCAATGGCAGCCGTGCCGGTCGACCTGGCCGGCAAGGCGTCGGCCGTCAACAACGCCGGCCGACAGCTCGGTGGGACGCTGGCGATTGCGATCCTGGGATCGTTCGCGGCGGCCGTCTACTCCTCAGGCGTGACCACCGGGTTGGCGCCGCTGGGCGTGGCAGACGGCGCGATCGAGACCATCGCCTCGGGCATCGGCGCAGCGCAACAGGTCTTGCCGACGCTCGATCCTCAGATCATTCCTCAAGCTGAGCTCTTGATGCGGGAGTCGTTCGTCAACGCGATCACCGACACGATGCGCTTCGGGATCGTGTTTGCGTTGATCGCGGGCATCGTCGGCTGGATCCTGGTGCCCAAGCGTCAGCGTCAAACGCAGATGACATGGGAGGGCGGGAAGCCGGTTGAGCCATCGGCCGCACCTGCCGCGGTCGTCGCGGTATCGACAAATGGCGCTTCAGCCAACGGCGTGTCGGCGAACGGCGTCCGCAAAGTTGCACCGCTGGCCAAAGCGATGGCGCTGCAGCGTCCGCAGAAATCGGGGCTACCGTAGGCAACATGATTCGAGTGAGCCTCGCAGCTGGCTGTGTTGTTGCAGTCGTGGTTGCAGTCATCGTCTCGACGCCCGGACCCGGCTATTTCTGCGGGTCGACCTACGGCGACGGCGCGCGTTGCCTGTCCGCAGGCGATGAGCTGTTGTTTCAATCAACCACGCTTGGACTGGATGCCGGTGCGGCCTCAGAGCGTCGTATCGCAGAGAACGCAGGGCGAGAACGCGCCCTGTTCGGCGGTGGATTGAGTCTCACTTTGGGTCAGAGCGGGCTTTGGGGACAATCCTTGTTGTACTGCCGGAGCGATGTCTGCGAGATCAAGCCGCTGGAAGATAGCCCCGGAACGTTCGTCTTGGAGCGAGGCCGGCTGATCTACTGGCGCTCGCTGCCTACAGATACAGAGATGAGCGAACTCAGCGTCGATGATCAACGACGGCTCGATACTCAAGCCGCTCGAACTGGTGGATACGACTGCTCAGCGGACTGGGGCGCAGGATTCGTCTGCTTCGACGAGGGTGAAGTCATCGTTGACGTCAGGGTCAGCATTGCCGGTGGTGAAGCGATAACTCCAGCAGGCTCCGGCGCCCAGTTCAGCGAGGCAAGAGATCGGTTGGAGTTCACATTCGGATCCCGAGCGGCGATCTACGAGATCCAACTCTGGATGAACTGCGTGACGCAGCGTTGCGTCCTGGGTGTCAGTGAGTCAGAGGGCAACGCCGGTGAGGTCCTCGAAGGCTCTTTCGCCGTTCGGCGCGACACCCCGCGCTGACTCCACCGTTCGGTAGCCTTGTCGCAATGATCGCTGCCCGAACGAAGTCCAACTTCAACCTGGACGACGCGTGAGTCGCACCGCCGACGGCGACGTTGCCTCCGTCGACGTAGGCTCGCGCCGACGCTGGCTGGTGCTGCTGGTCCTGGCCGGATCGCAGACGATTGTGGCGCTCGACGCGACGATTGTGAATACGGCGCTTCCGACGATCAAGCGCGTCTTCGAGATGACGGAGTCACAATCGCTGTGGGTGCCCGACGCCTACCTGGTGCTGTTTGGCGGATTGCTCCTGCTGTCGGGAGCGCTGGGCGACAGGTTTGGCCGGCGGCGGCTGCTGGTGATTGGCCTGGCGGTCTTCACGCTTGCATCGATCGCCGTTGCGTTCTCGCCCAACGCCGAGGCGTTGATATTCGGTCGTGGATTGCAAGGAGTCGGCGGCGCGCTGGTCATTCCTCAGGGGCTGTCGACGCTGACGGCCGTCTTCCCGCGCAAGGACAGAAGCAAGGCATTCGGTATCTGGGCCGGTTCGCTGGGAATCGGCATGGCGCTCGGACCCTTCCTCGGCGGGATGCTCGTTGACAACATCGGCTGGTCGGCCGTCTTCTGGGTGCCGGCGCCGTTGGCTGCGTTGGCGCTGATCGGTCTGACGATTGTGCCGCCGACCAAGTCGGTCATGTACACCAAGCTCGACATGCCCGGAGCGGTGACCGGCAGCGTCGGGATGATTGCGATGGTCTACTCAATCATCGAGGGCATCCCGCGCGGCTGGGACGACCCGGTCATCCTCGCCACGATTTCGGTGGCCGTGATTTCGCTCACCGCGTTCATCCTGATCGAGCGGCGCACCGAGCAGCCCTTGATGCCGCTGGCTTTCTTCAAGCAACGCGACTTCGTCGGCGCGATGGTGGGCATGTTCTTCATCATGTTCGCGCTGATGGGCGTGCTCTTCTACCTGCCCCAATTCTTCCAGTTGGTGCAAGGCGTCTCGGCGACTGAGAGTGGGCTGCGCGTGATGCCGCTCGCGATTGTGATGATCGTCTGCGCGCCAATCGCCGGTTTCATCCTGCCCAAGGTCGGACCGCGATTCCTCCTCTTCTGGGCGCCGACAGTCCACGGCGGCGGCTGCCTGCTGATCCTGGCGTTGGTGCTCGCGGTCGACACGCCGTACTGGATGATCGCCGTCGCGCTCGCCTGGCTCGGGCTGGGAGGCTCGCTGCACATGCCGGCCACCACCGACACCTCGATGGCCGCCGTCCCGGTCGACATGGCCGGCAAGGCCTCAGCGGTCACGACCACCGGCCAGGAGCTGGGCGGGACGATGTCAATCGCCATCCTCGGCAGCTTCGCCGCCGTGATGTACGCCTCCGGAGTCCGCGACGGACTCAGCGGAATGCCACTCTCGGCAATGGACGTCGATGTGCTGGCATCAGGAATCGGCGCCGCGCAGCAGGTCTTCCCCACGCTCGATCCAGCGATGCTCGGTGAAGTGCAGACCGCACTAACCGAGTCCTTCGTCCAGGCAATCCGGAGAACCTTCCTCTTCGGCATCAGTTTCGCCGTGATCGCCGGAGTCGTCGGCTGGTTCCTGGTGCCAAAGCGTCAGCGTCAGGAGCAGGCGACATCGCTGGGCGGCGTGGAGATTGTCTCCGTGGCCACCGTGTCGGCGAACGGCCTTTCGGCAAACGGCTCTCGTGAGTTTGCGCCAGTTGCACGAACAGTGGCGTCGGCGAGGCCCCAAAAGTCGGCTGTCCCGTAGTTTCCAACGCAGGCACGAAACGAGAATTTGCTCCCCCTCTCAGGAGGAAATCCCCTCTCCCCCCCTTGCGGGGGGAGATGTCACGGAGTGACAAAGGGAGGGCTCCCTCAGCGACCAGATAGGCCTCGAGCTGGGGAGGCTCCCCTCTGCCTACGGCATTTCCTCCGCAAGGAGACCCTTGAGAAACTCCAGCTCTGCCATATCTCAGTCCCCGCCCCCGAGCGGGGACCAGCCCCCATCCCCATGCGCGACTCTTGCAAAGGTCTCTGCAAGGGGCGGCGGGAGCCTCAATGGCCTCTTGGTACGTAACTGAGTCACCTACGTGGACATCGGGATGCGTTCGATATCGCCTCGATTGATCCCTGCGATCTCTTCAACGAACCCTACGAAGTCGTTTACGTTCCCAGAGCCCCCCCCGCTCGGCCCCACCTGACGCGCCAACTGACGCCCTCCATCCTCTAAGAACGCTCTGAACAACTCCGATCCACGCTTCTCCCCTCGCGGGAGAAGCTGCCGAAGGCCGAAGGGGGGGGTCCCGATCGGCCACCGACGGGATTTATCCAGAGGATTCCTAACACCACCAAACGTTGCCCGCGACGCACCCTATCCAATAAGAACATATATACGATGAATCGTAAGCCGCAACCCCAACCACTCAACGGAGATCAATCCATGTCCTTCCCCAACTTCCCCAACCCTGCCCGACGAGCCAAACTGCTCCACGCGCACCAACTCCGACAGCAGGGACTCAGCCTCCGTCAGATCGCCCAACGCATGGACTGCGCCCACTCCACCGTCGCCGGCTACCTCAGCGACTTCGAACTCTTCCGCACCGACCTGATCCAGGAACTCGCCGCCGACCAGATCGTCTCCCACGTCATCCAGCTCGCCGACCTCGCTGACGAACATCACGACCGACGACTCGCCGCCGTCCGCGAACTCCGGCTGCTGCTCGGCGCCGTCCCCAAGATCCGATACGACGAATACCAGCGCGTCGGCGTGCTCACCCAGGCCGGCGTCTCCGTCGACCGCTACGGCAACCGCCACCCCATGCTCAACCGCAGGCACCCGCCCACCCCCCAGGAATCGGCCAAACTCGAACGAAACGCCCAACTCCCCGCTCAGACCGAACTCGACCCCGACCTACCCATGACCTGCACAGCCGACTCGACCGCGCCCCCCGTCCCCGACTTGATCGGGGACCCGCTCGGTGCCCCCACCGACGAACCAGCCGACGAACCAGCCGCACCCATTCGAACAAAATCGAACAAATCCGAACAGAACACCGACGAAAACCCAGCCCACAACGGCAAATCCGCCAGCAACGAACAAAAATCCCCGGCACCGACCGAACACACCCCGCCCAGCGCCGTCCCCGACGAAGTCCGCGCCTTCCTCGAACACTCAACCCGCGACTGGATCAACGACTACCCCCGACACAACCCTGACCACCCACTCCGACAGGCCGCCCTCCAACTCAAAGCCGAAGCGAAAACCCGCCAGGCCCCATCAACCCAGCAGACCAACGCGCCGCTCGTCCCCGGATGAGAACTCAGACCCCAAGCAGCGACTCCGCCACGCGCTCACCGATCATGATGGCCGTCAGATTCGTGTTGCAGCTCACGATGTCGGGCATGATTGAGGCGTCGGCGACGCGAAGATTCTCCACCTGGTGGACTCGACCCTGTTGATCGGTGACCGCGAGCGGGTCAGTGGACCGACCCATCCGCGCCGTTCCGCAGATGTGCCAGGTGGTTGAGGTAGTGCGGCGGACGTAGTCGGCGAGGGCGTTTTCTGACTTCATCACCTCCGGCCTCGGCGCGATGACGCGCTCGGTGAACTGCGCGATCTCGTCGGAGTGCATGATCTCCCAGCACAGCCGCGCGCCGTCAATCAGCCGGCGCAGGTCCTCGGGGTGCGAGGCGTAGTTCATGTCCAGCTGCGGCTGTTCGTTGGGATCGGACGAGCGCAGCGTGACCGAGCCGCGCGAGAGCGGACGCTGGATTACCGCGCCGATGCCGAACGACGGATGTTGTCGCGGCGCTTCGGTCAGGCCACGTACCTGCTCCTCATCCCAGATCGTCGAGATTGCCAGTTGCATGTCGTTGAACTGGTCGGAGCCGGGCGCGGTGTAACGGACGCCGACCTCGGTCACGATGTCGGGGTCGTGCACGACATCGGCCTTTGGGAAGGCTTGCACGCCGGTGCCGCAGTGGTCAATCAGGTTCTCGCCGACGCCGGGCAGCGGGACGCGCTGCTTGATTCCGTGAGGCGAGAGCTTCTCTGCCGCTCCGATTCCGCTGCGCATGAGGATTGCGGGGGAGACCGCCGTCCCCGCTGAGACGCATACTCGGTCGGCGTGGATCACTTCGCCGTCGCTGAGAATGACGCCGTTGACACGAGCGCCCTGATCGCCGTCGAAGCTGAGCCTGTCGACGAGTACGCCGTGACGGATGGTCAGATTCTCGCGGTCACGGATGCCGAGCAGATAGGCGATGTTGGTCGAGATGCGATTGCCATTGCTACGATTGCGCGGCCACGGACCAACCCCGGTGGCGTCGGGCAGGTTGTGGTCCCAGACGTCGTGGAAGCCGTTGTCGAGGCAGGCGTCGTAGAAGGCGCGCTGCAGCGGCTGCCAGCTATCGGCGGCGGGACGTTCGATCGGGACGGGCCCGGATTGCCCGTGGAAGTCGCCGCCTTCAGGGTCGGATTCAAGCCTCCGGTAGTAGGGCAGGACGTCCTCGAAGCGCCAATCGTCGCAGCCGTGCGCGACCCAGGACTCAAAGTCGCCGGGGACGCCGCGCAAGGCGATCGTCCCATTGACTGCTGACGAACCGCCCATCACCTTGCCCCGATGCAGCGGGAACTCGCGGCCGTGACGAGCGTTGGCCTTGAAGCCCCAGTCATGGTCGCGCCACGAGACCCACGGCTTGAGCAGGTCGCGCGGCATGTCCTCGACGCGGGTGTAGTCGGGCCCGGCCTCAAGCAGCAAGACTTTGCGATTCGGATCCTCGGACAACCGAGCCGCAATCACCGCCCCCGCCGAGCCAGCGCCGATGATGATGTCGTCGTACCGCACGTGTTCCTGGGTCATGTCGTCCCCCGCATTGCTTCCCGAACTGCATCCCGAGCCGTGGGCTGAGGATACGTCAGCATTACATCAGCATGGCGAGATCATCCGATAACGTGACGCAGAGCAAGACTGGCATCCCCGTCTCCGTCATTCCTGCGTAGGCAGGAATCACGAGGCGCCTACGTCGTTGACGAGGCAGGACAACGCCGTACCCCGACTTCTGTTAGCGGAGAGCCGGGTACGGCGAGATGCATGGCCGCTATCGATAAATCGAGGATTTCGATTTCTGCCTTCGCAGGAATGACGAGATTGGCGAGGAATGACGGAAGTGATGAGGACTTGAGTGAGTGACTCCATGCCTGACGATTTAGTTCCGGCCTACGAGGGCCTGGTCGTGGTCGATCTATCGCGCCGACTCTCGGGAGCGTTCGCGGCGCGGCTGTTCGCCGACCACGGCGCCGATGTGGTGATGCTGGAGCCGCCCGAGGGCCATCCACTGCGACACGAAGCGCCGTTCCTCAGCGACGAGCCGGGCTTGGATAGATCGGCGCTGCACGCGTACGTGAACTGGAATAAGCGCTCGGCGGTGATTTCAGATCCGGCTGATGCGGAGCCGTGGATCGCCGGCGCCGACGTTGTGATTACCACTGATGGTCCGTCCGAGCTCTCGACATGGCCGCTGTCGGCATTGCGATCCGACGCAGTGCATCTGTCTGTGACGCCGTTTGGTCTGGACGGACCGCTGGCCGACGTTCCTGCGGGCAACCTGACAGTGAATGCGCGCTGCGGCTGGGCGTATATCAATGCGATGCAAGACGAGCCGCCGGTGACGCTGCCGTCGCGTCAGGCCGGTTTCGTGGGCGGGTTGGCAGCGTTCGTGGCGGGCTCGGCAGCGCTGCGACGACGATGGGAATCGCAACTGCCCGAGGTAGTCGATGTCCGAGAGCTGGAGGCGCTCACCCACACCGGCTATCCGTGGTCGATTGGCGCGATCTACCAGGGCATGGGCTGGTCGCGCGGCGCGGCGGGTGGTCGGCCTCGCGGCCAGCCCGGCCCGCTGTTTCACGCCGCGGATGGACGGATGAATTTCGGCTTCGGCGACTGGCACAACTGGCAACAGGCGATGGAGCTGCTCAATCTCCCCGACCAGGCCGCGCGCGAGGAGCTGCATCCGCACGACGGCCGTTACTCGAAAGACCTCGAACCGGTGCGGGCCGGTGTGGCCCGAGAGTTGGTCAACATCGAAAAATGGCCGCTGTTTCACCAACTGGCAAAGCTGCGTTGCATCTCGGGAGTGCTGCAAACGATTCCCGACCTGGTCGAAAACGAACAACTGCTGGCTCGCGGGTTCATCATCGAGACCGAGCTAGACGGCAAAACGGTTCGAGCGTCGGGCAACCCGCATCCGATGTCGCCGCCGAGCTGGTCGCTGCGTTCGTCGGCGCCGAAGTTGGGGTCCGACACACTCGGTCCTGCGCAATCCACTACTGCCACCTCTGAAAAATCAGAAGTAGCTCCGACAAAGAAGGGGCCGTTGGACGGTGTTCGCATCCTGACATTCACCCAGGCTTGGAGCGGCACATTTACCACGGAATTGCTTGGGTTCCTCGGCGCTGATGTCGTTCAAATTGAGGCGTTGCAACGCGTGGACATCTGGCGCACGGTGGGACCCCGCGTGCCGAACGCGATCCTCGACGATTCGAAGACGCAGCATCCACTGAATACACAGGGTCTGTACAACGCGGTCAACCTGAACAAGCGCGGGATCACGCTTGACCTCCGCTCAGACGAGGGCAAGGAATTGTTCTGGCGGATGGTCCCGGAGTTTGATGTCGTCGCCGAGAACTTCCGTCCCGGCGTGCTGGACAGATGGGGTATCACGCTCGAAACGCTCGCCGAGAAACGGCCTGAGATCATCCTGGCCAGAATCTCGGGCTACGGCACGACCGGTCCGTACGCTCCTTATCCGGCCAACGGCGCGACGACCGAGCCGATGTCCGGCTTGTCTTCGATTCATGGCTACGAGAGCGATCCCGGGATGAACACCGGCGGGCTCTATCCCGACCCAATCTCTGGATACTCGGCGGCCTCAGCAATCATCGCGGCCCTGGCGCGGCGCGACCGTGTCGGCGGTCCGCAAGAGATAGATGTCGCGATGCTCGAGTCGATGGGCGTGGTGGTCGGCGATGCAATCACCGAATACGAGGCGACCGGACGGATGCCGGTTCCGCTCGGCAACCGCGATCGGCAGCGAGCGCCACACAGCATTTACGCTTGCGCCGGCAACGATGAGTGGGTCGCGATTTCGGTGGAGTCGGACGCCGAGTGGCGGGCATTGTGTCTGGAGATGGGCGCCGCCGATCTCGCGGAGGATTCGCGGTTCGTCGATACGGCGTTTCGCAAGTCGCACGAATTGGCGCTGGACGAGTTCGTCACCGCCTGGACTTCACTACAGGATTCGGCAGAGGTCGAGCGAAGGCTATTGGCAATCGGGATCGACGCCGCGCGGGTGAATCCGATGTACGACCTATTCGAGGGGCCGGATCCATACCTGAAATCGGCCGGGTTCGTGCAATCGGTCGATCATCCCGAGGTCGGGCCGTCCTGGTTGCCGGGAGCGCCGTGGCGCTTCGGCGGACCTGAAGATCGCTTGCTGCGGCCGTCGCCGTGCGTCGGCGAGCACTCGTTCGAGGTGCTGTCGGAGGAGTTGGGAATGACCGAGGCGGAGTATCGGTCGCTGGTGGAACGTCGGATCACCGGGACGCCGTACGACCTGGCGTCTGTGGTTGCCACGGTCGGAGACTGAAGCGGAATTAAAGAAGATCTCAGTCCCCGCCTCCGCGCGGGGACCCGCTCCCCCCGGGTCGCCGCAAGCAGGTCCCCGCGCGGAGGCGGGGACTGGCCGCATCGCTGATATCGTGGCGATGGGTGACTGTGCCGTTGTCCTTGTCCAGCCCGTAGATGGAGCGATGTATGCCGCCGAGTGATTCTGTGTCGAAGTTGTTGATTGCCAATCGCGGCGAGATCGCGATTCGCGTGGCTCGGGCGGCGTCCGATCTAGGGATTGGCACCGTGTCTGTCTACTCGAAGGATGACGCCAGGTCTTTGCATGTTCACGCAGCCGACGAAGCGGTTGAACTCGATGGTCTGGGCGTCCCGCCATACCTGGACATCGACGCCCTGATCGAGGCAGCGCAATCGACCGGTTGCGACGCCGTGCATCCCGGCTACGGATTCCTGGCAGAGTCGGCGGAGTTCGCGCGCCGCTGCCGCGACGCAGGATTGACCTTCGTCGGCCCGACGCCGCACCTGCTCGACCTGTTCGGCGACAAAGTGCGAGCTCGACAGGCGGCGCGGGAGGCCGGCGTGCCGGTGATCGAGGGCTCGGACGAGGCGGTCACGCTGCAAGAAGCCCTCGACTTCTTCGAGTCGTTGGGCGAGGATGCGGCGATCATGCTCAAGGCGGTCTCCGGCGGCGGCGGTCGCGGCTCGCGGGCGGTGACGAATATCGACGAGCTGGAAGCGGCCTGGCAGCGCTGCGAGTCGGAAGCGCGGATGGCCTTCGGATCGAGCGCGCTGTATGTGGAGCAACTGATTCCTCGCGCCCGCCACATTGAGGTGCAGATCATCGGCGACCTGCACGGCGAGGTCGGACATCTGTGGGAGCGCGAGTGCTCGGTCCAGCGCCGGTTCCAGAAGATCGTGGAGATTGCGCCGGCGCCGCATCTTGAGCCGGAGACGCGTGAGGCGATCATCGAGGCGGCCGTGCGAATTGCCCGCGATGTCAGCTACTCCTCGCTGGGTACGTTCGAGTTCCTGCTCGACGCCTCAGCAGGTTCCAATGGTTCTTTCTACTTCCTCGAAACGAACGCGCGGCTCCAGGTTGAGCACACCGTGACCGAGCAGGTCACGGGCGTCGACCTGGTGCAATCGCAGCTCCGCGCCGCGCAGGGCGCATCGATCGCCGACCTCGGCCTGGACGATCCGTCCTGGCTGCGACCACGCGGTTTCGCGATCCAGACACGGGTCAACATGGAGACGTTGACCGCCGACGGATCGGTACGCCCCGCTTCGGGCACGCTCAAGGCGTACGAAGCGCCTTCCGGACCTGGCGTGCGCACCGACGGCTTCGGCTACGTCGGCTACCAGACCTCGACCGCGTTCGACTCGCTGCTGGCCAAGGTCATTTCGCACTCGCCGACGCCGAGGTTTGAGGATGCGGTTACCCGCTCGCTGCGAGCGTTGTCCGAGTTCCGCATCGAAGGCGTCGCGACGAACATTCCGTTTCTCACCAATGTGTTGGAGCATGAGGACCTCGTCGAAGGACGCGTGCACACGCGCTGGGTTGACGAGCAGATGGCCGAACTGGCCTCGACCAACGGTGTGCAGCGAGTTCGCTATCTGCAGACGGTCACCCCGACCGCCGATTCCGGCTTCGCCGGTGCGCGCGTCGACTCGCGCGACCCGCTGGCCCTCTTCAAGCACGACGAGCAGGTCAAGCAGCAGTCGGTCCAGGTGGTCGAGGAAGATGCGCCGGACTTGACCGGTCCTGAGGGTTCGATCGGATTGCCCGCGCCGATTCAGGGCACGATCGTCGCGATTCTGGTTGAGGAGGGCCAGGAGGTGCGGAAGGGCCAGGACCTCGTCGCGATGGAAGCGATGAAGATGGAGCACGTGATCTCCGCCGACCGCGACGGCATCGTTAAGGCGCTGGCCTGTTCCATCGGCGACGTGATCCGTGAGGGATTCCCGCTGGTCTTCATCCTTGAGGCCGAGGTGTCCGTTGCCGAACTCAGTGGCGACGATCTGATTGATCCAGACTTCATCCGCCCCGACTTGCAGGAAAACTATGACCGTCACGCCTACACGCTGGACGAGAATCGCCCGGTCGCGATGGCCAAGCGTCGCGGTCGCGGCTATCGCATGCCGCGCGAGAACATCGAGCAGCTCGTTGACCCGGGTTCATTCCAGGAATACTGGCCGCTGATCGTGGCGCGCCAGCACCAGCGCAATACCGACGAGCAGCTCCGCGAGAACACACCCGCCGACGGTCTGCTGGCCGGCACCGCGACGATCAACGGCGACCTGCTCGAAGACGAGCGGGATGCTCGCGCAATCGTCGTCCACTACGACTACACGGTGCTCGCCGGCACGCAGGGCGGTCGCAACCATTACAAGCAGGACCGCATGTTTGAGATGGCGCGGCGGTTCCAGTTCCCGATCGTCTTCTACACCGAGGGCGGCGGTGGACGTCCGGGCGACGACCGCACCGGCCCAGGCGTCGCGTTCGACACCTACACCTTCACGCAGTTCTCAAAGCTGAGCGGGCTGGTGCCGCTGGTCGGCGTGACCAACGGTCGCTGTTTCGCGGGCAACACGGCGTTGCTCGCCTGTTGCGACGTGATCATCGCCACCGAGGGCTCGACCGTCGCGATGGGCGGTCCAGCGATGATCGAGGGTGGCGGGCTCGGCATCTACACGCCTGAGGAAGTCGGGCCGATGTCGTTCCAGGTGCCAAACGGCGTCGTCGACATCCTCTGCAAGGACGAGGAAGAGGCGACCGACATCGCCAAGAAGTATCTCAGCTACTTCCAGGGACCGATCAAGGAGTGGACCGCGCCCGACCAGCGCCGCTTGCGGCACATCGTCCCGGAGAACCGACTGCGGCTCTACGACATGCGCGAGATCATCGACACCATCGCCGACGAGGGCTCGGTGCTGGAGATTCGCGAGAAGTTCGGGATCGGGATCATCACCGCGTTGATCCGCGTCGAGGGACATCCGATCGGAGTGATCGCCAACAACCCGCACCACCTCGCCGGCGCGATCGACTCGGATGGCTCCGACAAGGGCGCGCGATTCCTCCAGCTCTGCGATGCCTTCGACATCCCCGTGCTGAGCCTGATGGACTGCCCCGGCATGATGGTTGGTCCCGACGTCGAAGCGACCGCGCTGGTGCGTCACTGCGCGCGGATGTTCAATACCGGCGCCAATCTCAGCGTGCCGCTGTTCGGCGTGGTCGTGCGCAAGGCGTACGGACTCGGCGTCCAGGCGATGTGCGGCGCCAGCGCGTTGGTCGGCTTCTTCACGGTCGCCTGGCCGACGGCCGAGTTCGCCGGTATGAACCTCGAGGGCTCGGTCAAGCTCGGCTATCGCAAGGAACTGATCGCGATCGAGGATGCCGAGGAGCGAATTGAAACATACGAAAACATGGTGGCCAGGGCCTACGAGAACGCCAAGGCAGTCAACGCCGCCGCCGGAGGAGGTCTCGACGACGTGATCGACCCGTCCGAAACGCGCACCTGGATCGCCAACAGCCTCAAGCGTCTACCGCCAACGCCGGAGCGTCGTGGGAAGAAGCGTCCATATATCGACACGTGGTAAGGAGAGAGCCAGAGAAGAGTTGAGTGGCGACCCCGAGCGGATTCGAACCGCCGGTCTCCACCTTGACAGGGTGGCGTGTTAGGCCGCTACACCACGGGGCCGTACGACCAGTTTAGGCCGAATGGCCGGATTCAGCAACAGGGCATAAGGTGTAGGCAGAGCGTTGGAGGTTGCAGATGGCACGCGGATCACGTCGAGGACGAGGCGGAGCGAATCGCGCCCAGCAGGCAGCGCGACCCCAGGGACGGCGCGGTCAGCGCGGTCGCGAAGACATGTTGCCGACGGCGCAGGCAGGCGCTGCGAATGCTCCTGTGGGAGCGTCGCTCAGCGGCAACATCCAGCAGCCGGCCGCCGTTGGCAGGGCTGCGGGAGTATCGGGCGGACCACGCGGAGGCGCCGTTGGAGCGCATGAACGCCGAGACCGCCGAGCCAGAGCGGCCGCCGCCATGCACGACTTCCATTACGTCCGGGGAGACCTGCGCTGGATCGCAATCACAACCGTTGCCAGCGTGGGCCTGGTGCTCGCACTGTGGGCGGCGATCACGATGTAGCGCACAACTCGGCAGCGGGGTCTCCCCAGTCGCTACCTCTGGAAGGTGTCTCAGAAGTCGCCTGACCTCTACCTCCGTCATACCCGCGCTCCGTCGTGGGTATCTCGCTTTGCTCGGCTCGAAAGTCAGGAGTCAGGTGAGCGATGGAAACGGGCGTCGATCCTCAAGTTCGAGCGTCGGTGCGGTACTCGGCGAGATTCCCGCGGCGGAGCGCGGGAATGACGAGTTTTGTTTTACAGAGGCTGCCTTTTCAAACGGGTCCCCGCTCGGAGGCGGGCATCCGGGGCTCTCAATCACATGTCAGTGGGCGGATCAACCAGCGCAAACATCAACCGACCCTCCGCCGCCGTCTCGCCTTCGACCGTCGCTTTCGCGCTGGCGCGTCCGATACCCCGGCGCAGACGATCCATTTCCACTTCAAGGCGCAGCTGATCGCCGGGTACCACCTGGCGTCGGAAGCGCACGCCGTCGATTCCGGCGAATAGTCCCAGCTTGCCCTTGAACTCATCGGCCGACAATGCGGCGATTGCGCCGGTCTGAGCCAGCGCCTCGATGATCAGCACGCCGGGCATGATTGGGTTGTCGGGGAAATGACCCTCGAAGAACCACTCGTTGGCCGTCACATTCTTGAGGCCCACCGCACGCTTGCCCGGCTCCAGTTCGACGATTCGGTCAACCAGCAGGATCGGATAGCGATGCGGGATGATGCGTCGAATGGCGCGCACATCCAGCGGGAGTTCATAGTCGGTCATGCTCACAGGTCTTTCAGAATGTCGATGATCTGGTCGGCGGCATGTTCGGGCATGGGCACGGCGGCTGGACGAATCTCGTCAGGGTGCAGACCGTGGAAGTCGGAGCCGACGGTCGGTACCAGTCCAAGCCGCCGCGCGAGCTGTTCGCCGTTGGCCAACTCGTCGGAACCGTCGTTGCGATAGTAGATCTCAAGACCGTCGCCGCCGGCGGAAGCGAATGAGTTGGTCGCGCCCGTTGGATTGTCATAACGAGTGGGATGGGCGAGCGATGCGAAGCCGCCCGCGTTGTGAATCATCTCCAGCGAGTCGATCAGGCTGAGCAACGTTCGCGGAATGTAGGCCGGCCCGTCGTTGCGGAGGTACCGGTTGAACGCCTCATGCACCGACTCGACATGTCCCGCTTCGACGAGCGCTCGCGCGATGTGCGGACGCCCAATCGATGCGCCGTTCGCAATGGCGACAACCGCTTCGTAATCAATCGGCAGACCAAGTTCGCCCAGACGATCCACGGTGCGCCGCGCTCGCGACTGGCGCTCCTTTCGGTAGGCGGTTAGTTGACGTTCGAGGTCTCCGAGCGGCGCCTGCTCAGAGAAGTATCCGAGCACGTGCAATTCTCCGAGTTCAGGGTCGTTTACGCCGATCTCGACTCCGGCGATCACTTCCACGCCGAGTCGGCGTCCTTCAGCCTGCGCGGCTTCGACGCCAGAAAGAGTGTCGTGGTCGGAGAGTGCCAGGAGTTCGGCGCCATTGGCGGCGGCTTGCTGCACGACCCACCCGGGCGGCTTCATGCCGTCGGAGTGCGTGCTATGCGTGTGCAAGTCGAGCCGCGCCATGTGGCCGCCTCGCGCCGGGCGATCTAGCGCGCGTACTCGGCGGCGCGGGTCTCGCGCAGGACGGTGACGCGGATCTGGCCCGGATATTGCAGCGATTCCTCGATCTGCTTGGAGATGTCCCGCGCCAGGCGCATCGCCCCGAGGTCGTCGATCTCGCGTGGGTCGACGACGACCCGGACTTCGCGACCAGCCTGGATGGCGTAGGCCTGACCGACGCCATCGAAGGAGGTCGCGATGTCTTCCAGCGCGCGCAGCCGCTCAATGTAGCGTTCTGCCGACTCGCGACGCGCGCCCGGACGTCCGCCGGAGATGGCGTCGGCCATCTGCACGATGATCGCTTCGACTGACCGAATCTCGACCTCGTCGTGGTGCGCCTCGATGCAGTGCGCGATGTCTTCGGACAGCTTGAATCGGCGGGCCAGGTCGCCACCGATGATGGCGTGCGTGCCCTCGACATCGTGGTCGATCGCCTTGCCCACGTCATGAAGCAGGGAACCGCGCCGGGTTACCTCGACATCGGCGTGGATTTCCTGGGCGATCATCGCTCCGATGTGCGCGGTCTCGACGGCGTGCCGGAGCTGGTTCTGTCCGTAGCTCGTGCGGAAGCGGAGCCGGCCGAAGATATCGAGCATCTCCCGCGGCAAGCCGCTGCAGTGTGCCTCGATCGCCGCCTCATCGCCCGATTCGCGGATGATGCGGTCAACGTCCCGTTGCGCCTTGGCGACGGTTTCCTCGATACGGGTGGGATGGATGCGGCCGTCGGCGACCAGACGGCTCAGCGACAGCCGGCCAACCTCGCGGCGGACCGGGTCGAAGCCGGAGACCGTGACGACATCCGGCGTGTCGTCAATGATCAGGTCGCAACCCAGGGCCGCTTCGAGCGCGCGGATGTTGCGGCCCTCGCGGCCGATGATTCGGCCTTTCATCTCGTCGGAGGGAATTTGAACGACTGAGACCGTGGACTCGGTTGTCACCTCAGAGGCGACGCGCTGGATCGCCGTGGCGATAATCTTCCGAGCGCGGGTCTCCGCCTCTCCCTTGGCCTTCTGCTCCGCCTCGCGGACCATGCGACCGGCTTCGTCGGATATCTCCAGCTCGACGCGGTCGAAGAGGACCGTCCGTGCTTCGTCCCGAGTCAGATTGGAAACCTCTTCCAGCCGCTGATCGTGCTCGGCCTCGCGTTGGTCCAGCGCGGCGCCACGTTGCTGCAGTCGTTGACCGTCGCGATTCAGCTTGGAATCGCGGTCATCAAGCGACCGGATGCGGTCATCCAAGGTTGCTTCGCGCCGGTCGAGCCGGTCAACGGCTCGCTGGAGGTCGTCTCGCGCCCCGCGCACATCGGCGAGGATCTGGTCTCGTTCGGCTTGTGCTTGCTCCCGCGCCTCTTCTTGCCGGTTACGCGCCTCCCGATCGGCCTGTTCGCCAGCCTGTTGGAGGATGCGTTCGGCTTCGAGCGTGGCCTCGATACGTGGATCGGGCCCGCCGCGCAGGAGCCGCATAATGGCTCCCCACATGGTGTCCTCGGCTCAATTGGGTCGGCATTGCAAGTGCGTTGCCTGTGGTCACGTTGAATCTCGCTCTGCCACGCCTGCTGCGCCTGTCGGGTTCCAATATCGACAAGCGGCGGACAGGTGGTCTCTGGTAGGCAGACTACGCCCGTTAATGAACGGGCGCCAGTGGAGACTATTCGAGTTCCGACCACGCTTGCCGCAGAGACGCGCTGGTTTCGGCCGGAGCGAATCCTCGCATGGCCATGCGGCGGGTATGCAAGAGCCGGAACCTGGGCCAGGTCAAATCGGGATCGCGTTCCAATGTCAGGCGTAGGTTGCGCCTCGCGATCTCAAGCGCGACGGCGTAGTCGCTCAGCGCTCCCTGCTCTTCAAGCGCGTCCAGGACGACATCAACGGTCTGCTTCGACAATCCGCCGGCCTGCAGCTTGACGGCGATTTCGTTCCGGCTGTAGCGCTGCTTGCCAGCCAGCCGCTGTGCTTCGTGTGTGGCGAGGTCGAAGGACGCCGACTCACGGAGTCGGTCAACGAAGACCTGGTCGATCTGCTGTCCCCGTTTGATCCTTGAACGCTGAGCGAATGCGCGCGTACAGCGAAAGGAACTGCCGTCGTCAAAGTTGACTGTGGAGAGGGCTCCACTGGGCCGGATTGAGAGGACGGCAGTCATCGTTCGCTCCGCGTTGGGAATCGTCTAGCTGCTTAGCCCACCCGAGAGCGGCCTTTCTTCTTCGGCGGCGGCTTGGCGATCGGTGTGGGCTTGGGGGCGCCCTCCTCTGTGAGGAGTGACTTGGCGTTGGGGAGCCCGCGTTCCTCTCGGATGCGCGCTTCGATTTCTTCGGCGATCTCGGAGTGTTCACGCAGGAATGCCTTGGTGCGTTCACGCCCCTGGCCGAGTCGAGTCTCGCCGTATGAGTAGAACGTGCCCTGCTTCTTGATCACGGACAGGGCCCCGGCTGGTGATCCCGGCGCCGGTTCAATGCCGAGGTCAATCAGGCAGCCAGTCTTGGAAATTCCGTGCTCGGCGGCCGTGAACATGAGGTCGAACTCCGCGGTCCGGAACGGAGGCGCCACTTTGTTCTTGACGACCTTCGCCTTGATCCGCGTGCCAATGACAACCTGGCCGTCTTTCAATGTTTCGGCTCGGCGCAGTTCGATCCGGACAGACGAATAGAACTTGAGTGCGCGGCCGCCGGGCGTGGTCTCCGGGTTGCCGAAGACGATGCCGACCTTCTCGCGGAGCTGGTTGATGAAGATCAAGACGGTCTTGGATCGGGCGACAACGCCGGTTAGTTTGCGCAGGGCCTGGGACATCAGACGGGCCTGTAGACCGACCTGTGTGTCGCCCATTTCGCCTTCGATCTCGGCTCGCGGTACGAGAGCGGCGACGGAGTCGACCACGACGACATCAATCGCGTTGCTGCGGACCAGCGCCTCGACGATTTCCAGGGCTTGCTCGCCGGTGTCCGGTTGCGCAATGAGCAACTGCGACACATCGATCCCCAGGCGCGAAGCGAACTCGGGATCCAGGGCGTGCTCGACATCGACATAGGCCGCCTGTCCACCAAGGCGTTGCGCCTCGGCGATGACATGTTGGGCGACCGTCGACTTGCCGGCTGATTCAGGTCCGTACACCTCTACGATGCGTCCGCGCGGTAGTCCGCCAATCCCCAGCGCTACATCGAGCGACAGGGCTCCGGTGGGGATGCCGTCGACTGTGAGTCGGGTGCTGATGTCGCCGAGGCGCATCAGGGAGCCTTCGCCGAAGCGGCGGTCCATGTCGCCCAGCAGTTCGTCAATCGCGGGCGGAGATTCGTTCGTCGTGTTGTTCGTCGTCTTCTTCGTGGTGGTCATGGGCAGTGGCTCTGGTGCATCGGTTGTCAGGGCGATGGGTTTGACGCCGTTGTCGGTCTTGCTAGGTGGCATAATATGCCCTTTCTCTTGTTTCTGAGTCTGGCTGCCCGCGCGGCATTCCTGCGAACGCCTGTGCTGCGCACACTACGAAAGATGCTTGCCAATGTCAAGCAAACGTTCTAGGAATGAGTGAAAGCGAAGGTCAGGCGCTGCTGAGCAGCGCGTTGCCGATGATCTGCAGGCCGATCAGCGCGACCAATGGTGAGAGGTCGATCATGCCGATGACCAGGAAGCGTCGCAACGGCGCCAGCACCGGCTCGGTGACGTCAAGCAGGAACTTGACGAAGGGGTTGGAGGGGTCGAGCGGGCGGTTGGTGAACATCGGCACCCAGCTCATCAATACCCGGGCGAGCAGGACGAAGGAGTAGATCTGGATTGTGATCCCCAGGATGCGCAGGACGTCACTCATTGCCGACCCAGTTCTTCCGCTCGGTGGTGCGCGGCGGCGATCGCATCAATCAGCGCGGCGCGCACGCCCCGTTGCTCCAGTACACGCAAGCCGGCCGCAGTTGTGCCGCCCGGCGATGTCACCATGTCTTTGAGTACGGCAGGATGCTGGCCGCTCTGGGCCGCAAACTCACTGGAGCCGATGATCGTTTGCAGCACCATGCGTCGCGCGTCGTCGGGTCGCAGGCCAATAGTTACTGCCGCATTGATCATTGCTTCAATGATCAGGAACACGTACGCGGGTCCGCTGCCCGAGACGGCCGTGATCTTGTCGATCGCGGACTCGTCGGCGACGTAGAGCTGCTCGCCCATGGTGTCGAGCAGTTGGCTGACCAGATTGCGCTCATCGTCGGTCACGCTCGCGGTCGCGGTCCAGGCGGTGAAACCTTTTCCGATTTGCGCGGGTGTGTTGGGCATGGCGCGGACGATGCGCTCAGCGCCGGTCGAGGCTTGGACGTCGGCGATCGTGGAGCCGGCCAGAATTGAGATCAGCAGCTTGGCCTCGGTACCGCCCTCGCTGTTCAGCGATCGCAAGTCCTGCGGCTTGACGGAGAGGTAGACGACCTCACCGCCATTGACCGCTTCGGCCTGATCTTCGGTCACCGAGATGCCGCTGAACTCGTCTTCCAGCCAGGCCCGACGCTCGGGCAGGACCTCACAGACCGTCAGGTCATTCATCGAGACCAGACTGGCGTTGGTGACGGCGCGGACGAACGTCGCGCCCATCGTGCCGCCGCCGATCACGGCGATCTTGGTCACGCCGGACCTCCGACATGATCGTCGCGTTGGCCGAAGATCGCGCGTCCAATTCGGACCATCGTGGAACCTTCCTCGATGGCTACAGCGTAATCGTTGGTCATGCCCATGCTGAGTTCGCTGAGCATCAACTCTTCGGCAAGCTCACGCAATTTGCCAAAGACCGGACGCACCTCTTCCGGGTCCGAAACTTCCGGCGCCACGGTCATCAATCCAGCTACTCTCAAATGTGAGAGTAGTTGAATGCTTGATAGTGCAGCGGCCACTTCTTCGAGCTTGAAGCCGTATTTCGTTGGCTCATTGGCCACATTCACTTCGAGCAACACTGTCAAGTCACTCTCAAGCCGACTCTCAAGCCGACGCGAAATTGCCTGCGCGAGACGCACGCTGTCGACCGACTGCACCGAGGCAAAGCGTCCTGCATCTCGCGCCTTGTTGCGCTGCAAGTGACCGATCAGGTGAACCTCAGCTTGGACGTCCATCGCACGGAGCTGATTGAGCTTGGCCAGACCCTCCTGCACCCGGTTCTCGCCAAAGTGCCGTTGTCCCGCCGCCGACGCCTCAGCGATGGCTTCCGCGGGAAACGTCTTGGAGACAGCAATCAGTTGGACCTCAGACGGGTCGCGTCCGGCTCGTGCGCAGGCGTCGGCGATCTGTTCGTTGACCCGACGCAGGTTGTCCGCGATCGACACCTCAGATGCCTACGACCGCTTCCATGGGCACGATGGTCGGTGAGTATGAGGGAATCTCGTTGCCGCCGCAGACGCCGCACATGTTGCAACCGATCTCGGGCGGTGGACAGGCGATGGTCGCTTTCTCACGAAGATGCTTGGACAGCTCGCGCTCGAAGAACCGCGCGGTAATGCCGGTTTCCACGGCTGACCAGGGACTCGGTCCGCCGCCCCAGGGCAGGGGGCCATCGAGGTTCCATTCGCCGGCGGCTCGCATCCATTCGCGAGCGGAGGGCGCTTCCATCTCGAGGATCGCGTGCGCCAGGCGCTGGTCGGAGCGTGAGCAGATGTCGTCGATTCGCGCCCAGGTTGGGCTGTCGCCGCGCAGCCGGATGCCGGTTTTGCGGAAGGCGTTCTCGAGAATCTGCTGGCGATGCTTGACCAGCCCGGCTTCGGACTGAACGAGTTCCTGGTACGCCGTGGCCGGTTTGGGCACGAGCGGACCGACCGACATCACGAGTTCGGTCCCATGACCCTGCGCGTCGAGCCGGCTTTTGACGGCGAGACCAAGATTGGCCATCGCTTCGACGTCTTCGTCTTCCTCGTCGGGCAGGCCGATCATGAAGTAGAGCTTGAGCCGGTTCATCGCCGCCGCGCCGACCTTGTCGGCCGCCTCGATGATCTGCTCCTCTGAGACTGCCTTGTTAATCCGCCGACGCATCCGCTCCGAGCCAGCCTCGGGCGCGAGCGTGACTGTCCGCGTGCCTCCACGTGAGAGCACATCCAATAGCTCGGTCGCCAGATTGTCGACCCGCAGCGACGAGACCGACACGCGACCGCCCAGACGATCGGTTTCCACAGCCAGCTCTGCCAGCTGCGGATGGTCGGCGACGGCGGCGCCCAACAGTCCGACGCGATTGCTGCGCTTCAGGCCTACTTGCACCTGGTTCAGCAGCGATTCCAGCGGTCGGTACCGAGGCGGACGGAAGACGTAGCCGGCAATACAGAATCGGCAGCCCCGACCGCAGCCGCGTGCGGCCTCGATCAGGGTCATCTGGTTGAACTCGGTCTCGTCGGTGAGGACCAACGACATCGCCTCGGTCGTCGAGATGTCGCGCACCCATTGACGTTCAACGCCGCCGCCGGATCCAACGGCCGGAACGAACACGCCGGGAATTTTGGCCAGCGCATCAAGCTGATCGGCTCTTGGGCTGTAGGCGTACTCCTGCAGCGTGTCGATCAACTCTTCGAGGATTGGCTCCGCTTCGCCGATCACAAAGGCGTCGAAGCAGTCGGCCAAGGGCAGCGGATTGGTGATCACCGCTGCGCCGCCGGCGATGATCAGCGGATCGCCGTCGTCGCGATTGATGCTCAACGGCTCAATCTGCGCCGCCTGGAGCGATCGCACGACGTGGTAGTAGTCAATCTCGTAGGTCAGCGTGTAGGCGACGACGGGAAAGTCGGCCAATGGTCGCTGTGACTCAATCGTGACCGGTCCTAGCGACGGGTCGTCGCCGCGCTCCGACTTGAGCGGCGGATCGTAGAACGCACGCTCGCAGACGATGTCTGACCTGTTGTTGAGCAGTCCGTAGAGCGTCTGTAATCCCAGGTTCGACATCCCCAGGTAGTAGCTGTTGGGATAGACGAGAGCCAGGGGCAGGCGACCACCCCAGTCCTTCAGGACGGCCCCGGTCTCAGCGTCCAAACGTTTGCGTGCCAGCGAGATCGTGCGCGAGAGGTTTCGTTTAGCCATTGTCCTCAGTGTAGGCGTGTGTTCTTTACGAACGTTGTTCCAGGAGTCGCTTTCTTCGTAGCTGGCGGGGCGATTTCCGAGACAGCCTGCTGAGAGGGCATCTGAGAAGTCGCCGGACCATCATCTCCGTCCTACCCGCGCTCCGCCGCGGGTATCTCGCCGTGCTCGGCACGAAGGCCAGGAGTCCGCTGAGCGATTGAAACGAGCGCGGTTCCTCAGGTTCGAGCATCAGTGCAGTACTCGTCGAGATTCCCGCGACGGAGCGCGGGAATGACGAATCTTGCACTTCTGAGACAGGCTCCGGGGCCGCGACTGGAAGCTATGAAGGATCCGCTGGCGGGCTGCCCAGTCAGCGGAAGCCGTCGCCCACAGGATTCTTAATGCTCCGTGTCGCCTGCGATCAACTGCAATGCGTGGGGTAGGACGGGGGCCAGAGCATCTAAATTCTCGCGAACCGCGCGCTCGGAGCCGGGCAGATTGACGATCAACGTTCGGCCGGCGATCCCACAGATACCTCGTGACAGCGCGGCCATGGGCGTCTGGCGCAGCCCTTCCGCCCGCATCAGCTCGGCCAGGCCGGGCGCGTCCCGTTCGATCACTCGTCGCGTGGCCTCGGGCGTGTTGTCGCGAGGGCCGAAGCCTGTGCCCCCGGTTGTGACGATCAGGCTGACACCATCCTCGACCCACCGACGGAGTCGATCGGCGATTCCGTCAGGATCGTCTGACTGGATGGCGTGGTCGCTAACAACAATGCCCAATTCGGCCAATCGGTTGCGGATCGCCGGTCCGGAAGTGTCTTCACGACGGCCGGCGGCGCCTTGATCGGACAGGGTGAGGACGGCGGCGGACAATTGTTGGCCAATGTGCTGGCTCATTAGCGGCGTTCTATCTGGTCGTTCTGAATTTTATCGGGCCTGGTTATCCACATTATCAACCGTCGTTTCCCCCGTATTGCATGTTTTCCACCTCTTCAGTGGACAAATTTGTTCCGTTTCGGGAACTGGGGCCGATTTCCATTGCTTATGGTCTTGAAATCCTCCCCGTTATGTGCATACAGTGCGATATCGGCACAGAGATGGGGAAAAATGGGGAACTCGGCATAACGTGAACTGGAAAGGCATACGGGGCAACTTACGTGGCGAACGTCGACTTCACCGGGGAATACGAACATCGTCTGGACGACCGTGGTCGTCTGGCGATCCCGTCTCCGTATCGGAGTCTGTTCGAACACGGTGGATTCCTGTTGCCGGGACCGGACGGACAGCTCGAGCTCTACACGTCCGAGGGATATGCGGCCGAGAAGCAGGTGCGAACGGTCGGCGAGAAACTGCGACCTTCAGCCAGACGCTTGGCGCGCAGCTTCTTTGGCCGGGTGCGACGAGTCGATCTCGATCGTCAGGGCCGAATCCTGATTCCGCCGCAACTACGCGAGGAACGGAAACTGGATGGCGCCACTGTGATCATCGGGGTGGGCGACTACCTGGAGATCTGGAGCGCGGAGGCCTGGCAGAGCGAGCAGACGGAGATCGACGAGGTCTACGCCGACCTGCTGCAGGATCTCGCCGACGCCATCGACGCCTCGAACAGTTCAAGCAACAGTGCAAGAAACTCCTCAAGCAACTCGAACCAGGCGGAGGAGTCGGCATGACTGCTCAGCCTCGACACCTCCCGGTCATGCTGGACGAAGCGCTGGCAATGCTCGACGTCAAGCCGGGCGCTCGCTACCTCGACGCCACCGTCGGCCTGGGTGGACACGCGGAGGCCGTGCTCACGGCGTCGCGACCCGACGGCCGGCTGCTCGGCTGTGACGCGGATCCGAACGCTCTGACCGCGGCGTCGCAGCGACTGTCCCATTTCGGCGAGCGTGTCACGTTCGAACAATGTTGGATGGACCAGGCCGCCGCGGCCGCCGGCGATGCCCTCATGACGCCGCTGGACGGCGTGCTCTGCGACCTGGGCGTGTCGTCCCTACAGCTCGATTCCCCTGAGCGCGGATTCTCGTTCCAGGCCGAGGGCCCATTGGACATGCAACTAGGGCCGTCCGACGCCTCCAACATTTCCGACCTCGTGACGGCCGACGAGATCGTCAACGAATGGTCGTCCGATGACCTGGCCAACCTGATCTACGAATACGGCGAAGAGCGCCGCTCTCGCCGCATCGCCCGAACCATCGTGGCGCGACGCCCAATCGCGACCACGACTGAACTCGCTCAGGCCATTGTCGACGCCATCGGCATCCGTCCCGGCGCCCGGATTCACCCGGCCACTCGGGTCTTTCAGGCGATTCGACTGGAAGTCAACCGTGAGCTCGAGCGTCTCGCCGCATTCCTGGCTCAGGTGCGCGGCGTGCTGCGAATCGGCGGCCGGCTGGTCGTGATCGCATTCCATTCGCTCGAGGACCGCGTCGTCAAGCGATTCCTGCGCGAACAGTCTTCGGGCTCGACACCGGCATTTCGCACGTTGACTCGCCGCGTGCTGCGGCCGTCTTCGGCTGAGGTCGAACGAAATCCTCGCGCCCGCAGCGCGCGACTACGAGCAGCGGAGGCAATCTGATGCCACGGCTGCGACAACATGCAATTAAGTCACAAGGAGAACCACAGAGAGAAAAGGAGCGACCAGAGCGTCGGGAGCATGCTCGGAAATCGTTGAGCGGATCGTGTGCAGGGGACTACCTAACAGCCACTACAGTGAAGGAGAAGCCCCGCCGCCAAACCACTGGAACACGATTGCGCGTGGCCCTAGGCCATGACGAACGTGGACCACGTCCCCCTGTCTGCGCGCACGATCCGCTCAACGATTGCCGAGCAATCTCACACCAGCCGCTGGTGTGTGCAAAACACTTTACTTCAATTTCGCCAAACCGGAGCCAACGACTCGGTACTTTCCGTAACGGATCTCCTCGCCTCGAGTCGCTCCTGCGCCGGCGAGTGTCCATGCGCCGCTGTCAAACGCATCCAGCCGCGGTTTTGGGAACATCACGCCGTCGAACGACGTTCCGATGACCACAGCGAAACCCAGCACGACGCTCGATGCGTCGTTGCCGACCTCGGCGGCCAGTGATTCGTACCATGCGCTCCCGCGACCAGTCCTGCCGCGCCGACCTCGATACACGGGCCGTATGCCGGCCTGGGCTTGGTTGGCCGTCTTCGGACTCTGCATCGCGGCGACGCTGCCGGTCATCCGCACATCGAGTGTGACAGAAAGCGGCATGGAGCTACGCACGCTGGAAGCGGAGCGCGAGCGCTTGAACTCGGAAATTCGGTCGCTCGCGGCACATGTCGGTCAGCTGGGATCGTTGTCCCGGGTCAAGCATCAGGCGGTGGAACGGCTCCATATGGTCCCGGCCCGCCCGACCTCTGTGCTTGAGGTCAGACTGCCTCCCCCCGCTCGAACGTTGCCTTCTCGATTCTTGCCGCCGTCAGACCAGGTCAACGGCGGCTTGACCGATTCGTCGCCGCTGGCCGACCAGTCGATCTGGAGTGCGATCTTCGACGTATTGATCTTCGAGTAAATCGCGACGACGAAAGGGCAGGACAGTGGCGAGTCCGTCGTCGGGTAGTGGCTTTGAGTCGGTTTCCACGTGGCGGATGCGCGTGGTCATCGCCATGCTGCTTGGACTCGCGCTCATCGTTGTCGTTCGGCTCGTCATGATCCAGGTCATCCAGCACGAGCGTCACGAAGCCTACGCCGACAGAACCTGGGCGATCGAAACCAAAGGACCGCGCGGCGCCATCCTCGACCGCAACGGATTCCCGCTGGCGACGTCGATCGATGCCTGGGAAGTTCACGTCGACACGCGCCTCTGGGCGCGTTCGCAGTTCCAGCCGACCGATGCCTCGCGCCGCCTCGCCGAGCTATTGCGCGCGCCGGAGTCGGCCGTACTGTCGCTGGCTGCGCAGGCCGCCGCCGAAGGCGGCCACGACGCGTTGGTCGCCTACGGACTGTCGGACGCGCTGGGCGCACAAATCCACGCCGAGGCACTGCACGGCGTTCAGGTCCGCAAGACCTCCACGCGTCGCTACATCGAAGGCTCAATGGCAGCGCCGGTGATCGGTCTGGTCGGGCGCGACGAGCAGGGATTGGCCGGTATCGAATATCAATTCGATGACGTCCTGGCCGGCGTGGCCGGTCTGTTGGTGCAGGAAGTTGATGGCCTGGGACAAGCGATCCCGTTCGGTCCTCGAGCAGAGTTGCCCTACGAAGAGGGAGCGTCCGTGGTCCTGACCATCGACCGCAACCTGCAATGGATTGCCGAGACGACGCTGCTGCGAGCGGTAGAGCAGTGGAACGCGCGAGGCGGTCACATCATCATGATGGACCCGCGCAACGGCGACATCCTCGCATTGGCCTCGCTGCCGACCTACGACCCCTCGACGATTGACCTCGACCTCCCGGAATCGATGGCGCTGCTCCGTTCACGCGCCGCCTCCGACATCTTCGAGCCCGGGTCAACGATGAAGGTCATCACGATGGCGGCCGCCATCGATGCGGGCATCGTCTCCCCCGACACCACCTACGTCGACACCGGCGCTGTGGTGATCGACGACCGCACGATCAAGAACTTCGACCTCTCCTATCACGGTGAGCAGACGATGACCCAGGTGCTGCAGCGTTCGCTCAACACCGGGACGGTCTGGGTCGTGCAACAGCTCGGCGGGCGCACGTTCTACGACTACCTCTACAAGTTCGGATTCGGCTCGACGACGCATTCGGGTCTGCCCGGTGAAATCGGCGGCGTCGTCACCGATTCCAGCGACATTACCTGGTCGCCCGCACAGCTGGCGACCAACTCGTTCGGCCAGGGCATTGCCGTGACACCGCTGCAGCTCGTGCAGGCCTACGCGACGATTGCGCGAGGCGGCGTACCCGTCCGACCTCGCCTGGTCACGGCCGTGATCACCGGCGATGGCGTCGACCTGATCGAACCACGCACCGGACCGCGCGCGATCAGCCGTCAAACCGCCGCCACGATTACCTGGATGATGCAAGCCGTTGTTGACGGCGTGGCCGGACACCCGGCGCGGGTCGAAGGCTGGCCGGTAGCAGGCAAGTCGGGCACTTCGGATGTCGTCGAGGACGGCGCATACCTGGAAGACGAGTCATTGGCCTCCTTTGCCGGATTCGCGCCCGCCAATGATCCGCGCGTGGTCGTCTTCGTCAGAATCGACCGCCCACAGGGCGAGATTTACGGCGGGATCGTCGCCGCCCCCATCTTTTCCGAGTTGATGGCGCAAATCCTGCCCTACCTCGGGGTCCCGCCGACCGCCTACATCGCCGACTCCGACGCCTGGAACACCGCCCCGAAACCCGGCTCCGACGGTGACAAGGCAGCCGTGACCGAGAGCGAGGATCAGGCCGCCCTCACGGCAAGTGTCGACGGCGAAAGCGACGAAGCCTCGCCGGTGACATACATCGAGGACGACGACGAGGACGAGGAGGAAGAGTGATCTCCTCCAACGATCTCGCGCGCCTGCTGGCTGAGCATTTGCGTAACCAGCCCCAATCGAGCGACGAGGCCTTCTCCGACATCGTGGTCGATTCCAGAGAGGCCGGCCCGGGTTCACTCTTCGTCGCGCTGCGAGGCGAGACGCAGGACGGTCACCAGTACGTCGAAGACGCTCTGCAACGCGGAGCATCGGCGGCGCTTGTTTCCAAGGCGTCGGGCCTACGTGGGTCCACCCTGTTCGTCGTCAATGATCCGCTCACCGCATTACAGGAAGCGGGCCGCCGCTGGAGAAATGAGCGTTCAGCACAGATCATTGGCATCACCGGCAGCGTCGGCAAGACAACGCTGCGCGAGGCCACGTACCAACTCCTCTCGCAACACTTCCCGACTCACCAGTCCCCGCGCAACTTCAACGGCGACATCGGGCTCCCGATTGCCCTGCTCGGTATCGATCCCGCAGACGAATGGGCCGTGATCGAGATTGGTCCATATTCGCAGGAGGAAATGGAGCTCCTGGTTTCGTCGGCCAAGGCCGATGTCGGCATTGTCACGAACGTCGGACCGACCCATCTCGAACGCTTCGGCACGCTGGACGACACGGAACGGATCAAGGGTCTGTTGCCTGACTCCGTTCCCACCGACGGCCTGGTCATCCTGAATGGCGATGACCCGCGAGTCCGGCGAATGTCACTGAGGACTCAAGCCGAAGTGCTGACCTTCGGACTCAGTCCGCAATGCGATCTGCGCGCTTCGAATGTGCAGGCGCGCGGATTCGACGGCATCGAGTTCACGCTCCACGACACTCGCGAAGACTCCCAGGTGCATGTCGAAACGCCACTGATCGGCGCGCACCAGGCGATGACCGCGCTCGCGGCCTCTGCGGTTGGGTTGCGCGCCGGACTTTCGCTGGATGCGGTCGCTGAGTCGCTGAGCCGTCTTCAGCCCGGCTCACGGCTGGCACGGCGGACCGCCGAGAACGGCGCCACGATCATTGACGATTCCTACAACGCCGCTCCGCTCTCGATGCAAGCAGCCCTCGACCTGTTGTCCGCCTGTCAGCCGCGACGCATCGCGCTGCTCGGCGACATGTTCGAGCTGGGTACGGAAGAACGCCCGGCGCATCAGGACGTCGGAACATATGCCGCCGGGCGCTGCGACTGGCTAATCGGTGTCGGCGAGCGATCGCGTGACGTGGTGGAGTCGGCGCGCCTGGCAGGTCTCTCGGAGGCATGTTGGGTCGCCGAGCCAGCGCAGGCGACAGACATCCTGCTCCATTCGCTGGAACGCAACGACACGCTGCTCGTCAAAGCCTCACACGCAATGCATCTCGAAGCGGTTGTGGAGAGGTTGGCCGACAAATGACCACCTTCTCGCTCGGCACCGCCGGCATCGCGTTTGTCCTGGCGCTCGTCGTCGGACCGTTCATCATCCACTGGTTGCAGGGGCGCAGCGCCGGCAAATCGATCTCCGACGAAGGCCCATCCTCGCACCTCGTCAAGGCCGGCACGCCGACCATGGGCGGGCTGATCTTCCTGATTCCAGTCGTGATCCTGACGATCGTCGCCAACCTCGTCGAGGGCGACCGCTGGTCGATCCTGCTGCCGCTCGTCGGGATCGTCGCGCTCGGCGCAATCGGCTACGTCGATGATCTCGGCACACTCATCGGCCAGGCGCAAGCCGGATTGACCTGGAAACTGAAGTTTGGCCTGCTGGCGATCTTCTCGATTGCAGTGGGCCTGGTCCTCTACTTCGCACTTGACGTGCAATCGCTCAATATCCCTTGGGCTGGCCAATTTTCGCTTGGCCCGGTCTACATCGTGATCGCGGCGGTCACCGTGTTTGTCACCGTGATCTCTGTCGCCATCTCCGATGGGCTCGACACGCTCTGCGGAGGCACGGGCGCGATCGCGATCGCGGCATTCGCCGTGATCGCCGTCGGACAGGAACAGGACTTCTTGGTCCGTTTCGGCTTCACGACCGTCGGCGCGCTGCTGGGCTTCCTCTGGTTCAACGCACACCCGGCCAAGGTCTTCATGGGCGACACCGGCGCCATGGCGCTCGGCGGCACACTCGCGATCCTCGCCTTGATGACCGGTCACTGGTTGCTGTTGCCGGTGATTGGCATCGTCTTCGTCCTCGAGGCAGCCTCCGACATCATGCAGGTCGGCTGGTTCAAGTGGACCCGGCGTCGCAGCGGCGAGGGTCGCCGCATCTTCCGCATGGCGCCGCTGCACAACCACTTCGAGATGAGTGGCTGGTCCGAGCCGCAGATCGTCACCCGCTTCTGGTTGATCGGCATGGCCGGCGGCATTCTCGGTATCGCATTGGCATTGCAGGCGCCCAAATGAGCCTCCCACTTCCTGTCCCTGGGCCGAGTACGTTTAGCGGCGAGACCATTGCCGTCGTCGGTTTAGGCATCGAAGGCCGCGACGCAGCGCTCTTCCTCAAGCGCGAGGGCGCGAAGGTCATCAGAGTCGACCAACGCGCTGACCGCGCTGATCGAGCTCAAGACGACCTCTCTCTCTTGGACGAAGTCGACGGAATCATCGCCAGCCAGGGAGTCCCCTACGACATCCCCCTGCTGGCCGAGGCCGGTCGCAGGGGAGTGCCGGTCTACGGGCCAATGCAGATCTTCCTCGAGCGTTGCCCCGTGCCGGTCATTGGCATCACCGGAAGCGCCGGCAAGACCACGACGACCACGCTGGTTCACCAAATGCTCCAGGCGGCCGGCGTGCGCTGCGTCGTCGGTGGAAACATCGGCCAGGGTCTGCTCGGCCAACTGCCTGATCTTACGCCGGACACGACGGTGGTCGCGGAGATCTCACACACGCAGTTACTTCGAATGACACGCAGCCCTCAGATCGCGGCAATCACAAACATCACCCCGAATCACCTCGATCAATTCAGTTGGAGTGAATACCAGGAACTGAAACACCGCATCGTCCAGTACCAGTCCGCCCGCGATACCGTCGTGCTGCCCTTCAGCGACGACCTGGCATTGCATGCGGCAGCGAGAACTGAGGCCAGCCAGCGTTGGTTCGGAATCGGCAAGCCCTCGGTGCCCTGGTTCTGTGCTGTCTGGAGTGACGGTCGCGACATCGTGCACAACCAGCACCCGGTGATGCCGATCGAGGAATTGCTGATCCCCGGCGAACACAATCTGCTCAACGCGCTGGCTGCGCTGACAATCGTCGCCGACCGTGTGCCCGACGATGTATCCGCGGACGTGCTGCGATCCTTCACCGGCGTCCCGCACCGCCTGGAACTGGTCGCAGAGGTCGGTGGCGTCCGCTTCATCAACGACTCGATCGCCACCACGCCCGAGCGCACGCTCGCCGGACTGCGTGCGACCAAGGGCGACATCGTGCTCATGCTCGGCGGTCGCGACAAGAAACTGCCCCTCAACCCGCTCATGGATGAACTTGAGCGCCGCGTGACACAGGTGGTGCTGTTCGGTGACGCTGCCCCCAAGTGGACTCGTTGGCTAACAGATCGAGGCGTCAACGCGCTCAATGCGGGCACGTTCGAGACGGCGTTCGCGTGCGCCGCACGGACCACGAGGCCGGGTCAAGCACTGTTGATGTCACCGGCCGGTACGTCGTTTGACACCTACCCCAACTTCGAGGCGCGAGGTCAGCACTTCCGCGATTTGGTCGGCGATTGGGTCAGCCGGTGGGCGCAGGACAGGAGCTCGGCCGATGACCGTTAATCGAGCAGCCGTCCCGGAGGTCACCGCTGAGAACGGCGGCGTGCTCGGCCGGGTCCGTGTCCCGAATCCTCGCTCGACCAGGGAGCTGATCGAGGGCGAGCGATTCACGGTTGGTCGCCGCATCGTCCTGCGTCTGCGCCGTCCCGCCTCGCCGCCCGATTGGGTGCTGGTCGGTTCGGTCATGGCGCTGGTCTTCATCGGCCTGATCTTCGTGTTCTCCTCATCGTTCGCCATCTCCCAGGAACTGCACGGCAACACGCGATACTTCGCCCTTCGCCAACTGATCGGCGCGGGCATCGGACTGGCGGCGTTCATGGTGCTGGCCCGTATCGACTACCGAATCTGGCAACGACTCTCGTCACCGATCATCTGGGTCTCACTGGTCATGCTCGCCGTGGTGCTGGTACCCGGTATCGGACACGAGGAAAACGGCGCGAAGCGCTGGATTCAGTTCGGTTCGCTGCCGGCGCTTCAGCCATCCGAGTTCGCCAAGCTGGCGATCTGCATCTACGTCGCTGCTTGGCTCGCCGCCAAGGGTGACGAGATCAAGCGCATCCCGCTTGGACTCGCGCCGTTCTGCATGATTATCGGCGTCATCGGCGGACTGCTCATGCTCGAACCCGACCTGGGAACCTTCGCCGCTATCGCCTGCACCGGCGTAGTCATGTTTTTCCTCGCCGGCGCCGCGCTGCGACACATGGTGATGCTCTTCGTCGGTGGATCGGCGGTGTTACTCGCCATCGTCGCCGGCGCGGGCTACGGCATGGAGCGCATCCGCGCCTTCTTCAACGCCGAGGATGTCGCCCAGGAAGCCGGCTACCAGATCATCAATCTCGTCTCTACGCTCGGCTCCGGAGGTCTCACCGGCGTCGGACTCGGGGCATCGAGGCAAAAGTTCTTCTATGTCCCGTCGGCCCACACCGACGGCGTCTTCGCGATCATCGGCGAAGAGACCGGGATGCTCGGCGCGATGATCGTGCTCACGATCTTCGGCGTATTGATCTACCGCGGGATTCGCGCGGGCATGCGGGCCGAAGACCGTTTCGGCACCCTGCTCGCGTTCGGCATCGTCGCCTGGTTCGCACTCCAGGCCTTTTTCAACGTCGCCGGAGTCATGCGCACGATCGTCCTGACCGGCATTCCCTTGCCCTTCCTCAGCTTCGGTTCGTCGGCGCTGATCTCGTCGATGGCTGCCGCCGGCATCCTCGTATCCATCTCAAGACATGGTCGAGGCAAGATGCCGAATCTGGCCGACCCGCCGCTCAACGACGCGGGGCCCACGCGCGATGTCGCGCCAATGCGCGATACCGGGAAACCAGGGCCATCGCCATTCCACAGCGGACGCGGAGACGGCAACTAATGCCAACGGGGGGAACCGGACGGCCTGTACGGATCCTGCTCTCCGGCGGTGGTTCAGGCGGGCATGTGTTTCCCGCCTTCGCCGTTGCCGACGCTCTGCGCAACCTGATCGAACAGCGAGGCGACACCGTCGAGTTCCGCTTCGCCGGAACAGCCGACGGCGTCGAGTCCGAGCTCGCCGGCGAGGCCGGACTGCCCTACGCAACGATTGCCGCGCGGGCCTTGCGCGGCCGCAACATCTTCTCTCAGCTGCTTTCACTCGGCGCAACGGCGACCGGCGTAATCGACGCCCTGTCGCTGATGCTGCGCTTCCGGCCTCATGTGGTCTTCCTGACCGGCGGCTACGTCTCTGCGCCGGTTGGCATTGCGGCGTGGTTGGCGCGACGACCGATCGTGCTGCTCCAACCCGACATCGAGCCCGGCTGGACGCTGCGCGCGCTGACGCCCTTCGCCAGCAAGATCTGCGTGACCCACGAGCGCTCGACCGAGCGTTTTCGCGAGGGCAAGTCGGTCGTGACCGGCTATCCGCTACGAACTGGCTTCGAGGATCTGGACAAACCGCTGGCCCGCGCCTACTTCCAATTAAATGGCGGACCGGCGCTCCTGGTCACCGGCGCAGTGCGCGGAGCGCACCGAATCAACGATTGCATCGCCGATCATCTCGAACAGTGGCTGGAAGAAACGCAACTGATTCACATCTCGGGAGTCAACGACTTCGAGCGCCTGTCGAACCTGCGCGACACGTTGCCTGCCAAACTGCAGTCTCGTTACCGCCTCTACACCTATATGTCCGAAGAAATGCCGCTGGCGATGGCCGCCTGCGACCTGGCCGTCTCCAGAGCCGGCGCGTCTGTGATGGGCGAATACCCGGCCGCCGGACTGCCGGCGGTGCTCGCTCCGCTGGGAGAGGCCGGCGGACACCAACGCTTCAACGCCGAGCTGTTGGCCGACGCCGGCGGCGCCGTGGTGCTCGATCACGATCGCGTGACCGACGAACTCTATGACACCGCCATTGCCCTGTTGACCGACAAGCCGCGCTTGAAATCCATGCGCGAGGCCATGTTCAATCTGCGTCGCGTCGATGCTGCGAAACGCATTGCCGAAGTGATCCTTGGTGTGGCAAAGTGACGTAACGATGACCTTGAACGTTCACTTCGTTGGAATTGGCGGAATTCATATGTCCGCCCTGGCCCACATCCTGCTGGATGATGGCCTGGTCGTATCTGGTTGCGACCGGACCGACGCTCCAATTTTGCAACCACTCCGCGACCGCGGCGCTCGGATCGTCATTGGTCATAACGAGCATCACGTCACCACCGCAACCCAGGTTGTGCGCACGGCAGCCGTCCCCGAGTCACATCCGGAGGTCGCCAGAGCGATTGAATTGGGCATTCCGTTACAAACTCGAGCCGAATTGCTCTCCGAAATTGCCTCATCGAGAGAGGTGATCGCCGTCGGCGGTTCACACGGCAAAACGACCACCACGGCCATGATCGCTCACGCCATGCGAGCCTCCGGCCGCGATGCCGGCTACGTGATCGGCGGCGAAGCGCCCGACTTCTGCGTCCACGCCAGGCGCGGAACCGACCCCTGGCTGGTGCTCGAAGCCGACGAATACGGCCGAGCCTTCCATCACTACACACCGTCGGTCGCTGTGCTGACCAACTGCGAGCCCGACCATCTCGACTACTACGGATCCCAGGCCGCGCTCGAGCAAGCCTTCCTGCAATACGTGCGAACCGTCAAGCAGGATGGCGCCGTCGTCGTCGGCATCGATTCAACGCTGGCCGCACAGATCGCATCAACCTTGCACGCGGAGCGACCCGACGTACAACTCGTTACCTGCTCGTCAAGATCGCCGGCTGACTATCAGATATCCAGCAACGACGATTCGTACGAGTTAACCACGCCGGTCGGAACGGTCAGCGGCGCGCTCGTCCAGCCGGGCGAATATCAACGGCAGAACGCAGCGACGGCGCTGGCGGCGCTGGTCGCGGCTGGGTTCGACCTTGAAACGTCGGTTGAAGGGCTGAAGACCTTCAACGGTGTCAATCGACGATTCCAATTGCACGGCGAATGCAACGGCGTCGTCGTCCTTGATGACTACGCGCATCACCCCACAGAGGTCTCAGCCGCCATCGCCGCCGCCAGACAGCGCTGGCCCGAGCGACGCATCGTGGTGCTGTTCCAGCCTCACACCTACACGCGCACGTGGTATCTGATCGATGGGTTCCGAACCTGTTTCGCCGGCGCCGACGTGGTCTACACGGTCGACACCTACGCCGCCCGTGCGATGACCGGCGAGGAAATGACATCGGAACAGTTGGCAAAAGAAATCGTCGCGCCCAAATCGATCTACGCCGGTTCCGTCGAACACAGCGGAACAGTAGCGGCTGCGAACGCACAGCCCGGAGACTTGATTATCACGATGGGCGCCGGCGATGTGGATGGCGCGGGACCAATCATCCTCTCAGCGTTGGGCGGCGCGGTATGACTCGCTCAAGAATTCTCCAGGCGATGATGCAGGAGCTGAATGCGCTCCGCGCCGAGCCGCTCAGCCGACACACGTTCGTGCAGGTCGGCGGACCGGCGGACTGGTTCGTCGTCGCCCGCGACAGCGAGGTGCTGATCGCTGCCATCAAGACCTCCCATTGCGCCGGAACGCGATTGACCGTGCTTGGAGCCGGCTCAAACGTCCTGATCCGCGATGGCGGCATTCGCGGTGTCGTCCTGCGCAATGAATCAAAGCGCTGCCGCAAGGTCGGCGACGCCAGAATCGAGGTCGAATCGGGATACCGTTTCGCCGCACTGGCCCGTTCGACCGCGCGAGCCGGACTGGCCGGACTGGAATGGGCAGCCGGCATCCCCGGAGCCATCGGCGGTGGTCTACCCACGAACGCCGGCGCGTACGGCTCGGACCTCTCCGACGTCCTGGTCTCTGTCCAAACAGTGTCGCCCGACGGTGAGCCGTCCCAGTTCGACGCGAACGAGCTCGGATTCACCTACCGAGACTCCAAGCTGCGCAGCGGCTCGCTGGCCGGTCACATCATTACGACCCTCACGTTGCAGCTACGACATGGCGATGTCTTTACTTCACTGGCCGAAATCGACCGTGTCGAATCGCTGCGCAAAGCGCATGCGCCGACCGGTCCGTCATTGGGATCAACCTTCAAGAATCCCACAGACGACCCTCGCAGCGCCGGACAACTGATCGACGAGGCTGGCCTCAAAGGCACAAGAATTGGAGCCGCACAGGTCTCAGAACTGCACGCCAACTACATCCGCAATATCGATGTGCCCAACGCTCGCGCCACCGACTTCCTTGCCCTGATCGCGCACATTCAGGAGCAAGTGAACCAACGCTTCGGGGTCAGTCTGGAACCCGAGATCGCCATCGTCGGCCAGGAGCCGGCCGATGGTGAGTGAGCCACGAACCCTGGGTATCGTCCTGGGCGGCGCATCCGCCGAGCACACGATCTCAGTGCGCTCCGCTCGCGCGGTGATCTCCGCGGCAGATGCAAAGCACTGGCGGACGGTCCCGTTTGCCGTGTCCCGCGATGGTCGCTGGCTGACGCCGGAAGCGTCACGTTTAAGCCTCGAAGCCATCGAGTCCGGCGCTCCCGAAGAGATAGCCGAGCCACTCAGCAACAGCGATATCTCAATCACCCCCGAGACATTGTCAGCGCTGCTGCAGTGCGACGCCGTTTTCCCGCTGATCCATGGAGCGACCGGCGAGGACGGCGTGCTCCAGGGGTTCCTCGAAACGTTGGGAGTTCCTTACGCCGGACCCGGCGTCGCCGCCTCGGCGATCGCAATGGACAAGGCACGCTGCAAGCAAATCCTGCGCGACGCCGACATCCCTGTCGCGCCCTCCATCGTGGTCACCTGCGACGACTGGCGAACCGACCCGGTGTCCGTCACCCGACGAGCGGCCGAACTCGGCTATCCCTACTTCGTCAAACCGTCGCGCGGCGGCTCGAGCATCGGCATTAGCAAGGTCAACTCCCGCGAGCAATCGGCCGAAGCGTTCGCGGCCGCATTTGCCTGCGATTCGGAAGTCCTGATCGAAGAGGCCATGCCGTCGCCCCGAGAGATCGAATGCGGTGTGCTTGGATCACTTGCCGGTCAGCCACCCATTGCCTCGTCGCTCGGCGAAATTCGCACGAACCGCGAGTTCTACGACTACGAGGCCAAGTACGAAGATCCCGAGACACAACTCATCGCACCTGCGGTCGTCGATCCAGCGACGACCACGCGCATGCAAGAGATCGCGCTCGACGCATTTCGCGCCATCGGCGCTGAGGGTATGGTCCGCGCCGACTTTCTCGTTGGCCCCGACGGACGGATGTGGCTGGGCGAGCTCAACACCATCCCCGGTTTCACATCCGCGTCCATGTATCCCCGACTGTTCGAAGTCGACGGACTGCCGCTCTCAGAGCTGGTCGACCGTCTTGTCGAGCTGGGGATCGAGCGCCGCGTGCGTCAAGGGCGAATGTTTCGTGGAGATCGCGAGGCTCACCGATGAGTCAAGCTCCCGGTCCTGCTCACGGCAATGATGCTCCGGTCACCGAAGACGTGGTCGTTCAGCCCGTGCCACTGACTCGACCCCAACAGATCGGGCAGCAACTGTCGTCGATCTCGTCCCCGTCGTTTCTGCGCGGACCACGCATTACCTGGCCGCGACTTGCCTGGGCGGCAGTCTTGCTGTCGGTTGCCTCGCTCGGCGTGATGCTCGCCCTGCTCAATTCACCTCTGCTGGAGATCAAGACGATTGAAGTTGAGGGCGCTGAGGTGATCTCTCCAGCCTCGGTCAAACAGCTCGCCGGACTCAAGGGCCAGCACGTGCTCTTGGCCGATCTTGAGGCTGCCGAACAGCGCATCGCGGCGCTGCCAATGGTGAAGCAAGTAACTCTCGGACGGGACTGGCCGAATGGCATCAGAGTTGTCATAGTGGAACGTACACAGTGGGGCCGGTGGCGGGCCAACGACACCGTGTGGGCAATCGATTCTGACGGCGTGATCCTCGAGGGCGCTGCGCCTGCGTATAGCGGGCCGCTCGTCACTCAGACCTCAGCATTGCCGGCGATTCGCGCCGGTGCGCAGGTCGATACGACTGCCGTCGACATGGTGGCGGAACTACATAAGCGAGGCGCTCCGCTGCCCTTGCCCAGTGTGCTCGCCTACGAATGGTCGCTGACCGACGGCCTCGTCGTTGTCACCGAACATGGACACGTCATCTTCGGTGATGCCGACGGGCTGGACTACAAGTACGCCGTTTGGACATTGCTGGAGCGAGAAGCGCAAGCTCGCGGTGAGCCACTGATCCTCGCTGACCTGCGCTTCGGCCTACGTCCACGAGTTGAAATCGGGCTGAATGTCGGTCGTGACATTCGGATCCTGAACCACACCGCAGCAAGCATTCTCGAGTAGCTCGAGAGCGAGATCAACGGACTACGAATTCTGGAGCAGTTATGCCGCCAACGTCTACCGCCAGTGTCGCCATCGATCTCGGGTCGTCGGTCATCACCACGGTCGTTGGTGAGCGCCACGAACATGGGCATTTGCACATCCTGGGCGTCGGCCAATCTCCCTCCGCCGGCATCGAAGCCGGTCAGATTACCCATGTCTCCCGCGCCGCAGCCGCCATCCGCCATTCGCTCGATCAGGCCGAGGCCTCCTCGGCGCGTGAGATTCTCTCAGTCGGAATCGCCGTAGCAGGTCCTCACCTACAGAGCATGAACAACCGAGGCGCCGTCGCGCTGCCATCCTTCAGCGAGCCGATCCGCGACTCCGACCTGATTCGAGCCATCGACTCCGGTCGAGCGGTCACGATCAACACCGCCAGCACGCTGCTTCACGCCATACCGCGCTTCTATGTCGTCGACTCCGAACGCCGATCGTTCGATCCGCGCGGACAGCACGGTCAACGGCTCGATGTCTCAATGCATCTCGTCACCGCTTCGCAGAGCGCCATCCAGAATGCCGCCCACTGCGTGCAAAACGCCGGCGTCGATGTCGAGCTGATCGCTGCCAAGCCAGTCGTCGCCGCCGAGCGCGCGATCAGAGGAGATGAGAAAGAATTTGGCGCGCTCGTCGTCGGTCTCGACGCCGGCGTGACCAGCCTCACCGCCTATGAGGACGGCGCAATTTCGCACACGTCGGCGATCCAAATCGGCGCCGGCCACATCGCCCGCGACCTCTCAATCGGTCTGCATTGCACCAACGACGAAGCGCGCCGCGTCATGCAAACGCACGGTTATGCCATCCCACAGCTCGTCCCCGACACGGCGCCCGACATCGAGCTGCACGGATTCTCCCCCGGCAACGCACAGAGTGTCTCGCCGAGCTTCATCGCCGAGATCATTTACGCGCGGGTTTGCGAGATCATCACCATGATCGCGAACCGGGTCACCGAGCATCAACTGCAGCACGCAGTCAACGGCGGAATCATTCTCACCGGCACAGGCGCAATGTTGAACGGCGTCGATCTGCTCTTTAGCAAAGCGATGGAATCGCCCGCTCGCGTCGCCGGCGTCGGAGACCTCTACGGACTGACAGACAAGTTGAGCAGACCCGACTCCTTCGGTGCGGTCGGGATGCTGGACTGGATGCTCGACTCCGGCGACGCCATGCAGGCGAGCCAGGCCAACAACCTGCGCCGACATGCCGATGGCGCCGGATCGATGTTTGGTTCGCTCGCATCGGGCGTGGCCAGCCTGGCCCGTGTCTTCAGCCCCAATTCATGAACACTCAGCCGGCTGAACCGTCCAAACTGCGGACGGCAGCCACCAGCACCTCGATCGACGAACGCAGCAACGACGGACGAACGAGAGGATCGCGCAGATGACGAGACGAACTTCCAATAACCGCACCGAGGGCATTCCCCCCATCACCGTCGTTGGTGTCGGAGGTGGTGGATGTAACGCGGTCAACCGGATGATCGCCGACAAGATTCGAGGCGTCGAGTTTGTCGCGGTCAACACAGATAATCAGCAGCTCGCCAGCACCAGGGCTGAGACGATCATTCGTATCGCCGACTCCGAATCGGACGGTCTCGGCGTCGGCGGCGACGCCGAGCGCGGCGCTCGCGCGGCGGAGAACAGCCGCGACGAGATTCGCAGTCTCTTCACCGAGGTCGACATGGCCTTCATCACCGCCGGCATGGGCGGCGGCACCGGCACCGGCGCAGCCCCGATCGTCGCCGAAATCGCGCGACAGGCCGGCGCGCTGACCATCGCCGTCGTCACCCGTCCGTTCGAGTTCGAGGGCGTTCCCCGCGCGAATGCTGCCCAGGAAGGCATCGACCGACTCAACGATGTCGCCGATACGGTGATCGTGATCCCCAATCAACGGCTTGTCGACAAGAACGACCGCAGCCTCACCGTGACGCAAGCCTTCAATCGCGCCGACGACGTGCTGCGAAAGGCCGTGCGCGGCATCTCCGACGTGCTCACCGTGCCGGGCGAGATCAATCTCGACTTCAACGATGTCAAGAAGGTGATGGGCGGCGGCGGACACGCGCTGATGGCGCTCGGCCATGGTTCCGGCGACAACCGCGCGCTCGACGCCGTCGAGGAGGCGATCCACTCGCCGCTGCTGGAGAACAGCGTCCACGGCGCGACCCGCGTGCTCTACAACGTCACGTCCGCCGGCGACCTGGGCATGCTCGAGCTCTCGCAGGTGGCCGACTTCGTCCGCGAGAAGGTCCACCCCAACGCCGAGATCATCATGGGTACCGTGATCGATGAGTCGCTCGACGGCGACATCCAGATGACTTTGATCGCGACCGGTTTCCTCGATCCTCGTCAACAGACCCATGCGCAATCCATGCCGACCTTCGCAACGACTGCCCCTCAGTCGGCTCCCGCCTATCCCGAGTCCGCGCCGCCGCAACGTTCGCGTGAGGACATCCTCGACAGCCTGACGTTCAGGCCGGTCGAGCCGCGTAGCCCCGAGGAGCTCGCGACTCCTGCCTTCCTGCATCGTCGACAATCGGTCGCCAGCACGAACGGCGTGCCGCCCAGCAACGGCAGCAGCGGCAAACGTCGCTGGGACCCGAATGCCGCCTTCGGACGCGAATGAGAATCGACGTCGTCACGATCTTCCCTCCGCTAGTTGCGGGCGCGTTTGAGCACAGCATCATCAAACGCGCCCGCGACCGCGGCATCGTTGATATCCGCCTCCACGACCTTCGCGAGTACACCACGGACCGTCACCGAACGGTCGACGACTCTCCCTATGGCGGCGGCGCTGGCATGGTGATGAAGCCCGAACCCTGGTTCCGGGCCATCGAGGCGCTGCGAGTTGAGGGCAATCCCGGGCGGGCGATCTTGCTGACTCCACAAGGCAAGCGCCTGAACCAAGACCTGGTCCAACGTTTGGCGTCTGAGGATCGCCTGATCATCCTCTGTGGCCGATACGAAGGAGTCGATGAGCGAGTGCGCGAACATCTCGTCGACGAAGAGGTCTCAATCGGCGACTACGTCCTGTCCGGCGGCGAGCCCGCCGCCGCTGTACTGGTCGACGCCGTCGTGCGCCTGCAACCGGGGGCATTGGGTTCTTCCGAGTCAACCGTCGAAGAATCCTTCGCCGACGGCTTGCTCGAATATCCCCAGTACACGAGGCCGCCCGAGTTCCGAGGCTGGCGCGTTCCCGACATCCTCCTCAGCGGCGATCACGGCGCAGTCAAGCGATGGCGCCGCGAGCGACAGATCGAGCGAACCCGCGAGCGCCGCCCCGACCTCCTGTCCGACTCCGGCGATGTGTCAGAGACAACGACTTGAGCATGCAACCAAAGCCCCGCTCGGCTAGTACAAAAGCCGTTCGCTGGCCTAAGCTGAGATAACGAGTTCTCTTCCCAATCTTCTGTACCGGAGTTGATCATGGACCGTAGCGATCTCCTGACCCTTGACCGCAATCCGGACATCGAAGAGTTCCAACCGGGCGACACCGTTCGCGTCCACGCGATCATCGTCGAGGGTGAACGAGAGCGGACACAGGTCTTCGAAGGCGTCGTAATCCGGCGCAAGAAGCAGGGTTCCTCCTCGAACTTCACGGTCCGCCGAGTGACCAAGGGCATCGGCGTCGAGCGCACGTTCCTCTACCACTCGCCGAGGATCGAACGGGTCGAGGTCACCCGTCGAGGCCGAGTCCGACGCTCCCGCCTCTACTACCTCCGAGACCTAACCGGCCGAGCCGCGAGAATCCCGCAGCGTCCGCGAAACGCGAAGCGCTCGATTCACTCGTACTAGCGGATCACCCAGGGTGGTTCCGTCATACCCGCGCTTGCCGCGGGCATCTCGCCGTGATCAGCACCGAGGCTGACTGGCGATTGCCATCCCTGAAATAGAGAGCTGCCGACCCACCGCCCCGCTCCCCCTTGCAGGGGGAGCTGCCGAAGGCTGAGGGGGTCCCAGCGCCGGTCGAGGGACCGCCCTCCGTCACTCCGTGACACCTCCCCCCGCAAGAGGGAGGACGAATCCTCCCCCAAACTCACACGCTCGAAGCCTCATGCAACGACACCGCATGCGACACCAACGACCGAATCTCCTCCGACGGAAACTCCCGGTTACACCAATCCTTCAGGTGACGCATGCCTTTGCCCGTCCCCTCCAGCCGTGACTCCGCCTGCGGCAGCTCCGCGCCGCGCAAGAACTGCAACCGCACATAGCCCGTCGCGCCCATGATGCTGCACATGTTTCCGTTCTTGCCCTCGTGTACCCATGCCGGATAGTTCCACTTGGTCGTTTCCGACACTCGTGGATTGGCGCCAACCGCTTGCCTCACCACGTCGCGAACCTTGAGCGCCACAAGCCGCTCGGCCTCGTCAAGACCGGCGAAATACTGATCGAACCTGGACTCACTCATCTCGGCTCTCGGGAGGTTCCGTCGATTCCACGATTGCCGTCAGGCCCTCCATCCCGACAACCTTGACCGACGACCCTTCGCTGATCTCCACTCCTTCCGCCGACCGCGCCGACCACAGCTCGGCCTCCACGAACACAGTGCCGCCGGGCGTCAACGTGTTGTGCGCCACGCCTTCCCTGCCGACGATTCCGCGAGGTCCCTGGAACGACCACTTCGGTCTTCGCCGATCCACCGCTACCAGCGTCCCCACGCCGAAGACGAAGATCGCGATCAGTCCCGCAGCGACAATCAGCGCCCAGATCGACACCTTCTCCGCGTCCACCGACGCATCGCCGATCAGCAACAATCCGCCCAGGATCAACGCCACAATCCCACCGATGCCGAGGAAGCCGAACCCGGCGACGAACACCTCCGCAATCAGCAGCACCAACGCCAGCACCAGCAACGCAATGCCGGCCGGATTGGTGTCCAGCGGACCCAACGCGAAGAAGCCGAAAATCAGCAAAATCACACCGAACACCCCTGGACCGACCAGGCCGGGCGAGAACGCTTCCACCAGCAGCAGCAGACTGCCGATGGACGTGAAAATGAATGCGATGTTTGGGTCAGCGATCACATCGAGGATCGACTCGACCACGTTGTAGTTGGTCTCCACGATTGGCGCATTGGCGAGGTCGAGCGTGACTGTCTCCCCGTCCGGGTCGAGCAGGACTTCGCGTCCGTCGATCTTCGCGATGAGATCGTTAAGGTCGTCGGCCGTCAGATCGACCACGTTCAGCTCCACCGCCTCGTCGCCGGTGATCGAGACCGACTCCCGAACTGCCAGCTCCGCCCACTCCTCATTCCGCCCGCGGTGCTTCGCAATCCCCCTGATGTCCGCCGCCGCGTCGTTGGTCACCTTGTCGCGCAGGTCGCCGTCGATGTCGCTGCCGCTGCCTGAAATCGGATGCGCAGCGCCGATCTGCGTGTTCGGCGCCATCGCAGCGACGTGAGCGGCCATCGTGATGAACGTCCCTGCCGACGCGGCGCGAGCGCCAGCCGGACTGACAAAGATGACGACCGGAATCTCCGCAGCGAGAATCCGCTGAACGATGTCGTCCGTCGACGAAATCAAACCGCCCGGCGTATCCATCATCAAGATCCACGCCACGGCATCCTGGCGTTCGGCGCGGTCGAGCGCGCGGTCAATGAAGTTGGCCGAGACAGGACCAATCTCCTGCGCCATACGGGACACATGCACCGCGCCAGTTGGATGATCGGAGCCGCAGCCCGACAGCAATATCGAACCAAGGCCCAGGCCTAGCAAGACCAGAGCGAGCGCTCGCAATGGACGACGAAGAATAAAACTCATACGTCAAGAATACGCAGGCGCGATAAACTCCGTTCATGCCTCCCTTGGTGACCCACATGATCGCCGCCGTCCGCGCGGGCGGACAAGTTGCTGGCGACGCGCCGCTCGACTACAAGAACGGCGACTACCTGCTCGGCGCGACCACGCCCGACATCCGCGTGCTCACCCGCTGGGATCGCGAGCGCACGCATTTCTTCGACATCTACGACGACGGCCACCAGGATTGCGTCGAGAAGTTCTTCAGCGCCCATCGCATGTTCCGCGACCCCTCCAACCTGTCCGCCGAAACTCGAGCCTGGGTCGCCGGCTATCTCACCCACGTGATTATGGACCAGGAATACGTCGTGCAGATCTATCGGCCGTTTTTCGGCAGCCGTTCTGTCCTGGGCGGAAGCTCGCACGCCAACCTGCTCGACCGCGTGCTGCAATACGAGATGGATCGTCGCGAACGAGAGTCGGGCGAACAGATGCATCAGATCAGGCAAGCGCTGTTCGGCTCGGCGATCGAGATCGACGCCGGCTTCGTCGACCGCCCGCTGCTGACACAATGGCGCGACACCACCGCCGCCATGACCGAGCATCCGCCCGATTGGGAACGCTTCTCCTTCATCGCCTCTCGGCACCTGAAGAGCGCTGGGATCGAGGGCGAGTCGGGACTGCGTGAATTCATGGACAACATCCCACAGTTGCTGGACGACACCATGTCGCACGTTGACCAGAGCGCACTCGACGGCTTCTTCGAATCGACCGCCGAGCGCACCGCCACCGTCCTCCGCGACTGGCTCGGCGCAGACTGATGGTCAGCGCCGCTGATCAGGTTGAGACCGAAGTCCCGATCTGGCGCGGCGCAGCCGAAGCGCGAGCGCGCCTGCTCTCACGCCGACGGCCCGATGACGACGAGCTGAGCGAGATCGAACGCACCATCCTGCGCCGTCTGTTCGACGACGAGCCGGAGTTCGAGGAGGCCGTGCGCCGCATCATCGACCGTGTCCGAACCGGCGGCGACGCTGCCGTTCGCCAGATCGCCGAAGCCATTGACGGCGCAGCACCGGAATCCCTCGTTGTCACTGAGGAGGAGTTTGCTCAGGCGCGAACCGAGGTCTCGCCCGAACTGGTCTCCGCCCTCCAACACGCCGCCGACCGCGTCCGCCGCTATCACGAGATGCAGCTCGAACACGCTGCTAAGTCCTTCTCGCTCGGCGGCCTCGGTCAGGTCGTCCGGCCGCTCGCCCGCGTCGGACTGTACGTGCCGGGCACGGCGGCGGTTTATCCCTCGACCGTGCTGCACACCGCGATCCCGGCCATGGTCGCCGGTGTGCCGGAGGTCGTCATCGCCTCGCCGGCGGTGCCGTCCGAGGACGGAACCGCGACCGTCAACGCGCTCAAGCTGGTCGCCGCCGAGATCGCCGGCGTCGACACCGTCTACAAGGTCGGAGGCGCACAAGCCATTGCCGCACTGGCCTACGGCACCGAATCAATCGGCGCGGTCGACAAAATCTTCGGACCGGGCAACCGATTCGTCACCGCCGCCAAGCGCCGGCTCTACGGAGTCGTCGGCATCGACGCCATCTACGGCCCCACCGAGACACTGATCATCGCCGACGAGACGGCCAACCCTGAGCTGGTTGCCGCCGACCTCCTCGCCCAGGCCGAACACGACAACTTCGCCGCTCCGATTCTGATCGCCACCAGCGAATCAATGGCCGAAGCCGTCGCGGCAGAACTGATAGCCCAGTCCGCCGACCTCCCCCGACGAGAAATCGCGCTCAACGCCGTCCGCAATCGCGGCGGACTCGCGTTCGTCCCCGACCTCGACGAAGCCCTGGCCATCGCCAACGAGTACGCGCCCGAGCATCTCGCGCTCGTCGTCAAGGACGCCCACCAGCGCATCGGCGACGTCCGCAACGCCGGCGGCCTGTTCGTCGGAGAAGCCTCGCCGGAGGCGCTCGGAGACTACGTCGCTGGACCGTCGCACGTGATGCCCACCGGCGGCTCGGCGCGGTTCGCTTCGGCGCTCAACGTTGGCGAGTTCATGAAGATCACGACGATCATCCAGGTCACCGACGAGCTCTTGGACGAAATCGCCGGAGACGCCGAACTGATCGCCCACGCCGAGCAGCTCGACGCCCACGCCCGCTCGCTCGAACGCCGACGCCGAGACCGATGAGCTCCACCCGACCTGCAATTCGGCCGCATCTCGCCCGACTGCCCGGCTACGCGCCGGTCGTCCCGCTCGCCGAACGCGCCCGACTTGCCGGTCTCAAACCCGAGGACTGCCTCAAGCTCGACGCCAATGAGAATCCCTACGGCATGCATCCAACGGTGCGCGAGGCGTTGCATGCCGCCCTCAGCGAACCGAACTTCGGCTCAATCTATCCCGACCCGAATCAGACGGTCCTGCGAGAGGCATTGGCTCGATACACAGGTGTTGACGCCTCAATGATCATCGCCGGGGCCGGCGCCGACGAGCTGCTCGATCTCAGCCTGCGCGCGCTCTTGTCGCCTGGTTCGTCAATCATCACCTGTTCTCCGTCATTCGGGATGTATCCATTCCTGGCCGATGTAAACGAACTCGAACTGATTGATATCCCCCGAGGCGACGGCTTCGCCCTGCCGACCCATGCGTTGTTGAGAACCGTCACCGACAGTGGCCGCGATTCCGTTGTCGTTCTCACCTCGCCCAACAATCCCAGCGGCGATCTCATTCCGACGGAACTGACTCGGGATCTCCTGTCCTCAGGCGCAACAGTGATGCTCGACGAGGCCTACATCGAATTCGCCGGCCTCAACGCCTCCGCGCAGGCCCTGCTCTCCGAGTTCCCGCGCCTGATCATCATGCGAACCTTCAGCAAATGGGCCGGCATCGCCGGACTTCGACTCGGCTACGCGCTCGCAAACGCCGACCTCATCACCGACCTGATGAAGGTCAAACAGCCATACAACATCAATCAGGCGGCGGAAGTCGCTGGCATCGCAGCGATCGAGGCAACAGCAGAAATCGGCGAGCAGATCGAGACCATTCGCCGAACCCGAGATTCCCTGTACCAAACGCTTCAGAGCATCGAGGGATTGTCGCCGTTGTCTTCGCAATCAAACTTCATCCTGGTCGGAATCGATCCCGCCTTCGGAACCGGCCGAGAGCTGCACGACCGACTCGCCAACGTCGGAATCTTCACCCGCACCTACAGCGATCGCGCACTCGCCTCCTACCTGCGCATCTCGATGCCACGCCACGACCAGTTAGACACTTTGATCGAGCGGCTTGGAGCGGTACTCTGATGGACTATCCGCCTCAACGAGATAATCGGAGGAAATGCGTGTGAAGAATCAATACGCCGGAACCATCGGAGATTACGGGAAGTATGGATTGCTCCGCGCACTCTGCCGTGACGGCGGCCTCAGGCTGGGTATGGCCTGGTGGATGTCCGCGGATGACAGTTCCAATTCGGGCGAGAGAACTGCCTACATCGAGCAACGAGAACCGGCTCTCAGAGATTGTGATCCGCAATTGTTCGACGCATTGGCTCGGATGGTGACGGGGGGATGGAGGTGCGTCAATGCAGTTTGCGCGCTGGACATCCTGCCGCGCGACACCTTGCACCATCTCGACACATTGAACTTCGACAAGGAATCTACACGCGCCGATCGGGATGCCTCGCGGAAGGAATGGGTCGCCGGCGCTGTGCACAAATTGGCAAGGGCAGAGCTTGTTCACTTCGACCCCGATGTCGGTATCTCCGACACGTCGAATCGGACCGCAGCGACTCAACCGACGCATGTGTTCCCTGATGAGATAGCAGCAGTAGCCGACCACGACAGAAGCATCACGGTGTATCACCACGTCGGTCGTAGCGGTTCCGCAAACGAGCAGTTCCTTCGCGCTGCGGCAGTGTTGCAGAAGGCCACCGGTCGAGAACATCGGCCGTGGATTCTCCGCTGCTACCGTGGCTCGGCCCACGGCTACCTCATATCCCCCGCCGAACGACACCGCGAGCTGCTGCGTTCCCGTCTGGACAACTTCCTCAGCGGACCCTGGGGCAAACATAAGCACTTCGAAGAGATCAGTCCGATTCAGTCCCCCAAGTGACCACGCGGTTGTCTGTCCAGAGCGAACCCGAGGCATTCACCATCTGACGCTCTATCCTGCGCACGCTCACTCACGACCTGAGCACGGATGCAGGAGGATGCGATGCGGCTCTCGGAACCACGGTTGCAACCATTGACGATCGAGACGGCGGAGGGCGAATCCAGGGAGCAGCTCGAACGCGCCGAGGCCCGAGGCGGACGGGTGCTCAACATCACTCGAACACTCGCCCATTACCCGGAGCTGTCCTCAGCCTGGGGACGGTTCGCGCGGCACGTCCTGGCCGGGTCATCGCTGCCCGAGCGCGAGCGCGAGCTCGTCATCCTGCGCATGGGCTGGAACTGCCAGTCGGGCTACGAGTTTGGCCAGCACCGGCGCATGGGACAGGAAGCCGGCCTCACGCTGGAAGAGGTCGAACGGGTCAAGCAAGGCCCCCACCACGAGGCATGGAACTCGCACGAGGCAGCGCTGCTCCGAGCCACAGACGAACTGCATTCGGACGCATTCGTCAGCGACGAGACCTGGAACAAGCTCGCCGAGCAGTACGACACACAGCAGATGATGGACGTCGTCTTCGCCGCCGGACAGTACAACCTCGTCTCGATGGCGCTCAACACGCTCGGCGTCCAACTCGAACCAGGCACGCCTGGCCTCGAACTCGAGGAATAGCCAGCGCCGCTAGCGGCATGACCCTTCAGGCAGATGGATGATGATTCCATCAATGTCCCTACTCATCGTCCCGATGTACGTTCGGTTCGTGCTGTCTGCAACGAATCCGCTTGATCCGTACCAACCGGCCTGACAGTCTCCGATTGTCACCAGCAGCCCGACGGACGCACCGGAGAACGGAACTCCGAACTCTCCGTTCGTGGCAGTGGTTTCCGCCCACCCGACCTATCCGCGCCGCAAGAGCGGGTTTCCGGGGTCGTAGCCGGAAGGGCCACGAGGGACGACGCGGGCGCCAGAGACGGGTTGCCCTTCGCTGTCAAGCACCGTGCCCGAAATCTCGATTCGCCGACTGAACGGCAAGATCAACTCGACGCTTACGGTCTCGCCGGAGCCCACCTCTACAACAGCGCGAGCGGTTCCGTCTCGAACGACTCCGTCCGGTGTGTACCATCCATAAAGTGCGCCTGACGATTCGATTGGCGAAACGCCGATCGAATACTGGCCCGGCTTGACCTTCATCGAGAAGCTGGGTCCAGACGCCGAACTTACCTGGGTAGTGGGTGTTCTGGATACCTGTGGCTCTTCATAAGCTTCAACCCATACGGCGGAATGCTGTGGCTCTAGCAAGCGACCGTCCGGTCCTTTGATACTGCCGGAAATCACGGAGTCGCAGCCAATCGACGACACCCGAACTTGCAGGACATCTGTCTCCAAGCGTGTAGAAACCTCAACCGGGTGGCCATGTCCTTCGTCATCTGTCAAGCGAATCCGACACCCGTCAACCCACAGATACTCGATCCAAGACTCACCTGATCTTACGGCGCCAAACAACAGCTCCCCGATGATCAGGCTGGATCCTTGCGGAGCAGGATGCAAGCTCGTCGTCGTACATTCGCTGATTTGGCTACCGTCGGGGCCGATGAACTCGATAGCAAAACGATGAGCCGGTTCCTGCGTCCAGAGTTGAGTGGCCTCAGACGTAGGAGGCGCCTGTGTCGCCGCCGGTGATTTGCGAGCGCGTTCAAACTGGTCGTTGAACTTGTCGACTGTGATGCCGAAGACCTCGAGAAAAACGTCATCAGCCTCAGTCTGACTCTGGGCATCAGCCGACCGGTTGAAGAATTCGAGAATCGAGCCGGCGCCGGCTCGCTCCACTAACAGCGCCGTCGCGGCCATTCCGCTCACGTACCTGGTGTCTACCATTTGGTCCGTCAATGGGCGGTTATGGCTTCCCACGTGATCCCACACGAGTTGCATCCGATTCTCAAACGAACCTGGATTGCCCAGATCGCGGTAAAGGTAGGCGGCGTAATCGGCCGATCCCTCAATCAGCCACACTGGCGGTCTAACAGGGACCTGCCGTTCACTTTGCGCAGCTCGTTGCAGGGCATGGAAATACTCGTGTGCCAGGACGTGCACGCCACACTCAATCGCGTACGAGATGTGCGTCAGGTAGTACCCGCAGTAATGTCCCGACGTACCGCTGCCAGTTGACCGGCGCCGCCAATCTCGGATATTCGGCGGACTGTCGGAGGCGAGCACATCGAAGCCGGAAATGACGCCGCCGAGCTTCTTCGCGTAAAACTTGCGAATCGACTGAAGGTCGTTGGTCGCCTTGGTCTGTGCATGTTCAGACGGTTCGCCCACAAACAAGAATCTGGGGCGTTCGCCGGTCAACTGGCGCCAGTCCACTGAGGTTTCGGCGTGAATCCAGAGGGCATCGCCGTGCGACAGTTCCAGGATTGTCCAACTATCTGTCGGCTCGCTAGGATCTGCGCGAAGCCACTGCGCTTGAAGCGCATCCCGGGCTATCGCCACCGTGACCGCCTGTCGCACCTGCCTCAGTGCCACCGGCGATGGCACATGATCGAGACCTTGCCAGGCAACAAGGTTCCACCCCGGGCGAAGCGGCGTTTGATTGGTGTAAGCGCCGCGAGAACGCCGCCACTCAAACCGTGCGTCCCCGGCAAGGGATAACCGCAGCCCCATGCCGGGAACAAGCGTGCGCAGAGTTCCGTTGGCGACGTGAGGCGAGGCAAACAGCCAGTGCTGCTTCGAACTGTCCCATGCGTAAACGGTGTTGACTTGAGGGATGTCAGCAAAGAGCCGCTCGACGGGCGCAGCTTCTTCCACCTACCCGACCAGATTCACCCCCGGATAAAGCGTGCTCACCATGTCTTCGTGGGCCACAGTGATCTGCGTCGAAGTGACCGCAGCGGCGCTAATCGCAATTAGGATCGCAGCGATGACCAGTGCGATTCGCGCCATATCCTATCCCGTACCATGCCGCCGATAGGCAGGCTACACCGCAGGTAGACAGGCCAAACTATGCCCGGACCGCTCGACGGCTTACGCATCCTCGACTTCACCTGGGCCCTCGCCGGTCCGTATGGCTCGATGATCCTCACCGACCTCGGCGCCGATGTCTACAAGGTCGAGCATGTCGATACCAACGAACGGCATCGCGGCGCCGGACCGTACGTGCACGGCGTCTCGACCTACTTCTTCAGCGTCAATCGAGGCAAGAAATCGGTCACGCTCGATCTCAAGCATCCCGAAGCGGTCAAGATCATCAAGGACCTGATCGACCCTGCGTCCGGAGGCATTGATGTCCTCAGCGAGAACTTCCGCCCCGGCGCGATGGCGCGACTCGGACTGGGCTATGAGGACCTGTCCGCTGTCAATCCTCGGCTGATCTACGCCTCCACATCAGGCTTCGGACACAGCGGCCCCTACCAGCACCGACCCGCCGTCGATGTCATCGTCCAGGGCATGGGCGGCGTGATGAGCATCACCGGACACCCCGGCGGGCCACCCGCGCGACCGGGCTACAGCATCGGCGACATGGCCGGCGGAATGTACACCGCCATCGGCGTGCTCGCCGCACTGCACGAGCGCCACTCATCGGGGCTGGGACAGCATGTCGATGTGGCAATGCTCGACGCGCAGGTCGCGCTGCTCGAGAACGCCGTCGTCCGCGCCGCCAACACCGACGAAGTGCCCGGACCGATCGGCACGCGTCACCCGCTGGTCACGCCATTCCAGGCGCTGCCGACCGTCGACGGTTGGATGGTGATCGCCGGCGTCAAGGACTGGCAGCTCTTCTGCGTCAAGATCGAGCGCGACGACCTGCTCCACGACGAGCGCTTCCAGACCAACCCCGACCGCACCGAGCATCACGCCGACCTGGAGCCCATCCTCTTCGAAGCCTTCAAGAAGCGAACCACCGCCGAGTGGGAGGCCGAACTCGAAGGAGTCTGCATCGCCGCGCCCATGAACACGATCCCGGAGATCATCAACGACCCCCACATCGCAGCCAGAGGAATGATCGCCGATCTCCCCATCGCCAAGTCCCAAAAGACCATCAAAGTCTCCGGCTCCCCGGTCCACCTCTCCAGAACGCCAATCAAACTCAACAGGGGAGCCAGCGCCATCGGAGAACACACCCGAGAGGCGCTAGAGCTCATCGGTCGGACGCCGGAGGAAATCGATAGTCTGGTCAAGGGCGGAGTTGTGTCGGTGGACGATTAGCGTTCTGCCAACCTTGATCGGACAACATGGTTCATGCCTGTAGCTGCGCGTCTGAGCGCTGTTCTCCTTTCATTGCTGGTTCTCTTCGTCGTTGTCATCCATCTTTCTGGTCAGCCTGCGTCGGCGTCTGACGACACCTTTACGTACTTCCTCTTTCCCGGTTGGAACCTGATTGGCTGGGTCGAGGAGCAAACGGATGTGGAAGAGGTATTCGACGCGATACCCCAACTGGTCTCCATTCACGACGGAACCGGTACAGCCGCCCGTCGTGATGATCTGGTTCTTGTCGACTTCTCGGCGCTTCAACCGGGTCGCGGATACTGGTTCAAGGTCGAGTCTGACTGGCCCGTTGGCTGGAAACGCAGTTCGCAGCCGGCCTCTCGGTTCATCGACTTGCAAGCAGGAGAGCAGCTAGTCGCCTGGACCGGCCTCGATGAGTCGCCATTCTCGGACGCGCTCATCGGGATTCACGATCGACTCACGGTGGCGTGGTACTGGAACGCATCCACGCAGCGGTTCACACCCTGGGCTCCAAACACTGAGCTACCAGGCGTGAAGCATCAACTGGTCAACTACGGTGATGGCATGCTGCTCAGGCTTGAAGACTCACTGCGGTGGCTGCAGACCCCCGGTCTGCTGCCCACGATCGTCGCTCCTAACGATTTGGGCGACGAGCTTCGCGAGAGAATCGAAGCCGACATTCGAGAAGTTGAATCGTTCTTCGCACAGAAATTCGCGGCGCCCATTGACCAGAGTCGGATCACGATCTTTCTGACGGAACGTTCTGACGGCATCAGCAGGCCAGCAGTTCCCTGCTGCGCCCCGCCGTTGGGTTGGCCGGGCAGGATTAGGGACAACAACGGCGCCTATCACTATCAGATAGCGATTCCGATCAAGGCCTGGACCAGAGAAGACTGGACCACGTCCGCATTGGGTCTGGCTGGTCCGTTCTCCAACTTGCTGCATGACTACTTTCGTGTGTTGCAGTACGAGTATGCAGGTGAGGCATTCGATTCGATTCGATCCCCAAGTGGTTGATTCGTGGTACGACCTACCAAATCCGACAGGAATTGGGGTTGGCTGTCGACTACGGATACCAATATGAACTTTGGTCCAATCAACTCGAACTGAGCCTGACCTCGGAAGTCACTCCTGAAGATCGACGGCTCGGTGAGGTATACGTCGGCAGGCTGGTCAATCAATCAACATTGGCCTCGTACTTCCTGTTCTGGCGCCTGATCGACCGGAGCGACAAACCAGCAAGTGCCTGGCGACAGTCATTTCTACATGCATTTGGGATCGGGCCGGAAGACTTCGTTAGCCAAGTGAATAAAGAGCGACGCGAATCGCTAACGGATGTCACGGGCCAGGTGTTAGGAGAAGGAGCAAGATTTGGTCACCTCCTTGAGATTTCCGCGCACTCACATTTGCCTGGAGCTGTGATCTATCACTATGGGACAGTCCGGTCGGACGGAACTTACAGCTTGCTCTTGCCAAGACATCGCCGATTCGAGCTACGCGTACGCTTGCCCGCTAGTAATTGCGAGGCGTTCGTCGGACCCGACGGCTCACTGGTACCCTATGAAGAAGCACTGACGCGGACCGCAGAGCGTCAATCCGAAGCGGGACCATCGGTAACACTGCCCAAGGGATTTTGCGAGCAGCGGGTGTCAGCGAATGTGACGGGCTTGGAGAGCGACATCCCTTCGGGACTCAAATTGGAGGCATGTTCGATCGAGAGCAACATCTGTGGAGTAATGCGCAGGTGGTCGGACCTCGGCCTCGCTGCCGTCGTCCCTGTTCCCGGTCCCCACATCGTCAGAGTAACCAGTGATCGGCACGCTTGCCCTTCGTACTTGTCTCCATCTGGCTTGACCAGTGATCGAACGATGGCGCTTCCTGTCGATTCGAGCGTCAGACCGGTGCCTACGGAGTTGCTTCTGGACGATGAAAGCCAATACTGCGATTTCGCAATTCGAGGCCGCTTCACCGGGCGGTCGCCGGAGTGGTTCGAGGGAAAGAGCTTAGGCGCATACTCAAACCTCGGCGGCTCGCCATACTGGACCACAATCGATGCCGACGGCAGATTTGAACTACCAGTTCCGGCAACGGGTAACTACCATTTCTACTTTTGGACCACCGTGCAGCATCAGCATCAACGACTATCTTGTAATTTCTCCAGCGGGCAGGCCGCTCAATGGAGCTCCAGAGTGACTAGTCCTCCGCTTGATGACAACAACGATATCGTCGTCAATAGTGAAGCGGGTGCGGACTTGCACTGGGAGATCCGCCCGAATGTATGTACCGAAGTCGTATCAGGTCGAGTACAGTCGCCAACGGGCGATGCATACTCAGAGTTGGAGTTCAAAGTGTGTCCAGGAGGAGGAGGGCAATGTCAATCAAACAGGACGGGTCGGTACGGGGACTTCACGTACCTGGCCGGCGTCGTCGGTGACGTTGTGTTTTCTCTGCAAAACCTGCCAGGTAACTCGGACATCTGCGGGCGTGAATATTGGGTTTCAACTCGGACAGCATTCACGATCTTACCTGGGACAGAGAACGACATTGTCTGGACGATACCGCCAAATCCCTGCTCATAGGATTGCGTTCGGCCTATCATCCTCCTATGACCAACCGACAACACTTCGCCGACCTCGTCCGCTCCGGACAACCCATCCTCGCGCCCGTCGCCTTGGACCCGCTCTCGGCTCGACTCGTCGAGTCGCTGGGTTTTGAGGCCGCCTACCTCTCCGGCGGTGGATTTGGATTCCAGCTCTCCGTTTCCGAGGCTCTGCTGACGATTACCGAAGTCGCGGGCTTGACCCGACAGATCACTGCCCGCTCTGATGTCCCGCTGATCGTCGATGGCGGCGTCGGGTTCGGCGATCCGCTGCACACCTGGCGCGCCGTCCGCGAGATTGAGGCGGCCGGTGGGGCCGCAATTGAGATCGAGGATCAGGTCGCGCCTAAGCGAGCGCATCACCACAAGGGCGTTGAGCATCTGGCGCCGATGGAGATGATGGTCGACAAGGTGCGTGAAGCGGTCGATGCTCGGCGCGACGAGGACTTCATCATCATCGCCCGCACCGGAGCGGTTCGCAATGAGTCCTTCGAGCGGGCGCTTGAGCGCTCCGCCGCCTACCGAGAAGCCGGCGCCGATGTCCTGATGCTCTTCACCAACGACCCCGAGCAGATCGCCGAGGCCGGCAGAGTGCTGGGCGGCCCACTCTCGATGATGGCGCCCGCCGATCGTCTCGATCGGGCGGAGTTGGCATCGCACGGATTCAACGTGCTGATCGACCCGTTCACAGGCCAGGTCGCTGCATATGGGGCAATGCGCGACGCCTATCGAAATATCGCCGAAAGCGGTGGCTCAGGCCGAGAAGTCGACGAACTCATGTCGCTCTACCGAGAAGTCCAGAACATGGCCGGCATGGAGGATCTCTACGCCATTGAAGAACGCACAACCGAGCGTCCCGGCTGAGATCGATTGTATTGAGCGTTTGTAACGCTGGACTGGACAGGCCCTGCGCGTTGAGTCAATGTGTAGTCATGCGCACTGCGAGTGTCATCCGCGAAACTGGCGAGACATCGATTCGAGTCGAACTCGATCTCGACGGGACCGGCGTGGCCGAAATCAGCACCGGCATCGGCATGTTGGACCACATGCTGAATCAGCTCGCCCGACACGGCAGCTTCGATCTGACGGTCGAGGCGACCGGCGACCTCCACGTCGACGCGCACCACACAGCAGAAGATGTCGCTATCTCCGTAGGTCGCGCGTTCAACGACGCACTCGGCGACCGCGCCGGAATCGCTCGATTCGCCGACCGCACCGTCCCGCTAGACGAGTCGCTCATCCAGGTCGCGCTCGATCTCAGCGGCCGGCCGTATGCGGTGATCGGACTCGACTTCCCTGCACCGATGATCGGCGAACTGCCCGCATCGATGGCGAAGCACATCCTCGAAACGATCGCGTTCGAGGGACGGCTGGCGCTGCATGTCCGCCAACTGGCCGGCGAGAACGAGCATCACATCCTCGAAGCCACGTTCAAGGCGCTGGCCCGCTGCTTGCGGGATGGCGTTCGAGTCGTCGACGAATCAGGCGCGCCAAGCACCAAAGGCACGCTCAACTCGTAGCTGGACCTCCGCCTTCGGGGGCAATCTCAGAAGTAAAGGATTCGTCATTCCCGCGCTCCGTCGCGGGAATCTCGTGGAGTGCGGCACCGTCGTTTGAACCGGGGAATCCTCGCCGGTTTCGACCGCTCAGGTGGCTCCAGCCTGTCGTGCTGAGCACAGCGAGATAGCCGCGACGGAGCGCGGGTATGACGGAAGTTGAGGTGGTGCGACTTTTGAGGCACCACCTCCGAGGGATGTTTCACGTAGTGACGGGGGCATCCGCGATCGCTACCCGAAAGTCCTCGATCACCGGATTCGCCAGCAACTGGTCCGACATCTCGTTCGCCTGTCGCTCAGCATCCCCGGCCGACTCAGCCTCAATCCAGACCTCGATGAACTTACCGGCGCGGACCGCTTCCACGCCCTCATAACCCAACGAGTGCAACCCGCCGCGAATCGCCAATCCCTGCGGGTCGTTGACCGTGCGCTTCAGCGTGACGTGGATTTCCGCCTTGTATTGCATTGGCATCAGCCCGCCGTGATCAATTCACGTCCCGTGACACGCTCGAATGCGGTGCGATAACGATTGCGAATGTTGTCAACGACATCGTCCGGCAGCGGAGGTCCGGGAGGTTCCTTGTCCCAACCCGTCGAGGTGAGCCAGTCGCGCAATGGTTGCTTGTCATAGGACGGCTGCGGTTGTCCTGGACGGTAAATCTCGGCATCCCAAAATCGTGACGAATCCGGCGTCAGCGCCTCGTCAATCAGGATGACCTCGTCCTCGCCTTGATCATTCTGGATCACGCCAAACTCGAACTTCGTGTCGGCCAGGAAGAAACCCGCCTCGTGCGCGCGCGAGAGTCCGTATGTGTAGAGCGCCATCGAGCGGACCTTGACCGCGTTGGCGATATCCTCGCCCACGATCTGCACGGCCTGCTGGTATGTAATGTTCTCGTCGTGTTCGCCGACTTCACCTTTGGTCGAAGGCGTAAAGATCGGGTTCGGCAGCGGCTCAGACTCCGACAGTCCCGGCGGCAGCGGGATTCCACAGACTGTGGTGCTGCGCTGATACTCGGCCCAACCCGAGCCGGCCAGGTAGCCGCGCACGATCGCTTCCAGTTTCACCGGCTGAGCTTTCTTGACCAGCATCGAGCGACCGATGTACTCCGGTCCCAGTTCGACCGGAATATCGGGATTCTCTGTCGAATCAATCACGCGAATCATGTGGTTGGGAACGACCGTCCGCGTCGCATCGAACCAGAACGCCGACATCTGCGTCAACACGCAGCCCTTGTCGGGAATGCCCGTCGGCAGAACCACGTCAAACGCCGAGACCCGGTCGGTCGTAACCAGCAACAGCCGGTCGCCCAGGTCGTAAATGTCGCGAACCTTGCCCGAGTGCTTGGGCAAATCCAGGTTGGATTCCATCATCATGCTCATCGCAAACTCCTCTCGGACGATCTTAGGTCAAGTTGCCGGAAGAATCGGCAAGGCGCGACGCTTACCAGCAGGCCTCGATTGCTTCCAACGTCTCGGGCAGGGCAGGCAAGCGGAGATCGACCCGGTTCGTCCGAATTTCCACGTCAACGACAACTTGGTTGTCGCCAAACGGCGCCAGCTCGCCATCCACTCCTCGCGCACCCCACCACTCGCAATAGGATTCGCCGGGACCGGCAATGATCAGCACGGTCTCATCCGGCGTATTGATGGAATAGGAACCGGTTTCGTCGGTAACCGATCTGCCGCATCCCGAGTCCCCGCAAGCGAGGACCTGCACATTGTCAACACCTGCGCCGTCGGGATCCAGCACTCGCCCTCGGATGGCGTCTCCGCCTTCAGCTTCGCTGCAGGTGGACCATCCTCGCATTCGCGCCTGAAGATCCGGCAAGCGCACGACTAGCTCGGCCGACTCGCCGGGCCCGACGAGAACGTCAATGGCCTCGCCCCACGACGCGAGAATCCCGCCGTCGCCATACGCTCCATACGCCGTGCAGTTGCTTTCGCTGTGCACGGCCAACCGATAAGCATCTGCCCTCACTTCGATATGAAAGCGTCCGTCGGCGTCCGTCTCAGTGCTGCGAGTCCGTCCGCCTCTCCACCGATATGCGTGCACCCTAAAGTTCGGGGCTGGATCGCCGTCACGGTCCACCAGGATTCCGCTGATCACAAATGGTCTGGGTTCCTCGAACTTGACCGCGTGCTGCCGGAAAGCCTCGTAGAACTCTTCAACGGTCATACCGAACGCGATCTCAAAGGCAAACGGCCACTTGGATCCGGCGCGTGAGAGCTGGCGCTGGTACTCGAACAACGCGTCGTCGCCTGCATGAGCCGCCAACCACTCCGCCGCCAACATGCCGAGTGCATATGAGAATCCAGGATCGACCTCGCGAAAATCGGTCCTAGTCTCCAGTTGACTAAGCGAAATCTCTTCTCGCTCATCTTCGACGACTTCGACCGCTCGCTCCCGGGCATCGTCATAGTCTTCGTAGTCCATCGCATCGCGATATCGCCCTGCGATGTACTCCGCGGAACCCTCAATCAGCCACGCCGGTTTGGTTTCCCAGGACGATCCCACCGCGCCGCGAGCAAGTTGGTGCTGGATCACGTGGACGTACTCGTGGTCGAACGCAATCGGCTCGTAGCACCCAACCAGTAGTCCTACTCCACCCGTCCATCCCACGCCGCAGGCGCTGTCGGGCCACCAGCTCACGTCAAACTCACTGCCGGTGAGCGCCTGGTACGCCCCGGACATCGCGCTGACCTCCGACAACAACATCACCAGGTACGGTTCCGCTCCGAGACCGTAGCGACCAGCCATGTAGCCGCTGACTTCTCGGACCTGCTCGCTCAACTCGGTGTGCGCGTCAGCGCCGATCGTGCCGAACGAAGCGTGGATCGGCGACCACATCCACGATTGCGTCCAGGTCGCATCTTCTCGCAGCTCGATTGCCAACAAATCTCGCGCGCCCAGGATGGTCGAGAAGTCCTTCGAATCCGTCAGTTCATCACCAAAGTCTCGGTGGCAGGTGTGGGTGAGACCATCGATCCGAGTGATCGACACGATTTTCGGGCCAATCCAGCGGAAGGCTTCGCGAATCGTGACATCCAATTCCCTGGTATCCGACCATCGGACCAGGTTCATCCCCTGTTTGAGATGAACGACGCTGGCGACCTGATCCCGGTTGATAGTCGTAGTGGGTAAGCTCTCGCCCACCGGCTCACGCCAGACAGTCATCGTGCGGCGCAGGGAGTCGAACGAACCGGAATGCGCACCATCGCGTCTGGCAACTCGAAAGACGCCATTCATCGCATCCCACCAATGAAGCGCCCGAGTGTCGGGGTTGGACTCGAACCACGTCGTGAGATCGAGAGGATCGTCGGCCCACGACATCCAGCCGCAGTCCGTCGCGGTCTCGATCTCAGACAGTCTGGAATTCTCCGGTGGCTCGTTGGGGATGGCGTCGGCACAGCCCGACGCCAACAAGCCGATGATAACGGCCAGTGCGAAGAAGGCGCCCGTCCGACTACAGCCCCAGGCGAGCAAAGGACTCGTCTACGTATCGAGTGAAGTAGCCCGGATCGAACACATCATCCATCGCAGCCTCGTCGAGTGCGTCGGTGATCACATCGTCTTCTGAGATGAGATCGCGGAACTGGATGCCTTCGTCCCAGGCCCGCATCGCATGTTTCTGGACCCGCTTGTAGCCCTCGTCTCTCGACACGCCAGCCTCGGTCAGAGCGAGCAGTACTCGCTGGCTGTAGATCAACCCGTACGACGAGTCGAGGTTCGTCCGCATCCGCTCGGCATCGATTACCAGACCATCGATGATCCAGGCCAGCATGTCGGTGATGTAGTCGAGCGCGAAGCAGGCGTCGGGAATCGCGATCCGCTCGGCCGACGTGTGGGAGATATCACGCTCGTGCCACAGAGCGACGTTCTCGAAGGCAGTCATCGCGTTGGCGCGAATAGTCCGCGCCAGACCGCAGACGCGCTCCGCCTTCTCGGGGTTGCGCTTGTGCGGCATCGCCGAGGAACCGGCCTGCCCCGCGGCAAAGGGTTCGCGCACCTCGCGCACCTCTGTCCGCTGCAGATGACGAATCTCGGTGGCGAATCGCTCAAGCGACGCCGCGACGAGGGCCAACGTCGAGATGAAGTGCGCATGACGGTCGCGCTGTACGACCTGCGTCGAGATTGATTCCACGCCGAGCCCCAGCTCGCGGCAGACCCGTTCCTCAATGTGCGGCGGCACCGTCGCGTGGGTGCCGACCGTGCCGGAGATCTTGCCGACGGCGACCGATTCAATCGCGTCCGCCAATCGGCGCCGATTGCGCCGAGTCTCGTCGACCCAACTTGCCAGCTTGAGACCGAAGGTCGTCGGCTCGGCGTGGATCCCATGCGACCGACCAACGCAAAGCGTGTGCTTGTGCTCAATGGCTCGCTTCGTGATTGCTGCTTCGAGACGCTCCAGGTCATCTTCGATAATCCGCGCGGCATCACGAATCTGCAGCGCTGAGGCTGTGTCCCACACGTCCGATGTCGTCAACCCGTGATGCACCCAGCGCGACTCGGGACCCAGCGTGTCGGCGACGGAGTGCAGAAACGCCAACGTGTCGTGATGGACCTCGGCCTGGTAACGGTCGATGTCGGTGACGTTGTAGCCGGCGTTCGCCGCCACCAGCTCCGCGTCTTCGCGCGGCACAACGCCCTCGTCGGCCCAGGCGTTGACGACAGCGATCTCAACGTCAAGCCAGCGACGCCACTTGGCGTCATCGGTCCAGAGCGCGGCCATCTCCGCGCGTTGGTAGCGGGGGATCATTAGGGGATGTACTCCTCGCGAGCGGGAGAGAAGATGTCGATCGCCACGGCGTCTTCAAGCGCGGTGACCTCGTGCGGCACCTCGGAGGGAATCACCCACGAATCGCCGGCGCTCAGCTCCTTGGTCTCGTCGCCAAGCTCAAACTTGACCCGGCCCGAGGCGAGGTAGCCGATCTGCTCGTGAGGATGCGTATGCATCGGCACGACGCAGCCCTCGGCGATTTCAATCTCGTGGATCGACGTGTGTTCACCGGCATTGAGCGTCCGCCGAGCAACGCCCGGAAACATCTCAATCCGCTGGGCTTCGTCGTGCGCCTGTAGGTTCGGCCTGATTGTGCGAGTCGTCATGCTTGCAACTCCCTCATGAAAGTTCTCTCTGCGCGATATCGGTGCGATGGTACGAGCCGTCAAATGTGATCCGACGGACATTGTCATAGGCGATGCCGCGCGCCTCAGCCAGCGTATCGGCGACGGCAGTCACGGCAAGCACCCGTCCACCGGCGGTCAGGACGCAGCCGTCATCATCGATTGACGTACCGGCGTGGAAGATGTCAACGTTGTCGTCAACCGCGTCAAGTCCAAGAATCGGCTTGCCCGTCACGTACGAACCGGGATAGCCGCCGCTCACGATCGCGATGCTGACCGACGCCTGACCGCTGTGCGAGATGGCGTTTCGCGGAAGCGTCTCGCCTCGCGCCGACGCCGCCAGCACAGGCAGCAAATCTCCATTGAGCAGCGGTAGGACAGCCTGCGTCTCTGGATCGCCGAAGCGAGCGTTGAACTCCAGCACGTTCAGCGCGCCATCATCGACCATCAGGCCGGCATACAGCAGTCCCCGAAACTCGCAGCCGTCTGAGACCATCTGCTCCGCTACGGGGCGATGGATGTCCGCGAACACACTCGCAGCGTCGCCGACGAATCCTGGTGGCGCATAGACGCCCATCCCGCCGGTGTTCGGCCCCTGATCTCCGTCCATGATTCGTTTGTAGTCGCAACTCAGAGGCAAAGGCAGGATGTCGGTCCCGGAGACAATCGCCATCGCCGATGCTTCCATCCCCGACAGCCGATCCTCGATCACTACTCGTTCGCCGGCCGCCCCGTACTTGCCGCCGAACAGCTCGTTTATGGCGGCATGTGCATCGTCGATGTGGTCAGGGACGATCACTCCCTTGCCAGCAGCGAGACCGTCGGCTTTGATCACCGGCAAGTCGTGCGGCCCCAGAATCTCAATCCACTTGTGAGCTGCCTGGGCCGACTCAAACAGCTCGCCTCCGGGGTGCGGCACATTCGCGGCCTGCATCACCGACTTGGCAAACCACTTCGACGACTCAATCTGCGCCGCCGCCCGCGACGGACCAAACGCAAGAATCCCCCGCGCCATCAACGCATCGGTCAGACCAGCGGCAAGCGGCGCCTCGGGTCCGATTACTACCAGGTCGATTCGGAGCTCTTCGGCCGCAGCGCACAGCCCATCAATGTCGGTGTCCTTGATCGGAATATTTTGCCCAAGCTGAGCCGTACCGGCATTGCCGGGAGCCGCAAGTATCGCTTCGCAACTCGGAGACTGCGCCAGCTTCCAGGCCAGCGCATGCTCGCGTCCGCCGCCGCCGCCGATCAGGATTCTCATGCTGCGAGTCTAGTCTCAGTTGAGGCGATATCCATTCGCTCGATACGCGGCAAACTTCTCGTAGAACTCCAAAACCGAAATCCCGAATGCGTCTTCAAACACGTGCGTCCAATCCCGCCCATCGCTCCACACTCGCCAGAACTCCAGAGGGGAGATCTGGCCCTCGGTTAGGTGCGAAAGGAATTCCAACGCGAGGGCCCCCACATGATAGGCCGCGCGCACAGGGGGATCGTCGACTGGTGACTGAAGCTCTGATAGCGAATACTTCGCATTTGGCGATACATCGTCTCTGGGATACTCGCGCTTCTGCTCTGGTTCGGCTGTATGGCTGTCAAACGCGAATGCAGCGAGCGTCGCCGACCCTTCTGACAACCAAAGTGGGATATTCATAGAAGCGACATCACTCGCACTCAAGGCTCCTTGCAGAATATGATAGTATTCGTGCGCCATGGCACTTGTCTCCGACAGGATCATTTGGCGTCCCGACGCAAGTGATCTACCGTTGAGAGGTCCCACTAATCGGTCCGAATAGTCGTCCCAGTCGTCCGAAAAGTATACGTCAAAGTTGGTTGCCGCGATGCCTTCCGTAGACAAGAAGTAGCTCGAGACGCTTCGAAACTCGTTCTGCAACAAGCGTTGAAATCTTTCAGCTTGATCACTGTAGATGTACCAGGTCGGCTCTTTATCCTGCGTTGGTGGAAGCCAACGGAGGCTCTGTTTCAGATTGACGTACAGTATGTCTCCCGTGTTTAACAGTTCGGCGTCGCTGGTGTCCCGCTCATTTGAAAACTTCACCAGAGTCTGCAAATTGGGACCAAAGCCCCGGCGAATCTCGCCGAGAGAGGTGTTGTCTTCTCCTGGCCAGGCAACGAACGCTCCACCCGCAGACAACTCGATTGAGCCGCTCGGTTCTGCTACCAACAGGGTAAGGTGCAGCGTCTTGCTTGCGCTTGTCTGAATCAAGAGTGGCCAGCCGAAATCAACCACTCGTGTCAATGTTGCGCTTTCGCCGGCGTGACAAACCATCGAACCTCTTGGCCTGCCGGTTGTTGAGAAGCCAGTCAGCGAGACGATGTCGGCCGAGGCATTGCAGATCTCCGACAATGGAGTTTGTCCTCCGTACCAGCCGATCAAATTGGCGCCGGGAGAGAGTCTCAACGCAACAGAGTGGTCCCGGGGCTGGAGCTCATTAGCCGACTTCACGAGGGAGAGGGTGAGATCCCGCAGTGCAGGATCGGTACCATCAAGCATGCCGCGTCGGTGGTATTCCGGAGTGAAGGGAGGATCCAGGTCTGGGTTAACGTACAGTCGTCGGCCGTCGATAGTAAACATCATGTTGAAGATTGCTCTCGGCAAAATGATAGGTTGTGGATTAGACCAGTCTCCTGGCATGAAGCTCGGGTGGACGCACAAATTGTCGGCGAACTCGTAGCAAATGTTGACGCCGGTGACAGATTCGACCAGTGACGACGGACCCTCCAACGTGATATGTGAGGTGTTTGGGGGCGGGATGGTGATTGTGGGTAAGACAACAGGTTCGTCGCCGACTGCGATCCGTGTGACCTGCGATGGCGCCTCGGTTGCGTGCTCCGGTAGGTTGGCGGTATAGCGCAGCCAGGACGTGTCTGGTCTGAGGTGAGAGAAATAGTAAAAGCGGAGTTGATAGTAGCCATGCGGTAGGTGCAAGGAGAAGGTACCGTCTGACGAAGTGAGGACCGAAATTAGGGAGGTGAAAGAATCGTCGTCTGTGCGGCTTCTGAAGCCCCACCAAGAGAGGTGTACGGCTGTCGATTGACCATCGAGCGGTGTGTCATCAGGCCATACGAGACGCCCGCTGACCCGCGTGCCCAACGGAGGCAATGTGACTTCCAGACCCCTAATGTCGTCATTGCGAATGATGAGAGTTGTGGCTTCATTGCCGAGCCTGGAATAGCCTTGGTGTTTGTTGTAGTGATGGCGATGGGTATTGTTGAGAATGAGAAAGCTGACAGTGTGTAATCCTGGTAGAATGCCTCGTAGTGTGAATGAGCCGTCAGAACTAGTAACGTACGGATGCGAGGTCTGATCACGGCTGCCCCAGCTAAAAAGCTCAACGTCGGGGGCAGGAGTTCCGTCATGAGAGTAAACGGTTCCAGATATCTCGTACGTCAGGGGAAATGTGATCGAAAGGGTGGTGGCGAGACTCGTTTCAGTGTCGACCCGTATGAGGTCACGATGAGAGATAGTCAGGCCTTGTTTCGTGAGGTTGAAGTCAATGCCGTCGTATTCGATCGACAAATGATAGGCGCCGGGGTTGGCGGCGAGGTTGAAGCGGCCGGCAATGTTTGTGGTGGAGGATGCGCTTGGCGCCAGGTTATACCCGTTGTCGACCCAGTCGTATGCGCGGACGACGGCGTGTGGCAATGGTCGGCCTTGGGCGTCGAATATGTGGCCGGAGATGGTCGGGGAAGTTGCCGTGGTTGTGGCAGGAATCAGAAGCAGGCAGGCGAGGACAAGGATCGCGAGGCAGCGTCGGATGTTCAGCAGGGACCTGGGGAATGTTTCGTCAGCGACTGCCATATGGGACAAGGGGGACATTGGCAAAGGCTAGCAGACGGCATTGGTGTCGCATGTCCCTAATCTGCCAAGGTCGGTGTTGATCACAATCGGGTCCATGGCCAGCATTTCCGACCGGTATGGGGACTCCGGCACCTCCTGCATCAGGTAGATGGGGATGTTCAGGACGTGCGCAAAGCCCATCTCAAGGAAGCTGTTGCCTCCGATGTAATTGGGTCTGCCGGGCAGGTCTTCGTTCAGCACCAGGATGGCGTCGGAGACCTTGATCTTCTCGTAGTGGGTGCGGATTAAGTCCTTGTCGCGTTTAAGCTCAGCGCGCTCGTGATCGTTGGCGCGCTCGTAGTCGAACTCGCGCGTGTCAACCGGAGTCAACACTTCATGTCCGGCAGCCTCCAACACACGGCAGACCTCGGGCAATCGATGCCGCAGCGACATACTCATGCAAATCGTGATCACCACGGGATTGTTACTCCCACTCAATCGTGCCGGGCGGCTTGGATGTGATGTCGTAGACGACTCGATTGATCTCTGGTACCTCATTCACGATCCGGTTCGCGATTGTCCCCAACACGTCATACGGAATCCTTGCCCAGTCGGCGGTCATTGCGTCGTCGGCGGTGACCGCGCGGATTGCGCAGACCCAGCCGTAGGTGCGGGCGTCTCCCTGCACGCCGACGGTGCGTGTATCGGTCAGGATGGCGAATGATTGCCAGAGGTCGTCGTATAGGTCGGCGTTGCGGATTTCTTGCATGACGACGGCGTCGGCGAGCTGCAGCACTCTGACCTTCTCATGCGTCACCGGGCCGATGATTCGGATCGCCAGTCCCGGACCCGGATACGGCTGCCGACCGACGATCTCTTCGGGCAGTCCCAACTCGCGGCCGACTTCGCGCACTTCGTCCTTGAACAGGTGTCGCAGCGGCTCAATCAGTTCGAATCGCAAGTCATCCGGCAACCCGCCGACGTTGTGGTGCGACTTGATCACCGCCGTCGCCGAGCCGTGGCCCGAGCCCGCACTCTCGACGACATCGGGATACGTCGTGCCCTGGACGAGGTAGTCGACGCCGTGATCCCCCTTGGCGATCAGGGCCGCCGTCTCTTCGAAGACGGAGATAAACGTCTCGCCGATCCGCTTGCGCTTCGTCTCGGGATCATCAACTCCGGCCAAGTCTTCGAGGAACTGGTCACCGGCATCGACCGCACGCAGATTCATGTGCATGTTGCGCTCGAACGTGTCGACGACCTCTGCGGTCTCTCCCAGACGCATCAGCCCGTTGTCGACGTAGATGCAGGTCAACTGATCGCCGATCGCGCGATGCACCAGCGCGGCCGCAACCGAGGAATCGACGCCGCCGGACAAGCCGCAAATCACATGATCATCGCCAACCTGCCGACGAATCTCTTCCACGGTCTCCGTGACGAAATGCGCGGCGTCCCAGTCGCCGGAGCATTTGCAGATGTCAAAGACGAAGTTGCTGAGCAGATGCAGTCCATGCGGCGTATGCGCGACCTCGGGATGGAACTGGATGCCGAAGCGATTCTGGCCGTCGCCCATGGCAGCGATCGGGATGCTGTCGGTGCCGGCCAGCGTCTGAAAACCGTCTGGCAGATGATCAACGCGGTCGCCGTGCGACATCCAGACCGGCATCGGCCGAGGCAGGTTGTCGAGCAGGGTTGAGTCTCCGCGCGGATAGATGTGGGCCGCGCCAAACTCACGTTCTCGGCCCGCTTCGACTCGCCCGCCGAGCTGGTTGGCCATCGTCTGCATGCCGTAGCAAATGCCCAGCACCGGCATCCGGCCATCCAATGCCCAATCCGGCGCCACCGGCGCGTCGTCGTCGTGGACACTGGCCGGCCCGCCGCTGAGGATGACGCCGCGCGGATTCAGCTCGCGGACACGCTCCCAGGCTGACGTCGGCGGCACGAGTTCGCAGTAGACGTTGAGTTCACGGACACGACGCGCGATCAACATCGCGGTCTGCGATCCGAGGTCAACGATGACGATCGATTCGTGCTCGGATGTGCCCTGAGACGCGTGGCTGTTCACGTCATAATGATACGGGCGCTCTACAATGAATCTGTGTCATTCGATGAACTTGCTCATGCAGTTGATCATTTGCGAAGCAGCGGGGTCGTCGCCATGCCGACCGACACCCAATACGCGCTCAGCGCCATCGCGACCGACGATCAGGCCGTCGCGAACGTCTTCCGGCTCAAGCGTCGGCCGGGAGGCGAGAACCTGCCGGTCTTCCTTCCGCCCGCTCGCTGGCGCGAACATCTGGAAGAGATTGCCGAGCCGCTTGATCCGCGAACCCAGTCATTGGCCGAGTCCGCCTGGCCGGGAGCGCTGACCTTGATCGTGAACAAGCGCGACGGCTGGTCATCCAGAGCGATCGACGGCAGGACGGTCGCGCTGCGCATTCCCGACCATCCCGTGGCGGCGTCGCTGCTCGATTTGCTGGATGCGCCGCTGACCGGCACGTCGGCCAATATTCACGGCGAACCGGCGTCACTCACATCGGATGACGTGCGCCGACAATTCGCCTGGGACCTCTCTGCAAGTCAACGAAGTGAATCACTTCACATTGTTGACGAACATGGGGTGATGCCAGCCGGTTCAGCCTCTACTATCTTGGATTGCACGGGCCGGGTTCCGCGCGTGTTGCGCCGTGGGCCGATGCTTGGTGCGAACGTCGGAGAGCTGCTGATGCAGTACTGGGGACTCTCCGATTTAGACTCGGCCTCCTAAGTCCGAAGAATGGGGCAACAAGACGTGCGTATCGCCATTGGCAGCGACCATGCCGGCTTTGAGCTGAAGGAACGCCTTCGCGAACGACTGGTCGAGCAAGGTCATCAGGTCCAAGATTTCGGTCCGAACGCGCCCGCCCCGACCGACTATGCCGACGTCGCCGCGCCTCTCGCCGAGGCCGTGGTCGACGGACAACACCAGCTCGGCATTGTCGTCTGCTCCAACGGCGTCGGCGTCAGTATTGCCGCCAACAAAGTCCGCGGCGCTCGCGCCGCACTGTGCACCGACCCCTGGTCGGCGCGGCGCGCTCGGGAGCACACCGACTGCAACGTGCTCGCGCTCGGCTCCTACGTCACGGGTCACGCCCTCGCCGGCGAGATCGTTGATGCATTCGTCGAGGCGCAGTTCGAAGGCGGACGCCACGTTCGCCGGTTGGCCAAGTTGGCGGCAGTCGAGGCCAGGCACAGCGATTCTTCCGACAACTTGCCCGACAACTTGCCCGACAACTTGTCCGACCACCTACCCGACCACTTGTTACCCGATCACTTGCCTGAGAGCGTGATCAAGGAACGTGGAGCCCCCGAGCTCTCACCGATGGCTTGAGCCGAACAGCTTCACGCGACGAACGAGGCTCCCGCCGACCCAGGATTGAATCAAGATGAGCAAAGTTTCAATTCGCGACCTGGATCTGGCCGGGAAGCGTGTCTTGTTGCGGCTGGACCTCAACGTGCCGATGGATAGAGGCGTCGTCCTCGATGACACCAGGATCCGGGCCGCGGCGCCAACCGTGAAGTATGCCCTGGAGCAAGGGGCGTCCGTGATTGTCGCCTCGCACCTGGGCCGCCCCGGAGGCGAGCGCCATCCACGCTTCGATCTCACCCCTGTCGCCGTCCGATTGGCCCGAACGCTGCGGATGAACGTGCGCTTGGCGCCGGACTGCATCGGCGATGTCGCCACGCAAATGTCGAGCGAACTCAAGCCGGGCGAAGTGCTGGTGCTGCAAAACCTCCGCTTCCACGAGGAAGAGGAAGAGAACGACGAAGACTTCGCCATGCAGCTCGCCGATCTCGCCGACGTCTACGTCAACGACGCCTTCGGCGCGGCGCACCGAGCGCACGCCTCGACCCACGCGGTCGCCACAATGCTGCCGTCCGCCGCCGGTCTGTTGTTGGACCGCGAGATGGCTGCGCTGGACCCGATCCGAAACGGTCAAGCGGGAAAACTCGGATTCATCAGCGGCGGCGCAAAGGTGTCAGACAAACTCGGCCTGCTGGAACGGCTCGCAGCCATCGCCGACGTGATCGCCATCGGCGGAGCCATGGCCAACACCTTCCTCCTGGCTCGCGGACTACCGACCGGCGCATCGCTGCTCGAACAGAACATGGTTGAGGCCGCCAATGAAGTCACGGCCATCGCAGCCGAAGAGAACTGCAACCTGCTGATTCCGACCGACTGCGTCATCGCGCACGGCGCTGACGAACCCCCGCGTGCGAAGCCGCTGGTCTTCGGCGAAGAAGAACTCCCTGAGGACTGGCAGATTCTCGATGTCGGCCCGGCAACCGTCGAGGCATTCTCTCAGGCGGTCAAAGACTGCGACACGATCGTCTGGAATGGCCCGCTCGGGCTGTTCGAGCGTGAGGCATTTTCCGGCGGCACGCGCGCGATGGCCGAGGCCTTGTCCAAGCTGGAAGATGCAACCACCGTGATCTGCGGTGGCGAGACTGCCGCCGCGGTCGCGCAGTTCCGCCTGACCTCCAAGATGTCCCACGTCTCAACCGGCGGCGGCGCGGCCCTGGAATACTTGCAGGGACTCGACTTGCCAGGCATCGCGGTGCTGCCCGACGCTGAGCCCGCCACTGAACCCGACGCTGAGCCCGACGCTGAGCCCGGCACTGGGGAGGACGACGAATGACCCGAACTCCAATCGCGGCCGGCAACTGGAAGATGAACGGTACCAACGCCGAGGCCCGCGCACTCTGTCGCGGACTCGCTGGAATAGACGCCATCGAGGGCGTCGACGTCGTCCTCTCACCCACGTTCACACAGCTCGGACTGGTCTGGGACTTCTGGTGCGGCACCGATGTCCACATCGCCGGACAGAACATGCACACCCAGCCGTCCGGCGCATACACGGGCGAGGTTTCGCCGGTGCAGCTCGCCGAGGTCGCCGACTGGGTCATCCTCGGCCACTCTGAGCGTCGCCAGTTCTTCTGCGAGGACGACCAGGCGCTCGCGCTCAAGCTGCGCACTGCCGACGCGCACGGCTTGACCCCGATCCTCTGCGTCGGCGAATCGGACGCCGAACGCGAGAACAAGCGAACCGCGAACGTGCTCACGCGACAGCTCAGCATCGCGCTGGGCGACAATCCTGCCCCCGCAGGACTCGTCGTCGCCTATGAACCGGTCTGGGCGATCGGCACCGGCAAAGCCGCGAATCCTGACGAGGCGCAATCCGCCTGCGCCCATATCCACTCCGTCCTCTCGGACAAGCTTGGCGCTGAGGCAGCCGATGCCGTTCGCATCCTCTACGGAGGATCAGTCAAGCCCGACAACACCGCCGACTTCATGGCTCAGCCCGATGTCGACGGCGCGCTCGTCGGCGGCGCAGCGCTGGACGCCGACGCCTTCCTCGCCATCACCCGTGCCATCGCAGCCAGCACGTAAGTGCGTCCAACAACCAGCACGTAAGTGCGTCCACCAATTGGCTCCTGAACCGCGGCCACTTATAGCGGTCGTCGGACTCACCGCCTCCGGCAAATCCAACTGGGCTATCGGGATCGCGCGCCGCCTTGACGGCGAGATCATCTCGATCGACTCGCGTCAGATCTACCGCCGCCTCAACATCGGCACGGCCAAACCGACCAAAGCGATGCAGGAAGAGATTCCGCATTGGTGCATCGACATCGTCGAACCGACCAAGCGTTTCTCTCTGGGGGCGTACCTGAAGGAAGCTCGATCTGCAATCGAAGACATCCGCTCCAGAGGCAAGCGACCAATCGCCGTCGGTGGCAGCGGACAACACATGCGAGCGCTGCTCGAGGGTTGGGTCGTCCCACCGGTCGAGCAGCAGCCTGAGTTTCGGCAAGCGCTGGAGGACGAGCCCCCACACGTGCTGTACGAACGATTACTGAGCGTCGATCCACAGGCCGCCGAGCAAATCGGACCTACGAATGTCCGCCGCATCGTCCGTGCGTTGGAAGTCCAGCACTTCACCGGAACGCCGATCTCCGAGTGGCAACAAAAACGCCAGCCGATCACGTACCAAGCGTTCGCGCCCGACGTGTCACTGGAGGCGCTCGACCTTCGAATCGCACAGCGAACTGCCGCAATGTTCGCTGATGGGTTCGTCGAGGAAACCCGCGCGCTGCTCGCAGACGGCATTCCCGAGGACGCCCCCGGCTTCGATTCGATCGGCTATCGAGAAGTGATCGCGCATTTGCGAGGCGAAACAACCGTCGAAGAGGCGCAGACCGCTGTGGCGCAGGCGACTCGACGCCTCGCCAGACGCCAGCGAGCCTGGTTTCGGCGCGATGATCCGGCGATTTGTTGGGCGGCTGATGTACCGCTAGAGATGCTTGAGTAAGATGAAATCAACTGTGAGAGTTGTTTGATGTCAATTCCGTTTCTCAAAGTCCAGGGCGCAGGGAACGATTTCCTGCTGATCGACGCCCTCGGCGAGAATGCGCACCTCAACGAGATCGACTGGTCCGCGCTCGCGCCGCGTATCTGCGACCGGCACTTCGGTGTCGGTGCGGACGGCATCCTGATCGCCCAGGACACTGATGTCGCTGCCGCGCGGATGGTGATCGTCAACTCCGACGGCTCCGACGGCGAGATGTGCGGCAACGGTTTCCGCTGCTTCACCAAGTACCTCGTCGAGCGAGTCGGCATGACGCCGACCGACGGCGCACTCGCAATCGAGACCGGCGCAGGCGTGCTCCACGCCGACCTCTCCGCCATGAGTTCAGGCGACGCTAGCGTCGACCGCGTACGCGTCAACATGGGCCCTGCCTGGCTCCAAGCCAACGAAATCCCCGTCGTCCACGAAGGCCCCGCGCCGATTCTCCGCCACGCGGTTGAAGTCAAGGGCCGCGTCTACGACCTGACCTGCGTCAGCATGGGCAATCCTCACGTCGTCTGGTTCACGGACGAGGACGTCGACGATTTCCCATTGACCGAGATCGGGCCGCTGATCGAGACGCACCCCGACTTCCCCAGGAAGACCAACTTCGAGATCGTCAACGTGCTGGCGCCGGATCATCTCAAGATGCGAGTCTGGGAACGTGGTGTCGGAATCACGCTGGCCTGCGGTTCGGGCGCTTGCGCGGTACTCGTCGCGGCCCGACTGCGTGGCCTGTCGGATGCAGCAGCGACGGTCTCGCTGCCCGGCGGCGACCTCGACATCGCCTGGGACGGTCTCGACGATCCGTCGGCTTCCGTCTACATGACCGGGCCGGCAACGTTCTCCTTTGAAGGTCAACTAGACGCCAATCTGCTGGGTGTTCGGTGAACACACAGCTCTTTTTCCCCCAGTTCAACGAACGAATGGACAACTGATGGTCATACCTGACTACACGCGGCACGCACAGGACATCGCGCCCGGCATGGTGCGCAATCTGCACGAAACCCTCGCCACCAAGGCGCTGGCTTACCGCAACCTGCCCGACATCGACTTCGACGCCCTCGTCCGCCTGCCGCGCATGCTCTCCACGCAGTGCGACGACGGCTACGTGATCGGCGTGCCCTATGGACGCCATCTGCGGCTGTTCTACGAGTTCGACACGATCAACCACATCCGGCTGCATCTGACCAATCTGCTCAACGAGATGGGCGAGCTCGCCTCCGAGCACTCCGATGCCGAGCTGATGGTGATCGACTACTCCGATTTCCCCCATCGCCACTACGTCGAGCCGATGTTCATCGGCGCGGGCTTCGCCTCACCGTCAGAGGTCGCCGTGATGCGCTGCCGCGATGTCCGCGACCAGGCACTGCCGCAAATCGCGCCTGGAATTACGGTCCGCGAAGCAACCGCCGACGATGCTGACGCGATCGTCGAGATCGAGCAACAGGCCGCCGGCGAAGCCGCGCATGCCCCGCCGCTGGCCAACCAGTTCTTCGCCGCCGCCGAGTGGGTCGGCATCGCCGAGCACGACGGCTCGCCCGCCGGCTACATCCGCACCGCGCCCGGCGAGAAGCGCGGCATCATCGCCGAGGAGCTGATCGTTCACCCCGATCAGGACCACACCGAGGTCTCCCGCGCGCTACTCGCGATCGCCATGCAGCGCGGCGCAGAGGCAAACCGCCGCGCCATGACCCTGCGCGTCGGCGGCGACAGCGTCGGCGACGACCTGCTCAAAGAGTTCAACTTCCGCCACGTGACGAACGAACTCACCTATCAACGTCCGGCCGATGCGGCCGAGGTCCTGCGCCGGCGCGACGCCAAGGTGACGACCTACGTCAAGATCGGCAAAATCTGGGGCCGCTTCTAAGATCGCCCGTTCTCTTTCTCCCCCCGGAGAGGGGAGATTTCACGCCCCTCCAACTTTTGCTCTCCCCCCTCTGGGGGGAGATGCCGAAGGCAGAGGGGGGGCACCCTCGTTTACTGAAAGTAGTTTCAATGCGCACAGCCCGACGCGTCCGCGATCTCCCGCCCTACCTCTTCGTCGAGATTTCCCGCAAGATCGCGGCACAGCGGGAGAAGGGCGTGCGCGTCATCTCCTTCGGCATCGGCGACCCCGATCTGCCGACGCACCCGCACATCCTCGAAGCATTGCATGAGCACGCCGACGTGCCCGCCAACCACCGCTACCCCGAGACCGAGGGTCTGCCCGAGCTGCGCGAGTGCATCGCACGCTGGATGGCTCAACGTTTCGAGGTCACGCTCGACCCCGCCACCGAGATCGTCCCGCTGATCGGAGCCAAGGAAGGCATCGCCAACTCCGCGCTCTGCTTCATCGACCCGGGCGACATCGCCCTCGTTCCCGACCCGGCCTATCCCGTTTACGCAATCGGCACGATGTTCGCCGGCGGCACGTCGCATCACATGCCGCTGACCGAGGAAAACGGCTTCCTGCCCGACCTCGACACTATCCCCGCCGACGTGCGCGATCAGGCGCGCGTCCTCTGGATCAACTACCCCAACAACCCGACCGGGGCGCTCGCGGACATCGACTTTTTCGAACGCGCCGCCCAGTTCGGCCTCGACAACGAGATCGCCGTGCTGCACGACAACGCCTACTGCGATGTCACCTTCGACGGCTATGAAGCGCCCGCCTACCTCCAGGCGCCATCGGCCAAAGCAGCGGGGATGGAATACTTCTCGCTCTCCAAGACCTTCAACATGACCGGCTGGCGGCTCGGCTGGGCCTGCGGCAACGCCGAGCTCGTCGACCCGCTGCTGCGCGTCAAGTCCAACATCGACTCCGGCATCCCCCAGGCAATCCAACAGATGGCCATCGCCGCGCTCGATGGCGACCAGTCAGTGATCGAGGTCAACAACGCAATCATCGAGAAACGCCGAGACAAGGTCGTCAGCGCCCTCCGCTCCATCGGCCTCGAAGTCACCAATCCCAAGGCCTCGCTCTACATCTGGGCCAAAATCCCCGAGGGCGACACCTCCGCCGACTTCGCCAGCCGCCTAATCGAAGAGCAGGGAGTCGTCGTCACCCCCGGCAACGGCTACGGCCCCGCCGGAGAAGGCTACATCCGCCTCAGCCTGACGTTGCCCGACGAAGAAGTCGACGAGGGAGTCGAGCGCATCGCAGCGTTCACCGCGAGTCGTTGAGTCCTGCGCCTCGGCATCGCAAGCCTGAAGAACGCTAAGGAACCAGCTAGCGTGCCAGTCCAGGGCGCGATTGGCGGTGAATGGTGCCCAATCTCGACGCTTGAACGTTCCGAGTGTCTTGCTGTTCGCGTTGATTTCGCTGTTCGTGTGCTCCTGCGGAGGTGACGAACCTCGCGTCTCCCAGTCGTTGGAGGATCCAGGGTCCAAGGCGGCCAAGAGTGTGCTGACAGGGAATCCTCGTTATGGCACGGCTGAGTGGTCTGAACGATCGTCCGAGCATCCAATTGAAGAGAAGTCCTCGGCAACCAGCGCCGAGAGCCACGCCATTCGAGTCATCGCCAAGGAAAACCGCAGCTACCGCTACAGGTTGTGTCCGGGCACACCATCAGACTTTGACCCAGACGGCGGGTGGCCAGCGGACTGGAACCCGACCGACGAAGCAACACAAGCCGAGGATGTTGAGCAGTATCCGCTACTTTCGGATCGCAGCGGTCGTCTTGCAATAGACATGGTTGTCGGGGAGAACCACGTATGCGCGTTGTTGGACAACGGGGCGGTTCGCTGTTGGGGCTGGGCAACCTTTGAACAGCTCGCTCCGGCAGGGCGATTCGTGCAGATAACCCAGAACTGCGGACTCCGCCCAGATGGCAGCTTTGAGTGTTGGGGCCCAGGATTGGGCGTGGCGCCGATGGAGCCGCCGGCCGATCACTTTACTCAAGTAGCGTCAACACATTCGCGTCTATGCGGTCTCAAACCGGATGGATCAGCAGAATGTTGCGGGCGAGAGTATTTGGGAGGTGAGCTCGAATCACGACCCGGCCCATTCTCGCAAATCCGTCTGGCGCCGGATTTCAATTGCGGTTTGAAAACTGATGGCACGATTCAATGCTGGGGAGCCTATTCTCTTCAAACCTTGGCAACTGATGGCCGGTTTACCGACTTGGCAGTCGGTGAGTGGCACGTGTGCGGTCTCGCAGAATCGGGGCATGTCCTCTGCTGGGGTGATGAGGCACTCAGCACGCCTGAACCACCGGCAGGGCAGTTTGTAGGGATCGCTGCAGGGAGCGATCTGTATTGCGGTCTACGAATTGGCGGCACAGTGGAATGCTGGAATGCCAACTTCACTTCCGAGCTCGATACTGAGCCAAAGCCGTTGAAGATCGGCTTGGGATGGTTGTTCATCTGCGGGCTGAACGAAGAGGGAATCGTTTCATGCCGAGGTGGCGGTGCGTCAGACTATGGCCGGCCATACCAACCAGAGGCTGATACGGCAGACATTGACATGGACCTCGGCTCGTACTGGGAAGACGGTGGGGGATGCGCTATTGACAACGATGGCAAGGCATTCTGCTGGCAAGCTCCTTTTGCAGATAGCGAGATCCCACAAGGTCCATTCACTCAGATATCTGTCGGTAACAACTACGCTTGCGCGCTTCACGAAGACCAGACGGTTCGTTGTTGGGGAGACGGCCCACATGAGGACGTGTTGGATGGTATAGAGGATCGACTGCACGTCGTAAGAGAACGGCTCGATGGCCCGTTCGTCGAGGTAGATGTCGGCCCGTTCCAGACTTGCGCAGTTCGCTCCGACGGCTCGGTCGCTTGTTGGGAATCCGCAAACGCATCTAGACGGGACTATCCGTTCTACGAACTGCCTCCGCACAAGTACCGTCAGGTTTCAGTCTCAACCGAGGTCTGTGGAACAACGATCGAAGGCGGAATCGTTTGCGCGGGTCCAAGCGGCACGGTCTTCTTGGAATTGCGGCTTCCTACTACGCAATTGAGTGTGAGCCGAACCAATGGCTGCGCTCTAGATGTTGATGGCGGCGTTCAATGTTGGCCACTTGTACCGAAGGTACCGACTCTGGTTTGGGGACAGACGAGGCCGCCCGCAGGTGATTTCTCCAATGTCAGCGTCGGTGACTATCATTCCTGCGGGATCCGCAATGACGGCAGCGTTTCTTGCTGGGGCCTGGACAATCTCGGGCAGGCGTCACCGCCGTTGGGAGAGTTCATCAACGTGAGCGTCTCGGACGAGATCAGCTGCGGTGTCCGACCAACGGGCGAAATCGAATGTTGGGGCTACGACTTCAACCACAACAACCCCTTCCGACATTCCGAGTAAGCTGTACGAGATCGTCGAACGAGGAGTGAAGTTGCGACATGCGCTAAGCGGTCCCGTCACCACACGCTGGCTAGACTGATTCGCGCCCGACGTGCGCCAATGCGCGCTCGGACGTAGCGACGGAGACCCTCATTCCACGCATACGCAACCGACAACCCAGCGGCGCACGCCGCAGACGCTACCCGACCCGTCCTCCGCGCGAGCGCGCCATCCTGGTTGGCGTCGACACCCGACGCGCCGCTCACTGGGATATCCACGCATCGGTCGAAGAACTCGCGCAACTCGCCGAGACCGCCGGCGCGATGCCGATGGCGCGCATCACCCAGCGGCTGCGTCATCCTGATCCCCGCTCATACGTCGGCAAGGGCAAGCTCGAAGAGATCGCCGAGCTTCGCGACGAACTCAAGGCCACGGTCGCCATCTTCGACGACGAACTCACGCCGGCTCAACAGCGCACGCTGGAGAAGCGGCTGGAGATCAAGATCATCGACCGCACCGCGCTGATCCTCGACATCTTCGCCCAACGCGCCCGCACCCGCGAGGGCGCCGTCCAGGTCGCGCTGGCCCAGCACGAGTACCTCCTGCCCCGGCTCACCGGACAGTGGGAGCACCTCGAGCGGATGGAAGGCGCGATCGGCTCGCGAGGCCCCGGTGAGACCCAGCTCGAGACCGACCGCCGGCTAATCCGCAACCAGATCAAGCGGCTCAAGCAGGACCTCGAACGTGTCCGCACGCACCGGCAACAGCACCGGCGTCAACGCGACCGCGCCGGCGTGCCGCTGGTCGCACTGGTCGGCTACACCAACGCCGGCAAGTCGACGCTGATGAACTCGCTCACCAACGCCAACGTGCGTGCCCGAGACCGCCTCTTCGAGACGCTCGATCCCACCACGCGCCGCTGTCGTCTATCCGAGGAACACACCGTGCTCCTCTCCGACACCGTCGGCTTCATCCAGAAGCTGCCAACCCAACTCGTCGCCGCCTTCCGCGCGACACTCGAAGAGTTGGAAGAGGCCGACCTGTTGCTGCATGTCGTCGATGCAACGTCTCCGGACGCCGTCGAGCAGTCGCAAAGCGTCGACCGCACGTTGCAGGAACTGGGAGTCGATCAACGTCCAATCTTGACAGTGCTCAACAAGATCGACGCGCTCGAAGAACCCGTCGATGAGGTGGTCAGCGCCATCGGAGCCGAGCTCGGAATCAAGCCAATCGCCGTGTCGGCTGAGGAAAAGACCAACCTCGGAGAAGTCCGAGCCGCCATCGAAGCCATCCTGCCGACCCTCGAGGGCGTCCACATCATCCAGCGCCGACCACGACAGCCGGCCGCGGCGAGCTAACCAGCGGATTCCCAGTCCCCGTCCCTGCGCAGGGACCCGCTCGGCAGTCCCAGTCCCTGCTTCGGGCAAGAACCCACAAATTGGCCCCCAGTCCCCGCTTCACGCGGGGACCCGCTCGGCTCCCTGGCTGCCAACTTTCACGCTTGTCGTTCGTGCTGCAACGGGAAAGGCAACGGGTCCCCGCGCGAAGGCGGGGACTGGAACCAAATGCGGCGACTGAAAGAGGCTGCCGACTATAATCCACGCCATGACCACCTCAACCGCCGCAGGACCGCTGGCCCCGTTCCGAGTCATCGACCTGACCAACGAACTCGGACAGCTTGCCGGCCGCATGCTTGGTGATCTCGGCGCAGAAGTGATCAAAGTCGAGCCGCCCGGTGGCGACGAGTCGCGATTCATCGGACCCTTCCGCGGCGATGTCATCGACCCCGAGCAGTCGTTGCACTGGTGGACGTTCAACACGAACAAGCTCGGCGCGACGCTTGATCTCACCACGCAGCGAGGGCAGGACCTGTTCACTCGACTGTTGGAGAGCGCCGACTTCCTCGTCGAGACCTGCCCGCCCGAAGCGGCGGCGGCGCTCGGCCTCGGAGCTGAGAACATTCGCTCGGAGCATCCGAGCCTCGTCCATACCTCAATCACCCCGTTCGGACGCGAAGGTCCTTACGCCAACTGGAAAGCCACCGACCTTGTCGCAACCGCGATGGGCGGCCTCTCCTCGCTCTGTGGCGCGCCCGGACGACCACCGATTCGCCCAACGGCATCCCAGGGCTACACCCAGGCATCGTCGCAGGCCGTCGTCGGCACGATGATCGCCCACTATCAGCGCACCAAGTCGGGACGCGGACAGCACGTCGACCAGTCGATGCAGGAGGCCATCACATTCACTCACGACAACGCCTCGCCGACCTGGGACATCCGCGGGATTAACAACGGACGACCCGGCAACGGCCGCCAGATTGGCGGCTACAAGTCAGGTCAGTACGTCTATGAAGCCGCCGACGGCTACGTGGCCGCGCTCTCATACGGCGGACTCTTCGGTTTGACGGCGCGGCAAACGGTTGACTGGCTTGACCATCACGGGATGGCCGGCGACCTGACATCGGACGAATGGCTGGCCAAGGTCGACGCCACCCAGGGCCTGCTGATTCCCCCATCCGGCGATGACGGCGACTACCTGAACGAAGTCCTCGTGGCCTTCTGCAAGAAATTCACCCGAGCCCAGCTCGTGGCCGAAGCGCAGCAGATCCGCAACGGCTGGGGCATCGTCCACACGCCGCGCGACCTCATTGAGAACGAGCACCTCGCCGCCCGCGACTACTGGGTCGAAATCGAGCACGAAGAAGCGCATCTCCCCTATCCCGGACCCTGGGCCAAACTGAGCAAGACGCCGCTCTCCGTCAGGCATCGAGCGCCGCACATCGGCGAGCACAACGACTACGTCTACGGCAATCTGCTGGGTCTGTCGGACGAAGAGATTTCGCAGCTCGCGGCGGACGCGATCATCTAGGACCGAAACATGACCACTCAAGAAACCGAATCGACGACCGACAAGGTCTTTGAAGGCATTCGCGTCGCCGACTTCGCCTGGGTCGGCGTCGGACCGCTGGTCTCCAAGTACATGTCCGACCACGGCGCCGAAGTGATCCGCATCGAGTCATCGGTCCGCCCTGAGCCGCTGCGTCGCGCGCCGCCCTTCGTCAACGACACCCCCGGTCTTGACAACAGCGGCTACTACGCCGATTTCAACTCGTCCAAGAAGTGTGTCTCGCTCAATTTCCAACATCCCGACGGCGTCAAGATCGCCAAGCGAATCGTTGAACACTGCGACATCGTGACCGAGTCCTTCACGCCCAAGGCAATGCGCGCCTGGGGTATGACCTACGAGGACCTCTGCGAAATCCGACCCGACCTGATCATGATCTCAATGCCGATGTACGGCCTCACCGGTCCCTGGTCGATGTGGCAGGGCTACGGGCACGTCCTCCAGGCGGCGGCCGGCATCTCACATCTCACCGCCTATCCCGGCGAGGAACCGATTGGCACAGGCGTCGCCTACACCGACTTCCTCGTCCCCCACTTTGCCGCGACCGCCCTGATTGCTGCGCTCGACCACCGACAGCGCACCGGCGAGGGCCAGAACATCGACTTCGGTCAGATGGAGGCCGCAATCCACGCCACCGAGACGATGATGCTCGACTACAGCGTCAACGGACGAGAGCAGCAAGCGCTCGGCGCTGGACATCCCGATCACGAGATCTATGGAACCTGGCAATGCGCCGCCCGTGGCGACGATGACGACCGTTGGATCGCAATCACTGTCACATCCAATGTCGAGCTGGTCGCGCTGGCAGAAGTCGCCGGTCAGCCGGGATGGGAATCGCTTGAGGCCGAAGCGCTCAAAGACGAAATCGCCGCCTGGACACGCACGCAGCAAGCCGAAGAACTGATGCAGCGCCTGCAATCGGGCGGCGTGCCGGCCGGAGTCGTGCAGACACCCGAGGATCTGCGCAGCGATCCACAGCTCGCCCACCGAGGTCACTACTGGATGCTCGATCACCCCACCATGGGCCACCGAGCCTACGACGGACCCTCATTCCGCCTCTCCGAAACCCCCGCCGAACTGACCAAAGCCGCGCCACTCCTCGGAGAAGACAACGAGTCCATCTACAAGGACCTCGTGGGAATGTCGGACGAGGAATACGTCGAGCACCTCGTCTCGGGCGCGTTCGACTAGCGGCGCGAATGGGGTTGAGCCCGTTCCAGTCCCCGCTTCACGCGGGGACCCGCTCGGGCGGCACGGGCTATCTGGTGGTGAAGTAAGGAGCGGGGAAGGAGCAGGTCCCCGCGTAAAGCGGGGACTGGGAATGCTGACTTTTGAGGCACCCTTCGGAGGCGGGGACTGGACAACAACATGCCGATTCGAGTCGAAACCTACGACGCCCACCAAATCCTCACGCCCGGCGCCGGCTACCTCAGCAGCTACGACTACGCCCTCAACCCCTACGTCGGATGCGCCTTCGGCTGCTCCTACTGCTACGCCGCCTTCTTCGCCCCCTTCGACAAACAGGAATCCTGGGGCGATTGGGTACGAGTGAAGCAAAACGCAGCCCTCAAGCTCACACGAATGCGCCGCTCGCTCGAAGACAAGACCATCTACATGAGCAGCGCCACCGACCCCTACCAACCGATCGAGCAACGCCTCAAGCTCACCAGATCATTGCTACCCATCCTCTCCGAACGAGGCGCGCGCCTCGTGGTCCAGACCCGCAGTCCCCTGGTCACCCGCGACATCGACCTGCTCAGCCAATTCTCCGAAGTTTGCGTCAATTTCAGCATCACCACCGACTCCGACGACATCCGCAAAGCCTTCGAACCGCGCAACCCGCCCATCCAGGCTCGGTTGGTTGCCGCCGCCAGCGTCGCCGAGGCAGGCGTCCCCGTTGCGATCACAATGACCCCGCTACTACCCATTGACGACGCGAATGCGTTCGCCGAACAGGTCGCAGCCACCGGAGCTACGCGATTCGTCAGCGAATCGTTCGCGCCAACCAAGGGCCACTTCCGAGCCGGAACCGGCAAATCGGCAACCGAGCTGTCAGCAACCTACGGCTGGGACCAATCCGCCTACGAGACCGCCCGCGACGTCCTGCTCCGCGAACTCGCGCCCGACATTCGAGAGGGCGAGTCGGGATTCAGCCCTGAGTTTCTGCTGAGCAATCCGTCGCCACAGTGATCATCGCCTCTGCGACAGCGTCGGGACGCCGCATCGGGATGAAGTGGTCCGAGTCCTCAATCACGGTCTCGAACGCATTGGGAAACACCTCAACGGCGTTCTGACCAGTGGGTGAACCATGACCTTGCTTCTCGCCGGCTCTGAGAATTAGCGTCGGCTGCGACGCCTGCGCCATCTCCGGCCACGGATCGACCGTCGCCGCATGCTCGAAGCACCATGCTTCCACTTCCGGGTCACAGGCCAGTTCCCACTCACCGAGCCGGCCCGTTGGATTCAGCCCGTATCGGACATAACGTTCGACCGCCTCTTGCGGCCAATGGGTGAACGCGCCGCGCCCCGTCAACGACTCCGACATCTCACGCGGACTACCACAGATCCGCCGTCGCTTTCGAGCGGCCACTGCCAGACCATCGGGAGGCATCGGCGGCATCGGTCCTCGAGGATTGAACAGCACAGGATCAACCAGGGCCAGCGATTCAATCCGCCCGCCGGTCGCTGCCGCAAGCACGCAGACGCAGCCGCCCATCGAATGTCCCGCCGCGACGACATCGGTCAGATCGCGCTGAGCCAACCACGCATTGAGGTCGGCGGCCATCTCGCGCCAGTCAGCGCCCGCTTTGTCCGGCGGCGACTGCGACGCGCCATGCCCCCGCATATCGAACGCAAACACGCGCCAGTCCTCGGGCAGAAGCCGGACAACCGCATCCCACGTCCGAGCATGGAAACCGGTCGCGTGGACCAGCACAGCCGTCCGTGTGGGATCGCCCGATGCAGGCCATTCCCAGACCCTCAGCGCGTAGCCGCGAACCTGCGCGGTCGAAGCCGTTGGTAGCGGTCGCATCGACGACTACGTCCGACGCCGCAGCGCGCCGCGGCCGTCGCCGAACGGATCGTCGCGCCACTCCAGCGCGACCTTGAGGCCCTTCTCGCGCCCGATCTTGATGAACTCATCGATCGTCGGCGCTTCGTGCCAGATCGCATCGAAATCGGCGCCCTCGGAGGCGGCAGTGCGCAGCCCCATCAGCTCGAACCAGCGGTTGGTCGCGTGCTTGTGTACGGTCAGACCGTCCAGCGGCACCTGGGCGATGCGCTGGCAAAAGGCCATCGTCTCCTCGTCGAGCGCATCCTCGGGATACGCCCGATTAATCATGCCGATCCGTTCGGCCTCGATCCCGTCCACGGTGTCGCCGCTGAATAGCAGTTCCTTGGTCTTCAACATGCCAATCTTGGCCGGCCACAAACCCAGGGTCGGCGGGATGCCAATTGCCCGACCTGCGGGATGGCCGAATCGAGCGGCCTGTGTCGCGAACACAATGTCGCAGGCGCCAATCATCTCGCCGCCGCCGGCCAGGCACCAGCCGTGCACCTGGGCAATGATCGGCTTGCGATACGACCACATCCACATCCAGCGATCAACCGAAACGCGCAGATTCTCCCGGTCCAGAGCGATTCGCGACTCACCCAGCTCCCAGGCCTGATCGCCGGTGCGCTGGTTCGTTCGCCAGTTCATCGCGCCCGCCCCCGGCGTCAGGTCATAGCCGGCGCAGAACGCGCGTCCCGCACCCTTGAGCCGGATCACCCGAACCGCATCGCCCGGATTCAACTCCCGCAGCGCCGCCTCAAGGTCATCACGCAGTGCCCCAGAGATCGCATTCAGCTTCTCCGGCCGGTTCAACGTAATCGTCGCCACTGGGCCGTCAATGTCGACGAGAACATTCTCGTATTCAGTCATGGCATGCTCCTTCAATCAGAATCAACCGAATGTTACTCGCCACGCAGTATTCGCTACGACCCCCTCCGTCATTCCCGCGCTCCGTCGCGGGAATCTCGCCGAGTTCTGCACAGACGTGGGCATCACCTACCAGCCAAGAGTCCCTCCGTTACAAGCGCACAGCCCGTACGCAGCAGATGTGTTGTTCGCAGCGAGATACCCCCGTTCAGGCCGGGGGCAGGCTCCGCGGCAAGCGCGGGTATGACGAAGTAGACGGGGGCATAACGAAGCTAAGGCAGTTGCCTCCGGCGCTACACCGCGCCCTGATCGTCGCCGAATGGATCGTCGCGCCACTCCAGTGCGAATGCGAGTGCGAATCTACCTCGCGCGCCGCTTGCCACCGGAGCGTCCCGCCGATGACGTCTTGCGCTGCTCATCCCTCCGGAACTGGATGTAGTCGCCGTAATGCTTCTTGCAGAATCTACGCTGACCCAACGGCGTCGACACCGGTGAAGAGAGTCCACGAGACGCGCCACACGCCTTCCACGCGCAGTACAGAGGCGAGTCGCCAATCGGCGGTTCGCGTTGTTCGCGCTCCTGTTCTTCACGTCTGATCCGTTCCTCGCGCTCCCGTTCAGCCAACAACTGCTGTCGCATCGCTCGACGCTCGTGTTCCACCAGTTCCCGTTCCAGCCGCTCCTGCTTCTCACGTTCGAGCCGTTCTTGACGCTCCTCTTCCGCCCGCTTGAGTTCGGCCTGCTTCGCGCGCTCTTGCTCGAGTCGCTGCTGCCGCTCCTCTTCCTCACGCGTCTCATGCTCCAGTTTCGCGTCTTCCTGTTGCTCTTCTTCCAGGGCGGCCCGCCGGCGAGCCATCTCCGCCCGGAATCGCTCGTTCTCACGCTCGGCTCGGCGCGCCTGGCCACTGACCGCCGCCCGACGCCGTGACCGACGCTTCTGCTCGGCCTCACGCCGCCGCCGATACGACTGGAGAATTCGCTCCTGCTGATCGGCATCGACCTCCGGCGCCGGCCGGTACAGCATCTCCGGCGTCGGCGCATTCGGATCCTTCAAACGTTCTAGCAGCAGGTCATACGACGCCTTGAGCCGGGCGAACTGTTCAGCGGCATCGGGCGCGTCCGACACGTCGGGATGCACCGTCTTCGCCTTCCGCCGAAACGCCTTACGCAGCTCATCTGCCGACGCGCCAACCGCGACGCCGAGCAACTCCCGCGGGTCATATGACTCAGGCACTAATCGTTAACCTCACGCAACCGCCGAGCATACTCCGACACCCGAACGCCCAGTTTACGCGCCTGCTCCCGATCCAGGTCCGTCACCTTCCGCACCGCCGTCGCGCCGTAGTAACTGCCTGAATAGTTCATCGTCGATGTCCACGGCAACCCCACGATCAGCATCCCATGCCCAATCAAGAGGTGCACCAGCTGCATCAGCGTCGCCTCAAGTCCGCCCGATGGACTCCAACCGGCGCTAAACGCCGCCGCCGGCTTGTCCGCGAGCTCGCCCGTCTCCCATAGGTCGCCTGTGTAGTCCCACCAATGCTTCAACCGACCAGTGATCCCCGTCCAGTTGGGACTCCCAAGAATCAGCGCATCGCACTTGACCAACTCATCCTTGTCGGCGTTGTCCAGCGGACGATCCCAGACCTCAATCCCATCCACCGACGCAGCGCCCTCAACGATCGACTTCGCCAGCTCGGCGACCAACCCCTGCGAGTCGTAGAGGACCAACACGACCGTCTTGTCTGACTCGCCAGCCATTACAGATCAGTTTCAAACCAAGCTGCTTGCCCCGGCATCTCCTCAACCCCAACCCGCAGCCGCCCCAATCCTGGCGGTCCTGACACATTGAGCGACGCGATCAGCCGACCCGCGATGTATTGCGACAGCCGCTCCGCCGTGCTGTTGTCGATCGGCAGCGCCGCGACATCGCGCTTCGGCAACCGATACGGATGCTCGTCTCGATACTGCACGATGTAGTGCGTGTCATCGTCGGTGATCGTCAACGTGCGCGAGTCCATCTGCAGCAGAAACTTGTGATCGAGCGTCTCGCAGACTTCACGCGTCAGCCGCTTGAGCAGCGAGAAATCGATCACCCACGACTCCTCCGTTAGCGGCCCGATGACCTCGACGAACACGTCGTAGTTGTGTCCATGAATCGGCTCAAGCTCGTCGGCGAAGGTCGCAAAGTGTCCGGCCGCGAAGCGCAAGCGCTGCCGCTCGACCGCAACCGAGTGAATTGAAGACTGCTGTGGCATAGCCGCAGCCTACCCTGCGCCCAACGGCGCACGACCTACCCTGCGCCCAACGGCGCACGACCTACCCTGCGTCGATGAAGCTGCCATCTCCGGTCGTGATCGCCCGCTGGCTCAAGACGTGGCGGCCGGCCATCCTGCTCGGCCTCCTCACCGTCGGCGCCTACGGCCTCGTCCTCTACGGATTCGGCGCGATCACGGGCGCGATGCAGGACGAGGAGGGCTGGTCCTCCGCCGCCGTCAATGCGGCCTTCATGGGCTCCTATCTGCTCGGCGCGGCTGCATCCTTGGTGTCAGGGCGCATCCTCGACGCCTTCGGCCCGCGACCGGTGCTCTGGACCGGGCTGATCGCCGGCACGGTCCTCCTGATCGCCGCTTCATACGCAGACCAGGTCTGGCTCTTCATCATTCTCTGGAGTCTGGGCGGCGCGATCACGATCGCCGGCCTGTTCTACAACGTGACGATGCCGATCGTGGCCCGGCTCTTCCCCCAGCGACAGACCGCCGCGATGACCGTCCTGGTCACGACAGGCGGGTTTTCCTCCGTCGTCTTTCTGCCCCTGACCGGACTACTCACAGAGGAGTTCGGCTGGCGTTGGGCCGTACGAGCGCTGCTCGTACTCGCCGCAGTATTGGGATTGCCCGGCGTCCTGACGGTTCGCCGTCTGCCCACGCTGCCGCCGCAGACGCCGCAGACGCCGCAGACGACCAGCTCACACACACTTGGAGCTCCCGCCGATCAGTACGGCTATTCCAGCATTCGCGATGCGCTGCGCTCACGCGAGGTGCAGGTGATGCTGCTGATGGTCCTCTCCAGTTCGTTCGCACTGGGAGCGTTGCTCAATCACTTCGTCCCCGCCGCAACCGCCGCCGGACTCTCGCTCACGGCCAGCGCCTCGTTGACCGGCCTGCGCGGATTCCTCTCGCTGCCCGGTCGCGCCTTAATCGGACCGATGGCGTCCATACTTGGACTGCGGCCCGCGCTCGGTGTCGGCTTCGCCGTGATGCTGCTGGGAACGCTGGCCCTGCTCGCCGCTGGTTCGGTGTACTGGATCTACGTATCCGCGATCATCGCCGGACTGGTCTGGGGACAGACCATGCCGCTACAGGGACTGATCTCCGCCGACGTATTCGGTCTGCGCCGTCTGGGCACCCTGATGGCGTTGCAGACGTCGATGGGCAACGTCGCGCTGGCCATCGGCCCCTTCGCCGCCGGCCTCCTGCTTGACGCTGTTAACGACAACTACCGGCCGGTACTGATCGCAATCGCTGTGGGCAATGCGCTCACCCTGGCATTGCTGATCCTCCTGACCCGGGTCCATCGCACGCCCCTGAAGCGACTGGCCGCTAACCTGATCGCTAGCCGAACTGCCCCACAAAAGCACGACGAAGGCGCGCGCTGACCGCGCCCAACGCGTTTGATAAGGAATGGACTCCCATGGGACGACTGGACGGAAAAGTTGCACTGGTCACCGGCGCTGCGCGAGGCATCGGCAAAGGCATCGCCACCGAACTGGCCAAAGAGGGCGCGGATATCGTCATTTGCGACCTGCTGATCGACGCGGCCTACCAAACTGCCGGTGAGCTGCAAAACCGGCACAGCGTCACCGCAATCGCCTTGGAGATGGACGTCACCAACGAGGATTCCATCGCCTCGCAAGTCGCATCGGCGCTGGAGCAGATGGGCCACATCGACATTCTCGTGAACAACGCCGGCGTCCCGCCCGACAACTTCGGCCAGGACGAGACCGAGGCCGACTGGGATCGCTGCTACGAGGTCAACCTCAAGGGGATCTGGAAGGTTACGTCGGCCGTGGCGCCCCACTTCAAGGAGCAGGGCGGCGGCAAGATCGTCAACATCGCCTCGATCGCCGGTCGCCTCGGCGGCGGGATGGCCTCCTACTCCGCCTCCAAGGCCGGCGCGATCAGCATCACTCAGTCCCAGGCCGCCGAACTCGGCCCCTCCAACATCAACGTCAACGCGATCTGCCCCGGCCTGCTCTGGACCGACCTCTGGCGCCAGATCGAAGGCATGTTCGCCGGCGACCACACCGAGGAAGTCGTCGATCGGCGCGAGCGGTTCGAGGCAGTAATCGCGAGCAACATGCCCCTCGGCCGTGAACAAAAGCCGGAGGATATCGGCAAGGCCGCCGTCTTCTTCGCCTCCGACGATGCCAAGAACATCACCGGACAGTCGCTGAACGTCGACGGCGGAATGCGGATGAATTAACGCGAGAACCTACCAAAACTGACCAAAACTGACCAAAACCGAACAAGAAAACACAGGAAGTCCAGCTATGACCGAAGAACTGCTCTACGACGTCCAGGATCACATCGCTGTGATCACTCTCAACCGCCCCGAGAAGCTGAACGCCTTCTCCAACGACATGCTCAACGCCTGGCAGGAGTCGATCACTCGCGCCTCGGTCGACCAGGATGTCCGCGTGATCATCGTGACCGGCGAGGGTCGCGGCTTCTGCTCGGGAGCAGATGTCGGACGCGAGCGTGCCGGGGGCGACGTGCTCGGCGGCGACCCCAACGCGCCCGCCGCCAACCGCAACTCGCTGCGAAACTCAGTCCAGCGCGTCCCGCGAGCGCTGTTCAACTGCGAAAAGCCGTACATCGCCGCGGTCAACGGCGCAGCCGTCGGCGCAGGTATGGACATGGCCTCAATGGCCGACCTGCGCATCGCCTCCGACCGAGCCAAGTTCGGGATGGCCTACGTGCGAATGGCCCTGATCCCCGGCGACGGAGGCTGCTACTACCTCCCGCGCATCGTCGGTATGTCCAAAGCGCTCGAGCTGATGTGGACCGGCAAGATCTTCACCGCTGATGAGGCGTTGCAGATGGGCTACGTGAGTAAGGTCGTCCAGCACGACGAACTCATGCCCGCCACCCTCGAACTGGCCGAGCAGATCGCCAGAATGCCCGCCGTCTCAGTCCAGATGATCAAGCGGCTCGCCTACCGCTCCGCCCAAACCGGCCTGCACGAGTCCCTCGAAATGGCCGACCACGCCATGGTCATCGCCCGCTCAACTGAGGACGCCATAGAAGGTCCCCGAGCCTTCGCCGAAAAGCGAGAGCCAATCTTCAAGGGCTTCTGACGCAATCGTCTGTCCAGGAGTACTCATTGCTCCCCCTCGCAGGGGGGAGCTCCCGCGAAGCTGGTGAGGGGGCCGGCCCTTACGCTCTACACTTGAACCCCTGAGCGGGGGGAATATGACCACCTCTGATGCCCCAACTGGAACGACGCAGGTCCGATATCGATTGCCGGACCCCCCGGAGCGTGAGTACGACGAAGTGACGGCGCAACGCTTCGTCTACATACCGGGCGCCCCGCCCAATCTGGCGCTGCATTTTGGTCTCCCTGAAACAATGTTGCAAGCGGGGGATGAGTGGATTGCGGCGTTTCCGGGTTCCAGACCGTTACTTCGTCCCGATTTGCTGATCGCCTTCGATGTCGACCCGGATCTGTATTGGGAACAGAACGGTTACGTGATCTCCGACCAGGGCAAGCCGCCCGACTTCGTGCTCGAAGTCGCCTCGCCGAGTACAGCCGAACGCGATGTCGGCTTCAAGCGCGTCGAGTATGCCGCGATGGGGATTCCCGAATACTGGCGCTTCGATCACACCGGCGAATGGCATGGCGCCAAGCTGGCCGGTGACCGCCTGGTTGGTACTCAATACGAACAGATCCCAATTGTCGAGGTTGAACCTGGGCTGATCGAGGGCAGAAGCGAGGTGCTCAACCTGACGCTGCGTTGGCAGGACAGCACGCTGCTCTGGGTTGACCCCGCAACGGGCGAGCCAATCCCGGGAGTTGCAGACGAACGCGCAGCGAGACTGGAAGCCGAGACGCGCGCTGACATAGCGGAGGCACGAGCGTCCGTGTTGGAAGCCGAGTTGCGACGGCTGAGGGAGCGCAGCGACTGATTGCCGTAACGCTCAGTCGTCCGAGACGAAGATCGTCCCGTCCGACACCCGCGTCCTGAACGTCTGAATCGACTCCGGCTCGATCTTCTTCTTGATGAATCCCGGCGGAGGCGGCATCAGCTTGTGGATCACGTTCCACATGCCGTTGGGCAGCCACGACTTCGTCTTGCCCGTCCGCATGTCGAACTCGGAGTCGTGCCAGGGACAGACGATGTGCGCGTTCTTCAGCTCGCCCACCGAGAGCGGCGCGAACAGGTGTGGACACTTGTCCTGGACGGCGAATATCTCGCCGTGCACATTGGCGACGCAAACTCGGGTACCGTCAACATCAGCGGCGGTGACTTCACCGGGGCGCAGTTCCGATAGCGGACAAACGGCGGTTTCGCTCACGGTGGCCTCCATGACGTAACGTCAAATCAAGCTGCTGCTGTCAATGATCATCGCGTGGGTCGGTTCCACAGTCAACGCGCCGACTCTCCGCACGATGCACAAAGCCGCTGCGCTCATACACTGAGGAAATCTCTCCGACTAATAGGACGAATGGGACGAACGGATTGACAAACATGGACATTGAGCAGTACCTCTTCCCGCAGCGAGTCGCCATCGTCGAGGTGGCCGGACAAATCGGCGCCCGGATCAACCCGCGCGAACTCTCGCGGACGTTCAACAGCATCGCCGAGAACCCGCGCTATCCCGCCGTTGTGCTCGACATCGATTCACCCGGCGGCGGCGCAGCCGCCTCGGAGGCGCTCTACCTCGCGGCCAAGCGGCTGTCAGACAAGAAACCCGTCGCCGCAGCGATTCGTGGCGTCGGAGCCTCAGGCGGATACATGATTGCCTGCGCGGCCAATCCAATCTTCGCCCTGCCGACTTCGGTCGTCGGCTCGATCGGTGTGATCTGGACCGCACCGATGATCTCCGAGGCGCTGGAGCGCGTCGGGGTCAAGATGCGCACCCGAGCCGCCGGCGAGTACAAGGACATGGGCTCACTCTTCCGCGACAGCACGCCCGAGGAGGACGCCAAGCTCGACGCCCTGATCTCATCCGTCTACGAACGCTTCGTTGACATCGTCACAGAAGGCCGTCCCGACCTCACGCGCGAGCAAGTCGCTACCTTGGCCTCCGGAGAAATCCACACCGGAGCCGAGGCCCACGAACTGGGTCTCGTCGACCGCCTGGGAGATCTCACCGACGCCGTCGAGTGGGCCGCAGACGCCGCCGGCATCGAACAGCGAACCACCCTGGTCCGACCCAAGAGGGGCATCCTGCAAATGCTCATGACCCAGGGCGCCGACTCAATGGCCAACGCCCTGGTCGACGCCTTCATCGATCGAGTCGACGCCGCCCGGTCAGAGCGACTCCTCGAAACTCGGATGCGTATCGGTCGCTAATCGCCCAGTTCCAGTCTCGGCGCCTGAGAAAGTCATGAGGGTCGCGCTATCTCCATCTCCGTCATACCCGCGCTCCGCCGCGGGTATCTCGATGCGCTCGGCACGAGGAACATGAGCCAGCGAGGCGATCGAAACGGGCGCGGTTCCTCCCGTTCCCGCGTCGGTGCGGCACTCGGCGAGATTCCCGCGACAGAGCGCGGGAATGACGAATCTTGCATTTCCGAGGCAGCCTCAGAAAGCGTGTCTGTAATCTCCCCGTCCCCGCCCCCGAGCGGGGACCCGCTCCCTACGGCTACCGCGACAGACGACACCCCCTTCTTCAGGTGGGTCGAGATCGGTGAGATCAGTCTTTGGGCACGGAGCCGGGCAGGTCCCCGCTCGGGGGCGGGGACGGGAGAACTAACTTCTGAGCTGAACCTGCGAGACACTCCCTCAAGCCCGTGGCAACGGAGAGCAGGGGCTAGAGACTCCGCATCATCGTCGGACCGTTGATGATGTCATCCGCATGACCGTTGTCGTGCAGCGACCACGCCTCCAACAGCGACATTGCGTTCCCGGCAAATCCCATCCACATCAACACGTGATCCTCACTCAGCGCCGCAAACAGCATCGTTGACTTCTCCGCGCCAGCCTGTAGCTGCTCGGCCAACTCATCAACCTCACGACCGGTAAACCGTTCGACGCCGAGCGCGTTCGCCAGATCGAGCTGAGGACTCGGCATCGACGGGTCGGGCTTCCAGCTCTCGAGCGGCGACCCATTGAGCACCATGATCAAGACATCGTGATAGCGCCGATCCGACGCGGCCAGGTGGGCCAACACGTCGCGTCGAGTCCACGCCGGCGCGGCCGACTGTTTCAGCCACACCGGAGCAGGCAGCGCCTCCACCATATTGATCAACCGACGCCGCGCACGCAGCGCCCGGGTCAGCGGTACCCAGAGGGCAGGGACAAAATCGTCGGCCGGTAGCGGCGGATCCGTCGCGAGCAGCGGACGGTCATCCATCGCGTGGACTACCAGCTCATCGACGGATCGGGCGGACCCATCTTGCGGTAGTTGCCGCCGTAGAACAGGATCGGCTCGTCGTCCGACTGCTTCACGAAGGCCTTGACCTCGCCGATGATGATCTCGTGGTCGCCGCCGTCGATGACGGAGTGAATGTCGCAATCGAAGACCATCGTGGCTGCCGCCAGCCGCGGTTGCCCGGTCACACCCAACACATGCTCATGATCGTCGAACTGATGCGGCGGCGCTGGACGCTTGCTGCTGGCGAAGAAGTTGGACGTGTCCATCGCGGTGTCGGGCAGGATGTTGACCGTGAACGCGCCGGTCTCCTTGAGCAGCGACAAGACGCTCGCGCTCTTGTCGACGCAGACCAGCACCAGCGGCGGATCGAGCGACAGCGACGAGAACGACTGCGCGGTCATCCCAACGAAGTTCGGCTCGGTTCCGGTCGTGACGACTGTGACGCCGCTCGGGAACATCCCCAGTGCATTGCGGAACTCTCGGTCATCGAAGTCCATGGCGATTCCCTTCTCGGCGCTTGGTCCCGTTACCGTCATTCCCGCGAAGGCGGGAATCTCGCTTCGGCGGAACCTCAGTTTAACGCAGCGGAAGATCGAGAACGGTCATCAACCCTCGACGAGTATGAGGAATCACCCGAGCCGCTCGCAACACTGCCGCCGCCGTCGCGTCGTCGCCGAAGACGCCACCCTCAAATCGCAGCTTCAGCGGCGGCGTGCCGTCAACCAGAATCTCGTCGTATTCCTCATCGACCGCTGCATTCGCCTCGAAGTGCAGTCGCACGCGATGTCCGTCGTACGTCGATCCCTCCAGCGTCTCGAGCGTGCCTTGCACAAGCTCCTGACCCTGAACCTCGCAAGGAACCATGTCGTGCTGCCAGTCGATGAGCTTCCAGCCCAACGCATACGCCAACAACCGCGCCGACTCTACCAACCCCACGTGTCCAAATCCCCCGGCGTCGCGCTTCTCTTCCCACTGAGCCAGCGAAATCCCCATCCCCACCTTTTTCTGGAACGGGATGCGCCGCCGCGACGGATCCTGCACCCGACGCACCGAGACCGACTTGATGCTGTGCGAAATCGCCGACATTGACGCCGGTAGCGCATCCATCAGGAATCCCGGATTGACTCCGGTGCCGACGACGGTGCGCTCCGCCCGTCGAGCCAGCAGATCCAACCCCGCCGCAATCTCTGGATGCCGCGCCTGAGCAAACGCCAGCTCCTCACAGGTCGAGACCACATGCAAGTCCTGTCGCAGGGCCTCCTCGATCTGCGGCGACACTTGGTCCAGGTACGAACCAGTGCAGTGCAGCAGAATCCCGCCGTCCGATCGCGCATCAACCCGAGCCGCCGAGACCGCCTGCCGAATCACGATCTCCGGCGCGCCCTCGATGAAGTCCGACAGCGGTCGCCCGACCATGTCGGGATTGATCTCCACCGCGCCAACGACTTCGAGAAAGGGATCGCTCAGCGCCGCCTCGGCGATTCGCAGTCCGATCGGTCCCAACCCCTGCACAATGACGGGTAATGGTGCGCTCATGGCGTCACTCCAGATTCGGTCGTGATAGCGTCGGCAGTCTTCGCATACGGTAGCAACGGACGGACTCAGCCATGGTCGACTACCCCGACTACAACGCCGAATCACTCGACGCCTGGGAGACGAACGCCGAGTTCTGGGACAGCGCCCAGGGTGACGCGGGCAACTACTGGCAGCGAGTCCTGGTCTTTCCCAACACGCTCGAGCTGCTGCAGCCACTATCGAATTCGGTGCTGGAGATTGCCTGCGGCAACGGCAACTTCGCGCGCCAACTGGCGAGGATGGGAGTCGCCGTCACAGCCACCGACGGCTCGCAGGCTCAGCTCGAGGCGGCCCAGAAACGTTCCGAGGGCATGCCAATCAACCTGATCAGGCTCGACGCCACCGACCGCACCCAGCTCGCCGCGCTCGCCGGCGCAAAGAATGCGCCATTCGGGGCAGCCGTCTGCAACATGGCGCTCATGGACATCGCCGAGATCACCCCACTCTTCGACATGCTCCCGCTCGCGCTCGCCGAGAACGCGCCGTTCGTATTCTCAGTCCTCCATCCCGCCTTCACCCCAGGTCCAAGAGTCCGCCTATTCCGAGAGCGGACCGAAACAATCGACGGCCGCTTCATCGAAGAGTCGGGCATACGAATCACCAGCTACCTCAACAGAGGCGTGCACCACGGAGTCGCGATCATCGGTCAACCAGCCATCCAGCCCTACTTCGACCGCACGCTGACAGAGCTATTCGGAGCCGCCTTCGACCGAGGCTGGGTGCTCGACGGCCTCCGGGAGCCATCAATCACCGACGGAGGAAAGGGTGACGCCGAAGGTCGGCTGAGCTGGGATCACCTGCCCGACATCCCACCGGTCATGGTGGCTCGGCTGCGCCATCTGGGGTAGAACCTGTTCGCATCGACCGGCGCCGCTCTGCACTTGTGCGCGGCTGCATCGTGTTCGCCTTCCGTTCTAACCGGTGGACGATTTTGGCGCAGGCCCGATGGAAATCGAGGGTGTTCAGTCGGTTGACGAGAAAACTTTTTCTTGTTCACTCGGCATGATTCCCTGTGTTTTACGGGCGATCGTGCGTTCAGGGTGGTTAGGTTTGTTCAGCGCTGTTCGGTCGGAGTGAACAGCGGGGGCGTTCGGTTTGTTCGGGTTTGTTCGGATTTGGACGATTTGGTTCGACCGTGGACGGAGTTGGTTGGCTGTCGGTCGGGGCGGTTCGGCGGGCTTGCGAGTGGTCATTGGGGGCATGGCGGTTCCTGTCGCTGTGCGGGGCCGAGGTTGGCCTGGGGTTGGCCCTGTGACCATATCAGCATATGTGTTCTGTGACAGCGTGGAAGGCTGAGCCAGGTTCTGAATTCTGGATCGCCGCTTCGAATCGACGGATGCGCATCGCCGTCAGTCGTCGTCGGGTTCGTCCGGGTCGAAGACGTCTCCTCGGCCGGTCAGGATTTCCGCGCGCGATTTACGCGCCAACTCTACGATCCACTCTTCCGCCTCGGGCGTGAAGCCGGCTTCGTCGTAGGCGATGCCGACATCATGCACCGGATCCCAGGTCGGTACCCACGTACGGCCCCGATCGTCGAACATGAGGTGCTTGAGGCGCCTCTGCGACCACTCCCAATCGGGATACTTGTCGGTGAAGTCATCGAACAGCATCCCTTTGCGCCGGCGGATCTCTTCCATCGGAGTTACGGGCTGAGCCTCGGCGTCGCTGTGGGCTTCCCTGAGCGCCATGTCTGGCGTCCTGACTCAGTCCGGCTTGATTTTCGGACCGACGTAGCCGATATCAATCGTGGCGCCTTCATCTTGGTCGTCGGATTCGTGCACGTTGAAGTAAATCCGAGCTTCGCGATCCAAACCGGCGCCTCGATACTTGATATGATCGCCCATCCGCTCGTAAGTGCCGCGATTAGTCAAGAACGTCAGAGACGCTGCATACTTGTTCATCCTAGTAGAGCTCTCTTTGGAGACGTTGATATTCTGGTCCTTCAACCAGGCGATGACATCCTGCCCAAGCGATTCGCCGTCCTGCAGGAATTGACTGCATTGGTTCAGGTTCTTGAGATCATTGAGGATCTTCCGAGGAGGGCCTGCGTTAGGACTTAAGCTATCGAGTTTTTCAGTGGCACGAGGCCCAAAACTGAGGGCGATGCACTGGTCTCTAGCAATCTCGATCGCATCAGCAACAGTAGCCGGTTCGGGGGATATGGTTGCTTCCGGGACCTGGTCACCGTTTTCGGCACTATCGCTTTGTTGGTTCAATTGAAACTTCAGCTGGTTGATGGTCGCTTGCTGCTGATCCAACTTGGTCTGCAGCACGCCAAACTCTTTGTCTCGCATGCTCAAGGATTGCTCTAGGGCATTTGTCTTTTGGTTCGCGTCCTCGATTTCCTCGCTGTACAACTCCTCCAAGGCATCAATGTCGCCGCTAGCAGTCAGTCGCTCACGTTCGGCCGCGGCGAAGTGTCGCCGAATGTCTTCGATCAGTTCTGGAACCGGCTGTAATGCTGCTTGCTCAAAGATCGTGTCTCGGATCAGAGGTCTCACAGTCATTAGCTCATGACCGCGAAATAGTGTTATCCACGTGTCGGGAGGGCTCCCTGACCCACCGTAGTGAATCGGGTAGTCGTACTTGTCTTCGTCGTCGACCTCATAGAAGTTCTCCCAGGGACCCCATGCCGGATGTTGGGATGGCACGAATTCGTTTTGATCGAGAGGCCAGACGATGCGAACGATTGATCCACACATGCCCCATTCCCGGTAGTGACGGACCAACGACGGTCTTTGCCGAAGGCCGCGCCGAGTGAAAACCGGATTGTTCTCTGGAATGAGCACGTCTGCCGCGAGCTCATCCAACTCGACAAGTTGTGCGACACCGCCCAGGTCGTCCTCAAGCCGATTAACGAAATCCGCCCAGACCGCGTCGTCGTAAGTTCCGCTTGGCTCTCCATCAAGTGAGTTCTGTAGGAACACGATCGGTGTGGTGCGGCTCGGATCGGCAATGTCCTTCCTGATCTGGTGTCCCGCTTCCGATCCATAAACCTTTCGGCATTGGGGTCGCACGCGTACTTGTCCGGAGCGCCAGTCGCCAGACTCGAGAATGGTGGCCAAGGCGCGGGGACAGCCGAGTTGAAAGCTCGTCGGCGCAATCCGATTCGTCCTACGCTCGACGCTGAACTGCAGGAATAACGCGAGTGATTGGTCTCCGAGAGCAAGGTCGAATCGCGTGTGTAGGAGGTGGCTAGATTCGAGAATCGGCTGCCTGAGCAGGAAGCCGTCAATTTCCGCGCCATCGTGCGATACGTTTCGCCGCGTTAGTTGGATGAAGGTGTCAGAGGGCGAGTCCGCTCTCGGATCGCTGATTCCCTGATCGTGCAGCCAATCATCCATAACGCCTCGGTAGAGGTTGAATCGCCAAGCAGCTTCTTCGGCAGTCTCAACATCGAGTGTGCAAGCGTAAGAAGTGATGATGCGCACGACGAGCCTCCGTCTGTTGCAAGATGGCGGACCAGCGAGGTTGGCAGGAGCCGGCTAGTTCAGCGGCGACCACTCGGTCGGCTGGAGGATTCGATTCTCGATGTGGTGGACCAGCGGGCCGTTTTCCTCCGAGGTGGCGCGTGCGGCCTGCCACTCGGGATCGCCTCCGAAGTTTTTCCAGGCTTCTTCTCTCTGGCCATGACTTTCGAAGCTGACGATGTACCAGAGCTCGTCCGAGCGGCCGCCGACCGAGTTTGTCCAGTAGCCCACGTTGTGGATCCCGTGGCGCTCGAACAGCTCCATCGTGTGGTCGCGGAAGCGCTTCATCAGGTTGCCCATCTGGCCGGGGTGTGCGGTGTAGATGCGAAGTTCGTAGATCATTTCGTGTACCTCTCTCTTAGTCGTTCAGGACGTGCATTCTCAGCGCCGACGGGTACTCCCCGCCGCGACGAATCGTGTTGATCGCCGGCAGCATCTCGGTCGCCGAGTTGACGGAACCGCCGTCGTTCGAGTTCGCCATGAAGCGAGGGTAGTTGCTGCTCGACACTTCCAGCCGAATTCGGTGTCCAACATCGAATCGATGCCCGAGCGACGCCAGGTCGACGGTCAGCTTCACCACCTCGCCCGGTGTCAGGAACACCTCACGGTCGAATCCCTCGCGGAATCGCGCCCGCATGATGCCGTCAACCAGCGATACCGCCTTGCCTTCCGGATCAACATCAACCAGCTTCGCTGTGATGTCGGTGTCGGGTCGGTCGCTGGAGAACCAGACGTCAACCTCGACCGGACCGGCGGTGTCAACGGCTTCGATTAGTGGATCGCTGGTGTAGCAGAGCACGTCATCACGACTCTCCGCACGACTCTGGTCGCGCGGTCCGGGCATACCAACCGCGACCTGCAATGTCGAGCCACCATTCGTGATGGCCGGCTTGTAGCCGGTGTACATGAACTCGTCCCAGCGAAGGTCCTCCTCCGGGCATTCGGCGGTCAGACATCCGTCGCCGTAGTGCATGTTCCCGCCACCGTTGGAACCGAGATACAGCGTCTGCTCCTCTGCATTCGGCGGCGGCCACGACTCGTCGGTGCGCCACTCGTTCGCGCCCATCAGGAACCAGCGGACCGACGGCAGTTCTCGGTCGCGGCCCTTGAGATGCTTGTCCAGGAACACATTGATATCAGCGATCACATTGGCAGCCGCAGCCGCTCCGGTCGGCCCAAACTCCAGCTCGCCGAGCCAGCGATCGTAGTTGGTGTGCGCCCACGGACCCATAATCAGGTGCTGCTCGGGATTGCCCTCTGTGGAGATGCCGCGGAAGTTGCGCACCGTGCCGATTCCGAAAATGTCGAACCAGCCGCCGATATGCAGCATCGGCACCTGGAAACGCGAATAGTCGGCCGAGTGCCGAACCGACTCCCAGTATTCGTCGCGAGTCTCGTGCTCCAGCCACTCGTGCCAGTAGGCAGCCACGCCATCCTGCGAAATGCCCGGCATCGCGTTCAGCGGCCGGCTGCCCAGCAACTGGAATCCATTACCCATCACCGCTTCGGTCAATTCCGCGGCGGCCTCCGTCGGTCGTGTGTGGTTCTGCTGCAGATACCCCGTCGCCGCCACACCGCTGCCCCACAGCCCAATGAATCCCAACTGGAACGCGCCACCTTGATAGGTCCAGCCGTCGTAGTAGTCGTCGGCGGTGATGATCGGAATCGCGCAACGCAACGACGGCGGACGCTCGCGCGCCGCCAGCATGGTGGTCGCGCCGACATACGACGGCCCGTAGATGGCCGTGTTGCCGTCGCACCAGGGCTGCGCCGCAATCCATTCCAGCGTGTCGTAGCCGTCGGGGCCTTCCTGATGGAACGGCTTGAACTCGCCTTCAGACGCATAGCGTCCGCGCGTGTCGCAAACCACTACCGCATACCCGCGTTCGGCCAACTTGAGCGCGCTCGGCATCACCGCGACCAGCCCGGCGCCCGACAGCTCCTTGTCGTAGGGCGTCCGGGTCACAATCCCCGGCACCGAATTCCCAGGTTGATCGGCGTCTGCCGGTCGGTACAGGTCCGCGCGCAGGATGATCCCGTCGCGCATGGGGATGTCCAGATTCTTCTCGACGATCACTCGTTCGACGGCCACATCACACTCCTGTTCGTATACATGTCTGACGAACGCTATGCTAGATAACGAAACTCGGACGGAGGATTCAGATGACTACCAACGTGCAAGCAGGCGAACTCGGCATCACATTTTCGGATACGGCGCGCTCAAAGCTCCTCGAGGTCTTGACCGGTTATCCGGAAGAGGTCGCCGGCTTGCGCCTGAAGATCACGGGCCGCACCTCGGAGGGCTTTGAACATGTCCTGACGATTGTCGAGAAGGGCATCGAGCCTGTCGGCGACGCCACTCTGCAGTTCCCCGACTTCTTGCTCTTCGTTGAGGGCGAACGGATCGAAGACCTGCGCGGCACCAACGTCCACTATGAGTTCAAGGGCCCGAACGTCTCCGGCCTTGAGTTTCACAACCCCAATCCCGTCTGGCGAGACCCGTTGGCGCAGGAAATCCAGCGCATTTTTGACGAACAGGTCAATCCCCAGATCGCCGCGCACGGCGGCTACGTCCAACTGCTCGAACTCCGTGGCAAGCGCGCCTACATCGAAATGGGCGGCGGCTGCCAGGGCTGCGGCATGGCAAGCGTCACGCTGAAGCAGGGCATTGAAGTCGCAGTCAAAGAAGCCCTCCCCGAGATCGAAGAGCTGGTCGACGTCACCGACCACCAGTCGGGCGAAAACCCCTACTTCAAGCCGTCGAAGAAGTAGCACAAGAAGCGAATAGGGCGAAGCGTCCGATGACGCGCGTCCTGCTGATCTCCACATACGAGCAAGGCCATCAGCCGCTCGGCATCGCCATGCCCGCCGCAGCGTTGCTCGGCGCCGGCCATCAGGTGCGAGCAGTTGACCTCGCAGTCGAATCGGTCTCGGCTGAGCGCCTCAATCAACTCGCAGCAGACGCGGAATTGATCGGTATTTCAACGCCAATGCACACCGCCGCGCGGTTGGGCGTCAGGATTGCGCGGACTCTGGACGACGCGTCGGACAAGATCGTGTTCTACGGTCTGGCCGCGAACTCATTGCGGGAGACCGGTCTCGGCAGAGCACTCAGCGGCGACACCGACCTGCAACTCGTAGCGCTGGCAAACGGCGAGCAGGCGCCCATCGTTCCAATCTTCGACCGTCAGCCTCGACTAGTCCCGGATCGCACGATTCTGCCGCCCATCGACCAATACGCTCGCTACCGAGACGCCTCCGGCGCCGCGCATCTCACCGGCTACGTCGAGGCCACGCGCGGCTGCGCCCATCGCTGCACCCACTGTCCGCTGACGCCGATCTACGCCGGCCGGCTCAGAATCAACGGCGCAGAGACCGTGCTCAGCGACATAGATCAACAAGCGAATGAGGGCGCTGAGCACATCACATTCGGAGACCCCGACTTCTTCAACGCAGCCGAACAAGCCATCGATCTCCTCCGTGAAAGCGCCCGTCGCCATCCGTCAATGACCTACGACGCCACCATTAAGGTTGAGCACCTCATCGAACATGCGCAGCTGGTACCCGAGCTATCCGAGCTGGGGGTGACATTTATCATCTCTGCGTTTGAGTCGGTCGATGACCACCTGCTGTCTGTCCTCGAGAAAGACCATACCGCTGCCGATCTGGATACCGTCCTGGAATCGACCAGGGCGGCGGGCATTGCGATTCGACCAACGTGGTTGCCGTTCACGCCCTGGACATCGGCGCAGCACCTCCTCGACCTGTTGCAGTTCGTCGAGTCACGACAGTTGGTTGATGTCACGCCTCCAGTACAACTCGGTCTGCGGTTGCTTGTGCCGTCCGACTCCCCCTTGGCTGCGCCGATGCAAGAGATGGGGTCACTGGTCGACTACGACCAGGACGGGCTCACTTGGAACTGGCGACATGAGGATCCGAGAATGGATGCGCTGCAGTCGGAGCTTGCCTCGATGGCCGAGCGGCAAGCACCATTCGCTCGAATCAAGCAGGCCGCTTGCCAGGCTCTCGGAGCCGAACCATGGCCTGACGTGCCAGCGCCACACGTCCATCGACCCGGCCTGACCGAAGACTGGTTCTGTTGAGCAGAGCCCACCGGGGACCAGTTGGCCCCTCTCAGCCTCGACCAGTCGCTCAGCCCGATCAGCCTGATTGAGTTCTAAGAACACTCCGTACAACTTCGATTCCCCTCTCCCCCTCGTAGAGACCTTTGAGAAACTCCAGGACTCTCGGTTCTCCGTCCCCGCCCCCGAGCGGGGACCAGCCCCCCTTCCCCGCAGGCCGAACGACAAAGGGGCGGTGGGTATCTGGTAGAGAGCGATCACGAGGCCGTGGCATCGCGAAGCCGAACGGGTCCCCGCTCAGGGGCGGGGACGGGGAGTTTCCCCATGCGCGACTTCTGCAAAGGTCACCTTGCGGGGCAAGCTGCCGAGTGCCTGCTCACCTCTTCCGTCATACCCGCGCTCCGTCGCGGGTATCTCGCTGCACGCGACACGAAGTCCCAAGCGCAAGCTGAACTCTGGGAGCGACTAGGCGCCCGCAGGTCGGACCGTCGGTGCAGGACTCGTCGAGATTCCCGCGGCGGAGCGCGGGAATGACGGAAGTTGGATCGGTCGGCAGCGCCCGCCTAAATGCCCTCCAACCGGCGCAACCGATCGACCAGCAGCTTCGCGTCGTCCAACACCGCCTGCTGATGCGGCTGCAAATCCTGACCACCGGCCGTCGCCGAGTTGTCCTCAAACGGATCGCCCGCGATCGACCGCAGTCCACTCATCTCCTCGACGACAGCCAGACCGCAGAACGGCACATACGTCGGGCTGTAGCCGCCCTCGTGGCTCATCACGAGGCGTCCTGAACAATGCTCATCGGCAACTTCCATCAGCAGACGCGTCATCTCCCGATACGTCTCCGAGTACGCCATCATCCGGCCCAACGGGTCGTACATGCTGCCGTCGAATCCCGATGGGATCAGGATCAGATCAGGCTTGAACGCCTGCATCGCCGGCACCACGACCTGGCGGATGGCCTCGACATAAGCGCCGTGACCGCTCCCAGGAGGCAGCGGGATATTGATGTTGTAACCGTCACCTTCATCCTCGCCCTGGTCGTCCATCGCGCCGCTGTTGCGCGGATACCACTGATCCTGGTGGATCGATATCGTCAGCACGTCCTTGCGCTCGTAGAAGGCCTGCTGCGTGCCGTTGCCGTGATGAACATCCCAGTCGAGCGTCGCCACTTTCTCGATCCCTCGCTCCGCCAGCGCGTGCATCGCCGCGATCGCGACATTGCCAAAGATGCAGAATCCTCGCCCGCGGTCTCGCTCCGCATGATGTCCGGGCGGTCGAGTCAGTGCGTACGCATTGTCGACATCACCGTCGAGCACCGCGTCGACAGCCGTGATCGTCCCACCAGCCGCGAGCAACGCGATTTCATAGCCGCCGTGCGAAAAGGGCGCGCCCTCGCCTGCATCCCCGCCGTCGCCTGCCGAGAGTTCACGCACGCGGTCGACGTACTCAGGCGTGTGGAAGCGCAGCACCTGCTCAAGATTGGCCGAGCGAGGCTTGAGTTGTACCAAGTTATCCGAGAACTCGGAGACATCGAGCAGGTTGTTCAGTCGCCGCTTGGTGTCGGGATTCTCCCAGTGCTCCCAGGCCTGCATCCAGCGCCGCAACTGAGGGTCCATTGCCCTGGTGCGCCCGGTGTCGTGCCACATGTACAGCTCGTGATAGACCCAACCGGTCCGGCGCTCAGCCATGGCAATCCCTCTCATCCTTCACCATCGGATGTCGTGGTCCTCGATGATTCTGAGGCAGTCTAGTGAGGCATCACACAGAGCGCGGAGTGAGATCGGTCGTATTCTGAATCGGCTTTGTCCAACTCTCCGACACCTCCAGGAGCCTTCGAGCTACCGCCGCATCGACCACTTGCGGCGCGTCTCCTGCCGTCCAACTTCTATTACGGCTGGGCGATCGTCTTCGCCTGCGCGGCGCTGCTGTTCGTCTCCGTCGGCGTCGGCTACTACGGTCTCGCCGTTTACCTCGGACCGCTGCGCGAGTTGCATGGCTGGAGCAATTTCGAGGTCTCGCTCGCAACAGGCATGTACTTCGCGTTCTCGGGACTTTCGTCTGCCATCATCGGTCCGCAAATCGATCGACACGGCGCGCGCCGTTGGATGATCCCCGGACTGCTCCTGATCGGTCTCGCCTCAGTCGGCATTGGTCACGTCACCAGCCTCTGGCAGCTCTACGCCGCATACATCTGTCTCGCAATCGGCTCCGGCATGAGCGCCGGTGTCGCGGTCAACGCGACCTTGGCCCGCTGGTTCCTACATCGGCGCGCCTGGGCGATGGCCGTATCTTCCACCGGCGTCTCGCTCGGCGGAGCCGTCCTGACCCCACTCAACACCACGCTCATAGAGAAGTTCGGCTTGGACATCGCCACACCGGTGATGGGTGGCTTGATTCTGATCGTCGGAATACCGATCGTTCTCTTCGTTTTGGTCTGGGATCCCCGCCAGATGGGACTCCCTCAAGACGGACTCAGGCGAACGACCACCGTGGTCTCCAACATTGCCCGTTCGACGGCGAATCAGACGCGAACCTGGACCATCAGACAGGCAATTGGGACCGTGCCGTTTTGGGCGATCTTGACGAGTTTCGTCATCGTGCTGCTGGCGCAAACCGGGTTCATCCTGCATCAAGTGGCGTTTCTTGAAGAACGACTCGGCTCACTCACGGCAGGGGGCGCCACACTCTCGCTAACGGCAGTTGGCAGTATCATTGCGCGCCTGATCGTGGGCCGATTCTTCGCCGACAAAGTGGACCTGCGCATCCTCACCGTGATCATGTTCCTGGTGCAGGGCACCGCCGCACTGGCAGTGATTCACATCGAGCACCCGATAGCAACCTTTGTCTCAATCCTGATCTTCGGCTTCACGATCGGCAACGTCTACATGTTGCAGTCGCTGCTCACCTCGGATGTGTTCGGCTACGTCAGCTTCGGAGCCGTCTACGGGCTGATTGCAATGGCCACGCAACTGTCCAGCGGTTTCGGACCCTTGATGATCGGAGTGCTGGAGGACATCACCGGCTCATACGACCTCCCACTGACGTTAGTCGCCATCCTCACCTACGCGGCTCTGATTCCCATCTATTTCGCCAAGCCGCCACAGATGCTCCTCAGGCGAGCGATCAGCAAGCTGATCCCACGCTCCGCTCCACAACAAGAGGCAGGCGGTAGCGGTATCCTGAGTTGATTGGAGCAAGAAGTGGAGAGCCCCTGATGCCTGGTCTGAGAAGACGACCATCGAAACCAAAGCGAGACTCGAAGACTTCGTCCGCCGACGCCGAGCCATCCCGCAAGCCAACTGATCCTCCGCCAGGCATTCCACTGATCATCACCAAGCGCGGCTTCTAGGCCCTTTGTACTGACAACACTAGGGACGCGACCAGCGCTCCGAACTCGATCAACAGACCTACGGCGGCAACTTGCAGCGCCCATGATCTTCGTTGTATTACCCGCTTGTTGAGTTCCGCACCAGTCAGCAACGCGGCGAGTCCGCGCGCCTTCATGACGTGGAGCGATGGTTTCTGCCACTTGCGGTACCACTGCAAGTCAACCCCGTATGCCCAGTCCCGCGGCCACAAGGCGAAGACGCCCGCAGTCACCACAAGCGAAGCTCCCGCAATCACGAAGATCGCGGCGATTCCGGGACCTGACTGATTGAATTCTCGGCTTCCGGCTACGAGTAGCGTGCCAACACCAACGATGGCCCAGCCAACGATCGCAACGATTCTTGAGTCGAGCGCAGAATATTGTCGTTGATCTGAATCGAATATCCGTTGCGCCTCGGCGAGCAAGTGATTGAGTTCCAGCTCTTCCAGCGCCTCGGCCCAGTTGAGCAACTCCTGCTGGCCACCCTCGTTCACAGGACAAACTCGATCTTCGACCACGCCTCCCTCAGCGCCGACTCCACCTCAGCCGGATCGTCACCCCGAGCAAAAATGAACCCCGGGTAGTTGGCGCCCTCGGGCAGCGGTACCAGAAAGTCCCCGACCCGGGCTTCCATCTCGATATCTTCGACCAACGGCGTCGCCGCAGCCTCGTCTAGTCCGAGAATCGCTCGGATTCGTCCCCGACCCACGATCGGCATCATCATCACGCCGGCCGCCGTCGCTTCTCGGTTCAGCGTCTCGAGCGGCGCGTTGATTGCGTGGCGCAGGACGATCTCCTCAAGCGACATCCCCGCGCCAAACCGAAGCGTCCGAGCGCAGAGCCCGCCGATCGTTCGAGCCGCGACATCGACGGGCCACGCGCCGGCCTCGTTCAGTCTGAGTTCGGCGTGCATTGGACCGTCACGCAAACCCAGAGCCTCAGCCGAACGACGCGCTGTGTTGACAATCTCTTGCAGATCTTCGTCTGGCAGCCTCGATGGGGTGACGTAGATGGTCTCCTCAAAGAACGGTCCGTCCAGCGGATCGGGCTTATCAAACACCGCCAGCGTGTGCAGTTCGCCGTCTCTGAGCAACCCTTCCAGCGCAACCTCGACGCCGGGAATGAAGCCTTCGACGAGGTATCGATCAACGAGATCACCACATTCCTCTGCCGCCGACTTCGACCCCAGCATCCGACCCAATCGGACGAGTGCGCGCTCAAACGACCCGGGATCGTTCGCTCGCATCACACCGCGAGAGCCATTGAGACCCAGCGGTTTGATCACGACGGGATAGTCCAGCTCTGAGGCCGGAGAAGGATCGTCGAAGCGGTAGACGTTCCACCAGGGAGAGCGAACGCCGTGAGCGCCCAATGCGCGGCGCAACGCCGACTTGTCCCTTGTACCAATCACTGACTCCGGACTGTTTCCTGTCAGTTGCAATGCCGAGCTGGCATAAGCAGCGAGGACGGTTCCCGGATCATCAACAGCCACCACGGCGTCGAGCGGAAACCGGTCGGCATATCTCGCGACGGCTTGTGCGCCTCGTTCAATGTCGTGATACGGCAGTGTCAGCCAGCGGCCTGGGTACATGTCGGCCAGCGGTTGATCGACATCCGACGCAACGACAACGTCGAGACCGAGTCGATCGGCTGCCGACATAAAATCGGGCGCGCGATAGGAAGCGGTGGGAATCAACAACATGACACGTGGCATGGGCTCAGGCTATCCGCATCGGCAGAGACATATGCTGCGAGCAATGACCACTGCGACCGAACGTCAGACTCAGACCATACGAATCGAAGGCATGCACTGCGCGGCATGTGTCAGGCGCGTGGAACGTGCGTTAGTCAAAGTCGATGGCGTCTCCGAAGCATCCGCTGATTTCATCGTCGGACGAGCGATCATCGAAGTTGATCGCCCGGTCGAGCAGCCCGCCCTGAGCGCAGCAATCACCGGCGCCGGCTACGAGCTGGTTGGGTCGAACGACGAGGCTGAGCAGCCGGGCATCCGTGAGATTCGGCCCCAACTGATGCGGGCCGTGCCAGCGCTGATTGTGGGCTGGGGCATCTTCTTCGCGATGCAGGCGAACCGCTGGGGTGACCTGAACTGGAATCCAGACACGCTTTTCCCGATCCTCTTCGTGCTCTCCACACCGACACTGGCCTGGGGCGTCTGGCCGATGCTGAGGAACGCCGGTCGCGCTGCGGCCCGGCGCACGACGGACATGGACACCCTGATCGTCCTCGGCGTGGTCGCAGCATGGGGCTACAGCACGGTCTCAGCATTGGCGCCCGCTGCGCTGGAGGGCGCTGACGCGTCCCGCGACGTCTTCTTCGACACCGCCCTGATCATCGTCGGGTTCGTCAGCCTCGGCCGAGCCTTGGAAGCGCGCGTGCGCCTACGTGCGGCCGCGACGCTGACACGGTTGCTGGAACTCGCGCCGCAGACAGCCAGAATCGTTGAGAACGGAATAGAACGCGACATTCCAGCCGCCGATGTGCGTGTCGATGACGTCATCCGGGCGAGACCCGGCGAACAGATCGCCGTCGATGGCGCCGTGGTCAGAGGCGAGAGTTCAGTCGATGAGGCCTTGCTGACTGGAGAAAGCGTTCCCGTGGCAAAGGCGCCTGGCGGCGTCGTCTTCGCCGGCACGATCAATGTCGAAGGTGCATTCACATATCAAGCGACCCAGGTCGGTTCCGCAACAGCGCTGGCTCGCATCACTGCGACCGTTGAACGCGCCCAAGCCTCGAAAGCGCCGATCCAGCGACTCGCTGATCAAATTGCGGGTGTCTTCGTCCCAACGGTTGTCGCCATCGCCATCATCACCTTCATCGCCTGGGCGCTGTTCGGTGACGGCGCCAGTTGGACGTCAGCCGTGGTGAGTGCCGTCGCGGTACTCGTCGTGGCCTGCCCCTGCGCCCTCGGACTCGCGACTCCCGCAGCGGTCGCCGCCGGTTCCGGCCGAGCAGCGAGGCTCGGGATCCTCTTCCGCGACGCCGCAGCGCTGGAATCGGCGGGCCGGATCGACACGGTCGTCTGGGACAAGACCGGCACGCTCACCAGTGGACGTCATGAGGTGTCATCCGTCGAACCGATCGGCGTCGAACCCGAGGAGCTCATGCGCCTCGCAGCCTCGGTCGAACAAGAATCGGAGCATCCACTCGCCGCGGCGATCGTGGCCCACGCCCAGGATATCGGCCTCTCTTTCAAGATTGCGGACGACTTCCGCAGTCGCCCCGGACGAGGCGCCTCCGCTCTGGTTGATGGGCGAACCGTCGTCGTTGGCAACGCACGTTTGCTCTCCGAATTGGCAATCGAATTCGATCAAGCTGAATCAGTAGGTACGCCCGTCTACGTCGCTCGCGACGGCGAGCCAATCGGAGTGATTGGGCTCCGCGACCAGGCCAAGCCCGGAGCCAGCGACGCCGTTGAGCTATTGCGCGAACGCGGTGTGGAATCGGTGCTGATCAGTGGCGACACCGGGCCGGTTGTCAGAGCGATCGCTGCCGAAGTAGGAATCACGCATTTCCACTCCGGCACGTTGCCCACAGAGAAAGCAACACTCGTAGCCGAGTTGCAATCTGAGGGTCGTCGAATGGCGATGGTCGGAGACGGCGTCAACGATGCGCCAGCCCTGGCTCAGGCCGATCTCGGATTGGCGATGCGGACCGGCTCCGATATCGCGCTCGAGGCTGCGCAGGTCACGTTGATGCAATCTGATCCACGCCGCGCCGCCCAAGCGGTCCTGCTGGCAAGGGCAACGCGGACAGTCATCAGACAAAATCTGGCCTTCGCCTTCTCCTACAACATCCTGCTCATTCCACTCGCCGCAGGTCTCGCAGTGCCAATCTTCGACGCTGTCGGAGAAGTCCCTGGAGGCCTGACCTGGTTGTTCGGAGCTCGGGGCCAGTTCGAGCCAATCGCCGCCGCCCTGGCAATGGTGGCCAGCTCGCTCTCAGTCCTGACCAACGCGCTCAGACTCAGCAGGTGGAGGCTGGGTGACTTCTGAGACAACCTCCTGGAGGCTGTCTCAAAGTAGAAATTCCCAGTCCCCGCTACACGCGGGAACCCGCTCCCCCTGCGCCGGAAACATCACCACCTGATAGGGAGCGCCGTCCGACCAGGTCCCAGCGCGAAGCGGGGACTGGGGGTCCGCCTGACCTCAAAATTCCGAGATACCCGCGCTCCGCGCGAAAGCCACGATCTGCCTGAGCGAGTGACGCAGGCGCGCTTCCTCGGGTGCGAGCGTCAGTGCAGCGCTCGGCGAGATTCCCGCGACGGAACGCGGGAATGACGAATTCTTTTCTACCGAGACAACCACCGAGTGCAGGGAATGAGCGTTCTGACACCGCCTGGACGAGTCCTAGCTGCCGATCCCCTCAACTTCGCCAAGCTCGTCATCCGACAACTCCTCCGAAGGCGGAACGCCCACCGTGGGATCAGTCACCACAAACCGCCGATGCAGCTCGACGAAGTAGTCCCGCACGGCCTGATCCCGCACCTCATCCGACCAGCCAAAGCTTCGAGCCATAATCTCGGCAGTCGGACCGGCTGCGCTCCGACCCAGATCCTTGGTCAGCCCGACCGCTGTCCGCCGAAGGAGTACATCGGCAACAGTCCGGGCGCCTTCGTGTTCGACCGCGTATGCCACCTGCGCGCCGATGTCCCGGTGGTGTGACGAAATCGGTTCCCCCAGCGAGGCATCCGATGCTGCATATGCCGCGACCTCTGGCGCTCGCGGGCCGTACACCATTCGCAAATGTTCTTGCGTCTCAGGAGGCAGGAAGACCGCGCGACTGGTTGGTACTTCGGGCAGCGCGGCGATTCCGCGTGCCCGAGGACGACCGATTTGTTGCGCAACAGTCTCGGCGGCAGTGCGTCCGAGGTCGGCCGCCGTGGTGAGCTTCCCACCGACCAGCGACACGAGCCGCTCAACGCCTTCCGATGCGTGGTCGGCCACGATTGACCGACGTGAAATGGCGCCCTCAAAGATGCCGTCGCCGGCGCGCGCGAGCGGGCGAACCCCGGAATAGGCGTACAACACGTTGCGATGCTCGATGCCCAGGCCGGGCAGGATGCGGGCCGCTTCCGCGATCAGATAGTCGATTTCCCAACCGGCCGCCCGTACGTTCGTCGGATCTTCGTCGTCGCGAACATCGGTGGTGCCAATGATGTGATGGTCCAGCCAGGGCGTGACGAACATCGGTCGGCCATCGGACTTCGCACTGGCCAGCACCGCATGCTTCGGCCCGCGACCACTGAGATCCACGACCAGATGCGATCCTCTGGTGCCGCCGATGCGCCGTTGCAGCGAGCGTCCAGTCGCGTCGAGCACTGCATCGACCCAGGGTCCGGCGGCATTGATCACGAGCCGTCCCGACGCCGTGGAACGTTTTCCGGTCAGCACGTCGTGGAAGTCGACGCCTTTTGCCCGACTTCCGTCGACAATGATGTAGTCGACCGCAGCATGGTTGCGCAGGTCGGCGCCCGATGCGCGAGCTTGCGCAAGATATTCCAGTGTCAGTCGTTCCGGCGACCAGACTTGGGCATCGTGATAGAGAAACGCCGCCTTGAGCCGATCGGTTGAAATCGAAGGCTCAAAGCGTTGCAGCTGCCGCTCCGTGAATGACGAGTGCCAGGGAGACACCTTGCGCGGCGACAACAGATCGTACAGTGCAAGTCCGGAGCGGATGTACCACGAGGGACGCGGATCGCCTTCATAGACCGGCAAGATGAATCCCATCGGACGCACCAGGTGTGGTCGCTCCCGCAGCAGTCGTTCGCGCGACTGCAACGACTCGTGGACCAGTCGTGCATCTCCGGTCTCGAGATACCGCAGCCCGCCGTGAATCAGTTTGGTCGACGCGGATGTCGTGCCCGAGGCGAAGTCGTCCTGCTCAAGCACGAGCGTCCGATAGCCCCGAGCAGCGACCGCGGCCGCAGTCGCGGCGCCATTGATCCCGCCGCCGATGATGATGACGTCGTAGTTTGCCGTAGCCATGATGAACTGAGTTTATTCACTCACGCGACAGTCAGGCACGAGTCAGGCGCGAGACAGGCCCAAGTCAGGCCCAATCGACTGCACCGCCTCGCGAGCGGCGCTCCAACGACGAAACTCGCTCTCAAGATCGCCGTTCGGCTCGAAGCGCTGCTCGTCAATCTCAAATCTGGGTTGCAGGCCGCTCACTTCCATCGCCAGGCGCGCGACGCCGAGGGCAGTCGTTTCCTGCATCGCCGGGCGGATGATCGGCCGTTGCAGGACGTTGGCCTGGATCTGCATCAACACGGCGCTCGCTGTCATCCCGCCATCGACCCGGAGCTCAGCAATGCGTCCGGCGCCCGCTTCCATCGCCTCGAGAATCTCACGCACGCGGAACGCAACCGCTTCCAGCGCGGCTCGGGAAATCTGTGCTTTCGTCGAGCCGCGTGTCAGCCCGAGAATCGCTCCCCGCGCGTCGGAATCCCAATGTGGCGATCCCAGGCCGGCCAGGGCCGGAATCAGCATCACGCCCCCGGATGTGTCGGTCGACGCCGCAAGTTGCGATATCTCCGCTGCCGAAGGGGCCAGTTGCAACTCGTCCCGCAACCATTGCACGACTGACCCCGCGGTGAATACACCGCCCTCGAACGCAAATCCGCCATCCGCGGCCGCGGTCAACAGCAGGCCGTCCGGGGTCGACTCAGGGGTAGCCTCATGCCCGGCATGGGAGAGCAGAAACGCCCCCGTGCCGTATGTGCATTTCGCCGCTCCAGGACTGGTGATTGCGTGACCGTAGAGCGCCGCCTGTTGATCGCCGGCGACCGCCAGGATCGGCAGCGCCTTGCCAAACAGCGAAGGCTGAGTCAATCCAAACTCGCTGCCACTCGGTTGAACCGCAGGCAACATCGACATGGGCACGCGCTGCCAAGAGCAGAGTTGGTCGTCCCAACACTGCTGTCCCAGGTTCCAGAGCAGGGTCCGGGAAGCATTAGTGACGTCAGTCGCGTGGACCGACCCGGCGGTCAGCTTCGCGAGCAGCCAGGTATCGACTGTTCCACAAGCCAGTTCGCCCGATGCGGCTCGATCTCTGGCGTTCACCGCCGGTGGCGAGTGGTCAAGCAGCCACGAAAACTTGGGTCCGGAAAAATAAGCGTCGGGCCGTAGACCCGATCGGGTGCGGACCTGGTCACCGCGAAGCGTATTGAGTTCCGCAGCCGCGTCCGCCGTGCGACGACATTGCCAGACAATCGCCGGTCCGATTGGTTTGAGAGACTCTCGCTCCCACAGCAGCGCAGTCTCGCGCTGATTCGCAATCGCGACCGCGCGGATATTCTCGACCCCAACCTGTCCCACAACATCTCTGGCCGCATCCAGTTGCGATTGCCAGATCTCGTGCGGAGACTGTTCAACCCAGCCAGGTCGAGGAAAGTTGGACTCGACGCTGCGTTGCGCGCTCGCGAGCACGCGTCCGCCCTCGTCCCAGACGAGGGCGCGGCTGGAGGAAGTCCCTTGATCGAGGGCGAGGAACAACCGAGGAGTTACGCCTCGTCCTCTTCGTCGCGGCGACGACCCATGACCACTCGAGCGACTGCCGCCAAAACGGCGAGGATTGCACCGACACCAATAATTCGCTTCATTGTGCGTCCCGTTCTGCTTGCGGCCACGCCATCATGCGGCCTCTAGTTCTCGGCACAATACCACGACCAACCTGCGCTGTAGGCGGCAAATTGGCGATCCACATTGCCTATTCCGGTAACAACGTTGTGGGAATTAACACTTGGTCGCCTACGCCGATTCCCATCTCGGCAAATCGGCCTCGAGGCATCTCAAGGACGAAGAAATAGTCCTGCCCAGGTCGCTTCGTCGTTTCGTCCTTGGCAATCAGGATCGAAAACTCGAGGATCTCGCCATTGCGGTCGAGCCAGGCGACATCGAGGTCGATGGGCACATTGCGATTCCAGAATCCGCCTCTGCGAGCACGAGTCTCTTCCCAGATGAAGATCATCCCACTGTTCGGCGGCAGACCGCTCCAATACATCATCCCCCGGCTGCGCCGATCGGGAGTGTTGGCCATCAGCACGCCCACCGTGATATCGCCGGAGTCCCGCTGCACCACCACTTCGGACCAGGGGAAGACGACCTCGCCGACAAGGGTCGGCAAATCAAGCCGGCCCGCCAGCGCCGCCGGGCGCTCGACCGCCGGCGCAATCACTCCACCTCGCGTAGCCGGATCACCCGAAGGTCCGCAGGCCAGCACAACAAGCGCCGCCAACCCAACCATCACCAAGAACGACAGCCGCCAAGTCATGCAAGGATCGTAGTCGAAGCCTCGATACACTGAGAGCGAGTCCCAGGGGCCGGTAGCTCAGGGGTCAGAGCAGGCGGCTCATAACCGCTCGGTCGCTGGTTCGAATCCAGCCCGGCCCACCAAACTGGACAACATCAAGAACCTTTGAGCTGTGGTTCGCCCTGGACCATTAGACCGTCGGCTCAGGGCACCGGTTGTCGTCGGCCGCTACCTCGCCTGGCTGATGGCGGTGGCGCTGGTCGGCCTCATTGCGTCTCTCATGTGATCCTGGGAGGCGCAGCTGACCACTGTCGGCCCGATTCCCCAGTTCGGCCTGGTGCGCTGGCTGGGCGTCGCGCTCGCGGCAAGGCTCACGTTCGTCGGGCTGCCGCTCTTCCCCCGAGTCGCGGCGACCTTGGCCGGGGTCATCATTGGTCCCGCTCTGATCGCCATTGTTGGCTACACGTTCTTTGGTTCACACATGCAGCTTGCCTCGCCAGGATCTGATGGATTGGCCGGGGTGGGGGTCGGTCTCGCCCTGCTGGCAGCGTTCTTTTGGCTGCTGGGTGTGCTCTGCTTGAGCTACTTGGGGCGGCGTGGCGACGTGGTTCGCCAGGACCGGCCGCCGTTGAGTTACGCGGTCTGGAGTGGCGCGTTGATGCTGTTTCTGGCGGTGCGTGGAGTAACTTTCTAGCGCCTCCTCGGATCATGCACTGCACCGTGGTAGGCGGTCGAGCGATCCGAGTGAGATGCGTACCAAGGCAAAGCGAATGGGACAGGAGGAGGCACGATGGTCGACTCATCGCACCATGACTGGCCGCCGACGCGCCCTGAGGACGAGGGATCGATGAGTGGATCGATCGATTTCGAGGTTGAGTCGCTCGTGGAGCGCCTGGGGATGGGCCTGCTGCTGCTCGTCCTGGCGGCCGTCCTATTCGTATTCGGGTTGTTCCTGGGCGTCGGAATCGACTATTCCCTGCACCATTTGGATTAGCCGGCCGTGCGCCCAGGGGTTGAATTGACTGTCATTCCGATTGCGGCGCTTGCTGCCGCGCATCTCAATATCGGCGCGGTCCGGATCATCGAGCTCCGTGCCAGCCGCCAAGGTCCCTACCTCCCCTTGCTGATGGCTGCCTCCTCGGTCGGCCTAATCACGTATCTTGTGTGGTCCTGGACGACGCCGTTGAGCTCCTTCGGACCGGACGAATTCGGCGTATTGCGCTGGCTGGGAGCCGCGCTCGCGGCGGCGTTCACGGTTGTCTGGCTGCCGCTCTTCCCGCGGATCGCGGCGAGCCTGGCCGGGATGATCGCCGGTCCCGCCTTATTTGCCGTGGTCGGCTACACGTTCTTTGGCTCGCACACGCAGCTCGCCTCGCCAGGATCTGATGGACTGGCTGGAGCGGCAATTGGTCTCAGCCTTTTGGCAGCGTTCTTTTGGCTGCTGGGCGCGATCTGCTTGAGCTACCTGGGGCGGAGTGGCGACATAGTTCGCCAGGAACGGCCGCCGTTGATCTACGCGGTCTGGAGTGGCGCGTTGATGCTGTTTCTGGCGGTGCGGGGAGTGACCCTTCAGCACCTCCGTTGGTCATGCACTACGCCGTGATAGGAATAGAGTGATCCGGGTGAGCCGCGCACTGAGGGAAAGCGACTGGGGCTGGAGGCAGGACGATGGCCAACCAATCGCATTGCGTCAGGCGGCCGACACCTCCTGAGGACGAGGGCTCGACAGGCGGATGGATCCGTTTCGAGGTTGAGGCGCTGGTTGAGCGCTTAGGGATGGGCTTGCTGCTTGTACTGCTGGCCTTCACAGTGCTCGCTTTCAGCATCTACATGGTCTATGGATTTGCCAGTTCACTTCACGCTGCGGACTGGGCTGCGGACGGGCGACCCGGCATCGAGCTAGCGATCATTCCGCTCGCGGCGGCCGTCGCCGCACAGTGGCGCCTCGGCGCGGATTGGTTGATTGCGCTTCGCACGAGCCGCGCCGGCTCTTATCTGCCTTTGCTAACGGCGGCGGCGTTGGTCGGGCTGATCGCGTATCTGCTCTGGTCCTGGGAGACGCCACCAGACATCGTTGGACTGGACGAGTTCGGCGTGGTGCGCTGGCTGGGTACCGCGCTGACAGCCACCCTCACATTCATCGGGCTGTTACTGTTCCCGCGCATCACGGCGATCTTGGCCGGAGTCGTCACAGGTACCGTCCTCGTCGCACTCGTCGGCTATGTGTTCTTCTCTTCTTGTACGGCGGAGTACCTCATTCCGAGATACGAACCGGGCATCTTGTTTGGAGCGGTCATCCTCATGTTGCTGAGTGTGGTTGTGTGGAGCTCGGGCGCGATCTGGCTGAATCGTCGGGCGCGACTCGACGAAGTTGAGTTGAAACGACTTCCCCTGTTCCATGCGATCTGGAGTGGCACAGTCATGGTGGGGGCGGCGTCATTAGGTGCAGTGGCAGGGCTTGCTTGTTGAGATTGAAATGCCATCCAAGGAGCAGACCCACAGAGGCAACTGAGAACCGCCGGCGGGCGACTGTGGCGAACCAATGAAGGAGGCTCAATGAGCGGATGGATCGGTTTCGAGTTGGTGTCACTCGTGGAGCGCCTGGGGATGGTGCTTCTTCTGTTGACAGTTGTGATGTGGATCTTCGGCGTGGTTGTGGCTGCTGGCTTGGACAATGTGCTTCATCACTCGGAAACGCCCCCGGCTGTTCCCAGGATCGAGCTGCGAATCGTTCCGCTTGCGGTGATCGCCGCTGCGCGATTGCGCATCGCCGCGGACCGGATGGTGGCGCTCCGCGCGAGCCACGCGATTTCTTTCTCAGTTAGTCCCGGCCATTGCAGTGGACCGTCGGATCGAAAAGGATCGTTCGAACTGCGGGATTGTTACCTGATTGCGCTATAAGGTGCAAGAATCTCTTTCACGGGCAATGTCCAGGTTGACGAAACTTAGCAGATTCTATCAACAGGCAAACTACCTTCACTCAGATCACACGTCGATTTGGGCTCCGGTTCGACCAGGTTGGCGTTCGGCGCGGGATTCAGGTTGGAGGCATGTATGCTGCCTCAGGCGCGGAACATCCAACGCACATAGTCGGGGAGGGGTGGGGAGATGATGAACCTTGTCGCGTTGCGTTGGCTGATGTTGTGTGCGGTGCTTGCCATTGGCTTAGGAGTTTGGGCGGCGGCTGGGGCCGAAGAAGGCGAAACAGAGGAACCAGAGCAGGCGCCCACGCAGCCGACTGGGCTCTCCCACATGGCCTACCACGATTCGGCGATCATGAGCTGGGACGACCCGGGCGATGCGAGCATCACCCACTACGAGGTCTGGCGGCGCACGCGCGACCGTTATCCGTGGCCCGAGTTCGTGGAGCTGACGTTGAACACAGGCTAGGCGGCGACGACTTACACGGATACGACCGTCGCCCCGTGGACCCAATACGACTACCGCGTGCGCGCGGTCAACGCGCAGGGCAAATCCGCCTTTTCAAGCCGACGGTTGGTCGTCACGGCTCGCGTTCCGTTGAGCCTGGACACGGTCGCGAACGGCGTGAACTGGTCGGCCAGCCTGACGCCAGGATCCTGGCTCGGCTCGCGAAGCCAGTTAGCCCTCGGCTACAGCGTCTGGACTGAGACCGGTGCGCTCAGTTCGACTGCAGTGGCAGGAGCGTCGGAGGCGGTCGAAGTGCAGGTGTTGGCACTATCTGGCGCCGGCGACGATCGGCTCCTCTATCTGGGACTGTCGCGGCGCCTGAACCCGGGCGCCGTGTTGGTGATTGGCGAGCGCGATGGCTGCGCTGGCGGTTACTGCGACGGACGCATGATTGATGGCCTGGTTGGGAATATCCGCCGCCAGCGGGTTGTTGCGGTCGTAGCGCCGGCCTTGCCAGTCGATGCCGTAGCGCTCGGCCAGCAAGCGGTAGGTCCGTTTCATACGCGCGCCTTCGATCCCGCGTAAGGCGTTGAGGTCGCGCCTGGGGAGCACTTCACCGAGCCTCAGCGCGTACATCCGGCGCGCGACCTCGATGCGCTCACCGGCGGCGTCGCTCCAGGCCCGCATCTGGCGGCGAGCGACGCCGGAGGTATCCGGTCCGATCGGCGGCGCGGTGTAGCAGCGGACACCATCTTAACCAACGGCGACCAGCGCGGTGCCATGGCGCGCCATCAACCGCAATGCGTCATGACTCACCGTTGAGCCGGGGCCGAGCAGGATCATTGATAACGACTGGAAGAGGATGCCGTAGTCGCCGGCTTCGAGGGAGCTGTCTCGGTCCGGCCCGCTCAGTCGTTCGAAACGCAATGTGCCATCGCGAACTGTTAGCGCACCCCGGGCGAGCCATAACAGTCCGTGACGGTCGGCGTGAGGGATCCGAGCAGTTTCTAGTCTCAGCCTGCCTTTCAGCATCGGTCTCCTCCTCACTCGGAATCAGCGACGACCACGCAACGGACCGTACGATGCGTGGCCCGCATGTATCTGGCCGGCCCGTGCGCACTCGTCGCGTGGCGTAGCGTCGTTTCTGTTGTTAAGGCTGACAGACATCGCCTGATTGATATCCATCTTGGCGCAGGTTATCGCCGGTCGGGGAACAGGCGCAGCGCCGCTTCAACGCTTGGCCGGACGCAACAGCAGCATGCCATAGCCGTAGGCGCGATGGCGACCGATCCCTCGAGCCAGCAGGGACACGAACGGTTCTGGCTCTGTGATCGTCAAGGATCCGCGCATGATCGCGTCGGGGCCTTCGCTGCGTTGTCCTCGCTGCTGGTATTGCGACCGGACACGGCGAAAGGAGATCAGTTGCGTGCGCTTTCGGTCGAGTACTACGCCACCGCGTCGGTCGAGTTCGTCCGACAGCCAGTCAACGTAGACGGCTTCGCGATCACGCGGCATCGCGCGGGAAGGATGCCGCATGGTCTCCACCTGGAACGCATCGCGCTCCCCGCCAACCTGATCGCTTCCGTGACGCCCCTGCCGCACGACGGGGCGAACTCTGACCTCGAAGCCAAGCCGCCGGCCGGAATGCCGCTGCACCGGCATCGGCTTACTGTCGATCCCCGCTACCGGGATCACGCGGGCTTGGAGCGGGTCGGCGCAGATCTCCGCTTGTTCGCGCAAGACGGCGGCGGTTGAGCGTCCATAGCCGTATAGCACTCCAAGCGCGCCCGAACGCGGAGAGATCAGACGGAAGGGCTTCGGAGCCAGGTCGCCGAAGGACTCGACCAGCAGGCAATGGACAGCGTGGTCGTGATCGTCCAGTCGCCGCGAGCCCATCCAGCGCTGCAGCTCGCGCAGCTGGACCTCAGCGCGGATCATCTGCAACCCGTGCGGCTCGGGTGCAAACATTGCGTCGGGTAGCGTTGGCCGCTCAGTCATCGGCGACGCCCGGCGGCTTAGGTGAAGCGAACACATCGCGCCCGACGAAGCCTTCGCAAACTGCTCGTCCGCCGCCATGCAGACCGGAGCCGCCCCAGTTGCGCTGGTCGGTGACCCGGTAGCTGCGGACCGGTCGCCCGGAGTCCGGCGGTTCGCTTGCCGGCCAGAGCACGGCAATCGTCTCTGAACTGTCGAGATCGGCAAGTGGACACTCGCGGAGCACCGCCATGACGGTCTCACCTTCGCAGAAGCCGGCGAATAGCGGCGCAGAGGGCAGGCAGGGCTTGCGCCCGATGAAGAGCGGACGGGCGGGTTCCTGCAACGCTCTCGCAATCTCGTCCAGGTCGGGCGAAATCCATCGGCGAATCCAACCTCAGCGCGGCGGTCACGAGCAGGTCAACAACGTAGTCGCGGTAACGCAGATGCGGCGACTTGTAGGTCTCAGCTCCGCCGCCGCGACCCTCCGGGGTTCCGCGCGTCGTCCAACCTTTGTCGGTCTTGCTTAACTGTGCGGTTTGAAAATCCTGGAGGGCAATGCCGCCAGCCGGCTCGCGGTCGATCCGAGCCGCGAAGACGAGCCGGTCCTGCAAGCGTTGATGCCGTTCGCGTTCAGTCCGGCGCCAGTCCGGCGCCATCCCAGGGCATTGGCGATCAGTCCCGTGAGCATCGACGCCGAGGGAAATCGCCGCGTCACGCCGAAATTGTCGACGATCTCGCCGCCGAACGACATCAGCGGGCTCTCCAGGTGCAGAACGAGATGGCGCACGAGTTACTCCGCGCCACCGTCACGCACGACGCACGCCGCCCAAGCAGCCAGATCATCCAGATTGAGGCGCTGTGCCGCAGGGACATCGCAATCTGCAACCGACATCAGACGGCGCGATTCGTGGACGCCGTAGGCGGCGTCGAGCCGGCCCAGGTGATCGGTTAGCGCTCGCGTAGCATTGGTGATGCGAGGAGCGACGGGATTGCGAAACGCATTGGCCAGGCTGCGCGGCTGACGCGCGCCGGCCTCCACGAGCATCAGATCGGCGTAGCTGTACGGCGCGGCCGAACCGCGTTTGGCTGCGGGCGACACGGTCGCGATCAGATGCGTCAAGTGCTCCACCACCGCCGCGGCCATGGCGCGATCAGCATTGGACCAGTCGGCCGCCAAACACCCCTCAAGATTGGAAACGAGCCCCGACAGATCAACAACGACGTAGCCGTAGAACAGCCCGGCCGTCAGCTCGGTATCGCCGATGTGGGCGGCTCCGGCGTCTTCATCGTCAAATTGAAGATCGTCGACCACTGAGAAGTAATCGCTTTCGCTCTCCTCCTGATGCACCGTGAAGGCATGGGCCACGTGCACGGCAGCGTCAATGTTGGCTGCCGGATCGGAGGTGACCATGCGGCCAAACAAGGCACCCTCGATCCCGCCGGACAGACTGGCCTGCTGCCGAAACGTCTTGAAGTTGTCCCCTTCCCCGCGTCGGGCCTCGAAGAGCTGCTTAGCCGCGGTGCCTGTGGCCTGGGCGTCATCGCCGTGCGCCTCGCAAACAGCCTCAGCTTTCGAGCGTAGATATTCGACTTCGGGCAGTCCCAACAACAGCGGCTGGCGGCCCTGTTTCTGCTCGCCTTTGGCTCCGTACACGCCCACGTTGAATTCACGCTCGACTGCATCAAGCACCTCCGCTTGCGCCGCTGCGTCCTCGCGCAGCTGTTGCATCACCGCTCGCTCGACGATGTTGCGCGAGCGCAGGGCAAGCGCACCGCCGGTGATCTGGTGGATCGCGAACTCGTCGTCAGCCGTACGCCAATGGCGCTTGAGGCACTGCGCCGAGATGCGAGTGCGAACGGCATCGCCGAACGGCATCCGCTTGGCCAGCCCACTGTCGTCGCGGTTGATCAAGGCTGCGGGATACGAATGCAGGCTGTGAATCTGCAGAAATTTGGGAATGGTCATGTTCGCCTCCTCTGTCTACCGTCGTCAGTCGTCGTCGCTCGGTTGGTATCGTCGTTCTGCCCTGTAGTAGTCGTGGGCGATGCGACGGCGCCCCTCCTCCGCCCGAGAAACATTGAACTCGTCATTAAGGATGAACCACGTCATCTCGCGCCAATCGAACGAGACATCGGTGGCGGCGAGCATCCGGAACATCCGCGCCAGCAAGACGTGCAGGACGGACCCGCGCGCCGCCAGCAAGCGATTCAATCGCGACTCGCTGTAGAAGCCCGACTCCCGTGGTCCCTCTTCGCCACCCCGGAACAGCGCCGCGCCGACAGGCCTGTTCGGATTGTGGGCGCTGGCCCCACCGCCTCTGGTCGGCGTCATCAACGCAATCCCGTGAACGATCAGGCACCATTTTCGCTCCACGACGGGAACGCCGAGCAAGTCGTAGCGTGCCGCCAGACGCCGGAAGGCTGGAGTATTGAGCGACGCCGCCGGCGACATGCGGCGCAGTGCCGCCAGATCGCCACGGGAAAAGTCGGAGTGAGCGAGCACGGCGGCGATCCGGACGGCGCTGTCTGCCCAACTGGAGACCTTTGAAAAGTCGCGCTTGGAGATCTTCTCCGTCCCCGCCCCCGAGCGGGGACCCGTTCCGCTTCGCGAGGCTACGATCTCTCAATCGCACTCCACCAGATATGCGCTCTGCCATGTTCGTTCAGCCTGGAGGGAACCGGGGGCAGGTCCCCGCTCGGGGGCGGGGACGGAAAACCGGGAGTGCTGGAGTTTTTCAAAGGTCTCCAACTGGGACGTTCCCCGGCCGGGCCGGTCTGTGGTTCAGCAGTGGTTGTCATATTGGCGCTCCGAGAACAAGATTGGCAATCCGTTTGCGCCGCGCAAGCGACCTTCGAATAACGCCTCGGCCCGGGTGCGGGCCCGGTAGCGCTGGATCGCGCGACTCGGCAGCGTATCGGACGCCTCAAGCAGCAGCGTCCTCGCCGAGGCGACGACCGCCCGCAACCATTGGTTGCGAATGTCCGTGCGTTCCGGTTCAAGCGCCTCGAACTCCGCCTGCAGCGCCTCAAAGAACTCGGCGTCGACGATTCGGTCGAGTCGATTCAGCCACGGACGGGCGCGTACTCTTGCACGTGTTCTAGCCAGTTTCTTATCCTCTTGGCCAAGGTCACCATCCTCCTTACGTCTTACGAAGGTCCAAATCGCAACACTGAGGATTTCCTCTACGATGCCGACCTCTTGGATGCGCTCTTTGGCAATAGTGCCAACGTTCTCTCTTCCAGCTTGAGTACCAAGTGCAACCTTCGCGCGTCTGCGGAGCGGAACAATCCGTTCGTAGTATCCCTCTGTTATGCCCTTCCCTCGCACCATTGCACGAGCGACTAGCTGCATCGGTGCTTCCGAAAGACATTCAGCCTCCGTCGGCTCGAACAGGACAGGCAATCTCTAATCTGGAGAGGTCAGGTATTCGGTGACATACCTGTGGGTAAAACCGCCCGCAGCAATAGTCAGCGATTTGTCTTCCTTCTGGTTTATCGGGGTCCAAGGATCGCCAGTCTTGCCGTTCATGGCTTTCGCCTCGATGCGGGTCGCCTGCGACGTGGCGCGCCGGGCTGAGAGTTTGCCGTCGATAGAAACATCCAGGCGAATACGTCTACAAACTTCGAGATAGAAAGGGTCCAGGTCCATGAGTAGCAGCTTCGCTTCAGGTCGCCCGTCCCAGGAGATGGTCCAGAGTAGGGACGCCCCGAGATCACTCATGGGCCACTCAGATAGTATTTCGGGCCGACGGGTGAGTGAAACAGAGATGTCGCGTCTTACGTGACTCCCAGGACCACCGACCGGGGCTAGGGAAAAGGCTGGACGGTTGCCATATGCACCGTTCATCCTGGAGATGCCGGGATTCCTGCCAGGGTTCCCGTCCATAGTCTGCAGGGTGATCAGTGCGAACAACCAATCATCATTGGCCGCGTACGCGGCGACGGCGCATTTGACATCGTGATTCTTGGCAGTCACCAACATGTCCAGGTCGTCTGCCGTCGCGATCTTGTGCTTGTACTGCGTCGAAAGCTCAGCGGTCGTCGCAGGCGGTTGCAATAGGGCTGGCTTGGTCAGGTCGTCAACGACCAGATTCCACGGCTCGTCGTGTGGGTATTCGGGAGTCATTCCGCGAATGAGCGAGCGCCATGTCTCTGCTTCCGTCGGCGGCGATCCGCTCCAGCCCGAGCGCTGCATGGCGATTGTGCCCAGCTGCACTAGAAATGCGTGCCAAGCGTGGCGTTGGTGGGGACGCAGAGCCGGAAACGAGCCAACCCGATCCAGCATCAGCGCCGCATACACCTCCGGCAGAGATGCCGATACTCGCGGTCCTTCGAGAGGATCGAAGCGAATGATTGGCTGCGTCAGGACGTTCAATAATTTAGTCAACTCCTGAGCGCCGATGCTTGGTCACCTTGAGCAAACAGGGCATGACGGTCACGCTTTGCGGCGTAAACCCAGCCGCTCGTAGTCGAACTCGCGGCTACCGACACGGAACGTCAGCCGTTCTGAGTCGGAGTGCGCAGGCGCGGCAGCGTCATCCCAGCGCTCGCCGAGCCACCGCCTGGGGACGGACATCCGTGCGATCATCCCAGTGCCGAACGGACTTGGCTGCGGCAGATCGAGTTCGAACTCGATTCCCTCGTCGCCGAGTCTGGTCCGGATGCGCTCTTCGATCGACCCAAACTGCACATCCTCGTTCTCGCGACAGAACGAGCGGTCGCGGCGGACAATTGCGCTGCGCGCGGTCAGTCCTTCAGCCAATACTCCACCTTCGATCTCAGTGGCATGTATCCGCCAGTCGTCGCCCAACTCGTCGACAACAGCCGCCAATGCTTCAGGATGTGTGGCCCGCTCCACCAGCTCCCGGTTCATGTCCGGAATCACCCATTCGCTGTGTTGCAAGATCAGTCGGCGCGTCGCTTCGATGATGCGGAGGTCCTGATACACGTACTGGTTTAGTCCGTTCACGCCGCGTTGCAAGAGGTCCAACAGCCTTCGGTCGGGCGGCGCAAAGCGGCCGTGATGCAGGGTGAGCTGACCAGCGCAATCGAACAACAGCCGGCGGTCGAGCTCAGCCGCAGCGGTTTCGATTGCCTGCTGCGTGCGCACGGCATAATCCACGGTGTTGCGAACAACGAGCACCTTTGCTCCCGCGCGCGCGGCGCTCAGGGCGCGTTGCGCCACCGTCGCGAACCCGTTCATCAGTGGCAGGCTCTCTATCTCCACCGTCTTCTCGCGCCCGTTCTCGCCGGTCGCGACCACCCGCTCTCCTGAGTCTGTCCAGGTGCTGACTGCCGGATACGGTTCCGCGATCGCCTCTTCCAGCAGCGGGACATCCTCAGCTGCGGCTCGTCCGGCTGACAGCCACTTCCGCCTCGCCGCCGACCCGAGCGTCGCCGACATCAGCGCGGCGTGGCCTCCAGCGCTGATATGCGCGTCAAGCAATGCGCACAGAATGGCGCCCATGTAGGTGTCGGAGGCGTGTACTTCATCAACGATCAACAGGTTGCGAGCCAGGCAGGCGTCGCGCATGTGCGAATGCCTCACGTTGAGCGCGGCCATCATCGCCTGATCCACACTCCCGACCGCGATCTGCGCTGCCAGGTAGCGCTTGGAATGCTCTGCCGCCCATCGCCGTCCGTGTGCCGCGTCATCCAACTGGCGATCCCACCAGACCGTGTACTCCTGGAGCGCTGGCATCTGACTGACCCACGTAACCGGGCACGGCGAGCACGACCTCCGGCCGCTGTTCACGCGGAAAGTTCGTCTCGACGAAGCGGTGCACCCGCTCGTAGATCTGGAGCGCCGCCGCACGCGTCGGTAGGGCGAAGTAGAGGCCGTCCACCAACTCAGCCTCAAACATCCGCGCAAAGCGCCAGAGCGCAGCCTCGGTCTTACCGGAACCGGTCTCCGACTCGATCAGCACCAGCGGCGCATCGAGGGGAGTCTTAAGAGCCGTCTGACGTTGGATCGCATTCGGCGCTCCGCCCGTGATCCCGAACAGCTCAGCGAAGTCGGGGCGTGCTATGCGAGCCCCCACTGCCTCGCGCTGGTCGGAGATATCCAGACCAATCTCACGCACCGCCCGTTGCGCGTGGGCGCGCGCGTGATCGATGCAGCTCTCATCCCGATCGCCCAGGAACGGGAACCAGTGCTCGTTCGAACCGATCCAATCAGCCAGCGTGCACAGACCGAGGAACATGTGCTGAAATGCCGCCGCCTCAGGCAGCGGCGGCGCGTCGGCGTTCCAGGCTGCCGGGAACCAGCGCCGCACCGACACGGCGAACTCACGCACGAACCGCTCCGGGTGGAGCTGGCCGAACGGTCGCCAGATAAGTGGATTTGGAGTTCGAACTCCCTCAAGTTGCAGCGGCAACCCGTGATGCGAGAGCGTGGCGATCAACAGATCACTCACTGCCTCTCCGTCTCTCGCGTCCCACGTCAGGATCCCTTCCCACCCCAACGCGTCGAAAAACCAGGCTGAGGCTTCGGAGTCCGCTCCCGTCAGCACGGGCGTGATATCGAGCGTGTGCCCGGCCCTGCTCGGCAGATGGTTCCGTGCGTCTTGCGGCCAGACCTACGTTTGGAAACCGACGTTGACCTTGCCGACGTCGTGCAACGCTGCAAAGACGCACAGCCGGGCGATCGTTGCCGCGTCCAAGTCCCCGCGCCCTGCCGTGCGCGCGAGCCGGTGACGGATCGTGGGTTGCTGCAACAGCGCCTCCAGGCAGGCGCCCACATCGGCGAGATGATGATCGAGCAAGTGGATGCGCTCAGGCCCGCGCTGACGGCGTGGCAGCGCCTTCGCCCAGAATTAGTCGCGATACCCCGCTGGAGCGTCGGATTCAAACCCCTCAGTGAACATGCACGACCATATTCGCCTGGAAATAGATATGCTCGGAATCGGCGCGTGCCTTGAGAGTCATTCGCACCGCGCGCGAGTCCACGGAAGTGAAGCCGACTTGTCCGCGCCAACATTTAGCGCGATCGATGTCGAAACGGCAAACGCCGACCCTGCGAGCATCTGCCAAATCGGCATTGTGCACGTACGCGACGGCGTCATCCACGACGAATGGACGACGCTGTTGAACCCGGAAGCGCCGTTTCGCGATCTGAACATCGCCATCCATCAAATTACCGAAGAAGAGGTCCGACACAGCCCGACGCTACCAGATGTACACAAGGAACTCATTCAGCAGCTTGCCGGTGTCATCCTCGTGAGCCACACGACATTCGACCGGAGCGCGCTTGATGGCGCAATGCGCAAGTATGGTCTCACGCCGCTCCGGGTCAGATGGCTCGATAGCGCAGCGGTCGCGCGTCGAGCTTGGTCGCTGAAACGCAGCTCAGGCGGGTGGTCGCTAGCAGCCATCGCGCAGCGACTTGGTGTCAAGTTTCAGCATCACGTCGCTGTCGAGGACGCACGCGTCGCCGCAGAAATTGTGCTCCGCGCGTGCCAAGAAACAGGACGGGACTTGGAGGAATGGCTGTGAAGGCTATTCGGTTGTTGGACAGCCTGGCTGCGGCCCTGTCACCACATGCGTCGCAAAAGTTGACCAGAGAGAAGCACTGTCCAGTGCACTCCTGGATCGCCACCTCCCAGCAGAAAGTTCGCATTACGGTCTCGTTGGGTCCACCAAACTGGACGAAATCAAGAACCTTCGAGATGACGTTTGCGCTGGAGCTGTGAGCCATCTCGCGATCATGTCCATGCCATGAGCATGCTCACGGTTTGAGGCACTCTCCAACGAGTGGGAATGAATACTCCGCGGTCGCTCAGTTGGCGGTGGTGGCTCCTTCTGTAGCAACAGCAGGCGATTGGCGACTGGCGATCAGCGACTCGCCGGGGGGCAGCCCCTCTTGGAAGCGATTGCGGAAGGGCTGATTGAGGAACTCGGGTAGGTCGGGGAAGAGGAAGAGCACGGTCCAGACACCGTCGCGGTGGTGGTAGAGCGCATCCACACCAGCGCTGCGAGCACAGGCTTCCAGTTCGCCGACGCTGCCGCCAATGAGTGTGACTTCGCTGAGACGATTGTCGGTGAGTCCGCTCAGACACGTCAGCTTGCTGACTTGCACCACGTAGCTCTTAGAGCGGCTGCCGTCTGCAGACGCAACCGTGATCGTGATCTCGGTCTCAGTTCCCAGTATGACCTGATGCCCATTTGCGGGATCACCGTCGGCGTCTCCGGGTTTGATTGTCACGCTCGCGCCCGCTTGCGTCGCTTTCGCATTGACTGTGGTGACAGAAATGCCGCGGCTGTCGAAGGCGGCGTAGTCGAGACGATCAGATGAGAACTCGCCGATGTCGATATCGCTCAGGCTGAGCGACGCGAGTTGCGCGATGGTCGCGTCGGGGATGTTGTACGTGTAGGCCTTGTCGTCCTGTTCGTCGGCGACATATATGACGTCGCCATCCGACCAGATGCCGCGCGCGTCTCCGTTGCTGGCCTTGAGCAGCGAGCGGAATGTGAACTCTTCCTCCTCGTAGCGCCTGAGCGTTTCGTTCTCGATGCGGTAGGCGAGGAGCCGCTTGGCGCCGTCGTCCGAGACCCAGATCGTGACGCCGTCGGACCAGATCCCGCGCGGGCTCTTGTTGAGCTTGTCGAGCGGATATTCGGCCAGCAGTTCGCCGGTCTCGAAGTCGTAGACGAAGAGCGCGTCCTTGACACTGTCGAGCACGTAGAACGTCTCGCCGTCGGACCAGATGCCGCGCGGGTCGCGATTGCGTTCAGCGAGTTCGATGTCTCGCTCTGCGAGGCGCTCTCCGCTCTCCAGGACGTAGGCGAAGAGTCGGTCCTGTCCACTATCGGCGACCCAGATCGTGACGCCGTCGGACCAGATGCCGTGCGAGAAGCGGTTGCGCGAGTCGAGCTCGAACTCGTGTTCCTCCACCCGCTCGCCGCTGCGGAGGTCGTAGGCGAAGACCCGGTCCCCGCCGGAGGCCGAGTTCTCGAGAACCCAGAGCGTCGCGCCGTCCGACCAGATGTCGGTCGGCAGGTCGTTGTCGCGGTGTAGCGACTCGATGTCACGGGTGACATTCCAGTCAAAGTCGGCATCGGAGGGGACCGCGACGGGAGGCGGCCCGCCACCGCCGCCACCGCCGCCGCCGCCGGTCGTGCGGCGGGTAATGACGCCGGTAGTGGCGTCGTCGATGTTGGAGGGATCGCCGACCCCGGCAGAGTTGATGGCGGAGACCCGATAGTAGCGGCTCGTGTCGACGGTCAGGCCGGTGTGCTCATAGGTGGTGTTGGCGTTGCCGGTATTGGCGACCAGCTCGGTCCAGTTGGCGACGCCGTCGGGCGAGACCTCGATCCTGTAGCCGATGATCGGGGCGCGGCCGTTGTCGGCAGGGGCTCTCCATGAGAGGTTGATCCGGGTCTCCCCGCCGGCTGATGCCGAGAGCGCGGTCGGGGCGTCGGGGACGGTGATGACCGAATCGTCGTCCCGCACGGTCACCATCGCCGAGCCCGGCGCACCCACCGAGTAGCTGGCCGGGCTGGCCGTATCCGCCGCGACCGTCGCCGTCACCACGCTGTGCGCCTCAGCGACGCTGTCAGACAGCGTCGCGATGCTCAGCGTCACGGTGGTCGAGTTGGCCAGGAAGGTCACGGTCCGGGCGCCCTCGTTGGACGCCGCAACCATGTCTCCGCCCGCCTCCGAGACCGTGACATTCACGGTCAGCGCGACCGTCGTGCTCCCCGCCCGGCTCAGCGTGAAGACTGCCGGCGTACCCTCGGCGACGGGCGACGTGCCCGCCGCGATCGTGATGGTCGGGGCGTCGGGGACGGTGATGACCGGGTTGGTAATGGCGCCCTCCGTCACCAGGTACCACCGAGTGAACGACTGGGCCTTGTTGCCCGATGCGTCCTGAATCGGGTCGGACACGGGTTGGGTGTAGTCGAGCGACACAGTCTGTCCCGCCGGGACGGATGCGGCGAGCGTCAGCGTCACCTCGGACCCGTCAACGCTGACCCCGGTGATGGAGACAGGGTCTCCCGCCACGCGCAGGACGAAGGCGGTCGGGGACGGCGTTGAGGCGTCGTCGAGGGGCTCGTTGTACGTCAGCACCACCGTTGCGCCGTCCACCGTCGCGCCACTCGGCGCCGGGCCATCGCCGTCGTCGTCCAGGATGCTCACCGTGGCCCCTGAGCCGCCAAGGTCATAGCCCGTTCCCGAACTCAGCAGGACCAGGACGGTCTCGGTGAGCTCCTCGACTGCATCGTCGATGATGGTGATGGAAATAGTCGCATTGGTTGCGCCCGAGGGGATGATCAATGTCCCTTCCCCGTTGGTATAGTCGTCCGGCGATTCCGCGGTGTCATTCAGCGTGTACCAGGGAACCGACAGTGGGTCGCCTGCCGGCTGGTCGAGCGTGACCGCTAACAGGGCCGTGCCAATGCTCTCCAGAACGGTCTGAGTCCTGAGCGTCACGGTCGGGATGATGGCAGTGGCGTCGTCGATGTTGGAGGGATCGCCGGCGCCTTCAGAGTTGATCGCGGAGACCCGGTAGTGGCGGCTCGTGCCGACGGTCAGGCCGGTGTGCTCATAGGTGGTGTTGGCGTTGCCGGTATTGGCGACCAGCTCGGTCCAGTTGGCGACGCCGTCGGGCGAGGACTCGATCTTGTAGCCGCTGATCGGGGCGCCGCCGTTTTCGCCGGGGGCGGTCCATGAGAGGTTGATCTGCGTGTTCCCGACGGCAGTTGCCGAGAGCGCGGTCGGGGCGCCGGGGACGGTGATGGTCGGGTCGGTAATGGTAATGGCGCTCTCCGTCACCAGGTACCACCGAGTGAACGACTGGGCCTTGTTGCCCGATGCGTCCTGAATCGGGTTGGACATGGGTTGGGTGTAGTCGAGCGACACCGTCTGTCCCGCCGGGACGGGTGCGGCGAGCGTCAGCGTCACCTCGGACCCGTCAACGCTGACCTCGGTGATGGAGACAGGTTCTCCCGCCACGCGCAGGACGAAGGCGGTCGAGGACGGCGTTGAGGCGCCGTCGAGGGGCTCGTTGTACGTCAGCACCACCGTTGCGCCGTCCACCGTTGCGCCACTCGGCGCCGGGCCATCGCCGTCGTCGTCGAGGATGTACACCGTGGCCCCTGAGCCGCCAAGGTCATAGCCATCTCCAGGACTCAGCAGGACCAGGACGGTCTCGGTTGGCTCCTCGACTGCATCGTCGATGATGGTGATCGAAATAGTCGCAGTGGTTACGCCCGAGGGGATGATCAATGTCCCCGCCCCGTTGGTGTAGTCGCCCGGCGACGCCGCGGTGCTACTCAGCGTGTACCAGGGAACCGACAGTGGGTCGCCTGCAGGCTGGTCGAGCGTGACCACCAACATGGCCGTGCCAATGCTCTCCGGAACGGTCTGAGTCCTGAGCGTCACGGTGGGCAGCATCACAACCGGGATCACGGTACCGGTATAGGTGGAGCTGGCCTGGGTCGCGGCCGTGTTGACGTTGCCGGCGTTATCCCGCACCGCATTGGCCGACACGTCCACCGTCACCTCGCCAGCGGCCGTCGGCGTGACCAGCGCCGTATAGACCGTCGTGCTCGTGCTCGTAAAGCTCGAGGCGGTGGCATTGGTGAGCGTGATATCGCTCGCGGCGAACCCCGGGACCGCCTCCGAGAACGTGAACGTCGCCGTGAACGGCGCAGTGCTGGTAGCCGGCACACCGCTGATCGTCACGCTCGGCGCGGTATTGTCGACGACATAGCTGTTGTCGTTCGTGCCGGTGGGGATCGTATTGGTCAATGAATTGCTCGCCCCGTCCTCAATGTCGTGCGACGAGGCGATCGACAGCGTGACCGTGGCGTCGACACTGGCCAGATTGCCTCCGCTCGCGCTGACGTCATACGTGCTCGTCGCCCCGGAGACCGCAGTGACCGTCGCGGTCGTTCCGCTGACCGCGAAGTCCGCCGCATCCACGTTCGAGACCGTCTCGCTGAACGTCACCCGCCAGGTCAGGCTGTTCGCGTTGGTCGGAGATCTCGTGGGGATCCGCCGCACGATCGAGGCCACCCGCGGCGCGGTGGTGTCCATCGCCACGCTGACCACGATGTCGAAGCTGTCGCTGACCGATTCGCCATTGCCGTCGCTGGCCGTCACCTTGACCGAGACCGTCCCCACATCCGCGGCTTGCGGCGTGCCCGAGAAGGCGCGCATGGCGGCGTTGAAGCTCAGCCACGTGGGCAGCGCCGTGTCGTCGTCTAGCGTCGCCGTGTAGGTCAGCGTGTCGCCGTCCGCATCATTAAATGTGTTGGCCAAAAACGCATAGTTGAACGCCGTGCCCACCATCGCCGTCTGGTTGGGGATCTCGTTGGCCAGCGTCGGGGGGATGTTGGCGGCGTTGCGCGACCCATCCACCATGTGGCCGGTGAGCGCCGTCTGGGCGCTGTGCTCCAGGTTGCCCGTCCCCGCGATCGTGCCGCCGGCGAGCGCGAGCGTGTTCGCGGCCCAGGAAATCCCGTCCGTGTCCATGTCGCTGCTGGTCACCGTGTAGGCGAAGAGCAGCGTCTCGCTGTCCGATCCCGACGTGTAGGTCGCCGTCTTCGTCGCCGTGCCGAGCACGAAGGAGAAGGTCGGCGCGCCGGTCACCGTCACCGGCCGGGTGAAGGCGACCGAGAACTCGATGCGCTCGCCCTCGCCATAGGTGTCCGCCGTCGACGATCCGCTCGCCAGCAACAGCGGGGTCGAGGTCAACGTCACCCCCGTGACCGCGAAGTCGTCGTCCCTGATCGTGACGGGGTAGGCGTTGCTGACAGAGGCCGACATGCCATCCGGACCCTGGTACCGAATCGCGGGGCCAATCCCCGGGGCGGAGGTCAGGACCAGATCGAACGTCTCGTCCGGCTCCGCCACGTCGTCGTCCACCAGGGTGAGGGTTGTTTCGGTTCGGCAGACCAGCGCGTCGCCGGCGCCGCCGCTACAGCCCGAGGCCAGAACATTTTTGGTTGCGCTACTAAGGGCTACATAGTCCCCCGTGATCATTGTCGCTTCGGCTACAGCCGTGCCCGCTGCGGTAAGAAGTACGAATGTCACAGCGGACATATTGCTGGTAGACACCGACGGTGGCGGCATCTCGGCGGAACCGGCCGTCGCCTCCACGACGATGGTCTGGGCGCCGCCGTTCTCGGTGAACCGGTAGGCGGTCTCGCTGAGCTGTATCACCCAGGCCGGTCCGTCGACCACCACCACCACCACCTCGTCGGTGTCGCTCGTGTCGTAGCCGGTCACGGCGCCAAGCCGCGCGGTCAGCGTCCCGCCCTCCGTCGTGGACTGGCTAAAGCCGATATTGCGAAAGCCCGGGGCCAACAAGATGATCTGCGTCACCGTCTCCTGACCGGCGCCGAATGTGACCTGGCGCATGGCGCTCCCTGCGGAGTCGAGCCCCCAGTCGTTGCCCGCCGGCCCTTCGAAGGTCAGCGTCACCGTCAGCGCCGCCGCCGTGTCGCCCTCGCGGGTCAGCGTGTAGGTGATAAAGTCCACCTTGCCCGTCGCCGTCGCCCGGTCCGCCTCGACGATGATGGCCGGCAGCGCCGCGCTGACCACGATGTCGAACGTGTCGCTGACCGACTCGCTGGCGTCGCTGGCGGTCACCTTGACCGACACGGTCTCCACGGCCGTTGGCGTGCCCGAGAAGGTGCGCGTGGCGGGGTCGAAGCTCAGCCACGAGGGCAGAACGGTATCGTCGGCGAGCGTCGCCGCGTAGGTCAGCGTGTCGTTGTCCGCATCCGCGAACGTGGTGTCCGGAACCTGGTAGCTGAACGCCGTGCCCGACGTCGCCGTCTGGTCCGGGATCTCGGTCGCCACCGTCGGGGCGTTATTCACTGCCGTGCCGTCGTCGTCCGTGACGGTGACCGTCAGCACGGTGCTGTTCACAACGTCGTAGTCGTTGCCGGCCGGGTCGAGTATCAGCGTCGCCGACTCGTCCGCCTCGTCCGTGTCCTGCGCCGCCGAGACGGTCACCGTCTGATCAGTGTCCCAGTTGGCAGCCGTGAAGGTCAGGGCGGTGCTTGGAGCCACCGTCACATCCGGGTTGTCGGAACTGATGGCCAGCGTCACGTCGCCGGTGGGCTGCGAGCGCAGTGCCACCGACAACGTGCCGCTGGCGCCTTCGGTGACGGTCAACGGGGTGGGCGAGACCGTCACTCTGTCGCACGTCGTCACGCCGGTGAGCACGGTGTCGATGTTGGTGAACTTGGCTCGAATAGCCGCGTCGGTCGGCGGCGTCGTGAAGCTGTCGCTCTGCAGATTCAGGGCCGTGAGGGTGGCGGCGAACGGGTTGAAGATGTTGAGGTCAAGTGCAGTGAAGTAATTGCAGTTGAGATCCAACCGATCTAGTAAGGAGATGCCGTCGAAGATGTCCGCATCCAGCGCCGTCAGCCGGTTGTCCTGGAGTGCAAGATTAGTCAGGGCGGTGAGGCCGTCGAAGATGTCCGCATCCATCGTGCCCAGGCTGTTCTGATCGAGCCTGAGATCGGACAGGGCGGTGAGGCCGTCGAATAGGTCCGCATCCATCGTCGTGAGGAGGTTGCTATTGAGATAGAGCTTAGTCAGGGCGGTGAGGCCGTCGAATAGGTCCGCATCCATCGTCGTGAGGAGGTTGCTAGAGAGATAGAGCTCTTCCAGGGTGGTGAGGCCGTCGAATAGGTCCGCGTCCAGCGTCGTCAGGAGGTTGTTATTGAGATAGAGCGTTTCCAGGGCGGTGAGGCCGTCGAAGAGGTCCGCATCCAGCGTCGTCAGGCCGTTGTTATCGAGAGCGAGCGCTTCCATGGCGGTGAGGTCGTCGAAGATGTCCGCGTCCAGCGTCGTCAGGCCGTTGACAGAGAGACCGAGGATTCTCAGGGCGGTGAGGTCGTCGAAGAGGTCCGCATCCAGCGTCGTCAGGCCGTTGTGTCCGAGACCGAGCGTCTCCAGGGCGGTGAGGCTGTCGAAGATGTCCGCGTTCAGCGTCGTCAGGAGGTTGCTAGTGAGATAGAGCGTTTCCAGGACGGTGAGGCCGTCGAATAGGTCCGCATCCAGCGTCGTGAGGCTGTTGTTATTGAGATAGAGCGTTTCCAGGGCGGTGAGGCCATCGAATAGGTCCGCATCCAGCGCCGTCAGGTCGGTGTACTCGAGATTGAGGGTTTCCAGGGCAGTGAGGCCGTCGAAGGCGTCCTCGGCGAGCGTCGTCAAGCTAGAGAGGAAACTGAAATCGAGGGTAGTCAGGGCGGTAAGGCCGGCGAAGGCGTTATCGGGCACGGTAGTCAGCTGTGGCGAAGCGTCTATCTCCAGGCTAGTCAGCCCCGTGAGCCCTGCAAAATCTGCTGGGTCAAGGACGGTACCGCTGTAATTATTGACGGTCAAGGATGTGACCGCGACAAGATCGGCAGCGGTGACGTCCGCGCACGCGGTTCTACTCGTCGCAGCAAGAAGCGCCGTCTGCACCTCCGCCGTGCGGCTACAGATGCCGGTCGCCGCCGCCGAGACCACGATGTCGAACGTGTCGCTGACCGACTCGCTGGCGTCGCTCGCCGTCACTTTCACCGACACGGTCTCCACGGCCGTTGGCGTGCCCGAGAAGGTGCGCGTGGCGGGGTCGAAGCTCAGCCACGAGGGCAGAACGGTATCGTCGGCGAGCGTCGCCGCGTAGGTCAGCGTGTCGCTGTCGGCATCCGCGAACGTGGCGTCCGGAACCTGGTAGCTGAACGCCGTGCCCGACGTCGCCGTCTGGTCCGGGATCGCGGTCGCCACCGTCGGGGCGCTGTTGGTGCCGCCGGTCTTGGCCGAGCCGTTCACCGTAAATTTCAGGATGCAGCAAGTTCCCGCGGTGGTCACCCAGTTCCCCACACCGGCCCGCTTGAAAAAGTTCGTGTCGTCGATACCCCACCCCGGCGCACCGCCCGTGTCGTCCGCGATTGATTCGGTTCCTTCTATCGATCCAGGCGTACCGGTGGCTGTGATATCGTCGATACGAATGAAATACCGGGTGTCCTTGAGGAGTTCCGTATTTGACGGGGCCATGAACGACAGGGTGCCCGTTGCAGTCAGGATATCGGCCGGATTTCCGAAATCGAATATCTGACTGTCGGGCTGGCCAATACTGTTCGCCGACCAAAGCGAAACAGAAATTCCCGCGCTGAATACAGTCGTGACTTTCAGCTCGATACTTGTAAGGTTGTATCCCGTGGAATTGCTCCCCGTGACAAAGCCATGCGCCCACTCGTTGCCGAAACCGTGGTTGCCGGATCTCGCAGGCTGGTTGATATTGCTGACCAGCACATCGCCGCTGACCACGGTGGCCGCCGAGACCACGATGTCGAAGGTGTCGCTGACCGACTCGCTGGCGTCGCTCGCCGTCACTTTCACCGAGACCGTCTCCGCGGTCGTCGGCGTGCCCGAGAACGTGCGCGTGGCGGGGGCGAAACTCAGCCACGCGGGCAGCGCGGAATCGTCGGATTTCGTCGCCATGTAGGTCAGCGTGTCGCTGTCGGCATCAGTGAACGTGTCGGCCGGAAACTGGTAGCTGAACGCCGTGCCCGACATCGCCGTCTGATCCGGGATCGCGGTCGCCACCGTCGGGGCGTTGTTGGTGACGGTGGTAGATCCTAGCGTGCCGTTGACGCGGATCTTAAGGGAAGTTGTAGTCGTTTGACTGAAACTACTGGTTGAACTTGCGGTTCGGGAGTAATAACCATCGTCGATTACCCAACCCGTGGCGGGGTTTGCGTCATCGGTGTTGCTAGTAAATATCCAGTGAGTGTCGCCCTCGGCCACGACCCAGTAGGTGGTTGACCCAAGAAGAGTGACGGGTGAAGCCGGCGTGAACGTAGAGGGGGAGAAGTGGTCGCCATCGCCTATCAACATTGCCGGGCCGCCCAACGTGGCCACCTCCGTTCCGGTTGCGGACCCCCTGAAGAGCTTCACCGTAGGAGTGTTAGTACTGCTGGAGGTTCTGAGGAGAAGGTCGATACTGGTCAGGGTGTAGCCGGTGGCGTTGCCGCCGGTCGTGAATGACTGGGCAAGATCTTTTGACGCCAACGAAAGTTGATCATGCGAGCTCCCCCCGAAATTGCTCACCAGCACATTGCCGCTGCCCGGCACGGCCGCCGAGACCACGATGTCGAAGCTGTCGCTGACCGACTCGCTGGCGTCGCTCGCCGTCACCTTGACCGACACGGTCTCCGCGGCCGTCGGCGTGCCCGAGAACGTGCGCGTGGCGGCGTCGAAACTCAGCCACGCGGGCAGCGCGGAATTGTCGGCGAGCGTCGCCGCGTAGGTCAGCGTGTCGTCGTCCGCATCAGTGAACGTGGTGTCCGGAACCTGGTAGCTGAACGCCGTGCCCACCGTCGCCGTCTGGTCAGATATGTCGTTCTCCAACGTCGGCGCGGTGTTGGTCGTGAGCGTGCCCTTGATGGTGATGCGCAACGAAAGGGTGCCGTAGGAGCTCCATACATTCGAGGACGCCACGTAGTCAGAGCTATCGGCGATACTCCAGCCCGTGACGCCGCCGTCGTCCTCGTTGTTGGATGAGGTAGCGTCCAGGTTCACGGCGGCCGTGCTGGAAATCAACAGCGTGTAGGTCGTGGTGGCAGCGAGCGTCGTACCGTCGGGAGCGGTGAAGACAAGGGTTCCGGCGGCGAAGCTTGAAGGGGCCGTGAGCGGTGTGCAGACTGAAGTCGGGTGGTTGCTGCCGTCGACCGTGCACAGGGAGACGGCCACGTCGTCACCCGCTGTATCCTCGGAGATGATTTCGACGCTTGACAGCGTGGCGCCCACCGCGCCGGTGGTGAACGGCTGCGAACGGTTGTCACTAGTATTCCAGGAGTTATCGCTGACCTGAGTCGCGTTGCTCACCAGGGTCATGGCGTTGTTGGTGGTTGTGGTGGAGACCGTGCCGTTGACACGGATCAAGAAGCGGATGATGTTATTGGTAAATTGGAAGGTGTTGGCGGTAGCGGCGGTAGCGTAAGAACCCGGCACGTCCCAACCACTCACACCGCCGCTGTCCAGTTGAAGCACACCACTGATCTCCTGATATCTCAATTTCACCGATGTGCCGACCGCTCCCATGATTACGAAGTAGGTCGAGGAGGCTTCGAGCGTGGTGTTCGCGGGCGCCATGAAGGTGTAGTTGTCGATGCCAGCAGCGAGGCTCGACGGACCGGTCAGCTCGGCGACCTCGGTGCCTAGAGTCAGGAAGTCGGCCGTCGCAGTCCCCGTGTACACGTGTACGGTAGGCACGGTGGTGACCGCGGCGGAGGTGATGTTCTCGATTCTAAACTCGATGCTGGTCAGGGTCGCGGCATCGCTACCGGTCGTGAATGTCACACCGTAGGAGGCGGTGGTAGGAGTCCCCCCGCTATCAGTTTGCCCAATGGTGCTCACCAGGATCGTCGCGGTCTGCGCGGCGACGGGCGACAGTAGGGCCAGGAGGCCGAACAGGCCGACGACCAGGCCGGCGAGCAGTCCCAGCGCGGCCCATGCGCGGCTCACGCGGCGACCTCTGCGGAAGGGCGGCCGGGATGGGGGGGGGGGGGGGGGGGACAGCGTCGACGCGCTGCAATGGCTCGGTGGTCTGCGGGGCGCCGGTTGGCGTGGGCACAGGCTCGGTCTCGTTTCTTGACCAGGGCCTCCGCCGGTTGGGAGGCGCGCTGAATGGCTCACTGCGGTACGGGCGGGTAGAAAACCTCTTCACGAAACGATTGGCGTTTAGTAAACGAAACGATTGGCGATTAAGCGACGTCACAACATCCATGTCTAACTAGGAGAGGATATAATCATTTCTGTATAACCAGAGATCAAAAACAACCCAAATCTGTTTGAATACCTGTGTAATACTTAAGAAATACACTGCGAGGCGCCACCGTCCGCGGCCGTCCGCCGAGACGAAACCGGTCGGCATACATCGCCGTGCGGAAGCGCCCCGCCCCAGAGCATCAGCAGGCATCAAGTGGTCGCGCTGAAATGGCACATGGATCGCATCGGCCAAGTACGTTGGCTCAGGCCGAATGGCTCCAGGAATTCTCGTAGCAGCATCTCGCTCGAGTGAGTCGATTCGCGGTCGGTCGGGATACGCGCCATGCTGATTGCCGCTCCGGCAGGCTGCTGAAATATGGCGTGTGGGGCTTGGCAGCGGGAGTCGGGCTGAGCTGACCGGGCTCGAGTGAGCCGAACGGCAGGTCCAATTGGAGCGCTGAGGGACGTTCCGGTGGCCTGGGTGGAGGTTCGCCCGGCGTCGGGCTATGCGGCAGGGGCCTCGAGTTGGGCGATGCGGGTGAGGTCGTAGGCGATCCGCTGATCGTCCCAGTGCAACTCGTAGCTGCCGGTCGCGAGCGATATCGGGCCGTCCGCCGCGCAGCGACTGAGGTTGCAGACCCGGCTGGAGCCGGTCCGACTCCAGGCGCTAGTCGTCACGGCCGTGGTGGTCGAGGCGCTGCTCGCCCAACAGCCGTCGACGCAGGAGTAGCTAACGTGGTAAGTCGTCGCCGTCCTCGTGCTCCGACTCTCCTCGTACTCGACACAGCCCAGTGGTCCGAAGTAGCCGATTTGCCAACGGGTCTCGATCGTGGTCAGCGCCGGATGCGGCATCCAGTTACGGTCGCTCGGCTGGAGATCCAACTGGCACTTGGTCGGCGGCGGTGGTGTACTTTCACCTGCCCAATCAGACTTGAGCGTTACCCAGACAGCCCGCACCTTCACGCTGCATGTTGTGTCAACCTCCAGTATGCCGAACGTATGACTGTTGTTGGACTCTGGCGTAAATTCCGCGTCCCCGTCGATCCGCACCTCGTAGATAACGCCGTCAACCCCGTCCCAACTGAGAGTCAAGGAGCTTGCTGTGCGATCCGTAGCCCGCGCGTTCTCCGGCCCCTCCGGCCGACTCGGCGTCGAGGCCCAGGCCGAGCGGACTGTCAACGCGTCCGCGACATGCAGCCTCCGGCTACTTCGCCGCCAGGAGCGCCAACCTCTTCAAATCCTCGGATGTTGGCGGCGGCGGCGGTGGCCAGGCGCCATCCGCGCGGCTCGACACACAGGAGATCAGCTGCAGCACCACGCCGCCTCTGATCGTGAAATCCACCGATCCCGGTATGTTCACGCCATTGACCCGCGCGTACCTCCGCCATTGCTCGTTTTCCCATTTCCAGACCCCGCAGGCTTGGTGGCGGGCGTCGATCAACGCAGTCACCAACGCCGACGCCGTTGTCGAGTCGCAGACTGTCCGCCAGGTAATGTTCACGCCCGTGTCGCGTGAACTGAGGCAGTCAAGCCCCGTCGGCGGGTCGGGCTCAGGGCGCGACGAAGCTAGTGTCGTCCTTGAGACCTGCGCCCAACCTGAGGTCGCGTCCGAATGGTCGGTCAGCGTGGCGCGGACACAGAGGCGATACGAGGTTGAGGCGCTGAGGTCACTGAAGGGATGCGACATGGACATGCCGCTGACCATATCCTCGTCGTCCGGTATCACAGTGCAGTTACTACTGGTCGTGCGCAGGATGCGGACGTGATAGCCGTCCGCGCCGTCGACAAATTCCCACTTCAGTGTCAGGCTGCTTGTGCTGCGAGCCGTGACCCGCGGGTTGGCCGGTCGAGACAACTTCACCGTGACGCTCACTTCATCGCTGGCAGTGTCGTTATCGACGTAGCCGAAGTCGGTCTCGGCCTCCTTGATGGGTAGCGCCATCGTCCTCGCCACGACCCGGTACCGCTGCGCCCCGCCCGGCTGCGAGGTCAACGTTGCCGACTCGGCATTGGCCGGGGACCTCCCCACCTCCACCCAACCTGCTCCATTCCCCCGCTGGATCTCGAATTGCGACTCGACGAACACGTCTGACTGATCCCAGGTCAACACAACCATTTGATTCTCTGCTTCAGCTGTCAGGTTAGTGACGATTGCAGGGAGATATGCGGTACGATAGTTGCGCTTGTCGAGTTCTGTCGGTTTACCACCCGGTAAGTCGCACGTTGGCGGATCATTGGGTCGAGTCCCAATGATCGTCCAGCTGTTCATAAGTGATTTAGTACCGGGTAGAAGATAATCAGGATGCTCGACGTCAGCGAGTCCGCAAAAGTAGTCGGCTAACGCAAGAATATGTCCTAGTTCGTGGGTTATCGCTCGCAGTAGACCCGCACTTTCGCCATCTGTCGGATGGGTGACGGGGTTCATGACAACTTCTGCTCGACCATGATACGAGCGCCAGTCCTCAATCCCCTCGGTATAGTTATGCCCTCGTTCCTCGGCGCCCGCGCACCCACCGTATGAGGTGCACGTTAGCAGTTTGGCTTCGCCTTCTCTCGTCGTTTCCAACTTGCCGTCATAAATGGTGTCACCGGCCTCAGTTGTGCCGATCATATTACCCCGTGACACCGTTACACTGATAATGCCTGCCGACTGCTCCCAGGCTCCCATTTCCCTGGCCTCCGTGATGCAAGACTCTGGCATAGCGAACGCGTTGATGCCGAGGGCCGTGTTCCATCGACCGATCGCAGTCTGTGTCGCAGTCGGATAGTCGTCACTGCAAACCGGAATCGGGTTGCCATCTATCAGATTGCGGGTGATCCAGCCAGGCCCATCCCAATTCGTGACCCAGGCGCCATCACCGTTCTTTATCAATACGCGTATTCCAATACGCTGATAGTTACTGACGTCTGCTTCGACGGTTTGATGTGCGATGACGGCAAATGAGATGGCTAGCAGACAAGCCAGTACGATAGCGGTCCGTGCCGGCCAGTGAATGGATCGTAGTGAGTTGATCATGGCAGCGGCGCCTCACGGAGCGAAGCAATAATAGCCTCGAATTTGGCTACGAGGTCGGCAGGTAGCTGCTCAGGAGTTCCATTGGAGACCCTAAAGTACGCAAAATCTTCTCCTCCGTAGGCATCCAAAAGTAGAGTCGCGCCTGAAACAGCGTCCAAATACGAAATCATAAGTGGCCCGTCACTTGGCACGAAGCCGCCAAGCTCAATGAGCCGCATTCCCACTGGCAGGTCTATTACAAGTGGCGTTGGCCAACCGAGTGCCGTCAAACGATACGTGTGTCCGCCCTCGACCGGATACCGGTACATAAGACTACGAATGCCGTCCGGGCCGATCTTCGGCTCGTCTGGGGGGATGCTGTTCCATACAAGCGAAGCCCTCCTATGCCGTCTACTATCGAAGTGTTTGACTGAGTCGGCCATATAGGCGCATGGGTCCTCAGTCTCGAGAGCGATGCCTACGAGTTTGCGCATTGACCCTGGTGGGTCGGGGAGCACGGCGGTTACTCGGAAGTGATACCAGCAGCCGGTAGTGGCGTGCCAAGTGAATCGATCGCCAAGCTGCACGGCAGCGTACGTGCTCGTGTAGTCCCGGTCCCTATAGCCGCTCGTGTTGACCAGTAAGGCTGTCGCGCTGCTCACCTGGGCGAATGTCGTCGCCCCGCTGGTCAAGTCAGTGGCGTCAGTCAGAAATGCGTAAGACCCGCTTTGTGTCGCCCCACCCGCCGAATCTAGTTCATTGTAGATGAGTTTTGCGTAGTCGCTGCTCCTCGTCGTCGGAGTCAAGCCGGCGATGGCGCTGGCCGTCGCTGAGCGTGGACCGGCGACGCTGCCGCTGACCGCTCGCAGGTGGAAGCTGTAGCGCGTGTCCTCGGTCAGACCCGAGACGGTGTGACCTGTGGTCGCCGGATCGGAGCCGGCGATCCTGGTCCATCGGCCCCATTCGCCGTCACCTAGCCGCTGGCGGTACTCCCAGAACGTGACGCCGGTCGTGGACTCGGCGCTCCAGCTCAACTCCACGGAGCCGGAGGCCGCCGTGCGCGCGGTCAGCGTCGGCGCACCCGGCGCGACCAGTTCGACCGTCGCCTCCGCGCCGGCGCTGACGCCGCGCGTGTCCGTGACCAGGGCCTGGAACGCCTTAACCTGATCTGTCAGTGGCTCTTCGGTCAGGGGATCCGTCGTCAGGGGTCCGCAGTTGACGCGGTGCGAGTCGACCTGTGCGTCGACCGTCTGGCCATCAATGGTCAGTGTGTAGGGCGGCTGGCCGCCGCTGATCGTCCAACTCAGCTCGGTCAGGGCGCCGGCGGTGCAGAGTTGGCGGGAACTGGTCAGCTCGAGGCTGAGCGGTTGCGGTTGGACCTGGAAGCGGGTCGTGGCGACGATGTCGCCGAGTTGCAGCTTGAGCCCTGGACGCAGGGGTGGCTTGGCGGCAGTCAGGTCGAAGCCCAACAGGGTGGCGCCGTAAGCGTCCTCGGTCGGGGTGAACGTGTAGGTCGTGCCGACGGGTGGGATGAGCTGTGAGAACGAGACCGGCGGGGGGCGCTCCAGAGGGTCTTGCTGCAGATAGAACCTCGTGTAGCCGGTTGGCAGGCGCGCGGCCGTGACGACGGTCACCCGCTGGCCTCGTTCGACCCGGTAGCGGCCGTCCGCGCCGGGAGCGATCAGCTCCGCGGGTGGAATGTCGGAGACCTGCGGGTAGTCGCCGGGCGCGCCGCGGAAGACGGCGCGGATGCAGTCGGCGTCGGTCGGGGAGGAGCAGCGCTCGGCGGACAGCGCGCTGAACGCGGCGCTGACGCTGAGGTCGTCGTCAACGAGCAGTTCGCAGGTGGAGAGGTCGCCGTCGCAGGCGCCGCTCCAGCCGGCAAAGGTATGCGTCGCGTCGTTCCAGCTGGCTTGGAGCGTGACCATCGTTGGCTGCGGATAGCTGGTCGTACCGCTGGGGGAGACGGCGCCGCCCTCGGTGGCGCTGACCGTCAGCGAGTAGGTGGCGAGCTCGAACGTGACCCCGACCGACCGGTCGGTGTCCATCGTGACGACGCAGCTCGGCGCGTCGCCGGCGCAGGCGCCGCTCCACTCGGCGACCCGGTTGCCGGACCAGGACATGGTCTGCAGCCGCAGCCGGGCGCCCTGGCGGTAGCGGTATTGGCCGGGCGGCGGCAGGATCACGCCGCCGGTTCCGCTTGAGGTCGTCAGCGTGCGCCGCGGCAAGGGCGCGCACCAGCTCAGGCCGGAGCGCGCCAGATCGTTGTCCCGCACCTGCCGCAGACCGTCCGGGATGCAGCCCGTGAGTCCTGCGTTACCGGCCAGGTTGAGACTTTCGAGACTCAGGTCGTCGAGCCAGTACGACACCGTTCCGCTGAGCCGGTTGCGGTCCAGGGTCAGATGGCGCAGCTGCCACCGCTCGGCCAGCCCGGATGGGATCGGGCCGCTCAGTTGGTTGCCGCTGAGGTCAAGACTCTCAAGCTTGGTCAAGCCGCCAAGCGCCGGCGGGATCGCGCCGCTGAGCTGGTTGTTGGCCAGGAAGAGCACGGTCAACTCGCCCAGCCCCGCCAGCTCTGAGGGAATCGTTCCGCGCAACCGGTTGTCGGAGAGCTGCAGCTGCTGCAGCTTCGTCAGTCCGCTGAGGGCGGTCGGGATCGTGCCGTCCAGGTTCAAGTAACGCAGCCGCAGCCGCAGCACTCGCGGCGGGCTGCCACCCAGCGTGATCCCGCGCCACTGCGCGATCGGCAGCTGCGCGTTCCAGTCCAGGTCAGCGCGGCCGCGCAGTTCGTCTTGCAAGCCCAACAGCGTTTCGCAGTCCGAGAGCAAGCCTGGATGCTGGTCCGACGCTGGCACGGCCAGACCGTTGGCGCAGGGCAATGGGGTGTCGCCCACAACCGTCGCTGCGGCAGCCGGCGCCACGGGCCAGACAACGGCGAGCAGCAGTAGGCCGACGAACAGAAGCAGCAGCCCGGGCGCCGCGCCCAGGGACCGGCGGCGTGCGACGCGGTCGCACGGACTGTCGGCCGAGCCTGTCAGCGGCGCAGGCAAACATCGCATGGGCTGATCGACTCCTCGTCCATTCTTTTGGGCTGGTTGCGACCGGATGCAGGTGAAGATGTCTGAACGACTGGATGACTAAACATTACAGACCAGGCCCCGCTGCAGGCAAGAGGCATATGCACCATTCTTGCGAGGAGTTTGTTGCTGTACATATGGCAGCAGTGACGTACGTATTGGGCGTACTTGCCGAGCGCAATGGATAGTCACATCGAGAACAATCGCACACGCATTCAACGACGATTCGGAGCACAGATAACACGCGTCTCGGTGATACATACGCCTACACGCGATTGATGTCTATTGACCATGGCGAGAGGCATATCGCCGTGCGTTGACGACAGATATCCACACAACGTTGAACACTGATCGAATAGGCAGACGCATCCGTTGGCGACGGCTGCTATAGGCAGACCGCACCCAATAGATGCCTATGGCAGATCGGTGACCACAAATCGGGTCATTGGGCCTTAAGTGATGCCTGCGCCGTCGCCTGATTCCAAGCCTCGAATGCCATGTTCAAGCACCACGGCAAGCGGTCTGTCTCTTCCGAAGCGCCCAACCTGGCGTCGCCACGCATCCGTGATGTGTCGAGCTGCCTCGCCAACAGAGAACGGCCCGAGGCGGGTCTGATGCGATTTGACCTCAAGCTGGAGCGGAGCCGCCCCCTCAAGCTGCATATCATCGAGCCCCTCCGGTGTGAAAAGGTCAGCGGCCAGATCCCCGACAGCCATTCGTGCGGCGAGCCATGCCCCGACTGCCTCTTGGAAGTGGTAACCGCGACCAGATACGGCTCCCTGTCGAGAGCGTTTCCACGCCGATCCCAGCCAGGATTCTTCCTCGTCCCAGCCCTGTGCGACAGGTGCTTGAATGGCGGCAGCAGCAGGGGCCACTCGCGAAGCGGGCCGCGGGCGTCGCAACTGCTGAGGAGGCCTCGACGGCTCTTTGTTCCTCTGGCGTCTTCTGTTGCTCTTTCGCCTACTCACCTGCAGCCTGCTCCGATTGCTCTAGGAACTCAGTAACTTGTCTCGCCACGGCAGAGCGCCGATCACTCAGTCAGTACGGCGCATCCGCGGTCGCGGCGTTTCGTTCCTGCGCGTACTCACGGCTACGCTACTCCCACAGGGGTATCAGACAAGCGCCCCGCGCATCAATTTCGCTCACTGAATCAAGGGGGAATGTCACGGCATTGCAGCCCTACAGTGCGTCATTCCTTGTCGCCGACACTTCGCCACCTCACTCAACAGACACTCCATTGCGTGCCCTGTTCGTAGCGTTCCTCTATGACCAGATGCGCTCAGCGGAAGCCCTGTCCGCTCAGGTCGAGCCGCCGCCAGAAACTCGTTGCTCGCGTCCGAAAACGAACTCCGGCGAAAGTTTCGAGCACCACATAAACTAAAACGCCAGTTAACATTTGCCGTTACGATTTCGACCGGAAGTCGTGACTATGAGAGAGGATGGAGTCGCCCGTGGTTTCCTTCGAACACAAGCGCCTGCTCGAATTGTTGGCGGCAGCCGAAGAAGCACCGGCTGACGCAGGAGATCTCTCAGGTTGGCTGCGTGGTGAACGGCATCTCCAGTTCCTTCTAACCGACATCCATGAGAAAGAGCTCACTCTCGCGGTGCTTTCACGTAGCCAGACCTGCGTAAACTCCTACGTCGTTCCCGCGAACCTACCTGAGTTGCAGGAGGGTCCGCTCAAACTGATGAAATGGCCGGCAAATCCGCTCCACCACGATGCGTCGAATTACGCGTGGGGTTGCGGTACCGACGGAGTGCATGCGATCCGCCAAGACGATGAGCAGTGGCGCGCGCCACATGATCTACCTATTGGGGTGTCGCCCCTCGTCTTCTTTCGCAGCGTCGGAGGGAGACGCAAGCATAAGCCGGGAAGTCGCGCAGGACTTTGTCCATGCGGCGGGTATTCACTGGCGCCGTGAACGGTCGGCTCTCCCACGCATCGATTATCGGGGTGACTGGGAGGACGTCGTCTCGCAATCGACACGCGATGCGTCCGTAACGGCCGACTTGTTTTCGATGCGCCGTGAGGTCCTCGACCTCCATCTCGTCGCTTTGGACGCTGTATTGGTCCGGGTGTTCGACCTCACGCTGCGAAGCCCATCACTGCCTAGGTCCTTTGATTTGGGGCTTATATCGGATTTTACCCGAGATCAGCGAGTCAGCTTGAGTGGCCTGTGGTGTTGGGGGATGACGGGATATCCTCGGCCTGTGCAAGAACTGAAGAACCAGGAGTGCTGAAATGCTTGGAATAGATGAATCCTTGTTTTGGGGAGCGGCAGGCATATTAGCGACGCTTGTTGTCTCGTTCCCTGCTGGATGGCTATTTGGCGGTCTACGCAGAAAAATGAAGTCTAGGTCTCACGCAAAGCGACTGCGCTCTACGGGCCTTCACTCCAGCATGATTAGCCATGATCCTTCCAGAATTCCCGACTTCAACGATCTCGTCTATTACAATAACATCACTCTTCCCTCGCTCTATGAATCGCTGCCTGTAGAAGAACGAATACAACTCTTGGACGACTTGGGCCAACTGATATGGAGGCACGCTAGTGCCCCAATGGCTAGACGGTTGTTACAAGGCTTGTACGCAGAAGGCGCTTTACAGATTGAAGGCGTTCCGAGACAGAAGCGCTGATGCCGAAAAAGGACAGTAAGACAAAAGACCCACTGTTGCGCGAGAGATGGCTTGGGTAAAATCCGATATAAGCCCCTTTGATTTCCGAGACCATGTTGAACGCCTGATGAAGGACGACCTCTATTTCCAGTACCGCGAGTTAGTCAATGCAGGGAACTTTGGCCTGATACGCGGCGCGCAGATCAGCCGACCGAGGCTATCCGACCTCGAAGTGGAACAGCTCGTCAAGGAGGGCCGCATTCTGCATCCCTCCGAGTCCCAGCCGGTCGAATTCATCGTTCAGGACATCCGCAACGGCGGCACGTCGACTGTGTCGACGGACCCTTCGACAACGACGACTTACTTCGAAACGAGGGGAAACTCACTCCCATCTGAGACGTCTCCCGCTTACTTCAGACCTGAAGTCCTGGCGCATTACAAGGCCGGTCCCGATAAGTACGATGTCTTTGAGGATTACATCCAGTGCCGTGGTGGTTGGTGGCTCAAGAATTACAGCGTGAATGCCGCGGGCCAGCTTGCCGTGTATATCTGCGATCTCCGCGAAATCCCCCATGCAGAGCAGATCCATCGGAAGACCCACAACGAGGCTCCGAAGGCCGGCCTGTCTGCCCGCGCCTTTCAGGCGGACTTCGAGGCGAAATGGCCACAAGACACCACACCGCGTGAACGGCTGGTTGAAATCCTGGAGCGCTGGCGGACCGAAGAGGTCAATTGGTGGACGTGGCGTCTCCAGGGCTCTCCAAACGACTTGGCTGTCCCACGCATGGAGAGCAAAAGGGAGTGGTCAGATGCCGTAATGTGGCTCTCGAATGGCGTCGTTGAGGGCTTCGTCGTCAGGGATGTTCGTCGCGTACTGCGCCAAGGGAACGTCGACTTCGAAAAAGACTGGAAGAGCATCAAACTCTTGGAGCAAGCTCTACCGGCAGCAGGGGTACCATTGCCAGGAGGTCAGCTCGAAGCGCTGAGGGAAATCAACGCAAGTCGCGTGGTCTCTGGAGTGCATGCAGTTGGCACGAAGGCCGATGAGTTCATCATGTCGCTACTCGAAAAGTACGGCTCATTTCAAACGCATTTCGAGTCAGGTTGCGACCGTGTAGCCAAAGAACTTGTTCTGGTCGAAGGGGCAATGCCGGAGTACCAATAGGACGGAATCGCTGACCGTCGACCATGTCCCCATCAGTTGAACTCCCCTTCTCCAGGCGGTAGCAGTGAGCGTACGTAGCTAAGGAACGAGACGGCCTTAAGGCCATTGGTCTCAGTTCCGTAGCTCACTGACTCGCCGAGCTGGATCTGGTGTCGGTTCAGTCCCGAAAAATGCTGTCTGCGCCTCGATTGAGTTTGCCACAGAGGCGCGGACTCGAACAGAGGCCAAAGCACTAGGCAAGTCCGGTACTCAGGGAACTTCCCGGCTGTGATGAACTTGTCGTATCTCTTGGCCGCTTTGCGCGGTCCGCCCTTCCCGAACAAGCCTCGCGCAAGGCGTTGCTGCCAGATCCCATCCGCTTGGGCGAGCAGAACAGGGATGGACAGGGTGTACTGCTGTTCGCGGTGAGCAAGGAAGGCGTCGGTAAAGAGCGCTCCCCTGTCTGGGAACTCAGAAATCAATGCAGCCTCGATTCCATCGCGGCGTTCTCCGAAATAGGTGCAGAATTGTTCATCTACGCCGTCCGGATCTTCTTCGATGTACGTCTCAACGGACATCACCGGTTCCAATGACATTTCATCATCCAAGTACCAGCCACGATTAGCCATCGCGATCAGGGGCTTCCGCAGTCGTTCTGGAATCCGGGCGAAGAGCGCTTCAGCGCGCCTGAGGCGTCCTTGCTCTTGCAACAGGTGCTGGCAGATGCCTCGGTACATCTCAGCGGCATCTGTCATGATGCCGACGTGCGGCTCAAGCATCAACTGGTACTGACTCAAGGCGCGCTGCTGGACGGCCTCCCATTGCTTGGCCATCTTCCGCATCTGATCATCCGCGAACGCCCCCTCAGAGAGAACTCTCATGATGCGCGGATCGTCAAAAAGATCCCTTGGGTCGGGACCGTAGGGTTTGTCGCGCGTTGCTCACCTTCGAGACCTTTCGATTCGCGTGTTCCCCAGCGTAGGCACGAATCACAGGAGCACCGTCGGAATGTTCGGCTAATATATTTCGAACGCCAGTCAGGTAAAACAGGTTGCCCGGTAGGCCTTGCGTGACTGCACAGGCAACTCAGAAAGGAGTCACCAATGATGGAAGCAACCAATCTCGTTTCAGCCGCTCTCTATGCCCGCGTCTCCAGCGACCGACAAGATGTCGACCTCTCCGTCGCCGCCCAGCTCCGAGCCCTCCGAGATTACGCCGAGCGAAACGACTACGTCGTCGCCCGCGAGTACATCGACGAGGCCGAGAGCGGTCGTGTGGCTAATCGGCTCCAGTTCCGAAAATGCTGGATGAGGCCAGCAAGCCGAATGCCCCATTTCAGGAGATTCTGGTCTGGAAGTTCTCACGCTTCACCCGCAAACGCGAGCACGCTGTCGCTGTTAAGTCGATGCTGCGACGCCGCGGCATCCGCGTCACCTCGATCACTGAGCACGCCGACGACACCCCGACCGGCAAGCTGATGGAGGCGATCATCGAGAGTGTGGACGAGTTCTACTCGGAGAACCTGGCCCAGGAAGTCACGCGGGGCATGCGCGAGGCCGCGTCGCGAGGATTCCTCCTCGCCTCGAAGGCACCCTTCGGATACGAGCGCGTCAAGGTCCTGGACGGTGCGAAAGAGCGCCCAACTCTTGTAGTTGCTAAGGAGACCGCGCCGATCGTCAAGGAAGTGTTCGAGAAGTCGCTGCGCGGCAACGGGCTAAAGGAAATCTGTCGCGACCTCAACGAGCGCGGCATCATGCACAAGGGCAGGCGCTGATACAAACGCCGGCTCCGCTACATGCTGAACAATGAGGCGTACATCGGCGCCTCGGTTTGGGGAAGGAAGGCCAAGGACGGACAGAAACACGACCCGGTCCGAGTCGAGGGAGCGTGGCCGGCCATCGTCTCGCAGGAGCTGTTCGACGCCGTGCAGCAGGGTCTGAGAGCGCGCGCGCCAAAGGCTCAAGCTCCAGCAGGGCCGGCAGCAAATTCTTGTTCAGTGGGTTGCTGCGCTGCGGCCGCTGCGGTAAGCAGTACGTCGGGCACGGTGCGAAGAGCGGCCAGTTTGCCTACTACGTTTGCAACACCCTGCACCGAGAAGGCTCCGGCGCCTGCGATGGTCGCTATTTCAGTGCCCAGCGCATGGAGGACCTCTTGGTCAGCACGGTATTGGAGCGAATCCTCAACGAAGAAGTGATCATCGGTCTGGTCCAGCTAGTGGCAGAGGAGATTGACGCCACGGCCGAAGAGTTGGCTATTCAGCTGACGACCGTCGATGCCGAATTGGCCGATGTCCGCCGTGGTCTGGAGCGCCTGTACGACGCCCTGGAGAACAGCGACCTCAACTATCAGGCGCTGTCACCTCGCATCCTCTCCCTGCGTCAGCAAGAGGAACAGCTAGCTGCGGCGAGGGATGATGCGCATCGCCAACTGGAGAACCGCCGGGCGGAGTTACCCTCGACAGCCGAGATCAATGGATACGTCGCTGACTTCCGGGAGTTTCTCCAGCAGGGAACCATTCCCGAACGCAAGGCGCTCATCCGCAACTTCGTCAAGGGCGTCAGGATCGCGGAAAACGAAGTCCACTTGACATACACGATTCCAATGCCATCAGACGGTGCGACCAGAGACGGCATTGGAGTTCTTGATTTCGTTCAGTCAAGTCCACCAAACTGTACAAAATCAAGAACCTCTGAGTTGCGAATCACGCTGGTTCTGTGAAACCGACGCGCTAACCGACTGCGTAGCAAGACCGTGCCCACAGCTACCTCCAAGCCCGTTCAGGAACCGACTTGTCCGCAATCGATTGGGACGTTCTGTCCGCAAGATCTGGCGACACATTCTGCTGTGACTTAGGACCATCGCGTGGCCTTGCCGATCACGCTGTCGGACGCCGGGGCGCATGTGGCGGCGGTCTCGGACTCGCGCATGGTCTCGTGGAACCTGGCGTGCCGGGACCGCTTGCTGATACGCATCGTCGCCATCCTGTTGGCCTCGCTGACAGGCAACCTGATGGGCGACCGGGTGCGCGACACGCTTGATCCTCGGTTACGCACTTTGCGCTAGTTGCACGTTCAGCCCAATCGACATCATCGCCTCAGGTACCCGAGATATGCCTTGCGAGTGCGCGGGGCCGGATGCGCAGGGGCTTGACAAGCGAGGGGGGGGGGTAGTTTCCCAGCAATCGCCGTGGCAATCAAGAACTGATCGGCGATTCGGTGAGGACACCCTGATGAACGAGCGAACCTACTGGCAACGGCTGCGGCGCAACAGGATGACGAGGCGGTCGCTGTTGCGGGCCTCGGCGCGGGCCGGCGTCGGCGCGACCGGTTTGGCGTTGGTCGGCTGCAGCGGCGACGATGACGACGATGAACAGCAGGCGGTGGCCCAGGCCCAACAGCAGCAACAACAGCAACAGGCTCAGCAGCAGCAGGACCAGCCGCAACAGCAGCAGGCGATGCAGCAGGAACAGGCTGAGCAGCAAGCCGAACAACAGGCCAAGCAGCAGGAGCAGCAGGACCAGCAGGCCATGCAGCAAGAGCAGCAGCAAGCCGCCCCTCAGCCGGCCGCCGGCGAGACCGACTTCGACGCCACGGTGCGAGCCGTCATCCAGGGGGCGGAGGGCGGCCTTGACGCGCAGGGGCCGGCCAGCTACGAGCCCCAGGCGTGGATGCACACGGACAATTTGATGGAGTTCGACCAGTTCTCGAAGGAACTGGTGGCGGTATCGGGGAGCTTCGAATGGGTCGCCGACGACAACACGGAGGCGGTATTCCACGTCAAGCCGGGCATGACGTTCCATGACGGCGCGCCCGTGACCGCGGCGGACGTCAAGTTCTCGATCGATCGCATTGGCGGCATTGCCCCCTACAACGCCGACGGCGCCTTCCCCTCCAACTTCGCCTACCTCACCGCCCCCGTCGCGGGTGAGATCACCGTGCCGGACGACCAAACCGTGCACTTGCCGATGAAACCGGACGCGACGGCGTTTGGCTTGATGGGGAGAAGCATCCCGATCGTGCCAAAGCACATCATCGAGGAGATCGGCGACGAGGAGTACAACAACACCGGGGTGGCCAGCGGCCCCTGGCAGCACGAATCGTACGAGCCGGGCGATCTCGTGAGGAGTTCGCGCTTCGAGGACTACCACGTCGAGGCCGGCTCGACGCATCGCAAACACAAGCCCTACATCAAGGAGATGCTGCAGATCGTGCGGCCGGAGCCGCTGAGCCGCGTGGCCGCGCTGGAGGCCGGCGAGGCCGACATGGCGATGGCCCTGCCGACGGAGTTGGCGGAAAGCTTCCTCGACAGCGATGATTTCTATGTGTCGTACAGCCAAGCCGACAACTGGCACCTCTTCTTCAACACGCTGAGGCCGCTCCCAGACGGATCAACGCCGTTCCAGGACGTGCGCGTGCGCCGGGCGATGAACCACGCCGTCAACATCGAGGCGATCATCGAATCCCGCACCGGCCGGGAGCAACGGCACTACGGGATCGCGTCAAGCTCGATCGGCCACATAACGGAGGAACAGAAGGCGAGGCTGACCTACGAGTACGACCCGGAGCAGGCGCGCGCCTTGCTGGCCGAGGCCGGCTACCCGGACGGCTTCCACATGCCCTACTGGGCCCACATGGGATTCGGTGAGGACCTGACGGGAATACACCTGACGATCCAGCAGGACCTGGAGAAGGTTGGGATCACGACAGACTTGCAGATCGATGGCCATGCCGTGTTCCGGCCGCGCCTCGCGAAGCTTGCCGACGACGGCATCCACGAGGCGCCGGGAATCCACTACTACTTCTTCAACCACGCGGCGGATCCGGTCCAGAATATCGGCGCGTGGGTTGACGAGGTCGGCTCGATCGCGATGTCGCAATTACCGGGCTCCGGCATCCAGGAGCTCGTCGACGCGCAGCGCGCGGAGTTCGATCAGTTCGAGCGCGCGAAGATCCTCAACGAGCTCGGGGTTGCCATCTACGAGAACGCGATGTTCCTCTTCGTCATCGAGCCGGTCGCGCAGGTCGTCGTGCGGAAGAACCTCGAGTGGATAAACCACGGCGAGAACCGAGATCACCCGGGCTACTGGGGGATCCGCCCGCTGGTCACGTAGGCGCCCCAAGTCGCCGGAACGTGGGCGCGCGACCGCGAGCATGACAACCAACAGCCTCTGGGGGATCCTGGCCTCGCGCCTCCTCCAGGGGCTGTTGGTCGTGTTCCTGGTCGTTTCCGCCGTCTTCTTCGTCAGCCGCGTGACGCGCGACCCGATCGCGTTCCTGGCCAGCGATCAGTCGACGCAAGCAGAGATCGACGCCCTGAAAGAACAGTTCGGGCTGAACGACCCTCTGTACGTGCAGTACGGGAACTTCCTCTGGAACACGGTCCAGCTCGACATGGGCCGGTCACTGCTCAACGGCCGGGACGCCCTCGGCGAAGCCAGCTCGCGGGTCGTGAAGACGCTGCAGCTGGGCGTCGGCGCGCTGCTGTTCGCCCTCGTGCTGGGCCTGTTGACGGGCGTGATCGCGTCGTTGCGCCGCGGCCGTCCGGCGGACTGGTTGGCCCGGCTGCTGGCCGTGTTCGGCCAGGCCGTGCCCGACTTCTGGCTGGGCTTGATGCTGATCTTCTTCTTCAGCGTTGAGTTGGGCTGGCTGCCCACCGGCGGCAGCGGCAGCCTCAAACACATGATCCTGCCCATGATCACGATGGGCACGTTCACCGCCGCCGCACTCATGCGGCTGACCCGCTCCGGCATGATCGACGCGATGGGCGCGGACTTCGTGCGCACGGCGCGGGCCAAGGGCCTGTCCGAGCGCACGGTCGTCGTTCGCCACGCCCTGCGCCACGCGCTGCTGCCGGTGGTGACGATCCTCGGTCTCCAGTCGGGCCGGCTGATCGCCGGCGCGATCATCGTGGAGACAGTCTTCGCCTGGCCCGGCATCGGCCGGCTGACGATCCAGGCGATCGACGGGGGCGACTTCCCGGTCACGCAGACCGCAATCCTGCTGATCGCGGTCTCGATCGTGCTGGCCAACATCGTCGTCGACATCTCCTACCGGCTGGTCGACCCCCGCATTCGGGCGGGAGCGGCCTAATGTCAATGCCAGCCGGGCAGGACGTCGCGGTCCCGGCCCTGGCGTCCGCGAGCCCACGCCGCAGGCGCAACTGGAAACGGCTGGCGCTGCTCCTGCCGTCCGTGCTGATCGTGACGCTGTTCCTCGTCGCGGCGATCTTCGCCGACCTGCTCTCCGTCTACGACCCGCGCGAGATCGTGCTCCCGGACAAGCTGCTCCCGCCCGTCTTCGACGGGGGCAGCTGGGATCACGTCCTGGGCACCGACCACCTGGGCCGCGACATCCTCGCCCGCCTGCTGGCCGGCGCCCGCATCTCCCTGACCGTCGTCGCGATCGCGGTCCCCGCGGCGGCCGTCGTCGGCACCCTGGTCGGCCTGCTGGCCGGCTGGCGCCTGGGCTGGGCGGACCGGGTGCTGATGCGGGTCGTGGACATGCAGCTGGCCTTCCCGGCGCTGCTCTTCGCCATCCTCGTGGCCGCCGTCTGGGGCCCCAGCCTGCGCAACGTGATCCTGATCATCACGCTCTGGACCTGGTCCGGCTACGCACGCCTGGTGCGGGGGGACGTGCTCTCGCTGCGCGAGCGGGAGTTCGTCCTCGCCGCGCGCTCGATCGGGGCGCCGGATCGGCGCGTGCTCGCCCGCCATGTGCTGCCCAACCTGCTCAATACGGTCGTCATCCTGATGACGATGGAGGTCGCCACCGTGATCCTGTTCGAGGCGGGGCTGAGCTTTCTCAACGTCGGGGTCGGGGCCGGGACCTCCTCCTGGCGGGTCATGATCTCCGAAGGGCGCAACTTCATGACGATCGCCTGGTGGCTGATCTGGATCCCCGGCATCGCCATCGTGCTGATCTCGCTGACCGCCATGATGATGGGCGACTGGGTCCGCGACGCCCTCGATCCGCGCCTGCGCAACCTGCGCTGATGGGAGACCTGCTGATCGAATAACTGAAGGAGGCGGTCACTCGAACGTTAGTATCGAACCAGTACACGGCTGTGCGCGCTCAGCGAACGAACGCGACACGGAGAGGCTTCAGGACATGGTGACGGCAACGATTTCTCAACACATCGCGACGCAAACGGCGGTACCTCCCGACCAGGCCGTGCCTCCGCAGCACGCCTCCGCCGGACCGACGGCTTCAACCGTGCAATCGGAAGTCGACCGACTGGTCGACGGCCGCTTCCGCGTGGCGCGGCTACAGCGATTCGTCGCGGACTCGACCAGACGGGAGATGGTCGTCCCGCACACGCCGCTTACCCCGGAGCAGGTCGCGAGCGGGCTTGGTACGTCCGGCATCTTCACCGTCGTCGAGCCGCCCGATCTGGACGTCTACCGCTCCTACATTCCGGATCCGCTGCGCATGCCTGCGGTTCCCGAAGTCGCCCTGACCCTGGTCGACTTCAACAGCGGCAACCCCGCGACGCGCTATCCCGAGGGATGGGTGCTAGTCAAGGCAACGCGCCCCGACAACGGCAAGGACCTGTGGGTCGTGGCCAGCATGCCGGTCGCGAACGTGCTGACCGCGTACATCGGCCTGGTCTGGGGGCTGCCGAAGTACATCGCCGATGAGATGACCATCGCACGTGATCGCGCAGAGGTGCTCTATGAAGGGGCCGTGCGGTTCTCCCTCGAGCTGACGCCCGGATCCGTCGCGGACGAGCCGCAGCTGAGCGATCGTATCGGCGCCATCCACGAGCTGGGCCAGCTCCAGCCACATGCCGGGAAGCGCGGACAGGTCCTGATCCACAGCTTCGGCAGGGGAACGCAGCTCCAGACCGCGGAATGGGAGCCCGGGACCGTGAGAACCTACATCTCCCCGGACGATCCCTGTGCAGGTCTGATTCCCACCGGCTCGGAGACGCCGGGCGCCTTCCAGCGCGTCGCGGACACAGGCCACGGCGAGACCATTTGGCAGAAGATCGGGACTTCAGCCACGATCAAGTAGGGCGGTCTGAGTTGCCATTGCCGAGCAAGAGAACCGTCGCCGCCTGGTTCGACGACGGCCACATCCGGCTGATCGAACAGGACGTTCCTGAACTGCGACCCGGCAGCATCGCCGTCGATGTGCGGGCGTCGTCGGTCAGTCCCGGCAGCGAGTTCAGCTGGGGCCGGGACCAGCGCGAAGTGTTGGGCGGATGGCGCAGCCTGGCCGAGCATCGCAGGTCGTCGGACACAGCCGCGAACGCAGCCCCGGACGCAGCCGGTGAACCGCGTGCCTATGGCGGCTACTCGAATGCCGGCATCGTGATCGCGGTCGCCGAGGGCGTGACGCGCTTCCGTCCGGGCGAACGAGTCGCCTGTATCGGCGGAGGGATTGCCTTGCACACCGATACCGCGATCGTGCCGCACCATCTCGCGGTCCCGCTGCCCGAGCAGGTGTCCTACGCGCAGGGGTCGTACGGGATGCTGATGGGCACCGCGCTGAACGCGCTGCGCCGAGCCGACCTCAATTTCGGTGAATCGTGTGCCGTGGTTGGGCTCGGCGTCGTGGGTCAGCTCACGGCGCAGTTGCACATGCTGGCGGGCAATCGCGTCATCGGCTGGGACACCGTTCCGTTCCGCACGGAGATCGCTCGCAAGTGGGGCATCGACGCGACGGTGACGGTCGGACCGGAAGATCCGGTCGCTCGGACACGCGAGTTCACCGACGGGTACGGCCTGGACGGCGGAGCGATCGCGTTCGGCGGCGAAGCGAGCCAGGCCGTACAGAGCCTCGCCCAGTGCATGAAACGGACCCCCGATGGGCATCCGACCGGCGCCATCGTCGTGGTCGGGCTGGCGCGATTCAGTTACAGCGACCACGAATCCGCCGGGGTAACGAACCTCGACATCCGCAGCGCGATGCGGACAGGGCCCGGCTATCACGACGAGGCCTGGGAATCCGGCCCCGGCTACCCACCGGTCCTCGTGCGCTGGACCACGACCACGAATCTGGAACTGTGCATGCGGCTGGTCGCCGAGGGCAAGCTCGATCTGGACACGCTGATCACACACGTCATCCCCTTCGAAGACGTGGACGATGGCATCTCCGAAGCGTTGGCCGATCCGGACGCCATGCTGGGAGTCGTGTTTACACGCAACGGATAAGTCACAGCGCCAATGGGGGTCTTCGCTCAGCGGGCGAGCAGGTCAGACGGGGGGCACGGTCACCCGGCGCCCGTCCCGGGCCGACTCGCGCACGGCATCGAGGATGGCCTGACAGCGGAGGCCGTCCTGGAGGCTCGGCGCGGGCGACATGCCGTCGCGAATGCCGCGCTCAAACTCGTGAATCAGGCGCTGGACGACGGCGACCCGCCAGCTGGGCGCGTCTGCCAGGGGTGGTAGAGAGGCGGGGCGGGGAATCTCGTCGAGCTGCGCCGCGCCGGTCTTGCCACCGCGCACCGGCGCATCCGAGAGCATCGTTTCGTTCTGCGTGACGACGACCGCGCCGTCCGTTCCGGCGATGGCGACGCGCAGTCCATGGCTAATCCCGCTGACCCAGGACTGGGTCAGGGTGACGAGTCCGCCGCCGGCCAGCGTCATGTTGGCGGTCCAGAAGTCATCGGCGTCGGCCTGAACGGTGCCCCCCCTCTCGGGATCGCGGCGCTCGCCGACGAACGTGTGCATGCGGGCGCTGACATCGCTGATCTCCCCGAACCATTGACGCAGCATGTCGATGTAGTGGGAGCCATGTTCATTGAGTGTGCCGCCGCCCAGGGCCGCCTGGTCGTGCCAACTGAAGCTCTGGTCGGGGCTGACGAATGGACTCTCGGTCATCAGCTCGATGCTCGCGTGGCGCAGGTCGCCCACGTAGCCGTCGGCCAGGAGTTGCTGGACGTGCAGGCGGGTTGGACCGAATCGAAACTCGAAGTCGATCATCGCAGTCACACCGGCGGCCTGCGCCGCGGCCTGCATGTCGCGCGCCTCTTGCAGATTCATAGCGATCGGTTTCTCGCAGAGGACGTGCTTGCCTGCGGCGACGGCGGCAAGCATGATCTCGCGGTGGGTGGGAGTCGGCGTCGCGATCGCGACCGCGTCCAGGTCCTCGCGTTCGACAAGCGCACGGTAATCCGCGGTCGCGACGGGGATGCCAAGCCGGGCGGCCTGTTCGGGGAGATCCTGATCGATGCTGCAGAGGGCGCCCACTTCCCAGCCCTGGGCGCGAAACGCCGGCAGGACTGACTGCCTGACATGAGGGCCGGCGCCCAGGATGCCAATTCGGAGTGACATCGCGCGTCCTTCCCTTTGACGGCCCCCGCCGACGCGCGTCGCGTGTGGATGAACGGTCAGGAACCGGCGACGATCTGCGCAAGATACGCGATGTCGGATTCCAGCAGGTCCAGGACGGGCGGTGTTTCGGCGAGGTTCCCCGTCGGATCGAGCTTCCAGGGTGGTGACCTGGTGCTGCTGCCAGCGTCCCCGCTGGCGACAGGAGCGACGACCCGGGCGTAGCGACCGTCATATTCGGCATGCAGGTTGAGCCAGCCGTCATACCCAGCCGTGCGAAGCGCTGCGATCGCTGCGCGCCAATCGACCAGGCCTTTCGGCAATGGACACGCCTCGTGGCTCCACACGGTCGTATCGCCGTCCGTTGTGGGCTGATAGACCATGTTCTTGACGACCACGATGGCCACCCGATTCTTGAGGATGTCGAGCGCTAGCTCCAGCGGTTCGCCGTCTAGCGACAGATGCGCCGGGTCGATATACGCGCCGACGTGCCGCGGGTCGATGTCTGCGATCAGATGCATGAGGGAGGATGCGCTGAACCCGTACGGGGCAGTCAGCGCCGGAGTCGTCCCCCAGAGATGATTTGAATGCGTGTGGAATACGGCTGTCACCTCGAACCTCTCGGCCAGCCTGGCGTATTGATGCAACTCGTCGCGCACCGACTCCACCTGATCCCAATAGTGGGGACCCTCACGGGTCCAATGCCAGTAGCCGAGCTTGATCATCCCGATGCCGGCCTCGGCGCACGCCGCCCACGCCGCCTCGGTGGCGGGATCCCCGGCGGGCAGCACGGTCCCGCCGATGGTGGCCAAAGGCGCCTGCAGGCCGGCGTCCGTGAGTTGCCGGACAAACGGCACGAGCTCCGTGCCAATCGTTTCGGGCGTGACGGGATGACCGTCCCGCACCGTCAGGTCGTAGCCGGCCAATCAAGTCCGGCGCGTGAAGTCGATCAGCTCATCGGCGCCGAGGGGCTGGAGCAGTTTCGTGAAACAGATCAGGTCCATCGCGTGCGAGGCTACCAGCAGCCACGGAACCGACATCCGGCCCCGCGGGTCAGGGCTCAGCCGCCGTCGCTGGCGGTGCTAGCCCAGGCCGAGCTGGCTGAACACGAAACGAACTCCCGAGACGGCGTTCAGTCAGGCTTGACGCACGGTCAACAGCCGGACCGGGCCGCCGTGCTACGGACCCGAGCGAGCTTCCCGATCAGTGACAGAAAGATGCTGGTTCTGCGGGCAGGCGGAATTCGATACCGGTCAGATCGGCGTTTGTGACACTAACCGACTTCGCGCTGTTCCAAGTCTGAGCGGGGCCTCGTCTGCCCTCGCGCACCCAGCCGCCGCCGATCCAGACGGACAGGCGATAGACGCCGCAGGCCGGCAATACGAAAGACAACGAACCGCACTGTCCATCATGACGTACTGAACTGCAAACTCCGCCGTTGAGGGCGATCTCAGCGGCGTTCACACTCCCTTGGGGACTGTCATCCGTGTGTGTTAGCTTAATCGATAAGCCGAAATTGAATCGAACACAACAGTGAAACAATACATTCTCTTTGACCATGATGGAGTGTTAGTCGAAACAGAACATTGGTATTACCTAGCAAACAAACGAGCGCTGGCATCTCTCCGAATTGATCTCCCACGAGACGCATATTTGGTGAATATGGCGAATGGAGTTTCCGCGTGGGAGGCGGCACGAGTTTCAGGAATGTCCGAATCTGATATTAGACGTGGCCGAGAACTAAGAAACCGATACTACCAGGAATACCTGATGACCGAAGACATCGAGATCGAGGGTGTGTTGCAAACACTAGCCGAACTCGCAGATGCGTATAGGATGGGTATAGTTACTACATCCAAACGAACTGACTTCACCCTCATACACGAAGAGCGATTCATTCTAGACTATATGGAATTCTATTTGACTGTGGAGGACTATGAACGAGCTAAGCCACACCCCGAACCCTATCTGAGAGGACTCCAACGCTTTGGTGCGACTGCCGCTGAAACGGTAGTTATTGAAGACTCGGCGAGAGGGTTGAAGTCGGCAATTGCGGCCGGTATTGACTGCATCGTGGTTGCAAACGAGTTCACTGCAACTCACGATTTGTCCATAGCGACTGCCAGGGTCGCTACGTTTAGAGAATTGCCATCTACCATCAAGGGCTTAACAAGCTGAGCCAGGCGACGCTGAAAAGCGCGCGCCTGCGAAAGGCGTTAGGTCTGAGAACACGAGAGCCATAGCATGGCTGAGCCTCCAACCCTGGTGGATCGGTAGCTCGTGAGGCGCTTTCCGGAGTCGCCTGTCCGCCTCCTCAGATAAGAACGTCCCACCGAGAAGTTCGCAATTCGGTACGTGTAGGCCCACTGTTCACGGCCATCTGTTACTGAACTACGAACCGATCGCCTGGATTTGGTGAGGCAGCGCGGCCTGCTGCGCCACCTGTGGTGGGCCAAGCTGAGTGTCGTCCACAGCCTGTTCTCCCCATAGCAGGCCAGGTCCGGCTGCGACGAGGGGAAAGAATGACAGCGCGAGTTTCGGCCCGATTGCGCGGTCTACGGAAACCGTGTTCGGCGTTGGGCTATCGCCCGGCGAATGGCGCTGTGGATTGCATCACGCTTGACGTCGTATCGACCATTCGCCTCTCGCGCTCTGCCCAAATCAATGGTCGGCTTGAAGGCAAGTTTCGTACGGATACCTTGCGCTCGGACAGGTGCGATCATGCTCTGCCCACTGTTGCGACTCCTATTCGATTGGACCGCGTGGCTCAGGCAGATCGGATGTTCGCCCAGCCTGAGTTCCGACGACGAGTCCGGTTGGACTGTGCGCGAGCGGTGGGGATGTGATCGAGGTTCCCGTGTCAATCGAGCAGAGTTGCCGTTGCCTCAATCAAATTGTTTGCACGTCGAAGCAATTGGCATGATTTAGGCAACTGGTTCTGTTCAGTGCCGGATCTGCTTTCAGCTCGGCCGCCATCTGACTACGGCTGGACTAAAGGCACATTTGGTTAGGCGAGACCGAGCCGGGAGCAACATGCGAATCCCTATGGGTCCCACTCAAGACCGCGCGTCTAACGAGCCGCTACCGCCAGGATTCTCCTTCATGGCTCCAGCCTGCCGTTGTCGGCACATGCGGGGTGCTTGTGTATGTATCTCTGTTTGCTCAATGGAGCAAATCGCTGCATAAAGACAACATGCCCATCACAGAAGCGGAGGCGATTGAACTCGCCCTCCTACGTCTCTGCGAGATACTTGGCGAACCCGTCGAGCACATGCCGGCGGGAGTGGCGCTCTCCCTGCCTGATGTAGGTTTCGATGCCACCGCCCGCTCGGGCTCCCACGCATTCGCGCTGAATTGGAAAGCCTCCGGTTCGCCGCGCCACGTGCACACAGGGATCAACCAGATCGCGCACGGCATGCCGTGTTCGCGCCCTCCGCTTGTTCCCCTCTTGGTTGTGCCCTACATGAGTCCAGCCGGCCGCAGGAGCTGCGCATCGTCCGGCGTCAACTGGATTGACCTGTCCGGCAACGCGAGCATCAAAGCGCCCGAACTGTTCGTTCATGTGGAGGGGTGCAAGAACCGTTTCGCGCGGCCGGGCCGGCCGGATACGGCCTTCGCTCCGCGCGGTTCTCGTGTCGCGCGGCAGCTGCTGATCGAACCGCGACGGGTCATTCCCCAGGGTGAGTTGGCCAGTCTCACAGGTCTCAACCCCGGATACCTTAGCCGCGTTCTGGCGAAGCTCAATGAGATGGGCCTGGTAGAACGCCAGGCGTCCGGCGTGCGCGCGACAGATCCAGACCGCCTGCTCGATGCCTGGGCGGAAGAGTACCGGTTCGACAAGCACCGCCTGATCGCGGGTCATGTCACGCCGGCCAACCGACAGAGTGTCGCCCAAATCGTCGCCGATAGCTGCGCGAAATACGATCGTCGCTATGCCCTTACCGGATTGGCCGGAGCCTGGCTGCGGACTCAGTTCGCGCGCTACCGGTTGACCACGGTCTACGTGGATCAAGCACCGTCTCCAGCGCTGCTCGACCTGATCGGATTTACGCCCGAGCCGCGGGGCGCCAATCTCTGGCTGCTTGTGCCCCAGGACGAAGGTGTGTTTGATGGCGGTTCCGTCGTTGACGGCATGGACTGCGCGCATCTCGTGCAGATTTATCTGGATCTTCTTGCCCATCCCGAACGAGCCCGCGAGGCGGCTGAGGAACTACGCACTCAATTTGGCTGGGCCGAGCATGGATGAAAAGCCCCGCACGGCGGACGGCTACGACATCGAATTTATCGAACAGGCGCGTTCGGCATGTCTCGAACTTGCGACCAGGCTGGGTGACCTACTCGATGAGATCGTGATCGTCGGCGGCCTCGCTCCGGCGCTGCTGGTTGAGCAGGATCCGCCGCCGTTCGATCTCGGCGCCCACGCGGGCACGATGGATGTCGATCTGGGTCTCGATGTGACGCTCTTCGACGACCGACGCTATCAGGCGCTTCGTACGCGGCTGGTCGAGGCCGGATTCGAACCGGACCTGAACAATGAGGATCAGCCAATGTTGCAACGCTGGCATACCGTTGACGCGCCTGTCGTGATGATTGACTTCTTGATCAATCCATCACCAGAGGCGGGCCCGGAAGAACGCATGATGCGTTTCGATCGCGACTTCGGCGCTTTCGTCATCCCCGGGCTCGCGCTCGCGTTCAAGGACAGGCGCACGATCGAACTGAGCGGCCGCACCTTGCGCGGCGAACGGGCGACGAGGAAGTTCCACGTCTGCGGACCCGGCGCCCTTACCGTGCTCAAGGCGCTCGCCTTCGCCAACCGTGGCGTGGAGCAAGACGCCTACGACCTCTACTACGTCTGGAACGGTCTTGGCATCGAAGAGGTGGCACTATGCCTCCGACCGCTGCTCGGCTCGGAGATAGTTGAGCGCTCGTTGGCCTACATCGAGCGGGACTCTTGCCGCTTCGAATCGATAGGTCCGATGCGCGCCGCCTAGGGGCTGTTCACAGTAGCCCGCAGATCTGACATAGTGGGGGTGCTTGGCGGCGCGGCCTTGGTGACCAGATGACACTGACAGATGCTCAGTACGAGCGGGTCGCGCCCTTGCTGCCGACGCCGCGAGGCAAGTTGACGATTCCCCCGCGCCAGGTCCTGGATGCGTTGTTCTACATCGCGAAAGAGGGCTGCACCTGGCGCGGCCTGCCAACCGAGTTCGGCCACTGGCACACGATCTACATGCGGCTCAATCGCTGGGCCAAAGCGGGCGTGTTGGAGCGCGTCGTCACGGAACTGCAGCGCGACCAGCTCGCTGCGCTGGAACTGGACGCGTTGTCGCTGGACAGCACGATCATCAAGCTGCATGCGCACGGCACGGGCGCACTGCGAAACAGGGGCGCCAAGCGATCGGACGCTCGCGTGGCGGCCTGAGCACCAAGCTGCATGCGCTGGTCGCCAACGAGCGCACGCCGATGATCATCGGACTCTCACCTGGTCAGGCCGGTGATGCACCCGCTGGTCGCGAGTTGCTGCGCCGGCTCGGACCAGTCACAGGTGGCCCGGCGCTGATCATGGGCCGTGCCGACCACGGCAATGAGACGCGTCAACTGGCGCGCGACCTGGGCTACCGCCCGGTCGTCCCGCCGCCCAGCTACCGCAACCCGACCTGGACCTACGACCGCCAACTCTACCGCTGCCGCAACGAGGTCGAGCGCTTCTGCTGCCGGCTCAAGCGCTTCCGCCGGATCGCCACTCGCTACGACAAACTCGACCTGATCTTCCTCAGCTTCATCCATCTCGCCCTGATCTACGACGCACTCCAACTACTGTGAACAAGCCCATGCCCGAGGTCGCCAGGATCGTGGCTGAGCACCATCCGCCGAAGCATCGCCAGGGGGTGTGCGTCTGGTTCACCGGCCTCAGCGGTTCAGGCAAGTCCACAACCGCCGAGCTGCTCACGGGCTTGTTCATGGAGCACGGGCGGCAGGTAACGGTCCTCGACGGGGACGTCGTCAGAACGCACTTGTCCAAGGGCCTGGGCTTCTCCAAAGAGGACCGCGACGCCAACATACGGCGGATTGGATTCGTCGCCTCGGAAATCGTCCGTCATGGCGGAGTCGCAATCTGTGCGGCCGTGAGCCCCTACAGCGCTGTGCGAAATGAGGTACGGACCATGGTCGGATCCAAACATTTTATCGAGGTGTTCGTCGACACGCCGCTCCATGTCTGCGAAGAGCGCGACCCCAAGGGCATGTACGCCAGGGCGCGCCGCGGTGAGATCGCCAACTTCACCGGGATCGATGATCCGTATGAAGCTCCGCAACACCCGGAGATTTCGCTTGACACCGTCCAACAATCCGCGCGCGCCAATGCCAGGCTGGTGTTGGACCACCTGATCGAGGAGCGATTCGTACGCGTCCAAAATGACCAGCACACACCATCCAGCGACGACCGGTGGCACGAGCGCCCAGACCTAGTGTCCTGAGTCGCTAATGCGATGAACAAGCGGGTATGGTGGAGTTGGTTTGGTCATCCGGGGTTCTCGGTGGAGTGTCATGCGTACCCAACTGGGCCGCCCGACGGTGACGATCGTGCTGAGTGCGGAGGAGCGAGAGACGCTGGAGCGCTGGGCGCGCCGACCGAGCACGGCGCAGGCCCTGGCGCTGCGCAGCCGGATCGTGCTCGGAGCGGCGGCCGGGCAAACGAACACGGAGATCGGCGCGGCGCTCGGTTGCCATCCGGTCACGGCCGGCAAGTGGCGGCGACGCTTCGCCCAGCGGCGGCTGGATGGGCTGAGCGATGAGCCGCGTCCCGGCGCGCCCCGCACGATTGGCGACGAGCAGGTGGAAGCGGTGATCGTCAAGACGCTGGAACAGCAACCGCGCCACGCGACTCACTGGTCAACCCGTTCGATGGCCGCCGAGATGGGCATGTCGCAGACGGCGGTCTCCAGGATCTGGCGCGCCTTCGGCCTCAAGCCGCACCTCGTCGAGCAGTTCAAGCTGTCGCCCGACCCGCAGTTCATCGACAAGGTGCGCGACGTGGCCGGCCTCTATCTCAACCCACCCGACGCGGCGGTCGTCCTGTGTGTGGACGAGAAAACCCAGATCCGGGCGCTTGACCGCACCGCTGCGACGCGGCCGATGCTGCCCGGCGTGCCTCGCCGTCAGACTCACGGTTACGTCCGTCATGGCGCCACCAACCTCTACGCGGCGCTGGATATCGCCTCGGGCCACGTGATCGCCGACCTGACCCCGCGACACCGGGCCCGCGAGTTCCGGCGCTTCCTCGACCTGATTGACGAGCAGGTACCCGACGAACTCGCCGTGCATGTCGTCTTGGACAACGTGGCCACCCACCGGACCGCCGAGATCCAGCGCTGGCTCCAGCGTCATCCCCGCTTCAGCTTTCACTTCACCCCCACCTACAGCTCCTGGATGAACCTGGTCGAACGCTGGTTCGCCGAACTGACCACCAAGTGGCTCAGGCGCGGCGCGCACCGCAGCGTGGCCGACCTGACCCGCGACATCGAACGCTGGGTCGCCGGCTGGAACGAACACCCGCGCCCCTTCGTCTGGCACAAGACCGCCGACCAGATCTTCGACAACCTCGCCGGATATCTCAACCGTATTCCCGACTCAGGACACTAGCAGGATGCTGAAGAATGTGGGCTGTGACAGAGATTGGCTGCGCAACGAGACAGTGGCGACTCTGTTCGTGCCCGGTGGCCGTTTGATCGAGGTGCGTCGGCGGGCCTGATCTTGAGCGCTCCGTCGTGACTGTCGGCGTTGTCCTAGGCGGGAGCCAGATCGAGCTTCGCGATGCGGACAAGATCATAGGCGGCGGCGGTCAGTTCCAGCCAGAGCTTGTTGCGCGCCCGACCGAGATAGCGCAGCTTGCCGCCGCCGATCGTCTTGATCGAGCCGACGACTTCCTCGACCCGCTTGCGCCGGCGTTGGCTGTGTTGGTAGCCGTCATGTCGCGTCGTGCGGCGGAATCGAGCGCCGTCCGCCGGCCGCGTACACCTCGTCGAACACGGGCGACATGCACCCCAGCGCCGAATCGACCAGCGGCTTGATCCGGCGCAGCGGATGGTCCCGGGGCACGAATCCGTCCGGCGTCAAACCCAACAGCAACGTCGCCTACCGCTCAGACTGACCACGCATCGCAGTCTCCCTCAGTTACAACAACACTCGCACCTCGATGATCTCATACGCGATCTTTCAGCAGCCTGCTGAGGCTGTTGCACAAACCCTCGATCGCCCCAAGTTCGTCATTCCCGCGCAGGCGAGAATCTATTCTCCAAATCTGGTCAAGGCTGGATTCCCGCCTGCGCGGGAATGACGAACTTAGGGTTTGTGCGACGGCCTCTGATAGCTCGATCTATGTTGCGTTTATATGTGACGCTCTGCAAACGATGTGAATAGGCTCCAAACCGGTGTCTACCAGTTGAAGTACCATCTTCGCGGACGGCTGTCAGCCACTCAGTGCAGAAGGGTCGCACAATGTATCGTCCCATCAGTCTGGTTGCTTTGCTGGCTAGCCTCGTCGCGGTCGGTGTAGTCGCGCTGATGTCGAGCGGGGTGGCACAGGATGGCGCCATGACCGCTGCCGCGGTCGAAGGTAAGATCGTCGCTCGACTGCTCGACGACGGGCGGATTGAGTTTGGATTCCAACCCGAAGGCGAAGCGCGAATCCTGCCCCGCAGCCGCTTCTTCCCCACCTCGTCAGTTGGGCGCTGGCAGTTGTCATCTGCGGTGCAGCGGGACGGCGAGAATCTGGGCCAGGTCACCGCAATGCGGCTTGAGGACCGGCGGGTCGAATTTGGCTTCATCCCCGACGCTGGAGAGCGCATTCTGCCGCGCGCTCGTTATTTCCCCGTGAACGCACGGGCCAACCGCTGGCTGCGCAGCTCGTTGATCACGCTGTCGGAGGGAGAGGTCACGGAACCCGAGACCGCGTCGCCCCAGCCTGAGTCGGCCGTGCCCGCGGAAGGGACATCGGATTCGGATGCCTGCGTCAGCCGAGACAGAGCTGTGCTGACGACGTTGTATCAGTCGCTAGACGGTGAGAACTGGCGTCGGGACTCGAACTGGCAATCCAACGAGGCCATCGACAGGTGGCATGGGATCACGACCAATGTCAACGGCTGTGTCACGCATATCGAACTGAGCAGCAATGAATTGAAGGGCGCGATTCCCGCCGCTGTGAGCACACTCGCGAGTCTGCGGGTGTTGGACCTGAGCGAGAACAACGACATTTCAGGAGTGATCCCTCCGGCCCTGGGGAATCTGTCGAACCTGCAAACCCTCGACCTCTCCGACCAGACGGGTCAACATGAGCGCAGCCTGGGCCTGACGGGAACGATCCCGCGGGAGTTGGGCAAGCTCGGGAACCTGCAAATCCTCGACGTGTCCTGGCACCAGCTCGATGGTGAGATACCCGCAGAGTTGGGCATGCTCACGAACCTGCAATCGTTGCGGGTTCACGGCAACAGCCTCAGCGGGGTGATTCCGCCTGAGTTGGGGAGGCTGACGCGCCTCCGGTCGCTCTGGCTCAACCACAACATGCTGCGCGGCGGGATACCCGTAGAGCTGGGGAGCCTGGCGATGCTGGAGGTTCTCAATCTCACCAGCAATAGCCTGAGCGGGATGATTCCGGCTGGGCTCGGTGGGCTCACCCAACTCAAGAGTCTCAATCTCGGCAACAACGACTTGAGCGGGCCGATACCTGCTGCGCTGGGCAACTTGTCCCGGTTGGGGACACTTGATCTCAGAGACAACGTTCTCAGCGGGGACGTGCCCTCCGAGCTGGCAAGCCTGTCCGCACTGCACTCCTACTACCTGCACGGCAACCCGCTGACCGGCTGTATACCGGACAGCTTCCGTTCCCTGGATAGCTCATACGCGACATACCGGTTTGACGACCCACGGCCTCCGCTTCCTCCCTTCTGCGAGGCAACGGTCTCATGCGCGACTGGAACAGCGGTACCGAATGCGTCCACCAACGACGGGCTCGTGTCCGACTGCGAGAGCCTGCTCGCGGCGCGCGATGCCATAGCCGGAACGGGAACGTTGAACTGGTCTCCAACCACGCCGATGGCCGGCTGGACAGGTATCGGACTGGGGGGATCGCCGCAACGGGTCAAGAGCCTGGAGCTGAGTGATTTCGCCGGCGAGATACCCGCGCAACTGGGCAATTTGGCCAAGCTTGAGACGCTTGTCATCAACGGCGACATGCGCGGGGAGATCCCGTCCGAGTTGGGGCGTCTGTCCGAGCTCCGGGAACTGGAGTTGGACTGGAATGAGCTCAGCGGTGAGATTCCTGCTGAGCTGGGCAACCTGGCCAAGTTGAGGCGGCTCGACCTCGACAACAACGACTTAACCGGCGACATCCCCTCTCAGCTCGGTAACTTGACCGAGCTGACAGAGTTGGATCTCAGCGGGAACGAACTGAGCGGACCCGTTCCGCCAGAGTTGGGCCAGCTCGCCAAGTTGACGGCGCTGGAACTCGGTTTCAACGAGCTCACCGGGTCCATTCCGTCCCAGTTAGCTGGCCTGACCAGGCTCACGAAACTCGAACTGGGCCCGAATCAGTTGACCGGTCAGATTCCGCCCGAACTGGGCAACCTCACCAGGCTGACGACGCTGACACTGAGCACCAACCGGCTGGTGGGTGAGCTACCAGTGGAGCTGGCGAATCTCACGGGGCTCAACTTGTTGCTGTTGAGGGATAACGGCTTCACGGGTGCGATCCCGTCGTGGCTGGGCAACCTGTCAGGGTTGACCCTGCTCTGGCTCGATGACAACAGCTTTACGGGTGGGATACCCACCACCCTGGGCAATCTGACGAACCTGAACCACCTGCAACTTGCCGGCAACCAACTGACCGGCTGCATCCCCGTGGAGTTGCAGAACGTCAGGCGCACTGATCTCGACGAGCTAGGTCTCCCCTACTGCAGCACCTCCGGAGGACAGTAGGAGGATCGGCGAGCAGGCAACGTGTGGAGCGGCACAGCGCCGCCACGGATCTAGATCAGCGGCTCGTCACGGAGCGAAACAGTCCACTGCCGCGGATCTGACAGAGTGGTTGTGCTTGGCGGCGCGGCCTTGGTGACCGGATGACACTGACGGCTGCTCAGTACGAGCGGGTCGCGCCGTTGCTGCCGACGCCGCGAGGCAAGTTGACGATTCCCCAGCGCCAAGTCCTGGATGCACTGTTCTACATCGCGAAAGAGGGCTGCACCTGGCGCGGGTTGCCAGCGGAGTTTGGCCACTGGCACACGATCCACATGCGGCTCAATCGCCGGGCGAAGGCCGGCGTCTTGGAGCGCGTCGTCACCGGACGGCCCGGCGCTGATCATGGACCGCGGCGACCGCGGCGACTAGACGCGCCGGCTGGCGCGCGACCTGGGCTAGCTCCCCGTCGTCCCGCCGCCTAGCTACCGCAACCCGACCGGGACCCACGACCGCGAACTCTACCGCCGACGCAACGAGGTGGAGCACTTCGGCTGCCGGCTCAAGCGTTTCCGCCGGATCGCCACTCGCTACGACAAACTCGACCTCATCTGCCTCAACGTCATCTATCTCGCCCTCATCTACGACGCACTCCAACTATCGTGAACAGCCCTAGCTGAGGCTGTTGCACAAACCCCATTTCCGTCAGTCCCGGCTTGACCGAGAATCCAGTCTCCGTATCTGGTCAGCGGTAGGCTGCCGCCTTCGCAAAAATCACTGGAACGGAGCAATCAGGGGTTTGTGCAACAGCCTCTGCTAGTCCCATATCTCAGCGCGTTATCAGCAGTCGTTGCGTAGCGTGAGTACGCGTGGACAGAGTTCCGCCCCGGCCGGCGAGGCGTTGGCCGACGATCGGGACAGGGGGGTGGGATGTCCAGGATACCGCTGTTTCAGTGGCGACGTTCCCTGCGCAGAGACAGACCTCGCTGCTTGATGACGTTCCGTTCAAGCCGATCACGCAGCGCTCAGAAACATGGCCTGACTCCAAGCGCGGCGGTCCATCAAGAGTAGCCGTCGTCCAAACGCGGGCGAGCCGCATGGAGATGGAGTTCGAGACGAAAGCCAAGCTAAACCGAATCCGATTGCGCGACCTGGCCCTGTTCGTGGTCGTGGTCGTGGTCGTGGCTAGCGTCGTGGCGCTCGCAACGGTATTCATCGGTCGCGAATCGGGCGTGGGCGACGAGGCGAAGGCAACGAGCACGGCCGATGTCGAGGAGAGGCAGCCGCCGGCTGAGGACGGCAGCGACGGCAGTGAAGAAGAAGACAACATCGCACCGTTGACTCTGACGCTGGCCGCGCCCGAAATCTGCGAAACGAAGCGCGCCTCTTCATCCTATGACGCCCACTGGACCCAGGACGAAGATGGGACGAATCACAACAGCACCCTGATCGCCTGGCAAGGTGTGTCCGAAATCCCGGTGGAGTGGACGGTCAGTGGGGGAACCGCACCGTACACCCTGATGATCGACGGGGAGAGCGAGGACGGCAGCCACGAGTATGCCGGGGCTTCGGGCACGGCATCCGTGAGTTGCGCGCTAGATATCGGTCAGACCGTGATCGGTGGTCCCTACAACAATCGCTACCGTCGCTACCTGAAAGAACCTCGCGTCGACTCCGGCCGCAAAACGATTCGCGCGACCGTGACGGACGCCGGCGGCGCGACAGCGGAGACAACAGCGGGCGTCTACGAGATCACCGATACGGGCGACTCGAATACCCCACTCCGGGCTGGCGAGACCTACCGATTCTTCGATCAGCTCATCACCGTTCCCGATGAAATCACGACCGCGTTCATGGGTTCGTTCGAGACCCCAGATGGAGGAGAAAGCTCATTCAGCATTGGCTTTCGCGGCCCGGGTTATCGGACCTTTGTTGACATCGGTATCTCTACGGGCACTGTCTATCGAAGAGAAATCCAACGTTCGGCGCTGACGGCTATCGAAAGAGCCGCGGGGCAATCGCCAGTTGACGATGAGGTCATACTCCTGAGCCTTCAGCGGATCGGGGACTCGGTCGGTCAACAACCGCAGGGGATGAGTGAATAATGCGAACATCACTGAGCGCAATTGTGGTTTGAACCTGCGTCAAGTCGCTCGAATGTCCAGGACGGGGAATCGATTTGACCTTTATCGTTCCTGCCCCAGCAGACAAGCTCGCCATCGTCGCGCAAGGCGCAGGAATGATTGGCGCCAGCGCTGACCTGAATGAAGCGAACCGGGGGCGTGTTCGTTTGGCCGTGATCGTTTTTGCCCCAACAAGACGCCGATTGATCTTCGCGAAGTCCACAAGCGTGATAGCTGCCTGTGCTGAGCTGGGTGAATGTGAGCTGAGGCGCGTCTGCCTGATGGTAATAGTTGTAACCACCACAGATAGCTTGTCCGTCCTCCGTCAACGCGCAAGCGAAGGACGTACCAACTTCGACTTGCACGACCCGGACCCCGCTCCTCGCATCGCTGTCACCTTCGCTGCCACCTTCGCTGTCATGTTGCTCTGAGCCTGGACTCCGTGCCGACACTGTTGAAGTGACCGACCCTTGTGCCAGCGGCGTACCGTACAGCGGATCTGCGTCCCAACAAGTCAGGGCGCCCTCAACATCAATCGCGCAGCTGTGTCGTGAACCGGCGCTCACTTGCATGAATTCGCCGGTTGGGGCGGCTGCTTGACCCGCTGCGTTCCAGCCCCAACAGGACAAGGAGCCTTCAACGCCGATCGCGCAGCCGTGCGACCCTCCTGCGCTGACCTGCGCTGACCTGCGCTGACCTGCGCTTAGCGGCCTGGCGGCGCGTTCGTCTGTCCAGTCGTGTTTCGACCAGCGCAGACCAGCGTCTGCTCCGTCGTCAACATGCAGGTGAAGTCCCCTCCCGCGTCAACTTGCTGGACGACGAAGGCCGACGACTCCTCACCCTCAGCGATCGCTGTGCTCGAATCCAGCGCCATTGACGCCGCGTCAACCGCTGCGATCAGAGCCAAGAACGAGATCATCGCACTCACGGCGACACCCAGCCGGAACGGAATGCGCTTGACTCTGATGCCCAGCTTGCTCGACCGACACGCGCCAGACCCGTTTTGGGCTGCACGGTACTGCTCTGGGACCTGGTTGCGGGACCTGGTTGCGGGACCTGGTTGCGGGACCTGGTTGCGATCTATCGGAGCCCGCCCGATTGCAGTGTCGCCAACCGAAGCCTCAAACACCACTCACCCAGCGAGTTCGGCCCACCAAACTTGACGAAATCAAGATCCTTCGAGTTGACGTTCGCGCTGGAGATCTGACCGACATCGTGCTGTCGAACACGCCATCCTTCTCTCTCCTTCTCTCTGCATGCCAGTGAGATGTCCAGCGTCCGCCCCGGCCTGCCGTTATTCGGATGCTCTTCCGGGTGCGCCGAATCGGGCTACGCTGGCCTCATGCCAACGCTCGGCGAACGCTTCAGCCGCCGCCAACTGCTGCGCGTTAGCGCTCTGGCCGGCGTGGGCGCTACGGCGCTGGCGCTTCTTGGCTGTAGTCAGGAACCGCCCCCCGAGCCGCGTTCGCCGGGACCTCTGCAAGAACCTTCTTTGCGCTCAGAGCCGCAACAGTTAGATGCATCAGCGGCAGCGGACGATCCAGCAAGGCCGCGTCCTCCGCGCGCGCAACCCCAGCCCGAACTACCACAGCCCGAATCAGCCCAGCCCGAATCACAGCGTCCTCCTCGCGTTACGCATCAATTCGCCTATTCGAACGAGGTCGACACGTGGGACCCGCATCGTTCCATGTCAACCTTCGTCCAGCGCGTCCATTCGTTGACGTACAACCGCCTGTTGCGACCGACCAGGACGAACTCAACCTTGGTCGAGCCCGATCTGTGCTAATGGCCCGAAACCCCGGACGCACAAACCTCGATCTTCCCTATTGATCCGCGCGCCCGGTTCACCGCCGATCCGGCCGACGACGGGCGTCAGGTGACGTCCGATGATGTGCGCCTGAGCATCGAGCGGCTGGCCTGGGCCAACGCACGGGAACGGGTTCCCGACACGCATCTCCGCCGCGCTGCGGACTGGAACGGCACGCGGTTCCAGGAGCTTGAACCGCATGCCGACGGAGGTCACACTTTTGCGTTGATCAGCGACTCGTCTGTCTATCACCAGCAACGCGACGTGGTCGCAGGCCCATTCGGGTGGATTGCCAGCTCGGAAGCGATCGCACAAGCGGACATCCGTTGGCCCAGGGGCACTGCAGGCGATCTTTGGACTGACGGAACGGGACCATACCGCGCTGTGGAGCATGGCGAACATCGGACTTCGGTTGTTCGCTCGGAAGATTGGTGGAGAGCGAAGGAAACGAACCAGTATTGGCTCGAACAACGGTTGGCACGGATGAACGCAATCACGTTTGTCAGCGGATCCGCCAATGACTTGCTGGAGGCGTACGCCGCCGGCGATATCGACCGCGCCGATTGGCCCTTAAGCAACCGGCAGATTGCCTCATTGTCCGACCAGTTTCACGAGCACAATATCTATGAAATCCCTGGAGGACGGCCGTTGCAATTGCTCACGCCACGCGATCCTGATCCTGCCGGAGCGTTGAGCGATCCGCGCGTTGCGATGGCAATCAACTGGTCAATCGACCGTGTGCAGATTGCGGAATCGCTGACAGAACCCTTCGTCTTGCGTCCCTCGGGGCCAGTGCCGTGGCACTTCACCGATTTCGCCCTACCAGATACAGAATTGCACCAATACGCCGGTTATCTGCCCTCGCCAGAAGCAGTGTCGCCGATTGTGGCCGAGTTGATCGAGGCCGCAGGTGGCGTCGAACAGATCGGCCCGCTCAAGCTGGTGGTCTCTACGGAGGTCAGCTCGTATTTCGCGGACTTGGGGGGGCTGATCGCAGGGATGATCGAACGCGTGACGGGGCTGAGCGTCGAGTTCGAGCAGCTCGACGGTGCAGCAGCGATCAGCCGCCTGAGCAACGGCGAACGCTTCGTCAACGTGGCTTGGGGCGAGCTGCCCGTGTCGCCTCTGCCGATCGGCGCATGGTCGCGCAGCCTCCATTCACAGGGTGCGGAGAGCTGGGGCGCATTCCCGGACGCGGAACTTGATCGGCTGCTTGAGCAACTGCATCGGGAGCTGAATTTCGACGTACTGACAGAGCTCATCGCTGAGATCCAGCGACGTCTGCTCAGTGGAGCGAGCACCGGCTGGATTAACAATCTGGCTAACCCGGTTCAACTGAGCATCGTCCAACCGTGGTTCAGTCCCGACGCGAGACTGCTCGACTATGGCTGGTCGGACCACCACCTGGCCGACTGCGGCATTCGTCTTCGCTCTGGTTCCGGATACCCGGCTGATCGCCGTCCGCTTTCGGGCTTCGAGGAAGCCAAGGAACCACCGCAGGTTTCCCGCTAGCGAGCATCCGCCTATAGCGAGCCGACCTCGGGCTCATGGATCGACCAGGGCGCTGCTGTTGGGATTGGGTCGTTCCCAGCGAGCGTGGCTGTGGCACGCGCTCATGGCCGATCTCCGTGGCGGGGTGGTACAACACCAGTTCTCGCGGACCGCTTGCGGTAGAACGTCGATCACTTGGCCTCGTCGGCGCTCGCCTCTGATTCGTGAGTTATTCCAGCGCCTGTACAGCGCCTGGTCCACGTTTGGACTAGCCATCGTCGATCATCGACCGCGCCGGTCACACGGCCACGTCCGAGTAGTGGTCGTCGTACTCATGTAGGAGCCTGTTGCCCCACTTCACAGCGCTCGCTCCTCATGCTGTGCAAGTATCGAGTCCTCTTCCGACGATGCAAGCGAGTCGACCGTCAGTTGTCAGGGTGGCGGCTCTCGCGAGAGAGTGTTTGTGCCCCGAAACCTACCTCCGGACCTCTCATAAGTCGGGCGAGTCAGCTCTGACAATAGGCCCAGGAATCCTCTGAACAACTGGTGTCGCAGGCTGAGCGAGGACCCCCCTTCAGCCTTCGGCAGCTTCCCCCGCAGAGGGGGGGAAGCGGGGATCGGAGTTGTTCAGAGTATTCCCAGCAGTCGAGACGAGCCATCTGCGGATCGCTCGATCCTGACCGAATCGAGAGTCCGAAATCCGTTAAGGTCGCAGAAGGTCGGTCGATTGAACTCGACGCTGGCGAGGAACTTGCGATGACCACAACCGCTGTCCCGTTCGCATATGCGGACATAATCTGGCCGATACCTGTGCGCACCGCCGACGGTCATCGCCGCAGCTGGGAGCGTCTGGCTGCCGCCGGTGAATGGTGGAGCGGCGCCGAACGGATCAGCATCGCCGCCGAGACCCGCCGCGCAGGGGCGATGATCGACGGTCTGCCGGACCCCGGACCAGGACCGGCCGATCTGCCCGAGGCGGCCGTCCACGCTGTGCAGAGGCTAATCGGCGACCTCCCCAACCTCAGCCGCGAATGGTACGAAGAGATCGTCTCCGCGCCGGGCATGTCCGATGCGCATTACATCGAGCTTCTGGCCGTGGTCGTGCATGTATGGGCGATCGACGAGATTCATCGCGCGCTCTCACTCCCGCTTGAGCCGTTGCCCGAACCGCAAGCCGGCGAACCGGCCCGTCGACGCCCCGCTGGAGCGGCCGATCACGGATCCTGGGCGCCGATCGTGATGCCGCCCGACCTTGATCCGGAAGACTCCGATATCTACGGCGGACCCGCGCGAACCGCCAACGTGATCAGCGCCCTCAGCCTGGTCCCCGAGAATGTGCGTTGGCTCAACGAATTGCGCGCTGCGCAGTACATGTCGTGGGAGCAGACCATGCACTTCGATCCCGCGACGCGGGCGCTCTCGCGGCCGCAGTTCGAGCTGTTGGCTGCTCGCACATCGGCTCTGAACGAGTGCTTCTATTGAACGGTCTCCCACGTAGCTGCGCTCCGTCGGAGTAGCACCGGAAACAATCGATTGAACCTGGCCGGGGCGGTCGATAACGAGGTCGAGAGTGGCGTCCCCAATGCGACGACGCTGCTGCGCTTCGCCGATGCCGTGGTCGGACGGTATGCCGACCTGCCGGAGCGTCGCGAAGCGCTCCGCGCGGAGTTGGGCGCCGCAGCGGTAGTTGACGCCGTCGGCGTGATCGCTAACTATCAACGCATGGTGCGAATCGCCGACGGCTGCGGCATCCCGCTGGACGCTCCAACTGTTGAAGCCAGCGCCGATTTCCGCGACGAGCTCGGCGTCTACGCCTATGCATCCGCCGCCAACACCCCCAGCTAGGAGCCACACATGACCACGACCGCCAGAGCCTTTGGATACGTGGATACCGCCTGGCCCGTCCTGGACCGCATGGCCGAAGCGCACCGTCGCAGTTGGGAGATGCTGGCCTCGCCGGGAGACTGGTGGACTGGCCCTGAGCGCGTGTCGATCGCCGCCGAGACTCGTCGGGCGTCCGCGTTGGTGGACGGACTCCCCGATCCGGGAGCGGGACCGGCGCAACTGCCCGAGGCGGCCGTCTTCGCGGTGCACAAACTCATCGCCGATTTGCCCAACGTGAACAAGGAGTGGTACGAGGAGGTCACAGCCGCCGACGGGATTTCGGACGCTCATTACATCGAGTTGCTTGGCGTCGTAGTCCATGTCTGGTCGGTTGACGAGTTTCATCGTGCGCTCTCGTTGCCGTGTGAGCCGTTGCCGGAGCCGATCGTTGGCGAGCCCACTTGGATCCGACCGTCGGGCGCGAAACAACATGGAAGTTGGCCACCGACCATTCGGCCCGACGACCTGGGTGAGCGCGAGTCGGATATCTATGGCGGAGACGAGCACGCCGCGAATGTTCGCGCAGCGATGAGCCTGCATCCGGACAGCGTGCGCTGGTTGGCTGATCTATTCGATGCGCACTACCTCAGTTGGGTGGAGATCAGCAGCGAACAAGAGTCGTTCCGCGTGTTGACGCGTCCGCAGCGCGAGTTGGTGGCGGCGAGAGTGTCGGCCTTGAATGAGTGTTTCTATTGAACGATCTCACATGTGATGCTGCTCGGTCGGAGCAGCGAAAGCAACGACACCCTCAACCTTAACGGTACGGTGCGAAACGATATCGATAGCGGCGTCGAACATGGCGAAGTATTACTTCGCTACTCGGATGCAGCAGTGAGACACACCCCGAACCTTGCCGAGGCTCGGGAGGCAGTTAACGCCGCCATGGGGCCGGACGCAGTCGTGGATTGCGCAGCGACCGTCGCAAACTTCCAGCGAATGGTACGTATCGCCGACGGTTGCGGCATTCCCCTGGATTCATTCTCACGCCGCGAGTCGGAGAAGTGGCGAGACGGTCTGGGCATCGACGGCTTCCGCAGTCGCGCGAATACGTTTGGCTAATCCAAGCGAACGACCGTCTCCATCCGCGTTTGGAATGCCGAGCGCACGTACTGGGTTTGCTGCAGCGGCTCGAAGCCGAGCACGTTCCCGTGCTGATACTGCGCGCGTTTGATGGCTGGAACCTGCTTACCGGATCCGACCATGAATTCCGCCGTACTACCCTCCGTTGGAACGCAATACGGAGGCGTTGATGGGCGGGACGCCAGGGCGACCAATGGCTGGAACCACTAGCCCTCCAGCATCAGGCGGGTCAGCTCGTCGGGTGTGCTCAGCATCGGGTAGTGCCCTGTGTCGAGCTCGTGCCAGCGCGCGCCGAGCGACTCTGCGCAACGGCGTTGGTGTGCCTCGCCGGGATTCGGCGCCTGGCGGCACCAGATCACGGAGGCGTCCCACGATTGATCCCAGAACGATTCGAGCACGACCGGTTGGTTGAACGCCGCGACTGGGTGCAGCCCGAAACGCTCCGCCGCCCACGCGGCCAGCTCCGGCTCCATGCTTGCCTGCAGCGTGTTGAGCATCCCGTCAGGCGAGGGGCCAGTCACGACATCGTTGGTGATTGCGGCAGATGAGGTCACGATGTCGCGGATGGTCTCTCCGTCGAGCAGGGCGAGCGCGTCGGCGAAGACCAGGCGCTGAATCCGCTCGCGGGCGAGTTCGGCGACCTTGGCCAGCACCATGCCGCCCGACGAGGTACCGACCAACACAACCTCAGTGAGATCCTCGTAGCGCAGCAGCTCCGCGATTTCTTCGGCCTGCGTCTCCGTCGTGATCCCGGGCCGCGCCTGCGCCGAACGCTCGGCGCAACCGTCAAGCGACGGCGCGTACACGCGGTGGCCGGCGTCGCGCAACTGCGTCGCGACGGGCGACCAGATCCATCCGCCCTGATACGCGCCGTGGATCAATACGAATGTCGCCATGTCATCGCTCCTCACTGTCCTGCCGAACTGTCCGGCTGAACTGTCGTGCCGAGGCTAACGCACGCTTCTTGGCGCTGGCATAGATTCTGCTGACATGGTTCGCGGTAGCTTGATCAGGATGCAGCCAGCGCGAGTAAAGGACCGGTCACGATGAGTTCAAAGCGAATCGCCGTCATTCCAGGGGATGGCATCGGCAAGGAAGTCGTCCCCGAGGGCATTCGCGTGCTCGAAGCAGCGGCGACCAAGTTCGAGATCGATCTGGAGTTTGACTATTTCGATTTCGCCTCCTGGGACTACTTCGAGCAGCACGGGCAGATGCTGCCCGACGACTGGAAGGACCAGATTGGCGGACACGACTCGTTATTCTTCGGCGCGGTCGGCTGGCCCGAGAAGATTCCCGACCACGTCTCGCTCTGGGGCTCATTGCTGCAGTTCAGGCGCGAGTTCGATCAGTACATCAACCTGCGACCGGCCCGCCTCATGCCGGGCATCATCGCGCCGGTCGTGCGGCGCGACGGCAGCCCGCGCGAGCCCGGCGAGATTGACATGTACATCGTGCGCGAGAACACCGAGGGCGAATACTCCAGCATCGGCGGACGAATCTTCTCGGGCACCGAGCGCGAGATGGTGATGCAGGAAACGGTGATGACGCGCATCGGCGTCGACCGCGTGCTGAAGTACGCGTTCGACCTCGCGTTGTCGCGCCCCAAACAGCACCTGACGAGCGCGACGAAGTCGAACGGCATCGCGATCACGATGCCGTTCTGGGACGAGCGCGTAGAGGAAATGGCGGCGAGCTACCCCGACGTCGAGGTCGACAAGTTCCACATCGACATTCTGACGGCGCACTTCGTGCAGCGGCCCGACTTCTTCGACGTGGTGGTCGCCAGCAACCTGTTCGGCGACATTCTCAGCGACCTGGGGCCGGCGTGCACCGGAACGATCGGGATCGCGCCGAGCGCCAACCTCAACCCGCCGGAGGCGTTCCCGTCACTCTTCGAGCCCGTGCATGGGTCCGCGCCTGACATCGCCGGACAAGGAATCGCCAACCCGATCGGACAAATATGGTGCGGAGCGATGATGTTGGACTTCCTCGGTCACCGACGCGCGCACGACGCGATCCTCGCGGCGATCGAGACGGTGCTCGACCCCACAAGTGGTGCGCCGCGCACGCCTGACATTGGTGGCTCCGCCTCCACGGCCGACCTGGGAGCTGCGATCGCCGAGGCGCTGTAGCGAGATCTCGGTGGGCAGCGCGGGCAGCCTGTCGGCTACTGGAGGCCGGATAGCAGCTTGTCGGCCTCGTCGGCGAGGGCCAGCCGATCTGGCAGTTCGCGCAGCCGTTCAATCGGCAGTACCACGTTGAGGTCCTGCGCCAGCGCCGAGCGGTCCCAATTGGCGCTGACGTGGGAAGAGACGATGTCCGCGAAGTCGATGTCGCCGGGGATGATCCGGTAGTCGACGCCGCCCGCGACGAGTGGCGGATCGTGGCGGCGGTGCAGGCCGGCCGTCTTGATCAGGGCGATCGTCGATTCCGCCAGCGGCTTGGGCGTGATCCAGTCGCCCGGCTCGATATGGACACGTGGCCAGCTCATCAGGTTCTTGGCTTCCTGGGGATGGAGGTCTGAGAGGCGGACCATGAACGCTGCTCCGCATCGATACAGCAGAGACACGGTACCAACGGCCAGTGCCGCGCGGGCAACGGGTCGCTGTTGCCAGTTTGAAGAAGGGGCGATGTTCAGTGTTCAGGTCAGAATGTTTTTCTTGGGATGAGAAGTGGACGATCTCCTGTGTGTTACTGGGTTTTGTGTGTTCGGGGCGTTCAGGTTTGTTCGGTTCTGTTCGGTTCTGTTCGGGAATATTCGGCGGTATTCGGATAGCAGTGGTGAGTGTCGGTGGGGGCAATCATGGGCCGATGTCGTTCGGTTGGATGGTACGGATGTTTCTAGTTTAGTCGGTGTTGGAAGGCAGGCGGTTGCTCAGATGAGTCCCAGGGCGCGCTCAACCGCATCGAACGACTCTCGCTCGAAGACCAACTGGAACGTGCCGCGCATCGGACCATTGCGAACCTTGACCGCGCCGTACGGTCCGCCATCCTCGTTGACCGCGTTACCCGGATTGAATGCCGCCTCGAGAGTTCGCAGCACATGTTCCTTGTACTGCGTATCTTCCGTCTGCGCCAGATGGTCGCCTTTGGTCTCGAATACGAGCAGATGCGGCCGTCCGGCCGTTTCCCCCGCCATGGCGATGAAGTCGGGCCAAATCCGTTCGGGTTTCCAGCCGCGCAGATAGTATTCGCGGCTTTGGCGCACGCCAACACGGTGCCACCAGGTCAGCGCCTTCCGCTCGTCAAGGTATTTGGCGAACCGCTTTTCGAGTTCGGAATCGAGCTCTTCTTCGATAACCGGTGTGAACAAGGACAGCCGGAGTTGCCTGCCCAGGCTCGGCTGAAACTCGTGGAAGTTGGCGGGCAACAGCCGCTTGAACGGTTCGGCCGTTATCCGGTGATTGGGCAACTTAGCATCCAGCGAGAAGCGGATGTCGCCAGCGCCTAGTTTTCCCCGGAACACACGCTCCGATTGCGTCTCGATCTGGCGGCGCACCTGTGCTCGAAGCCATTCGACCAGCGTTGCACGTTGGCGGTATATCTGTTTGTCAGTCTGATCAGCTGCTCGCAGGTCGTCGATCATGTCCGAGGCGATGCGGGCGGCCTGCCAAGGGTTGGGAACCAAGTCGGCGAGACGCCGGGCGTACCAAGACACCCGCAGCGGCTCGGCATCCGGCAGTTCCGCTTCGCCCCATCCAGAAGCGAAGACGCCGCGCTCGTCCAGATCGATTGTGCCGAACTCGATCGATGGCCGGCGAGGAAGCGAGCTTTGTACGTCGGCGATGCGAATGTCGTCCCAATCGATGTGGGGCAAGATGTGACGCTGATAGTCGAGATCGCTCCAACCGTCTGCGTCACGGTGCAATACCTTAGGCAGGAAGATCTTCGCACCGGCGAACTCTGGTCGCCGCTGAAACTCTTGAATTCTCAGTTGGGTAGATTCGCCGTGTACGTCGTCAAGCAGGTCGCCCAGACCCTCGCGCTCCAGACCGTCCTTTACGTGGGACATGGCTTCGCCAACGGTTGTCTCGGTGCAGTAGACGTAGCACTGATCAAGCGCCTCGACTTCCGTTCGCCGCGCCTCGGGTTGGCGCATGACGCGTCCGACGAGCTGGGTGATCGCACGCTTCGACTGGGTATTGTCAAGTACGACCAGCACATAGGCAAAGGAACAATCCCATCCCTCCATCAGCGCCGCCTTGGTGATGATCCAGCGGATGGGCGAGTAGGGCGACATCAGGTCGACGCCGGTGATCTCATCCACTTCGGCTGATTTGACCGCGATCTGGTCGGCGGGGACGCCGAGCGTCCGCAAATGGCCGCGTGCATCTTCGGCGTGGATGTGGTCGGTATTCCGCTGATCTTTACCTGTGCGTTCAACCCGGACAACGGCGATGGGTCTGATGTATCGGCCGCTGTTCTCAGCGAAGTTATCGGCGGCGTGTTCCAGTTGAGCGAGTTCGTCGGCGGCGAGCGCCAGCGTATGTTTCCAGTCAGTGTCCTTGGTGGTTCGCACCTGGATCGGCAGCTTGATCATCTCTTCGCGCTTGAGCGCCGGGCCGTCGATATCGACCAGGACGTTGCTGGCGCGGCGGTTCGGCGTCGCGGACAATTCGATCACCAGACTCGGGTTGTAGCGGTTGATCGATTGCACAAACTCGTCGCCGGCAGCCTTTGCGGTCCCGTACGCCTTGTGCGCTTCGTCAAGCACCACGGCCGGACGCGTGAGCTTGAACACGTTGGCGAGACTCTGGGCAGCCATGCCGCCGCCGTCAATCTGATACAAGTCGGGATGCTTGGTCAGCAGGTTTGTGTGCGCCCAGAGATCGTCGTCGGGCGGGAAGAAGGACGGATAGCGGCCTGAACTCCGGAACATCCGTAGAAATTCCTTGTTGTTCTTGCGATTGGCGCCTTGCAACGAGATCAGCATCACGCAGAGATAGTGGGCGATGTCGTCGCGGGTGAGCGTGTCGTCCTTTTCGAGCAGTTTGACCCGTCCGCCGCTAGCGCGTTCCAGCATCTGGCGGTACGGATGCTCGCGGTTCCACAAGGCGGCCTTCGTTTGCGCATAGATTGCCCTGGTCGGCACGAACCAGAGGACGAGACCGGTGGGCTGGCTGAGCCGCTCCAAGGCCGCCGCGCCCAGCAGCGTTTTGCCGCCGCCGGTCGGCACCTTGAAGCAAAAGTGCGGGATGGGGCGTTCCGCTTCATCCGTGCGGGGGACATATTCGCCGGCCGACGACGGGAGCTGGCCGGCGCCGCGCAGCCTGTTCCAGGTCGTGCGCGGGTAGTCTCGGGCCGCCGCGACGGCTTCCGGCGGCAGCGCCTGAAGCACTTGCTCGGAGGCTTCTGCGGCTGCTCGCGCCTGGCGCAGCTCGTCCAACCAGCGCGAGAACGCATCAAGCGCTTGCGATTGGTATTCCTTGAGCTCCATGATCGCGCTTCCGCTCAGCCGCTGCGATGCAGATCGTAGGGCAACTGGCAGAAGGTGATGTTGTGGCGAGTGAGATCGCCCTGACCCATGTACTTGCCGGCTGCGAATACGACGGCGGCCCGCCCGCGATGGGCGATGTCGCTTGCCTGTTGGTCGGACAGCATCGCGTCGTTCCCACGCAGCCAATCGGGATCGGCCTGATAAAGCAGATAGTAGTCGGTGTCCGTGGCAGGATCGCTGTAGAACGGATCACCGTCGGTGGGCTGTTGAAGCGCCCTGGATGCGGTGATTCCTTTGGCGGTATAGAGCAGGTGCGCGGCCAGAGCGTGGTAGTTGGGGAGTGTCTCACCGGTCAGCATCCGTTCGGCCTCGATCGGCTCACCCAGGGTGCAATAGGTGAAGGAGCCGCCGAGCCCCTCGCGGAGATCCTCACCTTTCGCTTCGGGCACGCCGTTGATCACGCGGCGGACGCGCTCGGCGGTGATCGTGTCGGCATAGTCTTCGCATTCGACGAGGATGAATCTGCGGCTGCCGCCGTCTTGCTTATTGAGTGCCAGTGCGGCGTGGGCGGTGGTTCCGCTTCCGGCGAAGGAATCTAAGAAGATCGCTGTTGCGTGCCTGACGGATTGGATTAGGACTTTAACTAAGTCTGCGGGCTTTGGAAACGGAAACTCAAGAGACAACGACTTAAGTTCCGAATTGGAGTTGCTGACATTCGTAATTAGGTCCTTGAGACTCGTTTCGTCGAATACTCGAATTTTCGTGTGAATCCGGAATGTTTCACCATACCGTTCAAAATGTAGATTGTGCAACTCAGCATCGATCTTCTGCCTGCTCCACCGCCAAGCGTGAAACTTGTGAACGCCGTCGTTGGAGGCTTTGGGTGGGATTCGGGTGAAACCTGAGATATGCAAATCAGAGTCAACGTCCGTGAAGCGAACTGAATTTAATTCCGGTGCATAGTGAATATTGAAAACTAACGCTGGTCGAGTCTCCTCGTTAACCTTAGAGTTTGTGTTGTGCAATTGGTTCTTTATTACATATGGACCTATTTCGTCCTGATACTTTTCATATGTTCCCATGCGATATGCATCAGGCATGATTGCCTTCGCAAGACTAATGTCTATCTGGAAGGGTGCGCTAAGTTCTCGTATGTCTTTTCCGTAGGCGAGTATCGTTTCGTGGGTGCGTGCGGCACCTTGGCCAGTTAACTGCCGGCCTTTGAGATTGTTCACCCAAGTGAACGAGTTCAGAAAATTGGTTTCGCCGAAGATTTCATCCATTAGCATTCGGAGATGATGTTGCTCATTGTCGTCGATTGACACAAAGATGATGCCATCGTCGGCCAACAGTTCCAGCAATAGCTGCAAGCGCGGCCACATCATGCAGAGCCACTTGTCGTGACGTTCGAGGTCTTCGCCATCGACCGGGTTGTTCTTTGCAAGCCATTCTCGCATCAGCGGGCTGTTGACGTTGTCGTTGTAGGTCCAGCCCTCGTTGCCGGTGTTGTAAGGCGGGTCGATATAGATGCAGTTGACTTTGCCGGCGTAGCGAGGAAGCAGGGCCTTAAGCGCCTCGAGGTTGTCGCCGTGGATGATCAGGTTGTCGTCGGGTTCGCCAGCATTGTCGCCGTGGGACTTCGCGGGGTCGAGGACCAATGGTCTGTAAGGCACGGTGAGGTGGTGGGCGTAGATGTGCTGTTTGCCTCTGAATTCGAGCGTGGGCATGGCGGCACTTGAGGCTGGCCCCAGAGGTCTGGTCAACGGCGGATGTGCGCAGTGTCGAAGCCTCCGAGGTAGGCGGTGAGCGTCACAAGGATCGAGGCCAGGCTCAACACCGGCGCCATCTGCGTCAGGAGCCGGTTGAGCACGTAGTGCATCGCGTCGCTCGACTTCGCGCCAGCGTGTTTGTCGCGTAGTCAAACGCAGAGATTCTGGGGGCGCCAGGGCCTGATTCTACTCCGTATCGGTGAAGCCCTCCCGATTGCGAGACGGAAGTCAGCCCCCAGAAGCAGAGCAGTTGTTGCGACTGGCCCGCGTACCTGAGACGATGAGTCGGTCAAGCCGAACTGCACGACCGGACCAATCAACGCGTACCCTTGGGCAGCAGGATCATCTTCCGTTGCCGAAACCCCTGACGCCGCCACAACATCGACTCTCCGCGCTGCGGGAACACTCGGTAGCGCGACAATCCAGATGCGGTCGTCGCTTCGGGGCACATCGAGCTGACCGGAGGTTGCACTGCTGCAGTGCGCATTGAGCCACAGTCAGCCGACGCATCCTGACCAACCTTGGGGTCGGCGCGTTACCTTTCCATCCGCTGATCCGTCTTACCTGTAGAAGGGAAACAAAATCTTGCGATTGCATTTCGATTTGTCCCTCCGATCCACTTGGATGCTGGCCGGCGCCCTGTTCGGCGTGGTGATTCCTCTGATTGTGTTCCTTTCCGGGGATGAACTGTTGCTGACGATCATTGCCACGGCGATGGGTTGTGGAGTCGGCTACGCGCTCTGGGCTGCAACACAGAGGGGAACTGGACGTGGCTGAGATCCGAATCAGTCGAGGACAAGGCGCCGCCAACAATCTTGACGCTCAGCGAGAGGCGGAGCTGTTTGTGTTCGACGACGAGTCCGACGCAGTCCTGGTGCGGCGCTGGCAGCGTGGCGATATTGCGGCGGCAAGTATTGCGATTCAACGACATGAAGGCATGGTGTACGCGACGACCTTCCGGCTGTTGCGCAATCACGCACTGAGCGAGGACATCAGCCAGGACGCTTTCCTGCGGGCGCACGAACGAATTGCCGATTTGCGGAAACCGGCTGCCTTCAGCGGCTGGGTTCGACAGATTGCCGTCCGCCTGGCGACCGATGAGCTGCGCAAGCGAACGCTCGTTGAACTCTCGGACGACGAACCCGATACCAGCCCGGGTCCCGCCGACACCCTGGAGACCCAGGACGCCTTGGACCAGTTCCGTGCGCGTCTGGACCTATTGCCGGCCGCTCAGCGAGCAGCTGTCGTGCTGCGTGATGTGGAAGGGCTCTCGATCCGCGAGACCGCCGAACAGCTTGGCATATCCGAGGCGGCGGTGAAGATGCGACTGAGTCGGGCGCGTGCCGTCCTTGTTCCCAATCGGACAGCACGGCGAGGAGTAGAGCGATGAGTGAATCCGAATTCCAACACCGGCATCTGGACGACGAACAGATTGATGAACTGGCGCGGGCCACAATCAGTGGACTCGACGTGCCGCTGACCATCGAGGATTGCCCGGACTGCGAAGCGCGAGTCTTCGCACACGGCCGCTATCTGAGCCTGGCCCGGCTGATCACTCGGGATACGCAACAGCCAATGGCGACCCCCGCCGTCGAGGCGGTGCGAGCCATCCGCCGCCAGTCCTACCGGCGCCGGGCGATCGGCGAGATCACAGCCATATTGACGACGTCGCCACTGACCTCATCGTCACTGACCTCATCGTCACTGAAAAGGCGGGGCTGAGATGGAGCAGCTGATCGAGCGGTTTGAGACACTCGGGGCCGATGTGGCGCTGTTCGCGCCACGTCTGTTTGGCGCGGCCGCGTTCCTGATTGTCGGCGGCATGTTCGCCTGGCTGCTTGATCGAGCCGTTCAGGAGGGATGTCGACGCTTCGCCGTCGATGACTCCAGTGCCGGCCAACAACTCACGCAACTCTTTCCGTTGTTTGGGATCAAGACGACCCCGAGTCACGCACTCAGGTGGCTCATCCGCTGGACGGTGATCGTCGTCGCGATTGCCCAGGCAGCGCACTTCCTGGACCTGGACGCAGTCGCCGGCCTCATCGACCGCCTGGTGGGGATTGCGCCGATCTTCGTGATCGTGCTGGTGGTGTTGTTCGTTGGCGCGACACTCAGCGAACGATTGGCTCGAGCCGCCCGCTCGGCTGCCGAGCGCAGCGGCGCCGTACCACCGGCCATGGCGGCGGGATTGGTCCGGACCGCGGTCCTGGCGGGCGCCCTGGCACTCGCGCTCGAAGCCTCCGGCGTGAGAGCCGACCTACCCGTGATCGTCCTGGCGCTCTGTCTGGCCGGGGCGCTGGTGCTCGTCGTCACGGCGCTGTTGCTCGGCGCACGCGGGTTGCTCGAAAACCTGCTTGCCGCTCGGTATGTCGAAGAGCACTACATTGAGGGACAGATGGTCAGCTTCCGCTCCGATCGAGCGCAGATCCGCTCGATCGGGCTGCTCGCCACGGTGCTCCGGACGATCGACGGCGCAGACCACACCTTGCCCAACGCAATGTTCATGCGGGAGTCGATATAGGCCCGCCCACAGAAATCGGTACTAACCGCGGGAACATGCCGCGGGTACAAGAAAGGAACCTGTAGTGACAACGAATGAGAACGACAGCTCGGTAACCGGGGAACTCCTGATCGAGGACAGCGTGCTGGACACGATCGCGGCCATGGCTGCGGCGGACGTCAAGGGCGTGCACTCGCTCGGGCGAAGCGGCATCGCCGGCGCGATCGACTCGGTGCGCGGTGGCGGCGTGTCTTCTGAACACGGGCAGCGCGAAGCTGCGTTCAACTTTGACCTGGTCGTGGTCTGGGGACACAACATCCCCGATGTCGTCAATGCCGTGCGCTCGAACGTGGCGGCGGCGATTGAGCAGATGACGAACCTGGAAACGGTCGAAGTCAACATCCACGTTCGCGACATCGCCCGTGAGGAAGTTGAAGAGGGACGAAAACTGGCGTAAGGCACGACATAAGGCACGACAACTGGCGTAAGGCAAACCAACCACGTCGGGCCGAGCGCGCCAGTTCGCGCTCGGCTGGAAGACACGTTGGCTGGAAGACACGTTCGGCTGGAAAACACGTTCGGCTGGAAGGCAGGGCCAATTCATGCGCAGCTATGCACTCTGGTTCAATACCTTGGCCGCGGCGCTGGCGGCCGCCGGGCTGGCGTTCGCCGCGGTTGGAGTGCTGCTAGTCATGAGCGGCGCGCTCGATCCCGAGCGCGCCGCGCCATTCAGTTGGTTCACCGACGCATTGTCCCAAGCGCGGGCGCTGGGCGGCGGCGACGAGGTGCTCGCGTTCGCGCTCTGCATCATTGCCGCGCTTGCCGGAGTGCTCACCGCGTTGATCGAGTTGCGATTGTTGCTCCCCGGCAACGCGACGGCGCTGTTGATCAGCGATGACGAATTGGGCATCACCACGATCGAGCGAAGCTCGGTCGAGTCGTACCTGGCGCTCGGCGTCCTGGCCATCGACGGTGTTGAAGCCGCCACCGTTCGCGTGCGGCCCCACCGCGATGGCACGCTACGAGTACGAGCACAGCTCAGCCTCAGTCCCAACCGGGACATGGTCGTGCCCTCAACGTCCCAAACCGCACGGAATACCATGATCGAGACTGCGGCTCAGCAGCTCGGTCTCGAGATCGCCGACCTCTCCGTCACCGCGGCGATGCGACCAACTCGCGCCGACCGGAACCGCAAGCGACCTCAGCTCGCATAAGGCGCCGTGTCGCCAACGCAGTTACGGCCTGTAGCCAGCAGCTGTGGTCACTTGTGGGCAAGTGGATGGTACTTGGAGTCTTATCCACTTGCTCCGGCGTGAGTCAACCAATCATGCTACGAGCGATCTTGGGAGCGCCTACCGATGCGCGTAGCAGTAGTCCACAATCGTGATGCCAGCGGAGTGATCAACGTCTTCGGACCGCAGAATCGCGAGCGCTACAACCCTCGCACGGTTGAGCGCGTCGCTCGTGCGCTCGACTCGGGCGGACACACTGTGCGCATCATCGACGGCAACATGCACGTGGTTGAGCAGTTGCAGGACTTCATGCCGCGCGTGATCGCCGGCGAGCGACCAGGCATGGTCTTCAACATGGCCTACGGCATCCAGGGCGTGTCGCGATACACGCACATGCCGGCGATGCTTGAAATGCTCGGCGTCCCCTACGTCGGCTCCGGGCCACAGGCTCACGGCATGGCGCTGGATAAAGTGATCGCCAAGATCATGTTCCAGGCCGCCGGGCTGCCGACGGCGAAGTTCTGAAACTTCGCATCCCCAGACGACCGGTTCGAGGACCTGGAGTGCAGCCGCGAGCATCCGCTGATCGTCAAACCAAAAAAGGAGGCAGTCTCCTACGGCATCCGGACCGTTCAGAACCAGGACGACCTGCATGAGGCCGTCGCCACGATCATCAACGAGTTTGGCCAGCATGTGCTGGTTGAACAGTTCATTGCCGGGCGTGAACTGGCCATCGGCCTGCTCGGCAACGGCAATCCCGAGGTACTGCCGATCGTCGAGATCGACCTCGACGGGGACCCAAACGCGATTCAAACCGACTCGAACAAGCTGCGGACTCCGCGCGGCAAGCTCTGTCCGGCGCCGCTGACCGATGAACAGACCGCCGACTTGCAAGAGCTGGCGAAGCGGGCGTTTCGCAGTCTGGAGCTATACGACTTCGCCCGAGTCGACATACGCCTGGACGCGGACCTCAAACCGTACATCCTCGAAATCAACTCGATGGACTCACTCGGTCTGACCGGAACCTACGCGCACTCGGCACAAACGGCCGGTTACTCATATGACGCGATGGTCAACCGCATGCTGGATGTGGCGGCGATTCGCTACTTTGGCGCCGAGCGCCTGGCCGACGACCGCCGCATCTACGGCGCCGGCGCCGCTGAGACCAAGGGTGGAATCGCTGTGGCGCTGGCCGCACTGCGCGGCCTGAGGCACATCCGTCGGCTGCGGCAGCTGCGCGTCGCAATCCTGCTCACCAGTGACGGCGCTGCGAGCGGTTCAGGAGGAAGCCAGCTGATTGAAGCGGCGTCTGCCCGCGCGCGCAATGTGATCGGCCTCAAGTCGGGTGATCCGAACGGAGCGCTGATCACCGCCCGCGCCGGCGAGCATCAATTCGATGTCGACATGCGTTGCACCGACGGCTCTCTCCCAGCCGACGACCTGGCACTGATCCCCTGGCCGATTGTGCGCAGTCCGTCGCGCCGCAGCTATCGCGGCGTCACGCTCGCGACGATGCTGCCGCCACCGAGCATCTGCGCGACGCCCTGCTCCACGACCTCCTCGCCCGAGACCTCCCCGGTCGCCACACAGAGTGGAAGCAAGTCCAAGGCCTCGGAACCATGCCCGCCCGCTGGGACGTAGTGCGTTTGGGCGATGTGTGCGAAGTTGTTGGCGGGACGACGCCTTCGCGGAGCAAGCCGGAGTACTGGGGTGGCGACATTCCCTGGGTCACACCATCCGAGATCACTGAGTTGCCGGGGATGGAATTGACAAGGTCGCGAGAGACGATTTCAGCAAAGGGGATGACCTCCGCTGGACTGCGAGTGATTCCCGCTGGTTCCGTCCTGCTGACAAGTCGAGCAACGATTGGAGCCACCGCCGTCAACCAGATCCCGGTCACGACCAATCAGGGTTTCCAGAATCTGATCCCCAACTCCCAAACTGACGGAACCTGGCTCTACTACCTGGCAACGGCGATGAAACGCGACCTCGAGAGGAGAGCCGCTGGCAGCACCTTCCTGGAAATCTCACGTGACGGTGTGCGCTCGCTTCGCGTATCTCTGCCGCCACATTTAGAACAGCAGAAGATCGCCACCGTCATCCACACAATCGATCAGACGGTTGATCGGAACGCCGAGCATCGCGATACTCTGAAGATCTGCAATGCATCAATCGCGGACGCGCTGCTCTCAGGGCGTCGGCGAACTTCTGTCATTCGAAAAGAGGGGCCGGCATGAAGGTTGAGACGTTTGCTGAACAGCTCCTGTTCTCAACATTGAGGATCCAGACCAGAACGAGCATTGGCACGGGTGCGATTGTGAACCACAAGTGGGCGGACGGGAAAGAAGGTCCATTTCTCGTCACAAACAAGCACGTGGTGGCCGGAACCACGGCAGGGAAGCTCTCCTTCGCTCTCAGCGAAGGGGACAGTCCAGATCAACATCCCCGACTCGGAGAGGCATATGCAGTTACGTTTAGCGACGGGAGCTGGGAGTGGACCGGGCACCCTTCTGACGAGATAGACATTGCGGTGCTTCCACTTGGAGGCGCTCTGAATCACCTGTTGGAGCGTAGTATCTCAGTCTTCTACAAGAGCATCCCTACAGACATGATTCCCGATGAACACACCCTAGCGACATTCGACGTTGTAGAGGACGTCGTCTTCGTTGGTTATCCAAATGGAATGTTTGATCGAGCGCATAATCTGCCGATATTCCGCAAGGGCATCATCGCCACGCACCCGTCCATCGATTATGGAGGCGAGCCGCTCTCCCTCATCGACGCCTCGGTCTTTCCCGGCAGTAGCGGCAGCCCGGTCTTTCTGCTCAGAGCAGGGCCATGGCGCGAAGTTGACGGCAGATTGCGACAAGCCCAGCAGTTTCATTTCCTGGGAGTTCTTGGCCGAGTCTTTCGGCAAGAGGACGATGGCCAACTGACATTTGTGGAAGTCCCGGCTGCAGTAAAGGCTGTTGTGACGACTCACCAAATGATCGATCTCGGTGTGGTGTATAAGGCAAAGTGCGTCATTGAGACCATAGAACACCTCTTGCGTCAAAGAGGGGAGTTGTCTGCCCACTCTCCGAACGGCGGGAATGATGCTTGACCAGATTCGAGAGTCCAACCGAGCACCATCGACTTGAACAGAGTGAAGCACTGCTGATCTTCCACCCCAACAGAACGCCCGTCCGCATACAATGGCCGACGCGAAACCCCGCGCAGCGAACCAGCGAGATCGCCATGACCGTCCCCAGCCTCAACCCGAACGCCCCAACATTCCCAGACCCAGCGAGATTTTCGGCGACAAACACCGTCAGAATCTAGCCCAAACTATCCAAATCTGGACAAATCTGGACTAATCCGGACACCTCAGGCGCAAATTCCCAGCCCACAGCGCCAAATTGGCGCCGCTCGCCGAATTTCCTCCCGCCGCCAACCCCGCACGCGATCTCCTGGTCGCGTTGGGCTGGACGTTCGTTCCGCGTGAAGAACTGGCCGAGGAGCGCTCCAACGAGCGAGAGGTCATCCTCAAGGGCCGATTGATCGAGGCGCTGTTGCGTCTCAACGAGTGGATGACCGTCGACCAGGCGCGGAGATTCGGCTGATCGATCCGTTCCAGGGCGGGCATATCACTCGTCGGCACGGGCAGGGGTTTGCCGACGGCGGCATAGCTTGGATTCAGATTGAGATGAATCGCAGCTGGTACCTGTTGGATCCGTGGTACGACCGCGCTGCTCAGCAGGTTGACCCCGAGCGCCTGCGAGACCTACAACGCCGGTTCAAAACCGCTTTGGAGGCGCTGCCCATTCTGCGCTGACCTCGGAAGAGACTGGTCGACTCCCGACTCAATGCTCGCTATCGTTTCCGCCTCATCAGACCACTGGAGGGACCGCCGTGGTTGACCACACAGACAACGCGCCACCTCTGGATCTCGAGGCGAGAAGCATCCGCCCTGGCCGGGCGATCTCACTCAACGAAGTGTCTGCCATCGCCAGGGAAGTCCGCGAGCTGATTGCCTCGGGCCAGGAATATCTCGCGTTCGAGCGCGTGCGAAGCCTGCACCCGGCCGATATGGGCCTGATCATCTCCGGCCTGCCGCGCACGAGCCGCGACACCATGGTTCGCGTCATGTCGCCCGACACGGTCGCCTGGATGCTGCGCCAGATGAATCCCGTCGAGGCGGCGCGGGTGGGCACCCGACTTGGGGTACAGGCGCTCACGTTCGTGTTGCAGCAGATGCACCCGCAGCATGCACTCGCGACACTGCGACGGCTGCCGTTACATCGTTCGCAGGCACTGGCCGGGACGCTGGACGAGGCATTGACCGACATCGACCTGAACGTTCAAGCGACCAATAGCGCAGGCTCGCTGATGGTCGCCGAATATCCGTTGGTCTCAATCGACGGCACGGCCGAGGACGCGCGCGACAGCGTTCGCGCACTGTCGCTGGACCGGCTCATGTTCACCTACGTGTTTGTCGTGGGACCCGGCGATCAACTGCTCGGACAGATCCCCATGGTCGATTTGGCGCTGGCCCAGAGCGACGCGCCGATCGAGTCGCTCAGCCTGCCAATCGTCGCGTCGGTGTCGACCGAAACTGAGGCGCACGAATGCGCCCGTTTGCGTCGCCAGTGTGGCCGGCGAGTCGGTGGACGGTCCGATCTGGAGCGCCATTCGCACGCGGCTGCCCTGGCTCACGGTCAATCTCGCAACGACCTTCCTCGCCGCCGCGACGATCGCCCTGTTCGAATCCACGCTGACCCAGGTAGTCGTGCTGGCGGCCTTCTTGCCGGTCGTCGCCGGGCAGGGGGGCATCGGCGGAACTCAGACGCTGACATTGATCGTGCGCACCATCGCGTTGGGCGAACTCGTCGGTGTCTCGGCCCGGCGACTGCTGGTCCGCGAAGCCGTGCTCGGTGTCCTGCATGGCGTCTGGTTGGGCATCCTCGTGGCAGTGATTGCGATCCTCGGGAAGCAGAACTACGGCCTCGCGCTGGTCCTCGGGGTAGCCATGTTGGGCAACATGATCATCGCCGGCTCAGTCGGGGCGGCGGTGCCTCTGTTCCTGCGCCGCATGGGGGGTCGATCCCGCGGTCGCATCGGCCGTCGTCGTGACCACATTCACGGACGTATTCGGTTTCCTGCTCTTCCTCGGCATCGCCAGAGCGGCAATCAGCCTGATCGTGTAGGCCGTCTTGCCGGCCGTCGTCAACCTCAAGCCTCCGCTACTTCGTTGGGCCAACGGCTCCGACAGGCGCCTACTCGGCAGTGAAACATCCTGGACGTCGTCGCGGACAAGTCGCTCAGTCGCGTCTGGGGGTTGCCAATCGGAACTCTGCGGCCACGTCCTCCATCGTCCGAAAGCGCACGCCCTCGTGGCTCTGCATGTGGTCGATCAGCCGTTCGAGCATTAGCATCCGGCTGCCTTTGCCGATGCACTGGGGATGCATCGTCAGTACCAGCACTCCCGAGCCGACCTTCTGATAGAGGTAGTCGAAATCCGCAGCCCAGATGTCGTACACCTCGTTCGGCGAGCGCATCCCTTCGAGCCCGGTCCGCAGATCGTGGGTGAAGTAGGGCCAGTCATCGAGGTTCCAGTCGAACGGCAACTCCACCAGATCCACCTCAGCGCCAAACTCGTGCGGCCCGTCCGTCCTGACGACGTCTCCGGTCCGGCAGTAGGTGGGCTGGTAGTCGTTGGGCGCCATCGAGCTGTCGTACGAGAACCCGTGCTCAAGCAAGAGGTCGAGCCAGCGCGTGCCCAGGTTGCCACCGGGCAGCCGCTGACCAACGGGCGGTCGCCCGGCCACACGCTCGATGCATTCGATCGACCGCTCAAGAATCGCGCGCTCGTCCGCTTCGTCCCGTCCCGACGACGGCGCCTCATGGCAATATCCGTGGTAACCAATCTCGTGGCCCGCATCGGCGATGTTCCGGCACGTCTCGGGATACGTATCGATCGTATGACCGGGCATGAACCAGGTCGTGGGAATCTGGCGCTCATCGAAGAGCTTGAGCAGACGCTCCGCTCCCACCCTGCCGAACTCGCCTCGTGCGATGAGATTCGGCGACTTCGACTGCCGCGGCCCAACCCAAATGGAAATCGCATCAAAATCAAACGACAGGCAAACACTCACACCATCAAGCATGCGCCAAGTCTACCAGCGTCAGGGCTATCATCATCGGCGAGCGGAACTCAGAGTGGTTCAGCTAGAGGAGGCGCCGCATGGCCGACGGATTCCTGGCTCGCGTGAACTACCTGACCTTCGACATCTTCGGTACCGTCATGGACCTGACCGGCAGCCTGGCCGGTCCCGCCGGAGTATTCCTGGCGGCTCATGGCTCCGAGATGACGGGGCAGGCGTTCTACGACGATTGGCGGGGACGGCAGCGCATCGAGCAATACCAGGACAATCTGTTGATGCTCGGACATAGCGGCTACCTCGAGACCTGCCGCCGGGCCTTCGTCTACTGCCTGAAGAAGCACAACGTCAGTTACACCGCCGACGCGGTCCAGGAGTTCATGCAGGTGTACAAGAACTTACAGCCCTACGCCGACGCCATCGAAGGGCTGCGCTCGTTGGCGGGACGATACAAGCTGGTCGCCCTGTCCAACGGTGAGCAGTGGTACCTGGAGGAGTTGCTGGGCAACAACGTCCCGATCACGTTCGATGCCATTATTTCCGTGGACCAGGTTGGTGCGTTCAAGCCGTCACCTGGGATATACCGCAAAGCGATACAACGGCTGGAGTGTGAGCCCGGCGAGATCATGATGGTCGCGGCGCACGCCTTTGATCTTCTGGGCGCACAGACCTGCGGTTTCAAAGCTGCCTACATCAACCGGTACAAGCTGCCCACGGAGGACTCGGAGTATCAGCCCGAGATCATCGTGGACGACTTCGTGGAGTTGGCCGCCAGACTTCTGGCATAAGCGTGACGAAACCTGGTCACCAGGAGTTTCCAGTCGCCGAGACGACTGAGTAGCGTTTCGGACGGCGACATTGACCCGTCGCCGGCATTGGGCGACGAGGCGGTCAGAGCGCGGACTTGGCAATGGTCATCGAGACCTCACTGCAACATCACTGCTTGCAAGCTCGGGCTACCCGAACAGCGCGAAGTTTGCTTCCCGGCTGGGAGTCCGAGTACCGGTCAAGAGTGCAACAGCAGGAACGAAGCACTCGCAGGATCGGCCTCAGCTGCCACGCAATGAGAGCGCCGCCACGAGAAGAGCGACGATCAGCAGCAGAGGAGCCGTCAAACATCCATTCGGGTTTTCGCCTTCGAACCCAGCTGGCTGACGGCGACGCCTCGCACTTGTGAAGCGTTCGCGGTAGATGGAACGTACCTCCGGCGAGGCCCGAGTCCATTGCGTTTCTGCAGTGAACAGTTCTTATCCGATTGGCGGTTCGGGGATCGTCCTGTCGGGCGGCAACAAGCGCCAATAGCGTGAGCGAAACTCCTCGTCGGTCTGGATTCCCTTGCGCATGTTGCAGGCCGTGCACAGCAACTGCAGATTCGAGCGCTCGTTCCCACCGTTACGACTGACTGGCCACTTGTGGTCGATCTCGAGGTAACGGTTGCTCATGCGGCGACCGCAATACATGCAGCGACCACGCTGCTCCACGAACAGCGTGTTCTTTACTCGCGGAGAAAATATGATGCGTCCCCGAGCGGGAACATCACCATCGTCGCCGGACATCATCTGCTCAGAATATTCCACGCATGTGGCGCATATTTCGCTAGGACCTGTTCACACAGAACGCTCGCGACGGCCAACCCCGGACCAATCCCTGCGCCTCAGCTCCGATCTTGCCGAGCCACGTTATCATCAGAACACATGAGCGCTTGAAGGGCGAAGCCAATGTCAACTCCACGCCCAGCCACAACCCGGTACGCCCTCGAACACCATCTAACCACCACGCACAGCGCGACAACTCGGCGAACCGGTTCGTCCCAATCCGCACAGATCCGAACAGACCGGAACAACAACCGACCAGAATTCCCTCAACTAGACCGAAAAAACCTGAAAAAACCTGAAAAAACCTGAAACACGATCTCCAGCTATGCACTGAAGATCGCCCCCAAACCAGCCCAGGAAAAAAAGTCCCATCGAAAACCTGAAACTGCCCATGACCACAACACACGCCTCGACCGAACACATCGCCGGCCGTGCGAACAAGCCCGAGTCCACGTCGCCGTTGCGCAAGCCGGTACCGGGCGTCTGCTCGTCGCCCCGGCGATAGCCTGACGGAGGTCCGCGCTTCGCCGCGGTTACACATTGATGTACGAACGGGCGCCAAAGGAGTTATCCATGAGCTGGCAGCAAGAGATCGACGAGCTGGCGCGTCGCCATGCAATGAAAGAGGCCATGGGCGGTCCGTCGGGGATCGAGCGGCAGCATCGGCAAGGCAAACTCACGGTGCGCGAGCGACTCGAGCTGTTGGTCGACCCGGGCAGCTTCGACGAGATGGGCAAGCTTCAGGGCCGCGCGACGTACAACGAAGAGGGCGAGCTGACCGACTTCACGCCCGTCAGCAGCGTGCGCGGCCTGGCCAAGGTCAACGGTCGTCGCGTCTATATCCGCGGGCAGGACTTTACGGTTCGTGGCGGATCCGCTCGCACCGACGACGGCGGCGTCGACATCGGACACGGTCACCCAATCCCAACCGAGTTGCGGTTACCGACGATCAACCTGATCGACGGCGCAGGCGGCAGCGTGACGGAGTTCTCCGACCTGGGCCGGACCTACATTCCCGATGGCGCGTTTTTCGGGGACTACTGCAAGATCCTCAACATCGCGCCCGTGGCCTCCGCAGTCCTCGGCCCCGCGGCCGGCGGTCTCGCGCCAATTCCCTGCCTCAGCCATTTCAGCGTGATCGCCAAGGGCACAGGTCAGGTGTTCCCCGGTGGTCCGCCGGTTGTCAAAGCGGCCCTCGGACTCGACATCGACAAGGAAGAGCTGGGCGGATACGCCGTCCACACGCGGATCAGCGGAGTTGTCGACAATGTGGCCGAGAACGAGCCGGACGCCATCGCCCAGGTCAAGCAGTTCCTCAGCTACCTGCCCGACAACGTCTGGGAGATGCCGCCGCGCGGCGACACCAGCGACGATCCCAACCGCCGCGATGAACGCCTGCTCACGCTGATTCCGCGCAGCAAGCGGCGACCCTACAACACACGCGTGATCCTGGAGAGCGTGCTGGACGAGGGTTCGTTCTTCGAGATCGCCCCGGATTACGGGACGTCGCGGATTATCGGTCTGGCGCGTGCCCACGGCTATCCGGTCGGAGTCATGGCCAACAACCCCTATCAGCGTGGCGGTTCGATGGATGTCGCCGCCGCCGAGAAGTCGGCGCGACTGGTCCAACTCTGCGACACCTTCCACATTCCGATGGTCGTGCTGATGGACGACCCGGGATTCCTCGTCGGACCGATGTCGGAGGAGCAGGGCATCGAGCGGGCGGGGTCGCGACTGGTCTATTCGATCGTCAACAGCCAGATGCCCTGGATTTCGTTCATCTGCCGGCAGTCGTATGGGCTGGCGGGGAGTCTCCAGTTCCGTCCCGGCCCGCATCTGTATCGACGCTACGCCTGGGTCTCGGGCCATTGGGGATCGATGCATATCGAGGGCGGCACCAGCGCCGCGTTCCGGCGCGTGATCGAATCCGCGCCCGACCCGGAGGCGAAGCGGCTGGAACTGGAAGAGACCTTCCAGCGCATCTCCTCGCCGTTCCGCACGGCGGAGGCGAGCGGGCTCGATCTAATCGACCCTCGGGAGACGCGCGCGCGTCTGTGCGACTTCGTCGAGATGGCGCAGGGCGTGATCAAGACGCAGCTCGGTCCCGGCTCCGGCCCGACATTCCGCCCCTAGCCGGGACTCTCCACGGCAGGCGTGGCCATCCGGATGGACTCTCGCTTGGCGATCAGTACTTCGCCGGCCGGGACGCCCTCGGCGAAGCGATTGCGGAAGGCGTGACTGAGGAACTCCGGCGCATCGAGGAAGAAGGCGACCCAGACGCCGTCGCGGTAGTGATACAGCGCATCGACGCCGAGACTCCGGGCACAGTCGACCAACTCGCCCACGCCGCCGCCCACGAACTGGACTGAGTTCAGGCGCGTCTCGCTGAGTCCGCTCAGACAGTTACTGATGCCGACCGTGTACACCAGTCTCCGGGAGCCATCTTCGGAGGTCACCGCAACCGTGATGTCGAGACCATCGATCAGCGCTGCCTGATGTCCGTTGGTCGGGTCGCCGTCAGCATCGGCGGGCATGATCTCGATGCCGGCCTTGCTCTGCGCAGCCTCCGCTTCCACTGTGGTAAACGGCAGGCTGGCCTCGACGACGGCCGCATACTCCGTCTGCCTGGCCGAGAACTCGCCGAACTCGACGCCGCTCAGCGTGAGCGAGGCGAGCCGCGCGTCAATCGCGTCAGGCATGTTGTACGTGTAGACCTGATCGTCCTGCTCGTCGGCGACGAAGACTACGTCGCCGTCGGACCAGATCCCACGCGCGTCGCCGTTGCCGGCCTTGAGCAGCGAGCGGAAGGTGAACTCCTGGTCCTCATAGCGTTTGAACGTCTCGCCTTCGATGCGATAGGCGAAGATACGCTTGGCGCCGTCGTCCGAGACCCAGATCGTGAAGCCGTCCGACCAGATCCCGCGCGGGCTCTTGTTGAGCTTGTCCAGCGGGAACTCGGCGAGCAACCGGCCCGATTCAAGATCGTAGACGAACAACGCGTCCTTGACGCTATCGAGCACCAGCATCGACTCGCCATTGGACCAGATTTCGCGCGGGTCGCGGTTGCGCTCGTCGAGTTCGAGGTCGCGGTCTTCGTCGCGCTCGCCTGTTGCAAGGTTGTAAGCGAAGAGCTTGTCCTGACCACTGTCGGCGATCCAGACGAGCTCGCCGTCGGACCAGATGCCGTGCGAGAAGCGGTTGCGCCGCTCGAGTTCGAACTCGTGCTCTTCAAGACGCTCGCCCGTGTTGAGGTCGTAGGCGAAGAGCAAGTCGGCGCCGGTCGCCGAATTCTCCACAACCCAGAGCACCGCGCCGTTCGACCACAGCCCGGTGGGCAGGTCGTTGTCGCGATCCAGCGACTCAATGTCGCGAGTCACATTCCAGTCGAACTCCTCGTCGGATGGGATCGGAATGGGCGGCGGTCCGCCGCCGCCGCCACCGCCGGTGGTGATTGTTGTCGTGGTGATCTGGTCAACGACGTTGATGGCGACGACCGTTCTCGCCTCCTCGAATGACGTGTCTCCGGCGATCACTTCGACGAAGTAAGTGGGCGTCACTGTTGGGTCAAAGGTCGCCAAAGTGCTGACCACTATCTGACCCGTGTTGTCGTCGATCTCAAAGAAGTTCGAACCCCTCAGGCGATAAGTCAGTTCATCGTCGTTGCACTCTTTGGCGGCGTCGATGTCAATGTCTGAGGCAACGACCGGCTGACCAACCTTACTGCCAGGTTCGGCGTTCTTGGCTACTTGGCGAGTTGACGGGCCGCCAACGAACTCTGGGGGGTCGTTACGAGGGTTGATGTTGACCACTACAGTGGCAGAGTGAGCAGATCTCAATACTCCGTCGAACACTCGGTATTGGAAACTGTCTGAACAATCGAAATTGGGTTTCGGAGTGTACTTGACCGTTTGATCCGCCTCGACTTCAGCGTTGCCGCTCGCCGGATTGCGTGTGAGTTCGACGGATAAATCTTTATTTTCGGGATCTGAGTCTCTGCCGTCAACGTTATTAACCACATCGATAGATATCGTCTCATCTTCGTTTGTGGTTGCGATGTCGTCTATCGCAACGGGACGCTCGTTCACGTCCTCGATGGTTATGGTCACCCGTTGCGTCACGGCGGGATTGAATGGGTCGGAGACAGAAACAGTTACCGGATAAGTGCTCATTGGCTCGTGGTCGAGGTTGGCGGCCGAACCAACTCGGAGTTGTCCGCTGTTTCGGTCGATTTCGAACTTGTTCCCGTGTGTGTCATTGATGCTGTAGACGAGTCGGTCACTCTCCGGATCGGTGGCCGCTACAGCGACGCCGATGGCTGTTCGATGTCCCGAGTTCTCCTGGACGTTGCGCTGGCCGGTTTCATCGGGCGCGAACGTTGGTGGCTCGTTGTTCACCGGAGCTGCCAGAACGCGCCCACTGGTGGTCGCAGTTAGTGTTCGGTCGGCCCGGTGGGGGTCATTGTACGTGAGGGTTATTCGCAGGTAGTCGCCGACATCATCGCTGTCCGGCATGTAATCGCTGAAGGTCGCGCTGGGAATGTCGGAATAGCCGCTGCTCCGACTTGTTGAGCGAGCCCATTGCCATCGCTCGTTGGTGACCTCATCCAGCTCGGTTAACGTCGCGGTCAGGCGCACGTTTTCAACCGGCTGGTCGGATGAGAGGGTCAGGGTCTCAGTTTCATCGATATCCGTGATGTTGATTGTGATCGGCAAGGATTGCGTGAGGCTGCCGTCGGATGCGCGGACGATGACCGAATAGCTGGGGCGATCCTCGTGGTTGGGGGACGACCTGAAGCGAAGTTGGCCGTTCGTCAAAGTGAACGTGCCTTGATCGCTCGTTGGCAGCGACCAGATGACGGTCCCGCCTTCTGGATCGGTGGCCGAGTACCTCTCGACAACGCCGATGCTGTTTTCCGCATAATCGATGTCGCCCCTGCCGGTAATCTCTGGTGCTTCATCGACCTCTTCGACATTCACCGTGACATCGAGCTCCCCTCGGAGATTGCCGTCGGAAGCGACCACGTTGACTTCATACTTGTTGTCGCGGTCTTGGTCGGCGGGCCGATCGGCGTCCGGCGCTTGGCGGAAACTGAGATTGCCGTCTAGGTCGATCTCGAAGTCGCCGCGGTCAGGACCGGACAGCGACCAGGTGATCATGTCCATCTCGGGGTCGATCGCGGTGTAGTTGCCCACGTCCCACCGTCCGCGATCCTCTCGGAAGTCGAAATCCTGCCCGCCCGAGACCGTCGGCGCCTCGTTGACGTTCTCGACCGTGATCGTGACCGGCTGCGTGGCGTCGACGCTGGGATCGTCGTCACCGTTGGCATCCTTGTTGTCCGAGACCTCGACGTCGACTGAGTATGTCCTCCTGCTGTTCTCGAAATCGAACTCGTCCAATGTCTGAAGTTGTCCCGTGTCCTTGTTGATCTCAAAGTGGGCGGCATCGATACCCGCGAGGTCGTAGGTCAATTGGCGGTCGTCGGAGTCGGTAGCGCGTACAGCCGCGCCGATTCTTTGACCGGCCGGCGTGTTCTCGTCAATGCTGCGCGTGCCCGTTTCAGACATAAGGAATGCGGGCGCCTGGTTGGCGACGCGCGGCGCTCCGGTTCGGGTCGCCGACCAATCGCTAGTCCCCAGGGCGTTGGTCGCACGCACTTGCACGTCGTAGCTGGCGCCGTTCATGAGGTTATCGATGATGTACTTCAAGTCGCCGCCGCCGGTTCTCCAGGCCACCTCTTCCATCCAATTCGTGCCAACTTCTTTCTCCTCGGCAGTGGCGCTGCTGAGGATGTAGCGCACGTCGTATCTGCTGATCCCGACCTGTCCGGTCCCCGGCGGCGTCCAGGTGACGAGCAGTTCAGCCGCACGAGCCGTGACGCTCGGCGTATTGAGCGTCGCGCGCGCGACCGCGTCCGTGTTGCCTTGTTCGGTCTCGGACCAGACACCCGCTCCGCCATCGTTGTGCGCCCGCATCTGGATGTCGTAGTACACCCCGGCTTCCAGGCTCATAATTTCGTAGGTATCGGTGGTGATGTCCGTGTGAAGGGTCCAACGGGTGTCGGACTTGTTGGAAGCGTCGGAGCGAATGTAGCGAAGATCGTACTTGGTGATATCGGAAGTGCCGTGGTCGTCCGGCGCTTTCCAGGCAACGGTGATTGTCTGATCGCCTGCCGTGGTCGAATCTATATCGGGCTCATTCGGCGTGATGCCGTGTCCGTAGACGGTGATGCTCCAGGAATGCAAGATTCCGGTGTCGTTTGGTCGGTGATCGGTCACGCTCAGCTTCCAGGTCCCGGCCGAGTTTTCGCCGAGGTGTCGGGCCGAGCCAAATCGGAAGGGGCCATTAACTGGGTTGGCCACGTAGACGTCCCGGCGCACGCTGAGCGAGGACCGTTTGCCCGACGGCGAGACTAACTCCACGCTGAGATGTCCGAAGTGGGTGTGCTGGAAGTTGATGTCGATCTGGACGAACTCGATGAACTCCACGTAGTCATCGATGGTCAGTCTGCTCTCAATCGTTCTACCTGTCGTGACACTACTCGGTGCGTCGGGGATCGTCTGAGCTTGATTGGTTGAGGTTCCGGTCATCTGCCGCATGTCGGGAAGGTTGGTCCAGGTCTTTGCCAGTGCGACGGCTGCGCCGGCGTCGACCATGCCGAAGCCGTACTCGTGGTTGAACGAGTACCGCTCAGTTGTGGAACCGTATTTCAGCGCTCCATCTCGCCAGCCGGAATCGGTCGCGTCGTTCTTGCGCGCCGAGTTGGCGAGGATCAGCTTGACATCGCGCCAGCTCAGTGTCGGCTGTGTGCCTCGATCGGCAGCACGTATGAGAGCGGCGACCCCGGAGACGATAGGGGCAGCCGCCGAGGTGCCGCCGAAGCTGTTTCGGTATCGGTCTTCGTTGTCGGCGGTCGTGATGGCAGGGAGCTCCGGAATTTCGCGGGGGGAGTTGGATGGAGCGCAGATCCAGAGGTTGGACCCCAGTTCCGAATACCAACTGCGCTTGTCGGCATAGTTGACTGCGCACACAGCGACGACGCCGTAATAGTTTGCAAAGCCATTCAGATTGCTGTAGTCACCATCCAAATGACCGTTTCCTCCGGAAAATACATAGAGGATTCCATTCTTGCCGAACCCATCATTGACTCCTCCCGTTACGGCCTGTTCCCAGGCGTCCGACGGTCGAAAGAGTCTACCTCTTGTGACAGGTCCCCAGCTGTTGCTGAATATGGCGGCGTTGGACATTTCAGGGTCCATCGCGCCGGATTCAGTGTCGTTAGTGAATGGGACATTTGAGAGGATTTTGATACCGAAGATGGAGGCTCTGGGGGCTACACCGCGAACTCCAGATGAGTTGTCTCGGCCGGCGATGATGCTTGCCACCGCAGTCCCGTGGCTGTCGGCCGGATTGTAGATGCTACTGCGTGACCGATGATAGGTACGATTCTGCGACGTCAGGGCGTTGTCAGTCAGGTCCTCGTGCTCGAAGTGCATCCCGTCGTCGACCACTGCCACACGAATGCCCGCGCCCATGGTGGACGGGTCGGAGTCGTCCCACAGTTCCTGGACGTTGATGTCCTGTTCGGCGCCATTGGCGAACTGACTGGTGTTATCGAGGTGCCACTGGCATCCGTACCACGGGTCGCTCGTGGTCGTCGTCAGCGACGTCGTGCAGTTGTCAACCACTTCGGCGTACCTGGAGGTGCGCACGTGGAGCAGGTACTTCCCGCCTCCACTGTTGGTCGTTGAAGTAGAAATATTATAAGTATCAGCGGGGAGCTTACCCCATTTGTAATAGCTTTCGGCACGCTCACCGGCGTCGGAGTAGTCGGCCCGGGTGATCTCAAAGCTCTCCGTCATAGCGTCCAGGCCACTTACAGCGACGGGCAACGCTCCGTCGAACGATGCGACATAGACGCTCGCGTAGGTCTCGTCATCAAGTGTGAAGCTGAAATATTCTTGGTCCGTATTGGAAGCCAAATTACCGGTCTGGGGGACGTTGAGGGTAAGCCGAGTCGCGTCAGCCAGGGACCCTCCTGGTTCAGTGACAGTTTTCAGATACAGGACGTATGGCCCGAAGTCGTCTCCGTTGTCTCCCGAAACTTTCAAATAGTACGAGCCACGACTCAGGCTCCGTCTGATCATTGACGCAGTCGAGTTGTACGTCCAGCCTCCGTTGTCGTTGCTTGCGAGTACTTGTTGATCAGAATTGAAGAGAGTGAGTGTGCTGTCGAATCTCCCCGCGACGAGGATCCAGACCTCGGTGGGGACGAGTAGTTCGAAGGTGAAGACGTCAATGTCGATTATGGTGTAGTACCTATAGACTCCGTTCGTATCGATTTCCGTCTCAGATTCGGCGATCGGGTAGAGGCTTCCTGCGGCCGCGGAGTCAAGATTGATCTCCGTTGGGTTGGCGAAGCTGCCTCCGAGGCTAAGCGCTTGTTGGGCATGAATCGTGTAGGCGCCGGTGTACTTCCCTGCGTGGCTGGTGACCTTGACGTAGAAGGTTCCGCCGCTGAGGCGGTATCGCATCGAGAAGCCCAGCGGGTGGTCAACGAGACGCCCGTCATAGTTCCTGGCCAGCACTGAGCCTCCAGACCTCGACAGTTCTCCTGTGGTGTCGAGTGCACCGCTGGTATAGACCCAGAGGTCGGTGTTCGATGGCGCCACGATTTTGAAGTAGTCTTCGTCATCCGCGGGGTCGATGCTGCCTTCCAGCGAGGAGCCCAATGACAGCGTCGTCGCCGCCGACTGGCTGTTTCCATGATCGGTGGTTGACGCTCCCTAGGTGGCCGACCAGGGACCGTCGCTCGTTGTGCTGTCTGAATTGACAGCGCGGACCTGGAAGTCGAACGCCGTGTCCCTGCTGAGGCCGGAGAGCGTGTAGCTGAGATTCCGCGAGGTCCAGATGTCTTGTTTTTCGGTCCAATTGCTTGCGCCGTCCTCGTCTGCGTCGGTGCGGATGTAGCGCAGGTCGTAGGCGATGATTGCAGAGCCTCCGATGTCGCCTGGCGCGGTCCACGCGATCGAGATCGACGTCGTGCCGGACGTTGCCGAGTCGATGGTCGGTTCACCGGGCGCTTGGGCCAGGATCACGCTCGTGAACAGCGAGAAGCAGAGCACGGCGCAGATCGCCAGGAACAGCGGCAGGAACACCGCCGGGGACACCGGCAGAAATCGGACTCTCACTGGAGCTCGACCTCAGTTTGCCAGTTGGGACTGGAGAACACGACGCCCTCCTGCGCGACCAGCTCGTTTGCCAGGTTGAGCGAGGGGAAGCCGGGCTCGGTTTCGATGAAGTAGGCGTTCGTCGTGAATGTCCGCTCCTGCACCAGACTGCGGTCCACGTTGTTGTCCTTGAAGAACTGATCGATCCTCGCCTGGTTCCACTCTGCGTCCAACACCAGCAGCACGCCGCCGGGCAGGGTCATCGTCTCGCCGGTGTCGGACTGGAAGACCGGATTCGGGTCGCTCTGCGCGCCGCCGGCTTGCCTTGGACCGATCTCGCTTCCGCCGTCGGCCTGCGCGGTGGCAGTCAGGTCCGCCTGGTGCGTGACTGTCCTGGTGTAGTCGCCGTCCTGCCAGGTGTAGGTATTGGCGGTGCTGACTGTTACGACGTCCGTCTCACCCGCACCCTTCTGCGGCGAAGCATCGAGCGGTTGCTGGCCGGCGGGTTCGTCCTCGGTCATGGCGCTGGATCCACCGACATTGTCACCCGAGCCGACGGGCGTCGGCGCCACCCGAGAGGTCTGCTCCTCTTCCGTGTCTACGTCTGGGTCTGGATCCGGGTCTGTCGCGGGTGGTTGCGCAACGTGAGTCTCTTCAGCCTCTTCTCGTACGTTGTTGTCTGCGTCTTGCGCTTGCTGAGCTGGTTCCGGTTCGGACTGAGTTTCGGCTTCGACTGGCGCTTGCTGAGACTGGGCCTGGGCTACGGACGGCTCCGGCTCCGATTCGACGGCTGCTGCCTGCTCGGTTGCGGTCTGCTCGGTTGCGGTCTGGTCGCCCGATTCGGCAGGAGGATTGTCTGACGCGGATTGGGAGGCAGCCGCGTCGTCGGACTCGGTCTCGGGCTTCTCGGACGTCTCGGAATCTGCTGGTTCGGCGCTGTCTTGAATCTCGTTGGACTGGGTTTCGTGGGTTGTTTCTGCCGCCGACGCTGGCGCAGCCTCGCCACGCTCGCTCGAACGCTCCTGCTCCTGTTCGATCTCTACTGCCGCCTGTTGCTCCCGGAGCTCCGGAGCCATGTCGGTCGCTGTGTCATCGTCGGTGCAGGCAACGACAAGCGCCACGCAGCCGACGACCAGGGCAAGCAACGCGCGCACCAACATTGCCGGCGCGGCAGCGGCCAACGCGGATTCGGTTCCAAACGACAACGCACGTCTCATAGGCCCAACCCCACCATTCCGTTGTCCCAATGGCAACTGTTGGCTGCTGTAGCAAATTACCGGTTCCGCCGTTTGGCCTCTAGATCGTACCTAACTCCGAATCCAGAGCGTAGCGCGGAGGGTGCTGGCGTCCTCTCTGTGGGACTCGAACCGCTGTGGAATCGCGTTGATCCGGAGACGTTGAGTCCGTGCTGATGGTTCCAGTTCTCAAACGAATATTCGCAGTACGGTCCAGCTTGTCCTGCTTTCCCGTCCGCTACCTACTGACCTGCGAACCGATTCGCCGGCACGGCCAGATGGACGGGTTCGACATCTTCCGAGCAGGTGGGCTAGCGCTCGTCATAGTTCTCTTCGAAGCCCCGCATCGGGCGCTTGAGCACTGGGTCTGAGCTCAGAACCCCTGCTCTTCGATCCAGCCGCAAATCTCCCGGGCGAAGCGTTCTCCTTGTTCCACGATGACGAAGTGGCCTGCCTGCTCGATGTAGACCAGTTTCGAGTTTGGCAGTGCGCGGTGCAGGTCCTCGGCGTTGTCGGGATGGCCGACCAGGTCGTCGGCGCCGTAGAGGAGCAGTGTTGGGCAGTCGAAGCGACCCCAGTAGGACTCGAGCGGGGTTCGCTCAATCGCGCCTGAGACGACGGCGCGCTCGGTCGGCGTGGTGCGCACGAGTTGGAAGAGCCAGTCGGCTCGTTCGGGATTGCGAGCACTGAAGCCGGGCGCGCAGTGTGTGCGCTCGAAGCGCTGGTTCCACGCCTCTGTATCCCCGTCATCGGCGCCGACGGTCGCCGTTTGGACGTCCGCTGCGCTGGCGAGCGGCGGGAACTTGCCGCCGCCGGAGCCGATCACCACTGCTGCGGGCGAATGGTCACGCGCGATCACTTGCGCGGCTCGGGTGCCCCAGGCGTGGCCCACGACTATCAGTGAGCCGACGCGGTGCGGCTCAGCTAGTTCCAGCGCGGCATACCCGAGTTCCTCGAACGAGTATGGCTGGTCGGGCGGCGGGCTCTCGCCGACGCCCGGCACATCGAAGCGGATGATGCGGCCGATATCGAGCAAGCCCGGCGCGACGTAGTCCCAACTACGCAGACTCTGGCCCGCCCCGTTGAGCAAGAGGAAGGTCCGCTCACCGTCACCTTCGACTAAGGTATGGATCGTCGCCAGTTCAATGCTCACAGGTCACCGCCGGTCCGGATCGACAACATAGCGCGTCGGGATGCTCTCATCCCGTAGCGACTTGCCCATGCCGCCTGTTGCTGACTGACTTGCCGAAGGACTAGCCTCAGGCCAAGCCGGAATGAAGGAGCACGCCATGACGGATCAGGACCAACCCCAGCACGAAGCGATCATCATTGGCGCCGGCGTTGCCGGCATCTACCAGATGTATCGGCTGCAAGAACTGGGCATCGACGCCACCGTGCTCGAAGCCGCGGACGGACCGGGCGGGACCTGGTACTGGAATCGTTACCCGGGCGCCCGCTTCGACTCGGAGAGTTACACCTACGGCTACTCATTCTCCAAGGAGCTGCTCGAAGAGTGGGAGTGGAGCGAGCACTTCGCCGGGCAGCCCGAAACCCTGCGCTACCTCAATCACGTGGTCGACAAGTTCGATCTGCGCCGCCACATGCAGTTCGGCTGCAAGGTTGCAGGCGCGTCGTTCGACGAGGACCAGAGCTTCTGGACTGTGTATCTGGAGGACGGCCGCGAGATCACGGGCCGCTTCCTGCTCACCGCGATCGGCATGCTCTCGGCCGCCACCCTGCCTCGCATTGAAGGCGTCGAGAGCTTCGAAGGCGAGGCCTGGCACACGTACTACTGGCCGCACGATCCGGTCGAGCTGGCGAACAAGCGTGTCGCCGTGATTGGCACGGGCGCGACTGGCGTCCAGGTGATCTCGGAGATTGCCGACAAGGTCGGCGATCTGACCGTGTTCCAGCGCCGTCCCAACTGGTGCGCTCCGCTGCACAACGCGCCCATCGACGAGGCCACGATGGCCGAGATCAAGGCTTCCTACGACGAAATCTTCGAACTCTGCAAACAGACCCCTGGAGGGTTCATCCACGGTCCCGATCCGCGCAAGTTCCGCGATGTGCCCGAGGAGGAGCGCTTCGCACTGTGGGAGCAGATCTACGCTTCTCCCGGATTCAGCGTCTGGTTCAGTAACTTCATCGATGTCGGCATCAATGAGGAAGCCAACGCCGAGTACTCCGAATTCATCGCCAACAAGATCCGCGAGCGCGTCCACGACCCGCTGACCGCCGAGAAACTGATCCCCAAAGACCATGGCTTCGGCACTCGTCGCGTGCCGCTGGAAACGCACTACTTCGAGGCCTACAACCGCGACAACGTGCACCTGATCGACATCAACGAGACGCCGATCGAGCGGATCACGCCCAGCGGCGTCCAGACCTCGTATCAGGAATTCGAGTTTGACCTGATCATCTACGCAACCGGCTTCGATGCGATCACCGGAGCGTTCGACCGGATCAACTTCACCGGCGCCGGCGGTGTCGCGCTGCGTGACAAGTGGTCCGACGGCCCCGACACGTTCCTCGGAATGCAGACCTCGGGTTTTCCCAACCTGCTCATGCTGACCGGGCCGCAGGGCGGCTCCGTCTCGACCAACTTCCCACGCGGCATCGAGACGTCCGTCGACTGGATCACGGACCTGGTCTGTTACATGCGCGAGCACGGCTATCGCCGCGTCGAATCACGCGAAGCGGCCGAGTTGGAGTGGCTGCAGCACGTCCAGGAGATGTACCAGTTCCAGCTGATGAGCAAGGTCAAGAGCTGGTTCACCGGCTACAACTCCAACGTCGACGGTCACGACACCATCCGCTACCAGATCTACCCGGGCGGAGCGCCGCGCTATCGGCAGCGTCTCGAGGAGGTCGCGGCGAACGGCTACGAGGGATTCCAGTTGACTTAGGAATCTTCCGAGTCACTGGCGTTCGAGGCCGATCGGGGACCCCCTTTAGAGGCTGTCTCAGTAGAACGAAATTCGTCATACCCGCGCTCCGCCGCGGGTATCTCGCTGTGCTCGGCACGGAAGCCGGGAGCCTCCTGTGCGATCGAAGCTGTCGCTGTTGCTCAGGTTCGAGGGTCCGTGCGGCACTCGGCGAGATACCCGCGACGGAGCGCGGGTATGACGGAGATGGAGGTCGGGTTGCCTCTGAGACACCCTCTTCAGCTTCGGCAACTTCCCCCTCGAGCGGGGAATCAAGGAACTGGGTTGATCAGAGCATTCCCGTGCCGATCCTCCAACGGTTATTCCTCCTAGAGTCGTGCGGTCAATCTAGCGAGGCGTGAACGCGTCTGCCGTAGATCAGACCTAACGCGATGCGCCTTCGTCGGCTGTGCTAGCTTGATTTCCCGCGCCCTTGGCTCGGAGGACAGCACACCGTCCTCCGGAGTTGGGTGCGCAGGGTTGCATCCTGCCGTGAGCGCCGATCTGAAGACGCGGCAGGGCCAGGAGACGAATTATGACTGAAGACCTTGCCGCAGATCAGGCACAAATTGACGCAGGCGCGATCGCCTTTGCCATGCGCTACCGCGACGACATCGCGGGTGATGAGGGGCTTTGCATCGAAGTCCGCGCCGATGTCGAGGGACATGACACGGAGCTGCTTCGCTTCGATTGCTTCCGCGTCGCGCCTCACTACCACTACGGACCCGAGGCAGACGACGAGCGTCACATGCTCGACCTGACGGCTGCAGGCGACTCCCTCGATTGGACGTTGAACGTCTTCGAGCGCGGGCGTCTGCGGTCGATGATCGAGCGTGCGGGTTACCCGTCCGTTGCCAACGCGCTCGACGAAGATGAAGTCGCCGCGATCGTCCCGCGTGTCGTCAGCGCCGCTCGCGAGATCGTCGAGTCGCGTCAGACCTAATCGGTCGCCGGCGCGGCTGCTTGTAGCGCGTCGAGGACGACGCGTCCTCTCGGTGAGAGTTCGTATCCAACCTCGAGGCTGATCGTGAGGCCGAGCGCTTTAAGCTTGCGCACGTCGGCCTTGAACTTCGCGGTCTCGCGGCCTTGTGCGGCGGCCAGTTCGGCGGCACGACGACCCGAATCGGAAGAGATTGCCTCTAGCGCGGCCCGCGTCCACGGTCCGCGTTGGGCGCGTGCGTCCATCTTTGCGAGGCGCTCGGTGAAGGCGCTCAGTTCGTCCGACTTGAGGCCGGAGTCGGCGGCCAGGATGCTGCGCGGATCGGCTTGTTCTCCCAAACAGCGGAACGCGACCCGATAGAGCGGTGCGTTCGTGTCGCCCGACTTGCGTTGATTTCGACGAATCGCAGCGAGGGCGTCCTCGGGCGAGTCGTGACCGGCTGCGCGTGCATCCTCGGTCGAAATCTGCGACGGATCGATCTGCTTAACTGACGTGACCTCAATGACGTACGGGCCAACGCGGTAGCGGCCGCCCGATCGAGCTTGCGGTCGGCGCCAACGCCGGAAGGTTAGGGTTTGCTCTCCGCGAGCGATGGCTTCCGTGTCGCGCTGCCGAAACTGCATGACAGAATCTTCCTCGGTGTATGAAAGCGTAGATTGTCGCGGACCCGCGAGCAGGTCGGTGGATTTTCGCGGCTACACACTCTTGTGTCGCAACGCGATGTAGTTGAGTTGCTCGAGCGGATATCCAGCCAGCAGTTCGCGTGACTTGGTGCGGAACGCCGGCTTCCAAACACCCATCCACTTGGTTCGCACCAGTCTGCTACGGCGTTCTCGACACATAACTTCCAAGGCCAATGGACGATTCGTTCCCAGTTGGACTGCTCTGGAGTTTGCTATACCAAACGACTATCTAGAGTGCGAAGTCGGCCGGAAGAATCAATGACAACCGCCACCGGAGACACGATTACCAAGACGCTCAGCTTAACTGAGGATCTGATTTTGATGCTCCTTAACGAAGAGAGCGGGTTCTTTCAACCGGTACCGGGTTGGACCCTGAACTGCGTGATCGCCGGCGCGGCGCTCGCGGAACTGTCGCTCATGTCACGCATAGACTCGGACCTTGACTCGTTGATCCTGCTGGACGACACAGAGACGGACGACGCCTCCCTGGACTTGATCCAGCGCGAGATAGCCAGCGAGCCTGGTCAACACAACGTCCAGTATTGGATTGAGCGGCTCGCGCCGCATACGGAAATGATTATCGACCAGACGCTGGAGCGTCTGGTTGATAACGAGATCCTGAAGCACCATGCCGGCGAGTTTTGGACGCTGGCGCCCAATCTGGGCCAGTTGGACGAGTACCTGAACTCCCGCGACGGCACGGTGGTCGATTTCGTCCGTACGCGGATCAGCAAGGTCATCTTTGAGAACGAGATTCCCGACCCGCGGGACGTGATCATCATCAGTCTCGTGAACGCCTGTGACGTCTTCTACTTGATGTTCGAGCTCGAAGAGGAATCAGAGGCTCGGATTGCGGTTGTTTGCAAACTGGATGTGATCAGCAGGTCCATCATCGAATCGGTCACCGAGAGCGTGGCCGCTCCGCTGCTGCAACGCCCATCCCTGACCAAGCCGATTCCGAAGGCGCCAATGCGTCACTTGCTGTTCAACCGGCGCCTTCGCGAGGGCAACTTTCCCGCGTTGCTCGCGGACCTCGCCAAGCGACACGCAGGACATTATCAATGAAGTCATCGACTACAAGATGCGCGCGCTGAATGTCGGTCTCTTGAAGGTCTTGCCGGGGTTCATGCTGCACACGCCATCGACCAGACGACGCGCGAAGGCCGTGGACGAGTTGATCGTGCGGATCCAGAGGACCCACTCGCCGGCCCAACGGCGTGGGCAGCCGCGCGACGTAGCGGATGGCTACCTCGCCCTCAACGCGAGCGATCCGCAGTTCTTGCCGGAGTCGGACTTGAACGTGCCCCTGGGCACGATGTTGATGGCGAGCATGTACCTCGGCGACCAACTGGGGTTCGCCGTCTACGCCATGGTCACGCACCCTGAGCTGTACGAGCGGGTCACTGCAGAGGCCGACGCGCTATTTGCCGATGGCGATGCGAACGGCGCTGATCTGCGACCCGAGAAGATCGACGTGACGCATCGATTGCTGATGGAAACACTGCGGATGTACCCGATCGTCGCGATGGCGATGCGCCACGTGATGAATACGTGCGTGGTCGACGGCTTTGAACTGCCCCTGGGCGCCCGAGTCGTGATTGCCTCGACGGCGGCGCACTACATGGAGGACGTGTTCCCCGATCCGTGGAAGTTCGACATTGACCGCTATCTGCCGCCTCGCAACGAGCATCTCGGTACCGGCGACGCCCCGTACGGACTCGGTACTCATGCCTGCATGGGTCTCCGCTGGTCCGAGGTGCAGTTGGCGCTCAACCTACTGATGCTGGCGCATTACTTCAGGTTCGAGATGGCCTCCGAGCCTCCCAAGCGATTGATCAACTCGTTCCCGTCACAGTCGCCCAGCGACAAGATCCGGTTCCGGATCGCGGAGCAGAGGCACGAGCTTCCCGTCTGAGTTGCGGGCCGAGACGACGCCCCGCACGGGGCGCGGGACTTTGAGTTTCAACACCACCGGTGGCGCCTTCGGCGGATGGCGGCCTCCCAGGCCCGACCGTGGCTGAGGACCACATTGCCCTGGTTCTGTCCTGTGGCGAGGCCACAGGCGAAGCGCGTCCATAGAGCCGTTGGCCGCCCATCCCCCAGGCGCTTCGTGCAGCGCGACGATGTGTGGCTGTTCCGATTCGAACACCTCGGCGACCGTTTCGAGGCTCACCAGGTGACAAAAGAACCTCTCTCCGGCACTTACATAACGGAAAAATCTGCCTATAGTGGGGCATCGGCTTCATTGTGGAGCTTGTGGAGATTGTGGAGCTTGTGGAGACCGGCGAATGATGCGTCAACTCTCGCGATGGGCACGGCTGATGTGCCGGGGCGTTATGGAAGTGAGCAGCGCCCGCGCGACGCGGCTGCTTGTGGGAGTCGCCGGCGCAGCCCTGCTCGGCGCCATGCTGTCCGGTACCTGGTCCGTGCATGGCCAGGGCCTCGACACGGCGTCCTCGGACATATCCACCAGTGATGGCCCTGCACCCTTTCAGTCGACCCAGGTTGAGGTGCTGGTCACCCCGACTAATCTGACGATCGACGAAGGCAGCAGCGGCAGGTATTGGCTCTACCTACGAAGCGCGCCGAGCGCTGACATGACAGTCGTCATCAGCGCCGGTGAGGGCGTCACGGTCCACCCGACGGAGGTCAAGTTCACGCCCACGAGGTGGCGCGGTTCGCAGGAGATCACCGTCAACGGCGTGGATGACGCGGATGCGAACGACGGCATAGCCACCATCACCCACGCGATCAAGATTGGCAGCGCGTCAGAGTACCTGAGCGTGGACGTGCAGACCGTGAGGGTGGCAATCGAAGACGACGACGACCCTGGGATCAGCACGTCGCCGGCTCGGATGCGCTTCGCCGAGGGCCACACAGGGACAATTGATGTGCGGCTGGAAGCTCCGCCGACAGCGGATGTGACGGTCAGCGGGACCGTCAGCCACACCCAGTGGGCCACAATCGACCCGTCGACGCTGACCTTTACCAGCACCGATTGGAGCACGCCGCAACAGTTCACTGTGACCGCCACGGACGATCAGGTGCGAAATCCGTGGGATCAGCGCCCCACGATCAGCGTCAGCTTCGCGAGCTCCAGCAGCGAAGCCAGCTACAACGGCCTTTCAGGACCTTCAGTGAGAGTGGACATTGCGGACGACGAAGCGACGGGGGCGTGCGTCAGGATCTATCCCGAGCGTCTCTACATTCCCGAGAGTGAGACAGCTACGTTCACTATCTCGCTCTGCAGCAAGCCAAGGGCGGTAGCACCGAGCGATACCCCCTATGTCGAAATGCGGATCGACGCCGGCGGCGATGTGACGGTCAACCCGGCGCGGATCAGGTTCGAAGAGTCGAACTGGGCGACGGGTGAGACGGTGATCGTCAGCGCCAGTAGTGACGACGACGGCGCCAACGACGAGGTGACGATCACAATCTCAGGCGCCTCCGGTTCCGGCCCCCTATATGTGGGGACATCCATCGATGTCGTGACGACCGTGATCGACGACGACACCGGTGGGATCATCAACCCCATCGATATCACGGTTCCCGAGGGTGGCCAGGGCTACTACCAGGCTGCGATCATTTCCGAACCCTCGGGCACGGTGACTATTTCCATTTCCACCTCGCCTGGAGTAGTGACCCTGAGCGCCACAGAGCTCACCATTACCCCGTCGAACTGGGAGACGCCGCAGTACGTGATTGTCAGAGCAGCCGCGGACTCCGTGACCGAGGACATCGGCCTCCAGTTGGCCCATACGATCGGCGGCAGTTCGGTTGAGTATGACGTCATCACACTGCCCGATGTGATGGTCACCGTGGCCGACGGCGGCGCCGGTCCGACGAGCTTCGCCCGTGCCGACGAGACCGACGGCACGCGGCTCAGTTGGGGACCACCGCCGACGCCGCTCACCAACGGCCTGCGACAGAACGTTTACCAGTACGAGATCGAGCGATCCGTCGACGGCGCCTTCGCCTTCCTGACCTGCGTCGACGCGGACTCGACCAGCTTCCTCGACAACACCGTCGAATCCGACACGACCTACCACTACCGAGTCCGCGCCGTCTACTACGCCACCGATCGCTGCGCGGCGCTGCGCGATATCGAGCTGACTTCGGGAACGCTCGTCGACAATTCCGCCCATGGCGTCTGGTCGGACGGCGACACGATCTGGGTTGTGCACGAGACCGACAACAAACTCTTCGCATACGATCTGGCGTCCGGCGCGGCACAAGCCGAAGATGACATCACGGCGCACAATGACTCGACCAGTGTCCCGACGGCTATTTACACCGACGTGGACGGCGGCCTCTGGGGCGACGCCACACGCATCTGGACGGTGACCGCGAATCACATCGAACACATCAATCATGCCGAAGAAGTCGGGTTCGTCCCATACCGAAAATCGGACGGCGCGTTTCTCTCAAGTGAGGTCGTGCAAACAAGTGGGGACATGCGACCTCCGGGTTACCCAGGTGGAGTAGACCGCAAGCAGCTTCCCGAGGCCGAGGCGTTCTTCGGCGACGGCTCGACGTTCTGGGCTGCGGGCTCGGGGCGCGACACCTTGTTCGCGTACAACGCATCCACGGGGGAGCGCGAGCTCGGCAAAGACATCGTTGTACCGAGCTCGATCTGTCAGCACGATCAGGTCGTAGGCATCTGGCACGATACGTCGCGGAGCCTGCTGTACCTGGCGACGCAGTGCTCCACTAAGAAACTGTTTGCGCTTGATCTGTCGGACGGTCCGGCGAACGCACACCATATCCACGTGCACGACGTCACGTTGTCTCAGGGTCACGGCACAATCAAGGGATTCTGGTCGGACGGCCACGTTATCTGGGTCAGCTCCAACACCACCTCGACGAGCATCAGGGACAGTCTGCTCGCCTACCCGCTGCACAACAACCGCCAGTATTCGGGCTGGTCCTCGCCTCCTGTCGTGGTCTCGGTCGAAGTGGATGAGGATTCCATCACCCAGACTGAGGCGACGGTCACGGTGAATGTCAGTGGGGCCAACGACACAGACGTTCACATGCGCTACGCGCTCGTCTCGGATCCCGAGAACTGGACCACAACCTCGCTCCCCGGAGCATCTGGCGTCGAGTCGGTTGAGTTCCCACTCACCGGGCTGACCTCGGACCGTTAGTACAACGTTGAGGCCTCTTACGTCAGTACGTTCCCCACCAACCGCACGAAGACGACCAGTTTCACGACGCTGCCGCCGGCCATCGAGTCGGTCGGCGCGATCGCTAAGACGCAGACCGAAGCCACCATCCAGGCCGTGATCAGCGCGCCCAATGGCGACTCGAAGCAGGTTCATCTCCGCTATCGGGTCAAGGACGCGGCCTGGGAGGCAACTGAGCCGGTAGACACGACCGATGCATTCGCTGACTTCCCGCTGAGCGGACTCACTTCCGGTACCGACTACGAGCTTGAGGCCTCGCTGGACAGCGGCTTCCCAACTGACGGGACCGTGGCCGGCAAGTTCGCGACTAACCCGCCGAGCGTGGATTCAGTCGTTGCCAGTGAAGGGTCGCAGACCGGCGCGAAGATCACCGTGTACGTCACGGAGCCCAACGGCACTGCCCGGGTCTACATCCAATATCGGGCGGACGGCGAGTCCAACTGGGAGACCGAGTCGGAGATTGTCCCGCTTCTCGCCACCTCGCACGAGTTCGTTCTCACCGACCTGATCTCCGGCACGAGGTACACCATCGAAGCGTCCTTCGACAACACCTTCAACGACGCGGACGCAAAGAAGTCAGACATCTTCACGACGCTGCTGCCGAGCGTGCAATCGATCAGTGTCAGTGACGAAGGACAGACAACGGCGACTGTCCTTGTCGGCGTTGCGGCTGCCAATGGCTCTTTGGTGCATCTGCGCTTCCGCACTGGTACCGATAGCTGGAGGAACACCAAGAAGGCGGTTCTGCCGGGCGAGTCGTCGATCGAGTTTGGGTTGCGAGGTCTGATCTCCGACCGCGAGTACGAGGTGCAGGCCTCGTACGATTCCAACTTCCCGGAGACCGACGTCACCAAAACGGCGACATTCACGACCTTGCCGCCCAGCGTGTACTCGGTGACTGTTCGCGACAAGTCCAAGACGACCGCGAACGCCTATATCAAGATTGCTGCGCCGAACAGTGACTCGCAGACGGTCCGGCTGCGATTCCAGCCCAGTGCAGCGCCAGCAGATGACTGGACCGATGCGGCTCCAGCCACCAGCACCGACGCGTCCGCGACGATAGCGCTATCGAGTTTGATCGAGGCCACTCAATATCTGGTCGAGGCGACGCTGGCGAGCGATTTCACATCAGGCGTGCGGACGACGGTGTTTTCCACGCTGGGCGACGATCCTATTGTCGAGGATGTCTTTGTCTATGACGAAGACATCAACCAGGAGGACGCGACGGCGACGATTGTTGTCGCGAACGCGGGTGGGACCGCCCGCGAGGTCCACTTGCGATATCGCACGGCGGGTGAGACGCCGGGCGCCTGGAGCACAGAGGACCTGAAGGCCGACACCGATCCGTCCGCCTTGGACACCGCAACCATCCCGCTTACCGATCTGACCGCCGGCACGCAATACGACGTGCAGGCGTCGCTCGACTCGACATTTACAACCGGGACTCAGCAGACGACCTTTACTACCGATGATCCGCCCCCGGAGATTATCAGTGTGATCGCGACAAGCGATTCGTCGACCAAGGCGACGGTCATCGTCCTGATCGACCATCCCGACGGCAGCATGTTCTACGTGGGCTACCGCACCACTGGCACGCCACCCGGGGCCTGGAGCGCGCCCGTTGAGTACATGGGCGACACGTCCAGACACGCACTGATCCTGTCCGGCCTGTCTCCTTCGACGGAGTATGAGGTGACGGCGGCGTTTAGCACTCCCTTCCTCGCTTCCCCGGACGTATCAGACTTCGTCACCACATTGGCGGCGGACCGGATGCTCCGACAAGTGACTGTTACGGAGATTGCGCAAATCGCCGGGGGAGTTGACGCGAAGGGGACCGTCACAGTCACCATTGACGACGCGAACAACGTGTCCCGGACGACCTACCTCCGGTATCGCGAGATAGGCACGGCCGTCTGGAGTGACCCACCGCTGGAGGTCGACGGCGTCGATAGCGCGACGCTGATAATCACCACATTCATGGTCAGCACGAGCTACGAGCTGCAGGCGTCGTTCGATTCCAACTTCACCGACCCCGTGACCATTGAGTTCTCCACGCCCAACGTGTCTGACGTCAGCGTGAAAGAGGAGACCGAGCAGTCGGCGAAGGTCGTCGTCATGATCGAGCATCCCGGGGAGGCGGAGAAGACTGTCCACCTCCGATACACACCTGTGCTTCAAGAAGGCGTCCAAACCCAGTCGAACGACGGGAGCGGAGCGCAAGGACAGACCGCAGATTCCCAGACCACGAGTGGGAAAACTACCAGCGACAGCGTCGAGATCCCCGTCTCCAACTTGCTGCCGGGCCAGGAGTACAGGGTCGATGCATCGCTTGACGACAACTTCGAGCGAGGCGTCGAGACGGCCAGCTTTACGACCCCAGGGCAACCGGGTACGGGTGGCGGCGGAACCAAGCCTGGACCGGGCGCCACGCCTCCGGCCACCACCGGTGGCGGCGGCGGTGGTGGCGGCGCTCCTCCGCCCAAGCCGGTCCCGTCCGATGCTGATTTCCGGTGGAACGTCACCCGCGACATCAACTCGCTGCACGGCGACAATGGTCAGTCCACCGGGATCTGGGGCAACGGTGAGTTGCTCTGGGTTCTCGAGAATGCCCGATCCGGGCCCGACCTGCTCTTCGTCTATGACCTGGAGACCGGCGAGCGAGTGGAGGATCGGGAGTTTGAAGTCCATTCCAGCAACCGCTTCTCGCATGGCATCTGGTCCGATGGCGAAACGCTGTGGGTTGCCGACAGTGGCCGCGACCGCCTCTTCGCCTATGACCTTGAATCGGGCGAGCGTCTGCTCGATCTTGAGATTGAGTTGCATGAGGACAACGAGAATCCTCGCGATATCTGGTCCGACGACGAAGTGATCTACGTGCTCGACAGCGGCAGAGATTCGCTCTTTGCCTATGACCTCGATACCGGCGAATTGCTCGCCGAATACGAACTCGACAAGCTCAATCGTGACCCGCGCGGTCTGTGGTCCGACGGCGTTTCGCTGTGGGTCTCGGATGACAACGCTAATCGTCTCTTCGCGTATCGGATCGACGGCGACGAGTTGAAGCGCGTTGAGGACGAGGAGTTTGGCTTCCTCCAGTTGTTGCGTGCCGGCAATGGCGACCCACGCGGGATCTGGTCCGACGGTGGAGTGATCTATGTCGCCGACGATCGGGACGACAAGATCTACACCTACAACATGCCCGACGCGATCGATGCCCGGCTCGAATCGCTGACGCTGAGTGAGATTGCGATTGGCAAGTTCTGGCCCTGGCGGAAGTCTTACGCGCCCATCCTCTTGGGCGGCCTGACCGACACCACGGTGGAGGCGACCGCTTTCCAGGAAGAGGCCACGGTCACGCCGGCGCCAGCCGATATTGATAGCGACCCCGAGAACGGTCACCAGGCCGATGTCGCCGACAAGCATAAAATTACGATCACCGTGACGTCGCCGGACGGCAGCCGAACACGGATATATCGGGTCTCGCTCCGCTACTGCCTGTCCGATCTTGCCGATGCCGGTCTCAGCGACGTCACCTTCGCCGGTGGCAGCCTGGAGGAACTGTCGGCGTGTGCTATCAGTCTCTCGGTCGACGCTGTCTACAGCCACGCGGACAACAGTTGGGCGGCATTGTTCCCGAGCGCGCCGGAATTCCTCAGTCAACCATTCTTCAACCGGTTCACCGAAGGCGTGCCTCCTGGCCAGCCGCTGATCGCCAAGCGGGGGAACGCGCCCGCGGTCGCAGGACCGTGCCTCTCCGACCTGGCTGATGCGGGTCTCAGTGATGTCACCTTCACCGGTGGCAGCCTGAATGAGCTGGCAGCGTGTGTACGCAGCCTGGAAGTGAATGCGCTCTATCACCAGGCGCCAAGCGGCTGGACCGCGTTCTTCCCTGATGCTCCGGCATTCCTCAGCGAGCCGTTCCGCGATCGCTTCCGATACGGCTTGTCAACCGGCCAGGCGCTGGTCGCCAAGCGAGGGACTGATCCGAGTGGGCCGTGCTTGTCCGGTCTGACTGAGTCACGCCTCAGTCTGGTCATGTTCAGTGGTGGCAGCGTGGATGAACTGGCGGCGTGCGCACAAAGTCTCACCGTGGACGCCCTGTATCACCGGACTATCAACGGCTGGACGGCATTCTTCCCGGACGCGCCGTCGTTCCTGAGCGAATCGTTCCGCAATCGGTTCCGCAACGGGTTGTCAACCGGCCAGGCGCTGGTCGCCAAGCGTGCCGGGACTCCAGATCCCGAGCCTGTGGAGGCCCCTGCGCCCGCGCCCGTAGAGGAGCCAGTACCCGAGCCTGTGGAGGCTTCGACGCCGTCGCCCGTAGAGGAGCCAGCACCTGAGCCTGCGGAGGCTTCGGCGCCGGCGCCGGACGTGGAGCCAGTACCCGAGCATGTGGTGACACCTACGAACATTGAACCCTGTCTCACCGGACTGACTGAAGAACTTCTCAGCGATGTCACGTTTGTCGGGGGCAGCCTGGACGAACTGGCGGAGTGTGCACGCAGTCTTTCGGTCGACACGATCTTCCATCGTTCGGAGTACGGTTGGGCGGCGTTCTTCCCTGACGCTTCACTAGCGCTGGCGCAACCCTTCCGCAACCGCTTCCCTAATGGTTTGCCGGCTGGTGTATCGCTGGTTGCCAGGCGCGCACTTAATTGATACGCATAGCGCGCCTGCTAACGTAACGCTCGATGGGACGCATACTTGACAGGTTGAGTTGGCTGATTACGGTTCGTCCGTATGTCACTCTTGCGGTCATTTTGATCATCACGATTGTGTTGGCTGCCGGAGCGGCTCAGCGAGCGGAGATTGACGAGACCGATGGATTCCTCCCGCCTGATAGCCCGATTGCACTGGCAATGGAGGACATCAGTGAACTGTTCGGAGAGTCGGGCGGGATCATCTCCTCGACGCTTGTGTTCCGCGGGGAAGCGCTGACGCCCGATGCGCTCGCTCAGATGGATGCCCTGACGGATCGAATCCTCCGTGAACCAGAAGTGCAGGAGCTGCTGGTCAGTGGGCATCAGGCGGTTACTCCGGCGTCGCTGATCGGCGCGGCGCTACAAGTCGATGATTTTGAGGGGATCTCACAGGAAGCGATTGACCAGGCCAGCGCCGTGCCGGAGATCGAGGCGGCGCTGTCGGCGATGACGGGATTGGATGAGGACGGTACGCCGGTCGCGGTCACGACGATCCGTCTTCGCGACACGGGCGACGACCGACCACGGGTTGCCGAACTTCGGATTCATGAGTTGGCCGTGGACGATGATGGTCCGCTGCGGGTTAGCAGCGTTTCGCCTGCGGTCGTTCAGGATGAGTACACGGAAGCGAACAGGACGGGGACGGCGCCGCTGATCGGGATTGCGCTCCTGTTGATCGCGGCATTACTCCTGTTTTTCCTGCGATCGCTTTCAGACCTCCTGCTCACGTTGGCCGGGCTGGTGATATCGCTGATCTGGCTGGTCGGCGCTGAAGGCTGGTTGGGACCGAATGGGCTGGGGATCACGGGGCGGCCCAGTGTGATTTCGGTGATAATTCCGATCATCGTGATCGGCCTGACGGTCGACTATGCGATCCAGGCGCTCTCGCACTACCGCGAACAGCGGACCGGCGATTTGCCGGTGATTGATGCGCTCAGGTCAAGCATGCGGATCGTGATGGTCCCGCTGTCGCTGGCGGCTGTGACGACGATCGGCAGTTTGCTCGTGCAACTGATCTCGCCGATTCCGGCGATCGGCGACTTTGGCATCGTGGCCGGACTCGGCGTCGGCATGAGCCTGGTCGTGATGCTGACATTGGTTCCTGCCGCACGCGCGATTCTTGATCAGCGGCAAGAACGGCGAGGCGACCTGAAGCCTCCCGCGCTGGTCGCGGACGCGATTCCCGGTATCGGGGCCGCGGCAGCAGCGCTCGGCCGCTCCGTGACTCGCCGCCCGATGCCTTACATCGCTGTGATCACGATCATTTCAATCGGGCTTGGGATCGCGTCGACAGATATCGAAGCGAAATTCAGCATCCACGACGTCTTGCCGACGGGCGGAGACGCGCTGGCGGATCTGAAAACGCTTGACACCGCCTTCGGCGGCTCGACGGAGGTCGTCAATATCTTGATCGAGGAGGAGGCGACGGATACTCGCACCCTGCTCAATCTGCAAGATTTGCGTCTCGCCTTCGCGGACGACGGGCGTCGGCCCACAGCCGCGGCCGGGCCGATTGAGAATGCGTACGAGTTGCTGTTGAGCGATTTGATCGACGATAGCGGCGAACCGGGCGACCGATATGACGCTGAACTCGCGGCGCTCTACCGGGAAACGACGGCGGGACTGGAGCTCGTTCCGGCGCAGATGCAGACATTCCTCGATCAGCTTGAACAACGGCATCCAGTGATTAGGGACTATCTGGTCAATGATCCGTCGGGGATCGACACTATCCTGCTGCAGTTCCCGGCCTATGGGCTGGACGCCGAGAAGATCCGGCAGCTGCAGGCGGATATTGAGGATATCTGGCAGGGCGACGACCGCGCCATCACGGCAACGTCCGCCGGCATCACGTCGGTCGCGGTCACGGACGAGATCACCGGCCAGCAAACGGAGTCGATTGTCATAACGATCGTCGTGGCGCTCGTGATTTTGATGGTGTTCTATTGGACGACGCTGCGACAGCCGGCGCTGGCGATCGTCGCCGTGGGTCCGATTGTGCTGGTCTTGATCTGGGTGCTGGGCACGATGGCGCTCGTGGGCATTCCCTACACGCTGACCACCTCGATCATCACCGCGCTTTCGATCGGGATTGGTGTGGACTACACGATCCACGTGATCCACCGTTATCGCGAGGAGTTCACGCGCTCCCGCAATCCAGAGCAAGCAGCGATTCGTACGCTCGAGACGACCGGGTCGGCGCTATTGGGCTCCGCCTTGACGACGGCGCTCGGGCTCGGCGTGCTGGCATTTGCACCAACCGTCGCGACGCAACAATTCGGCATCACTGCGGCGATCACGATTGCCTACGCGCTGATCGTTTCCACCGTGCTGGTACCGCCCGCGATGACGATCTGGGGTGCATATCAAAACATGCGTCTGCGCTCGGCGTTGGAGCGGACCTGGAACGAGCTCGACATCGCGCTCGACGATGCCGCCCGACAACACCAGGACGAGCAAGCTGCTCTCTGATTGCTTCCAGTTTGTTGGGCGCGCCGCCGTTCAGGTCTCGGGGACCGCATTCGGCAGCGTCATTCAAATGTCCTATTCGGTTAGCAGTTACAATAGAAAGCAGAAGGTAAGGATTCGCTCGGTTCGCTGATTGAGGGAGTGGGGCTGGGCTGTCATAGTAAGTAACGGATTTCGGCGGGATGACGGGCATTCGCGCTGAGGTCCTGGGGAAAGAGTCGTGGCCCGTGTTGATTGAACAGTTGGAACGCTCCAGAGCACGATCGCTGTTCCCGTTTCCCGAGGGTTGGTACTTTGTCGCCACGCGGCAGACGATCGCGAACCCGAAGCTCCTGCAACTGACATGGATGGGCGAGGACATTGTCGCCTGGTGTGACGAGGATGGACGCACATGCGTCGCTGAGGCGTATTGCCCGCATCTCGGCTCTTACTTAGGGCCCGATACGGGAGGCAGGGTCTGCGAAGGTCGCCTCGTTTGTCCGTTCTATGGTTTCGAGTTCAGTACGAGTGGTCAGTGCGTCGCCACGCCCAATGCTCCTCCCCCGAGCAGCGCGACGTTGCGAACTTTCGAGACGCGTGAGATTAAGGGGCTCATCTTCGCCTGGTGGGGGATCGGCGGTCGGCTGCCGCAGTGGGATCTGCCGCCAGATCCAGAGGACTGCGCTCCTTGGAGCAACATTCAGATGCAAACACTCAGATTCTCAGGTCATCCTCAGGAAACGACAGAGAATGGCGTGGACATGGGTCACTTGAGTTTCGTGCATGGCTATCACGACACGCACCCTGTCGGAACTGTGTCGATAGATGGTCACCAGCTCTGGAGCAGCTTTGATTTCAAGCGCAGACTCAAGATCGCGGGTCTCACCGTAGTAGAAGTTGACTTCGCAACGACCGTCCTGGTCTGTGGCCTGGGGTATTCGCTCGTGCAGATCCGTGAGCGCAGCATTGGCCTGGACGCACGGCTGTGGGTGATGGCGACACCGGTTGACGGTGATCTCATCGATCTCACGTTTGCCGGTCAGTATCAGGAGGTGCGCGAGCCCAAACGCCGAGTCGCAGGATTGCGATTCCTGCCGGTTCGGTGCCGGGCGCCGGTCATGACTAAGCTCAGCGTCTGGTTGGAGCGCCACGACGTGCTGCAGGACGTGACGATCTGGAGCCGGAAACGCTACCAGTCGCGCCCGAGCCTGTGTCGCTCCGACGGAGAGATCATGAAGTATCGCGCCTACTGCGAGCAGTTCTATCCCGACCCGGTTGAGCACAGTCTGCATCTGGTCAACGGTCGCAGCGACGCGATGGAACGAGGAATTGAACCGGTTCAATCGTTGCGGGTGTAGGCGATCCAGTCAGGGCGACCACAAGGGACGCCCCTACGGAGCGCGGCGAGATACCCGCGGCGGAGCGCGGGTATGCCGGAAGTGGGGGTCGGCTGACTTCTGAAACAGCCGTTGCAGGCTGGGACTGGGCAGCAAGATACGCCGTAACAGCGGCCGCCTGCTTCACGCACCGCTGTGGGGCGCTTAGACTCGTGATCTGAGTACAGGGGGAAACCATGAGTACCGTTTCGTTCATCCAACGCAGCCTCGACTTCACGCATTCCGCACTGATTGACGCCCGTAACGGGACTGACGATCAACTTCACTTCGTCCCGGAGCAAGGCAGCCACTCGATTGCCTGGTGCCTCTGGCACACGACGCGGATCGAGGACCTGATCATTAGCCGGGTCAGCGGCGAGCCCGAGATTTGGAGCGATGAGTGGGCATCTCGGACTGGTCTGCCCTTCGAGGGGATTGGCGCGGGCATGCCGGACGAGGACGCCCAGCAGGTCCATGTCTCCGACATTGAAGCCCTCGGCGGCTACCAGGAGACCGTCTTTGAGCGCACCGCCCGGTTCCTGGCGAACGCCACCGACGAGGACCTGGAACGAGAGATTCCGGCTCGTAACGGCACCGAGAGTGTCGCTGAGGCGATCTCGCTGCACATGATGGGTCACTTCAACGGGCATCGCGGCGAGATCAACACGCTGCGCGGCATGCAGGGAATGCCGACCGTCATGGCCGCCCAGGGCACACACTAGCGAGACGTTGCGGCAGGCAGGAGCCAACCACCTCCGTCGTTTCCGATGGAGGTAAGGCAGTCGTTGCCGCGAAGATGCCCGGCTTAGAGAAAGGGCGGAATCATGCCCGACTATGTTGATCGCGCACATGAGGCTGCGGTTATTGGCGAAGTCCGTCAGGCGGCGGCGGTGCATGACATCCAGACGCTGCCGCCGGACATTGGCAAGTGGCGAGCAGCGGTGTTGATCGCGATGTTGCCGTATGACGATCCCGAGGTGGTGCTGACGGTGCGCTCGCACCAGGTTGAGCATCATAAGGGCGAGATTTCATTCCCCGGTGGCGCGCTGGACTCGGCCGACGAGCATCCGATGGCCGCGGCGCTGCGTGAAGCCGACGAGGAAGTTGGACTACGGGCGGAACATGTGGAGGTGTTGGGCGAGCAGTCGCACTATCGAACGATGTCCAACTTCCACGTGACGCCGTTTGTGGGAGTGATCGACCGTGCGCCGTATCCGTTTCGGCCGCTGGAGGTTGAGGTGGGCGAGGTGATCACACCGTCGCTGTCGCACTTGCTTGACCCGGCCAACATCACATTCGAGCGGCGAGAGCGGGACGGCGAAGTCTTCTATATGCGGGAGTACTGGTTCGAGGGTCACCGCATCTTTGGGGCGACGGCGACGATGCTGGGTCGGTTCCTCGATGATTTGTCGCGGCTCCGTGGGATTCCGATTCCGGAGCCGGGGTAGAGATTGTTCGCGTAGCCCCTGCCAGTAGGCGCGGAAGTCACTGCGCCGGCGCCTATCTCCGTCATTGCCGCGCTCCGTCGCGGCAATCTCGTTGCGCGGGCGACGACATTGCCGAAGGCGGCGAGATACCCGCGGCAAGCGCGGGTATGACGGGGCGTTGTTAGGTGAGCAGGGCGGAGATTCGCTACTCAGCAGAAGTGGTGAGGACGACCTGGCCGTTGAGTGCGACGGTGAGGACTCCGTCCTGGCCGAAGCGGGCGATGACTTCGAGGTTGTCGATCACTTCGACTTCTCGAATTCCCTTGACCACCCACATGTGCGGTCCGACGGTGATGTCGATTCGGTTGATGGCCGGCCAGAGGACCATGCGGATGTTTCCGCTTTCGGCTCGGTAGTTGACTGCCCAGACGCCCTGGTCGTCGTTGGGCAAGCTGTAGGGCTGTCGCTCGGCCTCGCAGCCGAACAGGACGGCGACCGCGTCAATGGCCTCTGAGGTCACGCCGTCAAACGTTTGGCGCGGCTTCACTGATTCGCGTCCCGCAAGTCGTGGATCGCGTCGCGATCGGTTGGTTCGTAGAACACGGCGTCTTGCAATGCGTCGGGCAGGTGTTGCTGGTCGGGGGCGACGGCGTCGTCGTAATCGTGAGCGTACTGGTAGCCCTTGCCGTAGCCGTGAGCGGCCATCAGTCCGGTGGCGGCGTTGCGCATGTGAAGTGGGACCGGCAGCGCTCCGTGCTGGCGGACGGCGCCGACGGCTGCGCTGTAGGCGTTCATGGCCGAGTTGCTCTTGGGCGCGCGGGCGAGATAGATGGCGGCCTCGGAGAGGACGAGCGTGCATTCCGGTATGCCGATCAGGTGCGTCGCCTGTTGGGCGGCGACGGCGACCGAGAGCGCTTGCGGGTCGGCCAGACCGATGTCCTCGGCGGCCAGGATGACGATGCGGCGAGCAACAAACATCGGGTCCTCGCCGGCCTCGAGCATGCGCGCGAGCCAGTAGACGGCGGCGTCGGGGTCTGAGCCGCGGACGGACTTGATGAAGGCGGAGACGGTGTCGAAGTGAGCGTCGCCGCCCTTGTCGTAGGGCAGGGCTCGTTGGGCGACCGTTGACACGGTGTCCACGGTGACGGTTCCGCCGCGAGCTGCGGCGTCGCGTACTGCGGCTTCGAGGGCGTTCAGCGAGACGCGAGCGTCTCCGGCGCCGTAGTGGGCCAGGGCGTCAATTGCCTCCGGGTCAATTGGCGGCGGATCCGGTGCGAGTCCTCGGTCTGCGTCGTTCAGCGCTCGAATCAGCAGGGCGTGAATGTCCTCGTGTTGGAGCGGCTCGAGTTTGAAGACGCGGGCTCGGCTGAGGAGCGGGGCGACGACTTCGAAGGATGGATTCTCGGTGGTCGCGCCGATCAGGGTGATCGTGCCGTCCTCGACGGCGTGCAGCACCGCGTCCTGCTGGGCCTTGTTGAAGCGGTGGATCTCGTCGATGAAGAGCATGGTGCGGGCGAGGCCGTCGCGGCGTCCGGCTTCGGCCGCGGCGATGACCTTGCGCAGATCGGCGACGCCGCTGGAGACGGCGGAGAGGGTGGCGAATCGTGCGTGGGTGACGCCGGCGATGACTCGGGCGATGGACGTCTTGCCGCTGCCCGGCGGTCCCCAGAGGATGCAGGACGGCGCAGCGTCGGCCTCAATGGCGCGGCGGAGAGGCGCGGCGGGTCCGATCAGGTGGGATTGGCCGACGATTTCGTCGAGCGTGCGGGGTCGCATCCGGGCGGCGAGCGGGGCGGAGCGGTCGACGGCGTCAGGGGCGTCGAACATGGAGGTCATGCTCTGCATGGACTGTTGGGCTGGTGCTCGTCGTGCCATGGGTCTGAGGGTAGCTGTGGCTGAGAAACAACTCCGTCATTGCCGCGCGTCTGCGCGGCAATCTCGCTGTGTGGCGCTCCAATGTCTGTGCTCGACTCGGCGAGATACCCGCGGCAAGCGCGGGTATGACGGTGAACTGGCAGGGAGCCCCCTCAGTCACTTCGTGACAGCTCCCCCAAAAGGGGGAGCTCTTTTTCAGATTCAGACCAGACGGCGGCCCTGGCCTTTTCGGTCTTTGGTCCAGCCTTCGAGGAGCATTTCGGCTCGGCCCTGGGCTTTTTTCCAGGCGACTTCGGGGCCGTGTTGGTTGACCTGGTCGGGGTGGGCGATTGACCAGGCTTCGCGGACCTCCTCAGGGCGGAGTTCTCCGATCATGGCTCCTCTGAGCAGGGCGAGGCGGAGGATCTCGCCCGCTTGAGCGGCGGGCACGAGTGGGGCTCCGCTTGAGCCGGGCGGTTGAAAGAGCATGACGGCGGCGTCGACGAATCCGACGAGGGAGTCGGGGTCGATGCCTTCGAGGCTGGTGAGGACCTGCTCGGTGGAACGCTTTTCCTGGACGTAGGGTTGGACGGCGGCCTGATCCTGGTAGATCTGACCGATCAGGGTCATGGCGAAGCGTTTGCGTCGCTGGCTGAGAAGAGTCATGCTCCAGAAGGCAGGGTGGGCGAGATTGCTGACGTCCCAGCCGCTGACGCCCCAGGCGCCGGAGCGTCCCTTGCGTTTGGGTAGCTGGGTGACGAAGTCGTGGGCTGCGATTTGCAGAATGCTGCGGCGGGCATTGTACGTGTTGGGTCGGCGGTCGATAGCTTCGGCGATGCGGCGGAGCACCATGATGGCAACAGTATCGCTGTAATCGCTGTTATCGCTAGTCGGCGTTATCCGACGAGGGTGACGATGGTGACTCCGTCGCCGCCCTGCTTGGGCTCGGCGCTTTCGAACTTGGTCACGAGTGGGTGCTTGCGGAACATGTCGCGGACGGCGCGGCGGAGCGCTCCGGTTCCTTTTCCGTGCACGACCTCAAGGCGGGTCTGTCCGGCCCGGTAGGCGAGGTCGAGGTAGGCGTCGACCATTGGCAGTGCTTCCTCGGTGATGCGTCCCCGGAGATCGATCTTGGAACCGGGGTCGACGGGCGGCTTGGGCATGTTGGAGACCGTGGCGCCCATGCCGCGGAGTGGACGGTTGGCGTTGGCGGCGCGCGCCCCGCTGGGCGCTAGGCGTTCGACCTGCTCGACGCGGACTCGAGTGCGGAGCGCTCCGAGTTGGACCTCGAGCGCGCCGTTCTCGACGGCGGTGAGCACTTCGCCGGGCTCGGGCAGTCCGCGCAGGTAGATGAAGTCTCCGGCGGCGAGTCGGTCCGGTTGCAGCGTGGGTTCTGTGGCTTTGGCGGCCGAGCGCCGGCGGCGACGCGTTGACCGTTCACGGCGGACTCGCTGGAGCCGTTCGCGGCCTTCCTCGGCGTGGCGGTCGGCGAGTTCTTCGGCCTGATCGCTCGAGCGCTGTTTCTCGAGCTCGTTGAGGCTGGCTCTCATGGTTCTGCGGAAGGCGGCGAGTTCGTCTTCCATGGCGCGTTCCGCCTTGGCCAAGACGGCGTCTCGCTCGGCCTCGATCGCATCGCGACGCTCGGCCAGGTTGGTGCGGATTTCTTCTGCTTCCTCGCGGGCGAGGCGTTCGGCGCGAACCTGGTCGGCGATGGCGTCTCGCTCGCGCTGCAGTTCGCCGAGCAGATGCTCCATGGAGGCGGCCTCGGTGGGCGCCTCGTCGCGCGCTCGGGCGAGCACTCGCTCGGGCATGCCGAGTCGTTGCGCGATGGCGAGGGCGTTGGAGCGACCGGGCGTGCCCATTAGCAGTCTGTAGGTTGGCTGGAGCGTGGCGGTGTCGAACTCGGCTGACGCATTGATGATGCCGTCGGTGGCGTGGGCGAAGACCTTGAGCTCGCCGTGGTGGGTTGTGGCGACGACCATGCTGTCCTGGTCAAGCAGTTCCTGGAGGAGCGAGCGGGCGAGGGCTGCGCCCTCTATGGGGTCGGTGCCGGCGCCGAGTTCGTCGAGCAGGACGAGCGTCTGTGGCCCCGCAGCGTTGAGGATGCGCACGATGTTGGTCATGTGGGCGGAGAAGGTGGAGAGCGACTGCTCGATCGATTGTTCGTCGCCGATGTCGGCGAAGATGTTGTCGAATACGGGGATGCGGGTACCGGTCTCGGCGGGCACGGGCAGTCCGGCCTGGGCCATGAGGCAGAGCAGACCGACGGTCTTCAGCGCGACGGTTTTGCCGCCGGTGTTGGGTCCGGTGATGAGGACGCAGCGGGCGTCGGCAGTCAGCGCGGTGGAGATGGGAACAACGTCGCCCGTGAGTACGTCGGCGTCGAGCAGGGGGTGTCGCGCCGAGTGGAGGATCAGGTCCTGCGTCCCGGAGCTGAGCCATTTGAGGTTGTCGTGTTCGGCTGGGAGTGGAGCGTCCAGTTCCTCGGCGAGGCGGGCTTTGGCCTGAGCGAGATCGATCTGGGAGAGGCAGCGGATGGCGGCTCGGATGGCTCCGGTTTCGTCGCCGATCGACCGGCAGAGGGCTCGGAGGATTCGTTCGACTTCTCGTTGCTCTTCGCGCCGGGCCTCGCGCAGCCGGTTGCCGAACTCGACGACGGCGAGCGGCTCGACGAAGAGCGTCGCGCCTGAGGCGGAGATGTCGTGGACGACGCTGGGCATCGCGCCTCGGTACTCCGCCTTGATCGGGATGACATAGCGTCCGTCGCGCTCGGTAATCAGCGATTCCTGTGCGACGCCTTCAGAGACGGCGTGTCGGAGGGTGCGCTCGAGTTGACGTTCGAGTCGCTCCTGGACGGTGCGAACGCGCGCGCGCGTCTCGGCGAGGGCGGGCGAGGCGTTGTCGGGGACTTCGCCTCGTTCGTCGATGGTGGCTTCGATCTCGTGGATCAGCGTGGTGAAGTCGGCGATGCGCTGGGCGATTCGGGCGAGCTGCGCCAGTTCTCGGCCGAGCGGAGCGATCTGATTTTTCGTGTGTCGGGCGGTTCGCAAGAGGATGGCGATTTCGAGGATGTCCAGCGCCGGCAGGACTGCGCCTCGTGAGGCGGCGAGGAGGTTGTTGGCGATGTCGGGGGCTTGTCCCATGCGGAAGTTTGGCTTGAGACGGGCCAAGGCTCGGGCTTCGGATGTGGCGGCGAGGCGTCGGCGGACTTCGTCGGGGTCGGCGCTGGGCGTGAGTTCGCGGGCGAGCGCTCGCGCTCCGGGCGAGCCGCAGAGGTTGGCGAGGCGCTCGATGATCTTGGGGAACTCGAGGACGGCGATGCTCTTGGCGTCCACTCTCAATGGCTTTCCGGGTTGCTTTCCGGCGGGAGATCGACGAGCGCGGTGACATAACCGACGCCCCAGGGGTGCTCTGAAGCCAGAATACGCGGGTTCACGTCCATACCGTGTAGCGCGCCCATCAGGATGAGGGTCGGCGAGATCACGGATTCGTCGACTTCACGGCGGAGCGTTTCGTCGATGCCGATCAGCGCATCGTGGTCCCAGTTGGCCAGGCCGGTCTCGTACTGCTCTTGTACCTCCGCGGCTCGCGGGTGGAGACCGTAGGACGAGTCTTCGGTGAGGGTGTGGACGGCGTCGCCTGAGGCGATGATCGCGGTTGGTTCGGGGAAGCCGGACAATGCGTCGGCGATGCAGCGGCCCAAGTCATAGTGATCTTGCGGTGGGCGGAAGCTGATGCTGACGATCGCCATCTGTGATGGAACTGCGTCTCCGAGCAGCCGCAGGGGGACTCCGACGGAGTGGTCGGACTGCTCCCAGTGCTTGGTCGGCGTGAGCGGGACACCTTGTGCGCCGGCGGCCGATTGGATGGCTGCCACCATGTCGGTGTCTACGTCTCGTTTGAAGGTGAGCAGGTTGGCCTGGAATCGCTCGAGATTTCCTGAGAGTGCGCTGGCCAGGATGTGATAGCGCTGCAGGGTGACGATTCCGTGGGTGGAAATCATCAGGAGCCGCTGTACGGCGAACTCTCGAAGCCGAGCGGCGACGGTGTTGTAGGCGTCGAGCGTGGCCTGCGCCTCCGTCTCACGGCCCTTGCCGATTTGCGGCAGGAGGATGGGAGGATGGGGGAGGACGGCGCCCAGGACGATCAAGAGACGCCTCCGACGATCTCGTGCAGGGCGGTGATCACGGCGTGGTCCTCGCCGGGGAGGACGGTGCGCGGATCGAGAATCAGGCGCTCGCGCTCGACGCGGGCGACGATTGGCGTCTCGCTGTCGCGCAGGCTTCGGGCCGCGTCGAGTGGATGCGGATGCTCGAGCGACCAGACGAACGTCGGTCTTGTTTCGGCAGGCAGTGATCCGCCGCCAATGGGCGACTCAGAGGCTTCCACCTGTCCGCCTCCCAGCGCGGCTTGCCACTGTTGGGCTCGTTCTTGTAGCTCGGAGGCTTCCATATCGATCATGCGCCAGATGGGGATGGCTTCGATCGCCTCGCCGGCGAGATAGTGCTGGAGCGTCGCGGCGAGTCCGGCGATGGCGGCCTTGTCGAGCCGGAGTGCGCGCATCAGGGGATGGGTTCGGAGCGGATCGACGGCCGCCTGGTTGCCGATCATGATTCCGCCCTGTGGTCCGCCGAGCAGCTTGTCGCCGCTGAACAGGACAAGATCGGCATCGGCGTCGATGCTGTCCTGCGGTCGCGGCTCGTAGGTCAGACCGAAGTCGCGCGTGTCGAGCAGACAGCCGCTGCCGACGTCGTCGATCAGCAGGATGCCGGCGTCGTGGGCGACATGACGGAGCTGGGCCAGGGTCGGCTCTTCGGTGAATCCGACAATGCGGAAGTTTGAGGTGTGCACACGCAGAATCGCGGCGGTGTTCTCGGTGACGGCTTCGGCGTAGTCGGTGGGTCGGGTGCGATTGGTGGCGCCGACCTCGACGAGGATGGCGCCGGCCTGGCGCAGGACATCGGGGATTCGGAATCCGCCGCCGATCTCGATGGCCTGGCCGCGCGAGACGATGACCTCTTTGCCGGCGCAGTGGCCCGACATGGCGAGATAGAGCGCCGCGGCATTGTTGTTGACGGCGATGCCCGACTCGGCGCCCGTGACGGCTTGCAGCAGCGATTCGAGGTGGTTGGCGCGCGAGCCTCGTGTGGCCTGCTCGAGGTCGAACTCGAGATTGGAGTATCCCGTTGCGACTTCGGACATGGCGAGGGAGGCCGCGTCGGAGATTGGGGCTCTGCCGAGGTTGGTGTGAATCACGACGCCGGTGGCGTTGATTACGTTTCGGAGCGAAGGTTGGAGTCGTCCGCGCAGCATGCGTTCTGCCAGTTCGGCCAGCTCGGCCGGCGCATTAGGGGCTTCTCGTCCGTTGACCAACAACGAGCGAGCGACGTCCAACTCTGAGCGCACCGCGTCGACGACGTGTGGCCGCGGCCAGCGGTCCAGTGCGTCGGCGAGGGCGGATTCGGAGAGGACTCGGTCGACGCTCGGCAGCGAGCGCAGTTTGGCAGACAGATCGCGGCGGCCGTTGCGGGAATTCACCATTGTCACCACATATTGCGCTGATACGATTCGACCAGCAACACGTTAAACGGCACTGGAAGGTCCAGTGCTCGTAACCATCGTAGTGAACAGCGTGAGATAGCAATGCCCACCAACCTTCGCATTCCCGGTCCGACGCCGTGTCCACCCGAGGTGCTGGCGGCGGCCGGCGGCGAAATGATCAACCATCGCGGCCCCGAGTTCGCCGAGCTGCTGAAACGGCTGACGTGCGGGATCCAACCGTTCTTCGGAACCGACCAGGAGATTCTGATCATCTCGGCGTCGGGCACGGGCGCGATGGAAGCGGCGGTTGTGAACACGCTTTCGACCGGCGACAACGTGCTGTGCGTCACAGTTGGTTCCTTCGGCGACCGGTTTGGCACGATCGCCGAGCGATACGGCGCGGAAGTGACGCGCTCGGACATTGAGTGGGGCCAGGCGGCGACGCCTGAGCTGGTCGCGGAACTGGTTCAGCAGGACGACTACGATGCCCTGCTGATCACGCACAACGAGACTTCGACCGGCATCACGAATCCGATCGGCGCGATCGCCGCCGCCGTGCGTGAGGTCGCCGACCCGCTGATCATTGTGGACGCGGTGTCGTCGTTGGGGTCGATTGAGATGCGGATGGACGACTGGGGTCTGGATGCGGTAGTGACGGCGTCTCAGAAGGGCTGGCTGTCGCCTCCGGGGATTGCCATGGCGGCGTTGTCGGAACGCGGCTGGGAAGCGGCCGAGCGGTCCAACATGCCAAGCTACTACTTCGACCTGAGCACGCACCACGAGTACGCCGAGCGCGGCCAGCCGCCCTGGACGCCGGCCTTGCCGACCATGTACGCGATGGACGCGGCGTTGCCGATGCTCGTGTCTGAGGGCCCGGAAGCGATCTACGCGCGTCATCACCGATTTGCATCGTGGACGCGGTCGGCGGCGCAGGCGTTGGGTCTGGCGCTGTTGGCCGAGGAACAGTACGCGTCGGACACGGTGACGGCGATTCGCGTGCCGGATGGGGTTGCCGGACCTGCTGTGACCAAGCGCCTGCGCGAGGAGCTCGATGTCGTGATTGCCGGCGGTCAGGGGAAGCTGGCGGCGTCGATCTGGCGGATTGGTCATCTGGGCTTCCTAGATGAGAGCGAGTTTGCGGCCTGCTTCTCTGCGCTGCAGGAGGCTCTGGTTGCTGAGGGATTCTCGGCGGCGGAGGGCGCGGTGATTCCGGGGATTGACGGCTAGCGACGGCAGCGGCGGCATAGCAGCGACCGGCCTGCCCTCTCTCCCCCCCTCGCGGGGGGAGCTGTCACGGAGTGACAGAGGGCGGGTCCTCCGACAGCGACCAGATAGGCCTTGAGCTGGGGAGCCCCCCCTCTGCCTTCGGCATCTCCCCCGCAAGGGGGGAGAAGAGGACTTAATCAAAGGTCCCCCCAAAGGGGGAGCCAAGGGACGCGAACGTCTCGAGAAGAAACGAAGCCCCATGGCGCGGATTTTGGTTTGCGAACCGCTTGCTGAGGAAGGCCTCTCGATTCTTCGAGGTTCTGCGGACGTGGACGCTCGATATTCGCTGACTCGGTCAGAGTTGTTGACAGCGATTTCCGACTGTTCGGGGCTGATTGTTCGCAGCGGGACCAAGGTGGATCGGGAGTTGATTGCGGCTGCTCCGAGTCTGCGCGTGATCGGCCGGGCTGGAGCGGGTGTCGACAATATTGATCTGGATGCCGCGTCGGAGCGCGGGATCCTTGTCTTGAATGCGGCCGGCGGGAATACGGTGTCGGCTGCGGAGTTGGCGATTGCGCTGTTGTTGTCGTTGTCGCGACACCTGGCGGCGGCGAATGCGTCATTGCGGTCGGGTGAGTGGAATCGGTCGGCGTTTGTCGGCGGGGAGTTGCGAGGCAAGACGGCCGGGATCATAGGGTTGGGACAGGTGGGGGCGGCCGTGGCTCGCCGGCTGCAGGCGATGGAGATGCAGACGATTGCGTTTGATCCGTTTGTTTCGGAGGAGCGAGCTCGCAGCGTTGGGGCGGAGCTGGTCGCGCTAGATGAATTGTTGGCTCAGTCGGATGTGGTCACGTTGCACTCTTCGGCTGCTCCGGATGCGCCGCCGTTGTTGGGACGTGATGAATTTGCCGCGATCAAACCGGGCGCGCTGTTGGTCAATACCGCACGCGGACGTCTCGTGGATGAGTCGGCGCTCTCGGATGCGCTCGATTCCGGCCGGCTTGGCGGGGCGGCGCTGGATGTCTTCGCTTCGGAGCCGGCAAATGAGAATCCGTTGGTCCAGCATCCGCGGGTGCTGGCAACGCCGCACCTCGGCGCCTCGACCCAGGAGGCGCAGGAGCGGGTGGCGGTCGATATCGCGACTGAGACGTTGAAGGTCTTGCGCGGCCAACCTTCGCAGGCGGCGGTGAATGCTCCGCTGATCGACCCGGAGTCGTTGGAGGCGGTCGGACCGTACCTGTCGGTGGCGGAAATGTGCGGCCGGCTGGCGACGCAACTGGCCAGCGGTCAGTGGCGGGACATTGTGATTCGCTATCGCGGTGAGATTGCCAACCATGATGTGACGCCATTGAAGGCGTCGGTGGTCGCGGGATTGCTGGCTCCGATTTCGGACGAGCATGTGAACCTGGTCAACATCAACAATGTGATTGCGCATCGCGGCTGGCGGATTTCCGAGCGCAAGACGCCCGATGCCGAGCCGTATACGTCGTCGATCACGGTGGAGTTGCGCACGTCGGAGGGCGCGACCTCGTTGATGGGGACGTTGGAACATGGTCGTGCAGCGGTGGTGGAGATTAACGGGTTCCACGTGCATATCGCGGGGCCGCAGCGTCGCGGTCTTGAGCATTTGCACTTGTTGGTCTTGAGGAATGAAGACCGGCCGGGACGAATCGGTGAAGTGGGAATGGCGCTGGGTCGGCTGGATGTGAATATCGCGGCGATGGACGTGGGCTTTAGTCCGGAAGATCCATCGGAGATGTCGCTAATGGCGCTAACGATTTCTCGTGCGCTGTCTCAAGGGGAAGTCGCGACGATGAATGCGATTGACGGGATTGAGGGGATTGCTCAGGCGTTGATGTAGGGAGTTCGGTCCTGTGTGGAGGCTCGGCGGCCCGCTCAGTCAATTCGTGACAGCTCCCCTAAGGGAGGGAGCGCTGCAGCGACTAGTCCAGTGGGTGGAGGACGAGGCCGGTTGGGAGTTTGGGGACGAAGTAGGTGCTCTTTTGGGGCATGAAGCTTCCGGCGTCGGCGGTGTCGACTACGTCTTGGAGAGTTGGCGCGGGGAGGACGAAGGCGGCGCTGGCTTGTCCGCTGGTTATCGCTTCAAGCAGCTCGTTGAAGTGGTGGGTGTAGGTGACGGCCCGGCCTCCGGCGAGGATGTCGGCGTCGATGCCGAGGAGCGGTTCGAGCACGACGTGCTGGAGGACGGCGGGGGCGAGGTTGCGCCAGGCGTCTGGGACATCGTCGGGCATGGCTCGTTGAGCGGCGGCGGTGGGCTCCAGCAGCCAGGCTCCGCTTGCCGTGACTATTCCAAGCGCTGAGCTGCCGTCGGGCAGACTGGCGGTGAGTTCGGATGCCGACGCCTCGCTGATGCTGAAGTTTCGGCCGAGCTGGGCAAGCAGACTGGCCGGCGCATCGGTGTGAACGATTCTGTGCGTCGCTCCGACGACGAGGGCGGGGTCGCTCGCGCAGACGATGCCCATCAGCACGCTTTGTGAGCCGGGCCGATCGTCGATCGAGGCCAGCGCTGATTCGTAACGGTGGTGTCCGTCGGCCATGTAGATGCGGTCGTTGGCGAAGGCGGCGGTGATTTGTGCAATGGTGTCGGAGTCGTCGATTCGGCGGAGCGTGTGGGAGTCTCCGGTGGGATCGGTTCCCTCGTTGAGGACCGGCTGATCCGTGGCTTCAGTGATGAGGTTGGCCAGCGTTCCGTTGGCGTCGGGGACGAAGGCCATCAGTGGGGAGATGTCGGCTCCGACGACGGAGCGCAAGGCGGTACGGGTTGCCTTGGGTCCTGGCATGGTGCGCTCGTGGGCCATGACGCCGGCTTCGCCCCAGGGCGTGAGTTCGACGGCGCCGAAGATCGCTCGGCGGACCTGGCCGTCTCCGAACCGGTGCTCGTGCAGATAGAAGGATGGCGTCTCGTCCTGGATGATGGCGCCGGATTGTCGCCAGTCCCGGAGGAGTTGCGCGGCGCTGTCGATGTCGTCGCCGGACGCAGTTTCGATGTGGGCGATCTGGTGTGGGCCGGAGACCTTCAGCTTGGCAGTCTGGGCGGCGTCGACGATGTCGTATGGCGGACCGAGGACGGCGCCCCAATCGCCGACGATGTCGGCGTCGTAGCGGAGGCCTCGGAAGGGCTGGACGTTGACCATTAGTTGGAGTCCTTGCGTCGGGGGAGGGAACGGGTCCCCGCTCGGAGGCGGGGACGGGAGATCGTTCTGGCTGAGAAAATCGTATCTCAAGTATTTGCGCGGTCGGAGGTTTGATGCGACTCTGAGGGTTATGCCCGACAAGCCTGGCCAGCGCCTGAGCCGACATTGCGTGTTTTGTGGGATTGCGGACGGTCGTGAGTCGGCGTTGTTTTTTCGCGATGGAGAACGTCGGTTTACGGATTCTCGGCGCGGGGATCCGGCTGCGGCGTGGTCGGATAAGCGGCCTGAGATATTTGTCTTTGAGAATCAGTTCCTGTTTTTCGACCTGACGTCGCTGGTGATTCCGTTTGAGCACTCGGAATCGGTGATTCCGTTTTACTCGCAGCAGTCGGAGCTGTGGTCGGACCTGGGTGAGATTGGGGCGACAGCGCGGGATCATGGCAAGCAGGCGGTCGACTGGTTCCGGGACCGGAATGCGGATCGGGCGCCGTCGGGATTTCGGGTGTTCTGCAACTTCGGCTCGATGGGCGAGCAGTCGCAGCCTCATGCTCACCTACAGGTGCATGCGGCGAAAGAGCTGGACTCGTCGCGTTGGGCGCCGACGGGCGAGCCGTGGCTGGAGGCGGTGAGGAAGAATGGCTCGACGATCGTCCACGAAACGGAATCGACGATCTTCTACGACGCGCTGCCGACGCTGGAGTCAGGTCGGTCGAACCTGTGGCAGGTGACCGTGTCGGTGGGTTTTTCGTCGCCGCATCGTTCGTTGCCAAAGATGGCGTTGTTGGCGGCGCCTCGGGAGTCTGTGTCGCAGGAGTCGCTGTGGGGAGATGTCGGGCAGTTGGGCGCTGATGTGGTGGCGTATGGGGCTGAGGTATCGCCCGGGGGATTTCGCGTGATGAGTAACTTCCCGGGTCAGCAGGTGGATGAAGAGTTTGGTGAGGCTCATGTCTTGCTGATCGGTGGGAGTCACCTGGGGTTGTACGCGGACTATTTTTAGTCGGACGGTGGACGCGGCTTCCGGCCGGCCCCCTCAGTCACTTCGTGACAGCTCCCCCAAGGGGGGAGCGCTTTTCTCTAGGCGAGCTCGGATTGTTGGGCTTTGAACATTTCTTTGAGCGCTTGATTGGCGGCGGTGACCATTTGACTGAGTTGGTCGGGGGTGAAGGATTGGCCCTCGGCGGTTCCCTGGACTTCGACGAGGCCTCCGTTGTCGAGGCCGACGATGTTGCAATCGACGTCGGCGCTTGAGTCCTCGGCGTAGTTGAGGTCGGTGAGGATTTGGCCGTCCGCGATGCCGATGCTGACAGCGGCGACGGCGGCGATGATCGGCGATTGTTCGTACTCGAGGCGTTCGATGGCCTGCGAGACGGCGACGAATGCTCCGGTGATAGCGGCGGTTCTGGTGCCTCCGTCGGCGTCGAGGACGTCGCAGTCGATGTTGAAGGTTCGCTCGCCGAGGGCGTTGAGATCGACGGCGGCTCGGAGGCTGCGTCCGATCAGGCGCTGGATTTCCTTGGTCCGTCCCGCATTGAGGACTCGCTCACGGTCGGAGCGGGTATTGGTGGCGGCGGGGAGCATATTGTATTCGGCGGTCAGCCAGCCTCGGCCTGTGCCTCGCATCCAGCGGGGAACGCGTTCCTCGACGGTGACAGCGCAGAGGACTCGAGTGTCGCCCAGTGAGACGATGCAGGAGCCGGCGGCGTGCTTCTGCACGTCGGGTTCGAAGCTGAGCGGACGTAACTGGTTTGGTTGGCGACCATCAATGCGTACCATGCGTAGGAGCTTATGCGGAGTGTCCGCGCAGTGCATGAGAGGGAATACACATGGCGATTCAGGGCTACTCGGACCTGGACGGCGTTGAACTGGCGAGAATGGTGGCCGACGGGGAAGTGTCGGCGATTGAGCTGCTGGATGAGGCGATTGAGCGTGCGGAGCGGGTCAATCCCGAACTCAACGCGTTGGTATATCCGTGGTTTGACCATGCACGGGAGCGTGCGTTGGAAGGACTGCCGGACGGTCCGCTGACAGGCGTGCCGTTCCTGCTCAAGGACCTCGGCACGTACTACGAGGGTCAGCCGATTTCGAGCGGCTCGAAGATCTTCGCCGACTATGTACCGGACCACGACAGCGAAATGGTGATCCGCTACAAGGCGGCAGGATTGTCGATCTTTGGACGCTCGACGTCGCCGGAGATGGGGATCACCTCCACGACGGAGTCGCAGTTGCACGGCAAGACGCGGAATCCGTGGAACACCGGGCACACGGCTGGTGGATCATCCGGCGGGGCGGCGGCAATGGTGGCGGCGGGCGTGATTCCTGTCGGCAATGCGTCGGATGGTGGCGGATCGATTCGGATTCCCGCTTCATGTTGCGGGCTGTTTGGACTCAAGCCGACGCGGGCGCGAACGCCTTCGGGACCGGATGTGGGCGAGGGCTGGGCGGGGATGTCAGCGGTACATGCGGTCTCACGCTCGGTGCGGGACTCGGCGGTACTGCTGGACGCGACGGCCGGTCCCGATCTCGGCGCGCCGTATTACGCGCCGCCGCCGGAGCGTCCCTGGGCTGAGGAAGTTGGGCGCGATCCGGGCAAGCTGCGGATTGGCGTCATTGTCCAACCGTTCAACGAGTCAGAAATGGATCCCGACTGCTTCCGCGCCGTCGAGCATGCGGCAGAGCTATGTCGGTCGCTGGGCCACGAGGTCGAGGACGCGGTGCTCGACATTCCGGAGGAGGTCCGCAACCCGCTGTTCGACATCGTTCGGCCGTCCACGAAACTCGCGATTGACTTGCGCGCGGCGGAACTGGGCCGAACGGCGAATCCCGAGGATGTCGAGCCGCTGACCTGGCGGATGATCTCGGGCGAGATGCCGACGGCGACGGAGTACATCGCAGCGACTCGCGCGGTGCACACGATCGGACGCTACGTGGCGCGCTGGTTCGCTGGTGTCGACGGTCCCGGCTACGACGTGATGCTCACGCCGACGATGGCCACGCCGCCGCTGGAGCTGGGCCGATTGTCGCTGGACCGCGAGGACATGTACGCGCAGGGCGTCGACGTGCAGCGCACGGTGGGCTTCACGTCGCTGTTCAACGCGTCGGGCAATCCGGCGGCGTCGATTCCGTTGTACTGGAATGAGGCGGGATTGCCGGTTGGGACACAGTTCGTCGCTCCGTACGCGGATGAAGCGACGCTGATCCGGCTGGGGGCTCAGTTGGAGGCGGCTCAGCCGTGGGCGGGTCGGAAGCCTCCCGTACACTCCGATTAGTCAAAGTGAAGCAAGGCCGTTGCCGGAGCCCCCTCAGTCGCTTCGCGACAGCTCCTCCTGGAAGGGGGAGCAAAGGGACTGCCGGATTGCACAATGGTTTGTGAGATTCCAAGGAGAGATTGAATGAAGACCGCGAACGCTATTGCTGAGATGTTGAAGCGGGAAGGTGTCGAGTTTGTTGTCGGCTATCCCGTCAACCCGATCTTTGAGGCGGCGGCGCAGGCCGATATCCGCACCATTGTGGTTCGCCAGGAGCGAACCGCGATTCACATTGCCGATGCGTTTGCCCGGATGAACTCGGGCGACCAGGTGGCCGTGTATCTGACGCAGAATGGTCCGGGCTCGGAGAACTCGTTCGGCGGCCTGGCTCAGGCCTGGAGCGAGTCGGCGCCGCTGGTCGCGATTCCCGGCGGCTATGCGCGGTCGCAAACGAATGTGGCGCCGAACTTCTCCGGGCTGGTCAACTTCCAGCACGTGAGTAAGTGGACCGAGCAGCTGACCGACCCCAATGACCTCGCGAACGCCGTGCGCCGCGCGTTCACGCACGCCAAGAACGGCCGGCAGCGTCCGGTGGTGCTGGAGATTCCCGGCGACATCTGGGGCGCGGACATCGAGGAGCCGATCAATTACACGCCGACGCCGGCGCATCGCTCGGGTCCCGATCCGGCCGACGCACGCAAGGCGGCGCAGACGCTGGTCAGCGCAGAGCGACCGGTGATTTATGCCGGTCAGGGCGTCCACTACGCGAAGGCGTGGGACCAACTGAAAGAACTAGCAGAGCTGCTTGAGGCGCCGGTGACGACGTCGTTGCAGGGCAAGAGCGCATTCCCCGAGACGCATCCGTTGTCCTTGGGCTCGGGCGGACGCGCGTTCCCGCGCGCGGTGCACGAATTCATCCAGGACGCCGACGTGATCTTCGGGATCGGCTGCTCGTTTACCAAGACCGGATTCGGTCTGCAGATGCCCAAGGGTCCGTACTACATCCACGCAACGCTCGACCCTGATGACTTCAACAATGAGGTGGAGATCTCTGAGGGCGTAGTCGGCGACGCGGCGCTGGTGTTGGATGCAATCATCGCCGAGGTGCGCGAACTGGTGGTCGGGCCTCGCGGTCGCGCAGACGCGATTGCGGCCAGGATTGCCCAGATCAATGGCGACTGGCGCGCCCAGTGGTCGCCCAAGAGCGACTCGAACGACGCGCCGATCAATCCGTATCGGGCGCTGAAGGACTTGCACGCAACGCTGGATGAGACGGTCGGGATCGACAACGTCGTGGCGACGCACGACGCCGGTTCGCCGCGAGACCAGATGTCGCCGTTCTGGAACTCGACGACGCCGCTCAGCTACATCGGCTGGGGCAAGACAACACAGCTCGGCACCGGCCTCGGGTACGCCATGGGCGCGAAAGTCTCTCGCCCGGAGAAGACTTGCCTCAACGTCTGGGGCGACGCCGCGATCGGCATGACCGGCATGGACTTTGAGACCGCCGTGCGCGAGAACATTCCGATCCTGAGCGTGCTGCTGAACAACTTCTCAATGGCGATCGAGCTGCCGATCATGAAGACGGCGACCGAAAAGTATCGGGCGACCGACATCTCGGGTCACTACGCCGACATGGCCAAGGCATTCGGCGGTTACGGCGAGCGGGTGGAGTCTCCTGGTGATTTGAAGGAAGCCTTCAAGCGAGGAATCGCGGCGACCGAGAATGGTCAGGCGGCGTTGATCGAAGTGATTACGTCGAAGGAGATCGACTACTCGATTCATCGGTAGGAGAATTGAGGTGCCAAAACTATGGCTTGTTCGTGCGGACGGCGGCGACTTCACCGATTACTTTGTCTCTGGCGATCACATCAGCATCGGTTGGAACATCAGAGAGGACATCTCTGCTCTGACCAATCCTGATGAGATCGAGGCCGTATATCGAAAGTACAATCCGGACTCACATTCGGGCCCAGCTAGACGCACCGCGAAACAAATCGAGACATTTCTAGTCCAAATGGAGCCCAGCGACGAAGTCCTTACACCAACGAAGGATCGCAAGTGGCTCAGGCGAGGAATCATCGAAGATGGCGGGGCATACTTTGTCGAACCACCGCACGATGACAACGCGGTCTACTTCCACTGCGTTCGGCGTCCAGTGATCTGGAGTGGACTGCCGATTAATCGATACGACTTTCACCCATCTGACCAAAGGCCCATGCGCTCCAGGCAAACGGTCGTTCTTGTTGACGAAGACTGTTTCGGTGCCTGGGCCAGGTTTTCTCCAGGATCAAATGCGAAGGCACCGACGGGAACGAAACAGCAAGTCCGCGAAGATGTCCGCTTAGCGTTAGACACGTTGGTTGAATCTTTCGACCCCTACGAAGCACAGGAGCTTGTCGCTGAGCTCCTGGACGCAATGGGGTGCGAGGATCTGGAAGTCAGCCCGCCGGGTCCGGATGGCGGCGTAGACGTGCGGGCAGTGAAGACGGACACCCTCGTGCCTGAGGTGCCGATTTTTGTGCAAGTCAAGAGGTACAAGTGGGGTAGAAACATCGGCAAGAAGGCGGTGCGCGATCTTCGCTCTGGCATCACGTTCGGAGGGCGAGGAATATTCGTCACTACTTCAAGTTTTACTAAGGGAGCGAAAGAAGTTGCCAGAGAGGCGCTGTTTCCTCACATTGCGCTGATCGATGGTCCGGTATTGATCGACTTGATTCGTGAGCACTGGGACGGTATCTCTGAGGAGTCGCAGGCGAAACTCTCGGACGTGAAATCGTAGAGGTAGCCCTTGTGGCTGCCTGTCCCTAGTGTCCTGAGTCGGGAATACGGTTGAGATATCCGGCGAGGTTGTCGAAGATCTGGTCGGCGGTCTTGTGCCAGACGAAGGGGCGCGGGTGTTCGTTCCAGCCGGCGACCCAGCGTTCGATGTCGCGGGTCAGGTCGGCCACGCTGCGGTGCGCGCCGCGCCTGAGCCACTTGGTGGTCAGTTCGGCGAACCAGCGTTCGACCAGGTTCATCCAGGAGCTGTAGGTGGGGGTGAAGTGAAAGCGGAAGCGGGGATGACGCTGGAGCCAGCGCTGGATCTCGGCGGTGCGGTGGGTGGCCACGTTGTCCAAGACGACATGCACGGCGAGTTCGTCGGGTACCTGCTCGTCAATCAGGTCGAGGAAGCGCCGGAACTCGCGGGCCCGGTGTCGCGGGGTCAGGTCGGCGATCACGTGGCCCGAGGCGATATCCAGCGCCGCGTAGAGGTTGGTGGCGCCATGACGGACGTAACCGTGAGTCTGACGGCGAGGCACGCCGGGCAGCATCGGCCGCGTCGCAGCGGTGCGGTCAAGCGCCTGGATCTGGGTTTTCTCGTCCACACACAGGACGACCGCCGCGTCGGGTGGGTTGAGATAGAGGCCGGCCACGTCGCGCACCTTGTCGATGAACTGCGGGTCGGGCGACAGCTTGAACTGCTCGACGAGGTGCGGCTTGAGGCCGAAGGCGCGCCAGATCCTGGAGACCGCCGTCTGCGACATGCCCATCTCGGCGGCCATCGAACGGGTTGACCAGTGAGTCGCGTGGCGCGGTTGCTGTTCCAGCGTCTTGACGATCACCGCTTCCACCTGCTCGTCGCCAATCGTGCGGGGCGCGCCGGGACGCGGCTCATCGCTCAGCCCATCCAGCCGCCGCTGGGCGAAGCGTCGCCGCCACTTGCCGGCCGTGACCGGATGGCAACCGAGCGCCGCGCCGATCTCCGTGTTCGTTTGCCCGGCCGCCGCTCCGAGCACGATCCGGCTGCGCAGCGCCAGGGCCTGCGCCGTGCTCGGTCGGCGCGCCCAGCGCTCCAGCGTCTCTCGCTCCTCCGCACTCAGCACGATCGTCACCGTCGGGCGGCCCAGTTGGGTACGCATGACACTCCACCGAGAACCCCGGATGACCAAACCAACTCCACCATACCCGCTTGTTCATCGCATTAGCGACTCAGGACACTAGCTCCCGTGAAATCGTAGAGGTAGCCCTTGTGGCTGCCTGTCCCTAGCTCCCGTCAAACCCGCTCTTATCGCGGAGCCTGCCCCCAGCTCGAACGGGGTATCTCGCCGAGTCGAGCACGAACGCCCGCTCTGAACGCATCGAGATTGCCGTGACAGGCGCGGCAATGACGCAACAGGGGTTGTCTCAGACACTCCACTGGCTTGGCAACTCGCTACAATCAGCTTATCCGTTCGGCAATCCCACGACGAAAGCGCAGCCGAAACCATGTCTACCGCCAACACCGAACAGTCGATTCCTTACACATGGCCGATCACTGGTTTCAGCCGAGGCTGGACAAACCTGAAAGAACCTGAAAAGCCTGAAAGCCAAAACCCAGTAAAACACGGGAGATCGCGGCGTTCGCCGCTGACGAAAAAAGGATCGCTGAAAAACCTGAAGACGCCCAACGCCGCCTCGAGCAGGCCTACTCCATCACCCCATCCGCCTCCAACCGCTCAACCTCCGACGCCGACATGCCCAACCAGTCCGACGCCACCGACACGTTCGACTCCCCGTAGATCTCAGGGCGGTTGTAGACGGTTGACGGGGTCTTGTCGAACTGGAGCGGGAGGCGGTCTCCCTTGAGCGGGCCGAGGTTTGGGTGTGGGTCGGCGAAGTCGAAGAACATCTTGGCCTGGGCCAGTTGAGGGTCGTTGGCGGTGAGGTCGAGGCCCGTTTGGACGACTCCGGCGGGGACTCCGGCGGCCTGGCAACGGTCCATGAGCTGGTAGCGGTCCTGATTGTTGGTCCAGATTGCGATGCGGGCGTCGATTTCCGAGCGTCGGGCGCTGCGGCCTTCGGCGGTGTCGAGCGAATCGTCGCTTAACCAGTCGCTGGCATCCATGAGCCGGCAGAGGGACTGCCACTGATCGTCGGTGACGACGGCGATGGCGCACCACTGATCGTTTCCGCGGCAGGGGTAGATGGCGTGTGGGGTCCAGTCCTCGTAGGTCGGTTCGTTGCCGACGGGCTCGGCGGCGACTCCGTTGGCGAAGTAGTTGAGCAGGGTGGGTCCATTGAAACCGACGCCGACCTCGAACTGGCTCATGTCGATGCGCTGGCCCTTGCCGGTCATTCGCCGAGCCTCGATCGCGGCGAGGACGGCGACGGCGCCGTGCAGGCCGGCCATGTGATCGTTATAGCTGAAGCCGATGCCGATGTCGTTGCGTCCGGGTACACCGGTGAGGTAGGTGAGGCCGGCGAGCGCGTGGACGGTGGGCGCGTAGGTGACATAAGACGCCCAGGGTCCTGAAATTCCCATGCCGGACATGCCGATGTAGATGGCGTCGGGATTGTCGGCACTGACGGCGTCGTAGCCGAGATTCCAGCGGTCGAGCACACCGACGGAGAAGTTATCGATCACGACATCGGCCTTGAGCGCCAGGTCGCGGGCGATGTCGCGGGCGTCGTCGCGGCTGAGGTCGAGCTGGAGGACTCGCTTGTTGCGGTTCCACATCACGTGATAGGGATGGTCGACGCCGCCGGCGAGTCCGGCGCGGGTGGAAGACATAATCTTGACCACGTCGGCGCCCATGTCGGCGAGCACACGCGTGGCGAAGGGTCCGGCGAGGACATGGGTGAAGTCGAGGATGCGGATGCCTTCGAGCGGTCCGGTGGTGGTGCGACTCGCGGCGGGGGACCGCCCTTTGTCCCCTGTTCGAGCCAAGGGCAGGCTGCTACGCGACATCTCCCCCCGCGGGGCGGAGGGAGAAGGAGATTCGGCGAATTCAACAGGACGAGAGCTTCGATCCCTGATTTGCCAAGGTGTGTCAGAGAAGTGGTAGGGCGCGCCGGGTCCGCTGGTGGTTGTATCGCCGACGGGATAGTCGGCCCACCAGTTGCGGGCTTCGAGCTGTGGGTTGCTGGCGACTTCGGGCGTGGTCATGACCCAGCCGTAGGGATGGTGTCGGTTCTGGGCCTCGTGGAAGAAGGGCTCGACGTCCTTGGTCGCGACCCACTCGCGCAGGGTGCTCATCGTGAGTTCGACCATCTCGGCGAGATTGGCCGGGTCGGTGAAGCGGTCGTCCAGCAACTCGAGTCCCGTGCCTTCCTCGATCAGCCAGGCGACCTGGCGCTGGAAGTCGGGCGTCGGCGTGATCATGATTGAACCGCCGATCGCCTGCATCACGACGTAGGCGGTCGACCAGTGAAGTGAGCCCTGGCGGGGGAGAACGGGCCCCTCGGCGAAGGGCAGGAGCTCGTGGAACCAGGCCCACATGAGCACGTGTTCGAGCACCGTGCAGAGCGCCTCGTGGGTGCTCAGCCGGACGATCTGGCCCTGTCCGGTCTCGCGCGCGTGACTGAGCGCCGCGAGTGCGCCAACGGCGGCGTAGACGCCTCCGACGAAGGCGTACTGGTCGCCGAAGAGTTTGAGCGGGGGCGTGTCGGCGTCGCCGGAGGTGGCCGCGATGCCGCCCAGCGCCTCGGCGACGAGTCCGGGCGCCTGGTAGTCCTGCCAGGGGCCGGAGCGTCCGAAGGACGTGATGTCGACGATAACCAGCCTGGGGTTGGCCCTGAGCAGCGCATCGGGGTCTGAGAGGCGCTCGCAGTCGAGGATGATGTCGGCTGACTGTGCCAGTTGCTCGATGGTGGCTGCGTCGTCGGATTCTATGAACGCCCTCGAGCTGGCGAAGAAGGCGTGCCAGAGTGAGGCGTTGTTGGTGTGCAACGGACCTCGGGTGCGGAGGGGATCTCCGCCTGACGGCTCGACTCGGACAACGTCGGCTCCGAGGTCTCCGAGGAGTTTGCCGGCGTAGATGGCTCGGTCGTCGGTGAGGTCGATGACACGGACGTTGGCGAGGGGGCCTGGGGGTGAGGATGTAGGCATGGGGGAGATTGTACAAGTGGGTTGCGTAGCAATCGGCTGACTATCAGTCCCCGCTTCACGCGGGGACCCGCTCGGGAGGCACGGACTAGCAGTTGGTGAAGCACCATGCGGGAAAGGAACAGGTCCCCGCGTGAAGCGGGGACTGGGAAGGCCTTTGTTAGTCTGGCGGCACGGTCAAATTGTTGGGTGGGAGTATTGACATGGACTTCAAATTCTCGGCTGAGGACGTCGCGTTTCGCGAGGAGGTGTTGGACTTTCTTGGCGACCAGCTGCCTCCGGGTTGGGCTGATTTGTCGGAGGGGCCGGCGGAGGATGGGGCGGCGAACCGGGAGCGCTGGGAGTTCACCCGGGGCTTTCACAGGGCCCTGGCCGAGCGTGGTTGGCTGACGCTGGGTTGGCCGACCGAGCATGGCGGCGCGGGCGCTGGGCCGGTGCGGCAGGCGATGTTCAACGAGACCATGGCGCATCATCGTGCGCCGGTCTACAACCAGGGCGTCGACCGGGTCGGTCCGACGGTGATCATGTACGGCTCGAACGAACAGAAGGAGTTCTTCCTGCCGCGGATTCGGTCGGCGGATATCCAGTGGTGCCAGGGATTCTCGGAGCCGGGGTCGGGCTCAGACCTGGCCTCGTTGCAGACGCGGGCTCAGCGCGACGGTGACGACTACATCATCAATGGGCAGAAGATCTGGACCTCGGGCGCGCAGCACGCCGACTACATCTTCATGCTTGCGCGGACCGAGCCGGACGCGCCCAAGCACCGTGGGATCTCGTTCTTCCTGCTCGATATGAAGACACCGGGGATCACGGTGCGTCCGCTGGTCAACATGGCCAATCGGCACCACTTCAACGAGGTCTTCTTCGAGGACGTGCGCGTGCCGGCCTCGAACATGATCGGCGAGGAGAATCGGGGCTGGTACGTGGCGACGACGACGCTCGACTTCGAGCGCTCGGGGATTTCGCGGGTGGTCTCGGGCGTGCTGCTGTTGGGCGAGCTGACCGAGCTGGCCAGCGTGCCAGGTCCGGACGGGAGACGCCCGGACGAAGACCCGCGCATCCGGCACAAGCTGGCCGACCTGAATATCGAGTTCACGGTCGGTCGTTGGCTGGCGTATCGGGTGGCGTGGATGCAGTCGCAGGGTCTGGTCCCGAATCACGAGGCGTCGATGAGCAAGCTCTACGGGACGATTATCAATCAGCGCCTGGCAGGCATGATCAACATGTTCGGCCTGGCCGGCGGGCTGTCGGGTGAGCAGGAGCACGCGCCGCTGCACGGTCGGCTGCCGGATGAGTACTTGAACGCGGTGCCGCTGACGATCGCGGCGGGGACGTCGGAGATCATGCGCAACATCATCGCGACTCGTGGTCTGGGACTGCCGCGATAGCAGTGACAATCGCGTTAGGCTGACAGCCTGAACGGAAGTCGGAGAAGCGCGGTCATGCCTGGCACAGTCGACCAATGGCAGCCGGTGGTCGAGATTGCATTTGAAGGCGGTCCGTATGCCGAGGGAGGGCTTGATCGAGCCGCTCTGATTGAGTTGGCCAACATGCAAACGCTGCTCACTCTGTACGCAGCCAGCCTGTGGCGATCCGACCATGCCGGAGAACACGGCGCGAACGACCTTGCCGATGAACCGGCGCTACCGGTTGATTTCGTCGAGCAAGGAACGCTATACGTCAATAGCGCTGATCCTGGGCGGGCCTCTGCGAAAGTCTCGCGCAGGGTGACTTGCCCAGTTGCCGGACAATACATCGACCGCGCGGTCGCAAACACCCTGCGGGTACTTCAGGCCGCAGAAGTAGGTAGCGCATTTCCCGAAGACGTTGGTCATCGGTGGTTGGTCAGCATCAAGGCGATTGGCGCTGTTGTGAGCGCGGACGTTGATCCCGATCTGACGCTGCGCGTGACATCACCTCGCTGCGGTAGCGCAGCGATTACACGGCAGACGCGAGTTGCAATAGTGCGTGAAACGTACCGTCGTCTGGACGAGCAACTGGCGAAGCGGAAGCTCGCTAATCCGGACTTCCGGCCTCTGATCGAAGTTACTCGTCCGCATCCGGAAGAGGGCCTCGACACACTCCCGGACAGCTCGATGCAGGTGGACAGCTATGCCTATGCTGTTCCCAAGAAGCCAGTTCGGGCGTGAGGTGGGTCTTCGCTGACTCCTCTTTTCTCATTGGACTGTTTGATGCCAACGACCAATGGAGTTCTGTTTCGCAGACCATTGCTGTTCAGCTAGCTGATGCTCAGCTCATTCTCACCGACGGCGTACTCCACGAATTTCTTAACCACGTGTCGCGGCGCACCAACTATCTCCGAGTCGAAGCCGCGAGTCTGGCATCCGAGTGGCGGGCGGGGACTGACGACCGCTACATCGTGGTCGCTCAAACCCAGCAACAGTTAGAGCAGGGTCTCGCGCTGTACCGCGAGCGACCAGATAAGTCTTACAGTCTGACCGACTGCGTGTCGATGATTGTCATGGAGGAATTGCGGATTCGTGAAGTGGTGACGTTTGACGGTGACTTTCGCCAAGCAGGCTTTGAGGTCATTCCGTGACATAGCTAAACGGCCGGGCCCATCAGCGGACGTAGGCGTTGCCGAGGGCTCCCCAGCTGGCGACGAAGAAGGGGACGCAATAGGTGAGGGGGATTTTCCAGGCGAGGTCGTTACCGGCGTCTCCGCCGATGATGACTGTTCCCTGGTTGATGGCGACGAGGATCGTTCCCACTACGGCGCTGGTGAGGATCGAGCGGCGCAGCATGGCTCGGTTGCGGAAGGCGCAGCGCCAGCATTGGCGGCCGGTTTTCATGCGGAAATGCGGACCGGGATCGGTCTCGGGCAGATGCGGGCAGACTGGTTCTGGCATTTGGCGGTAGGCTAACGGTCGTGCGGCCTCTGAATATTTTCTTTGACGTTGACGGGTGTCTGGTTTCCTGGAATCTGCATCTGCGTCCCTATGCGCGGGAAGTGCTGGAGCGGCTGCAGGATCGCGGGCATCACGTCTACATGTGGTCCGGGTACGGGGCGCGTCGCGAGGTGGCGGACAAGCATGACCTCTGGCCGCTGTTGGCCGGGATCATGGGCAAGCCGATCTTCCAGTATCGGTCGCGGCTGCATATGTTCACGAAGATTGAGCCGGACTTCATCATCGACGACCACCGGGAGATCGTGGAGGCGCTGGGCGGGGCGGTGATCAAGCCGCCGCGGGAGCCGTTGGCGAAGGATCGAGAGATGGTGCGGGTGTATCGGCGGATACTGGAGTATGAGCGCGAGCATCGGCGTCGCTGGGGTTAGATTCCTTCAAGCTGAGCGTGGCGGCCCCCTCAGTCACTTCGTGACAGCTCCCCCTGGCAGGGGGAGCAAAGGGAACGAGCGATAGCTCTCCCAAATGGAGCGCCTTTGGCTTTAGCCGCCTGCCTCAGCTTCTCCTTCGAGGGGAGGGAGTTCTCGGCCGGTTGGGTAGATTTCGTGGGTGGTGTTGAGCCAGGTGTTTGTGAGGCGGTTGGTTGACCAGGCGTATTCGAAGAGGCGTGGGTCGGGATGGAGCCACGGTTGGTGGATACCGAGCTGAATGCCGTTGACGAGCTTGATCTGCCACTGGGGGGCGTCGCCGCTGAGCAGCATTTCCTGGATCTGGTGACCGATGTCCTGACGCGCGCCGCGGTTGAAGGTGGCGGCCATCTGGTCGATCAGGGCGTCGAGCTCGGCGTTGGTGGCATCGCTCCAGTTCTGGTTTCCGCGGGAATGGAGCGTGGAGCGCCAGTGATCGGTTGGGTCGGCCTGCTGCGGCACGGCGCTCCAGCCGAGGAAGCAGAAGCGTTCGCCTGCTCTGAGCTGGTCGATAGCCTCGGCGAAGGGCCGATTCTCGATGTCGACTTTAAGCCCGGTGGCGTCGGCGATCATGGCTCGGACCGCCTCGCCGGCGCCGGCGAAGAAGCCTTCGAACAGGTCGGCGACGACTAGCGGTACGACTCCGAGGTTGGATGCGCCGCCGGCCGCGCTGATTAGGCCGGCGATCTCCGCCAGGTCGGCGTCGCGGTCGTTGCGATAGCCCGGGAACGTTGAGAGCAGCTGCTCGCTGATGCTCCAGCCGTCGAGATACCAGGGCAGCGGCCCTGAGGCGCGGCCATGGCCGCCATAGAGTCGCTCGATGAGTTGGGCTCGATCGATAGCAATATTGATAGCGCGGACGACGCGTGGATCGCCGAGCGCGGCGAACCCGTCCGCCGATAAGGGGGCAAGCAACTCGACAGAGGCGTCGAGCGGTTGCTCGAATGTTGGGTGGTCAGGGTTCTGCTCACGCAGCGTCTCGACGGTCGCGTTGGTCAGCGGAAACGCGGCGGTGTCGAAGGCTGCGGCGTCGTAGAGGCTGACGATGTTGTTGGTGTCGCCGGAGGTGAAGGTGACGCCGTCGGCCCAGGCGGAGTTGGCGCGCCACCAGTTCTCGGAGCGGGCGAGCGTGATTTCGAATCCGTTGTAGAGATGCGGCGTGTAGGGCCCTGAGCCGCTGTTGCGCATGATGTCGCTGGGATCGTTGCGCCAGTCGTCGGCGTAGAGCTCGGCAGCTTCGGGGCTGGTCATCCAGGAGAAGGGTGAGGCGTGGACGCCGGCGAGATAGGTGGCGTCGGGCGTCACAGTGGTGAGCGTGGCCGAGGTAGCGGATGAGGCTTCGACGGACGCCGTGCGAATGTAGGCGGAGCGGCGGAAAAAAAACGGATCGGGCGCGCCGGACGCGTCGAGGGCATCTCCCTGTCGCTGGATGTTCCAGGCGATGTCCTGTGCGGTGAAGGCACGGCCGTTGGTCGGTTCCAGATTCCAGAAGACGGCGCCGGGCTCGACGGTGAAGATGTAGGTGGTCTCGTCGGGCATTTCGGGCAGGGCGCAGAGATCGGCTTCGAGTTCGCCCGTGGACACGGAGGCGGGCTGGATTAGCCGGTTGTACATCAGGCTGTGGGCAGCCTGGGTGTAGCGATAGCGGGAGCGATGCGGATCCCAGCGGTCGTGTCGTTCGACTGCCAGCCAAGTGCGGATGATGCCGCCCGGGGTCGGTCCGCTGGGCGCTTCGGGCTGGTCATCCTGCGCGGACTGCTGAGTCTGGGCCTGCTGGACCGACTGCTGCTGCGCATCGGGCGGCGGCGGCGCGTCCTGTTGAGCGGCTTGCTGTGGCGCCGCCGCCTGTTGCTCCAAGTCCTCCTGGGCGGGCTCTTCGTCGTCTGAGCAGCCAACCAGAGCGAGAGCGCCGACGCCAACGCCGGCGCGTGACGATGCGGCGAGCAAAGAGCGGCGGGAGAGTCGAGTTCGTCGCAGGGCGGCCCATTGTCCGCTTTGTGGCAGGGCAGCCCATTGTCCGCTTTGTGGCAGCGCGGCCAATTGGCCGCTTGGATGTCTCGTTGACATGGGCATTATCGTATCCGCGATTTCGCTATCGGGGCATTGCCCAGTATGAATTCGATCAGGCAACTAGACGAAAGCGGCGAGTGGGGCGATACTGGGGGCACTTGGGACGAGTGAAGTTTAAAGGGTTGTTGCCATGCCGCCTCTGGTTCCTTCCTTCTTGCTGCCGCAGTGGTTAAAAGACGCGCCGATTGTCATTAAGATGGCGCTGCTGGTGCCTGGTATGGTCGTCGGCGGCGTGGTTGGGCTTGTGGTGCAAACGATTATGGTCAACCTGGGCGCCGGGAATCAGCACTTGTCGTCGGCCAATGGCGGCTTTGACGCCTGGTTGATCTGGATCATCGTGGGTGCCGGGCTGATTATTGGTCTGGCTGCTGGTGGGTTTGTGTATATCGGCGTCGGTCTGGGGGCGGACAAAGAGCTTGATGACGAGGACGAGCACGGCGAGACGGGGATGCTGGAGCTGTAGTCTCAGTCTGACTACTGGACCACATACAATCGCCCCCTCAATAGAGGGGGCGATTGTCGTTTGGGGCGGGGACACCACTTCCTGTTCGCACATTTCCGTCATTGCCGCGCGCCTTTACGGCAATCTAGCTGCGTTCCGTATCAGCGTCGGTGCTCGACTCTTCGAGATACCCGCGGCGTAGCGCGGGTATGACGATCCTGCGGGCTAGGCCTGGAGTTCGGCGGCGAAGAAGGCTTTGAGCTTGTCCCAGGCGTCGGCTGAGGCTTCGGGGTCGTGGATGTCTGAGGTGTCGTTGAAGAAGCCGTGGTGCGAGTCTGGGTAGACGTGGATCTCGTTGCGCACGTTGGCGTCGTTGAGGGCGGTTTGGATGCTCTCGACGACTTCTCCGGTGATCCAGTCGTCGTGGCCGGCGTAGAAGCCGATCACGGCGCCCCTGATGTTGGCGGCATCGGACATGCCGGCGCCGGGGACACCGTAGAACGGCGCGGCTGCGGTGACGGCCGGGTTGTTCATCGCCAGCAGCAGCGACATACCGCCGCCGAGGCAGAATCCGGTCACGCCGATGCGGTCGGAGCGGACGTCGTCGCGCGCTTGCAGAGCGGCGACGGCGCCGGACATGTCGACCAGAGCGTTTGGCTCTTGGAGCGTCATCATCAGTTTCTGGGCCTCGTCGGGCTCGGCGGTGACAGCGCCGTGGAAGAGGTCGGGCGCGAGCGCGACATAACCTTCGGCGGCGATCCGGTTGGCGATGTCGCAGATGTTGGGGTTGAGACCCCACCACTCCTGGATCACGACGACGCCCGGGTAGGGGCCGCCGTCAACGGGCTTGGCCAGGTAGCCGGATGCGGCGCCGCCGTTGGCGGCAAATTGGACGGATTCGTGGGCGAGGATTGCCATTTCTGAGTCCTTTCGAGTGGTGGCGGGTTGTGGTTGCCGTGGTCGGCGGGCGCCCCCCTCCGCCTTCGGCGCCTCCCCCAGAGGGGGGAGGTGGGTTGAGCCTAACGAGGGGCCTGTGTCGGCCAGGGATTCTTTTGCGAGCCGAGGTAGGACTGGGCGGCGACACGATCGAGCTCGTCCAGCGTGAAGCTGGTGCCTGAGGCGTAGACGGCGGACTCGACTGTGGGCAGGTTGTACATGCCGACCTCATTGCCCCAGACGAGGAAGTCGCGGCCGTTGATGTTGGCGGCGGCGTCGGTGCACAGCCAGACGGTGAAGGGTGAGACGTTCTCGGGCGCCATCATCGCTTCGCGGTTGCCGCCGAAGTCGATGTCGCCGGCGTCGCCCGAGGCCAGCCCGGCCTCGCGGGCGCGGCGGGTGGCTTCGGCCAGCTCCTCGGTCAGCGTGAGCCGTGTGCCGGCGCGCGGCCGGATCGCGTTGGCGGTGACGCCGTAACGTCCGAGGTCGCGGGCGAGCGTGCGGGTCAGTCCGACGATGCCCTCCTTGGCGGCGGCGTAGTTGGCCTGGCCCATATTGCCCAATCCGGACTCGGATGAGGTGTTGACGATCCGGCCGGAGCGCTGTTGGCGGAAGACCTGCGAGGCGTACTTGGTGACGGTGAAGTGTCCCTTGAGGTGAACGGCGACGACGACGTCCCACTCTTCCTCGGTCATGTTGAAGACCATGCGGTCGCGGAGGATGCCGGCGTTGTTGATCAGGATGTCGAGCCGGCCGAAGTTATCGAGCGCCTGCTGGACCATGTGCTCGCCGGCGGCCATGTCGGAGACGGATTCGTAGTTGGCGACGGCGTCGCCGCCGGCGGCCTTGATTTCGGCTACGACCTGATCGGCGGGAGTGGCCTCGCCGTCGAGCTCGCCGCCCTGGGAGCCGCCGTAGTCGTTGACCACGAGTTTGGCGCCTTCGGAGGCGAGCAGCAGGGCATGTCCGCGTCCAATCCCGCGTCCGGCGCCGGTCACAATCGCGACGCGTCCTTCGAGTCGATCACCCATTTGGTTGGGTCCTTTCGATATTGTGTCTTCGTTCACAGGCAGGATACTAGCGAGCCGTTTGGGGTCGGATTCAGCACAAGCTGGCTGACTGTATATACACTGTGTACACAGGGAAGAGCCGCTCCTGCCTAGGCGCGAGCGTTGGAAGGCCAGCAGGATGAGCACCGGCACGAATCGGCCGCTCCGTCTATCCGTGGCTGAGGGGCGAGGCGCATTCGCTCTTGAGCAACGCGACATCCACGCTGGTGAACTGAACGAGAGTCATGCGGAAGCGAAGCCGCACGAGGATGTGGTCGAGTTTCTGCTTGAGAAGTACCGCGATGTAATAATCGAGTTGGCGCAGCGGTGATGCGTGCTGGACCTGAGATACCTCGATGAGCGAGACATCCCATCGCTGATCGCCTACGCGCGGCGCGCGTTTCGCGATCGCCCCGCTTACGACATTGAGTCTTCCCAAGCGTTTCTGCTTCGAGGCGCGGACGGCGAACATCTACTGGCGAGCGCTCTGGCAGCTCCGCGGTGGCACTAGTACGAAACGCTGGCAGTCAAGGCGGCAGTGCTGCACGACCGTTTGAATAAGCTGCATCCGTTCGTCAACGGGAATAAGCGCTTTGCGTTGACAGCAATGCTGGTTCTTCTGGGCCGCAATAACTCGCTGCTGATCGCTCTCGACGATGAACTGCTTGAATTCAGCTTGGCGGTGGCAGATGGTCGGCTCGATCAAGAAGCGGCATGTAATTTCGCCGCCCTCCGCGTCTTTGAGCGAGACTGGAGCGAGGCAGAAATAAGCGACTGGCGCCAGTTTGTGGATCAGCACGGGGGAGAGGGAGAAAGGATCGCTGAAGCCCTCAAGTCTTGGCGACAGCGACAAGGGCCCAACTTTATTCAGCTGCCCGGAAGTGATTTGGAGAGTGCGCTCAGGCTTGCTGGCTCCGCGACTTGACGGAACGGGGAATTTCTTGCTAGAGCAGTAGTGGCGGTTGGAGGGGCGGATCTCCTAGAGCGAGGGTTTGATGGTTACGACGTCTGTGGCGTCGCCGGTGGCGGCGTCTTCCCTGTTGGTCAATCACGGTTCAGCCCCCACGGCAGAGGCAGTGCATGCGCCTGCGCCGCAGGTTCAGCCGGTCGCCTGCTCGATCCTGACGCCGTCGGGCGCGCTGCTGGCGCGGGCGATGGTCAAGCCGCGTCCGGCCTCGCTGCCGGCGGACACGTATGCGGTCGAGGTCAGCGAGGTCGAGCCGAAAGGAGCGCTGGAGCCGCTCTTGCGGTCGAATTCGCAGGTCGTGCTGCGGATGCCGCATGAGGCGCAACTGGCGCTGCGGATCGATCACATCATCGGTCCGCGCGAGCGGCGGATGTACTATCTGCAAACGCTGGATGAGGCGAGCGAGTAGCGGTTGGTCGCCAGTCGCGGAGGGGCCCCTCAGTCACTTCGTGACAGCTCCTCCTGGAAGGGGGAGCGTCGAGACAAGGTCTTTGCGTATCTGATGGAAGGTGGTTGATATGGAGTTTGTTGAGCTGGCTTCGGGGCTGGAGTTTCCCGAGGGGCCGATTGCGATGGACGACGGATCGATTCTGCTCGTTGAGATCGCGCGGCAGACGCTGACGCGGGTGTCGCCGTCCGGCGATGTCTCGGTCGTTGCCGAGACCGGCGGCGGGCCGAATGGGGCGGCGGTGGGACCGGACGGGCATGTCTGGATCGCCAACAACGGCGGCTTCGAGTGGAACCGGGCGGGCGGGCGGCTGTTGCCGGCCGGGCAGGCCGAGGACTATACGTCTGGCTCGATCCAGCGCGTGAATATCGAGACCGGGGCGGTGGAGACGGTCTACACGGAGTGCGACGGGATCCCGCTCAAGGGGCCCAACGACATCGTCTTCGATCAGGCCGGCGGGTTCTGGTTCTCCGACCTGGGCAAGAACCGGGAGTTCGACCGCGACCTGGGCGCGCTCTACTACGCGACGACCGACGGCAGCCATATCTCGCGCGCCGTCTTCCCGATTCCCGGCGGCGCCAACGGGGTCGGGCTGTCGCCTGACGACTCGCGCGTCTACATCGCCGAAACGCCGACCGGGCGGCTGTTCGGCTGGCAGATCGCCGAGCCGGGCGTACTGGCGTCCGACAACGCAGCGGCCGGGTTCAATGCGTTCATCGCCAACGCCGGCGGTTACACGCTGTTCGATTCGCTCGCCGTGGAGGAATCGGGCCAGGTCTGCGTGGCGACGATCGGTCCGGGCGGGGTGACGCTGATTGATCCCGACACGGGCGCAGTCGAGCATGTCGCGGTCGGCGACGATCCGCTGACGACCAACATCTGCTTCGGCGGCGCGGACATGCGCACGGCCTACATCACGCTGTCGACGACGGGTCGGTTGATCTCGTGCGAGTGGCCGCGTCCGGGGTTGCGGCTGAACTACAACGGCTAAGTGTCCGGCGCGTTCGATTACAAGCACTCGTGGACTCTCTCAGTCAGCTGTTCAGGAGGGCGTCTGAGAAGCAGAAGATTCGTCAGTCCCGCGCTCCGCCGCGGGAATCCGCCGATTTCTTCACCGACGCTCGGACCTGCATGACCTTGCCCGATTCGAATGCTCAGCCGGCTCGTGGAATTCGTGCCGAGCACGGCGAGATACCCGCGGCGCAGCGCGAGTATGACGGAGGTCGAGGTCGGTGGCACGTTTCTTCGTGACAGCTCCGCCAACGCGGGAGCGCTGAAACCGTGGCGGGTTGTTCCGTATCTGAGGCGGGGATAGCATCTGTGTAAGTTCGCTCGGGACGGGAGCAGGGATGGAACGGTTCGCCGGACTGCTACAACAGTTGCCGCGCCAACAGGGCGAGATGCTGCGCGCGCTGCATGTGGCGCAGGAGGAATTGGGCTGGATTTCGCGTGACGCGATTCGCCTGATCGCGCGCCACTTGCGGGTCTCGGAGGCGCAGGTCTACGGTCCGGCGACCTTCTACTCCGAATTCCGTCACTCGCCGCCGCCCAAGAGCCTGGTCACCTGGTGTTCGGGTCCCTCCTGCCGGGTGGTCGGCGGCGACAGGGTGCGCCGCATTTTTGAGGCCGAGCTGGGCTGCCGGATGGGCGAGAACACGGCGGACGACGAGCTGGGGCTGTGGCTGGGTCAGTGCAACGGGACCTGCGAAAAAGCGCCGATGGTCTGGGTCAACGGCCGCGTGGTCGGCCCGCTGTCGATGGTCGAGACGGTCAAACTGGCGCGCCGGCTGAAGGCGGGCGACGACCCCGTGACCTGGCCCGAGCGTCCGATCAAGATCGCCCCGGCCACGTTCGTCGACGCCGAGGCGACCTATGGCACAGGTAGCTCTGAACATGCGCACGATTCGGCGAATGATGGGACGGTGTCATGAGCAGCGCCTACAGCACCTATGAGGAGATTCGTGAAGCGGCGGAGCTGAACGCCGCGCCACGCCGCTCACCCTCGCGGCCATTGGTGCGAGTCGACCTCTCGACCTCCTCGATCGCGGCCGAGGCCGACCGTCTCTGGGAGGCGCTGGAGCCGCTGGCGGCGGAACATGATGTTGAACTGATGCGCGTGGGCACGCTGGGGCTGTCCTGGCTGGAGCCGGTGGTCGAGGTGGAGCGTCCGGGCTTCGCCGGCGGGGGCGCGGTGGTCTACGGACCGGTGCGACCGGAAGCGGCGGCGGAGTTTCTGGCCGCGGCGCTGGGCGACAACCCGGCCGAGGCGGCGGCCCAGTGGCTGATCGGCGCTCGCACGCCCGTGCGCGGCGTGGCGCCCCTGTCCGAGCATCCCTTCTGGGGTCCGCAGGAACGGCGGCTGATGCAGTCGATGGGCGTGATCGATCCCGAGTCGATTGACGAAGCGATCGCCGCCGGCGCCTACGAGGCGCTGGACCGCGCGGTCGAGCTGGAGCCGATCGCGATCTGCGATCTGGTCCTGGCGGCGGGCGTCGGCGGACGCGGCGGCGGCGGCTTCCCGGCGGGACAGAAGTGGAAGTTCCTCTTGGGCGCGGGGGGTCCGACCAAGTACCTGGTCTGCAACGCCGACGAGGGCGACCCGGGCGCGTTCGTCAACCGGGTGCTGATGGAATCGGACCCGCATCTCGTGATCGAGGGCATGGCGATCGCCGGCCGCGCGACTGGTTCGGACTACGGCTTTGTCTACATCCGCGATGAGTATCCGCTCTCGATTGCGCGAATGGAGCTGGCGATCGAGCAGGCGCGCGAGCGCGGGCTGCTGGGCGAGCGCATTCTGGGCTCCGAGCATTCGTTCGAGCTCGAGATCACACGCGGCGCGGGATCGTATGTCTGCGGCGAGGAGACGGGGCTGATCGCATCGGTTGAGGGACTGCGCGGGATGCCCAAGATTCGTCCGCCCTTCCCCGCCCAGAAGGGCGTCTTCTCCGAGCCCTCCAACGTCAACAACACCGAGACCTACGCCAACGTGCCGTTGATCGTGCGCCACGGCGCGGCCTGGTACCGGCAGCACGGGACCGAGTCCGACCCGGGCACGAAGATGTTCTCGATCACGGGGTCGCTGACGCGGCCGGGCATTCTCGAAGTCCCCTTCGGGATGGGCATGGACGAGCTGCTGCTGGGTTGCGGCGGCGGACCGCCCGACGGTCACACGCCCAAGGGCATCCAGCCGGGCGGCCCCCTGGGCGGCCTCTTGCCGGCCTCCGACCTGGGACTCAAGCTGGAGCGCCCGCCGTTCACCGAGCGCGGCGTGCTGCTCGGTTCGGGCGGCCTGATCCTGTTCGACGAGCGCGCCTCGGCGGTCGACCTGACCAAGTACTTCACGGAGTTCTGCGAGGACGAATCGTGCGGCCGCTGCACCACCTGTCACGGCGGCTCGCAGCGGCTGGTCGAGGTGCTGGAGCGGATCATGCATGGCGACGGGCGCGAGGAAGACCTGGAGCGGATCGGGGCGATCGACAAGACGCTGCAGAACTCCAACTGTTTGCACGGTCAGTTCACGCCCTATGCGGTGCGCGGCCTGGTCAACTACTTCCGCGACGAGCTCGACTTGCACATCAATGAGAAGCGCGATCCGGCAAGGGTCGCGCCCGGCCTGACGCGATACTTGATCACCGACCAGTCGGATCCGGCGCTGGAGGCGGCGGCCGCCTTCTGTCCGACCGGCTGTCTGAGCCGGGCCCCGGTCGAGGACGATGACGACACCGACGGCGATGGCGGCGACGGCGGGTCGGAAGCGCTGGGCGACTGGCGGATCCATGAGCCGCAGTGCATTCACTGCGATGTCTGCCGCGAGATCGCGCCCGACGCGATCCGAGTCGAGGACCGCTTCCTGACGATGCTCTCGGTGGTTTAGGGCCTGTTTAGGCGCAGCCCCCCCCCTTCCAGCCCTCGCTCGAGCAAGGTGTCACAGAAGTCAGAGCGTCGAGATTCCCGCGCCGGAGCGCGGGAATCTCGACGCGTCCAGCACCGACGCTTGAATCTGAGCAACCGCCCCCGTTTCGGTCGCTGAGCTGACTGCTTGCCTTCTTGCCGAGCACAGCGAGATACCCGCGGCGGAGCGCGGGTATAACGGACAGCGGGGTCGGGCGATTACTGAGACAGCCTCCGGAAACGTGGACGTCGCCGCACGTTACGAGCGATGTGGACGAGTCCTGGCGATCATCCAGGCTTCACGGCCCGTTATCCACAGTCTGTTCAGGTTGCCACGCTTGCGAACGGTCGCTGTTCGCGGTTCGTTCCGCAATTGATAAACTGACTGAGCAGTTGGTCAGAAGATTGGCCACGCGGTGACCGTGATACACGGTAGCGTGTAGAATGTGGGCATGGTGACACCGGTACGGCGGCAGTATCTGGACCTCAAGGCGCGCTATCCCGACGCGATCCTGCTGTTTCGCCTGGGCGATTTCTATGAGACGTTCGACGAGGACGCGAAGCTGGTCGCCCAGGAGCTGGACATCGCGCTGACCTCGAAGCCGATGGGCGGCGGCCTGCGCTCGCCCCTGGCCGGGGTTCCGGTGCGCTCGGTCGAGCAGCATCTGGCCAAGCTGGTGGCGCGCGGCCACCGGGTCGCGATCTGCGAACAGCTCGAGGATCCGCGCCTCACGCGCGCTGCGGGGGGTTCACGTGCGGGGCGCGGCCTGGTCAAACGCGGCGTGGTGCGGGTGGTCTCGCCCGGCACGGCGCTCGAGCCGTCGCTGCTCGAGGCGGGCGAAGCCTCGGCCTGCGCCGCCGTCCGCGTGATCCGCACAAGGCGCGAGCTGCGCCTGGGGATCGCCGCGGCCGACATCACGACCGGCGCGTTTCACCTGAGCGAGATTCGCGAATCGCGGCAGCCACGCGAGTCAGCGTCGCAGCCACGCGAGTCAGCGTCGCAGCCAGGCGAGTCAGCGGCGCAGCTCTGGCAACGCGGCCTCGACCAGCTGTCGCTGCTGGGCGTGCGCGAACTGCTGCTGCCCGACGACTTCGAAGACCCAGGCGAACCCGGTGACGGCCCGCAGTCAACGTTGGCGGCGACGGGGCTGGCGGCGACGGGGCTGGCGGCGACTGGGTTGGCGGCGAGGGGGCTGACAGTGACGCGGCGTCCGGCGCACGAGTTTCGCTCGGACCGGGCGGAGCGCGCCCTCGTGCGGCAGTTCGGCGCGCCGCCGGCGGCGTTCGCGCTGGAGCCGGACTCGGCCGCGCTAGAGGCGACCGGCGCGCTGCTGGAGTATCTGTGGTCGGCGCTGCCGCTGACGGACCTGCCGGCGACGGACGGGGTCGATCGGCCGGGTCCGGACGATGAATCGGGAGGGTCCGCAACCTGCACCGGGACGCTGCGGCAGCTGGCCCCGCCGCGTTGGTTTCAGCCCGAGGCGCACCTGCAGTGGGATGCGGCGACCCAACGGGCGCTAGCCATCGCCGAGCGCGGTCCGGGCGAGGCGCAGGGCCATGGACCGAGCACGCTGCTGGCGGTGCTCGACCGCTGCGGCTCGGCTCTCGGCCGGCGCTGGCTGCGGGCGGCGCTGACGGCGCCGCTGCTCGACCTAGAGCGCGCCGAACGCCGGCTGGACCGGGTCGAGGCGCTGGTCCGCCGGCCCGCGCTGCGCCGGGCGCTGGCGCAGCGGCTGCGCGGCGCGCCCGATATCGAGCGGCTGTTCGCGCGCGCCGCCTCAGGCTTGGCCCTGCCGGCCGAGCTGGGCTCGCTCTCGACCGCGCTCACTGAGGCCGACGCGCTGGTCCGGGTGATCCGCGAGGCCGCGCCGGCGGCCGAGGCTGGCGCGCTCGTGGAACTGGCTGAGCGGTTGGGCTCGGCCCCGGCCGCCGCCAACCGACTCGCCGAGGCCCTGGTCGAACGCCCGGCGTCCGAGTACGGCGGCGGCGTGGTGCGTCCCGGCGCCGACGCCGAGAGCGACCGCTGGCGCGCCCTGACCGATGCGCTGCGCGTGCAGCTGTCCGAGCTGGAATCGGCCCTGCGCGAGGAAACGGGCATCGCCTCCTTGCGCGTGGGCTATCAGCGGACGTTCGGCTATCACATCGAGCTGAACCGCAGCCAGGCCGCGCGCGCGCCCGAGAGCTGGGAGCGGCGGCAGTCGCTGCGCGATCGGGAGCGCTTCTCGGAGCCAAGATTGCGCGCGCTCGAGCGCGATCTGACGGATGCGGACGAGCGCTTCCGCGCAGCCGAGCGCGCCTGCGTCGAGCGGCTGCGGGCGGAGTTGGTGGCAGAGGCGGAGGCGGTGCGGCGGATGGCCGGCGCCCTGGCCCGCTTGGACGCGGCCACGTCGCTGGCCACGGTGGCGGCCGAACGGGCCTGGACGCGTCCGGCGCTGGAGCATTCGGGCGAGCTCGAGATCGAGGGCGGACGCCATCCGATCGTCGAAGCGGCGGCGGCCCAAGGCGCATTCGTGCCCAACGACCTGCAACTGGCGGACGACGGTCTGCGCGCGCCGCAACTGCTGCTAGTGACCGGGCCGAACATGGCCGGCAAGTCGACCTACCTGCGCCAGACGGCGCTGATCGTGATCCTGGCTCAGGCCGGTTCGTTCGTGCCGGCCGAGCGCGCGCGGGTCGGACTGGTCGACCGCATCTTCGCGCGCGTCGGCGCGCACGACGATCTGGCCGCCGGGCGTTCGACCTTCATGGTCGAGATGCTGGAGACCTCGCGCCTGCTGCACGGCGCGACCGATCGCTCGCTGATCCTGCTCGATGAGATCGGCCGCGGCACCTCGACCTGGGACGGCCTCGCCATCGCCCAGGCGGTGGCGGAAGCGCTGGCCGGCGGCGGCGACCCGGCGCGCACTGAGCGCACTGAGCGCCCGCTGCGAGGCCCGCGGACACTATTCGCGACCCATTTCCACGAACTGACGGCGCTGGCGGGCAGCCTGCCCCGGGTCGGCAACGCGGCGGTCCAGGTCTCCGAGAGTGAGGCGGGCACGGTCGAGTTTCTCTACCGAATCGCTCCGGGCGCGGCCGACCGTTCCTACGGCGTCCAGGTGGCGGCCCAGGCCGGGCTGCCCGCGCCGGTGGTCGAGCGCGCTCGGCGGTTGTTGCAGGCGCTGGAGCAGGGCGATTCCAGGTCGCAGTCGGCGCCGACGACTGACGTCCGGCCCCCGGCGCTGCGCAGCTCCGCGGGCGCCGGCGTCGGGCAACCCGGCTCGCCGCAGCTGATGCTGATGCCGCCGCCCGTGCATCCGATCGTGGCCGACCTGGCCGACCTGGACATCGACGGGATCACGCCCCTGGAGGCGATTTCAGCGCTCTATGCGCTGCGCGATCAGGCGCGGACGGAGCTGCGTGGGCTGGGTTCGGACGGGCTGGGTTCTGGCGGGCTGGGTTCACACGGGATAGCGCAGGCGGGCTCATGACGACGCACGGTAGAACGACGCCGGCGGCTGTCCGGCCGATCCGTGAGCTGCCCGAGCGCGTCGCCGCGCAGATTGCGGCGGGCGAGGTGATCGAGCGTCCGGCGGCGGTGCTCAAGGAGCTCGTCGAGAACGCGCTCGACGCCGGGGCCGGGCGGCTGGTCGTCGAACTGAGCCGGGCCGGCCGCGAGCTGATCGCGGTGCATGATGACGGCGTCGGGATCGCGGCGGAGCAGGTGGCGCTCGCCTTCCGCCGCCACGCGACCTCGAAGCTGGCGGTCGTCGACGATCTGGCCCGGCTCGAGAGCTACGGCTTCCGCGGCGAGGCGCTGCCGGCGATCGCGGCGGCGGCCGGCCGGTTGCGGCTGACCACGCGAACCGTCGCGCAGGCCGGGGCTACCGTGATCGAGTTCGAGCGCGGACGGCAGATCGGTCCGCGCCCGGCTGCTCGCGCGGTGGGCGCCTCGGTCGAGGTGTTCGATCTGTTCGCCGGACAACCGGCGCGCCGCGCCTTCCTCGCCGGACAGCGGGCGGAGCGCTCGGCGCTGCTGCGGGCGGCGTCGGATTCGGTCCTGGCCAATCCCGACTGCTCGCTGCGGCTGACGATCGACGGCCGCACGCCGCTGGCTCACGAGCCCGCCGGCGCGGGCGATCCGCTGGAGGCCTTGCGCGGCGCCGTGGCGACGGTGTTTCGGGCGGAAGCGGCTCAGCGCGCGTTGGCGCTCGAGGCCGTGTCGGAGCGGGCGGCGGTCTCGCTCGACGGCTTCGCCGGTTCGGCCGACGACGCGCGGCGCACGCGCGATGCGATCCGGCTGTTCGTCAACGGCCGCCCGGTGCACGACCGGCGACTCTCCTACGCCGTGCAGGAGGCGTACCGCGACTGGTTGCCGGCGGGCTCGTTTCCGCTGGTCGTGGCGCGGCTGACGGTCCCGCCCGACGCGGTCGACGTCAACATCCACCCGGCCAAGACCGAGGTCAAGCTGCGCGATCCGGATGCGGCCTTTTCGCTCCTGCAGCGCACGATCCGCGAGGCGTTGTCGCGCGACCGCTTTGCCTCCCCTCGGCGGCTCGGCGCCGATCGCGATGGGGCCGACGGGCGGGCGAGCGGTGCCTCGCAGCAAGCGGCTGCGCGCCCGCAGCCGGCGGACGGACCGACACGGTCCGGCCTCACGCCGATGCCGCGGATGGCGCTGCCTCAGGGATCGGCGCGCACGGCGGCGGTGGCGGAATCGGCCCCGGCGCTGACCTTGGCGCTGGGGGCGCCGGGAGAACTGGGGGCACTGGGCATCGCTGAAGGAACCGCGAACCGGCTGCCGCCCTTGCGCATGGTCGGTCAGCTGCACCGCACCTTCATCATCGCCGAGGGCCCGCACGGGCTGGTGCTGCTCGACCAACATGCGGCGCACGAGCGGGTGATGTACGAACGGCTGCTGGCCTCGAGCGCCGGTCCGGGGGGCAGTGGGCCTGGAAGCGCTGCTTCAGGCATCGAGCCTGGCGCCAGCCAGCCGCTGCTGACGCCGCTGTTGCTCTCGCTGGACGCGCAGGAGGCGGCCAACTGGGATGCGGCGGCCGAGCGGCTGGGCGAGCTGGGCCTCGAGGCGGAGTTGTTCGGTGAGCGCTCGCTGCGGCTGCGCTCGCTGCCGGCGGCGTTGGCCTCGGCCGACGCCGAGACGCTGGTGCGCGGCGTGTTGTCCGATCTGGGACCGGAACGGGACGAGCCGCAGCGCTTCGACCGCGCGGCGGCCTCAGCCGCCTGCCATGGCTCGGTGCGCCGCGGCGCGGTGCTCGATCCAGCGGCGATGACGGCGCTGCTGCGCGACCTGGAACAGTGCGCGAATCCGCATTCCTGTCCGCACGGACGGCCGACGCTGATCGAAATCAGCGCGGACGACGTGCTGCGCCAGTTTCGTCGTAAGTAGGGCGTGCGCGCCGGACTGACGCCTGCCGCCATCGATTCGCAGCGAGCGCAACACGCGTTGACGCTGCCCGCTGCGCCGTCGCATTCGCTCTGTGACATCTTCCCCAGAGGAAACCCTCGCAACACTCAACCGTCTCCTCTGCCCCCTTTGCGGAGACCCTTGAACCAGTCGCGCTCGAGCAACTTCTCCGTCCCCGCCCCGAGCGGGGACCTGCCCCATTCCCCGCAGGCCGAACGATACTGGTGCCATGCATATCTGGAGGAGAACAATCAGGAGTTCGTAGCCTCGCGCGGTCCAACGGGTCCCCGCTCGGGGGCGGGGACGGAGAATCGGGAGTGTTGGAGTCGCTCAACGGTCTCCTTGCGGGGGGAGATGCCGTAGGCAGAGGGGGGCTCCCCGTCTCAAGGCCTATCCGGTCGCTGCCGGCGGACCCCCCCCTTGTATCTTCGCTATCGCCTCGGGAGCACGTGACTCCCGAGGCGAACCGGGGTGCGGCAGACCGATCCCCCCTGGGCCTTCGAGGCCGTGACAGAGCTTGGGTCGCCGCACGCCAGCAGCGAATGAGCCCGAACAGTTGCTTGGGCCCCCGAGCCCGCATGTTGCAAGGACGGGCCAGCGCAGGATAGGAGCTCGAGATGACGGAGACGAGTACCTACGTCGGCATTGACGTATCCAAGCACTGGTTGGATGTCGGCATCCGGCCGGCGGGGCGAGCCGAGCGGCTGGCCAACGACGAGGCCGGGATCGAGGTCTGCGTGGCGCGGCTGGGCGCTGTGGCGCCGGAACGGATCGTGCTGGAGGCGTCGGGCGGTCTGGAGCTGCCGCTGGTCGCGGCGTTGGCCGCAGCGGCGCTGCCGGTCGTGGTCGTCAACCCGCGCCAGGTGCGCGACTTCGCCCGCGCCACGGGCCGCCTGGCCCAGACCGATGCGCTCGACGCTCAGGTCCTGGCCCACTTCGCCGAGGCGGTCCGACCGGAGCTGCGACCGCTGCCCGACGCCGAGACCCAGGCGTTGCGCGACCTGGTCGCCCGGCGTCGGCAGCTGGTCGCGATGCTGGTCGCCGAGCGCCAGCGCCGGCGCGCCGCTCGCGCCGCCGTGCGACCCGGGATCGAGTCGCACATCGCCTGGCTGCAGCAGGCACTGGCGCAACTCGACGATCAGCTGCAGACCAGCGTCCAACTCAGTCCGCACTGGCGGGCGCAAGACCAGCTCTTGCGCAGCGTGCCCGGCGTCGGTCCGCAGCTGGCGCGCACGCTGCTGGCCCAACTGCCCGAACTGGGCCAACTCGACCGGCGTCGGATCGCGGCCCTGGTCGGCGTCGCCCCCTACAACCGCGACAGCGGCCAGTGGCGCGGCCCGCGCAGCATCTGGGGCGGTCGCGCCAGTGTCCACGCCGCGCTCTATATGAGCGCGCTCGTTGCCAGCCGGCACAACCCCGTGATCCGCGACTTCTATCAGCGCCTGCTGGCCAGGGGTAAGCCCAAGAAGTCGGCGCTCACCGCCTGCATGCGCAAGCTGCTGGTCATCCTCAACGCCATCCTCAAGACCAATACCCCCTGGCAAGCGCCGCTCAGCGCTTGACCATCAAGACAGTTGCTCTGTCACTCCGTGACATCTCCCCCCGCAAGGGGGGGAGAGGGGATTTGTGAGCTTTGCAAAGGTCTCCGCGAGGGGGAAGCAGGCGATTTACGGGCAGGTCTCCAAAGGGAAAGCGCTGGATCTGCCAACCCAGCAGAGCCGCTCCTTGAGGAGCGGCCTCTGCTAATTCGACCGTTGCCCGATGGCTTAGGTGCCGCGCAGGCGGGGATCGAGGACATCTCGGAGGGCGTCGCCCATCATGTTGAAGCCGAACACGGCGATCATGATGGCGAGCCCGGGGAAGACGCCGAGCCACCAGGCTTCGCTCGCGTAGAGCAGAGCCAACCCGCCGGTATCTCGGCCCCAGGTCGGGAAGGGCGGCGGGATGCCGAAGCCAAGGAAGGAGATGGCGGCCTCAATCAGCACGGCGGCGCCGAGGTTGAGCGAGGCGAGGATGATGATCGTGGCCATGATGTTAGGCACGATGTGGGCGACCATGATGCGCACGTTGGAGGCGCCCAGGGTACGGGCGGCCTCGACGTACTGGGCGGCGCGGGTGGCGAGCACGGCGCCGCGGATGATCCGCGAGTTGCCTGCTGCCAGCACCAGCGCGACGGTCAGGATGACGGTGGTGGTGCGCGGGAACACCTGCCAGAACCATTCATCGCCGATATTGGCCTGCGGGCCGAAATTGGGACCGAAGCCCAGACCAAAGAACCCGTTGCCGCCGGCGCCGATGATGGCGAGAATGCCGAGGATCAGGAAGATCGCGGGGAAAGCGTTCCAAACGTCGACGACGCGCTGCAGCACGATGTCGATGTCGGGCATCGGTCCACCCCTGGACGGCATGTTGGTCATCAGCGCGTCCTGCGCCCGATCGATTTGCGAGTTGAACAGGCCCAGTGTGCCGATGTCGATGATCCGGACCACGATCTGGACCAGTAAGACGGCGAGCGCAAAGGGCATGGCGAAGAACCACCAGATTGGCAGGGCTGCCAGGAACCGGGGAATCAGATAGGCGATCCCAGGACCAGTCATGGAGCTGGGTATGGGCACGCGGATGTCGAGGATGAAGCCGGGCGCGCGCATCGACCAGCTTGCCCCCGAACCGGCGAAGTAGCCCGACACCAGTCCGATCGCGGTCGACAAGATGGCGGTGGCGATGACCGAGCCGAAGCCGACCAGCACCGTCACTTCGGAGCCGTAGATGATCCGCGTGACCAGGTCTCGGCCCTGGTTGTCGGTGCCCATGACGTGATCGGCGTTGGGCGAAACGAAGCGTTCGGAGAACGAAGCCTTGGTGTATGGAGCAACGCGGACCGCCTCAGGGTCTTGTTCGACAGTCTGGATCAGCGGGGCGATCGCTGCGACGGTCACACAGGCGAGCAAGATGAACGCGCCGAAGGCGCCGAGATACTTCTTGCGCTGGTACATCCAATACGGCATGATCAGCACGCCGACGAGAAAGCCGACGGTACCGCCGAGCGCCAGCATCACGAGGGCCGTGAGGAACCCGAGCGGGCTGGAAACCGAACGGTCGATCAGCAGCTGCATCTGGTCGCGAATCCAGCTCGCGATGCCGCCCTCATCCTGGACGGCGTAAGACGAAATGGTCTCCGGCGCGTCTGACATCAGCCCGCTCCCTCCGTCATCCGGTCAGCTCAGTTCGAACGTGTTCGGGTCTGTTTAGGTCTGCTTAGGTCCGTTTAGAGTCTGTTCACTAGTCGTAGCGGATGCGCGGATCGACCAGCGAGTATGCGATGTCGACCAGCAGATTGGCGACGATGACCACAATCGCGATGACGACCATGATGCCCATCACCACGGGAATGTCGCGATCCTTGAGCGCTGTGATCATGCGCCGCCCCATACCGGGGAGGGTAAAGATGGACTCCATAATCACCGAGCCGCCGACGAGGATGCTGGCCGAGAGGCCGATCAGGGTGAGCACCGGGATCAACGCGTTACGCATCGCGTGGCGGACGATCACCGCATTCTCCTGCAAGCCCTTGGCGCGCGCCGTACGGACATAATCCTGGCGCAGCACCTCGAGCATTTCGCCCCGGGTGAGGCGCATCACGGGACCGGCCAGGCCGACGCCGAGAATGATCGCCGGCACATACATCTGGCGCAGGTTCTCGGCCAGATTCTCGGTCGGATCGCTGTAAAGCAGCGGCAGGGACGGCAGTCCCAGCTGGGGAAAGATGATCCGGATGATGATCACCGCCAACCAAAAGCCAGGAATCGACAGAGCGAGGATGGCGCTGCCGCGCATCACATAGTCGATCGGCGAATCCTGTTTGACGGCCGAGATGATTCCTACCGGCAGCGCGATCGCCACCCCGACCAGGAGCGATAGGACGCCCAGCTCGAGGGTCACCGGAATTCTCGTCTTGAGCTCCTCGTTGACCGTCTGGAAGGCGCCGATCAACGACGTGCCGAGGTCGCCCTGCACCAGCCTCCCGAGCCACGTTGCGTACTGAACAATCCAGGGCTTGTCCCAACCGAGCTCCTCTTCCCACTTGGCCCGGATTTCTGCTCTGTCCTCACCCTGACCCACGTGGTCGGCGAGCATCACATCGATGAAGTCGCCGGGCAGGAGCTGCGCGATCAGCGAGACGAGCATGGTGACGCCGATCATCGTGGGGATGATCAGCAAGATCCGACGGAAGATGTACTGCTGCATCGTTGGTCGTCCTTAGCTCCGTGCTTGTTGCGCTGATCGCGACTCGAACGCCGTTGCGATACTCGCGACCTGAACGCCTGGCGGCGTGGTGGAGCGTGGCACAGTCGCTCGCATCTGATCGGTTCAGGGAAAGATACGCCAACGGGAGGCGCGGTGGCCAGACGCTGAAGACAGGTCTGGGTCGCGCCTCCCGTGGCTTGGTTCGATCACTCGTTAGGCGTATTCGTCCTTGATGCCCTGGTTGACCATGAAGAACGGCTCGGCCTCTGCGCCCCAGGCGTAGTTGGCCTTGGGCCACATACGCTGGTCCGCGTTCTCGATCAGCGTGCCGTTGCGCGGGTCAAGCTGCTGCATCCAGGGGTTGAAGGCGTAGACGCCGGGAGCGGCGACGAACGGCACCATGTACTGCTTGGTCGACATGTAGCGCTGGATGTCCTGCGTGTAGGCCAGGCGCTCGTCGAAGTCGAGCAGCGCCTTCTGCGTCGCGAACATCTCGTGCAGGCGCTCGTCGTGCTCCGGGCCGCCGCCGGACACGGCGTTGGAGTGGGACCAGGCGTCGGCGTTGCCACCGGTGTCGAGTTCGAGCACTGAGGCCAGACCGTCCGGCGTGCGGCCGCCGGAGCCCCAGTTGTGGCGTCCGGACGTACGAGCGTAGACCGCTGCCCAGATGTCCTCGGGGTCGGTCGCGCCACCGTAGAGCGGGCCGATGCCGAGGTGGCTGGATTCGCCATCCCAGTCGTCGGGGAAGTTGCCACGGAAGATCGAGGCGATGTAGGCGGCGTACTCCTTGAAGAAGAACTCGAACTGGAAGCCGGCCTCGGAGGCACTCGAGGCGCAGGCCTCGTAGAGGTTGACCACGGTGGTGCCGTAGTCGGCGGTGCCGTGCAGGGTCGCCTTGACGCCCTCGGGGTAGCCGGCCGCGTCGAGCAGCTGGCGGGCCATCGCGATGTCGCGGTGGAAGGTCAGGCCGGAGGGCTCGCCTTCGAAGGTCTCGCCGTAGGTGTCGAGATCCCGGGGGTCGAGCCAGTACGGCGCGATCTGCGAGAGCGGGCTGTGCCAGCCGCCGCGTCCCGTGTCGTCGGTCGCGGCGAGGATACCGTCGCGGTCCTGCGAGTAGGACAGCGCGAGTCGCACGCGGACATCGTTCCAGGGCGGGATCGAGTAGTTGAAGTAGAAGCCGCCGGGCACCGTGTTGTTGGTAAAGACGTAGCCCGCGGTCTCTTCGATGTCGGGCGCCGCGTCCTGGGCCTGCTTAAAGATCGCAGGAGAGAGCTGCGAGTAGTCCAGCGAGCCGTCGCCCAGTGCCGGGATCAGCACGTTGACATCGCCGTTCATGGTCGCGGTGACGCCATCCATGAGCGGGAAGATTTGCGGGTCGACGCCGGAGACGCCGTTGTAGCCGCCGGCGCCGGAGTCGACCATGTTGTTGACATAATCGCGGCTGCGGTGCCAGTTGGGGTTGCGGCGCCAGTTGATGGCGACGCCGGGCTCGAACTCCTCGAAGATCCAGGGGCCGGAGCCGACGGGTCGCTGGGCGACGGTGCCGTCGTCAACGATTTCCTGGGGGATGATCCACATGTGCTGCGAGGAGCCGGCCAGAGTCAGGAAGGGCGCGTGCGGCTCGTGCAGGTTGAACTTGATCGAGTTGTCCTCGCCCGTCTCAAACAGCGCGATGACCTTGTCCCAACCGGCGGAGTTGGCGGAAATTTCCTTGAACCGGTCCTGGGTGGCCTGAATATCGCTGATCGTGACGGCGCGGCCGTTCAGCGGGTCAACATCATGCCAGTTGGCGTCGTCACGCAGGGTGAAGATGTAGGTCGTCGAGTCGGGAATCTCGGGCATCGTGGCCGCGAGGTCGTTCTCGTACTGCGCCGTGTTGTCGGGGCTGACGCCGTCGCCGCCGGTGATCGCCTGGATCAGCTTGGAGTAGTGGAAGGCTGAGGGGATCTGGCTGCGATAGGTCAGGTTCTCGTAGGGGTCGAGGGTCGGCGGGTCGCCCGAGTAGGGGCCGACGAAGGGCGCCACACGGCGGCCGCCACGGATGATGTGATCGGCGGTCGCAACGGACTGCTGGGCGGCCTGTTGCTGGGTGTCGTCTTCTTGCACGTCAGCCGCGTCGGCCTGCTGAGTGGCCTGTTGCTGCTGCATGGCCTGCTGCTGCTGATCTTGCTGCGGCTGGACCTGCGCGACGCTCGGCTGAGCGTCGTCGTCATCGTCGCCACAGCCGACTAGCGCCAGACCAGCCGCACCGACGCCGGCTCGGGCGGATGCACCGAGCAGTGCGCGACGCGACATCTGTCGTCGTCGCATCCGTTGCCAATAGTTTCGCTCGCTCATTCTTACCTCCTGCGACGGGAACGCCCCCGCCGAATAGTCCTCGCCCGACACTGAGCCTGTCAGGTCAGTTCGCTGCATCGTACATCACCACATGGTTATTTCCTGGGGAACAGTTCGTGTTAGTTCACGAACTCGTACATTCCGTTTCGGTATGCTTGTTCGCCCTCACCGGGTGGACATCGATGGTCCCGGAGGCGTGAGCGAGGGGCGTCGGACCCACTGTCTTCGCAACCTGCCGCCCACGCAGTTGCAGCGTGTGCCGGGCGCGGAATCGGGGCGCCGGGCGCCCTGCTCGCCTTGAGGCGGCGGGGCAGCGCGGTTTAACCCATCTCTGGTCGTTGCGGCCCAATGGCTGTCACCCGGCGCTAATGGCTAGCGGCGTTTGCCGACGCTGCGGCGGATCGATTCGTAGAGGAAGCGCCAGTCTTCTTTGGTCCGTGGCGAGGCGCCTCGATAGCGGATGCCGGCGAGCATTTCGATGTCGACCGGGGGCAGCTCCGCTTCCTCGACGAACTCTCGCAAGCTGTCGGAGATTTCGACGGCGGCGGCGCGCTGGCTCTCGGATTCCTTGCCTTCAAACAATTCGGCGACGGTGGTACCGAGGGCGCGGGCGATGGCGAACAGCGTGGCCGCGGAGGGTCGAGCGGTGGGCGAGCGTTCGACCTGTGAGAGGTAGCCCTTGGACACGCCGGACAGTCTGGCGACTTCGCTGAGTGACAGCTTTTGCCCCAGGCGTAAGGCGCGAACGCGCTGCCCGAGCGGATCCAACTCCTCCTCGAGGGGCGGGTCTTCTCCTTCGTCACCGTGAGAGCCGATCGGCCTGCCGCCGGCTGTTTCCGCCATGCTGCCCTCTGTTCGTGATCGACGCCGTGAGACGCCGGCCGTTCCGGGTCGCATCCGAGCGGGCGAATCGGATGTGCTGGTGGAGACGGGGGAGAATCGAACTCCCCGTCCAGACGATCGTCGCGGGCTGCTTCTACGTGCGTAGCCGTCGCTTGTGGTGTCCCTGCACGCCGGCGCGTCGGCCGACCGTTACGAGCAGGTGAGTGGAATTAATCTTTCCGGCGCGGTCCCAACCGCCCGCGACGGGCATCCGAGTAGACGGCGCCGTGCTCTCTCCGACTCGGCAACGGGTGAGAGACGACGTCACCGCGGTTAAGCGGCGAGGGCGAGTTCCCTGGATTCGCCAATTAGGGAGGTTTGGCGTGGATTTACGAGCAACGCCAGCTCGGCACGCAGCAACTCGAAATCAACCGCTGTCGAACCCTTTCGTCCCCAGAAGGTCATTCCACCGGCGTTTCGCCGATGCATTAGCAATCGTACCAATATAAGCAGCCTAGGAGTCCGTATGTTTCATATATGACATATGTTCCGATATATGGGAATGCCTGCTGTACTCACTAGCAAACCCCCCGGCGCCCGGGTCGTTGTTCTTAGTTGAATCCCATCGATGTTTGCTATAGGTGACAGCAAGGCGTCAGCCCGCCGCCGAAGCGGTGTCTTCGGCGATGAACTATCGACATGTCGGGTGACGCCGTGCCGCTGATTGCGGACCACTATCGCCGCAGCGCGCGTTCGATTTGCCGATTGGCGTCGCGCTCGGCCATGCGCTCGCGCTTTTCGTGCTGGCGTCGCCCGCGACCGACGCCGATCTCGAGCTTCGCCAGTCCGCGAGTGAGGTAGAGCTTGAGCGGGACCAGGGTCAGCCCTTTCTGGGCGAAAGCCTGATCGAGTTGCGTGATCTCGCGGCGATGCAGCAGCAGGCGGCGGTCGCGGGTTGGTTCGTGATTGGCCTGACCGGACGGTTCATAACGGGCGATATGGGCGCCGACGAGATACATGTCCCCGTCTCGCGGGCGGCAGTAGGCCTCTTGGATTGAGGCGCGGCCGGCGCGCACGCTCTTGATCTCGGGACCCGTGAGGCTGAGTCCGGCCTCGTAGCGGCGCAGAATGTCGTATTGATAGAACGCACGACGATTCGAGGCGAGGACGCGATCGTTGTGGCCGGCCTGCGTCTGCGCTGCTCGTTGGCTGTTGGACTTCGATTTCTTCGCCATAGGGTTATCGGGTTGTGGATGTGTGGGCCATTGGATTGTCTGCTAGGACGAGGACGGGCGCTTCGGGGTTCCGCTTCGTCCGCGTAAGCTGCGCCGCATGATTGGGATAACCCCTCTTACAGAACGGCCAGAACGGCCAGAACGGCAGCGCTGGACGACCTGGGCGCTGGGCCTGGTGGCGCTCCTAGCGTCGGTGGGCCTGTTGGCTGCGCTCGCGGTGGGAGCGGCGGTGCTGGTCCATCCACCACTCATTGCCGGCCTCCGTCCCTGGTGGCCGCCACTGGCCGCGGTCGGTGTGATTTCGACCGCGGCCGGCTATTGGCTGCTCTGGGGCCGAGCGCGCTAGCTCTCTTCAGCCAGCGCCTCCCTGACGGCCTTGGCGACATCGTCGGAGACGAATGCCGACCAGACCTCTCCGTAGGTTTTCAGATACCAGATCGCCGCCTCGTCGGGCGAGGTATTGTTGTCGGCCATCCAGATTTCCGAGAGGACCTGAACGTCGGCGTCGAAGTCCCAGGCGAGCAGGAATTCGACCACGTCGGGCGCGTCGTCGAGCAACGAGCTGTTAACGGCGATGCGAATTTCCGAGGCCGGGTATGCGCAGCCCTGGTCGCTACTCCAGCATTCTTCGCTCCACTCGGGCTCTTCCAACCGGTAGAGGTCAAGCGTGGTGGTCGGCTTGGTTGGACCCCACATGTAGCCCAGCCACGGCTCACCGCGAGCGTAGGTGGACTCGAGGTCCTCAAACAGGGCGGCGCCGGAGCCCGGCTTGACCTGCTCCACGATGTCCTCGAGTCCGTAGGCGACGATCTTGTTGGAGTTGACCTGTTCACAGTTCCATCCGGGGACGCAGTCGATGAATCGGGCCTTGCCTCGGGAGTCTGCGGTGGCAAACAGTTCGAAGTAGTCGGGCAGGTCGGTGACCGATACGAGCCCAGGGTTGGCGTCCTTGACGTATTGGGGAATGACCCAGCCCTCCCAGTTTTCGTCGAGCGAGTTGCCGAGCAGTTCGATCACGCCCGGCTCGAGGTCATCGATCCAGGGCTGTTGGGACGGCCAGATCTCCATCGTGATCTGGGTGTCGCCGTTGATCAGCCCCTGCCAGAGCGAGACCGTGTCGCCGGCGATCAACTCTGTGGGGTAGCCATAGCCGTGCTCGACGATGAACGCCGCGACGCGCACCTGAATCTCCGAAGAGGTCCAATTCAAGTCGGAGAAGACGACGGTCGTCTTTTCCTCTTCGCCGCCACAGGCTGACAGCAATGCCGCGGCGCCGGCAAGCAGCAGACCGAACATGAGCAGCAATCTCAATGGATGCCGAAGCAAGGGTGAGAGTTTCATCATCGTCTCCAATTCTGAATGGCCATCGCTATCGATAGCGAACGCTGTTGCAGGCTACCAAGTGTGTTCAATCGCGATTTCTGAAGATTCGCAGTCTGTACACCGTTAGCAGGGTCATGAGCACGGCCAACACAACAAACATGGCTTTTGCTCCGCCCAACGCCGCCTTGGGTGAGAGATCGGGGTCGGCGACGGCGAACGCGGTGAGCACCCAACACAGGAGCGTGATGCAACCGATCGTGAGTCCAGGGATTCGCGCGATTCGTTGGATCAATGCCTGCATGGGTCATGCCTTCAGCTTGTGTGGTGTGCGCGGTGTGGTGTACGAGTTCATTGCCTGAGTGAGTATGTCAGTCGGCGCCGACCGCCTCTTGCTGCCGCTGGGTCAGTGCCTGGGTGATGCGGTCGATGATGATGGCGACGAAGACGATGCCGAGTCCCGCCAGGAAGGCGTTGCCCGGTTCGATCCGTCCCAGAGCGCGGTTGACGTCGAGACCCAGGCCGCCGGCGCCGACCAGTGAGGCGATCACGACCATCGACAGCGCCATCAACGTGGTCTGGTTGACACCGGCCATAATCGTCGGGATGGCGAGGGGAATCTTGACCTTGATCAACATCTGGCTCCGCGTCATGCCGAAGGAGTCGGCCGCCTCCAGCGTTTCTTCGGGCAGTTGGCGGATGCCGAGATTGGTCAGCCGGACTGCTGGAGGCACGGCGTAAATCAGCGTCGCGAAGACTGCGGGAGTGTCGCCCAGCGAGAAGAACGCGATGGCCGGGACGAGGTAGACGAACGACGGCATTGTCTGCATTGCGTCGAGGATGGGCCGCAGCACGGCGTCGAGCCGGTCGCTCTGCGAGGCCCAGACGCCCAGCGGCACGGCAATCAGGATGGACAACGTGACGGTGACGATGATCAGGGCCATCGTTTCAACGGTGGAGCCCCAGAGGCCGAAGGTCGCGAGCAGCAGCAGCGAGAATACCGAGAACAGCGCCATCCGGAATGAGACCAGCAGCCAGGAGGTCAACGCAATCGCACCGATGAGTGCCGGCCAGGTGAGCCAGAGCATCATGTCTTCGAGCGAGATGAGGAACCAGACGATCACATTCTTGATCGCCTGGAAGAGCGGAGAGAAGTTGTCTTTGAGCCAGTCCAGCCAGATGTCGATCCGGCGTCCGACGTCGCGCCCGACATCGAAGGGGAACTCGTCGGCGACGAGGAAGTAGGAGAGGACAAAGCCGAGACCGATGACCACGATCATCGCCGGCGCAACCCACCAGTGTCCCGCTAGCGGCCGATTGGCGCCAGCCAACATCAAGGCGAGCAGATGACGCGGAGGCAGCGCCGGCGGCAGCGCTCCATCGCTCATGGCATCTCCTCGTTTTCCGCTGTGGCGGCGACGGCGGCTTCATCGGAGACCATGGCGCGGGCGAGGCGGTCGAGCGGAATCACGCCGACGAGCAGGCCATCTTCGTCCAGCACGGCCAACGGGTGCTGCGCGCGCAGTCCGGCGGGGACGAGATCGTCAAGCACCGTGTCCTGCCGGACGGTATCGCCGATGTAGAGCTGCGCCTGCTCAATACCTTGCGCGCCTTCGGACCGCGCCTTGAGCGCTCTGGCGAGGTCGAGCGCGCCCAGATATTTGCCGTTGGCATCGACGCAGCAGGTCGTGGACAGCGCGCGGTCCTGCATGAGTTCAATTGCGCTCGCGATTGGAGTAGCGCCGTCGATCGATTCGAACTCGGAGTCCATGATCGAGGCAGCGGTGACCATGCCGTGGAGGCGCACGTCCCGGGTGAACTCGCGCACGAAACTGTCGGCCGGATTGAGCACGACGTCATTGGGCGCGCCAACCTGGACGACTTCTCCGTCGCGCATGATCGCGATCCGGTCGCCGACACGGACCGCTTCGTTCAAATCGTGGGTAATGAAGACGATGGTCTTGTGCACCGATTCCTGCAGCGCCAGTAGCTCGTCCTGGAGATCGCGGCGGATCACGGGGTCGAGCGCCGAGAACGGTTCGTCCATGAGCAGGACCGGGGTCTCCATGGCGAGTCCTCTTGCCAGTCCCACGCGTTGCTTCATGCCGCCGGAGAGCTGGCTCGGCAGGGACGCGGTCCAGTCACCGAGCCCGACGAGATTGAGGGCGGTAGCAGCACGCTCGCGCCGTTCCAGTTTGGCAACGCCGGCCACCTCAAGCGGCAGCACCACGTTGTCGAGCACGTTGCGATGCGGCATCAGGCCGAAGTGCTGGAAGACCATGGCCAGGTCGCGGCGGCGGACATCACGCAGTTCGTCAGCGTCCATCGAGGTGATCTCGCGGCCATTGAGCCAGACTTCTCCAAGAGACGGCTCGATCAGGCGGTTGATGCAGCGAACCAGCGTCGACTTGCCGCAGCCGGAGAGGCCCATCACGACGAACAGCTCTCCTCTGGCGACGTCGATGTTGATGTCGCGCAATCCAACGACGGCGCCGGTCGCTTCCTGGATTTCGTCCTTGGACTGCCCATCGACGGCCAGGTTGAGACCCTGGTCATCCTCGTCGGCGAAGACTTTGAACAGACCTCGGATTGAGAGCGCGATGTCGCGTCCGTTCTGCTCCACGAGCCTTCCCTTCACCCTGCCGCACGACCGTAATCGGCGACGCCTGGCGTCGCATGGCCGAAACTGATGCAATTGGTAGCAGACTACCCTTTCCGGTAATGGGCACCGTAGGCAAGACCCAAGGCAAGACCCAACTCCTCGGCTTCATGGGCCTGTTGGCGCTGGTGCTGGCCGTCGTCAGCGGGTGCAACGAATCAGCGGGCGGCGGCATCTTCTCGGGTTCCGGCGGGACCGCGGTTGCAGCGTTGCATATCGACGAGCAGGCCGAGGACCGCGCCGTCCTGACGCCGCTCAACCGCCCACTCAAGCTGGATGAGCAGTTCTGGATTCGGTTGGAGATGAACGAGCGGGTCGATGCCGACCACATTCTGGTGCGGGTCGAATACGACGCGGGCGCTCGCGAGTTCTTCGAGCTGAACGACTACCGCTTCGACGATCTCGATCCGCCCTGGCAGATTGCGGTGATTCCGCTGCAGCTCAACGACGACGGCGACTTCAACATTGCGCTGATCGTGAACTCGCGCAAGGTGACCGATGTCAAGGTGACCGTGGAGAACTGACCCCGATGCCACGTTCGCCGGTCCTCAACGCGGTCCTCAAGGCGGGCCTCAACGCGGTCCTCAAAATCGTGCCTCAAAGTCGGAGGCGGACCTGCGCTACTCTGCCCTTCGAAGCGATCTGAGGGGTAGGAACATGCGGCCTATCGTCGACGTGGCAGCGGATTTGGGCCTGTCGGACGATGATCTGGATTTATACGGTCGCAACAAGGCGAAGCTGACGGCGGCAGCGCTGGACCGGCTGCGCTCCCGACCCCAGGGCGACCTGGTCCTGGTCACGGGGATGACGCCGACGACCGCCGGCGAGGGCAAGACGACCACGGCGATCGGGCTGACCCAGGCGCTGCGGCAGTCGGGCGCGCACGCGGCGGTGGCCCTGCGCGAACCGTCAATGGGTCCGGTCTTCGGGATCAAGGGCGGCGGCACCGGCGGCGGCGGCTCGCAGGTCTTGCCGGCAGACGACATCAACCTGCATTTCACCGGCGATCTGCACGCCGTGACGGCGGCGAACAATCTGTTGGCGGCCGCGATCGACAACTCGCTCTTCCACGGCAACGCGCTGGGATTGGACTCGCGCCGGATCACCTGGCGTCGATGCATCGACATGAACGATCGCGCCTTGCGCGGCGCGGTGATCGGCATGGGCGGAACGAACGACGGGATTCCGCGCGAGGAAGCGTTCGACATCACGCCGGCTTCGGAAGTCATGGCGATTCTCTCGGTGGCGAGCGATCTTGATGACCTGCATCGCCGACTGGGCGATGTCATCATCGGCTACACGGCCTCGACGCCGATTCAGCCGATCACCTGCCGCGATCTGAAGGTGGATAACGCGATGACCGTCCTGCTCAAGGATGCGATTCGGCCGAATCTGGTGCAGACCGGCGAAGGCGGCCCTGCGTTCGTGCATGGCGGACCCTTCGCCAATATTGCGCTCGGCTGTAACTCGATAGCGGCGACGCGCGCCTCGATGGCTTGCGCAGATATCACCGTGACCGAGGCCGGCTTTGGCTCCGATCTCGGCGCAGAGAAGTTCTTCAACGTGGTCTCGCGGATCGGCGGATTCCAACCGCAGGCGGCGGTCATCGTGGCGACGGCTCGCGCGATCAAGCGACACGGGGGCCGTCCCGCGCGAGATCTCGAGGTGGAGGATCTGGCGGCGCTTGAAGCGGGATTGCCGAACCTTGACGCACATATCGACAACGTGATCAAGCACGGCGTGATCCCGATTGTGGCGGTCAACCACTTTCCATCGGACACACAGGCGGAGTTGGATGCGATGCTGGCGCATTGCCATGCGCGCGGCGTGCGTGCGGCGGTTGCCAATCCGTATGGCGGCGGCGGTGACGCCTGTCTCGACCTGGCGCTTCAGGTTCGGGAGGCCCTGGCGGGCGATCGACCGACGTTCCAACGGCTCTATGAGCTGGACCAGACGCTGAAAGACAAGATCGAGTCCGTGGCGCGCGAGGTCTACGGCGCCGGTACGGTCACCTATTTGCGACGCGCCGAGCTCACGCTGCGACGCGCACAGCGCCTGGGCCAACAGGCCTGGCCCGTCTGCATTGCGAAGACGCAGTACTCGCTGTCGGATGACTCGGGCCGACTGGGACGACCACAAGACCATGAATTCACGGTTCGCGACGTGCGGCCGTCAGCGGGGGCCGGATTCGTGGTAATCATCTCGGGCGAGATCATGACGATGCCCGGATTGCCGAGCAATCCGGCGGCGACCCAGTTTGATTACACGGCGGCGTCGCACACCGCATAGCCCGCGCAGACCGCATTGCCGACACAGACCGCATTGCCGGCACAGACCGACCGGAGGGGTTGAGAACATGCCTGAACATCGCAACACGTTCGCCGGCAATCCACTTGATCGCGAGGCGGCGCGCCGCCGCGACGAGGAGTGGGTCGCGTCGCAAATCCGCGACATGGGGACCAGGTTTCTCCCGCTGCGCAGCCTCACGTTCCCGATGCGGCAGGTTGACGGCGGGATGCGCCTGGCCTGGTCGCAATTGCCGGTGGGCGCCGACATTGACCGCCATCCGGCGTTGTTGCTGGGCACATCCGACGGCGCCGCGCGCTTTGCCATCAATGAGGCATCCGCACCGGGACAGTTCGAACTCCCCGCCGACGCCACCTATATGGACTTGCGCGCCGCTGCGCCGGTGCTCGATGCGGACGATGCCGGGATTGCGGCCCAGGCCCGCGCGTTTCTGGACTGGCACGAACGGCATCGGTTCTGCGCCGTCTGCGGCGCGCCGACCGAGGCCGCGCAAGGCGGCATCTTCCGGCGTTGCACATCCTGTCCGGTCGAGCACTATCCGCGCACCGATCCGGTTGTGATCACGGTGGTGATCGATACCGAGCGCGACCGTTGTTTGCTGGGACGCCAGGCGTCCTGGCCGGCGGGCATGTTCTCAGCATTGGCAGGATTTATCGACCACGGTGAATCGATTGAGGACGCCGTTCGGCGCGAGGTAGCCGAGGAGTCAGGCATCGACGCGGTCAACGTGCGCTACCACTCGTCACAGCCGTGGCCGTTTCCCTCGTCGCTGATGATTGGTTGTCACGCCGACGCCGGCAGCTCGGACATCAACTACGACGACTGGGAAATGGACGATGTGCGCTGGTTTACGCGCGACGAGATTCAGCATTCGCTCGACCAGCCGGCGGCGCAGCTTGGTCAGCCAGGACTGCCTCAGGGCGCGCTGTCCTTGCCCGGTCCAATGGCGATCGCGCACACGTTAATCTCAGCCTGGGCCGAGGGCACGGCCTGACCTCGGCGATTGCCGCCGTTGTACGCTCGACCATATGAAGTACTCGCGTCTCGCCGCTATCGGCATCCTCGCAATCCTCCTCGTCACTGTGTTGTTCGCGGCCTGCTCATCGGACGACGACCCGTCCCAGGGACAAGAGCAGCAAAACCAACAGCAACAGTCAGCTCAGCAGACATCCGAGTCGTCCGAGTCGTCCGCTGCGACATCCACGGACGATCAAGAAGCGGATGCGCAGACCACGACGTCCGGACGCAGCACGCCACAAGAACAGGACCAGCAGCAACGAGAACAGCAGGGCGGCGCTGCGCAGTCGGCGCGCGACGAGGGTCAGCAAGACGAAGATCAGCAGGAGCGATCGACCGGCGCCTCGTCAGCCGACAAAGACCAGCAGTCCGATAAAGGGAACAATTCGGCTGAGTCGGATTCAGGCGAGAAACAGTCGCAAGATCAGCCATCGCAGCAGGCCGAACCGGCACAGGACGATGAGCAGCAGGCCGACCAGGCGCAGTCTGAGCAGTCCGACCAGCAGGAACGCGAAACGGTTCAGCAGGTGGAAGAAGAGGACGAGCAAGCGTCGACCGAATCGACCTCCGCCGCAGCCCAGCAAGATGAAGAGCAAGAACAGCAAGAACAGCAAGAACAGTCCAGCGATCCGGCAGTAGAGGAGCGTCTGCGATTGCGCGCTGAAGAGATTCGGGCCGAGGCGACCGCTCCCGAACTGACCGGACTGAACGGCTGGCTGAACGGGGAAGAGACTTCGATCGCGCTCGAGTTGGCCAAGGGCAATGTCGTCCTGATCGACTTCTGGACCTACACCTGCATCAACTGCGTGCGCACACTGCCGTTCCTCACGGCCTGGGATGAGAAGTATCGCGATCAGGGGCTCGTAATCTTTGGCGTGCATACGCCTGAGTTTGATTTTGAGGGGATTCCCGACAATATCCGCGCAGCAATCGCCAAGCACGGCATCGAGTACGACGTGCCAATGGACAACGACTTTCGGACCTGGCGCGCGTTCAATAACCGCTTCTGGCCGGCCAAGTACCTGATCGGTCCGACCGACGATGGATCACCGATGGGGATTCGCTACTCCCACTTCGGCGAAGGCCACTACGGAGAGTCCGAGCGTGCAATCCGGGAGGCGCTGGAAGCGGTCGGGAAGGATCTGTCCGACATCCCGTTCGGGGTTGACGTCTCAGTCCCGACCCGGGAAGGCGGCACACCGCGACAGACCCGCGAGCTCTACGCTGGCTGGCGGCGCAACGTCGGCGGTGGTGGACCGTACGCCGGACAGGACGCTTACTTCCTCGCCGGGCCCGGAATCGACACGCTGTACTACGACGTTGAAACTTCGGCTCGCGAGCACAACTTCTGGTACCTCGAAGGTCTCTGGCGCATTGAAGACGATGCGATTGTCCACGCTCGGCAGACCGAGGACCTGAAGGACTACATGGCCTTCATTGTCCGGGGACGAACGGCGAACGTGGTGCTCACGGTGGCCGAGGACGGTCAGCCGTTCAATGTCTACGTCGAGTTGGACGGTCGCTGGCTCTTCCCCAATGAGGCGGGCAGCCACGTCCAGTGGGACGACGAGGGTCGGTCCTTTATCCGCGTAACCGAGAACGACCTGTATCGGCTGCTGTTCCTGCCCGAGTGGTCGGAGCATGAACTGAAGCTGAGTTCCGACTCCAACCAGTTCCGCATCTTTGCCTTCACATTCGGCTCTTACGTCGGCGGCGAGTAGCGTGAACCGAATGGGCGCTGCCCAACTGATCGAGCGAGGGATTTCATGATCTCACTTCTCAACACTTCCCGGCTACGGGGATATCGTTGGCGGCCGGGTTGGCGATTGGCCGCACTATTCGGCATTGCTGTAGCCGCGCTGTTGGCAGCTTCGGCCTGTACGACGACGTCGGACGACCAGCAACAAGAGCAAGCTGAGCAGGGACAACAAGAGCAGGCAGCGGCCGAGTCAACATCGACGAGTTCGTCAGGCTCCACGTCTGGCTCCACGACTACGACCTCGCGCGCGACCACTCGCGCCGCTCAGCCCGCTGAGCAACAACAAGAGCAAGCCGCTGCAGATATGGCCGATCAGGCCGAGGCCGATGAAGAGGCCATGCAGCAGCAAGACGACGACGGCATGGGCGGCATGAAGGCCGGGATGTCGGTTGGCATCATCGAGGAAGCCAACTACGACGACCTGAGCCCGCGCCTCCAGCTGCTGCGCGATGCCGGCTACCCGGTTTACGTCTCCGATGACGGCTACACGCTCGCGCTGGGCACGCCAGACCTGTCGCCCGGGACGCACCGCATCTCCGTCGTGATCGAAGGGCCGCTCGGTCTGGTCGATTTCCCGGCGCTCGGGGTCACCGTGTTGCCGCAGGAGGCGCCGGGTGAGATGCAGGAAGTGGTCGCGCGTTTCTCTTACTTCCCCGACGGCGTGCGTGGATTCCACGTCGCATCAGTCAACTTCACCGGCCCTGGACGCTGGAACCTGATCCTCCACATCCCCTCGGAGAGCGGCTTCGACGATCTCGGCATCGCAGTCGACATCCCACTCGATACCTCAGCGCCATCGGTGGGCGACGCCGCGCCGCCATCGCAGAGCCGGACGCTGACCGACGTGGCGAACATCGCCGACCTCTCGACGGGCGAGACGCCGGATCCTGGGCTGTACCTGGTCTCGCTGGCCGACGCGGTTGATGCGGGCAAGCCGTTCGTGGTGGTGTTCGCCTCACCGGGCTTCTGCACGAACGCCTTCTGCGGCCCGCAGGCCGAGGTGCTCTCGGAAGTTCGCGGCCTCTTCGGAGACGTCGCCAATTACGTGCACGTCGACCTGTTCGAGAATCCTGAGCAAGTCCGGCTGGGGGAAGAGCCAATCGAGACGCCGATTCTGGAAGAGTGGGGACTGAACACCGACGAGTGGACGTTCGTCGTGAACGCGCAGGGAATCGTTGTGGCCCGCTTCGAGGCATTCGCGACATTGGCCGAGGTCGAGGCGGCGTTGGCGGAGTTGCTGCAGGGGTAATGAGCCTGTCGCAAAGTAGAATTTCCGAGTCCCCGCCTCCGCGTAAATCCCCATCTCCCCCCTCGCGGGGGAGATGCCGTAGGCAGAGGGCGGGCTCCCCATCTCAAGATCTATCAGGTCGCTGGCGGCGGACCCCCCTCTGTCACTCCGTGACATCTCCTCCCGCAAGGAGACCTTTGAACTAATCCGGCGCTTCCGGTTCTCAGTCCCCGCCTCCGCGCGGGGACCTGCCCCCGTTCCTCACCGGCTGCGCGACGAGGGATACGGTACATATCTGGTGAGCAGCAATGAAAAGCGCCAGCCCCGCGAAGCGGAGCGGGTCCCCGCGCAGGGGCGGGGACTGGGAGATTTTCTATGCGTGACTTTTCAAAGGTCTCCGCAAGGGGGGGAGAGGGGATTTGTGAGTTTCGCAAAGGTCTCCGCGAGGGAGGCGAGGGGACTGTCGCATTCAATCGGCGGGCGTCTCGATCGGATGGTCGAGGGCGTTGCCGTATTCGTGCCAGGATGCGTCGTAGTTTCGGCTGTTGTTGTAGCCGAGCAGTTGCAGGAGCCAGTATCCGTGCGCCGCACGGATGCCTCCCTGTCAATAGGTGGTCACAGTTGTTTCGGGGGTGATGCCGAGGTCTCCGAGCATCCTGCGCAGCTCGGCCGCCGGCTTGAGCGTCCGCACTGGGCTGTCGAGGGTATCCAGCCACTCCAGGTGGACCGCGCCGGGGATGCGTCCGCCACGCTCTGTCCCTCGCTTGTTGGCTCCGGTCCATTCACCATCGGAGCGGACATCCCAGAAGACGTGATTATCGTCCTCAAGCGCGGCGGGAATGTCGTCCAGCCGGCAGATCGACTCATCCTGCGGGGCGGCCGGGGTCGGATATTCGACGGCGTGCGCTCGCAGGTTCTGACGCGAGAGCGGCCGGCCCTCGGCGTACCACTTGTCGAGACCGCCGTGCAGAATCTTGAAGTTGGTGTGGCCGAACCGGTCGAACGTCCACCAGGTCCGGGCTGCATAGAGCGAGCCGGAGCCGTCATACGCCACAACCGTCGTGTCGGGCGTGATTCCCAGCCGGCCGACGAGTTGCGCGAACTGCTCAGGGTCGGACATGCCGTAGATCTGTGAGTCGTCGCGCGGATCGGTCTTCCAGTAGCGGGAGAGCGACCAGACCGCGCCGGGAATGTGCAGCCGCAGGTAGCCATCAAGCAGATCGCAGTCCAAGACGACCACGTCGTCATCGTCAATGTGCTCTGCCAGCCAATCGGTTTCGCAGATCAACTCGGGACGAGCCCAACCGTCAGCATTTGTTGTCATCACGAATCCCTTTCGCCCATCCAAACTGCGGGCCGGCCAGCCTGCCAACTGTCAGACGCTCATGCCGGCTTCCAACGTGGCGTAGGTTACTCCTCCGACTCCGACTGAGATTCAGCGTCCGACTCCGACTCCTGCTGAGCGCTCTCATCTGAATCTTCCGAGACTTCTGCCGGACCGCTGTCGGCGGAGTCGTCGCCGCTTGCGGCGTTCGGGTCGTATTGGCCGCGCAGGTATTCAATCGCCACGTAGAGCTGGATGTCCTGGCCCGCCTCGAAACCGGTATCGGGAATCGCAATCTCAATGTCGGGCGCCACTCCGACGCCCTCGACCTGTGTGCTGTTGGGAGTCAGGTAGCGAGCGACGCTGACGTAGAGCACGCTGCCGTCGGACAGGCGGCGCGGCACGTTGACCGTGCCCTTGCCCGTCGTCGTGGTGCCAATCAGCACGGCCCGACCGTGGTCGCGCAACGCGGCGGCCATCACCTCTGAACCCGAGGCGCTGCCCTGGTTGATCAGGACGACCAGCTCGAGGTCGACGCCTGCGCCGCCTTCCCGATCGCGGAAGACTTCCTCATTGCCTTCACGGTCGATCTGGCGCAGAATCACGCCTTCATCGATGAACTCGCCGGTCGTGTCGACCGTGGCTCTGAGCAACCCACCGGGATTCCCACGCAGGTCGATGATCAGCTGCTCCAGGCCGGCGTTGCGGGCTCCGTCGAGCAGGTCCAGGAGTTCGCTGCGTGTATCTTCCGTGAACTGTGAGATGAGAATGTAGCCAATGTCGGCCACGGGATTGCCGGAGCGGTCGGTGATCGGCAGTGATTCCACACTGGGCACGACGATCCGGTCGCGGGTGACGACGACCAGTTCTTGCTCGCCGTCGGCGTGACGGACCAGGAGCTCGACATCGGTGCCCTTGGGTCCGCGAATCACGGCGACGGCCTGCTCCAGGCTCCAGCCCTCGGTCGATTCGCCGTTGACCTCAAGGATCACGTCGCCGGCACGAATTCCTGACTGTTGGGCCGGCGAACCGCGGAACGGACGGACAATGATGATGGCGCCGTCAACCGAATTGACGGTCGCACCGATGCCCTCGAAGGAGCCGCCAATGTCCTCGCTGGCGAGGCGGTAACGTTCGGCGTCAATGAACACCGTGTGCTCGTCCTCCAGCGCGTCGATGATGCCGTTGATCGCGGCTGCGCGCGTGTCGACCGATGCGAACTTGGCCGGATCGACGAAGTCCTTATCCAACACTTCGACAATCTCGTCGAGGATGGCGAAGCGCGACAGCCTGCCGCTGACATCGGCTGCTTCGACGGGCTGATCGTCATCGTTGGTCGGTTGGGCGGCGGCCGGGATCGCTGCCGGCGACACGCCGTCTCGTGAGCTGCGCAGGAATCGGCCGTAGTCGTCGTTAGCGTCGACCACACGCATCACGCCAATGCCGAGCGCGAAGGCAGCGCCGATCATGACGAAGATCAGCAGGGCGACCGACCAGCGGCTTGGACCGCCGGAGCCGCTCTGCCGATCGGGAACGACAGCACGCTGACCGGGCTCGCCGCCGGGCGGCGGTTCCCATCGAAGATCTGACATCAGCCCCAGCCTCTCCGCACCGACGCGTCGGCGCCACTGCCTGCGTCGTCCAAGATGTGTATCATCCCACTCAAATTACAGCGCTCAGTCCCGTATCAGAGCGTACGGGGAGTTCAAAGGAGTCCGCTATGCCCGCCGTTGCCGGATACAGCCACGTTGCGATCTGCGTCGCCGATGTTGAAGCGTCGAAACACTTCTACGGCGAACAGCTCGGTCTCGGTGAGATCGACCGACCGGATTTTGGATTCCCCGGCGCCTGGTACGTAGTGGGTCCGCTCCAGCTGCACCTGATGCAGCGCGAAATGGACGAGTCGGTGGAGGGGATCGGTCCGCACTTCGCCCTCTATATCCCAACCGATGACTTTCACAGCGAGGTCGAGCGATTGCGCTCGGACGGCGTCAGCGTGATGGTGGAGCCGAACCAGCGCGAGATCGACGGCATCTGGGCCGCATTCTGCAAGGACCCCGACGGCAACGTCATTGAGCTGACGGACATGGGTCCCGACCACTACAAGAAGTAGGTCGAGCAGGTCATTCAGCAGGCCAGTGGTCAGCGCGCCAGTGGGTCGCCACGCCAGCGGTCGCCACGCCGGCGGGTCGTTAGGCAGACGGTCACGTCGGCGGTCAAGCAACCGGACCACATCCTGTGTGGCGCCCGGCGCATACCCTGATTCAGTGAATCAGTCGCCCGACACCGTCCTGATCTGTCCGGGACAGGGAGCGCAGCGCGCAGGCGGCGTCGCTGATCTCGCCGACGATCTGACTGATCTCCCGCCAGTAGCGCGGGAAGCGTTTCGGGTGGCCTCGTCGGTCGCAGGCTGCGATCTGTGGACGTTGGGCCGAAGCGCTGACCCATCGGATGAGTTGGCGCTGAGACAGCCATCGCTGTTGCAGCCGTATCTCATCGCCTGGGCAGTCGCCGAGCACGCGCAGGCGGCGGACCGGATCGGTCCATTGACCTTCGTCACCGGGCATTCCAGCGGGATGAACTCTGCGATGGCGCTGTCCGGGGCGCTTGATCTGGAATCAACGCTGCAGTTCGCCTGGCAATGCGGCCTGAGCATGGACCGCGATTGCGCTCACCAGCCGGGAGGTCTCCTGGCCCTGGTTGGCGCCGGACGTGAGGCGGCGGAAGCAATCGCGGCGAAATCCGGCGCATCGCTGGCAAATCACAATGCTCCCGACCAGACCGTCCTCGGAGGATCGTTCGATGCCCTGGATCGAGCAGCCGAGATCGCTCCCGTTCACGGCGGTCAGGCGGTCCAGCTTCGTGTCGCCGGGGCCTTCCACACGCCGTCGTTCCTGAGTTCCGACCTCGAGAGTCGCGCCCTGATCCAGGCGCTGCCAATCGCCGACGACTTCGTTCCCATCGTGGGCAATCACGCCGGGCAAATCATCTCGACGCCTGAGCAGCTTCGAGAGGAGCTGTGCGCGCAGTACGTCCGGCCGGTGGAATGGCAGGCAGCGCTGAAGACGCTCTACTCCGTGGGTGTGCGACGATACCTCACGTTGGGTCCGGGCAATGTGATGGCCGGCCTCGTCCGGCGCTACGGCAAGACCCTGCCTGAACGCATTCAGATTGAACGGATCAGTCAGCTCAAATGACGAACCCTCACGACGCGCAGCTCGAAAGGACCACAACATGAGCCGCTACGAATCCGACTACATCCTGACCACCACGCGATCGGTCCGGCTGCGGCTGGACTTTGAACGACCGATCGAACCCGAAGTGATCAACGAATGTCTGGAGATCGCGCTACAAGCGCCGACGGCGTCCAACTCGCAGCAATGGCAATGGATGGTGGTCACCGACCCGGAGAAGATCGCCGGCATCGCCAAGATCTACAAAGACAGCTTCATGGAGCTGACCGCCGCCCGCGCAGATGAAGGTCCGCGCTGGCCGGAGGGCGACGCGCGAGCGGCGGCGGCCGACGGCGTCACGCGCTCAGCGACCTATCTGGCCAACGAGATGCACCGCTGTCCGGCGCTATTGATCGCGTGTATCACGGGCCGAGTCGAAGATGCCGGCTACATGGCGCAGGCAGCGACCTACGGATCGATTATTCCCGGAGCGTGGTCATTCATGCTTGCGGCTCGGTCTCGCGGTATTGGCATGGCCTGGACAACGCTGCATCTGCGCGACGAATCGTTGTCGCAGGAACTGCTGGGGATTCCCAAGGACGTGACCCAGGCGGTGCTGTTACCGATGGCCTATTTCACGGGCGAGACGTTCAAACAGGCCCCACGCGTGCCGCTGGAGGAAATCGTGCACTGGAATCAGTGGGGTCAACGGACGCCGTAAGCGCACCTTCTAGCAGCTCCCTACTTGAGTGGGTTTTCCAGAAGTCGGATTTCCCAGTCCCCGCTTTACGCGGGGACCCGCTCCCTCTGCGCCCGACACATCACAACCAGATGGCCGCCCCCCCCTCCCCCCCCCAAGAGACCTGCGGGTAAATCACCAGCCGTCTGATTCCGATCCCCTCTCCCCGAGGGAGAGGGTTAGGGTGAGGGCCAGCCCGCGAGGCAAACGTGGCCGCCACCAGATAGCTGGACGGGGGACCCTCACCCCAGCCCTCTCCCAGAGGGAGAGGGGATAAGAGAGGGAACTTGCTCCTCATCGCGCGACTTGGGTTTACGCGCAGGTCTCCCCAAGCAGGTCCCCGCGTAAAGCGGGGACTGGGAGTCTGCGAGTTGAGCCGGGCTCCTGAGACACTATCGGAGTTGTCCGACCTGTGGCTATCGCTCGTCACTCGATCGCAGCGCCCCGAGCGCCTCGTCTCGGCCCTGGCGTTCTCCTTCTGCGAATCCTGACTGAAAGGCCTCGTCGGCCCGCTCCTGCAGCTTCACCCGGCCGGCCATGACCCCGGCGAACCAGCCATCCGGATTTGGCAGTCGATCAAGCGAGAGCCCGTCTGCGGATTCTCGGCCGCGCTGATAGCCCGCTTCGGCTTGCTCGTCGGCGGCGGCTTCCTTACCCACGCCAACCTCGACCGTGGCTTCCTCACGGCCTCGTTCGCGTGCGTCGGACACGTCCAGCTCGGTCGGTCCGCGGTCGAAGACGCCCAGCGCTCCGCCGACGGCCGCCGTCAGCAGTACGCCCCCGGCGAAAGACAGGACCAGTGCCAGTCCCAACCTGCCCTTCAAGGTTCACCTCCCCATTCGACCCACTGAACGCGGTCATCGAATTCGACCGTTGCTGGAGTGGGATTGAACGGCGCCACGGGGACCTCGCTTGTGATCGCCGACCAGGCTCCGGAATAGCCGGCCATCCATCCCCGCCGATAACTCTGCTCGACATCGATATCGGGCGAGCGCAAGCCGGCGTCGAAGCCGCGGTCCCAGCTAAATCCCTGATGAACCGCGATCACCAGTGACGGCGCGATCGATGATCCCTCAGACTTGCCCTGTTTGTATGACTCCCACCATCGCTCCTTGAGCTCATCTTGCCAGTAAGCCTCGGCAGCCGCGGTTCCCTGGTCGATGCCGTCTCGATAGGCCGCGCTGACGCCGCTGGCAGTGGGACCGGAATCAAATATGTCAGTGGCGAAGCCGAGCACGAAGACGAGGAGCACTCCGGCGGCGAATGCCGCCGCATACCAACCCCGATTGAACGCGCCGAGAGGCGAGCGTTCGCGGTCGAGTTCCGTCAGCTCACGTTGCTCGGGAGGTTGGGTCCATGCGGACACTGGGCATCACCCGCCCCCCGCAGCAGACCTGGCAGCGAGCGGCTCCAACGCCTGCGGCGCGGTCCGCGTCCAGCCCATGAACCGGCCGAGGAGCAGCGCCCCCAGCGCGACCACTGCGCCCAGCGCGGCCAACCAGAAGATCACCTCAACGTTGAAGAATGCTCCGACGATGCCAATCAGAAATGACGCGAAGCCACCCACGTCCCAGGCAAGCTGGAACGTCGCCGTGGCGCCGCCGCGTTGGGTCGACGAGACCCGGTCAACAGCCATCGCCAACAGACCAGTGTGCGCGCCGCCCATGCCGATGCCTGTCAACAGACCAGCGACCCACAGCATCACGGCGGTATCCGATTGGGCCACCAACACCATGCCGGCGCAGGTGGCAATCAGGCCCGGGATGATCACCGGGACGCGGCCGATGCGATCTGACAGGCGTCCGGCCATCGGTCGGGACAGCATCGCCCCAACGCCGCTGAACATGAAGAAGAGCGCCACGAATCCGAGATTGCGGTGGGGTTGATCGGCCAGTGGCTCGAGGAATGCAGCGGCCACCGAGAATCCCAGCGTGACGCTGAGAAAGACGAGCATCGGAAACACCGCTCGGGCGGGGATCAACGACTTCAACGACACGGGAGGTGGAGGCCTGGTCGGGCGCGGCGGCTCTCGCTGAACCACCGTGACCAGCAGGGAGACCGCCGCGGTCACGGCCCCAAGAATGAGCACGCCGTCGAAACCGGCAAAGACGGCGATGGCGCCGCCGCCCACGGGGGCGAGCGTCTGAGCGAAGCTGGTCGACAGGCCGAAAAAGCCCAGGCCTTCGCCGCGCCGGACCGGCGGCACCAGTTCGGCGACGAGCGAGCCGGCCGAGGTCGGATAGGCCGCCATGCCAATGCCCTGCACGCAACGCAACGCGAACAGCGCCCAGAGATTGTCGGTAAAGATCATCAACACAAACGAGGCGATGAACGCCAACAGGGCAAAGCGCATCTGCAGAATGCGGTGGCCTCCATCACTCCAGCGTCCAATGAAGGGCCGCAGCAGGATCGGAATGGCCGCGTAGCCTCCGACGACCAGTCCGATCTCGAACAGGTTGAACCCGAGGTCCGTCATCTCGCGCGGGAGCGTCGTCGTCAGGTAGAAAAAGCAGGCGAAGAACGAAGCCGTGCCAAGCAAGGAAAACGCATACTGGTAGGTCCAGAGCGGGGGTCGGCCAGGCGGCAGGCTAGAAGCGATTCGGACGACGGTCCGCAGCAGTGCGGAGTGTTGCGGGGCAGAGCGCGCAGTCAGCCTGTCTCGGCCAACAGTTCGTCGAGCTACTCCAGGAGCCGCGCCGTCATAGGTCGTCAACAATCGCCTCCGGGCCTAGAACTCGGGCGGCCCGATTTCGGCGAGTGCGTCTTCCGAATGCCCGTTGGTGCGTGGGCAGAGATGTTCCGATCCCTCGATGGGTTGTTTGCACAGCGGGCAGTTTGGCCGCCCGCCGGCGACCGTTTCCTCCGCCTGCACCGTGAACAGTCGCGCGGCCTGCCGGCTGAGGTCGACGCGCACCGTCGGCGAGGCATTGGGGCCGCCCTGCTCGATGTCGGTCGCGAAGAGCGTGATGCTGTCGGCGTCCTCGTCATAACCGAGAGCGATCCGTCCGGCGAGGAAGTCGTGCGTCGCGCGATCGGGGAACGGCTCAAGCGGTCGCGAGGCAGGGCGCCGACCGTCCGTTGTGCGCCGGTGACGCGACAGCACCTGCTGGATCGCCTCGGCCAGCGCGCTGACCTGCGTCTTGTCGCACCAGATCGATGCGGTCTTGTCGCCGGCGATCACGCGCAAGCGGAAACGGCGTTGACCGGCCGGGCCGATCGCTTCCGCTTCCAGCACTTCCGCCGCACCCAGGTCGTACTCGGCGCCGTTAGCCATAGGCGAAGTATACCCAGCGCTTAGGATATGGACAGCAGGCGCCAGTGGCGCCCGCAACGGAGCAATCGATACACACGAACGTTCAGGAGCGCTCCCATGGCAGTTGAAATTGGACAGGTCGCGCCCGACTTCACCTTGATGGACGGCGACCGCAAGAAGCACACGCTTTCGGAGTATCGCGGTCAGACGGTCGTGCTGGCCTGGTACGTGCTCGCCTTTACCGGTGGTTGAACGAATGAACTGAGCCGCTTCCGGGAACTGCATAGCGAGTTCCAGGAGGCAGGCGCCCAGGTGCTGGGCATTTCGGTCGACTCACCTTTCGCCAACGGAGCCTACGCGATTGAGCTGGGGCTCGAGTTCCCACTGCTGGGAGACTTCCCCTGGGGCAAGACCGGCAAGGCCTGGGGCATTCTCAACGAGGAACGTGGGATCACGGCACGGACGACATACGTGATCGACGCCGAGGGCGTGGTGCAGCACATCGTCGACGCACCTCGGGATTTCCACGCGCACCCGGAGGGAGCCCTGGAGTTCGTCAAAGGGATGTCGGGATAGAGGAGTCGCCTCGTTCCCGGCGTTCGGCGCCATAATGGGCCTGCCCGCAGGGAACTACAGACGCGTGTCCGATACTTCCCAGTCCCAGCCCCTGCGCCGGGACCCGCTCGGTCTCAGCGTCGAACGTCTAATACGACACAAGGGAGCGAGTCCCCGCTCGGTGGCGGGGACGGGAAGGCATCTTCACAGGGTGCCCTGTGTGAGAATCGAGCCCAGATCGAATGGGCTATTGGCCGACCGATATCCACGCCTTCGAGTCAATAGCGTAAGCGGCTGATCAATATCAGGTAAGTCCGTACAACTGTACTGTTCACACGAATCGGCCGAACGTTTATACAGCGTTGACAAAATTAACGTTTTGCTTCACCGTAAGGACAGTCGCGCGCGATACGTCAAGTACAATCCGCGCACAGGACGCCTGGCGGCGGACCGAACTCCTTCTTGAGGGATTCGACATGGTTACCGCTGTAGCCCCAGGCCTTGCTGGCCCTCGCGAATGCGTACATATCTGGCTGATCGACTCGCCCGACGGCGCGTCGTCGCTGGGACATTGTCCGCGTTGTAACTCACGACGTGAGTTCTACAATTCAATTCCCGAAGACAAGCGGATCAACAACTCCGACATCTTCACCGGACGTCGCGGCGGGACTCGCCAGTCCTACAGCGATGATGACGCCGATTCGGCCGTCCGTTCCATGTACCGGCGCTAGGATGCCGAGTTCCGTGGACCGCGACATTACACTGCGCCTATGAGTACACAACCATGAGCACACAACCATGAGCACTCGGGGCGGCGGCGGACGCATGCCCGGTGACCCACCGGAGTCCGGCATGTCAGCCGATCTCTCGGCCGACCTGGCCAGCTTTGCGGTGCGCTCGGTGCCGTTTGACGAGTGGGTCGATATCGACACCCTGGTCCACCGAAGCTCGGTAACCTCGGGCGACTTCGACTACGTGTTGCGGCCGCTGTGTCCCGATTGCGGGTCGGAAGCCGAGATCGAGTACGAGACGATTAACCTCGAGAGTGACGGAGGTCGCGAAGTGATCTCCGCTCTCGTCTGCGGGACATGCCGGATTCTCTGGGAGCCCGAGCAGCCGGACGAATAGCCAGTCCGCTCTCGTTGCCTCCTCAGACCTGTCGCACTGCATCAGCCTGCGCAGACGCCTTCGCTGACCCGCGCTAACCTCTATTCAAGCAAGTACACCCTGAACGAATCGAGCTCCGTTGATGAGCGTTTCCGTGCGCATTCCGACTCCGCTGCGCCCCCTCACCTCCGACCAGGATGTCGTCGAGGCGGCCGGCGAGACCCTGCAACATCTCGTGCTTGACCTTGAGCAGCAGTTCCCCGGTATCGGCGATCGGATCCTCGACGAGGACGGTGAAATCCGCCGCTTCGTCAATCTCTTCGTCAATGGCGAGGACGTGCGCTTTCTCGATGGTCTGCACACGGCGCTGAGCCAGGGCGACGAAGTCTCGATCGTCCCCGCAGTCGCGGGCGGCTAGGCGATCATGTCAATCCGAATCGAAACCGACGGCAAGATCGCCACAATCACGCTCGACCGACCCGAGCGCATGAATGCGATCAATCCCGAGATGTCACAGCAACTGGACGAGTTCTGGTCGGAGTTCGATCAGAACGACGCGCTGCACGTCGCGATCATCACCGGCGCGGGCCGCGCATTCTGCGCCGGACGCGATCTGGTGCGTCCCGACGCGCACAACGATGAAATCAACCGAGCAGCGACGTCCTCATCCCGGCGTGAGGCCAATCCAACCAATGCGACCGGGCTTTCCAGTTGGGGTCCCGACAAGACCTGGAAGCCGGTCATCGCCGCGATCAACGGCTGGTGTCTGGCCGGCGGGTTTGCATTGGCGTTGTCCTGCGACCTAAGGATCATGAGCGACACGGCCCGCATCGGCTCGATGGCGCCAAAGCGCGGGCTGCTGCCCGGCGGTGGTCAGGTGCAACGACTGGCGCGGTACGTCCCCTTCGGCAAGGCGCTGGAACTCTTGCTACGGGCCAACCACCTCGATGCACATGAAGCGCACCGGATCGGACTGGCAAACGCCGTCACGACGCCCGAAGCGCTGCTGCCGACCGCTCGCGAGTGGGCGGAAGAGATCGCCTCGAACGCACCGCTCGCCGTTCGAGCGTCCAAACGAGCGGCCTACGAAGGCGTCCTATTGCAGTCCGGCTTTGCCGAGGGCATGACCCTGGAGTCGCAGCTCTATTCTGAGATCATGGTCACGGACGACGCACGCGAAGGCACAACCGCGTTCGCAGAGAAGCGTCCGGCCGAATTCAAAGGCCGCTGAGGCACGCACGGCCTCTCGCGGCACATGCCGGGAGCACGCCTGATGGTTGACACTTTTTCTGCACTGACTGACATCGTTCGGGCGATCCGTGAGCGGGAGGTGTCCGCGTCGGAAATGCTCGAGGCGCACCTGGCGCGGATTGACGAAGTGAACCCGACGCTGAACGCTGTGGTTCAGTCCTCGGCCGAACGCGCTCGCGCGGAGGCGGCGGAGGCCGACGCGGCGATTGCCCGCGGCGACGAACTGGGTCCGTTGCATGGGGCTCCGATCACGCTCAAGGACTCTCATGACACCGAGGGCATCGTCACGACCGGCGGAACGCTGGGTCGCAAGGACTTTGTCCCGCAAGCGGACTCGACCGTCGCGGCTCGGTTGCGAGCTGCGGGCGCGATCCTGATGGGCAAGACGAACACTCCGGAGCTGACGCTGTCGGGTGAGACCGACAACCTGGTCTACGGACAGACTCGAAACCCGTTCAATCCCGAGCGAACGCCCGGCGGATCGAGTGGCGGCGCGGCGGCGATTGTCAGCGCCGGCGGATCGCCGTTGGACATGGGCAGCGACACCGGCGGCAGCATCCGCCTGCCGTCGCATTTCAGCGGCGTCTGCGGGATCAAGCCGACAGCAGGTCGGGTGCCGCGAACGGGCCACATCGTGCCCTGGGGCATGGGAGCGCTCGAAGCATGGACGACGATCGGTCCTATGGCGCGCTACGTCGAGGATCTGATGCTGGCGCTGCCAATCATTTCGGGTCCCGACGGCGTCGATCCCTACATCGCGCCGATACCGCTGCGCAATCCGGCTGATGTGGACTTGAGCAGCTTGAGGATTGCCTGGTACTCGGATGTCGACGGTTACCTCGCGCCCGATGACGACACCCGCGCCACGCTGGAGGCCGCCGTGACCGCGCTCGGCGAGCGGGTTGCGTCGGTCGAACCGGACACACCGCCGGCGCTGGCGGAGTACGTCGACCTCTGGCCGCGGGTCGGTGGCGGCGACGGACGCGCCTGGGTGCAGCGGATGCTGGACAAGTGGGGCACGACTGAGGAATCGCCGTTCCTGAAGAAGGGCTTCGACACAATCGAGCCGACGTCGACGGACGAGTACACGAAGTCCCTGGAGCGGCAGGACCAGTTCCGCAGCGAGATGTTGCAGTTCATCCAGCCCTACGACGCCATTGTCGCGCCGGTGGCGGCGCGTCCGGCGCCGGAGCATGGCGAGACGTACAGCAAAGAACTGCGAAACATGTTCTACACCGGCCCCTACAACATCACCGGTTGGCCGGGGGCCGCGCTGCGCTGCGGGACGTCCAGCGATGGATTGCCAATCGGCATCCAAATCCTGGCGCATCCCTGGCGAGAGGATGTCGCGTTGGCCTTGGCGGCGGCGCTAGAGTCCGATCTCGGCGGCTGGCAGCGGCCTCCGCTGTAGGGGTTCCTGTCTCAGAAGCCGCCCTATCTCCATCTCCGTCATACCCGCGCTCCGCCGCGGGTATGACGGACATCAACTTCTGAGACGCCCCGTTCAGCTCTCCACTGCTTTCCCGGGCTCGGTGGAAGCGGGGAGGACGCGATCGATCCAATCGATGAGCAGCATCCACAGGTCATCTCGGCGTTGGCGCAGCGAGTGGGTGGCTTGCTCGAGGATGTGCAGCTCTCGCCCCTCTGCGGCGACGGAGTAGACCCACTGCGACAGGCGCGGCGGCAGGCGCCAGTCTGCTGCTCCGTGGATGAGCAGTAGCGGTCTTGGCGCCAATGAACGGACTTCTGCGGGCTCGATTCCGGCCGTCTGCGTCGACAGAGCGCAGGTCGCGACGACGTCACTTGACCTCGCGGCGGCGCGGATCACGATGGCTCCTCCGTAGGAGTGACCGAGCAGGGCGACCTGACCGACCTTTTGATCGACGAGCCAGTCGATGCCGGCCAGCGCATCGAATGTCCCATCGTCGATTGGTCCGGGCGATGTCTTGACTCGGAAGTCGAGGCGCAGCACGCCGATACCGCGTTGCGGCAATTCGTCTCCGAGGTCGCCGTAAATGCCTTCCGCAGGACCGTCGAAGCCGCCGTCGAATCCACCGACGCACAGCACCGCGCCGCGCACCACGTCTCCCAGTGGCGGTTGCCAGCGGACGGCAATCGGTCCGCGCTTGGATGGAATCGACAGGTCGGTCATCGCAACACCGCTTGATACGCTACTCCCGCGCCCTCGAGGCAGACAGTAAAGGCCCGTCCATGACATTTGTTCCCACTCAATCCAGCCGCAAGGCCGACGCTCAAGCAGCGTTGCAGACTGCGTTCGCTCCCCAATCCCTGGCGATCGCCGGTGTATCGCCGCGCACGACTGGTTGGGGCGGCGGGCAGATGTTTCTGCGCGGCATCCGCAAGCTCGACCGCGTGCCGAACCTCTATTGCCTCAATCCGCGAGGCGGTGAACTGGCCGACGGGACGCCGTTGTTCCAATCGCTCGCTGACGTGCCCGGACCGGTTGAGTCGCTGATTTCGGCCGTTCCGGCATCCGCCATCCTGGGGTTGATCGACGACGCGATCGCCAAGGGCGTCAAGGTGATTCACCTGTTCACTGCGGGCTTCGGTGAAACAGGTAGCTCGGAACGCGCCGACCTCGAGGCTGAGGTGTTGCGCAAGCTGGACGAGGCGGGGATCAGGCTGATCGGTCCAAACTGCATGGGCATTCACTCGACCCGGGGCGGCGTGTCGTGGATGGATGAAGCGTCCTCGACGCCGGGTCATGTGGGCATGTTGTCGCAGTCGGGGATGAACGCGTCGGAAGTGGTCGGCGAGGGTGTGCGGCGCGGGATTACGTTCTCCAACGTCGCGTCGTTCGGCAATGCGTCGGACCTTAACGAGGCCGATTTCCTTGAGTTTCTCGCCCACGACAGCGACACCCACTTCGTTCTGGCCTACCTGGAAGGCATTCGCAACGGACGCCGATTCCTCCAGGTTGCACGCGAGATGTCGCAACAACGCAAGCCGCTCGTCGTACTCAAGGGCGGACTGACCGAGGCAGGGTCACGAGCCGCGTCGTCGCACACGGGATCGCTGGCTGGGTCGGCGCAGATTTGGAATGCCGTGCAGAAGCAGGGCGGGTTCATCCCGGCCCAGAGCATCGAGGAACTGCTCGACCTCGCCGTGACGATCGAGCGCATGCCTGAGGTCAGTGGATCGAGATGCGCCGTGCTCGGTGGCGGCGGTGGCGTCTCGGTGCTGGCGGCGGACATCTGCGACCGCAACGATATCCAGGTGCCCTGGTTTGGCGAGGTGACGCAGAAGGTGTTGCGAGAATTCACGCCAGTCGCGGGGACATCGATTCGCAATCCGCTGGACGCCGGCTTCATGTTCGAGGGCGACCACATGGAGTCCGCGCTGACCGCCGTCGCCGACGACCCGAGCATTGACTGGCTAATGGTGCACACCGGCACGGACGGCGGCACCCGGGCTCGAGATGAGGAATTCGCCGAGCAGACGGCCAATTCGCTGGCGACAGTCACCTCGAAGCTGTCCAAGCCACTGGCGGTCGTAGTGCGCCAGCCGCGTACGAACGAGGGATTTGGCCGCGGTCTCGACCTCCAGCGTCGGCTGAACGATCACGGCATCGCCTGCTATCACAGCATCGAATCATGCGCGCGGGCCGTTCGGCGCTACCTCGACTGGCAAGACAGATAGTCTGAAGGCAAAATGGATGGTCTGACGACATGATGGATAGTCTGGCGACATGATGAATAGTCTGACGACATGGCGATCCTGAAACCACTAAGACTGCTCCGAGCGCCGCAAGCGCGCGTGGTCGAACTCAAGCCAGCCGAGGCCACGCTGGAAATCGACGGACTCGTTTGCGGCATCTGCTCGAGTCGCGTCGCTGCGGCCCTGAAGGAGGTTGCCGGCGTCGAAGATGCACACTGCGACCTCGAGACGAGCACGGCGCGAGTGTCGCTGAGCCATCAGGTGGACGCCGACGCGCTCGCCTCGGCCGTAGCCGGCTCGGTGATTGCCATGCCCGCTCGTCGGGCGATCGATCGGCTAGCCAAAGCGCTCAGGATCTAACAATGGCCCGAACTCCCAGCCTGGGCGCTCATGTCTCGTCTGCAGGCGGGATCGACAAGGCGGTCGGTCGAGCCCTCGACTTGGGCGCAGAGTCGTTTCAAATCTTCGGCGCCGCTCCTCAGATGTGGCGTCGGAAGCACCATCCCGACGAGGACACAGAATCGTTCCGCGCGCAGATGAAGAACGCCAAGATGAAGTCGGCCTTCATTCACGCCGTCTACCTGATCAACCTGGCCTCGCCGGACGACGACCTGTTGCGCAAATCGACCGACACCTTGACCGAGGAACTGGAGCTGGCCTCGAGGCTCGGCGCGGACGGCGTGATCTTTCACGTCGGTTCGCACATGGGATCCGGATTCGACCACGCGCTGCCGCGGATCGCCGCGTCGATGTCGGAAGCGTTGGAGCGGACGCCCGACGACTCACTGCTGCTGCTGGAGAACAATGCCGGCTCGGGTCGTTCGGTCGGTTCCACGTTTGCCGAACTGTCGGCGATCATGAACGCCGTTGACAACCCTCGTGTCGGCATCTGCCTGGACACCTGTCACGCGCACGCGGCCGGCTACAACCTCGCGACGATTGCCGGGTTGAAAGAAACGGTCGACGATTTGCAGCGCGAGATCGGAGCGGACAAGCTGGCCGCGATCCACGCGAACGACTCGAAGACTGAGCTCGGCTCGGGCAAAGACCGTCACGAGAACATCGGGCAGGGAACGATCGGCCTCAAGGCCTTCCGGCGGATGGTGCGGAATCGAGTGCTGCGCAAGGCCGCATGGATGCTCGAAGTCCCGGGCTACGAGGGCGACGGTCCGGGCAAGGCCGACGTGGACATGCTCAAAGCCCTGCGCGATGACGCGGAGCTGCCGGACCTGCCAACCGGCGCCGATTAGGGCGCCGCAGGCACTCGCCGACTCGGCGCGCGGCTGGGTTGGCGGACATCTGGCATGACCTCGACTCCGAAAACGTGACCGACGAGGCTGAGGAACGAAAGCGCCGCGTCGCTCAGTGTGCGTCGGCGTCGGCGGATGACCGCGATACTGCGGCGAATCGGCACGGCAGACTCGATGATGATCGGCGCCAGCTCTCCACGTTGCATCTCCTCCTCGACGGCGACCTTGGGCAGGAAGGCGAGGCCGAGTCCGCGTAGGACGAGGCGCTTGGCCATCTCGAGGCTGTCGACGTCGATTGAGTGCCGCGGCGCGGACCCAGAGTTGTGGAAGACCGCCTGGCTGATCGCGTGATAGCTGCTGCCGGTGTCGAAGAAGATCACTGCCTCATTGGCAATCTCCGCCGGCGAGGCCAGACCCTGTATGGCGAGCGGGTGATGACGGCTGGCGAGCAGGACGATGTCGTCCTCGTAGAGCGGCACCGATTCGATTTCCGCGTGACCCAGTTCGCGCTCGAAGCCGATCTGGACCTCGTCATCGAGGACCATCTGGGAGATTTCGTGGCTGCGTCCCGTGCGGATCGAGATTTCTACGTTGGGCTGAGCGACGGCGTAGCGCTGCAGCAGGCCGGGCAAGACATACGTCCCCACAGTTGGGGCGGTGCCGATGACAAGACTGCCGCCGCCGCCCGCACGGAGCGCGTGGACGGCTTCGGCTGCGTCGCGGGCGGCCTGAAGCGTTCGCTGAGCGTGGGGCAGGAGCGCTCGTCCGGCATCGGTCAACCGGACGCGTCGCCCGAGACGCTCGAACAGGCTCACGCCTAACTGAGCTTCCATCTGAGCAATCCGCGCGGACACCGTCGGCTGGGTTAAGTTCAAGTGCTCGGCGGCGCGGGAAAACGAACGCGCCGATGCAACCTCAACGAATGCTTCTAATCTGGCCAGATCAATTCCGTGAATGCCCTGCATGGTGAGCCTCACCCTCCCGAGCGGACTCCGGTCTTGCGAACAGTTGCGTCGCCATAAACGCCCAGCTGACACGCCAGGCGCACCGGGTCTTCTAATGCGCGCCGCCCACGTTGGTTGAGCAGCGCTTCCTCCTCCGCCCGCCCCATGTCCGACAAGTGGTCTCCCCCCGAGACCACGGTGACGAAACAACCAGCGCAGCGACACTGCATGTCGCACTGATTGGGCCACCAGAATCCCGCGTCACGGGCCGCCTGCATCAGTCGCTCCCCATCCGGCACTTCAACGGTCAGCCCGGATGGCTCAATCGTGACCGTATGTCGCGGCCCGAACATGTCGCTATCCCGTCCCGCCAGGCGCCCCGCCAGGCGCCCCACTAGACGCATGGTCCGCTCGTCGAATACCGGCGAAGCCGAGGAAGTCGTCTTCCCAGCTCAGCACCTGCTCGACGAACTGTTTGGGTACCGGACGAATCTGCGATGTATCGATTCCGTCGGTTGACAGAGTGTCGGGCGGCGGACCGACATGGACGTTCTCCTCGAGCATCTTCTGCATCACCGCACCGACCACGGCCGAACGATCATCGGGCGTCACGCCCTCCTCGATCGCCGTCCACTCCATGTCGAGGACGAGATCGACGAACCCGCTGGTCACCATCAGTCCCTCTTCGGAGAGCTGTTCGGCGATCCAATCCCCGGCCTCGTTCATCAGTGCTTCGCTCGGTCTTGGCATCGCTCCGGTTGCTCCCCTCGGCAGGCGTGTCCGTGTGTTACTCGCCCACGATTTCCGGTCGCTGACTATCAGTGATGGTGTCGTCGCTGTCGACTCCGAGTCCGGACTGCAGGACGACGATCAGCAGCATCAGAATGACGACGCCGCTGACGAGGATCAGCAGCGGTCGCTTGAGGCGTCGACCGACGCCTGTCGCCAAACGCGACATCGCGGCCAAACCGGCCGCAATGGTCTCGCTCGCGCCTCTGATCTTTAGTGTGTTCATGGATTCATGGTACCCCTGAGCCTGCTCGCTCCCAGGATTGACCGCGCGCGTCGGGGCTAGAACAATGCAGACTGCATATGGAAGCGCACGCCAATTGTGACCGGCAGAACTACCTCAGTGCGAACGCATTCGGCGTTACAACAGACTGGTAACTCATGACACGTCCAATCCTCCACACCGAGATGTGCGATCTGCTCGACATCGAATATCCAATCGCGCTGGCGGGCATGGGTCCGACGGTCGGTGGCGGCCAGGGCGGCATCGCCGGCCCCGAACTGGTGGCCGCCATATCCAACGCCGGAGGGCTCGGCGTCCTCGGCGCAGCCGGATTCCCGCCCGATCGCCTGGAAGCGCAGATCAGGCGCATCCAGGACCTGACCGACCGGCCGTTCGGCGTAGACATCCTGGTGCCGTCGAACGTTGCGCGCCGGCCGAGCGGCCGTGAGCGACCGAAGGATCCGCGCGACCTGCTGCCGGACGAGCAGAGAGAAGTGATCGGCGAGATTCGCGCCAATCTCGACTTGCCGGACGTTCAGGCGCCGCGCGCCGATGTCCGTGTCCCGCGATTCACGCCGCAGGATCAGGTGGACACGATCACGGGTATGCAAGTTCCAGTGCTGGCAACCGGTCTGGGCAATCCCGCGCCGTTCGTCGATCAGGTCCATGAATCAGGCGGCAAGGTGATCTCGCTGGTCGGCAACGTCAAGAACGCCCGCCGCGTCAGCGACGGCAACGCGGACATCGTCGTGGCCCAGGGTCACGAGGCCGGCGGGCACACCGGCAGAATCGGCACGATGGCGCTGCTGCCACAGGTGCTCGACGCCGTGGCGCCCAAGCCGGTGGTCGCAGCAGGCGGGATCGGAGACGGCCGAGGCCTCGCGGCGGCGCTGGCCATGGGCTGCGTCGGCGTCTGGTGCGGCACCGTCTTCATCCCAACCCAGGAAGCAAACCTGGACGAGTACCGCAAGCGCCGAATCCTCGCCGCCAACGACGAGGACACCCGAGTCACCCGCCTCTACTCGGGCAAGACAATGCGCAACGTCACCAACGAACTAATCGAGGCCTGGGAAGATTCCGGAGCACAAGCCCTGCCCATGGGCCTACAAGGTCTGCTAATCGCCGACATCGCCGAAGCCGCAAAGCAAGGCAATCGGGAAGACCTGCTGATGAACGCGGCAGGTCAAATCGCGGGTCTGCTGCAAGAGCTCAGGCCAGCCGCAGAGGTGCTGGAGGAGATGGTCCGAGAAGCAGTCGAGGTGTTCACGTCGAGGTTGCCGGCAAACGTAAAGGTCGCGGTTGGGGCGTAGTCCAGAACAAGTTTTGATATCACTTTTCTCGCACAGCGCCTTTTGGGCATTCTCTGCCAGAACGGAACTCAAATTGTCATTCACAAAACTGTTGGTTGCGACCTTGGCTGCTCTCCTAATTGCGGGATTGGCAGCAGACCTAGTCGCACAGGACCAGGGGATCGAGCGTCGCGCGCGCGTGAGTGCTCGTCCACTTGAAGATGGTCGAATCGAGTTCGCCTTCCAACTTGAGGCCGATGCCGTTGACCTAATGGAGGAAGAGGGTACTGCTCCACCAACCAACTGGGATGAACGAAATCTGCCACGGGGACGAAATTTTCCAGCTGATGTAGCCACTGACAGGTGGCTCTCTTCAAATCCCTCAATCCTTGTGGGCGAGGTCGAGACCCGAATTCGGGCGCGAAGGCTCGAAGACGGTCGAACAGAGTTCGCACTACAACAAAAGACCGACGGCGAGAACTGGGGAGAGAACATTCTTCCTTCAGGTCGATACCTCTCCGCTTCTCACAGAATCTCGCACATCGACCGGTGGCTCAACTCCTCCGTGGTCACGCTGTCGACTGTGATCGTGATTCCCCCTGTCGTAGTGCCGGCTGGGGTACCGATCGTGGCAGAAGCCGTACTAGCTCGGGCCGAGCTCGATGGCTGGACCTATAACGGCTCAGAGCCTTCGTTCTATTACGGCGTTCAACAAGACCCATTGGATGACACCTACTTCACCTGGATTGTTAAGGTCGCTCATACTGACGACGATCTCTATGACACGATGAGAATTGAGGTCTCTTGTCGCGCCGGATCGTTTGAGGTCGTGCTCTGGGAGAACGAGTTGCCCTATCAACCCAGTGATCGGCGCGTCCGGGTGTCGTATCGATTCGACAGCAACGACGCCATCACAGAGAGCTGGAACCACTACTCAGGCAACGAAGATAGCTTCTATCCACCTGATGCATCGGAGTTTGCTGACAAGATGCAGAGCGCTAACAGACTTGTCATTAGGGCGAATTTCTTCTCACAGACGCTAACGGCTACCTTCACGGGTGTGAACCAGATGTTCCGTACACGGGTGCAGCCAAACATCGAATATTGCGGGCACTACTAAGTCGATAAGGCTTGCCAATCTGGCCATGGCGAGGACGTACGCGGCGGTTTCGGCCTCCGCGCTCAACCTCCGACGACTGTTCAGCGCCACCTGAACAGATCTGAACGTTCCTGAACGCCCCAATGTCCACGAAACCCAGCAAAACACTGGAGATCGTCACCAAAACACCCCATCCGCAGCCCAGAAAAAAGTATCCGCTGAACACCTGAATACCCTAAGCCATCGGCGAGCGGACGCTCCAGCCCCTCATACACCAACTCACGATGACCAATCCGCGTAACCGTCACCGCCTGCCGACCTGGACCCGGTCGAAACACGATCCGATAGTCGCCGACGCGCACGCGGTATCGGACTTCTGCCCGCTCCAGGCGAATCGTGTCCAGGGCATACGGATCGAGTTCCATTTCACGAAGCGCCCTACGCAATTCCCGCTTCGGAACTGGCGCCAAGTCAGCAATCTGCGCTTTCGCCTCATCAGCCAAACGGACGCGATAGCGCACTGCTATTCGTCGTTCCAGAAGTCCTCATCGGCGTCCAGTTCATGGAACCAGGTGAATTTGCCGGCCCTGACCTCTTCCATCACACGAGCAGAATGGCGAGCAAGCGCCTCTTCAGCCTCTGCTGTGAAACCAGGCTCGTCGTATGCGTAAGCCAGGCCGTGAACAGGTTCGACCATCGGCACCCAGGCGCGGCCCTCCTCGTCGTACATCAACCGATTCCGCCGCCGCCGCTCCGACCACTCCCAATCGGGATACTGCTGGATAAACTCGCTGAGCAGCATCCCCTTGTGGCGCCGTATCTCCGACATCGGCGACACCGATCGCACCGCATCTGGCTGGCCCTCCACATCTTCGAGCACCATGATGCGCCTCCTCGCTTCACGATATGCGATCAGCGCTGCCCGCCGTCGCGAATGATGCGGACCACGACGCAGCCGTACCGTATTGCGAACGCATACTCTACAATGAATCAGCCGTGGATTCGGCTCACGCTGTGCCTCTGGCTTGCCTGCTAGCGGACCTGAAAGGCCTGAAAAACCTGAAAGAACCTGAAAAATGCTGAAACGTTTTCGCGCCCCGACCAGCGCGAAACCCCGCAAAACACTGGAGATCGTCGCAGCCTTGTTTTTTTCCGGGGGAAGAAAAAAAGTCTCGGCCGAAACCTGAAATTCAGCTTCGGCTTTAGACTCCCAACATGACCGACACAGCACTCGACGGCGTTCGCATTCTTGACCTCACCACTGAGATGGGGCATTACTGCGGCAAACTTCTTGCCGACCTTGGCGCTGACGTGATCAAGGTCGAACCGCCGGGTGGCGAGCCCTCCCGCGCACGCGCTCCCTTCTGGAATGGCGAGCCTGGACGCGAGACCTCGCTGCGATTCTGGTACTTCAATGCCAACAAGCGATCGGCGACTGTCGATCTGGGGCAGTTTGACGGCCGCTGGCTGTTCGGCCAGCTCGTCAAATCCGCCGACATTGTGATTGAGTCCTGGACTGCTGCGGAGCGTTCGGAGCTGGCCGAGCATGGAGTCGATCCCGACGCCTACATGGAGTCGCAGCCGGCTCTGATCTGGGTGTCGATCACCGGATTCGGGCTGGACGGTCCCAAGTCGGGCTGGCAGGTGACCGACCTAATCGCTCAAGCGGCGTCGGGGATTGCCACGCTGGCGGGCTACCCGGACGGCTCGCCGATGCGGATTGCAGGCAATCAGGCGTACATCGTCGCGGGCATTTCGGCGGCTCAGGGCGCACTGCTGGCGCTGTTGCAGGCCGAAGCGACGGGTCGCGGACAGCGGGTGGAGACGTCGATGCAGGAGGCGCTGTCGATCTGCCAGGAGACTGCGCACTTGCAGTGGGACTTCCAGGGCACGTCGCGCCAGCGGATCGGTGAGCAACATCGTATCCCGGGCATCGGCACGTATCAGTCCCGCGACGGCTACATCTATTCCATGGTCGGTGTCCCGGGATTCGGAGCGCCCTGGTCCGCCCTGGTCGAGTGGATGGAGGAGGAAGGCCAGGCAGAGGACCTGACCGACCCGCCATACGCAGAGACGTTCGCCAACCTCAACATGCGCATGCTCATGGATCCGGAGGAACAGACCAAGTTCGCCTCGATCTTCGCCCGTGTGCAAGACGTGCTGACCAGGTTCTACGCGAGCAAGACCTCGATGGAGCTATATGAGCAGGGTCAGTCGCGGAGGCTACTGCTTGGCCAGGTGGCGACGCCGGCGGATATCGGCGACAGCGAACACCTCGCCGCTCGGGAGTGGTGGCTGGAGTTCGACCAGCCGACCAAGCTGGGCTCGGACGACGCACATCTGCGATTCCCGGGGCCGCCGTACCGGTTGTCAGAGACTCCCACGTCCATCCGCCGTCCGGCGCCACAGATCGGCGAACATAACCAGGAAATCTGGGTTGATGAGGTCGGGATTCCGGCCGAAGACCTGATCGCATTTGCCGGGGAGGGCGCGGTATGACGTCCGCAAATGGCACACGACCGCTCGACGGCATCCGGGTTGCCGATTTCTCCTGGTTCGGCGCGGGACCGATCGCCGGCCGCACGCTGGCCGACTTCGGCGCCGATGTGATTCGGGTCGAGTCGGAGGCTCGGGTCGACGGATTGCGTCTGGCTCAGCCGCAGAAGCCGGGCAAGTCGGGTTACAACGTCTGCGCATACTTCAACAACTTCAACGCCGACAAGCGATCCTTCCTGCTCAACATGTCTGCCGAGGGTTCGCGCGACGTCGCACTGCGTCTGGTTGAACGATCGGACATCTTTCTCTCCAATCTGACTCCGCGAATGTTCGAGCGCTGGGGACTGACCTATGAAGAGATGTGCGAGGTCAAGCCGGACATCATTGCCGCCTACCAACCGATGCAGGGGCTGACGGGACCGCATCGCGACTTCCTCGGCTTCGGCGCAGTGCTGACACCGACGACCGGGATTTCTCACCTGTCCGGCGACCCTGAACGCAAGCCCGTCGGCGTGGGGACCAACTATCCCGATTACGCGGTCAATCCGGGGCACACGATCGTGGCGATCCTGGCGGCATTGCGACATCGGCGACGGACCGGACAGGGACAGCGGATCGAACTCGCGCAGATTGAATCAGTCGCGGCGACGATGGGACCGGCGCTGCTCGACTACACGGCCAATGGCGTGAATCAGATTCGCAAGGGCAATCAATCAAGCTGGATGTGCCCGCACGGGATCTATCGCTGTGCCGACGATCCATCGGGTCGCGAGCGCTGGATCGCGATAGCTGTTGGCGACGATGCGCAATGGGAGTCGCTGTGCACGGTCGCTGAGGGTGCATCGTTCGCAAGCGATGATCGCTTCGGCACACTGTTGGGACGCCGGCGCAATGAAGATGATCTCAACGCCCAAGTGTCCGACTGGACAACTTCATTTGACGCGGCGTCGCTGGCGATTCAGCTGCAATCGGTCGGCGTCGCAGCGTCACTCGTCCATGATGCCGAGGACATGTGCGAGCACGATGATCATCTGGTCGGGCGAGGATTCTACGAGTACCTCGACCACCCTGAGACGGACATCTCGCTGTACGACGGCCCGATTGTCAAGCTGCACGACACGCCGGGTTACCTCGCGTCGGCAGCGCCGCTGTTTGGCGAGCACACGTTTGAGGTCGCGACTGAAGTGCTGGGCTACTCAGCGGAAGAGGTTGCCGAGTTCGCCGCGTCGGGCGTATTGAGTTAGTCGCCGAAACCGAGCGTTCGCTCGAGAAATGGGCCGACCGGCTTGATTCCCTGGGGCATGAAGTCCCAGTGTCCGCAAGGCAACCAGACAAGTTCCCGTGGCTCGGAGAGTTGGTCGTAGAAACGCTGCGTCGCTTCGGGCGTGATCAGGTCGTCGCGTTCTCCGGCCACCACCTGGATCGCGCGTCCGGCCATCATCGGCGCGTAGACGCCCGGATCGGTAAGCTCGTTGGCCAGCTCTCCGGCGCTCCCGCCTCGGCCCGAGAGGGTGCTCGCTCCTGAGATGCAGAATGACGCCGCCTTGACCCGCTTGTCGATTCCGACGAATGGCGCGCCCCTCATGCCGCCCATCGAGAAGCCGACGAATCCGATGCGTTCGGCATCGACCTCGGGGCGCTCAGACAGGTAGTCGAGCGTTCGCATCCAGTCGACCACGGTCTGTAGGGACTGGTCCAGGCGGCGCATGGGCCAGCGCTGGAAGTCTTCCATCGCGACCGGTCGCGTGGCGCGCTCGCCGTGTCCGGCCTGGTCGATCGTGGCGCAGATTGCGCCTCGCGCGACCCATTGCTCTGCCGGCCAGAGCACATAGTCACTGGACTTGTCGAGCGTGCCTGGGTGTCCGACCAGGACCAGCGGACGGGGACCAACTGCGTTGGCAGATTGCATCAGCAGTCCACCGACACGGTCGTCATAACGCGAAGTGATCTCGAAGCGCTCGACGGTCATCCCGCCGCCTTCTCTCGCCTGAGTGGTCTTGGCGTCGAACGGGAGGTCGCGGTCGTAACCGAATGCGAGTTCTCGCAGGAGGTCGGTGGTGTCGTTACTCATATCGAAGCGCCTCGGCGATTGTCGTGCGTGCGGCCTGTCTTGCCGGGAAGTATGTCAGGATCAGTGACGCAAGAAATGCGCCGATCAGCATGGGCAGAATCGTGCCGAGCGGGATGTACATCGAGACCTCGCCGAAGGTGCCTTCCGCGAAGAGTCGCCAGGCAAGGCCCAGCGCGAGCGCCGTGCCGAGCCCGAGTCCGAGCAGGGCGATGAATCCCATCTCGATCAACAGCCCGAATCCGACCAGTCGCGCCTGAAAGCCGATCGCCCGGAGCACGCCGATCTGTTGACGCCGCTCGACCACTGCACGCAGCGCAATCACGCCGAGCGCAGCCAATCCTGCCACCAACCCAATGCCGATAAACCCCTGGAACAGCGCCAGGATTGAGGATTGCGTGCTCTGCTGCCGCTCGAGTTCACCCTGGATATCGATGGCAAAGATGCGCAGCTCACGCTCGATGCCCTGAGCGACGTCGAGAGAGTCGGCGCCCGGAGCGGTGGAAATGTAGTGACGTGTGTACGAGGGATCGCCCAACACCTGGGTGGCAATTTCCATCGGAACGAGCAGCGTGGGCAGGCCGCCGTTCTCGCCGTCGAGATCGACGAATGCCCCGCTCACACGCGCCAGGATGCCGATCACTTCGACCTGTCTTGCGTTGTCGCCGATACCGAGTTCGACCACGATCAGCGGCAGGCCTGTTGAATCATCGTTCAGCGAGTCCGGGGCGGACCAGGGATCCAGGCCGTTTCCGCCGAAACCACCGAAGGCTCCTGAAATGGCGTCGATAGTCGCGAGCGCGACGGGCTCGCCGCTGCGCAGGGCCGCCCAGACTTCGCGCCTGTTCTCGTAGCGATGCGAGATCGCCAGCAGCTTGACTTCCTGTCCGTCGATGAACTCGGTATTGACGCCGCCCACGACGACGGCGCCGCGATCTTCGATGTCCACGGATGCGATGTCGGTTTCAATCCTCCGCGGCTCGCCGTCGCTGCCCAGGATTGGGCGGTCATTGATGGTGTCCCACTCCTCGGTGAGGACGGTAAGCGCCAGCGTGCCACTCTCTGGTCCGACTTCGACTCGGCCGGCGTTCTCGATGCCCTCGAGCACGTCGGTCGCGCCGACGGCCTGCAGATCGGCGCGGACGTCGGCGACGTTGTTGATGTCGGTGTTGAAGGCGAGCACCTCGAATCCGCCGGCGGTGTCGCTGCCGGTGAAGGCCTGGCTGAATGAAGCGTTAATCGTGGAGAAGTTGACCAGCGCAAACGTGATTAACGCAATCATGGCGATCGTCATGCCAGTGCGATATTTGGCGGCGGCGGGGTATGCCGCCGCTGTGCGGATCACCGGCGCCATCCGTCCGATGCCGCCGACGGCGACTCGGATGACTCCGACGATGAGGTCAAGGTTGAACACCAGCAGCAAGGTGCCGGCGGCCGTCATCATTGTGCCGGCGAGCACGAAGAGTTCCGGGCCTCCGTTGAGATCGTTGTCAAAGAAACTCTCATGCCAGTCGTTGGGAATGAACCAGAGGAACATCACAAAGCCCGCGCCCAAGCTGTAAAGCAGGCGCTGTGGAATCCGTCGTCCACTGAGGCGAAGCTTGTTCAACCCCATCACGATGCCGAGTGGAATCAGCGAGACAGCGGCCATGTAGAGGAAGAAGCTCTCCTGGCTCAGTCCGAGGTTCAGCAGGTAGAGACCGCCAACCACGAACAGCAGCCACCACTGAGGATTCCAGCGCAACACACGCCATCCGAAGAGCAGCACCCAGGGAACTAACCGGCGCGCCCGGCGGTTGCCTGTGAGTTGCAGGACGAAGGCGATCGGCGCGCCAATGATCAACGTGATCGGCGTCGTAATGACCAACACGAGACCGATAGCAGTCGTGAACATGCCCAGGATGTTGCGCAATACCCGCCAAAGTGTGAGCGGGTGCGTCTCCTCGTAATGCGATTCCGGGATGTCGCGGATGGCGGCAACGATGTTGAGCCGGGCGGCGCGGAAGCTGGAAAAGAGCACGGTGATGAACGTGATCACCACTCCGATCCCCGCCGAGATGATCAGACTCTTGTACGTCACGGTCCAACTGAACTGGAAGCCGAAGCTCTCGAAGCCTTGATTCAATGCAGCGATCATGGCGATGGCGAACAAGAGACCCAGAATGACTCCCATCACCGCCGCTCCGAGGTTGTAGATCATGCCCTCGGAGATGAACATCTGGATCAGGTCGTTGCGCTGCATACCGACGGCGCGGGCGATGCCCATCTCAGGCTTTCGCTCCTCGGCCAGCATCGCGAAGATGAGGAAGATCAGCAGGATGCCGGCTGCCACCGAGAACGAGCCCATGAACAGGAACAGCGTCGTGAACAAGCTGGCGATCAGCTCGGCGCCTTCCAAAACATCGGCCTTGACCGGTTCAGTACCAAAGCGGCTCAGTCCACTGACGCGATAGAGATCTGGATTCTGACGCTCAAGTCGCAGGAGCAGCTCACCGATGTCGTTGTCCAGCGCCTCGGACAACTCCAGCGAATCCACCACACCACCAGATGCGGCAACTGCGATCGTGGCCCACTGGTCCGGCGGAGAAAACTCGGTTCCAAACACGGATTGGAAGGCGTCAACGCCAATCACCCCACCAGCAGTGCCAATGTCGAGATTGCCGGTCAACACGGCGTCGCGGGCGATTTCGGCGACTGTGAATTGCCGCGCAGCGCCCTGCACGAAGAGTCTGACCGTATCTCCCGGCTCCGCGTCGAGCTCGCGAGCAGCGCGTTGATTGATCACGATTTCGTTCGCCGATAGCGAACTCAATTGAATCGGATCGCCGTCCTTGTCCTTGACAGCGTCAATCTTGTCAACCAGCGCCGGGTCGACGCCTATGAGAAAAAACTGCGGCTCAATCTGTCCGGCATCCGGATGCTCGATCGGCACGAGCTCCCAGCGATAGCCGAAGACGGCCTCAACCCGATCGTCGTTTGCGAAGGCCGCGCTCAGATCGTCAAGAACTTGTTGCGGTACATAATCAAGGTCGCTGCCCGACGCTGACGTCGCGCCTTCCTCGACCGTGACCAGGTGGTCGATGCGCTCCAGGCCATTCAACGCGAGGGTGCGGATGCTGACGGCGAGCGAGTCGCCGGTCGAGAAAGCGATCGTGACGATGATCGTGGCCAGTGTCAGGCCCATCGTGACGAGAACGGATTGGGCTCGACGCCTGGGAATATTGCGCAATCCCATGCGCACGAGGATGGGTCGCTTGAGAAAAATGAAGGCGATCACGGCAGCCGCGACTCCGACGATCGCAACCACAATCCACATCAGCTGGATGGTCGGCAAGCCAAACAGTTCTTCCATGTCGTCGTACTTCCCTCAGCGATGTAGACCGGGAGTGCCCGGCGCGTCAGCTGCCTAACGAGTGGCGCGTCAGCTGCCTAACGAGTGGCGCGTCAGCTGCCCAATGATCGGTGGATGGTCTCGCCTTCAATCTCGCCGTCACGCATGTGGATGGTGCGATTGGCTCGGCGGCCGATGGCCTCGTCGTGGGTGACGATCACGAAGGTCTGATGATTGCGCTGATTGAGGCCTTCAAGCAGCTCCATAATCTGATTGGCGTTGGTCGAGTCGAGGTCGCCTGTGGGCTCATCGCCCCAGACGATGGCGGGATCGTTGACGAGCGCGCGTGAGATCGTCACGCGTTGTCGCTGCCCGCCTGAGAGCTGCGACGGGCGATGTGCCGCCCAATCGTTCAGGCCGACGTTCTCAAGCGCCTCATGCGCGCGCTGACGTGACTCGCGCTGTCCGACGCCGCCGAGCAAGAGCGGCAGTTCGACATTCTCGACAGCCGAGAGGACGGGCAGCAGGTTGTAGAACTGGAAGATGAAGCCCATGCGTCGCGCGCGGTGGTCGGTGCGCTCGGTGTCCGGCATGTCGTGGATCGTGCGACCCTCGACCGTGACCTCTCCCTGCTCAATGGTCTCGAGACCTGAGAGGCAGTTGAGCAAGGTGGTCTTGCCACAGCCGGATGGTCCCATGATCGTGACCATCTCGCCGCGCGCGACTGACAGGGTGACGCCGCGCAGCGCGTGGACGGGCTGTCCGGCGCCGGCATAGGTCTTGTGGACGTTTCTCGCCTCGATGATCGGCTCGCCGGAGGCGTGAGCTATCGCCGCCTTTTGCGGCGCGGCCTCCGCATCAATCCCGATGCCTTGCGTGCTCATCCATGCCTCCTGATCCGACCAAACCCGGCTTGTGCAAGCCGAACACACCAAAGCGCTGCCCGCGAAGGGTCGCGGACAGCGCGACACCGATTTAGCCTATCCCGCCTGGCTGTAGGCTGGATGTTCATTCGCATGGAATTGAAGTGTGAATCTTGAAACGTGATCGGGTTGCATACATGTCGCTTACGCAACTCGCCCTAGCGATCCAGCGCAGCGAGGAGAGCCGCAAATGACCGAGCCCGCCGACCTCTTGCAGACTGCTGATCAGTTCGTACAGGACCTGATCGCCAACAACATCGCTGGACTCATGCCCGTGTTCACGCCAGTCGGAATCGGCCAGGCGATGGCGCTGCAGGCACAGCCGGACTCGGCCGAAGGATCAACCGATTACGAGATCGACGACCAGGGCGACAACCTGTTGCACATCACCCTCCGTGGCGACGACGGCGACGGTACGATCTTCACGCAATGGGTAGAGGTCGAAGGCGTGTGGAAGGTCGATGGGATCGGCCGGGTCGAGTAGCGGCCTAACTCTCAGAAGTCCATTCCCGTCATTCCCGCGCTCCGCCGCGGGAATCTCGCGGAGTGCAGCACCGACGCTCGAACCTGAGAAACCGCGCGCGTCTCCATCGCTCAGCCGAATTCCGGCTTTCGCACCGAGAACAGCGAGATACCCGCGGCGGAGCGCGGGTATGACGGAGGTAAGAGACTTGCTCCCTTAGGAACGCTGTGAACAACTCCGATCCCTGCTTCCCCCCCTCGCGGAGACCTTTGAGTTAATCCGGCGCTTCCGGTTCTCAGTCCCCGCCTCCGCGCGGGGACCTGCCCCCGTTCCTCACCGGCTGCGCGACGAGGGATACGGTACATATCAGGTGAGCAGCAATGAAAAGCGCCAGCCCCGCGAACCGGAGCGGGTCCCCGCGCAGGGGCGGGGACTGGGAGATTTCCTATGCGTGACTTTTCAAAGGTCTCCTCGCGGGGGAAGCTGCCGAAGGCTGAAGGGGGGGGGATCGGCCACCGACAGGAGCGATGCAGAGGATTCTTAGGTCAGGCTCAGCTCGACATCCCCGATTTCGGGGAAGCGGATCGTTACTTCCTGTCCGGCCAGGCCGGGGACGTGGATGGCGGCGGCGCCGGTGGTGATGACTTCGCTGGCGGAGACGGTCATGCCGCGAGCGTTGATCTCGTTGACGGTGGCGACCAATATCTCGGTGGGATTCGGGCGGCCATCTCGTCCTTCGGCCATTACTTCGCCATCGATCAGGATTTGGCAGGGCAGGGCGACGAGTTCTTTGGACTGCCAGTCGTCGATCTCGGGCCCGATAATCAGCGCCTGATTGCCGACGCCGTCGGCGGCCATGCCGGGCATACCGGGCGGTTCGGAAAAGCGACTGTTGGGCGCTTCGATCACGATGTACGCGTTGGAGACGCCGCCGAGTACTGCATCTTCGCTGTGACCACCGTCAGTCGGTGCAAAGTCCTGACCCAGGCGGAAGGCGACTTCCGCCTCGAGGATGCAGTTGACGAAGTCCGAGCCGGGGATTGAGGCCGGCGAATCCAGGACCATGCCGTCGAAGAATGGGGCCAGAACCATGTCGCCCTCGATCACCGCTGCCTTCCAGGCGACTGCCGGTCGCTGGTTGCGCGACCAGCGCTCCCAGTAGATGCGGCCACCGTCGGCGGCGGACTGCGGGCGGCACGACTCCGGGATCAGCGGCAGTGGCAGACCGTTGGCGGTCGCCTCGTCGAGGAAATCGGCGGCTTCGATGACTTGTGCGTCGGTCAATGCGTCGGACATATTGGCTTCCTGTCGTTTGTCACGCGCGGCGGGAACGGCCTGCGACGAAAACTGTTAGAACACCAAGCAGGATAGGTTGGCCTGAAGCGGGCCGCGTGTCCACGAGACTTTGCCATGAGCCAGAAGCGCTCGCACCCCGAACAGATTCGCGCAGACCACGAACATGTGGGGCCCGATCACGGCCACGAACTCAGGCTTCAGAGCCGGCGCACGCTGATGATGGCGCTGGGGTTGATTCTGGTCTTCATGGTCGTCGAGCTTGTCGGCGGCCTGCTGTCTGATTCCCTCGCACTCCTGGCCGACGCCGGCCACATGCTGACCGACGCAGGCGCACTTGGACTCGCATTGATGGCGATGTGGATCGCAAATCGCCCCTGGACGGCCGAGCGCACGTTTGGCCTGGCGCGGACCGAAGTGCTGGCAGCGTCGCTGAACATCCTGACGCTGTGGCTGATCTCAGGCTGGGTGATCTGGGAAGCGGCGCACCGGATTGGCGCTGAGACAGAAGTGATGGCCGGGTTGATGACAGTGGTCGGCGTCATTGGCCTGGTGGCGAATGTAGCCGTCGCGATCATCTTGCGCCGCTCGGCAAAGGAAAGCCTGAACGTCCAGGGAGCGTTTCTGCACGTGCTCGGCGACCTGTTGGGCTCGGTCGCAGTCATCGTCTCCGGAATCCTGATCCTCGCGTTCGGTTGGCATCTGGCCGACCCGATTGCGAGCATCGTCATTGCCGGATTTATCTTGCTGCTCTCATACCGCCCGGCGAAGCGCGTGTTCCACGTCTTGATCGAAGGAGTTCCGCCGCACATCGACATCTATGCCCTCTGCCACGACATTGAAGAAATTGAAGGTGTGACCCTCGTCCATGATGTTCACGCCTGGACGATCACATCCGGTTACGACGCGATTTCTGCGCACATCATGATCGACCCGGAGCATTCCAATCAGCAGGCGATTCTGAGCGAGGCCCAGGCCGTGACACGTGATCGATATCGAATGAGCCACATCACGTTCCAGGTGGAGTCCTCCGCCGATGGCTGTATTGAGGACCACCACGTCGGGCATCTGCAGGAGACCTCGCGGAACTCCTAACCGATCACCGATACGCTGCCCGCCCGATCGTGCCAGCCCAATCCCGTCTCCTCCTGTTGCCGGAAGAGAACTTGCTCGAGGGACCCCGGCGGTCCCTCCTGTCAACCCAGCGACTCCCTGCCAATCGAGTCCCTCAGTAGAACGCCCGTACGTATAACATGGCCGATCCGCAGCACAGCGCAGCGAACCAGCGAGATCACCATGACCACCAGCATCATCGACTCAACCACCCGACCATTCCGACAACAACCGCGAACTTCGGCCCAGCACACCGGCAAAACCTGACCAGATCTGACCGAATCTGACCAAATCTGACCACACCTGACCGGATGATCGCCCAATGTTCAGCCCACAGCACCAAATTCGCACAGCTCGCCGAAAATTCCCCGCGCTGCGGTCCAAACGCCGCAACCCCTGCGCTCGATATGGTCCCATCGCAGCAAGCCTTAGACTGCGCACGTTCCGCTCGATGGCGACCCCATCGGGCGGACTCTCGTGAGGTCCTTGAGAGGAGCATGCGGTGACAACCGACATTGATTCAACGGCAGACAAGTATCTGCGCGACAAGTACGCCATCATTGGCATCGGCGAGACCACCTATACGCGCGGTTCGGGCATGACGACGCGCGGATTGGGCACGTGGGCGATCAAGAACGCGATGGATGACGCGGGGATTCCTGCGTCGGAGATCGACGGGATGATGTCCTATTCGGGCAACGACTCGACCGCGTCGCCGATGCTCGCCGGAGACCTCGGCATCCGGCTCAATTTCTACATGGACGTGCAGGGCGGCGGCTCATCGTCGGAGGCGTTGATCGGCCTCGCGATTGGCGCGATTGAAGCCGGCATGTGCGAGACGGTGGTCATCTTCCGCTCGATGAACGGCTACTCGCAGGTGCGGATTGGCGGAACGGGGGCGAGAGCCTCGGTGCCCGTCGGCGGCGACGCGCTGCATAGTGCGGCGTATGGCTGGTTCAGCGCCGGACAGAACTTCTCACCAACGTTCATGCGTCACATGTACGACTACGGCACCACGCCCGAGCAGGTGGCGATGGTCAAGGTGATTCACTCCGAGCATGCGGCCAACAATCCCAAGGCGTACTACAAGCAGCCCGTCACAGTCGAGGACGTGGTCAACTCGCGGATGATCTGCAAGCCGCTGCACCTGCTCGACTGCTGCGTCGAGACGGACAATGCCACGGCGCTGATCGTGACCTCGGTCGACAAGGCGTACGACTACAAGAACACGCCGGCGCGCATCCTGGGCGTGGCAGGACGCGTCTGCAAGCCGCGAATCGACATGCACTTCCAGCATGGCCCGATCTCAACGGTCGCCGGCTTCTACATCAAGGACCTGATTTACCGCAACGCCGGTCTCGGTCCTGAGGACATCCAGTGCACGGGCGCGTACGACGCGTTCACGTTCACCTCGATGCTTCAGCTTGAGGACTACGGATTCTGCGAGAAGGGCGAGGGCGGCGACTACGTGTCGTCGGGCATCATGCGGTTGGGCGGCGCGCGGCCGAACAACACGTCGGGCGGTCACCTCTGCGAGGGCTACACGCACGGGATGAACATGATCATCGAGAACGTGCGACAACTGCGCGGCGAGGTCGATGACTACTGCCCGGTCGATGACAACGGCTCCAGGCAGCACACGTTCAACTACGCGCAACCATCTCAGGGCGGTGGCTGTCGACAGGTGCCCGATGTCACGATCACGCAGAACCTGGGCTGGGCGATGCCCGGCACGGGCTCCTCGCTGATCATGCGCCAGGGCTAATTTCGCCGAAATCACCGGCTCAGAATCGAACAGAGCCGAACAAAACCGAACGCCACCGAACAGGAAACGAACGGGAGCTGACCATGCCGCAAGGGGAATACCTGGGGATGACCCTCACGGTCCTCGACCTGGACAACGAAAACCTCGCCTATTTCCAGCACTGCGCCGACCACGAGTTCCATCTGCAGCAGTGCGTGAACCCGGAATGCGGCCTGATCCGCTATCCGCCGGGCACCGCTTGCCCCTGGTGCTCGGGTCGTGAGTTCAACTGGGCGCCCGTGGATGCGCGCGGCACTGTGCACTCGTACGGCGAGGTCCACCACGCGATCCAGCCGGCCTTCCGCGAGCGCGCGCCGTACATGATCCTGCTGGTCGAACTCGACACGCAGTCGGGTGTGCCCACTGAGCATGAGGCGATACGGGTTGCGGGCAATCTGGTCGACGCCGACGGCAACTTCGCGAAGCCCGATCTGGTCAAGCAGGTCGGCATCGGCTCGCGGATGCGGATGGTGTTTGCGGACGTTGCCGATGGACTGGCGATGCCCCATTGGACGCTGGACGAAGAGGCCGACCAGCCGGACTCGCCGTGGCGCTACCCGCAGGAGGTCAACGGCGTCTAGGAACGGACCTGAACGATGGCTGACACGGGAACGGCCCGCTTCCAGGAAAAGGTCGCGCTGGTCACCGGCGGAGCGTCGGGCATGGGCGCCGAGGCGTCGATCCGCCTTGCACGGGAAGGCGCTGCCGTCGCAGTCGTTGGGCTCCCCGATGACGTTCGTGGCAACGATGTCGTAAATCAGATCAAGGAAGCCGGCGGACAGGCGATCTACGTCGGCGCCGACGTTTCCCGCGACGCGGATTGCGAAGCCGCCGCACAGGCGACGGTCGACGCGTTTGGGCGCATCGACCTGTGTCTCGCGGCTGCCGGAATCTTGCACGCGCACTACGTGTCGGGCGAGGTCTCCGACGACGATCCGTCGCCTCGCAATCGCGATAATCACATCATCAACAAGCCGATCGAGTACTGGGAACAGGTGCTCGCGGTCAATCTGACCGGCGTGATGCTGACCAATCGCGCGGTGGCGCGACGCATGATCGCACAGGGCGACGGTGGCGCGATCGTGAACATTTCGTCGGGCGCGGCCAAGATTCCGATGGTCGGCTCGGCCGATTACTCGGTGTCGAAGGCGGGCGTCTGGATGCTGACCCGCGTGTTGGCATTGGAGCTGGCGCCACACGGCATCCGGGTCAACACCGTCGCGCCCGGTGTGATTGATACGCCGATGGCGTTGGGGTTGTCCCAGGACGAAGCGCGTCGGGCAGCGTTCGAGCGCATCGTTCCCCTGGGACGGTTGGGCGAGGCCGAGGACATCGCCGAGGCATCGCTGTTCCTGATGAGCGACCGCGCCAGTTACATCACCGGCCAGATTCTGCATCCCGATGGCGGCATCTTCACCGGGTCGTGACCTGTCTCAGGTTGGCCGTGCGCTGGCGCTTGAATTGCGCTTGAGTTGACAGAACATGACAAGCGTCTGACTGCAGTTTTACGCTCTGGCCTTAGTTTGCTCAAGAGAACGCACGATTCTGCGCGTTCTGTCCACGCGTGCTTCCGACACAATGAACTGGCAGGGCGGCTTTGAGCAATCAAGACGTAGACATTGACGCCCTGGTCGGCGGACGGCGTGGTTCTCGACGCGGGATGTTGCTGGCGCTGCTGATCGTCGTGGCGGTCGTAGCAGTGCTGGCCTGGTACTTAACTCGAAGCGAGGTAGAGGAAGCGGTCTTCGAACCGCAACGCGTGACCTCGACCTCCGGTCAACTGACGACGACGGTCGAGCTGTCGGGGTCGGCCGCAGCCGCTCAGACGACCTCGTTGAGCTTCGCTGTCGGCGGAGAAGTCGATTCGGTCGAGGTTGAAGTTGGCGACGAAGTCTCTACGGGCGACGTGTTGGGTCGGCTGGACGATAGCGATGCCGAGCGCCACCTGGAGACCGCGGAAGTGCAGCTCCAACTGGCCCGACTGAAGCTGGAGGAACTGCTGGAAAGCCCGGCGGCATCGGCCATCGCCGCGTCGGAGCGGGCGTTGGCGACCGCGCAAGCCCAGGTGGTCAGTGCAACGTTGGCGCTAGAGCAGATCGACGATCCTTCCGACGCCAGTGCAATTAAATCCGCCGAACAGGCCGTCGCCAACGCACTGTCTCAGTTGTCCAATGCGGAACAGGCGCTCAAGGAGCTCACCTCTCACGTGAGCGCGAGCGAGCTCGCAAAGGCTGAACAGAGCGTAGCGAGCGCGGCTTCCCAGCTATCAAGCTCGCAGCAGGCCTTGCAAGAGCTGACCGCTGAGGCGAGCGAGAGCGACATTGCGAATGCAGATCAGAACGTTGCTGATGCGTCCGTTCAACTATCGATGGCGGAACAGGCATTAGCCGATTTGACCCGTGAGCCGAGCGACTTGGCAATCGCGTCTGCCGATCAGGCGGTAGCCACTGCGGCCTCGCAGCTTTCCAATGCCGAGCAGGCTCTGGTTGACATGACGAGTGACCCAACAGTAGCCGAGCTGTTGTCGGCAGAGCAAGCCGTCGCTGCCGCGGCTTCGCAGTTTGCGAGCGCCGAGCAGGCATTGGCGAATCTGACTGAAGAAGCCAGCGTCGCCGACTTTGAATCGTCGCGGTCGTCAGTCGCTCAAGCTCGCAACCCTCTGATCGATGCCGAGAGTGCAGTTGAGCAAGCTGAAGACGCGCTTGAAGATGCTCGCGAGCGATTCTGCGACGACATTGTCGTATTGCCGGTGATTTGCAGGGCCTCGCTTCCGCTGAACGAGGCTGAGATTGAGCTGTTGGAATCCAAGTTTGAGAACAGCGGAAGCACACTAGAACGGCGCTCGCGTGACCTCGTCAACTCCCAGCGCGCATGGGAATCGGCTGTCAACTCCTATGAGGCCGCCTCTTCGACGCTCATGGCAGCCGAGGCGCGCCTGGCAGACTTGACTGATGATCCCGAAACGGAAGAAGTCGCGCAAGCAACTGAGAATTTGACTGCAACGCGGGCAGCTTACGACGCAGCACAAGCGAATCATGAGGAGTTGCTGACGCCTGCCTCGGAGGCGGAGATATTCCAGGCAGAACAAACGGTGGCGGCAGCACGTGCAGGGTTAGCGGCAGCAACAGCGAGCCAAGCCGAGTTGTTTGAGCCCACTGAGCAGAGCGATATCTTTCAAGCCGAACAGGCCGTCGCGTCCGCTCTGGCCGGCTTGGCCGCAGCAGAGTCCAACCGCCGCGAGCTGCTTGAACCGGACGAGGAAGGCGACATCTTCCAGGCCGAACAGGCCGTCGCAGCTGCCCGTGCCGGATTGACCGCTGCGCAGGAAGACCTCAACGATCTGCTTGCTGCGGTGGATCCTGACGATCTCTACCAGGCGCGACAGACAGTCGCTGCCGCAACTGCGAGTCGGGATGCGGCTCAGGCTCAACTTGCGGAACTGCTCGCGCCACCGACGGACAACGACATCCTTGAGGCCGAGTTGGCGTTGGCCAGCGCGCAGTCATCGCTGAACGAGGCGAACGCGCAGCATGACGAGCTCATGTCGGGGCCGACTGCGACCACGATCGCTCAGCAGGAGCAGAATGTCCGGTTGGCTGAGATCAGCGTCGAGCAGGCAGTTGCTGCGATGGACGACCTGTTTGTCAGGACTCCATTCGATGGAGTAGTTGAGGAAGCGAACGTGGCGTCGGGCGACCGGATCGGCGCAGGTGCTGCTGCGTTTGTGATCAGCACTCGAGATGAGATCGTGGTGACGCTTACTGTCACCGAGGCGGAGATCTTTGAACTGGAGGAACTGCAGGTTGGCGTCGCATCGTTCGACGCGATTGATGGTGTGCAATATCCCGTAAGAATTACGACCATCAGTCGCGTCCCGAACGTCGAGCAGGGCGTCGTGACCTACTCCGTCGAGGCGACGGTCTTGTCTCCGCTGGCCATCCAGGCTGTGCGTGACGATTTGCAGGCGTTGGGCGTGACCGTGCCTGAACGTCAACCGGCAGCCGGCCAGGGTGGAACTCAGGGTGAAGCTCAGGGCGGTGGACAAGGAGGCGGAGCAACCAGTCCGCAACAAGCTGCGAGATTCCAGGCATGGTTGCAGTCACTGGATTTGCCGGAAGGCGTCTCGGTCATTCAAGTTGTGCAGGCAATCGCCAATGACGAACCCTTGCCAGGAGGGGTAGAGCTGCCGGAAGACTTCGAGATCACGGACGAACAGCGGGCTCAACTGCGGGCGCTGATTGCTCGATTCAGTGGCGGAGGAGGCGGCGCAGCGGGTGGGCGCGCTGCCGTCGACGACGACCGACAACTACCCGTCGACGGGATGAGCGCCAGCGTCACGATCCTGACTGCGGTCAGGGACGAGGCCGTTCTGGTCTCCACATCTGCTGTGCGCCAGATCGACGGCGCGTTCTACGTCGCAATACCAACCGCGGACGGCGGCTGGGAGCGGCTTCCCGTACAGATTGGCGCGACCGACGGGACGAACGTTGAGATTCTCTCAGGCCTGGAGGAAGGCGCGACCGTGCTCGTCGGCGCCGATTCGGAGGGCATCGCCTACAGCGCGACTCAATTGCCGGGCGGCGGTACCGGAGTCGGCGTCGGCGCTGGACCACCGGCTGGAGGCGGCGCTGGCGCGGGAGGCCGAGGATGATTCGGCTCGAGGGCGTTCGTAAGACCTTTACAGCGGGCGAGACGAAGATTCACGCCCTGGACGGGGTCGATCTGGAGATTGAACGCGGCGAATTCGTCGCGATCATGGGTCAGTCGGGCTCGGGCAAGAGCACGATGATGAACATCATCGGTCTGCTCGACCGTCCTGACGAAGGCGCGTATCTCCTGTCGGGGACCAATGTTGCGACCCTGACCGAGCACGCCCGGGCTCGGCTGCGGGGCAAGGCGTTTGGCTTTGTCTTTCAGTCGTACTCACTGCTGCCCCGCATGAGCGCGTTGGAACAGGTTGAACTTCCTCTGATCTACCAGGGCGTACGCGACCGGCGCCGACGAGCGGCTGAGGCGTTGGTCCGAGTCGGACTGGCCGACCGTATTTGGCATCGGCCGACGCAACTTTCAGGCGGCGAACAGCAACGAGTCGCGATCGCACGGTCGTTGGTAGTTGACCCGCTCGTCGTCCTGGCCGATGAGCCGACTGGCGCATTGGACACGACGACCGGTCACGAGGTGATGACGCTGCTGAGCGATCTGGTCGACCAGCACGGGATGACCATTGTCCTGGTTACACATGAGGCGGAAGTCGCCGCGTTCGCGCACCGCACGATCCGAATGCGCGACGGAAACGTGATCGAAGACACCGGCGTTGTGAAGACGTCGCCTGCCGGCGAACGTGAGACGGCGACATGAGCGTGTTGGATGCGCTGCGGATCGCGGTACGTGCGATTGTTGCGAATCGTCTGAGGAGCCTGTTGACCCTGCTCGGGTTGGTGATAGGCGTGAGTTCGGTCATTGCGCTGATCGCGGTTGGCCAGGGGACGCAGAAGGGAGTCAGTGACCAGATTCGCGGACTGGGCACGGACCTGATCTTCATTGAGCCGTCGGCGGCCGCGACGACTCAGCAAGGAGGCGGCGCGGCGCTGATTACCACGACGCTGACGCAGGCCGATGCGAAAGCCATTGCGGCGAACGGGAATCCGGCGATCTCGGCCGTCACTGCTCATATCACCGGCGATACGCAAGCGGTTGCGGGTTCGCTGAATGTGGGCGCGGAATCGGTGTTCACCTCATCCAACTACGCAGAGGTCCGCGATCTCGCGGTCGCGGCCGGATCGTTCATTGCGCCGTCTCATGACGAAGCCGGCAGTCTGGTTGCGGTGCTCGGCTCGCGTGTCGCCGAAACCCTGTATCCGGGAATCGATCCGATCGGGCAAGAGGTACGCCTGTCATTCCTGGCCGGTCGGGTGGTGTTTGCCTTCACAGTGATTGGCGTGCTCGAGGAAGTGGGCGGCTCTGCAGATGCCGATGATCAGGTGTTTGTTCCGCTCACCGGGTTGGCCAATCGATTCCGCTTCCTGTACACGCCAAGCGGTGACCTTCGAGTCACGCAGATCAACGTGCAGATGACCCAAGGCGCAGACAGCGATGAAGTGAAGCAGCAGGTCACGGATCTGCTCCTGTTCCGACATAACCGCACCGACCCCGATTTCACGGTTGAGAGTCAGGACGATTTGCTAGATGCAGCATCGGAGGTGGCCAACACGCTTTCGATCCTGCTGGGCAGCATTGCCGGCATCTCTCTGCTCGTGGGAGGTATTGGCGTGATGAACATCATGCTGGTCTCGGTGACGGAGCGGACACGGGAGATTGGCATCCGCCGCGCTGTCGGGGCGACGGCGACCGACATCGTCAATCAGTTCGTGACGGAAGCGTTGGCGTTGAGCGTCTTTGGTGGTGTGATTGGAATAGTGCTTGGCGTGGCAGCGTCGCTGTTGGTTGATGGCCGAACTGTGGGCGATCAGGAGATGACCACGGTGATTCAAGCATGGTCGATAGCGGCAGCGTTCGGCGTGTCGGCGGGGATCGGGTTGTTGAGCGGGCTGTACCCGGCCTGGCGCGCAACTGTGATTGATCCGATTGCGGCACTGCGCAACGAATAGGGGCAACGAATAGCCGTAGCGGGTATCTTGACGCCGTCTGAGCGATCAGAACCGTCCGAGTTGAGCATTCACTAGGAGCACGATCATGCCGCTGCCGCCACAGGTTTCTTTGGATCGATTCCAGGGGAAGGTCGCCGTCGTCACCGGAGGCGCGAGTGGGATGGGTCGTGAGTCGTCGATTCGTCTGGGACGCGAGGGCGCATCGGTCGTGGTCGCCGGGTTGCCGGACGATGAGCGTGGCGCGGAGACGGTTTCGCTGGTGGAGGAGGCGGGCGGCCAAGCCGTATATGTCGGCGTCGATGTGACGCGCGAAGCCGATTGCGACGCGATGGCGCAGGCGGCGCTCGATCATTTTGGACGGCTCGACCTGTGTATCGCAGCGGCGGGGATTTCACATGCTGGGTATGTGTCCGGAGAAGTGACCGAGGGCGAGCCGCTGCTGGGTGGCGCACATCGACATGTGATTCACAAGCCGATCGAGTACTGGGAGAAGGTGATTGCGGTAAATCTGACCGGCGTGATGCTGACCAATCGCGCAGTCGCGCGACGGATGATTGCGCAGGGTGAAGGCGGCTCAATCGTCAACATCTCGTCGGGCGCGGCCAAAGCGCCGATTCGTGGAATGGCCGACTACTGCGTATCGAAGGCCGGTGTCTGGATGATGACCAGGTGCCTGGCGCTGGAGCTTGCGCCGCAACACATTCGGGTGAACACAGTCGCGCCGGGTCTGATCGATACGCCGATGACGCTCGCGGTAACTACCGATGAGGAACGACGTCAACGGCGGATCGAAGCTATTCCGCTGAATCGGTTGGGCGAGCCGTCGGACATCGCCGAAGCCGCGTTGTTCCTGCTCAGCGAGCAGGCCAGCTACATCACCGGGCAGATTCTGCACCCCGATGGCGGCGTGTTCGTTGGCAGTTAACGCAGGTGCTCTCAAGGCGTTTGATGTGTCTCAAGATGCAGATCAGCCTGCGCGGCTGAGGCTTGCCAGCCAGGACTTGGCGATTAGTATTGCATCTCAACGCCGCATAACGAACGTGCTGCGTACCAGGAATGGAACAGAGCGAATGATGACGAGAGTGCGGTTCCTATTGTTTGGCGTACTTCTGGCTGTGGCCGGAATGGTTGGCGCGTCGCTGGTTGGAGCGGTTGGGACTACCACCGCTATGCCTCCCTCGGTCTTCCGAGTGACAATCACCAACATGACTGATCCGCCGACGCCGATTTCTCCGGGCGCGCTGGTGGGCCATTGCGAGGACGGCGCATTCTGGAGCAGCGGCGGCTTGGCCAGCGCCGGGCTGGAACTGATCGCCGAAGTCGGCAATCCCAGCGCGGCGGTTGCCGTCGAACAGGACGAGACCGCCATGGGCATGTCCTTCGTGCAGGAGCGCTACACCATCGGAGAAGTTGGACCGGGCGAGTCGGTCTCGGTCAATGTGATCTTCGAGTTCGGTTGCAAGCTGTCCTCGGCGCACATGCTGGTTCATTCGAACGACACGTTCGTCGGCGCGAACTCGGTCGGCATGTGGGACCCGGACACACACCTGCCGCTGGAAAACGTCTCGGTTGAGTTGACGGCCTACGACGCCGGCACCGAGGAGAACAGCGAAATCGCCAGTGGCTTCGACGGCGGGCAGCCGGACCCGAGCCGGGGCGCAGAGAACCTCGACAACGGGGTGGCTACCAGCGAACCGATTTCGGCGAGCACGCAGTGGCCCGGCGTCCAGGCAACACTGACCGTCGAGTTCCTTGACCCATTCATGGAGGAAGACGAACTCGAGTCAGACGACTCTATGGATGACGACTCCATGGATGACGACTCCATGGATGACGACTCCATGGATGACGACTCCATGGATGATGACTCCATGGATGACGACTCTATGGATGACGACTCTATGGATGATGACTCCATGGATGACGACTCCATGGAAAGTGACGCCAGCGGTCTTCCTAACAGTGGCTCTGGTGGATTGGCCGGTGGTTCGACCGGCATCACGTCAAGCCTTACCTACGTGTTCGCCGTCCTTGCGATGCTGGCAGTGTCAGTGGTCGCTGTCGTCGGCCGGCGCATTGTTCGTCAGCAACGGTAGTCGCCAATAATCTGGATGAACTGCGAAGCCCGTGGCGCATGCGTGCCACGGGCTTCGTTGTTTGTCCAGGGTGGCGCTCCCCTCTGACACCGGTAAGCTCAGTGTCGGCAGGAGGCATCCATGCTGACCTTGGCGATGCAACAGCTATTGACCAAGAAACTGCGCAGCGGGTTGACGGTGCTGGGATTCGGCGTGTGCGTCAATCTCTACATCGTTGTGACGACGGTGATGCGATTCATCACCGAAGACCTTGACCTGCAGGTCCAGCGATTCACCGGCGTGCTGTTTGTCCAATCCCGTGGGTTGACAGGGCTGTCCGGAATTGAGTGGCCTCCGATTTCATCAACCATCTCTGTATTGGAGGCGAACGAGGTGCTTTCGCATCCGGCTGTCGATCGACAGCGCTCGACGATGGTGTCGTTTGCCGCGCTGGCTCCTCCGCCGTATCCGACGGCGCCTCCCGAGGCGCTGCTGGTCGGTGTTGAGCAGGGCAAAGAGGATGTCTTTCTCAATGGAGCGACAGCAATCGCGGGCCTATCGAGGTTTCCGCAACAGAGCGCGGAACCTGGTACGCCGCCAGCCGTTCTTGGCGTGCTCGCGGCGCGACACTTTGCGCGGGCAGCCTCATCGACCACCGAGGTGCCCTCACCGGTCGGGCCAATCGCTCTTGCCGCCGTGGGGAGCACCATTGGTATTCGCGGCACTGAGTTTGAGGTGCAGGGCATCATCGAACCAGAGACCAATCAGCTCTTGCGCTCTGCGGTGCTGGTGCCGCTCGAGCAGGCGCAGTGCGTGTTACAAACCCCTGAGTCCGTGACTGCGTTGTTGTTGTCGCCGAAGCGCGCATCCGATATTGAACCGCTCCAGGCATCGATCGAGTCGGATCATGAAGAACTCATGGTGATCTCGGATAAGCAACTGGCGGAGAATGCACGAAAGCTATTGGATCGGGTGAATCAACTGTTTGATGTCGTGCGCTGGACGTCGGTTTCGGTGGCGGCGTTACTGATTGCCATCGTGATGTTTGTGTCGGTGTTGGAACGGACTCGAGAGCTTGGAACGCTCCGGGCAATCGGAGCGCCTCGGAAGTCGTTGCTGTCGCTCATCCTGTCCGAATCGGCTGGTTTCGCTGTGGCGGGATCGATGGTTGGCGTGCCGATGTCTCGGGTGGTGATCCGCAGGGCGTTGGGGCCCGACGCCGCGAGTCTGCGGTCGCGTGAGATTGAGTGGGGAGCGGCTGGAATCCTCAGCTTGTGTTCAATGATTGCCGCATTGATGCCCGCCTGGCGAGCCGTGCAGGTCGATCCGATCATTGCGCTGCGATACGAATGAGGCAGTCGCAATGAGTTCGGAGCAGCCTCAATCTCAGGCCGACGTAGCTGAACGCGACAGTGTTCCATTGCTCTCGGTGCGGAACCTCGAACGCATCTACCGGCTGGGACAGCAGACGATCCACGCGCTGCAGCCATTGGATCTCGATATCCACAAGGGTGATTTCATCGCCATCGCGGGGCCCTCCGGGTCAGGGAAATCGACACTGCTTCAGCTGCTCGGCCTGGTTGACTCTCCGACGGCCGGCGAGGTACGGGTTCGCGATCGAGCGGCGCAGGACCTTGACAATGAACAGCGGGCGGCTCTGCGGCTGGGAACGCTGGGGTTCGTGTTCCAGGCATTCAATCTGCTGCAGATGCTGACCGCAAAGCAGAACGTCGAGATCGCCCTGGCCCTGGCAGGCGTTCCACGCCGCAAACGGCGCAAGCGTGCAGAAGAGTTGCTGTCGGCGGTCGGGCTGGCCAAACGGCTTGAGCATCGGCCGGTGGAATTGTCGGGCGGAGAACGTCAGCGGGTTGCGATCGCCAGAGCGATGGCGAATGAACCAGACGTGATCCTCGCCGACGAACCGACGGGCAACCTCGATTCGCAGACCGGTCGCGAGATCGTGAAGTTGCTTGAGGACCTGAACCGTGCCGGGCAGACGATTGTGATGGTCACGCACAATCTTGAAATTGCACGCCGCGCGAGCAGGCTGTTCCTGATGCGCGACGGGCACATCAGCGAAGTCGATCCCGACGATCCCCGAGCACTCGATTAGCCTTACCCTGCGACGTAGGCACTTGTGCCCATTTGCGTGTGCGTTTCGGAGGCCTTGTGGCGCAGCATCAGGATCTCGCCGTTGATGGGGACCCAGCCGTTCCCGACTTTTGGCCCGAGGCGCTGAAGATCATCAAGAGTGCGCCAATCGGTCTGCTCGCGACCGCGCAGGGCCGCCAGCCGCATGTGCGTCCCGTGACTCCGGCGTATGTCGGTCTCAATGCCTATGTGCTGACCGGAAGCGGGACGCCCAAGCTCAATCAGATTCGCAATAATGAACTGGTCGAGCTGTTGCATTGGACCGTCGATTTTCGGCATCTCAACCTCGCCGGGGTCGCTTCTGTGACTGAAGACCCGGAAGCGATTTCCGAAGTGGCGCCTCACTTCCCATACGAAGTCGCCGACTTCTTTGGACCCGACATCCGAGCCGCGGCCCTGATCAGGATCGCGTTGCGCCGGATTTCGATCACCACCTTCAACGACATCATCGCGAACAAACAGCCACGGATCTGGCGCGCGCCGGCATGACGCGAACTCCAGAGCAGGCTGAGGAGGAAGAGGAGAGGACATCGCCATGCGTATTGCACTGATCGGACAGGCGCCGTTTGGCGCAGCCATCTTCGAGCGGTTGGTTGCCGATGGTCACGAAATTGTCGGAGTGTTCACTCCACCGGAGCGTGAAGGCGGCCGGCCTGACCCACTGGCCCAGGCGGCACGCGAATCAGGCATCACGCTGGTGCAGCCGCGTCGGTGGCAGCGGCGTGGCGTGGTCGATGAGGAAATGATCGCGCAATACGAGGCGACGAATCCCGAGCTCAACGTGATGGCGTTCGTGACGCAGATCATTCCGTCGCGAGTGCTTGAGTTTCCGCCGCTCAAGACGATCCAGTACCACCCGTCAATCTTGCCGAAGCATCGTGGACGCTCTGCGATCAATCACGCCATCGTGCAAGGCGACACGATGACCGGCGTCACGATCTTCTGGGTTGACGAAGGATTGGATACCGGGCCGATTCTGTTGCAGCGTTCCTGCCCCATCGGACCGGACGCAACGATCAATGACGTCTACCGCGAGTACCTCTTCCCGCTGGGCGTAGAGACGATGGCGGAGGCTGTCCATTTGGTTGAGGCCGGGCAGGCGCCGCGCCATGTCCAGAATGAAGATGACATGACCTACGAAGGTCCGTGGGAAGGCGACGTCGCGCGGATCGACTGGTCGCAAGACGCGCAAACCATACACAACTTCACCCGCGGCTCGGATCGTGCGCCTGGGGCCTGGAGCGAGGTCGGCGGTCAGCGCGTCACGCTACTGGGCTCGACCCGCTCGGACCATTCCGGCGGCTCCGAAGGTGAAGTCGCGTCAATCGGCGCGGACGGCATGACAATCGTGTGTGGAGACGGCGAATCGATCCGGGTTAGCACTCTCGCCGTCGGACGCAACCGTCAGCCCGCGCAAGCATGGGCCTCGGCGAATGGCGTCGAGGTGGGAGCGGTGTTCGAGCCTGCGCCGTCGGAGTAGGCGGCGTTGGCTCGTCAGGAACCCTCTGAATAACTGCAGCCGGCGGCGGCGCCGGGACCCCTTCAGCCTTCGGCAGCTTCCCCCGCGAGGGGGGAAGCGGGGATCAGAGTTGTTCAGAGCATCGTTAGGACATGTCCTGAACGCGCTTGCCGGAGTCGACCAGCGGCGCGAAGCGGGTCCTACTGAGGGGATCGTTGCGCGAGGCTTTTTCCCAGGCGGCGTCGACCATCTTTGCGTACTTGGGATGCATCTCGCGCATCTTGGTGTTCTCGTCCTTGATGAAGGCCGAGCGCGCGATCAGGCGCTCGACCTGCTCATCAGATTCACACTGCTCGCAGGGCGGCGCAGGCGTGTCCATCTTGCGCGTGAAGTGTTCCCATTCGTTGCCACAGGCTCGGCAGGCGTATTCGTAGATGGGCATTACGGGCTCCCGGCAACCTAGGCGCGTGATTCGATCCGTCTCTCACGATGGTACGATCCCGACGTAACTGCCGCACCTGTTCGGCGAAAGATGGAGGTGATTCGTGTACGGATTGCGCACGATGTTCCTCGTGGTCCTGATGGCTGGGCTGCTAATGGTGGTGGGATTTGCGTTGGCCGGCGAAATCGGTCTGATCGTGATGGCGGTGCTCGCCCTCGGGATCAACCTGTACAGCTACTACAACTCGCACTCGATGGTGCCGAAGATGATGGGCGGCCGGCTGGTGACCGCGGCGGAGGCGCCCGATCTCTACCGAATCGTCGAGCGAGCCGCTTGCCAGGCAAAGATGCCGTTCCAGAAGGCGCTGCTAGAGCAGTTCACGGTCGAGCACCTCGAGGCTCGCTGCACTGGCCATTGCCGGCCCGGCGACTGTCCCCGACATATGCCGTCTGTCTTTGTGATTGAAACGCCGATTCCCAATGCGTTTGCGACCGGCCGCGATCCGCGACACTCGGCGGTTGCGGCGACGACCGGGATCATGGGCATCCTGACCCAACGAGAACTGTCAGGCGTCATGGCGCACGAGATCGCTCACGTGACGAATCGCGACACCTTGTGGTCCACGATTGTGGCGTCAATGGCGATGGTGATCTCATTCATCGGCATGCTGGCGCAGTGGATGCTGGTCATGGCGTTCCTGTTCGGCGGAATGGGCGGACAGGACGATGAAGGCGGCGGCGGCGCGGGTCACCTGGCCGGCGCGCTGATTGTGGCGATTATTGCGCCGTTTATCGCGATGTTGATTCAGATGGCTGTGAGTCGTCAGCGAGAGCTGAAGGCCGACGACACGGGCGCGCGTCGCTGCGGCGATCCCGAGGCGTTGGCCTACGGGCTGATGAAGCTGGAGGTGGGCGTCAAGACGCCTGAGTCTCGGTATGCCGCGTCAGAGATGAAAACCGCGGAGGCGGCGAATCACATGTTTATTGTGAATCCGTTGTCGGGCGGAGCAGGTCGGTGGTTCTCAACGCATCCGCCAACCGAGCGACGAGTCGAGCTTCTGAAGAAGATCGGTGAGGAGATCGGCCGCCCGTTCTGATGGCGGACGAAGATCCGTCAGGTTCGAACATCATGTTGTATCTGACCGAGGTCAGGTGGCGTCGTGATGATCAGATCAGACGTCTCACTGCGCTCGAGCAGAAGCTGGTCACAGCGTTCACACTAAATGTGGCCGTGATCGCCCTCTTCGGCGCTTCATTGGGCATCGCCGGAGGGCCGTTCCCGCTGATTGTTGAGTGTCTGGTCTACGTGACCGTGTTTCTGTTCACGGTCGGCGTAATCGTTTCAACCAAGGTCTACCTCAGCACCAGATGGTCCCGAACACCTGATCTCGATTACTTCCTAAGACAACTGTACGACCACGAACCGAAAGCCATGGAAGAGTGGCTCGCCGAAGAGATTGCTCGCGGTCTCGCGGACAATGAGGGGGCTCTGGATACCAAGAGCAGAGACACAGGGATTGCCGTGCTCCTGGCGGCCGGTACTGCGCTGTTGGTCGGTGTTACGGCCGCTGCTTATCTGGCTTTGCGCGTCTTCTCGTAGTCGTCGCCATATTGGCGCTCCCACTCCTCGCGAGCCTTCCGACGCTTTTTCTCAATGCCAATGGTGTACCCAAAATCCTGCACATAGACCGGCGGGCCCGGAGGTGGTTTTCTCCGTGTTCTATCGGGAGCGAGATCCTTGTCCTCTGGCAGGCGTTCCGCCGATTCTTCAAGCGTTGACATCACCCACAGCCTCCTAACCACATGCTATCAATCCTGCCGGTCTATACCGGCTTCGATTTGCTCTCTCAGCAACTTGATTTCCGCCTCCAGCATTTTGAGCTCCCCCAGAATCTGCTCCTGCTCTTTGCCCTGGTCCTGTTGGACGAACCAGGCTGCGACGTTGGCGGTCAAGATTCCGAAGAACCCGATTCCGACCACCATCAGGACTGCTCCGACGATCCGTCCGATTGTTGTGACGGGAACCACATCGCCGTATCCGACCGTGGTGATCGTCGACAGGGCCCACCAAAGCGCGGTGCCCCAATCGCTGATTGCACCACCGCCGTTTTGTTCCGCAAGGACCACGACTAATGTTGCCCCTGCGATGGCGAACAGAGCTGCCATCAATGACCCGCCGATTGCTCTCCGTCGTAGGACAACCCTGACGAGCAACAGCGCCAGTCGGAGCAGGCGCAATGGGCGCAGGAACGGTATGACGACGATCAAGACCTCGTACCAGTGCTGGATGAGGAATGAGCGGCGGTGTTCGGCCATCCAAACGCGCGCTGCCAGGTCGAATGCGAACATGGCCCAGATGACGGTGTCGCCGACCAAAAGCCAGATGCTGAGCGACTCCGGAAGACTCTCGTCGAAATGGCCGACCAGTAGCGGGATCATCGCAGCCGCGAGGATCAGCATGAGCGGCTCAGTTCGCCGCTCCCATATCAGACGAAGCTCATCATTTCTGGCGCTGGACCGGATTCGGTTTAACATGGTCGCTTAGCGCAAGCTGGACTTCATATCTTCCCAAGCGGAGCGAGCGTCTTCGACGGAGCCTTCATCTTCGATCGTGGAGATGTCGCCCGGGTCGGTATCGAGCGTCACAGCCTTGAGGACTCGGCGCATGATCTTGCCGGAACGGGTCTTGGGTAGGGCTTCGACGAAGTTGAGCTCTCCGATGACTGCGATCGGGCCGAGCTCACGCCGGATCGTTTGGAGGATCTCCGTCTTGAGATCGTCGCCCGCTTCGTAGCCCGCCTTGAGCACGACGAAGGCGGAGATGACCTCACCTCGGAGTTCGTCGGGGCGTCCGGTGACGCCTGCTTCGGCTGCTCCGGGATGGCGAAGGATGGCGGATTCGACCTCGATCGTTCCGATCCGGTGCGCGGCGATCTTGATGATCTCGTCGGCTCGGCCCGAGAACCAGACGTAGCCGTCCTCGTCGATGGCGGTGGCGTCGCCCGTGAAGTAGACGTGACGTCCGGGGATTTTGCCCCAATAGTCGGTCTGATAGCGCTCGGGTTCGCCCCAGAGTCTGGCTGTCAGGCCGGGGAATGGCTTGGTGATGACAAAGATGCCCTTCTCATCGGCGCTCAGCTCTTCGCCTTCCGTTGAGAGCACGGCTCCCTCGATGCCTGGCAATTGGATTCCGGCCGAGCCAGGCTTGATTGGCAGCATCTGGATGCCGTATGGATTGCCGACGATTGGACCGCCGGTCTCGGTCTGCCACATGTGGTCGAGGACGGGGATTTGGTCGCTGAAGACTTCTTGCTGGAACCATTCCCAGGCCGGCGGGTTGAGCACTTCGCCGGCGGAGAAGACGCGGGTCAGCGACGACATATCGACTGCCTCGGCCGGCTCGACGCCCGAGCGCATCAGCAGACGAATGGCCGTCGGCGAGGTGAACATCCCAGTGACGCCGTGGTCTTCGATGATTCTGTAGAACGTTCCGACGTCGGGATGATCGAGCGCGCCTTCGAATGCGATCGTGGTGGCGCCGGCGAGCAGCGGCCCGTAGACGATGTAGGAGTGTCCCACAACCCAGCCGATGTCGGAGGTCGCCCACCAGACATCCTCGGGTTGGAGGTCGAAGACCCAGTCGGCCATGCTGGCGATCCAGACTGAATAGCCTCCGTGGGTGTGAACACACATCTTCGGTCGAGCAGTCGTGCCTGACGTGGCCAGAATATATGCGGGTTCGTTGGCTTCCATCGCGACCCAGGAGCCGTCGCCGCCGCGCCCCGCCTCAAGAAAGTCTTCCCAGCTCATCTCCTTGTCGCCGCCGATGTTGGGGCTGTCTGCGAGCCGGCGCTCGACAACGACGGTCTCTATGAGGTCGCCCGCGCCTTCGTTCTCGAGTGCGCCTCGCACGAAGTGATCGAGCGGGACGTTGCGGCCGCGTCGGTAGGTGGAGTCGGTGGCGAAGATCGCTTTGGCCTCGGCCAGCTTGATTCGCTCGGCGATGGCTCCGGCGCCGAATCCCGCGAAAATGACGAGGTGAACGGCTCCGATGCGAGCGCAGGCGAGCATGAGCGCGATCGCCTCGTAGTTGGTCGGCATGTAGATCGCGACGCGGTCGCCTCGCTCGATGCCGATCGCTCGCAGTGATGCGGCCATTCGCTCAACCCGTTTGAGAAGTTGCGCGTAGGTGAAGACGCGTTGCTCGCCGTTTTCGTCCAACGCGATCAGGGCGGCTCGGCCTCCATTGCCGTTGGCAACCTGGACGTCGAGGCAGGCGTAGGAGAGGTTGGTCTCGCCGCCGATGAACCAGCGGAAGGCCGGGATTTCTTCCGGCGTCCACTCGAAGACCTCGTCCCACTCACGGAACCATGGGAGTCGGGCAGCGGCTTCCGACCAAAACGCTTCCGGTTCGTCGAGGGCTCGACGCTGGATTTCGCGAACGACTGGGCCGACCAGATCGACGTCTGAAGGCATGGTGAGACTCCAACTCGGGGCTGCGGTCTTGCTTGCTGGATCAGCGGGTACCGTATGCGGAGGGTATCAGCGGAGGGGTCAGGACCAATGGACGAAGCGATCATCGACGAGGTCATCCAGGCTCGGGCCAGGGCGATGGACGACGCACGTCCCGAGGCGGTGGCGAAGGTTCACGCGAAGGGAAAGTTCACGGCGCGTGAACGGATCGCGATGACTCTGGATGAGGGCAGCTTCGTCGAGTACGGCGTCCTCGCAATCCCGGCCAACAAATCGATGACTGGTCCGGCAGATGGATTGGTGCAGGGGTTTGGCACAGTTGAGGGACATCCGGTCGCGATCGCGTCGTATGACTACACCGTCCAGGGCGGGACGCAGACGGCGCTGAATCACGGCAAGTTTGACCGGCTGATCGAGATGGCTCATGACCGCCGCTGGCCGATGATCACGTTTGCGGACGGTGGAGGAGCACGCGCCCACGACCTGGCGGGATCGCAGCGAGGATTGACGGGTCGCTGGGGCACATTCGACGGGATGGCTCAACTGTCGGGCTGGGTGCCGACGGTGTCGGTAGTGTCGGGCCGTTCGTTTGCCGGCAATGCTTCGATTGCGGGATTGTCCGATTTCATCGTGGCTACGCGCGACTCGGCGATCGGCATGGGTGGTCCTCCACTGGTTGAGGGCGCGATGGGTCTGAAGCTGACGCCGGACGACATCGGTCCGGCGGAGATGCACGACAGAGTTGGCGGGATCGACCTGATGGTGGAGACGGAGGCGGAAGCGATTGACGCCGCAGGTCGCTACTTGCGGTACTTCCTCTACGACCTGCCTGATGGCGAGATCGATCCATGGGCCGAACGGATTCGCTCGATCGTGCCGTCGAACCGACGCCGGGCGTACGACATGCGGCGGGTGATTCGAGCGATCATGGATCGCGACTCCGTGTTTGAGATTCGTCCAACCTGGGCACCCCAGCTGATCACCGCGTTGGCGCGACTCGGTGGACGGTCGGTTGGGATCATTGCCAACCAACCGCTCTCGGTGATTGCCGGGGCGATCGACTCGAACGCCTCCGACAAGATTGCCCGCTTTGTCCAGCTCTGCGACGCGCATGAGATTGCGATGGTGTCGCTGGTGGACAATCCGGGCTATATGATTGGGCGTCCGGCTGAGGAAGCGGGTATCGCCAGACACCATGCGCGGCCGATCATCGCGCATCAGAATCGGACGGTGCCTCTATACACGGTTCAGCTTCGCAAGGCGTATGGCCTGGGTCCGGCGGCGATGGGGAATTCGTTTGCGCCTCGCGACCTCCGATTGGCCTGGCCGACGGCTGAGTCGGGCGGGATGGGACTCGAGGGCGCGTCGCTGTTGGTCAATCGGGACCGGATTCGTGAGGTGGAGGGGGACGACCCGGCCGAAGCCAAGCGTCTGCGCGACGAATGGGCGGATGATATGCGGGAACGGAACTCGGCGATCAACGCCGGTCGTCGGTATGACTTCGACGATGTGATTCCGCCTGAGGAGACTCGGGATCGTCTGATTGCGATGCTGCGGATGACGCCGCGCGCTCCGTTGTCGCCGGTGAAGAAGCATGCGGTGGATGCCTGGTAGAACGTCGTCGAAGCGGCCTGCGGTTCTGATCGAGGGAGTCACTCGTCCCCGAACTGGATCGCAGGAATTTCGATTCCGGCGGCTGACTCCAGAACAAGCTGCGCTGAGAAGTGATGCAGTTCGCCTAAGCCCGCGGCCAGAGTTGACAGATAGGTCTGATGGACGGCATTGGCGACCGGCATCGCGACCTGCTGGTCGCGAGCCAGTTCCAGCGCCAGCGCGACGTCCTTCTCTGCGATGACAACTGTGGAAGTGGGGTTCTCCCACTGCTTGGCCAAGAAATTATCGGCCAATCCCATGTAGGGTCTTGCCGTGCCTTGCCGGAGCTTCTCGACCAGATCGATCGGGTCGAGTCCCGCCTTTGCTCCCAACACCAGTGCCTCCTGGACGATCATGTGGCCGCACAGCACGATCACGTTGTTGATTAGCTTGTAGAGGCATCCCATTCCGGCCTCGCCCAGATGAAACACGTGATCGCCGATGTGATTGAGGAGCGGTCGGACGCGCTCGAATGCCTCGATGTCGCCGCTGCCGAGAATGGTCAGCGTGCCCTGACCTGCTCGTACGACGCCACCGGTAACCGGCGCATCGATGTGGACAACTCCGGCTTTTGCTTCGAGTGGAGCGATCCGTTGCACGCCCCTGAGCGAGTTCGTACTGAGGTCGACGTGGATGTCTCCGGGTGAGGCGCCGGCGAGGATGCCGTCGGGGCCGGCGGTCGCCGCTTCAATCTGAGGTGGACCAGGGAGCGAGGTGAAGACAACGGAACAGCGCGAGGCGACTTCGGCAGCACTTTCGGCGGGCTCGGCGCCGAGTTCGAGCAGGTTCTCCATCACCTCCGGTCGGAGGTCGTATACGACCAGCTGGCGCCCGCCGCCGATCAATTGCCGCGCCATCGGATTGCCGATGTTGCCGGTTCCGATGAATCCGATTCGTTGGTCGCGGGTCGAGTCTGTCATCCAGAAGTCCTTCGGGGTATCAATTGCGGCAGGAGGTGCATATCTCGATGTGGAGCATGCGGGTCTCCACTCGGTAGCGTGAACGGAGTTCGCCGGCCTGCTCCGTGTCGCGGCCCTCACCCTAACCCTCTCCCAGAGGGAGAGGGGACCAGAGGGGGAGGTCTTAGAGGGAGGCTCCTCCGCCTTCGATTTGGATGGTTGGGATTTCGGTTCCTGCGGCTGCTTCGATGGCCTGGAGTGTGGCCAGGAACGACTGTTCGCCCAGGCCGGCGCTGAGGGCTCGGAGGTAGGTTTGGTGGGCGGCGTTGGCGACTGGCATGGGGACCTGGTTGACGCGGGCGGCTTCTATCGCCAGCGAGACATCCTTTTCGGCCAGGCGCAGCGTGAAGGACGGGTTGTCGAAGCGCTTGCCCAACAGGTACGGGGCGAGTCCCATGTAGGGCCGTGCGGTTCCGAGACGGAGTTTCTCGACCAGGTCTTCGGGGTCGAGACCGGCCTTGGTTCCCAGGACCAGGGCTTCCTGCACGATCTGATTGCCGCAGAGGATGATCACGTTGTTGAGCAGCTTGAACAGGCAGCCTGTGCCGGCTTCGCCGAGGTGGAAGATACTGGCGCCGATGTGCTCAAGTAGTGGGCGGACGCGCTCGAAGGCGTGGGCGTCGCCGCTGCCGAGCACTGTGAGCGTTCCCGCCTCTGCACCAGGGACGCCGCCGGTGACGGGCGCATCGATGTACGAGACGCCGGCGTCGGCTTCGAGTTGGGCGAGGCGTCGGACGGCGGTGATCGAGTTGCTGCTGAGGTCGACGTGGACGTCGCCTCGTGATGCGCCGGCGAGGATGCCGTCCTTGCCGGTGATGGCGGCCTCGACCTCGGGTGGTCCGGGCAGTGATGTGATGACAACGGCGCAGCGAGAGGCGACTTCGGCAGCGCTGTCGGCAGATTCTGCTCCCAGCTCCAGCAGGTTCTCCATGACCTCGGGTCGGAGGTCGAAGATCACCAGTTGACGGCCGGCTGCGATCAATTGTCGCGCCATGGGATTGCCGATGTTTCCGGTTCCGATGAAGCCGATCAGTTGGTCTCGGGAGGAATCGGGCATGCTCGGGCTCCTTACAGGCTCTGGTCGGGGGTGAAGGTGTCGGCGGCTCGCCACATGTACCAACTGGCGACCGAGCGGTACGGGGCCCACTTCGCGCCGATCTCGAGCGCCTCTTTGGGCTTGGGCATTTCTGGAAGTTCGTAGGCGATCTGCATACCCTTGCGCACGCCGAGGTCGCCGACGGGCAGAATGTCGGGGCGGCCGAGATGGAACATCAGGTGCATGTGGGCGGTCCACTCGCCGATGCCTTTGACCGCGGTGAGCGCCTTGATCACGTCGTCATCGGACATGCGATTGAGACGCGTGAGTTTGATCCGACCGTCGGCGGTGTGGTCGGCGAGGTCGCGGAAATAGGACATCTTTTGTCGCGAGATGCCGCAGCCGCGAAAGTCCTCGTCGGGCGTGGCGAGAATCTGTTCGGGTGTCGGTGTGGACTCCTCATCGCCGTAATAGGCGAACCACTTGCGCTGGATCGCGGAGGCGGCAGCGCCCGCCAACTGTTGGAAGAGGATGGAGCGGATGAGGGCGGACCAGGGGTCGTCCGAAGGTCGTGGTTGGAAGGGACCGTGCTGGTCGATGAGTCGGCCGATGACGGGGTCGGCTTCACGCAGGTGGGCAGACGCTTTGCGTACCGAGAACTTGCGGCGGACGGGCGGCATGGCTGATGGCTATCCGTCCGGCGGGATCGCGTGGTCGGTCGAACGCGACGGCTCGAGGGGTTTCAGGTTTTCGGGGAACTTTTCTGTTGTGGACGGAAACAGGGCGAAGTTCAGTAATACATTGAAGATCGTTCGTTTCGAGCTTTCAGGTTTTTCAGGTTTTTTCAGGTTTTTTCGTTCTGGTCTGTTCGGTTTTGTTCGATTTTGGTCGGATTTGGACGGCGCAATTGGGGCAGGTTCGGGATGCGCTTGAGGCAGTCGGAGGGCAGCGGCGGAATACACGGCGCTGGTGTTGAGCACGGGCATTGAGCTGTCTCTCGATCAAACTAGGCGAGTGCGTTCCTAGCATATCGTACATCTGTGCGAAGCAGAGAGGCTGAGCAGAACTCGGCGAGATTCCCACGGCAGGCGCGGGAATGACGGAGTACAGGCGCTGACCGACTCCAAGTGAACATGCCTTAGTCGTTCCAGCCGTTCCAATGGAGGAAGTTGTCGAGCGGCTTTCGGGTGACCGGGCCGAAGTTGGCGTTGGGGTGTCCCATCGGGATGATTGCGACGGGGAGCGCGTTATCGGGGATGTTGAGCTCTTGGCGCAACTCGTCCATGATGCCGTCCTGCGGCGTGGTGAGAACGGTGCCGAGGCCCTCGGCGCGGGCGGCGAGCATGATGTTCTGGATGCTGGGGTAGATGCTGCTGCCGGCGAGCAGAGTGTCCGGCGCGCGGGACAGATCGGTGAGCAGGCAGGGGATGATCCAAACCGGGGCGGCGGCGAAGTTCTCGAAGAGGTTCTTCGCTCCTCGGTACATGCGTCGCCGGGTGGGGTCTTGGACCTGTTCAGGATTGGGGAAGCTGGTACCCATGCGGCTCTCGAATCCTGAGCGGATGGCCTCGGCGAGGCGTTCGCGCTTGTCGTCGTCGGTGACGACGAGGAATCCCCAGGGCTGGGAGTTGCTGCCGCTGGGGGCCCAGCATCCAGCCTGGATGATGCGCTTGATGACTGCCGGATCGACCGGCTCGTCGGTCCAACGGCGAATCGCTCGCTGGGTCTGCATGACTTCGTAGATGTCGGTGGTGGTGGTCATTGGGCGGATCTTTCGGTGCGGCGGGTTTGCCAGGTGAGGAGCCGCCTCATGGCGCGGGCGGCGTCGCGGATGTTGTAGTAGAGCGGAAGTCCGGCGTCGGAGATCATTCGCGACAACGCCGCATTGGACTGGCCCTGGCGATGATCGATGCTGATCGGCACGACAATCGAAATCGCTATCCGGTGTCGTTCCCGGGCCTCGGCGACCTCGGCGATCATGCGCTGACGAGCGTCAAGCTGGTCGTTTCCGAAGAATCCGAGCCCCCAGTTCATCCCAACCTGAACGATGATTGCGTCGATATTTGGATCTTCGGCGACGGCGTCCAGGGTCGGGCGAACCTTTTGGCCGTCCCAGAGCGACATGGTGTCGACCGGGTTGCGAATGCCGGTGCCGGCCACGGGCGTGACCTCGGCGAGGCGGCTCAGGGTGTGGTCGCTGAGCGGCGGGAGCTCGAGTCCTTCGCGTTCGACGTCGTCCGCGCCCTGAACGGAGATGCCGCCACCTCCGACGACCAGTCCGATTCTCGGTCCGGCGGGAGTGGCGTTGAAGCGCCAGCCGACGAGGAGATCGACCATCTCTTGCATGTTGTGGACGAGCACGGCGTTGGCTTGACGCGCGGCGGCGGCCCAGAGGTTGCCCGAACCTGCGAGCGAAGCGGTGTGCGACTGAGTGGCTCGACTGCCGGATGGGAGCAATCCGCCCTTGAGGATTCCCACCGGCTTGGCTCGGGCGGCGCTGCGCAGCGAACGGAAGAAGTCGCGGGCGTCGCTCATGCCCTCGATGTATGCGCCAATGATGTCGGTGTTGGGGTCGGATTCTGCGTATTCGAGCAGCTCGGCGGCGGAGACGTCGATGGCGTTGCCGAACGAGACGACCTTTGAGAATCGCAGTCCCCGCAATGCGCCGTTGTAGGCGGCGTCGCTGGCGTTGGTTCCTGATTGGGAGAAGAATGCGACCGGACCTGACTCGGTGGGCAGTTCCTGGGCGAAGGACACCTTGCCATCGGGCACGTAGAGGCCCATGCAGTTGGGTCCGATTAACCGGATGTCCAACTCAGCGGCTCGGGCTTTGAGTTGGTGTTGGAGCTCCAGGCGGTCGGACATGCCGGTCTCGGCGAAACCGGCGGTGAAGAGGTGGATGGATCGCACGCCTTTCGCGGCGGCGTCTTCCAGCATGGACAAGACATAAGCGGCCGGGATGGCGCTGATTACGTGGTCGACCGGGCCGGGGATGTCGGTGAGACGTGCGAACGCGGGCAGTCCGTCGATCACATCGGCCTTCGGGTTGACAGGGAAGATGTTGGGCTGTCCCGCGTCGCGGAGCGATCGAATCCAGCCGCCGGGACCGCGGGCGCTGCCGCTGTCGCGGGATGCTCCCACGACAGCGACGCCGCGGGGATGGAAGATGGGGTCGAGGGGATGCAGATGGTCGTTGGTTGAGTTGCGGTTGGTCACGATTGAGAGTGTAGGCGGTGATCGGATTGCGCTGTTCGGATTCGCTCGGCTCGACCGGTGTTCAGGTGTTCAGGTGTTCGGTTGAGTTTTTTTCTTGCGCGTCGGGTGGTGCGGAATTGCAGTGTTTTACTGGAGATTGGGTGTTCGGAGCGTTCAGGTTTGTTCAGCTATGTTCAGCTATGTTCAGCTATGTTCAGCTATGTTCAGCTATGTTCAGCTATGTTCAGCCCGGTCTGAACATGGATGTTCGATCTTGTTCGATTCTGTTCGATTTTGGACGGGCCTTTTCGGGCGTGGACGGCCGTTGACGACGCGTTGCAGGTCTGTGTCGGAGTGGTCGGGTTGAGGAGTCGGGAGAACAGATGCTGGCATGACGGCTCCGTTGGCGGGTTGAGCGCTGTGAGCGCGGTCATTGTATGTGCACAGAGGTTCTGAGATGTTCGGCTGGGTGTCATAGCGGCGACAGTCGGGTTGGGACGTCGGTGCGGTACTCGGCGAGATACCCGCGGCGGAGCGCGGGTATGACGGAGGTGGAAGGGGGGGAGAGAGCGGAAGGGAAGGGGGCGTTAGCGAGCTGTTGCGCAGCCGCCTGCTGCGAGCGGTTCGGGGGCGTCGTCGTGGAACTCGTCGAAGAATTGCTCGATTGCACGCTCGTCAACGTTATCGAGCGGCAGCCTCACGCCCCAGGCGACCAGCATGATTGGGGAGTTGAGGCCGCCGTAGGGCGCTTGTATTGCGTACTCGTTGTCATTGAAGTGCTCGGAAACGATCTCGGTGAGCGCGGCGATGTCGTCGGCGTTCAGGTCTGTCGGGGTGTACCAGAGGACGACGGCGCCATGCTCCATCGCGTGGACCACCATTTCGAAGAGCGGTGTGGAGCTGTAGATGCCGCAGGCCAGAGGAATGGGAGAGTGTTCTTCGCCGTATGGAGGGAAGATGGTGTAGTCGGCTGGTTGATTGCCGACGAGGTGAATCTGTTGGTCGGTCGTGTGCTCGTTGTCGTAGATCTCAAGCTCGGGGCGGTCACGGATGTCGACCGCTGACTGACCGTCGTCCGATCCTCCTGCACCGCCACATGCTGACAGGACGAGAGCAGCAATGGCCGCGACGGTCGCGATCAGAAGTCCCGGACTGAGCCGTTTCATTCGGATGAGGTTCCTGCCGACACCGTGGGTTCTCCGCGCTCGAGCCGGTAGCGGTCGTAGTAACCGTCAGGCGCGTTCTGGAGGAACGCCGTGATTTGTTCATTGCCATCAGCGTCCCATTGTGCGACGAGAAGCAGGGTGCGCCAGGCGGCGAGCACGATGGTCGCGCCGTCATGCTGTGCCGCTAATCCTTGGATGGGGACCACCGCGAGCCGCTCGCGGAACTGGCGCAGGCTACCCATCGCGCCGAGCAGGCCGCTGGTGTCTTCGGCGTCGGTGTACGAGTTGGGGTCGTAGTAGATCACGACACCGCCGCGCTCAAGCAGCGGGAGCATTTCGGCGGGTAGGGGGATGTTCTCGTCGTCGGGCAGGTAGACATCGGCGTCGGGCGCTTCGGCCTGCTGCGGGCCCGAGGTTGGCGGTGACGAGTTGTAGTTGTCGAAGGTCTCACCCTCGCCCAAATGGCGTCGTCCCTGGTCCGCGAATGTCTGCACGCCCTCGACTTGAGTCACGTTATCGGAAGGGAAGATGAGCTGCATCGCGAAGACCGCGATCATGGCGACCAGCAGACCACCGAGGAGCGCGACGGACATGCGGGGCATGCCGAAAATCGTGGCGCGACGTTGTGGTTGATTGGCAGTGGCGGCGCCTGCGCGCTTGCCGCCTCCGCGGCCACGCTCACTCGATTCCGCGTTCGATTCGCCTTCAGGCCGCCGACCGACCTCGGATTCGCCGGAGTTTCCGGCGGGACGTGCGGGTCGGCGTCGGCGACGCCTGCGGGCCGGTTGTTGACTCATCGGGCGACTCCTGCGGCGACCAATGCGCCAAGTTCATCTTTGCTCAGTCCCAGTTGTCCACAGAGGACTTCGGCGGTGTGTTCACCGAGCAGCGGCGCTCGGCGACCGTGCGTCCAGGGCGTCTCGCTGAGGATGTAGGGAGCTCCGGGGAAGGTCACGGTGCGGTTGCGTTCCTCATGTTCGACGTCGACAAAGAACCCGCGCGCGTGCCAGTGTTCGTCGTCGAGGCATTCGTCCGGCGTGCGAATGATGCTCCAGGCCGCGCCGGCTGCCTGTGCGCCAGCGTATATCTCTTGCGCTTCATGGGCAGCGATGAACTCGGCGATATCGGCGAGCATCATTGCGACCGTTGGCTGTTGAAGCCCGAGTTGCCGTTTCCGACCGTCGAGGAGCTCGAAGTCGGAGAGGTTCTCGCCCATGCCGTGCTCCTGAATGAATGCGACCAACGCGAGCCAACTCGCTTCTGAGCGGGGCATGCCGAAGATGTTGATCAGGCGTCCGTCGGCGGTGGGGTATTGCCAGGGTTCGGTTGGTTGTGGTCCGGCGTGGCGGCCCGCCTGGCGGATCAGTGGATGCTGCTCGTAGAGCGCCCAGGGCGCTGAGGATTCGATCGTGAAGCCCATGCACTCGTGCATGGCGATGTCGAGATGTTGTCCGAGACCACTCTGTTGTCGTTCATAGAGCGCAGCGCAGGCGCCGGTGGCAGCGAAATAGCCGGCGATGTGTCCAGCGTGGTGCTCGGTCGGTCTGATTGGCGGCGTGCCGGGAATGTTGTCATAACCGCAACTGCCCATCGGTCCGCCGAGGGCGATTCCGACGCCGTCTGACCAGGCGTAGTCACGCCAGGGACCGGTCTGGCCGAAGGGAGTGAGGCTGAGCACGACGAGTTCTGGGTAGTACTCAGAGAGCGCGGTTGGATCGAACGGTCGATTGCGTCCCGGCTGCCACGTTTCGAGTACTACGTCGGCCTGGGCTGCTAACTGCAGGAAGAGTTCGAGGCCGTCCGAGCTATGGATGTCGAGCGCAAGCGAACGTTTTCCGCCTGCGTAGTGCCACCAGTACAGACTTCGATCAGGGCCGGACTGGTCGTCAAGGAACGGCCCGTAGCTGCGGCCGAGATCGCCATTAGGTGGTTCGATTTTGATCACATCCGCGCCGAGGCCTGCCAACAGTTTGCCGGCGAAATGGCCCCTGGGATCGGAGAGGTCGAGGACGGTTGTGCCGTCGAGTGGTCCCATGGCTAGCCCATTGCGCCGTTCATATGCAGCTCGGCGATGCGCTCGTCGCTCAGACCGAGCAGCTCGCTGAAGACGTATTGGTTTGCCTCGCCCAACGGCGGCCCCGGTAGATCGCGGTGGGCCGGCGTTCGCGAGAATCGAATCTGTAGGCCGTCGGTCAGATGCTCGCCGATGACCGGATGGTCGCGAGTGACGGTCCACTCTCGGGCCTTCATCTGTGGGTCGCTGACGACGAGGTCCACGCCGTTTTGGACGACTCCAGCAGGCACGTCGGCATTCTGGAGGCGCTGCATGAGGGCGCGGCCATCTTGTCCGGCGGTCCAGGAACCGATCTGTTCATCCAGTTCATCCTGGTGTCGTAGGCGCGCGGGGAGGGTGGCGAATCGGTTGTCGGTGCGCCAATGGGGGTGGTCGCTGGCGTCGCAGAAGGCTTCCCACTCGGCGTCCGAGGTGCAGGTGATCATGATCCAGTTGTCGGCGCCGGCGGTTGGGTAGGTGTTGTGTGGCGCGGCTTGTGGCCAGACCGAACGATTGCCGGGTGGGTTGCCAGTGTCGCGGTATCGGCGGCCGTTGGCGGTGAAGTCGAGGGTCGCTGGTCCGGTCAGCGCCATGCCGGTTTCGACCTGGGAAAGGTCGATCCATTGGCCCTGACCGGTCTCGCGTCGGTGTCGCAACGCTGCGGTGATCGCGGCGGCGGCGGTGAAGCCGGCCATGTGATCGAGGTAGGAGTAACCCCAACCGGCCGGTTCGGGAGCCTCGGGAAGACCGGACATCGCGGTTAGACCGCTGAGCGCTTGCGCGGTCGGACCCCAGGTGGAGTAGTCGCGCTGCGGTCCAGAGTGTCCGAAGCCGGACAGCGAGACGTAGATGATCTCAGGATTCTCAGCGCGTTGTTCCTCGAAGCTGAGTCCCCAGTTCTCAAGAATCCGGGAGGAATAGTTTTCGATCACGACATCGGAGACGCGAATCAGACGCTTGATCAGGTCGAGTCCATCGGGATGGCGGGCGTTGACGGTGATCGAGCGCTTGTTGCGGTCGAGCCAGTTGAACATCGCGCCGGAGTCGGGCGGATCGAATCCGTTTGGATGGGGACGGCCGAATCGGATTGAATCGAGGGTTTGCTCGTTCTCGACGCGGATCACTTCCGCGCCGAGATCGCCGAGCAGTCTGGTGCATGTGGGTCCAGCGACAATCCAGGTGAAGTCGACGACGCGTATGCCGTCAAGCGGCGGTTTGGCGTCGGCGTTGCTGTTCGATGAACCCATACGTGGTCAATCAGGCGTCTTCTGCTTGTCGTCGGAGGTGGTTGATGATGATCCAGCTCAGGAGGAGTGCGGCAATGAAGATGCCGTTGTTGCTGAGTGCAGCTCGCGCGCCGAAGATGACAGCGCCAAACGAGAGGACGAGGAAGTTGAGCACGCTCAGGTTAATCGAGAGCAGCGCCATGTTGAAGCGTTGACGATGCTTGCAAATGAAGAGCGCGAAGGTGACGGCGAAGAGAATGCCGATTCCGAACTCGGCGAGTCCGACGACGATCGCCATCGGTTCCGCGAGCGACGTGCCGACGCCGATGGCGGGGAGTAGGTCGTTTTCCAGAGCGCTGGTGAAGCGGACTCCGTAGAAGTATCCCCCGTTGAACCACTTGTCCGCGCCGTTGGTGATCCAGAAGAGGCACCAATGCAGGACAAGAACGACGCTGATCGGGAGGGCGACATTGATTTGGGCAATTTTGTCGATGATCGAATCAAGTCCAGGGACTGATCGACCGCTTGCTTGTGGACTCTCGGCCATGATGGCGTTCCCTTCTGCTGAACCGGTTATCCCAAAGGTAGGGAAATTCGATCGGCCCTGAAGGGGAACACCAAGGACGCTAGACGGGTTCAAACTTGGGCAGGGTGAACTCGTCGGTGATGTCATCAAACGTGACTTTGACCCGCATGCCTACACGAACCTGCTCGGGGTCGACATTGACGAGATTCGTGTGCATGCGCGGACCCTCGTCGAGCTGGACGACGGCGAGCGTGTAAGGAATCTCTTCCTTCCACGACGGGTGATAGAGCTGGTGCATGCGCACCCAGGTGTAGATCTCGCCATTGCCGGCGGATTCGCGCCATTCCCAATCGGTCGACCAATCCTTGTAGCAGCGGTCGCTGTAGGGGTACTGGAAGTGGTCGGCCGACGGGAAGTACTGGAGCAGGAGCTTGTGCTCCTTGAGCCCGTCGAAGAAGGGTTGCGTGTTCTCGTCGGGGTTTGGGAGCGGTTTTTCGTAGGCCATTGGCGTTGGTGTCGTTCCTGATGTGTAGAAGGTGGGCTAGTTGGCGTTGGGCGAGAGAATCAGCGTGCCGTGCGTGTCGAGCGTGCCGCCGTTGCCGGAGCAGAGGACGATGTCGTTCTTCTCGACCTGGCGGTCACCGCCGGAGCCGCGGGCCTGGATGACGGCTTCGGAGACTGGTGTCATGCCCCACATGTAGTAGGAGGAGAGCTGTCCGCCGCCGGTGTTGATCAGGGGCAGTTCAGCTTCGGGGTCGGCCGGGTCCTCGGGGTAGAGACCGATCGCTTCGCCAGGCTTGGCGAGTCCGTAGTCCTCGATCGTGCGAAGCACGGTGTAGGTGTAGCAGTCGTAGAACTCGCAGATGTCGACGTCATCGGGACCGAGTCCGGCCATCTTGTATGCGGTCTCGCCGGCAATGACTGCGCCCGAGGTGGTGCCTGTCTCGACCTCGGCGTGAGGGAAGTTGCCGGGGTGTCCCTGGCCCATGCCCCAGACGTAGGCGGGGGAGGACTGGAGGTCTCGTGCCCGGTCGGCAGTTGTGACGATCGTGCAGACCGCGCCATTGGAGACGAGGCAGCAATCGAGCAGGTGGAAGGGGTCGACGATCCAGCGCGAGTTGTGGTAATCCTCGAGCGTCAACGGCTGGCGCATTGTCGCGTGCGGGTTGTCGACGGCGTATCGGCGTTGCGTGACGGAGACGCGGCCAAGGTCGTTGTTGGTGATGCCGTAGCGCTCCATGTAGCGGCGTGCGGCGAGCGCGTACGAGGTGTTGGCGCCGTAGAAGCCGAAGGCGGGCATTAGCGAGGCCATGCCACTGGGACCGCGTCGTCCGGCGCCGCCGTAGGCTGCGCCGGCGGAGCCGCCCTGCTGCAAGGGAGCATCGGAGAAGACACAGGCGACGTAGTTGGCCATGCCGTGATGGACGGCCATGGCGGCGTACTGGACCATCGCCGACGCGGTCGCGCCGTACGAATTCATGTGGTTGAGGAGTCGGAGGTTGCGCAGCCCAAGGTAGCCCTGCAAGGGGATACCAATGCCGGCGCCCATCATTCCGGTGATGCCCGGGTTAACCAGGAGTCCGTCGAGTTGGTCCTTCTGAAGGCCGGCGTCTTCCATCGCGAGCTTGATCGCTTCGCCCGCGAACCACGACGCATCGTGTCCGTAGACCTTGCCCATCTCGGTGATGCCCAGGCCGCAGATTGCCGTTTGTCCCCTGATCGGATCGCTCATGTGAAACTCCTCGCTGATGCGGGGTCAGTTTAGCAGCGAGCCGGTTGCTCACATTGCCTAGCCAGAAGTCGCTGTCTCAACGAAAATGTCAGAGTGACCACCCAGGGGAACAAATCAGACAATTCAGACGGATTCGCAGATTCATTTTCTGACCGATCCAGGGTTCTGTATGAGATTGCTCGCTATCGGCTCGAAGAGCAGTTGAGCCAAATTCAGACACTCGACTCTAGGCTGACGGGGATCGCTAGCCTCGGGGCTGTGATCGCTTCGATTTTCTCCGCCGCTTTGGCGTTCGGATTCGACGATCCGCCGTCGACTATTTGGGTGTTCGCAGTGATGGTGTTTTTCCTCTTCGCGGCAAGCATGCTCTGCGGGTTCAAGGCCCTCATGATTCGAGAGTGGACTACTGGACCTGAACTGAGAGGTGTCCAGATGCGGGTTGCAGGCGAGGAAGCTCTTCAATGGCTACTCTCTGGGAATGAGCTTGTGGCTGCTTATTTCGACAATGTTGAGAAAGTGAGGAGTAAAGAAGATTGGACGCGGCGTTTGATGTTGCTCACCGCGAGTAATGCAGTCGTCGTGTCGATTTCTGCCGTCGCCTATGCCGTTCCTTGGAGACGGCTAGCAGATCTCTTTTGTGGATGCTAGCTGCGCCTATAGGCGCCTTACCTTCTCAGGCTTCCCTCGAGGTGGAAGGTCGTGCCGATTCTCAATCGCGATCACGGACTGCTGCATGAATGCAGCCAAATCGTCGTCGGAGCGAATCTCAGGAGCGTTCTCGAGGCCGACTGTCGGCGTGACCGGGGTTCTCGGTTTGTCGTCCATGTTCATATCACTCACAAATGCTGCGCGCTTCACTCATTGTAGCCAACTACAGCACGGTGATGTCTTCGCCTCCGTCGACGTTGATTGTGTTTCCGGTGACCCAGTTTGAGTCGTCGAGGCTGAGGCCGATGATGGCTCGGGCGATGTCTGCCGGCTCGGTGACTCGGCCTGAGGGGTTGTGGTTGAGAGCGAAGTCGAGCAGCTGCATGCCGGCTGGGATTTTCTCGAGCGCGGGCGTGTGAGTGATGCCGGCTTTGATGGCGTTGGCGGAGATTCCTCGGGGCGCGAGTTCGACGGCGAGCTGCCGCAGGTGGGCCGCGAGTGCAGCCTTGGCCGCAGAGACGGCGCCGTACTGCGGGATGACTCGCATGTCGCCACCTGAGGTCATGCCGTAGATTTTGCCACCCTGGCCGAGGAGGCCGCGGCTGACCATGTCTTGCGCCCAGTAGACGACGGAGTTGGCCATCACGTCGAGGGTCATCTCCATCTGTCTTTGCGAAATCGGCCGATCCTCTTTTTCGCCGATGTACGGTCCGAGCGTTCCGAAGGCAAGTGAATGCAACAGGATCCGGACGGACTTGGGACCGTCATGTCCATCGATCAGCTCGCGCAAACTGTCCAGCATCTCGGCGCGCTTGCCGGCGTCGGCGGCGTTCATGTTGTGGAAGGATGCCTGGCGTCCGTGACCCTCAATCTGGCTGACGATTCGGTCGACGTTCGCCATCGTGGAGCGGCGGTCGAGGTGGACGCCGGCGATGTTCATGCCGGCCTCGGCCAGGGCGACTGCGCAGGATGCGCCGAAGCCTGAGGACGCTCCGAGAATCAATGCCCACTGACCGTCAAGTTGAGGATGTCGCACGGATCGGCTCCCTGCTGGTTGGCTCAGAACGGATTACTTGAGAATTTAGAGTCGCTGGGCGTTGGTGAATCGGCGCACGACCTCGAAGAGGATCTGGATGCCCGTGTTGAGACCTTCGATTGGGGTGCGCTCGTTGTGGCCGTGGACTCCTGCAGCGAGCGAGGCGTCCATGAGCGTTGGGACGAATCCGTAGGAATGGACACCATGGCGTCGCAGGACTCGGGAGTCGGTGAAGCCGACGCAGGTTGACGGAATCACGAGTGCGCCTTCAATCTGCTCACGCACCACGTCCTCGATCACACTGACCATTTCAGTCTCGAAGCTGCTCGACGGGCCCATGCTGCCGAAGACGACTTCGACTTCGACTTTTTCGTCGTCGATCACGTTGCGCATGTTCTTGATGAAGTCGTCGTACGACTCGCCTGGCAGCAGGCGGCAATCGAGTGTGGCTTCGGCGTCGGCCGGGATCACGTTGTGCTTGATGCCGCTCGTCGCGCCGGTGTTGGAGATGGTGTCGCGGGTGACGGCGGCGAAGGCGGGGTAGGTCTGGCAGAGCCTGTTGAGGCTGGGCGCCGAACCGGCCCAGGCGTTGGCGTCGCGCATCCGTTGGATTGCTTCTGCGGTATGCGGCTGGACGGTGACGGCTCGGTCCCAGTTTTGGATTGCGAAGAGGGCGCGGACGAGGCGTTCCACGGCGTTGTCGCTGTGCGGCGTTGAGCCGTGTCCGGGTTGCCCCTCGGCACGAAGCTTGAGCCACAGCGGTGACTTTTCAGAGGGCGAGCAGGCGAACACGGGCCGATTGGAGCCCAGCAGATTGAGGGCGCCCATGCCGCCCTCGTTGAGCGCGAACTCGGGCTCGGTGATCCAGCCTTGCTCGTTCTGATCGAGCCACTCCATGCCGTAGGCGGAGCCGGCTTCTTCATCGGCCACGGCCAAGAAAATGATGTCTCGGTTGGGCGTCAGATTCAGGCGTTTGAAGAGCAGCATGACGAGCAACTCGAGCGTCCCCATGCCCTTCATGTCAAGCGCGCCACGCCCCCAGAGCATGCCATCCTGCTCGACGGCGGCGAATGGGTCGACATCCCAAAACTCGGTCTGCACGGGGACGACATCGGTGTGGTTGAGCAGCATCAAAGGACGCTCTTCACCTGAGCCGTTAAGTCGCGTGCGCATCGAGACTCGGCCGGGGCCGGCCTCGACGTATTCGCATTCGTAGCCTTCGGCTTCCAGGAGGGTCGCGAGGAACTCGGCGGCGGCCTGTTCGTTGCCAGGCGGATTGGACGTGTTGATGCGGAGGTAGTCGCGCAGGACCGACGTGATCTCAGCCGTCACGTCGTCCCAGTTGACGCCTAGTTGGGGTGTCGTAGTCATAGGGCGAGTATAGGCACCGACGTTGTGGCGATAGGGCGGCGTCAGGGCGGCGTCAGGGCGATTGGTCGGCGAGGATGCTCTTGACTTCGGCAGTGATGCGGGACATCAACTCTCCGGCTTTGTCGTGAATGGCGACGGCGCAGTACTGCGAGATGATGGTGGGATCGAGGTTGACTTCGATCATCGGGTGTCCACGTTGGCCAATAGCGAAGGCGAAGTCGGCCGCAGGCGAGACGACGGCGGTCGTGCCGACGAGAATGACACAGTCTGCCTTGGACGATTCTTCATAGCAGCGCTGCAAGCAATCGGGCGGAATTGGTTCGCCGAACATGACGGTGTCGGTCTTGACGATGCCGCCACACTTGTCGCAACGGGGCGGAAAGATCTCAGGGATTTCGTCGAACGGCGCTCTCGTGTTGCAGTTGATGCACCTCAGCAGCGTGGTGCATCCGTGAATCTCGGTCAGGCTCTGTGCGCCGGCGGCGCGGTGCAGGCCATCGACGTTCTGGGTGATGATGTGCTTGAGAATTCCGATGCGTTCGAGCTCGGCCGTGGCGTAGTGAGCGTCGTTGGGTTGCGCATTGGCGATCGTGGCCGTGAGTTCGTCCGGATTTCGGCGACGATCCGCGACATTCTGCCACCATTCGGCCGGATCGGCCGAGAATTGGTCGTATTGGTTGAGCGGCGGCTCTCCATGTTTGGTCCAGAGGCCGTCCTTGCCGCGGAAGGTGGGGATGCCGGACTCTGCAGAAATGCCGGCGCCTGTCAACGCGATGCAGTAGTGCGACCGAGCAAGCAACGCAGCCGCCCGCTCGATCGACTCCTGATGCTCGTCAGGAAGCTGGTCGGCCGATTCGGTCATGTGCGAGTTTTCCTCAGATATGACAACGCCCCCTAACGGGGGCGCATCTTCTCGTGTGCCTTCGGCTCCCTAACGGGAGCCCGAACAATCAACTTGAAGGACTCCAAAGATGAGATGGATATTCAGCTTGCGCATCTAATCCTCCTATCGATTCCCAACCGCTGTCATAGTAGCTGATCGAAATAGAATTGTCACGCGGGTTCGAACGGTTCCGGACTGCGATAAACTGCTGACGTAATGTGGACAGTAGATAGCCACCGGTTTACAAAGGGGCTGCGCGGATGCTGAGATTGGCCGAGCCGCTGGTCAGCAATCGCCTGGGCGGCTGGGCCATGGTGGAGAGTCCACCGCAACGCACTGCTGTCAGCGGTCGGCAATGGTCGCTGCTGATCTTGACGACGGCAGCATTGGTCGCCATGCTGGCGGTCGTGTTTGACATTCGGCTGTCGTCGGAAGGTGTGCTGCCGGCCGGATTGCCCCCGGCGCCGGCCGTGGAATCGACACAGCGAGCCGCGCTGGAGGTCGCTCCGGCGACGGTGCCAGTACCGACCTCTGCAGAGCGACAGCAGGGCGAGGCAGCCGGCTCGGTTACCGACACAGGCGCTCGATCCTCTACGACCGACGTGGATTCCCAGCGTTCGGTGCTCACATTGCCGGCAACACCTGGTGTGGTGGAGCAAGCAGGTGAGGTGGAGCAGGGCGGAGGGTCTCCCGCCGCTCGGCCGGAGGAGACTGTTGCGGCTTCAACCCCGGTAGACGGCGCATCGACAGAAGTTGCTTCAAGTGAAGCGGCGGCTGGTGCAGCGGTACTCAACGATCCGGCGTCGCGGATTCGCGACTATCTGGGCCTGCACGCGGCGGGGCAGTTGCCGGTGTCATTCAGTTATGAGGTACAGGCGGGCGATAACGCATCCAATATTGCTGCCCGATTCGGTCTGGAAGAAGCGACGGTTCTGTTCAACAACTTCGACATCTACGACCCAAATCACCTGACTGTGGGTCAGCTTTTGAAGTTGCCGCCGGTTGATGGTCTCGTGTACACGGTGCAGCCGGGGGATCTCTTCGATTCTTTGATGGAGAACTTCCAGGGCGACAGGCAAGCGACTCTGTCGTATCCGGCGAATGGGATTTCCAGCCCGGACCAGATCTATGTCGGCCAGAAGTTGCTTCTGGTCCACGGCTCGGCATCGCTGGCTGCGAGCAGTGCCGTCGCGACCTCGGGCTCCGGCGGCGGGCAGAGCGCACAAGTCTGGACAGTGCCGACATTCATCTGGCCCCTGGGATACGACGAAATCAGCGACCTGTTTGGGACGGCACGAGCAAACTCCGTGGGCTACCACACCGGCGTGGACTTCACGGCTGAGGTCGGAACGATTGTCGGGTCCACGGCTGCCGGGCAAATATCAGTCGCGACGTGGGATCCGTCCTACGGCAACTGGATTGAGATCGACCACGGTGGCGGATATCGGTCGCGTTATGCGCATCTGAATGAAATTTGGGTCCGCGAAGGCGAATGGATACAGAGCAACGCTTACATTGGAACGGTAGGGAACACCGGAAATTCCTCTGGTGCGCACCTGCACTTCGAAATCATCGTCGACGGCCAAGCGGTCAACCCCTTGGCCTGGTTGAACTAGCAGATTTAGTTTGAACGCTCGAGCCGCACCAATGCGCCGCTCGAGGCGGAGGTAGGCATGAGCGCAGATGATCCCGGTTTTGATCCAGCGGGCTGGACTCACGATTACGCCACAACCAACGGAGTCCGCCTGCACTATGTGGCCCAGGGCGAAGGCCCACTGGTCCTGCTGCTTCACGGATTTCCCGAGCATTGGTACTCGTGGCGCTACCAGATTGGCCCGTTGGCCGAAGCAGGATTCCGTGTCGTGGCCGCGGACATGCGGGGGTACAACCTGTCGGACAAGCCTCGCGGCGGATACGACATCAAGAACCTGACCAAGGACGTCCGCGGCCTGATTCGCGCCCTGGGAGAGACATCCGCGACGATCGTCGGTCACGACTGGGGCGGGCTGATCTCGCTGCAATTCCCAATTGACTACCCGCAGGCGTGCGACCGATTGATCGTGATGAATGCGCCGTTGGTCCGCTCGTGGTACTGGGGCAAGCAGAATTACCCAAACAACACCTATGCGCTGCTCATGCAGGTACCGGGTTTGTCCGAGCGCAAGATGTGGTCGGACGTCGATGAGACGACGCGGCGCGTCTTCAGGGGCGTCGGGGAGAACGAAGATGCGTTCAGCGAAGAAGACCTCGAAATCTTCGCAGAGGCGCTGAAGCAGCCAAACGCGCTCTCGTCGGCGATGAAGTACTACCGCTCCATTTACTGGCCGAACTGGTTCCTGACCTGGCCCGACCGCAATCGGCGGATTACGTGTCCGACCCAATTCATCTGGGGACGTGAAGACCGCGCGGTCCGCTTGCCATTCATGGAGGAAGCGGCCGAGCAGGTTGACGACCTGCAGACGGTGCTGATCGATGGCGCCGGTCACTGGGTTCAGCAAGAGAAGCCCGGAGAAGTCACGGCCGCGATGCTGGACTTCCTCGCGCCGAACGCCGTCGGAGCGTCGCTACGATGAGCGACCCGTCGACGGAGTCTGAACCAATAGGTGTCTGGACTCATGGCTTCGCGGAGGGCTCAGGCGGGGTCAGGCTGCATTATGCCGAGGTACGTCCCGAGGGTGACCTGAGCAGCGCGCCGCTGGCGATCTTGCTACACGGCTTCCCCGAGTTCTGGTGGTCGTGGCGTCTGCAGATGCCGGCGCTGGCGGCTGCGGGCTATTGGGTTGTAGCGCCCGATCTTCGCGGCTACAACCTCTCCGAGGCGCCATCGGACATCCATGATTACGACATGGACCTACTCACCGAAGATGTGCAACGGCTGATTGGACACTTCGGCCGCGAACGGGCCGTGATCGTCGGTCACGACTGGGGCGGCGCGGTGGCCTGGCAGTTTGCGATGGACTATCGCTCGTCGGTCGAGCGGCTTGTGGTGATGAATGCGCCGCATCCGGAGCGGATGGCTGAAGCGTTTGGCGGGAAACCCAACTTCCGGCAAATTGGCCGATCCTGGTACATGTTCATGTTCCAGATTCCGAAGATTCCTGAGCGCTGGCTCGCGACCAACGACTATGAACGAGTCGGCTGGGCGTTTCGAGATACGGCAGCGCACCCGGAGGCGTTTCCGCCTGAAGTGCAACGTGAATACCGACGCGCCGTGGCCCGCAATGGTCTCAATGGCCCGCTGAACTTCTATCGCGCGGCAGTCAGGGCGGGCGCCCAGGAATCGCGGGCGCGATTGAGTGGCCGCTTCTCGGCGCTCGCGAATGCGCTGGACAACATGTTCGGACCATCTGCCGCGCAGCCGGCGACGTTTCCAACCATTGCCGCGCCAACGCTATTGCTCTGGGGTGAGCGCGACACAGCCCTGGGCAAAGAACTGACCGAGGGAATGGACAGCTTGTTCAACGGCCCGTTCGAGTTGATGTATCTGCCCGATTGCGGGCATTGGGTGCAGCAGGAGTGCGCGGAAGACGTGAACCGGCTGATGCTTGAGTTCCTCGAGCGTTACCGCTGAAGTGACGTTGTCCGCAGTTGCCAGGAATCCGCTCAGCAACTCACGTCAATGGCCTATCGAGGTCTCCCGATGAGGGTGTCTCAGAAGTACAAGATTCGTCATTCCCGCGCTCCGTCGCGGGAATCTCGCCGAGTGCTGCAGCGACGCTCGTAGCCGAGGAACCGCGCCCGATTCGATTGCAAAGCCGGCTCCTGGTTGTCGTGCCGAGCACAGCGAGATACCCGCGGCGGAGCGCGGGTATGACGGAATTTGAGGTCGGACGGCTTCCGAAACACCCTCTCCCGATCTCATCCCCTATCTGGTCGGTGGCGGAGGACCTCCCTTCTGCCCTCGCAGGGGTGAGAGGGGATCGGAATCGTCCGGAGGATTCCTAGGTCAGCGGCGAGTCGGGATCGAGGTCGGTTGTCTCTGCGATCCAGTAGCGGCGCCTGATGCCCATTGACAACGCCTCAAGGTCGGCGGCGACCCGGCGCTCGGTCGTGGCGTCGAGTCCAGCGCCTCCGCAGACGCCGGTCAGCATGGAGCGCTTGAAAATCAAGCCGACCGACGCGTCGACAAAGGAGAGGTCGCGCGCCTTGTGGGCGAGGAAGTATTGCATGTCCTTGGAGTCGAATGGGAATGGCCCACGGCCGTCGGTCGGCCACAAGCCCCAACCGAGGTAGCCGCCGCGCGCAACGTGTTCGCGGACGGCTCGGTGATGCTCGATTACGTCGTCGACGTGTCCCTCGCGGGCATCGAAGTGAATCAGGTTGGGGCGTGAGTCGAGGATCCGGGTCCAGTTGGGCGAGGCGCAGCAATGAATGCCCGCCAGCGCGCCGATCCGCTGCACCGGCTCGATGGCCGCGCGCAGGACGGGCACGACTTCTCGCCATGGCAAGGGTATTGACGGTTCACCAACTGAGGCTAACTCGGGCTCGTCGAAGAGGATGATCGCCTGGTAGCCAAGTCGCTGAAAGACTCGCGCCTGTTGAGCTGCCGCTTGGCCGAGCCAGGCAGCGAGCCGTTCGAGTGTCGGCAAATCCTCGTGGGGCGCGTTGCCGTTGGCGTCACGCATCCAGCGAGACAAGGTCAATGGTCCGACGATTTGTCCCTTGACGACCTTGGACTTGCGGTCTTCGGGAACGGTCGGCAGGCGATCGAGGAGCTGATGCAGGCCGGCAGCGCGTTCTCTGGGTGGGAGATCGACGTTGGCGAGATCGGCGTCGGAGATCTCACCGGACCAGGTGATGTACTCGCCGTCCCAGGATGCGCCGGGCAGGGAGAGTGCGGTCTGCGGGATCATCTGCTCTTCGGGCGTCCGATTTGGCAGCTGAGGCCAGAACGGGAGGCGCCAGTAGTCCTCGAGGATTTCGGCGGTGGCTTCGGCGGCATCGGTGTGTCGCGTTGAACCGATGCCACAGGGCAGGAGCGGCAGGTGAATGGGTGCGTCCACGTTCTCAACGCTTTCTGTGGAGATGTGAGCAGGGGTTGTCGTCCAGCCGGCGAGCGCATTTAGTGTACCCGTGCATGCGTTGGATTCCGGGTCGCCGATGAGGCGGGGAAGGCCAGTTGTCTTGCTGCTTCGGGAACGGAGGCAGATGCAGGATTTAGAGAAAGTGGCTACACTAGCTGTTCAGCTGCTCACCCAGTTGAACAATACGATTCCACCGCGGTGGCTTTAATTCGCCCCACATACGTGGATATGACATAAGCGAGGACAATAGTCGCACATTGCTCCATCCAGCGTGGGGAACAACTGTGCTATTATTGTCAGTGTAGGAGTGTTGGACATGACTCGCGCCGACGACCACTCTGATGTTGCTGATGAATCGACCGCTGCGTTTGCGGGCGAAGCGACTGCCGAGGAGCACTCTGCCGCCTTGCCTGCCACACGCGTCGTTCGGGAGCCGCTGATCGGCCGGCACTTTACCCAGCCTGGTGAGGATGTCTACGCGCAGATTGAGTGGACCTATCGCACCGCGGCGATCACCTCCGATACCGGCGACACGATTTTCGAACAGACCGACATTGAGACGCCGTCATTCTGGTCGCAGACGGCGACGAACATCGTGGCGTCCAAGTATTTCTGGGGAGAACTAGGGACGCCTCGGCGTGAGACGTCGATGAAGACCCTGGTTGACCGCGTGGTCGAGACGATCACGCATTGGGGTCGTGAAGGTAGCTACTTCAATGACGGGGCCGCGGCGGCGGCATTTGCGCAGGAGCTGCGCTACCTGCTGATCAATCAGCACGCGGCGTTCAACTCCCCGGTCTGGTTCAACGTCGGCATTGAGGAAACGCCGCAGTGCTCGGCCTGCTTTATCAACGCCGTCGAGGATTCGATGGAGTCGATCATGGACCTCGCGAAGCGCGAGGCGATGCTGTTCAAGTGGGGCAGCGGCACAGGATCGAACCTGTCGACCTTGCGATCGAGCCGGGAGTCCTTGACCGGCGGTGGCAAGGCCTCCGGGCCGGTTTCGTTCATGCGCGGCTATGACGCATTCGCCAACGTGATCAAGTCGGGCGGCAAGACGCGCCGAGCGGCGAAGATGATCATCCTCGACGCGGACCATCCCGACGTGATGGAGTTTATTAACTGCAAGGCCGAAGAAGAGCGCAAGGCATGGGCGTTAATCGATGCCGGCTACGACGGCTCGCTGAATGGCGACGCATACTCTTCGGTCTCGTTCCAGAACGCGAATCACTCCGTCCGAGTCGCCGATGAATTCATGCAGGCCGTCGAAGCGAACGGCATGTGGGCGACGCGGGAGGTCGTGAGCGGACAGGTCGTTGAGCAAATGCCGGCCCGCGACATTCTGCGCGCGATTGCCTCGGCGACGCATCAGTGCGGTGACCCGGGTATGCAGTTCGACACCGTGATCAACGACTGGCACACCTGCTCGAACACCGACCGGATCTACGCCTCAAACCCGTGCTCGGAGTACATGTTCCTCGACGACACGGCGTGCAATCTGGCCTCGCTGAACCTGTTGAAGTTCTACGACCTCGAAACGCACGAGTTCGATGTCGAGGCCTATCGCCATGCCTGCCGGGTGATGATCACGGCCCAGGAGATCCTGGTCTCCAATGCGTCGTATCCGTCCCCGCTGATCGGCGAGAACTCGGAGAAATACCGCCCGCTGGGGCTTGGCTACACCAACCTGGGGGCGCTGCTGATGGCTCGCGGTCTGCCCTATGACTCGATTGAGGGCCGAGCGCTGGCGGCGACGGTGACCGCGTTGATGACCGGCGAGGGCTACCTGCAGTCGGCGCGGATCGCGGAACGGATCGGTCCGTTTGCGGGATTCGCCGCGAACCGCGACCCGTTCCTTCGCGTGATGCGCAAGCACCAGGCCTCGGTCGGCCGGATCGACGGACTAGCGAGCGTGCCTGCTGCCGTTCGAGCTGCCGCCGATGACGCGTGGCGTCAGGCAGTCGAGCTGGGCGAGGCGCACGGCTATCGCAACGCGCAGGCCACGGTGTTGGCGCCGACGGGCACCATCGCCTTCATGATGGACTGCGACACGACCGGTGTGGAGCCGGACATTTCGCTGGTCAAATTCAAGAACCTGTCCGGCGGCGGCTACTTCAAGATCGTCAACCGCACAGTGCCGGCAGCGCTGAGGCGACTTGGCTACGCGGAGGACGTGATCGAGCGCATCGGTCAGCACATCGACGAGACCGGGACGATCGAGGGGTCTGCGGACTTGAACCGCGAGCACCTGGCGATCTTCGATTGCGCCTTCAAGGCGCAGTCGGGAGAGCGGACCATCGCGCCGTCCGGTCACATCCGGATGCTGGGCGCGGTGCAACCATTCCTGTCGGGCGCGGTGTCGAAGACGGTCAATGTGCCGGAGCACACGACCGTCGAAGAGATCATGCAGACCTACATCGATGCCTGGAAGCTGGGCGTCAAGGCCGTCGCGATCTACCGCGACAACTCAAAGCGGATTCAGCCGCTGGAGACCGGCGAGCGCAGCGGTCCGGCTAAGGCGCAGGTCGCGGTTGAACCGGGACCGTCGTCGCCGATGGATGAGCCGGTCATACTGGAGAACGCGGTGACGCCGCCTGCGTACCGGCGTCACCGGCTCCCGGACGAACGGAAGGCCTTGACACACAAGTTCACGATCGGTGAGCACGAAGGCTATATGACGATTGGCGAGTTCGAAGACGGCAAGCCGGGCGAGGTGTTCGTACACATATCCAAGGAAGGCTCGGCCGTTTCCGGTCTGATGGATGCTGTCGGAACGTTGACATCCGTTGCGCTGCAATCGGGCGTGCCGTTGTCGACGTTGGTGAAGAAGTTTGCTCACATGCGATTCGAGCCGAGCGGCTGGACGCGGTCGAAGGACATTCCGCACGCGGATTCGATCCTCGACTACGTCTTCCGCTGGATGGGCACGAAGTATCTGAACGAGGACTCCTCGGACGCCGTTGCCAAGCAGGCGCGAATGCCGATGTCGCCGGACGAAGTCAAACTCGCGGATCAGTCGGCAGGGCCGTCGCCGGTGACGCCGATTGCGGTGGCCGTACCGCTGGTCGATTCCTCGTCGGCGTTGGGATTCCAGAACCAGCTCGATGCTCCGCCGTGTGCGGAGTGTGGCTCGATCATGGTGCGCTCGGGCTCCTGCTTCCGCTGCATGAACTGCGGCGCGACGTCAGGCTGCTCGTAACGGGCTCAGGCCGAGTCCTCGAGTTCCTTGATCAGGGCCTGGCGACGGCGCTCGTACTCAGCTTGCGACAGCGCCGTCCGCCCTCTCTCCAGCGCTTCGAGTTCTGGAGATGTCGGAGCCTTCTCGGCAGGCGCCAGCTGGCTTGAGGCGAGGGCCGGAATGTCAGGGCGAGGCGTTGGAGGCGGCGGCCCGACCCGCGGTCCTCGTGGCGCGGGTGGCGGCAACTGCACATCCCCCTGAGCAAACTCTGACCTCGGCGTAGCGAGCCGGGGCGGTTCGCGTCGGACCACGACGAGCGTTCCGACGAACCGATCATGGACGCATTGTCTATCGGGATTCATCAGAATCCATCCGGCATTGATAATCGGTCCCAACAGACCGAACGCGTATCCAAGCAGGCCGAGCAGGAGCCGCTTGATCACCAACTCGCGCATCCACATCCGCTGGGCTGTCACTGGTTGGCCGGACTCGTGGATCACATACAGGTTGAGTAACGATTTGGCCGGAGATTGGCCGTCGCGTGAGGCGTTCCACATCCAGACCAGCCAGACCGGCAGGAGCAGGAAGATCAACAGGTCAAGGAGTTCGCCGCCGAGCCGGTGGACGTAGGGCGCTGCGTAGTCGCCTGAGGTTGGATGGGAGGTGAGGACGCCGCACTCGCTGCAGAACGCTCCGACACCGGGGTACTTGTCGCAGATCGGACAGTGCTCGACACGCAACGCGCTGGTGCTGCTCGCGTGTGGCGTGGACATTGGTTGTCCTCCGCCACGAGGCTAGGACAGTTGGCCCGGCGATCCCAAGTTTCGCCCCGGCGGACATCAGCGTGTCGTCAGTTGGGCGTTCTGGCGCGTTCGACAACAAGCGTGCCCAGGACCTTGTCGTGCAGCGTCTGGCGGTCTCGGTCCCAGAGCAACCAGGCGGCGTCGAGGAACGACACTGACCAGAATAGAAAGGTCAGCCAGAACCAGAGGATGAGGAACTCTTCGACCGAACTGGCGACCGCTCCGAGCAGCACCAGAAGGGCAATAGCGATCAAGCCGACCGCCGCATCCCAACCAAACTCCCGCAGCCAGACGTGGCCGGCGTTGGCCTGGTCGCCGTCGACTCGGTGGATGTATAGACCAAGTAGCGATTTACCCGGCGATTGACCGCGCGGCGCGACGATTGCCAGCCAGATCAACCAGCCAACACCGATGGTCAGCCAGATGATCAGGTAGTCGAGTGAGAATGCGCCCAACCGTGACCAACGCGAAGCTGCATAGGCACGGCGTTGCGGATCGCTGCTGAGAATCTCGCAACTGGAGCAGAAGTAGGTTCCTGGTCCTGACGGCCGGTGACAGACATCGCATTCGAGGACGAACGTCCTGTCCGACGGCGAGGTCATAGGGCACGGAGTTCCGCACTGGTCTGTCGCACAGCGCGAATGCTGATGACCAGCGTGCCGAATACGCGGTCGTGGAGCGTTTGCCGATCAGCGCTGAAGAAGATGGCGGCGCCGTCGGCGACTACGACCAGGGCAATCAGGGCCACGACGAGGCTGGCGATGGCAGACTCCGGATACAGGGAGCTGATCATGACCATTGGCGTGTTGATTGCGATGCGATATCCCACTTCGCGCGCCCACATCAGTTTGCGAGAGGCTGGCGCGCCATCGGTACGGATGACCTGAGTTGAGACGAGCTGTTTGCCGGGAGTTTGACCGCGTTTGGCGACGGCGGCGAACCAGATCAGCCAGATGACGGATCCCAGCCAGAGCTCAAGTGACAACACGCCGCCGACGCTGAGCAAGCTCAGGGCGATGCCGATCACGGCTGGGATCAACCCATCGGCGATGGAACCCATGAAGCGCGATGTCCGGCTGGCGGCGTAGCGCGGCGAGTGTCCATGTTCGGCGTCTGAACGAAGCACCTGACAGGTGGTGCAAAACTTGACGCCCAGATGGGTGTTCTTACCGCAGGCGGCGCAGATTGCTCCGAACAGGCCGCGCGGTGGCGGTACGGATTCGTCGAGTGGCTCAAATCGACCCATATTCGGCGCTCCTGGCCCTGAGCTTAGTAGGGCAGTCTTAGTAGGGCAGTGCCGAAGGTCGGTAGTCCTTGCTGCGTAGAGCGGCCATCAGATCGTCCAAGGTGCGAATGTCCGCCGCGAAGTCGGTTGCCGCGGTGCCGACCTCGTGCAGAGCATGGGAATCGCTGCCACCGATCGGCGGCAGCGGCCTGGTCCGGCCCCGCGACGAGGAACTTTGATTCTGTAGTGGACCGTCGCAGCCGTTGAGCCCCTCCACGCCATCAAACATATCCATGGCGTCTCGTGGCACGCGCAACCCCGGATCGCGTGCGGGATGGGCCAGGAACATCAGAGCATTGTGCTCGTCGCATAGCGCTCTGAGGCGTTTGGCGTCCGTGATTCGCGGCACGAGCGACGGCAACCCGTAAACCAGGACATGTCCGAGCTCGGTCGTCACTTCGACTCCGGGCAACACCACGATGCCGATCTGCTCGGCCAGACGCGCGGTGCGATCAGCCGCCCAGACGACATCGTGCTCGGTCAGGATGACGCCGTCGATGCCTCGCTCCGCCGCATGGGCCAGGGCTTCGTGGGGCAGCAAGTTGCTGTCGGTCGAGTAGACCGAGGTGTGGGTGTGCATGTCGATCAGCATGTAGGCAAAGCGTCACGCGTTCGGGCGTGTGGGTCAACCTTAAGTTTGATCGTCAAGAGGCCGGCCGCAGTTGTAGGATTCGCACGTGAGACAGATTGAGATCAGGGCAGCGTTGGTTGAAGATGAGCGGCAGCTCGACGGGAGCCGGCATGTCGAGATTGTGGGCGATACTGAGGATGCCGATGCCGCACTGCGATTGGTTGTCGACCGCGACGGCACGGTAGCGGAGGCGGAGTTGAGCCTCGAGATTCACGGGGAATCGGACGGGACTTACGCGGTGATCGGTTTTGATCAAGACGTGCAGCTGGCCTCGCAAGACAGGTTGGACCTTCAATTGCGCGGCGACGACGGTGAGCTTGTGCTGCGTCAGCGCGATGACGGGGACATTGATCTGTCCTTGACACTGTTCGGCGCGCAAGGAGACGAGGCGTGAGCCGGGTTGCGGTGCTGGCCGGCGGCGTGGGAGCTGCGCGGTTTCTCGATGGACTGGTCCGCGTTGTGCCCGCGTCCGACGTCACGGCCATTGTGAACGTCGGCGACGACATGGAGTGGTCCGGTTTACACATTTCGCCGGACCTCGACACTGTCACGTACACATTGGCCGACCTGGTGAATCCGGAAACTGGTTGGGGACTCAGGGGAGAATCGCGCAGGACGCTGGATCGGCTCTCTGAGTTGGGCGGACCGGACTGGTTCATGATCGGTGACCTCGATCTGGCCACGCATCTGTATCGGACACATCGGCTTGCTCAGGGCGACCCACTTTCGGAGATCACCCGCGACTTTACGCGGCGCTTGGGCCTTGAATGCGGTATCACACCGGTCACCGACGATCGGTTGCGGACCGTCGTGAGCACCGATGCGGGAGAATTGGCGTTTCAGGACTACTTCGTGCGTCGACGAGCCGCCGATCCGGTTCACGCCCTGCGATTCGACGGCGCTGAGACCGCGCGTCCCGCGCCAGGCGTGTTGGACACTTTGACGGCGGCGGATGTCATTGTCATCGCTCCGTCGAACCCATTCCTGAGCATCGATCCGTTGTTGAGTGTTCCCGGAGTTCGAGAAGCGATCGTGTCAAGCAGTGCGCCAGTCGTGGCCATCAGTCCGATCATCGGCGGTCAGGCTGTGAAGGGTCCGGCGGCGGACATCTTGCAGTCCCTGGGCCACGATGTCTCGGCCCTGGGCGTGGCCCGAATCTATGGCTCAATCGCCGACATCTTCATTCTCGACGAGGAGGATGAGTCCCTGGCGCCTGAGATTGAATCTGAGACCGGGATGCGCGTCGTCGTGATGGCGACGCTGATGACGGACGTTGCGGCGAAGATGGCGTTGGCGTCGGGAACACTACAGGCGGCGCTTGATGTCAGCTGACGGAACAGGTGTGATTGCAGTCGTTCCCGTCCGAGGTCTGCCGGCCGGCAAGCGCCGCTTGGCGGCGTTGTTGGATGTGGACGATCGCAATGCCCTCGTGTTGGCCATGCTGGATGACGTCACTAGGGCGCTCGTGGCGGCGGAATCGGTCAAGCGTGTAGTGATCGCATCGCGCGACGTCGCGGCTCGCGACGAGGCCGCACGATTGAATGTCGGGTTCCTTGACCAGACTGAGTTGCGTCTGGGGTACAACCGAGCCGTGTCGTTCGCCCAGGAAGCTCTGGCTGATGCTGACGCGCTGCTGATCGTGCCGGCCGATGTACCGCTGATTACGCCCGACGCCGTTGACCTGGTGGTGGCTTCCGCGCCTGATGGTCCGGCGGTCGTCGTTGCTCCAGCACATAACGGCGGTACCAATGGATTGTTCCTGCGACCGCCTGGTGTGATTGCGCCGCAGTTCGGTCCATCGTCTGCGCGAGCTCATGAGCAATCGGCGGCCGCGGCCGGCGAAGCAGGGGTGCCATTTCGCGAGGCGCAGATCGACGTTTGGGCGTTCGACCTCGACACGCCGGCCGATCTGCGTTGGCTGCAGGAAGTGCTGCCGCAGCTACCGGAGGAGATTGCGCCGAATACGCGCCGCTGGCTGGCGGCGCATGTCGATCGGACCGGGACGCCGATTTGAGTTGCGGCTAGTGTCTGTTCACCTGGGTAGTGAAGAGCGGCAGATGGCGCATTCCGCCTGGACGATGCGAGGCGGGACCCCCTCAGCCCCCGCATCAAGTGCGGGGCAGGCTTTCGGCAGCTCCCCCTGCAAGGGGGAGCGGGGAAATCGCAAGCCCTATGCCCTGGGCAGGCCGAATCCTCGCTGGGCGATGATGTTGCGCTGTAGCTCGTTGCCGCCGGCGCCGAAGGTCGGCATGACGGCGGCGAGGTAGCCGTTTTCGGATGAACCATCGATTGGCGCTCGCGGGTCGTTGCCGTTGAGCTGGCCGTAGAGTCCCATCGCGTGGAGCGAGAAGTTCTGCAGCCGTTGCATCATCTCGGTCGAGTAGATCTTGACCTGGCTGGCCTCGTAGTTGGGCGATTCTTCGCGCTTGAGCATGTCGAGGATGCGGAAACTGAGCTGCTGGAGGACCTCCAGCTGAACCTTGAAATCGGCAAACGATCCCGCAATGCCGGCGTCGTCGATTGGCCGACCCATGGGCGTATCCGACCTGGCCCAGTCGATCAGTCGGTCGTAGACGGCTCGTACCGAGGAGACGGTGAAGATTGAGATGCGCTCGCGATCGAGGGCGTGCGCGGCGTAGTACCAACCGCGGTTCTCCTCGCCGACCAGGACGTTGGACGGTGCGCGGACATCTTCGAAGTAGACCTCGTTGGTTCGGTAACCGGCCATCGTCCAGAGCGGCCTGACTGTGATCCCGGCGGACTTCATGTCGACCAACATCATCGAGACGCCGCGGTGTTTGGGCGCGTCGGGATCGGTGCGAGTGGCGAGCCAAACGTACTCGCTGCGGTGGGCTCCTGAGGTGAAGCGCTTGATCCCGTTGAGGATGTAGTCGTCACCGTCCTTGGCGGCGCGTAGCTGAAGTGAAGCGAGGTCGGAGCCGGCGTCCGGCTCGGTGTAGCCGAGGGCAAACTCGACTTCGCCTCGGGCGATTGGCGGGAGGAATCGCTCCTGTTGCTCGTCGGTGCCAAAGCGCATCAGCGTCGGGCCGACCTGCTGCGTCGCGACGGTGGCCTGCGGCGCGCCGGCGTAGTTCATTGCCTCCCAGAAGAGGTACTGCTCCTCCAGCGAACGCTCTTGTCCGCCGTACTCGGCCGGCCAGGACATGGTCAGCCATCCACGCTCGGCGAGGAGCTTGCGGAATCCCCGCTCCTCGGCCATCGTGTCCGTGGTCGGGTCACCGATGGTCGTCTTGAGTTCCGTGGTCCATTCCTGGTCAAGAAATTCGTTGACTTCGGCCTCGAAGCCGAGTGCTTTGTCGCTGAAGCGGTATTCCATGGGGGAGGCTCCCTTGGGTGGAGTGTTCGTGTTTGAGCGGTTTCGGATTGCTTGAATGTTATCGCAGGGTCGAGAGGGCCTTGTTGGGCGCGTTACGGACGATGAACCTGGCTGCACCGTTGAGGACGCGGCGCGCCGTCGCCGCTTGCGCCGCGATTGTTTCCAAAGCCGGGTGTTGGGGTACACGCGCGCGCAGAATGGCAGGCCGGAGCACGATGAATGCGGCGAGGAAGGCGAGGATTGCGAACGACATCGGTGGGAACAGGGTCTCCATGCCGAACACCTGGGCGACGGCGCCCAAGGGCAGGCCGGCGAGTTGCGCGATGCCCATGCCGAGGAAGACAAGTCCCATAATTCGGCCGCGCATCTCGTTCGGCGTCTCGTGTGCGAGCGTGGCGTTGGATGAGACCATCGCGATCGACATACCGACACCCAACAGGAAATTGCCGGCGATGGCGTTCAATGCGGTCGCGGGGTTGACGAAGACGACGAAGCCCAGCGCCATCACGATGACGCCGGCGGCGGTCAGGACTCCCTTGCGCTCGATCCAGGAGAAGCGAACCATGATGATTGATGCGACCATCGCGCCGCCGCCCCAGAAGACGGCGATAAAACTGAACTCCGACCAGGTCGCGCCGACAACCGTCGTGACCCATTGCGGACCAAGCGTGCCTGTGGGCGGCATGATCAGCGACATCATCAGGACGACGATGAGGACGGTCCAGAGCACCACCGGCTTGGAGCGGGCGTAGCGAAGTCCCGCCCCGATGTCGCGGAAGGCCTGACCGGGACCACTTCCACGAGCTGCCATATGTGCCGCGGAGAACACGGTGCGGTAGGCCATCATCGCGAGGATCAAGACTTCGCCCAGGTGTCCGAAGGAAGAAATGGCGAAGACGGCGCCGTGTCCCAGCCTGTCGATCATCAGGCCAGAGGCGAAGATGGCAAACGGCATGGCGAACTGCATCGCGGCCGAGTTCAGTGCGATACCGGTCGGGGTGAGGCGTGGGCCTAGAATTTCCGGGGTGATCGCCTGGCGGGTCGGACCGTCGATGGCGTGAGCGGAGGAGGCGATGATGGTGAGGACGAAGAAGATGACGATGTCGGTGATTCCACCGGAACCGGTCCAGATCATGACGGCGATCAGGATGTTGGTAACGAACGCCAATGATTGAGTGACCATCAACAGACGGCGGCGGTCGAAGCGGTCGGCGAGCGCCCCGCCGAAGAGGCCGAAGCCGATCATGCCAGCGCCGCGGATCGTGCCGATCGCGCCAACCATGAGGATCTCGATGCTGTCGTCGGCGACGAGCTGGATCCAGGCGATTGAGGCAACGAACTGCAGCGGCATCATCGATTGACCGACGATGAAGCCGGTCAGCAGTAGGCGGAACTCGCGAAGTCGGAACGGCTCCAACATGCCGGGACGCGTAGGAGGCGACTGGGCGGTCATGCCAATAGTTTCGCCGCTTCGAGGACCGTGTGCCGGGGCCCCTGATGGACTTTGGCGACTTGATCGGCTCCGAAGATAGTGGCGAGCCGCCGTTGGAGATAGCGCCGGAGTCCATTGACGGCCACGACAGCGAGCGACCCTTCGTTCTTCAGCGCGTCGTAGGCATCGAGTAACAGCTGATCGATGGCGTCGTTTCCTGCCTGGGCAGGCAGGTTGGAAACCACGAGGTCGTAGGAGCCGGCGTTGTCGCGAAGCTCTCTTGTGCCGTCGCTCAAGGTCACTGCTGCGTTGTCCAGGTGATTGTGTGCGGCATTCTCAGTGGCGGCCTCAACGGCGCGGATATCTGTATCGACCATATCGATATGCGACGACGGCCAGCGCGCAGCGAGCGTCAGCCCGATCGCGCCGTAGCCACAGCCGAGGTCAAGGACTCGTGGTTGGGGTGGGAGCGACTCTAGCTCTCGCAACAACAAGGCGGTTCCTTCGTCCAGCGCTCTGGCTGAGAACAGGCCGTGACGGGTTACCAATTCGAGTTGGCGGTTGTCTAGCTCGATGGTCACAATTGGCGGTTGCGCGAGGCGGCTGCGAAGCGATTCGAGGTGAGTCGACTTCCGGGTGGGCGATGTCACGGCAGGTCTATCCGTGCGGAAACGGGCCTGAACTCGTCCATGTGCTCCGGGTCCATTCGTCGGACGATCCCCGGATAGATTCCGGTCCGCTTGCCGGCATTCGCTCCAGCGACCGCGAATTGAATGTGCGAGGGATGGGAGACTTTCGACATCGGGCGATCGAGATCTGCTTCGGCAATGCCTTCACGTTTGAGCGTTGGCACCGTGATGCCCCCGCCGACGCGGTCGGTGGCGAGACGCTCGCGGATTGGCAGCACGGTCAGCTCCATCATCGCTTCTCGGACGTCGCACTTCGTCCAGCCGTCGCGACGGAAGACATCGGCGTGCTCCGGACTGAGCACCAGCATCGATGGGCCGATCTGTCCGTTGGGGCTGAAGATGCGCTGGAATCCCATCGCGAGTGAGCCGACCAGTGCTCGTGCGGTGCGGCTGTATTCGTCGACGCAGACCCGTGGTCCGCCGATGACGGGCAGCAGTGTGACGACGCTGTTGTCGGGCTCGTAGCCATGCTCGACGTGCAATGGTTGCCAGGGCGAGGCATCCTCGTGCTCGGCGAAGGTCAGGGTGAATTTGTGGGCACCGCCTTGCACGGTTTGGTCGATCTCACCCTCGCGGGCGCCTCCGATGTTGCGCAGCACCAATCGCAGGGCTCGGCCGATGGTCATATTGGCTCGATTGCCCTGTCCGAGCGCGTTGAGTCCCCAGTTCATCCCGATCTGCTCACGAATGGGGCCGTTGACGATCATCATCGGCGAGATGCCGTCTGTGCTGGCGATTGTCCCGTGCAGCGGAAACTGGCCGCTGGCAGCGGCGTGGACGGCGGCAATGATTACCGGCAGAAACTCCGGCGACGCTCCGGCCATGACCGCGTTGACCGCGATCTTCTCAACCGTGGCCGGCGCGTAGTTGGGCGGGATCTTGCCGATGACTTCATCCGGATGGCGGGAGGTTCCGCTCAACATGCGCTCCACGCGTTCAGGTGTTGGCGGTACGACTGGGAGGCCGTCGGTCACTTGCTGGTCGAAGAGGAACTCGTAGATATCGTCGTGATCGGCAACGTCAATGGCACGCGCGCGCAGCTCGGTCATGAACGGACGAGAGCAGACGGGGGCACAAATGTTGGCGGAGGCGCTGAGGGATTGCCGTCGCCGAAGATTCCCTGGTAGATACTGGTCCACTTGCCGGCATGGCTGCCGGCCATGGTGATCTGAATGAACGAAGGGTGAGCCACCTTCGACATCGGGATGTCGAGATGCTCTTCGGTCAGGCCATACTTCTCGGGCACATACTCATTGATGCCGCCACCCATCGTCGGGGTCTCGAGGCGCTCACGCAGCGGCAAGGCGGTGAACTCCATGATCGCTTCGCGGATGTTGTCCTTCGACCATCCGTCGGCGCGGTAGACATCGGCGTGCTCGGGGCTGATGACGAACATCGAGGGTGTGACCTGGCCGCGCGGCTTGAGGACCTGCTGGAAGGCCATCGCGATTGAGCCGGTCAGCGCGCGCGCCGTGCGGCTGGTTTGATCGATGCAGACTCGTGGACCACCGGTTGTGGGCATCAACGAGACGACGCTGTCGTCCGGCTGGTAGCCGTGCTCAACGTGGAATGGCTCCCACGGTGAGTAGTCCTCGTACTCGGCATAGCTCAGTGTCCACTTGTGGCCGCCGCCCTGGATCGCCTGTTCGATCTCGCCGGGTTTCGCGCCGCCAATGTTGCGCAGCATCAATCGCAGCGCTCTCCCGAGCGTTGAGTTGGCGCGATTGCCCTGTCCCAGGGCGTTGAGACCCCAATTCATGCCGATCTGTTCTCGCACGGGTCCGTTGACGATCATCATTGGCGCGAGACCGGCAGTCGTGGCGATTGAGGCGTGGAGTGGGAAACCTCGGCTGGTGGCGGCTTCGACGGATGCGAGGATCGTGGGGAAGAAATCTGGCCTCGCGCCCGCCATGACGGCATTGATCGCCGCTTTCTCGACGCTCAGTGGCGCGAGGTTGGGCGGGAGCACGGCGATGACCTTCTTGCGGTCGCTCCAGTGCTCGGGAGCGGCGTCCAGCATCCGGTCGACCCGCTCGCGGGTTGGCGGGACGACCGGCAGGCCGTCGGTGATTCCCTGGGCGAACACGAACTCGTAGACATCGTCGTGTTCGGCGATTTCGATGATTCGTGAAAAGAAGTCGGAGTCGCCGGGCACGGCAATGCCTTGTCGGTTGTTGGTAGGGGGGAGGGGAGCCCCCCTCTGCCTGCGGCATCTCCCCCCCAGAGGGGGGAGAGTGGGAAGTGGACCGCATCTCCCCCTAGACGGGGGAGATGGACGGTTCGTGGCGATTCTGTCCCCGAAGGAAGGAGACGAAGGGGACACCTGATCCGGCGCCTGTCGTTATTCGACGGGCGCCATCAAGGTGTCGAGGATTTCGTCGATGAACCGCTCAGCGTGGTTTTGCATCTCGGCATCGGTGCGGTCTTGCATCGGATGCGGGATGAAGACGCGACGTACCTCTTCGAGTCCGAGTCGCTCAGCCTGGTGGCTGGCGGCCTTGATGAACTCGGAAGTGGCGACGAAGACGCTGGGCTTGCCCTGCAGTTCGAAGTAAACGGTGTCGTGCACACTGCACGTCGTACAGGATCCTCAATCAGCCAGCGCTTCGATGACGAAGTCGCATTCCTCCAAAATCGCTTGCTTGATCGGTTCGGGGGCGGGCTTGGCGACGGTCGGCTTCATGAAGCGTCGCGTCTCAACGCCCGGCGCGCGCTCGTGCAGGAGCTGCTCGAGGCGGTCGAGGAAGACATCGCCGCGCGGCTTGGAGATGTCGAGCAGAGCGATCGTCCCATGCAGCGCCTCGGGGCGCGGCGTGAGAGAGCGCTTGATCGGCACTCGTTCGTCAGTGGGGTCGAGGATCTGGGTAACCATGGGGCCTCTCCATCAACGCGCCGACTGCAGGGTCGCGACGCGCGCTACGCGGATTATGTGGGGAATTTCGTTCGTATCTGTTCGATTCTGTTCGGTTCTGTTCGGTTTTGTTCGGTTTTGTTCGGTTTTGTTCGGTTTTGTCGGCATGATTATGCGCCAATTTTTGCGCTGGTCGGGGTCGAGTACACGCCGCCGGCCCAGCCGCCGAGGATGGTTGAGAACTTGGCCGCCGACGAGCCGGCGACGACGAGGATGATGTTGGACTTGTCGCGGAACTTGGCGATCGGCATATCGAGCGCCGCCTCGCCGCCAAAGCGTTCGACGATTTCCGGTGGCAGGCCGCAGCCGGCGTCCTCTGAACGTAAGCGGTACTTCAGCGGGATGGATGTTTCTTCCATGATGCACTCGCGCACATCATCTTTGGACCAACCTGAGCGTCCAAAGATACCGGCATGATCCGGAGAGAGCACGACGAGCGTGTCGACCATCGGCGACTTCGGGTCTTGCATGCAGCTCATCGACATCGCGAGCGTGCCGGCCATGCCGCGGCCGTCGCGCGAGCGCTCGTCGGCGATGGTGGCCGGGCCGCCGGACATCGCCATCAGTGTGGCGACGTCGTCGGTTGGCGCGAATCCGCGTTCGACGGCAAGGGATTCCCATGGGTTGGCGTCTTCGTGCTCAGCGAAGTTCATCGTCAGTCGATGTGGCCCGCCCTGTGTGGCGCGGTCGGTGCCGCCGGGAAGACTGCCGCCGACGTTGCGGGCGCAGAGTCGGAGGGCGCGACCAATCGAGGCATTGGCGCGATTGCCGCTGCCCAATGCTCCGTGCTGATAGTTCATCCCGATGCGGTCGCGAATGGGTCCGTTGAAGATGCCGACGGGTGTGGCGCCCATCGTGGTCGCGAGGACGCCGTGAATGTTGAACGTCTCGGTGCAGGCGATCTCGACGAGGGTGATGATGGACGGCATGTATTCGGGCTTGGCTCCGGCCATGACCGCGTTGATTGCGATCTTCTCGACCGTGATCGGGGCCAGGTTGGGTGGCATGATCGCCACTTCTTCCTGCGGATCGCGGCTCGTGCCCTGGAGCATTTGCCAGACGCGTTCACGTGTGGGCGGGACGACGGGGAATCCGTCGGTGTAGCCCTGTTCGTACATGAACTCGTGGATGTCGTCTTTCGCTGCGAGATCGACCAGGCGCGAGAGCAGGTCGCCACTCTTGATCGCTTGCAGGCGCTCGTAGACGCCGGGCTCGTAGTTGCGAGCCCCGCAACCAGGTCGCTGCACGGGCAAGGAGTCCCAGTCGATAGCGGTGTCGCCATCGGGTCGACCGGCGAGTGCCATCGATTCACTGGCGATCTCTCGCCATTCGTGCTTGTCGAAGCCGAACGTCTGCAGCGTGCAGTTTTGTTGTTCGTCGTAGAGGAAGAGCGTCGGTACCGTGTCGATATCGGTCTCGTAGGACAGATCGAGTGCGTCGTCGTCCAGCAGCGGCATCGTCAGATCGTGTCGGTCCTTGAGTATGGGAATGTCGTCGCTCTTCTGGACGGCGACCCAGACATCGAGTCCGTCGTCGGTGGCTCGGTGAACGGCTTCGAGCAGCGGCAGGGTCAGATTGCAGGTATCGCAGTCTTCTTTGACCAGCGCCAATAGCACCGGCCGTTGCGGCGGGAACTGCATTTCCTGACCATCGGCGTTGCGGAGGGAAAACTTGGTTGGTGGGTGCATGTCCGTAGTTTAGCGTTGATGCTCGCGAGATTGACGCTGTGGCCGCCTGACTTGTTTGACGCTGTGGCCGCTCGACGTGTTTGACGCTGTGGCCGCTTGACGTGTTTGACGCTGTGGCCGCTTGATTTGTTTGACGCTGTGGCGTCAGGGCGCGACACTATGGCCAAGAATAGTTGAGGGGTGTGATCCAATGTCCCAGCTTCGACGGTTTCTGTTGGCGTTTATGGTAGTTGGCGGGATGTGCGCTCTGACATTTGGCGCCGCAGCCGCAGGTGAATACGCCATCGAGGAACCGGGACAAGTGGTTGAAGCCGGTGGCGAGGAAGACGATGGCATTCACGTCTCGGACGCGACGCTCGCGACTTCCCTGTTCATTCCGTTCGTTTTCGTCGGGACGACACTGGCAATCTTCATCTGGGCAATCGGCAATCGGGCCAAGCGAGATGACGACGACACCCCGATGCCGTGGTGGCGGACGCGTCAGTGGTACACGCGAGGTACGGAAGAGGACGAGGCATAAGAATCCTCTGAACAACTGGCGTCGCAGGCTGAGCGGGGACCCCCTTCAGCCCCCGCATCAAGTGCGGGGCAGGCTTTCGGCAGCTTCCCCCGCGGAGGGGGGAAGCGGGGATCGGAGTTGTTCAGGGCATTCTTAGGTCGTTCGCCCTCCGGCTAGAGGTTCCGGCTAGAACAGCAGCTGGCCCAGGCGTCGCCGATATTCAGCCACGACCGGTTGGTTCTCGCCGAGCATCCCGAAGATCCCCAGCAGGCACTTGCGAGCGACGTCGTCGCCTGCCGACTTGTCGATCTTCACCGACTCCAGCAACTCGTCGAGCGCTTCCATCCACTGACCCTCGAGTGCCAGCAGACAACCGTGCCGGTATCGCGCGAGCGCATCGCTCGGGTTGGTTGCGACTGCGAGCCTGACTTCGTCCGGCTCGTAGCCATTGAGAGCGACCGCGAGCTCCATTGACGTGAGGACGCTCTTGCTCATTGGGTGATCGGGCCAACGACGAGCGAGCTCTGCTGCGCGCTCTGTTTCGCCAATCCTCGCCAAGATGGCGGCGAGTCCGACTCCGGCGGGTTCGTGGTTGGGATCTTCTTCCAGCGCCGACTCGAAGTGCAGCCGTGCGATCGGGATCTGGTTTTCCTGCATCATCCGATAGCCCTCGGAGGCCTTGATGTCGGCTTCTGAGGGGACCAGCGAGTCGAAGAACGTGCGGACCTGTTCTTCGGGCAGTGCGCCGACGAATTTGTTGACAAGCTGTCCGCCGACAAACGCAAACACGGCCGGGATGCCCTCTACCTGTAGAGCTTGGGCGACCTGCGGGTTCTCGTCGGTGTTGACCTTGACCAGCTGCACCTGGCCGTCGCGCTCGTATGCGAGTTTTTCCAGGATCGGACCGAGCACGCGACACGGTCCGCACCAGGGCGCCCAGCAATCGATGATCACGGGAAGCTCATGGGAGCGCTGGATCACGTCCTGAGCGAACGTGGCATCGGTGGAGTCGATGACGGCCGCAATGTGTCCGTGCAGACCCTGCGGTTCAGCGGAATCAGCTGGCTGAACCGGCTCTGTCCGCTGTGAGGGCGGAGGCGTCTGTCGAATCGGGATCGGCGCAGGTGGGGGAGCAGGCGGTTGCTGCTGAACTCTGCGCATCGGTTGTCCCGACGCGGAGTAGATCACGGGACCGGATGGTTGCGGCGGCTGTTGCTGCGGTGGAGGCGCGCCGCGTTGGACTCGGTCGCGGGGGAACGGGATCGGGTCAGGCGGACGCTGGGTCATGCGAGTCTCCGGTCGGCTGACAGCGCTGGTTGATCAGCCGGGATTGGCTACCAGTTGGTGTAGCGCTTGCGCTTGGGGAAGTTGGCGGATCGGTTCTTGGTCGAGTTGTTCTCGAAGATAGCGGCGATCACCCGCCCGGAGTCGCTCTCGCAAGTCGGGCAGGGCTGAGGCTCTGAGGCGCGGGACATCGGCTGAATCTTCTCGAAGTTGTCGCTGCACTGTTCGCAGCGATAGGTGTAGACGGGCATATCGGCGGTCTCCTGCAAATACGAATCTGTGGCACTTACCTATTGCAGCGAGCTTATCGCTAAGTCAGTGGTCGCGACGCGACGCGCTGAATTGCACGCGCGGCGGTCGAAACGCGGAGGGCCCAGGCGACCTCCTGGACGTCGTGTACGCGGACGACATGCGCTCCTAACCAGGCGGCGAGCACATTGAAGGCAACGGTCGCCTCGAGCATGCCTGGGCGTCCCTGGGCGTCATGTGAGCGTAGCTCGCCGTGCCCGAGCAACTCGGCCAGGAAGCCCTTGCGCGACGCTGAGATCAGTACTGGATGACCGAGTCGGGAGAGATTGGGCAGATCGAGCAGGAGACGCAGATTGTCGTCCAGCCCGCGACCAAACTGAAAGCCGGGATCGATCCAGACATCCGGCGCACCGGATTCTTCTATCTCGGTTGCTCGCTGGTCGAGGTACGCCCGCACTTCGGTCGCAACATCCTTGTATTCGTGCTCAACTTCTCGGTGTCGTTGTGGCCGACCGCGCATGTGCATCACGGCGATCGGCGTTTTCGTACTGACGGCCACGGCTACGGTGTCGGGGTCTGCGCCGCTAATGTCGTTGATCAAATGAGCGCCGGCATCAACCGCTGCGCGAGCGACGGGCGCGGTCCAGGTGTCGACGGAAACCAGGTGACCCTCGGCCACCAGCGCTTCAACGACCGGCGCGACTCTGGCGATCTCCTCGTCGGCCGAAACTTTCGCTGCTCCCGTGCGGGTCGACTGGGCGCCAACGTCGATGATCGAGGCTCCGGCGTCGCGCAGCGCTTCTGCTCGGCGCGGGGCGTCTCTCACGTCGACGATGGAATCGATGACGGGAGAATCGGTCCCCACGTTGAGGATGCCCATGACGTGGCAACGATCAGTGGCGTCGAGCGTTTGTCCGCCCAAGTGGATCAGCATCGGTGTCGCCTCAACGCCGACGGGTGAGGTAATGCGGGCTGTGTCCGAAGAAGACCTGTGCGGCTTCCATGATCGACTCGTTCAGCGTCGGGTGCGCGTGAATCGATTCGGCCAGGTCGGAAGCGCGTGCTCCCAATTCGACGGCCAACACGCCTTCTCCGATCAGCTCGCCTGCGCCGGGTCCGACGACCTGCATGCCGAGCACGCGATCCGAGCCTTCCTCGATCACCAGCCGGGTGAGGCCGTCGTTGCGACCTGATGCGGTCGCGCGGCCCAATGCCGCCCAGGGAAAGCTCACGGTCGTGGCTTCAATGTCGAGCGCACTCGCGTCCGATTGGGTGAGTCCGCACCATGCGATTTCCGGGTCGGTAAAGATCACAGCCGGTACGGCGAGGGGACGGAAGGCCGACGGCTCGCCGACGATCGCTTCGACCGCGACTGAGGCTTCTGCCGTCGCTTTGTGGGCGAGCATCGGCTCGCCGGCGACATCGCCGATTGCGAAGATTGACGGTTCCGCCGTGCGTCGCTGGTGATCAGTGACGATGAACCCGCGGTCGTCTATTTGCGCCTGTGTGCGTTCCAGGCCCAGCCCGGCGCTGTTTGGTCGCCGACCCGTGGCGACCAGGACGCGCTCGTAGACCTCGGTTCGCTGCGCACCGTCCTTGTCGACGATGACTGCGGCGATTCCGCCTTCCACTTCCTCGAGCGAAGACACGGACGTGTTGACGTGTGTGGCCTTGAGTCGCGAACGCAAGCTCCGTTCGAGGATGCGCACGAGATCGCGTTCGACGCCGCTGAGGATCTCCGGCAAGGCCTCGACGACGGTGACTTCCGTCCCGAGTTCGGCATAGACAGTTCCCAGCTCCAGGCCGATGTAGCCGCCGCCGACGACGAGTAGGGATGTTGGAATATCTTTCAGCTCGAGCGCATCGGTCGAGTCCATGACGCGATCGGATTCAAGCTGTAGCGATCGTGGGACTGCCGGAGTGGAGCCAGTGGCGACGATCAGAGCGTCGAAATCCTTCGGTAGTACTTCGCCATTGCTCTCGATGTTGAGTTGCCCGGCGTCGCGGATTCGTCCGTATCCCTGCTGGTATTGCACGCTGTGCTGACGACGGAGCAGACCCAACCCGTTGGTCATCTTGCGAACGACGCCGTCCTTCCAGTCGCGGAGGGCGTCGACGTCAATCGTCGGGTCGCCGAATGTCACGCCCCAATCGGATGCGTGACGAGCTTCGCGGATCAGCTTGGCAACGTGTAGAAACGCCTTCGAGGGAATGCAGCCCTCGTACAGGCAGACCCCGCCGGGTTGTGCTCGTGTATCGACCAGGGTGACATCGAGACCGCGTTCGGCGGCGTGGAACGCGGCGGGATACCCGCCGGGGCCCGCGCCGAGCACCACGAGGCGGAACTTGTCGCCGCCGGAGACCACGCCTCAGCTCCCCAACGCCAGCACGAGCGGCTGGCGGATCACGTCGGCGATCCAGGTCATGAAGCGCGCGCCGTCGGCGCCGTCCATGGCTCGGTGGTCGAACGTGAAGGAAAGCGGAAGGATGCTGCGCGGTTCCCAGTTATCGAGCGCATCGGACCAGATCGGTCGGCGTTCGGCTCGTCCGAGGCCGAGGATGGCTGTATTGGGATGGTGGATGATCGGCGTGAAGTGCCCGGTGCCCATGCCACCGAGATTGGTCACGGTGAAACTGCTGCCGCGGAAGTCTTGGAGGCCAAGATCGCCTGAGCGCGCCCGTTCGGAGATATCGGTCAACTCGACGGAGATCTGGATGATGTTCTTTTCGTCGACGTTGCGAATGACCGGCACAACGAGTCCACGTGGCGTGTCGACCGCGACGCCAAGATTGACATAACGCTTGAGCACGAGTTCATTGTTCTCGGCGTCGAGGGAGCTATTGACGTGCGGATGCGCCTTGAGCGCCGCAGCGGTGATTTTGAGCAAGATGGCCGTGATGGTCAGGCGACCGCCAGCCTGTTCAGCTCGGCCTCGATAGTCGCGGCGGACCTGCTCGAGTTCGGTGACGTCGGCGGTGTGGAACAGCGTGACGTGGGGGACCTCGTGCCAGGAGACCGCCATGTTCCTCTTGATCGTGCGGCGGAGCCGGCTCATCGGGACCCGTTCGACGGCGCCGAACTCGGAGAAGTCGGGCAAGGGGCCGGGCGAGAGGGCGATGTGGCCCAGGCTGGGCGCCTGAATCGGCGTTTCCCGGGAGTGACGCTTGATGTCTCCCTGATCGATCCGGCCTCCCGGTCCGCTGCCTCTGACGCTGCGGATCTCGACGCCGATTTCGCGGGCAAAGCGCCGCACCGATGGCGAGGCAAAGACGGGTCGAGATTCGAGATCACTCTCAAGGAGTGGCGACGGAGCGGCGGCTGGGACGTGCAGGATTGGCGCCGGATGATCTTCCTCGGCGGATGGCAGCGGAGGATCCGGAGACAGCGGCATCATCTGGCCCGAATCAGCCTCTGCAGCGGAAGTCAGTTGAGGCGGCGCTGCACGGTTTGAGGTCGGCGTGGCGGGTGCGACCGCTGCCGAGTTCGATGCCGAATTAGATCCTGAACCCGCGTTGAGATCGACGCTCAGCACCGGGTCTCCCGGCCGGATGGTGTCTCCGGCTCGGACGTGGATCTCGGTAACGTTGCCGGCAACCGACGAGGGCAGGTCGATCGTGGCCTTTTCCGTCTCGATCTCGATGATCGCTTGCTCCAGGGCAATCAGTTCGCCGACGCTGACGTAAATCTGGATGACATCTGCTTCTTCGATGTCTTCACCCAGGTCGGGCAGGAGAGCAAGGCCGGCATTGGAAGCGGTGGTTGTCATCTGATTTCCTATCGCAACATAGGATCAGGTCGCGTCGGGTCGATACCGAGTTGATCGCGGGCTTTGAGCAGGAGGTCGCCATCAATCTCATCACGGCGGCTGAGCGCGCTCAAGGCAGACCAGGCAACGTGATTCGCGTCGACCTCGAAGAAGTCGCGCAGAGATTCGCGGGTGTCTGAGCGACCGAACCCGTCGGTTCCGAGAGCTGTCAGCGAGCCGGGAAGCCAGCGAGAGACCAGATCGGGAAGCGACGCCATGTAGTCGGTCGCCGCGACGATCGGCGCATCGCATGATCCGAGCGAGGTTTCGAGCCACGATTCACGGGGCTCCTCAAACGGATGCAGCCGGTTCCAGCGATCACTCTGCAGCGCTTCGCGCCGCAGTTCGGTGTATGAGGTCACAGACCAGACGTCTGCGCGGACATCGTAGTCATCCTGCAGTATCTGCTGCGCGCGGCGTACCTCGTTGAGGATCGGACCGCTGCCAAATAGTCGCACCTGTGGCGCCTCGCAGGGTGACAGCGAATAGATGCCGCGCAGGATGCCCTCGCGGACGATCTCCGACTCGGGCATCGGCGGCTGTACGTAGGATTCGTTCTCGACGGTGACGTAGTAGAAGATGCTCTCGTCTTCGTCGTGCATGCGGCGGATGCCTTCTTGCACGATGACGGCGATCTCGTAGGCGTAAGCGGGGTCGTACGCGATGAGATTGGGGATGGCCGAGGCCAAGATGTGGCTGTGACCGTCCTGGTGCTGGAGACCCTCGCCGTTGAGCGTCGTGCGGCCGGCCGTGGCGCCGATCAAGAAGCCGCGTGCCCGGGCGTCGCCGGCTGCGTAGGCCAAGTCGCCGATCCGTTGCAGCCCGAACATCGAGTAGAAGATGAAGAATGGGATCATCGGCACCTTGAGCGATGAGTAGGCCATGCCGCCGGCGATGAACGACGACATCGCCCCAGCCTCGGTGATGCCTTCTTCCAGAATCTGACCGTCGCGAGTTTCCTTGTAGTAGAGGAGGCGATCGGAGTCGACCGGCTCGTACAACTGGCCGGTGGAGGCGTAGATGCCAAACTCGCGGAACATGCCCTCCATGCCGAAGGTGCGCGACTCGTCGGGGACGATCGGGACGATGTGTTTCCCGAGTTCGCGGTCGCGCATCAGCCGGCTGAGCATGCGCACGAATCCCATGGTCGTCGACGCTTCACGTGCGCCGGTGCCTTCGTGGAACTCGGCGAACGTCTCATCGGGCGGTGAAGTGAGGTGCGATTTGGGCGATCGGCGCTCGGGCACATGGCCACCGAGCGCTGCCTTGCGCGTGGAGATGTAGGTCGCCTCGCGACTGTCTCGCGAGGGACGGTAGAGCGGCGCGCCGACGACCTCGTCGTCCGACAGCGGGATCGCGAATCGATCCCGGAACTGCATCAACTCGCGTTCGTTGAGCTCTTTCTGCTGGTGAGTAATGTTGCGACCCTCGCCCGCCTCGCCGAGTCCGTAGCCCTTGATCGTTCGCGCGAGGATTACGGTTGGCGCGCCGCGATGGCTGCTGGCGGCGGCGTAGGCGGCGTGGACCTTGAGCGGATCGTGACCGCCGAGTCGCATGCGCCAGAGCTCGTCGTCCGAGACGTCGTCGACCATCTGCAGCAGCCGAGGATCGACGCCCCAAAAATGCTTGCGGATGTAGCTGCCACCGGCCACGGTGTATTTCTGATATTCGCCGTCGACGACTTCGCCCATGCGTTGGATCAGCAGACCGTGCTCGTCACGAGCGAGCAGCTGATCCCATTCCGAACCCCAAACGACCTTGACCACGTTCCAACCGACGCCGCGGAAGACGGCCTCGAGTTCCTGGATGATCTGACCATTGCCCCGGACCGGTCCGTCGAGGCGCTGGAGGTTGCAGTTGACAACGAAAACGAGGTTGTCGAGCTCTTCTCGCGATGCGAGCGCGATCGAGCCAAGCGATTCCGGCTCGTCGGTCTCGCCGTCACCGAGGAAGCACCACACCTTGCGGTCGGTCCGCGGCAACAGGTCTCGACTCTCGAGATAGCGGATGAAGCGGGCCTGGTAGATGGCCTGCAGCGGTCCGAGGCCCATCGACACCGTGGGGAACTGCCAGTAATCGTCCATCAGCCACGGGTGCGGATAGGACGGCAGACCGCCGGACAGCTCTCGGCGGAACTTATGTAGCTGCTCCGGTGAGAGACGACCCTCGACATAACCTCGGGCATAAATGCCGGGCGCGGAATGGCCCTGGAAGTAAATCAGGTCGCCGCCGGAGGGATGGTCCTGGCCTCGGAAGAAGTGGTTGAATCCGACTTCGTAGAGCGTGGCGGCCGAGGCGTAGGTCGAGATGTGACCGCCGATGCCGTGGTTGTTCTGGTTCGCCTCGACGACCATCGCCATGGCGTTCCAGCGAATGATCGACTTGATTCGGCGCTCGATATTGAGGTCGCCGGGATAGGGCGGCTGCTTTTCGATCGGAATCGAGTTGACGTAGGGAGTCTGCGAGGTGACCGGCAGCCTGATGCCGGAGCGCTGAGCTTCGATCTGCAAGGTCTGCAGCAAGCGGGAGACTCGCTCGGGTCCACGCCGACGCGCGACATCTCTGAGCGAGTCGATCCAGTCGTTGGTTTCCAACCAATCGTCGGCCCCAGGGGCATCTGGAACACGATCAAGCGCCGATTGCCATGGAGATTCAGAAGTAGTCATCGTTACGCCAGTCTACTCAACCAGACCTTCCCTCCCCGTAACGGGACGAGCCGATAGATAGAGTTAAAGAAACGGAGACGGTGTCGGGAACGGTATGTCAATATCGACCGCGGGAGTCGCGCACCGGCATGAGGAACGCGGCTTGGAGCGCTCACAAATCGTTCAATCCGCGCGCCTGGACATGGCCCCATATGAGGAGGCTGCGACCTGGCAGACGCGAAGGGCGAGGGAAGTCGTTGACGGTTCGCAGCCGGAAATCGTGGTTCTGCTTGAGCACTTGGCTGTCTACACGCAAGGGCGACGCGGGGGTCGAGAGCATGTGCTGCAGGAGTTGGACGCGCCGATCATCGATACCGATCGGGGCGGAGACGTGACATTCCATGGTCCCGGTCAGCTGGTGATCTGGCCGATCCTGCGCTTGCGAGAGCGGGGCATCGGTATTGCCGGCTACATCCGCGGTCTCGAAGAAACGGCCATTCAGACTGCGCGTGCCTTTGGCGTCGAGGCCGGGCGCGTTCGAGGCCGTCCAGGAGTCTGGATCGGCAATCGCAAACTTGCCAGCATTGGCGTGCGTGTGCAGTCGGGAGTGAGCCGCCACGGGCTGGCGCTGAACTGCGATGTCGATCTCACGTGGTTCGACGGCATCCGCGCCTGTGGGATCGCGGACAGCCGCGCAACTTCACTGTCCAATGAAACGGGCAGACGCATTGGCGTCGCCGATACCGCAGCAGAGCTCGAGCGCTGTTTCGGTGAGGAGTTCGGACTGCGGTTATCGCCGGTCCGAGGCTTGAGGATTTCCGAATGACCAGCTTGCGAGAACGGAAACCGCGCTGGATTCGGGCGCAGTTTCCCGGAGGCACACGCTACGGCGAGATCGTCCAGCTTTTGCGCGAAGAGACGCTGAACACGGTCTGCCAGGAGGCGCGCTGCCCGAACATCGGCGAGTGCTTCAATCGCGGCACCGCGACCTTCATGATTCTTGGCGATACCTGCACTAGAGCCTGCGGCTTCTGCGCCGTCACGTCAGGTCGTCCATCGCCGATCGACTGGACGGAGCCTCGTCGTCTGGCTGATGCGGTGGAGCGGCTCAATCTGGCCTACGTGGTGATCACGTCGGTCAACCGCGACGACGCTCCCGATGGCGGCGCACAAGTCTTCGCGTCATGTATTCAGCTCATTCGTCGCCAGCGGCCGGAGACTGAGGTTGAGGTACTCATTCCCGACTTCGAAGGCAACTGGGAGGCGCTGGCAACGGTGTTGTCGGCGCGCCCGACGGTGCTGAATCACAACGTCGAGACGGTCCGTCGGCTCTATCCACGGGTGCGATTTCAGGCTCGCTACGAGCGGTCGCTGGAACTGCTGAAACGCGCGTCGGACTGGACTCCGCATATTCCGACCAAGACGGGATTCATGCTTGGGCTGGGCGAGGAGCGTGACGAGGTCTCTGAGTTGCTCGAAGATCTGCGTGCGGCCGACGTTGACTTGCTCACGGTCGGTCAGTACCTGCGTCCGTCGGCCAAACACTTGCCTGTCGCCCGCTACGTGCCGCCCGACGAGTTTGAATCGATCAAGGAAGAGGCGCTGGCGCTCGGCTTCCGACACGTCGAGTCGGGGCCCATGGTGCGAAGTTCATATCACGCCGACGAGCAGGCGCGGGCCGCCCGGCTGGTTGACGTTCAGTTGCACCGCTAGTGTCCTGAGTCGCTAATGCGATGAACAAGCGGGTATGGTGGAGTTGGTTTGGTCATCCGGGGTTCTCGGTGGAGTGTCATGCGTACCCAACTGGGCCGCCCGACGGTGACGATCGTGCTGAGTGCGGAGGAGCGAGAGACGCTGGAGCGCTGGGCGCGCCGACCGAGCACGGCGCAGGCCCTGGCGCTGCGCAGCCGGATCGTGCTCGGAGCGGCGGCCGGGCAAACGAACACGGAGATCGGCGCGGCGCTCGGTTGCCATCCGGTCACGGCCGGCAAGTGGCGGCGACGCTTCGCCCAGCGTCGGCTGGATGGGCTGAGCGATGAGCCGCGTCCCGGCGCGCCCCGCACGATTGGCGACGAGCAGGTGGAAGCGGTGATCGTCAAGACGCTGGAACAGCAACCGCGCCACGCGACTCACTGGTCAACCCGTTCGATGGCCGCCGAGATGGGCATGTCGCAGACGGCGGTCTCCAGGATCTGGCGCGCCTTCGGCCTCAAGCCGCACCTCGTCGAGCAGTTCAAGCTGTCGCCCGACCCGCAGTTCATCGACAAGGTGCGCGACGTGGCCGGCCTCTATCTCAACCCACCCGACGCGGCGGTCGTCCTGTGTGTGGACGAGAAAACCCAGATCCGGGCGCTTGACCGCACCGCTGCGACGCGGCCGATGCTGCCCGGCGGCGCCTCGCCGTCAGACTCACGGTTACGTCCGTCATGGCGCCACCAACCTCTACGCGGCGCTGGATATCGCCTCGGGCCACGTGATCGCCGACCTGACCCCGCGACACCGGGCCCGCGAGTTCCGGCGCTTCCTCGACCTGATTGACGAGCAGGTACCCGACGAACTCGCCGTGCATGTCGTCTTGGACAACGTGGCCACCCACCGGACCGCCGAGATCCAGCGCTGGCTCCAGCGTCATCCCCGCTTCAGCTTTCACTTCACCCCCACCTACAGCTCCTGGATGAACCTGGTCGAACGCTGGTTCGCCGAACTGACCACCAAGTGGCTCAGGCGCGGCGCGCACCGCAGCGTGGCCGACCTGACCCGCGACATCGAACGCTGGGTCGCCGGCTGGAACGAACACCCGCGCCCCTTCGTCTGGCACAAGACCGCCGACCAGATCTTCGACAACCTCGCCGGATATCTCAACCGTATTCCCGACTCAGGACACTAGGAATCCTCTGAATAACTGGCGTCGCAGGCTGAGCAGGGACCCCCCTTCAGCCTTCGGCAGCTTCCCCCGCAGAGGAGACCTTTGAAAAACTCCAGCACTCCCGGTGTTCCGTCCCCGCCCCGAGCGGAGACCTGCCCCGGATCTCCCCAGACTGAACGAACATGGCGGTGCGCATATCTGGTGGAGAGCGATTGAGAGGTCGTAGCCTCGCGAACCGGAACGGGTCCCCGCTCGGTGGCGGGGACGGTGAAGATCTCCAAGCGCGACTTTTTCAAAGGTCTCCGCAGAGGGGGGAAGCGGGGATCGGAGTTGTTCAGAGCATTCCTAAGACTCTTCGGCCTCGCTATCGCTGAGCGGAATCAGCAGCACATCGCCGGGGTGAATGAAACTGAAGCTGTCGAGCTTGTTGATATTCATGATCGCCTCGACGGTGGAGTCGTACAGCTCAGCAATGTCATAGAGCGTGTCGCCCTCTTCGACGATGTACTCGAAGGTGTTTGCCGCCTGAGGAGTCAGGTCGACTGCCTCGGATGCATCCCCGGCCGGCGAGGCAGCCTGGGGCGCAGCCACAACAATCGGCTTGACGGGTGCAGCCGACTGCTGGGACTCAGTCGAGGCCTGCGGACTGGCGGTCGAATTCTGCGGTGGCGCCACCGACGTAACGGTCGTTGACGTCTGTTGGATTTGACCCGCGGATGGCGGGTCTACTTGTGGGGTCTCCGGCTCGCCGTCACGGCTACGGTCGATCACTGAGACATTCTGGTCGAGGCTGGTCGATGACTCCTGAACGGTCGTCTCGGCAGCACCGATCGTTCCACCCACGAACAGCAGGATTGCCAGCGCGGATAGCGGAGCCAACAGGCCGGCGAGCGGCACTCCAGCCTCCGGTTGGCGAGACAACTCGATCTGGGAGCCGGCCAGGCCATACGCGCCAACGTTGGTAAATGGCGACGTACTGGTCGGCGCGTAGGGGTCCTGTTCGAGTAAGAATCGGTCGCGCCACCAGAGGTAGGCGGCAATCAGCCCGGTCAGGATGCCGACCACAAGCAGCCAGATACCGTGTCCCGGCCAGCTGAGACTGAAGACGAGGAGCAGAAGAAACGCGGCGGCAGCAGACGCTGCGGCCGGTTTGAGGTTGATTCTCATGACAGTCGTGGCCACGCCGCAGAAGCACCGACAGATTCACTCTAGCCGAGGAGTGCATCGTGGGAGCATGAGGCTGACAGTTCAGGTCGCGTACACTCGCGGGAAACACGCAGGATGATGCGCTTCGCGATGGGCGAAGGACCGGCGTGAAGGGAGTGCAACGCGATGCCGCAGACGCAGTCCGAAACGCCGTCGCTGAACGAGTTAGCGGAGGCCGCCGGCCTGGACATGGAAGAGATGGACGGGCACCAACGCGAGGTCGGCTCGCCCGACATCTTTGAACGCATCTCGCACTTCCAACTGGCCGATCAGGCGCGCGCCGTCGGCTTGTACCCCTTCTTTCAGCCGATTGAAGTGAATGAAGGGCCGGAGGCCATCGTCGACGGCAAGCGCGTCATCATGCTGGGTTCCAACAACTATCTGGGACTGACGCGACATCCCAAGGTGCTTGCGGCTGCGCACGAAGCGCTGGACCGTTACGGACCCTCGATGACGGGGTCGCGCCTGCTCAATGGCACGAGCCCGGTTCACCTCGAACTTGAGGAGGCGTTAGCCGACTTCCTGGGTGCTGAGACGGCCATCGTCTTCTCGACTGGATACCTGGCCAACCTGGGCGCTGTTTCCTCGATGGTGGACCGCCACGGCGTGTCGGTTCTCGACCGCGATGTGCATGCCTCGATCTACGACGCTGCCGGACTCGCCCTCGGCAAGTACACGCGATTTCAACATAACGACCCCGCACATCTGGACCGCATACTCTCGAACCTGCCTTCGGATCAGGCGCGGTTGGTGCTGATTGACGGCGCGTACTCGATGGGCGGCGATCTTGCTCCTCTGCCCGAGCTGCGAGAGGTCTGCCGCAAGCACCGGACACGGATGTTGGTTGACGACGCTCATGCGATCGGCACCGTGGGGCCAACCGGACGCGGGACACGAACTCATTTCGGTCTGGAAGAGCCGGACGATCTGACCATCGGCACGTTCAGTAAAACGTTGGCCTCGGTTGGCGGATTCTGTGCCGGACCGCGGAACGTGCTCGAGTATATTCGGCATTTTTCGCGTCCAATGTTGTTCACTGCGTCGCTGCCCCCTGCCTCTGCGGCCGCGGCGCTTGCGGCGCTGCGACTGATCGATGAAGAGAACTGGCGCGTCCAACGGGTTCAGGAGATTGGCGCGCGGATGCGCCAGGGACTGTCCGACCTGGGCTTCGATGTGGCCAACTCCGCTACACCGATCATCCCGATTCGGGTCGGAGACGAAGTCCGTACCGCTCTTTTCTGGCGCGACCTGCTCAACCACGGCGTCTACGCCAATGCTGTGATGGCGCCGGCCGTGCCTCGTGGCCAGGCAATTCTGCGCACGTCCTACATCGCGACGCATACCGACGAACAACTTGAGCAAGCGTTACAGACCTTTGCCGAGGCCGGGCGTCGCAACAACATGATTGACTGACCGATCGTGCGCGTGCTGTTGACTGGTGGCAGCGGATTCATCGGTGGACATGTGGCCCGTGCGCTCGTCGAAGCGGGCCACGAGTTGCGGCTGCTGGTGCGGCCGAAGAGCGATACCTCGTTGGTCAAGGACGTCGACTTTGAGCGGGTCGCGGGCGACTTGCGCCAGGCAGACACGTTGCCGGCGGCCTGCGAAGGTATGGATGCCGTGGTTCACGCTGCGGCCGTGCTGCGGGCGGTTCGCCAGGACGACTTCATGCATGCGAACCGAGAGGGCACCGGAAATCTGGCCAAGGCGGCATCGAGAGCCGGTGTGGAGCGATTCATCTACTTCTCCTCTATTGCGGCTCAGGGTCCAGCACCGAGCGCTACGCCCGAACCGCCGGAAACGAGGCTGCATCCGGTATCGGCGTATGGTCGATCGAAGGCCGCCGGCGAAGACGAAGTGCTCAAGCAGCTTGGTCATATGCAGATTGCCATCGTGCGTCCGCCCATGGTTTACGGACCAGGTGACAGCGGCCTGCAGATGTTCTTCTGGCTGGCCAGGCGCCGGATTTCAGCCCGCCTGGGCGACGGGGCGAATCTGGTCGATGCGATCTACGGACCAGACCTGGCACAGGCGATCAGAGCAATTCTGGATGCGCCTGGGCAAGAACTTGCTCGATATCACGCATCCAGCGACGAGGGCCCGTTCACCTGGAACGACCTGCTCTCGACGTTGGAAATCATCGCCGGCAAACGGCTGTGGGTACCGACGCTGGCGCCCAGCGTGTTTCACGGCCTTGCCCGTTGCTCGGAATGTTGGGCGATGCTGACTCGATCTGAACCCATGCTTGACCGGACGCGGGTTGTGGAAATGCGGCAGCCGGCTTGGATTTGCGATTCCTCGTCGCTGACTCGGGACACGGACTGGCGCGCCGTCACATCGCTGGAAGACGGCATGCGAACAACCATGGCGTGGTACCAGGAACACGGTTGGGCCTGATCACAGGATTCAAATGTCGAGCCTGTGGTCATTCGATCTGGACGGCGTGTTAGCGGAGCCACCATTTGGGTGGAATCCAGCTATCAATCGAGATGTGGGGCTGCAGCCAGCTTCCGACGCGATCCGGCCACCGGGGCGCAGGGATGACGCGGTAGACCGAGTCTTGAGTGCGACCTGGTATCGCTTCCGCTATCTGCTGCGACCTCCACGCCCCGATGCGTTTGAGGCTGTGCGATTGGCTGCAGAGCAAGGGAACGTGATCATTCTCACCGGCCGACACGAACGAGGACGGCGGCAGACACAGGATTGGCTCGAGCAACACGGTTTCGCGGAGTGGATCGACGCGTTGATCATGAACGGCTCCAGCCTCAAATCGGCCCGCTACAAGGAGGCGTATCTGCGTGGACGGAATGTAGCGTTGCACATTGACGACGACGCCGCGACGACTGCGTTGTTGGCCCGCAATGGGGTTTCGTCCGCGCTTGTAACATGGCCGCGCAATCGCGATCTGGCGTTTCCAGCGGGCGTCATCCGCTGCGCAGATATGAGCGAAGTTTGCCGTCTGATCGAGCAATTGGCGTCCGATGATTGAACCACTTGAAATCTCAGCGTCAGCCGAACGCGTTTGGAGCCTGCTTCGTTCCGAGGCACAGTCGGGCGTTGAGGCCGGCCAAGCTCTGGTGCTGTCCGAGGTGCGAGAGCGCGAGCTCCTGCTGGAAGTGCATATGGGCATCGGATTCCGCGTGCAGCATGCATATCAGCTGGAGCGGCGAGGTGACCAGTGCGCCGTCAGTGACAATGTGCGGCCGATTGGTTGGCGATGGCGGCTGAGCAACGTCTTCCTCTTTGGACGAGGCATGCGCCCGCTGGAAGCCGCTGCTACACAGGGACTGCTCAACCTCAAGGCCGCCGCCGAGGGAACTGAACGCGCCGCGGGCTGACAAGTTTGGCTTGAGGCGCCACGCTATTGCCCTGGGATTTCCACAACATGTGGACAGTGTGAATAAAGTTGTCAACCGATTATGTGTACAATGTTTATGGCGGCAGGGGTGTCCTTTGATTGAAGTAAGGCACATAAGGTGTTTTCTCAAGACGGACTGCGGACGACTCGTTTGCTCCGATTCATTCTCATCACCTCAGTGGTGCTGGTGGCGTTCGTCGCCGGCGCTGCGCTGAACATTGTTGCGGCCGAAGACCCCGAGATTGCGGAACTTCCCCTGGTTGAAGAGTCGACCGCGATCACTTCAGCGGCCACGTTCACCAAGAGTTTGAGCGGCAGGGTCTACGTTTGGGATCAGGGACGACTGCGACCGGCATCCCAAGCCCGAGTTTCTACCGGGAATGCCCTGGTCCGAACGGATAGCAGCGGTCGATTCGAGTTCAGCCCCGACCAGCGCAGCGGTTCGCTGTCGATCGTCCAGCCCGGCTACGACACCGTCAGACGTCCGATCTACTACGACCAGTCGGTCGTTGTGCTGCGGAATCTTGTCGTACGTGCGATCTATCTTCCGTTCAGCGAAATGATGAAGCCTGCCGTGCAGGATTTCGTGCATGAGTTGGTCGATGCCGACTTGATCAACGCTGTCGTGGTCGATGTCAAAGACGAGTCGGGTCAGGTATTTGCGTTCGCGGCGACTGCAACGGTGACCCGAATCGGCGCTGCGATCAACAGTGACACCGTAGTGCCATTTCTAGAGGCATTGGAGGCCAAGGGCGTCTACCGAATCGGCAGAATCGTGACGTTCCTCGACCGGAGATACGCACACTGGTTCCCCAACAATGCCCTGCATAACAACCAGGGTGGCGTCTTCATTGACGGTATGGGCAGCGCCTGGTCATCCGCATACTCGCCAGGAGCCAGGCAATACAACGTCGAAATCGGTCTCGCTGCAGCCGACTATGTGGAAGAGATCCAATACGACTACGTGCGGCTCCCATACGAGAACAATCTGCGCGAGCGTTCGCAATACCGCGAGGCTGATCGAGTTGCCGCGATCAATCGCTTCGCTCAGGAAGCGAGCGAAGCGCTGCACCTGGCCGGACTGGCGGTGTCGTTTGACACGTTCGGCGTGGTCTCAACGGCCGGAAACGATCAGGGCATCGGACAATCGGTCGAAGGTCTGGCTCCGCACCTCGACTACGTGTCGCCGATGGTCTATCCGAGTGGTTGGTCTGCAGGATCGTTCGGATTCGAGTATCCGCCGGAGCATCCTGGGACCGTGGTCCGGCTGAATGTCGAGGCGACCGTTGATCTGGTCAAGGAGCATGGCTCGGCGCTGGTCCGGCCCTGGCTGCAGGACTTCCGCGACTACCAGTCGCGCCGTCTGCACTACTACGCCGAGGAAGTGCTGGCACAGATCAGAGCGACTGCGACTGCCGGCGGGGTTGGGTTCATGCTCTGGGACCCCTCGCTCCACTATCAGCAGGTAGCGCTTGAACATGCGCTCGCCCTGACGTGGAACCCGTTCGGATAACGCAGGCTCGGAACCTTCCGCTGAGGCCTGGGTATCCTCTGAATGCTTCCTGTCGGTGGCGGATCTGGGACCCTCCTTTAGCCTGCGGTCGCTTCCCCCGCGAGGAGACCGTTAAAAAAGTCACGCATAGGAAATCTCCCAGTCCCCGCCTCTGCGAGGGGACCGCTCCGCTTCGCGGGGCTGTCGCTTTTCATTGCTCCTCACCAGACATGCACCGTATCCCTCGTCGCGCAGCCGGTGAGGAACGGGGCAGGTCCCCGCGCGGAGGCGGGGACTGAGAACCGGAAGCGCCGGATTAATTCAAAGGTCTCCGCGAGGGGGGAAGCGGGGATCAGAGTCGTTCAGAGCGGTCCTAGATACCGTTGCCCCAACCGGCGTCGACGAGGAATCGGCTGAGTTGGCTGTTGAATTCCTTGGCGCGCTCGAAGTAGACGCTGTGGCCGGTCGCCGGAATCTCGTAGTACTGCGACCCCGGCACGTGCGCATGGGCCGCTCGCATCGCCTCCGGAGGTATCAGCGGATCGTTGCCACCAACGACCCAGAGGATTGGTATTGAGAGCTTGGAGACAGCGTCGGGATCAGGAGCCAGCTCCGAGAGCGCACCGGTCAAGGCCGGATCGCGCGGTGGATTCAGTGCCATGATCTCGTCGTACAGGAACGCCAGGGCTGGATCTCGCTCTCGCAGGCTCTGGTCGAACGCCAGAGTTGCCAGACCCTCGGTCTGAAGTCTGGCGCGGGTCGCTTCCCAGGACGGACGTATGGCGTCCGTCATTAGCCCACCGATCGTGTCGGCCATGACCAGCGCCGTAACACGCTCCGGCGCACGAACTGCCGCTCCAAGACAGCTCCAGCCACCCATCGACTGAGCAACCAGCGCGGCCTGTTCGATGCGTAACTCGTCCATCAACGCCAGCAGATCATCAACGAACGCAGCCGGTCCGGGGCCGCCCGTCGGGATGCTGCGTCCCCAACCGCGGTGATCGAAGGCCACGCATCGGTAGGACCTGGCGAAGACCGGCACTTGTTGCCACCACGAGAGGTGATTGCCTCCGGCACCGTGGGCGAAGATGATGGCCGGACCGCTGCCGGTCTCCTCGTAGTAGATGTCGCAGTTTGGTCGTTCCAGCGTCGGCATCGAATCCTCCGAATCAGCAACACGTACGCTTCTGATGCAGAAGCGAGGCTACCAGCTACCTCTGTCGGGGAGTTCGACCAGATGTCAACGCTGCGAATTGTGCTGACAGGCGCAGAACAGCCCGTCGGACTGGCAGTACTGAGCGAGCTCCAACGCCACGACGTTGAGCTTGCGCTGTTGAAGGTTGATTCGGCTGACGACCTGGGATCGCGGCTCGAGGGAGCGACGCATGTCGTCCATGCTGCGTCCCTGGTCGAGCCCGGTCGTCCCGCTGCCGACTACACAGCCGCGAACGTTCACACCACGACGGCACTGTTGGACGCCTGCCGGCAGCAGGACCTCGAACAGGTCATCTTGATCTCCACGACGGCGACCTATGGTCGCCGTCTGCCGCCTTGGCCCGTGACAGAGAGCTGGGTTCCGCGGCCGCTGGGTCCGGCGCTTCAGAGCCGAGTCGCGGCAGAACGGGTGGCGAGGACGTATCGGCGCCGCGTGCCGCTCTCGATCCTGCGTCCGGCGCCGGTGATCGCCGATGGCGGCGGTCCGATGATGAAGGTCATCCGGCACTTCGTTTCTCGCCCGCGGGCTGCCCTGGTCGCGGGAGGCGAGGCGCCGGTGTCGATCTTGGCCGGCGCCGATCTGGGCCGGGCGGTCTGGGCGATGCTGAGTCAACCCGAAGAGGCGGTCAATCAGGTATTCCACGTGGCGTCGGCGCACACGACGTGGCGAGAGCTCGCAATCGAAGCCTGTCAACTGCGGGGAGTCGAAGAGCGATTCTGGAACGCGCCGTACCTGCTTGCACAGGCACTGGACGCGCTCAGGTTGTCCGACTGGGTACTGCCCGAGCCGGAAGGCGTCGACTCCTACATCTCACTGACGGGCCGACCACATCTCGTAGACGACTCAAAGGCGAGGGTGTCGCTGGGCTACGCACCGCTCCTGGGCGTGCGGGCAGCACTGGCCCAGGCTCTCGACGTGTATCGGCGAGGTCCCGAGGTCAACTCCGACGACCAAAGAGGCGACTAGCCAGACGCCTGGACCGCGTCCGCGACCTTTTGGGCCAGACCGTCTTCGAAGATGCTTGGCACGATGCGGTCCGGCGAGGGGTCGGTGACGAAGTCGGCAATGGCCTGAGCTGCGGCAATCTTGTGCGCGTCCTCGACCTTGGAGATACCGCCGTCGAGCAAACCGCGGAACATGCCGGGGAAGCCGAGTGCGTTGTTGATCTGGTTGGGGAAGTCTGAGCGACCCGTAGCGATAATCGCAGCGCCGGCCTCGGCGGCCAAGTCGGGCATGATTTCAGGCGTCGGATTGGCCATCGCGAAGACCATGGAGTTGTCGTTCATCGACGCGACATCCGAGACCGTGACGAGTCCCGGTCCGGCCAGGCCGAGGAACAGGTCGGCGCCTTGCATGACCTGCGCAGTCTGCGGGATGCTGCCGTCGGCGTTGTTGTGGTGCTCGCACCACCCGGCGGCTTCTCGCTTCCAAGGGTTCAAGTCTTCACGATCGACCGTCAGCAGACCCTTGGAGTCGATCAGCGAAATGTCCTCGCAGCCCATCTTGTGCAGGATCGCAGAGCAAGCGATGCCGCTGGCGCCGGCGCCAAGGACGACGGTGCGAATGTCCTTGAAATCGCGGTTGGTGACTCGCAGCGCGTTGATCACGCCGGCAAGGGCGACCACGGCGGTACCGTGCTGGTCGTCATGCATGACAGGAATGTCGAGCGATTCGTGAAGCCGCTTCTCAATCTCGAAGCAGCGCGGAGCGGAGATGTCTTCGAGGTTGATGCCGCCCAACGAAGGCGCGATCGCCTCGATCGCAAAAACGATGTCGTCGACCGAACGCACCGAGAGCGCGATCGGAATGGCGTCCACGCCCGCAAACGAGCGGAAGAGCACGCACTTGCCTTCCATCACCGGCAGCGCGGCCTGCGGACCGATGTCACCGAGACCGAGCACGGCGGAGCCATCGGTGATGACGGCAACCAGGTTGCCGATACCGGTCAGCACGCGAGCCAGCGACGGGTCGCGGGCGATTTCGAGGCAGGGCGCCGCCACACCCGGGGTGTAGACAATTGAGAGGTCGTCGTGATTCTCGACGGTGACCTTGGAGGCGTAGTCGACCTTGCCGCCCCATTCACGATGCATCTCGATGGCGCGCTGGTCGTAATCGCTCATTTTCCCGCTCTTTCTGGGGCCCTGACGGTCTTCTGAGGGCCGGGAATTGGTATTCCTGCACTGTAATAGTGAGAGCCGAGTCGGTCACTAGCGCCATGTACGTTGCGGAAACAAGAGAGGTCTTTCGTAGCAGCGATTACATCTGATCACGCATGTAGAGCGCAAAGCGGGCGCTAAAGCAGCGTTCCTTCAAGAATGCCGCGGTGGGCGCGTAAGACGAGTTGCCCCGCTTCTCGACGCTCGACGATCAACGGCTTGCGACAATTCTGGCAGGGAGAAGTTTCTTTGCGCCGCAGCAAGCCCTTGGGAGGCACGCGGGCGACGCTGGGCTCCTTGCAGTACGGGCAGGTGACAGCCCAACGCATGCAGGCCCTGATCCGCATCGGCTCGTCGTCCTTTTGGGCGCGGGAGACCACCAGGTCGTGGTTGCAGTTGGAACACATCGTGACGACGCGCCGGGTACGTCCGGCTTCGGGCGGCACGCCGACATTGAGCGGCTTGGAACAGTTTGGACAGCGGATGCGCTTGGTCTCGATGGGATCGACCATGCCTCCATCTTACCGAGGATCGAACATCGAGCCGTTCGTGAAGATCGCGGCGCTACCTCAGGTTCAGGCTGATCGCATACTCTGCGGTTATGAGCCATCACTCCCGCGAGCCTCGCGGCGCGCATGACTTCTCTAGCCCGCAGATTCGCATACGTGGCGCGAACGACTTTCGCCACTACTCGAATCAGCGACTGAGATTGCCGAACGAACGGCCTCCGCTTGGCCCGCGATTGAAACAGCTGTTTGGCGCCATGCTCACGCTGGCAATCCTCGGCGGTATCGGGGTAGCCGTCTACTTCGGCGTCACGCTGTTGATCGATGACGACGAGTCGACATCTGCCGAGGTCGCTGGCGCGACAGCGGAAGAGCAAAGCGCAGCCGCGGAGCAACCGGCTGCCGAACAGTCTGCGACGGAGCAGGCTGCGACGAGCGCCGAGGAATCCGGCTCCACAGGGTCCGAGGAAACGAGCGCCAGCGACGAACCGACCGACGCTGGAGCAGCCGAGCAATCGCAGACGCAACAGGCAGCAGCCGTTGATTCGGATCAAGCATCGAATGTGACGGACGGACCCTCGGTGTCTGTATCGTCCATCGAGCCGAGCGTGGCGAATCAGCTCGTGACGCCGGCCCAGATCGGCGGCGCGGAAATCAGCGCCGAACGCGTCACGGCCGAACCGATTCCTTCCGGCATCCCGCGAAGTCTGGCCGACGGCGCCAACTACGATCCGACAGAGCCGGCGACCGTGTTCACATCGCGCTGGCCGATCGGCACAACGCTGCGACTGGTTCGATTGCCGGGAGCGACGCTGCTTAGCGACGAAGAGCAGGAACAGGTTGTGGGAACGGAGACGCTGGTCGTCGTGCGCGGCACGGAATCGTCCAACACTGACTTGCAGCTCAGTCCGGCGGCATTCGACCAGATCGCGATCTACGGCACTGAGCGGATCATCGCAGTGCGAGTGGAAGTCACAGCGCCACCGCCGTAATCGGAGTGCGCGCCCGGTTCAGGCGCGCCGACGCCGTCCGAACGGCATTCTCAATTCTTCGCCGTAGTTGAGGAAGTCTTTTTCGGCGCCGCACTTGGTGCAGCGGCCGTGCGACACCTGCTGGTTTGGGCGGTCGATCTCCCAAGAATGCGAGCATTCTGCCGCTTCAACTGCCGCAGCGGCGACCGGTTGTTTGGCCGCCTCAGTGCGACGGTGAGCCTTCGTTATTCGCTCGACCACATGTTCCGCCTTGTCATCAAATGCACATTAGTATCTGCAGCCTATGACAAGCAGCTAACACTTACAATCCGTGGACGTAACAAACAGGTGAAAAAGCGAAATCTCAGGAAGTTCGCTCGTAAAGCGTGTGGTACTTGTCGCCGCCCGAGATGGCCTGGCGAATGTCCTCGCGGTCGAGTTGGTACAGGCGACTGAGGGCCGCGCGAGCGTCGTCTTCGGCAGTGCGATCGCCGGCGCAGCGCTCAAGAATGCGGTCAAAGAGCTCCGCTTCAACAAAGGAATCGACGCGCCCGGCCCAGGGGAAGAAGACGAAGGACTCGGGGTCGTCGAAGCTCGGTCGAAGTTTGCGCAGCTCCCGAATTCGGTCCTGCGGAGAGCGGACCGGCTCCACGACTCGGACGTACGGACCCTCGGAGTCGTTGCGACGCCCGTCAATCAACAGGCGTTCCTGCAACCAGCCGAATCCGATGACGACAACGTCAGCCTCGCGCAGCGCGCGTAGCGTCTCTTCGAGATCGAATCCTTCGTCAGCCATGGGGCCAGTATACGATCAGCCCGCGTCTGAGAACGAACCCGGCTGGGGGACTTGATGAGTATGCTTCGGCAGAGGCTTGCCTTCCTATGCGACGATCTCCGAACGCTGTGCGCCCCCACCGATCGGCCGAACAGGCGGACGCCTTCCGCATGCTCTTCCGACAGCAGAGTGATCGACTCTGGAATGCCGATCGTGACATCGACTGGGCCGCAGGCTCGCAAATCCCGGACGAGCGTCGCGACGCCTGGCTGCGAATGATCAACGTGTTTCACGGGCTTGAGGTGATGGGTCTCGACACCATCCAGGTGATGATGAGTCAGGCGACGCATCAGATCCCCGATCCCGCGCTGAACCTGTACCTCGCCGGACAATGCCAGGATGAAGCGAGGCATGTGTATGTGCTGGATCGCTATCTGACCGAGGTTGATGGTCACGGATTCATCTCGAAGTCCGAGAAGTTCCTGATCGACCGGTTCGGCGGCATGTCGTCGTGGGGCATCTACCGGGTCGAGAATTGGCTCATATCAACGCTCTTCAGCGAGAATTTCGCGGCGCTATTCCTACAGCAAGCGCTCAAGCTTGAAGACGTGGATCCGCTGGCCAAGCAGATTTTTCGGCTGATCCTCCGCGATGAGGTCCGGCACGTCAATTTTCTGCATACGATTTTGCCTCACATGATCGAACGATTGCCCGCGACCGGCCGCTTGTACGTTTGGCAAAGCCAGTTGCTGTTGGCCGGGGCCGTGGCGCTCGGACTGCGACGGATCAAGTGCGACGTAGCGGCGTTGGGCATTGACGTTGACGAGTACAAGGCGACCTTGTTGGAGAACCTCGGAGCGCAATTCAAAGACGCCGGCCTCGATTCCTTCCTGCGCATCGAGACCTACGCGAAAGTGATCAACGCCGCAACATGACTAACGAGGGCAAGATCGATGACTGGCGACGCCTGAGCTCCGAGATTATTGAGGACTTCAAGTTCTTCAAGCTGCGCAAGGACATTTCACGCCACCCCAGGTCGGGCCGTGAGCACCGCTTCTTCATCTTCGAGTTCCCCGACTGGGTCAACATCATGCCGCTCACGCCGGACGGCGAAGTGGTGTTCGTCAACCAGTTCCGGCACGGAACTCGCGAACTGACCCTGGAGATTCCTGGCGGTATCGTCGATCCTGGGGAATCTGCCAAGGAAGCCGGTCTACGCGAGATGTTCGAAGAGTCCGGCTACTACGCGCCTGAGGCGATCGAGTTGGGCTGGGTTCATCCCAATCCGGCGCTACAGGAGAATCGCTGCTGGTCCTACCTCGCACAGGACGTGGAACTTGTAGTCGATGACGATCATGTCGTGGGCACGTCGAGCGAGGCAATTGAAGTGAGCAAAGTGCCGCTGAACGAGATTCCCGGACTGCTCAACGACAAGTTGATCACGCACGCGCTGACGATTGCCGCCTTCGACCATTACTGGCGTTGGAGCGGTCAGGTCTAGCTTCTCAGCGAGTCGACATCGAAGTCCTCGGGCAACGGAATGAACAAACTGCGGCGCGGGCCTTCGAGGTCGCGAGTGATGTGTCCGCGTCCGGTGACGTCGTCGGCGAGCAAGATGTCGCCGCCGTGCAACTGCAGTTTGGAACCGTCACCGACTTCGATCTCGACCGTGCCGCTCAGGTTCACGACGAACTGTCTTCGCGGCGCGTTGTGGAAGTCCAGTTCGCCGCCGACCGGAGTCGTGCGAAACATGACGCCTTCAGCGTCGAAGGTGTCAGAGAGGCTGCCGTAGCGGCTCTCTGACATTGCGATATCGATGGTTTCGAAGTGGGATTCGGCGTCATCGCCGGTATAGACGCGGGTGATTTGCATTGGGTTCACTACTTTCGGTTGACTAGTCGTCGAACGAACGGGCCCAGTGGTGGACGTCGAAGTCGTCGGGCAGATTGACCATCAGGCTAAAGCGGGGGCCTTCGATGTCGGTCGTCTTGTGACCAGGGCCTACGTCATCCTCTGCCACGCAGATGTCTCCGGGGCCGAAGCAGCGAACGTCGCCGTTTGTCACTTCGGTCTGCACGATGCCTTGAATCACGATGATCATGCTCTTGCCAGGTGCATTGTGCCAATCGACGAAGAGACCTGGCTGCGAGACGCGAAACGACATACTGGCGGGAAACAGCCGCCTTGAGAGATCGCCAACATCGAAGTGTTTGAGTCCGACCTCGATGTCCTCGAAGTGGGATTCGCCGTCGTCGCCCTGGTACATCCTCGTCAGTTGCATGTCCCGCCTCCTGCGCTGATGCTACCGCGAGTAGTGAAGACGCCAGAAGTCGCCCAACTCGGCCAGGGATTGGACGATCAGATCCGGTTTGACATCGTCGGGAATCGGTTCGTGCGCACGACGCACCCAGACCGTGGTCGCGCCCAGCTCGCTTGCGGGGCGAATGTCATGAGCGATTGAGCCGGCGATGTGCAGTTGTTGGTCGGGCCGGATCCCTCGCGATTCGTACAGTTCGCGCCAATGGTTGTCGTCGGGCTTGTAGCTGCGGACATCCTCGGCGCTCACGAACTGGTCGAACGTCGCGCCCAGCTTTTGCACGCTCACGGCAAGACTGTCGCGCGTCACGTTGGAGAGAATCGCCATCGGCGTGCCGACGGTCGCCAGTCGTTTCAGGAATCCGCCCGCGTCCTGGAATGGAGGCCAATTGGCGATTGAGTCGGCGAAGGAGTTGGCTGCCGCTTCGTCGAGCTCGACGCCAAACTCGCCGGCGGTCCGTTGAATCGAGATCGCCAGCACCTGGTCGTACGGCCGGTAATGCTCGTGCTCGACTTCCAGTTCTACTTCCAGTCGTCGCGCGATCAGCGCGTTGGTATCGACTGCAGCCAGTTCGGGAATTGCGTTTACTGCTGCTCGGGCGCCGGATTGCCAGTCGATCAACGTTCCGTAGCAATCGAAGGAAATCACGGCCGCGTCGCGTGGATGCATCATGGAGACTCCCTTGCGGACTTGGGATCAGCGCCAAAGTGGACGATATCGCCCCCGAACTTCTCGTTCAGCTCGCGGACGGCCTCGTCGACGACTCGCTGACGCTCTCGGCGCGCAGTGGACTGCGGTGGTTCCACAGTCGGCGCGCCCGTTTGATCGAACATGGAGAGCTGTGAGGCGACGGGCCGCTGCTCCAGCCCCGACACGCCCACACCGATCAAGCGGAACTTGCGCACCGGTGACAGCTGCTCACCCAGCAGGGAGAGCGCCGTTCGTTCGATCGTTGCGGCGTCACTGGTTGGGCTGGACAGAGTTCGTTGGCGGGTAAAGGTGGTGAAGTCCGACAGTCGCAGCTTGATCTGGACGGTACGAGCACGGAATCCGTTCTCCACCAGTCGTTTTGCGACACTGCCAGCCTGTTCGGAAGCGACGGCGCTGAGTCGGGATTCGCTGCCGACATCTTCCGCAAATGTTGTTTCCGAGGAGATAGATTTCGTCTCGCGTTCGAGCGATACCTCGCGGTCGTCCAACCCGCGAGCCAGCTGCCAGAACCACTCGCCACGAGAACCAAACCGGTCGATCAGCCAGGGCAGGGGACGCTCGGCCAGATCTCCGACGGTCTCGATGCCGGCGCTGCGCAGCCGGTCCGCAGTCTTGGGACCAACGCCCCACAGATCGGAGATTGGCAGCGGCGCGAGGAAGGCCGCCTCTGTGCCGGGCGGCACGACGGTCAAGCCGTCCGGCTTGTCCTGGTCGGAGGCGATCTTGGCGACAGATTTGCTGGTGGCGACGCCGCACGACACCGTGAGTTCGGTCTCTCGTCTGACGCGTTCGCGAATCCATTGGCCCAGCTCCGCCGGCATCGCTCCCTCACGCACGCGATGAGACACATCGATGAACGCCTCGTCGATGGAAAGCGGCTCGACCAGCGGTGAGACATCGCGGAACACCGACATAATCTGCGAAGAGACTTCGCGGTAGCGAGAGAAACGCGGTCTCACAATCTCTGCGTGAGGACATAAGCGGACGGCCGTGCGCATCGGCATCGCGGAGCGACAGCCGAACACTCGCGACTCGTAGGAGGCGGCGGCGACAACCCCGCGGCTGCGGGGAGAGCCTCCGACGAGCACCGGCCTTCCGCGCAGCTCGGGATTATCTCGCTGCTCGACCGACGCGAAGAATGCGTCCATGTCGGCATGAATGATGTGCCGGCGCCGATGCTGCTCAAGCTCGTTTGTCACGCCACTACGCTATCAATTCGGCGGAGTTTCACCGATGAGTTTGATCAGTCGTCTACGAACCCGATTGTCGCCCGATCCTGCGCCGGCGCCCTCTCTGCCCTCGCTGTCAGAGGCTGAACGACTGGTGCGGACGGGCGGCGCCGTCGCCGAGATACGGCGCATCGCACAGCAGGCGGCTCCCTCGGACAACGTTGGCTATGCTTGGCAAGCTTTGTTCCTGGGTGATCTTTCTCAGGCGCAGGAACTTGCCTATGCGGCTGCGGACTCGCGACCCTACGATGTCGACTCGCGGATCGTGCATGGAACGGTGCGGTTGGCTCGAAACGAGTTGGAACATGCCGACCATGAGTTCGAGGCAGTAATCGAAGAGTTCGGCGCGGAGCCTGACGCTGCTGATGGACGCCGAGCCGCAGTGTTGGCTCGTGGGTTCGCACCTGAGGACGATATCCCGGCATCAGATGATGACTGGGATTCTGCAGCCAGCCTATTGACGACGCTGTGGCGCTTGTGCGGACTCGTGGAGACTCGAATGGGGACGCTAATTGGTGGGCATCCAGACGGGCTTGCGGTCATCAAGCTTGCGCTGGACCATGGGTTGGCTGTCGATTCGGAGGCCGAAGATGGGATTGTTTGACGGATTGAAGCGACGCCTATCGGCGCTCAATGAAGTGCGCGAGGCATCCCAGGCCGAAGCCGCCACGATGGCCGATGTCGACACGGTGCGCCGGGCGCTGGTGGCGGAGTCTCATCGGCTGGGTCGCCGCGAACGCTTATCCGTGACGATGCTGATGGAGTACTCGGGCGAGGACCTGCGGCGCCTGGATCTGTTCCAGATCATCGGTCATCTCGATGCCGAGGGAGAGATCGCGAACGTGGAGCAGGATTCCTTCGGCAATCTCAAGTTCGACCTGGCCAGGCTGCGTGGCCCACAAGATTGATTTTCATGATCGCACTATGCAGGTTATGTAGGGATGCGGGCCGTTTACGCGACATAACAAGTGAAATAGGTGGGCTGCTGATGGAGAACGCCGCCTGAATGCCTGCATCTCCTCGACCAGCCAGCGCGCGCCCTTCAGTCCCCAGTTCGGGCCTGGGGCAAGCTCTCGGCAGCTTCCCCCCTTGAGGCGACCTTTGAAAAGGGTCAGATTCGCACGAACAACTCCGTCATACCCGCGCTTGTCGCGGGTATCTCGCTGATTCGAGCACTGACGCCTGTGCTGAATGCGGCGAGATTGCCGCGACGGAGCGCGGCAATGACGGAATGGAGGCTATTTCAAGGGTCTCCTTGCGGGGGAGAAGGGATTACAGAAGTGGTCTGCGGGGTCTTAGGGAGCGCGCTCGAGGACGAGCTGGAACTCCATGACGCCGATCTCATCGATTGACAGGACTCGGAAGCCGGTCGGCGGCTCGATGTTGTAGTCGGCCAATGCGATCTCGGTCGAGCCGACGACCACGACTAACCCATCCACCAACTGACCTTGCAGCGCGATGCTGACGGGGTTCGTCACTCCGTGTAGGTCGAGTGTGCCGTTGACCGTGACGCTGAGCGTTTCCTCGCCAACTGGCAGCGCGGCGATCGGAATGGGCTGGGCAAGGGCGAACGTGGCAACGGGGTAGGTATCCGTCTCGATGCCTCGTGTACGAAGGGCGCCATCACGGAACGACTGATCGCTGGTCAGTGTTCGCAGATCGGCCTCGATGATCACGGAGGTGATCATCACGCCGTCAAACACCAGGGTCGCGACGATGTCGCTGGTGCGACCGACTGCCGTGGCAGTGCCGACGTTGGCGAGCTCCTCGCCGATGCGGTAACCGACGAAGGATGTTCCCTGCTCTGAGAGCGTCCAGGTCCCGGCGAGTTCGCCGAGCATTGGGGGACCGGCGGTGGATTGCGTCTGAGCCGACTCCTGTTGGGTCGATTGCGCCTGTTGAGCCGCTTGCTGCTCGGCCTGCTGTTCAACCGCTTGCTGTCCATCCTGCTGTTGAGCCGGGTCCTGTTGGCCCTGGTTAGATTGGGTGGACTGCCGCTGCTCGGATTGAGCGTCGTCGGCTTGGGCAGTGTCCTGTTCCTGCTCTGCCCTCGTCGATTGTTGATCCTGCTGGCCCAGATCCTCGGTTGACTGAGAATCTTGCTGCTCCTGCTCCGTCTGCTGCGCTGTTTCCTGATCCAGTGACGTTTCTTGCTGCGCTTGGACCTGCTGAGTCTGACTTTGCTGCTGTTGTTGCTCATCTTGCCGGATCGATTCGACCGCCGACTCGAGCGACACCGGCGGCGGCGCGCTGTCGAAGAGGCCCGCTTGCCACAAGATGATCAGCAGGACGGCAATCAGCGCGCCGCCCACAACGAGGCCCATGGCGATCAATCGGCGGGGACTGAGGCTCTGAAGTTGGCTCAACATTCGCGCCTCCATCAATCGTTTAGTTATGTCAATCAGTCGTCAGCAAGGAGAGCATCGACGAATGCGGTGGCGTCGAATGGGGCGATGTCGCCCAAACGCTCTCCGGTACCCGCGAAGCGCACGGGAATGCCGAGCTCCTCCGCGATCGCAAAGACAATGCCGCCTTTGCTCGTGCCGTCAAGCTTGGCCAGGCAGACGCCAGTGACACCGGTCGCCAGCAAGAACTGGCGCGCCTGAATCAGCGCGTTCTGTCCGCTGGTCGCGTCGATCACGAGCAACACTTCATGGGGAGAGCCAGGGTGCTTGGTCTCAACAACGCGGCGCACCTTGCCAAGCTCCGCCATGAGGTTGCGTTGGGTTTGCAGTCGTCCCGCCGTGTCAATCAGCACCACATCGGCGCCTCGGGAAATGCCGGCTTCGACGGCGTCATATGCGACCGCGCCCGGGTCTGAGCCTTGTTGGTGCGCGATCACCGGCGCGTCGATTCGATCGCCCCAGGTCTGGAGCTGTTCGATGGCGGCGGCGCGGAAGGTGTCCGCCGCGGCAAGGATGACCGTCTTGCCCTCTTCCTGGTAGGCATGGGCGAGCTTGGCAATCGACGTGGTTTTGCCCGCGCCGTTGACGCCGACCACTAACACCACATGAGGCGTGGGATGCGCCTCGGAGCCATTCTGTCTGCTCCAAAGCGAGCCGTCCGCACTCGGCCGCTCAAGTCCGGCAATCATTCGATCACGTAACAGATCTCGAATCGCCGGTGCGTCCTTGCCTCGCGATTGTTCGCGCAATTCTTCGACCCAGCGAGCCGATGTTGGCCCTCCAACGTCGCCAAGAATCAGCGTTTCTTCCAGTTCCTCCCAGAAATCTTCATCGACCTGCGTGCGAGTGAAGATCCGTCTCAGTGCCCCGAGTTGGCCACGCTTCGTGTTCGCGACGCTGCGCTGGTACTGCTCGCGGACTTCCTGAGCTTCTTGCGCGTCCGATTCGTCCGGCTGCTCATTGCGGTCCCTGCGAAAGCGTCGAAAGAGGCTGACCATTAGTCGCCGGACCGTTCACTCAGCAGCCGCTCGGTGAGCCAGGCCGAGAGGTCGTGGATACTCTGCTGCCCAATCTCGTGTTGCATCGGATACTCGCGATAGTCGAGATTCATGCGCATCGCCTGGAGCTGATCTCGGGAGTTTCTGCCTCGGTCAATGCCAACCAGCGGGTCGTTCGTTCCGTGTTGGACGAGCAAGGGCAAGTCAGGTGCATCGTCATGGACGACATCCGCCGCCTCATCCGACAGCCAGGTCGACAACATGGCTGCGCCACGCCAACGGTGCGGTTCGCTCAACGCCAGCCGATAGGCCAGAAAGCCGCCCTGCGAAAAGCCCATCAATGCGAGCCGGTCCGTGTCGACGTGGTAGCGCTCGCAGACTGAATCGATAAATGACGACAGCGCTCCGGCGACGCGGTCCAACTCGCCATCCAGCGGGCGATCATTCGCACCGCGCTGCATCCAGGTAAACATGGGGCTGTAGGAGTACGGGGCTCCCTCGAGCGCAAATTCAGCCTGTGGACAGATCACCTGGAGTTGGCCGCCGGCCAACATCGGCGCCAGCGGAGCGAGGTCCTGACAATGCGCGCCATGGCCGTGCAGCGCGATCAGCGTGGGATAAGGGCCTGGACCAGCGGGAGTCCAGACGGCATGTATGAATTCCATGGCGATCAGGTTAGGGCAGAGCATCAAGCGAATTGCATGACGGAGGTCATCGGCGGGTTATGAGTCCGTCGTCGGCAACTGATCAACTCTGACCGAAAGCAGACGACTCACTCCGGCGGCGCCCATCGTGACGCCGTAGATACTGTCGGCCTGCTCGATGGTGCGCCGATTGTGCGTAATCACCACGAACTGCGTGTGTTGCGCCCGCTCTTTGAGCGCGGCGACGAATCTCTCGACATTGGCCTCGTCGAGCGCTGCATCCACCTCGTCGAGAACGCAGAACGGCGCAGGCCTCACTTCGAGCAGGGCAAAGAGCAACGCGATCGCCGTGAGCGCGCGTTCCCCACCGGACAACAGACCAAGTGTCGAAACTCGTTTGCCCGGCGGTTGTGCGCGAATGTCGACGCCCAACCTCGTGCGTTGATCGAGCTCGTCAACGTCATCATCGGCGTCGACTCGATCCTCAGTCATCACCAACTCGGCCTTGCCGCCGCGAAACATGAGCTGGAAGTATCGCTGAAAGGCTTCATCCACCTGCGCACAGGCCTCGCGGAACTTGCGCTCAATCAACTGCTCAAGGTCACGTTCGGCGATGCGAAGCGACATCTCCGTTTGCTCGAGATCCGTGATCTGCGCTTCCATGCCCTGCCAGCGCGCCTGCTCCGAGGCAAACTCGTGTGCGGCTCCCGGGTCAACAGGACCCAGTCGCTGGAGCTTTGCGCGGAGTTCTTGAACGGTGTCCTTCAACGCAGACACGTCAGGTTCGGCGACCGCGACGGCTGTCCGCGTTTGACGGCGCACGGCGTGGCCCGAACCGTTGCCCACGTGTTGGCCGGCTCCGTTGAACCCGTTGAGCTCCAGAGTCGGCTCTGCAACCGGGCGCGCCGCAGTGAATTCGATCCCTTCAGTGGCCGCTTCAGCCGCAAGCCGAGCACGCGACGACTCGGTTTCACGCAGGGCCGAAGCTGCCTCGACTTCACGTCGCTCGGCGATGACCCGAGCCTGCTGCGCTTGCTCCAGTTCCCGCGCTGCTTCCGCCCGCTGCGCCTCCAGTGCGCCGAGATGCTCCTTGGCCAGCTCGTGCGCTCCGACATCGGAGGCCACGGAGGCGGCGCGCTCCAAGAGGGGTTCTCTCTCCCGGATCGCCGATTCGACCTCCGCAAGTTCGCGCCTCAGTGAAGACAACCGAGCGCGGTCGGCTCGAGCCCGGTCAATGGCAGCGGCATGTGCGCGTGCCTCAGCCAGCGCTGCGGCACAGCGATCTCGTTCACGTTCGAGCCGTGACAGGTCTTCCATCGGCGCCACAGGCATCAAGGCCAGTTGTTCCGCCGATTGTCGCTCGATGCTTCTGGACTCTTGGAGGTTGGAACGCAGCCGCGCCACAGCACTAATGTCGGTGCGCATCTCCGCCAGCTTCGACGAGCGGCGGCGGCGAACGGTGTCGTATGCAAGTGCTGACTCAGACGCTGCTCGTCGTGCGATGTTCCGCTCTGTCTCGGCCTGCAATCGGACGTTTGCCAGGCCGTCAATTTCGCGGCGAAGGACTTGTGAATCGTCGGTTTCAGACAGCTCTCGAGAAAGATCGCTTCCCTCCGCCTCAAGCTCTGCCAGTTGTTGCCGGCGGCGCCGCGCTCCAGGCAGCGAACCTCCCGCCTGAACCACGCCGTCAGGGCGAACAACGATGCCTGAAGAAGTCACGGCCGTCCTACCGCCGGCGGCCGTACGTTTCGCCGAATCGATGTCGTCAACGAAGACGACGGATGCCAACACCGACTCAATCAGCTCGACCGCACGATTGTTGACAAGCGCCGTCGCCCGGCCGACATCGGCGTCAACGATGTGTTGGACAGATGCGATGGCGTCGTCCTGGTCGTCGTGCAATGTCGCGTCCATCAGCTCGCCGAACACGGCGTCTGCTCGAATCGTGTCGTTGACCCTGGCAAGTACCAGAGCTCGAAGGGTATTTGCCTGGTCGTCGGTGCGCTCAAGCGCGACGATCTGTACTTCGATCTCTTCAATTCGTCTCTTCAGTCGCTTTCGCTGCGCCAGGCGTCGCTCAAGCGCTTCTCGAGCAGCCGCCTCTTCGCGTTGGGCTCGGAGCATTCGCGACTCCGCGTCGCGCAACTGATCTTGTGCATCCTGCTGCTTCCGCTCGGCGACGGTCACGTCGGACGAGGACAGGTAGATCGAAGCGGCGTTGGCTCTCCAGCGACGATTGAGCCGAACCGCCTGGGCGCGAAGTCCTGCGATGTCGGCCAGCGCCCGCTCGTGTTGGGCGGATGCGGCTGCTCGTGATCGCTCGCGGTTGTCGCGCTCGCTTCGCGCAGCGTTCAGTTGCGCGTTGACGTCCGCGAGCGCTTGCTTGGCGGCGTCGAGATCATTCCCTGAGGGATCGAGGCGTTCTCGAGGGATTCGGTTGGACAGCTCTGATACTTCACGGCTGAGCCACGATCGTTGTTGCTGATCCAGCTCCTGCTGATGCTCCAGGGTCCTGAGCTCTGTTCGGGCGCCACGGATTGTTTCTGCCGCCGATTCGACCGCTCGCCGCGCGAGGCTGGTCTCGCGTTCAATGACCGCCAGCGCGTTGGTGGCCGTTTCCCGGCGCTGTTCGGCCGCGGCTCGGGCAGCGGCGGCTGATATCGCTGATTCGTGGCGAATGAGCAGTTCGTGCTCAAGCCCGGCAGCCGCAGCTTGAAAGTACCGTTGGAGCGCTTGCCCTAACTGTTGTTGGAGGTCAGAGTGGCGTCTCGCCCGACGCGCGGAGCGCTCCAGGCTGTTTAATCGCGGCCCCAGTTCATCCCGCAACAACTTCGCACGGTCGAGATGTTCCTGCGCACGTTGTCGGCGGCGACGAGATTCCTCCATCTCGTGACGGTGTTGTCGGACGCCGCCGACCTCCTCGATGGCCTGACGTCGCTCGTGCGGTCGAAGACGCAGCATTTCGTCGACGAGCCCCTGGCTCATCAGCGCGAAACCGCCGGCGCCGAGGCCGCTGCTACGGAAGAGGCTTTGCACGTCGCGTACGCGAGCGGTCCTGCCGTTGATTCGAACCTCGGACTGTCCATCGCGATGGACGCGACGCACGATTTCGACTTCTGCGGCGTCGAGAGGCAGCCATTGATCGCTGTTGTCCAGATGTAGGCGCACTTCAGCGAAGCCGCTGGGCGCACGGTCGCGTCCACCGGAGAACACCACGTCTTCGGCTCGCTTGGTGCGCAAGACTCGCCCGGATCCTGCTCCAATTACCCAGCGCAAGGCGTCCATGACATTGGACTTACCGGAGCCGTTGGGTCCGACGATCGCGGTGACGGGTGCGTCGAACTGCAGCGCCGTGCGGGCGGCGAACGACTTGTAGCCGTGCAGATCGATCGATCGCAGACGCATCATGCCTCTTGCTCCTGGAGCACGATCAGCGCTTGTTGGGCGGCATCCATCTCGGCGGCCTGCTTGCTTCTGCCTTCTCCTTCGGCCAGTGATTCGCCTTCGACGACAACCGATGCACGGAACGACCGATCGTGCGGCGGTCCGGATTCGTCGATGATCGAGTATGTCGGCTTCGAGCCGGTCCGTGATTGGGTGAACTGCTGTAGTTGAGACTTCGCGTCGGCCTGAACTTCGTCGGCGGTCAAGGCGTTGATGCTGTCCTCGAGGAGTCCAAGAATGACATCGCGGACCGCGTCATCGCCGCCATCGAGCCAGACCGCGCCGAACGTCGCTTCGAGAGCGCGGCTGAGCACCGACAACCGCTCGCGGGCGCCGTCGTTGGCGATGCCGGCCCCCATCAGCAGGCACTCGCCGAGGCCGAGATCTCGTCCAACGCGACCGAGCGTTTCGTTGCGCACCAACTGTGAGCGCGCGACTGTCATCCATCCTTCACCCGCATCGGGGAAGTCCACATAGAGGTGGCGTGCGACGACGGCGCCGAGGACTGCGTCTCCCAGGAACTCCAGACGCTCATTCGATTCGAGGTCCGCTTCGTCGACTTCATTGACTTCATTGAGGTAGGAGCGATGGATCATCGCCAGCCGAAGCAGACCGATATCGGAGAATCGGTAATGAAGGCGATCCTGAAGTCGCGCCAACTGTTTGTCCCACGTCGAGCACATATCCAACTCAGTGTACTCAGCTGATCAATTGTCCAGCATTCCATCACCCTGCACGCGGGGGACGGCCTACGGTGTCAACAACGAGGGGCGCGAGACCGACTCCAATGATTGTTCAAGGGACCGACCTCACGGAACGAGTGTTGGGCCGAGTCCGACGCCATTCCGAAGCAGCTAATGCCCTGTTGGACACGTTATGTCATTTGGCCTCGCTTCGTGAGTGCTCGCTCTACGTCGTTGGCGGAGTGATCCGGGACACCCTGTTCGATGACTCGGAATCGGACTCTGACGCGCTGGATCTCGATCTGGCTCTCGACGGCGATCCCACGCCGTTTCTCGAGGTGATCGCAGAGGCGGCGGCTGGAAGTCCCACGATTCACGACAGGTTTGGAACCGCGAGCGCGAAACTTCCCGACGGAACTTCCATCGATCTCGCGCGAACTCGGGCAGAACGGTATCCCGCTGCCGGCGCACTGCCGATTGTGACGCCTGCGCCGATCAATGTGGATCTCGGACGTCGGGACTTCACGGTGAATGCCGCTGCATTGGCTCTCGTAGGCCCAGACGCCGGAGAACTGCTGGATCCGTTCAGAGGCGTTGTCGACTTACAGCGTCGACGGATCCGAACCCTGCATGCCGAATCGTTTCGCGATGACCCAACTCGGTTGATCCGCGCCGCTCGATACGCCTCCCGAATGAATGGAACGATTACCCGTCAGACTCTGGCTGATGCCCGACGCGAGCGAATTCATTTGGCGGTGCTCAGCGCCAATCGCTTTGGCGCCGCGTGGCGCTTGCTCTTGGGCGAGCGAGACTCAAAGTCAGCGCTTCAGATGGCGCGCAGGCTCAAGCTGCCTCAGTCCCGTGATCAGAGATGGGTCATTCCTACACCAGCCTTGGCGGCTGCGGAATCTGCCGATCACTTCTGGGCGGCGATGGGATTACTCGTTCGCCAGGATGGCGTCGAGCAGTGGCTGCCGCAATCGGTCGGCCTTAATCGAATTGAGCGCTCAACTCTTGTTGCCGGCGCCTCGTTGCGCTGTGACAGAAGGAGCATTGGAAATACTCGTCGACCATCTCGCATCGCCGCGCGGTTGGACGGATTGCCGGAAGCCGTGGTCGAGACTGCCGCACAAGTTTGGGCTGGTTCCTCAGGTCGGACAGTCGCGACTTATCTCCAGCGTCGGGGATCTGTCAGTTCGCCAATTTCTGCACGACAGCTGATTGAGCTCGGTATCACCCCTGGACCGGAACTTGGACAGTGGTTGCGTCGTCTCGCAGCAGCGGTCTGGGACGGTGAACTTGACCCCGAGGATGAATCGTCTGTTGCTCGAGCGGCACAGCGGATACGCTTGTCGCGATGACTTCTGACTCTCCCGTCACCGAGGACACCTGGCCCTGTTCAGTCTGCGGCGAGCCGGCCGGACCGGAAGCCCGCTCCGATTGCTACCGCTGCGGCGAGTATTTCCATTTGCGTCTGACGACGACTGCGACTGGACCGGACTGCGGCGATGTCTGGCTTGACGATGAAGTAATGGCACTGCAATTCGCGTGTCGCAACTGTCTGGCAGAGCAGATGGGAGAAATCGAGTCGCCGGATCCTCAACCACCCGCCCCGCAGGAACCGCCTAAGCCCGATCGACCGCGTGCGAGACGCGCAGCGAGCGGAGCCTCGGCCCGCGACCTCGCGCGGCGGCGGCGCTGATATGCCCCGTCAACGTCCCCGCCGTCGCAGAAGACGACGCTCTGCGCCAGGAACGACGCCGACCCAAGCTGCTGTAGCCAATGCGCAGATCGAGCGCACCGAGGAACCTCGTGGCCGCAGGTGGATCCCGTCGGCTGGGGTGGTGACTGCGATGGGGCTCGGAATCTGGGTCGGCTGGACCTTCACTATCACCGGCGGAATCGTTGAGGACATCGCGCTTTGGATGGGCGTCCTGATGGCCGGTCTCGGGGGCGGCCGCCTCTTCCGGCGCTCGTTTCAGGCGCGCCGTGACCGGCGGACCAGCCGGCGCTAGTCGCGCTTGAGGTTCAGCCCGCCGCCCTGCACAGAATCCAGGCGAATTACGACGGCCATGCCGGTCCGCTCCACGTCACGCGCCTGCTCGAGCGCGTGCTGTCCTTCCCAAATCTGATCCCGCTCGCCGGCATCGGTCGTGACCGCGGCTTGTCCCTTGAAGATGAAGAACTTCCTCGCCGGCATGTTGGTGTACGTCAACGCCACGCTCGGGTTCGTCGCAATGGCGTTGAGGGTGGAGGACGACTCTCCACGAACCCAGATTGCCAGCGCATCATCGCCGAACGTCTGCGTGCTGCCGCGAAAACTGACGACCGGTTCCGAGTCGGCGCTGATGGCGACCATGCACAAGGGGAAGCCTTCGTCCAGCGCGCCATTCACGCGAGCGTGAACTTCATCGGGAAGAACCAGCGGCATGTGTTACTCCTCGTAACTCGGGGTGCAGGAAACGGATGTCGGATTGAGCGGACGCCGCATCCAGAGCGCGTCCCGAGAAACACCGGTCGGAACGTCGTCTTGATCGACATCGACCTCCCGCACCGGTGTGTAGCCCAAGCGTAGCCAGAAGTAGAGCGCGACTCCATTGTCGGGAGGAAGTGGGGCCAGTGCGACGGTTGCGCCGGCCTGTTGCGCGGCCTGCTCAAACAGGGGAACCGCTGCTCCGCCGTAGCCAAATGCCCGCCACTTTGCGTCGATGGCCAGCCAGGTCCAGATCAAGGCGTTCGAAGCGGCGGGATCGGCAAGATTGACAATCTTGCCGCAGAGAGCGCCGACAATGGCTCCGTCTCCACGAATCCACCACCCAAGGTCACCATCATCGAGTCGATTCTGCAGCAGACAAGGCGAAGCCCGACCGGCAATCGCTTGCGCCGCCTCGTCAATCCAGTCGGCTTCGACCGCATCGGCTTCGACTGCATCGCGATCGAACGGCGCGATGCTGGCGCGATCACTTTCGACGATGACGGGCCAATCGAAGCTGGCTGTCATTGGGCATTGCGATTCGACGGCAGGAAGGTCCGCAATTGCTGTGCGATATCGCTGATCGGGGTCCTGATCACAGGCGCCGGCGGCAACGCTTCGAGGAACCGTTTGCCATACCTCCGTGTGTCGATGCGACCATCCAGGATCACGGCAGCGCCCAGGTCGGATTGCGTCCTGATCAGCCGTCCGATCCCCTGACGGAACTGCAATATCGCCGCCGGCAGCGAGAACTCCATGAACTCGTTGTCGTATTGCTCGCCACGCGCCTTGAGCACCGGGTCGTTGGGGGGCACGAATGGCAGCCGGGTCATGATCAGCAGAGAGAGCGCATCACCAGGGATGTCAACGCCAGTCCACAATGCGGCAACGCCGAATGCGACGATCTTGGGGTCGCGGCGCAAGAGCTCGACGATCGACGACGCAGAACCGTCCCGCCCCTGCCGGACCAGGAGCAGTCCGGCCCGCTCGAGATCCTCCTGGACTCTCCTTGTGACTTGATTCATGGCGCCATATGACCGGAACAACACCATCGTGCGGCCGCCCGCCGCGATCGCCAGCGTTCGCACTGCGTTTGCGACGAAGTCGTTGTGCTCGTTGTCGGTGGCGTCGAGCGCGTCGCTTGGCAGATAGATGCGGCAACGCTGCTCGTAGTCGAAAGGCGATCCGTATTGCGACACGTCGGCGTCCGTGATTCCAAGTCGCTCACGCAGATAGGCAAATGCGGAACCGTCCTCAGCGCTGGTCGCCAATGTCGCTCCGGTCAGGATTGTTGCGTGGCGCTCGAGCCACAATGGCTGCAAGTAGGCAGCCACGCTCAACGGCGCGGCGTGGACACTTGAGGTTCCCGTCCTGCGATTCTCCCGTGCGACCCACGCGATTTCTTCGCTCGAGTAATCGCTGATGGCGCGACCGAGATGCGAGCGACGCTCTGACAGCTCGGCCAGTAGACCCTGCGCTTCCGTCGCGACTGAGAGCAGCCGCTGCCGCTCATCGCCACTGGATTCGCGAGCGTTCGCATCACAGGTTTCGGCGATCTCTTCAATGGCCAGACTGACACCGGCAATGGCGGTTTGCGACTCTTCCCATTCCAGCTCCAGGTCCGACCACGCCTTGGTGTTGCGGGTGCCCTGGCTCAATGTCACTCGGTCTTCGTTGCCGCGCTTGTCTTCCGAATACTTGGAGACGAATGAGCCGATCCGGGAGAATAAGGCCTCGACGGCACTCACCGCTTGTGCAGCGTTCTGCTTCAATCGTTGAGCCTCCGCCTGGACGCCGACGTCTTCAGCCAGACGTGTCAGCGCATCAGGGCCCTCTACGCCTCGACGGAGTGTCTCAAGCATCCACGACTCATTCATTTCCAACGACAATTGATCTGTTGCGACCTCTTCCAGCGCATGTGATTCGTCGACGATCACGACCGAGGCGTCGGGCATAGTCACTGCTCCGCTCGCTAGGGCTCGGACCAGCAGCGCGTGGTTCGCGATGACGATGTGGGACGAGGCCGCCTGCCGCTGGACCCGCAACAGGAAGCAGGAGCCGTTCATCGCGTACTCGCAGGTGCGGTCCGAGAGGCAACCGGTATCGCGCGCCGACAGCGCCTGCCAGGGACGGAGCGCCGGCGCCGGAAGCCGGAGCTCTGCACGGTCGCCGCGCGCGGTCGTCGAGCGCCAGACGGAGGCTCGCGCCAGCAACATGGGATCTTCCCAGTCGGCGACTCTGCTCAGCTCACGATCCAGTTTCTGCTGGCAGAGATAGTTGTCGCGGCCTTTGACGACCGTCGATTTCAGCGCTGCGGCGGCATCGGGCGAGACGCCGGCGATGAGTTTGCGGGCGAACTCGACGTCCTTGCTTTCGAGTTGTTGCTGCAGGTTGATCGTGTGGGTACTGACGACCACCGTGCTGCCGGTTTTGAGCGCCCAGAGCGCCGCCGGCACCAGATAGGCCAAGGATTTTCCCGTGCCGGTCCCGGCTTCAACGATCAGGGTTCCGCCGAACTGGAGTGCCTCGGCCACATCCCGGGCCATGTCGAGCTGTTCCGGCCGCTGCTCGAATTCGTCGTCACCGACCGAGGCGAATGCCTGGGCCGTGAGTTCGGCCAGCGAGCCTGGTGGCAGTTCCACAGGAACGAGGGGGCGATTCTGTTCTGCAGAGCGATACCTGTCTGAAGGCGAAACGGGTGATCGCGGAGTCTCAAGCGACCACTCGCGTAGCACTCGACCCGGTCCCCAGAAGATGTTTGCGGCTCCGGCGAGTTCGCTCAACGAGTCTCGCGCCGATTGGGGTAACTGCGCGAATCGATCCTTCAGTCGTAGAAATAGCTGACGCGCCGCCTCGGCATCGGCGAGGGCGCGATGGGCATCGGTGAGTTCGATGCCGTAGCGCAGGCAGAGGTCGCCCAACCGATGCGACGCGGCGCCCGGCTCGATGATTTGCGCCAGCGGCAGGGTGTCGACCGACGGAGTCGACGGCTTGAAGCCAACAGCTTCAAGGAACGACTCGTCGAATCGGACGTTGTGCCCAATCAGGGTGGCGTCGCTCAACAGGCTCTGCACCTTGGACTCGACTTCTGACCAGGCGGGGGCATCGACAAGCGCGTCGGGTGCGATCCCGGTCATGCGTTGGATGCGTAGCGGTGGCATTTCCAGTGGACGAACGAGCGTGCTCCATCGGTCGAGAACGCGCTCGGGCGTGCAGCGGACGATACCCACTTCGATAATCTCATCGAAGCCGGGTTTAAGACCCGTCATTTCCAGATCGATGGCAGCGTATATACGCTCTGGCACGCCCCGAACCGATTCTGTTTGGTCGGCGGCTAGGGCGCCTCATCCTCTGAGCAGGGGCCGAAGGGGCGGAACTTGCCGATGTTGAGGCCTTCGTAGCAGACCGTGGCGCCGTCATGCAGCAGCTGCACCGTCTGCTCGCGGCAGGTCAGCGGTTCCGGAAATACCGTCGCGTAACTGCCGATACCTGAGGTCGAGTGGGCATCTGAGCCCCCCGTTACCGGCTTGTTCAGGATGCGGGCGACTTCGAGGGCAAAAAGATTCTCGCGGCGGTTGTTTCCCCCGTTGCCGACTTCGATGCCATGCACGACCTGGAACACGTGCATGCGCTCGGCTGCTTCGTCGGGCGTCATCGAGAACGGTTCCTCGCCCTTGCGCCGGAAGGTGACCGGGTCGAAGAAGTGCCGGAACGGATGCGCGACCGTCATGAACGCGCCGATTTCGTCGCAGACCGCTCGCAGGCGCTCGGCCGAGCGAATCCCCACGTAGTACTGGTCGATGCCGAAGACAATGATGTGTCCGAGGTCGGTCGAGACTTCCATCCCCTGGTTCAGATAGACGCCGGCCTCGCTCATCGCGTTGACGTAGTTGTGCCAGTCGTATCGCTCCCAGACGCGGTCGTGCTCAGTCAGGTTGACCCCGGTCAGGCCAATCCGATTGGCTTCCGCCAACAGATCGCCGGGCTGCAGCTCTGAATCTGCTGCGCCGCGAACGGTGTGAATGTGTGCGTCCAGGATCGTGCCGGGCAGCGACTGAGGATCCACTAGGTCTCCAGCTCCAGGAGCGAATGGGGTTGCTGATCTGAGTATACGCACCGGCTGTGTGCATTCTGATGCATTTCTGACGCACCTAACCAGAGGCGAGATGCGGCAGCATCCAGCCAAAGCAACCCGCCGCGACCAGAGAAATCGACAAGAATCGTCGCCACAAGGGTCGGTACATGGCGATTGCTCCTGCCGCGACAAGCGCGATGCAGATGACGATGCCCGCCGTGAATTGCCAGGATGGGCTGCCCAATCCGCTCGAGCCGCCATCGGCAACGTTGAGGAACACCACGCCGAGCAGCATGCCCAGCACGACGCTACCGGCCTGGGCGACCAGCGCCGCCCCCAGGCTGACCATGACCCAGTTCGAAGGATCGGGAAACTGCTGTCGAAGCCAGTTGGTGGTTGGCACGGTCACCAACAGCGAACCAAAGACGCCGAGTCCGAGGACGCCCACGGCGGCGCCGGCAACGAAACCCGAGAACAACGCAGCGACGGTTTCCATGATCAGATGACGCGGACAGCGATTGCTTCTGCGCGGGTGAGATGACTTGCAACCCGAGTCACGCCGGAGACTCCCAGGAGTTCGCTTGCGGCCGCCTCCGCCGTCTGAGGCGAAAGGATTGCGAATAGCGTCGGCCCGGCCCCAGCCAGGAGCGGCGTGACCGGCTCGGCATCGGTCTCGACTGCGGCCCGGGCGATGGCTGCTCCCATGCGCCTCCAGGCTGTCGTCAATCCCTGCATGATCTCGCGCGCAGGCGCATCGAATGAGTTGCCGCAGTCGTCCTGCGTAGGGGCCCGCCCTGCCAGCAACAGATCGTTGAGCGCTGTTGACCTCGCGCCGTCCCGGTAATCCGAGGAACGCAACGACCGATACATCGTGGCTGTCTTCGCTTCGGGAACCGGAATCTCAGGACGATGAAGCAGGACCGACCATCCTGTAAGGGAAGACGCTGGAGCTTTGATCGGAGTGACGATCTCCCCTCTCCCGGCCATGAATACAGGACCGCCAGTGATGCAAGCTGCGACGTCCGAGCCAACCTGCGATCCGATGTTGCAGAGATCGTCTTTTGCCAAATTCAGGCTCCACGCCTCGTTGGCCAGACGAAGAAACGCGGCGGCATCCGTCGATCCGCCTCCGAGCCCGCTCGCGACCGGTATGCGCTTTACTACCTCGACTGCGCCAACCATCTGCAAACTGCGGTGCGCCTCCAGGGCCGACCAGGTGCGAGCGATGATGTCGTCATGCGTCTCGATCGAGAAGGGCCGCCCGTCGTCATCCTGATAGGAGATTGTGCGTCGGTCTCCTCCGGCCGTCAGACGAACGTCATCGCTGAGGTCAAGAGAGATGGCGACGGAAGAGAGATCGTGGAATCCGTCCTCGCGCTTGCCCAATACTTCCAGGGTCAGATTGAGCTTGGCGGCGGCATTGGTGCACCAGGATGTCATTGCGATGGTTCCGCGTGATCCAAGATGTGTTCCTCGCGCCACCAGGCGAGGCGAGCCCATTCCTCTAGCGACAATGTCCCCGGTCGGCGAGTCGGGTCGATGTCGCAAGCCTCGAGCCAGTCCCCCGCGCCCTCGGGCGGCAGCCAGACTCCCTGAGCGAGCGCGTTATGTAGTTGCTTTCTTGGAGTGCGGAATCCGCCGCGCACGACCTCAAAAAATCGCTCGATGCTCGGCACATCGACGGCAGGCTCGTCTCTGAGTCGCACGAGCACCACTGCTGATCGCACTTTCGGCGGCGGATTGAAGGCTTCGCGCTCAACGGCGAAGAGCACTTCCGCTTCGGCATAGAACTGAACCGAGACGCCCATCAGCGACATCTTGCCTGGTAGCGCCGTCACTCGCTGGGCCACTTCGTGCTGGATCATGACCAGCATCCAATCCGGCCGCTGCGTCTCCTGCTCAAGGAACTTGCGAAAGACAGGGGCAGTGATTGCATACGGCAGATTGCCGACCAGTCCGTACGGCGGACGTGCAGCGACAGCCGCCAGCGCTTCCGCCGGATCGATATCTAGCACGTCGTATTCAATCACGACGGCGTCTCCATCGAGTCCACGTTGTGATAGTCGACGGCGCGCCCGATACGCCATGCCCTCATCGAGTTCGACGGAAGCGAGCGGGCGACCGAGTTCAGCCAGACGCTCGGTGAGCACGCCAGCACCCGCGCCAACCTCGAGCATTGGCGCAGGTTGTTCAGGTAGGGCGTCAATGATCCGGCCGAGCACGCGCTCGTCGCGCAGCAGATGCTGACCCAACCGCGCGCGGCGGCGGCGTCCGCTCATTCGGTCACTCGGAACAATGAGAGGCGTAACTGAAGTTGTGGTGTGGCCGTGCACCTGACTTCGAACGGCGCCATTGAGCTTGCCTTCGCTAGCCGGCTCTGCCCAGGCACTCCCACGTCACCCGACCAACAACCGCTTACCGCTGCTTCCTCTCGGACCTGACGGGGTTCACGGCGGGCCGCCGCGCGGGACCCAAGCTTCATCACTGCTTGGCGTCGGTAGTTCTCATGTCGTCGCCCTCAACTCAGGAATTCAACCCCGCTAGAGCGGATTGCGGGTACAGGGCACCGCTAGCTCCCCATCTAGCACGACCACGTCCAATCCTACCATCAGCAGCCAAGGCGAGCTGTCAGAGTAAACTTATCGCAATGGCCCGACATTGGGCATTGATAAGTTGAGCAAAGGAGCAGCCAGTGCGAATCATCTCGATCGGCTGCCCTGTTCCCAGCCCCAGCGTCGACAACCATTCCATCGCCAACGCATCATCGATCTTCGATTACGACGCCTGCATCATCGACCTACAGTCCGTCTCCGAACAGATTGAAGGCATCGCGGCGACCACGCTCGATGTCAAGGCGGCCGACGGCCGCGCCGTCAGTACCGGGGAATCGGGCGCGTTTCATTTTGGCCTGGGAGAGCTGCTGCAACAGCGTCAACTCGAGCTCCAGCAGTTGCTCGACAACGGTGGTGTGCTCGTCGTCTTTGCCTACCCGAACGTCCGCCACCCGAACATTGCGTCATTTCCCGGCCTGAATCGATATTCCCTGATCCCCGGCCCGGACGGCGATCCGTTCAAGTGGCCAACGCTTCGCCCGGCAGATGGCAAGGACGTGCGGCCGACGGTCCCCCAGCACGCGGCGAGTGGATTCCTGGATGACCTCGCGGGGCGGCTCCGGTATCGAGCGCTCTTCGATCTCAAGGCGTCGGACGGCGCGCTGATCGTTGGACGTTCGATTGGCGGCGCCGCTGTCGCTGCGGAGTTTCGGATCGGTCCGGGACGAATTGTGGTTCTTCCTCCACCGGACACGTTGGCCGCTTCGCAACGCAAGGTGTTCTCCTTGTCGCTGCTGGAAATGATCGAACGACTCGTGCAGGAACCCGACTCGGGCGCCGCCCCGGTCTGGGTGCGCAGATACGACACGCCTGAGGCGACCTCGGCGCGAGATGAACTGACCAGCGCGCAAAACGAACTCAAGCAGGCGCAGCGAAGGGTGACCGAAGCAGAGTCGCTGCTGACCGACGCCACGCGATTCCAGGGCATGCTCTGGCAAAGCCAGAACCTCGCCTTCCGCGACGTGATCGCGGACTCATTTCGGGTGTTGGGCTACACAATCGGCTCAGCAGGCGACAACATGGAAATCCGGGACGGCTCGGAAACCTCCGTAGTTGAACTGGCGTCGGCGAACAGCGCGGTCAGTGACCGTCTGTATCTGACGTTGCAGAGCCGAATCGAGGAGCAATACCTGCGCCGGAAGAGCCGGCCGACGGGCATCATCGTCGCCAACGGTCATCGCCAAACCGACCCCAGGATCCGCCGAGAGCCGTTCCCAAAGACACTGATCAATGCCTGCGAAACCTACGGCTATGCGCTGATTCCGGTAGAAGCGCTGTTCGAACTCGTGACCTTCGCCGGCGAAGCGTCAGACGAGCCAGAAGTCCTGGAAGAGATTCGCCGCTCAATCGCCGACACCGCAGGCGTGCTGGAAATCACGCTGGAGGAAGAGGTCGATGACGAGGAAGCGGAATCGCCCACCGTGGCGTCCGGAAACGGAGCGGTCGCGACTGCTGCCGAGGCGACCTGACTTCGTCTAGCTCTTGCCCAATTGCAGCACGGCGAGAAACGCTTCCTGCGGAATCTCGACGTTGCCGACCCGCTTCAACCGCTTCTTGCCCTCGGCCTGCCTGGAGAGGAGCTTGCGTTTCCTCGTGATGTCTCCGCCGTAGCACTTGGCGGTGACGTTCTTGCGCATCGCACGGACCGTTTCGCGCGCCACGATTCTGCCGCCTACTGCGGCCTGAATCGGGACATCGAACAACTGCCTCGGGATCAGCTTACGCAACCGTTCGGTAAGCTCTCGCCCTTGTGACGCGGCCGAGTCGGAATGCACGATTGCGGAGAGCGCGTCGACCGGTTCACCGTTGATCAGCAGGTCCAGCTTGACCAACTTTGCCGGGCGGTAGTCGATCAGGGTGTAGTCGAGGCTGGCGTAGCCGCGCGTCTTCGATTTGAGTTCGTCATAGAAATCGGTCAGGATTTCCGACAGCGGAAGCTCGTACTCCAGGAGCACGCGAATCTCGCTGGTCAAGGGTTCTGATCCGTTGGAACCGGTTACCTGGCTCGTTCGCTGTAGATATTCCATTCGATGGAACGTTCCACGCCGGCCGAGGACAGCCTCCATCACTGCGCCCACATGCTCGTGCGGCGTAATCACAGAAATCCGCACCCACGGCTCACGGATCTCCGCAACATGGTTTGGCGCGGGCAGCTCGGATGGGTTCTCGATCAGTCGCACTTGCCCGTTGACACCCATTACTTCGTACTCGACGGACGGCGCAGTAAAGACGAGCTCCAGCCCATACTCACGCTCGAGGCGCTCCTGCACAATCTCCATGTGTAGCAGCCCGAGGAATCCCATGCGATAGCCGAAACCGAGGGCAGCGGAAGACTCGGCCTGGTATTGAATGGCGCTGTCGGAGAGCCTGAGCTTGTCCAGCGCGTCTGATAGGTCCTGGTAGTCCGCAGAGTTCGCCGGATACAGACCGGCAAACACCATCGGCTTAGGTTCGCGATAGCCGGGCAGCGGTTCCGGCTGATAACGTCCGCCGCCGGTTACGGTGTCTCCGACCCGGACATCGGCGACATCCTTGAGTCCGGTCGCGACATAGCCGACATCGCCCGCGGACAGGGATTGGAGCTTGCGCAGCTCCGGCGCAAAGCTGCCGACCTCCATCGCCTCGAAGCGTCTGTTAGTCGCATTGAGTCGGAGAGGAACCTGTCCCTTGACACTCCCGTCGACGACCCGAATGTGGGCAATCACGCCTTTGTAGGGATCGTACTCGGAATCGAAAATCAGGGCGCGAAGGTGATCGTCAGCTTTCCCCGTGGGCGCCGGAACGCGCTCGACAATCGCGTCGAGCAGCTCTTCAATGCCCTGCCCGGTCTTGGCCGAGACGTACAGAATCTCGTCGCGGGAGAACCCGATCACGTCGACCAATTCGGCAGCAATGGCTTCAGGCCTCGCGATATCAAGGTCGATCTTGTTGATCACCGGAATCAGCGTGAGATCTTGCTCCATCGCCAGGTACACGTTTGCCAGTGTCTGTGCCTGGATGCCCTCAACGGCGTCGACGATCAGCAAGGCGCCTTCGGCGGCGGCAAGACTACGCGACACTTCGTAAGAAAAATCAACGTGTCCCGGCGTGTCGATCAGATGCAACCGGTACTCACCACTGACGGGCGACTGGTACTTCATCCGCACCGCTCGCGCCTTGATCGTGATGCCCTTCTCCCGCTCCAGGTCCATGGAGTCGAGCATTTGCTCGGACATGTCACGGCCATCAACCGTCGCGGTCGCCTCCATGAGACGGTCGGACAGGGTCGACTTGCCGTGATCGATGTGAGCGACGATGCAGAAATTGCGGATGCGCGATGGGTCCATGTGGGCAGATCGTATCAGTCAGCAGGGCCGGTGCCGTGTGCCGGATACGCAGAGCGGGGCCTTCCGGCCCCGCGCTGGTACACAACTCTCGACAGCGAACTAGACGCGATGGCAGCGGACGAAGTGGTCCTCACCAATCTCGCGCCATTCCGGGTCGTCCTCGCGACAGATGTCGATGGCGATCGGACAACGCGTATGGAAGTTACAGCCTGGCGGTGGCGCAATCGGGTTGGGAACGTCGCCGGTCAGGATCAGGCGCTCACGTCTGCGCTCCAACGCCGGGTCGGGAATTGGAACGGCGGAAATCAACGCCTGGGTATAGGGGTGGAGCGGATTGTCGTAGAGCTGGTCAGATTGAGCCAACTCAACAATCTTGCCCAGGTACATGACCGCGATGCGGTGCGAGATGTGACGCACCACCGAGAGGTCATGGGCAATGAACAGGTAGGTCAGACCGTAGTCGGACTGGAGGTCCTCCAGCAGGTTGATGATCTGCGCCTGAATCGACACGTCAAGCGCCGACACCGGCTCGTCGCAGACGATGAACGCCGGCTCAACCGCGAGCGCGCGGGCGATACCAATGCGCTGGCGTTGCCCACCAGAGAATTCGTGCGGGTAGCGGCTGGCGAAATAGGGGTTGAGACCCACAGTCTCCAGCAGCTCTCGGACACGCTCCTTGCGCCGGCCCTTCTGCAGGCCGTGAATCACCATTGGCTCGGAGACGATGCTGCCGACGCTCATCCGAGGATTCAAGGACGCGTATGGGTCCTGGAAAATCATCTGCATCTGACGCCGATAGGCGCGCAGGTTGCGACCGGTGAGTGTCGTCAGGTCGACCGGCGCACCATCTGAGCCGCCGCCGGGGAGACTCACCGACTGTGCGCCGCCATCGTCATCTGCGCCGATGTGTGACGTGTACTTCGGCGCTGACATGAAGACATTGCCCGCCGTCGGGCGGTACAACTGCAGAATCGCACGACCGGTAGTCGACTTGCCGCAGCCGGATTCTCCCACGAGTCCAAGCGTCTCACCTTCGCGGACGGAGAATGTGAGACCGTCGACGGCCTTGATGTCCGCCACCTTGCGCTTAAGCAGCAACCCGGCGGTGACTGGGAAGTACATCTTCAGGTCTTGGACTTCGAGCAACGTATTCTCGTGCGGCTCGGTACGTCCAGTGCCAATAAAATCCGCGATCTCTCCGATCGCGGCGGCGGCGACGCCGACCGATGCGGCCGCAGCGGCTCGCATGCGTTCCGGCGTCATAGTGCCAGCGCCGGCTTCTTCCTGAGAGCCGGTCTCCTCAACCTGCTGTTCGTCAGCGTCTGTCAGCTGTTCATTCTCAGACATTGGCGGTCTCCTCTGCAAGCTGCTCGGCAGTCTTTGCGCTGGAGAGGATGATCTCGGCCTCAACGGCCACCGCATCCGAATTCCAGCATGCGACCGTGTGGCCAGGTGCGTACTCCTGGAGTATCGGACGCTCAGTGACGCATTGGTCGGTGGCGAATCGGCAACGAGGTGCGAATGAACAACCCTCGGGCATGTTGGTCAAGTCTGGCGGTGTGCCCTCAATCGGGATCAGCCGACCGGTTCGCTCGTCAAGGCGAGGCACCGACTCAAGCAAGCCCAGCGTGTACGCGTGCTTGGGGCGAGCATAGATATCTCCGGCCTCGCCGCTCTCGACGATGCGACCGCCGTACATGACGTTCACGCGGTCCGCGTAACGAGCGACAACACCGAGGTTGTGAGTGATGACGATGACGGCTGTGCCGAGCTCGCGGCTCAGGCGGGCCATGACCTCAAGCACCTGCGCCTGGATGGTCACGTCAAGCGCTGTGGTCGGCTCATCGGCCAGCAGCAGCTTCGGGTCGCAGGAGAGCGCCATCGCGATCATCACGCGCTGACGCATGCCGCCGGAGAATTGGTGAGGGAAGTCGAACAGGCGCTGTTCGGCTGCAGGGATGCCAACCATGTTGAGCAGCTCAATCGCGCGCTCGTTGGCCTGGTTGCGGTTCAGACCCATGTGCAACTCGATCGCCTCAGTGAGCTGTCGACCGATGGTCAACACCGGGTTGAGCGAGGTCATCGGCTCCTGGAAGACCATGGCGATGTCGTTGCCGCGGATTTCCCGCATCCGCGAGTCATCAACGGTCATCAACTCTTCGCCGTCGAACCACACCTCACCGTTGACAATCTTGCCGGGTGGGTTGGGAATCAGGCGCAGCAACGAGAGCGCCGATACGCTCTTGCCCGAACCGGACTCACCGACCAGACCGAGAGTCTCGCCGGGCATGACGTCGTAGGAGACATCGTTGACGGCCTGAACGACTCCTTCGGAGGTGAAAAAACTCGTAGAGAGGTTCTGGACACTCAATAGTGGCTCAACCATAAGAACACTCCTTCAGCGACGCCTGTGGCTCCAAGGTTCGCAACACGACCGACCGATTCGTGGTCGGACGAGCGTTGGTGGGGAAGAGGAGACTCGAACTCCTACGCCTTGCGGCACATGAACCTAAATCATGCTCGTCTGCCAATTCCGACACTTCCCCCGAGGACGACAAGAAGGCCGGCGAACCGGTGTCCTCGCGCGCGAGGCGCGGAATCTGAGGCAGACCGCTCGTGCTGATGTAGCTGGTGAGCCGCCAGGGACTCGAACCCCGAACCTGCTGATTAAGAGTCAGCTGCTCTGCCAATTGAGCTAGCGGCCCCCGCGCATGGATCGCGCTCGACGCCGGTTGCGTCGAGGCGTCCCACAATCTTACACGTCGTGCGCTCAGGGCGCTCAACAGACGTGCGCCCACGGTGCTCAACCGTTCTGCGCCAGTGGCGCGGCTTGCGGCCTCATTGCTCAACGTCTGCTCCCAAGCCTGTTTGCTATTCAGTTGTTCCACATCAGTTCCATAGCGGCCTAATAGCGGCTTGGCCTGCAAGCTAGCCAACCCGACGCGGAACGTCAACGAGTTGACACTGATTCTAGTCCCTCTCCCCTGCGAAGTTCGGAACTGCATCGGCGTCCCCTTCGTTGACCAAGCCGACACGCGAGGAATACGATGAATCCATTCCTGACCAGCCCATCATGAGCAAGGCGGTCAGGCACGGGCGGTTAGCTCAGTCGGCTAGAGCGCTGCGTTGACATCGCAGAGGTCACTGGTTCGAGTCCAGTATCGCCCACCACTTTCCCGACCCAATACCCCGGCATGACTCGGCAACAGTGGTCACGGGTACAGCGCAGTGAGCAGGCGGATGGCGGACGACCCCTACGACGCAGGAGTTGCGGTGGAGGACGGCGACGCCGGCGGCGTTGCCTCGCGTGAGGAAGTGGACGAGGCCGAATGGCTGCGACGGATGCGCCACTCCGCGGCGCACGTCCTCGCCCAGGTGGTGCTGCAAATGTTCCCCGCTGGCAAAATCGCCATTGGCCCACCAATCGACACCGGCTTCTACTACGACTTCGACCTGCCCAGACCGCTCACACCGGAGGATCTCTCCAAGATTCAAAAGCGGATGCGCAAGGAGATGCGCCGCAATCACCGCTTCATCTGGGACGAGATCCCAGTCGCTGAGGCGCGTCGCCGATTCGCCGATCAGCCGTTCAAGCTGGAGTTGATCGACCAGTTCTCAGCCGAATCGGAAGATCTCGGGATCTGCACTCACGCCGAATTTACCGACCTCTGTCGCGGCGGCCACGTGGAATCGACGAGGCAGATCGGGCCATTTCGACTGACCAACGTCGCGGGCGCCTATTGGCGCGGCGACGAAAAACGGCCGCAGCTTCAGCGCGTCTATGGAGCGCTGTTCGTATCCAAGGAAGAATTAGACGCCCACTTCGCACGAATCGAGGAGGCGCAGCGTCGTGATCACCGGCGCCTGGGCCGCGAACTTGAACTGTTTGCATTCTCCGAACTCGTTGGGGCCGGCGTGCCGCTATTGCTTCCCAACGGCGCGATCATCCGCCAGGAGATGGAACGCTTGATCCGCGAGCTACAGGATGCTCGCGGCTACAGCGAAGTCTGGACCGGTCACGTGGCTCGCGGTGAGCTCTTCCGACGCTCTGGTCACCTCGAGAACTACAGCGATGTCATGTACCCCCCTATGCGAGAGGCTGGGCGCGAACACGGCGAAACGGGCGAGGACGACGATAGTGAGGCCTATTTCCTTAAGCCGATGAACTGCCCGCTTCACATGACGCTCTACAACAACTCGCTGCACTCCTACCGCGAACTGCCGCTTCGCTACGCCGAATACACAACGCTGTATCGCTACGAGAAGTCGGGCCAGCTTTCCGGCCTGACCAGGGTCCGTTCGCTGACCCAGGACGATTGCCACATTTTCATCACGCCCGAGCAGATATCGGACGAGGTGTCGAATGTGCTCGAGCTGGTGCAGACGCTCTTCGAGACCTACGGCATGCCCAATTTCCGCTACGAACTTTCGCTGCCGGGCGAGAGCGGCAAGTACGTCGACAACCCCGAGGCCTGGGCGACTGCGGTGACATCCTTGCGCGACGCGCTCGATCACGCGGGCATCGATTATGTCGAGCAGGAAGGCGAGGCCGCCTTCTATGGACCTAAGGCCGATCTCTTCGTGTCCGATGTGATGGGCCGTGAATGGCAGTTGTCGACCATTCAACTCGACCTGATCCAGCCGGCCCGATTGGGCTGCGTCTACGTCGCCGACGACGGCAAGCGGCACACGCCGGTGGTAATCCACCGCGCGATTCATGGTTCCTTCGAACGTTTCCTGGGCATCCTGATCGAGCACTACGCGGGCGCGTTTCCGCTCTGGCTTGCACCGATCCAGGCGCGCTGCGTGCCCATCGCGGATCGCCATCTCGATTGGGCCCGCGAGATTGCGGCCGACCTGCGCGCCGCCGGGCTTCGAGTCGACGTCGACGACGGCAACGAGCGCATGCAGGCCAAGATTCGAAAGGGCCAGCGTCGCAAGATTCCCTACCTGTTGGTGATCGGCGACCGCGAGGTTGAGGCGCGCGCAGCGGCGGTCAGAGTGCGCTCCGGCGACGATCTCGGCGCCATGCCACTGGACCAGATCCGCGAGATGCTGACCCAACTGAAGCATTCCCGTGCCATCCAGCCGGCCTGACCAGCGCATGACGGGCGTCATCGATTCGATACTCTCCAACCATCTCGGCGGGTATGATTCATACGGCCGCCACAGGTGTGGCGATGCCCGCCATCAGACAGATTCATTTGCCGAATCCAGATTCAACGAAAGCGGCGGATGACTGATTTCCAGCGTCCATTTGACACGCTCCTGATCGCCAACCGCGGTGAGATTGCCGTTCGTGTCATTCGCGGGGCACGGGACCTTGGCATCAAGACGATTGCGGTCTTCTCCGACGCAGACCGCGCCGCTCGCCACGTCAGAATGGCAGATGAGGCTGTTCGCATCGGCGGTTCCGCGCCTGCCGAGAGCTATCTCTCGATGGACGCGATCTTGGCAGCCGCGAAGCAGACGGGCGCCGATGCAATTCATCCTGGTTACGGATTCCTGTCCGAGAACGCCAAGTTTGCTCGCGCTTGCCGCGAGCAGGGCATCATGTTTGTCGGCCCCTCGCCGGAGGCCATCGAGTTGATGGGCGACAAGATCGAATCCCGGCGGACGATGAAGCGGGTCGGCGTGCCGATCATTCCCGGCGCGATCGATCCGCTCACGGACCCGGAAGAAGCCCGCCGACTGGCTGATGAAATCGGCTATCCGATCGTGATCAAGGCCTCTGCCGGTGGCGGCGGTCGCGGGATTCGCATTGTCGAATCGGCGGACGAGATCGAGCGAGCGGTTGACCAGGCACAGGAAGAAGCGATCACTGCGTTCGGCGATGGTTCCGTCTTCGTGGAGAAATTGCTTCGCCCCGCCCGCCACATTGAGATTCAAGTGGTCGCCGATACGCGCGGCAACATCGTTTGCCTGGGCGAACGCGACTGTTCGGTGCAGCGCAGACGGCAGAAACTGGTCGAAGAATCACCGGCGCCCGGCATGTCGCCACAACTTCGTGCTCGAATGGAAGAAGCGGCGACCAATGCCGCCCGTGCCTGCAACTACACCTCGACAGGCACGGTCGAATTCCTCGTCTGGGACGACCCCAAGGCGCCCGATGGGCACAGCTTCGCATTTCTGGAGATGAATACCCGGCTCCAAGTCGAGCATCCGGTGACGGAGCTCGTCCGTGGTGTGGATCTCGTGCAGGATCAGCTCAAAATCGCCGGAGGATTGCCCCTCGGCTACACCGCGGCGGAGCGACCGATCCGCGGCTGGGCGATGGAGTGCCGGATCACAGCCGAGGACCCGTACCTCGACTTCACGCCCTCGGTCGGACCGATCGCCTGGTACCGCGAAGCCGACGGTCCCGGCGTTCGACTGGACTCGATGCTCGCCCGCGGCGTCGGCGTAAGCCCGCACTACGACTCGCTGATCAGCAAGCTGATCACCTGGGGCGAGACGCGCGAGCAGTGCATCCGCCGCATGAAGCGAGCGCTCGGCGAGTATCTCGTCATTGGCATCAGCACCTCAATTCCGTTCCATCAGGCATTGATGGACGACGAGCACTTCCGCAATGGCGACGTTCACACGCTGTACGTCGAAGAAAACGAGATTCTTGACCCCGGCGACCGGCCAATGCACGTCACAGAGGCGACGCTCGCTACCGCCCTCTTCTTTCATACACAAGGCGAACGCGCCGATTCCGAACGAGGCGGCACACAGCCGCGACGCCGTGCGTGGGCAACATCGTCGCGGGGTCGCCGATATCCAGTGGAGCAGGGATGGCGAAGAACTACCGGCTGATCGTCCAGGGCGGTCTCGAGGAAGTGGCCATCGACGACAACGGCGACGGTCGGTACCGCGCCGAGTTCGCTGGCAAGACGTATTCGCTCGAGCTGGAATCAGTCGACGACAGCACGCTGTTCCGTCTCTGGATTGACGGCGAAAGCACTCCGGTTGCTATCCGGCGCGAAGGTATGTCGCTTGATCTGTTCATCGGCCCTGACCGGTATTCGGCGGAGATTGAACGCAGCGCTGGGATGCTTACCCAAACCGCGCCGGCAATTGAAGGCGAAGTTCGATTGACTTCTCCGATGACGGGCCAAGTCACTGAGGTACTCGTCGGCGCGGGCGACCGCGTAGAAGAGAGCGATCCACTCCTGGTCATCGTCGCCATGAAGATGAACAACGAGATCCGCTCACCAGCGAGCGGGCTGATCACTCAGGTGTCCGTGGAGGCTGGCGATGCCGTCGAGCAGGGCGCCCTCATGCTCGTGATCGATACCGAAGCGGAATAGCAATTTCCTCAAGTTTCCCTCTAACATTTGAATCCGCGCGCGCGCGGGCCTACCATCGGCGTCAATAGAGCCACACGCATTCGCGTTCAGACCGGCTCGCAGTGAAGGAGCGCTCCTCTGCCCGTCAAGGATCAACGAGAACACAAAGAACAGCGCGTCAACGAATCGATTCGGATTCGAGAAGTCCGGGTGATCGGCGACGAAGGCGAACAGCTCGGCGTGATGCCGACCATTCAGGCGCTCGATCTCGCGCGCGCCCAAGGGTTGGATCTCGTTGAGGTCGCGCCCAGCGCCCGGCCGCCGGTCGCCAAAATGATGGACTACGGTCGCTTCAAGTACGAGCAGTCGAAGCGAGAACGCGAGGGCCGACGTCGGCAGAAGGGCGCAGCCCTGCATCAGATCAAGATGCGTCCCAACATCGGCAAGCACGACATGCAAGCCAAGGGGCGCACCGCCGCGCGGTTGCTGCGCAACGGCGACAAGGTCAAGATCTCGATCATGTTCCGCGGTCGCGAGATCACACACCGTGACATCGGCCAGGAACGCATCTACGAAATGCTCGACACCCTGGAGCAGTACGAGGTGCCGACGGTAATCGAGAAACCGATCTCGACCGAGGGCCGCTTCATGTCGATCATCGTGGCCGAGGACAAAGCCAAAGCGAAGGCGATGGCCACTGCGAAGGCTGCGGAGACATCTGAGCCCGTCGAGACAGCGGAAGCTACGGCCGAAGCATCCGAAGCCGCCGGCTAGATCGCTGCGCTGTACGCGCTGTCATCTTCAGCCTCAGATGTTTGTGTCAGGTCTGATTGGACAGTGTCTAAATTCCTCCTAAACTGGGGGCACGCGCCAGTGTGTCGTTCCTGATGCGCGGCTGTGTTGGAGACAGTCACCCATGCCGAAGATGAAAACCCACAAGGGCGCAGCCAAGCGATTTCGCATCACACGCAATGGCAAGGTGATGCGGATGAAGAGCTCTCGCGGCCACAACAAGCAAAAGAAGCACAAGCGCACTCTGCGCGCGCAGGGACGCATGCACCAAGTGAAGCGCCTTGGCGACCAGAAGCGCGTCAAACGACTGCTGCCGTACGGCTCTCCCTAAGCAGGATCAGAACAGGAATCCGAGCCATGCCAAGAGTCAAGGGCGGACCGCGCGAGCGACGCCGACACAAGAAAGTCCTCAAGCAGACCAAGGGCCATCACGGTGTACGGCATCGCCTATATCGTCGCGCCTCCGAATCCCGTCTGCACGCCCTCTCATACGCCTACGCTCACCGGCGCGAGCGAAAAGGCGACATGCGCCGCCTCTGGATTACCCGGATCAACGCGGCCGCACGGCTGAATGGGACGACGTATAGCCGTCTGATCAACGCCCTCAAGCAGGCCGAGATCGAAATCGATCGCAAAGTGCTGGCCGAGATGGCATTGCACGACCCGGCAGGCTTCACCGCGGTTGTCGAACAGGCAAACGCCGCCTGACCAATTGCTCTCTGTTCTGAAACCAGGACGCCCGGCGTCGCTCAATCAGGAGCGAGCCGGGCGTTTTGTTGTGCGTCTGAGGCCGGAAAGCTAAGACTGAGCCGTCAACGCCGGCGTTCCGCTGGCCTCAGCGACGATTTCAGCATCGTCGCCTTCGGGCAGCTGCTCCAGCAGCCAGTCCAACGCGTCGTGGTCGCGCAACCAGGGCAGGATCTTGGTCAACGCCGCGAACTCTCGCATGTGCAGCGCGTTCTTGATGACGTCGAACTCGATCTCGCGGTTGCGCTCGTCCCAATCGGCCGGCAGGTCGATATGGGCGTCCACGAAGGCCCGAGCTGCGATGCGGGCCTCCTCGACATCAAGCCGGAGGAAGGCTCGCAAGCGGCGTACAGCGAGCTCGTGCGCCAGCTCCAGTGACGCAGCGCCCTGGCGTCGGGCCAACGCTCGCATCACACGGCGAAGCTCAATCGGAGGTAGCGCGGTCGCATCGTAGAGCGCGGCCGCGAGCTGGATGTGATCGCCAGCGTCGTTCAGGCGATGCGTGAGATCACCCAGGTTGAACGCGCTCCCATAGTTCTCGGACAGATTCGGATGCACGTAGGTCATGATCGATTCCTTCCGTGTCGTTCGTCTTCATGTTCAAGTTTGGCACTCTCAACGCGAGAGTGCCAAATCGGTCGGTACAGTTCCGACACAAGTCCGACAAGCAAGCAACAAAGCATGAATCGGAAGCGTTGAATCAGACCTAGGAATCACGAAGTGTGGCGCCAAATTGCGACTCAAGGCGGCGCACGATTCCGCGCCGCGCCTTCTCGACATCACGGTCCGTCAGTGTGCGGTCCGGTGATCGGTAGTACACGCGGAACGCCAGCGACTTCGAGTCCGCCGGTATCTGATCACCTGTGTAGATGTCGAACAGTTCGACCGACTCCACCAGGCGATTCCCTGCGATGGCCGAGGTCAACTCGCCGGAGATCGCGGAGGCATCGACGATCAAGGCCAGATCCTCAACGGCGGCTGGATAGACCGAAGGCGACGGTACATCGCTCGCTGATCGAATCAGCGGGGCCAGTTCGGCAATGGACAATTCTAGGGCAAAGACATCGCCTTCGACGCCGAACCGTGAAGCCACAGCCGAATTCACTCTGCCCAACACCCCGACCTCTTGACTGCGAACCGAGATACGCGCCGACTGTCCTCCGACGAGTGCTGAATCCTCCGCATTCGCCGTCAGATCGAACTGCACGCTCAGACCGGAGCCAAGTTGCTCCATCACGCCCTTGATGTCGTAGAAATCCAACGAACGCGCAGGATCGCCGTGCACCGAACCAACGGCCTCGCCACCCAGCAATGCCAGCAGCATGCGCTCCTCGGTCGGTTGGCTGCCGCGCCTGGCCTTGAACGTCTTTCCAACTTCGAACAGTCCGAGCGAGCCTCGCGTCTCGCGCTGATTCAAAGCGAACGTCTGCAGTCCCCACGGCCGCAGGCTGGTCCGCATCCGGTCGCGAGCGGTATTCATTGGATTCATTAGTTGCACGGAGGGCGAATCGACGCCTGTCGAAGTCAGCTCGTCTTCGCCGACTGCCACGTAGGTGATGATCTCGCGTAGCCCGAGGCTCGCGAGGACATCGCGAATCCGCTCTCCCAGCTCTCGCTCAGCGTCGTGCTCCGGTTCCGGTACGGCGCCGGGCAATGGCTCTGATGGCAGGTTGTCGTATCCCTCGATCCGTCCGATCTCTTCCACCACGTCATCGGGAACGGTGATGTCCGATCTCCAGGGCGGACAGGTCACCGCGTAACGGTCGGGCGGTAGCCAGCGATTGGAAATACCCAGACCTGAGAGGATGTCGCGAACACGTTCGACGCTGGGCTGAACGCCAAGAATTTGCTCGATCCGGCGCTGCGACACGACGACCTGCGGAGCATGGACTCTGCCCGGATACGCATCAACGAGGCCGGCAAACGCCGTTCCGCCGGCCGTTTCGATGATCAGGGCTGCTGCGCGCTTGGCTGCCAACTCGGCCAGTTCGGGATTCAGCGACTTCTCGAAGCGACGACTGGCCTCAGTTCCGCCTTCAGTGTGTCGCGCGCGACTGCGGCGAATCGACGCCTCCTGGAAGTTGGCCGTCTCCAGCAGGATGGTGGTCGTCGAATCCGAGATCTCCGACTCAGCGCCACCCATGATGCCTGCCAATGCGACAGCGCGCTCGGCATCGGCGATGACCAGGTCATCCGTCTCGAGCTTGAGCTCAGAGCCATCCAACAGCTCCAGATGCTCGCCGGGATGCGCGCGACGCACGACGATTCGGCCCCCGCGCAGAATCTCGAAATCGAATGCGTGCAGCGGTTGTCCCCACTCCAGCATCACGTAGTTGGTCACATCAACGATGTTGTTGATCGGGCGCATACCGGCCGACGAGAGCGCGTCCTGCATCCACTGCGGCGACGGGCCAATGGTGACCCCATCAATCACGATGGCTGTGTATCTGGGACAACCCTCCGCGTCTTCAATCTCGACGCTTGTCTTGTCGATGGCCGCGATGTCCGACTCCGGATAAACAGCCGACGGCTCGCTGACCGCGCGCCCCGTCAGCGCCGCAACCTCTCGCGCGATGCCAAGAATTGAGAAGTGATCGGGACGATTCGGTGTTGGCTTGATGTCGAGCACGACTTGGCCAAGTACATCGGCCAAGGGCGTTCCCAGCGCGGCGTCTGTGCTGAGCTCAAGGATGCCTTCGTGCTCGTCGGAGAGTCCCAGCTCGCGCTCCGAGCAGACCATTCCCAGAGAGGTCACGCCACGAATCTTGCCCTTGCGCAACTTGCGAGGCTGGCGCGTGCCGGGATCGATCAGTTGGGCGCCGACCTGCGCGAACGCAATCGTCTGACCCTGCGCCAGGTTCGGCGCTCCGCAGACCACCTGCAGCGGCTCGGCGCCGCCAAAGTCGACGGTGGCCAGACGCAAACGGTCGGCGTTTGGATGCTGCTCAACAGCTGCGACTCGACCGACCACGACGTGATCCCACTCACCGCCGCTTCGCTTGATCGATTCCACTTCCGCGCCGGCCATGCTCAAGCGATGCGCCAGCTCCTCGACCGAGATGTTCCAGTCGACGTATTGCGCGAGCCACTTCAGCGGGACATCCATCAGGAGCGCCCCTCGAACTCGCGCAAGAACCGCACGTCATTGCGATAGAAGTGCCGAATGTCACGGACGCCGTAGCGCAGCATCGCGACACGTTCGACGCCCATCCCGAAGGCGAAGCCTGTGTACCGCTCAGGATCCAGCCCGGCGTCTTCAATGATCTCCGGGTGAACCATGCCGCAACCCAACACTTCCAGCCAGTCACCTTGCCAACGGACGCCGAGTTCTGCGCCCGGCTCAACAAATGGGAAATAGTCGCAGCGGAATCGCGTCTCAATCTCCGCGCCGAATACCCGACGCACGAATGCCTCCAGCGTCCCCTTGAGATGCGCAAACGACAGGTCTTCGTCAATCACGAGGCCTTCGATCTGCGTCAACATCCACTCATGCGTGGCGTCGGTCGCCTCATAGCGGTAGCACGTACCGGGCACGATGACGCGAATCGGCGGTTTCCTGCGCTCGAGGTAGCGAATCTGCATCGGCGAGGTGTGGGTGCGCAGCAGTTGACGCGGCCCGCCACTGCCATCGTCGGCCACCCACATCGTGTCCCACATGTCTCGCGCGGGATGTCCGGCGGGAATCCGCAGCCGGTCGAAGTTGTACTCCTCCAGCTCGACATCGGGACCCTCAACCACGTCAAATCCCATGTCGCGGAAGGTTCGCTCCATCATCCGGCGTGTCAGCGTCACAGGGTGAAGCGATCCCAACGACGGCTGCCTCCCGGGAAGGGTGACATCAATCGCAAGCCCATCTGCAGTGGACGCCAGCAACTCGCTTCGATGGGCCGTCACCGCCTTTTCCAACAAGCCCTTCAGACGATTCGCTCCGGCACCGACCGTCGGCCGTTCTTCGGCCGGTAGGTCGCGAACTCCGCGCAGAATCGCCGTGAGCCGGCCGCGGCGTCCTAGCCATTCAACACGCCACGACTCAAGACCGGCCGCGTCGCCCGCCTCGGCGAGCGACGTGCGCGCTTCCGCTTCCAACGCCACAAGATCTAGCACAGCGCAAACTCACCAATACTCGTCAATGATTGTTCGGGCATACGATTCGTATCGTACCCGCCGCCCTTCGCACGTAAAACGCGTCGAGCCGCCTAGATAGTAAACTTGTCCCAGCCCGACGAGTTCCGCGCGGCGCGCAGTTTTCTGGAGCTTCCCCCATGGCAGTGAAGAGCTACATCCTGATCGAAACTGAGGTGGGAACCGCCAAGCAGGTGGCGCTCGCCCTGGCAGACCTCACCCACACCGAAGGTGAAATCAAGACGGTCGAGCTGGTCACCGGGCCATTCGATGTCATCTGCCTGGTCGAAACCGACAACCTCGAGCAGTTGGGCAGCTGCATCACCGATTCGATTCAGACCGTGCCCGGCGTCAAGCGAACCACAACTTGCCTGACCATTCGGGTCTAGAACCGGACCGCTGTAGTCAGATGCCTTCGCCCAAGACTCCCGAACCGCGCTCGACTGAGCCGCCCGTCGACATGTTGCCGGTCGAGGACGCCGTTGAGCGCATCCTTGCGTTCTGCAGACAGTTGCCTTCGGAGACCCGAGCCATCGACGATGCCGTCGGCCAGGTGCTCGCGACCGACATCACCGCGCCCTTCGACATCCCGCCGCACGACAACACCGCCATGGACGGCTACGCCGTCCAGTCATCCAGCACCGACGGCGCATCGGAGGCGAATCCGGTCCGCCTGCGAGTGATCGGAGAGCTGGCCGCCGGCTATCTGTACGACAAATCGGTCGGCCCCGGCGAAGCCGTCCGAATTATGACCGGCGCGCCCATGCCCGACGGCGCAGACACGATCGTCCCCTTCGAAGAGACCGATGAAGTAGGTCTACGAGCGCCCGGACAGGCCCATGAGGCCATCGAAGATGTCGGCATCCTCAAGGCCGCAGCCCCCGGCAACAACATTCGCCGGTGCGCCGAGGATGTGCGTCAGGGCCAACAAGTTCTGAATGCCGGGATGGTCCTGCGCGGACCCGAAGTCGCTGTCCTCGCATCGCTGGGCGTCGCTAAAGTCGAAGTCATCCGGCGACCTCGCGTGGCAATCCTCTCGACAGGCGACGAATTGCTGACGCCCGGTGAACCTCCCGCGCCCGGCAAAATCTACGATTCCAACTCATACGGTCTCAGCGCGCTGGTCACGCAGTATGGCGGCGTGCCACAGCGATTCGGCATCGCGCGAGACACGATCCCAGCGCTAACCGCCAAGATCAACGAAGCGCTTGAAACCTGCGATCTCGTGCTCACATCGGCCGGCGTGTCTCGTGGCGACTTCGACGTCGTCAAGGAAGTCCTCGCCCGCGAGGGAGCGATCGATTTCTGGACAGTCCGTATGAAGCCGGGCAAGCCGCTCGCGTTTGGCGAGTTCGACGCTCCAGACGGTCGACGCGTGCCGCATATCGGACTGCCGGGCAATCCGGTTTCTTCGTTGTTAGCGTTTGAGTTGTTCGGACGGCTCGCCATCTACCAGATGATGGGCCGGCAGCCGCAGCCGCGACCGATGATTCGGGCGATTGCCGACGAAGACATCGTCAACACCGACTGGCGGCGGGTCTACGCCCGGGCAACGTTGAGCCAGGACGACGACGGCCGCTGGCACGCACGCCTGACTGGACCGCAAGGCAGCGGCGTGCTCACATCAATGGCGATCGCCAATGGGTACGCTGTGTGCCCAGAGGACCAAGAACGCGTCCACGCCGGCGAGGAATGCGATGTGATCATGGTCGACTGGGATCATCCACTCGACTAAGTCGCTCTCACCCTCAACACTGAATCGAGCTGAACATGCCTCTCAAGACCGCCATCCGGAGCACAATTGCGCCGCTCTACATCAGAGCCAAGCTCGCCCAGGAGAAGCTCCAGTCCGGAGTTGTCTGGTACCCGCTGGACCCCAACTTCATCGCCAATCCGTACCCCACCTACAAAAAACTGCGCGAGCGGGATCCCTACCATCCCAGCCCGCTGACCAAGGCCCTGGTGCTATCACGCTACGAGGACGTTGACGCCGTTCTGCGCAACTACAAGGTCTTCTCCAACTTCCGAGGGCCGGTGGGCACGCGCAATCGGCGAGGGATCGGCGAGCAGATCGAGAACGAACTGCAACCATCCATGCTGTCGCTCGATCCGCCCGACCACACACGCTTACGCGGACTGGTCAGCCGTGCGTTTACGCCTCGGCAGATCACCAAAATGGAAGACCACATCCGCGAGACGGCGCACGCCTTGCTCGACGAGGTCGAGGGGCAGAACGAGTTCGACTTGATGTCGAATCTCGCATCGTCATTGCCGACAGTGGTGATCGCCGAGATGATCGGCGTCCCGACCAAAGATCGACAGCAATTCAAAGTGTGGTCCGACCAGTTCGCCCGCGTGCTGGAACCGAATTTGACGGAGGACGAACTTGGTCAAGTGTTCGCCACGGCCCAACTGTTCGACGGTTACTTCAAAGACATCGTCGCTGAACATCGCGAGAACCCGAAGGACGACCTCGTTTCACGCCTGATTGAGGCCGAAGAAGAAGGCGATCGACTCACAGAAGACGAAATGATCGTCACGCTCCGACTCCTATTGGTCGCGGGCAACGAGACCACTACGAACTTGATTGGCAACGGGCTCAAGGCCCTGCTCGAGCATCCGGAGCAGCTCCAGCTCCTCCGCGAGCGGCCGGAGCTGTTGGACAACGCCATTGAGGAGTTGCTCCGCTACGACTCGCCCGTCCAGGTTGATGGCCGGATGACGCTCGATGGCTTCGAGATTGATCGCCACAAGCTCAAGCCGGGCCGTCCCGTCTCGCTCCTGATCGGCGGCGCCAACCGTGATCCGGAACAGTTCAGCGACCCCGAAACGCTCGACATCACGCGTGAAGACGCTGGCAACATTTCCTTCGGCCGCGGGATTCATCATTGCCTCGGCGCGCCGCTAGCCCGACTGGAAGGAAAGATCGCATTCGAAGCATTGCTCGAGCGCTTCGATGAGATCAAGCTCGGCTCGCGCACACCGGTCTACAAACCAAACATCGTCCTGCGCGGACTCCGGCACCTCGACATCCGCGTCCAGCGCGCTGGTGAAGCAACGGTCCCAGTGCCAACGGTTGAAGCGGCAGCCGAGTAGTCCAAGGAGTTCTGCCGTGACCCGGCAGACCGTCGTTTGGAATCCGATCGAGCCGTCGTTCGTCGCGAACCCATACCCGGTCTACCGCGCGCTGCGAGGCCTCAAGCGTTTCGGCATCGTCGTCCACCGTCGAGGCAGTTAGTAGATCGTCTCAAAGCCGTCGAACTTGCCCGAGGCCACGCCCCAATCGACCTCGACGCCACGCACGAGTGCGTGAGCCGGTCCGATCTTGAGTTCCTCAAGGAACACTTCCAGCGCTCGTCGCAGCCCTTCAGCTACGATCTCCACGGTTGAACCATCAGGGAGACTCTGGACCGATCCCTGGATGCCGCCAATGCGATCGGCCGTTCCCTCGGTGAAGATGCGATAGCCAACCATCTGAACGCGACCCCGGACGCGGACCGTCATCCGCACCATCAGGAACGGCCGACAACTGCGTCGATGGCCTCCGACACGATTTCCGCAGGAACGTCGTCGCGCACGATGGGCGACCCAATGCTCTCCAGCAGCACCCAACGTTGCTTGCCGCCGACCACTTTCTTGTCTCTGGACATGGCCTCGAAAATCTCGGCTCGGCCAAGTCCGGGCGGGCTCTGAGTCGGCAGACCGAATCGTTCAATCAGGCGTCGGTGGCGCGTCACCAGGGCTTCATCAATCAGGCCTAACGCATTACTCATCTCAGCGACCGCGATCATGCCCATCGCCACCGCCTCGCCGTGCAACACGGCGCTGTAGCCGGTCACTGCTTCGATGGCATGGCCCAATGTGTGTCCGTAGTTGAGAATCGCGCGGATATCAGACTCGCGCTCGTCGGCAGAGACGACGGCGGCCTTGATCGCCTGGTTTCGCGTGATGACATCGACCAGGAGCTGGCGACGCGTTTCATCAGCTCTCCCCGCGGCCGGGTTCAAGAGCAAATCCGCGGATTCATGCAAGAGTTCGAGCATCGGTTCATCGCGAATGAACCCGTGCTTGATCACCTCGGCAAATCCCGATCGCAGCTCGCGCGGCGGCAGCGTTGCCAGCGTGGCCGCGTCGGCCAGGACCGCACGGGGCTGATAGAACGCGCCCACGAGGTTCTTGCCTGAGGGCAGGTCGATGGCCACTTTGCCACCGATGGCCGCGTCGACCATGCCCAACACGGTCGTTGGCGCATGAACGAGCGGCATGCCCCGCAGATACGTCGCCGCAGCCGTGCCGGCCAGGTCGGTCGTGACGCCACCACCAAGCGCAAAGACCACGTCGCGACGCTCAGCTCGATGGGATGAGAGCCATCCGTATAGGGCGTCCAGGGATTGAAGAGACTTGCTCGCCTCGCCCGAAGCCACGGCATAGGAAACGACTGAGCGGCCCGCCGCCTCAAGCGACTGCCTCGCTATCGCGCCGTGCGAGTCAATCACAGATTGATCGGCGATCAGGAACACGCGCCCGTTCAGTCCAAGTCGGTCAAAGACATCTCCGGACCGCGCGAGCAAGCCCCAGGCGCAATAGACCGGATAGCGCGCCGACCCGGCCTCCACGATGCAACCGACATCTGGGCCAAAGTCGCTGACCGGCGGCGGGTCCACGCCGGGGCCGTTTCGCATCTCCCTCAGCCGCGAGTCTGAGGCCAGGATGCCGCTTGCACGCTTCGCGACAGCTTCGACGATCTGATCGACCGCCTCGCCGATCTCGATATCGTCCGTGTGCACCGTCAGATCGGACATGGCGTAGAACGGTTGTCGCACCGCTTTGAGCGTCTCAACTCGGCGGCGAGGGTCGGTGCCGGCCAGCATCGGGCGCACTTCGGTAGCGCCCTGTTCGGTCGCCGCATAGCGCGCCAGAATCGTTGCCGATCGAGCCTCGAGCGTGACGACCAGCCCTTGCTCGGCTAGCAGAGATCGGTTCTCACTGTTCAACCAGACGCCACCGCCCGTCGCAACGACCAGGCCATCCCGATCCGCCGCGTCCTTGACCGCCTGGTGTTCGCGAGCGCGGAATCCGCTCTCGCCTTCCGATTCGAAAATCTGCGGAATCGTACGGCCGGCGCCTCGCTCGATCTCAACGTCAAGATCAACGGTCGTCCACCCGAGTTTGTGAGCGATGTAGGGAGCAAGCACCGACTTGCCGGTCGCGCTGAAACCGATCAGCACGACCCGTTTCAGTCTTGTCGGCGCACTCACGACCACTCTCCTCGCGGCACCGCGGTCTTCAGGAACGAGTACATGTTTCGTCGGGTTTCATCCAGCGAGTCGCCGCCGAACTTTTCGAGGACCGCATCGGCCAGGACGAGAGCCAGCATCGCCTCGACGATGACACCCGCAGCCGGCACGACGCAAACATCTGAGCGCTCATAGTGCGCTTCGACCCGCTCGCCGGTCGTTAGGTCCGCCGATGGCAACGGACGAGCAAGCGTCGCTATCGGCTTCACGGCGACTCGCACCACGAGGTCCTCGCCGTTGGAGATTCCCCCCTCGACGCCGCCGGCGTGATTCGACTTTCGACGCCAGGGATGGTCGCCCCACGCGTCCTGGGGCAGGACGACATCGTGGTAGCCACGACCGGTAAGCGCGGCGCCGCTGAATCCATCGCCGATTTCAACCCCCTTGAACGCGTTCATCGAGAGAATGGCCTGGCCAATCCTGCCGCTCAGCTTCCGATCCCACTGCACATGTGAGCCAAGTCCAAAGGGAACGCCCGTCACCCGAGCCTCCAGCGTGCCGCCCAGCGTGTCGCCTTCCTGCTTAGCTGCATTAATCGCATCGACCATCGCTTGCGCAACGTCAGCGTCGGTACAGCGAACCGGCGATTCTTCCACAGCCTCCCAATTGGCTTCAACCGATTGACCGATCGCAACCGAGCCAATCTGCACGACGTGGCTGTTGAAGTCGCAACCCAGCTCCTCGCACAGACGTCTCGCCACGGCGCCGGCGCCGACGCGAGCAGCGCTTTCGCGCGCCGATGCGCGTTCCAGAGAGTCGCGCACATCGTCGTACCCGTATTTCAGCGAGGCCGACAAGTCGGCGTGGCCGGGACGCACCCGCGTCACCTGCGTCGGCGGCGGCTCCACCGAATCCAGCGACATCGTCTCGCGCCAAGGTCGCTTGTCGGGACCGAGTCCTTTGTCAAAGTCTTTGTTCTCAATCCACAGCGCAATCGGACTGCCCATCGTTCGCCCCTGCCGCACGCCGCCGCGAATGTGGGCGTAGTCGGTCTCGATCTTCATCCGTCCGCCGCGTCCGTAGCCCTTTTGACGTCGAGCCAATTGTTGACGAATCTGCGCTTCCGTCAGCGGCAGGCCTGACGGCACGCCGTCAACGATCACGGTCAATCCAGGACCGTGCGATTCGCCTGCCGTGAACCAACGCAAACTGCCCATCAGTCCGTCCTCTGTTCTTCAACCGGAGCGTCGGCTGGTTCGGCCACGATATCGGCGAAGCGGTCCTCGGGCAGCACGATCGGACGCGGTTCTCCGCTGGGCGCCCGGTCCGCTGTCGTCTCAAACTCACGAGCCAGCGCAGCCGGCGGCAGGCTCCAGTCGAGGCTCATCGCCGACACGCGATCCGCTTCCACACACAGAATCGGCAACGCCTCGGCGACGCCTTCCGCGTTTCGGAATGTCGTATAAACATCAACCCGAACATCGTTGGGCCTGAAGTTGGGCACGTCGTAGAAAATCATCTCAACCAGCCGCAGAGCAGTGGAATAGGCCGTGTCGAGCGACGACGCGATCTGCTCGCGCTTGCCGTCGACGGCGCCAAACTCCGGATCGGCCGATGTGCTCACTCTGACATGTTTGGCCGATGCTCCGACCAGTGCCAGCCCCTGCACGCCCGCCCAGACGGCTGCGCTGATGTCCTTCGGCGGACGCTGAGTGCGCCAGTGCTCGAGCTCCTGGTCCAGAATCCCGCGGATGGCGTCCATGTTGTTGTCGGCGACGAGCTGTCGCCAGAAGCGATGCGTCCGAGCCTCCTTGAACAACACGAAACCAATTCCGCCGAAGAGGACCGCAATCAGCAGAAAGCCGATGGTGACGCCTTCGTTCATGAGCCTGCCTCCGACATCGCCGACATCGTCAAGTGCGCTTCTCTGAGCATGACATCCACAGGAGCCTCACGCTCCGTCCACAGCTCAAACGCCGCCGCGCCCTGGTACACAAGCATCGGCAGCCCGCCGATTGCGCGCCGCCCTGACTCCCGAACCGCCTTGACCAATGGAGTTTCAACCGGATTGGCGATCAGATCGGCGACGAATGCGTCCTCCGACAACTGAGAAGGTTCAAACGGGAGTTGACCATCGGTCTCACTGCCTTTGAGTCCAACAGAAGTGCACTGGACAACAAGATCAGCTGAGCGCAGGGCGTCGGCGACACCCTCTTCATCGGCTCCGAATGATCGCAACGATGCCCCGGCCGAGGCAGAAGCAAGGTCGTGCCGCAACCGTCCGGCGCGCACCGCCGTGCGATTGATGATCGTCAGCGCCTCCACTCCGCGCCAGATCAGCGCCCAGGCGACCGCGCGAGCGGCCCCGCCCGCGCCCCACAGCACCGCGCGTGCGCCGGATGGATCGAATCCCGCCTCCGACAGCGAGCGCTGAAAGCCGGTCACGTCGGTGTTGTAGCCCTGCAAATGTCCGGAGTTGTTGACGATGGTGTTAATCGCCCCGACAAACCGCGCCGTCTGGTGTAACCCATCCATGTGACGCAGCGCAGCCTCCTTGTAAGGAATCGTGATGTTCGCGCCCAATGCGTCATCATCGCGGAGCCCGTCGATGAAGCCTTCCAGCTCACCGGGCTCGAGGTCCCAGGCTTCGTAGCGCACGTTGAGGTCGGCAGCGTCAAACCCTGCCTGCTGAAACCGCGGCGAAATGCTGTGCGCCACAGGATGACCGATCACGCCGACACGCAACGTCATTCGAGGCCTCCGCGATAGCGCTCCACGTTGGCCTGATGCTCCTCATACGTGACCGCGAACGCATGCGTCCCATCCCCTGTGGCGACAAAAAACAGATACGGCACATTCGCCGGGTTCGCCGCCGCCTCGATCGAGGCCAGCCCAGGAGACGCAATCGGCGTCGGAGGCAAACCATGCGACACATAGGTGTTGTAGGCCGACCGCACAGCGAGATCCTCAAGCGTCAGATCCCGTTTCCACCACTCACCAGTGGCGCCAACGGCGTACTGCACGGTTGAATCCATTTGCAGCAGCATGGCGGCGTCGAGGCGATTCCAGATCACGGCTGAGACCAGGACGCGCTCCGAATCCTCAACGACTTCGCGCTCGATGATCGAGGCGATGGTCAGAATTTCGTGCAAGGATCGGCCCGAGGCATTGATCTGCTCCCAGAGCCGTGGGGTCAACGAGTCATTGAATCGCAGCAGCATCAACCGAAGGGCGTCGTCCGCGGTCGCGCCCAGTGGGAAGGAGTACGCGCTGGGGAAGAGATACCCCTCCAGCGTCGCGCCGGCAGGACGTTGCGCGGCCAGCGATCCAAACACCGTCGGCTGCGCAGCGGTCTCAAGAGCAGCCGCGAAGGACGCCCTGTCGATGACGCTTGCCTCTGCCAGACGTTCTGTCACCTGCTCAAGCCTCAGTCCTTCCGGGATCACCACCCGCAGCGGCGATGTCTCTCCAAAGTGTATGCGTCGCAAGATCTCAAACGTCGTCAAGCCGGCCTCAAACGAATATGAACCCGGCTCCAATCTCGATTCCCAACCGAGCAGCAAGGCCAACAGCTCAAATCGCGTCTGAGAGCTAATCGCCTCACCGGCGAGCAACCGACGGCCGATCACTGCTGTTGAGTCACCCTGGACGATCGTCACCGCTGACGGTCCGTGCAGAAGTCTCGTGGTCTGATCGTCAGACGCCCTGGCAAGATGCGCACCAGGCGTTCTCGAGATCGCCACAGTCGCCGAGGCGGCGCAAATCATCGTGACGAGTACCAACACAACCGCTGCCGCGGTCCGCCAGGGAGAAGCAGGCATCAGACGCCGCGATCTGCGATGCCGCGAGCTCGCAGTCCCTCGCGCGAGTCCAGCCAACGCTGCAGAATCCGCGCCGCAGCCGTCGCATGGGAACGCTCTCGCTCCCGGCGTTGACGCTGGACGCTCTTCCTTCCTTGCGCTCTGGACTTGCGGCCGCCACCAGCATCACGCTGAGTGTCACTGAGCGTCGGCGGCTCACTGGAGAATCGCTCGTCCTGCGCGACGCACACCGCTCCCAGCGAGTTGGCCAGCGCTTCCCCGAACTGCCGAAACGCGGTGGCCTGCGGGTCCTCGCGACCATCCGGACGCAGCGGCACGCCGATGACCAGCTCTGAGACGGCCTCGCCACCGAGCATCGACCTGAGCGTCTTGGCGGTCTCGGTATCTCCAGAACTGCGATCAATCGTACCGACTGGCAGAGCGAGGTCCGAGCCGCTTGCGGCGCGGGCCACGCCGATCCATCGTTCTCCCGGATCGATCCCCACCGCGCAGCCGCGCGACATCGAACGCGCCTTATCCCACTATCCGAGCTGCTCTCGCACCGCGTCGACGGCCGAGCCAAGCGCCTCGTCGAGCTTGTCGGCATGCCGTCCGCCTGCCTGCGCCATCTCGGGACTGCCGCCACCGCCACCGCCCGCGAGTCGTGCGATCCCGCCAATCAGCTTCCCCGCGTTGACGCCACCGGCGACAGCGCCATCGGTCGCCATCGCGACGAATAGCGGCCGCTCATTGGCGACGGCGCCCAACACGATCACTCCCTCGCGCCCACTCTCCGTCAGTCGACGCCGCACTTCGTCTCCGGTTCTACGCAGTGCATCCGCCGATTCGACCGCGACTCGACCAACCGCTACCGCAACATCTCCAATGTCAGTGGCGCTTGCTGCCAGGTCTTCAGCAGTGGTTGCGCCCGTTTTCGCCTCTACCGCTTGCAGCCGTCGTCGCAGCTCCGCCGCCTCCGCTTGCAAGTGAGCGATTCGCTCTCCGGCGGTATCGGGGGTAGCACGGACGGCGCCTGCAATCTCGTTGAGCGCGTCCAAACGAGAATCCATCCAACTTGACGCCGCCGAACCCGTCAAGGCCTCGATCCGACGCACGCCTGCCCCGACGCTCCCCTCCGAGATGATCTGGAACGCGCCCACAAAACCCGTTGCCGGAGCGTGCGTGCCGCCGCAGAGTTCCTTGGAAAAACAGTCATGGACATGCGGCTCCGGATCGCAGATCTCCACAACTCGGACAGCGGTCTCGTACTTTTCGCCAAAGATCGCCATCGCGCCGGTCTTGAGCGCGTCGTCGTAGGACATCTCCGTTGTCGCAACAGGAATGTTGTCGCGAATTCGCTCCTGCACCAACTGCTGCACAGTGCGCAGGTCCGCGGACGCCGGCGCCTCGGGCTGGGTGTAGTCGAAGCGCAGGTGATCGGGTGCGACCAGTGATCCTGCCTGTCGGACGTGGTCACCGAGCACCTGACGCAGCGCCGCGTGAAGCAAATGAGTCGCCGTGTGATTGCGTGCCGCGTCGGCTCGGCGCGCTCGGCTGACGGTCGCCGAGACCCGGTCTCCGACTGCGATGCCGCCGGAAGTCACCTTGCCGACATGCGCAATGACATCACCAAAGGCCCGCGTGTCCTCAACGTCAACCTGCAAATCGTCGCCTCGAAGCCAGCCGGCATCGCCAACCTGACCGCCGCCTTCCGGATAGAACGGGGTCCGATCGAGCACCACGGAGACTTCATCGCCAACGGCTGCGCGAGCGACTCGCTCGCCGCCGGCGACAATCGCGACGACCTCAGCAGCCGCCTCGATCGATTCATAGCCGGTGAATTGCGTCGCCGAATCGAGTTCCGCGTACTGCGTTGCTTCTTCGTCGTAGGCGAACGTGGCCTGCCGACGCGAGCGTTCTCGTTGCTCTTCCAGCGCTGCCTCGAACTCGGCGCGGACTACGGATTCATCAGCAATCGCGTCATTCTCCCGCGCCACCTCCGCGGTCACCTCGAAGGGCAAACCATATGTGTCGTAGAGCTCGAAGGCGTCGCGACCGCTAATCGTTCCCGATCCCAGTTCCGCGATGCGGCCTTCGAGCAGCGAACGGCCGCTCGATAGTGTCCGTCGGAAGCGATGCTCCTCCTGGTCCAGCACATTGGCCACGAGTGCCGCATGTTCCTCCAGTTCCGGGTACCAGGCTCCCATGCCCTCCTGTACCTGGATCGCGAGGTCAGACAGCATGTCATCCTGAATGCCCAGCGAATCCGCCATGTACAGGGCGCGTCGGATCAGACGACGCAGCACGTAGCCGCGACCCTCGTTGCCCGGCAGCGCGCCGTCGGCAATCAGGAACGTCATCGCCCGGCCGTGCTCGGCCAACACTCGCATCGCGCGACGCTGTGATTCGTCGGCCGTGTGGTAGTCGAGGTCGCAACGGCCGCCGATGTAGTTCAGCAACGGAACGAACAGATCGGTGTCGTAGAGGTTGTCCTTGTCCTGCAGCATCATCGCCCAGCGCTCGAGGCCGGCGCCCGTGTCGATGCTTTGCGCAGGAAGGTCAGCCCGCGAACCGTCGTCGAATCGCGTCCACTGCATGAAGACGAGATTCCAGATCTCAAGCCACTTCTCTTCGGCTTCCGCCGGGCCGGATCCTTCTCGATATCCGGGACGCATGTCGTAGTGCAGCTCGGAGCAGGGACCGCATGGCCCCGTCGGTCCTGCGGCCCAGAAATTGCCCTGATCTTCGCCGTAGCGATAGATCTTCGAATCGGGCAGACCGATCTTGCGCCATTGGTCATAGGCGTAGTCGTCATCGGTGTACACCGTCGCGACGAGTCGCTCCTTCGGCACGCCGATGACATCGGTGACCAATTCCCAGGCCCAGGCCTGTGCTTCGGCCTTGAAGTAGTCACCCAGCGAAAAATTGCCGAGCATCTCAAACATCGTGAGATGCGAGGCGTCGCCGACTTCATCAATGTCCGTCGTGCGGAAGCACTTCTGAATCGATGTCAGCCGGTTGTGCGGCGGTTGCGATTCACCGAGGAAATACGGCTTGAACGGCACCATGCCGGCGCTCGTGAAGAGCAGCGTTGGGTCGCCCGGCGCCGTCAACGGCGCCGACGCCACCGCGAGGTGGTTGCGGTCAACGAAGAAGTCGGTGAATGTCTGCCGAATCGTCTGTGCGTCCATAGCTCGGTGGCTGCCTCAAAGGTTCGTTCGCGCACGCTGAAACCAGTCCGCGCCGAGCGCGAGCTGCAACTTCCGAGTATACGCAGAAGCCCTCCTGTTGCCCGGCGCGAAGCACCGGATGTGACCCAGACAGTTGACAGTCCGTGAACTGCGTACCTAGCGTTACTGCACTGGCCCGCTTGAACCGGAGCCCCGCTTGAGTCCCGACGACGATCCACCAGAATCCGACCCATCCCCACATATCACTGCCGTGGTGCTCGCCGCTGGTCGCGGCCTGCGCCTGCGCGCCGACGTACCCAAACCGGCTTTCCCCATCTGCGGCCGCGCGATGGCATCGCACGTACTTCACGCCCTCGGCGACGCTGGCATTCAACATGTGGTCGTCGTTGTTCCTCCCGGAGAACCCGGTCGGCTCATTCGCGAAGCACTGGCGGACGACACGGGCTGCATCGAGTTGCGCTTCGCAGTCCAGGAAGAGCCACGCGGCACCGCCGACGCCGTATTGGCGGCTCGATCCCAGGTGGAAACCTCGCACGTCTTCGTTGTCAATGGCGACCTACCGCTCTTGTCGGCGACTCACGTTCGCCCGTTACTCAAAGTCACGGATGTCGACGCGGTCATCGCCACGGCCAGGGTCAACGACCCGGCAAAGATGGGGCGAATCATCCGCGACCCGCGTGGCGAGCTCAGAGGAATCGTCGAGTGGATGGACGCCTCCGAGGATGAACGCGCTATTGATGAAGTGAATCTCGGCTTCTATCTCTTCCGCAGCGACTTCCTCTGGCCCGCGATTGAGCGAATCGTCGAAGGCGCAGAGGGAGAGGCTTACGCGACAGACGTTCTCCCTGTTGCCGTCGCAAACGGAAGCGCGACGGCGGTCAAGGTCGATTTGGGCGGTGTCCGGCTCAACGTCGAGACGCCAGCCGATGCCGCAGACGCCGAAGATGTGATCCGGACGAGGGTGATCCGCCGACTCACCGACTGCGGCGTACACATCCGCGACCGCAACGCGGTCTGGATTGACGCGCAGGCATCAATCGAACCGGGCGTCACAATCGAGCCTGGCAGCCACATCAAGGGCAAGACGACCATCGCAGCGGGTTCGAAGATTGGACCGAACGTAATCATCGAGGACTCAACCGTCGGCCGCGGCTGCACCCTGGAATCCTGCACGGTCCGCGGCTCAGTGCTGCGCGACGAGGTTGAAGTCGGTCCCTATTCGACCATCCGTCCCGGTTGCCGGATCGAATCCCGGGCACACATCGGCACGCACGTCGAACTCAAGGAATCCCGAATCGGCGAGGGCGTCCAGATTGGACACTTCAGCTATCTCGGTGACGCAGATGTCGGCCCGCGCGCAAACATCGGCGCGGGAGCCATCACCTGCAACTTCGACGGCGAATCCAAGCACCGGACAATCATCGGAGAGGACGCATTCATCGGCTGTGACACGATGCTGGTCGCGCCCCTCAATGTCGGAGATCGCGCCAGGACAGGCACAGGGGCTGTTGTAACGAAGGATGTGCCTGACGACGGCAACGCAATCGGCCATCCGGCGAGACTCACGCCCTCGCGCCGCTTCCGGCGAGAATCGGAGCCGGGCTCATGAGCGACAGCGCCATCATCGCACTGGTCATCCTGATCCTCGCCGTCGTGCTGCTGACGCTCGAGGCAATCGCCGAGGCCGGCGTCATCTCACTCTCCAGATCGCGCGCCCGACTCCTTGCCAGCCGGCAGCCCGACAGTCGCCGAGCCAATCGGTTGACGGAGATCACCGCCGACCGCGAACGAGCACTGGGATCATTCGCCGTCGGTCGCACGGTCGCGGTAGCCAGCGGATTCACCGCGGTCTTCTATATCGTCGTCCGTGAATTCGGTTTTCAGTGGGAGTCCATGGTGATTACCGGACTGGTCTCAGCGTTCGTTGCGGCCCTGATTCACTCCGTCCCGCGACGGCTCGCTGCGACCTGGCCCGAAGCCTTCGCCCTCAACTTCGTACCGGCCATCGACCTGCTCGACGCCGTCTTCCTCTGGCCCGCCGCTCTGCTGGAAGCGCCCGCGCGACTGGTCACCGGGCTCGGACGCCGCCACACCGAGGTCGCGCCTCAGCCCACCGACATCGAGGTGCTGATCGAGCACGAGACCGACACGCTCGAAGACGAAGAACGCGAGATGATCCGCGGCATCATGACCATCGGCGACCGCATCGTGCGAGAGGCAATGACCCCGCGCCCCGACATCGCCGCGCTGCCGGCGGACACCAACCTGACCGACGCGGCATATTTCCTGCTTGAGCACGGCTTCTCGCGAGTTCCGATCTTCGATGATTTAATCGACAACATCACAGGCATCGTCTACGCGAAAGACCTGATGGCAGAGATCCTTCAGGACCGCGACCGACCCATATCTGAGATCGGCCGCGAGCCGATCTTCGTCCCCGAGTCCAAGCTGATCGACGATCTCTTTCATGATCTCCGAGGTTCACGAGTACACATGGCGATCGTGTTGGACGAATACGGCGGCACCGCCGGCCTAATCACGCTCGAAGACATCCTGGAAGAGATCGTCGGCGAGATCGCCGACGAATACGATCCCGCCGGAGCAGAAGACGACGGCGCCCGGCTGGTCGACGGCGACCTGATTCTCGATGGACGCGCTCCGTTGGCGGCGCTGGAACAGATCGGCGGACACATCGAGGCAGCCGACTACGACACGGTGGCGGGATTGGTCTTCGATCGGCTTGGTCGTATACCGGAAGTCGGTGACGAAGTGCGGCTCGGCACACTTTCGGTAGTCGTCGAACGCATGAACGGCCGGCGTGTGGTACAAATGCGCGCGGCAACCCTCGCAGTGCCTGCTACTGACAGCCAGGCCAACTCGCGCTAACGTGAGCGCCCGTGCCCCACTTCAACGAACCAGCCGCCAACCCAGCCGACAGCGATGTCCCGTTTCGGGTCGCGTTCTCGCACGTGACCGGCATCGGTCCGGCGCGGATGAGTGCCCTCGATCGCTATTTCGAGAGCCTCGAAGAAGCCTGGCGAGCGGATCGCACTCAGCTGCAAGAGGCCGGACTCGACAAGCGAACCGTGGACGAACTGGAATCAACCCGAGCGACGCTCGACCCCAGCGAAGCCTACGCACACATGCTGGACGCAGGCATCACGGCCCTGACTCCGGACGACGACAGCTACCCGCGACGCCTCAAGGAGATTCACGATCCGCCACCGTTGATGTATATCCGTGGCGAGCTGGCCGATCGCGACGAATGGTCGCTCGCGATCGTCGGCACCCGTCGGCCGACGGCCTACGGGCAACAGGTGACTCGCACGCTGACAACCGACCTCGCACGTTCCGGCCTGACGATCGTCTCCGGTCTCGCCCGTGGTGTCGACGGCATCGCGCACGAGACTGCGCTCGAATGCGGAGGCCGGACCATCGCTATTGTCGCCTGTGGTCTCGATCGTGTGTATCCGCCGGAACACAAGCCGCTGGCCGCTCGGATTCTGGAGAGCGGCGGCGCAATGCTCAGCGAATACCCCCTCGGCACCCGGCCCGATGCCCGCTACTTCCCCCGACGCAATCGCATCATCGCCGGAATGACGCTGGGCACGCTGGTCACAGAAGCTGGGAAAAAGTCCGGAACCTGGCATACCGTGACCTCGGCGCTCGACCAGGGGCGTGAAGTCTTCGCCGTCCCGGGACCGATCACCTCCGAGCAATCGACGGGAGCCAATAACGTCATCAAGCGCGGGTTGGGTAAGCTCGTCACCTGCGCCCAGGACATCCTCGAGGAGCTCAACCTGGGACCGATCGAACGGCAGGCCGAGTTGGTTGAGCAGCTTCCTGAAGACCCCGCCGAAGCAAAGCTGCTTGAGCGCATCGGCCGGGAAGCGATCCACGTCGACGAGCTTTCTCGCATACTTCAACAGCCTGTCCACGAAACCGCCGCAGCCATGGCCACCCTTGAACTCAAAGGCCTGATTCATCAAGTAGGACCAATGACCTATGCCCGTCGCTGACAACGCCGGCCCGAGTGGCAAGAAGACGCTCGTAATCGTCGAGTCCGGCGCCAAAGCGGACACGATCTCGCGGTTCCTCGACGACGATTATGTCGTCAGCGCCTGCTTCGGTCACATCCGCGATCTGCCGCGTCGAGCCGCGGAGCGTCCAGCAAAGATCAAGGGCCAACCGTGGGCCGACTTCGCTGTCGACGTCGATCATGGCTTCCAGCCGTACTACATCGTCCCGAGCGAGTCGAAGAAGCACGTCACACGGTTGCGCAAGGAACTCAAGCAGGCCGACCGAGTCCTGTTGGCGACGGATGAAGACCGCGAAGGCGAGTCCATCGGCTGGCACCTCGTCGAGGTGTTGAAGCCGAAAGTGCCGTACGAGCGAATCGTCTTTCACGAGATCACTCCAAGTGCCATCGAGCGTGCATTGGAGTCTCCCCGCCCAATCGACGAGAACCTGGTCGAGGCGCAGGAATCACGACGCATTCTTGACCGCCTCTACGGCTACTCGCTGAGCCCGGTGCTCTGGCGAAAGCTCGGACAGGGCACCTCGGCCGGACGCGTGCAGAGCGTCGCGCTCAAGTTCCTCGTCGACCGCGAGCGCGAGCGGATGGCGTTTGTCAGCGCCGAGTATTGGGGCGCCAACGCCGACTTCGACATCGGCGATAGTCAGCTCAACGCCCGGCTGCTGTCACTGGGTGGAGTCGAACTCGCCAGTCAGACCTCTGACTTCGATGCCGCCACAGGCCAGCTGGCTGCAACCAACAAGCGTTGGGAGACCGAGGCGAGCCTCGAAGATCTCCGCCCCGCCGTGACCGCTGCCGAGTGGATCGTCTCGACGATCAACAAGACCCAGGCTCGGATGCGTCCGGCGCCGCCATTCACGACCTCAACGATGCAACAGGCTGCCTCGAATCGCCTCGGAATGGCAGCGGCCAGGGCGATGGCTGCCGCACAGCGGCTGTACCAGGGCATCGACCTGGGCGCGGAGCGAGTCGGCCTGATCACATACATGCGGACCGACTCGGTCACCTTGTCCGACCAGGCGCTGGCGCAATCCGCCGACTACATCAAATCCACCTATGGCGACGATTACCACCAGTTCCGCACATACAAGACCCGGTCGCGTAACGCACAGGAAGCTCACGAAGCGATCAGGCCGACCGATGTCAGCCGGACCCCGGAGTCCTTGCGCCGCGTCCTTGACGGCGACGACTTCGCCCTCTACGACCTGATCTGGCGTCGAGCGGTCGCCTGTCAGATGGCCGACGCCCGAGTCGAACGCACCCGAATCGAGTTGCTGGCCAACCTCCCGGACAGACCGAACGACGACCCGGCGGTCATGATCGCCAACGGACAAGTCGTCCTGTTCCCGGGTTGGTACGAGGTCCTACCGCCGCGCGGCGACGGTCAGCAGCTCCTACCTGACCTCAACGAGGGTGAATCCGCCCGCCTGCTCAATTTCGAGCCGCGACGGAGCGAGTCGCAGCCTCCCCCGCGATACACAGAGGCGACGTTGGTCAAGAAGCTGGAAGACGACGGACTTGGCCGGCCCAGCACCTACGCAGCGATCATCAAAACCCTCACCGACCGCAATTACGTCAGCCGCAGCGGTCGCACACTGATACCCACGTTCCTTGGCTTCGGCGTGACCGACCTGCTCACCCAGCACTTCGCCGACCTGGTCAATGCCGAGTTCACCGCAGACATGGAGGACTACCTCGATCAGATTGCGCGTGGCGAGGCCAAAGGCGAAGAGCACCTGCACACCTTCTATTTCGGCGACGAGAGCATGGAGAACGGTCTCAAGGGCCGCGTAGCAGAGAAAATCGACACCATTCCCTTCTGGGCGCTGAATCTGACAGAAGACGGGCTACAGCTCGACCTGGACGGCGACGACCACGTAGGACCCGAGGACATCCAGGTACGCATTCGTGGTGGATCGTCATTCCTGCGTCGCGGCGTCGGCGACAGCATGCGCACCGCGCCGCTGCCACCCGACCTCGCACCGGCCGATTTGACGCTGGCACAAGCTGATGACCTCCTCGAAACGACCCTCCAACTTCCGAGAAGGCTGGGACACCACCCCGACTACGACGACGACGTCTGGCTGCTCAATGGCCGCTTTGGTCCATTCGTCCAGGTTGGCGAAACGGTTGGAAAACCCAAGCGCGGCCAACCAAAGCCGCGCCGGGCTTCAGTGCCCAAAGACATGGAGCTGTCCGAGGTCAACCTCGAGCACGCCATCGACTGGCTGCGCTGGCCCAAGACGCTCGGCCTTCATCCCGACTCCGGCGAGGAAGTCACCGTCCGTCCCGGTCGCTGGGGGCCATACCTGCAATGCGGCGACGAGCGACGCAACCTCAAGGACGCTGACGATCTTGAGACCATCGAACTGGATCGGGCGCTGGCTCTGCTGGCAGAGCCGAAAGCGCCCCGTCGCGGACAGGGAAGAACCGGCGCACGCCGGGGCGGACGCCGCAGTTAGCGCCCGACTCACTGTCCTACAGTGACTTCGTGTCAACAGTCGCGATCTCGCAACATCACCTGGAATCGCTCGACCGCTACCTGTCCCTGCTGGAGCACGGGCGCGGACTCTCTCCGCACACCATCCGCAACTACCGCTCGGACATCTCGCACTTCCTCCGCTGGCTGGAACAGGCTGACTGCAGCCTGGAGAAGTTGAGCAGAGCCGACTATCGCCAGTACCTCGCCGATCTGCAAACCGACGGAGTCGCCGAGGCGTCGGTCCGCCGACGCGCATCCACCGTCCGATCCTTCACCCGTCATCTGAACCGCAGAAACGAGATCGACCGAGATCCCCTGGTCCTCGCTGCGACGCCCAAGGCAACCTCCTACCTGCCCAATATCCTCAGCGAGTCACAGATCGAGGCGCTGCTCAACGCCCCGGACATCGCAACCGCAGCGGGACTGCGAGACCGCTCGATGCTCGAGGTGCTCTACAGCGCCGGCCTGCGGATCAGCGAACTCACCGGCCTGCGTGTGCCCGACTACGACGCCGATCACAACGCATTTATCGTCAAAGGAAAAGGTGACAAGGAGCGGGTCGCCCTGTTGGGCAAGTCGGCCCGGCACTGGTTGCGCCGCTATCTGGATGACGGACGGCCATCGCTGGTTTCCGACAAATCGGCGAATTGGCTCTGGCTCAACAGATTCGGCGGACCGCTATCGACGCGGGCGGTCCAACTCAGCGTTCGCCGCTACGCCGAACAGGCCGACCTGCCCCAGGACGTGCATCCCCATCTGTTGCGACACTCGTTCGCCACTCATATGCTCGATGGAGGCGCCGACATCCGTGTGGTCCAGGAGTTGCTCGGTCACGCATCCGTGTCCACGACGCAGATCTACACCCACGTCACCGACGCCGCACGACGCGACACGATCGAGCACGCCCTCGACGGAATCGCTGACCTCCTCCGCGAACGACGCAACCGGAATGTAGACGACCAGCAATGAAAGTCCTCCTCATTTCGGGACCAAACCTCAACATCCTGGGCCAACGCCAGCCGGAGATTTACGGCACCCAGACGCTCGCCAATATCGAAGACCTGGTCGGCAAGCGCGCCAGGGAATGGGGCGTCACGATTCGCCCCTATCAGTCCAATCACGAGGGCGCGATCATCGACTTCATTCAGCAGGAGCGCTCGGCTGAAGGTCTGATCATCAACCCCGGCGCGCTCTCGCACTACGGCTACTCGCTGCGCGACGCGCTTGAAGCCTTTCCCGGCGGCAAGATGGAAGTCCACCTCTCCAACGTCCATGCTCGCGAGAACTTTCGCCACAACCTGGTGACCGCGCCGATCATGGATGGCGTCGTCGCCGGCCTCGGTTGGCGAGGCTATCTCGCCGCACTCGATGCGCTGGTCCCCATGCTCCAGGAACGCCACGGCAGCGGCACCTCCGGCCCGATCGGACACGCTTAATCCGACACATGACTGTATCCCCGTCCAGACCCGAACGAGACAACCGCCTCAATCGAGTGCGGGACCGTCTGCAGCAGGCCAAAGTTGATGCGCTGCTGGTCACAAACGCGCACAATCGCCGCTACGCATCGGGGTTCACCGGCTCCAATGGTTGGCTGCTGATCCCTGCCGACGACTCGCAGCTCGCCAAGCTCGCCACGGACTTCCGCTATCTCGATCAGGCGGCGCATGAGTCGCCGGAGTTCGAAGTCGTGCACATGAAGGGTGGAATGGAGCAGTGGTGGGGCGAACTGGCCAAGCCACTGGAACGTGGACGGCTCGGCTTCGAGTCGCACGACCTCACAGTCGCAGCACACAAGCAACTGCGCGACATCAACGCCAAGCTCCCAGCCGGCCAACGACCCGCCCTGGTCCAGACAGACCGAATCGTCGAAGCGGTGCGAGCGATCAAAGATGAATCCGAACTGGAACAGCTCCGCCAGGCAGTGCAGATGACCGACGATGCGTTCGCCCACGCGGAGGGCGCCATGCAACCTGGTTGGACTGAGCGACAGGTTGCCTGGGAAATCGAACAATTCGCGCGTTCACATGGCGCAGAGGGCATGGCGTTCGAGTCGATTGTCGCGGCCGGACCGTGGGGCGCTCGGCCGCATGCGCGACCCAGAGACGAAATCATCCACGAGGGCGAACCCATCGTCATCGACATGGGCGCCCGCTGCAACGGCTACTGCGCCGACATGACACGCACCATCGTCCTCGGCGACCACGACGACCTGTTCCCGAAAATCTACGACATTGTCCTCGCAGCGCACGAGACCGCCGCCGAAATGGTCGAACCCGGCATGTCCGGCAAGGACGCGGACCAGCTCGCCCGCCAGGTCATCAGCGACGCAGGCTACGGCGACCAGTTCGGCCACGGGCTCGGTCACGGCGTCGGACTCCAGATCCACGAGAAACCTCATCTGGGCACGACGTCAAAGGACACCATCGAGGCAGGCATGGTCATCACGATCGAGCCGGGCATCTATCTGCCAGAATGGGGCGGCGTTCGGATCGAGGACATGGGCCTGCTTGATGAGGACGGATTCCACTCCTTCACCGGCACGCCCAAACTGCGCATGCTCGCGTAACCTGCTGAAATACTCCCTCCGCAATCAAACCCGCCCGAACAAAACCGAACAAAACCGAACAAGTCCGAACAACACAGAACGTAACTGACAGGCAAACGATGATTTCCACCGGCGACCTTAAGCGCGGCTTTGTGATCGAACTCGACGGCAACGACTACCAGATCGTCGACTGGGACCACATCAAGGTCGGCCGCGGCTCCGCACAGGCGCGGCTCAAGCTGCGCGACCTCCGTGGCGGTCACACCATCGAGCGCACGTTCCAGGCAGGAACCAAGTTCCGCCGCATCCGTACCGAACATCAGACCATGCAGTACCTCTACCGCGAGGACAACCTGCTCTACTTCATGAACACCGAGACGTATGAGCAACAGCCGCTCTCGCTCGAGGTCGTCGGTGAGGCGGTCAACTACCTGGCCGAGAACGCCGAGGCTGAAGTGCTCATCGTGGGTGAAAGTCCGGTCGCCGTCGAGCTCCCCGCAGCCGTTCCTCTGCTGGTGGAGGAGTCAGATCCCGGCGTCAAGGGCGACACCGCCACCGGCGCCACCAAGACGGCAAAGCTCGAGACCGGCCTGACAATCAACGTGCCGCTGTTCATCAGCCCCGGCGACACCGTCAAGGTCGACACTCGCAGCGGACAATACCTGGAACGCGCCTAACGGCGTCAGGCCGTCGGCGCCTCGACGAAAGCGTCCAATGGCAAAGCGACCCCCACGCGGCTTCAACGCGAGGCGCTCGCAACAGCAGCGCATCGACTGGGATAAGCCCGCCCCGGCATCGACCGAAATCACCGATCCGGCGACACCGACACCACAGTCCCGACCTGTCGGCGAGGTCGCCCGGCACATCCGTAGCCAGCTCAAGGCGGATCCACAACTCACCGACATCTGGATCGAGGGTGAGGTTCGCAGCTTCAACCGATCCGGCGCCGGCCACTATTACTTCGACCTCGCCGATGCCCAGAAAGACGGCAAGACCGACGCCGCCCTCTCATGCGCATTCTTCCGCCGCGAGAACCGCGGTATGCAGGTGCAGCAGGGAGATCAGGTGCTGGCCCACGGCAGCGCCGACCTCTACCTCGCCCGCGGCTCCCTACAGATCATCGTCGACGACCTTCGTCCGATCGGCGAAGGCGTCCTCCAGGCCGAGTTCGAACGCCTCTTTCGCAATCTCAATGCCGAAGGTCTCTTCAATCCCGAGCGCAAACGATCCCTGCCGGTGTATCCCAGGCGAATCGGCGTCGTGACATCACCCAGCGGCGCAGTCTGGCATGACATCCAGCAGGTCATCACACGGCGATGGCCACTCACGGCGTTGACACTGTCGCCCTGTCTGACCCAGGGCGGGGGAGCCGCCGAATCTATCTCTCTCGCAATTGAGCGCCTCAACCTGCTGACGGTTGACCCGCCGGACCTGATTATCGTCGCGCGCGGGGGAGGTTCGCCGGAAGACCTGTGGGCCTACAACGAAGAACCCGTCGCCCGAGCAATCTTCGCCAGCGACATCCCTGTCATCTCGGCGGTCGGTCACGAAACCGATGTCAGTATCGCCGACCACGTTGCCGATCGGCGAGCGCCCACGCCCTCAGCGGCAGCCGAAATCGCCGTTCCCGATCGGGCCAAAGAAGCGGCGCGGGTCGCCGGCCTGCGTCAGGCGGCCGATCAGGTAGTTGACAACCGACTGATTCGAATGGCCCAGGAAGCAGCGCACAGCCGCGACCGACTGGAACGAGCCGTCCCACATCCACCCACGATGCGCGTTGAGATCAATCGCCGTCGAGGAGACCTCGAGCAGGCGATCAGTCGCCAGCTCACGCTGCTTCGCGCTCATCAGACCACCGCGACCTCACGATTGACCGCCCTCAATCCTCTCGGAACTCTCCAACGCGGCTACGCCATCGTCTCCGATTCCTCAGGAGAAGTCGTCACCGCAGCAACCACTCTGGGCGACGACCAGGCACTCTCGATTCAATTCGCCGACGGCAACGTCGAGGCGCGTACTACGTCATTGCCAAACTTGAGTTAGGAGCCACGACGTGCCCGAAGAACCTGAACGCTCTTACGAAGACATCATCGACGACCTGGAAGCCGTACTCACTGAGCTGGAGGATGGTGGCCTACCGCTGAAAATGGCGGTCGACGCCTACGCGCGCGGCGTCGAACTCAGCCAGCAGGCGCAGCAATTGCTGGCAGAATCCGAACTGCGCATCGACACCCTCCGCAACCAACCATGACGCCCATCCCCACCCTCGATTGGGGACTCGCTCCCTCCGCACCAGGCCTCCCCCTCTGAAGCAGGCGTGGAGGGGCCCTACTCCGGCCGCATGTCATCCATGAGACGCTCGGCAATCGCAGCCAGACAGAACGTCAGTGCGTATACAATGGGTTGGCCAGACACCCAACCGAGGCCCTCAAGGAATCCGTAATGACCATCCCAGCCATCCGAATTAGCCAAGAAATTTCTGACATGGCGCCGAGAAACATCCCCAATGTCCGGCAAGATCTGGATAAATCTGGACAAATCTGGACAAATCTGGACACCGTCCGCGCGAATTCTCAGCCCACAGCGGCAAATTCGCGCTCTTCACCCAAAATTTCTTGGGCCCGCACTGAACATCCACTGGTTTCCCGACGATGACCCTCCGCATCGCCTGGTTCGCCACCTCCAGGGGCACAAGTTCGCGCTTACTGCTCAACGCCGCGCTTAACGCCATCGCCGACGGCCAACTCGACGCTGAAATCGTCTGCGTCGTCTGCAACCGGGAGCCCGGTCAATCGCCCAACACCGACGCATTTCTCGATGATGCGAAGCAAGCAGAGATACCGTTGATTGCCAGCAGCTCCCGAGACTGGCGCAGAGACGTCGGCGGTGAAATCTCCGATCCCGGCAGAGATCTCGCTCCCTGGAGACGCGACTACGATCGGCATCTTTACGAGCAAATCGTCGAGTTCTCGCCTGAAATTGCGATGCTCGCCGGTTACATGCTGGTCATCACCGACGTGATCTGCAACCATCTGCCCTGCCTCAACCTCCATCCAGCCTTGCCTGACGGTCCAATCGGTACCTGGCAACAGGTCATTCACCAGCTCATCGCCGAGCAGGCGGAATCCTCGGGCATGGTCCTCCAGCGAGTCACCACAGAGCTCGACCGCGGGCCAACGGTCACCTGGGCTCAGTATCCGATTCGAGGACCGGAATTCGACGAGCTGTGGGCCGAACTTGGTGAGGACACGGAGTCTGAAACCCCGCTGTTCGATGCAATCCGCGAGGCCGGCGCCGCCCGTGAACCGACGTTCATTCTTCAGTCGCTGAGAGCAATCGCATCCGGGCAGACATCGGTCGACCCAGCGCCGCTACTGGGTCGCGGGATCGGGGTAGGATCGGATATCACCGACGCGGTCGAAGCCGAAATGCGACGATGACCCTGCTAGAAACTCTCCGTTATGTCACTTAGCCCCTGATGTGGACGTTGGGGACAATCTGTATACGCGCTTAGGCCGATAACTATATGATCGGACCATGACGCAGCAGCCAGAGTCGCGAGTGCTCACGCCGACGATGATTGAGCCGCGGTCCTCGGCGCTGTTGCCCGCAATCCGCGAAGACCTGGCCCCGTTTCTGCCCGCACTGCGCAGTGCCGCAGGACTCATCGCCGCTGCTGCTGTCGCCGAGTTCACAGCTCGCTATGCTGCACCAGCGCTAGTCGACAAGGCCCGCCAGATCATCTCCCCAGCACCGCAGCACATGCAGACGATTCTCGTTGAAGAGCACACCACGGTTCGCCGCCGCGTCACGTTTGTTTCTTGAACTCGTAGCTGCGCTTGCCATCGCCATTCTCCTGTTCTCTATTACTAACCACAGCAGTTTGGCAAAGGCGTCGCACAACCCGCGACTCGTGATCTCCGAAGTGCATCCGAGCGTCATTGCCACGGGTACATCGATGGATTCGAACGAATGGATTGAAATTCACAATCTTGAGCGATACGCCGTCAGCCTCGAGGGATGGACGATCGAAAACTCGCAGGCGATCGCTCGCCTCCCAGATGTTGAGCTAGAACCAGGAGCGGCGGTGGTGATCGTCGGCAGCTCCGCCGACATCTTCGTACCGGCAGGACAAACCATGGTCGTTCTTGACTCGGCGAGCATCGGCACGGGTCTGCGAAATACTGGTGATCGGGTCTCGCTCGTCAATCCATACGGTGTCCGCTACGACGCAGTGAGCTGGGGAACAGTCCGCTCGCCCAGAGCGATCGATCCGCCGAATCCTCGCCAGTCGATTATCCGAACGCCAAGCGGAGGCCAGACGCTCACCGATTCCCTGACTCCCTGGACCGTCGGCGAAGCCATCAGCGCAGAACCTGAGCGGCATCGACATCCGCGGCCCGATACCAGGATGCGAATCACGACGGCGCAAATCGACCCACCGGTCGGTCAACCCGAATCGGTCACGATCAAGAACATCTCTCCTGAGCCGCTGCTGACAGTGAACTGGACCCTGACCGTCAACAACACTCTGGTCAGACTCCGTTCAGTGCGGCTAGATCCTGGCGAATCGTTCATCGTCACCGATCCGGACGGCAAGATCGGAGGAGGGCTGTCTCGTCGCGGCGGACACTTGGTCCTGAGAGACCAGCACGGTAACTGGCTCGCCACGGCAAGTTGGGGTAGTGACAACACGTTCCATCAACAACCCGCCCCAAGAACGGGCGAGGTCGTTCGGTTCAATCCGTTGGCCCGGGTCCATCCTCGATTGCCCTGGTTCGAATCGATCGAACCAGGGAATCGTCCGATGGTCACAACCGGCTTCGGTCGTTCGTCTCCGCACAACGTTGACATCTCGAAACAACTCGAGCGCGTGAGACCGCTCGCCGGGATCAATCAAGAGTCCGAAGAAGCCGGCGTCTGGATCAGCGAAGTCCATCCAACCGCCGGTCAGGGCCGAAACGACCCGGCCTTCGAATGGTTCGAGATCACGAACGCGACCGACGCGACGATCCAACTCATCGGCTGGACCGTCGCCGACAACACATCATCCGATCCGCTCGATGACATTGTCATTCCACCAAGATCATCCGTCGTTGTCGGCGTATCCAGTGAGGCTGATGTATCGCTCGCTGCGGCAATCGCAGATGGGCGTATCGGCAATGGACTTGCCAACGCGGGCGACCAGTTGCGTCTGATCAATGCAGAAGGAGTCGTGGTCAGCGCGGTCAGCTGGGGCAGCGATCGAACATACACCTCTGTCAAAGCGCCCAAGGCCGACGAGTCCATTCACCTTGCGTCACCAGGCCACGTTGCCATTGTTGCGGCGCCGTCGGCAGGCGAAGTGAGCCGTGTCGAATCGACGCAGGCGCCGAATTCTGTGCAGGCCGATGCGAGCGAAACCACGGCGACTCCGACATCCAACAGCAATGACGTGGCGGTTCAATCCTCGCCAACGTCGGAGTCCGTCGGCGACGGCTCCAAGCAACCGGTGTTGAGGATCACCGAAATCTTGCCTGCGCCTCTGGCAGGGCAGCCGGAATGGGTCGAGTTGTACAACCCCACCGATCAGCCCATCGACCTCACAGGCTGGACACTTGGCGACGCAGAACGAAGATCGGAACTGTCCGGCACGATTCCACCGCGCGCTCGTCTCGTGATCTCAACGAAGCCCCTTGATCTTGCTGGGCCCGTCCTCGTGCTAGACCGGATCGGAAACGGCTTGAACAATGAATCCGACACCATCAGCGTCTTCGATCCCCAAGGGAAAATCGTCCATCAAATCCGCTACGGCAACGATCAGCTGCCTGCGCCGGACCGTGGCCTCTCGATCGCGCTCGATCCGGAGAGATGGGTCGTCACCGCAACCGCCACGCCTGGCTCGGAGGAAGTCATACCCTTGCTCGGAGACGCATTCCGCTCAGCATCCCCGAAGCCTCCAATCAGCGGCGACGATCGTCTCCCGGTCGTGGAAGCGACTCAGAATGACGGAGCAAACGCCTGGATGATCGTGAGCTTCGCACTCATTGGCGTGATCATGACGTTGCTTGTTCGCCGTTGGCGCCCAGAACTCGAACCCACCGATCAGAATCCCGGGGGAGTTTCCTACTCCGGCCCTGCCGATGCGTCGCATACCGAAGGCGACCTCGAACGAATAGATGAGAAGCGAGGAGAATGACCGACTCCGACCGAATCCGCATTTCAGTCGCCATTGCCCGCAGTGGAGTCGCGTCCCGGCGGGGAGCTGAAGCCCTCGTGCGCCAACGACGAATCGCAGTGGACGGCCAGGTGGCAACAGATCTGTCGCTCCGAGTCGATCCTCAAGCCCATCACATCACCCTGGACGGCCGGCCGCTGCCGAAATCCGAGCCCTTGCGCTACTACGCCCTGAACAAACCCCGAGGTGTACTCTCCACTGCCCGCGACGACCGCGGTCGCCGCACCGTCGTCGACCTGCTGCCGTCCGACGCTCCGCGCTGCGTTCCCGTCGGACGGCTCGACCTCGACAGCGAAGGTCTCATCCTGCTCACCAATGACGGTCCGCTCGTCACCGGACTGCTGCATCCTTCCCACGAAGTGCCGCGTGTCTATCTCGCCGAGATCATCGGCAAACCGTCGGACGCCGCACTCGACCGTATGAACAACGGAGTCGAGGACGACGGAGAGACGCTGCAAGCAAAGCCGGCCCGTTCAAGACGAGAAGGCCGGCGGCTTCGTGATCGGCGCTCAACTTCGTGGTTAACGCTCACGTTACATACCGGACGCAAACGCGAAGTCCGCCGCCTCTGCGAAGCCGTCGGCCACCGCGTTGTCAGTCTGCGCCGAGTCCGCTTCGGGCCGCTCTTGTTGCAGGACATGCCCGAGGGGGCAGTCCGACCGCTCAGCAGGCGCGAGATTCGGCTGCTGCGACGAGCCGCCGGACTTCTTGAAGACTCCGCCGACGCTGAGCGCTAACGCGCCCACCACTACCATTCCCCTATGTCCACTATGGAGAAGGCGTCCGTTGGCGATTGCAAACATCAGGTGGTCGCGATCGACGGTCCTGTCGCTTCCGGTAAAACCGTGGTCGGCCGCGCCTTGGCGACGCGCTTGGGCTGGCGTCTGTTCGACACCGGCATCATGTACCGCGCGGCGACATGGCAGGCACAGCAGAATGGCGTCCATCTCGATGAGGTCGAGACCGTTGCCGACCTGATCCGCGAGTCGAAGTTCCTCTTAGTGCCAAGCGTTGGCGGAGACGCTCCCGACTTGGACGTGTACGTCAATGGGCTCAACGCAACCCCGCACCTCAGAGAATCCGCTGTCGAGTCCGGCGTGCCGATCGTCGCGGCAATCGCCGGCGTCCGTGTCCTGATGGTCCAGATTCAGCAGGCCCAGGCAAGCCGAGGCTGCATGATCGTCGTCGGTCGAGACATTGGCACCGTCGTGTTGCCGAATGCGCCGGTCAAGATCTTCCTCGACGCCAGCGAAGAAGTGCGCGCCCGGCGTCGCGCCGCCGAGCAAAACGGCGGCGCAGATGAAGCGTCGGTCCTCTTAGCAACCCAGCGGCGAGACGCCCGCGACCGCAGCCGGGCAACCTCTCCGCTCGTTGCGGCTCCCGATGCGGTCACGCTCGACACTTCGAACCTCACGCTTGAGCAAGCCATTGACGACGCAGAGGCGATCATTCGAGAACGAATCCCAATCCTGGCTCGGGTCCCCGACGCCGCACCGGCCGGACAGGGATGAACCATGCGGCAACGCGCCTACCGCTGGACGACACGTCAACTCACCCGCCTGATCTTCGGCGAGTACAAGGCACTCGCTGATATCGGCATGCGAGGCATGCCCAACGCCTCGCGTGTCTGGTTCCTCGTTGTCGGTTTTTTCGCACGGCTCGCCTTCATGCGCATCGTCCGATGTGAGTGGGTCAACTTCGATCGCATACCCAATGGCGGCGTCATCATCGCCTCTAACCACGTCTCGTCCGCCGACCCGGCGATGGTGGCTTCCGCCATCTATCCACGGTCTCCTCGATACATGGCCAAGGTCGAACTCTTCCAGAAGGAGCCGGTCATTGGCTACCTGTTCGCCCTCTCCGGTGCATTCCCGGTTCGACGCGGCGCGGGCGACCGCCGGGCGATCCGCGAGGCCGAGCGCTTGCTCGAGCAGGGCGACATCGTTGGCATGTTCCCTGAAGGACATCGCTCTGAAACCGCCGCGCTGATCCCGGCGCACTCAGGCACCGCCTTGCTGGCGCTCAGAACTCAAGCCCCTGTGGTCGCCGTCGGCATCACCGGCTCCCAGCGCATGCGCGCCGGCTGGCGCGCACTATTCGCGCGAACCGAGGTCCGGATGACCGCGTCGCGCCCCTTCGTGATCAAACCGAAGGGGCGCCGTGTGACCCGCGATGACATTGCAGCAGCGCATACCACAATCATGCGCGCCATTGCCGAAGAGCTACCCCCCGCGTATCGTGGCGTATATGCACACTTGGTCGACGACACTGTCGCCGACCCTGAAGTGGATGCGAACCGGTCCCGAACTGACAGGCCAGGAGCAGCAGCATGAAAATTCACCGCGCAAGCGACATGGGCTTCTGCTTCGGCGTTCGTCGTGCCGTCGACATGATGCAGGAAGCCGCCGCAAACGGCACCAGGGTCACCACGCTCGGGCAAGTAGTCCACAATCCGCAGGTCGTCGCCCAGCTCGAGCGAACCGGGATCATGGTCAAGAACGACCGGTTGGCCGATGATGTCGAGACCGACACCGTCGCCATCACCGCACACGGAGTCGGCGAGACCGTGGTTCGAGACATCGAAGCACGTGGACTCAAGGTCATCGACACCACCTGCCAGTTCGTTTCCCGCTCCCAACGCGCCGCCCGAAACCTGGCTGAGCGCGGCTTCACGGTCGTCATCTTCGGCGATCCCACCCACCCCGAAGTCAAAGGCGTGCTCGGTTGGTGCCGAGGCCGGGGCATCGTCATCAAGAACGAGACCCTCGATGACTTGCCGGCGTATTTGCCCGCAAAGATTGGCGTGATCTCCCAGACCACGCATACCCCCGATCGCTTCGCCATGTTTGTCGCCAACCTGATGCGCGCGCGCATCGCCCAGATCACCGAGATCCGCGTGGTCAACGTGCTCTGCAACGCCACGACCTCCCAGCAGGCCGCAACGCGCGACCTCACCCAGGATGTCGATCTGATGGTCGTCGTCGGCGGGCACAACTCCGCCAACACGCGACATCTCGCCGAACTCTCACGCGCAAACGGGGTCGTGACCTACCACGTCGAAACGTCGGGAGAACTCGAGCCAGAGTGGTTCGATGGACACGAGGACATCGGCGTGACCGCAGGAGCATCGACTCCGGATTTCTCGATTGATGCGGTCGTCCAACGAATCGAAGAAATCGACGAGATGACGGGAGCCACGGTCTAACAGCAGCTTCCGTAGCAAGTTCAGCAAGTTTCCCAATGACACGCAAGCGCCGCTCCACAGTGCCAGTCGGCGCGATCAGCGCAATTGATCCAGACTCGTTGGCAGCCGAAGCCGGTCTGCGACCCGGCGATCAGGTGCTCTCCGTCAACGGACAAGCGATCCGCGATCCTGTCGACTACCGCTTTCAGACCACCGACGACATCGTCGAACTAGAAGTCATCCACCAGGGCGAGGTCGGCCTGGTCGAGTTTGAGAAACCGATTGACGAGCCGCTCGGCATCGAGTTCGAAGACGACGCGTTCGACGGCACCCGCATCTGCAACAACAAGTGCTTCTTCTGCTTTCTCAAGGGACTGCCCAAGGGTCTGCGGAAGCCGCTCTATATCAAGGACGACGACTATCGTCTCTCTTTCCTGCACGGCAACTTCGTCACGCTGACCAACCTCTCCGACGACGACTGGGTGCGTCTGGAAGAACAGCGGCTGAGCCCGATGCACGTCAGCGTCCACGCCACCGACCTCAACCTGCGACGCCGGCTGCTGGGCAATCGCAACGCGCCCGACATCATCGAGCAATTGCGTCGGCTCGCCGACATGCGGATCGAGGCGCACACACAGGTCGTTCTCTGCCCAGGCGTCAACGACGGCGATGCACTTGACCAAACGGTTAGCGATCTCTTGCGCCAGGACAACGTCACCTCAATCGGCGTTGTGCCGGTGGGCTCGTCGCTCGAAGGCGAGCAGCGCATCGGTGATGACGGAATGCGGACGCACAGCCCGGCGGAAGCCCGACGAGTCGTGAAGCAATTGCGTCGCTGGCAGCGCGAGGCCCGCGCCGACCGAGGTCAGTCCGTCGTGTTTCCCAGCGACGAGTTCTATCTCACCGCCGACGCCCAGATTCCCTCTGCGCGACGCTATGACGGATTTCCGCAGTGGGAGAACGGCATCGGCATGACGCGCACACTCGTCGACGACTGGCGCAAGACGAAGCGAAAGATTCAGCACGGCCGACTGCACGTCCCGCCAACCTCGGCAGTGATCGCCTGCGGCACACTCATCGCGCCAACGCTGCGGGCACTGTGCAATGAAGCCGCCGAGCTGACCGGCGTCGAGTTGACGGTCGTACCGATCACCAACACGCTCTTCGGCGCACGAGTCAATGTCAGCGGTTTGATTCCCGGTCGCGACTACATTTCAGCGTTGTCCGAGTTAGACCTGGCCGACCGCGTATTCCTGCCTCGAGCCTCCCTCGACTACTTCGGGGCCAAATTCCTTGACGATCTCACGCCTGAACAGTTGGAATCGCAACTCAATCGACCCGTCTCATTCGTCTACACGCTCTCAGAGCTTCTACAGTCAGTAGCAGAGGGCGTCGACAGCAGGAATTCGGGCAGCAGGCAGCCGCAGCCGAATCAGCGTTCCAACGGGCGTAGCTGGACGACTCCTGTGGCGGGGTAGACGTAGGTCACGTTCATGTGTGGCATCGTTGGCTACATCGGCCATCAGTCGGCCGGTCCCATCTTGCTCGAGGGATTGCAACGCCTCGAATACCGCGGCTACGACTCCTCCGGCATCGCCGTCGTCGACCGTGACGGCGCCCTCGCCGTCCTGAAGCGACAGGGCAAACTCCGCGACCTCCAGGCCGCGATCACCGAGATGCCGCCGGGCGCAGCGGGAATCGGCCATACACGTTGGGCAACCCACGGAGAACCCTCGGATCGAAACGCACATCCCCATGCATCCTCCGCCGGCGAAGTGATCGTCGTGCAAAACGGGATCGTCGAAAACTACCGAGACCTCAAGGCCGAACTGCAGCAAACCCTTGATGCCGAGGGTCGCACCTGGCAGTCCGACACCGATACCGAGGTCATTCCCGAGCTGATCGCCCGCGAACTCTCCGCCGGCCGCTCATTCGAGGACGCGCTCGCCTACGCCATCGGTCGCCTCAACGGCGCCAACGCGATCGCAGCCGTCCACCGGCGCAATCCCTCCCGCATCTACGCCGCCAGGAAGGGATCGGCTGGTGGAATTGTCATTGGCTACGGCGACGGCGAGATGTTCGTCGCCAGCGATCTGCCCGCGCTGCTTCCGCATACGACTACCATCTACCACCTCGAAGACGGCGACATCGCCGCCGTTGATGCCGACGGCGTCACCATCAGTCGATCGGACCGTCCAACGTTCCAACCGACGCCGAAACAGGTCGACCTGGATCCCGTCGCCATTGCCCGCGGTCCCTACCGACACTTCATGCTCAAGGAGATCCACGAGCAGCCCCGCGCCCTCTCCGACACGATCCGCGGTCGCGCCCGGCTCGATCCGCCGAGCGCATTGCCCGACGATCTCAGCATCTCCGACGAAACCCTCCAGAACATTGAACGCGTGCTCGTCATCGGCATGGGCACGTCACTCCATGCAGCGATGATTGGCCGCTGGTGGATTGAGCAGATCGCCGGAATTCCGGCCGATTTCGACAACGCCTCCGAGTTCCGCTTCCGCGCGCCGCTGCTCGGCCCCTCGACCCTGGTCGTCGCGGTCACACAATCAGGTGAGACCATCGACACACTCGGCGCCATGAATCACGTGCGCGACCGTTGGGGCGCGCCTCAAATCGTGATCACCAACGTCAACGGCTCGGAAGCCACCCGTCAAGCAGACGCCTCGATCATCATGCGCTGCGGTCCGGAGGTAGGTGTCGCCTCGACCAAGACCTTCGTCGGTTCGCTAGCTGCCCTCTATCTGCTCGCCTGTCGCATCGGACGAGCCCAGCGTCGCCTCAGCAGCGACGACTTGACCGCCCGGCTGGAGCAACTCTTGACCGCCCCGTCCCTCGTTGAACGCGGCATTCAACAGGCGGGTCGATGCGCGGAGATCGCGCAGCTCTTTGGCTCGGCCGCCAACTTCCTCGTGCTCGGACGCGGCATTGAATATCCCCTGGCGATGGAAGCCGCTCTCAAGTGCAAGGAAATCTCCTACGTCCACGCCGAGGGCTACGCCGCCGGCGAAATGAAGCACGGTCCGATTGCCTTGCTCGACCAGGACTTTCCCGTCATCGCGCTGGCGCCTCGAGGGCCGCTCTTCGACAAAATGATGTCCGCCATCCAACAGGTCAGCGCCCGCCGCGCTCCGGTCATCGCAATCGGCGACGAAGGTGACCGAGAACTGATGGACCTCGTCGACCACTTCATTGCTATACCGCCGGCGCCGCCGTTGTTGACGCCGTTCTCGCTCACCCCCGTGATCCAGCTGCTCGCGTACCACATCGCGCTGGCTCGGGGACTCGACATCGATCAGCCGCGAAATCTGGCCAAGACGGTCACCGTCGAATAGCGTGCGATTCTCCGTCGCGGCCGGCAGGTGATACTAGGCGACAATCGAGTTTGGTTAACGCGGTGATATCCTGCGTCAGCCAGCAGTGACCGACCCAACCAGTACTCGCGGGCTTCTTAATGACCTCTGACGCAGAACACATCGTCTGGTTCGCCGAAGTCGGACGAGAATCCGTCCCGCTTGTCGGCGGCAAGGGCGCCAACCTGGGCGAACTGACCCAGGCCGATATCCCCGTTCCGCCCGGATTCGTGGTCACCACCCGCACCTACCGCCAGTTCATCGAGGACAGCGGTCTCGATCACACCCTGCGACGACTGCTCAACGGCCTCAATGTGGACGACGACGCCCAGCTCAACGCGAAGGCGGCAGCGGTCCGGTACGCAATCGAGCAGGCCGAAATGCCGGCGATCATGCAGCAAGAGATCACCGCCGCATATGCGCAGCTCGGGGAAGGGCCGGTCGCGGTTCGCAGCTCTGCGACTGCCGAGGACCTCGCCGAAGCGTCGTTCGCCGGACAGCAGGCGACCTTCCTCAATATCGAGGGCGGCGTCAACGTTGTCGAGGCGGTCCAGCGTTGCTGGGCCTCGCTCTTCGAAGCCCGCGCCATCTTCTACCGCGAGCAAGCCGGCTGGGGACACTTCGATGTCGACCTCGCCGTGCCCGTCCAGCGCATGGTGCAGTCGGAATCATCCGGCGTCATGTTCACCGTCGATCCAATTACCAACGACCACAACCGAGTGATCATCGAGGCCGCCTTCGGCCTTGGCGAAGCGGTGGTCGGCGGTCTGGTGTCGCCCGACCACTTTGAGGTCGAGAAGTCCAGTGAGAACATTCTGCAACGCCAGATATTCACACAAGACCGCAAGCTTGTGCGCGCACCCGATGGTGTCGTCGATCCCGAGCACGGGCCAAATGTATGGCAGACGCTCTCGGACGCCGACGGCTCGCAGCCGAAACTGAACGACGAGCAGGTGGTCGAACTCACCGCCATCGGCAAACAAATCGAATCGCACTACGGCTCACCGCAAGACATCGAGTGGGGCTGGGCCAACGGTCAGTTCTATCTGCTGCAAACTCGCCCAATCACCACGGTCGCGCCATCGGCCAAGACAAATGGAAACAATCCTGCCCCGACACCCGCCGAAGCTCCAATTCTCGACGGGTCACCGGCGTCCCCGGGAGTCGCGACGGGCCGCATCCGAGTCATCGTCGACGCCCGTGAAACGGCCAGCATCGGCGAAGGCGACATCCTGGTCGCCGTCATGACCACCCCCGATTTCGTGCCCGCAATGAAGAGGGCCGCCGCGATCATCACCGAACGCGGCGGACGGACGTGCCACGCAGCGATCATTTCCCGCGAGCTCGGCGTCCCCTGTGTTGTCGGAGCTTCCGGCGCCGCCAAGCTGGCCGACGGCCGCGAGGTGACCGTCGATGGCGCATCCGGCCTGATCTATGACGGCGTCCAGACCGACCTGCTCAATTGGTGGCACGACCGCGAGGAGGACTTCTACGCCCCTATCGCCACCAAGACCAAGCTCTACGTCAATCTGGCGGAACCCGAGATCGCCGACCGTGTTGCGCAGCGTGATGTCGACGGAGTTGGCTTGCTGCGCGCCGAGTTCATTATCGCCCGGCTCGGCGAGCACCCTCGCAACTTCATCAACACGGGCCGGCAGGACGAGTACGTCCGGCGCCTCTCCGAGGGCATGCGCAAGATCGCATCCGCCTTCGACCCGCGTCCGGTGATCTACCGCGCCACCGACTTCAAGACCAACGAATACGCCAATCTGACCGGCGGCGACCTCTACGAGCCGGACGAAGAGAATCCGATGATCGGCTATCGAGGCGCGGCGCGATACATCCGCGAGCCGGACCTGTTCGAACTCGAACTCCGCGCCCTCGAACTTGTACGTGAGGATCATCCGAACCTTCACTTGATGATCCCCTTCGTTCGCACGCCCGACGAAATGGCCCAGGTCGTCAAACAGGTCGACGACTACGGACTCGAGCGCAACGCCGGCGAGCCCGGCGGCTTCCAGCTCTGGATGATGGTCGAAGTGCCATCCAACGTCATCCTGCTTGACGAGTTCATCGATTGCGGCATTGACGGCGTTTCGATTGGCTCCAACGACCTCACCCAGCTCACACTCGGCATCGATCGAGACTCCGAACGCTTCGCGGATTCCTTCGACGAGCGCAACCCCGCAGTGCTCAAGTCAATAGAGCAGGTCATCACAACCGCCAAACGGCGCGGCATCACAGTCTCCGTGTGCGGTCAGGGCCCGTCGGAACATCCGGACCTGGCGCAGCGTCTAGTTGACTGGGGGATCACCTCGATCTCCGTCACTCCGGACGTGATCGAACGGACGCGTCAATTGGTCGCAAATGCCGAAGCGCAACAGCAGCGATAATCGTCTCGGCCCCATCGCGATATAGAGTGACGGCGAGTCTGTCCGACTCGGCATAGAATCTGCGCTCGCCACCCGAGTCGCTGCAAGTCGAATCTGGTCGCTGGAGACGCATGGGCAGCCGAATCGGCTCAATCGCCATCCTGCTTGTCATTGCGGCGATCGTCGCTGCGGTGGTCATCGTCATCAGCCGACTCGATCTCCTTGATACCGGACAGCCCGACGCGCCCGTCATGGTCGTGTCCCTCGACGAAGGCGAATTGGTCCTCCTCAATCAGCCGCAGAGCATTACCGTCACCATCTCGTCGGGCAGTCCAATCGCCACGCTGGAACTATTCGTCGACGGCGATTCCATCTCATCGGTGATTCCCTCCTACTCCCAAAGCCGTGGCTCATGGATCGGTACCTTCGTCTGGACCCCATTGCGTCTCGGGTTCGCGGACGTTCGGATTGTCGCGCTCAACGATCAGGGAGCGGAGTTTGTCCGTCAGATCCGGGTTGAAGCAACCGACGATCAGGCCCGGGTCGCCGCCGAATTGCGGGTTGAGGTGCTTGGCATCACTCCACTTCAACAATTTGTCTCGGGGACGAGCATTCGTTTGGCCATCTCCGCCACCGGCAGCAAGCCAATTGAGCGATTCGACATGTTGGTTGATGGCCGGCATATTGTTTCAGTCACTCCTTTCCTCGAACTGGTACCCGGTCACAATGAGTCCTGCAGTAGTGAACAAGCACAGACCGATTGCGAGTCGCGCAGCGGAAGAATCGATGAGAACTGCGATTGCGCGATCGGTCACCGCAACACCGACCGATACATTGCATTGATTGAATGGACTCCCGAACAATCGGGAGAGGTCCAGGTCACAATTACAGCCATCGATATCGCCGGAGTTGAGGAATCCCGAACCGTTCCGGTGATCTTGATTCCTCAAGACGGCAGTCCATCGACTCGAGATTCGAATGTGCAGGAGCAAGAAACACCGACAGAAGAGCGCGCTCCGAATGACGATCAGCCCGTAAGCGAGATCGGCGTGGCAAGAATCGAGTCTCCATCCGACGGTCAGCGATTCACCCTGGACTCCGACTTCGCCGTCGATGTCGAGCTTGCTGCTCACAATGTGGGCACAGTCGCAAGTGCGTTGCTCTACATCACGCCGATCGCCCCGGACAACACGCTCGGCAACTCGGTCTTGATTCACTCATCCGAGGGTCATGCGACGGGCGACTACAGCGAGCTGGTGACCGACGTGCAACGTTGGATCAACAGCTCCGGCACGTACGAGCTACAACTCGTCGTCTTCACGCCTGAGAAGGATCGCTACGACGACCGCATTGTGATTCATGTCGTGGCCGTCGCCGATGAAGAAGAAGAAGAAGAAGAAGATCAATCCTCGATAGTCGACAGTGGTGAAGAAGACGAAGGCGCGTCCGACCGCGATGAGATCGACCTGGCGATCGTCACAGCCCGTCAGGTGGCGGACGACCGCACCCGGCTCAACGTCTCCATCACGAACGCCAGCACGGTCGATATCGAACGCACCAATGTCTTGATCACCGTCGTCGACGCAAGCAACGGCGCCGAGCTCGCATCCGCTGCCGTCACCTTTGGCATCGAATCGGACGACGTGCGAACGATTCCTCTTGAACTCGACCTGGAGCCCGGAACCAGGGTCGAGGCGCTTGTTGTCCTCGAAGCAAGCATCGATACGAATACCAGAAACAATACGTTCCAGATCACGCTTTCCGCGCCCGACGAGCCAACGGACGATCAGCAACAAGAAGCGCCGCCGCAAGATGAAGATCCCGAGGAACAAGACCAGTCAGAAGAAGCCGTGCCTCCGCAGCCGGGACCGCAACCCGACCTCACATTCCTCGACGCTCAGGCAACGAACGACGGATACGTCCTGCTCACCGTCATCAACAATGGAGCGGGCCCGGCCGACACCTTCATCATCATCATCGCCAACCCGGCGGGAGAGCAGCTCGAAGTCATCACCCGACGCGATGCCGACGTTCAACCGCTGGCCTCAGGCGGCACGGAAATTCTGACGAGCCTTCAACCTCACTCGGGCACACTCACGATCACCGTCGTCACGGGCGGCAATTCGACCGAACTGAACACTGCTGATAATGAAATGACACTCGAATTACGCCAATGACCCATCGATTAGCTCTATTCCTCCTGTCAATCATTGATAAATGTTCCGCATCAACGTAAATTCGGTGTATGCCCCTGCCTTCCCTCCTGGATAACCCGCCTGGCCGTTGCGCATGTCGGTAGCGGAAGATGTCAAGGCGAAGATCGACATCGTCGATCTCATCGCTACCGAAGTCCAGCTCAAGCGGAGCGGCTCAACGTTCAAGGCGCCGTGTCCGTTCCACGCCGAAAAGACACCCTCGTTCATCGTCAATCCCGACCGCCAGACGTGGCATTGCTTCGGCGCTTGCTCGGAAGGCGGCGACATCTTTAGCTGGGAGATGAAGCGACACAATGTCGACTTCCGCGAGGCGCTCCAGCGTCTCGCTCAGCGCGCCGGCGTGCAGCTCCGCGCGCGAACGCCCGAACAATCCCGCCAGGATGAGCAGCGACAGCGACTCGTACTTGCCAACGACGCCGCTCTGCACTTCTGGCGCGGCCAGCTTCAGGATCCGTCCTTCGGTCGAGAGGCGCAGGAGTATCTGCGAGAGCGCGGCATTTCACCAGAGTCGGCTCAGCAGTTCAACCTGGGCCTGGCAGGCTCAGAGCCCGACGCGCTCGCCCACCATCTCTCCGCACGCGGACATCAACTACAAGACGCCGAAGCGGTCGGCCTCGTCCTGGTCACCGAGAACGGACCGCGCGACCGCTTCCGCGACCGTCTAATCTTCCCAATCCGCAACGGCCGAGGCGAGACAGTCGGCTTCGGCGGCAGAACCCTGATCGACGAGCCGGCCAAGTACATCAACACGCCCGAGTCTGAACTGTTCCGCAAGCGCAACCTGCTCTATGGCCTCGACCTCGCGCGCCCGTCCATCCGCGAATCCGGCTCGGTGATCATCGTCGAGGGTTACACCGACGTCATCAGCGCCCACGAATTCGGCAGCCCCAACACGGTCGCCTCAATGGGAACGGCGCTCACCGAGACTCAGATCGGCCTGATCAAGCCGCTCGTAACGGACGTCCGCCTGGCGCTCGACCCAGACGCCGCAGGCCAGGCCGCTGCACGGCGGGGCATTGACACCGCCAGAGCAGCAATCGGGACCGTACAGCGCGTCGCCACCGATATCCACCGAGTCGGCGCACTACAGAATCAGCTGTCCAACGACATCCGCATCATCCCGCTTCCCGAGGGTCGCGACCCCGACGATCTGATTCGCTCAGAACCGGAGCTTTGGCGAACGCTCGTCGACACCGCGCCAACGTATCTCGACTGGCTCGTCGATCACGCTCGCTCGCTTCACGACCTTGATAGTCCTCGAGGTCGGGCCCAATTTATCGACGATCTCATGCCTACTATTCGCACGATCGGCCACGCCGTCATGCGAGAGGAGTACACCAGGCGAGTCGCCGCCTGGGGACGCGTCGACGCTGCTTCGTTACTCAGCCGGTACTCGTCGCCCTCAAGTCGGGCTTCAGGCGCCGCATCCGCGGGCGCCAATGTCACTCAACGTCGTCGCGACCGACAGCAATCGTTCATCCTTCAACTTGCCCTCGCCTATCCATCGGTCCGCGACGATCTGCAGTTCGAAGATATCGAGCTGATCGAAGATTCCGAGGATCGGGTCATCCTGATGGCGCGGATCAACTCCGGCGACAACTCTTGGGCAGGCGATTTGACCGACTCATCGGAACGAATCGCGCAGTTACTACGTGACGCGAAGCATCTTCCGCCCTACAGTGACGCGGAGGCCACCGAGGCCGTGTCCGATGCGATCAGCCGGATCCGACGCAACCGCAGCAAAGAAGGCCTTCGCCTGAAGAATCTCGAAATCGGCGAGCAAGAGCGCGAACTCGGCATCGACGAGCTCGCCCGCGCCGCCGCGCAACTCGACAAGACCGACGAATGCGAGCCCGAGCTGACCGCGGCCGCGAGTTCCGTCGTGTCCACTCGCGATATTGCCCGTAGCCTTCATCGACTCGCCCCGTCAGGGGCGGATTGATCTGTTGAGAAACACCGCGAACCTCGCTGGGGGACCACGCCTAGAGAAGGGACCATGACCATGGTGATCGCTCGAGACGCAACCGCCGACGCACCGGCGGAAGCCGCAACGTCCACGCTTGTTACTCCACCAGAGGCCGAATCGGCGCCGTCAAGCGCGCCATCGACGAACGGCGCTGCGGCCGAAATAGCCGGCAACGGTCAATCGCCCGCCGCGACGAGCGCCAACGGCGCGAATGGAACCGGCGATTCGGCGGGAACTCCTTCCCCATCTCGCAGCCGTTCCAGCGTGACCCCCACTGCAGCCACGCTTGCCGAGCGCGCGCGCAGCGTCGAGGTGACCAACCACAGCGTCGGCATTTTGCGCCAACTCGTCCGTGACCAACTCGGCGACCGCCGCGTCACCGCCGAGGCGCCCGGCCAACGCAAGCCTCGCGCCGTCGCCCAGTCCGAGGAAGAAGCCCGCGTCCGCGCGCTGACCGCGCCGGTTGACGAGTTCTCCATGCCGGCCGGCCGGCGGACGATCAACCTCGCCGAACAGCCCAAGCGCACAACCAAAAAGTCCACCAAAGCGGCGCCAACGCCAAAGAAGGCCGCCGAACGCCGCAATCAAGCCAAGATGCACGAAGAGCGACAAATCTCTCACGCTTCGGTCGCCAGCTTCTTGCTGACCGGCGAAGAATCGCCGGAAGCTGTTGATTCCCTCGGTAAGTTGCTCGGTGTCCTCGACCGCCCGATCCGGGCCCGGCCGGATCCGAAGCCCAAACCGACCGGCCGGCGCGGCAAAGGCGCAGCCAAGGGCCGAGGCCGCGGACGTGGCAAGAAGGCCGAACCGGCATTGCCCGCGACACCAGCCGTCAACCTCTACGGCAGGACCAAGGAAGTCAGTTCACGCCGCATCATCGAAATGCGTAAAGAGGGTCGCCAGAGCGTCCACGAAGAAGCCGAAGGCATCGACGACCCGGTCCGCATGTATCTGCGCGAGATCGGCCGCGTCAATCTGCTCACCGCCCAGGATGAGCGCCACCTCTCACGTCAGATGGAAGAGGGCAACTGGATCCGCGACTTCGAGGAAGAGTGGCGCATCCTCCATGGCCGTTGGCCCACGGCGATCGAAATCACGATCTTCCTGCTCCTCCAGTTGGAATCACTTCTGCCCGAAATCGCTGTCATCGCCGACGAAATCGGCAAGTCCCATCTGTCACTCTTTGACTTGAGCAAAGACATCGATTTCCGTGAGCGCGTCGACCAGGAGATGGACCCTGAACTCCGCGAGGCATTGGCCACTCGATTCCAGCCGGTTGATGAAGAGTACGACGAGGCACGGGCCGAAGAACGATTGGTCCAGGTCTCGGTCGTAACCCACATCTTCGATCAGCGCCATGTACGCCACCTGCTCCGAGCAACCGGCGGACTCGAGCAACTAATCCCCTGCCCTTCGGACCTCGATGACAAGCTCGATCCGATCGCGCTGCGCTGCGAGCGACACATCGGCGTGCTCAAGGAAGACGCCTACCTCTCAGAGAAGCGTCTCACCGAGGCCAATCTCAGACTCGTCGTCTCAGTGGCCAAGAAGTACATCGGCCGCGGCATGTCGATGCTCGACCTGATCCAGGAAGGCAACATCGGCCTCGTCCGCGCGGTCGAAAAGTTCGACTACCGCAAGGGCTACAAGTTCTCTACCTACGCCACCTGGTGGATCCGGCAGGCCATCACGCGCGCCATCGCCGATCAGGCCCGCACGATCCGCATCCCGGTGCACATGGTCGAAACCATCAACAAGCAGGTCCGTGTTTCCCGGCGACTCGTCCAGGAACTCGGCCGCGAGCCCACCTACGAAGAAATCGGCCAGGGCATGGGCGTCGACGCCCAGCGCGTCCGCGAAATCATCAAGGTCTCCCAGGAGCCCGTCTCGCTGGAAACGCCGATCGGTGAGGAAGACGACAGCCATCTCGGCGACTTCGTCGAGGACGAGAAGATGGTCGCCCCCGAAGCCGCCGCCGGCCAGCAGCTGCTCAAGGAAACCGTCGGCGCCGTGCTCGGTTCGCTCTCGCCGCGAGAGCGCCAGGTGCTCGAACTGCGCTTCGGCCTCGGCGACGGCCGCGCCCGGACGCTGGAAGAAGTCGGCCGAGACTTCGACGTCACCCGCGAACGCATCCGCCAGATCGAAGCCAAGGCCCTGCGCCAGCTCCGCCACCCAACCCGAGCCACCCGTCTCCGCGACTACATCGAGTAATCGAGTAATCGAGTAGCTTGCTCCCGTAGGAGCAACCATGTGGCAGGACATCGTCAACTTACTCCGTCGACTCGGCCTGTTGCGGCCGATGGAGAATTTCGTCGTACCGCTGACCGGGTATTCGATCATGGGTCGCATGATCACCTGGAACGAAGGCGTTCCTTATGTCGACTCGTTGATGCTTCGGTCGGTCGGCGCGAAGTCCGGCGACCTCCGCGACGCGGTGCTCTTCTACATTCCCGATGGCGACAGTTGGGTGATCATCGGCTCCGTCGGCGGAGGACCCAAACATCCTGCCTGGGTCCACAATCTGCGAGCCAGCCCCCACGCATGGGTCTTCGTTGACCGCAAGCGCTACCCGGTCGAGGCGGAGTTCCTTGAGGATGAAGAACGTGAAAGCATTTGGGCCGCCGCAGCCGAAGTCTGGCCGCCCTACGTCCAGTACGCGGAACGCGCCAAGCCACGCCGGATCGAAGTGATCCGGCTGAATCGCTCCACCAGCTAACTACAGCGTCGGCGCCAGCGAGCCCAGGAACTCTTCGGTCCGCGAGCGCTCGTCCTCGGAGCCGAACACGACGCCGACGAAGTCGGTCGTGCCGGCCTCTTGCAACTGCCTGAGTTGCGTCTCAATCTGCTCTTCCGTGCCGAGCAGCGCCACATCCTCGGGATTGGCTGCGCCTTGCACGTCGAGCATCGAGCGGTACGATGGCAACCGGCCGTAGTTCGAGAACTGCTCCGCTGCGGTCGCGCGAGCCGCGTCCGCGTCGTTGCTGAGCATGACGGGCAGCCCGACCACGATCCGTGGCAGCGGTCGTCCCGCTTCCTCGGCGGCGCCGTTGATGTGCGGCGCGATATACGACTCAATCGCTTTGGCCGCGGTCATCCAGAGGATCGTGCCATCCGTGCGAGCACCCGCGAGCCGCAGCATGGCCGGACCCATCGCCGCCAGCATGCAAGACACTGGTTTCTCGGCGTCAGGAACATCCAGGCTGATCGCGCCGCGGTAGTGCTCGCCGTCGGTCTTGACCGGCTCGCCGTTCAACAGCGGCAGCAGCACGTCGAGGTATTCCTTCATGTGCTTCGCGGGACGGTCGAAGGAGTAGCCGAACATGCTCTCGATCACGACTTTGTGCGAGAGGCCGATGCCCATCACAAAGCGCGACCCGCCCGATGCCGCCTGCACCGTCAGCGCCTGCTGCGCCATCGCGTGCGGGTGGCGCGGATACGTCGGCACCACGGCCGTCATCAGCTCAATCCGCTCGGTCTGAGCAGCGACGAGCGTTAGCGCCCCCATCGCGTCGTGCGAGAAAATGTTCGCCATTCCGAACGTTGCGAACCCAGCCGCCTCAGCGCGCTGCGCCTGCTCGACGATGTCCAGCACGCTCGGCGCCGGACCGGCGCCACCGATGAAGATTCCGATTTCCATGTCATGCCTCCGTGTGTGTAGTCGTTAAGACGGGCGCACCAGGATGCGTCCCCGCACGCCGCCCGCCAGAATCTTGGCTGCCGCTTCGGGCACGTCTTCCAAGCCGATCCGCGCCTCGACGAGGTCCAACAAATTGCGACCGCTGAAGTCCTCGGCCATCCGAGCCCACAGTCGAGGTCGATCCTCGCCCGGCCAATAGACCGATTCAATTCCGACAAGCGAAATGCCGCGCAGGATGAACGGCATCACGTTCGTGCTGACCGCGACACCGCCTGTCAGCCCCGAGACGGCTACCACACCGCCGTACTTCGTCTGCCGCAGGATCGACGCCGTGGTGCTGCCGCCAACCGGGTCGACCGCCGCTGCCCATCGCTCTCGCTCAATCGGTCGCCGCGACTCTGCCGCCAATTCCTCGCGGTCGAGAATCTCGGACGCGCCCAACGCCCGCAGGAAGTCATGTTCCGACGACTTGCCTGTACTCGCATGTACGGTGAATCCACGGGCCGCCAGCATCGCCACAGCCGTGGAACCCACGCCGCCGGTGGCGCCCGTCACGATCACCGGCCCGGCATCGGGACCGATCCCCGCCTTCTCAATCACATCAATCGACATCGCCGCCGTGATCCCCGCCGTACCCAGCGTCATCGCTTCTTCTGAAGTCATCCCCTCCGGCCTCGGCGCCAACCAGTCGCCCGACAACCGCACTCGCTCGGCATACCCGCCGGGATGTCCGGTGCCCAGGTCGTAGCCAGTAGCGACAACCGCGTCGCCAACCGCATATCGAGAATCGGAGGACTCAACCACGGTGCCGGCAAAGTCGATACCGAGGGTCATCGGATAACTCGTCACCACACGACCATTCGGGGTGCAGGCGAGGCCATCCTTGTAGTTCAAGTCGGACCAGTCGACGGCAACCGTCACATTGCCTTCCGGCAAAGACGACTCATCCAGCATCTGCACAGACGCACTGAAGTCGTCGCCGTCCTTGTTGACCACAAACGCTCGGTAGCTCATTTCTGATCCTCACTCTCATACTCACGCTCCCGCAAGTCAGGGGAACTGCCCGGTATTGCTTTGGTCCCCTTTTCGGGGGAGCTGTCGAAAGCCTGCCCCCGGCTTGAACGGGGGGCTGAGAGGGGTTCCTCTCCGC